>NZ_CP096462.1:0-2622997 GCF_056529615.1 Staphylococcus sp. Z5-21 | reverse complement strand
TATGATGTAACTCATATATTTTAAATCAGTCACTTAAATTGAGACTTGCTTTATAAAATAGATTTTGTTATATTGTAGTAGTTGCTTGAATTATGACTAGAAATTAATAACAGTTAAATCAAGACTTGAAGCAGAAGCGTATATTAATTTATCTATTATAATAGTATAGAACCGAATAAAGATGGAGGTGTTTTTGCATGGTAAAACGTACTTATCAACCAAATAAACGTAAACATAGTAAAGTTCATGGTTTCAGAAAACGCATGAGCACAAAAAATGGTCGTAAAGTGTTGGCGCGTCGTCGTCGTAAAGGCCGTAAAGTATTATCAGCATAAGATCACTGACTCATCAGTGGTCTTTTTTTTGGTTTTAGTGAAGTAAAATTGCTAAAAATTACGTAGATTTCTACTATTAATTTATGATAACGAATGAATAGAACGAAACATAAGGTTCGTTGGTATATGTATTGAAAAGATATGATAAGTGAGTGATGCTTGGTGGAGAAAGCTTACCGAATAAAAAAAAATAGTGATTTCCAGTTTATTTATAAGAAAGGGAAATCGGTTGCAAATAGACAATTTGTAATATATACGCAACCTAATAAAGCGTTGAATCATTTTCGCTTAGGTATTAGTGTTTCTAAAAAGTTAGGTAATGCAGTCGTAAGAAATAGAATTAAACGTGCCATTCGCGAAAATTTTAAAATCCATAAAGAAGATATCTTACCAATGGATATTATTGTGATAGCGAGGCAACCAGCAAAAGATATGGACACATTACAAATACAAGCGAGTTTGGAACATGTACTCAAAATAGCAAAGGTATTTAATAAGCGTGTTTAAGTAGGGAAGGGGAAGAAAGATGTTAGACAACCGTAAGTCTTACCTCAGACAAACCGAAGACTAACTTTTACGAAATGGTAAACAAGATACTCGCTTTTTAATAGGAAACTATTTACAATATTATAATGATAAAAATGAAGTCGAAAAGGAGGCGAGATGGATGATGGATTTAGATACGATAACGAGTATATCCACACCAATGGGTGAAGGTGCAATTGGTATTGTACGTTTATCAGGTGTAGATGCTGTAGATATTGCAGATAAACTTTATAAAGGTAAAGAAAGACTTGAAGATGTAACGTCTCACACAATTAACTATGGTCATATTATTGATCCTGAATCGAACGAAGTGGTGGAAGAAGTTATGGTTTCCGTACTACGTGCACCAAAGACGTTCACACGTGAAGATATTGTCGAAATTAACTGTCATGGTGGTATTTTAACAATTAATAGAATACTAGAATTGACGATGACCTATGGGGCCCGTATGGCTGATCCAGGTGAATATACAAAACGTGCTTTCTTAAATGGCAGAATAGATTTATCTCAAGCAGAAGCGGTGATGGATTTTATTCGTTCTAAAACCGATCGTGCGTCTAAAGTTGCAATGAATCAAATAGAAGGTCGTTTAAGTGATATGATAAAACGACAGCGACAATCCATTCTCGAAATCCTTGCTCAAGTCGAAGTGAACATAGATTACCCAGAATATGATGATGTCGAAGATGCGACTACAGAGGTATTATTAGGGAAATCAAATGAAATTAAAACAGAAATTAATAAATTACTCGATACAGGTACACAAGGGAAGATTATGAGAGAAGGGCTTTCTACGGTTATCGTTGGTAAGCCTAATGTCGGTAAATCATCGATGCTCAATAACCTCATTCAAGATAATAAAGCCATTGTGACTGAAGTGCCTGGTACTACAAGAGATACTTTAGAAGAATATGTCAATGTCCGTGGTGTACCATTAAGACTTGTCGATACAGCAGGTATACGTGAAACAGAAGATATCGTCGAACGTATTGGTGTAGAGCGATCAAGAAAAGCGTTAGGCGAAGCGGATTTAATACTATTTGTACTTAATTATAATGAAAGATTAACAGATGAAGATCGTAAGCTGTATGAAGTGATTAAGAATGAAGATGCGATTGTTATTGTTAATAAGATGGATTTAGACAAGCATTTAGATCTTGATGAAGTCAAAGATATGATTGGCGATATGCCATTGATTCAGACATCGATGCTCAAACAAGAAGGCATTGATCAATTAGAAATTCAAATTAGAGATTTATTCTTTGGTGGCGATGTTCAAAACCAAGATATGACTTATGTTTCTAATTCAAGACATATTTCATTATTGAAACAAGCAAGAAATACCATTCAAGATGCAATAGATGCAGCAGAATCAGGTGTACCGATGGATATGGTACAAATCGACTTAACAAGAACATGGGAAATTTTAGGTGAGATTATCGGTGAATCTGCAAGTGATGAATTAATTGACCAGTTATTTAGTCAATTCTGTTTAGGAAAATAATAAGGAGGAAATAATAATGGCTCAAGAATATGATGTGATAGTAATAGGAGCCGGACATGCTGGTATTGAAGCTGGATTAGCTTCAGCACGTCGTGGTGCCAAAACGTTAATGTTGACGATTAACCTAGATAATATTGCTTTTATGCCGTGTAACCCATCAGTGGGTGGTCCAGCAAAAGGTATTGTCGTACGTGAAATCGATGCATTAGGTGGTCAAATGGCGAAAACCATTGATAAAACGCACATTCAAATGCGTATGTTAAATACTGGTAAAGGTCCAGCAGTAAGAGCGTTACGTGCTCAAGCAGATAAAGTCTTGTATCAACAAGAAATGAAAAAAGTAATTGAAGATGAAGCAAACCTTGATATCATGCAAGGTATGGTAGATGACCTCATTATTGAAGATGATGTCATTAAAGGTGTAAGAACAAATATCGGTACAGAATACTGGTCAGAGGCAGTTATTATTACAACAGGTACATTTTTACGCGGTGAAATCATTTTAGGTAACATGAAGTATTCAAGTGGTCCAAACCATCAATTACCTTCAATCTCTCTAGCTGATAACTTAAGAGGATTAGGTTTTGAAGTCGTTAGATTTAAAACAGGTACACCACCACGTGTAAATGCCAAAACGATTGATTATTCTAAAACGGAAATCCAACCTGGTGATGATGTTGGAAGAGCCTTCAGCTTTGAAACAACAGAATATATTTTAGATCAATTGCCATGTTGGTTAACTTATACAAATGGTGATACACACCAAGTGATTGATGATAACTTACATTTATCAGCTATGTATTCAGGTATGATCAAAGGTACTGGTCCAAGATATTGCCCATCCATTGAAGATAAATTTGTAAGATTCAATGACAAACCACGCCATCAACTATTCTTAGAACCAGAAGGTAGAAATACAAACGAAGTTTATGTCCAAGGTCTATCAACAAGTTTACCTGAACATGTGCAACGTCAAATGTTAGAAACGATTCCTGGTTTAGAAAAAGCAGATATGATGCGTGCAGGCTATGCCATCGAGTATGATGCGTTAGTTCCAACACAATTATGGCCAACACTTGAAACTAAAAAAATCAAAAACTTATACACTGCTGGCCAAATTAATGGGACATCAGGTTATGAAGAAGCGGCTGGACAAGGTATCATGGCTGGTATCAATGCAGCAGCACGTGTTCAAGGTAAAGATGAAGTTATCTTAAGTCGTTCAGATGCCTATATTGGTGTATTAATTGATGATTTAATTACCAAAGGTACAAACGAACCTTATCGTTTATTAACTTCTCGTGCTGAATACCGTCTATTATTAAGACATGACAACGCTGATTTACGTCTAACAGACTTAGGTTATGAATTAGGTATGATTTCAGAGGAACGCTATGCACGTTTTAATGAAAAACGCGCTATGATTAAAGCAGAACAAGAACGTCTAAATGGCATTCGCGTCAAACCAAACGACCGTGTGCAAGAGATTATTGAGGCTCAAGGCGGGTCTCGTTTGAAAGACGGTATCCTTGCTTTAGAATTATTACGTCGTCCTGAAATGACATACGATTTAATTCTAGAAATTTTAGATGAATCACATCAATTGCCTTCAGACGTTGAAGAACAAGTTGAAATTCAAACTAAATATGAAGGTTATATCAATAAATCTTTACAACAAGTTGAAAAAGTTAAACGTATGGAAGAGAAGAAAATTCCAGAAGATCTAGATTATAGTAAGGTAGATAGTTTAGCGACTGAAGCACGTGAGAAATTAGCAGAAGTTAAGCCGCTCAATATTGCACAAGCTTCACGTATATCTGGTGTCAATCCAGCCGATATTTCAATTTTACTTGTATATCTTGAACAAGGTAAAATCCAAAGGGTGAATAACTAAGATGAGTGTAGCATGGTTAACACAGCAACTGAGTACACATGGAATAGAACTTTCAGATAAACAACAACAACAGTTTCAAACGTATTATCAAATGCTTGTTGAATGGAATGAAAAAATGAATTTAACAAGTATTACTGAAGAACATGAAGTATATTTGAAGCATTTTTATGATTCAATTGCGACAAGTTTTTATACGAATTTAACTAAAGAATTAACGATATGTGACGTGGGTGCTGGTGCTGGTTTTCCTAGCATTCCTTTGAAAATCATTTTTCCGAATTTGAAAGTTACAATTGTAGATTCACTGAATAAACGCATTCACTTTTTAAATCAATTAGCGGAAGCTTTAGAGTTAGACAATGTGAGTTTTGTACATGATCGTGCCGAAACTTATGGTAAGGGAGACTACAGGGCGTCTTACGATATCGTTACAGCACGTGCAGTTGCTAGACTTTCTGTATTAAGTGAGCTATGCTTGCCATTAGTTAAAAAAGGTGGTCACTTCATAGCACTGAAATCGTCTAAAGGTGAAGAAGAATTGGAAGAAGCACGTTTCGGTATTGGCGTATTAGGTGGTAAAGTACTTGATACAATTTCATATGAACTACCTGAAGATGCAGGTGAAAGACAAATGATTATCATAGACAAACGTAGTCAAACACCTAAGAAATATCCTAGAAAACCAGGAACACCAAATAAATCACCGTTACTTGAAAAATAGTAAAATTCAATACAATTAATTTAGAGGGAGCGCATAGTAAATGAAAAAACCTTTTTCTAAATTATTTGGTTTAAAGAACAAAGATGACATCGTTGGTTATATTGAAGAGGATTATAATAATAGCGTTGAATCTATTCATACGGAACGTATTGTGCCAAACCGTTATCAACCAAGACAAGTATTTGAGCCAAATAAGATTAAAGAACTCGCAGAATCTATAGAAGAACATGGTTTGTTACAACCGATTGTCGTACGTCCAATTGAAGAGGATATGTTTGAGATTATAGCAGGTGAACGTAGATTTAGAGCTTTACAGAGCCTAAGTAAAACGCACGCTGATGTAATTATTAGATATTTAGATGATGAGGAAACTGCTGTAGTCGCACTCATTGAAAATATTCAACGTGAAAATTTATCTGTTGTTGAAGAAGCCGAAGCTTATAAAAAGTTACTAGAAATCGGGGATACCACACAGAGCGAATTAGCTAAAAGTGTCGGTAAAAGTCAGAGCTTTATTGCTAATAAACTTCGTTTATTAAAATTGGCGCCTAAAGTATTGGAACGTTTACGTGAAAGTAAAATTACGGAACGCCATGCGCGCGCGATGCTCAGTTTATCAGAAGAAGATCAAGAAATATTAGTTGAAACGGTTATAAGTCAAAAATTAAATGTAAAACAAACAGAAGCACGCGTGAAACAAAAGATAGGCCCTGAAAAAGTAAAAGCACAAAGATTTGAATTTGAAAAAGATTTAACTGATGCGCGTGAAGCGGTTGGTAAAAGTTTAGATTCTATCGAAAAAAGCGGTATTAAATATGAGCATCAAGCCAAAGATTACGATGATTATTATGAAATTAAAATAAAATTATTTAAACATTAATAGTGATAGAGGTTTACCTATGATAAGACGAGGTAAGCCTCTATTTTTTGTACTAATATATATGATTAGGTATTAATTAAGGTTTAATAAAATAAAAAATACATATTTATAAAATTAGAATAAAAAACAAATGTAATATTGTGAAATTTTACCATTTATGATTAAATTAAGAAAACGCTTTCAAGTTATCTAAGGGGGAATGGTAACATGATTACTTTTATTGTAGCTATTATTTTATTGGTGGTGGGTTATTTCACTTATGGAAAATACATAGACAAAATGTTTGGACCAAATAAAGAGCGACCCACACCAGCGTATGATCAAAGAGATGATGTTGATTATTTACCAATGAAAACGCGATCTAACTCGCTTATACAATTGTTAAATATCGCAGGTGTTGGACCTATATTTGGACCTATTATGGGAGCACTTTATGGACCCATAGCATTTATTTGGATTGTTGTAGGCTGTATCTTTGCAGGGGCAGTACATGATTATCTGACCGGTATGATTTCAATTAGAAATAAAGGGGCGCACTTACCAGAACTTGCAGGGAAATTTTTAGGTCAAGTGATGAAGCACTTTGTTAATATATTTTCTATTTTATTATTACTCTTAACAGGAACTGTATTTGTGACTAGTCCGGCACTTCTATTACATAATTTAATGGATGGACGCATTGCACTGGGTATTATTATTTTTGTTATATTTGTGTATTATATATTATCTACAATTTTACCTATAGATAAGATCATTGGTAGAATTTATCCAGTGTTTGGCGCATTATTATTAGTGAGTGCGGTAGGTATAGGTTTCCGTCTTATTCAAACAGGAGCACCTATTCCAGAACTAAATTTTAGTAATATGCATCCTGATGGGGCGCCAGTATTTCCATTACTATTCTTTACAATAACTTGTGGTGCATTGTCTGGATTTCATGCGACACAGACACCGATTATTTCTAGAACAACAAATAAAGAACACAATGGTAGATTCATCTTTTACGGTATGATGATTGCGGAAGGTATCATAGCAATGATTTGGGCTGCAGCAGGTATGAGTTTATTTAATGGCTATAATGGTTTGAATGATGTCTTAGCACGTGGTGAAGCTGCATTAGTAGTGAGCCAGGCATCACATCTATTACTGGGCTCTGTATTCGGTACAATCGCCGTGTTAGGTGTTATCATTTTACCAATCACTAGCGGGGATACGTCTTTCAGAAGCGCTAGAATGATTATTGCAGATTATTTAAACTATGGTCAGCGAAATATTGTTAAACGTATTATTGTAGCAGTACCATTGTTCGTTATTAGCTTTGGTCTTACACAAGTTGATTTCACGATTCTATGGAGATATTTCTCTTGGGCAAATCAAACAACAGCGGTTGTTGCACTATGGGTAGGTGCGATGTATCTATTGATTGCGAAAAAGAATTTCTGGGTGGCAGCAATTCCAGCTGTGTTTATGACATGGAATATTTTTACTTATATTTTAAGTCAGAAAATTGGATTGGGTTTAGACCTCAATTTAAGTTATATCATAGCCTTTGTGCTAACGATTTTATGGGTAGCTTATTTCAGTTATCAATACAAAAAAATCACAGCAGGTGCTAAATTTGAATTGGATTATCAAATACCTTATAAGCAACAACAAACAACATAATATTATATTAAAGGATAGGGGCTTGCTAATATAACAAGTTTCCTATCCTTTGGTATGTCTAAAAGGTAGTCTTTATTCCCTGTGACAACAGTATGTAAAAATATTTAAGCATGGCAAAATGATGCAGATGTCAACGAACTTTGATAGTCTTATATTGAAAATCATCATAATCTCTACTTAAAGGAGCAGAACAATGAATTTAGGACATCAAATTAAATATTATCGGCAACGCGATCATTTATCTCAAGAAAGTTTAGCTGAAAAATTATATGTTTCACGACAAACAATTTCTAATTGGGAGAATGATAAAAGCTATCCAGATATTCATAATTTATTGATGCTAAGTTCATTGTTTGATGTTTCTTTAGATGACTTAGTCAAAGGAGACGTGGAGATTATGGAGCGTAAGTTGAAAGAAAGCAGATTTAATCTATCCTCGCATTTAATGATATGGCCGATGTTGATAGCAGGAATATTAATTGGACCTGCGATGTATTACTGGGGAGCATTTGGTTTAATACTAGAAATATTATTATTAGGTACTGGTATTATTGCATCATTTAAGGTAGAGCGTTTTAAGAAATCATATCAAATACAAACCTATGATCGTATCGTAGCTTTTATGAATGGAAAGGAACCAAATGAAGTACATTCATCTAATTTAAGAAATTTAATTACTTCGATATATAGTTTCGTATTAGTCGTGGGTATTTTTATCGCAGTTGTATTAATTAGTATATATCTATTTAAGCCATAAGTATGATATAAAACATGTGGATGATAGTTCGATTTTTAAAAATTAGAAATTTCTCCTTGAGGTTGACGTAACGTAAGGGTGTAACGTGTTATTTGTCAGGAGGTGAATTATGGAATATACCGTAAGTCAATTAGCTAAACTATCAGGTGTAAGTCCTCGCACATTGCGCTATTATGATCAAATTGGATTGCTTAAACCAGATAGAATCAATTCACCAGGATACCGGATATATGGCAAAGAACAAGTAGACATGCTTCAACAAATTATATTCTATCGAGAGTTGGATGTAAGTATTGAAGAAATAAAGAACATCGTTCAACAACCTGGATTTGATCAAGTAACTGCTTTAGAAAATCATTTTCAAAATTTAAAACAAAAGCGTGCACACCTCGACAAAATTATAGAAACCGTTGAAAAAACCATTGCGTATACGAGAGGAGAAATTAATATGCAAGATAAAGAAAAATTTGAAGGATTGAAAGTACAAGCAATTCAAGAAAACGAACATGAATATGGTACTGAAATCAGAGTAAAATACGGTGATAAGTCTGTAGATGAAAGTAATGCAAAATTTAAAGATATGACTGAAGCGGAATATAATGAATGGCGTAAATTAGAGAATGAAATTATTGAGTTATTACCCAAAGCATATCAAACCGGCGATCCATCATCTGAAGTTGCGCAAATGTTAGCTGCGAAGCATAAAGCATGGTTAATGTATACATGGTCTGATTATACTAAAGAAGCACATGCAGGTTTAGCTGAAATGTACGTGGCTGATGAACGATTTTCTAGATATTATGATAAATATGTAGAAGGTGGTGCTCAATTTTTAAGAGATGCCATAATCGCTTTTGTTAAGAAATAAAGATAGATAAGACGGCGGGGTGTCTTAGATAATATCTTTTGAGCTATAGATTATATATTAATTAAGAAGTTAGACAACACAACGTTGTTTAGCTTCTTTTTATTATTTCGGGATGGTAAAAGTAGGGAGTTAATCAATTTTAAGTTTATAGTTTTTGGTAGTAAAAGTGTTGGAAATGAGGCATTCTTTAATATGCTTCAACGTAGTTTAAGTAGGTACGCTGATACATTAGCAGGTGGTATAATAATAGAGTCGCCTTAACTTCCGGCGGGCGATATTTTCGGCGGAAGGAGGTGTTTAATATGCTTATGATCTTCGTTCACATCATTGCACCAGTCATTAGTGGCTGTGCAGTTGCGTATTTTACTTATTGGCTTAGTAGTAAACGCAATAAATAGAAGGCGACGTTAAGCGGCATCAAAAAATCCCCTCACTACCGCAAATAGTGAGGGAATTGGTGCTTATATGCATATAACCTTCGTTAATTGAATTGTAACATCATAGTGCGTAGGAATGCAAAATCGAAATTGTGAAATATAAATATTTAATATAAAGGGAATGGGATAGTAGAAATATATACTTAACTATTTAAGTGAAAGATTTTATATAACCTTTATAAGCGTAACAAAAACACATGCAATATTATGCATGTGTTTTAATTTTTTATTGACTTTATACCTAAAAAAACGAATGTGTATGATATATCACCAATTAATAAGACCTGAATCTAATTTATATGATTTAACAGCATTTTTGCTTTGTTTGTCTTCACTATTTGAACATGCTGCAGCTAAGAGGAGTGTAGAAATTAGTATGGCAATAACTTTAATTGCATTTTTCAATTGATTCCCTTCTTTCTAATTGTATAAATATAGTTTACGTTAATTGATAATAGTTATCAATTAAATGTTTTAAATATAAATTAAAAATATTCCGTAAAAAATATAAAACACCAAGTTTAATGGGTATTATTATATTGAAAAGTTGAGTTATTTTAATAATTTATATAAATAAAAAAGGTACGGTAGACATATGGCTATCTGCTGTACCTCTTTTTAAATTTCTATTTAATTGTTATGCCGAAAGTCATTTAAAGTTCACTTTTTCACTGGTGTGACGACCTTCTTTTATACCACAAGACGTACACTTACCGGCTTTTGATTTTTTCAAGAACCTAGTGAGCGCATAAATCGTGTAACTGAAAATAGCCACAATAATGAAGATGTTGATGATTAATGTCATAA
Source organism: Staphylococcus sp. Z5-21 (assembly GCF_056529615.1). Classification (NCBI taxonomy): domain Bacteria; kingdom Bacillati; phylum Bacillota; class Bacilli; order Caryophanales; family Staphylococcaceae; genus Staphylococcus; species Staphylococcus sp. Z5-21. The sequence continues at coordinate 2,612,583 of NZ_CP096462.1, read as the reverse complement.
AATCACTTCCTTACATAAATAGATGACCGATTTGATAGAATACCAGTGTCAAAACGTAGGCAGTAATCAGTGGATAGGCGACTGCGAAGACGGTCCATTTTATAGAATAGGTTTCTTTACGAATCGTTGCGACCGTGGATAAGCACGGAATATACAATAGAATGAAAATCATAAATGCATACGCTGATAAAGGCGTAAACTGGTGTTGAATAATATTAACTAATCCGGATTCATCAGATGCATAGATAATGGCCATTGAACTTACGATGACTTCTTTAGCAAGGAAACCAGGTATTAAAGTTGCGCCTGCTTGCCATGTACCGAAGCCTGATGGGGCGACTAAAATGGCAAAGAAGCTACCAATTGAATGTAAAAAGCTATCATCTACATCGACATTGAACCCACCCGGGCCAGTATAATTGAGTAACCAAATGACAACAGAACCAGCGAAGATAAAGGTACCGGCTTTTTTAACGAATCCTTTAGCTTTTTCCCAAGTACTTCTCCAAAGTGTTTTACCTGATGGCATTCGATATGTTGGTAACTCGACAATAAATATCGAATCATCATTTTTCATTACTGTTTTAGTAATCAGTACACTGGTAGCCAAGGCAACCACGATACCTAATACGTATAGGCTAAGGACGATAAGGGCTTGATGTTGTTCGAAAAATACACCAACAAATAATGCATAGACGGGTAAGCGCGCAGAACATGACATGAAAGGTGCGATTAAAATGGTTGTGAGACGTTCTTTTTCACTTTCAATACTACGCGCTGCCATAATGCTCGGCACATTACAACCAAAGCCAATAATCATGGGAATGAAAGATTTACCACTTAAGCCAAAGACTTCCATAATACGATCCATGAGCACAGCGATACGTGCCATATAACCTGAGTCTTCAAGTAAAGAAATAAAGAAGAACAGCACTAAAATTTGTGGTACGAATACAATAACCGCACCTACACCAGCGATAATGCCATCCGTAATTAAATCTTGTAAAAATGGAAATAATCCTATGTTATCCATGACGGATTTAACTGTGTCGGTGAGTGTACCACCTATGAATTCGTCGATTTGGTCTGATAGGGGTGTACCAACCCATGTAAATGTAATTTGAAATATCAGCCACATAATGCCTAGAAATATTGGAATACCTAAAATTTTATGAGTTAAAATTTTATCTAAGCGTGAAGAGAAATATTGACGGTCTTCGTCTGGATAAGTGATAGCACCCTCTAATAAATGGTCTATATAAGCGTTACGTTTTTGTTGGATTGTTTCTCTAATAGATAGCGTTAATGGAGCGGCTAATTGTTGACGTATAGGCGCTATGATATCTATTAAATTTGTTTCAAGGAGGTCTAGCACTTTGGGATTGTCTAACAAGAATTGAATGGCGATAAATCGATAAAGGTGTGATTCAAAGGTACAATGTTGTTTTAAATGTTGCATTATTTTAGTGATTGCTGCTTCAATATCAGCACCATAATCAATATGTAAAGGACGATGGTTAGATAGACGATGATCTTTTAAAGCATTTAATAATTGTTGTGTGCCTTTACCATTTCTTGCAATGATAGGCAGCAAAGGTAATTTTAATTTTTTAATCAATGCACTTTGATCAATATGAATGCCTCGTTTTGCAGCGACGTCTACCATATTTAACCCGATAATCATTGGTGCGCCTAATTCCATTAACTGTACCGTAAGTTGCAAGTTACGTTTTAATTGACTGGCATCTACGATATTGATCATGCCAGAAAAAGATTCGTTTAATAAATAGTCAGTCACTACGGTTTCATCTTTGGAGATCGGCGATAATTCATAAATACCAGGTAAGTCTATAAGATTCCCAGCATTTGATTTAAGACGTCCGACCTTCTTCTCTACCGTTACACCGCTCCAGTTACCAACGTATTCGTATGTACCAGTGAGTGCATTAAATAATGATGTTTTTCCTACATTAGGATTTCCAATAATACAGTAATGATTAGCCATGAGATTCCTCTAAGAAAATCTGACATGCGTCACAACCACGAATACTTAAATTTTGACCATTCATTTCTAAAATGCAGGGTCCCTTAAATAAACATTTTTGTTTGATTTTTATCTTGGTTCCATGAGTTAAACCTAATGCATGGAGACGCTGAAGCATGTGCTTGTTTCTAATTTTTAAATCAGTTACTGTGTAATTTTTTTCTAAAACGCCAGTCTTTAAATTCAACATATACATCACTCTTTCACAATAATAATCATTATCAATTATATAATTAGGTTTAGTACAATAGAAGTGGTATAAATATTAAATTTATGAACATTTTGTTAAACTTTATTGCTGTATGCATACAACTTTAACGTGGATAATGATATTAGAAAAAGGGTATAGAAAAGTGAGCAAAGAGATTGTATTTACTTATATGTAATATTACACTATAGATACTATCGAAATATGAAACAATAATGTTTTATCTTGAATATGTAATATGACTATACATAATGATTAACGGCAACTAGGTGATTTGATCTCAATCCAATAAGTAGCAGATGTGATAAAAATGAAGTTGATGTTTGTCAAATGCACATGAATGTTAGGAGGGATTCAAATGGCTATCCGTGAAAATAAACGTATTAAAGTAAAAAGAGTAAACGAAACACGTTCAAATGGTATTTCTGTCATGATTGAAGAAGGTGGATTGGGAGCCGATCAATACTATCAGATAGAAAAGCAAAATGCGAAGACCTCAGAAGAACATTTGCATCAATTTGAACATGAAGTCAGCGAGAAAAGCGACGTAGAATTGGTTGATTTATTAATTATTAATGCACAAGAAAGTACAAATCGTGAATATAATGAAGCATTAAAAGTGATACAGTTAGAAGTGTTACAACGCATGAAGCATTAATCGTATAGTGTACTGTATGACCTGCTGAAATAGAATACCAATAAACTTTGGAATGAAGTAACGATACGCTAAAGTTTATTGGTATTTTTTTAATGTTAAAATAAACGCGTATGAAGTATAACCTACAAATCTATTGTAAATTCAAAGAATTAGGGTGAACACATGTATAATCCTCAAATCAAAACATTTATTAAAGTTGCTGATTTAGGAAGTTTTAATTAATTACAGAATGAATAGCATCTTTTTTCAAAGACAACTTAGAATTGAAAATAACGGAGAGGGACAAAAATCCAATTTTCTAATAGAGATTTTGTAGTCCTACCTATGCAATCAAGGCAAGGATGACTAGAATTGAAAAAAGCTTGATACAAGGGTATTTTCAATTCAGTCATCTACTGCTTAATTGAAAAAGAGCCTTAGACATCATTAAATGTCTAAGGCTCTTTTATGAGGAAAAATGAGTATACTATCCGTTGAATTCTAAAGGATTTGGTCCAATTCTATGATCTTGATTTAACGCATCGATGCGCGCGATTTGTGCTTGCGTTAATGAAAAATCAAATATATTTATATTTTCTTCGATTCTATGTGGTGTGACTGATTTAGGTATAGTCACCACACCATGCTCAATATTCCATCTGATAACGACTTGAGCTGGGGATTTTCCAATTTCATCAGCGATTGCGACGATTGTCTCATCTGTAAGAATTTCAGCATTCATTAAAGGAGACCAAGATTCCATTTGAATAGATTCAGAAGCAAGATAATCTCTTAATGATTGTTGTATAAGGTATGGATGGAATTCCACTTGATCGATGACCGGTTTGATAGAAGTATGTGCTTTTAAAGTTTCAAGGTGTTCAATATCAAAGTTACTGACACCAATATTTTTGACTTTTCCATCATTATATAATGCTTCCATGCCTTCCCATGTTTTTATCATTAGCGACTGATCAGTACCTGGCCAATGAATAAGATAAAGGTCTAAGTAATCTAAACCTAAAAGTTTTAATGAAGTTTCATAACCTACTTGAACGTTATCTTTACCGTAGTGGTCTAACCATAATTTTGATGTGATAAACAAATCTTCTCTTTGAATACCAGCTTCAAGGATGCCTTCTTGAATGCCCTGACCGACCATTTCTTCATTACCGTATACGAAAGCAGCATCAATACTACGGTAGCCACTAACAATTGCATGTTTAACAGCATCCTTTGCCGTATCATTATTTTCCACTCTAAAAACGCCTAAACCTAGTTGAGGCATCGTATGTCCATTATTAAATGTTGTATATTGCATCAAAAAACTCCTTTTTATCTAAATTCGTAATATGACGATAATTATTATTTTAAAGGGCATACTTTAAAAAAGTAAGTACGCACTTTAAAGTACCCGTGCAATAGATAACGCCAAGAAAATAAGTGATGTAAAAAAGTCCCTGAATATAAGGTGGGTGATTAACGGATAACTTTGTAAAATATATGAAAATACAATAAAAGTTAATTCTTTCTTCAATAGCATATACATCAGATTCAAAAATCATTATACTTAAAAACATGTTTGTTTTAAAAATAGCAAGGAGAAGTAAAAAATGAATCTTATACAAAGCTTATTACGAAAAGAAGATGTATCTCGATATCAAAATAAAGATGCGCATCTAGAACGTACACTCCGTGTAAAAGACTTTTTAGCGCTAGGTGTAGGGACAATTGTTTCTACAGCGATTTTTACACTGCCTGGTGTTGTATCAGCAGATCATACGGGGCCATCTGTCAGCTTATCCTTTTTAGTGGCGGCGATTGTTGCTGCAATGGTCGCATTTGTCTATGCTGAAATGGCAACGGTAATGCCTTTTGCGGGTTCTGCATATACTTGGATTAGTATTTTATTTGGAGAGTTCTTTGGATGGATTGTTGGATGGGCATTAATTGCTGAATATCTGATTGCCGTATCCTTCGTTGCTTCAGGTTTTTCTGCTAATTTAAGAGGGCTGTTAGACCCCTTCCATATTTCATTACCGAATTCACTTTCTAACTCATTGGGTACGGATGGCGGTATCTTAGATTTGATAGCAGCAGTCGTCGTTGTTATTACTGCCTTGTTATTATCTCGTGGAACTTCTGAAACAGCACGTGTTCAAAATATATTAGTAGTACTTAAAGTACTCGCGATTTTTTTATTTATTATTGTAGGGGTATCAGTGATAAATCTTGGAAATTATGTTCCGTTTATACCTGAATATAAAGAAACTGCAGCAGGTGCATTTGGAGGATGGCAAGGTATTTATGCTGGAAGTTCAGTCATCTTCGTAGCATATATCGGTTTTGATTCAATAGCAGCTAATTCTGGTGAAGCGATTAATCCACAGAAAACAATGCCAAGAGGTATACTAGGTTCGCTACTGATTGCCGTAACGCTCTTTATTGTTGTAGCTCTTGTGCTAGTCGGTATGTTTGACTATAGTTCATATAAAAATAATGCAGAGCCAGTTGGTTGGGCATTACGTACAAGTGGTTATGGTACGATTGCTGTCATTGTTCAAGCCATTTCAGTTATTGGTATGTTTACTGCCTTAATCGGTATGATGTTGGCTGGTTCCCGTTTATTATATTCATTTGGTCGGGATGGTATCCTTCCGTCTTGGCTTGGAAAATTAAACAATAAAAATCTACCGAACCGTGCATTGATTGTACTTTCTATTGTTGCTGTAGTTATTGGTGCAGTCTTTCCGTTTGGTTTCCTTGCACAATTAATTTCTGCAGGTGCTTTGGTAGCATTTATGTTCGTTACGGTTGGTATCTATGCCTTACGTAAGAGAGAAGGAAAAGATTTGCCAATGCCAGCATTTAAACTACCATTTTATCCAATCATGCCAATCATTATCTTTGTGTGTGTATTCGCTGTATTTTGGGGCTTAAGTGGACAAGCTAAGCTCTATACATTGATTTGGTTTATCATTGGTATTGTGTATTATCTATTTTATCTAGTGAAAACGAATCGACAGCAAAAATAAGTAGTTCAAATAAAAATAAAATGATTCAATTGAGCAATAGCATTCACAGTAATTAACATTGAAGTTGCTATTGGTAGTGTAAGTTGAGTGATATTATAACCTTTATCTATAAGGCCCCTCGTTAATTTAGTTTAGTAGTATTTATTAAATTATACGAAAGGGCCTTATTTTTTTAAAAGCATTGTGATATAAAAGGATAACAAACTTATGCGAATGCTACAACTATATAAAATGTTTATAAAAGCAACGATGTATAAAAATAATTAATATTTTTGTAACGAAAATATTAATTAATATAATGTCGAAATCTAAGTTTTAAAAAAATAGAAATGCTGTAAATAATCACCATTAATATAGTAAATATGATGAGTCAAATAGACGAGATGTGTTAAAACATTGATTTGAATTTATTTATGCTCAAACCGCGTTATAAAGACATAAAATAGTTAATCTTGATTTGTAAAATTTAAAATTTTTGCATAATTTTCAAAAATAATGGTATATTACATGTAAGGGTTTATATTTACATAAAAAGGAGCGCTTTTTAAAGGGGAAAGCTTATAACAGATTGGATTAAATAAAGATAGGAGACACCTATATGAAAATTATTCCATTTTCAAAATTGACAAGCATCATTAATAAAGGTGATGTTATAGCTCTGGCAGCCTTATCAACGGCTAATTTACCAGCTGAGATACTCAAAACGTTAGTCGAATATAATGATGAAGATCAATCGTTTACAGATTTTACATTTATGTTAGCAAATGATATTAGTGATTATCGTGGCGATAGCTATGACTTAGATGCATTTACAACAAGGGGTATGATTAAGCGATTAATCACAAGTATCATCACAGCGTCACCGGCAACAATCAATGCAATGCGCAATAACGAGATCGAAGCGTATTACTTACCTCAAGGCGTGATTACCACGCATTACAGAAGTAAGACGCAAGCCTCACCAGGTACCATATCTAAAATTGGATTGAACACCAATGTAGATCCTAGGTATACAGGTGGTAAAGTCAATGAGCGCACGACCGAAGATTTAGTCTCGTTGATTGAAATTAATCATCAGACATATTTACAGTATGACTTTCCAGACATAGATATTGCGCTATTAAGAGGTACATATGCGGACATGGATGGCAACATATACATGACACATGAAGCACATCTTGGTGAAGGATATAGCTTAGCATTAGCAACACATAATAATCGAGGAAAAGTGATTGTACAAGTTAAAGCAGTTGTTCAAAATGGTAACTTTAATCCCAATGATGTATTTATTCCAGGAAAACTGGTCGATTATGTTGTTGTAAACACGAATCCTAAGCTGCATAGGCAAGTGATGCAAACGCAATATGATCCAGCACTATCAGGACATTATCAAATTACAGAAATGCGAGAACCATATATAGCATTAGGTACCCGTAAAGTGATTTTGAGACGTGCGGCTCAATTTTTATTAGAGGGTGACGTAATCAGTATTGGTTTTGGCATAAATAATGAATTATCTAATGTCTTATCGGAAGAACAAGTCAATCATTTAGTTCAGCCTAATATTGATACGGGCGTATTTGGTGGATTAATCAGTAGTCGAGAACACTTTGGTATGAATTACAACTTGAGTGCACGAATGAGACATGATATGACTTGGGATTTTATCTATAACAATGGCTTGGATGTTGCCTATTTAAGTTTTGCTGAAGTTGATCAGATGGGTAATGTCAATGTGTCTAAGTTTGGTGAAAAAATGAACGGCTGCGGTGGTTTTATAGATATTAGTCAAACAGTAAAGACAATTGTATTTTCAGGAGCGATGGTTGTTGGGGGTCAACTATCATACGAGAATAATAAAGTAACTGTAGAAGCGCAAGGACGCGCTACAAAATTTGTGGATAAAGTGGGTAGTATGGATTTCAATGCTGAAAATGCAATTAAATTTAATCAAGAGGTCTACTTCGTAACGGAACGTGCAGTATTTGAATTAACGCACAAGGGTTTAAAACTTATTGAGATTGCACCAGGTTTAGATTTAGAACAAGATATTTTAGCCAACATGGCTTTTAGACCGATTCTTTCTGATGATATCAAGCTAACACAGAGTGATATCTATCAAGCGCACTGGGGAGGATTGGCTCAAGCAATTAAGTCGGATTATCGTATTTAAATAAGGGGGAGAAAAATATGAACTACGACTGGATTAAAACAAGAGCAACGTTTGACGAACCAAAAGCAGCGGTCATTGATCCATTCAAAGGTACAGAATGGACATATCAAGATTTAAATATTAGAGCAGAGAACTTGGCGAATTATCTACAAGAACAAGGGGTTCAACGTGGTGATGTTGTTGGTATTTTTTCACCAAATGATGTTGCGCTATTAGACCTATTGTTTGCTTCATTCAAACTAGGCGCTGTGTATTTGCCCATTAATTGGCGATTAAAGACACAGGAAATTGAAAGCGTGATTGCTGATTCTGATGTGAAATTAATATTTTATTCAGCAAAGCATTTATCAAGTTTAGAAGGCATCGCAGATGAACTGATTCATATGGATATTGATTCTAAGACATATGATGATATCGTTGATCCAACCCATCATCGTCCTTTTACAACGGTTAGTGTTGAAGGTGATGATTTAGCATCTTTAATGTACACGAGTGGTACGACAGGATTACCAAAAGGCGTAATGTTCTCTTATGATTCATTTGTAAATAATCCAATTACCATAGCATTGACATACAAAGTATACGCATCCTATACAACCATTATTTCAACACCGATGTTTCATGTACTAGGATTTAATGACTTAACGATTCCATTATTAATGGCAGGTGGAACATTGGTATTACAACGGTACTTTAACGGTGAATCATTAAATGATTTAATGGCTCAATATCAACCGAATTTCTTAATTCAAATCCCAACGATGTACTACGCCATGTTGGTTGCTGACAACTTTGATTTAAAGAACTTTGCCAATATTGAATTCCTCATACAAGGGGGGGCAGCGCCTTTACCAACTGTACAGAAAAAATTTGTGAGCTTGGGAATTCCTATTATTACAGGTTATGGTTTAACAGAGGCACCACTTGTCAGCGTCAATACAGCAGCGAATAACGAACGTAAACCAGCGAGTATTGGGCAACCCGTGATGTTCACAGATATCCGTATCTTCGATGATCATTTTGAAGAAGCACAAGTTGGAGAAATTGGAGAACTGGGCGTTAGAGGTAATAATGTGACGCCAGGTTATTGGAATAAACCAGAAGAAACAGCCAAAGCATTTAGTGGTGAATTTTTCTTAACAGGAGATTTAGCCAAGATAGATGAAGATGGAGATGTTTATATAGTGGATCGCCGCAAAGAGATGATTATTACTGGCGGTGAAAATGTTCTCCCTTCCGAAGTTGAAAGGGTACTATCAGAACATCCACTTGTCGCTCAAGGTGTTGTGGTCGGTTATGATAGTCCGAAATACGGGGAGTCAGTTTCAGCAGCAGTTGTTTTAACAGAAGATGATCCAGATTTTGAACAGAAATTAGATGCACATATGCGAGAACATATTGCGGGTTATAAAATACCGAGATTGTATCTCAAATTAACACATATTCCATTAAACTCAACATCGAAACCAGATAAATTAGAAATTCAAAAATATATGAATGACAAAGCGCAAAAGCAAGACCAAAGTAAAGACGAATTAACATAACCCGTCGATTTGAAGCAGGATGTATTTAAAAGTTGGAAAAATTTTTAACTGTAAATGTAAGCGAAATCATAATAAATGGAGGTTTATATTATGCCAACAAAAGAAGAAGTAATCAAAGCATTATACCCAGAAGATATTTTAAGTATCGCAAAAGATTTAACGGAAGGAGAAGTGAAATTATTAAAACAACTTAACGATATGTTAGAAGAAAAATATCGTGATTCTGTTAATGAACATTGGTTAAATGCAACTGAGCCTGAAGACTATTTTGAGGAATTAGGAAAATTAAATTACTTCCAAAATCCATTGCTTTTTGAGGGACGTGAAGGCGAAAAAACGCCTAGCCAATTATTCCAATTCTTTATGTCGTATACAATAGCGAAATTTGATGTATCTCTAGCAACATTACTCGGTGTACACCAAGGACTCGGTCATAATTCATTTTGGTTTGGAGGCAGTAAAGAACAACAAGCTTACTATTTACCGAAATTACAATCACATGAATTACGTACCTGTTTCGCATTAACAGAACCCGAACATGGCTCTGATGTTGCTGGCGGTCTTGAAACCACTGCCAAACGAGATGGTGATAAATGGATTATCAATGGACAGAAGAAATGGATTGGCGGTGCCAATGTAGCAGATGTGATTCCAGTCTATGCAGTTGATGTAGAAACTGGCAAACCTAAAGGCTTTATTATCGAACCCAGTCAAGAAGGTGTCGAAATCGATGTGATTGAAAATAAAATTGCCTTACGTATCGTACCGAATACAAATATTCATTTGAACAACGTAGTCGTCAAAGAAGAACAACGTCTACAAAACATTAATAGCTTTAAAGATATTGCACGAGTACTTTACTCAACACGTGCAGGTGTTGCATACATGGCGACAGGCGCTATGGCAGGTGCGTTAAAAGCCACAACAGATTATGTAACGAAGCGTAAACAATTTGGTAAAGAAATTAGTAAATTCCAGTTAATTCAAGAGAAATTAGCCATGATGCAAGGAAATCTTGCACAAGCCATGGCAACATGTGCACAATTGGCGCGCATGCAGGCAAATGGAGAATATGATGAAGTGGCTACTTCTACAGCTAAGATGATGAATGCCTTACGTCTAAGAGAGTCTGTTGCGATGGGCAGAGGGGTTCATGGCGGAAATGGTATTCTAGCTGGTGAGTATGATATTGCCCGATTCTTTGCGGATGCAGAAGCTATCTACACATATGAAGGTACACATGAAATTAACGCACTTGTCATAGGCCGTGCATTGACAGGTGATTCCGCGTTTATCTAATAGATGAACGCATTGATATAACGCATTAATTCAGAACATTAAATTTGGAGGGTTTAGTATGACAATAAGAAAAGCAACGGTGTTAGGTGCAGGAACAATGGGGAGTCAAATTGCTGCGCTACTAGTCAACGCAGGATTAAAAGTAAAATTACTAGATATTGTGATTGACGAGAACGATCCAAATAAAATTTCAAAAAAAGCATATGAAATTATCACAAATCCTAAACGTCCACAATTATTCGATTTATCATTTGCCTCTAACCTGACGTACGGTAATTTTAATGAGGATTTAGCAGGGGAAGACGATGCAGATATCTATATTGAAGCAGTAAAAGAAGAAGTTGATATCAAACATCAAATTTGGAAAAAAGTGAAAGACGTGGCTAAAGACGAAGCAATATTTGCCACGAATACGTCAGGTATTCCAATCGAATCAATTGCAGATGTCTTTGAAGATAGTGACAAAGAAAGATTTTTCGGAATGCATTTCTTTAATCCACCACGCATCATGAAATTAGTTGAAGTGATTCCTAATAGCAAGACTTCGAAATCGGTTGTGGATCGCGTGCAACGTTTTGCGGAAGATGTGTTAGGTAAAGGTGTCATCGTTGCTAACGATGTACCTGGATTTGTAGCGAACCGTGTAGGTACACAAACAATGAACGACATTATGTATCGCGCAGAAGTACAAGGATTTTCAATCACAGAAGTAGATGCACTGACAGGTCGCAGTATCGGTCGTCCAAAAATGGGAACTTATGGTTTATCAGATTTGGTAGGTCTTGATATCGCGATTGCAGTTATTAAAGGACTACAACAAATACCTGAAGAACAACCATTCTTCCATGATGTGAAACTATCCGAAAAACTTGCAGAAAAAGGTGCACTCGGCAATAAAACAAAACAAGGATTCTATAAAAAGGTAAACAAAAAGCGTTACGTCTTTGATCCTAAACAAAATGATTATGTTGAGCCACAGAAACCACAATTAGAAATATTAGGTCAATTCGGCAAAGATTTAGCTAAAAATTTAGATGTCATTTTTAATGCACAAGATGATGCTGGTGTGTTTTTATGGGAGACGCTAAGAAATAACTTCTATTATTCAGCAATTAATGTACCTAAAGCGGCAGAATCTTTCAAAGACATTGATAGAGCGCTTGTATGGGGCTTTAACTGGAAACAAGGTCCATTCCAATTATGGGATTTAATGGGCTTCGAACGTGTGAAAGCACGTATGAAAGAAGAGATAGGACAGTTACCTGATTGGATAGAGCAACGCAATGAATCATTTTATGCGCAAGGTGAGTCTATCGAGCGCATTACGCCCGTAGCGGAATATGTTGATCAAGAATTATGGGATAGATCAGATTCTAATCTGTCTGTAGCAAATAAAGATCAATTATTATTAAAACTACAAAGTAAGAATAATGTTATTTCAAATAGCTTCCTGGATGACTTACTTGAAGCTATCGATACATTAGAGCGTGAAGACTATAGTAGCATGGTGATTTACGCAGGTGGATTTAATTTCAGTGTCGGTGCAAACTTATTCCAAATGAAACAAGCACATGAAGAAGGACGCGTTGTAGAAGAAGTCGGTGCAGCCGTTGAGCAACTGCATCATGTCTTTGCAAGATTAAAATATGCGCTTAAACCGATTGTTACAGCTGTACAAGGTAAAGCGCTTGGTGGTGGCTGTGAACTTGTACTACATTCACCAATTGTTGTTGCTGCCAGTGAATCATATATTGGTCTAGTTGAGACAGGTGTCGGATTATTACCTGCAGGTGGCGGTCTTGCAGAGTTAACAGATAGAGTCTTGCGCACAAATCATAAAAATGATGACAAACAAAAATCAATTACCGATATACTCATGCAAATCGGTTTTGCCAAAGTATCAACTAACGCATATGAAGCGGTTAGATATGGTTATTTAAGAAATACAGATACAATTATTTTAAATACAGAAAAACGTGTCGAAGTTGCTTTAAACCGAGCGCGTTACGAATCGCAAACAAATTATATTCCAACACCAAAAGCACAATATATTGCTTTAGGTAAAGACTTTAAAGCGCTGGCAGAAGGACAATTGGATGCGCAGCGTATAGGTCATTTCATTAGTGACTATGATTATGAGATTACGTTGAAAGTGGCTGAAGTATTAGGCGGTGGGGATATTCCTCGTAACACATATATCAATCAAAGATATTTGCAAAAGCTTGAAAAAGAGAGATTTTTAGAATTGTTACAAAACAAAAAAACATATGACAGAATTTCTCATATCTTAGAAACTGGTAAACCACTACGCAACTAATTATGAATCAGTACAGGAAGGGTGAATTTAAATGCGAGACGCATATATAGTAGCTTACGGACGTTCAGCAGCTGGCAAAGCCAAAAATGGTGCTATGGCACATGAAAGACCAGATGAGGTTGCTGCAAAAGTATTAAAAGGTGTATTAGAAAGAGTCGGTGGTTCGTTTGAACCGAGTATGGTTGAAGATGTCATTGTAGGGAATTCATTCCCAGAAGGTTTACAAGGGCAAAATATCGCTAGAACCATTGCTTTGCTAGCAGGTCTACCGAATGAAGTGCCAGGTCAAACGGTCAATCGTTATTGCTCATCAGGACTTCAAACTATTGCACATGCAGCAAATCAAATTATTGCCGATCAGGCAGATGTGATTGTCGCAGGTGGTATTGAATTGATGAGCGCTGTGCCAATGGGTGGTAATGAACCAACGAATAATCCGATTCTTCAAGATGAAGATTCAGGCGTTTCATACCCGATGGGACTTACAGCGGAAATGGTAGCAGAAACATATCATGTTTCTAGAGAAGATCAAGACGCATATGCAGTTCAGAGTCATCAACGCGCAGCAGAAGCGCAACAATCTGGTAAATTTGATGATGAAATTATACCTATTGAAGTCAATCAAGTAACATATGACGACAATGGACCTGTTGTTAGTAAAGCAGTATTTAAAGAAGATGAACTCATTAGACCAGATACAAATAAAGAAACTTTAGCTAAATTACCAACTGTATTTAAGGCTGACGGTACAGTGACGGCAGGCTCCTCGGCCCCATTAACAGATGGCTCAGGTTTTGTCGTTGTGATGTCTGGTGAAAAAGTGAAGGAGCTAGGCGTAGAACCTATTGCACGCTTTGTTGGATTTAAAGCAGTAGGGGTAAACCCTAAATTAATGGGTATCGGTCCAGCATATGCGATTCCAGAAGTATTGGAACAAGCTAACTTAGACGTTAATGATATTGATTTAGTAGAATTAAATGAAGCATTTGCTTCTCAAACATTGGCTTCTATGAGAGAAGTGGGATTAGATGCTGAGAAGACGAATGTGAATGGCGGTGCCATTGCACTTGGACATCCACTTGGTGCTACAGGTGCGATGTTAGTAGGACGCTTATTGTCTGAAATGAAGAAACGCCCAGAAACACGTTACGGTATGGTTACCATGTGTATCGGTGTAGGTATGGGCGCAGCTGGAATTTTTGAATATGTGAGATAGCACATGGATTAGTAAATGAAGTTATAACAATAAATAAAATATTTGGGATATAAACATTTCAAAATAAAAACGACAATTTCTGCAGTAATGGAAATTGTCGTTTTCTTTTTATGCGAATGAGATTTATGAATTTCAGTAAAAGATGCTATCGCTATCTCGTAATAAATGATGGTTATTGTGACAGTACGTATGCCTTTGACATTTCAACTTCAACTCTATGATTATGATATCGTTTGATTTAAAATACGCGTTAAGTATGTTTTTTTAGTCGTTGTTTTGCAGTATGTGTGGCTTTGCTTACAGGTTCATTACCGAGTGCTTTGCCGAGACCGAAATCAGGCATATTGATATAAATATTTTCATATTGATGGGAATCTACATTATATGTTTCATGGTAAAAACCAACGGCTTCATTATGCTTTAATTTTTTCGAGAATTTGCGCCAAGCTTTTAAATGTACAGGCATTTTTGCATAACTAAGCAATTTTTCGTTTGTTTCCCAATATTGAACGATCATAACACCACGATATTTAAACAACATTTCATAAGATAAACAACCGAGTGATTTATCCTTTGATAATTCGGAGAGCATTGGTGGCATAGCTAAAAGTACAGGCAACCAGTGATGAACTTTATACCACTTGTTGATGTGAAGACCAATCAAAAATACAGTGACCGATTCATTAGGTAGTACAGTATAACGACCTTGATTCATATCAAATCATCCCTTCCGTTTTGAGAGCATGGCATTAATTTCGTCTATATCTTGTTGATTACGTCTTGTTTCAATACCCCAAATGATAAAATAAACAATTGTATAAATGACCACAAATAGTATGATTGCTGAAAGTTTAAGAGGAAACCATCCAGCTAATATAGCCAGTGGGAACATGATGATGAGCATTAAACTAAAGTGAGTTAATGTTTTAAACCATAATGTCTTTCGTGAATTCGAAAAGATAAGCGCGCCATAACTGAATGTGATACCGATTAATGCCCATATCACAACAGCAATAAACATAATTTGTAATTCAGTTAAATGTGCAAAGTAAATGCTACCCATCGTTGATTCTGGAGAAACTGGATGAAATTGGTGGTGCGCAAATAGTGTTGAAAATATTAAAGAGACAAAGACGCCAATCGTAATACCAATGGTTCCACCGTGAAAGAATCGTTTCATAGCTTTAAAGCCTCCTTAATTAATGGTAAGTATCTTCTAGAAGAGTACGTAAATGATTGATCAGTAAAACGAATTTCAATCGTGCCATTTTTATTTAATGTTAGATAATCAATGAAGTTCACATTGATGATTTCAGATTTTGAAATTTGTAGAAAGCTATGATTAAGCTGTGCTTTTATTTCGTATAAACGTTGATTCATCGTATATTGACGTTGAGCGGTGATAACATTTAATATCTTATTTTCTATCCGAAAACAAATGATATCTTGTGGTTTAAGATAATAGATGGTTTCGTTGTATTTTCCGGGAAATAATATATTTTGAGATAATTGTTGAATTGAGTTGATAATATCTGATAAATTGTTGGCATCTTTATGCGCGTATAGTATGATTTCATCTTCGTCTAATGTTTGATCATAAACAACCTTTACTTTCATGTTCAGTCCCTCCCCTTACATTAAGTAAAACAAATTTTTGATTGTAATACTATATAGAACAGGCAAGTGGCTTCTATATGAAGCTAAGTGGCGCGATTAAGGGTAAAAACGTGTAAATAAAAACACCCAAAAGATTGAATTTATCATACAATCTTTTGGGTGTTTACTTATATCATCTATACTAACATTACTTAGTCTAAAGTGATCAATTGATAAACATGTTGCTCTGTTAATTCATTTGTCCATGTTATGTTCAAAGGATGCCAACTTTTACCACCATTGTCGGAAGAGAAGATACCTTTATTATTCGCAATATAAAAGATACCATCTCTTTCAGTGACAGCGGAGATAAGCGTGCCATTTGTGGAAGGTAAGCCTTCAGTTGCTTCAATCCAGGCATTATCTTGTGATTTATCAATAGCATAAATGGTTGAAAATGTATGACTTCCATAACTGTGGGCATTCATTGGCGAATTTGATGTTGAGATGACGATATTCTCAGCATTATTTGAATTGATTGCCAAGCCATAACCATATCTATGCTCAATGCCAACTATAAATGTTGTCCATGTTTTACCGTAGTCATCACTTTCAATAAAGGTATCTCTACCACCATTTAAAAAGGCATCTCCGAGAACGCCATATAATTTGTTGGGATGTTCGTCATGACTTTTGAGTACGTGAATATCGATAGGCGCATGATCCGTTTGCGGTACTTCCCAATGTTGTCCAGAATCTGTAGATTGAATCAAACCACCAGCCTCAATTGTAAGAGAAATGATATTGGGCGAGCGATGATTGTTATCTAACCATTTAACGTGATGTGTGTGCGGTCTTGGAGGGAAAAACCATTGTTCTTTTCCAGGAATATGTGCGAAATCTGTCAGTAATTCAAATGAGTCACCTTGATCACAGGAAATAAAGAGTGCACTTGGTTCTGTACCTACTAATACCGCACCAGTATTGTTACCTGTATCTATGACTGAGACTGCAGTAATGGATGTCATAGGAATGTCTTGCTTTTTAAAAGGACTATTATACGTAAAGCGTGTGCCAATAGGTAACCATGAATCGCCTTTGTCCACGCTTTTCCACAAACCGCGATCAAACGTGCCACAATATAATATGTCAGGATTGAATGGATCCTGAGCGATGGCGATGGGGTTCATTCCTTCTAGTTTCTTTTCTATATGAAAACGACCATTAACTTGTTTAACTAATAATAGTGTATTTGCATATGTTGCTATGAATTGACTCATCAGATTAGCCCCTTTTTTATCATTTTTTGAAGTCTATTTGTGACGTACTTAATATACATCACGTTGGTAACGTTGATTTTTAATCATTTCTGTCAAATAGGCTTCGGCTTCAGTTTCATCCATGTTACCTTCTTTGATGAGTACTTTAATTAATGATTCGTGTACACCGCTTGCCATCTCATCTTTATTACCGCACAGGTAAATTGTGGCACCTGCCTGAATCCATTTATAGAATTCAGCACTATTTTCTTCGATGCGGTGTTGGACGTAAATTTTATTTTCAGTTTCTCTTGAGAAGGCTAAGTCTAATTTGCTTAATACACCTTCTTCGAGCCATTGTTCCAAATCATCTTTATAAAGGAAATCATGATGATAATTTTGATTGCCAAAAATCAACCATTGCTCACCTTTAAGATTGAGATAGGCTCTTTCTTGAAGATAAGCACGATAAGGCGCAATGCCTGTACCTGCACCAATCATGATGACAGGTGTTTCTGTGTCATATGGAAATTTGAAATTTGGATTCTTTTTCAAGTATACAGGTAGCTTATCCCCAACAGACGTACGATCTGCTAATTGGACAGAACAAACACCAAAGCGTTCACGACGATGTGCTTCGTATTTCACAACACGTACAGTAATGTGTACACTATTAGGATTTATCTTGTTACTACTTGCAATTGAATATTCTCGTGGCGGTAATTTTCTTAACAGTTGTGGTAGCATGTTGGGTTCAAGCGCAACAGGCGTAAAATCTCTAATTAAATCAATGACATCTTTACCGTAAATATAGTTTTGGACCCATTCCGATTTTTGAATATTAGCATTTAACATGGGATTACCTAATAATTCTGCAGCATTTTTCATCAGAACAGGCGTTAATTTTGCAATTTCAAAATCATGTGTTAAAGCCTCTTTAAGCGAACGCATTGAATCACTGTCGTTCATTTGAATAGGTGTTTCAGCATCCCAATTAAGTGCATCGATGAGTTGGTTCACGAGTACAGGATCGTTTTGTGGGATAACGACTAAGCTATCACCGGGTTCATAGGCCTCACGATAACCTTCAAGTGATATTTCAAGGTGTCTTACTTCTCGAGAAGCTTCTGGTTGTGTAAGAATGGTATTTTTCAGTACTTCTGCTTGAAAAGGATTAGATTTTGAATAAGGTGCTTGAGGTTCTTCTATTGTGACGTCCTCATTTTCAACGCTAGGCGTCTCTTCATTTGTATTGGATGAGGCTTGTGTTAATAGCTCAAGCATGTTGGTAATCCATTGTTCAGCTGTCTCTTCATAATCAAAGTCGCAATCCACTCTATCTGCCACTCTATTCGCACCGAGTTGACCTAAGATATGATCAAAGTCTTTACCAGCTTGGCAAAAATCAGGAAAATCTTGGTCACCAAGTGCTAGTACCGCAAAGTTGACTTGATCTAATTGTGGCGCATCATCACCGTGAAGGTAATCATATAAATCTAACGCATTGATAGGTGGTTCGCCAACGCCTTGTGTTGAACAAATAATAAAAAGGTGTTCAACCTCAGGTAATGAATCTCTCGGAAAATCATCCATATCCCAGAGATGGACATTTAAGTTCTGGGATTTGAGTTTTGTTTCAAATGTTTCAGCAATTTCTTCAGCATTACCAGTTTCAGTACCATATAGTACATGCACGTCTAGTGGTTCTGTTGAAGCTGATACAGGTTCTGACACGGACTGGTCAGTAGAAGTGCTAGTTTCAGTTTCGGTAATACCAGCCTCATTTTCTTGTATGTCCGTTTTGTTATCTGACACTGAAGTTGTTGCTGGATTGAGTAGATAACCACTTAACCAATGTTGTTGTTCAGGTGTTAACATAGGTAGTAGTTGATTGATAAGTGCCAATTGTTCCTCATTAAAAGGGGTGTTGGTTTGGTTCAGTTGCACGGATGTCACCTCTATTGATTATATTTATATAGAAAATAGGTGCATTTGCCCTATGATAAACTATATTGAATTTTATTGAATTATAACATTGATTGAATCATTTTAAATGATAGGAATTATCATTTATTTGAAAATCAAACTAATGACCTATACAGCTCATATATCCAGTAAACTTAAATATGCCCACATCATATCGATAATGATGCGGGCATGTTATATATTTTAAAGGAGAATCGTAAATTAAGAAGTGCTCAAGTTCTTAATTTTTAATATAATGGCTAGGTTTTAATAGTAATAAACGAAATACGATGTTGTCATATGCGAATATTTGTTTAAGGTTTTATAGCAAATGCGCGTACAGGGAAACCTGGCGCATCTTTAGGCTTAGGACTGATTGTGTAAATAATTGCCCCTCGACTTGGGAGTTGATCAAGATTTGTCAGTAGTTCTGCTTGGAAAGTATCTTGACCTAATACATAACGCTCACCAATAATGTCACCGTTTTTTGCGACATCGATAGAGGCATCGGTATCAAATGTTTCATGACCGATGGCTTTCACATGGCGCTCTTCAAATAGATACTTTAATGCGTCTAGTCCCCATCCAGGTAAATGGAGCGCACCAGCATCATCTTTATTCTCGAAAGCTTCAATGTTGGGCCAACGTTTAGACCAATCACTTCTAAATGCAACAAAGGTGCCTTGCTCAATAGGGCCGTTATCAGCTTCCCATTGTTCAATGTGTCGACGTGTTAAGATGAAATCCGAATTTGCTTTAACGCTTTGTGAAAAATCTAAAACAACGAGTGGTAGGGCAAGTTCTTTTAAATTTAATTCATGTAAATAGCGCGTATGTTCCACAAAATGAATCGGTGCATCAATATGGGTACCATACTGACTCACAACATTCCAATTTTGAACATAGAATCCGTCGTCTGCGACATTGAATAGTGTCGACACTTGGGGCCGTTCAAATTCGCTAAAACACGGTATGGTTTCATCAAAAGTGTGGGTCAAATCGACCCACGTTGCTGATTTTAATTCTTCTAATTGCTTCCATAAAGGATAACGCATACGCATCACCTATTTAAGTTAATTTTAAACAGTTGCTGGATTTGTTGATTTACGTAATTTATCGACAGAATTAACTAACACACTTAAGGCTTCTTTAACTTCATCTTCTTTACGCGTCTTCAAACCGCAATCTGGATTTACCCAGAATAATGAACGATCTATTTCTTGTAATGCTCTGTTAATTGCAGCTGTAATTTCTGATTCAGTTGGAATTCTTGGACTGTGAATATCGTATACACCTAAACCAATACCTAAATCATAAGTAATATCTTCAAAATCTTGAATCAAATCACCATGGCTACGAGAAGTTTCAATAGAAATAACATCCGCATCTAAATCATAGATTGCATGAATAATTTGACCGAATTGAGAATAGCACATATGCGTGTGAATTTGTGTTTCATCAGCGACTGAAGATGTTGAGAGTTTGAATGAACGAACGGCTTTATCTAGATAGTCTGCATGGTATTCTGAACGAAGTGGTAAGCCTTCTCTTAATGCTGGCTCATCAACTTGTATGATTTGAATACCTTGACTTTCAAGCGCTAATACTTCTTCATTAATTGCTAATGCAATTTGGTCTTGAACCTCTTCACGTGGTAAGTCAACACGTTCAAATGACCAGTTTAAAATAGTGACAGGACCAGTAAGCATACCTTTAACTGGTTTATCAGTTAAACTTTGTGCGTATAATGTTTCTTTGACAGTAAGTGGCTCTGTCCATTTAACATCACCATAAATAACAGGTGGTTTAACCGCACGTGAACCGTATGATTGTACCCAGCCATATTTTGTAACTAGGAAACCTTGAAGTTTTTCACCAAAGAACTCTACCATGTCGTTACGTTCAAATTCACCATGTACCAGAACATCTAAACCGATATCTTCTTGAATTTTTATCCAACGTGCAATTTCATTTTTTAGAAATGTTTTATATGCTTCATCAGTGATACGGTTATTTTTCCAATCAGCACGGTATTTACGTACTTCTTGAGATTGTGGGAATGAACCGATCGTAGTTGTTGGTAAATCAGGTAAATTTAGGCGTGCGTCTTGTGCTTTTTTACGTTCTTTAAATGCTGATTGTCTAGAAGTTCTGACGCTATCAAAGTCGTATTCAAGATTTTTAAATGATTGGTTTTGAAAGCGTTCATAGCGGGCTTTCAATTCATTGTATTTTTGATCATCGTCGTTGTTGAATAAACGTTTTAACGCATCGAGTTCATCTAGTTTTTCAGTAGCAAAACTTAATCCTTCTGCAATAGAAGTATCAAGTGTTTCATCATCAAGTGATACTGGAACGTGTAATAATGAAGATGAAGGTTGAATGACAAGGTCATCTGTATAATTTTGTAATGTTTCGATAAGCTCTTTTTTAGCTTCTATATCAGCAGCCCATACATTACGACCATCAATAATACCTGCATAGAGTGTCTTCGTACGATCAAATTGGCCGTCTTCAATTTGTTTAAGATTAAAGCCGTGGTCGTGTACGAAATCTAGACCGATACCTCTGATTGGTAGGCTGTTTAAGAATGATAAGTTTACGCGTTCAAAGTAAGTTTGAACGACTAGGTAATCACCTAAGTTTGCTTCAGAAAAATAATTATATGCCGTTTTTGTGATGTCTTCGTAATCTGCGCTATCGTCCGTAACAAGTGCAGGTTCATCAATTTGAATATACTCTGCGCCTGCATCAACAAGTGATTGTAAGACTTCTTTATATAATGGCAATAATGTTTGTACTTTTTCTTCAAATGATTGGTCGCCACCTTTAGATAACTTAACAAACGTAATTGGACCAACGATCACAGGGTGTGCGTTGACGTTTAATGATTTTGCATAGTTAAAGCGTTCTAATAATACATTTTTATTTAATTTTGGTTCAGCATTGTCCCATTCAGGTACAATATAATGATAATTTGTGTTGAACCATTTAATTAAGGCACTTGCAACATGTTCTTTGTTACCTCTGGCAATATCAAATAGTAAGTCATCATCGATATCTCTACCTTGGAAACGTTCAGGAATGATATTGAAAAGTAATGATGTATCAAGAATATGGTCATATAAAGAAAAATCGCCAACCGGAATACTAGATAAATTATAATTTTTTTGTAGTAATAAATTCTCTTTGTGCAAATCTGTTAATTGTTGATGTAATGTTTCTAAATCATATTTATTTGCCCAGTAGCCCTCGATGGCTTTTTTCCATTCTCTCTTTCTACCTAATCTCGGAAAACCTAAGTTTGATGTTTGAATTGTCATAATATTGCCTCCTGTTTAGTTGAAGTAATTGATTTTGAATAATTTGCAAGTTCCAGTGTATAATCGACCTTTTGGAATGGTGTAATTAAATACAAGCCATTAAAATATTCATGCACTGTGTCGATCAATGCTTTTGATAATTCAATGCTCAATGATTTTGTTTTTGCTCTATCATCTTTAACAGCTTCAAATTGTTCGAGAATGGCTTCTGACAATTTAATGCCTGGTACTTCATTGTGTAAAAATAATGCGTTGTTATAACTAGTGACAGGCATAATGCCAATAAACAATGGCACATCTAAATGTTTGGTTGCTTCATAGACTTCTTTAATTTTCTCTTTGCTATAGACCGGTTGGGTTATAAAGTAGTGGGTACCACTTTCTAATTTTTTCTCTAACCGTCGTACAGCCCCGTCTAATTTTCTTACATTTGGATCAAATGCCCCTGCGATGTTGAAGTTCGTCTGCGTCTTCAGCGCATCACCGTCCGTGTTAATACCTTGGTTGAAGCGTAAAGCAATTTCAGTTAACCCTTTAGAATTCACATCGTATACATTGGTTGCGCCTGGAAGGTGCCCAATCTTTGAAGGGTCACCTGTAATGGTCAAAATTTCATTAATACCTAAGAGTGATAGGCCAAGTAAATGTGATTGTAAGCCAATCAAATTGCGATCACGACAAGTGATATGGACTAAAGGTTCGATGTCATATTGTTGTTTAATGATACTCGCTGCGGCAACATTACTGATTCTTACTGTGGCTAACGAATTATCAGCTAAGGTTACGGCATCAATCTTGGCATCGTCGAGTTTTTTGATATTTCTGAAAAATAAGTCTGTGTCAAGATGTTTCGGTGTATCTAGTTCAACGATAATTGTAGGTCTGTGTTTAACCTTTGATGTTAGATTTTGTTTTTGTGTTGGTTTCTCCGAATGACCCGTATATTTAGCGATAGGAATGACATTTTTTTGGTTTACCGGTTTTAAATCTGAGACCGATGATTTGATGTATTGAATATGCTCAGGTGTCGTGCCACAACAGCCGCCAATTAAACGAACGCCTTCATTGATGAGTTGCTCAGCTACTTTTCCAAAATAAGCTGCATTATCACTATATTTAAATTGACTATTTTCAATATCTAATAAGCTTGCGTTTGGATAACATGATAGATAAGCACCATCGGGCAGTTCAATATGTGAAAACGATTGTTGCATATGGTGGGGACCGTGATGACAATTCAGTCCAACAATATCAGCACCGCTCTTAACAACTTGTTGCAAGGCTGTATTGATTTCAGTACCATTTCTTAAATAGTTTGTATTTAAAGCCGTGAGTTGAGCAATAATCGGAATATCATATTTACGTTTAGTAGCTTTGATAATGGTTGTAAGCTCTTCTAAATCGTAATATGTTTCAAATAGAATGCCATCAACACCTGCATCGATTAATGTCTCAATTTGTATTTCTGTATGATATTGAATCGATGATAATTCTAAATCTTCTTGTTTGATACCCCTGAATCCACCTACTGTGCCTAAAATAAAGGTGTCGTCGTTTGCAGCTTGTTTAGCAATTTCTACTGCTGCGTAGTGAATGTCTTTAACTTTATGCTCAAGACCAAAAGGTTTTAACTTTTCAAAATTAGCACCATACGTATTGGTTTGAATAATATCGGCACCAGCGTCTATATAAGAACGATGAATGCGCGCCACTTTATCTGGATGTGTAATATTATAGGCTTCTGGGCATGTATCTAGACCTTCTGAATATAGAATGGTTCCAATCGCACCATCAGCTACTAATATATTGTGCTTTAGTTTGTCGAGTAGTTGACTCATTGAAGGCCTCCTTAAATGCATAATTTAGATCAGAGATTAATTCATCTGCAGTTTCTAATCCAACGCTTAATCTAAATAATCCAAAAGTGATATTTCTGGCTTCTCTTACTTCTTTAGGTACAGCTGCATGTGACATCGTAGCAGGGTGTGAAAGTATTGTTTCAACACCACCTAGGCTGACGGAAACTAAAGGTAAGGAAAGGGCATCTACAAAATCTTGCGCCTTTGTCTCATCTTTTAAGCGGAAACCTAATACAGCACCGCCATGACTTGCTTGAGATAAATGTAAATCGCTATTTCCTGGGTAATAGACTTCTGCAATTTCATCACGTTGTGCTAGATACTCATAAAGTTTTTTAGTGTTTTCAACTGATTGATTAAAACGTACAGGTAATGTTTTTAAGTGTTTAGCCAGTGTCCAACTATCTTGAGCAGATAGGGCAGTACCTGTACCGTTTTGTAATAAATATAATGCATCGGCAATCGTTTGATCGTTTGTTATTGCTACGCCTGCAATAATATCAGTATGTCCACTTAAGAATTTGGTAGCACTATGCACGACAATATCAGCGCCGAGAGCTAAGGGTGATTGTCCTAGTGGTGTCATAAACGTATTGTCTACGGCGAGTTTGAGATGATGTTTTTTAGCAATATCGGCTGCGCCTCTAATGTCTGTAATTTTAAACAATGGATTAGAAGGTGTTTCAATATATATCAGTTTAGTATTATCTTGAATAGCCTCTTCAATTTCATTTAAATGCGTCGTATCAATAGTTGAAAATTGTATATTAAAACGAGTTAGAATTTGTTCTGTTAATCTAAACGTACCTCCATAAACATCATCAGGTAAGATGACATGATCACCTGCATTTAAAGTTAATAACACAGCTGAAATGGCTGCGATACCTGATGCGTATGCAAAGGCATGACTTCCGCCTTCCAATTTAGCTAATTTTTCTTCTAATAAGGCACGGTTTGGATTACCACTTCTGGCATAATCATATTGTGCACCGCCGCCAAGCGTTTTTTGATGGAAAGTTGAAGAATCATATAAAGGAGGATTTGCAGAATCGTAATCTACACCTCTATGTGAATCGAATATTACTTCAGTTTCTTTTGATAAACTCATGAAATCACTCCTTGTTTAGATTTTTCTAATGCTTGAATAATGTCTTGTTCGATATCTTCATAGTCTTCGATACCGATGGATAACCTAATCAAATATTCATCGATGCCCCGTTTGTCTTTCTCTGCGTCTGGCATATCTACATGTGTTTGTGTATATGGAAATGTGATAAATGTTTCTGTACCGCCAAGACTTTCTGCAAAAATACAGACGTTTAAATGTTCTAAGAATTTATCCACTTTATAATCTTTATTTAAACGTAAACTCAACATACCTGTACGTCCGCTATAAAGCACTTTATCGATGGCCTCTAAGTCACTACATCGTTCTGAGAGTAATTTCGCATTATATTCTGAACGATCCATTCTCAAATGGAGTGTCTTTAAACCACGTTGGAGTAGGTAGCTATCGAATGGTGACAAAGTAGCACCAATCATGTTGTGTAACTGTCCTAATTGTTCTGCAAGTTGATTATCTTTAACGGTTACCACACCAGCAAGTACGTCGTTATGTCCGCCAATATATTTTGTAGCTGAATGTAAGACGATATCTGCACCATCTTCTAATGGCGTAGAAAGGTATGGTGTTAAAAATGTATTATCTATAATAGTCAATAAATTAAATTTTTTGCTTAAGATATAGAACGGGTCTACATCTACTTCAATCATTTGTGGGTTTGAGATTGGTTCAATGAACAATGCTTTAGTATGTTCTGTAATACTTTGTTCCACTTCTTCATAATTGAGGAAGTCAACATATTTGAAATGGATACCATACTGTTGTTCATAAAAATCGAAAAGTCTAAAGGTACCACCATATAAATCGAAAGATACCAATATTTCGTCACCAGATTTGAACAGATTACATATTAATTGAATAGCAGACATGCCACTTGATGTTGCAAATGAAGCTGTGCCGTGTTCCAATTTGGCAAATGCCTCCTCAAATGCTGAGCGTGTTGGGTTCTTAGTTCGTGTGTAATCATATCCTGTTGACTCACCGAGATGTGGGTGTTGATATGCTGTTGATAAGTAAATTGGATTGGCTATGGCGCCTGTATGATCATGTGACAATGCGATTTGTGCTAGTTCAGTATTTTTCATAATTGTTAACCTCCTTGTAAAAATAAAAAAAGCTCCCGTCCTTTAAACCCGAAAATTCGGATGTAAAGGACGAAAGCTTAGCTCGCGGTACCACCTTTGTTTGTTACATTATCACTAAAGTAACCTTATCCAGTACGCTAAATTGTTGTATATGTAACGTTGACTGAATCGTGCTATCATTTTTCGTAAATAAAAAACCCATTCTATAAATAAAATGAGTATTAACGAGAAGATAACGTGTGGAATAATCCAGTACGCCATTTAACAAAATGTTAATACTGTAGCGCTATAACGGGCGCGCCCGTTGATACCTCATATTGGCATCAACACTCAAAGGCCATTTTCAAACTTTCTTTCTGTATCTTCTTTCAGCGTTACGAAGACTCTCTGTGTCAGCAGTGTAAGTTCTACTTTCCTTGTTACTGTGTTTCTGTTATTTCGAATTTGATATACCCAAGATTACACATTAAAATTACTTTTGTCAACAACTTATCTGAAAATTTCGATTAAACTAATTATTTGTCCTATATTCTTTGGTAGATGAGTGATGATATAATAGGCACATCTAATAATAAATCAAATTAAACGAGCTAGAGAAAATAGAAAGTAGGTGTTTGACAATCGAAAATCATCAAGATGAGCGATTAACCATAGAAGATAACGAAAATATTCAAAAAATATCTACGACTACCGTGAAGGCAAATCCATATCAACCACGTAAAACATTTGATGAGGAACGATTAAATGATCTTGCTAAATCAATTAAACTTCACGGCATATTACAACCCATCGTTTTGAGAAAAACGATTTCTGGCTATCATATCGTTGTCGGCGAAAGGCGATTTCGTGCTGCAACAATTGCGGGATTGACTGAAATACCTGCGATTGTTAAATCACTTACGGATGAAGATATGATGGAACTTGCAATCATTGAAAATTTACAGCGTGAGGATTTAAATGCAATTGAAGAAGCGGAAAGTTATCGTAAATTGATGGATGACTTAAATTTAACGCAGCAAGATGTTGCGCAACGTCTAAGTAAATCTAGACCTTACATTGCGAATATGTTGCGTTTATTAAACTTGCCACAGACTGTTTCAAATATGGTGAGAGATGGTGCGTTATCAAGTGCTCATGGCCGCACATTATTAAGTGTTAAGGACAAACAAAAAATGCAACAAATTGCCAAACAAGCTTCCCGTGAGGCATGGAGTGTAAGAGAATTAGAACATTATGTCACTACACATTATAGTGATAATAAAGATAAAGTAGAGGCTACACAAAAGGCAACAAAACCAAAGTTTATTAGACAACAAGAACGTCAACTTAAAGCGCAATATGGTGCAAATGTAGCTATTTCCACTAAAAATAAAAAAGGCCAAATTACGTTTGAATTTAAATCAGAGGATGAATTTAAACGATTAATTCATCAGTTAAATGCTAAATATCAGCATGACGAATAAAAATTTAAAAGAGGTATGACTATGATATTTGTTTTTGATATAGATGGCACAATTTGTTTTAATGGCAAATTTATAGAATCACGGTTAAATCAAGTGATACAGCAATTGAATCGGCAACACGATATCATATTTGCGTCAGCACGACCTATACGTGATTTGTTACCAGTTGTTAGAGATTACAGTAATCATTGGCTCATTGGTGGAAATGGCTCTATAATTTCAAAAGATGGAGAAATTCAAACCATGGCTTATATCCCGAATGATTTATTTGAAAAGATTGTGAAGTTAATCAGCGATTATGATTTAAAATATATTATCGATGGAGATTTTGACTATGCTGCTAACGTAAGTGAAAGCCATCCAATTTATAGACAATTAAATCCAGATGGTTTAGCAAAGAATGTGAAGGTTGCTCATATTCAACATCCAATTAAGGTGATTCTATTCGCGACTGAAGGAAAAACATTTAAAGCACTTAAACAATGGTTTCAAAGTTACGAGAATGTGTTATCAATCCATATACACGAAGTGGATCATAGCATAGATATTACAGCCAAAAACATTAATAAGTACTCGACCTTGAAGCACATGATTGGTGCACAAAACTATATTGCTTTTGGAAATGAGGTGAACGATACGCAATTATTAAACCATGCCCAACAATCTTTTTATGTGACTAGTACATCAGGCTACTCTGAGGCTTATGATGTGTATATTCAAAATAATGCTGAATCCGTAGCAACAGTCATAGAAGATTTATACTTAAGTGAAAAATAAGAATAAAACCACGCTAAAAAGTAGTGAAGCAGAGACTTTTTAGCGTGGTTTTAGTTGACTAATCATAGTGGATTAAAGTTTTAGATCATACAATATACGATTTCAATTTATAAAATGTGAGCAAATCAATACATACCAAAGAATTTGAATTTATATTTTTTTAATTAGTTAACATTTTGTGAACTATGCATTTAGAAAATGTTTGGATTAATTGTTAATGATTGTAAGTTATATTATTTCGTACAATAATAGTGGTGAGAAGTAATTAGGAGGTATAATATGTTAACAGAAAGAGAAATTCAAACAATTAGAGATACAGTGCCATTACTTAAAGAAAAAGGACAAACTATTACGGAAATTTTCTATAAAAGGTTATTTGAAGTGCATCCAGAATTAAAAAATGTATTTAACCAAACAAATCAAAAAAAGGGACTGCAATCATCAGCACTTGCTATGGCAGTACTGGCAGCAGCGGAAAACATTGAAGATTTAACACCTATCGTACCAGCAATAATGCCTGTAGTTTATAAACATTGTGCTTTACAAGTGCAACCGGAACATTATGATATTGTTGGAGAAAATTTAATTTGGGCAATCCAAGAAGTGACAGGTTTAGAAAATAATGATCCTATTATTCAAACATGGATAAAAGCTTATGGAGCTATCGCTGATGCCTTTATTGGCTTAGCAAAAGATATTTATAAACAAATGGCATGGGAAGGTTTTAAACCATTTGAAGTTACAAATATCACTGAGGAGACAGAACTTATTAAATCATTTACTGTCACATCAAATCGCATTGATTTAAGTCAATTTATACCAGGACAATATATAACTGTAGATATTTCTAGTGAAAAATTACCTTATCGCGCAAAAAGACACTATTCCATTGTTGATGGAGATGAAAGTTACTTAACATTTGGTGTAAGAAGAGATGTTACTGAAGCGCACGAAGGTGAAGTTTCTACTGTGTTACACGATGAAGTAACTGAAGGTGACATTTTAAATATATCTGCACCAGTAGGTGGATTTAAATTAGAAAATACAGAAAACAAACAATTATTTTTGGGTTCAGGTGTAGGGGTTACACCGCTTGTCTCAATGTTTAATGAAGCCGTTAACATAGGTACACCAGCTATTTTCTTACAATCAACATCTAACGCACAAAATGTTGCTTTTGAAGCAAAATTAACTACAATTGCAAATCAATCAGACCATGCCCAGTTTGATATTCATTTTCGTGATGAAGATGGTTTTATCGAATCAGAACAACTGCGTCAATATGTGGACAATGAGACGGAGATCTATGTGTGTGGCGGTAACTCATTCTTAAAAGCAATGATTGCTGAATTACAAACATTAGGTATTTCTATGAATCATGTTCATTTTGAAACATTTATACCAAGACTCAGTTTTTCAGTATAATATAAAAGGATTAAAGATTTAAGGTATTAGAGATTTAATCATTTTTGCAGCGCAGGTATATAACATCAAATATTTAATTTGATGTTATATACCTGCGCTTTTTGTTTCTAGATTAGAATTATTATTAAAATTTAAAAAATTTTTAAAAAAATTTAAAACATGATAACCATAGGCTTTAGGGCGATTTGAAAGTAACTAGATTATTATGACTATTTTGTGAAAATAATTATTATAAAACGTTTTAACTTCGCTTTTTAAAGCGGTTTCAAAGGTGTATTTTGTCAAAAAATTAATATATTTATTTTAATAAACACAAACTTGACATAAAAAATTTCAATGAGTAAAGTGTGTAGCATAATTATTTTCAAATAATTCAAAAAACGTAGTATAACTTGAATTTAAGTAAGCGTACATTAGAAGAAAAGGGGTGGACCCGTTAATGTCAGAAACAAAAATTACGTATGATGATTTCAATCCACACGCTTTTGAAACACTGGATATCACTGATGAAACTAAAGGTGCACGTGAAGTGATTAGATGGGCTTACGATGTATATGGTGATTCTATTATTTATTCATGTAGTTTCGGTGCAGAAGGCATGATTTTAATTGATTTAATTTCTAGTGTGAAGAAAGATGCGGAAATTGTATTTTTAGATACGAATCTCCACTTTCAAGAGACATACGATTTGATAGACCGTGTTAAAGCACGTTATCCGGAATTAAACATTAAGCTTAAACAACCGAGTCTTACTTTAGAAGAACAAGCGGATCAAGTTGCGCCAGCTTTATGGAAACAAGATCCAAATCAATGTTGTTATATTCGTAAAATTAAACCGCTTGAAGAAGTGTTATCTGGGGCGACAGCTTGGGTTTCAGGTTTAAGAAGAGAACAATCACCGAGTCGACAGGCAACTAATTTTATTAATAAAGATGAACGATTCAAATCAGTAAAAGTGTGTCCTCTGATTCATTGGACTTGGGATGATGTGTGGGATTATATTAAAGCGCATGATTTACATTATAACGAACTACATGATTTCAATTTTCCAAGTATTGGTTGTATTCCATGTACTGAGGCCGTTTCTGGTAATGGTGATTCAAGAGCAGGTAGATGGACGAATTCTACTAAGACGGAATGTGGTCTACATACGACGAATAAACCATAAATTAAGTAGATTCTTTTTTTTACACTAATAACCTAGTATTCGTATCGGAAATATAATGAATGTTGTAGAAGATATAAAATTCGATTGCTATATCGTTGATATGGCAAGAAATAAAATTGATTAAACCTACTTAGACAATAATTATAATTTATCAAATAAATATCGGGGTGAATGCATTGTGAATTTATCAGTATCAAATAGTCCTTTTGACCAAGAACAAGCAGCACAGTTAAATCAAATTTTTCAGACGTTAACTGCTGAACAACAAATATGGTTAACCGGTTACCTTACAGCGCAACAAGGGTCTGTAACACAAACAGCAGAGGCGCCACAACAGGTGGCAGAATATGTTTTAAATAATGAATCCGAAAGCCAAACAAACAACGATCGTCACATTACCGTGGTTTATGGTTCGGAAACAGGCAATGCACAAAGTTTAGCTGAAATATTTGCAGATCGACTGGTTGAACATAATTACACTGTAAAGTTAACGGCGATGGATGAAATTAAACAAAAGGAATTTAAAAAAGTAGAGGATTTATTTGTCATTACTGCCACGCATGGTGAAGGTGATCCACCGGACAACGCACTTACATTTCATGAATTTATACATAGTCGTAAGGCACCAAAATTAGAAAATGTAAGGTTCTCCGTGCTTGCATTAGGAGACGAGTCATACGAGTATTTCTGCCAAACAGGTAAAGACTTCGATGCAAAATTATTAGAATTAGGTGCTGAACGCCTTGCGGATAGACAAGATTGTGATTTAGATTTTGATGATTTAGCTGAAAAGTGGATGAATAAGAATATTGAAATTCTAAATCAATCTACAGGTCATGGTTCAACGGTGACTTCTACCGAAACAGTACAATCTGCCAAAGAAAAACGTTACTCAAAATCGAATCCCTACCAAGCCGAAGTATTAGAGAATATCAATTTGAATGGTCGAGGTTCTAACAAAGAAGTTAGACATGTTGAATTGCTATTAGATAATTACGGTGAATCATTTGAACCTGGAGACTGCGTGGTAGTCTTACCTCAAAATGAACCAGAAATTGTGACACTACTGATTGAGACACTGGGTTGGGATAAAGATATTGAAATTCCAATCAATGATGATGGCGATACATTGCCATTGGAAAAAGCGTTAACTGAACACTTTGAGATTACTAAGCTGACGAAACCATTACTTCAAAAAGCAGCGGAGTTATTTGGCAATACGGAGTTACTTAGTCAAATAGACAATGCAGAATGGATACAACAATATGTTGATGGTCGCGATGTCATAGATTTATTAACAGAATTTCCAACTTCAGAACTGAAGCCAGAAACATTTTATAAATTACTAAGGAAATTGCCAGCAAGAGAATATTCTATCGCTAGTAGTTATGAGGCCACACCAGATGAAGTGCATATAACCGTTGGCGCCGTTAGATATGAAGCGCACGAACGCACGCGTAAAGGTGTGTGCTCTGTCCAACTAGCAGAACGGATTCAACCTGGAGACACATTACCGATTTACCTTAAAAAAAATCCAAACTTTAAGTTTCCATTTGATGAAGAAACGCCAGTCATTATGATAGGGCCAGGCACAGGCGTAGCACCATTTAGGTCTTATATGCAAGAACGTGAAGAGCTTGGGTTATCTGGCAATACGTGGTTGTTTTTCGGAGAACAATATTTTACTACAGACTTTTTATATCAAACAGAATGGCAGGCATGGCTGAAAGATGAAACATTAGCTAAACTGGATCTCGCTTTTTCACGAGATACAGAAGAAAAAATTTATGTTCAGCATCGTATTGCCCAACAAAGTGAGCTATTTTATGAATGGCTACAAGATGGTGCAGCAATATATGTTTGTGGTGATGAAAAACACATGGCAAAAGATGTGCATGACACCATTCGTAGTGTTATAGAGCAAGAAGGTGACATGTCAGAAGCAGATGCAGAAGCTTATCTTACTCAAATGAAACAAGAAAAACGTTACCAAAGAGATGTTTACTAAGAAAGGAATGATTACATGGCTGAAACAAAAGTCAATTTTTCAGACAAACTGGATGAAATGGAACGTATCAAAGCACATAGTGATTATCTTCGAGGATCGATTGTTCAAGGTTTGGCAGATAGAGTAACAGGCGCTATCGCAGAAGAAGATACAAAACTTTTAAAATTCCATGGTAGTTACATGCAAGATGATAGAGATATACGTGATGAACGTAGAAGACAAAAGCTAGAACCTGCGTATAGCTTCATGATTAGAGTGCGTGCGCCAGGAGGTGCATCAACAGCAGAGCAATGGATAGCGATGGATGATATTGCTAATACATATGCGAACGGCACAATCAAACTAACTACAAGACAGGCATTTCAATTTCACGGTATTTTAAAACGCAATTTAAAACAAACGATGAAAGATATTAACCAGTCCTTATTAGATACACTTGCGGCTTGTGGTGATGTGAATCGTAACGTTATGTGTAACCCTAATCCATATCAATCCGATGTGCACAGTGAAATCAATCAAATTGCTAGTGATATTAGTAGACATTTATCACCGAAAACGCAAGCCTATCATGAGATTTGGTTAGACGGAGAAAAAGTCTTAGATACCAGCGATGAAGAACCAGAGCCAATTTATGGCAAAACATATCTTCCGCGTAAATTTAAGATTGGTATCGCAGTACCCCCGTCCAATGATATAGATGTTTATTCTCAAGATATTGGATTAATCGCTATTTTAGAAAATGAACAACTTGTTGGCTTTAATGTCGCTGTAGGTGGCGGTATGGGTATGAAACATGGTAATACAGCAACCTATCCACAAGTTGGCAGATTGATTGGTTACATTCCTAAGGAAGAAGTCGTCGATGTATGTGAAAAGATTTTAACGGTTCAAAGAGATTATGGTAATCGTGAAGACCGTACGAATGCACGCTTTAAATATACAGTAGATAGACTTGGCGTTGATTGGATTAGAAATGAAATCAACAATCGCTTAGGTTGGCAATTAGAAAACAAGCGTCCTTATCATTTTGAACATAATGGTGATCGCTATGGGTGGACTGAAGGTAGTGGTAAATGGCACTATACACTCTTTGTTCAAAACGGACGTGTAAAAGATACGGAAGATTATAAATTAAAAACAGCATTAAGAACGATTGCAGAAGTTCACACAGGTGATTTTAGGTTAACACCGAATCAAAACCTTGTGATTGCGAATGTAGCTGCACATAAAAAGAATGAAATTGAAAAAATTATCACAGATTTTGGTATTACAGATGGTCAACATTATACAGGTTTAAGACGTAATTCTATGGCTTGTGTTGCTTTCCCAACATGCGGACTGGCGATGGCAGAGTCAGAGAGATATTTACCATCGTTGATTACGAAGATTGAAGATTTACTTGATGAAGCAGGTCTAAAAGAAGAAGAAATTACGATCAGAATGACAGGTTGTCCAAATGGCTGTGCAAGACCAGCGTTAGCAGAAGTTGCATTTATTGGAAAAGGCCCAGGTAAATACAATATGTATTTAGGCGGTGGCTTTATAGGTGATAGATTAAACAAAATCTACAAAGAAAATATCGGTGAAGCAGAAATTTTAGAAAGTTTAAGACCTATTTTATTACAGTATGCAAAAGAAAGAACAGAAGGCGAACATTTTGGTGATTTCGTTGTACGTGCTGGCATCGTTGAAGAAGTCAGAGATGGGCAAACATTCCATAGTTAAAAATTGAGAAAGTGGTGACAGGATGGGGAAAGTATTTTTAGTAGGCGCAGGGCCTGGAGACCCTGATCTAATTACAGTTAAAGGGTTAAAAGCAATTGAACAAGCAGATGTCATCTTGTATGACCGATTGGTGAACAAGGCGTTGTTAAATCATGCATCGCCTTCAGCGAAATTTATGTATTGTGGGAAAGATCCGAATCGTCATTCATTACCACAAGAAGATACGAATAAATTACTCGTCAATCTAGCAAAGAAAGGACAAACCATCACAAGATTAAAGGGTGGAGATCCATTTATCTTTGGTAGAGGTGGAGAAGAAGCAGAAATATTAGCCGAACATCATATACCATTCGAAATCGTTCCTGGCATCACTTCAGGTGTTGCAGCACCAGCATATGCAGGTATTCCAGTGACACATCGTGACTATAGTTCATCTGTTGCGTTTGTAACAGGTGTGATTAATAAAAACATAGATAAAGAAAGTTACTGGAAACATCTTGCACTTGGACCGGAAACGTTATGTATTTATATGGGTGTTAAAAAATTACCTGAAATTAGTGAATTATTGATGAAACATGGTCGTTCATCTGAGACACCTGTCGCTTTAATTCATCTGGGAACATCTGAATTTCAAAAAACTGTGGTAGGCACATTGTCAAACATCGTCGAAGTAGCAAAGGATATTGAAAATCCAGCGATGATTGTTGTCGGAGAAGTAGTCAAACTAAGAGAACGTATTAGTTGGTTTGAAGAAATGCCTGTTGAATCAGCAGTAGCGAAATTAACATATCAATAGAAAGTAAAATAGGTGAGTTTATCGCTATAAATAAGGAGGGGTAACTATGCGAGGTATCTTATATGTGAGTCATGGTAGTAGGGTTCCAGATGCAGTGAACGAAGCGACAGACTTTATTGATTTAGTCAAAGCGCAGGTCAATGTGCCATTACAGGAAACATGTTTTTTAGAATTAACCAGCCCGAATTTGGCACAAGGATTTCAGCGTCTAGTAGATAAAGGTGCGACAGAGATTTCAGTCGTGCCAGTGTTGTTATTAAGTGCAGGGCATTACTACAAAGATATTCCAGCAGAAATTGAACATAGTCAGCAAAGATACCCTAATGTACATGTGTCCTATGGCAGACCGTTAGGCGTACAACCGAGACTGACTGAGATATTAAAGCAGAGAATTGAAGAATCTGGCGTGACGCCTAATTCGGATGCAAAAGTGCTCATTATCGGTAGAGGCAGCTATAATCCCCAAACACAAAAAGATATTTCTACAATCAAGACACAGTTGTATGAACAAACTGAAATTGAAGATATCGAGACTTGCTACTTAGCAGCTTGTAAGCCTGCATTCAAAGATGCACTACACAGCGCAGTACAAACGGAATGTTCCCAAATATATATTGTGCCTTATTTATGGTTTACAGGTATTTTAGATCAACAAATCATTGATACGGTTACAGAATATCAAAATGATAAAGAGATTATATTGTGTAAACGATTGGGTAAACATCAACATTTACAAGATGCATTGAAAGCACGTGTTGAAGAGACTTTTGAATATGTGACACAGTAATTCATTTTAACAAGGAAGTGATGGTATGCCATTCATACCACTTATGATAGATATTTCTAATAAACGCGTCGTGATTGTGGGCGGTGGACAGGTTGCTGAACGTCGTATTGGCACATTAGTTAACTATACAACCCATATTAAAGTCATTAGTCCTTCGCTTACGGTTGCACTATATCATCGCTACGAACAGGGTGAGATGAGTTGGTGTGCTAAATCATTTGAAGTAACTGATATCGCGGAAGCAGATTTAATCATTGCTGCCACGAATGATAATCGCGTAAATCAACAAATCGCTGCTTCTAAACCGCAACACGCATTACTAAACATGACGACTAAAGCACATGCTGGTGATGTTGTATTTCCAAGCATATTAAGAAGAGGCCGATTAACGCTGAGTATTTCTACAAATGGTGCAAGTCCAACGCTCACTGCACAAATTTTAGAAGAGTTTAAAGCGCGCTTCGATCTCAGTTATGAAGCGTATGTGGATTTTTTATATGAATGCAGACAGCGTATCAAACGAAGTAATTTAACGACACAAGAAAAACAAGATTTTTTGAAACATGTGTTAGATCCATCCTATAGAGATAAAAATAAACAAATCAAAATGATAAAGAAACTTGAATCACTAAACTAAAGTCGGAAGGGGCACGACAAATGCATAAATTATTTATCTTTGCACTTGCAGGATTCCTTGCTCAGCTCATTGATGGATCACTAGGTATGGGTTTTGGTGCTTCATCATCATCAATATTACTCACATTTGGTATCGCACCAGCAATTGCATCCGCGACAATACATTTTTCAGAAATTGCAACAACGGCTGCTTCTGGTACCTCACATCTGAAATTTGAAAATGTACATAAACCTACCATGATTAAGTTAGCAATACCAGGTGCGATTACATCATTTATTGGCGCAGCGTTTTTAAGTCATATACATAGTGACTTGATTAAACCTTTTATAGCAATATTTCTATTAACAATGGGCATTTATATTTTATATCAATTTTTATATAAACGTAATCAAACAGTTGTTAAAGATCCTTCGACGATCGGGCGTTACGCCATGATCCCCCAAGGTGCAGTTGCAGGATTTTTAGATGCCATTGGTGGTGGCGGCTGGGGTCCAGTCAACACACCTTTATTATTAGCACAGAAAAAGCTAGAACCGAGATATGCCATAGGTACAGTATCTGCAAGTGAATTTTTTGTCACTATTTCAGCATCCATCAGTTTCATTATCTTCTTGGGATGGAGCCAGATTAACTGGGGGTTAGTGATTGCGCTAAGTATTGGTGGTTTGATTGCTGCACCTTTTGCAGCATGGTTAGTTAAAATTTTGCCGATGAATATATTAGCAGTCTGTGTTGGTGGGCTGATTATTTTTACAAATAGCAGTTCACTAATTAGTGTTTTTCAATTAAATGCAACAACTTCCATAGTGATAAAAATTGCAGTCATACTGCTTTGGATAGGCTTAATTATTTTCGCTTTATATCAAAATAAGAAGCTACCTATAGATTTTTCTAAAAAGAAAGTGAATGTTAACGCAAATGAGATAGATTAAAAGGAGTGAATCAATATGGCATTAACAGAAGAAATTATTGAAAATACGATTCAACCACATGGTGGTACATTAATTAATAGAGAAGTTAACGCTGAGCTTAAGGAAACAATGTTGGAAGTATCGCATTCCATGCCAGCCATTACACTGAATCCTTGGAGTTTATCAGATTTAGAACTGATTGGCATTGGTGGTTTTAGTCCACTTACAGGTTTTATGAATGAAGCGGATTATAATGAAGTCGTCGAAAATCTCCATTTGAAAAACGGTCTAGTGTGGAGTATACCGATTACGTTGCCGGTTACGGAAGATAAAGCAAATGAGCTTGAAATCGGTGAAAGCATTGCGTTATATGGTGAAGATAATCATTTATATGGTGTGCTTGAACTTGAGGAAAAATATACCTATGACAAGGAGAAAGAAGCAGCATTCGTTTATGGTACTACGGATATTGAACATCCAGGTGTATTGAAGGTATATGAAAAAGGCAGTGTCTATCTTGCTGGACCCATTCACCTAGTAGATCGACCGAAACATGATGAATTTGTCGATTATCATTTGGACCCATCTGAGACGAGACAATTGTTTTATGACTTAAATTGGAAAACGGTTGTTGGGTTTCAAACGCGTAATCCTGTACACCGTGCACATGAATATATTCAAAAAGCAGCTTTAGAATCTGTAGATGGTTTATTACTGAATCCTTTAGTAGGTGAAACAAAATCAGATGATATTCCTGCAGCCGTTCGCATGGAAAGTTATGAAGTGATATTAAAAAATTATTACCCGGAAAATAGAACGAGATTAGTTATTTATCCAGCTGCGATGCGTTATGCAGGTCCACGTGAAGCGATATTACATGCCACAGTACGAAAAAATTATGGTTGCACGCATTTTATTGTAGGACGTGATCACGCGGGTGTCGGTGATTATTATGGAACTTACGATGCGCAAACACTCATCGCACAATATGAAGATGAATTGGGCATACAAATTTTGAAATTTGAACATGCTTTTTACTGCAATGTTTGTGAAAATATGGCAACAGCCAAAACATGTCCACACGATGCTTCAGAACATTTACATTTGAGTGGCACGAAAGTTCGTGAAAAATTAAAAAACGGAGAGTCCTTGCCGAAAGCTTTTTCAAGACCAGAGGTAGCGGATGTACTTATCAAAGGATTACAAGAAAAATAAGATCAAAGGAGTTTGAACATGGCCACTTCAAATCATATTACATGGCATGAATCAGCAGTTACGAAAGTAGAAAGACAACAACGTAATCAACATCGCAGTGTTGTCATCTGGTTTACGGGTTTATCAGGTTCTGGTAAATCTACGATATCAGTAGCATTAGAAAAAGCATTATATCAACAACAAGTACATACGTACCGACTAGATGGAGATAATGTCAGACATGGCTTAAATAACAATCTTGGCTTTAGTCCGGAAGATCGAAAAGAGAATATACGTCGTATTGGCGAAGTAAGTAAACTCATGGTCGATGCAGGATTAATTACGATTACAGCGTTTATATCGCCCTATCAAGCTGACCGAGATGAAGTACGAAACTTATTAGACGACAAAGAATTTATCGAAATATACACGTCTTGTAGTATAGAAACGTGTGAATCTAGAGATCCTAAAGGACTGTATCAAAAAGCAAGAAACGGAGAAATTAAAGGATTTACTGGAATCAATGCGCCTTATGAAGAGCCTAATAATCCAGAAATTATTATAGATACAGAGCAAGACAGTATTGAAACAGCTGTTAATCAAATTATTGACTATTTAAAAGTACATGACTATCTTGATGTGAAACCAGTATAGGTTAAGCATTGATGTTTGGGAGAACGTGATAGAGATGTGCGAAATAACTGATGCATACAGAAGGTCAACATGTGAATCGTACGCAAAGGGGCATTGATATGGGCATTTTAAATATAATTGCATATTGTTTGATTATAATTTTTGTACTCGTCGTGGTTTTAGGTGTTTGGC
Organism: Staphylococcus sp. Z5-21; assembly: GCF_056529615.1. NCBI lineage: Bacteria > Bacillati > Bacillota > Bacilli > Caryophanales > Staphylococcaceae > Staphylococcus > Staphylococcus sp. Z5-21. Next base: position 2,572,184 of record NZ_CP096462.1, on the reverse strand, counting down.
TTGTAAATAAAGGACAAGATAGAAAATATTTTTTGACTGAATTGAAAATTATTGTCACGCTACTCATTATGAGTTATGTTGGTTTAGGTATTTCCCTAGTCATATTAGGTTACTTAGGTGAAATATGATGTCTATTTTTAATCAATGTTATCAAGCTATGTAGATAATGTTTATTGTATAATAATGGGGGAGTGATACATCAACCCCAGAAAAAGAAGCGCTCAGGTGATTTAATTCAATGGATCTGAGCGCTTCTTCTTTATTTAATTTTTCGTATGGTTGGCTCACTTTCTAAGGATCCAGCTTCAGTCTGAGGTCTTTAGCTTGTCCTGTTCCTTCAAGCGTCTCGCCCAAAATACATTGTATTTATATGACTATACATCATCAGACACTGCTTTTTGGTTATACTTAACTTAAAATGAGTTGATTAAAAATGATGGCTCAACGTTATGTCGACATGTAATTTGAGTCGTAGCAAAGTTAAATGCATCATGATATAGTAAATAGATAAATTTTAAACATAATCAAATGTAGGTAGAGGTAGGTTCTAAGCATGAATAAGTCCATAGAAGAAATTGCCAAGGTTGAATTACATTGTCACCTAGACGGTTCAACAAGTGTTGAATTGATTAGACAACTTGCAGATGAACAAGGCGTTAACTTAGATGAATCAAAATTATTTGTCAGTAGTCAGTGTGATAGTTTAGATGACTATTTACAGTGTTTCGATGAAATATTAAAAGTACTTCAGACAAAAGATAGTTTGAAACGTGCGGTTGTAGATGTTGCCAAGCAAGCATATAACGATAATGTGAAATATATTGAAATTCGTTTCGCACCATTATTTCATATGGATCAAGGGTTAACGATGACAGAGGTGTTGGAAGCAGTAGAGTTAGGTGTTAATGAAGCGGTTAATACATTAGGGATAGGCGTTAATTTGTTAATATGTGCGATGCGCCAACATCATACTGAACAAAACCAAGCACTTTTTGATTTTATTCATCAACATCATCATGAAGCAATTTGCGGCATTGACTTTGCAGGTCCTGAAGTAGGATTTCCTACTGTAGCGATTGAAGATACAATAAAATATGGCTTAGATAAAGGTTTCAATCTTACGCTACACGCTGGAGAGTGCGGTTGTATGCATAATGTGATAGAAGGTATTAAATTAGGCTCGAAACGTATTGGACATGGTGTTGCTATAAATCAAGATAAACAATCATTGCAGTTTGTTAAAGAAAATGACGTACTCTTAGAGATGTGTCCAAAAAGTAATATTCAAACCAAAGCCATTACAGGGTTAGAAGCATTAAATTTACCTTATTTGCTAGAACAAGATATACCTTTTTTAATTAATACAGATAATAGAACCGTTACACAGACATCATTAAATGAAGAATATACTTTACTTATAGAAAATGAAATGATCACATTAGAACAAGTTCAATATATTAATGAAAGAGCAGTAGACTATGCATTTTTAAGTGACGAAGAGAGAAAGCAGTTACACTTAAAAATGTAAAAATTATTTAAAACCCGAAGCAATAAATATACTAGCATGTTGATTCATAAAAAGATGATCACCAGCATAAAATGTATAAGCCTGTGTTTGTGATAAACCTATTTGAGCAAAGGTTTCTAGAATATCAGATTGCTTAAAGCCATTGTAAACTTTTGGATGCTGAACATTTTCATTTTTATCAAAATCAACTAAAATCAGCATGCCTCCTGGATTGAGGTGCGTGTAAAGTTTATGCAATAAAGCTTTATAGTCACCACTATGAAGTAAGACTAAAGATAAGAAAATGGCATCATAGGTTGATTGGTTTAATGGATGATCATCAGCCAAAATATCGCCGACAAGTGTTTGAATAGAAGTCTTTTCTAATGCTGATATTTTTTCATCAAAAATATTTACCATTTGAGTTGAGGCATCCATAAGTGTGACTTGTTCAAAGTGATGATCTATATTTAATGTTACGAGTCCAGTGCCACCACCGTAATCTAATAACGAATGGTAAGTTGTATGATTGAGCAATTGATTTGTTGCTTGGGCAATGATTTGTGCTAGGTGAATTCTGTCAGGGTGGTCATACTTGTGAGCCATTTGTTCAAACTGGTCTTTATTCAAGGTAAAACTCCTTTAGTATTTAATGGTTATTATAGATACATTAAGTCTTTAATTGATTTTAGCATAAGACCATGCAAGGATACAAATCGTTTTATTCAAAATCATATACATTATAAATCTTATGATTTTATCATATTAACATTTATAAGCCTAAAGTAGGATTGAGTAAATTTAAAATACTTGGTTTACTATTATATATAGAAGAATGTGTAATGGAAGGAACAGTCAACGTGAATAATTATTTAAAAATGACGGTAGGCAGTCTGTGTCTCATCATGCTAATTATATGCATTGCGTTTAATTTAACGGAAAATATGGATGCCAGCATATATCAATTACTACATCGTACGATGTCTTCAGAGATAATCGTTCAATATTTAACAATGATTTCAACAATATTTTCACCTATAGCCTGTTTATGTATGGTGTTAATCATATTACTAGGTTTACTGATTTATGATAGATTTAAATGTGTTTGGTATGGATTTTGGTGTTTTAGTGTCTTTGCTATTGGAACTTTTTTAAAATATGCTATCCAACGTCCAAGACCGAGTGCGGCCATCGATGGTTATAGTTTTCCTAGTATGCATGTGTTAAGTGTATGTATCTTAGTTAGTTTGATTGTATTATTAGTGAAACATAAGGCTGTCATCTTTATAGGCGCGATATTAATCTTATCAATTATGATATCTAGAATTTATTTACAAGCACATTATTTCACAGATACGATAGCTAGTTTATGTGTATTGTATATATTAATACAAACACTATATATTGAATTTGAAACTAAAGGTATTTTTAGTGTGATTTTTAAAAAAAGTAATAACACTTGAATTTTAAATTGCTTGATATATAATAGAATTATAAGTAAATGAAAGCTATAACTCATTACTTTGTGAAGAAGGTGAGTTAAATAGAATCACATAAAAAAGAACAACAATTTTCAAATTTAATTCGTTCTTATCGTAAACAACATGTAGGTAAAGGGCCTGAGAAAGTACAAGTTTCCTTTAAAGGAAACTGGGCTATTGCCTATATGACGGGCGCGTTAAGTAAAGTTGAACAGTTTTATTTAGGCGATAAACAAAATGAAGTCATGCTTCACTATAACCGCACTGAAAAGATAAAACAGTTATACAGCGATATTAAATTAGATGAAATGGAAACGCTCGTTGGAGCTAAATTTGTTAAATTATTTACAGATATTGATTTAGCCGATGATGAGGTTGTATCAATATTTGTATTCGATAAATCAATTGAATAAATACGGAATGGTGTAAGGTACTCGGTGCTGTTTGCTAACTACGTTTTGAATGATTCATTCAAGGAGGTGGTATGTGCAAATCGTATCGAGTATTTTTTTGCTTCGAAGATGCACATAAGTTCAGTAACATTGCACAGTTTTAAAAATAAATTATTAGGAGAGATAAGCATGAAAATCGTAGCATTATTCCCAGAATCCGTAGCAGGCGAAGATAATCAATTATTAAATACTGAAAGAGCAATTGGTTTGAAACCATTTTTAGAAGAAAAAGGACACGAATTCGTTATATTAACAGATAATGAAGCTGATTTAGATAAACATTTAGCAGATATGGATATCGTTATTAGTGCGCCATTTTATCCAGCATATATGACGAAAGAACGTATTGAAAAAGCACCTAATTTAAAATTAGCAATCACTGCAGGAGTAGGTTCAGACCACGTCGATTTACAAGCGGCAAGTGAACACAATATTGGTGTAGTAGAAGTCACTGGTAGTAATACAATCAGTGTTGCAGAACATGCAGTTATGGACTTACTCATCTTATTGAGAAATTACGAAGAAGGTCATAGACAAGCTAAAGATGGCGAATGGAACTTATCAAAAGTTGGTAACCATGCGCATGAATTACAAAATAAAACAATTGGTATCTTTGGTTTCGGTAGAATTGGCCAACTTGTAGCCGAAAGATTGGCGCCATTTAATGTAACAATCCAACACTATGACCCAATCAATCAAAAAGATAATGAGCATTCTACTTTTGTTAATTTTGATGAATTAGTATCAACAAGTGATGCGGTTACAATCCATGCGCCTTTAACACCTGAAACAGATAACTTATTTGATTATGATGTGTTAAGCCGTATGAAAGTTGGCAGCTATTTAGTAAATACTGCACGTGGTAAAATTGTAAATACAAACGATTTAGTGGAACTCTTAAATGCGAAACATATTCAAGGTTACGCAGGTGATGTTTGGTATCCACAACCAGCACCAGCAGATCACCCATGGAGAACGATGCCTAGAAATGGTATGACAGTGCATTATTCAGGTATGACTTTAGAAGCACAAGCGCGTATTGAAGAAGGCGTCAAAGATATCTTAACGCGTTTTTTCAATAACGAACCTTTCCAAGACAAAGATGTTATTGTGGATGCTGGTAAAATTTCAAGTAAAAGCTATACAGCAAAATAAAAATAAAGCAAAACTGCTAAGATAATATCTATTGAACCCTTAAAGTTGAACTTCAAACTTCAATTTCAAGGGTTTTTTAAATGGTATGAATAAAGTTGTAGAGTTTAAGCGTGTTAGAAAAGTTAATTTATATAACTTAGACAGTAAAATTACTTATCAAATAATAATATAACGTAGATTTAAAATATATTTATTTCAAAAAATTTTAAGAGAAATTAATTTAATATTTGAAACGCTTACATAATAGGGATATACTGTAATTAATTTTAAAGGGGATGTTAAATTTGAATGTAAATAAGAGTTTGATTTTCATATTAGGGGCACTTGGTGGTTTGTTATATGGTTATGACAATGGGGTTATTTCAGGGGCATTGCTTTTTATCAATGATGATATTCCATTGAATAGTTTTACAGAAGGCTTGGTTGTAGCATCCATGCTTGTTGGTGCTATTATTGGTTCAGGAGGGAGTGGACCGCTGTCTGATAGGATTGGTAGAAGACGTTTAGTATTAATTATAGCCATTGTTTATATTGTCGGTTCATTAATATTGGCCGTTGCACAAAATATGCCGATGCTTGTAGTCGGTAGATTGGTTATAGGTTTAGCAGTCGGTGGCTCCATGGCAACTGTTCCGGTTTACTTATCCGAAATGGCACCTACGGCTTATCGTGGCTCGCTAGGGTCATTGAACCAATTAATGATTACAATAGGTATTTTAGCAGCATATTTAGTGAATTATGCTTTTGCAGATATGGAAGGATGGCGTTGGATGCTCGGATTAGCTGTCGTACCATCCGTTATTCTATTAATTGGTATTGCATTTATGCCTGAGAGTCCTAGATGGTTGCTAGAGCATAAAAGTGAAAAAGCTGCGCGAGACGTTATGAAAATTACGTTTAATGACGACAAAGAAATAAATACAGAAATTAAAGAAATGAAAGAAATTGCAGCCATTTCAGAATCAACGTGGTCTATCTTAAAATCACCTTGGTTAAGACCTACGTTAGTGATTGGTTGTGTATTTGCACTGTTCCAACAAATCATCGGCATTAATGCGATTATATTTTATGCGCCAACTATTTTTAGTAAAGCGGGTCTAGGTGAAGCGACATCTATTCTAGGTACTGTGGGTATAGGTACGATTAATGTACTTGTGACGATTGTCGCAGTATTTATTGCAGATAAAATTGATCGTAAAAAGCTACTTATCACAGGGAACATCGGTATGGTCGTGTCACTCCTTGTAATGGCTATCCTGATTTGGACGATAGGTATTGAATCTTCGGCCGTTATTATTATCGTATGTTTATCACTATTTATTGTGTTCTTTGGCTTAACATGGGGACCTATTCTTTGGGTTATGTTACCAGAAATGTTCCCAATGCGTGCACGTGGTGCTGCTACTGGTTTAGCAACACTCGTATTGAATTTTGGAACGCTGATTGTGGCACAATTATTCCCAGTATTGAATAGTGCCCTAAGTACAGAATGGGTATTCTTAATATTTGCATTTATCGGCATCTTGGCAATGTATTTTGTAATTAAATACTTACCAGAAACACGAGGTCGTAGTTTAGAAGAGATTGAATATGACTTAAGAGAAAGAACCACGGGTGTGGATCCAGCAAAAATTAAATAAGTATCATGAAACAAGCCCAACAACACGCAATCGTTGCTGGGCTTATTTGTTGGAACATTATTTGTCTATAGATTAGATATGGCTCAAGACAACTAGCTAATAGCTACGGTATAAGAAATAAATTTAAAAAATAAACGAGATAAGTGCTAGTATAGGGAGACCGCCTTGCTTAAGCAGGATGGTTTTTTGACTTGTGATTGCACCATATAATGCTACAAGGATCATATAAATCAATATGCTAATAATAAGCTCTCTAGGGTGGTCAGAAAAAAACAAACCATATAACAATAATATTCCTAAAAGCCCATTATAAACACCTTGGTTTTTCATAAGCGTTTTTAATTTGTCTTGTTGAAGCACTTGCTGTTCGATTTTGAAAAGTTGACTCGTTTTTTTCGAAGTTGTTAAAAAGGTTTGCAAAACGAGAATGTATAAAAATTCTATAGCAACGAATAAAGTTAATATGAAAGACAAGGTACTCATATGGATAACTCCTTTGTGTATTAAATTGAAAATGCACTGTCTTCATGATTATATAGAAAGCGTTAAATAAAAGAAACACAGAAAAGAATAAAGTTATACTAAATAAAAGCAATGCTCCCGTTTAAAGTAAACATTTAAAAATGACAACTTGAACGGGAGTATTTTTATAGCTTTTAATAACTAAAAATTAGACGGATAATAATGTAATTTAAATAATTAATAAAAGTTTTCGATTTTTACCATAGCTTAATAAATCATTAGCTAGGACGAGGAATATCTACAAAGTCTTGTTGATTTAAAGTAACGGATTCGCCTTGCTTATACATTTTTTCTACATGAAATTCTCCCCAATAGCAAAGTGATGAAAGAATTTTACCCAGTGTTTGACCGTATTCTGAAAGTTCGTATTCAACTTTTGGAGGCACTTGATCGTAAACGATGCGATTAATAATGCCATCTTTTTCTAGTTCTCGTAATTGTTGTGTGAGCATCTTTTGAGTGATTGTTGGTATGGCACGTTTTAATGCAGACGTACGCATGCGGCCATTATTTTGTAAATGGCAGAGCATGACCGGTTTCCATTTGCCTCCAATAACATCTATGGTCGCTTCGACACCAATATTATATGTTTTACTCATTTCATTAGCTCCTTTATAGGCACTAAAAAGTACCTATAGTACTTTAAAGTGCGTACTTCCTATTTTTATATGTGTGAATTATAGTAACACAATCAACAAAAAATAAGGAGCGAAAAAATTATGAGAAAAAATAAATTTGCAATCTTAGCATTAGCCATGTCTGCATTTGCTATAGGCATGACTGAATTTATAAGTGTAGGTTTATTACCATTAATCAAAGATTCATTTAATACGACGATTTCACTAGCAGGATTAACGGTTTCACTTTATGCCGTTGGTGTAACGATTGGTGCGCCATTGTTAACGCCACTGACAAATAAAATAAAACGTAAGCATTTGCTGATAGGGATTATGCTGATTTTTATTATCGCTAATACATTAGCAGCATTTTCAACGACATTCAGTATGTTACTTGCTATGCGCGTCCTTTCGGCATTAATGCATGGTGTCTTTATGTCTATCGCTACAGCCATTGCTAGTGATCTAGTGTCACCTGATAAACGTTCAAGTGCCATTGCCATGATGTTTACAGGTTTAACGGTTGCGACAATCACAGGTGTGCCACTTGGAACTTGGATAGGTCAACAATTGGGTTGGGAAGCTTCATTTATAACAATTGCGATTATTGGCTTTTTAAGTTTAGTAATTAATATCATATCTGTACCGAACGATTTAAATGAATACGAACAAGCATCTATGTTAGAACAGTTAACCGTTTTTAAAAATAAATCATTGATGATGGTATATTTAATCACTGCACTTGGTTATGGTGGCACTTTTGTTGTGTACACTTACTTAACAACACTACTGACTGATACTTTACATTATAGTGATGATGCAGTTGTTATATTGTTAGTGATTTATGGTGTGATGGTAGCCATTGGTAATACGCTTGGTGGTAAATTAACGAATAACCGTCCAATGCAAGTGTTAATCGGTATATTTTTAATTCAAGCCATTGTATTGTTAATTGTTGGTGTGACGGTATCACATCAAATTTTAGGTACAATCGCTATTTTAATTATGGGACTGTTTGCTTTTATAAATGTACCAGGTCTGCAGTTAATCGTTGTACTTTTTGCAGAACGTAAAAATAAAGCGACTACGAATTTTGCGTCTAGTTTAAATATTGCATCATTTAATATAGGTATTACTTTGGGTTCTGTCATTGGTGGTTACGTACTTAATCATTTTTCAATTACTATGACGCCTTATTTTGGTTTCGCGATGGTATTGATTGCGAGTGCAATGATGTATATGGTTTATAAAAATGAAAAATCAACAGAATTGAATATAGCGTAATGCTAAGATGCATTGATAATTCATTTTGAAAAATATTCATAAAAAATGTAAAGTTTTTAAAATTTCAATTTATATTTGAATTAATTTACTATTAAATTTAAAATTGTTGTAGAGTGATATGTTTTAAATTTAATTGAGAGAAGTGAATGTTTATGAATGTAAAAGAAAGTTTATTTGAAAAATTAGAAGCAAAAAAAGAGGAAATGGTGCAGCATCGTCGTTATTTACATCAACATCCAGAATTATCTTTTCAAGAAACGGAAACCGCTGCTTATATTCAAGATTTTTACAAAAATAAAGATGTCACAATAACACAACCCGTTGAGGGTAGTAATGCAATTATTGTTGAGATAACAGGCCAATATCCGGGTAAGACAATTGGGTTGCGTGCTGATTTTGATGCGTTACCAATTGAAGAAGAAGCGGACGTCCCATTCAAATCGTTAAACCAAGGCGTGATGCACGCATGTGGACATGACGCACATACTGCCTATTTATTAGGATTAGCGGATGCGCTGATTGACATCAAAGACCAACTTTCAGGCACAATCAAAATCATTCACCAACATGCAGAGGAAATGCCTCCAGGAGGGGCGCAACAAATCATGGCATCTGGTGCACTCAATGATGTGGATGAAATTTATGGTATTCATGTTGTGCCCGTGGCAGGACCAGAAGTGATTGGTTTCAATAAAGGCAATGCATTTGCGGGTAGTTCCACTTTCACACTAACAATCAAAGGATTGGGTGGTCATGCTGCTAGCCCTCACAAGACACATGATGCATTAGTTGCGGGGACAAACTTTGTAAATACGCTACAAACAATCGTATCAAGACGTATAGATCCATCAGAAATGGGAGTCATAACGGTAGGAGCTTTTGAAGCGCCAGGTGGTGCGAACGTCATTCAAGATAAAGTTACAATTAAAGGGACTGCACGTTATCTAAATGATGATTTAGAACAATTTATGTATGAAGAAATTGAGAAAGTTGCTCAAAGTGTCGCTGTCGGATTTGATATCACATATGATTTGGATTACCAATTTGGATATCCTGTACTTTATAATCATCCAACACAAACCAATCATGTTGTTGATATATTATCTGCAAGTAAAGGTGATTATTTTGAACAGCTTGTAGAAATTCCTGCTGTATCGGGATCAGAGGACTTTGCATATTATTTAAAAGAGATTCCGGGTACCTTCTATATAGTTGGTTGTAAACCAGAACAGGTGACGTCACCATATATGAATCATCATCCGAAATTTGAAGTAAATGAGGATGCATTAATTGTAGCAGCCAAATCGCTTGGGGAAATAGCAATTAATAGACTGACAGCTACTGATTGATTTTAATAAATAAGCAGTGATTAAGAATTGTGATAAATAAAAAAGCACTTACGAAATGCATGAATGCATCGTAAGTGCTTTTTTTAATTTTTTATTAACCTTTAATTGAACACATAGACTACATTGTTCTGCGTGAAGGTTTGCTATCATCGGATAATTTGGCTGATAATATCAATGCTACAAATGAAATTGCTGCTGCAACCATAAATGTAACGTTAACACCATGGATGATACCTTCAATACCATCACTAGGGTTTGATGAAACAGACATTAATGTAATAAATAATGCTGTACCAATTGCCCCAGCCATTTGTCTAAATGTATTGTTCATTGCAGTACCATGTGCGATAAGGTGATTTGGCAATTGATTGATTGCTAAAGTTGTCATCGGCATCATTACCATAGCGAGCGACACCATACGAACGGCATTCGATGTAGCAAGATAAGTAAACGACGTGTGCGCCGTTAATACTGTAAATGGTAATGTGGATAGAACTAAAATGAGTAGTCCAATACGTGCAAGCCATTTACCTCCGAACTTATCGAATAAATAACCTGTAATTGGGTTCATGATACCCATAATAATAGCGCCAGGCAATAATACGAGACCAGACTCTAAAGCAGAGAACTGTAACATATTCTGCATATATAACGGCAAGATAATGTTAGATGCGATTAATACACCAAAGACAAACATACTTAATGCTGTACCTAAAGTGTAAATATTATAACTAAAGACTCTAAACTCAAGCATAGGTTCTTTTAGTTTCAATTGACGACGAATGAAAACAACTAATGAAACAATGCCAATGATGAGTGGTGCAATGAATTGAACACTGCCCCATCCAGCTTCGCCGACTGAACTAAAGCTGTAAAGGAGTCCACCGAAACCTAATGTAGATAGAATTACAGATGTGATATCCAGTTTTGGATGTGATGTTTCGGTAACGTTCTTCAATAGGAATAATGAAGCAATAATTATAATTATTGCGATAGGGAACACAACGTAGAAGACACTTCTCCAAGTAAGGTGTTCAACTAAAACACCAGATAATGTTGGTCCAATTGCTGGCGCAAATGCGATGACGAGTCCGAAGAGACCCATAGCAGTCCCACGTTTTTCTTTAGGGAAAGTTAGGAATAAGATTGTTTGCATAAGTGGCATCATAATACCAGCACCTGCTGCTTGTAGGACACGACCAATCAGAAGCATTGAAAAATCTACGCCCACTGCACAAAGCAATGTACCTAAAGCAAAAATACTCATTGCAGTTAAGAATAACTGCCTCGATGTATAACGTTCAATTAAAAATGCTGTAATAGGAATCATTATTCCGTTTACTAACATAAATATGGATTGTAACCATTGTACGGTACTTTCAGATACTTGAAGATCTTTCATAATTGGCGGTAAAGCCGTACCAAGTAACGTTTGGTTTAAAATAGTAATAAAGGCCCCTGATAGTAGTACGATAAATAAGGGGATTCTTTTTTCGACATGGAAAGTATCGTTTGCACTCAATTAACTCACTTCTTTCATAAAAATTACACAATTTTATATTATAGCACTATACATAATTTAAATCTAAAAGTTAAACTGGAAAAATTAAATTTGTAGTCAGACAGAACGAGACAGCAATGAAATAGTTTTTAAAAAGGCGGTTTAAAAGATAGTTCTTTAGGTAAGTAATGATTAATATTTGTGTGAATAATGATTAGAAAATGCACAATAACATTTTACAACTGTATGTTAAAAATACTACATGAGATGTGAGGCAAATGTCAAAGTTATCATTCAGAGATTTTAGTTGGCACATCAGGCAAGACATTACTTTTAAAATTCAGAATATTTTCAAAATGCGTTGTAGTTGTATTATAATAGGAAAGTATTCATTACTGAGTAGCCGTAATCATATTTTTTTACATGCAAAGATAATAAAATTATGATGACAATGGACTAGAATATTTAAATGAAATATTAGGAGTTTTTAATCAATATAGATATAGAACTGAGGGAGAGTTAATAGACAATGGATAAAAAAGATTTAATCGCCCCTGAGCAATATAATATTGTCAGCGAAATTGAAAAATTTGCGACTGATGCAATGAAGAAAGCAGTGATTTTTGAAGACGCGAGTGGCGAAACAAAAGAAATCACATATAAACAATTAATTAAGCACGCTAATAAAGTCGGAAATATGTTTTTAAAACATGGACTACAAAAAGGTGACAAAGTCTTAGTGATGATGCCGCGTTGCATTGAAACATATGAAATTTATCTCGCAGCATTGAAATTAGGCCTCGTTATTATTCCAAGTTCAGAAATGTTACGTACTAAAGACTTACAATATAGAATTACGCATGGCGAAGTGAAGGCCATCGTCGTAACTTCAGATAGTATAGATGAATTTAAAGCGGTAAAAGAATACGCATCGCTTACGAAATTTATTGTCGGTGGTCAAGAAGCGGATTGGTATGCTGTTGAAGATGAAAAGACAGCAGTTTCAGATCAATTAAACACTGTTGAGACGTCTAGAGATGATATCGCGTTACTGTCATATACTTCTGGAACTACAGGTAATCCTAAAGCGGTTGTTCATTCACACGGTTGGGGCTATGCACATATGCAAATGGCGCCGAAACATTGGTTAAGTATTAAAGAAGATGATGTGGTTTGGGCAACTGCTGCCCCAGGCTGGCAAAAATGGGTATGGAGTCCTTTCTTATCTATTATGGGTTCAGGTGCAACGGCTTTTGTTTATAACGGCAAGTTTAATGCAGAAAAATATTTAGAATTACTGCAAAATTATCAAATTAATGTACTTTGCTGTACACCAACAGAATATCGCTTGATGGCGAAGTTACCTAATCTGACTGATTATAATTTAGAACATTTGCATAGCGCAGTGTCAGCAGGAGAACCACTTAATAGAGAAGTTGTTGAAAAATTCCAAGATCATTTCAACCTTACAGTAAGAGATGGTTATGGACAAACAGAAAGTACATTATTAATTGGGTTCTTAAAAGATACAGAAAGTCGTCCTGGTTCTATGGGCAAAGCAATTCCTGGCAGTCATGTTACAGTAATCAATGATGAAGGTGAACTTGCCGAAGTAGGTGAAGTAGGTAATATTGCAGTGCCGTTAGACTTACCTGCACTGTTCAAAGGTTACTATAAAGATCCGGAACGTACAGCGGAACCTAGAAAAGGTGAATATTATATTACAGGTGACTTAGCTAAATTAGATGCAGATGGTTACTTCTGGTTTGAGGGACGTAAAGATGATATTATCATCAGTTCTGGTTATACGATTGGGCCATTCGAAGTGGAAGATTCTCTGACAAAACACGAATATGTGAAAGAATGCGCAGTCGTTGCGAGTCCACATGAAATCAGAGGTAATATCGTCAAAGCATTCGTGATTTTACAAGATGATGTGCCAGCAACGGATGAAACGGTTAAGACATTACAAAATTATGTGAAACAAGATGTAGCACCTTATAAATATCCACGTGCTATCGAATTTGTTGAAGACTTACCTAAGACAAACTCAGGTAAAATTAGACGTATTGAATTAAGAGAAGCAGAGCAAAATAAATAGTCTATGATACTAAAAAATTCCTTCACTACAATGGTAGTGAGGGGATTATTGTTTTTCTGATTAAAAATTATTGAAAGGCAGCACCTATTAATCCGAAACCAACAACTACGACAAGGTAAGCAATAGACCAAATAATGGCCGATTTCTTAGAGAAACGACTTGTTGCAAAAAACAAGATTCCTAAAACATAAGCACTAATAAGCGTTTGTAAGTCAAACACACGAAGTATAGGATTCCCCTTATCAAAGATATTAAGACTTGTAATCGAATAATCTGTGACTGATAGTCCTGCAATCCATTGGATAAGGACAACAATGAGTGCGATGGTACTGGTAATAATCGTATAACTTAAAGTTGCAGAAAAAATAGATTTAGCACTAGCATCTGATTTCATGATTTTAGAGATAATTAAAATGATTACAAAAGTAACACCAATCGTAAGGATAGAGCCAATCACACCACTAACAACACTGATAATTTTTGCGAATTCAAGTGATTGGTCAAGCTGTTGTCCACTTAATCCAGCATCTTCAAAATTTTGTTTGAAGTCCGTAGTTAATGCAACAATCGTAGCTGATAACGCGATGATAACGATTGCAATAATAAGTTTTAAACCCCATGTTGGTTTTTCACGTAAACTAGAAAAATGTTGCGCTAAAGGTAAATTAGATGATTCCATATGTATAGTGCCTCCTATTTATAGCGTTTTCAAAAGCATAACATGTGTCACAATATTTTAAAATACTAGAATAAGTATTTTTGAATAATTAATATATAATAATAAAGATGAAAAAGAAAATATAGGACTATAGTAAAAGCGGCTTGTCATATGTAATTATAATAAATTAATTAATAAAAACATGAGATTAATTATGTTTTTTATTGTGTTATCATGTTATGGTTTAAGTGAAGCAAGTAGTCAGTTTATTTATTCAAATCATAATTAAGGGAGCAATGGGATGATACATTATTACAAATTATTTTGGATCAATGCACTTAATATCAAAGGTAGAGCGAGGCGTAAGGAATTTTGGTATCCTTTTTTAATGAATATCCTAATTAATATAATGCTTGAAATCATTTTTTTCTTATTACCAATTCCAGCAATAATAGAAGATACTGTTGGTTGGATTGTGTATATATTAATCCTAGTCGCTATGTTCACTGTTACAGTTAGAAGGTTTCACGATGTTGGTATGACGATGCTAATACCCATTATCATTTTTCTAATTGCGGTTATTAATGATTTTAGTGAATTTATAAATTCAGATATTCCAATACTCGATAATTCTGCATTAACAGTTATTGCTGTTATTTTTGGAGTCGTGTACATTGTGATTTTAATTATTTCATTAGCAGTTTGTTGTACAAGCGGTCAAAAAGAAACAAATAAATATGGTGTAAACCCTAAAGCAGTTGAATAGCATTTTATGATGTCGTTTGTTTCACGTAAGCATTGAAAGTGATACGAAGCATGAAACGTTAGTATCACAAAATTCAATTACTGAAAGAGGTTTTTATGATGTTCAACAACAAGAAAAAGCGTAAATGCGATAAAGAAAGTAAAGAGAGCATATTTTCTATTATAATGGATATATTTTTAAATATTGTAGTCGGGCTCATTAAACTCTTTAAAAACATCATGTCGTAATATAAAAGATACTTGGAAGTCTTCTAGATCAAAATAATTTTACGTATTAGGTAAGCAAATCCTAATGCGTAATTTTTATATTGTTTGTAATTAAATGGAATAAAATATCTTTTTGTTTATACGCCGTATTGTTGGCTCGCAAATCACATGCTGTACATACGAAGCAAGTTATTAAAGGCGCACCATGGAATATCGTGTTATTTTCTATTGGTATGTATTTAGTAGTATTTGGATTGAAGAATGTGGGTATTACAACCATTTTAGCTGATACTTTATCTAATATTTCAAACTATGGCCTGTTTAGTAGCGTTCTAGGCATGGGCTTTATAGCCGCAGTTCTATCATCAGTCATGAATAATTTACCGACCGTACTTATTGATGCTATTGCGATTGGCCAGTCCAATGTAACAGGGATAATTAAAGAAGGTATGATCTACGCCAATGTGATTGGGTCAGATTTAGGTCCTAAAATCACACCAATCGGTTCGTTGGCAACATTGCTTTGGTTGCATGTATTGACTCAAAAAGGGGTCAAAATTTCATGGGGAACGTATTTTAAAACAGGTATTATAATTACGATTCCAGTATTATTTGTAACACTTGTCGGTTTATACCTTACGCTCATATTATTTTAAACTTTATTGCGATCTGCATTGATAGCCAGGTTTAGAATAATCAGGATTTAAAAAGACATATGATAGTCAGAACGAATAGTATAACTTGAATTTTTAACTAAATATAGAAAAATTACAATGCAACATTATCAATTATACCGTCATACGTTTTGCCCCTTGCTATTTCAAATAGCAAGGGGATTTTTCACGTATTATAAACGATTACGTTTTACTTTCCAGTATTTTTTAATATTCAATGTTTTTGATAATTGATCAGACAGCAGTAAGCCTAAGGCGATGGACCCTGCGATAAGGATAGTTCTAATAAACGTATTGTTAGCTTCAGTAAAGTTTAATGTTACCAATTGTTGCATCGCTTTATAGGCTAAACTACCAGGAACTAAAGGGATAATACCGGGAATCATAAAAATGACCACAGGAGATTTAAGGATTCGACTCATGATATGACTCATCACACCTAAAGTTAAACTGCCAAGCAAACTAGAATAGATACTATCAATTTGTAATAGGTCATTTAATATAAAACTAATAAGATATCCTGATGCACCTGCTAATCCAGCAGCAAAGAATAATTTTTTAGGTGCATCGTATATTACTGCAAAAAAGTAAGAGGCAGTAAAGCTAAACAAGAATGCATAGATTAAGGTCATGATATACGCCTCCTAAAATAGTAAATAAGCAATAGAAATGCCAGATCCTATAGCGAATGCGATAACGAGCGCTTCTAAAAATTTGGCTGTAAATATTAACATGTGTCTGCTAAATAAGTCTTGAATGGCTGTGGTAATTAAGACACCTGGCACAATCGGCATAATAGAAGCAATCAAGGATGGTCCTATCGTTTGATGAATGTTGAATATTTGACTACCTAGTAGGACAATGACGCCAATAACGAAAGATGCAACGAATTCTGGTATGAACATGGTCGTAGATTTACTTTGCATACATTCAACGATTAGAAAACCAAGTAACCCAGCAATAAATGTAATCACAATATTTTGAAAATTCCCGCCCTGTAAATATAAAAAACTGAGTGATATCACACCTGCAGCTAAACACTTCTTCCAAAATTTAATACTAAGCGTCGCTTGTTCAATATGATTTAGACGATCGAAGGCCTGGGTAATTGAAATTTGATTACTGGCTAACTGACGAGAAATAGAATTGACTTGAAATATTTTTAACAAGTTTGTGGTATTTTTGTTGATCCTGATAATGCGTGTATCATGATTTTCACTTAGGGAAAAATTGATGAAAATATTAATCACATAACCCTGACTATTATGGTAGCCCATACATTGTGCGATTCGTTTCATTGTATCTTCTATACGAGAAATCTCCGCGCCTGAAGATAATAATATTTTCCCTGCAAGTAAAATCACACGCATAGTGATTTTATCTTGAGCATGCTCCATGTTTACACCTCCAAATGCGTCATAGGTAAAGTTATCATTCGTAATACAAGAATAGTCGATAATAATAATCGGATAAATATATATTGATTATATTAAAAAAATTATTTGTTTCTATTATTTTATGTATTTTCCACTTATTATCAGTATGAATGAATATAGCTATTCTTGACAATGACGAATAATGATTATATAGTAGTAATATTAAATAAAAATAAATATAGTCGTTGAAGGACGCGCTTTAATTGATATTACGGCTTTAGCAAGATGTTAATAGAAATATTGGCAAATTGAAAAGGTGGACGAATAAGAGTTAAAAGTTCAAATCATACGACATATTGCGTGAAGTAAAACTTTTATAGTTAAAATTAAAAAATGGAATTATATATTAGGTAGCAAAACAAATCACTATAGATTTAAAAGAAGTGCGTTGTTATGAAGCCGACAATGGTAATGAATCGTTCAGGGTTTATTATATATTGTCGGCTTTTTTGTGGTGTACTACGCAACCTATCATGTAATTAAGTAGTCTGCACTATATTATATCTTACAAAGGAGAATCTGAAATGCTTACATCGTTTAATGCATCTATACTGTTAACTATCTTTTTCATCACTATTATTATTGCTGCACTGAGCGGAATTATATTTTTAAATAAACGTATTCCAGTTGCTTATGTGCGCATACATATTTGTATCGTTGCTTTACCACCGTTGCTAGCATTTATCGGACTCCTATTTGCTTCAAATCAGGTTGAAGCTGGTTTATGGTATTTAGATATTTTAGCGTGGTTAATGGCGTTTTTTGTTTTATTTATCGGATTAATTATTCAACGCTATTGTATACGATATTTAGCTGGAGATAGAAGCTATCGAAAATATTTCATGTTATTTACATTGACGACAAGTTTTGCGGCAATGGCATGGTTAACTGGTGACATCCGCATAATGGTTATAAGCTGGGGTTGTACTTTAATAGGGCTAACACTTTTAATTAGTTTGACGAGTGCTTGGAGAGTTACAAGAGCCGCAGCAATTGTGACAGGTAAGTTGTTCTTCTTAGGTTGGATAGCTTTAGCAATCGCTGTTGTTTGGATCGGCTTAGTAACAGGAGAATGGCATTACACTGCTATATTTACAGAGAGTAATTTAGCGCAGATCAATGCTTGGTCAAAATTTGGAATCAATATATTAATTATATTAGCGGTTATGGTACCAGCTGCACAGTGGCCATTCCAAAGATGGTTGATTGAATCTGTAGCAGCACCTACACCAGTATCAGCAATCATGCATGCGGGGATTGTTAATGCGGGTGGTATTATGCTGACACGTTTTTCACCATTATTTAATGGTGACATCGCAACGATGGTCTTACTTGTGTTTGCAAGTGTATCTGTTTTAATTGGTGCGGGTATTAGTTTAGTGCATGTTGATTATAAACGATTACTTGTTGGATCAACGATTGGTCAAATGGGCTTTATGTTAATTCAGTGTGCATTAGGTGCCTACATTCCTGCAATCATTCACTTAATATTGCACGGTTTGTTTAAAGCGACGTTATTCTTACGTTCTGGTTCAGCCGTGCATCATTTTAACGTTCCAAGCCGAGTTAATGAACGCATGTCTTATCTATGGATTCTAATTGGTCGAGGTCTTGCAATCGCAATCGGGTTAGGCTTTTGGTTATCAGCGCCAGAACAGGGTTATCGACTATTAAGTGGTTTGATTTTAGCATGGTCGTTATCAGTATCATGGACACAACTTGTTGCGTTTGGAGAAGGTCGATTTGGTCGTATGATGGGCTTGTTTGTACTCATTGTGGTTGGTGCAGTCTATTATATTGTACATCACTTTTTCAGTGGCGCTTTACATACAATCACATTCCATAGCGCACAACCACCAATGTTTGCAGTAGTGATAGTTGCAGTATTATTGCTATTTGGTAGTTTGATGAGTACTTGGGTAGCACGTAATCGTTCGTCTAAAGCATTCTCGATATTATACGTGTGGATTGTACGATTAGGTGATGCGAAACTTGAATCGGTAGAACGACACCCTAACTATTTGAAATCATATTTATCTAAAGGAGGGCATTAAAATGGGCGTATCAAAGATAGAATCAACGCAAGCGTCGACATATATTGATGATATACATGATAAAGTTACACGTGCGAGTAACGTAATCGTACCATTGTCACCTATTTCAGTGTTCGCTGCTAGAAGTCCGTGGGCAAGGCTAGAACATAAATCATTTGATGAAATTGCCCATTGGCTAAAAGAAACGCGCAAAGTAGATATGTATCCTGCACGAATGACCATTTTGGAAGCCAATCAAAAAGGCGAAATTGATGATGCGTATGTAGAACAATTTTTTCAACAATGGTTAAATGATACCGCATTAAAGATTCCAAGAGAAAATGCAGCACAATATGGCCGTAACGCATTGAAATTGGAGACGTTGGAAACACCTACGGATATTAAATCGCAGCTAGAAGCGTTAGCTAGTGATTTAAATGAACAGGTCAAATTTGAATCTGAAAATACTGTACCGTTAAAGAGTACATACATTTTAGATGAAAAAAATGAACGACTGATTGATACGGTGGATTACCATACGATTAAGTGGTGTAAATTATATATTGATGATGCACAATCTGGATGGACAATGCCAAATCGTGACAAGGGATTATTCTATGCTTGGCGTAGATTAGTAGCGTATGATCCTGCGTTAACCAAAGATCAACGCGCACGTTTAAAATCATTACCTAATGAGGCAGAGGATTTAATGCAACAAGCATTAAGCTATTTAAATATCTCAGAGGCAGACGCGCAAACATATTTAGAAAATCACTTACTATCTTTACCTGGTTGGGCTGGCATGATGCTATGGCAAGATGAACATAATCACAAAGTGCATGACTTACTTTTTTCTTATCTTGCTATCCGTATTGCTATGGAATGGGCAATTGTTGAGCCATATTTGCCTGTATCACAGCCTGAAGATTTAAATGATATGAATAAAGAAGAGCTGATTGCATCATGGATCCAGTGGGGCAATTTTTCAATGCAATCTTGGAAAGCTCTATCTATCGAAGCACAACAAGCACATATTCAATTTGCGTATCGATTCAATGAACAATTTTGTAGAAAATTATGGTTAGACGCTTGGGAAGCGACTTATAATCAACAATTGAAAGCAATGATCGGACCGAAATCAAGCGTTGAGGCTGAACAACAATCACAAACATTAGTACAAATGGCATTTTGTATTGATGTGCGTTCTGAACCGTTTAGGAAGCACATTGAAGCTAATGGTCCATTTGAAACTATTGGTATAGCTGGATTTTTCGGTTTACCAATCGAAAAAGCGGAACTGGGTAAAAAGTATAGTCATCCATCATTACCTGTAATGAACCAGCCACAGCATAAAATTAAAGAATATACTCATGAGCACGAGCCTAATGCATTCCAACAACGTAAACATGCATTAGAATCAGTGACGTATACATTTAAAAAAATGAAACAAAATGTCTTGCCTAGCTTACTATTACCAGAATTAAGTGGTCCGTGGTTATCGCTACAAATGTTTACACGTAGTTTTATACCGAAAAGTGTTGGCAGTGTTATTCGAAAATTTTATACAAGTTGGTTAAAGAAACCCAATGATACTGCATTGACTTTAAATTATGAACCACAACATCAGCACAATCATCGCCACATACATTTGGAAGATGATTTGCCGGTTGGTTTTACAGATGAAGAAAAAGTGAACTACGCTCTACAAGCGCTCAAGTTGATGGACTTAACAGACGATTTCGCACCGTTAGTTGTCATGTGTGGACATGGAAGTCAGAGTGCCAATAATCCCTATGCAGCGTCATTAGATTGTGGTGCATGTGGTGGTGCGGCGAGTGGTTTTAATGCAAAAGTATTGGCGCAGTTATGTAATTTGCCAGAAGTGAGACAAGGTTTGTTGCAAGAAGGTGTAGCTATTCCTGAGACGACAATCTTCGCTGCTGCAGAACATCAAACTTCTATTGATACATTGACATGGATTTACGTACCTGAACTTACAGAAGCGGCACGTAATGCATATGAAAATATTGAAGCGGCAATGCCTAAAATTAGTTATCAAGCAAATAAAAAACGCCTCTCTCAATTGCCGAATAATAATTTAACTGATCGCAATCCGAATCATGAAGTGTATCGATTAACGAATGATTGGAGTGAAATTAGACCTGAATGGGGTCTAGCTAAAAATGCAGCGTTTATCATTGGTCAGCGTGAATTAACTAAACAGAGTGATTTAGCAGGAAGAGCATTTTTGCATAATTATAATTGGAAAAACGATGAAAATGGCACTATTTTAGAAAATATTATTGCGGGTCCAGCACTTGTAGCGCAATGGATTAACTTACAATATTACGCATCTACGGTTGCGCCGCACTATTACGGAAGTGGTAGTAAAACAACGCAATCAGTGACTGCAGGTATCGGCGTGATGCAAGGTAATGCAAGTGATTTATTGACCGGTTTACCATGGCAATCCGTGATGTCAGCAGATAATAAGATGTATCATTCACCGATTAGATTAGTTGTTGTAATCCAAGCACCACAAGCCTTTATTAGTCGGTTATTAGAAAATGATGAAACATTTAAGCAGAAAGTCATGCATGGTTGGGTTCGTTTAGCAAGTGTTGACGAAGACAATCACTGGCATGAATGGTCAAACGCGGTTAAAAAAGCTTAGTTAAAGCAAATTGAACATGATGGATCATAGCATTTGTTAACGTATGACAACCAATGTTATTTCCTAGGGAATATGACAGAACTATGGAGAAAGTGATTAAAAAATGGTACTGTTATCTTTGTTAAAATGAATTTCTAATTTTAGTTCTACAGGAGATGCATATTTTATGAAAATGACCAAAGGTCGCTATGAGTCTGAAATCAGCAAAGCAATTACCCAATGGGAAAAAGACTTCCTTGGCCGGGGCTCTCTGTCAGTTAAAACGGATATATTACGTAACATGATTATTGTGAGTTTACATGGCGTATTGACTCAAGCAGAGTACAAAGTGTGTGAAACGAATGAAGGTTTGTTAACTATAAAAAAAAACACGTTCTAAACTGGTTGAATCTGGTATTGAAGCGCTTGATGAAATCGTGCTGTCTATAACAGGCGAAAAAGTGAAAAGTTTTCATACAGATTTAAGTTCTAGAACAGGTGAAAGAATTATCATTTTTAAATTGCATAACGATTTAGAAAAACAAATTATTGAATAATGGAAACAAACATGAAACCGAAAATACACATGTCATTTATTGAAATATGAGGATAAATGATGTGTGTTTTTTACATGGAATGCGCATGGCGTCGGGTAATCAGCAAAGGCATTTGTATTATCAGTAGTTTTAATTTTAAAGGGCTGCAGAGACAGTATAAGTAATATAAGATACAAAACACGCACATACCGTTGTAAGGGACAGTATGTGCGCTTGGTTCATTACTCATAAATGTTAGAAAGTGCAATACATTAAAGTAATAACTTATCATATAAATTTGGGTGTTAAAGCTTCATAATCTTTAATTAAGATTCTTTTATTAAGATATAACAATCGTGCTCAAATCGTGCTCAAAATCAATTATTAGATTGTAAACTAAATACAGTTTGAGTTTGTGTTCTTAACATGCGTAAAGGACGCTCATCATGTATGTAGTTTGGGTTTGGTGCACAACAACGACAACGAAAGGATTCATGTAAAGCAGTGCTCAAATTATTTTAAAAGCGACTTGAAAATGAGTTCAATAATGTTTTCAATCATTCAAACCCCTTCTTCATAAATTGTACGTAACAACTTGTGCGTTATTCAATTTGGTCTAGGATTAAAAAAAGAATTTGTTCTACTAAGTTAGCTAGTATACGACCCACCTCCTTTATTTGAATATTATAACAATTTAATATTTTTTTGTAGCAAAATGCCTAGATGTATAAAAATAATGTTAGAATGTTAATATTATATATTTATTAAAATCCAATTATATTTAATTTGATTATTTAAGTTCATGAGTGTGGGTCATTAAATATAATAAAATTAATATAGTCCTCAGGATATTTGAATGAATGCGTTTAAATCTTATAGGAGTTATAAATTAATTAAAAAGACTTGAATTATATAGGTTTAATATAGTAATATCACTAATTGGGTGTTAAAGAATCATAATTTTTAATTATGGTTCTTTTTCTTTTGTCTTTTTTTAAGTATAAATATTAAAAAATGTATCTAGCATTGCTAAAATACTTTGCTAAAGCCTATATTTTTAATAAACTAGAAAAGGTTAAACTTTATATATGCATAAGCAATGCGTCCCCTTGTTCATTTTTGTAAACTAAAGCGCAAGTTGGATTTGTTTCATTGCTAAAATGAGTATAATACAGTGATAAAGAGACTTATATTAGGAGGGAATATGGTTGGGTCAAATTAAAAGTATCCTATATTCAATTATAGAACCTTTAACAAAGCCGGAAACGTATCAAGCTTTACTATCTAATCTGATTATGATTATTGTATACGTTGTCGCGGCATGGATTATTTTGCGTTTTGTGAATAAAGCCATTGCGCAGTTCTTTAAAATTCAAAATAAAGGCAAAAGTGGGAATAAAAAGCGTTCGAAAACTTTGATATCATTAGTTCAAAATGTAGTATCTTATGTGGTATGGTTTATAGTACTGACGACCATTTTAAGTAAATTCGGTATAAGCGTAGGTGGCATTATTGCCAGTGCGGGTGTCGTTGGTCTTGCAGTAGGTTTTGGTGCTCAAACTATTGTTAAAGATATTATTACAGGTTTCTTCATTATTTTCGAAAATCAGTTTGATGTTGGGGATTATGTTAAAATTAGTAATAGTGGTTCTCCCGTGGCAGAAGGCACAGTGAAATCGATTGGTTTAAGATCAATGCGCATTAATACCATTACAGGTGAATTAACAACGCTACCGAATGGGAGTGTTGGGGAAATTACCAATTACTCAGTTATAAATGGTGAGGCAATTGTTGAAATTCCAGTATCTATTTCAGAAGACATTGATTATGTGGAAGAAGTACTGACGACATATTTTGAATCTATTAGATCTAAATATTACTTATTTATCTCGACACCAGAAGTAGTAGGTGTTAATTCGATTACAAATAACGAAATCGTATTGAGTGTGTCTGCAGAGACAATTCCAGGCGAAGGTGCGTCAGGTGCGCGTATTTTAAGAAAAGAAATCTTGAAATTATTTAAACTTAAAGAAATTAAAACACCACAGCCAACGATGGTACAGTACGATGCGAACCAGCAAAAATAATGATTAAGACGGTCGGAGGTGTTACAGAATGACATCCAATTACGGTTTAAATGATATTGTAGAAATGAAAAAACAACACGCATGTGGCACGAATCGTTTTAAAATCATTCGTGTAGGTGCTGACATCCGAATAAAATGTGAAAATTGTCAAAGAAGTATCATGATTCCAAGACAAACTTTTAATAAAAAAATAAAAAAAATACTAGTATCCCAACAAGATACTGATAATAAGGAGAATGAATAATGGCTTTAACAGCAGGTATTGTTGGATTGCCCAACGTAGGTAAATCGACACTTTTCAATGCAATTACAAAAGCAGGTGCTTTAGCAGCAAACTATCCGTTCGCTACGATAGATCCGAACGTAGGGATTGTCGAAGTACCAGATAGCAGATTAGATGTTTTAACGAAGATGGTACAACCTAAAAAGACAATTCCAACAACATTTGAATTCACTGATATTGCAGGTATTGTTAAAGGCGCTTCAAAAGGTGAAGGACTAGGTAACAAATTCTTATCTCACATTCGTGAAGTAGATGCGATTTGCCAAGTCGTTCGTGCATTTGATGATGATAATGTAACGCATGTTTCAGGTCGTGTAGATCCAATTGATGACATTGAAGTCATTAACATGGAATTGGTGTTAGCGGATTTAGAATCTGTAGACAAACGTTTACCAAAAGTGGAGAAAATGGCACGCCAAAAAGATAAAGATGCGGTTAATGAAACACGTATTTTATCAAGAATTAAAGAAGCTTTAGAAGAAGGCAATCCAGTAAGAAGTCTGGAATTCACAGAAGAAGATCAAAAATTTATCGACCAAGCACAGTTGTTAACATCTAAAAAAATGCTTTATATTGCTAACGTAGGTGAAGATGAAATCGGCGATGACGATAATGAAAAAGTAAAACTTATTCGTGAATATGCAGCAAAAGAAGATTCAGAAGTGATTGTCATTAGCGCAAAAATTGAAGAAGAGATTGCTGTCTTAGAAGATGAAGATCGCGAAATGTTCTTAGAAGACTTAGGCATTGAAGAGCCAGGTTTAGATCGTTTAATTCGTACAACTTATGACTTGCTAGGTTTGGCAACATACTTTACAGCCGGTGTACAAGAAGTGCGCGCTTGGACGTTTATTAAAGGAATGACAGCACCACAATGCGCGGGTATTATTCATACAGACTTTGAGCGAGGTTTTATTCGTGCCGAAGTAACGAGCTATGACGATTACGTGGCATTCGATGGTGAAAATGGCGCTAAAGAAGCAGGAAAACAACGTCTAGAAGGTAAAGAATATATTATGAAAGACGGAGACATTGTACACTTTAGATTTAATGTATAAGATACAAAGCAACCCCTCATTACAACGAGTAATGAGGGGTTTTGCTAATCTGTATATTTATGTGAGTGACATGCGGTGTGCTTCAATTTGAGGTGTTAAAATTAGAAGTACAGCGTTGATAAAGAAAACGCACTTTTAAAATAACATCAAGGTTAAAATTTTTACGAAGTGAACCAAGATGTTTCGACACCAGGTCCTACATAATTTGCATCAACATCTTGATTTAATTCAGGAGATGCATAGCTATCTGTATATTGCCAGAGGACGTGTTCACGTGTAGGTTGACCTGGATTATAATTTGCCAACCAGTAACCATCATATTGACCTACAGAATTAGAAGCATTTTCTACCATGAAATTTTCATAAGAATAAAATAATACTTTTTTATCGCCAGCTAATCCTTTCATTTCATCATACCAAGCGTCTGTGCTTTCTTCAGGCGTACCAGAAGTTACAGTATTTTCTTCAAAATCGTTGATATAGAAACTCGCTTTTGGAGCGCGATTGTAAAGTGTCTGCGCTTCGTATCTTGCGTCGTCAGGATTTTCATACATACTATAGGAATATACACCAAAGTCTAAACCGTTTTTATCTAATAAAGCAGAATTGTGCTCTAATGCAGCATCCACTTTTTCTGAACCATATTGTGCTCTTATAATAATGAAATCGTAATTTTCTTTTAAGTCTTTGACTTCTTGTGTCGTTAACTCACCTTGCCATTCAGATATATCCAACACACGTTCACCAGATTGCGTTGTTCCAGATTCGGCTTGCATGGATTTAGAGCCACTTTCTTGTTTTTGTTGAGACGCTTTATCTGGATGCTTTTCTAAATATTGTTGATAGCCATAACCCATTGTACCTTTTTGGTTAGAAGGGTTATCGGAGGCGTAAGTTGTATTGATAATGACCGTTGATGCAAAAAATACACTTCCTGCAAGTAAGCCTTTTTTGAATTTTGAAAACATAAGCATCCCCTTTATCTATGTAGATTATTGAAATTTATTTTGAAAAATAGTAAATATGACATCAAAAAATAATATAGTTGATATGCTATTAGAATTAAATATACTTTTCAACCTTACCTTAAAAGATATTTAAATTTTATTGATATTAATTAGTATTTGAATAATGATTTAATTTGAAAATATAATCGTAAAAGATGTCATGTTTATTTAACTTGAATGCTTTGATAGATATCGTGAATGATTAAATTTCATAATGTTTCATATGAAACAACTATGAAATTTAACGTGCTATAACGTGGTAAACCCATTGTAAAATGTAAAGGCATGTGCTATAATTCTTGATTGTGAGTAATGAAAATTATTCCTTGCTTATCACATTTGATGATGAGCCGCATAGACCACAAGGAGGTGCAATTATACAATGAGAACATATGAAGTTATGTACATCGTTCGTCCGAATATCGAAGAAGATGCTAAAAAAGCAGTCGTTGAACGTTTCAACGGAATTTTAGCTTCTCACGGTTCAGAAGTTTTAGAAGCTAAAGACTGGGGCAAACGCCGTTTAGCTTATGAAATTAACGATTTCAGTGAAGGTTACTACAATATCGTACGTATCCAAACAGCTGATAATGAAGCTACTGACGAATTCCAACGTTTAGCTAAAATTTCTGACGATGTAATCCGTTATATCGTAATTCGTGAAGACGAAGATAAAACTAGAAAATAATAGATGGGGGTCGCTTAAATGATAAATAGAGTTGTTTTAGTCGGTCGTTTAACTAAAGATCCAGAATATAGAACAACACCCTCAGGCGTGAGTGTTGCGACTTTTACTCTAGCAGTAAATCGTACGTTTACAAATGCGCAAGGGGAACGCGAAGCGGATTTCATTAACTGTGTCGTTTTTAGAAAACAAGCAGAGAATGTTAACAACTACTTATTTAAAGGTAGTTTAGCTGGCGTTGACGGTCGCATTCAATCACGTAGCTATGAAAACCAAGAAGGTCGTCGTATATTTGTGACTGAAGTGGTTTGTGATAGTGTTCAATTCCTTGAACCTAAAAATCAAAACCAACGTCATGGTCAAGAAGGAAATAACAATAATTTCCAAAACTTTGGCGGACAACAATCAGGACAAAATACGTCATCTTATCAAAGTAATAACAACAATAACTCATCAAACAATAATCAATCTGATAACCCATTTGCAAATGCAAACGGACCAATTGATATTAGTGATGATGACTTACCATTCTAATTATATAGAACATATAAAAATGAAAATTTCTTAAAAGGAGGCAGTTACCATGGCAGGTGGCCCAAGAAGAGGCGGACGTCGTCGTAAAAAAGTTTGTTATTTCACAGCAAACGGAATTACACACATCGACTATAAAGATACAGAATTATTAAAACGTTTTATCTCAGAACGTGGTAAAATTTTACCACGTCGTGTAACAGGTACTTCAGCTAAATATCAACGTATGTTGACATTAGCTATTAAACGTTCTCGTCATATGGCATTATTACCATATGTTAAAGAAGAACAATAATAGATATTGTATCTGAAAACCCCGTAGGCATATACCTACGGGGTTATTTTTGTGTGTTTGAAATTGGGAAAGTTCGCAAAAAATTCGCAGAGTGTGAGAATTTATGGAATTTTGAGCATAAAAAAGAGGCAACTGTCGTAACAGTTAACCTCATAGATTCTTATGTATAATTGGTATCCTCAACTCTACTGTGGCTATCTTACAGATAGCTTATGAAGGCCGTCATTTTACGGCTAAACCACACATAATAGAGAATTATGAGTAATACCTTGTATATATAATATCATGATACTATACATTTAACAACCAAAATGTTTATTAGTGGGGTCTTCTGTATTCCGATTTAGAGCGTGGAAAGTTTGTAGTATTTATAATTCTTTCTTTTAAAATTTTGAATAGGTCTAGATACTTTGATTTCACTTCGAGAGTGTGAGTTTTGTTTGCATTCATATAGTTAGTTGCGTAACTATATATAAGATTATTAAAGACATCTGCAACTTGAACTAAATCACTGTTTTCAGAATTAACATACTGTACATCAATAGTATTTATGCGCGTTTCTGCAAATAATTCGGTATCTAGATAGTTTTGTAAATCTTTTAGTTTTTTGACCGATTTGTTTCGTTCGTCTAACATTAAACATATAGAATCTAATCCATCTGGATAGTTATCTTTAAAAAAGATACCAATTAAATAGTTGTATGTTACGTGTGGATTACTTCTAAGACGTTCTGTTAAATAGTGGTTGTCAACCACTGTATAGTGGAATGTGATGTCCGTTTTATCTACCAATTGTTTGAAAATGTGTTGCTTCATGTCTATCGGCATTTCAGAACCCTTGATCTCACTTTTGATATCTAAGTTTAGATTATTGTGTTTTAAATAATCTTGCTTTGCTTTTCTAAACACCCTTTTTACTTTCTTTTTTTGCGATGTTGATATCATACCGATGATAAAATATTTACACCTAAAGTAATTAGATTGGGAAATTGAACCTGATTCATCGCCATAAAAAGTCTTATGCATCATAATTTTTACCTACTTTTATCTCGTTTCTTATTTTATATTATATCAATATTTTCTAGTTTGTTCATCATATCTTTAGCCATCTGATCTGTAACATGGGTGTATATCTCTAGCGTGGTTTTGTAGTCACTGTGACCAACTCTATCTTGTATAGCTTTTAGGTTTATCCCTAACTGCGCAAGTGTAGATATGTGTGTATGACGTAATGTGTGCGTTGTGACACGCTTGTTAATCGAACTAATATCAGTTGCTTCTTTAATTATATTGTTCACCTTGTTTAAGTCAATAGGGCTACCAGCAGTATTAGTGAATATATAACCTCTATCTATAAATTTATCATTCCACTGATTCTCTTTTTTATTTTCTAACATGAGTGTTTTAAGTAAATTAATACTATGGGTTGTGAGCCCGATTGTTCGATAACTCTTACTTGTCTTAGTTGTTTCTTTTACGCCAAATGCTCCAGTTTCTGCATCAGTAACCCAATTTATTGTGCCATCAATCTCTAGTGTTTTATTCTCTACGTCTACATTGTCTGTCTTGATTGCAAGTAACTCGCCAATGCGCATGCCATTGTTAATTTGAAACTCTACTAATGCTTTTACCATTTCATAATTACGTTTACGTGTAGCGTGGCTCTTATGTTTAATTAGATAGTCGAAGCACTCTAGTAATTCCTTTACTTCACTATCTTCTAAGTAGTTATTGCGTTTAGCTTGTAGTTCATTTCTAGTTTTTGCTTTCTTAGGTATATCTATTTTATCTAAAATACTAATATCGTGCAGATCATAATATTTAAACGCATATTTGAAAACGGAACGAATAACAATAACAAGAGATTGAACATGGCCAATGCTATGTAATTTAGCCCATTCATTAATGATGTCTTGTAAGTAGGCGTGCGTAATCTTACTGATGAGTACTTTACTATCAATAGCACTTTTGACTGTATTAACATTACTTGTCTTTTCTTTAATAGTCGTTGGCTTTGAGCCTGAATGTGTCATGTAATGCTCTAACCATTCATTGCACGCATCGTGAAACGTTAAGTTTTCAAGTTGTTTCGTACTATTATGTTTAAGACGTTGCTCAATTATTTTATTTAACTCTAATTGAGCATCCTTCTGACTGCGTACATTGTTCTTGTTACGTGTAACTGATACTGTTTTATACTTACCAGTTAAAGGGTCTGTATAGCGCTCTAAATAGCGATAGGCTGTACTGTTGTTTTTCGTAATTTCACGCACCCACATTTGTTATCCCTCCTTAAAAGATATTTAAATAAAAAAAAGAGGCCAGATGACGTATCATCTGACCTTCAGCTAAAATGCTGAGAATATGTCATTCTTCAAGAGAATGAAGCCGGAATGGTTACCGGGAATTTGTAAATTAATTATATCAGATGTAATGTTGCTATTCAATTAGAAAAGAACTTTATCTTTAATTGATTTTCGATTTCATTCATATCGTCTTCTAAAATTATTATTGTTCCAGTAGGGTCAGAATCATTTATTTTACTTATACGTCTTTTGCTTATCGTTGTAATAGCTGAGATGTTGGCGTATGTGTCTTTTCCTTTATGATTAGAATAAATACCTACCACTGTTTCTAGTTCACTAGCTTTTTGGTTTAAGTCAGACAAGAGTTTTTTATCTTCGGGAGTAAATTTATTTTCAGTACCAATATATTTTTCAGCTAACGTTTGTACTTTACTACTGGTGTTAATAATTTGATTTTTTAAATCAGTTGCTGTTAAATTTAAAACCGAATTTTTTAACTTCAAATAATTTTTATTACCTTTGGAAGAGAGTGGAACGATTGTAACGGTTTCTTTTCCCTTATTATCTTTGTTATCTAATATTACACAGAAGTGGTTACCAGAAAACTCACTACCAATATTACTCCCTAATTTTACATATACAACTGTGCCTCTACTATACGATTTATAAAACCTCTTCTTATTGCTTGTAACATCGCTATGTATAGCACTTGAGTAAAAATCTAGCCAATGAGGCATGTATATAACTTTCATGTTTTTACTATGTGATTTTGAATAAGCATGTTTTAGTTTGTTGTTTGATGCATTTAATTTACTATTTGCTTTATTGATATTCTTGGCCATTAAATAGTGTTCTCCTAATCATTTTATTTTATTCTACCTTCTTTAAGCCTAAAACTAAAACGAGCAAAACTGGTGCTAAAATAATAGGCATAAAAATCCCCATAATTAAGCAAGATATTAGCAAGAATAGACTGAGTTTATCAATCTTGTACTTACCGAACTTCATAAAATCCCTCCGTTAATACTCTTATAAATCGCTTTCTCTAATGAAAATGTGTTGTTCTATAAAATCAATTGCTGGTCTTATCTTGATATAGCGCTTGTGCCCTCTACCAAATCTATACATACATTCTTCTTGGAATGACATGTTAGAAAAAACTTTTTCTTCTAAATCATCTTTCGAAATACCACTTACTTTTACAAATTCTTTAGCATCTGCAAAACCTATATAATCCATGATATCCCTCCGATTTACTTATCAGCAATTTTAGTTAGTAATTCAATTATTTGTTCGTTTTGATTAATGATTTTCTCTTGATTTTGCTTTTGTTGGTCAATTTCGTGTAACATAGCATAATTTTGATCTACGATATCATTCAAAAAACTAACCATATATATTTCTGGAGAATTTCTACCAGAATTCAAAATTGTGTTTAGCCACTTATTACCATGTCCGTACATTTGGTGCTGCTTTAAATAATTAGCAATCATTTTTGTATTGTCACTAAAATTATTTAAACCCATTTTAGAAAAGTCATTATTGTCATTAATATTTATCTGAGAAGTTAATTCTTTAAAACGATTATTAAACATTGTCTTATCTTGTTTATATAATGCTATTAATTCTTTTTGTGCGTTAATATCTAGTATTTTCCATTTTTCTCTATCTTCTTTGTTTAATTTCCCTTTAATTGAACCTGATACAAAGGCTTCCTTAGTAGTTAAGTTTGTCATTTAAAAACTCCCCTTATATATGAATAATTAATTTATGATCAGCAGGATAATTAATTATTTAATGTATTATATAACCCACAACCTTAAAATAGGCGTACGTGTGCTAGGACACGTAGTAGGTGAAATTATTTGTTCTTTTTATTATTACGTATAAACATCTTCTTTATATACAAATAACTATCTGGAAACACACTTAATATGAAGTCTATAATTTTAATTAGTGCGCTTAATATGTACTCCGCAGTAATGCTCCTTTGTATAAGTAATAGGTATTATTTATCGTATTTTTGTTTAAGAGTTTGAATATTATTATGATTCGAATACAATTGAACTTCTTTTTTATTTAATAAGGAAGTTCTATTAAAATCTGATAGTTTAGTTTTTAACTGATCTATATCGGAGCCTAAATTTTCAGTTTCTTGTTCTAATTTATTTAGTAGATAAGTATTAATTATGTCTCTTATTATTTGCTTGTCGAAGTTATCAAGACGAACCCCTCTAAAAAACTTTTCATTATGTGCATCGTTTAAGTGGTAGTAGAAATCATTTATAGCTATATCAAATTTTGATTGTTGTTCACTATTATTTTTATCGAGCCAAATAAGTTCGTTTTTATGTCTGTTTATATCTTGGGCAGTGTCTGCTTTGTTTTGCATATCATTATAAAATTCTTCGTAATTAGAAGTAATCTCTTCGCTACTTTCATCTTTTAAGTTACTATCTTCAGCGTCTATAAAAGAATTTAATAACTGAATTACAGACTTTCTAATCTCTTCATCACTAATAATCTCATTAGTTTTTAAATAGTTTTCTACACCTAATAGTAATAAGTAAATAGTTCTGATTGTAGGGAATTTTCTTTTGTTATTTTCTAGTTTACTAATATATGCATTTGATACTCCAGAGAGTTTTGCCAGATTATTTACAGAAATATTTTTGCTTAATCGGTAAGCCTTTAGAATTTCTGAAAATTTCATATTTTTCACCTCAAAACTAGTATAAAAGATAATGTATTACAATACAAACCATTTTTACTATTAACAATAAAATGAAAAGCTATTGACAGCTTTAAAGACGGATGATAAAGTTTTATTGTACTGTTAACAAGTACATAGTTATCGATAACTTTTTTTAAACTGATCAAAAGAAGGAGGGGTATTTATGAATAACAATTTGAGTTTATTAATGGGTAAACATCGTATCAGCGCATTGAAGTTGCATAAAATCACTGGTATTTCTAGGTCGTCTATTTATGGCTTGTATCACGAACGCACGGAGAATCCAGATACAAAAACAGTTATGAAGTTATGTGAATACTTTAATGTAACACCAAATGAATTTTTTGGAATTTCTGAAAATGAGGAGGTCAAATAATGGGAGCATACAAATTAAATGAAGAGCCAACAAAAGAAAATACGGTACTAGAGCCAGAGCAAGTAAAAGCACATCCAATTTACTGTGCACCTAAGAGCATTGGAGAGTTATTCGGTTTCAGTAGATCAACAACATCAAGGTTGTTGAATGAGTACAAAGAAAATGACAGAGGCGTAAAAGATATGTACCTAAGTCTCAGCAGTACTTTAGTAGTTATTAAAATAGAAAAGTTTGAAGAATGGTTAAAATTGAAAAACGGAGAGTGGTTATGATGGGATTGTACTCAATATTTATGATGTTTATTATTACAATTACAGTTTTAATTGCACTCATATTTAAGGATATTTATCTAGCAATAGTCATTTTTGGCTTATTAAGCATTATAGCCATACCAGTAGCAGACCAATACAAATTAAAAGGAGATAATTAAAATGAATAAATTAACTAAACAGGATTATAAAAATATTGAAAAGGTAGTAAGTTACGACCGTATTTTTAAAGATGAAAAATACACTAAAAAAATGATGGAACTATTGCAAAAACGTTACGACAAAGATGTATCAGTTATAAATAAGGAATGTCCTAATTTGAATGACGACGAGATTTCAGAAATTCTTGAGGATTATAGAAATTATAAAGAACTTGTGCAGGCCACAGAAATTTTCACAGATTTTTCTACTAATTATTCAGAATCGAATGTAAGTAAATTTATTACTAAAGATGATATAGAAGAATTAAAAACAGCTATTGAAGAAATGGAAAGTTTTGTTGGAAATATGGAGGTAAAGTAAATGATTAAAGAAATTTTAACTGCTATTGAAGAAATGGCAAGTTCATCTAATACAGTGTGTACTATAAGTGGTGAAATAGATAGACTTTCAGAGTTATCAGGCGTATTAAGTGAAAAGGTTAAAACTTACAGAGAAGTAGGCGACTATGAGGGTGCTAATGCAATTAGTGTCATATTGATTGATGATGTTAGATCAGAACTTGATGATTTATTTGAAAAATTTCACAAAGCTATGGAAATATTCGAACAAAAAGCGAAACGACTTAAAAACGTTTGTGCATTTTACGGTATAAATATTCAATTAGGTAAAGATGATAAGATTATACACTTTAATAGATAAAGGGGTAGGAAAATGAATGAATTAATCAATATCAAAGATGATTTAAACAATGGGAATTTAGAAAGAAAATTACAAACAGTTTTGAATTTAGTTTGTGACAGAATAACAGAGGATGAAGAAGCCGAGAAAATATTTGAAAAAGGTAAAGACTACTTCCTAGCTAATCAATCACGAGAAT
This sequence comes from Staphylococcus sp. Z5-21, assembly GCF_056529615.1. Taxonomy (NCBI): domain Bacteria; kingdom Bacillati; phylum Bacillota; class Bacilli; order Caryophanales; family Staphylococcaceae; genus Staphylococcus; species Staphylococcus sp. Z5-21. The sequence goes on along the minus strand of NZ_CP096462.1, from coordinate 2,536,943 downwards.
TTCAAGATTTTAACTTCATCGTTTCATCGACATTGAAAATGTTAGTAGATGAATTGGAATGCACAATAAAAGAAGTTAACAAGAGCATAGAAATAGCGCTATCTGAACAGTCGGCAAACTTACCAGATAACGCACAACAATAGAATGATTGTGTAAATCAATTCACATACATTCTACCAAATTTGAACAAGTATTTACAGAGGTAGGTGGAAAATATTGGTATTTGAGAAGATTCAACTTGAACACGATGCTGATGTCTCAGTTGTTGAGTACGAAAATTTAGATGCAGGATCATTCACACAATTTACTGAATGTACATGGAATGAATTAGTTAACCGATTGCAAGTACCTAAGATAAGTCAGAATAAGTATAGTCGTAATACTGCAATCTATGGAGATGTATCAGATGGTGTAGATAAATGTGGTAATCATAAAGAAAAATATCGTGAAGATAAAAATGTCATTCATCGAAACATTATTGTATTAGATTATGACGAGATAGCAGATTTTAGAGCGCTACACAACACAATTACAGAGCGATTGAACAACGTTGCATGGTTTTGGCATACTACTTTCAGTCACGTAACAGATGCGCCTAGAATACGGCTCTTAATACCTCTTAATGAGCCTGTAAGTGCAGGTGATTATAGAATTTATTCTAAAGTGGTTGCTAATAAGATAGGCCATAAAGTAGATGAAGGTAGCTTTCAACCTAGTCGTTGTATGGCATTGCCTGTTAAACCAAGTAAAGACCGTATGTACTTATATCGATACAATGATGCGCCTATTATTGATAAATCAACTTTAGATAAATGGTATCGAGAGATTGGTTATAAGACTAAAAATAATGCACCAAGTTTTAGTAAACGTGATGCATCTTACTGGCGTGATTTAGCCTTTGGAGTAAGTGAAGGAGAACGCAATCAATCACTTGCTTCGATTAGTGGTTATTTATTGCGCAGATATGTAGATGCTAACCTTGTATATGGTTTGGTATCAGCGTGGGCTAAAACATGTAATCCACCTATAGATCAAGGGGAAGTAAATCGAACATTTACCTCAATTTATAAGAAGCACAATCACAGCTAGAAAGGAGCTTTGTATGACGAAAGAGATTTCAAGTGTAACAGTTTTCGAAGAAATTGAAAAAAATCAAAAAGATGAAAGCATTCAGCAAAGATTAGAAAATATCGGTTTCCAAGAAAGACAAGATATGGAAAAAGTATGGGAAGCAGAAGGTAAAAAAGGACGTAAACCAAATACAATCGAACCCAATAGATGTGCATATCTACTAAGGCAAGAACTTAATTTTCTTTTGTTCGATAATGAAGAAAATACTAAACTATCGGTGTATTTAGAAGATGAGGGTATTTACACACAAAATGTTTTTACGATCAAAAAATTAATATCGTATATTGAACCGAAATTTAATAGTCGTAAAGCTGACGATGTAATTTATCATATTAAAAATAAGGCTCAAATTAGACCAAAAACAAATGCGCCACATCTAATTCCAGTTAAAAATGGAATATTTAACCAGAATACAAAACGTTTAGAGAGATTTACACCAGAATATGTTTTCACTACTAAAATTGACACAGATTATGTCCATAATCCTGTTAAGCCAACATTTGATAACTGGGATGTAGATGAATGGTTTGATGAAATTGCATGTCAAAATGGACAAGTTTCACATTTATTATGGCAAGTTGTTAGCGATTCTTTGAATGGTAACTATACCAGAAAGCAAGCCATTTTCATGGTAGGTGACGGGAATAATGCTAAAGGTACTTTTCAAGAAATGTTAATAAACTTAATTGGGAAAAGAAATATTGCAGCATTAAAAGTGAATGAATTTGACCAAAGATTTAAATTGAGTTTGCTTGAAGGTAAGACTGCTGTAATAGGTGATGATGTGCCTGTAGGTGTCTACATTGATGATGGTTCTAATTTCAAAAGTGTCATAACTGGTGACTATGTATTAATTGAGTTTAAAAACCAACAACCATATTCAGTTCAATTTAGATGTACTGTAATACAATCATCTAATGGAATGCCTAGATTTAAAGACAAAACTGATGCAGTGTTCAAAAGATTCGTGATAGTTCCTTTCAATGCTAATTTTAAGGGGGTTAATGAGAACAGAAAAATCAAAGATGAATATATAAAAGATCCCCAAGTTCTTGAATATATTTTGAACAAGGCTATTAATATGGACTTTGAGAAATTTGATATACCAGATATTTCGAAACGTATGTTAGATGAGTATAAGCAAGATATTAATCCAATTTATGACTTTAAGATAAATGTCTTTGATAATTGGCGATTACGTATCGTACCTAAATATATAGTTTATGGTTTCTACAAAAAATTCTGTGACGAAAACGGGTACAAGCCAGTTTCAAATAGGTCTTTCCATTCAGAATTTAAAAAGCTACTTCCTAACTATTGGAAAACAGATGGGCAAGCTCGAGTTACATGGGATGAATTGATTGATGAAATCGGAGACTTAAATCAAATGAGAGGGACGTATATAGATTTCCCTGCAAAAAATAAAAATGAAAAAGTATATATAAATGAAAATTTAGCAATAGTTAGTTAAATGCAACTGATGTAACCCAATGCAACTATAAAAATTGTTTTCGGTTACATCAATTTAACTTGATATATCAATGTTTATAGAGGTTTTGTAACCGAGTAACCGAAAAAAGATGAGTTACTGTATAAAAAATAAAAATGGTATTTAACAAAAATATAAAAGTAAGTAAATATTTCGGTTACAGTTACAAATTTATGTTTAACCCTTTAATATCAAGGCTTATAAGTGTAACCGAGATTTTTGGTTTTCGGTTACAGATTAATAAATTGAATGTAATTCTTTTGAACTAAATTTTAAATCAAAAAGGAGAATTGAATATGGTAGATTTAAAAAATGAAATATTGAAGTATTTAAAAGATAATTCTAGTGTATCTTTCGTCGAAATAGAACAAATATTTGATGCATTTGGTTATGAATATTGTGGAAATGTTGCATATTTAAGTAAAGAAAATGAAAATATCGTGTTTTGGGCTGGATGGACTGAAGAAGCCTTTAACATAATAAATGAACTAAGAGAAGATAAAGTTATTTTAATGGATACATGTGAGTTAGTTAATTATTTAGCATTTGGTAAAGTAATGAAGTTTCCAGTTGCATCAAAAGAAAGTGATGCTAAAGATAAAATGTGTTGGTTACCGGTTCAGTTTAATATCATTAACGGTAATCAGAATGAAGCTAAAGTATGAAATTAGATGGGGGTACCTATTTAGGTGCTCCCTTTTTGCTAGAAAATGTTGGTTTTTGTTGGGATGAAACACTGTTGTTATAAGGATATACAACATAGCAAATCCTAGCATTTATTAGAAAATACTAGATAAAAAGGGAATTTATGGAGGCCATAAAAAAGAAAAGTCGAGTTTTTCGAGTCCATAAAAGAGAATAATCGGCATTTTCGGCAGCCATAAAAGAGAGAATAGTGATTATTGTAGTATAAGAGCGTATCTGATCGATTAAAAGTATTTGTAAATATGAGCAAATGATAGCTTTATATGTTGGCAAATGTAGGCATAAAACTTCTCTAATTGTTGGAAAATGTGAGTGTATCACTGCCCTAATTTAAGGCACAGGTTAGATAGATAGAGCTATAGATTGAATTAAGAGGAGGACGATTCATTTAGTCCTTTTATGACGTCGTGTTTCACGACCCCCTTTATATTAATTGCTTATTTTGTTGAGATTTGTTGAAGATTTTGAATAAGTAGGGGGAGTGTTAACAAATGTTGACATTTTGAGCGCTATAGATGGGGTAACGAATCGTTACGGTAGCTTTTAGTCAATTTGAGAAGTTAACACTAGATGAATTGATTACCGTTTAAAAATACTAAGAAATACTAAGGTTCTATGTGAATAAGGGGGCACGTTCCATTCCTTCATGATGAGAAAGGATGAAGTGTTGAATTACATAGGGTGGACATATGTGGAAGTATTACAATAAAAACGAACATTAGTTCTTTATTGGTTATCTATGACATTATATGGGATTGTATAATAAAGACCGCTAAATTAACGTTTATAAGAATGTTAAGCTCTTGTTAAATATCATCGTAAAACGAACATTTGTTTGTTTAAAACGTGTAAAAATGGTATAATTACTGTATAAAGTAAATTGAATCGAGGTGAAAAAATAATGACATTAGTGAAAGAAAAAAAGAAGCAAACCTTACCCGATGACCACTTGCAGGTACTCAACGTGATAAGAAATGCTCCAAGTAAATATATTACTAAAGAGAAGATATTAAATCAATTAGGTTATCAAATTAATAGTACGAACGAACGTTGGATTAGATCAGTGATAAGTAACTTGATTGAACGACATGAATACCCTATAGGATGTAGTTATAAAAAGGGGCAACGTGGCTATTATATGATTAGTAATAAAGAAGAACAGCAACAAGCTATGTACAGTATACAAAGACTTATAGATGGCAGTGTAAGACGTTATGAAGCTATTAAGAAACTAGAAGTATAGTAGGTGACTATTATTATTGATAATCAACCAGTGTTGGAATATGGCACATATGAGCCACCAGTGATATATGAAATTAAAGAAGAAGTTAGTGATTATGAATTGCTAACAAGATTTAATCCTTATTTTATTTCTGAAAAGATAAGCGCAGTCGAAAATGACATTGAAATGATGTACGAGCGTACATATCCTCATTTAGCGAGCGATGAATTTCTGCAACAGATATATTATGAGAGTTTCCCATTGGAGACATTAGCAATAGAGATAATAGAACAAAAAGAAAAGCTAGAAGCATATACACGCAAGAGTCGACGAGAATTGAAGATGTTCTATAAAGTGATAAATAAGTATTCGATTAATGAACAGAACGATATTAAGCGTTTTATGAAGTCTCATGGAGCCTATAATCCAGATATTGTAGATATCTTAAAGCAACAATTATATAAAGCTTCACAGAATCAACGTGATCAACGCAAAGATGAATATAAACGTCAACGAGAGTTGAAGAAGCAAGCGTTTGTGAAACAAAATAAACAACAAGACAGATCTTTTAAGAAGAATGAGGGTTTAGAAGGAGGGGTGGCAAGGTGATTGGAGAAAGTCATATAGGAGCTGGATTATCTAACGAATCTAGTTTTGAATCATTAGCAGAATATGAAAATGCAATAAATAAAATATGTAATAACGTTCAAATGGAAAGAAAAAAGCAGAATGGTGAAACGATAAATTTACCAGAAAAAGATATTTATAGAGATGCGATTGTTAATGAAGATTTACGAGCTCGACAAATAAATATTGGAGAAGAGAGGGATTTATGACTGATTCACTTGATGATTTAATCGCTGCATTCGACAAGATGGAAAATAATATTGATGATGAAGTAGATCAAGTATTAAAGGGAAACGCTAACGAATTTGCTAATGAAACAGTAGCAAGTGCCAAAAGTGTTATGAATAAGGGCTACTGGACAGGTAACTTAGCAAGAATGGTAAAGGCAGCTAAAACAGGTAATTTACAATATGAAATTACTTCTAAGGCTGGATATTCAAGTTTTATAGAATATGGTACACGCTTTATGGAGCCAGAAACGTTCATGTTCCCCGTTTATCAGAATTTCACTAAAAAGGTACGAGAAGATTTACAAAAATTAATGGATAGCTAAGGAGTGACGAAATGAAAACACAACATTTATTCGATGAATATAATGATTATATTGATAATCAAAAACGAAGTATTTTAGATTTAACTCAACAGAAAAAAGATTTGGAAGCTAAGAATAAAGATAACCAGTCTAAATATAAAGAACTCATCGCTAGTGGTGAAGATGAAAAGGCTGATGAATTGTTTACTGTTATTGCTGAAGATGATAATAAACTTAAAGCAATCAATAAACGTCTTGATACGAAAAAAGAAGTCTCACAGGAAGCAAGAGATAAGAAAACGATAGAATTACTGAAACATCAAAAGGAATTACCATATTTATATGCTAATGAAAAAGGTGAATTGCTAGAGGAATTGAAAGTCATCATGAATCAATACAATTCAGTTATTGAAAAAATAGAAGCTGTAAACGATGATTTCGCCGATGAACATGCACGTTTTGTAGATGTATATCAGAGTGAAGATATATTTAAGAAATCTCAAAATGATAAATCAATTAGAGGAGAGTTAATAAATAACTTTCGGGAAACCTTATACAGTGATTTCATAAGTACTGGTGAATTACCGTTTATATACAACAAAAAATTGAAACTAAAAGGAGCTAAATAATATGGAAGATACGCAATATAAATTAAATAATACAGAGCATGTTTTAAATAAAATGAAGGAACCACTTAATCTTGATGCTGAAATAATTGATGTTTTCAAACAAGCAGTAGTAGCAGACATTAAATCGAACTTGCCTAAAAATGAAAAGAGTTCAGGCGACAAAATACTTGAACTTGCTAAGAAAAACAGAAAGATTAAATAATATTAAAATAGGGCTGGGCTTATGCCTAGCCTTTTTAAATAGAGGTGATTAAATGAGTGAATTAAACCCTAGACAAGAGAAGTTTGTATCTGAATACCTAAAGACATTAAATGTAACGCAATCGGCTATAAAGGCTGGTTACAGTCCACAGAGCGCACATGTACAGGGCAGTAGACTGTTAAAGAATGAAAAGGTGTCTAAATATATACAAAAGCAAAAAGAAGAGTATATGGATGAAAGTGTATTAACTGCTAAAGAGCTGTTACATATACTTACTAATGCTGCTACTGGTGATGAAACAGAAACTAAAGAAGTAGTAGTTAAACAAGGTGAATTTGTCGAGAATCCAGATACAGGACGTAAGATGTTAGTGTATAGTGAACATGTAGAGATGGTAGAAGTACCAATAAAAGCAAGTGATCGTTTGAAAGCTAGAGATTTATTAGGTAAGTATCACAAGATATTTACGGATAAAGTGGATATAAATGCACCGGTGCCCTTATTCATTGATGTAACAGGAAGTAGTCAAGAAGAACAGCAAGAAGCGTTTAAGGAAATTGATGAAAAATATCCAAATAGTTTGATGATTATTGATGATATCGGGAGCTTTGACGAATAATTATAAGGACATCCATCAGCATAAGTGTTGGTGGGTGTTTTTTTATTAAATAGAGGTCGATGACATGAAAAAATAACTACCTTTATTGAGAGAAGTAATTTATTATTATGTAAAGGAGAGTCGAACTAATGAGTGCTTTTATAGGAATACTAATTTATTTAATAGGGTTAATATCACCTGTCTTATATAAAAAAATAGAAAGTAAATATTCTGAAAATAAAGATAAAAATATCGAAGATTATCGGGAAAAAATAGAGATGAAACAAAAATACTATAGTAATTTCTTCCCAATATACCAACGAACATACGCGTTAATGTATGAAGTGTTGTTCTGTATAGAAAGATTTAAAAAGTGTGAATATACTTTTAAGTTTAGTAACGAAAATGCTAAAAAAATATTGAATTTGGATGAAGAATCATATAGTAAATACATGTATGGTGAAGATAGTGATTATGTCTATAAAATAAATTGGCAACTTACCTTACAACAGTTATCTGATTATATTATAGATTTAAGAGAAGTGAATATGAAAAATGAAATATTATATTCAGAAATTGAACATAACTTGATTAAACACTTTCTAATACTTTCAAACGAAACAATGTTTTCATTAAGAGAAATGGGATTAAATCCAGAAGAAAAGTCACTTGATGAGAAAGAAATTCAAGAAATATATGACAAATTAGATTCGCTTATGAATGATGTAAAGATCATGTTTAAAGAAAGGTTTTTAATTGAATAATAGAAAGGAATTATTCTGAAATGAAACAAAAATCAAAGGAAGATAATAAGAGTATGCATTCTTTTTTTAATAAAAAGACTTTAATTAGCCTATTTACTGTTTTGATATTATTGCCAGCACTATTAGGGGTTTGTGTAACTATTTTGCCGTTAGTCGGCAAAGCAAATGGTGATACTAATGGATGGTTAGGATTCTGGGGAAGTTATCTAGGAGGAGTGATTGGTACAATAGGAGTTTTATATGTAGCTCACCTTCAAAATATACAACAAGTAAAGATATTAGAACAACAAATAGATTCACAAAACCAAGTGTTGAATAGTCAAATACAAATGCAAAAAAATGAGAATGATAGATTTATTAAATTAGAAAAAATAGACCAAACTATTAAACATACAAATCTTTATTTAGAAAAATTAGTGAACTATTATGAAAACTTCGGAAAGTTATATGTTAATGCTGGAGAAAAATTATCCGAAATGCAATTTTACAAAAATGATAAATATCTAGTAGAAACAGATTTTGAAAATCCTGATAGTATAGCCGGTCAAATGGAATTAAGCTATGATAGACTAGTATTTAAATATAACGAGTTAAAGACTTTATTCATTGGTGTTGATATGAATGAAGAAAAATTAGTGAGAAAATTAGATAAGGATTACTTACGTCCTTTAGAATGTTTGGATATAAACTGCTACAAAATAGAATACTGCAAAAGTTTAAATTATAGAAGTATACCTCGAATATTAGATGATTACATGAATGATTTAAGTTTGCATTATACTGAAGTTGTGGAATATATAAAGAAATTAAATACTGAGTATAAAACTATATAGAAAGGGCAAAAAAAGGGCATAATTTTGATTATAAGGGCAAGGAGAATATGTTCGCAAAAAGTTCGCAAAGTAGAGAAATATTGTGCATGTTCATAGACTTTTAAAATGGAAATGTGCACTATAAAACGTTGATTTAACAGCGTTTTGAATACTAATGATTATTCATAAAATAGCAGCATATTAAAGAAGAACAATAATAGATATTGTATCTGAAAACCCCGTAGGCATATACCTACGGGGTTATTTTTGTGGTTTGAGAATTGGGAAAGGTATGAAAAATATGATGGCAAGAATTTAAATGAAAACAATTTTTAACTATTAATCTTCTTCTTTCTCTAACCCAATAATAACCATTATGACTACTGAAATTAGCATGAATGTTACAAAAATAGGAGTTACTAAAAATCCACCAATCATGATTAGATAAAACTCATCAATTTTGTAACTACCAACCTTCAAGTGATTTCTCCAATCTAATTATTTTGTCTTTTGTAGTTTATATATGCATTAATTGTAAGTGTTAACATAGAAGTGAAAATGATTAAACTAAATATAGAGAGTGATATAGCGATTGTACTATCTTTAATGAATATATTATAAATCGATAGAACAATGAAGAATAAATGTAATAAAACGGTAATTGGGAATGTAGTTGTCATCAATTTAGAATTCGGCATAGTACTTTTATGTTTCATGATATCTCTCCAATCTAAGTTATATTATTTTTTCTTATAGTCATCTATAGTAACGCCATCATTTTCAATTTTCTTTCTGTTTGCTCTGATTAATAAAGCGGCATTAATTGTAATTGAAATGGCTAGTATAATTGAAACTGGTAAGCTTAAAACATTAAAATGATTTACTATTATTAGAATGATCATTAATAAAATATTAAGCGTGTGATGGGCAATCATTGCTTTATTCATTTTAAACCCTTCTTAAATTTTACCCCTTTGTCTTATCTTTACTTTTAGACAATTTACTCAATAGCTTTGCTGTTTTTCGTTCGAAAATGCTAACTATGCTCACAATGATATCTATTATTTTAATAAGTAATCCGATGAGTATATCCACATTAAAACTCCTTTTTATGTATGTCATTTTAATTTAACTAAAATAACTTATATAAATTGCAGAAATCACCATAAGAATAGCGGATACTGCATGAACTAACAAAAGAACATAGAATGATTTCTTAGTCATTGGTTCGAAATTGTTACGTTTAACTCTTCTGTTATTTTCCCATCGGAATATAAACGCCCAAAAACAAGCGTAGATAGGTACAAACATGATACCTAGGACAATAGCGACTGGTAAACTCATAGCAAAGCTCCTTTTTTGTAAGCGTAGCATAAAAACTATTTATTGTGAACGAGATGAAAAGTAATACTTTTTATCTATATAGCAATATCTCAAAGAATATAATTATGTTTTTAAAATCTATTATGTAAATATGATTATATTGTGGATAATATGGTATTTATATAGTAAGGGAGCGTGCTATATGGATATCATTGGAAAAATAATAACCTTTATTATGAGCGTCATATCTAATTTAATCGGTAGCAGATCATTGATTGAGGATATTAAAAAGCTTTTGTAGAAAATTTCAAAAAAGACAAATAGTATAAATATGACCCATTAACTCTAAGTGTTGATGGGTGTTTTTATACACAATACATGTTCAATAGAATTTATGTTAACATATAATTAAGTTGTTAACTATGTTTTTAAGGGGAGATAGTATGACTAAAGATAATGAACAGGAACGATATAAAACATTAGCATCTATTGCCAATACAGCAGGGATAGTAGCTTTAGTCTTAACATTAGGTTCATTAGTACTAGCTATCATATTTGATTGGCAGTTCTTAGATTATATCGTTAAATTTTCTGGCGTACTCATTGTACTGAGTTTGATAATAGATTCGGTACTATATATCTTAGAAAAAAATATTAAGAAAATCATATATAACATTCTTTTTATCATAGTACTGGTATACATCTTTTTTGGATAATTTTTTAATTCAATAATAGATGGGTTAATTTGAATAATAAATTCAAGCAAGGGGGATTTCATATGAGAATTATTAGGAAAATATTTGCGACGATTACATCATTTATTGTAGATGTCATTGGTGGTAGTTTTTTAAGTTATCTAGCAGACATTACATTTTTAAATAAAATTTTTTATAAAAAAGATGAAGATAAAGATGTGAAAAAAGGCAATTGATTTTATGATTATAATTTGGCTTTCGATAATAAGCACGTGCTTTTGTATAGTAATTGCTTTTTCAAATTTAATTTAAACAATAAAAATGTAAACAAGTAAATCCGAATAACTAAAATTTGCTATATGAGGTGGTACTATGCCTAAGAGCCAACAAATATTATTAGGCATATTATTAATATTTATTGTGTTCGATTTTTTCATACCTATTATCGGCGAAGGATTTAATATTGAAATATTAAAGTTTAGTTCGATATATGTGAAAATATTCGATATGATCACTTTGATTTTAAGCACTATATTTGTCTATAGACAGGTTAAGCGTAAGGGTTTTTAGATATAATTCTGCTGACATTTTCTTAAAATATGTATCTTCAAATAAATATTTAGGCAGTTGATAAAATCTTTCAGTTTTTACTTGTGATAAATTGTATTTCTCAAAATTGGGCATAATAAAAACCTCATTTCCACTTTTTTGGATTGAGGTAATAAAACAATTTTTACGTAAGTTATATGTTTTGTGCTTGCACTTAGATGATTAGATATATATAATACAAGTATCAAAAAAATATATAAACAAACGAATGCGAATCGTTTTATTACCGAGAGCCGATGCTACGCCAATAGCATCGGCTTTGTTAATATTCATAAAGTAATATTAACACTTTTAGGATCGTATATAAAGCGTTTTTAGTGTAGTTAAAATCACATTACAACTTCAAAATAGTAAAATTTACTAATTTAGTGCCTAATTAGGTACTAAAAACCTTAGGTAGGTAGATAATTAGGTATTTAGGTAGTAAAATAGGTGGTAAATTTAGAGGTTAAAAGGTGAAAAAATTTGTTAGGTGGTAAAATTTAAGTGCTAAATTAGGTACCTAAGGGTGGATGCTATAAAAACTATTAAAATGGTTGCAGATGAATTGAATGTAACTAAACAAACTATTGTTAATAATGCTAAAAGCTTAAATATATCTTTTGAAAAAGAAAATGGAATTAATTATATTAATGATAATGATTGTTTGAAAATTATAGAAAAAATCACTAAGAAAGAAAGTACAACGCCAAATAAAGAATCAATAAAAAAAGAAAGATTTGATGAAAATACTGCAGAGGTTGAAAAGCATATATATAATAATTCAAATAGTTTTGAGACATTAAAAACAAAAGCGAATGAATTAGAAAAGCAAATAGAAATCTTTGAAATTAGAGCTAAAAATGATGAAAAATATATTGAGAATTTAACTAAACAACTAGATCAACAAAATAGCAATGTTAATACATTAAATAAACTGTTGGAAAATCAACAAATATTAGCTTTAGAAAGTAATAAAAAGATTCAAAAACTAGAAAACCAATTAGAAGAAGAAAGACATCTTAATTATTCTTTTGATACAGCGACTAATGATAGACAAAGCGTTAATCCGCAAGAAGCAACTTTTACTGAAGAATCTCAAAATATCAACCAACAACAAAAGAAAACCCAACCAATAGAAGCAGAAGTAAATCATGAGGATATAACTGAAGAGAAAAAGGATGACAGTCCAAACGAAGACTTATTAGCGAAAGATGATAAACCATCTGAAGAAATAGGGAATGGGCCTGAGGATAGGGAAGTAGAACCACCTAAAAAGGGGTTTTGGAGTCGTTTGTTTGGTAGCTAATATAATTAATTAGGCACTAAAAGTTATAAACTTTTAGTGCCTTTTATATAGTGAGAACTTCTGAGAATCATCGGTTATGTTAATTTAAATAATAAATCATATATTATGATTTATTATTTATTACAATTTTCCCTCTAGAATGACCATTTTCACTTAATTTATGAGCCTCTCGAACAAAAGATAGTGGGAAAATAGCTTCAAAGTAAGCTTTGACAACACCATATCCATATAAATTAACAACTTCTATTAAATCTTGACGATTTAATTCTGTCCATGTGAAATATGCTGTAATTCCTTTACTTTCTGCTTTCTTTTTATTAACTTGCCCGCGTATAGATATTAGTCGGCCTCCAGGTTTCAATACATCATAACTACGTTCAAGTGTGTCTCCTGCTTGTGTATCAAGGACGATGTCATAATCATGTACATAATCTTCAAAACGTTCTGTATTGTAGTCAATGGCAACATCTGCCCCAATTGATTTTAAAAATTCATGGTTGTGTGTACTTGCAGTAGTTGCTACATAGGCACCTTTAGCTTTAGCTAATTGAATGCCAAATATACCTACTGCACCTGCGCCACCATGTATTAATACTTTATCGCCGTGTTGCATTTCACCGTATTTTATTAACGCTTGATAGACAGTCAAACCATTAATTGGAATTGTCGCACCTTCTTCAAAAGATAATGATTCAGGTTTTTTAACAACTGTGTTTTGATTAATGGCCACAAATTCTGCATAACCACCGTTTTTATCAAGTTGTTGTGTTGCAATAACTGGTGTACCTACTGTTAAATCTGTTACTTTTGAGCCGACTTTACGTATAACGCCTGATATATCCCATCCTAAAATGAGCGGTATAGGGTAATCAATTTTCCCTTCTTGTTCACCTCGTCTAACATGCCAATCGTATGGGCTAACACCTGTATTTTCAACTTCAATTAATACTTCTTCATCTGTTATCTCAGGTAGTGGTAAATTAAATTCTTGTAATACATTAGCTTCTCCATATGATTCTATTGCAAATGCTCTCATCAATATAACCTCCTAATTAGTTCACTTTGTGTGTTGGAAAATATGGAACAATGTCTTCGACAGGTATTCTAGCAAAATAAGCAACAAAAGCTAAATGATTTACTTCAATTTCTTTATACTGGTACAACAATTCTCTTAAACGATTTTTCCCTAATCTAAATTCAAGTGGTATGGGTTCAGGTAATTGATTAGGGTCTTCGTTTAAATCAACGTAAAGCATTTGGGTAAAGGGTTTAAATTGTTCATTATTATTTTTTGTAATTAAATTTCTATAATCATTAATTAGCTGTGCTTGGTCTTGAGGCGGTTTTGGATATTGAACCCAACCATCACCATGTTGGGCTATCCAAGAAATTGAACTTTGCGCAAAACCCGTAGGAAATACGGGAATTCTTTTATCTGTTTGTGGCATCATTTGTACTTTATTACCGTCAACAAACGAAATTTCATTATTTATTGACGGTGTATCTTGTGCTAATAGTTGTTCTAAAATTTCATAAGACTGTTCAAAACCAGGACTCTTTAGAGTCTTTATAGACTCCCTAAAGGAGTCTGTTATGTATTTTATTTAAATTCACACCTGTTTATAAAATGCTTAACATGTAATATTTATATAATTTATTCGTCTTAAATTAACCTTTGAAATCATTTTTATGTAGTAACTTATGTTTATACATTAACGGTACTAGAATAAAAAAGTGTTTATCTAATGTTTAAATAAATGTATTTACTTCTTTATTTATTTGTTTTCTTTATCTAATATAAAGAAAGTTTTACTTATTTTTTAAAGGGAATATTAACACTAATTCTATATTTAACAAAGGGGAGTTTTTTATGATTAATAGCATAGATGAAATAAAAGTTCCAGATAGTAAAATTGTTCAAGATGCCCAAAAAATCGTACAAGAATACGGAAATGAATTAATATGGAATCACTCAAACAGAGTTTATTTATTTGGCGAAGTCAAAGGCATGCAAGATAAATTACAATACGATAAAGAATTACTTTATATCACTTCTTTATTCCATGATTTAGGTTTAACCCAAACATACAGTAGCGATGATTTAAGGTTCGAAGTAGATGGCGCTAATGCAGTTAGACAATTTTTAAAAAATTATAATTATAACGAACGCGATTTACAACTTGCCTGGGATTCTATTGCGTTACATACAACACTAGGTGTAGCTGAACACAAAGAAAATAATGTAGCCTTATTATTTCATGGTGTAGGAACAGACGTAATGGGCGATAATTGGGATCAATATTCTGATGAAATCAGAAAAGCAATCGTTACTAAATTCCCAAGAGGCAATTTTAAACATGATGTAATTAAATCTTTTTATGACGGTTTTAAGCATAAACCCGAAACGACTTTTGGAAATATAAAATCAGATGTAATTAAATATTTCGAACCAGAATACCCACAAAATAACTTTTGCTCATGTATTTTACGTTCCAAATGGGATAGTTAAAAATAACTAATTGCTTTATTGACGTTGAGCCTTGGAACACTTAACTAAAATTGTAAATCCGGTAGACCCAATTATTATTGCATTATAGGTCTAAAATTCATCGTTATAATTTAGTTAAATCCCGCAAGGGGGCGTTTACACGTTTGTTCCAAACGGTGCAAAAACCATAATCGACCTTCGTCGATTTTTTTATTTTAAAGTTAAAGAAATTGCTCGTGATATTCCGAGCAGTTATAAAAATTAATTTGCCTTGAATATTGCTATTACATTTTTAAAAAGTGTTGTAGATTTACAACCATAATTTTTGGATTTACATTGACGATACTGCATCGAAATAAAAATCCAATCTACTTTTTCTAGGTTGATTTTTATTTTTATACCTAAAGGCATACTTACACACCTAAAAAACGTCGTGCTAAAAACAAATTTACATGTGGTAATCCAATATCCTTATTATACATTTTAACAGTTGGTTTAAAGCAAACTTTAAAAATATATAATTTCCAACCTATTTAATTACATTTGTTTCTTAAAACGCATATATGAGCCAGAATAGAAAATAGTTCCAGGAAAGATAAAAATTGCTTGAAAATGCTAAGTTTTGACATTATACTTTTTAATCACTTAATAAAACTATTACTTAAAAATACTATTTTAATAACAGGTGCTACAGGTGGTATGGGTAATTATGCTCTTGAATTTTTGAAAAAATTAGTTCCCCAAGATGAAGTTTTCGCTTTAGTAAGAAATAAAGAAAAAGCAAGTCAATTGGAAGAAAAAGGATTTAATATAAGGTTTGGAAATTATGATGATTTTGAAGCGTTATCAAAAGCTTTTAAAGATATAGATCGTCTTTTATTTATCTCAGGGAATAAAGTTGGGCAACGTCAAAAGCAACATAAAAATGTTGTAGAAGCAGCTAAAGCAAATAGTGTTTCTTATATTGCTTATACAAGCTTTGGAAATGCTAATATTTCTAGTAGTCCGTTAGCAGAGGATCATAAATATACCGAAAAATTAATTTTAGATTCTGGTATAAATTATACATTTTTGCGTAATAACTGGTATTTAGAAAATGAATACGGGTTAATTACAGCTGCTTTAAAAAGCGGAAAATTTGTTCATTCAGGTGGAGACGGCAAAGTCGGTTGGGCATTGAAAGAAGAATATGCTCAAATAGCTGCTTATGCAGTATCAGGGGAATATGAATTTCCTAATATTATTGAAATTGGTGGAAATTTGATCACATATCGTCAATAGCAGAAGAGTTAGAAAAAATTTCAGGTAAAAGTCTTGAGATTATTGATACAGATGTTAACACGGCTTCAAAATTCTTACAGGAAAGCGCAGAATATCCTAAAGATTTAGCTGATTTTCTTGCTTCAGCACAAGAAATTATAAAAAGTGGAAGTTTAGATATTGAATCTGATGATTTAAAAAAATATATAGGAAACTCGTTACTACCGATTCAACAATCACTAAATAGATTATTAAAATAGTATAATCGCTTTAGGCTTCGATTTTGAACTGTTCTTATTAGAGTGCTAGCGATAAAGATGAAACTGTTAGTCTCTTAGATAATAAATACTGATTGATATTACAAATTATGCTTTTAATTTTTTAATAATTTCTCTATTGAAATCATCTAAGTCATCTGGGACACGACTCGTTACAATATTGTTATCTATTACAACTGATTCATCAACAACGTGTGCACCAGCATTAGATAAATCTTTACGTACATTGATAACTCCAGTTATTGTGCGGCCATTTAAATCATCAGTATCAACTAGTAAAAGTGGACCATGACAAATCGCAAATGTAGGCACATCATTTTGAGTAAAATACTTAGTAAATGTACCATAGCGACCTTCTTCATCACCACGTAAATGATCGGGTGAGAATCCGCCAGGAATTAATAATGCATCATAATTTTCTGGTTTCGCATCTGCAATGCTAACATCTACAGTTACTTTCTCCCCATGTTTGCCAACAAGTTCATGTTTTGCTGTATCTCCAATAACTTCAGTCTCAAATCCAGCATTTTCTAATGCTTCTTTTGGACTAGTCAATTCTATATCTTCAAATTCATCTGCTAAAATGATTGCTACTTTTTTAGTCATAATACAACATACCTTTCAATTATATTTTAAAACCTAAGTATTATATATAATCAACAGTAAGTAATTTTGTGACTTTATACTATGATAAATGAACGTTATGCTCATAATCTCTTTACTTAAGTACCCCTTTCTTAATTAGTAATTTACTATGAAATAGTCTTTAAAACTTATTCCAGGTTATCAAATACTATTAAATGTATTAACGAATATAGATTGTATTGTTGAGATAGAGTAGAATTAAATTATTACTTATTTCAAAACGAGAATTGGTTGAGAAATATTTACAAGCAATTGGTTGAATTGGAATATTTATTATGACAATTTTATATATCATTTCAGTAATTATACAAATCAGACAAATTAAAATTTCTTTTATTCCATTCTTAGCCTTCGATTAAGTTATTATCGAACAAGGAAGAAAAGGTTTAAAATTAAAAAATCTAACTGAAACTTATTCTGACTATGTAACTACTGCTTTTTAACTACAAAATTTAGGCGGTGGAACTGTTAAAAATATAGATATAAAAGCTTATTTAAATGGAAACGAAGTTATATAAGAAAAACACACTAATGTTTTACCTAATGAGAATTATTATTTAATGCCAATTAATAAAAAACGTTTGAAGAATTTAAAGACACAATCAAAGTAATAGTTATACAACCAATATACATATTAATATAAACTATTATAATCAAATCTCTAAGAAACAAAATAAATAACCGGTATCGAGTGAATATTGGGGAAGTTCATTAATTTAGATGATAAAGATTTATATGAACTGACGTTTGAAACTATTAATAATTAAATATGGAGAATTTTTAATAACTTGGTTTTTAGGACGCTAAGAGACGTTTTTATTTGCATCGAGAATTAGATTTCATTAATAGTTTTACCCGAAAAAGTTTAAAAGAGGCGGTATTCAAATGGCAAAAATTGGTTATTCACGTGTGTCAATAAAAAATCAAAGTCTTGATGCATAAATTGATACACTTGAGAAATATGGTTGTGAATGTATTTTTAGCAAGAAAGCAAGTAATCGTAAAATGAAAAGATTGGAACTTGATAAGTTTTTTTATTTACGAGGAGGCAATATTATAGTTCTCTATAAATTAGATTGTTTAGGACGTACAACGGAAGAATTAATTGAGTTATCTTAATGATTCGCTAAAAACAGCATTTATTTACATATTATATATATGAATGTATTAACGAAAGATGCGATGGGCAAGATATTATTTACTACGATGAGCGCATTTGTTGAATTCGAAGCTAATTTACTAAGTGAAAGTATTAAAAAAGGATTAGAAGCTTCATTACCTGAGCACAAGAAAAGAGAAATCAAAATTCTATATGATTAACAAAGATTACAGGCGAAGAGATTTGCCGAACAGACAGGTGTTAGTCGTTCATCGTTATATAGAATAATAAAAAGGAGGAAATTTATTGGAACTTAAACATATGCAGTATTTTGTAGAAGTTGTAAAACAAAAAAGTATGACCAAAGCAGCAGCTAGTCTTTTTATTACACAACCTACAATTAGTAATACAATTAAATTATTAGAAGAAGAATTAGAAGTAATCTTATTTAATAGATATAAAAATCAAATATACTTAACTGACGCAGGAGAAGCTTTCTTTTCTCAATGTAAAGAAATGCTTAAAATGTATGATAATATCCCTAATGAATTAAGTAATTTATTAGAATTAAAAACTGGACGTTTAAAAATTGGAATACCTACTATTATTAATATAAGAATATTAATTAAATTAATTTCGCAATTTCATGAAATGTATCCTAATATAACTTTTCAACTTTTTGAAAATGGTAGTAAAAAAATTGAAAACGATATATATTATGGTGATTTAGACATGGGAATTACCGTGCTGCCTACAAATAATAAAAACTTTAATACATTCTCTTTTTTAGAAGAAAAATTAAAATTGGTTGTTCATAAAAATCATAAATTATCTAAGAGAAAAACGATTAATATTGACGATTTAAAAGAACAAGAATTTATTTTATTTAATTCTGACTTCTATTTAAACGATAAAATCAAAAATACGTGTAGAAATTATGGCTTTAATCCTAATATGATTTTTGAAACCACCCAATGGAGTTTCATAGAAGAAATGTTATTAAATAATCTGGGAGTATGTATATTACCCGAAGGAATACTAGAATTATTAGATAATAATTTAAAAGCCATCGATATTAATGAACCTTCTATGAAATGGGAACTTGCCATTGTTTGGAGAAAAGATATTATAGTTGATTCTTTAACAAAAAATTGGATTAAATTTCTTCAAGAAAACTTCTTAATTAACTATTAAATATAAAGGCATTTGAGAAATTTATGGCTGTATAAAAAAAAGATATTTTATACTTATATACTCTCGCTCTATAATTAGAAGGTAAAAAATTATAGAAACGGGAGTTTTTTATGGAAAATTATAAATTTCCTAGTGATAGTAAAATTGTCAGTACGGATCAAGTATTAATTAATGATTTAAACAATTATAATACCCTATTTGGAGGGGTGTTGATGAAAAAAATTGATAATAACGCAACGCTATCAGCTAGAAGACATGCAAGAGTTAAAGAATGTGTTACAGCTTCTACCGATTCAGTAGAATTTTTATATCCAATCACGCAATCTGATTCAGTTTGTATAGAATCTTATGTAGTTTATACAGGAGAAAAATCTATGGAAGTATTTTGTAAAGTCATTTCAGAAGATATGATTACTGCAGAAAGAAAAATTGCTGCTTTAGCTTTTCTTACTTTTGTAGCTTTAGATGAAAAGAAAAAACCAATTAAAATACCCAAAATCTCTCCTCAGTCCAAAGAAGAAAAATTATTATTTATGGACGGCGAAGAAAGAGCTAAAATGAGAAAAATTAAAAGATCGCGAAGTAAAAATATAATTGAGTCTCTTGATATCAATAAGCCATGGGAATTGGAGTAGTGATAAAATGTTTACTGAAATGGAAGAATTAAACCAAGCTAAGTTAGATTTGAAAAAACTAAGAAACGAGTTTCCTAGTATGTATGAAAAGTTAGAATATATAGCTAGTTTGACACGACAATTAAGTATCCACTATAAATATTTAGGATTACTCATGTTTTCAGATAACCCTAAAACTATTCAAAATGAGAGACCAACTTTAATAAGAGAATCTGTTTTAAAATTATATGAACAAGAAGTTGAAAAAGTTAAAAATGATAGAGATTTTATATTTTTTAAAGATATGATGTTAAAATTCCAAAATGTGAAGTATTCACAAATATTTCTTATTATTTTAGGTGCCGAACCTAGTTTTGTATTTAACAATACAATCATTAAATAATTGTATTGTTAAATATCCTTAGATTAACGAATTGTAAAAACTCACAAATACTTGACTAAATGAAACTATGTTTTAGTTAATAAAAGAGCCCCCTATATTAGGGAGGCTCTTTTATAACTTAACGAGAATTTTTGCTTGTGATTTATCATTTAGGAGTTGTTCAAATCCTGACTCCACAATATCATCTAGCTCTATCTCATCAGTGATAACATCTTTAACTTTTAAATTACCTTCATTAATTAAATCTATTGTTTGTTGAAATGTAGTAGGTGTATCAAAGGAATAATTAAGCAGCCTCTTTTCCTCTAATTGATTTTTGAATATTTTTTATTACTCTCTAACGTCAAAACTTGCTGATTCTTAAGCAATCTTTGATCTTTAATGCAACTATTTTCTATTCTGGCTCATATATGCGTTTTAAGAAACAAATGTAATTAAATAGGTTGGAAATTATATATTTTTAAAGTTTGCTTTAAACCAACTGTTAAAATGTATAATAAGGATGTTGGATTACCACATGTAAATTTGTTTTTAGCACGACGTTTTTTAGGTGTGTAAGTGTGCCTTTCGATGCAGTATCGTCAATGTAAATCTAAAAATTATGGCTATAAATCTGCATCACTTTTTAAAAATGTAGTAGTGATATTCAATACTAATTAATTTTTATAACTACTATGAAATATCTCAGGGCGTTTCTTTAAATTAAAAATACCCCACAAATAAATGTGGGGTATTAAAGTGAATTATCTTTTGTAGGTTTTATTCCAGATTAGCATGATTTTGCTGCATTGTTTCTTCATCAACGTTTATCTCAGTCATTAAATCTAAAACAATACTATCTAAAAACACCTGTGATGCTTGTTCAAATAAGCTACCTAGAGGTTGTGCTGAACCTTCAACATCATATTTCGTTCCTGCCGGTAATTCAATCACTGCATTTGCAAGTTCACCAATCTTTGACGTTGGATTTGTTGACAATAATACAACTTCTGAACCTACAGCTTTAGCTTTATCTGCTAATAATCTTAAATGCTCTGTCGAACCTGAGCCAGAAAGGATAACAAACAAATCTTTTTCGGTAATGGAAGGTGTAGTTGACTCACCAACTACATGTGCACCTTTCCCAAGCTGATTCAATCTCATCGCAAAACTATTTGCTACAAAACCCGAACGTCCTTTTCCAGATACAAAAACGTGCTCTGCTTTAATAATTTGCTTTAAAAACGTTTCGGCTTCACTGTCTTTCACATGTGATAATGTGTTGTCTATTTCATCTAGTATTAAACGATAATTTGTGATTTCTGTCATCATTATTTTCCTTCAATCGCAGCTCTACATTGTTTAGCAGCTTCTACAGGGTCATCAGCATTTGCAATGCCCCCACCAACAATAATTAAATCAGGATTTTCTACAACAATATCTTTAATTGTATCTGGTTTAATACCACCTGCAACTGCTACTTTAGAATTACTAATTACAGATTTAACTTTACGTAAACTTTCTAAAGGAGATTGACCTTCAGCTTGTAAGTCATAACCAGTATGAACAGCGATATAATCTGCGCCTAAATCATCTAAATCTTTCGCACGTTTTTCTAAATCTTGTACTGCAATCATATCTACTAATAACTGTTTGCCATGTTTATGTGCTTCATCAACTGCTGCTTTAATTGATGCATCTTCTGCAACGCCTAAAATTGTTACTATGTCTGCACCAAATTTAACTGCTTGGCTTACTTCGTAATCGGCAGCATCCATAATTTTTAAATCTGCTAATACTTTTACACCATCAACATTATCATTTAAATGTTGTACAGCTGGTAATCCTTCATTTATAACAATTGGTGTTCCAATTTCTACGATATCTACATGATCTTTAACTTTATTTGCTAATTCTGCAGCATCCTCTTTATTTAATAAATCAATTGCTAATTGTAATTCCATATGTTACTACCTCCTATATATTATATTATTCATTATGGTATTATTTGCGACAAATAACAATACTGACATTTTTGTCACTATATAAATTAAAGACGTTGTGTTGTTAATTAAATATAATAATAAAGAATTTTATATACCCCAATATTTAGCTTTTCTATAATTGGTAGAAGATGAAAATCACTTTTATCTTCTATCTTTTGCAAATTAATCGTTTAAGATTAAGTGAATTATAAAATAAACTACTCAGCGTATTTTATTAAAAAACTTCAAAAATTAGAGCAAAACAAAATCATTGAAAGAATTGTCTCCCCAGTAGTCCCCTAAAGTAAAATGTAAATTTAGTGAATTAGGATTACACCTTGATAAAGTAGTTTCTTCAATTTTTAGTTGGGGAGATGATTTTCTAGATACAATTAAAAAGGTTCTGTTGCAAAGTAAAAAATATAGCTAACCACTAATTTATCATGTCAGTGTTCGCTTAACTTGCTAGCATGATGCTAATTTCGTGGCATGGCGAAAATCCGTAGATCTGAAGAGACCTGCGGTTCTTTTTATATAGAGCGTAAATACATTCAATACCTTTTAAAGTATTCTTTGCTGTATTGATACTTTGATACCTTGTCTTTCTTACTTTAATATGACGGTGATCTTGCTCAATGAGGTTATTCAGATATTTCGATGTACAATGACAGTCAGGTTTAAGTTTAAAAGCTTTAATTACTTTAGCCATTGCTACCTTCGTTGAAGGTGCCTGATCTGTAATTACCTTTTGAGGTTTACCAAATTGTTTAATGAGACGTTTGATAAACGCATATGCTGAATGATTATCTCGTTGCTTACGCAACCAAATATCTAATGTATGTCCCTCTGCATCAATGGCACGATATAAATAGCTCCATTTTCCTTTTATTTTGATGTACGTCTCATCAATACGCCATTTGTAATAAGCTTTTTTATGCTTTTTCTTCCAAATTCGATATAAAATTGGGGCATATTCTTGAACCCAACGGTAGACCGTTGAATGATGAACGTTTACACCACGTTCCCTTAATATTTCAGATATATCACGATAACTCAATGCATATCTTAGATAGTAGCCAACGGCTACAGTGATAACATCCTTGTTAAATTGTTTATATCTGAAATAGTTCATACAGAAGACTCCTTTTTGTTAAAATTATACTATAAATTCAACTTTGCAACAGAACCTTTAATAGTATATCAATTTAATGATTTTGCATTCCTAACCACTATGATGTTATAATGCAATTAACAAAGATGTCGTGCATGTATGCACCAAATCCCCTAACTATGCCAGTAGTTAGGGGATTTTTTGGTGTGACTAGTCGCCTATTTATCATTGCGTTTGCGTAGCCAGTTCGCAAATAAAGCAACGATGCAACCACTTGCTGCTGTGGTCATGATGTTTACAAAGATGTCGGTCATTGCGTATGCACCTCCTCTCTACGTCAAATTGACGCCAGAGATAGGCGACTCTATTATTATATCATTTGTAAATACATAAGCATATTCACTTCCGATAAGTGAAATTATGTAAAAGCTAAGTATAATAAGATTAACTGTATTCAATAAAAATAGAGTGTACAGAAAAAGATATACTTCATGTACACTCTACACTTAAACTAATTTAAATATCATAATAAGAAAACTATTTAATTTAAATAAAGATATAAGTTTGTAAATTGCTCTTCGTCATTATATTTATCTACAATATCAAAAATATTTTTATCAGTTATCTCAATTTGCTCTTCTTTCAATACGGCAACAATATTAGTAACACTAAAATCACTAACATTTGATTTTATTTTATTATCGTAATACGTTAGTATACTGAATATTTTAACTTTTTGTGATTCGCTATAATTATAATTATCAAGAATATTTTTCATAATTTATCACTTCCCAATTATAGATTTTGACTACTAGGACGAATTATAAATTCATTTACAGATGATTCTTCGGGTTCGTTAATTGCATAATTAATAGCTCTTGCAATAGCATCTGGTTTAATTGCATCTTTGTATACTTCATCTATTCCTTTTTTCATCTCTTTATCGCTAATATGGTCTGTTAATTCAGTATCAATAGCACCTGGAGAAAGAATTGTTGTTCTAATATTTGAACCCACTGCAGCTTCTTCTTGTCTTAATCCTTCAGTTATCGCTCTTACTGCATATTTAGTCCCACTATAAACAGCGCTACCTGGGAAAACAACATGTCCTGCTACAGAAGCTAAATTAATAATATGACCTGATTTTTGTTCTCTCATATAAGGTAATACTGCACCGATACCATATAATACGCCCTTAATATTAACATCAATCATTTGATTCCATTCATCTTGTTTATTCTTTTCTAAAAATGATTGAGGCATAAGACCAGCATTATTAATTAAAACGTCTACGCGTCCAAATTCATTATACGCTGTTTCTATTAATGCGTTTACTTCATTGGCATTAGTTACGTCTGTCTTTTGGATGCAAATATTATTACCTATATTCTTTTGAATTTCTTCCAAGCGATTTAAACGTCTAGCTCCTAAAACAAGTTTAGCTCCATTTTCAGATAGTAAACTCACTGTTTCCTCACCAATGCCACTAGACGCACCAGTTATCACGACCACTTTATCTTTTACATTATTCATTATTTTGCCTCCTTGTTTAATGAAAATATAAGTTTCCCTATATTATCGTTATCAAAACATAGTTAATATTTTCACTATAAATGTCTACAATTAAAATACTTAAAATAATATTTTCATTTTTAGACTACTTATTTTATATTTTTGAATAAGACTCTCATACATTATAAATGTTTAATTGAAATAGCTACATATTCCTGTTAATGATAAAATACTCATTAAGTTCATGCTTAATAGAGCGAGTATCAATTTTATTTTTTAGAGTACACCTAAATATAAAAAATTTATCCACTTTTATACATTATATGAACTTTTTATATTTAAATTACGTATATTTATTGAAAGCTAATAAAATGCATATCGACTGGGTGTCTCTAATTGTTTCATTTTAAAACAAGGAGGGGACAAAATGGTAGATGAAAATGATTTATATAAAATGATAGTAGAAACAAATGATAGTAAAAGTCTAGAAATACTATATGATCGGTACGAGTCGTTATTATTCAATTTGGCTTATAAAATAACACAAGATGTGCAATCTAGTGAAGAAGTTTTACAGGATGTTTTTATGAAAATATGGAATAAAAAGGCAATTTTCAACCCTGAAAAGGGGAAATTATCAACTTGGCTTATTACGTTATGTCGTAATAGATCTATTGATGCTATAAGAAAGAAAAAAATTATAGAGAGTCAATTTGATGAGGATTTTCAAGGTATACAATCTGATAGTCTACCTGAATATGATTTGTTAAGTAAAGAAGTCTCAGAAGAAATCAATAAAAGGATTTCACTTTTAAATAAAGATCAACAAAAAATTATTTCTCTGTTTTATTATAAAGGATTGAGTCAGCAAGAAATTGCAAGTAATTTAAATATACCTTTAGGGACTGTAAAAAGCCGTATGAGACTTTCAATCCAACATTTGAATAACTACTTTAAAAAAACTTTAAGAAGGGAGGATGAAGAAAATGAGAGATAGCAAAGTTGATGAAATATATGATTATTTCAATGATAAATTGAGCGAAAGCGAAAAAGAGCGCGTTGAAGAAGAATTAGATTTTGCACCTGAAAGCTATAAGACTTTGAAAGATATCGAAATTCTTCATGATACACTTCCTTATAAAAATAAGCAGGTTGAAGCTCCGATAGGAATGAAACAAAGAATTTTAGAATCAGTTTTAAATGAAGACAAAACTTCAGGTAAAGATATAAAAAGTGAAAATCAAGAAGAGGATTTTAATTCTACTAATTCAAAAACCAATAACCAATTCCAACAACATATAAATGTATCAACACAGAATAATAAAAATCATAAAAGTGCTGTTATTAAGCGTTTTTATGTAGGTATTATAGCGGCGATGTTGTTGTTATCTCTTATAGGCAATGGCGTCCAATTTTGGGGGAATAAAGAATCAAAAAATCAATCTACTTCAATGATAAACACCGGCGACGCTAAAGTCATCAACCTAAAATCTATGGGTAATGACAAAACGCAAGGTCAAGCCTACCTTTCGAATACGAATAATAAAACAGATAGAAAATTAATAGTTGAAGCCAAAGATATTGAAACTACAAAAGGCAACCAAGTGTACCAAGTCTGGGTATTAAAAGATAATAAAACTTACCCAGCAGGCGCGTTTTCTAGTGAAAACAATAAAGGGATGGTTGTTTTTGACTTGAGTAATATAGACATTGATAAGAATGATAAAATCGCTCTTACATTGGAACCTTCTCCTAATAATACTGAACCTAAAGGACAAATGGTTATGGCGAGTAGTGAGATTTAATCTTATTATTATGATGTTTTTAAATTTATTGAAAAGGATCACAAATTCATGTGATCCTTTTTTTATATTTATACGTATATTTTGTAATTACTTTTTGATAAGTAAATTGAAGTTTTAACTAATATTACAAAATAACTGAAGATGTTGGGTGAAAATTAATGCAAATTACTATTAAAGATATTCTATTATCAATTGAAAAAAACACAATTACAAATACTAAGTGTATTAATTTTAATATGGATAAAATTTGTCAAAAGATTACATCAATGTATCAAGATATACAACAAAATACTATTTTTATGTTGAAAGACTCAGAAAATGCGGCTTATTATGCTCAATGTGCTAATGAAATGAAACCTTTGGTTATGATTACCAACTCCTCTCCAACTAAACTTAATCACCTAGAATTTAACGTTCCTATTGTATATATAAATGATTTTCCTAGCGTAGCCAACAATCTAGTAAAATTATTCTACAGAACAGCCATTGATGGACTAAACTTTATTGCGGTTACAGGGACCAATGGTAAGACAACGACGAGTCATATGATTGGGAATTTATTAACACAGTTGGGTAAAAAGGTTGCTATTATTGGAACGTTAGGGGTGTTTGACTGTAATTATGAAAAGATGAAATTTAATCACACGACTCAAACCACGCCAATGTATTTTGAAATGGGTGAAATTATAGAATATTTTTATTACAAAAATTATGACTATATTGTATACGAAGCAACATCGATAGCTTTAGACCAACAACGTACAGATTTTATTCCGAATGCTTTAGCAGTATTCACTAATTTTAGTCCTGAACATCTCGAATACCATGGTACTATGAATAATTATTTAAAAGCTAAATTGAGATTAAATGATTTGAGCCAATTAAATTTAGTTAATTTAGACACAACTGAATATAACTCTATTGTGAAAGATAAATGGCATTTTTCGAATAAACAGCAAGCCTATTATCAATATAATATCGGTGATAGTCATATTGATATGACAATTGATAAAGATAGGTTTTGTATTAAGCCTAAATTTAAAGGAGGGCATAACTATATTAATTTAGCTACAAGTATTTTTAGTTTGCATAAATTAGGTTTTGATATTAAAGAAATTATTAAAGCTTCGACTGTTATTGGCTCGCCATTACATCGTTTTCAAATTATTGAAATAGAGGATTATACGATTATATTAGATTTTGCACATACAGCTTTAGCCATTAAAGAGTCGATTAATAATGCTTTGCAGTATACTGAAAGTATAGGTAAAAAGCTAAATACAATGGTCACGGGAATAGGTTTAAGAGGTTTTGACAAAATAGGAATGACTGTAGCCGAGTTACCTCAAGGTGTTCATAAGTTGATGCTTGCTGCTGAGCAAGTGGGTTATGAAGATCCTAAAGAAATAACTGAATTTATGATTGGACATTTACCCCGTAGTTATAAGAAGCATAGTGTTTTAAAGTCTTACTCACGAAAAGAAGGAATAAGAGGACTTCTGAATGCAACTGATAAAAATAATGAAGTGATTTTACTTACGGGTATTAATGAGCCACAAAACTATAAAGGGAAAAAATATGATCACGATGATCAGATCTACATTAAAACATTATTGCAAACAGATAAATCTTGAAACATTATGATTATATAAAAAGATGAGAGACTTGCTTCTATAATATATTTTTAAATTAGCATCGACTTTATTTTAATTATTAAACATCATAAAAAAGGACCTCAGTTGAGGTCCTTTTTTATGATGTTATTGAATATTAACTAATCATTACTTTCATTAAATAACCTTGCTTATCGAAAAAGGCTTTGTACATACCGTTGTTTGTTTCGTAAGTCATATATGATCCGTTTTCTATTTGACCTTCATCAGACGTGTGATTAGACATATGCTCTTTCTTGAACATATCTTTACTTACTACATGTTTCTTAGTATCGAAAGTGATATGAACGACTTGTCCATCTTTGTTCATATCCACCATTGTGTCATCCAATTTTTTACTTGTAGCAACGTCTTTATCCGCAGCTGCTGTGTTAACTTTGTATCCATCAATCATAACATTATCGTGTTTTAATGCTCTTACAAAATTATAATCTTGAGTGAAATCACCATCATATGTTGTATAACCCGTATAATTATAATAAGGCATCATTGCTTGTTGGTTCATGTTATCCATATTATGGTTCATAGACATATCTTTTTGGTTCATATTACCAT
Source organism: Staphylococcus sp. Z5-21 (assembly GCF_056529615.1). Lineage (NCBI taxonomy): Bacteria > Bacillati > Bacillota > Bacilli > Caryophanales > Staphylococcaceae > Staphylococcus > Staphylococcus sp. Z5-21. The sequence continues at coordinate 2,507,716 of NZ_CP096462.1, read as the reverse complement.
TCATGTTATCCATATTATGGTTCATAGACATATCTTTTTGGTTCATATTACCATTCATGTTATCCATATTATGGTTCATAGACATATCTTTTTGGTTCATATTACCATTCATGTTGTCCATATTATGGTTCATAGACATATCTTTTTGGTTCATATTACCATTCATATTGTCCATATTATGATTCATAGACATATCTTTTTGGTTCATATTACCATTCATATTGTCCATATTATGATTCATAGACATATCTTTTTGGTTCATATTACCATTCATATTGTCCATATTATGATTCATAGACATATCTTTTTGATTCATATTATTCATGTTGTTATTTATAGTATCGGCATGTGCTGTGTTATATCCACCTGATCCATTACTTGCTCCTAATAGTACACCTGTAGCTAATACTGATGATGAAAATACTAATAATTTGTTATTCATAAATCTTCGCCCCTTTTTAATATTTTTATAAATCATTCGCGTTGCCTGAATTTCGTTAAAGATTAAGCTCAAAACACAATTAGATTCTTTTAATCTTACAAAATACATTTAATATAGATTTGAACAAATCCCCCTTTTTGTTGCTACTCATTAAAACATACGTATTTTTTCATTGTTAAGTTCACTTTTAATAAAAAAAAATTAACTTTATACTTTTTAAGTCATCCTATCATTGATATAAAAATATACAGTGATACTTAAAATCTTTAATTTCACAAATACTGTTTTCAGGTCAACTTAAGTTCCCATATAAAAATTGCTTTAAACTAAATTAAAATATTCTTCAAATGTAAGATTTTCATTTACTATTTTCATGGCATCTTCTTTACCTACATATCTTAAATGCCAAGGTTCATACATAAATTTTGTAATGTCTTCTTTACCTTCAGGGTATCGGATAATAAACCCATAGAAATGTGCGTTATCATGAAGCCACTTGCTTTCTTTTGTAAATTGAAACTGTTCTTTTATTGACTCATCTAATCCGGGAGAGGCAACGTCAAAAGCTAAACCGGTTTGATGTTCAGAATATCCTGGCTCAGCGCTATAAGTTTTCGCTTTTTTCAAACCATCACGACGAACGTACATATTGAATAACCGTATTTGTTTTAAATATGATCGAAAACCACTAATAATAATTAGTTGAAACCCTTGTTTTCGTGCGTCTTTAATCATAAATTTCAAAGCGTTTTTTGCCTTTAATTTTGGAAAAGGTATATAAAATGGACAAACTTTATAATCTCTATTTACAATAATATGATTATTCACATAATATGCGCCATTCCTTTTCACAATAGTATTACATTTTTCTTTTTTCTTTTTTTTAAATGAATAGATTGTAGTAAAAATAGCTACAGCTAGAACGAATTTTTTCATATAATCACCCTTTATATAGTCTTTTATTTAATAACCAAAAATATATATTTAAATATATTTCATAGATAATCCAAGATAAATGTATTCCTAAAAGTAAACGGATAAAATTTTTCTTTTTGATGACTGACTTAATACTCACTATCATAACTAGAAATTGAACTATTTTTATTACAAGTGAAAGAAAAAAGGATTGATGTTTGAAAAAGATTAAATACCAAAAGCTCTGTGCTATTAATTGGGCATTATAAGCTAAAAAGAAATTTTTTTTATAGTATGAATGTGAAAGTGTAAGAGTAACACTCGAAATCATATTAACTATTATCCATATTAAAGGAAGAAACAGACTATTAATAATATATTTATTTTTTTCTAAACGTTCGTATTTTTCTTCGTTATTTTTTATAGAAAAATTAGAAATTTGGAATATAGCAAACAAAGGGTAGCAAAATTTTAATAATAATAATAGTATTTTCAAATAATCATTCCTTTTTAGTATTTAAAGTATACATTATTAACTTAATAATAGTTTATGAAGTATGTGATTCACATACTAATATTTTGATTATTCAATGTTTTATATTTGTTTAACCAACGATATACATAAACTTCAGATAAGTTGAATTATATTGATTAATAGTAAAGATATAAGTGTTGCAATTAAAATATTGAAAATTCCAGCAATTAAAAAGCCTAAACCTATTAAACTAATAACAGCCTCAATAATTGGGGTGTAGTAAGCAACATATACTAATCCTAAGTTTAAATTTATATATTAATCCACCCAAAAATGGAAAAAAAGAGATTTATAGTTCATTAAATTGGCCACTTCTCTGTCTTTCATTTTATTAAAAAACAATAAAGTTATAGGCGTTAATAGTAATAAAATTTCAAAAAATAAATCTGCTTCTAAATTTAGTCATTATATCCATCATTTCTACATTAATAATGAACTATTAAATGTAGAATATTTCCGTTATAATTACATATTTAAGTGCTAAATATATTTATTTTTTAAACTTCTTACATATCTCATCACTTTAACCTTATCTTTATCATTTTCGGTTCTGTTGCAAAGTTGAATTTATAGTATAATTTTAACAAAAAGGAGTCTTCTGTATGAACTATTTCAGATATAAACAATTTAACAAGGATGTTATCACTGTAGCCGTTGGCTACTATCTAAGATATGCATTGAGTTATCGTGATATATCTGAAATATTAAGGGAACGTGGTGTAAACGTTCATCATTCAACGGTCTACCGTTGGGTTCAAGAATATGCCCCAATTTTATATCGAATTTGGAAGAAAAAGTATAAAAAAGCTTATTACAAATGGCGTATTGATGAGACGTACATCAAAATAAAAGGAAAATGGAGCTATTTATATCGTGCCATTGATGCAGAGGGACATACGTTAGATATTTGGTTGCGTAAGCAACGAGATAATCATTCAGCATATGCGTTTATCAAACATCTCATTAAACAATTTGGTAAACCTCAAAAGGTAATTACAGATCAGGCACCTTCAACGAAGGTAGCAATGGCTAAAGTAATTAAAGCTTTTAAACTTAAACCTGACTGTCATTGTACATCGAAATATCTGAATAACCTCATTGAGCAAGATCACCGTCATATTAAAGTAAGAAAGACAAGGTATCAAAGTATCAATACAGCAAAGAATACTTTAAAAGGTATTGAATGTATTTACGCTCTATATAAAAAGAACCGCAGGTCTCTTCAGATCTACGGATTTTCGCCATGCCACGAAATTAGCATCATGCTAGCAAGTTAAGCGAACACTGACATGATAAATTAGTGGTTAGCTATATTTTTTACTTTGCAACAGAACCATAAATATTATTAGTTATTTTATAGCACTCCTTTTATAACATTGCTAATTTTAATTGATCTATAACGCCACTTGATGATCCAGGAAAAGCAAAGATCATTTCATTTAAATCTTGAGCCGTTAATTTTTGGTTTACAATGAAAGTTAATAAATTAACTAAATCTGGTGCATCATCAGCATATATAGCAGCTCCTACTAATTGTTTATCATTATTTAATACAATTGTCATTTCAGCTTCAGTTTCATTTTTGTATTCAAACACCATTTGTTTACCAAAAGGAATATCTATCACTTTATAGTCCTCACTAGTATTAGCTTCATCTACAGAAACTCCAATATTAGACAATCTTGGTAGTGTATATAAAACTGAAGGTATTGCAGGATAGTTAATAGGATTTTTATTCATACCCAAAATATGCGCAGCAATATAGTTAGATTCAAATGTTGCAGTAGGTGTTAATTTAGGAATTACTTTATCTAACACATCACCACTAGCATAAATATTAGGGATATTTGTACGTAAATATTCATCTACCTGTATACCTCGAGTAGTGAAATTAACGCCAGCTTCTTCAAGGCCAATACCGTTGACATTTGGTCTACGTCCAGTAGCATCTAACACATAGTTAGTAGTAATCTCTAATCCTGATTCTGTTGATACAGTATAATTGTCACCTTGCTCTTTAATTACAGTAGTATTTTCATTCATATGGAATTGAACTCCTTCTGCTGCCAATTTGTCCATTAATTTAGCAATATGTGCTGAATAAAAACCTTTGAGCGGTTCATCGTCAACATGAATCATATGAGTTTCTACACCAGATTTAATGGTTATGCTAGCAAATTCAATACTAATAATACCTACACCTATAAATGTGATACTATTTGGCATTTGCTTTAAGGATAAGAAGTCTCTACTATCGTGCGTATATTCAGACCCTTCAATATCTAACTTATTGCTGTGTTGACCTGTTGCAATAACTATGTTTTCAACATAATATTGTTCGCCATCTACTAAGAGGTGATGCTCATCTAATAATTTTCCTGCCCCTTCAATAATATCTATACCTTGTTGTTCAAATAAACCTTTCAAAGTATTTGCCATAGGGTCAATGATTTTATGTTTATAAGACATAAGGTTTTCCCAATTCACTGATAATGCTTCAGTATTTATTATGTTGGGATAGTGTGAAGCTTGCTCTAGTACTTCATAAGGGTTTTCCAATAAAATTTTGGCATTGCACCCATAGTTTGTACAAGTACCTGCTATACGATCTTTTTCGACAATAGCAACCGATTTCCCCGCTTTGTTTAAAGTCAGCGCACCATGCCAAGCTGCGTGTCCACTACCTAAAAATACGACATCATATTGTTTCATTTGAATCATCCTTTGTAATAGTTTTCAACGTTTCTTCTAAATTATCCATAATACTTTTGGCTTTCATATATTCATCTACATCAAATTGTGAAGAAACACATTTAGCAATAGCTTCATGTACTGCTTCTTGCTCATTTAGACCTTTTATCGTTAAAGTTATGATAAGGTTACGTTTATCGCTTTCATCTCTATTTCTTTGAACCCAGCCAGCTTGCTCAAGTCTTTTTAGTAATGGGCTTAGGGTATTGCTTGCTAGATTCAACTTTTTACCAATGGATAATAAAGTTTGAGGGTTTTCTTCCCATAAGGTTAATAGCACTAGATATTGAGAAAAAGTTAAACCGAATTGACTTAATTGCTTTTCATAAAATTTGTTGAATAATTTGTTAACATTATAAGCAGAAAAGCATAGCTGATGTGTCAATTTCATTTCATCATCAATCAATTTAATCACTCCTATTCTCATTAAAGAATAATCAATCGCAAACGATTAATCAATTAAAAAACTTGCAATGAACCACATACTTTTGTTTAATTGATTTCGATTTTAAAAATAGTGCGTAAAACTTATGGCTTCAGGGTATTGTTCAAAAGAGGAATGAACAAGTCATTAAAAATATACGTAAAATAATTGAAAAAAGAAATATAATTTAGTTCTTTTTTCATACTTATATATCGTCGTTTAACGATATGATGATTTGAGTGTTTTGTAAATTTTTCCATAATACTAATAAAAAGGAGTTTTAATAGTGAAAGCATGGCAATTAGAAAATTTTGGTTTAGATAACCTTAAACAAGTTGAACTAGAGAAACCCGAAATTACAGAAGATCAAATTTTAATTAAAGTTAACTCTGTATCACTTAATTATCGAGATACTGCAATTGTCGAAGGTATATATACGCCTGAATTATTAAAATTTCCGTTTATTCCTGTTTCAGATGCTTCAGGAATAGTTGTAGAAATCGGCTCAAAAGTTACCAAATTTAAAAAAGGTGACCGTGTTACCTCACATATGTTTGCCAAATGGCTAGATGGAAAACCTAAAAGCGATGAACAATCACATGCCTTAGGTGCTACAGTAGATGGTGGACTTTCAGAATACATGGTATTGAATGCAAATGCAGCTGTATTCTCTCCTGAAACACTTACAGATAATCAATCGTCAACTTTGCCAGTAGCAGCATTTGTGAATTGGTTCTCATTAGTTGAGTATGGAAATATTAAAGCAGGTGATAAAGTTCTTGTGCAAGGCACAGGTGGCGTTTCTATATTTGCAATTCAAATAGCATCAGCATTAGGAGCAGAAGTTATTGCAACAAGTAGCAGTGACGAAAAATTAGAAAAAGCCAAAGAACTTGGCGCTTCTAAAGTAATCAACTACAAAACGCACCCTGATTGGGAAAAAGAAGTGCAAAAATTAACAAATGGTAAAGGTGTAGAACATATTGTAGAAGTGGTCGGTGGGTCAAGTATTGCTAAATCTATAGATGCTTTAGCTTTTCAAGGGCATATATATGTTATTGGATTTCTTGAAAATATGGAAGCAAATGTTAATTTATTCGCATTACTTGCTAAACAAGCAAGAATCCAAGGTATCAATCTAGGACACCATAGAGCATTTGAAGATTTCAATAAAGCTTTAGATCAAATAAATATAGATCCTGTAATTGATACGGTTTATTCATTTGACCAAGCAAAAGAAGCATATGAACATCAAATGGAAGGCGCGTTTGGTAAAATTGTTATAGATTTTAATAAATAGCCCCTGTTTTCTATATTAATAATTATTTTATGTAATACTTCCTTTATATAAAAGAAGGATTTTTTAATATTAAAATTGTCTAATTTATCAGGTAATATAATTCTCATAGAGCAATTAAAATGAGATAATTAATTGAGAAATTGTGTTTATGTATTTTTAAGGTACACCCTAATCATACAAAGTAAGTTGTTGAAATTATCGCAACTAAAACGTATGATTAGGGTGTATATTAATTATGGAGTGAAAATAAATGATTATAGGTTATGCGAGAGTATCTTCGATAGATCAAAATTTAGAAAGACAGTTGGAAAATTTAAAAACGTTTGGTGCTGAAAAAATATTTACAGAAAAACAGTCTGGGAAATCTATAGAAAACAGACCCGTACTTCAAGAAGTTCTTAATTTTGTAAGAATGGGAGATCGATTCGTTGTGGAGTCAATTGATCGTTTAGGACGTAATTATGATGAAATTATTGAAACTGTGAATTACTTAAAAGAAAAAGACGTTCAGTTAATGATTACAAGTTTACCTATGATGAATGAAGTTATTGGTAATCCATTACTGGATAAGTTTATGAAAGATTTAATCCTTCAAATTTTAGCAATGGTTTCAGAACAAGAAAGAAATGAAAGTAAACGTCGACAAGCACAAGGGATTCAAGTCGCGAAAGACAAAGGAATATATAAAGGCCGACCTTTACTCTATTCGCCGAACGCGAAAGACCCTCAGAAACGTGTTATTTATCATCGCGTGGTGGAAATGTTAGAAGAAGGGCGAGCAATTAGTAAAATTGCCAAAGAAGTTAATATTACAAGACAAACAGTTTATAGAATTAAACATGATAAGGGATTATCTTGATAAATTGATTGTCAATGCAAATGAGAGACTTTCACAGCGTCTCGAAACTCATATTATATGATTGAATTGAAATTTTAATAAAAGAACAAGAAAAAAGAGTCGAGTTTCCCTTGATAATAAATTCATCCTTTCAATTGTGCGATGTGAAGCAACTATACATATAATTGAAATATAAAAGATTTGGTGTAAGATGAAAGTGAAAATATACACTTTGCCGATAGCGTATGCTAAATTTGAGGAGTGATAATTACTAACATTTGTCGTAGTCGCATCGTACTTGAGTTACTTGTTTAAAGCTTGATACATCCGGATATGAATTTAAAGCAACTTTAATCAAAGGTGTTCAAAATTTAAGGAGTGATTGGTTATGCGTAAATTTGGGAAAATATTTTCAGCAACAGTTGTTGTATCTACATTGGTTGCAGGATCATCAGCAACATACATTACGACGAGTGATGCACAAGCAGCAGAACAAGTTCAAAAATGGGGTCATGGTGAAGGTGGGAACGGCGTCAGTACACAAAGTACAAAAGATTCACAATCACAAAAACCATGGTATAACTATGAAGGATATACGACATATGATCCAACATTTACCCTAGATTATAATTTTGTACGCGCAATGAAATATGATAATTTTACGCTCAATGGCTATAAAGCCAATCCAAAAGCTCATCAAACTCATGCTTATACTATAGATTCTTATGGTTCTAAAATAGATTTTAATGAAAACGATGAAGCCATCCAAATGGAATTCAATGCTAAATCCCACACAGTCACTAAAGCACAATTTAAAAAAACGCATGCATCAAATAATAGCACAGAAGAAGGAGAATCGGAGGAAGGTGGTACATTTATACCTTATAGTACTAATGACGGTGCTTACAAAGCTTTCTTTGATAAAGATGGTTATTTAACTCATATACGTATTGGTCAATAAATTGCAGAAATAATCTAATACATGACATTTTACAAAAGTAATCAAGGACACATACATTAGATGTATGTGTCCTTATCTTTAATATATTGTTATATTCATTTGGAGCCCATATATGACTTTTATTCTTTATATATTTCTTCATACATTACGTTTTCAAGTATTTTCACATGCATTATGTATTTTTGACAGAAGTAGGCGCTCAATATGCTTATGATCTTCGTTCACATCATTACATCAATCATAGATAGCTGCACAGTTGCGTATTTTACTTAATATAAAATCATATTATTCAATTGATAATTTTTGATATTACATATCAGGTGTATGGTTAGAATACTTCTAAAAACTTTACACTTAGTTTTTATTTTCCTCATTTGTGGTAAAAAGTAAACGTAAGGCTAAGGAGGAATAAAAATTGAGTAATAAAAAGCAAGAGCAATTAAATGAAGTAAAAAAAGATAATGATGGCAGAGCGATGACGACAAATAACGGGGTAAAAGTGAGTGAAGACGAAAATACGTTAACTGTTGGGGAGCGTGGTCCTAGCTTATTAGAAGATTTTCATTTTAGAGAAAAAATAATGCACTTTGACCATGAACGTATTCCAGAACGTATTGTACATGCTCGGGGCTTTGGTGCACATGGCGAATTCCAAGTATATGAAGACTTATCAGAATACACTTCAGCAGATTTTTTAACTCATCCCGAAAAAACAACTCCCGTATTCGTTAGATTTTCCACTGTTCAAGGTTCAAAAGGTTCTCCTGATACTGTAAGAGATGTACGCGGATTTGCGACTAAATTTTATACAGAGGATGGTATTTTTGATTTAGTAGGTAATGACATTCCAGTATTCTTTATCCAAGATGCGATTAAATTTCCAGATTTAATTCATGCAGTTAAACCAGAACCACATAACGAAATGCCTCAAGGTGGTACAGCACATGATACATTTTGGGACTTTTTCGCACAGAACCCTGAATCTACGCATACAACAGTCTGGGCAATGAGTGATCGAGGTATACCTAAAAACTTCAGACAAATTGAAGGTTTCGGTATTCATACATTCCGTCTAGTAAATAGTGAAGGACAATCATATTTTGTAAAATTCCATTGGAAACCACTTCAAGGCTTAGAAAGCTTAGTATGGGATGAAGCGCAAATATTACATGGTAAAGATATTGACTTCCATCGTAAGGACCTTTATGAATCTATTGAAAAAGGAGACTATCCTGAATGGGAATTAGCTTTACAAATCATTCGACCAGAACAAGAATTTGATTTTGATTTCGACATTTTAGATCCAACTAAAATCTGGCCAGAAGATCAAGTTCCAATTAAAAAAGTTGGTAAAATGACACTTAATCAAAATGTAACCAACGTTTTTGATGAAACCGAACAAGCTGCATTCCACCCAGGACATATTGTGCCTGGTATTGATTTCTCTAATGATCCATTATTACAAGGTCGTTTATTCTCATATACTGATACTCAAATTTCTAGATTAGGTGGTCCAAACTTTAATCAAATTCCAATTAACCGACCTGTAAATGAAGTACACAATAACCAAAGAGATGCGATGCATCAAATGAACGTTAACAAAGGTCAAGTTGCTTATCATAAAAATGGGCTTAATAATAACGAGCCTCATACGACATCGAAAGAAGAAGGCGGTTATGAACATTACCAAGAAAAAGTAGAAGGACGTAAAATTCAAAAACGTAGTGAAAGCTTTAAAGATTATTACAGTCAAGCTAAGCTCTATTTAAATAGTCTAACTCAAGATGAGTTTAATCACACAGTTGATGGGTTTTCATTTGAAATAGGTATGTGTGATTCAATTATGGTTAAACAAAATGCTGTTAACCAGTTAAACAAAGTAGATCGCACATTAGCTGAACGTGTTGCTAAAAATGTGGGTGTAGATGTACCTTCTGAAAATGAAGAAGTATCATCTGAAGCTAAAGATAGTCAATTGACAATGGAAAAATATGATATACCATTACAAGGGCATTCTGTAGCAGTTGTAATAAACGGAAATATTAGTGAGGATACGTTAAAAGCATATGCTGAAACATTTATCGAAAACAAATTAAACTACGCATTTGTGGGGCAACATCCTAAAAAAATATCAGAAGACTTTGGTATAACAGAAACGTATAATACTGCTCATCCAACATTATTTGATAGTTTAATTGTATTGTCAGATGGCACTGATATAAATCCAAATGCCGAGGCTTTCGCGGAACTCAATTACAAGCATGGTAAACCTCTAGTTGTTAATTCAGCTGTTGCAAAAGGCCTATCTGACGCTAAAATAAATTTAGAAGCACCTGGTGTTTTCATTTCAGATAAACCTCAGGTTATTATTCAAGCATTTAAAAAAGTCAGATATTGGGATAGATAATAAATTTTGAATTAACAAAAGTATTAAAAACCCCCAATCTATGGTTGTAGATTGGGGGTTTCGTCATCTCATTTTCACTGTTTATGAAAACCAACTCTTTTAAAAAGAGATGGTTTAAAAATTTTGTTTCATTAATGAACAATTTTGATTCTTTAATCTAGACAGTTATAAAAAGTAATTTTTTTAATATGTTTAACAATATACTATAAGCGGAATAATACATGTAGGGATTTAAATTTAATTAGCAATTGGCATTAAAGAATTATCTTTACACATATAATAAATTAATTAATTAATTCATTTATTATTGATTCGAAGCATTCATGATTTAATTGTTGTCTTAAGTATTTCTAAAATTTCTTAGAGGTGATATGTATGAGTAATGGATTTTTCAATGATGATTTTGATTCAATTTTCAGAAAAATATTCCAAGATATGCAAGAATCTGTTAATAATGGTAATAAAAAATATTATATCAATGGTAAAGAGGTTTCTCCCGAACAATTAGCCCAATTACGACAACAGCAACAACAAGGCGGAAATTTTGCTGAGCAAAGTGCGCGTGCATTTCAACAATCTAGCACTCAAGGACAAAATGATGAAAGTAATTATTTGGAACAAATTGGGCGCAATTTAACACAAGAAGCACGTGATGATTTATTAGATCCAGTAATTGGTCGTGATAAAGAAATTCAAGAAACTGCTGAAGTCTTAAGTAGACGTACTAAAAACAACCCTATTTTAGTTGGTGAAGCTGGTGTAGGTAAAACAGCTATTGTTGAAGGTTTAGCACAAGCCATTGTTAAAGGTAACGTACCAGCATCTATTAAAGATAGTGAAGTCATCTCAGTAGATATTTCTTCCTTAGAAGCTGGCACACAATATCGTGGCGCTTTTGAAGAAAATATCCAAAAATTAGTTGAAGCTGTTAAAGAAGCGAAAAATGTTGTATTATTCTTTGACGAAATTCATCAAATTATTGGTTCAGGTTCAACTGGCGGTGATTCTGGTAGTAAAGGGTTATCAGATATAATTAAACCTGCATTAAGCCGTGGTGAATTTTCAATTATTGGTGCAACTACACAAGATGAATATCGGAATAATATTTTAAAAGATGCTGCATTAGCACGTCGTTTTAATGAAGTACTTGTTAATGAACCAAGTCCTGATGACACTTTTAATATTTTAAAAGGTCTCCGTGAAAAATTTGAAGAACACCACCATGTTGAATTACCAGATGACGTATTAAAAGCTTGTGTAGATTTATCAATTCAATATATTCCACAACGTTTATTGCCAGATAAAGCTATTGACGTACTAGATATTACTGCAGCTCACTTGTCAGCACAAAGTCCTGCAGTAGATAAAGTAGAAATTGAAAACCGCATTACACAATTACAAGATGATAAAAGTAAAGCCGTGAGTAACGAAGAGTATAAAGAAGCTGACAAATTCCAAAAAGAAATTAAAGAACTAGAAGATAAACTAGAAAACAACAATGGCAAAAACAATACTAAAGCTACTGTAAAAGACGTGTCTGACTCAATAGAACGTTTAACTGGTATTCCTGTATCTCAAATGGATGCAAGTGATATCGAAAGATTGAAAAAAATCAATAAGCGCTTAAAAGATAAAATTATTGGTCAAGATAAAGCTGTTGACCTTGTTTCTCGTGCAATTCGTCGTAATCGTGCTGGATTCGATGAAGGAAACCGCCCAATTGGTAGCTTCCTTTTCGTAGGCCCTACAGGTGTAGGTAAGTCAGAACTTGCAAAGCAGTTAGCGATTGATTTGTTCGGTAACAAAGAGACGTTAATTCGCTTAGATATGAGTGAATATAGTGACCAAACTGCCGTATCTAAAATGATCGGAACAACTGCTGGTTATGTAGGTTATGATGATAATTCAAACACATTAACAGAGAAAGTTAGACGTAATCCATATTCAGTTATCTTATTTGATGAAATTGAAAAAGCCAATCCACAAATCTTAACTTTATTATTACAAGTTATGGATGATGGTCACTTAACAGATGGTCAAGGTAATGTCATTAACTTTAAAAACACAATTATTATTTGTACTTCTAATGCTGGCTTTGGTGACGGAAATGAAGAATTTAATGATATTATGGATGAAATGAAAAAATTCTTCCGCCCTGAATTCCTCAACCGTTTCAATGGTATCGTTAAATTCGAACATTTAGATAAAGATGCATTACAAGACATCGTGAACTTATTATTAGAAGATGTTCAAAAAACATTAGATAAAAAGGGAATCACAATAAACGTTACACAAGATGTCAAAGATTGGCTGATTGACAAAGGCTACGACAAAGAAATGGGTGCGCGTCCGTTACGTCGTGTTGTTGAACAAGAAGTACGCGACAAAATCACAGATTACTACTTAGATCATACAGAAGTAAAACATGTAGATATCGTACTTGAAAATGATGAAGTCATAGTTAAAGGTAAATAAACTGTTACACTAAGCACAGGAATCTATATTAAAAAAGAGTCTGGCACGTGAATACAAAAAACGCCAGCAAGATAGTTTCGAATTGAAAATTATCTTGCTGGCGTTTTCTATTTATCAATTAAAATGTTTTTGCCGCTTTTTATAAATCACTTAAGAGTAAACAAATTCTTGTATATTCAAGGTTGTTTAAAGATAAGCGAAAATAATTCATACAAAGAAAAGATTAGAAAAATCATAAATAACCTTCTAATTTTTTATACCAAAATAGCTTCTAATAAATTTAAGAGATGGAAAAGTTAAAGTGAAAAAATTGATAATCTTCATTTATTTTATACTATTAACTATAGCTTGTATAATATAGATAGAGTAAAACTAAGTTATTATAAGGAGGAATTTAATGTTAAGTATTTTACAAGCAATTGGTTCAATTGGAACATTTATTATGGCGATTTTATATTTCGTTTCAGTAATGGTACAAATAAGACAAATCAAGATTTCTTTTATACCATTCTTGGCCTTCGATCAGATTATTATTGAGCAAACTGACCGTTTGAAATTGAAGAATATAACTGAATCTGATACTGACTATGTAAATACTGCTTTTAAACTACAAAATTTAGGTGGAGGGACTGCTAAAAATATTGATATAAAAGTTTATTTAGATAAAGATGAAAATAAAGTTTTACAGGAAAAACATATAAATATTTTGCCTAGTAATAAATTTTATTTAATGCCTATTAATAAAAAGGCGTTTGAAGAGTTTGAAGATACAATTAAAAATAATGGCTATACAACTAATATGTATATAAATATAAAATATTTTAGCCAAATCTCTAAAAAGCAAAACAGTATCACATATAGAGTAAATATTGAGGAGTTTGTTAATTTAGATGATAAAGATTTGTATGAAATGACTTTTGATACTTTTAATTCATAAACCATAGTGAATTTCAAACGATAAGTATTTAATGTTTCTGCAAAATCGAGGGTTTTTGGTTTTATGAAAGCTATATCATTCGAATACTATCATTAAGCAATTTTTCTAATAGAAAATACAGAGTGTTTTGGCGAGACACTTGAAGGAACGGGATAAGCTGAAGACTACAGGCTGAATCTGTCCTCTAAGAAAGCGAGCCAACAATACGAAGTATTGTAAATAAAACAGCCAGTAAATGAATTTATAATAAATTCATTTACTGGCTGTTTTTCTAGTAATTATGTCCCTGACTCTTTTTCTAGTAATTATGTCCCTGACTCTTTTTCTAGTAATTATGTCCCTGACTCTTTTTCTAGTAATTATGTCCCTGACTCTTTTTCTAGTAATTATGTCCCTGACTCTTTTTAATTATTAGTTTACCATCTAATATAACTTACAGTTGTATTGTAATATTCTTCAAAACCATGAATACCATCTGCACCACCAAGACCAGATTCTCTCCAACCTGCGTGATAACCATTGATTGCTTCTTCAGCCTCGCAGTTCGCATAAACTTCTCCAAATTTTAAACATTCAGTAGCTGTCATAATTTCTTTTAAGCTTTCAGAGAAAATATAAGATGATAGACCTGCATTAGTATCATTTGCCATATCAATAACGTCATCAAAGTTTGTATATGTGGTTATAGCAAGAACAGGACCGAAAATTTCTTCTTTAAAAGCATTATCAGTTGCTTTTACATGATCTAAAATAGTAGGTGCATAGAAGAATCCTTCACGGTCTAATTTATGACCACCTAACACTAAATCTGCTCCATTCTTAATTGCTTCTTGAACTTTATCATCAATACTATCTAATTGTTTTTGATTCATAATTGCACCATAGTCAGTGTTTTCATCATATGGATCTCCAACTTGAAGAGCATCCATTTTATCTTTAACCTTGTTAATAAAGTCGTCATGTACATCTTCATGAACAAAGATTCGTTCTGGACATGTACATACTTGGCCAGCATTATTAATACGTGCAGTAACGATATAATCAACAGCCTTATCTAAGTCAGCGTGTTGTGTGACAAGAACAGGGGCATTTCCACCTAGTTCTAAGTTGAGTTTTTTTATGCTATCAGCCGCATTTTTAAATACAGCTTTACCTGCTCCCATGCTACCCGTTAGTGAAACAAGCTGAATATCTTTATGTGTCGCCAATTGTGTTCCAACTGTTTCGCCAGTACCTGGGACAATTTGGATGAGTCCAGCAGGAATAGTTGAATCACGGAAAAGTTCAGCAATTTTTAATGTTAATAATGTTGTTTCTTCACTTGGTTTGATAACGACAGAACAGCCAGTTACAATAGCTGGAATCACTTTACGCATAAGCACCAAAATCGGAGCATTCCAAGGTACAATACCAGCAGTAACGCCGATTGGTTTTTTTGTCAGTTGAATGGTTTCGTTTACTATAGTATTTTGTAATACTTCACCTTTGTTACTCATACTTAAACTTGCCATATAATCAATGTATTCTATTGATTTATCAATTTCACCTTTAGCTTGTGCTATTATTTTACCTTGTTCTTTGACGTATAAATGAGCGATATCATCTTTATGTTGTTTAAGTAAAGGAATTAATGATTTTGCACGCTCAGCACGTGTAGGAGCCGGTATTTTTTCCCATTCAAGTTGAGCGCGTTTAGATTTATCAATTGCGTCGTTTACCTCTTCTTCAGTAGCAAATGTAATCGTATCGATTGTTTCTCCCGTTGCTGGGTTAATCACATCCAATGTTTCTTCAGATGTACTTTCTACAAATTCATTATTAATAAATAGTTGATTCGTCATTAACTACACCTCCTTGGGTCTAATTCCCGTAAAGTATTAAATTTAAACTATATCTGATAATCAGTAATTATGTTAATATTTTAGCTTCTTATTTTTAAGTGTATCTAGAAATTCATCTCCCCAATTACAAATTGAAAAAACTACTTTATCAAGCTTTAATCCTATTTTGGTCAACTTATATTCTACTTTAGGAGGTACTAGCGGGTAGGCTGTCCTTTCAATGATTTTGTCTTGCTCTAATTCTCTGAGTTGTCTTATTAACATACGTTGATTGATATTAGGAAGTTTGTTTTGTAATTCACTTAATGGTATTTGATAATCTAGAATAAGTTTTATAGACAATTTCATAGTAAATTATTAATTGAGTATAGTGTTTTATTGAAATAAAAATAGATTATGAGCATAACGCTAGCTTATTATATTGAACATTTTATAATAGTATAGAAATATAAATTGATTAATACACAATCCTCTTTTTGTCGTTATACTAGATTGAAATTGAAATATTTTAAAAAAAAGTATTAATGATGTTTCGATAACGATAAAATAGTGAAGTATATAATTATGATAATTTAGGAGGTAAGAAAATGAATAATGTAAAAGATAAAGTAGTTGTGATAACAGGTGCATCTAGTGGTATTGGTGAGGAAACTGTGAATTTGTTATCTGAAAATGGTGCCAAGCTTGTTTTAGGTGCGAGACGTTTAGATAGATTAGAAAAAATACAACAAAAAGTAGGTCGTGATAGTGTAAGTATTAAAAAAACTGATGTAACAAAGGCCGATGAAGTAAATGCATTAATTGAAACAGCTTATAATGATTTTGGCCGTATAGATGTTTTAATTAATAACGCAGGTCTTATGCCTCAATCCTTTTTAGAAAAGAATAAGCAAGATGAATGGAATCAAATGATAGATGTGAATATTAAAGGTGTATTATACGGCATTGGTGCAGTATTACCTTATATGAGAAAACAAAAATCAGGCCATATTATTAATTTGGCTTCTGTGGCGGGACATGTTGTTTTCCCAGGTAGTGCTGTTTATTGTGGTACCAAATATGCAGTGAGAGCGATAACTGAGGGATTAAGACAAGAAGAAGCTATAGTGGGTTCAAATATTAGAACAACAATTCTATCTCCGGGGGCTGTCAGCACCGAATTAACAGATCATATTAGTGACAAAGATATGAAACAAGATATAGATGAATTATATAAAAATGCAATTAAACCAGATGCTATTGCTAGAGCTATTAATTACGCAATTAATGAGCCGGAAGAATCTTCTGTAAATGAATTTATCATTCGTCCTAGTAGCCAAAGTTTATAATTTAGAATCTCTTATTTAGTAACTAATTTTAATAAAAAAGGCATGGCAATTTATTAAAATTGTCATGCCTTTTTTATTAGACTAATTTCTGATAACGAGCGCTTATGTTAATATCTATGAATATTGTTTTTAATGGTTCTGTTGCAAAGTTGAATTTATAGTATAATTTTAACAAAAAGGAGTCTTCTGTATGAACTATTTCAGATATAAACAATTTAACAAGGATGTTATCACTGTAGCCGTTGGCTACTATCTAAGATATGCATTGAGTTATCGTGATATATCTGAAATATTAAGGGAACGTGGTGTAAACGTTCATCATTCAACGGTCTACCGTTGGGTTCAAGAATATGCCCCAATTTTATATCAAATTTGGAAGAAAAAGCATAAAAAAGCTTATTACAAATGGCGTATTGATGAGACGTACATCAAAATAAAAGGAAAATGGAGTTATTTATATCGTGCCATTGATGCAGAGGGACATACATTAGATATTTGGTTGCGTAAGCAACGAGATAATCATTCAGCATATGCGTTTATCAAACGTCTCATTAAACAATTTGGTAAACCTCAAAAGGTAATTACAGATCAGGCACCTTCAACGAAGGTAGCAATGGCTAAAGTAATTAAAGCTTTTAAACTTAAACCTGACTGTCATTGTACATCGAAATATCTGAATAACCTCATTGAGCAAGATCACCGTCATATTAAAGTAAGAAAGACAAGGTATCAAATTATCAATACAGCAAAGAATACTTTAAAAGGTATTGAATGTATTTACGCTCTATATAAAAAGAACCGCAGGTCTCTTCAGATCTACGGATTTTCGCCATGCCACGAAATTAGCATCATGCTAGCAAGTTAAGCGAACACTGACATGATAAATTAGTGGTTAGCTATATTTTTTACTTTGCAACAGAACCAATAAAACTCAATAAAGAAAAAGTTAATGTTAAGTAAAAAATAACCCTTCATCCACTAGTCACCATATAAATATCTACAGGGATATTTTACATAGTTAGGACAATAAGAAAATGCCCCTAAAAATTTCTAATTACATCACATAATATAGCTTTCCTTCTACTATTTATTATCAATTTGTCAGTACTTCCACTTTTGGAAGTCAATATGATTTTATTATCTATTTTTATAAATACTCTCTGTTATAACAGTAAATAATTCATAAAAAAAGATACCAAATCCAAATTGGTTTGGTATCAATCTCTTTAAATGAAAACAATGATTGCCTGTCTGAAAATGAAAAATAAAATTCTTAACAGAACTAATTAATCTGCTAAGAGCTTTATTACGCTTAATAAAAGAAATCATAAATTAATGATTTCTGAAGGAGGAGTCTTTGCTCTTTCTTCAATCTATGTAAATTATAACACATTTTCTTATCATCAAATATCAAGAATGATTTTAAAAAAGAAGAGATTAAAAAATTAAAAATGAATAAACTTCTAATTTTTTATACCGAAACAGCTCCTTATAAATTTAAAAAACGTAAAATTCAACATAAAAAATTTGCGGTTTCCTTTATTACTTTTGAAATTTTAAGTATCAATGAATAACACAAATTCGTTTTCTATCACTACTTAAATTTCGTTTTTGATATTTCATTTTTTCAAAAATGGCTTATTCTATTAGAATAAAACTTCAAAATTCTTTATTCTATTAGAATAAAAGGGTATCTGAAGCCCTTTAAATAGGCTTTATTTATAGGATTGGGAATCACATTAACAATGCCATTCGTAATTTATAGAATAAAAAATACTCACTGCATTTTTGTCTAATATAAATGTGCTATAAATACTGTTATAACAGTATTTATAGCAATATCAAATGACGAAAGAATGGTAATAAAATACATCAGCTATGCTGATTGACACGTCAGTGGCATTGTATTTCCTTATGCTCTTATTTTTTATTCTGCTTTCAGCATAAAAAATAAATGATTTGTACAAAAGTTAAATGAATAAAAATGATTTTTTCGCTATCATAATGACTCATTCTTTTCGTACCAAATCACTCAAGTTTATCTTTTTAATTAAAAGATGTTACGATACGTGATCAAAAGAACGTAAGAGTAACTTTATTTAGCTGTTTACAGCAAATAAACGTATAGAAAATGTACTGCTAAGAAGAACATTAGATATACCTTACTACCTTTAGAAAATTCAATTTTTAACTTTAAGTCAGTAAATTATTATTCATTAATTTAAAATTTGTCTAAAATCATCAACAGTATATATAAAGTATATTTTCCCTTCTTGGTCATACCATTATTTAAACGTAGGGTTAAATGCAAACCAGAAGTCTGACGATAACTTCAAGAGTTTCTAGGAACTTTTTTGGAATATTAGTAATTAAGGCCTCTCTTTTTTAGATAAATGTCAGATTTATTTTTGTATTTAATGGGAGTGCTTCACCTCAAATGTAAACTTTTTTATTTTTTTAGTTTACATTTAGAACGCTTAGTTTTATTATCAGTACTAATACAGATATAGGAAAGAGTGGTGAAATGTTTGCTTGTAATCATGAAAATGTGCGCTAGATATCATGTGTCTAGGTAAGACGATTACGGGGGGATTTACCTTTAGCTGCTACTTTAAATTCTCAATAGATTTATAAAACATTTTTAAGCGATAATCATAGCGTTAATACATTTTTACATAGCTATACTTACCCCGGTAACCAAATAGTATGTTCCATTGCTTTAGAAAATATTGTTACTTTTGTTCCAATTTTAAGCATATTAAATAAAGAAATTTAAAAAATGGTTAATATTTTTGAAAAAGCACTACACAATATATTAGATGAGGATGATTAATATGAATTTAGCTGAAAAGATTTTAAAAGGAGAAACCTTAACTAAAGAGAGGTTATTGAAAATATATGAAAATCCTAATATAGATACATTAGATTTATTGAACGAAGCCTATATATTAAGAAAACATTATTATGGAAAAAAAGTGAAATTAAATATGATTTTAAATGCTAAGAGTGGTATATGTCCGGAGAACTGTGGTTATTGCGGTCAATCTAGAGATATGAAACAAAAGCAAAGATACGCTCTAGTGCCAGAAGAACAAATTGTTAGCGGAGCCAAAGTAGCTCACGAGAATAACATAGGTACATATTGCATTGTCATGAGCGGCCGAGGACCTAGTAACAAGGAAATTGATCATATAAGTAGAACAGTAGAAGAAATTAAATCAAACCATCCTCAACTGAAAATATGTGCGTGCCTTGGTTTAACTAATGATGAACAAGCTAAGAAGCTCAAATCATCTGGCGTTGATAGATATAACCATAATATAAATACGAGTGAAAACTATCATGAAGAAGTTGTAACTACCCATACTTATAAGGACAGAACAAACACTTTAGAAATTATGAAAGAAAACAATATTTCACCATGTTCTGGTGTGATTTGTGGGATGGGAGAATCAAATCAAGATATCATAGATATGGCTTTTGCCTTAAAAGAAATAGATGCAGATAGTATTCCTATTAATTTTTTACATCCTATTAAAGGTACAAAGTTTGGAGAAATGGATGAATTGACACCCATGAAGTGCTTGCGACTTATATCTCTATTTAGGATTGTCAATCCATCTAAAGAAATTAGAATTGCTGGCGGTAGAGAAGTTAATTTGCGTTCACTACAACCTTTGGCCTTAAAGGCAGCAAATTCAATATTTGTAGGAGACTACTTAATTACTGGAGGACAGCCTAATAAATTAGATTATAAGATGATAGAAGATTTGGGATTTGAAATCGACTCTGGATATAATGAGCTGAAAGAAAAAGTAGAATAACCTTACAAAGTGATTTTAAAAATTACAAGAAGAAGGTTTATATGGAGAGATTAAATCTATTGAATCCATTCATGGTAAAGATATACCTGTAGATGGGAAAATGATATTAATTTCGCCTCCAATGATTATCGATACAAGAAGAAACTCGTTTTCAACTCGTTGCTTAAAACCCTAAAAAAGAGATGTGAAAATATTTTCACATCTCTTTTTTTATATTAATTGATATCTATGACTTTTCTTTGACTATTTTCTGTTTTTGGTAAATCTACAGATAAAATACCATCTTCAAATTTAGCCTCAATATTATCTTCATCTATATTATTAAGTGAATACATTCTCTTCACGTTACTATAAGATCTTTCTTTTTGAATGACTTTACCTTCATCATCTTTTTCTTCATTTACCTGATTATTTTCAGCAGAAATTATTAGCATCCCATTTTCATAAGAAATATCTATTTGGTCTTTTGAAAATCCTGGAAGCTCTGCTTTTAATTCATATCTATCGTCTTTTTCACTAATATCAGTTTTTATACTTTGTTCATCAGGGAAATTACTAAAAAATTGTCTTCCAAAATCTCTAAATAATTCACTAGGTGTCATATCAAAATAATCTCTTCCAAATGGTTTTAAATCATAAGTCATAACAATCACTCCTTATCATATTTAACCTATTTTTTGATTCATATTTTTGACATAATCCAAATCATTTAAATACTCTTCCCAATTACTGTTGAATTCGAATTCAACAAAAGGGCTAAATTCAAATACACCATCAAAATTAGACATATTCTTAAAAGGTATTAGTTTTTTTGAATTTTTATCTAAACTCATATCAACCCCTCCCTATAAAGCATATAACTATTTTCACTATATATATAACATAAAGGTCAAAGTTGGTCAATAAATTTTCTCGGCATAAATGTGTATTCTATTTATTTTTCTTCTCTCCAAAATAGTAAGATAAAAAAACTCCAATACCACCAATAAAAACTGCAACAAAAATCCCAATCCACATTAAAATAGACATAGAAAACGCTCCTTTTTAAGTAAACTCTATCACAAGAACGATTTAAAATTTAAATACCTTTATTTTGAATTTTAAAAGGTCATTTTAAAGATTTAGAGGTAAATCATATAGTTTTATGCCTAAAAACGTATATAAGCTCTTAAAACGCAAATATGAGCCAAATAAATATATTCTCATTTCATAAACAAAAATTTGAGCAAATCCAGTGTCGATTTTTAAGACACTGCCCAGTTACATGCAAATTAAAATTTGCATAGTAAAACTGGTCAACCATGCAGGTTGAACGATATAGTTCCCGCAGGGGCAAAAAAGCATAAAAAAAACGCTAGCTTTTAAGCTAACGTTTCAAGTCATTTAAGTAATAATTTTGTTTTTCAAAATGCCAAATCGCAGTAATTGAATGTGCTTTTTCTTCTTCGTCTGTTGTTTTATCTTCGTCACTTGTATGAATTAAATTGCCATCTTCGGCATCGTCTAAATTTAAAATTTTATATTTTTGTTTAAGCAATCCACCATAACTCAACATACGTTTTCAGTATAAACCTTTTTCCAAATCATTCACGATTTCTTGATTTTTTTCATCATCATCAGTTAAAAAAAGATGACTTAACCGAATATTTTGAGGTTTCTTTGATTGCTATAAGATTATCTGAATTATTGGTTAAAGATATTATGTTGTTTCATGTTTTGACGACGCATATTAAGTGCGTGTATTTCTTCAAGTTCAGCTTTAATCGATTGCATCAAATAACCCTGCATAGCTTCAATCGTTTCATTTTTCTGTAGCAGCATCGCTTTAAAACGTTTCAACACACTTACAATTTCAAATTCAACATCTTCTAAACGATAATAGGTATCATGTGCATTATTAAATGATTTTTTTCCTTTGAGTAATACACTTTTAATAATTCGGATTTCTCTAATTTCAAATTTATTTAAATAATCTTGAAGTTGTTGTGGCAATTCTTCGAGAACTTGGAATTTAAGTGCATCATTATTAAATTCAGTTTGTTGATGATTTGTATGATTCGAATGATTGTGGTTTGTTGAATTGTTATATGTATCATTCATATCATGCGTATCATTATTCTCAGTCTCTATATAATCAGTGTTATTTAAATCAGTATCATTAGACTGTGAATTTGGAAGTTCCTTGGTACGACTGGCTTCAATATCATAATTTGGTTTTAATAAATATAATCTATTGGGTTTATTAAGGCCTACACGTTCTTGAGTTAGTAAATTAAAATTTACTAATTCTTTTTTCAATTTTATGATTTTTTGTTCTGCATAACCTAAGTACTCGCACAAATGTTTATTACTGAAAATAAAGTAAATGTTATTATTTTTATCTACCCATTCATTTTGGATGGATAATTCAAAACGATCTTTTAATAATGCATACATAATTTTGGCTTCTGCTGACATTTTAAAAAATTAATAGATGATGAATGGAGTTCGAGTATGTTTTATCCTGATACAATCATGCTAATCCTAACAATAATGGCATTATTATTTATATTGTATTGGTTTTCGGTTTAATACTTGATAAATCAGTTATTTATCTGTTTATTGCACTTTTCATTCATTCAATCCTTTTATTTAATATACGTTATTTTTGGAAAGGTCAATCTTTTGGAGATGCTTTTACATATTCTTTTGATTTTCTTACCATAATTGTAGTAATCATATTTGTTATCTATAAAATCAATAAAGGAAAAACTAATGAATAATTGGAAGAATATTAGTTGATTTTAAATATAGAAAATAATCAAAGGGGGCGTTTTGCAGTGAAATATAGAGTAATGAGTGGACTTAAAGATGGACTTTTTGTATTTATTGGTGTTGTACTCATTGCACTTTTCTTTAATTATACAGGGATACAATTTGGTCATAATAGGCTTTGAGGTAGTTTTGGCAATTTAAATGTGATTAATATATTTGAAGATAAAGCATTAAATGGATTACTTATTTTAGGCGTAATATTAGGAATGATTGCCTTTATATTAGGGTTTGCTTCTCCAAAAATAATAAGTCTAAAGAATTTAAAGAGGAATAACAATTTCAAATAATGTTTATTTAACGAGCGTTGTAATTGATATTATAATTTACACGTAAAAATCGTGACTGATAAAAAGGTGAGGTGCTTTTTATGCCAAAATCACAACAATATTTATTGGGATTAACGTTGATCCTCTTTGTATTTAATATCATCATTCCTGTTGTGGGCGCAATGTTTAATGTAGATGCATTAGATTTTAGATCAATGTTAATCAAATGCACACAAGGGTTGTTTATCTTAGTTTTTGTAATTTTTACTTATAGACAAATTAAGCGTAAAGGCTTTAAATAATATTAAATTAGCCTGCTATCTTGCTATTAGATAGTGGGTTTTTTCTATAGATGACAACTTTGTCATATGATTTAGGATATATGTCATGTATATCAAACGAAACAGTATGCAATGAAGTGTTATGATTTCATTACATACAAAAGGAGGGTAAGTCATGAAAATCATATATACGATATTGTCGATCATTATAGTAATCTTTTTGGCGTTATTGGGGTGGAAATTTTACGCCGAATCACATACGGACAGTCAAAATGTCAGAGATTTAGCTGATTTTAATCCTTTAATTAAATCTGAAAAGTATTATGTTGAAACAAGTGCACCTAAAAGTGCTAAAGATTTAGGAGAAGGTACGCTTTATAAATATCAAGCAAAAGCATATGACGAAGATGGAAAAAAGAAAAATCTGGAATATACGGCTACTAAAAAATTAAAACAAGAGCGCTATTTAGAAATAAAATATAAAGTAGGAGAAGTGAAGAGTTTCGAGGAAGTCAGCTTCTCTGATATACCGAAAAAAGCGAGAGCACAACTGAAATAATTATATTGAATTAGAAACATAGGCTTCTATCAATTGAGTATAATAACCCTGTAGCTATTTAGCTATAGGGTTATTATTTACTTGTATATAGACATAAACTACTGTCTTTTCGTTTCGCTATATAAAATACCTACACCACAGCCGCTACTACCCAATTGATAATCAAATTGAACGATTTCAATATATGGATTTTCTTGTAAAAAATCATTCACCTTTTTGTTTAATCCCTTTTCAGTCATTGTATTAAAACAAATAAATTTCATAGTAAATCAGTCCTTTTCTAATTACTTTTGAATCTTTTCGTACAATGTCACTTTTAATCAATTGAAAGTATATGGCATTTTTTACTTATATTATAGTATACCCAGTAGAAAACAAAATTTAGCAACTTTATCTATTAATAAAATGAGGCTATCAATCATATCAAACCCAAGTAAGATTGATAACCTCATTCTATTATTACTGTTGCATTTCTAATTTTTTTAATGGCTTATGAGGGACTTTATCTTTAGATACTTCATTGTATGATTTCGCTTCTCCTAAGAATAAAGAAACTTTTAAATAAGCTCCTTTTTTTAGTTTCTTCATTCCATTAAAAGTAACTGTATGAGCTACTCCATCTTTATCGAAACCATCAGTCATATAAGTATATGCTCCGATTTGATTTTTACCATTTTTCTTAAGTGGATCACTTACTTGTACATAATAGTCCGTTTCTCTAATCAAAGGATTGAATTGAGCAGCCTCTCGTATATTAGTATTATGATAATTGCGTTCTGCATAAATTTTCCAAGCAAATAAAGCAAGGAAGATGAATGCAATGATAACAATGACTGTAGTGATCATAATGATGAATTTTTTAGAACGGGTCATAATAGAAACTCCTCTGAAATTCATTTTTGATATGTTTATTTGGATGCTTTGTAATTATTTTGATAAAAGCTTGATACCTCGAATTAAATTAAAGATAAATAGCATAACGACGATAATTGCAAAATGTAAACCTAGAGTGATAGAGGTATAGGAAATCGTCATAGGGTTATCAAAGGGTTTCTCATAGACTTCTTTAGAAAATATAAAAACGATACTACTTAAAAAATAAAAAATTGCCACACCTATATGGTTTAATAGTGCCTTTTTGGCATGTGTGGTTACTGGTTTTTGAGTGAATATCCAAACAATTATAGGAAATAAGATTGGCGCAAAAAATACACTAAAATAATTTAATGATGAAAGTACGTTTTGATTGTTATCATGATCCAAGATATTTCACCTCCGATAAAACAAGTAAAACACAAAAAAATAATGTAATAAACAATACATTGCTCAAGTGACAACATTGTAAGTCATATATAAATTTTATGTAAATTTATTAAAGATTATACATAGTTGTATATCTTTAGTTGTTGCCATAAACTATAATTATAAATTGATACGTATCAGTTTTTATGATTAGGAGATGTTACATGCGCAATTTAATAAAAGTGGAAAATGTCTTTGTTTTAATTCTAGTCATTAGTTTATATTTTATGTTTGATTTTTCTTTTTGGCTCTTTTTAATATTTTTATTAGCGCCAGATTTAACTGCCATTGGCTATGTATTTAATAAACGGATAGGTAGCACGGTCTATAATGTTGGACTTACGTATGTGTTGCCAAGTTTAGTAACGATATTATATTTATTGTTAAAATAACCCATATTACTCCAAATTGCGCTTATTTGGTTCGCGCATATAAGTATGGATCGGACGCTTGGTTATGGATTAAAGTACGCTTCAGATTTTAAAATAGCGACTATACAACAGCTTTGAAAATTCGTTTTCAATAATAAAAGATGGAGGCATAAGACATATGTTAGATAATCAATTATTAAAAACACAAATTGAAAATTTCTACCAAGATATCCTGATTAATTTGGATACTGAAAAAATAGAACATTATTTTGCAGCTGAGTATATCCAAGAAACAGAGCATGATACGTTAAATTTAACGGAATTTAAGTTGCATCTTCAAAAATTAAAAGAAGTGGTAAAGACTTTAACAATAGAGCAATTTAAAGATATGTTGATAGACGAACAACAACAAACTATATTTTTAAGATATGATGTTAGGGTAGAGAAAAAAGATAGTTCGAAAGGCAATATTGAAGTCTATGCGATATTTAAATTTAATGAGTCTGGTAAAGTCACTTCATGTCGTGAGTTGACTAAAGCATATCACCATGATGTACAAGGCTTAGCCAGTATATAAATTTTGCATTATTGTATTTACTGATTAAAGGGGTGGGAATGATGTATATTCCTAAATATTATGAAATGAAAGATTATGAGGAAATTAAACGTTTTATCAATGCGTATAATTTTGCGACAGTCGTTTCGATTGATGGGGAGCAACCTGTTGCCACGCATGTGCCAGTGAATATTTATGAGGATGATAAGCAGCTGTATGTTTCTGGACATCTGGCAAAAGGTAATCAGCAATGGCGAACATTGAATAACAATAAGTCAATCTTAGTCATTTTCCAAGGACCACATGGCTATGTCTCATCTACATGGTATGAAAATGAAGATGTCCCAACTTGGGATTATCAAAGTGTTCATATTTATGGAGAAGGACAGTTATTAACGCATGAAGCGCTTGAGGCAGATTTAGCAAAACTATTAGATCAATACGAGGGACATCGAGAAGATGGTGCAACTTGGAATAATTTGTTGGATAATACCAAACAGCAAATCAAGGGTATTGTTGGTTTCAAAATTAAAGTGAATGACATACAAGCTGCATATAAATTAAGTCAGAATAAATCTGAAAAAGATTACACAACGATTGTGGAACATTTAGCTGAAAGTGATGACGAATCTGAGCAACAACTGGCAGATGTTATAAAAGACCATAGACAATCTTAAGAGAAAGATGATCTAATGCTAAGTGAATTCTAGAATTTCGTTTCTGATTGTTATGAAAGGGGTATTTTAATACAAAGACTACGCGCAGACTAACCTTTATACGATGAAATTCATTATGCTTTTAAGTTAATAAGTTCATGAATGCTTAATTATAAACACTTGCGTTTGAATTTATATTGATCATATTAGGGGTGATGAACATGGCTACGTTTGTATTAATCTTCCACTTGATTTGTTTAGTGCTTGTAATAGTAGCAGGTATTGTGGCATTAAAAGAATTTAGGAAACCGCCTAAAAGTCGTAATCAAAAAAGAATTGATGCATTGCTCGTATTTGTATTAGTCATTGCATTAATCGCAATATTATCTAGTGTGTTCACTGATATATAATGAAGCCACCATCTTTGAAGATGGTGGTTTTTAATTTTCAAAATAAATTTATAGTGAAATCACCAAAAATAATAAGTAGTATAAAATAATAAAAATTTTTGTGAATGTTTGAATAATATTATAAACTAAAAATATAGGTGTTTGAATATACAGTGGCACTTCTAATATGGCTATGGTCAAAACAAAGGAGATATTTTATGAAATATAGGTTGAGTTTGTCAGTAGTATTGGCAACGAGTTTAATTTTAAGTACAACAGTCGCACAAGCGCAAGAAGGCAATCATAAGCAAACAACAGAAAAAAATGAAAAAGAGAATACAAGTAAACCGATTAATTTTGAAAAAGCTCAAAAGATGAGCCCACAAGCGCTGAAGGACCAATTAACACCAGAAGATTTAAAATTACATAATAAAGTAGCAGAACATAATACTGTTGAAGCACGTACGTTTGCGAATAGAGCATACCAAGACGTCAATACATATATTGCAAATAATAATATAAAGCCAGCCCAAATCGTCCAAGATGCTAGAATGAATAATTTACCTAAATATAATTATAAGTCTGGAAAATTTATAGGCGTAGTTATTCATGAAACGGCCAATCCAAGCAGTACGATTGATGGTGAAGTGAACTACATGTACAACAATTACAATAGTGCGTTCGTGCATGCCTATGCAAGCAGTGATAAAATTATTCAAACTGCGCCGAGTAACTATTTAGCATGGGGTGCTGGTGCAAATGCCAATCCGTATTTTTATCAAATTGAATTAACACGATCTAATACGTTTGATGGTTTTGCTAAATCTGTTAATAATCAGGCATACTTAGCTGCAAAAATGTTAAAAGAAAATGGTTTAACACCGTCACTTGCAGATAATAATCAAGGAACAGGCACAATTATTAGTCACAATGCCATCAGCCAATATTGGGGCGGCACAGATCACTCTGATCCAGTTGGTTATTTTAGTCAATGGGGATACAATATGAATCAGTTTTACAGTTTAGTTCAAAAACATTATAAAGTACTCTCGGGTGGGAACAATGACGCTATTACAGGTGCGACTTATAAAGTGGTTAAAGGCGATACATTGTATAGTATTTCTAAAAGAAGCGGTGTAACGATTGATAATATTAAAAAATGGAATAACTTGAAGAGTAATTCCTTATCAGTTGGTCAGACATTAAAGTTGAAAGCACCAAGTAATAATGGCGACATATCCGGCGATACTCATACAGTTGTCACTGGTGACACGTTATATAATATTTCAAAAAGAAGTGGCGTCAGTGTAGATAATATTAAAAAGTGGAATAATCTTAAATCTGATAGCATTAGTAAAGGTCAAACACTGTATTTAGTTAAAACATATACCGTAAAAAAAGGTGATACATTATACAGTATTGCTAAAAATCAAAAGACTACTGTAAATAAAATTAAAGCAGATAACAAATTGAATTCCAATAGTATTAAAGTCGGTCAAATACTGAAAATGAAATAGATTAATAAAGACACTTCATTTAATTGTTAAATTACAATAGTGAAGTGTCTCTTTTAATTTATATAAAGATCTTAAAGCGTATGTCTAAATAGCATAAATGCAACAGTATGATATTTATCATTTGAAAATAAACCGTATTTTTCATAAAAATGTCTTGTTTTATCAGTGTTATCCGTTAAAAGAACAACTTGCATCACATTTTGATATTTATTCAATATAGTAGTTAAAAGTTGACTACCTAGTCCTTTATTTTGAAATGGTTTTAATATCAGTATGTCTTGAATATAAATTATAGAAACACCATCACCCACGGTTCGAATAAGCCCGATAAGCGTTTCATTTTCCCATAGTGAAAGTACATGTAAGGAATTAATGATAGCTTCCTTTAGTTTGGTTGGATTAGTAGTATAGTTAGACCATCCAACATCATTATATAAATTAACTAATTGATTTAACGGTATGTTTGAATCTGTTGAAAAGTGCATAAGATTGTCACTCCTGTTTCGATATTAGTTCATTTCATTATTCATAATTTCTGAAACTTTGCATTGTACTCTTCTTGAGGCAATCCCTCGAAGTCTTTTTGTTTTGTTAAATCTTGGATTTGTTGTTGTGCTTCCTCAGACATGCGATCTGTTGAAAAATCAGTCGCTGGCATACTATTTAAGTCGATTTGTTGTTTAGTTTGAGTAGGTTGTTGCACTTGATTATCTTCTGCAGTATCTGGTGTTACATTGGATGGAATTTCATTACTTGGTTCTTCTGTTGACACAGCTACTTCATTTTGTTCATTTTGTGTTGATGCAGGTTCTGAAGAAGGTTGCTCATCACTATTAGCATCTTCTGTTTTAGATTGGTTATTTGGTTGATCTTTATTTTCAATTTTTTTATTACTTTTTGTTTTTTGTGATTTATCTGAATGGCTTTCTTTCGTATTTTTCGAATGTTTTTCTTCAGAATGACTACATGCTGCTAAGACCAAAAAACAAGATAATAATAAAAATAGTAATTTTTTCATTTGAGATTCTCCTTAGTATAAGTAATTATTAATATTGTACTATATTTATTTGTGAATAAGATGGAAAATGTGACAAAATGTAAATATATTAAAAGAATTAGGTGATGCAAATGAAGTATTTTAATAATTTTTATTGCTTATTGTATATAGCATCGATAATTTGTATAACTATTATGGTATACGTATATTTTGGTTTTTCAGCATATAAGGGATATGGATTAATATTCTATATCATTTTTATATTGATAAGCATATCGGTAGGTATCATGAATAGAAAATACAATTTGAGTAAAGATTCAAAAAAGAGAAAATAGAGGAACTTGATTAGACTGAAGGTAAGATTTAGATATAAATTAAAAATGCTTGTTTTGTAAAAAATCCAAGCATAAGAACTACTAATTTTCATTAAATGAATCAGTAGTTCTAAAAATAGTAGCTGAAAGAAGGAACGTTTGATATCAAACCGTTTCTGAAAATATAAAATGTGTTTTTGTATGGCCATATTTTTGCAAAATATCTATAAACGTTTCTACATCTTGCATGGTTTTAAATCTTGCTTTAAATAAAAAGCAGCTATCTCCTGATATACGATAACAAAATGCGACGTGGCTCTGTTCTGCAATAAAGGTTTTGAAATCTTTATATAAATTGTTTTTAATAACGATTTCAATGATGATATCTATATCATAGCCTAAAGCACTGTAATCAATATCAATGGTATAGTTCTTTATAATTCCTGAATCTTTTAATTTATTAATGCGTTCACGAACAGCGGGGATGGAAAGATTTGTAATTTCACTAATATCGCTTAATGATCTGCTACTATCTTCATTTAAACTTTGTAAGATTTTTCTATTTGTTAAGTCCATTTATAAAAACTCCTTAAATAATAAAGCATTTAACTATTTTTACTTAAAAAATAGCATTTCAATATAGTTAATAATGCCATAAAATAATGGATAATCAAGGAGTGATTATAATGGCATTAATTCAATTATCGGAAAATGGTACTACGCCTTTTCAAATGTTGCTTGGATATAACAAAGATATCATGTTAAGTTGGAGTAATTTAAGTGAATCTCTAGAAACAGATAACCAACTGTCTAGCGATTTAAAAGAAGAAATAAGAAGCATGCTTGCTCAAAATCACGGATGCGCGTATTGTAAAGCAAAAGGGCAACCATCGGGAAAATTTACTGATGAAAAATCTATGATATGTCTTGGTTTTGTTGATGTTTATATGAAATTAGGAACGGAAATTCCTGATTATATTTTACAGACTTTAAACGACCATTTGACTGAAGCAGAAATGAGTGAACTTATTGCTTTTATAACGTTTACAACATGTCAGCAATATTTCGGCGCAATAATGAAGCTAGAATCATAAATAAAAAAATAAGCACATATCCACGGTGAGGTAGATATGTGCTTATTTTTATAACTGTACATTGTCTTTTGCATAATGGAATAATTGTTTCTTTTCACTAATAAATAATTGCACAAAAGTGAGGATGCCAATTTTACCAATAAGCATCGTTACAATAATAATGATTTTAGTTACAGTACCATAGTCAGTTGTGAAATTCATGCTTAAACCTACAGTGCCGAACGCTGAAATCACTTCAAATAATACGGTCGTATAGGATGTATGTGGATTTAGCACACTCACAATAAACGATATACTTAATACAAAGATAGTTGCTAAAAGCGTGATGGTAACAGCAATTTTAAGTGTACGTTCAGGTATAGATTTTTTAAATATAGCTGGATGGCTCTCGTTTCTTAATGTACTTTTTATAAATAATAGCGTCAGAACTAAGCTGGTTACTTTGATACCACCAGCAGAACTGATGGGTGCACCACCGATAAACATAAATAACATCATCATCATTGATGTAGGTGTGGAAATTTGTCCGATATCAACGGTATTAAATCCAGCAGTACGTGTTGTGACGGATTGAAAAAATGAAGCTCCAATTTTTTCAATCAAAGATAAATGATTTAATGTGGATGGATATTCTAAAATGAAAAACGAAATGCTACCGACGATGATTAATATGAAAGTTGTACTCAAAACGATTTTGGAATGTAATTTAAGTTTAGTTAATTTTTGTGTTGTTACTAAATCAAGAAATACAAGTGGACCTATGCCACCCATAATAATTAATAAGGGCACGGTTATAGTGATAATAGGGTCGTTAACCGTACTGATTAGGTTATCTTTGAAAAGTGCAAAACCAGCATTATTAAAAGCAGACACAGAAGTGAATATACTTAAAAACACCCCTTGTCCTAAGCCATACTTTGGAATAAAGGATAACGCAATACATAACGCACCTACAAGTTCAGTTACCAAACTATACAAAACAAATTGTAAGATTAAGCGGATTATGCCCCCAGGCGTATCAATGTTCCACATTGCCATGACGAGGTAGCGACTTTTATTACTAATTCGCTTATTGATTAATATAAAGGTTAAAAGTGTCACAGTGACGATCCCTAATCCACCGATTTGTATGAGTGACATGATAATCGTATCGCCCAACCAATTGAATTGGGTAGAGACATCTATAGTAGCTAACCCAGTTACCGTAAATGCACTAGCAGCTATAAAAAAGGCGTCCACAAAATCAATAGGATGTTTACCTGTGATTGGCAAATATAATAGTAACGCGCCAATCAGTGTTGTTGTAATAAAAAGTAATAGGTAAAAGTATAAAGGCTTAGTTAATTGTTTCATGATTCATTTCCTTTACTATTTTAATCAATTGTATTTTATACCTATACTTTAAAAAAGCAAGTAAATTTTTTAGAAAACTTTTTGAATTTAAAAAACCAGAATCGTCATATAGTTTTAACGATTCTGGTTAAGTTGCCTATTAATTTTTATTTGTTTGTTCCTTAATACCTTTTGTTACAGCTTCAGCAAAATCGTATATTGATTGTTTATAATCATTGGGATTTTCACGTGTTTTTCTATCGAGACGCCCATGATCAAAAAAAGATTTACGATACTGAGTTGAGATTTCTAATTGAACGCCCGAGCCCGTCTCATTTTTATTGATGATATTTTTACTGGAATCTCCATTAACATAGTTGGGGCTCTTTTCAACATTAAATCCTTCTTTTTCGAGTTCTTTAGTAATTGATTTGGCCATAGCTTTATCTTTACCACCGATATAGACAACTTTCTTCTGTTCTTGTATACCGTGTATCGAAATCGATTCATTTGATTGATTCGTTAATTTAATTAGTTTGGGGTCATCAAAACGGGTTGAGGTAATATGTAATTTTTGATTATTTGATTTCATTAAACCTTCAAAACTATATAAATTATAATCACCTTTTTTAGAAATAAGTTTAGCTAATTCTGAAGTGCCAGGCTCAATGCCTCCTCCATGAATCGCTGTAACGAGTATATCTTTGTTATTTGTTGTTTTGGCATTTGTTTGCCAATCACGATGTTCTTTAGTATCTGATTTAAGTTCAGTGAAATTTTTATAATGATCTTGATTTTGTGGTTGGTCATTTTTCCAAACATATAAGAAATAAAGTGTCGCCAGAATAATTCCCACAATAATCAACATGATTAAATAATATAAATAAGAATGGAATGCGTTTTTCATAATACTCCCTTGTTAAGCATGAGCCTGAGACAGAAATAGATGTCACAGGCTCTTTTTCATTTAGGCAGTAGATGACTGAATTGAAAATGTAAAGTCTCACTGATTAATTCATTAAGTTAGTGAGACTTATGCATGAGCTTTAGCTCAGGTAAACATTTCAATCCTAGTCATCCTTGCCGGGGTGGGACTACGAAATCTCTATTAGAAAATTTGATTTCTGTCCCACTCCCAGAAATCAAACATTAATCGTGTCATATATTTATTACAATCTTGTTACTTTGGTAATAAAGTGATGAATGATAGACAGTTAGCCCATTATCAATATCAATGACAAATAAAATAGAACGGCTCAAACTATGTTGGAATCTAAACTTCTTTTACTGCAAAATAGTTGTTTTCTTCATCAGCAAAATTAAAAACGCGTCCCATAGGTAATGTCATAATGTCGCCAACAGTTACTTGGCTATCTTTTAGACGATTAAATAGTTCATCGAATTGTGTAGTAGCAAAAATCAAAGAGGGTGTATCAGTGCTAACGCCCATATCCATTTCATCTACTTTAGCTTTGTCTTGTAGAACAATAGCAGTTTGCGCATCGTCATTGGGTGCTAATTTAACCACACGCATTTGCATTTCTTCAGTATCTTCTACTACTTTGAAATCTAAATTTTTAGTCCAAAAAGTAATTGCTTTATCATGATCATAAACATAAATCATTACTTCATCTAATCTTTGAATCATTATATCGCCCCCATAATTTTTGTATTACTTAAATTTAAGTATATAAAATAAAACAGGTAATACAAAATATTTAACTGTTCAAACTAAGTGAAGTTAAATCGTCATAAAATATCATGCTAAGTGCAAATTATGTCAAACATATGTAAAATTCATATTATACAAATAGGAAGGACGTGGTTGGGATAGATATCATAACAAAAATGCAAGTTGATGTACCAAGAGAAACTGTTTTTGAAGCATTTGTAGATCCAGAGAAAATTGGAGGATTCTGGTTCTCTTCTAGTTCTGAAAGATGGGAACAAGGTAAAGCCATTACACTCCGTTATGAAGAATATGATGCTGAGTTAAATATCAACATTGAGCGGGTGGAGGACAACCAGTTAATAGCATTTACTTGGGGTGCACATCCTGTAACCATTCAATTTGAAGAGGGTGAAGCGGGCACTGTTGTAACAACAACTGAAAAAGACTTCGACATGCAAGATGTGAAGCAATTATTAGGTCAAAAAGAAGGCTGGGTTTATATGCTCAGTTGTTTTGAAAGCCTACTTAGAGCATGGCGTTACCATTAGAGCAGCCATTTTATAGTGAAAGTGATTGAGCGAGAAACAGAGATCTAAATTAATTAGATGACAATCTCGCTCTTTTTTTATAAATGTTAAAAAAGAGGGAGTACAAAAATATAAGCAAAATACTTTTCAAAATAAACGGCATATGTCTTAATGTAATTATAAAAGTTACAATTAAAAAGGTGATGTTCATGAATTTAGAGTTTAATATTGCTGTGCATCTTCTGACGTTTTTAGTGAAACATCCGGATGAACGGTATAGTAGTAGTGAATTAGCAGAACGCATTTGTGTTAATCCTGTACAGTTAAGAAGAGTCACGAGAAAATTGAATAATCAACAGTACTTGGACGCAAGCCGTGGTAAATACGGGGGGTATCAAGCGAATGATCAAACAAAGAAAGTGAATCTCGCTGAATTATTTGTTGCATTTAGTGAAGAAAGATCGGATGGACGATTGTTTACAGGTGATGAAGGTAGTGACTGTGAAATTTCCAGGGAAATAGGTCATACAATGTCTAATTTTCATAAAAGAGAGCAAGCCTTACTAATTGATTATTATAAAAGTGTAACTATCCAAGACGTATTAAACGAAGTATTAAAGGAGGATTCTCATGAAACAGTATGATTTAGTGATTATAGGATTTGGTAAAGGTGGTAAAACACTAGCGAAATTTGCTTCAGCACAAGGTAAAAAAGTAGCTGTCGTTGAAAAATCTCAAGAGATGTATGGTGGTACTTGTATTAATATCGGTTGTATTCCTTCTAAAACACTTGTACATGAAGGCTTAGACCATGGTTCGTTTGACCGAGCATTTTCAAGAAAAACAGATGTTGTTAATGCATTAAATAGCAAGAACTATCATAATTTAGCAGATGAAGACAATATTGATGTATTAGATTACACAGCTAAATTTAAATCGAATCGCGAAGTCAATTTATTAAATGATCAAGGTGATGTGGTAGAAACATTATCTGCAGAGCATGTAGTCATTAATACAGGTGCAAAATCAGTTATTCCACCGATTAATGGTGTAGAAAGTTCAAAACATTTATATGATTCTACAGGTATTATGAATCTAGATTTCCAACCTAAAAAATTAGTTATTGTTGGTGGTGGCTATATTGCATTAGAATTTGCATCTATGTTTGCCAATTTTGGTACACAAGTCACTGTCCTAGAACGTGGCGATGATATCATGCCGAGAGAAGACGAAGATATCGTTAAAGAAGTTAAAAAAGACTTAGCAGATAAACAAGTCGATATCGTATTAAACGCGAATACAGAAAGATTTGAAGATGTTGAAGCAGGTACACTTGTTCATACGACAGATGGCACATACGAAGCGGATGCTGTACTATTAGCTACTGGTCGCAAACCCAATACAGATTTAAATCTTGAAAATACAGATATTGAATTGGGTGAACATGGTGAAATTAAAGTAAATGAACACCTCCAAACAACTGCAGCAAACGTTTATGCATTAGGCGACGTTAAAGGTGGTATGCAGTTCACATATATTTCATTAGATGACTTTAGAATCGTGAAAGATCAATTGTTTGGTAATGGTGAACGTTCTACTGAAAATCGTGGCGCTGTGCCTTATACAGTATTTATTGATCCGCCATTAGCACGTGTTGGTTTAACTGGTAAAGAAGCCAAAGCACAGGGATATCATATTATGGAAAATACGGTTCCAGTTAATACAATCCCTAGACATAAAGTAAACAACGATCCAAGAGGCTTATTTAAAGCAGTCGTTGATAAAGATAGCGAAACTATCTTGGGTGTGACGTTATATGGTAAAGAATCTGAAGAAATTATCAATTTAGTAAAATTAGCCATTGATCAAAAATTATCATATAAAGTATTGAATACAAACATTTATACACACCCAACGATGGTAGAGTCATTTAACGATTTATTTAATATGTAAATAAATTTACACTCAACGATCAATATAGGAAGTTAAAAAGCTCGGGTCTCATCATAGCCCCGAGCTTTTTTATATGACTTTAACTAACCAAGGCTTTAATAATCTGTCCGATAAGGTAAAAAGCACCAATAATGATACAAACAATGCCGATACTAATATAACTTTGTTTTTTGCTTACGCCTTCCTTTTTAGAAGTCTGCTGATTTATGATGAGTAACACAATACCGACAATGATGAGTATGATTGAACCAATCCACATGATAAGTCGCCTCCTAATAAATATTCAGTATTGATTGCGTTGCGTGACAATGTTATCGCCCCGTTTAATATATATTTACCCGTCAGTAGCTAATAATTAACGTGTACAATGTATATTTCTATTTATACATCATGATCAGCGTTATACGTAATAATGAAATTAGTTAATATGTATTAAAATCAATAGATTGCTATGACATCCATTAATTTTTAAAGATTCATGTTAAAATATATATTATTTAATAATTCATATATAAAGAACGATGTGGTTTATAAATATTGAAAATTATTTTGGAAGGTGTGCTAAATGGATATAAAATATGAGTATCAATTTGATATGAATGATATAGATGAAATAGTGCGCATTTATCATGGGAACCATTGGAATGGCCATAATCAAGAAGAAGTGATTACACTATTTAATACTGCGACACATGTCGTGATTGCAAAAAGAGAGGGACAAGTGATTGGTTTCGCTAGAGCGATGTCAGATGGTGTGTTTAATGCCGCGATTTATGATGTTGTAGTAGATACCACTTATCAATCTAAAGGCGTTGGCAATAAAATTGTTCAAGAAATGGTTAATTATTTAGGGGAACTTTCTTGTATTCATCTTATCGCAACTACTGGGAATGAATCATTTTACGAAGCGCTTGGATTTCGAAAATTAAAAACTGGAATGGCTATTTATAATAATGCAAAATTAAAAGATGAGTATACTGTTTAATTCATAACAGATATACTCATCTTTTTGTTGTGTAAAGAAGATTATAAAAGATTGTGACTCACGTCCTCGTAGGCATAATTTTTAAGTAAAGAACAACCAAGTGGGTGTTGTCCATTGTCTACATAGTGATTTATTTCTTCAAGGACATCTAATATTTCATATTCTGGCGTCGTAATATCAAACGTATATTTAAATAATTGCTTTTTGTCGGAAAGTACAGTAGCGATTAGTTCATCATTGTGCATTTTATAATTTAGTAACTGCATCGTTATCCCTCGCTTATATTATATTTCAATGCATATGAAGCATTGATTGATGTAAATGAGAATAAATTTCAACTCATCTTTATCTAGATTATAATAATTACAATATATAACTGATTATACATTAAAATTTATAAAATGTAGAGGGTTTTGACTTAAAAATTCTTGGAAATTTGTAAAATTTTACATGTAAACGCATGCTTAAGCCTTTTCTTAATAATAATTATTTTAAACTGGATGAAATGAATGAGCATGCTTGTAATCGTTAGTGTAATTTGCTACGATATAATTAATCGAATAAAGCTTTCTAGGGTTCCGCAAGGTGATTACTTTGGTCTGGTCCGAGAGAAAGCCACATATTTTTATGTGACACGGAAGGATAAAAGCCTGGGAGATAGTAATTAACACTATCTCCCGGGCTTTTTTTATTTTAAAGGAGGACATAGGAATGAATTGGATTAAAATTATTATCGCAACATTTTTTGAAGTAGGATGGGTGATTGGTTTAACCCATGCGTCATCTTGGTGGGAATGGCTGTTTACGATGATTGCTATATTTGTAAGCTTTTATTTATTAGTAGATGCTTCAAAGGTTCTGCCTGTAGGCACAGCGTATGCCGTGTTTGTAGGTCTCGGAACAACATGGGTTACGTTGTTTGATTTCTTGTTTTTTGGCGAACCGTTTAATGTTATGAAAATAATGTTAATTATCATTTTACTTGCAGGTGTCATTAGCCTGAAATTAGTAACTACAAATAAAGGAGGAGAAGCATAATGGCATGGATCTTATTAGTTTTTGCAGGTGTCTTTGAAATGTTAGGTATAAATTTTTTAAATGCATATGTGCATCATCGTCAAAAACGAGATGCAATGGGACTCATTTTCTTTTTTGCTGTGAGTTTCATGGCATTATCTACCGCAATGATGTACCTTCCGATGAGCACAGCGTACGCAATATGGACAGGTATTGGTGCAGTAGGTGGCGCAATTCTTGGGATGATCTTTTATAATGAATCTAAGGATATTAAAAGAGTAGTATGTATTTTAGTGATATTGGGAAGTACGATTGGTTTAAAATTAGTGAGTTAAAGTGAAGGACAATTTGGTAAATATTATACGGTCAAAAATGTGATGAGGGATTATTCAATTTTCAAGTTTATATAGGACGTGATGAATATCGAAACACAGTATTGCAGTGTAGACAATGTACGTTTATATAAAAAAAGACGACACATCCGTGTCGCCTTAAGAGTAATATGTTCATGAATATAAAAGACTAGTAGTCGGTTTCCAACTACACCTTTAATATATCATATCTAGTAATCAGGCTTCAATAAAAATGTAATATTGTCACATAAGCATTCATTTTTCCTCAAATCATATGAGTTAAAATAAAAAACTGTCAATTACGATATTGCGGGGATATTTGGTAACTGATACCATGAAGTACAAAGGTGGGATGTAGTCTATGGAAGGTTTGGCAGCATTTATTATCATAACATTAATGATTATTATTGTTCCGGGGCCGGATTTCTTTGTCGTAATGAAAAATTCGATTACCTCAGGAAAAGGTAATGGCGCTATGGCAGCCTTAGGTATTACGTCAGCTCATGTAGTTTATTCATTGTTAGCTGTGTTCGGTATTATTTTTATACTGGCTAATATGTATTATGTCTTTGTGACAATTAAGA
The DNA here is from genome assembly GCF_056529615.1 of Staphylococcus sp. Z5-21. Taxonomy (NCBI): domain Bacteria; kingdom Bacillati; phylum Bacillota; class Bacilli; order Caryophanales; family Staphylococcaceae; genus Staphylococcus; species Staphylococcus sp. Z5-21. The sequence continues at coordinate 2,467,199 of NZ_CP096462.1, read as the reverse complement.
TTTTAGGTGCTATATATCTTATATATCTAGGAATTAGAAGTATCATCAGTGCAAGACAAAGTATGAACTTTTCAACATCTCAGATGAAAGCACAGCGTATTACTTATTTAAGTTCATATAGACAAGGTTTTTTTAGTACGATTTTAAATCCCAAAGCATTACTTTATTATATCAGTATATTGCCGCAATTTTTAAGTACTGGTGAAGCTGTTACATCTCAAATTGCTATATTAACTGCAATTGTGACCACAGTTATTTTGCTCTGGTTTATTTTCTGTGTTTATATTTTTCAATATATTAAGCTATTGTTTACGAATAGAAAAATAAAAGCAATTTTTGATTATACGGTTGGCGCAATATTGATTGGCTTATCACTTAATCTGCTATTGAGTAAAAGTAGTTAAATAGCATGTATGAACGTCTGAGACATTACTTGATGTGTTGGACGTTTTATTTTATCCCATTTTAAATTACAAGTTACCATAGTCATAAATAAACAAAATAATTTAAATTGTAGATAATTGTTTGTAAAACTCTTTTGAAATATTCACAATTTATCTCCATAATAATCTTGTTAGTTATTTATAATATTAAAAGAGAGAGGGGGAATAAACTTTTGAAAAATATATTTAATCCATTACAGAGGCTTCATTTCTATGCAGCGTTATTTATTACGCCGCTACTGATTACGTTAACAATTTCGGGCATTGGGTTTCTGTTTTTCCAAGAAGTAGAAAATAATATTTATAAGACAGAATTTTTCGGTGATAGTCCTGTAAAAGAACATCAATCACTTAATCAGGCAGTTGATCAAGTAGAAGATAAATTTGATGGTTTTTACATAAGTAAAGTTAGTATTTTAGAAGAGCCTTATAATAGTAGAATTACATTAGATGATATGGCAGGGAACCAACGTTATGTTTTTCTAGATCAAAATAATCAAATTGTTGCTGATCAAAATGCAAAACATACGTATGCGAACGTTGTACGAAATATACATAGCTCATTATTTACTGAAAATACTTTTATTAATTACTTGGTAGAACTGACAGCGTGTTGGACTATTTTCATGATATTGTCTGGAACGTATATGTTAATTAAGAAAAAATTAATTACAAATAAAAGTAAGCGATTAAGATTCCAAAAATGGCATGCTACACTTGGGATTATCATTTTTTAGGTTTGAAATCGTCATTTTTATTGTCTATTTTAACGTTTTTAGTCACGAGACCGTCTTTTTCACTGACTACTTTTTCAGCAGTTGTACTATCTGACATATAGCCATAATATGTGCTCTTTTGACTCGATGTAATCATAAAGATGGTGAAGACGACACCAATAATGACTAAAATACTAATGATAGAAATTGTTAATTTTTTATTCATATACTCTGTCTCCTTTTATGTTAAGCATAAAGGATTAAAGTAAATTCGTATATAATCTTTTAAAATGTTGCTAATTTTGTCAAAAAATAAATTGCTATTCAGTTTAGGGATGAAAATAAGCGTGTTCAGAGATCAATACTCTGACACCACGATAAATATTTTTGATCGTATACCAAACGGTTATGACGAATAAAATAATTGACACTGTAATCATTATCACACTGGTAATGGTAGAACTATTATTGATTAAGACGCCACCAAATCCAATGCTGAGAATTAAAAGTATCGGTCCAATATACGTTATAATATGATAAGCTAACGATTTAGTTGCGTGGTTAGAAGTAGGTCTATCAGCAAAAATCCATATAAAAATAGGTAATATGATTGGTGCAAAAAAGATACTAAAATAACTCAGTGCTGCGAGAACGCGTTCTCCTTGTGTACTGTTTTGTATAACTCTGTCATTCATTTGTATCACCTCATTTAGTATACTAACAAGGTAGTTTCAAAAAATATAGAGTAAAAGCTTAACATGACAGTATTGTTAGTTAATCCGATTGATTATGGTAATCATGCGCATATGCATACAAAAAGAGAGGATGGTTAATATGAAAATATATTTGGTAAGACATGGTGAGTCACAATCAAATTATGATAAGAAACAAGGGAAAAATTATTTCTGTGGACAATTAGATGTACCACTTACTGAGAGAGGCACATGGTCAGCTCAATTATTACAGAGCTATTTTGACAAAAAAGCAATAGATCATATTTATATTTCTGATTTATTACGGACACGTCAAACTTATAATGCGATATTTGATAAATCGATTCCGGCAAGCGTGACCCCTTTGTTAAGAGAGCGTTCGCTTGGTATTTTCGAAGGTAAAATGGTTGAAGCGGTGGAACAAAATCCATCTTATACGCGCTATTTTGAAGATCAAAATTATCTTGAATTTCGTCACAGTTTTACGCAAAAGGCGCCAGAGGGAGAAAGTTATGCGGATGTTATGGAACGTGTTAAACAATTTTTTGAAAATGAAATTGATGATTCACTCGATTCCATTGCTATCGTAGCACATCAAGTTGTTATACGTTGTTGCTTCGTATATTTAGGATATGATTCGGAAGCTACAGTGATTGATAGAAAAATTGAAAACTGTGTACCTTATGAACTAGACAAATAGCTAATAACATAAAAAACCTGAACTACGACATCGTCGGTTCAGGTTAATATCTTTTAGCCGCTGTTAAGCTATCATGAAATCCTTGGAATAGCGTGTTGAAATTGTCTAAAAAACTTCCGACAATTACGGCAAGTATGACGTAAGTTACACTAAGTGCAATTGTTTTATAAGAAACAACGCCATATTTTTCTTTCTTCTCAAAGAGATTAAAAGCTATGAAGATAGCAGCCATGGCACCTATTAAAATTGTTAATATCATAAAGGTGTTCCTCCTTAAAATTATTACTTGAGTGGCTGAGCTTCGATTCATTTGTTCTTTAACTTATAAATAAGCATAACAAATGTTACTTTGCGAAAAAAAGGGATATCATATTAAAAAACCTTACAATTAAGTAAGGTTTTTTACAGAAATAAGTCATAGACTATGGTTAATATGGATATAAATAGGCTTGAGCCCTTTATAAATATGAAAAGGTGACATGTAATCTCTTTGTAACTTAACCGAATATTTTGTAAATACATAAGTAGCGACAGAGTTGGAAAACATATCTAAACTATAAGTTTGTCACTTATTTGTCGACGGCTTCAGATTTAATACCTTTATCTTTTAAGAATTTTTTGATTTTATCTTGTTGTTTCCCGTTAACATCTCCAGCATATTTTGTTGGTACATCTGCAACATTAAGTTTGTTTTGTGGCTGGTAATCTAATTGCTCAATGTCTTCGTCAGCATTTTTGATTGTGCTATTTAAGGCTGTAAAGTAATTAACGATTCGATTGAGGTTTTCTTCATACCCATCTGGGAATTTGTTGTTTTTTACGAACTTTTTGAAACGCACATCATTTTTAACTGAGTTATGTGATAGTTCGGATAAACGTTTTGCTTGTTTATCGGTAATCTTTGTATCTGTACCTGTTTGCTTATCTAATTGGTATTGGATTAGATACTTATTGTCTATAATATCTGAGTTCACATCTAGATATTTTTTAATTGCTTTATTAGCTTCTGCTTCGCTTAGTGTTTCGCCACTTTTGTCTGAATTAAAGATGTCTTGTTCAGTAATTGTTTTAACATTTTTAGGTGCGTTTTTTCCACTATAACCTTTGTCATCATCGGATTCATCATTTGAACATGCTGCGAGTATCACAGTTAGCACTAAGACCAATGAGAGTAATATACTTTTTTTCATAAATAAAAACTGCTCCTTTAAAAATAATTATACGTATATAACAAACTAATGAATGTATAAACACGTTCTTAAAAATTATAACTTAAGCGTATCATGTAGTGCTATTTATTTGAATGATGTATTAAATAATAAAACGCACAATCTTTTGAACAAAATATAAAAGAAAAGAGATGAACTTAGTAATTTTAAAAATATTCATTAGATTTTCATAATAAAATGTTACTTAGATATGTGCTGTATTTCAATTAATAATCAAATAAGCTATATGATGTGAAAAAGCATATGGGAGATGAATACCTCTAGTTGACACGGTGATTCGTTTTACAATGAGATGACAGTTATTTCCTTATGTGAAAGAGTGTTAATTTTTGGGTATTCATATATTGTAGTGATTTTGTAATTTGCTGATGCCGTGGGGAAATAGTATGAGTGAGAGACTATAGATTTGAACCAGATTTTAGGCAAATATGGACGGTCTAAATAGTGAGATTTTAAATATAAAGAGGAGCCTGAAACATCTATTTATGTCTCAGACTCCTCTTATTTTGAGAATGGGGGGATTTATATCTCAAATTTTTAATTTTCAGTGACGATAATGGGTATTACTAATGTCTGATAATATAATCAAAAGCATTTAATGCTGCATTAGCACCTGCGCCCATTGAAATAATAATTTGTTTATTGCGATCATCAGTGACATCGCCTGCCGCAAATATACCTGGGATACTTGTCGCATTCGTGCGGTCTACTTTAATTTCTTTGGCATCATTTAGTTCTACATAATTGTTTAACCACTCTGTATTAGGTAGTAATCCAATTTGTACAAAGATACCTTCTAATTCTAGCGTATGTTCCTCGCCTTGTGCCTTATCCTGATATTTAATACCAGTCACTGCATCGTCTCCAAGTACTTCGGTTGTTTGAGCATTTTTAATAACTGTTACATTAGGTAGACTGTTTAAACGTTCCTGTAAAATATTGTCTGCTTTAAGGTTTGCGTTACGTTCAAGTAATGTAACATGTTCAACGATGCCAGCTAAGTCGATTGCAGCTTCGACGCCTGAATTTCCGCCACCTATAACAGCGACATTTTTATTTTCAAATAACGGGCCGTCACAGTGTGGACAGAATGCAACACCTTTATTGATTAATGCTTCTTCACCTGGGACTTCTAGTTTACGCCAACGCGCACCTGTTGAAATAATAACCGTCTTACTCGTCAATTGAGCACCATTATCTAATGTTACGACAATACCGTCATCCGTTTTTTCAATATCACTGGCACGAATACCTGTCATGACATCGACATCATATTGTTTAATATGATCTTCTAATGCAGATGAGAATTTAGGCCCATCTGTTTCTTTAACAGTGACAAAGTTCTCAATGGTAGCTGTATCGTTAACTTGACCACCGATACGGTCTGCGACGATACCAGTACGTAAACCTTTACGTGCAGTGTAGACTGCAGCGCTACCACTTGCAGGACCACCACCGACAATTAATACGTCGTATGGTGCTTTATCGTTAAATTCAGCTGGGTCTGCTTGACTACCAAGATTTGCTAAAATATCTTGGATCGTCATGCGTCCATTACCAAATTCTTCGCCATCTAAGAAAATAGCGGGTACTGCCATAATATTTTCAGATTCTTCTCTGAAAATAGAGCCATCTATCATTGTATGAGAAATATTTGGATTTAATAAACTCATCAAGTTTAATGCTTGAACTACGTCGGGACATTTTTGACACGTTAAGCTAATATACGTTTCAAAATGTAGTGGACGATCGATTGCTTTAATTTGATCTATAATGGCTTGTTCTTCTTTTGGTGGACGACCACTTACTTGTAACAAAGCAAGAACTAGAGAATTAAATTCATGACCCATTGGTAAACCAGCAAAAGTAATGCCTGATGTTTCATTAGGTTTATCTACTGAAAAGCTTGGTGTACGTTTCAAGTCAGATGCTTCTATAGTAATGTGATCGGACGCGACAGATACTTCATCTAAAAGTTCTTTCAGTTCTTTAGATTTATCATCTGAACCAAGGCTCGCTTTTAGAACTACGTCGCCTTCCATCAATTGAAGTAATTGTTGTAATTGTGATTTAAGCTGATCATTTAGCATTTAAATCAATGCCTCCTTAGATTTTACCTACTAAGTCAAGACCAGGTTGTAATGTTTCTGAACCTTCTTCCCATTTTGCTGGGCAAACTTCGCCTGGGTGTTGACGTACATATTGTGCTGCTTTGATTTTGTGTACTAATGTGCTAGCATCACGGCCGATACCGTCAGCGTTAACTTCTGCTGCTTGTACAACGCCATCTGGATCTACGATAAACGTACCACGTTGTGCAAGTCCTAGTTCTTCATCTAATACATCAAAATTGCGTGTGATTGTTTGAGAAGGGTCACCAATCATAGTGTATTGAATTTTACTAATTGCATCTGAATGATCATGCCAAGCTTTGTGTACGAAGTGTGTATCTGTTGATACAGAATATACGTTGACACCTAATTCTTGTAATTTATCATATTGACCTTGTAAGTCTTCTAATTCAGTAGGGCATACGAATGAAAAGTCTGCTGGGTAGAAGCAAACAACACTCCATGAACCTTTTAAGTTTTCATCTGAAACTTCGAAGAATTCATCCTTTTGTGGATCGTATGCGTTAGCTGTAAATGGTAAAATTTCTTTATTTATTAATGACATAAAAATATCCTCCTATTTAATAATGTATTTTCAATTAGAATTAAGTAAGGGTAGATTTTTCTGTTTCTTAATTATAATAATTCTAATCTTCGTATTCTATTATTGCATTTCCCTCATTATTCGTCAACACAGAAGAATTTTGAGAGAACGCTTAAAAAAACCACTTTGACTCTGTGTTTCAGTATACAATAAAAATGTATTTTTACATTAAAATCGAGCGTTATACTTTATAAAATAACGCTGTATAAATAATAAATATCCTTTAAATTCTCAACTAAAACATGAAAATGAGAAGAAAGGCTATTTAAAAAAAGTATATTATTATTGGGTGCTGATTAAATTCATATAGATGAATATTTACGTGCTTATGGTCTGTTCATATTTTATAAGCTATATAACAATCAATGATTTCATTGTTTAGACGGATAGCAGACTGTCCTGAGCGGTGTTATTCAATTTGTTAAATAAAAGAACGCAACATTAAATCATGCCCGCGATCGGGAAGAATAGCCACCAGTGTCCAGCTAAAAATTCCCAACCATTCATGCCTCTTTTTTGATGATGATACGATACAGGATCTTGATATGTTTCAATGATTGTTTTTTTAAACTGTTTGTCGCCTTTGATTAGTTCGTCTAAAGAGATATCAAACAAATCACTCATTTTAATGAGCATATCAATACTTGGATAAACTTTGTTTAATTCCCATTTTGAAATACTTTGCCTTGAAATATTCAATATCTCTGCAAGTTCGTCTTGAGACCAGTGTTTTTGTTCGCGTTTTTCTTTTATTTTTGATCCGATTTCCATAATAATCACTCCCTTTACGAATAATTTAATATAGAGCCTTTAATGCGTCACGCACTAAATCATATATTTTAAAGCAACCTAAAGGTGCATCTGTGATTTGAAAGTATTTCATAAAAAAATATAGAAAAATTATGTATAACATATCGCAATTATTGATTGAATGATTTTAATTATATTAAACCCATTAATTGGATTTGTACCGTGATATAAAATAATTTAACTATTAATAAACCATGCATGGTGCGATTTTTTTTAATGATACGATTAATCTGTATTGCAATAAGTAAGTTATTTACCTCTAAGTCTTTTAATAGTAATGAAAACGGGTAAACATAATGTAAACAAAGCAGTCGCTGTTTTGTTATGCTATGAGTAACTTTATGTAAAGAGGAGCGGTTAACATTGTCTGAGCATGTATACAACTTATTGAAGAATCATCATTCGGTTAGAAAATTTAAAAAGGAACCAATATCAGAAGCGCATATAAAACAACTGGTAGAAGCTGGTCAAAGTGCATCAACTTCAAGTTATTTACAAGCCTATTCAATTATTGGTATCAATGATCCAAAAATTAAGGAAGAATTGAAAGAAGTATCTGGGCAACCTTATGTTGTTGAAAATGGCTATTTATTTGTTTTTGTAATGGATTATTATAGACATTCCATTATCAATGAGGAATCTAAACATGATATGCAAACATCATTTGAATCTGCTGAAGGATTACTTGTAGGCACTATTGATGCGACATTAGTAGCTCAAAATATTGCAGCGACAGCTGAAGATATGGGCTATGGCATGGTGTATTTAGGATCATTAAGAAACGATGTGGAAAGAGTAAGAGAAATTTTAGAATTACCTAAACATACTTTCCCACTTTTTGGTATGGCATTAGGTATTCCAGAAGATGATGAAAATGGTAGCCCTAAACCAAGATTGCCATTTGAACATGTATTTCATGCTAATAAATATGATAGTGATAAAGATAGCCAACGTGAAGCATTAAAAGCATATGATCAAACAGTGAGTGACTATTATAGTTCACGTACAAATGGCGAACGTACTGAATCATGGTCTAATCAAGTTGCTAACTTTATGAGCGCGAAGCAACGACTAGATATGTTAGAACAACTGAATAAATCAGGATTTATTAAAAAATAATTCATTGAAAAACTAAGATTTACTTATAATAATTTCAATATTTTTAATATCCTGAGATAACTCGAAAGGGGGGGATCAAGTTGAATATGTTTGATAAGATTTTTAGAAAAAAACCAGATGCTTCGGAGTCTCAGAATAAAAATGAAAACTATATTTATTCATCAAATAGTAAACTCACGCCCGATGAAGCCCAACACTATTGGGAAAAGATGGCTCAAAAATTAATTGTCGGTGTTATTAATTCAGTAGATTATACGGCAGAACGCATCTTCATCTTGATCTCCTTTGATGAAAAAGACCCTACGATTGATATATTCTTCCAAATGAATGGACAGTTAAGAATGTGGAATGATTTAGATAATGAAGCGCACAAAAAGGTCATTTCAAATAGTATCGTTACTCAGGCGCCTAATATGGTTAAACAAATAAACTGTATATATAATAGTGTGGATATGACGAGACTCGCGTATTCTCAAGTTCAATATGAATTTGAAAGTAAAGCGTGGTATCTTCACGACATTACCGAAGACAGTATAGAAGCACAATTAGAGAAAGCACCAGCATTTCTAAAGTGGTTTGATGATGTGTCAAAATCAATCGATACACTGTCGCTCGATGGAAAACACAAAATCACGTGGGGACCTTTTAAACCAGAGTATTAGATGTAATTAGTGATATTAAATAAGCGGTTGATAAAAATATAAAAAAGGTTGGAACACAACGTTCAACTCTCTCTTGTGAGACAGTGAAACGAGCAGTATGTGTTCCAACCTTTTTCCATTTACTTGAATTATGACTAAACTTGCTACTCGGATTTAGTGATTAATTCAAATATATTAGTTTGTAATCTCGGCATATTCATTGTCGTTATAAGTGTCTTTGTCTAGGTTGTTTGTTAATTTTGCTGTACCTGTACCTGCAAGCATAGAGTCATTAACATTCAATGCTGTACGACCCATATCAATTAATGGTTCAACAGAGATTAAGACACCTGCAAGTGCGACTGGTAAGTTTAATGTAGATAATACAATAATGGATGCAAATGTTGCACCGCCACCTACACCAGCGACACCAAATGAACTGATAATAACGACACCGATGACAGATAATATAAATTGTAAGTTAACTTCTACACCAGCTGCTGGCGCTACCATAACAGCAAGCATTGCTGGGTAAATACCCGCACAACCATTTTGACCGATTGATAAACCGAATGAAGCAGAGAAGTTAGCGATACCATCAGGGACACCTAAACGGTTCTTCTGAGTTTGCACATTCAGTGGTAATGATCCTGCACTTGAACGAGAAGTGAAGGCAAACATAAGCACTTCGCCAGTTTTCTTAACAAATGTGACAGGGTTGAGACCTAAACCTGAAACAATGATTAGGTGAATAATATACATAACAATGAGTGCTGCGTAAGATGCAATCACGAACTTACCTAATGTCCAAATAGCACCAAAATCACTTGTCGCAATGGTAGATGTCATAATTGCTAAAATACCATAAGGTGTTAAACGTAAAACAAATGTCACGATTGCCATTACTAAATTATATAATGCATCGATACCACGTTTAAGTAAGTGTCCACTTTCAGGTTGTTTACGCATAACACGTAAAAATGCAAAACCGATAAATGCTGCGAAAATAACGACCGCAATTGTTGACGTTGTACGTTGACCAGTGAAATCTAAGAATGGATTACTTGGTAATAATTCTAAGATTTGTTGTGGTAATGTATTAGCGGCCATATCTTTTGCTTGGCTTGCGATTTCACTACCTCTTGAACTTTCGGCACTGCCTAAGTCAATAGATGAAGCATCTAGTCCGAATACGAGTGCTGAAATAATACCAATGATTGCTGCAATAGCAACGGTACCAATTAAGAAAATAAAAATATAAATTCCGATCTTAGCGAATTTGTCCCCAATTTTAATTTTAGTAAATGCTGAAACGATTGAAATGAAAATAAGTGGCATTACAATCATTTGTAATAATGCAATGTAGCCATCACCAACGATGCTAAACCAATCCATGGACTGTTTAGTTACTTGTGAATCCACGCCGTAAATTAAATGAATAACGACACCAAAAACAATCCCTAACCCTAAGGCAGAGAATACACGTTTAGGAAATGAAACATGTCTTTTAGCCATTACATATAATCCAACGAGGAAGGCCACAAAAATAATAATGTTAAGAATAGTTAATAACATAAAAAAAGACCTACACTTTCTTAATAATAATTTTTTGAAATCCGATACGTATACTAAGGATATTAGCAATTTCAATAATATTCAAGTCTATGACTCAAGAAATTCATGAATTTTAAATGACTTTATTTTCTGATAATTTAAAGGTAGCAAAACGATGATTTCACCGTTTAGAGAATGAAATAAAAAAACGAATCCTAAATCACATTTCTGTGATCTAGGATTCGTTTAGTTTGATAGTTAATTAGCACCATTTATTAAAATAGTTTATAGATTGAATAGGCGTGCGAAGAAACCTTTACGTTCTTCTTTTGGTGTGTCATTTGCAACTGATGAAGACTGCGCATGTGTATCTTCAGTTGGCTGCGTTTGTGTGTTCGGTTTCGTTATTTCTTCATTAATTGATGAATTATCAGTAGATGATGTAGAAGTTTCATCTGTTTTGTCATCTGCTTTGACTTGTTCAGCAGAAGCCATTTCTTTTTCAGTAGCTGATGTTGAAGCATCTGTATCAGCTGTTGTCGTTTCAGTTGGTTGTTCGCTGATTTGAGTGATTGCAGATTCTTCAGTCGCAACTTGCGCAGATGATTTATCAGTTGGGTTAGAAACAGTTGCATCAGTTGTATCAGCTACAGTTTCAGAAGTTGTAGAAGTAACTTTATCATCAGATTTTTCGTCATTGCTCGCACTCTCAGTTGAATGTTCTGTTAGCGCGTCGCTGTTATTCGTTGTTGTATTAGCAGTGCTAACATGTTCAGTTTCAACATTTGATTTAGCTAACTCAGATTGTTCTTTTTGAGAATCTTGGATAACGCTCTGTGTCGTTTTGATTTCATCTGTTGACGTTTGAATCGCTTTTAGAGATTCTGTATTTGCGTCTAATTTTGTAGTGATTTGGTTCTGCATTTCGTGTAATTCCTGTTGTTGTTGATGTACTTGGTTAATCATTTGACCAAGCATATGACGTTCATCACGCATTTTTTGAATTTCCGAACGTAAATCTTCAACAAGTTTAGAAACATTTTGATCTGTAGGTAAATGATTACCGTCATCTTTGACTAATACTTGTAAGAAGTCTTTTTCTTTTTCTAATTCTTCAAAAGCTAAATCATAACTATTTGTTTGTTTAACTTTATCGGCGATATCTTGGAATAGTTCGATATCCTCTTCTTGGAAATCTGTAGCTTCACGGCCACGGTATTCTGTTTTACTAAGTTGGTAACCGCGTTCTTCTAAATGCTGAACGATTTTACGGACTTGTTTTTCACTTAGCTCCACGCGTTGTGCAAATTCTTTGGTTAACATAGAAATAAGTCCTTTCATTAATTAATTTATGTATACCGACGTTTGTCTTCGGTCAGTGAAACGTCAGTCTTACCTCTATGCTAGTTTAAACTGTTTTAACAGTGATTTCAAGTGGTGATAACTATCGTTTGCGTAATTCCATTTGTTCAAGTAGCGGATAAATAACACTTCGAGAAATTCTGTTTGCAAAAACATACTTGAGAATATAATTTGATTTCACGCTTGGTCCATAGATATCTTTTGTTAATTCAATATTTGACTTTATAAATAAATCCATAGCTTCGCCGCTCGCATAATCTTGGATATTAGGGGCTAAATAATCAATTTCATATTGTTTTTCAAAACCATGTTCATATAAAAATTGGCGTCTGTTATCCATGATTTGAACTACATCTTCAGAAATGTCTTCGGGTTCTTTAGGCACTTCCAACATAATGAAATTGACATCATGTGCATGCAGTTGATTCGACAGAATGTTTATTTCTTTTTGAATATGTTCAAGCGTTTTTGTTATAATTTCATCATGCTCGGGTTTATCTTTAGCAATTAAATAAATTAAAAAAGATGAATTTGTCGTAGCTTCATAATGCGCTGTGGCTAAACTCACTACTTCATCTGATTCAATGCCTACTAAAAAGATATAATCATCTTTTGTACGTTCGTTTCTTAAGGACTGTTTAAAAATTTGTTCGTCTTCAGATAGACCGATATCAAATTTAGCATCATATAACTTCAATGCGGATTTAAATAACGGATCATCGATTGATGTTATTGTCTTAAACTCCATAGGTACACCCCCAAATTATTGCGTTCATTATAACATAATAGAGAAAATATGAATCGAATTGCAATTTAATTTAATTTGCAGTTAAACATAAAAAGGGTCGAGACATCAATATGTGTGTCTCGACCGACTAAATTATAAGGGCGTTATATGTTTACGTTAGTACTGCTTATACAAATGTTGTAGTACTAATCAAACAGTATCTCAGTACTTAATTTAACTTCGCAAATGCGTCTCAAAATGGTTTTGGTGAAATGAGAGTTTAAGCTAACGCCTCCAGTACCATCTTTGATTTACGTATAACGTTTGGATTATGATTTTGGTCCGTTTGTTTCTTCGGAGTAATGGCTATTACTTTTAGTTTGGTTCGTTTCGAAAGCAACGTTGGCTTTGTCGGCTTCTAGGTGTGAAGTCGTATCCTTTGTTGCAACAACGAGATAATTATCGTTTAATATTTCTTTCTTATAGCGTTCTAATTCTTCTTCAGGTAGCTTGTAGTGAGCCAATACGGCTTCTTCACCGTCTTCGCCAGTTAAAATTTTAGCCATTTTATCACTGAACGAACCACTTGTAGCAGTTAGATTGACTTCAGAATCATGTAACGCATCAATGTGTAATTTTGTTTTACTAATTACGGTCATTTCTGATTCTTTATAACCCTCTGATAGTTTAGATTTTATTGCATCGATAAGATCTTCTTTGTTTTGTACAATAGTGAATTCTGACATTTAGTGTTCCTCCGTTCATTATTATATGAATTATTTTGTGTTTACCCTTAAGTTATTATATAAAACGAATACAATTACATTATATAATGAACTTACACAACTGACAAACGACATTTCATGCATATGTGAACGTTTTCTGAAAAAATATAAAAAAGAAGTAAAAGCTTTTGTGAAGCGTTTACAATCAATAAGTGTATTGAAAATATTGCCAAAATTTGCTATCATCAGTTAATAATTTATCTAACTCATATAATCTGAAGGATACGGCTTTAGAAGTTTCTACCATGTTGCCATTAACAACATGACTATGGGTAAACAATACAATACACTAGCGATTCAAATTGAGAAGTTATGAAAAGTTGTGAAAGAAACTAGACTTTTTAAAGCGCTCATACATACAAGCTTTGTTCATTAAGAATACTTTTTTTACATAGTTAAAGGGAAATGAATGTAAAAAAATTAATTTTAAGGACATATATTGTAATTGAAACGATGCTGCTTTGGTATTGCACGTTCACTCATAGATCCTGAAACTAAGTTAGTTTAGGATTTTTTTTGTACACAAAATGAGGAGGTTTTTTCGAGTGGATTTGTTGAAGCAGAAAGTTGAAGCAGATGGTGTTGTGATTGATGAAAAGATATTGAAAGTTGATGGTTTTTTAAATCATCAAATAGACGCAAGGTTAATGCACGACGTGGGACAAACATTTTATGAGCAATTTAAAGATGAAGGTATTACGAAGATATTAACGATAGAAGCTTCAGGTATTGCACCAGCAATTATGGCCGCGATGCACTTCGACGTACCTTGTCTTTTTGCTAAAAAAGCGAAGCCGAGTACATTGAAAAAAGGTGTTTATCAAGCAGAGATTCATTCTTTCACAAAAAATACGACAAGTACCGTTGTCGTGTCTGATGAGTTTTTAGGTGAAAATGATCGCGTACTAATCATCGATGATTTCTTAGCCAATGGTGATGCTTCACTTGGGCTAAATGAAATTGTGAAACAAGCTAAGGCTACAACGGTAGGTATAGGTATTGTCGTAGAGAAAAGCTTTCAACCAGGCAGAGAACGTTTAGAAGAAGCTGGTTTAACCGTTTCATCTTTATGTAAAGTGGCATCATTAAGTGGTAATAAAGTGACGTTTGTAGGAGACGAAGCATGAAAACGTTCATCTTAAGCTTACAACATTTATTAGCGATGTATGCAGGTGCGATACTGGTTCCTATTATTGTAGGTACTAGCTTAGATTTCACGCCAGAACAAATCGCTTTTTTAGTAACAGTTGATATTTTCATGTGTGGTGTAGCAACCTTCTTACAAGTATGGAAAGGCACAGGAACAGGACTACCAATCGTATTAGGCTGTACATTTACAGCTGTGGCACCGATGATTTTAATTGGACAAACAAAAGGTATTGGTGACTTATATGGTTCATTATTCTTATCGGGTATACTAGTAGTTCTTATCGCACCATTCTTTTCTTATTTAGTTAGGTTCTTTCCACCCGTAGTTACAGGAAGTGTCGTTACGATTATTGGTATCAATTTGATGCCAGTTGCGATGAACTACTTAGCAGGCGGTGAAGGTGATAAACATTACGGTGATCCTAAAAATATCATCTTAGGTGTCGTTACGCTGATCATCATTTTAATTGTACAGCGTTTTACTGCTGGATTTCTAAAATCTATTGCCATACTTATTGGACTAATTGTTGGCACAGTATTAGCCGCACTCTTTGGTATCGTGGATGTTAATCAAGTTGGCACAGCACATTGGTTCTCTTTACCACAACCATTTAGGTTCTCAACGTTTAGCTTTGACTTAGGTGCAACGCTCGTATTCTTTATTGTCGCATTAGTCAGCTTAATAGAATCAACTGGTGTATATCACGCATTGAGTGAAATTACAGGTAAAAAATTGGAACGTAAAGATTTCCGAAAAGGTTATACAGCAGAAGGTATTGCTATCATTTTAGGGTCAATCTTTAATGCGTTTCCGTATACCGCTTATTCACAGAATGTTGGGTTAGTGTCATTATCTGGTGCGAAAAAGAATAAAGTTATCTATGGCATGGTCATCTTGTTAATCATTTGTGGTTGTATTCCTAAATTGGGTGCACTTGCTAATATGATTCCTCTACCAGTATTAGGTGGAGCGATGATAGCAATGTTTGGCATGGTCATGGCATATGGTGTTAGTATATTAGGTAATATTAATTTTAAGAATCAAAATAATTTATTGATTATTGCTGTATCAGTTGGACTAGGAACGGGTATAAGTGCAGTACCGCAAGCGTTCAAAGCTTTGGGTGAGCAATTTGCATGGTTAACACAAAACGGTATTGTTCTTGGCGCAATTTCAGCAATTATTTTGAATTTCTTTTTTAATGGTATAAAACAGCAACAAGATACGGAAGTTATGAAATAATGATGTTATCAAACAAATATTAGGAGGCTGTAAGCGTATGTGGGAAAATAAATTTGAAAAAGAGTCTTTAACTTTTGACGATGTGTTACTGTTACCAGCAGAATCAGATGTGTTACCGAAAGAAGTGGATTTAAGTGTGCAATTATCAGAAGGTATTAAATTAAACATCCCTGTTATTTCAGCAGGTATGGACACAGTAACTGAATCAAAAATGGCAATCTCAATGGCACGACAAGGTGGACTTGGTGTTATTCATAAAAATATGAATATTGAAGATCAAGCTGATGAAGTACAAAAAGTAAAACGTTCAGAAAATGGCGTTATTTCAAATCCATTCTTTTTAACTCCAGAAGAAAGTGTTTTTGAAGCAGAAGCATTAATGGGTAAATATCGTATTTCAGGTGTGCCAATTGTGAATAATAAAGAAGACAGACAATTTGTCGGTATTATTACTAACCGTGATTTACGCTTTATTGAAGACTTCTCAATTAAAATTTCTGATGTGATGACAAAAGAGCAACTCGTTACAGCTCCAGTTGGTACGACATTAGATGAAGCAGAAAAGTTATTACAACAACATAAAATAGAAAAACTTCCATTAGTTAAAGAAGGCCGTTTAGAAGGTCTGATTACAATTAAAGATATTGAAAAAGTACTAGAATTCCCTAATTCTGCAAAAGATGAACACGGCCGCTTATTAGTTGGTGCTGCTATCGGTATTGCTAAAGATACAGACATCCGTGCTCAAAAATTAGTAGAAGCTGGTGTAGATGCATTAGTTATTGATACAGCTCATGGTCACTCTAAAGGTGTATTAGAGCAAGTTAAACATATTAAAGAAACATTCCCACAAGTTACATTAATCGCAGGTAACGTAGCTACAGCCGAAGGTACAAAAGCGTTATATGAAGCGGGTGCTGATGTAGTGAAAGTTGGTATTGGTCCTGGTTCTATTTGTACAACACGTGTCGTTGCTGGTGTTGGTGTACCGCAAATTACAGCAGTTTATGACTGTGCAACAGAAGCGCGCAAACATGGTAAAGCAATTATTGCTGATGGCGGGATTAAATTCTCTGGAGACATCATCAAAGCATTAGCGGCTGGTGGCCATGCAGTTATGTTAGGTAGTCTACTTGCTGGTACTGAAGAAAGCCCAGGGGCTACAGAAGTATTCCAAGGCAGACAGTACAAAGTATATAGAGGTATGGGCTCATTAGGCGCAATGGAAAGCGGCTCAAACGACCGTTATTTCCAAGAAGATAAAGCACCTAAAAAATTCGTGCCAGAAGGTATCGAAGGTCGTATTGCATATAAAGGTTCATTACAAGATACAATTTATCAACTTATGGGCGGCGTAAGATCTGGTATGGGTTATACAGGTTCTAGAAACTTAGAAGCATTAAGAGAAGAAGCACAATTTACGCGCATGGGACCTGCTGGACTAGCAGAAAGTCATCCACATGACGTTCAAATTACAAAAGAATCACCAAATTATTCATTCTAAGTTAAAAGGAGATAAAAAAGATATGGAAATGGCGAAAGAGCAAGAGCTCATACTTGTTTTAGACTTTGGTAGCCAATACAACCAATTAATTACACGACGCATTCGTGAAATGGGTGTATATAGTGAATTACATGACCACGAGATTAGCATGGAAGAAATTAAACGTTTAAATCCTAAAGGGATTATCCTTTCTGGTGGTCCTAACTCAGTTTATGAAGAAGATTCATTCACAATTGACCCAGAAATTTATAACTTGGGAGTACCTATTTTAGGTATTTGTTATGGTATGCAACTAACTACAAAACTTTTAGGTGGAAAAGTAGAGCGTGCCAATGAACGTGAATATGGTAAAGCCATTATTAATGCGAAGACTGATGAGTTATTCTTTGGTTTACCAGAAGAACAAAATGTTTGGATGAGCCACTCAGATAAAGTGATCGAAATTCCAGAAGGTTTCGAAGTGATTGCTGATAGCCCAAGTACCAACTATGCAGCAATTGAAGATAAATCTCGTCGCATCTATGGTGTGCAATTCCACCCAGAAGTACGTCACACAGAATACGGAAACGATTTACTTCGTAACTTTGTACGTCGTGTATGTGACTGTACAGGTGAATGGTCAATGGAAAACTTCATTGAGATTGAAATTGAAAAAATTCGTAATCAAGTTGGCGACCGTAAAGTCCTATGTGCGATGAGTGGTGGCGTTGACTCATCTGTAGTAGCTGTATTGTTACACAAAGCGATTGGCGACCAACTGACGTGTATCTTTGTAGACCATGGTTTATTACGTAAAGGCGAAGGCGACATGGTTATGGAACAATTTGGTGAAGGTTTCAACATGAATATTATTCGTGTCGATGCACAAGAACGATTCATGAGCAAATTACAAGGTGTTTCTGATCCAGAACAAAAACGTAAAATCATCGGTAATGAATTCATCTATGTATTTGATGATGAAGCATCTAAATTAAAAGGTGTGGATTTCTTAGCACAAGGTACATTATATACAGACGTTATCGAATCTGGTACGAAGACAGCACAAACAATCAAATCACACCACAATGTGGGTGGTTTACCAGAAGACATGGAGTTCCAATTAATCGAACCCATCAATACACTGTTTAAAGATGAAGTACGTGAATTAGGTATCGAGTTAGGTATTCCTGAACATTTAGTATGGAGACAGCCGTTCCCAGGTCCTGGATTAGGTATCCGTGTACTTGGTGAAATCACAGAAGACAAACTTGAAATTGTACGTGAATCAGACGCCATTTTAAGACAGGTCATCCGTGAGGAAGGTCTTGAACGTGAGATTTGGCAGTATTTCACAGTGTTACCTGGCATCCAATCTGTAGGTGTTATGGGAGACTACCGTACATACGATCACACGGTAGGCATCCGTGCTGTTACATCCATTGATGGTATGACAAGTGACTTTGCACGTATCGACTGGGAAGTCTTACAGAAGATTTCTAGTCGTATTGTAAATGAAGTGGACCACGTTAACCGCGTTGTCTATGACATTACATCTAAGCCACCAAGCACAATTGAGTGGGAATAATCGTATAGAATGAAGTAACCCCTTAGGCATAGGCTTAAGGGGTTGTTTTTGTGGATTTGAAATTATAAAAACCAAATTAAAATTTTCTGACCACGTATATATTACAAAAGTCGCTATCTAGCTAAAATATCCTATGTAAATAAGTAGTGACACAAATGATATGCCAGCTAATACAAAGAAGAATGCTTCGACGTAGATGCGTAGTTTAGACATCGGTTCTACATTATAATGTTTTCTTTTATGATTATGGTGTTTGAGTGTTAATTTCATACCGATATAAGTATAAAGAATAACAAAAATAATTCCCAAGACAATCGCAATTGGTATTGGTAAATGTATGAATAGTCACCTTTTTTATCTAAGCGTAGTATAAAGATAATATGTTGTTAACAATACAATGAACATCTGTTTAAAAAGTGATTAAGTAAAATTGTTGAAAAATAACCATTAAAATAGCCGTTTTCAAAAAACTATTATGGATAGTTTTAATGTTGAGTGCAATGTAAACGGATT
Source organism: Staphylococcus sp. Z5-21 (assembly GCF_056529615.1). Classification (NCBI taxonomy): domain Bacteria; kingdom Bacillati; phylum Bacillota; class Bacilli; order Caryophanales; family Staphylococcaceae; genus Staphylococcus; species Staphylococcus sp. Z5-21. Next base: position 2,447,712 of record NZ_CP096462.1, on the reverse strand, counting down.
AGAAATATGTTATTGTAAACTTAATAATTTGATAAGAGGGGTTGGCTGCTGTTATGAAAAAGACTATTATTGCTACATTTGCCGTGAGTCTATCAGTTCTATTAGCAAGTTGTAATAACGAAGCTTCAGAAAATAACGAACCTAAAGAAAAAAGTGAAAATACAGATAACACGAGCAACTCAGATAAAGACAAATCGGAAAAGAACAAAGACAACAGCAAACAAAATGAACAAAAAACAGAGCAACAAAATACCAATACAAACAATGATGGACGTAATCAGTCTGCTCAAGACAAGAATGAAACAACTGATGAAGACGAAGGTGCTTTAAATCAATACAATAATGAAGAAATTGAGTATGCTCGCGTGTGGAATCAACTAGGACCATTGAAAAATAATATGGATGGTATGGATTCATTAAATGTAGAAAAATTGCCAAAAGGTTCTAAAGTAAATCCACAAGCTGAGGACAGTGCTGTCTTTAAAGAAGACGTTGTAAAATTAAAAGCTCCTATGGGTGTAGGTGGTTCAGTGACATATAGTAGCAATGGTGATGGGTCAATCAATGTATATAAAAATGTTCCATATGATTGGCGTGATTCAAGGACTGATGCAAATATGAAAGAAGCAACAACAAAAGCGATTGAAGAGAATGTTGAAACGGTCACGATTAATCAAGGGGATGACCAGACAATCGCAGATTTAGCTGGAAAAATTAAGTACAGCAATTAATTTAAAATCGCTTTAGATGGGGTATACAGTTTTGTTTGGAAAAGTATAAATTTTAATGAGGTATGGCAAGAAAGCTTAACCATTAAGGTTATTAATTCAACGCGAGTGATTAATTAATAGTAAGTGGGTGTTTATATGAGTATATTAAAAATGATATTATACGTGGCATTGCTCGTTTCATTTTGTATTTTAATGTTCCAATCCATCTATTTTGTACTTGTATTTTGGAAATTGAAAAATAAGAAAATTAGCGAATATGATTATGAGCAATATAAACAAAAATATGAAAAACCAATGTTTATCAACTTAGGAGTTTTAATGGCTGTAACAGCGTTATTTAACTTATTAGAATGATGTACTTGGTGATTTCATTGAATGAGTAAAAAGCGTCTTTTCGAAATTAAAAAGCGCTTTTTGATTCATAGATTACAAGTGTTAATCAGTAGTCTTGTATTTTTTCTTAACAAACAAATAGTTCAAAACCCCAAGTATAATCAAGGCAATTAAGACCGTGATTAGGGGGTACTTAGATATTAAATCAAAGTTTGTGTTTGACGGCCCTAAATACCTTGTGAGAATTGAAATGACTAAAAAATAAATGAACCAAGTGCAAGTTCTAGACAATGTTTCTAAAATGATTAAACGCTGTTTTTCACTGTAACGTGTCTTATCACGTTTATTACCAGTTGCTGCATCCGGTAAATAGTTAATGATAATCATTGACCAAATTATTGAAAATACAAAAATTGTGACGAAGAATAATGCTGTTTTCAATATAAATACTCCTAAATATTTTATAAATGAAATTTAACGTATTTATATATAAAGTGTCAAACTGTGCAAAGGCATCATAATGAAGTGCGTCAAGAATCATTCAAGATCTATTTCTTTATTCACTTGATTAAAGATAGCAGATTTTATATCATCTGCAATTGGTTTGAGTTCTGGTAAATAATTATTAGCAAAGCCAATGATAATTTTATGTTTGATATGAAGTGATAAGTCTCGTGGCATCTTGTCTTTTATTAAAACTAGTAAATTCTTATATGAGATAGCTTCTCCTTTATGCCTGCTCACATATTGTATGAATGCTAGAAATAGTTTGTCAAAGTATTCATGTTCGATATCTAGATCTAAAAATATGAGACTAATAGATTTAGTTTCAAACTGATTATCTCCCATTTCTGCTGCAAGTTCACTAATAGCTTGATAGAGTAATGTAAAACTTTCTTTGTTTTCTATCAAGATACCCCTCCTTAAATATTTATACACTATATTTTAAAAATAACATATATTCAAAAGTAATTTAAATAACATCAAACCAACCATGTATATCATGAAATGAGGTAGCATGATTTTACAAAATCACGTTTATATTTATTCAATATTAGGCATTTAAATAAACAAATAAGCCTGAATTTTGATGATTATTTTATTACTGTTCACAAATTTGCTCACAATTAAAAAATGACCTTTAAAATACTTATATATGCGCAAATAACCTTTGGTGACAGGGTTTATCAGTTTATAACCCCTTTCAAAATAATTTATAAATTCTTAATTGAATGTCTGCATAAAATTAAAAATCATAAATAATTTTAAAAGCATGTAAATTTAATATATGAGTGGAATTTTGTTTATGATAAAATATATTTTGTAGAAAACTAGCATTTGGACAATGTTAGGTTGAAAAAGGGGATGAACAAGAGTGAAAGTTATCAAAAAAATAAACTTACCGACACAAATTATCATAGCATTAGTGCTAGGGATAATTTTAGGAAGTATATTACATGGAAATAAAGATGTAATTAATTATATACAACCTTTTGGCGATGTATTTATAAATTTAATTAAAATGTTAGTCGTACCTATCGTATTCTGTTCTTTAGCGTTATCGATCTCAAATGTAGGGGATACAAAAACGATTGGACGTTACGGTGGTAAGACATTATTATACTTTGTTATTATGACAAGTTTCGCGATATTTATGGGCTTGATTTTTGGTAATTTATTCAAACCAGGTGTTGGACTAAATCCTGATTTGCTTCCAAAAGGTGATATTTCTAAATATGAATCAACTGCAAAAGCTGCAGAACAATCTACATATGGCAATCACTTGATCGATACAATTGTAAATATTATACCAACGAATATCTTCGAGGCATTTGCTTCTGGAGAATTATTACCAGTTATATTCTTCTCAGTATTTTTTGGTTTAGCATTAGCGGCAATTGGACAAAAAGCACAACCGGTTAAAGACTTTTTAGGCGGTGCACTAGAAGCAGTATTCTGGATGATTGGAAAAGTATTATTATTAGCACCAATTGCAGTATTTGCATTTATTACTACAACGATTATTACTTTCGGATTATCTGCATTAATTCCATTGTTCAAATTGTGTTTAACTGTGGTAATTGCAATGCTATTCTTTATTTTCATTGTATTAGGCATTGTTTCAAGAGTTTGTGGTGTAAGAATTACACAAGTTATCAAACTATTAAAGAACGATTTAATGTTGGCATTCTCGACTGCAAGTTCAGAAGCAGTATTACCTACAGTAATGAAAAAAATGGAGCGTTTTGGTGTGCCGAGAGATATTGCATCTTTCGTACTACCAACCGGCTATTCATTTAACCTTGATGGTGCGGCCATGTACCAATCTATTGCGGCGCTATTTGTTGCTCAATTATATGGTGTTGATTTAAGTATTGGTGAACAGATCTTATTAATGATTACATTAATGTTAACGTCTAAAGGTATGGCGGGTGTACCAGGAGCCTCAATCGTAGTATTACTAACTACATTAGGATCTGTAGGATTAAACCCACAAGGTTTAGCATTGATTATCGGTGTAGATAGAATACTTGAAATGCTTAGAACATGTGTAAACGTATTAGGAAACTCAGTAGCTACAATCTTTATCGCTAAAACAGAAGGTGTTTATGATAAAAAACAAGGCGAAGAGTATCTGAAAACAATTTAACAAAATAATAAATCTACAAGCACGCCTTATAAATAAAAATAAGGTGTGCTTTTTTCTGTAAAAAATGGATGATATACTGCAATTATTAAACTCATTTTAAATAGGGTATACAAATAAAACGTTTATAAATTGGAGGAAGATAAAATAAGTAATATAAGAGGTATTAACCATATTGGCATGACAGTGCCTAATATTGAAGTAGCATTTAAATTTTTTGTAAGATGCCTTTGATGCGAAATATGCATATGATGGCTTAACTTACGATGATGAACCTAGAAAAGGTCCAGAAGTAGAGCGCATGTTAGGCCTATCTAAGGGGTCTGCTATTGTTAAACAACGTATGATTGTGATTGGCAATGGTCCGAATATTGAGATGTTTGAGATAGAAAGTGACGATAAAAGGGAACCACTTGAGTTGGAAGATAATGGGTATCATCATATTTCGTTATTTGTCGACGATATGGATCGTGCAATTCAACAAGCTGTTGATGCAGGAGCGAGCCCTTTATCTGAGAAACATGATAACTCTAGATATGAAGACAGTGAAGGTAGCAGTAGTGTATATTTAAAATCGCCATGGCATAGTCTGATAGAGTTACAATCAATTCCAAATGGTTATTATTATCCTGAGGATAGTGAAAGTAATGTATTTATTCCATAATTTCGAGTTGTTGTATGTACTTAAGCACTGAATTTTATACTTTTAATTAAAAAAGGTATGAACCAAAAGTAAATAAAAACCAGTAGACATCGTCACATTTAGAAAAAACATGAAACGAAACTGTTCCCCTGTCATTGGTTCAGTGCGATGTTTTTCAGCTTTTTTATTAACCTTCTGTCGTGTAGAAATGGTGTTGTTCCAAGAACTGATACTGACGAAAAGTATACCTAAAAGGATTTTTAATAGTAAGTTGATTTTCGACACACCTTCCAGCATTTAATAACTTAAATAATATATGTTATTAAAAGTTATGTTATGTTACTTTGTAAATAAGATAACATGCTGTTTTAAAATTGAAAAATGTTAAAATGAATGTCCTTGTACTGTAATAAGTGCGAGGATATTTTTAAATTAAGAAAACTAAAAGTATTAAATTAAGCACATAATTAAAATGATTTGGTATTGAGAAACATAATGTAACAACAATGAAAATGGAGTGGACTGAAATAATTATAGGGAGAGCAAATTAGTGAAACAAAAACTTAAGCATAACTTAAATAAATATGTAGAAAACGGTAAGTTAGAACAAGGCTAGTATAAAGTAAGTGATAAAATTAGAGACAAAAAAGGAAAAGATTATTCTAAGTATGTTAGCAAGATCATGAATTTTATAAGAAAAAAGTGTGATGATATAGGTTCTGGTTGTATCATTACAAATTAAACGAAAATAAATTGTGTAATTCGGAGTTAAAATACCACTATTTTATAGCTTATGTAATAATATGCAAAGCAAGTATAAATTAAACAATGGGGTGTCAGGATGACAACAATTTTTCCTTATTTGAATTTTGAAAATACAAAAGAAGCATTAGCATATTATGAAGAAGTATTTGGTGCTACAAATATTACAAGATTACCAGTTGGTAAAGATCAAGCAGCTCATTTTAATATGAGTGAAGCAGAAGCAGCTAATGCAACAATGCATGCGCAATTTGATATTGCTGGTACTACAGTGCTTGCATCTGATTCATTTGGTAGAGCAGAAAGAATTAACAATGGTATTTCATTATTAATAGACTATGATATTAATAATGAAGATGACACAAGAGAAGTTGAAGCGTTATATCGTCGTGTTAAAGAAGCGGTAGATGTTGAAATGCCTTTAGAAGAACAATTCTGGGGTGGTAAAATGGGCGCATTTACGGATAAGTACAATGTACGTTGGATGTTACACGGTCAGGATTATACAAAAATCAACAAATAGCGCTCAGGCGGTTACGGATTAAACTTAAGAAAGTGTGGACTTATAGATTAAGTTGCCTTTCTTTTTATATTTTGAACTCATAAATCATAAAAATTGTCTTGATCTTTAAATTAACTGAGAACAATGCATGAATCGTGTGAAAATTAAGTCGGTCAATACAATATAATGACGAGAATGATTAAATAATAAAAGTTATTTTCAATTAGGGGTGTACAAACGCAGAAGTAAACGCTATAATAGGTATTAAGTAATTTAGTTCGTGAAATTGATTTGTAGTTTTATTCTTTTGAATTTACTCCTTTTGATTTTTTAAGACAGATTACAAATATTCGTGCAAAAGCACATATGGAGGAATTTAATATGAATAACGGTACAGTTAAATGGTTTAATGCAGAAAAAGGTTTTGGTTTCATCGAAGTTGAAGGTGGAAACGACGTATTCGTACACTTCTCAGCAATCGCTCAAGAAGGCTACAAATCATTAGAAGAAGGACAAGCTGTTGAATTCGAAATCGTTGAAGGCGACCGCGGTCCTCAAGCAGCTAACGTTGTTAAACTATAATAACGGCTAAAAGACGAGTATAACTCGTCTTTTTTTTATGCCCAAAATACAAATATTGAATAATTAACCCCTTCATGTAGTGAAAACATATGAAGGGGTTTTTGCTTTTTATGAAGTTATTTCAAACTGCTTAAGCTCCCTGTTTCTTAAGTAGATAAATAAAATATTTATCATACAGGCCAGTATGCCAATAAAGATAACAAAATTCGATCCTAAACTTGCAATAAATATGCCGCCAAAAAATGTACCTATGGTTGTACCAGAATTCACAGCAGATAGAAAAATACCATTTGATAAATCAGGTGCATCGGGCGCAACTGAGATAATGACATATTGTGTAATATTTGCTGAAATACCTGCGAGTATACCCCAAAGTACTGAAGTCATCATCATTGGAATTAAAAATAAGCCAATACCAAACATGGCCACATAAATAATTATCAATGAAAAAGGTAAAAGAAAAATTGCTTTTTTGTGAATCGTTGTTAGTAGCTTACCTGCAATGACATTGCCTAAAATATTAGAGGCACCATATAAAAAGAGAATAATAGATACTGCATGACTTGGCGCGTTAGTTACAATATTTAAAAAATCGGTCAAATAACTATAGACACCAAAAACTGCAGCATTAAACAATATAGATACAATAATGGATAGCCAAGTTAAAGGGCGTTTAAGTACACGTAACTGTGTTCCATATGTTACTGCTTTTTTAGCGGGCATTTTAGGTATAAAGATTATAGTGAGAATCAATACAATCATATTAATTAATGCGAAAAATGCTAACGCAGCATATAAATTGAATTGATTTGCCAAGAAATTAACGATAGGCACACCCACGACCATGCCAGCAGAGACACCAATAAATACTCTAGCTACTGCTTTTGGAGCATCTTTTGAATTAACGGAATCAGAAGCAACAGAAAATGCTAACGCAATGTATACAGGATGAAATATGGCCGGGATGATTCTTGCAATGAGTAATATGCTGAAGCTTGTTGTGAATAATGAGACAATGTTACTGATAATAAAGATAACAAGTACAGCAATCATTACTTTTTTACGTTCTATTTTTGAAAGTAATAAAGGCATAATAGGTCCAGATATCGCAATGCCTATAGCAAAAACGGAAACTAACCAACCAGCAGTAGATGTACTTACATTAAAATGTTCAGCAATCTGAGGGATTAATCCAATAAACCCCATTTCAGTATTTAATATACCGAAGACGCCAATAGTTAAGATGAATATGATTAATTTATTATTTTTCATCATTTGTCCCTCCCAAACTTTAATAATTTTAGTTTAGGCGGTAGAATGAGATATGACAAATACTTATTTTAAAGTTTTAGTTATGCTTATTTTGAATAACTCAAAGGAGATGCCTTATGGAACTAAAGACACTTCAATATTTTGTGAGAATAGCTAGGGAAGAAAGTATTACGCGTGCTGCGAATGCGATACATATCACGCAACCAACATTATCTAGACAAATAAAAGAATTAGAGAAAGAGCTAAATGTGAAACTTTTTAAAAGAAGTAATCATAATATTCAACTAACGGATGAAGGACAACTATTAAAAAATAGAGCTGAAGAATTACTTGAAATGTCTAATAAAATACAAGAAGAATTCAAAGTAATTGATAGGAGTATTGAAGGTAATGTGTATATAGGATGTGGTGAAACAAAAGGTATGGAAGTTATCGCAAATATTTTTAAGGATATTCACAATGAACACCCTAATATTCAATTTCATATTTATAGTGGTAATGCGGACGATATCGCAAATAGGCTTGATAAGGGATTATTAGATTTTGGAATTCTGATTCAACCAATAAGTTTAAATAAATATAAGACATTGTATTTACCTAGTTCAGATCATTGGGGTGTTGTGGTTAAAAAAGGTGATCCATTGTCACAAAATAAATATATTACTAATAAGTATCTAGTAGATAAACCATTAATATGTTCAAGACAAGTATTAGATACAACATTGGATAAAAATGATTTTGCAGAATGGTTTGGTACACAATTTGACGATTTAAATATCGTTAGTACTTTTAATTTGGCTTACAATGCTGGGTGGATGGTAAAGGCTGGATTGGGTTATGCGATTACATTGGACAGTATTATTGATACGTCTACAGAAAGTGAACTTACTTTCATTCCATTGAAACCAAAATTAGTTTCGAAACATAATTTAGTATGGCGTAAGGATCATACATTTTCAAAAGCGGCACAATTATTTTTAGACAAAACCAAAGCAACATGTCAGTAAATACATCATAGACCAAATCAAATGAATCCCCTCACATTACTGATGTGAGGGGATTTTTTATATTAAATTTCACGGCTATTGATTGTTTCTTTTTTAGTGCGAATCATTAAGGTTAAGACGAAACCGATGATCATTAAAATTGCCGTGAAGGCAAATGCAGCATTGATACCAAGCACTGTAGCATGTTGCATGATTTCTGTTTTACTTTGCGAACCACTAACATGTTCGGTGTAATTAGATCTAACAATCGTTAATATTGTAATCATAACTGCTGTACCAATAGCGCCTGCAATGATTCTTAAAGAATTAATAATGGCAGTGCCGTGGGAAATATTTTTTGCTTCTAATGCGTTAATACCAATCGTATTTAACGGCATAATAATGAGTGCTACTGCAAACATTCTGATAGCGTAAATAATGACAACATACCAATAAGGTGTGTCTGTAGTTAAGAAACAATGTAAAATTGTCATAATAATTAATATGATGAATCCAGGTACGGCTAATATTTTCAAACCATATTTATCATAAATTTTGCCGGTATAAACGGACATAAATGCATTGACAATGGCTCCGGGCAAGATGACGAGTCCGGATAAGATAGCCGACAATCCTAGACCAGTTTGAATATACATGGGTATTAATAAAGCCGGACCTACGATACCGATAAATAGTACCATAGATGCGAATGCAGATAGTGAAAAGGTTCTATTTGCAAATACACGCATATTTAATAATGGGTTATCGATTCTAATTTGTCTCATGACAAAGATACCTACGATGATAATACCAAGTATTAATGAAATGATAACAATGGGTGAAGAGAAACCAAGATTACCGGCACTACTAAAGCCGTAAAGCATTAATCCAAAACCAAATGTTGAATATATTACAGACGTTTTATCTAGTTCTGTACGTTTTGTTTCGTTATTACTTTCGACAAATATAATACCAATAATAAAGGCAATGATAGCAATTGCTGCAACTACGATAAAAGGAGCTCTCCAACTAAAGTTGTCTATGAGAAATCCAGTTAATGTAGGGCCAATTGCAGGTGCTGATTGCGCAACAATTCCTGTAAGCCCCATGGCAAATCCTCGTTTTTCAGAAGGAAAGAGGGTGAAGACGGTGAATTGCATTAATGGTAGTAAAATACCTGCCCCAATAGCCTGAATCACTCGAGCAAACATAAGTAAACCAAATGATGGTGAAAAAGCAGCTATAATGGAACCGATTAAGAATGCACTCATTGAAAAAATATAAAGTGATCTTGTATGAAACCGATCCATAAGGAATGCAGTCATAGGAATCATAATTCCGTTAACAAGCATGAATCCTGTAATGAGCCATTGAGCAGTTGTTTCAGTGATTTCAAGACCTGAAATAATGGCAGGAAGTGCAGTGTTGAGCAATGTTTGGTTGAGCATCGCGACAAAAGCACTGCTGAGCATAACTAAAATAATAGTGTTTCGTTTCTTATTTGATATTGTAATTTCCGACATTACGATTACCTCTCCTTTTATAACATCCCAACGATAAATTTTATGCCTTTTAAGTTAGCAAAGCAAACCATTAAGGTTAAAAATCTAATATTTTTTACAATTATTTTTTAAAAAATAAGGATGGTATCAAGTTGTTCGGAATATATTTAAAAGGATATAAAATATAACGGATTGGTAAGCGAAGCATGATAGGGCAATGGTTGTTGATGTATACTATAAAAAAATAAGGAGGAAGTGTGCAATTATGAAAATAGAGGTTCAATCACATCAAAAGCAATGGGTAATGCAATTTGAAAATGAAAAGCAAAAAATCCTTTCGGTATGGGGTGATGAAATTATTGAAATATATCATATTGGTAGTACGTCAGTTCCTGGCTTAAAGGCAAAGCCTATTATAGATATAATGCCTGTTGTACAAGATATAAATAAAATAGATCATTTTAATGAAGCAATGGCAGATATAGGTTATAAAGCATTAGGAGAAAATGGAATAACAGGGAGACGCTTTTTTAAAAAAGGAGAAAATCCTCGAACGCATCATGTGCATGCATTTCAACAAGAAAATCGTTACGAAATTAATCGTCATTTGGCAGTTAGAGACTATTTAAGAACAAATGTGGCAGTGGCACGTGCATATGGAGAATTAAAAGTAGCGTTAGCACAACAGTTTCCATATGATATAGAAGGATATTGTGACGGAAAAGATGCATTTGTAAAACGGATGGAAAGCCAAGCACTTGAATGGTATCTTAAATAAAAGTGTCTGTGATTCAAATTAATAGTAGTAAGTGTGTGTATAAAGCACATGAACCCTCTTAAGTGTTATCTGGACTAATGCGAGTGGTTAGAAATCTGTTCAGAGAATAGAATGATTGTCATTTTAATAAGTCGTATGCGATTAACGACGTCAAAAATTTGTTGTATACTTACATCAGTATATAAGTATCAGTTTATTAAATGAAAATGAGAAAGTTGGTGGAGAATGGCTGAATTAACTCAGAACCATAAAGTTCAAAAAAATTGGATTGTCGTTATAGCAATCATTCTTATTGCATCAACTTTAAGAGCGCCATTAACTTCTGTAGGGCCTGTGATTCATGAAATTAAAGAAGCGATGTCAATCAACGATAGTGTCGCAGGTTTTCTAACAACGATTCCTCTCATTATATTTGCAATTGTTTCACCCTTAGTATCTAAAGTTACAACACGTTTGACCATGTCTTATACATTACTTTACTCGACGTTATTGTTAATTGTAGCTTTAATACTACGTATAATGGGTGACTTTAATGTCTTTATTATCGGTACTATTTTATTAGGGATTGCCATTGCATTTGGAAATGTTGTCCTACCGAGTTATGTAAAGTGGTACTTCCCAATGCAGATAGGACTTATGACTGGCATTTATAGTGGAACGATGAATTTTACTGCAGGATTGGGCGGAGGGTTGAGTCATCCTTTATCTGAAATGACGCTATTAGGGTTCAGATTGTCGTTAGTGTTTTGGGTCATATTAGGACTGGCTGCCATAACAATTTGGCTATTAACCGTGCGCAGTGGATCGAATCTCGAAACAAGAACGATTGAAAATGCTGAATTAAACAAAAATAAAAAATTAAATATGATAAAATCCAAAATCGCATGGATGGTTGCTTTAACGATGGGATTTCAGTCAATGATTTTTTATACGATAGTCGCATGGGTGCCCTCTATTTTGATGGACAGAGGTATAGATCCTAATACTGCAGGTTATTTATTGATGTTGAATCAATTTGCACAAGTACCAATGACATTTATATTTCCAGTAATAGCTGCGAAATTAAAAAATCAACGTATTTTAGTGATTATTGTCACATTGCTCTTTTTAATAGGATTTGGATTATTTTTTGCACAATCCTTACCAGTACTTATTATGGGTATGGTTATTGTAGGTTTAGCAATGGGGGCATGTTTTAGCTTATGTATGACTTTCTTTTCAATACGTGCTCGTACTAGCAATGGTAGTATTTCGTTGTCTGGCTTTGGACAGTCTGTTGGTTATTTCATAGCTGCATTTGGTCCATTTTTGATTGGATTGCTTCATGACCTTACAAACAGCTGGGACATTGTCATTGTTGCATTTATTATGATGTCTATTTTAGTTTTCATTTTTGGGTTCGCAGCCGCTAAAAATAGAGTCGTGGAAGAAGAAACTTAATACTTTTAAAAAGATATGAATCGAACACAGTGATGATATGAACAGTGACTGTGATTGATTCATATTTATTTTGCTTCAATCGTGTCCTTAAGGGCCTGAGCAAAATCATATAGGGTCATACTCCAATTACTTTGATCAGAACGCGAATTAAATGATAAATCTTGGTTATTAAAGAAAGATTGACGTAAACCTGTAGTCAATTCTAACTGTACACCTGCATTTTCAGCGTTCTTATTAGCAATGTTTTGGCTGGATTCACCTTCTAGATGACTAGGAGATACCTCTACATTAAAGCCATTTTCAGTTAGTTCATTTTCAATTGAATCTTTAAGTGTTTCATCTTTGCCCCCAATGTATATTGTGGCATCATTACCATCTGCCCCGTGAATCATTACAGAACTGGAAACCTTTTGTTGCATTGATTCAATGATAGGTTCATCAAAATTTGTGGAAGTTACATGGAGATCAGAATTGTCTGATGGTCGAATACCTTCAAACGCATAGTAGCGATATGCGCCTTTATTCGCAGTTAATTTTGCGGCTTCAGAAGTTCCAGCTTCAATGTTACCACCGTGAATAGCACCGATAAGTGTGTCACTATTATTATCGTTATAACTGAGTTCCCAATCTGTACCTTCGTTTGTATTATCCATTAAGTCAGTCATAGACTGATAAGTATCTTCAGCTCTTAAATCTGGGGAGAAAATAATTAAAAGCAACATTAACAAGATAGTTATAACAGAGAGACGGAAATTGTAAATTTTGATGAATAAGCGTAATTTATTATTTTGAAAAGACATATATTGCTCCTATAGATATTAATAAAAATTATATAAATATAATATTATCAATTTATAATGATAAAAATAAAATATTTATATAATTTAAGAAGAGAATGTATAGATGTTTTTAGTGAAATTGAAAAGACAATCAAAAATAATGGCTATGAATCAGATTTAAATGTAAAAATATCATATCAACATAATGTAAGTCGAAAAACACAAGTACTGTATTTAAATGGTATTATTGATAGCTTTAATGTTTATAATGATGAATCTATTTATGAATTACAGTTTTTCAGTAAGAATTAAGCATAGGAAATTGAATTTGTAGTACTTCCTTTTAAAGTGATATGTTGTGTCTATCATTTTGAAAGGAAGTTTTTTAATTGTATGATTAAAATGAAAGATTTTGTTGGACAAGTTCTGTTCAATTACAATACATAAGGAAACTAAAATTTGGAGTGACAAATAATGATAAATGTGAAGGCACCGAATCCAATATTTTTGGAACATGAAGCGTCTGAAAAGGCGATATTATTGCTTCATTCTTTTACAGGAACCGTACGAGATGTAAAACTATTAGCAACAAAATTACATGAAGCGGGATTTACCTGTTATATACCGGCATACAAAGGACATGGTTTAATGCTTGATGAATTAATGGCATTTGATGTTGATGATTGGTTAGCAGATGCAACGGCCGGTTACCAATTTTTAAAAGATAAAGGATATTCAGAAATTAGTGTGTGCGGTATTTCGCTAGGTGGTATCTTGTCATTGAAATTGGCAGAAAGCAAAGAGATAAGTTCAATAGCGATTATGTCTACACCTTATAGAAAAAGTGATGCGGGTCTTTCCGGTAGACTTGAAGTTTATGGACAGCGTATGGGGAGTTTAGTTGGTCTTGAACAAGCAGATATTGACCAACAGTTGGCTGAAATTGAAAATTATAGTCCTCAGCTATATAAGTTTCAATTATTGGTAGAAAATGTCATGGCGCATTTAAAAGATATTACTGCACCGATTGCAATTAAATATGGCGAGCAAGATGATGATGCTTATGAAACGAGTGCACATTATATTTATGAGCGCATCCAACATGAAGACAAAGAAATGAAAGGCTATGGCCCGTCTAAACATTTGATGACTTATGGTGAGGGTCATCTGGAAGTAGAACAAGACATCATCGCATTTTTTGAAGATTATTAGATAAAATATTCAAAAGGATGGTATGTGTCAATGAAACAAGTAGAAAGAAGACTTGATAAGTTCGATAAAATTGCACTTGTGATATCGGTAATACTTTTTATCGTGAACGGGGTGTTCATGTTTAATATCATATCTGTTCATAGAGGCGTCTCGTCACTTGTTTTAGCACTATCCATGATAGTACTATATTATGTCATAGTTAAGAAACAATCGAAAAAACTAGGATACTTGTATCTAATCTGCGCTATTTTATTTTTAATATCTGGAATTATGGCTTTTATATAAAAATAGAACCTATAAACATTTGCTTTAGCCATTCAAAAAATATTTCCAATTTATTATTAAAATGATAGTGAAATATTTAAATAACTGATATGAAGTGATTTTACTGAATAAATAGAATCATGAACAGAACCCCCTCACTGGAAAACTAGCTGAGGGGGTCTTGTATGCGGTTTTCGTCTTTAGTGAATCAGCACAAAAAAGAAAGATGTATTTTTCAAATTATGGTCTCCAGAATGTATCACAATTGGATTTATCCTCTATATTGTATTGAATTATAGCTTTTAGTAATGCGTAATCTATGTCTTGGCTCCATTTTATTCGAAAAAGGTTATTGGTCTGCGAATAACCAGCTGCCTCAATTTGTTGTGCATATTCATTTAAGGCTTTAGCTTCAGGAGCGATTGAAAAATGTTGTTTCGCAACGCTAAATCCAATGATAAACGTGCCGTGATCCGTAAACATAGGCTGATTCCATTTTATTGTTGTTTCTAAGTTAGGAAATGTATCTGCAATCCAGTTCAAAACTTCAGACAATGTTGTTCTGTGTTTGTCGTTATCAATTGTTTCTAAAAATGTATTGAATGTATCCATGACAATGCTCCATTCTATATGTTTTATTAATCATATGACAATTGCATGTATTTGCTTATACTGATTATAACAAATGACAATAATATATATATCCTTGTAGCTAAAAAAGAGTATTCGTCTACCTCATTTAATCTAGGTAACGAATACTCAATGAATTTTAAATCATGTATTTAAGTATGGCATGTCAGACTATTTAGATGTCCTGACGGTTTTATTTTTTAAGAAATAATCAATGATTAATCCAATAAATAATAAAATAATGAATGGAAGCAACCAGCTTAATTGTATATCTGATAATGGTAGTACTTTATATAATGAAATTAATGGCTGGAACAGGTTAAAATCATTAAATATTTGTAACAACGAAATGAATAGTGTTATAAGTGTTGGTAATATAAATGCATATTTCATCTCAAATGGGATGAAAATACTTACCAATGATATAAGGACTAATACAATCGATGTTGGATAAATAAATGTTAAGAGTGGCACAGCGATTTGTAAAATCAATTCTAATCCTAATGTCGAAACTAAAAAGCCTAATAAAGAAAAAATTAAAACAAACATCTTATAGGATATTTTTGGTAATTTCTTCATAGCAAAAGCTGCGCAAGCATTAACTAAACCAATACATGTTGTTAAACATGCCAAGATAACAATAATGCCAAACAATAAGTTTCCAATTGAACCAAATACGCGTAACGAATTGAATGTTAATATACCAGTTCCATCTTTAAAGCCTTCATGACTTGTAGTCGCGCCCACATATGCCAGTGCAAAATAGATAATTAATAATAATATGGCTGAAATCAGTCCGGATTTAATTACATTTTTTACAAGCGTCTTATGATCGTTTACACCGCTCATTTTAAACATTTGAACGATGACTACAGAAAAGGCTAACGCCGCTACTAAATCCATGGTGAAGTAACCTTCTAAAATACCTGACACGATAGGTGTTTGAGCATATTTGCCACTCGCTTGTCCGATTGAACCTTCAGGATTAATGATTACTAATATACATAAGACTGCAATAATAATAATTAATATCGGCGTTAAATATTTTCCAAGGTTATCAATAATGCGATTTGGATAAAGCGCAATTAGATAAACAACTAAGAAAAAGATAAGCGAGAATATAATTAAAGTGAAATGATTATGTACCGGTAAAACATGGTTGGTTCCGATTTCATAGGCAACGTTAGCAGCCCTTGGAATACCATAAAGTGCTCCGATAGATAAATAAATACAGATAGCAAAAACAGTACCAAAGATTGGGTGTACTTTATTCCCAATACTTTCAACGCCACCGTTCATATATGCCACAACGATCACAGTTATATAAGGAAGTAAAATACCTGTAATAGCGAATCCAGTCATAGAAACCCACATATTTTCTTGAGCTGTATAACCTAACATAGGTGGAAATATTAAATTTCCGGCCCCGAAGAAAAATGAAAATAACATAAGACCAGAAATTAGTATGAGTTTATTCATTCTTAATACCTCGATTTCAAGGAGATTGTCTTGTACAAAACACATGCTACTTTATCATAAATTGAATATATATTCAATGAAATGTCAGATAATTTATAATATTTAAAGTATTTTTCATATGAAAGTTCATGAAACATTCATATGTTATTATAGCTTGCTATGACTGGTGTCATGGTTTTAATAAGGAAATCATGTGTAAAAATATATTGAGTCAGTCATAAAAAAATGTTATAGTAGATGCTATGCCACGCAAACGCTTTAACGCGATAAAGCTTTGTAAAATATAAAGGATGTAAAAATAATGAATAAACAATCACAATGGAAATCCTCGACAGGATTTATTTTAGCAAGTGCTGGCTCTGCTATCGGACTAGGAGCTATGTGGAAATTCCCATATATGGCTGGCATATATGGTGGTGGTGCGTTTTTACTAATGTTTCTAGTATTTACGATATTTGTAGGATTGCCACTACTTATAATGGAATTTACTATAGGTAAAATGGGGAGAACCTACACAACTAAAATATATGAAAAATTAACGAAAAAGCGTTGGCTTAATGTCATTGGCTGGAACGGTAATTTAGCAGTATTTATATTATTTGGTTTTTATAGTGTCATTGGTGGCTGGATCGTTATATATATCATCAATGTAGCGTTTCAAATATTAACTTTTAGTAATGATCAATTAGGAAGTATAGCATTTGAGACGATTATAGGAAATCCTTGGTTAACCATTACGGGTCAAGGTATCTTTATTTTATTAACAATGATTATTGTTATGATGGGTGTCGAAAAAGGCTTAGAGAAAGCATCTAAATTTATGATGCCATTACTGTTTATCTTTTTAATTGTGATTGTGATTAAATCACTTTCTTTAGAGGGTTCAATGGAAGGCTTGAAGTTTATCTTAGAACCACGTTTAGAAGATATATCCATGGAAGGTGTCTTATTTGCACTTGGACAATCATTCTTCACTTTATCTTTAGGAACAACGGGCATGATTACTTATGCTAGTTATGCTTCGAAAGAAATGACTATTAAGACTTCTGCAGTTTCAATTGTTGCTATGAATATTTTGGTGTCGGTATTAGCAGGAATGGCGATATTCCCAGCAATCGCTGCATTTGGTTACAGTCCAACTGAAGGTCCTGGCTTATTATTCAAAGTATTACCAAAAGTATTTGATCAAATGGCTTTTGGACAAGGATTCTATTTAATTTTTCTAATTTTATTCTTGTTTGCAGCACTGACTTCTTCTATATCATTACTTGAATTAAACGTCTCAAACTTTACTAAAAATAATAATTCAAAACGTAAACCTGTTGCTTTTTATGCTAGTTTATTAGTGTTTATGATTAGTATACCTGCTACATTGTCATTTAGTAGTTTAAGTGGTATTCAATTTGGCGCAGGTTCAATATTTGATAATATGGATTTTTTAGTTATTAACATATTAATGCCTTTAGGTGCATTAGGGACAACGTTAGTGGTAGGCCAATTGCTAAACAAAGATGATTTAAAAGCCCATTTTGGAAAAGATAAATTTAAATTATTTATGCCGTGGTATTATCTAGTGAAATTTATTTTACCGGTCATCATCGTACTAATATTTATTGCTCAATTTATCTAAAATGTACTCGTCGTTATTTGGCGAGTGCTTTTTTGATTGCGCAAAATTAAATTGCACTCTATCATTGACTTGAGAGCAGTTTTTAGTAAAATCTAATTAAATTATTTATTAAAAGTTTTAATTTTTTAGATACGATGTATGGACTTAATATCTTAAATTATTCTTTTGATAAATAAAAATTTTCGAAAACGATGTAAGCGTTCTCTTTTAAAGGGGTTGAATCGTATGAAAGCTTTAATTGGTAAGTTTTTTGAACTGATACCACGTTTTATCGTTAATCTTTTCATATAGTTTTATTTGAATGTGTATAAAATCATTAACCAAGAGGTGTTGAACATGGATAAAAGACAAAACAAGTACAGTATACGTAAATTTACTTTCGGCGCTTCTTCAATTTTAATAGGTTCATTACTATTTTTAGGTGTAGGGACAGCTCAGGCTACTGAAGAAGACCATCATACTGAAACAAAGGTACAACAATTGAGTGGGAATCAATTGGGGAATGATAAATAAGAAAAATTAGTGAATGAAACATCAGCAATACTGGTTGAAAATGATCATACACAAGCGAATGATGAAAAAATACGAATAATACAAGCTTACATACT
This sequence comes from Staphylococcus sp. Z5-21, assembly GCF_056529615.1. Classification (NCBI taxonomy): domain Bacteria; kingdom Bacillati; phylum Bacillota; class Bacilli; order Caryophanales; family Staphylococcaceae; genus Staphylococcus; species Staphylococcus sp. Z5-21. Next base: position 2,428,932 of record NZ_CP096462.1, on the reverse strand, counting down.
GAACAACAATCCGATCAAACAAAAGCAATTGATAATAAAAATACAGTAGATCCGGAATACAACGCAAAAGATAAAGTACAACAAGAGCAAGCAGACGAAGTAGACCCGGAATATAACCAAGCAGACAAAAATAAGCTGACGGAAAATACGGATACGTTATCAACTGAGCGCCCATCTCCTAACAAAGAAGCGGCTGTTACTACAGATAAGTCAGGACTATCGTTTGATAAATTAAATGGTGAAAAAGCGGCAAATACCAATTCAGATGACGAACGTAAAGATAATCAAGATAAATCACTAAAAGCATTAAAAGAAAGCGCGGTAGCAACACCGAAAAATCAAACTCAGCAAGCTGTTAACAAAACAGCTGAACAACCAAATAAAACTGCTAAACAAGGACAGTATAAAAACCAAGACCCAATCATTTTGGTTCATGGCTTTAATGGTTTCACAGATGATATCAATCCATCTGTTTTATCGCATTACTGGGGTGGCGACAAATTAGATATTCGCCAAGACTTAGAAAGTAATGGATATGAAACATATGAAGCAAGTATAGGTGCATTAAGCAGTAACTATGACCGTGCCGTTGAACTTTATTACTACATAAAAGGTGGTACTGTGGACTATGGTGCAGCACATGCTGAAAAATATGGACATGACCGTTACGGAAAAACATATGCAGGTGTGTATAAAGATTGGCAGCCAGGACAAAAAGTACATCTAGTAGCGCATAGTATGGGTGGACAAACGGTAAGACAATTAGAAGAACTGTTGCGTAACGGTAACAAAGAAGAAATAGAATATCAAAAAGCGCATGGTGGTGAAATTTCACCATTATATCAAGGTACGAATGACAATATGATTAATTCTATTACGACTTTAGGTACGCCACATAATGGTACAATTGCCGCAGATAAATTGGGTAATGAAGCCTTTGTAAGACAGTTGGCCTTTGATTATGCGAAATTCAAAGGTAATAAAAACTCTAAAGTAGATTTTGGATTTGGACAATGGGGACTTAAACAAAGAGAAGGGGAATCATATGTTAAATATGTACAACGTGTACAAAATAGTGCACTTTGGACAACGCAAGATAATGGTTTCTATGATTTAACACGTGAAGGCGCAGAAAAGTTAAATAAAAAAACGTCCCTAAATCCTAATATTGTATATAAAACCTATACTGGTGAATCTACAAGACCGACATTATTAGGTAAGCAAAAATCTGATATCGGCATGTTCTTCCCATTCACTGTTACAGGTAATGTGATTGGGAAAGCAGCAGAAAAAGAATGGCGTGAAAATGATGGTCTGATTTCTACAATTTCAGCACAACATCCATTTAATCAGCCATATACAGAAGCAACAGATCAAATTCAAAAAGGTATATGGCAAGTAACACCTATCAAACATGGTTGGGATCATGTAGATTTCGTTGGTCAAGATGCAACGGATTATAGCCATCCAACAGAAGAACTACAACAGTTTTGGCATGGTTTAGCCGATGATTTAGTACGTAACGAACAATTTGATGCATAATTTGTGCGATAAATTTTGCGAAGGAGGTTATGATGATGTCAGGTGACTTATTCGATTTATTAGGTTCTTTCTTCAGAGTAATGAAATCTTTATTCTTTTAATAAAATAGTAAAATATGATATCAGTTCGCTAAGATGATTTGAACATCTAAGCGTAAGTTAGTTATTTATGAGAGATTTATTAAGTAAAATTGCTTTTATAAGCTATATATCACAAGCTCTTTCTTAAAGTAGGCACGCAATATGTGTAAACTTTTTAGGAAGAGCTTTTTTATGGATGAAAGTATATTTATTAAATAATCATGCGTATAATACGTACTAATAGTTGGGAGGCGTTTCAATGATTCCATTTTCAAAAGGTGAATTAGTAGCCATAGACGATGCTATAATTGATGAAATTTATTATTGGAAGTATGAAGAAAAGCAACAAGCAGCTAAAAAATGGAATGGACCGTATATTAATGAACCCAAAATAGATAAATCTACATTTTTTGAGAGAACGAAACAAGGGCGTTACATTTATCCAAATGTAGAAAGTACGTTAGCTATTATGGCTGATGGTCAATTTATAGGTACAGTTGGATCGTACTGGGTGGATAAAAATACAAATTGGTTAGAAATAGGTATTGTCATCTATGATACAAAGTTTTGGGAAAGTGGTATTGGTTCTGAAGTATTTAAATTGTGGGTAGATTATTTATTTGAACAGAACTTTGTACATCGACTTGGTATTTCCACTTGGTCTGGTAATAAACGGATGATAAAACTTGCAATGAGGGTAGGTATGAAAGAAGAAGCTTGTATTCGTCAAGCAAGAATTGTAGAAGGCCAATTATATGATGCGATTAAAATGGGCATACTGCGAGATGAATGGACATACTTAAATGATTAACATGGAAAAGGTTAAAAAGGAGTGAGCGCTTGCACCTATGTTCTAATAAAAAAGGGGCTTGAGACAACTATTTATGTCCCAAACCCATCAAATAATTTTTGAAAATTATTTACCTGTGAATAAACTAACGAATTTTTTGATGATATCAATGAAAAAGGTCATGTAACTCACCTCGCTTTGTTTTGTTACCCTTTCTTTAATATAATTGTGCTCAATTGTGTTGAGTAATCCCTAAGTAGTGAAAAAGCATTCGCAAATGGTATAGCGAGGAAAAATAAAAACAATTGCGCATGCTAAAGTGTCTTGAATGGAATTGTTTTATTTTTGAGCAAAATGAATAGGCCGAAACTTCATTTGGAGTTTCGGCCTATTCAATCATATACACAGTAGTTAGCTGTTTTTTAAATGTAAAAGACAAGTTCACGAAATAGATTGCTAGTATAACTAGAACATGACATTAAAATCATTTAGTCATGTTTCAAATGTGGTTCTAATGCTAGAAATAACTATTAATAACAAGCGACATTACGCTGCTACTTGCCTATAAAGAAAATTTAGTCTGTGATAGCTCCTTTTGAAGCGGAGGAAACAAGTTTAGCATACTTAGCTAGCGTACCTCGATTGGCTTTTAAAGGTGGTGCTTGCCATTGTTTGTTACGACGCTCAAGTTCTTCATCTGATACATCAAAACTAATTTCAAGTTTTTCTGCGTCAATGGTAATCGTGTCGTTTTCTTCTAATAATGCCATCGGACCGCCAACTTGTGATTCTGGCGCTGCGTGTCCGATAACAAGACCATGAGAACCGCCAGAGAAACGGCCATCTGTGAGTAACGCTACAGATTCACCTAATCCTTTACCAACAAGAATGGATGATGCAGATAGCATTTCAGGCATGCCAGGTGCACCTTTAGGGCCAGCATATCGAATAACGACCACGTCACCTGGTTTGATTTCGTCATTTAAGATGGCTTTGGTAGCCTTGGACTCGGAATCAAATACGCGTGCGGGTCCTTTGATATAAGTTACGCTTAGACCTGAGATTTTTGCAACGGCGCCTTCTGGAGCAAGGTTCCCTTTCAAGATGACAAGCGGTCCAGTAGCGTGTTTTGGATTGTCAAAATCAATGATAGATTTATTATCGGTTAGGTCAGGTTGTTGTTCAAGGTTTTCAGCAACAGTCTTGCCAGTTACGGTCAAGCAATCTCCATGGATTAAGCCTTTGTCATGTAATAATTTCATAACTGCTGGAATACCACCGACTTCATCAAGATGTGCCATGACGTATTTACCACTTGGTCTCAAGTCAGCGATATGTGGGACACGCTTACGAATTTTTTCGAAATCATCAAGTGTTAAATCGACTTCGATTGTATGTGCAATAGCAAGTAAATGTAAAATCGCATTGGTAGATCCTCCAAGTGCCATGACTACAGTAATTGCATTTTCAAATGCTTCTTTAGTCATAATATCTTTTGGATAGATGCCTTTTTCTAATAGTTTATAAACGGCTTTACCTGCTGCTCTGCTGTCTTTGGATTTATTTGTAGAAACTGCTGGATGCGAAGCACTTCCTGGTAAACTCATGCCCATGGCCTCAATAGCAGATGACATCGTATTGGCAGTGAACATACCGCCACAAGCACCTGCACCTGGACAAGCGGCACATTCTACTTTGTGAAGTGCCTCTTTATCTATTTCGCCATTATTATACTGTCCGACGCCTTCAAAGGCAGAAACAGCATCTAAATCTTTACCATCCAATTTCCCAGGCAATATTGTGCCGCCATAAACAAAGACGGCTGGTAAATTAAGACGAGCGATACCAATCATACATCCCGGCATGTTTTTGTCACAACCACCAATAGCGACAAGTGCATCTAAATTTTCAGCACTGACAACTGATTCTATAGAATCCGCGATAATTTCACGACTTGGTAAAGAGAAGCGCATACCGTCTGTTCCCATTGAAATACCATCTGATACTGTAATGGTATTGAAAATAAGTGGCGAAGCCCCTGCCTCACTAATGCCTTGTTTTGAAGCACGAGCTAAACCATCAATATGCATATTACATGGCGTGACTTCACTCCAAGTACTTGCAACACCAATCATTGGTTTTTGAAAATCTTCATCTTCAAAGCCGAGTGCCCGTAAATAAGCTCGATTGGGTGTACGACTGACACCCTCACTAATTACTTTGCTGCGAATACGTAAATCTTTTGGTTGTTCGCTGTGTTCTTTAGTCAAATAATTACCCCCATTAAAATAGTTTGATAGATATTGAAATATGAATTTAAAAGTTTGAAAAATCAGAAAAATTGAATTGATAACCTATAACAACTTTAAAAACATCGAATATACACCGTATCTATTTATTAGTCTAGTGTCAAATCTATCAATACATATATGTATTGTCTTACCCGTTTTTGTTATTTGCAAATAATAAAAATTGAAAAAATCGATAAATGTGTAATGTATATAAATTGTATTAGTCTAGCAAAATTTATTAAAATGAATTGTATTAGGGAGTATTTTAAATTTAAAAAGGGTGAAGACAATGACGGATTTTAAATCATTAGAAGATTACTTAAATATTAATACAGAAAAGTATCGTGACAATGATTTAACAACACTAAATCATTATATATATCAATATGTTATTAATGTACCTTTTGAAAATATCAATGTGCAAAATAAGCAACCGATTGCTTTAGATGATGAGACGATGATTCATAAAATTGTTTCAGAACACAGAGGTGGTTATTGTTACGAACAGAATCGTTTGTTCCATAGTTGGATAACGTCCAAAGGGTTTGATGCTTATATGATATCAGCAACAATCAATACGGGTAATGGGTGGGCCATGGCCGGTTCTCATATGGCATTAATTGTACAAATAAATCAAGAAAAATATTTAGTGGATGTGGGTTATGCCGATGTACCTAAACAAGCGATGCCATTAAAAAATGAACCGGAAGTGATTGAGGATGTGAATGGATATTTTCAAGCGTCGTGGATTGATACGCAAACGATTGATATGAGTAAATATAAAGATGAGGCTTGGGAAATTCAATATCGCGCGATTGACAAAGCACAAGCAATCATGGATTTCGATGAAGCGATTCATTTTAATCAGTATGATGCGCATTCTATATTTGTAAAAAAATTAATTGTTAGTAAAGCAAAGTTGTATGGACGCGTAACATTATCTAATAATTATTTAACGATTACGGATCATGGTGAAAAAGAAAAAATTCCTGTAACACAAAGTAATTATCAGACACTATTAAAAGCATATTTTGGTATAGAAAATATAAAATTACGACCTTTTGAATAAATCTTAGTTGTTTGCGGTTTAATTTGAACGCAACCGAGTTGTTCTCTTTTGTAATGATAATGTCATATAATTAATATACTCATTTACAGGTCGAGGGTGTATAATGAACAGGTGAGTATAGAGATGAAGCGAAAAAAGAGAATATTTGGGAGGTTTACATAAATTGCGTAAAAAAATTATTGCAACTGTAATCGGGACAAGCGCATTAGCTGCAGTTACTTCGACAAACGCAGATGCTGTAACAACTTATAAAGTTAAGAGCGGCGATTCATTATGGTCTATAGCGAATAAATATAATATGTCAGTGGCTAAGTTAAAGTCGCTTAATAATTTAACGTCAAACGTTATTTTTCCGAATCAATCGTTAAAAGTATCTGGTTCAACAAGTTCTAGTACATCGTCAAATACATCTACAGGATCAACATACACGGTTAAATCGGGTGACACTTTATCAGGGATTGCTGCAAAATATGGCACAACGTATCAAAAAATTATGAGCCTAAATGGTTTATCAAATTTTAATATTTACCCGGGACAAAAATTAAAAGTATCAGGTACAGCGTCTTCAAGTAGCTCAAATACTTCAGGGAACACAAGTAGTGGCAGCACAACAACCTATACAGTTAAATCGGGTGACTCATTATCAGCGATTGCTGCAAAATATGGCACAACGTATCAAAAAATCATGAGTTTAAATGGTTTAACTAACTTTAATATTTATCCAGGTCAAAAATTAAAAGTATCAGGTAAAGCATCTACAGGTGGTTCAGGATCAAGTTCTACTGGATCTGCTGAGTATAAGACACCTGTCTTTAATCATTCAAATTTATATGACTGGGGTCAATGTACGTGGCATGTATTCAATAAACGTGCCCAAATTGGTAAAGGAATTAGTACATATTGGTGGAATGCCAATAACTGGGATACAGCTGCAGCAGCGGATGGTTATACAATAGACCGCAAAGCGACTGTTGGTTCTATCTTACAATCTGATATGGCATATTATGGTCATGTAGCATTTGTAGAATCTGTAAATGCTAACGGTAGTATAACGATTTCTGAAATGAACTATAGTGCATCACCAGGTATTGTGACTTATAGAACAATTCCTGCTTCACAAGTAAGTTCTTATGTATATATTCATTAATAATAAATTAAAAAAAAGACTCGAATCATGGTATGGATGTCCATATTGTGATTCGAGTTTTTTTAAATAGAACTTGGGTTGGTTTGTTGGTGACTAGATACTTACTTCACCTTTACGAACAGATTTTAAACGTTTTACTGTTGAAAATAGTGTGCTCGCAAGTGTGAAAGTTGAAAATACTTTTGCGAATTTACGTGGTGATTTTAAAGCTGTATAAAAGTCTAATACAGCCCCAACACTAGTTATGGCAATGCTTGCGTAAATTAATTTTTTATTTCTTGATTGATAGGCATACCAATTAAAGCCTTCTACAGCAATGCCTACAAAATTAAGTGTGTTGGAAATGCGATTTATTTTAGTTTTTTTAGCCATTTATCGTAAAGCCTCCATTTTTGAAAATAGTTATCTTGTTTCGTATTATACCATTAATATACATTCAATTAAGATTGTCTGAAATTTGATGTGTATGGATAATAAAATATGTTAACATAAGCGTTGATAGTATAAAACCAGTTTGATTCATTAATATAAAGTTAGTATGGAACGGAAATTGATGCTGTGGGGTGTTGAGTAATGATTAAATGTGTGTGTTTAGTAATTGAAGAACAAGAGAAATTATTGCTTGTTCAGTCAAGGAATAGAGAAAAGTATTATTTTCCAGGCGGCAAGATTGATATAGGAGAGACGTATAAACAAGCGTTACAAAGAGAATTAAATGAAGAACTACAATTAGATATACCTGAGTCATCTTTAATTTATATGCATACCGTTGTTGGCGAAGCCTACCCACAAAAAAATATGAAAACAGAACTCAATTGTTTTTATACGACGGCAGATATAGATTGGTCTACCTTGGTACCAAGTCAAGAAATCACTGATTTACAATGGATAGATAAAAAGGATGAACATAAAATTGCGCCTGCCGTTATTACATGGATAGAAGAACGGCAACATTTTGAAAATATAGAACGAGAGATACCTTTCGTTGAGCTTGTTCCCTATACTGAGAAATTGATAAGTGATGTGAAACATATAGCGTTAGACATTTCTGATCGTCAATTTACTAAAACACCTGTTGAAAATATCAAACTCGCGGCGGATGATAGCGAAAGGCATCCTACGCTCATTTATAACCATAAGCAACAATGTGTTGGCTTTTTTACTTTACATGAGGGGCAAGGCGTGGCGCCATATACTACAAATAAAGCCGCAATATTTTTTAGGTCATTTAGCATTGATAAAAACCAACTTGGGAAAGGTTACGCCAAAAAAGTCATGGATGCATTACCAGCCTACTTGAGTAAACAATTTCCAGATATAGATGAAATTTATCTCACTGTTAATAATGACAATATCGTAGCACAAGCATTGTATAAACAGGCCAATTATGAAAATGCGGGAACATCTACTTTAGAAGGTCGATCTGTTTATATTTTAAGGCGGACAATTAAATAGTTATGATATGGAATGCGTTAGAAAAGGTAACATAAAGTGTTATTTTTCCTGACGCATTTTTGCTATTTATATGGAATGGGTTTATGCTCCGGTATAAAGGAGTGAGTGCTATGAATATGAATGATACATTATTTTTGTTTCTTTGTACGTTACTAGTGTGGTTAATGACACCGGGGTTAAGTTTGTTTTATGGGGGATTGGTTCAATCTAAAAACGTATTGAATACAGTCATGCAAAGTATGTCGGCAATTGTTATAGTAACGTTTGCATGGATGTTATTTGGATTTAGCTTTAGTTTTGGATCTGGGAATTCATTTTTTGGAGATTTTACATATATAGGTTTAGCTCATGTTGGTTTTAGTACACAATCAGCAATTTCACCGCATATACCTTTAGCGCTGTTTATGCTATTTCAGTTGATGTTCTGTACCATTGCAGTTTCAATTTTATCAGGATCAATAGCTGAAAAAATGAAGTTTATACCTTATTTAATTTTTGTGTTTTTATGGGTTATCTGTGTATACAGTCCTGTTGCACATTGGGTATGGGGTGGAGGTTGGATTGATCAATTAGGTGCGATTGATTATGCAGGTGGAACAGTTGTGCATATAACGTCTGGTATATCTGGTTTGGTCTTAGCAATTATGATAGGTGCAGGGAAAAACTTTGATAAAAGACCGCCACATAACCTTATTATTACACTTATTGGCGCAATTTTCGTTTGGATTGGGTGGTATGGATTTAATGTAGGGAGCGCATTGTCGTTTAATAAAATAGCGATGATTTCATTTGTGAATACGGTGCTCGCAGCGAGTGCAGGTGCCTTAGGTTGGTCAATGATAGAGTATTGCATGAAGAAAACGACGAGTTTGATAGGTATGTTGTCGGGCATGCTTGCAGGATTAGTTGCTATTACACCGGCTGCCGGTTTCGTAGGATATATGAGTGCTGTGGTGATTGCGCTTATAGGCGGTGTGTGTTGTTACTTCGTCATTAATTACATTAAAGGGAAATTACATTATAATGATGCTTTAGATGCATTTGGCATACACGGTGTAGGGGGGGTGGTCGGTGCACTTTTAACTGGTGTATTTCAGTCACATCATATTAATGGCGATGTGGTAAATGGGCTTTTATTAGGCGGAGGTATGATGCCCGTAATCAATCAGTTGATAGCTGTAGCTATTACCATTGTATTTAGTGGGATCATGACTTTTATTATTGCGAAAGTGATTGCCCAATTTAGTGAACTAGGGACAGATACAGAAGAAGAGGCACAAGGCTTGGATTATGTTGTACATGGGGAGCGCGCTTATTTTAGTGGCGAATTAAATAAATTAAATAGACGTAAATAAATATAAAAAACCAGTCTGAAACAATCGTTGATGTTTCAGACTGGTTTTTAGTTAGTTATGAGATGGCAGCACTGAACATACAATTTATGACGTCTATGATTACATCCACAGTGCAACATAATATGAGGTAGGATGATGCTTTGAAACAATACAAAGAAGAACTTTGGATACGCTGTCCTTAAAATTAACGATGGGTGTCTGGTGCTTTTTGATTTTTGATTAATAATGCTGTTAACCATGCAGTAATTGGGATGCTTATAGCAACTGCGATACCGCCAAGAATAATAGAAATGAATTCTTGTGCGAAAATTTTAGAATTTATAATGTGCCCAAAGGAATAGTTAAGCTTGAAAAACCAGAAAAACAATGTCAATTGACCACCGAAATAAGCGAGATATATCGTATTGGCTGATGTTGCTAATATTTCACGACCGACCCGCATACCTGAATGAAATAATTCTTTTTGTGTTAAATTAGGATTTGTTTCGCTTAATTCATACATTGGAGAACTGATTGTAATAGCTAAATCAATAACAGCGGCGATCACAGCAAGTACGATGGTAAATACCATAAATTTCACCATATCTATACCGATATTCATAGAAAAGATATAAGTTTCGTCCTGTTGTTCGGTTGTAAACCCTTGTAAATGTCCGATTGAAACGGATAAATATATAGCTGCGATTAATATGACTGTCGTAACGATTGTAGCGTAAAATGCAGCTTTTGTTTTTGTATTATAGCTATTTAGTACAAACAAATTACAGGCTGCAATAAAAATGCAGAATATAAGTGTAACTAGATAAATAGGTACACCGAATATGATGAGTATAATTGAAATAAATAAAATGACAAAATTTAAAAACAGTGTCAGATAAGAAATCAATCCCTTTTTCCCACCAAAGATCAACATTAATATAAATAATATGAGACCTAATAATGTTATCGCACTCATGATTTAACACCTCGCAATTTAAACCAAACTTGCATCAATAGAATGGTGATGGGAATTGTTAAGACAATGCCAATACCACCCGTGATTGCCCGGGAAATTTCCAATGACCAATTCATAGAAATTGTATACGTAATGGTGTTTGCATTTTTTAAGTAAATTAGGAGCATAGGCAAACTTCCGGATAAATATGAAAATAGTAATATATTTGTCATTGTTCCCATAATGTCTTGTCCGATGTTACGTCCTGCAAGTGCCCAACGTCTCATACTGATATCAGGTGTACGACGTAGAATTTCAGCCATACCACTGGCAATTGTAATAGCAACATCCATGACAGCGCCTAGTGAACCAATCATGACAGAAGCTAAGAATACTTCCTTTGGTGGCAAGGTTAGAAAACTCATAGTTTCGAATTTTAAACCAGAGCCATCAGTTATTTGAATGATGCATTGCGTAATACCTACGCATAAGAATGTGCCAAGTAAAGTGCTGATAATGGTGATGAGTGTCCGCCATTGCCAGCCTGTGACGAGGACTAGCGTTAATGTCGTAGAAATGAAGATGCCGATGCTCATTAGGCCGAACAGACTGATATTTGGCGATTGATTATGAATATAAATCGCTAATAATACAATACATGTATTGAGCGCAAGAGATAGAATCGATTGTAAACCTATTTTTTTACCTACTAGTAACACGGTTAATAAAAATATACCAGTTATCGCAACGACTAAACTATCGCGTTTCTTTTCCGTTATATAGGCGGTGCTGAGATTTTTGTCAACGTGCAATAAGACTTTATCATTTTTTGAAAATGCTTCACTGTCTGCTTGTGACTCGGTATATTCATGTGTGATTGTAGTTGTTTTACCTTCGAATTTACCATTTAAAATATGAATATGTAATGTTTCTTTATGCTTAGTATCTTTGTTGTGATGTTCATCTGACACTTGTGTTGATTGAGTATTGTTTATTTGTGTAATTTGCCCAATCGGTGTGTCATAGAATTTAGCATTAAAAAAAGTGAATATGAATAATCCAACAAAAATAATGCAAAAGGTAAGTACAACCCAATTGAAGGGGCGTGTTAATAATGTTTTAACAGACTTCAAAATATATTCAGTCCTCTCTTTATAGACAATGCGATTATACGCGCATCGAGAACTGAACTCAAAGATTTATGAAAAAGTATTTAATGATATGTGGCGCTACGACTTAGTAACTGGTCAATCGTAGATAACATGAGTTGAATATCATTTTTTCTATTATCACGACGAATGATGCTACATATGGTACGTTTTAACTCTGTGTGTTCTAATGAGATATCTATCCATTTTTGGGGATTTTTATCTAAGAGTTGATAAGATGGTGCGATGATATAGCTTCGACCTTTATTTAATAAGTATTGAGCTAACTGTGTACTAGTTACTGTGCGAATAGGCGTTTCTACGACATTGGCTAATGTTTGTTTGATGTGTAGTGGCAAAGCATAGAGTTCATAAATCGATTTGTTTGAAAATTGTATTAAAGGTGGGTTCGTTGCCATGGTAATTGGATCATCTTTAGGGACATAGATATGAAAATTTTCTTCAAATAACGGATTTATTTTTAATGATGTATTTTGTTTGATTTTTTGTGTTAAATCCATAAAGGCGATATCGATTTGGTTTGTAATGAGAGCGTTTAATATTTCGCTTTCTTTCATTAGAATAGGTTCAATAATAGAATCACTGTTATTTTCAAATGCTTGTATCAATAAAGTGAGTACTTGAGAAATATAACATTCAACATAGCCGATTCGTATAATGAAGTGGTTTGACTCTGATTGATTGTGGAACAAACGGATTGTTTCATCAAGTTGGTCGATAATTTTGGTTGCTTCAGAGAAAAACTGTCTTCCTTCATCTGTTAAATAAATATTTCGACCTTCTCTTTTGAATAAGGTAACTTGGAGTTCATTTTCAAGATGAGCAATTTGGCGACTGATTGCTGATTGTGCAATATTTAATTCTAATGCTGCTTCTGATAAATGTTCTCTTTTTGCAACTTCTATAAAATATTTCAATTGTTTAATTTCCATGTATAACCCTCTTTTCAACAATTGTTCTAATAATTAGAATGATATCATCTATTTTATATATTGAACAGATTAATCAACTGCTATATAGTTTACTTACTTATTTAATTTTCAGAATTTTCGTAAAAGAGGTGAAGATCATGGTCGAGTATAAAGAGAAATTGGGGTTATATGATAGTCGCGAGGAACATGACGCTTGTGGTATAGGATTTTACGCCAATATGGATAATAAAAGAAGTCATGATATCGTGGAAAAATCATTAGAAATGTTACGTAGATTAGATCATCGTGGTGGTATAGGTGCAGATGGTGTCACAGGTGATGGTGCAGGCATCATGACCGAAGTACCATATGCATATTTTTCACGACACCTTGATTTTGATATACCTGAAGAAGGTCAATATGCAGTAGGTATGTTTTTTACAAACGAAAAAATTAAAGGTTCTCAACATGAAGCGCAGTTTAACGCGCATTTTGAAGCGGAAGGTCTAACTGTGCTTGGCTATAGAGAAGTGCCTGTAGATATTAACGCGATTGCAGCACATGTAGCAGAAACAATGCCGTATATTCAGCAAGTATTTGTTGCGTTAAATGATACTTCACATATAGAGCGCACATTATTTTTAGCGAGAAAACAAATTGAAAATTATGCAAATCAACAACAATTGGATTTGTATTTCACGAGTTTATCGCATAAAACAATTGTATATAAAGGTTGGTTGCGCTCGGATCAAATTAACGCATTATATGAAGATTTGAATCATGAAGATTTCGTGTCAAAACTAGGTCTGGTTCATTCTCGTTTTAGTACAAATACTTTCCCGAGTTGGAAACGTGCACATCCTAATCGATTGTTAATGCATAACGGTGAAATTAATACAATTAAAGGTAATGTAAACTGGATGCGTGCAAGACAGAATGAGCTTATAGCTACCATTTTTGGTGAAGATAAGGATAAAGTCAAAGATATTGTAGATGAAGATGGTAGTGATTCTGCAATTGTTGATAATGCATTAGAATTTTTATCTTTAGCTATGGAACCAGAGCGAGCGGCAATGCTGATGATTCCAGAACCTTGGTTATACAATAAAGCAAACAACGCTAATGTACGTGCGTTTTATGAATTCTATAGTTATTTGATGGAACCATGGGATGGACCGACAATGATTTCATTCTGTAACGGCGATAAGATTGGTGCGCTAACAGATAGAAATGGTTTGAGACCAGGTCGCTATACCATTACTAAAGATAATTATATTGTCTTTTCATCAGAAGTAGGTGTAGTAGATGTACCAGAAGACAATGTTGCATTTAAAGGCCAATTAAACCCAGGAAAATTACTATTAGTTGATTTTAATGCACATAAAGTGGTTGAAAATAATGAATTAAAAGCACGTATTGCAGATGAACATCCATATGAGAGTTGGTTGAGTCAATTTAAAGTTGATTTGAATTTAGAGCATGTGTCTTATCAACCATCTTCTTGGAATGAAGCAACATTAACACGTATGCAAAAACAATTTGTCTATACCAAAGAAGAAATAGATAAATATCTTACAGAATTGGTTGAAAGTAAGAAAGATCCTATTGGTGCGATGGGTTATGATGTGCCGATAGCAGCATTAAATGAACAGGATGAATCACTCTTTAATTATTTCAAACAATTATTTGCACAAGTTACTAATCCTCCTATTGATGCTTATCGTGAAAAGATTGTAACGAGTGAGTTGTCTTATTTAGGTAGCGAGGGGAATTTGTTACAACCGAGTGAAGATGCGTTAAATCGTATTCAATTAAAACGCCCTGTCATGACGGAAGCGCAGTTAAATGTCATTGAAGAAAGCCGATTTAATGTCGCGCGTTTATCAACGGTATATCATGATGATTTAGAAGACGCGCTAGATGTACTTGGTAATAAAGCTATTCAAGCAGTAAAACGTGGAGAAGAAATTTTAGTTCTCGATGATAGTGTTTTAGTTTCAGAAAAAGGTTACGCGATGCCGATATTATTAGCTGTTAGCCATGTTCACCAATTGTTGATCAAAGAAGGATTGCGTATGCGAACAAGTATTGTTGCTTTGTCGGGCGAATCAAGAGAGGTTCATCACATTGCTTGTTTGCTAGGTTATGGTGCTAATGCGGTTGTGCCATATTTAGCGCAACGAACAATTGAAGAATTAGTGCAAAATGAACGTTTAGAAGGGGATACTTCTGAAAATGTTCAAACTTATACAGATACATTGTCTGAAGGTGTAATTAAAGTAATGGCTAAAATGGGTATTTCAACAGTTCAAAGTTATCAAGGGGCACAAATCTTTGAAGCAGTTGGATTATCAGATGAGGTTGTTGAAAGATATTTCACTGGAACGCAAACAAAATTATCTGGCATATCACTTGAGATGATTGATAAAGAGAATAAATCTAGACAGACACCAAAAAGTGAGTACATTGAATCGGGGAGTACATTCCAATGGCGTAAGCAAGGTCAACGCCATGCTTTTAACCCTACATCTATTCATTTATTGCAACATGCGTGTCGATTGAATGATTATGAAAAATTCAAAGCATTTTCAAACGAAGTTAACCATAAGCGTACGGATCATATTCGTCACTTGATGACATTTAAATCATCGCAAACACCAATCGATATCAGTGAAGTAGAACCTGCAAGTGCAATTGTTCAACGTTTTAATACAGGTGCAATGAGCTATGGTTCTATTTCTGAAGAAGCCCACCAAACATTAGCAGAAGCAATGAATCAAATGGGTGGTAAAAGTAATAGCGGTGAAGGCGGAGAAAATCCAGAGCGCTTTATAGTTGATGAAGAAGGACGTAATCGTTCAAGTGCGATTAAACAAGTGGCATCCGGTCGTTTTGGTGTGACAAGTGACTACTTGCAACACGCAAAAGAAATACAAATTAAAGTTGCGCAAGGCGCTAAACCAGGGGAAGGCGGACAATTACCAGGAACCAAAGTATATCCATGGATAGCTGAAGTAAGGGGCTCAACACCAGGTATTGGCTTGATATCACCACCGCCGCATCATGATATTTATTCGATAGAAGATTTAGCACAGTTAATACACGATTTAAAAAATGCCAATAAAGATGCCAATATAACAGTTAAGCTCGTATCTAAAACAGGTGTTGGTACCATTGCAGCGGGCGTAGCAAAAGCCTATGCCGATAAAATTGTTATTAGTGGTTACGATGGTGGTACAGGGGCATCACCGAAGACGAGTATTCAACATGCAGGCGTGCCATGGGAGATTGGATTAGCTGAAACGCATCAAACATTGATGATGAATAACTTGAGATCACGTGTGAAGGTAGAAACAGATGGTAAGTTACTCACCGGCAAAGACGTAGCCTACGCTTGTGCGTTAGGCGCTGAAGAATTTGGCTTTGCGACTGCACCATTGGTTGTTTTAGGATGCATCATGATGCGTGTTTGTCATAAAGATACATGTCCGGTTGGTATTGCAACACAAAATAAAGACCTACGCGCACTATTTAATGGTAGAGCGGATCATGTTGTGAATTTCATGCATTTTGTTGCTGAAGAATTGAGAGAGATTCTTGCGGAACTAGGATTGAGAACAGTGGATGAATTAGTAGGTAGAACGGATTTGTTAACGCGTAAAACCAATCTTGCAACGCGTCAACCTAAAGCTGCATCTATGAATGTTGAAGCATTATTGTATCAACATGATGGAGATAGATATAAGAAGATTGAACAAAATCATCATTTAGATATAGGATTTGACTTAACTGAATTGTATCCTGATGCACAAACAGCGATAAGATCTGGCCAATCATTCGAAGGTCAATATCGCTTAAACAATGAACAGCGTGATGTGGGTGTTATTACTGGCAGTATGATTACAAGAGCGCATGGAGCAGAAGGATTGAGTGAAGATACGATATATGCACAAACGACGGGTCATGCAGGTCAAAGTTTAGCTGCGTATACACCAAGCGGACTGACAATTCATCATACAGGTGATGCTAATGACTATGTTGGAAAAGGCTTATCGGGCGGAAAAGTAATTGTTAAAGCACCTAATCAACAACGTGAAAATGAAATTATCGTAGGTAATGTTTGTTTTTATGGCGCATCTCACGGTAAAGCTTTTATTAATGGTAAAGCTGGCGAGCGTTTCTGTATTCGTAATAGTGGTGTCCAAGCCGTCGTGGAAGGTATCGGAGATCACGGTCTTGAATACATGACTGGAGGCAGAATCATTATATTAGGAGACGTAGGTAAAAACTTTGGTCAAGGTATGAGTGGTGGCGTTAGTTATGTTTTTCCATCTGATGTAGCGCAATTTAAAGCGCAGAATCAACTTGAGAGTTTAGACTTTGATGCGATAACAGTAGATGAAGAACGCAACGTCGTCAAAGATATGTTAGAAGCACACGTTAAATATACCGACAGTACTAAAGCGAAAGAGATATTAGCAGATTTTAATCATATTGCAGATAAGGTAGTAAAAGTGATACCAAAAGATTATAAATTAATGATGCAAAAGATAGATTTGCAAAAACAACAGACGGATGCTTTGGATGAAGCTTTATTAAATGCCTTTAATGATAAGCGTACGCACTTAATGTCAGAACAACAAAAAACAGCCGTATATTAAATCGTAAAGGAGGGATTGTCATGGGTGAATTTAAAGGATTTATGAATTATGACAAACAACAATTACACGAATTATCTTTAGTTGATCGTTTGAAAAATCATGACGCATTCCAGCAAAGATTTACAAAAGACGAAGCTGCACAACAAGGTGCACGTTGTATGGATTGTGGTACGCCATTTTGTCAGACAGGTGAACCATTTGGCAGAGAAACGATTGGTTGTCCTATTGGTAACTATATACCTGAATGGAATGATTTAGTTTATAGACAAGATTTTAAGACGGCATATGAGCGATTAAGTGAAACGAATAATTTTCCAGAATTTACAGGTAGAGTATGCCCAGCGCCATGTGAACAATCATGTGTTATGAAAATAAATCGTGAATCAGTAGCTATTAAAGGTATTGAAAGAACGATTATTGATGAAGCATATGAAAACGGTTGGGTTAAACCAATTGTGCCAGAACAACGTAAAGATGAGTCTGTAGCCATCGTTGGTAGTGGCCCAGCAGGATTAACGGCAGCAGAAGAACTTAATAAATTAGGTTATCATGTAACGGTATATGAACGTGCGCATGAAGCGGGCGGTCTACTGATGTATGGCATACCTAATATGAAATTAGATAAAGATGTCGTGCGTCGTAGAATATCTATTATGGAAGCTTCGGGCATCCGATTTGAAACAGATACAGAGATTGGTGTCGACGTGAGTAGAGAAGCATTAGAAGAGAAACATGACGCAATCATCTTATGTACAGGGTCTCAAAATGCGAGAGATTTACCATTAGAAGGGCGTATGGGATTCGGCATACATTTTGCGATGGATTATTTGACGGAGCAAGGTCAGTATTTGAATGGTGAAATCAAGGAACCAACGATTTCTGCAGAAGGTAAAAATGTGGTCGTTATTGGAGCGGGAGACACGGGAGCCGATTGTGTTGCAACAGCACTTCGTGAAAACTGTAAGTCTATCGTCCAATTTAATAAGTATACGAAACAACCTGAAGCGATTGAATTTGATGAAAATACCTATTGGCCATTAGCAATGCCAGTATTCAAAATGGATTACGCGCATAAAGAATATGAACAGCGCTTTGGATTTGAGCCGCGTGCTTATGGTGTGCAAACGATGCGTTATGATGTTGACCGTATTGGTAATGTGAAAGGTGTTTATACTCAAATTCTGGAAGAAACAGACGAAGGCATGGTGGTCGTAGATGGAACAGAACGCCATTGGCCTGCAGATCTAGTATTGTTATCGATTGGTTTCATAGGTACAGAAACAACAGTACCGCATGCTTTTAATATTCAAACAGAAAGAAACAAAATTGTAGCTGACAACAAAGATTTTAGAACCAATCAACCGAACATTTTTGCTGCTGGAGATGCTAGAAGAGGTCAAAGTCTTGTGGTATGGGCTATTCAAGAAGGAAGAGCTGTCGCAAATGCAGTGGATGAATATTTAAAAGAAAAAACATTAGTATAAGGTAATGATTTTAATTGACTTTTGTCATGGGCTATAATATTATAAATATTGTGTTTGGAGGAATACCCAAGTCCGGCTGAAGGGATTGGTCTTGAAAACCAACAGGGGCTTAACGGCCCGCGGGGGTTCGAATCCCTCTTCCTCCGCCATTATATTTAAAATACCAAGACTAATGATATAGATAAAGCAAGTATTCAATGAAAAATTTGGATGCTTGCTTTTTTAATGCGCTTTTCTACATATTCGAAATTTAAGTTAGGCTAAGTACTTTTATATAGAAAAAAAGATGTAAGGTCATTTCCGTAAATTTATCAAAGAAGTACATGATTATGATGTAACCATCTATAATTTGAGCCCCCTAATAACGCCAACTCATTGTTATAGGTGGTTTTGGTTTTAAATATTTAGATTGTAGCCCTGTAGTCGACGAACAAAACACCCTTTTATGAAAACCTTTACAAAACTTGTATAGACAAGTTATACTTCTAGTAATATCTAAAGTTTAATTATAAGGGAGTGAATCATCATGGCTGTTAAAAAGAAAGATGTACAAGATATCGTCGAAGCTATTGGGGGCAAAGACAACTTGGACACAGCAACACATTGTGTGACACGTCTAAGACTGGTCTTGAAAGATGATGATAAAGTAGATAAAGATAGATTGAGCAATAATGATTTAGTGAAAGGACAATTTAAAGCAGACAACCAATACCAAATCGTTATTGGACCTGGCACAGTAGATGAAGTTTACAAGCAATTCATCCAAGAAACAGGTGTCAGTGAAGCATCTAAGGATGATGCAAAAGCGGCAGCGGCGAAGAAAGGAAATCCGATTCAAAGGTTGATTAAGTTATTGGGAGATATCTTTATACCGATTTTACCTGCAATCGTAACTGCTGGTTTACTGATGGGGATTAATAACTTACTGACGATGGAAGGGTTATTTGGTCCAAAGCCACTGGTAGAACAATTTCCGCAGCTAGGTGATATTTCGAATATTATTAATGTCATTGCAAGTACAGCGTTCATATTCTTACCCGCGTTAATCGGTTGGAGTAGTATGCGTGTGTTTGGTGGGAGTCAAATTCTCGGTTTGGTTTTAGGCTTGATTTTAATGAATCCACAGCTTGTATCACAGTACGATATAGCGAAAGGTCATATTCCAACCTGGGATATACTTGGTTTAGAAATTAAGCAATTAAACTATCAAGGACAGGTATTACCGATCTTGCTTGCTGCATATGTATTAGCGCAGATTGAAAAATTCTTAAATAAATTTGTGCATGATTCAATTAAAATGTTGGTCGTTGGACCTGTAGCACTATTGATTACAGGGTTCTTAGCATTTATTGTTATTGGTCCTGTTGCGTTATGGCTAGGTACTGGCATCACAAATGGCGTAACATTTGTGTTTGAACATGCTGGTTGGTTAGGTGGTGCCATCTATGGTTTGTTCTATGCACCATTAGTTATTACTGGTTTACACCATATGTTCTTAGCAGTTGATTTCCAATTAATGGGTAGTCAGCTTGGTGGCACATATCTGTGGCCAATTCTTGCAATTTCTAATATCTGCCAAGGTTCTGCAGCATTTGGTGCTTGGTTCGTTTATAGAAGACGTAAAATGGTCAAAGAACAAGGTTTAGCAATGACTTCAGGCGTTTCAGGTTTCTTAGGTGTCACAGAACCTGCACTATTTGGGGTGAATTTACCACTGAAATATCCATTTATCGCCGCGATTTCAACTTCTTGTATCTTAGGTGCAGTATTAGGTGCGACGCGTGTGCTAGGTAGTGTTGGTGTTGGTGGTCTTCCAGCATTTATTTCAATAAAAAGTGAATACTGGGGAGTATATTTAGTAGTGACAGCTATAGCATTTGTAGTTCCTGCCATATTAACAGTATTCCTATCAAGATTTAGTAAAGAAGAAGCGAAAGAAATGGTTGAAGAATAGGCGTCAACGACAGAGAAGTACAATTAAACTCGCTAAAATTACTTAGCGGGTTTCTTTTTTAAAATATTAAAAGTAGAGGTGGCAATAATATGCAACAAAATGATTGGAGAAAATCAGTCGTTTATCAAATTTATCCGAAGTCATTTAATGATACGACAGGTAGTGGTGAAGGTGACTTACAAGGAATTATTGAAAAATTAGATTATATACAATATCTCGGTGTGGACTATATTTGGCTAACACCGGTATATGAATCCCCTATGAATGATAATGGTTATGATATTAGCAACTATTATAAAGTGAATGAGAAGTTTGGGACAATTGAAGATTTAGAAATGCTAGTGGCTGAAGCGCATAAAAGAGATATCAAGGTTATGATGGACATCGTGATCAACCATACGTCAACAGAGCATGAATGGTTTAAGCAAGCATATGCTGATAAAAATAGTCCTTATAGAGATTATTATTTCTTTAGAAGATCGGCAAATGAAGAACCACCTACGAATTGGGAATCCAAATTTGGTGGAAATGCCTGGAAATATGATGAAAAAACGGATGAATATTATTTACATTTATTTGATGTGACACAAGCAGATTTGAACTGGGATAATCTTGAAGTCAGACGTGTGCTATACGACATCATTAATCACTGGATTGATTTTGGAATAGATGGTTTTCGATTCGATGTCATTAACCTCATTTCAAAAGGTGAATTTAAAAACTCCGAAAAAATCGGCAAAGAATTCTATACAGATGGTCCACGTGTTCATGACTATTTACACGAAATGAATCAGCAAACATTTGGTGATAAACAATTAATGACTGTTGGCGAAATGTCTTCGACAACCATAGATCATTGTGTGAAATATACTTCGCCTGAACGACAAGAATTAAGTAGTGTGTTTAATTTTCATCATCTTAAAGTAGATTATGTAGACGGAGAAAAATGGTCGAATGCTAAATTAGATTTTCATAAGTTGAAAGACATTCTAATGGAGTGGCAACTTGGTATTTATGAAGGTGGCGGTTGGAACGCGATATTTTGGTGTAATCACGATCAGCCTCGTGTCGTTACGCGTTTTGGTGATGACACATCTGAACCACTACGTAAACAAAGTGCTAAGATGCTAGCGACTGTACTGCATATGTTGCAAGGGACGCCATATATTTACCAAGGCGAAGAAATTGGTATGACGGATCCAGGCTTTAATGACATTAAACAGTATCGTGATGTTGAATCTTTAAATGCTTATGACAAAATGAAAGCAGCAGGATATGAGGAGCAAGAAATTTTAACTATTCTTGGACAAAAATCACGTGATAATTCTAGAACGCCTGTTCAATGGACAGCAGGTGAACATGCTGGTTTCACTTCAGGTACACCATGGATTGATATCCCTAATAATTTTGATAAAATAAACGTTGAAGCAGCTGTTGAAGATGAACAATCCATACTTCAGACATATCGACATTTAATTCAATTACGCCATGAGCATGACATTATTACTTATGGAAGTATTGAACCACTATACATGGATCACAATGAATTGTTTATATATAAACGTCATTATAAAGGTGAAACTTGGATAGTGCTTGCAAACTTTTCAAAAGAACGCATAGAAATACCAGAAGGATTAAAGTTAGATGGCGAAGTCATAGTGCAATATGGCCAGTTGATAGATGGAAAGATTGATGGATTTGGCGTCATAGTAGTTGCACATTAATCTATAAAAGGCAGTGAGCGAAACGATGACACAGAAGAAATTTATTACGATATATGAAACATTGCGGAAAGATATTATTGAATCACGTATATCGTATGGTGCTCAATTGCCATCGGAACATGAATTGGTAGAATCTTATCAGGCATCACGTGAAACTGTACGTAAAGCGCTAAATTTACTCGTTAGAGAAGGCATGATACAAAAGATTCGAGGGAAAGGTTCTATTGTTATTTATCAAGGTGTAACAGAATTTCCTTTTGCTGACTTAACCAGTTTTAGAGAAGTGCAACGCGGACTAGGTTTACAGCATGACACAGAAGTGAAGATGATCGAAAGCATTACTGCGGGCGATGTTCCGAGAGTCAAAGAAGCTTTAAATATTAGTATGAATACTGTCTTATGTCATGTGGTACGTACTAGAAAAATAGATGATAGAGTAAAAATCATTGATGAAGACTATCTAATAGAAGAAATTGTGCCGAATGTTACAGCGGAAATTGCTACAAACTCTTTATATCAATACATTGAGGAAACATTAGGGTTGGAAATTAGTTATTCAAACAAATCCATAACATTTGAACCGTTTGGAGAGATGGAATATGAAGTGTTTGGTGAAATCAATCCAGCCTATACAGCGACGGTACGTGGCATTGTTCATTTAAAAGACACTACGATATTTCAGTATAATATTTCTAAACATTTAGCGACCGAATTTAAATTCAATGATTTTTCTAGACGTCATAAACTATAAATGTACAATGATAAGACTGATGTGTGAAGGATTTGTAAAGGTTTTACTAGCCATGCAAAAGGTAATACTTGCATTCTAATATGTGATTATAGTATGATATATCTTGCCGTGCTAGGTGGGGAGGTAGCGGTTCCCTGTACTCGAAATCCGCTTTATGCGAGACTTAATTCCTTTGCTAAGGGTGCGTTTTTGTGAAGTCTGCCCAAAGCACGTAGTGTCTGAAGATCTCGGTCCTATGCAATATGAACCCATGAATCATGTCAGGTCCTGACGGAAGCAGCATTAAGTGGATCATCGTATGTGCCGTAGGGTTGCCGAGATTTAGCTGTCGACTTTGGTAACGTTTGTGATACGCATTCGAAGCGAAGGTGCACGGTTTTAATTTTTAAAACTAATGAAATCATATACATATATAAAGAGTGACTTATCTTTTGATAGCGGTCACTCTTTTTTTATATTAAAATATAAACAATACTTTGATGGCATATTGGAACCGTCTTAAAACTTGTTGGAAATCGATGTTATGACATTAAAGTCTTGAACTGAACGTTTGGGGGGGAAACCAATGCAAATATATTTAAGTACGCTAACTGAAAATGATTATGACACAAGCTTGAAAGCAATCGAAGCAGCATTTGCAGATGTTACAGAGTCGAATCATGATGAACAAAATTTGGTAGCTAAACTGAGGAACGCACCTGAGTATAATTATGAGCTTGAAGTGGTAGCTAAAAATAATGACGGTGATGTGGTCGGTCACATTATGCTATCTGAAATAACAGTCATTAATGGAACGAAGCGATATACTGTTCTGGCATTAGCCCCACTATCAGTATTGCCGGAATATAGAAATAAAGGCTTGGGTAAGGCGTTGATACAAGCTGTAGAAGAACGTGCGAAAACACAAGACTATACAACCATTATAGTGCTAGGTGACCCAAAATATTATAATCAGTTTGGATACGAACCAGCAGCAGATTATGACATAACATGTCCATTTGACGTGCCTTCAGAATATTTCATGGTAAAATTCCTGTGGGATCAACTATTAGAACAGCCTCAAGGTGATGTCGTGTACTCAGAAGCTTTTAATTGATATTCAAAGTACGAAGTTCAATGCTATAATAGTTTGTGAATGCAATTGGAGGTGCGAAAGTGAATTATCAAGCTTTATATAGAATGTTCCGACCGCAGAGTTTCGAAGATGTTGTAGGTCAAGAACATGTAACTAAAACACTACGCAATGCAATTTCAAAAGAGAAACAATCCCATGCATACATTTTCAGTGGTCCAAGAGGGACAGGTAAGACAAGTATTGCGAAAGTGTTTGCGAAAGCAATTAACTGTCTTGAACGTTCAGATGGCGAACCGTGTAATGAATGCGCAATTTGTAAAGGGATTACACGAGGGACTAACTCAGATGTGATTGAAATTGACGCTGCGAGTAATAATGGTGTAGATGAGATTAGAAATATTAGAGATAAAGTAAAATATGCGCCGAGCGAATCAAAGTTTAAAGTTTATATTATTGATGAAGTGCATATGCTAACTACAGGTGCTTTCAATGCATTGCTTAAAACATTGGAAGAACCACCAGCACACGCTATATTTATCTTAGCAACGACAGAACCACATAAAATACCTCCGACAATAATATCAAGAGCTCAAAGATTTGATTTTAAAGCGATAAGCCAGGAAGAAATTGTGGAAAGATTAAAGTTTATAGCGGAATCGCAAGCGATTGAATATGATGAAGCGGCATTAAACTTTATCGCCAAAGCATCCGAAGGTGGTATGCGTGATGCATTGAGTATCATGGACCAAGCAATTGCTTTTGGAGATGAACATTTAACGTTAGAAGATGCATTGAATGTTACTGGTAGTGTAGATGCGAAAGCTTTAAATGAATTATTTAAGGAAGTTGTAGAAGGTGATGTGAGAAACGCCTTCTCTACGTATCATCAATTCATCTCACAAGGTAAAGAAGTAAATCGTTTGATTAACGATATGATCTACTTTGTCAGAGATACAATCATGAATAAGACATCTAATGAAGAAACTGAATATGATGCGCTGATGCATTTTGATTTAGAAGTACTTTACAAAATGATTGATATCATTAATGATACACTCGTTTCTATTAGATTTAGCGTAAACCAAAGTGTGCATTTTGAAGTCTTGTTAGTAAAAATCGCAGAAATGATAAAAGAAAAACCAGAAAGTGTTCAAACATTAGCGACTACAAGTGTAGCAACAGAACCAAACAATGATGTGTTACTGCAAAGAATGGAACAATTAGAAAGTGAATTAAAAACACTTAAAGCGAATGGTGTAACAACGAGTGCGCAACCACAACAATCAAAACGTTCTACAACTAAAAGTAGTCAGTCTAAAAATGCATTTTCTATGCAGCAAATTGCTAAAGTATTAGATAAAGCTAATAAAGATGATATCAAGCAGCTTAAAGATCACTGGCAAGAAGTGGTTGATCATGCTAAAAGTAATGATATGAAGTCATTGGTCAGTCTTTTACAAAATTCTGAACCGGTGGCTGCAAGTGAAACACATGTACTAATTAAATTAGAAGAAGAAATTCATTGTGAAATCGTGAATAAAGACGATGAAAAACGTGAAAATATCGAAAATGTTGTTTGTAATATTATAGATAAAACCGTTAAAGTGGTTGGCGTACCTGCAGACCAGTGGATGCGTGTGAGATCAGAATACCTTCAAAATAGGAAGCAAGGTACATCAGAAGATACACATAACAATGGTACGGATACAACAGAACCTGAAGAAGTAGACTTAGTTCAGAAAGCGAAAGACCTATTTGGTGAAAGTACGGTAAATATCATAGATGAAGAGTGATACATGACAATGATTAAAAAGGCATGTATAATGAAACGAAAGATGAATGATATTCAATATAATATATAAGTTTTAAGGAGGATATATTTATGCGCGGTGGCGGAAATATGCAACAAATGATGAAACAAATGCAAAAAATGCAAAAGAAAATGGGCGAAGAGCAAGAAAAGCTTAAAGAAGAAAAAGTACAAGGTACAGCTGGTGGCGGTATGGTTACTGTAACAGTTTCTGGTCATAAAGAGGTGCTTGACGTGGAAATTAAAGAAGAAGCGGTAGACCCTGATGATATTGAAATGTTACAAGACTTAGTAATTGCTGCAACGAATGAAGCAATGAATAAAGCTGATGAACTTACACAAGAACGTTTAGGTAAGCATACGCAAGGCTTAAACATCCCTGGAATGTGATCATATGCACTATCCTGAACCAATTTCGAAACTAATTGACAGTTTCATGAAACTGCCAGGCATTGGGCCAAAAACAGCTCAACGTCTGGCGTTTCATGTATTAGATATGAAAGAAGATGACGTTGTACAATTTGCTAAGGCATTAGTAGATGTGAAACGAGAACTTACTTATTGTAGTGAGTGTGGGCATATTACAGAACAGGATCCTTGCTATATATGTCAGGATAAACAACGAGATCGCTCGGTTATTTGTGTAGTCGAAGATGATAAAGATGTTATTGCAATGGAAAAGATGAGAGAATATAAAGGTTTATATCATGTCTTGCATGGATCTATTTCGCCGATGGATGGTATTGGACCAGAAGACATCAATATCCCTAGTTTGATTAACCGACTCAAAGATGAAGAAGTTAAAGAACTTATATTAGCGATGAACCCTAATTTAGAAGGTGAATCGACAGCGATGTATATATCTAGATTAGTAAAACCTATTGGAATTACTGTCACTAGATTAGCTCAAGGTTTGTCTGTTGGTGGCGATTTAGAATATGCTGATGAAGTTACATTATCTAAGGCTATCATGGGCAGAACAGAGATGTAATATGGTTAAAATACAATATGAAGTAAGCGATAAAGCTATCTTAAACAGATAGCTTTATTTTTTTGTAAATAAAATTAAAAAAATGTAAAAGAAATCAAAGTATGGTTATTGAGCAGTAAATCTATGATAAGTGTAGTGTTACAATCTTTAAATTGTCTAAAACCGTACTTTAACAAATATATGTATAAGGAGGTTTGCTTTTTGATGAAAACGTAATGAAACCACGGAGTTATAGTGTAAATTTTACCGTTGTTAAAAGTAAATTAAGCGTGTATAGTATTATCTTGTCGGACGAAACAAAACGACAAACACAAAAACGAAATGAAAAACACAACGAAAAATAATTTTTAAAAGTTCTTGACTTTCTGAGTCAAAGCGAGTAAAATTAATTCTTGTGATTGAAGAAATGAACATTGAAAACTGAATTGCAATATGTCAACGTTAATTCCGAACGCAACATTAAATTGTTGGTTCAAAACAAGTGTTAGAGATAACACAAATTAGTATTTTATGAGCTAATCAAACATCATAATTCATTTATGGAGAGTTTGATCCTGGCTCAGGATGAACGCTGGCGGCGTGCCTAATACATGCAAGTCGAGCGAACAGATAAGGAGCTTGCTCCTTTGACGTTAGCGGCGGACGGGTGAGTAACACGTGGGTAACCTACCTATAAGACTGGGATAACTTCGGGAAACCGGAGCTAATACCGGATAACATTTGGAACCGCATGGTTCTAAAGTGAAAGATGGTTTTGCTATCACTTATAGATGGACCCGCGCCGTATTAGCTAGTTGGTAAGGTAACGGCTTACCAAGGCGACGATACGTAGCCGACCTGAGAGGGTGATCGGCCACACTGGAACTGAGACACGGTCCAGACTCCTACGGGAGGCAGCAGTAGGGAATCTTCCGCAATGGGCGAAAGCCTGACGGAGCAACGCCGCGTGAGTGATGAAGGGTTTCGGCTCGTAAAACTCTGTTATTAGGGAAGAACAAACGTGTAAGTAACTGTGCACGTCTTGACGGTACCTAATCAGAAAGCCACGGCTAACTACGTGCCAGCAGCCGCGGTAATACGTAGGTGGCAAGCGTTATCCGGAATTATTGGGCGTAAAGCGCGCGTAGGCGGTTTCTTAAGTCTGATGTGAAAGCCCACGGCTCAACCGTGGAGGGTCATTGGAAACTGGGAAACTTGAGTGCAGAAGAGGAAAGTGGAATTCCATGTGTAGCGGTGAAATGCGCAGAGATATGGAGGAACACCAGTGGCGAAGGCGACTTTCTGGTCTGTAACTGACGCTGATGTGCGAAAGCGTGGGGATCAAACAGGATTAGATACCCTGGTAGTCCACGCCGTAAACGATGAGTGCTAAGTGTTAGGGGGTTTCCGCCCCTTAGTGCTGCAGCTAACGCATTAAGCACTCCGCCTGGGGAGTACGACCGCAAGGTTGAAACTCAAAGGAATTGACGGGGACCCGCACAAGCGGTGGAGCATGTGGTTTAATTCGAAGCAACGCGAAGAACCTTACCAAATCTTGACATCCTTTGAAAACTCTAGAGATAGAGCCTTCCCCTTCGGGGGACAAAGTGACAGGTGGTGCATGGTTGTCGTCAGCTCGTGTCGTGAGATGTTGGGTTAAGTCCCGCAACGAGCGCAACCCTTAAGCTTAGTTGCCATCATTAAGTTGGGCACTCTAGGTTGACTGCCGGTGACAAACCGGAGGAAGGTGGGGATGACGTCAAATCATCATGCCCCTTATGATTTGGGCTACACACGTGCTACAATGGACAATACAAAGGGCAGCTAAACCGCGAGGTCATGCAAATCCCATAAAGTTGTTCTCAGTTCGGATTGTAGTCTGCAACTCGACTACATGAAGCTGGAATCGCTAGTAATCGTAGATCAGCATGCTACGGTGAATACGTTCCCGGGTCTTGTACACACCGCCCGTCACACCACGAGAGTTTGTAACACCCGAAGCCGGTGGAGTAACCATTTATGGAGCTAGCCGTCGAAGGTGGGACAAATGATTGGGGTGAAGTCGTAACAAGGTAGCCGTATCGGAAGGTGCGGCTGGATCACCTCCTTTCTAAGGATATATTCGGAACATCTTCTTACGAAGATGCAGGAATAACATTGACATATTGTATTCAGTTTTGAATGCTCATTGGAGTATTCATTGCATTATTTTGTACATTGAAAACTAGATAAGTAAGTAAAAATTTATGATTTTACCAAGCAAAACCGAGTGAATTAGAGTTTTTTAACAAGCTTTGAATTCAAAAAGAAATAATCGCTAGTGTTCGAAAGAACACTCACAGATTAATAACATTTTGGGTTTTCAACCGACTTGTTCGTGTTGAAAGTCAAAAAAGATTAAGTTATTAAGGGCGCACGGTGGATGCCTTGGCACTAGAAGCCGACGAAGGACGTTACTAACGACGATATGCTTTGGGGAGCTGTAAGTAAGCTTTGATCCAGAGATTTCCGAATGGGGAAACCCAGCACGAGTTATGTCGTGTTATCGATATGTGAATACATAGCATATCTGAAGGCAGACGCGGAGAACTGAAACATCTTAGTACCCGCAGGAAGAGAAAGAAAAATCGATTCCCTGAGTAGCGGCGAGCGAAACGGGAAGAGCCCAAACCAATGAGCTTGCTTGTTGGGGTTGTAGGACACTCTATACGGAGTTACAAAAGAACAGACTAGACGAATCATCTGGAAAGATGAATCAAAGAAGGTAATAATCCTGTAGTCGAAAGTTTGTTCACTCTTGAGTGGATCCTGAGTACGACGGAACACGAGAAATTCCGTCGGAATCTGGGAGGACCATCTCCCAAGGCTAAATACTCTCTAGTGACCGATAGTGAACCAGTACCGTGAGGGAAAGGTGAAAAGTACCCCGGAAGGGGAGTGAAATAGAACTTGAAACCGTGTGCTTACAAGTAGTCAGAGCCCGTTAATGGGTGATGGCGTGCCTTTTGTAGAATGAACCGGCGAGTTACGATTTGATGCAAGGTTAAGCAGTGAATGTGGAGCCGTAGCGAAAGCGAGTCTGAATAGGGCGTTGAGTATTTGGTCGTAGACCCGAAACCAGGTGATCTACCCATGACCAGGTTGAAGTTCAGGTAACACTGAATGGAGGACCGAACCGACTTACGTTGAAAAGTGAGCGGATGAGTTGTGGGTAGCGGAGAAATTCCAATCGAACCTGGAGATAGCTGGTTCTCTCCGAAATAGCTTTAGGGCTAGCCTCAAGTGATGATTATTGGAGGTAGAGCACTGTTTGGACGAGGGGCCCTTATCGGGTTACCGAATTCAGACAAACTCCGAATGCCAATCAATTTAACTTGGGAGTCAGAACGCGGGTGATAAGGTCCGTGTTCGAAAGGGAAACAGCCCAGACCACCAGCTAAGGTCCCAAAATATATGTTAAGTGGAAAAGGATGTGGCGTTGCCCAGACAACTAGGATGTTGGCTTAGAAGCAGCCATCATTTAAAGAGTGCGTAATAGCTCACTAGTCGAGTGACACTGCGCCGAAAATGTACCGGGGCTAAACATATTACCGAAGCTGTGGATTGTCCGTAAGGACAATGGTAGGAGAGCGTTCTAAGGGCGTTGAAGCATGATCGCAAGGACATGTGGAGCGCTTAGAAGTGAGAATGCCGGTGTGAGTAGCGAAAGACGGGTGAGAATCCCGTCCACCGATTGACTAAGGTTTCCAGAGGAAGGCTCGTCCGCTCTGGGTTAGTCGGGTCCTAAGCTGAGGCCGATAGGCGTAGGCGATGGATAACAGGTTGATATTCCTGTACCACCATTATTCGTTTTAAGCGATGGGGGGACGCAGTAGGATAGGCGAAGCGTACGATTGGATTGTACGTCCAAGCAGTGAGATTGAGTGTTAGGCAAATCCGGCACTCTTAAGATTGAGCTGTGATGGGGAGAGGAAATTGTTTCCTCGAGTCGTTGATTTCACACTGCCAAGAAAAGCCTCTAGCTAGAATTGTGGTGCCCGTACCGCAAACCGACACAGGTAGTCAAGATGAGAATTCTAAGGTGAGCGAGCGAACTCTCGTTAAGGAACTCGGCAAAATGACCCCGTAACTTCGGGAGAAGGGGTGCTCTTTAGGGTTAACGCCCAGGAGAGCCGCAGTGAATAGGCCCAAGCGACTGTTTATCAAAAACACAGGTCTCTGCTAAACCGTAAGGTGATGTATAGGGGCTGACGCCTGCCCGGTGCTGGAAGGTTAAGAGGAGTGGTTAGCTTCTGCGAAGCTACGAATCGAAGCCCCAGTAAACGGCGGCCGTAACTATAACGGTCCTAAGGTAGCGAAATTCCTTGTCGGGTAAGTTCCGACCCGCACGAAAGGCGTAACGATTTGGGCACTGTCTCAACGAGAGACTCGGTGAAATCATAGTACCTGTGAAGATGCAGGTTACCCGCGACAGGACGGAAAGACCCCGTGGAGCTTTACTGTAGTCTGATATTGAAATTCGGCACAGCTTGTACAGGATAGGTAGGAGCCTGAGATACGTGAGCGCTAGCTTACGTGGAGGCGTTGGTGGGATACTACCCTCGCTGTGTTGGATTTCTAACCCGCACCATTTATCATGGTGGGAGACAGTGTCAGATGGGCAGTTTGACTGGGGCGGTCGCCTCCTAAAGAGTAACGGAGGCGCTCAAAGGTTTCCTCAGAATGGTTGGAAATCATTCATAGAGTGTAAAGGCATAAGGAAGCTTGACTGCGAGACTTACAAGTCGAGCAGGGTCGAAAGACGGACTTAGTGATCCGGTGGTTCCGCATGGAAGGGCCATCGCTCAACGGATAAAAGCTACCCCGGGGATAACAGGCTTATCTCCCCCAAGAGTTCACATCGACGGGGAGGTTTGGCACCTCGATGTCGGCTCATCGCATCCTGGGGCTGTAGTCGGTCCCAAGGGTTGGGCTGTTCGCCCATTAAAGCGGTACGCGAGCTGGGTTCAGAACGTCGTGAGACAGTTCGGTCCCTATCCGTCGTGGGCGTAGGAAATTTGAGAGGAGCTGTCCTTAGTACGAGAGGACCGGGATGGACATACCTCTGGTGTACCAGTTGTCGTGCCAACGGCATCGCTGGGTAGCTATGTATGGACGGGATAAGTGCTGAAAGCATCTAAGCATGAAGCCCCCCTCAAGATGAGATTTCCCAACTTCGGTTATAAGATCCCTCAAAGATGATGAGGTTAATAGGTTCGAGGTGGAAGCATAGCGATATGTGCAGCTGACGAATACTAATCGATCGAAGACTTAATCAAATTTTAAATGTTTTGTTTGGTTGAATCATATTTTACTTACTATCTAGTTTTGAATGTATAATTTCATACATTTCATTGTCTGGTGACAATGGCAAGGAGGTCACACCTGTTCCCATGCCGAACACAGAAGTTAAGCTCCTTAGCGCCGATGGTAGTCGGACTTACGTTCCGCAAGAGTAGGACGTTGCCAGGCAATCAGAGACCCAAGCGGGTCTCTTTTTTTATGTTAAAAAAGCTTAACTTCCAGTTCGAAGAACTGAAAAACCTAAAATAAGCTATTATGAGAAAGCGTTTGAAGCTGACGAACTGAGCAAAAGACGAAGCGAGCTACAAGTGGTGTTGATTAAATGAACATACGAGTCAAAACTCGTATGTAAGAATATTTAGTTGAATATAATGACTATAGAGAAGTCGCTAGGGACATGTTAAAATATAGGGACATATAAAATAGAATTTCAGTTTGAAAAGTAGGGGATTTAATGACATTACCATTAACAGATCGGCTCAATCATTTATTGAATAAGCAACCAATTTCCATGCATGTACCTGGCCATAAAAATATGACGATAGGCTATTTAAATGAGTTGAAAATGGAAATGGATATGACAGAAATTACAGGATTGGATGATTTGCATCAAGCTGAAGATGTTATTGGGCAAAGTATGCAACATATCAACAAGCATCCTGATTATGATGCTTACTTTTTAGTCAATGGAACGACATCCGGTATATTAGCAGTGATACAAAGCTTTGCTAAAGTAAAGGGAGAGTATATCATCGCAAGAAATGTACATAAATCTGTTTTTCATGCTTTGGATTTAGCGCGTGCTTCTAGTAAATTATTAAAAACGAGCATAAGTAGTAAGACAAAACAGTATGTTGGTCCAGACGAAGTGTCACTAAAAACTCAGGTAGATAAAGCGAAATTAGCAGTTTTCACTTATCCTAATTATTATGGCGAGTGCTTTGATGTAGCGTCTACGATTAAGTATATGAAAGCATGTCAAATTCCTACATTAATAGATGAAGCTCATGGTGCGCATTTCAATTTAATGGGTTTTCCAAATTCTACATTGAATATGGGGGCGGATTATGTTGTGCAGTCTTATCATAAAACGTTGCCATCACTCACGATGAGTTCTATTATTTTTATACATAAAAAGGCACCGTTACGTGAAGATATATTGAAATATTTAACTTACTTTCAATCTTCAAGTCCATCCTATCTTTTGATGAGTAGTTTAGAATTAGCACATGACTTTTATAAAAGCTATGATAGTAGTCTGTTTTTTGAAAAAAGATCACAGTTAATTAAAGTGTTAAAAGATAAAGGTATGCGTATTATTGATGTAGAAGATCCACTCAAATTGAATATTCAGTGTAATGGTTATACAGGAATCGAACTTCAAACACTTTTTGAAAACCAAGAGATTTATGTAGAGCTTGCGGATGACTATCAAGTTTTACTAGTCCTACCTTTATGGCATAAAGGGGATCAATTTCCATTTGATGATTTGTTAGCAAGAATAAGCGCAATAAATATAGAAACAAGAGTTGCGTTTGAAGTAACGGATGTACCCTTTTACAATGAAGAAGGTACGTATGATTATAGAGAAATAGATAAGGTTAAGAAGATAGATATAGATAAAGCATATAATAAAATATTGGCGACGCATTTAACTCCTTATCCTCCGGGTATTCCAATCATGCTAAGAGGAGAAATTATCACTAAAAATATGATAAAATTAATGAATTATTGGTGTAATCATCAAATTAGAGTTGAAGGTATGAAAGATAATAAAATAGAAATTAAGGATGAATAAGATGTCTGCATTTATAACTTTTGAAGGGCCGGAAGGTTCAGGAAAAACTACTGTGATACAACAAGTAGCACAAAAATTAGAAAATCAATACAGTGTTGTGCTCACAAGAGAGCCCGGTGGCGTAAAGACGGGAGAGCAAATTCGTGAGGTATTACTTGAGGGTGACGACATGGATGATCGTACAGAAGCATTATTATTTGCAGCTTCAAGACGAGAACATCTTGTGGGTAAAGTCATTCCATCTTTAGAAAATGGGAAATTAGTATTGTGTGATCGATATATAGATAGTTCTTTAGCATATCAGGGCTATGCACGGGGTATAGGAATAGAAGAAGTAAAGTCTATTAATGAATTTGCAATAAATGGTTTATATCCTGATATTACAATTTATTTAGATGTGAGTGTAGCTGTAGGTCGGGAACGTATTTTGAAAAATCAACGAAATCAAAATCGTCTTGATCAAGAAAATGTAAAATTTCATGAAAAAGTAGTTGAAGGATATAAAAAAATTATTCATAATGAGTCTGAACGCTTTATCGTGATAGATGCAGATAGAAGCATAGATGAAGTTGTGAACGCAACATATGAATCTATAAGCAAATACTTAGAAAAATTATGATATAATACTGGGAAGAGGTGTTTAGTATGAAAATGATTATAGCAATTGTACAAGATCAAGATAGTCAAGAGCTTTCAGACAAACTTGTTAAACATAACTTTAGAGCAACGAAACTTGCAACAACCGGTGGATTTTTAAGAGCGGGTAATACAACATTCCTATCAGGTGTCGAAGATGACCGTGTAGACGAAATGTTGAAAGTGATTAATGACACTTGCGGTAATAGAGAACAACTTGTATCACCTATAACACCAATGGGTGGAAGTGCAGATTCTTATATACCTTACCCAGTTGAAGTAGAGGTTGGAGGAGCAACGGTATTTGTAATGCCTGTTGAAGCTTTCCATCAATTCTAGAATTATGGTTGCTATATATGGTAACCTTTCAAATTACATTTTTGTTTAGGACACATATAAGATGGTCTTAAGAAATGTGCTTTGTAAGGTAACTATGTATGAGCAGCCTTTTTATATAAAGGAGTAACTTTATGATGGATGAACAAGAAAGACTGACGAAAGCGTATCAATCAAACAAATTGTCGCATGCTTACTTATTTGAAGGCGATGATGGCCAAACAATGCAGCAAGTCGCTATTGATTTTACGAAACTTATTTTATGTAATGGAGATTATCAATGTCAGTTAAAGGTAGAAACATTTAATCATCCTGATTTTATGTATGTATCATCTGAAGAAACAACAATAAAAAAGGATCAAGTTGAACAATTAGTACATCACATGAATCAACTTCCAATCGAAGGCGATTATAAAGTGTACATTATTGAATCTTTTGAGAAACTAACAGTTCAAGGCGAAAATAGCATTTTAAAGTTTTTAGAAGAGCCTCCAGAAAACACAATAGCCATCTTATTAACTACAAAACCAGAACAAATTCTAGATACGATACATTCTAGATGCCAACATGTTTATTTTAAACCAATTGATAAAACCAAGTTTATTAATCGATTAGTTGAGCGAGAAATTGCTAAACCAGTAGCTGAATTGTTAAGTACATATACAACGCAAATTGAAGTCGCTGTTACGCTTAATGAAGAAACCGATTTAATGGCTCTACGCAAGAGTGTTGTTAAATGGTGCCAATTATTGTTAACCAATCGTTCAATGGCTTTGATAGCTATTGTGGATTTATTAAAACAAGCTAAAAATAGAAAATTGCAGTTAGTGACATTAGCAGCAGTTAATGGTTTCTTTGAAGATGTCATGCATGCTAAAGTAGGTATGGATCAAGATATGATATATCATGATTTAAAGGAAGATATCAAAGCATTTTCGAAAAAACTAACATACAATCAAATTATTTTGATGTATGATCAAATAACAGAAGCACATAAAAAATTGAATCAAAATGTTAACCCGATGTTAGTATTTGAACAAATTGTAATAAAAGGGGTGAATTAATAATGCAAAATGTAGTCGGAATAGATTTTCAAAAATCAGGTAAAATGGAATATTATTCACCAAAGGGTTTTGATTTAGACGTTGGCGACTGGGTAGTCGTAGAATCAAAAAGAGGATTAGAAATGGGACGCGTGAAATATGCACCATTAGATGTTGCGGATCAAGATGTCACATTGCCATTAAAAGAAATTGTTCGTCTCGCTACAGAAGATGATTTGCTACAATATGAAAAAAATGAGTATGATGCGGATGAGGCAATGGCATTATGTAAAGAGACGATACAACAACACGAGTTAGAAATGAGATTGGTAAATTGTGAATACACACTAGATAAATCAAAAGTTATCTTCAATTTCACTTCTGATGAACGTGTCGATTTTCGAAAGTTAGTTAAAGTATTGGCGCAGAAGTTAAAAACACGTATTGAGTTAAGACAGATTGGTGTCAGAGACGAAGCTAAATTACTAGGTGGTATAGGGCCATGTGGCCGTTCACTGTGTTGTTCTACGTTTTTAGGTGATTTTGAACCAGTTTCTATTAAAATGGCAAAAGATCAAAATCTATCTCTCAACCCCACTAAAATATCTGGAGCCTGTGGTCGCCTAATGTGCTGTCTTAAATATGAAAATGATTATTATGAAGAAGCACGCGCGCAATTACCAGATGTCGGAGACCCTATTGAAACGCCTGAAGGTAATGGAAAAGTCATAGGTTTGAATATTTTAGATATTTCTATGCAAGTTAAAGTCGAGGGCCTAGAGCAGCCACTTGAATATAAAATGGAAGAATTAGAAACATTAAATTAGGAGGCTAATACAACATTGAATCGTAACGACATATTTGAAAAATTAGCAAATCTAGAAGCCAATATAAACCAAATCAACAGTGATATGGGAAATTTAAAAAAACTTACCGTTGAAGTGATTGAAGAAAATGTCGCCTTACAAATAGAGAATGAAAATTTAAAAACTTTAATAGACAAAGAAGAAAAACCTAAAGCGGTTGAAAATGGGAAAAAGCTACCAAAGAAACAACCGCTACGTAGCAAAGATAATTTAGCAATGCTTTATAAAGAAGGTTTTCATATTTGTAATGGAGAATTATTCGGTAAACACAGAAAAGGTGACGATTGTTTATTTTGTCTTGAAGTATTAAGTGAATAATCGAACTGATTTAAATGGTTAATGTATAATGATGACATGTGATTGAGGATGAGGTGTAGCGATAGGCTTGATTATTAAGCATCGTTATCTCGTCCTCTTTTTTTAGGGAGGAAAGGGAAATGTTGTTAGAGAATGAGAGGTTAGACTATTTATTAAAAGAAAACCTTAGAATTATACAAAATGATAATGTATTTTCTTTTTCGACGGATGCGTTATTACTTGGTCACTTTACCAATGTGAAAAAGCGCGATAATATAATGGATTTGTGCTCTGGTAACGGCGTAATTCCTTTAGTATTATCGAATAAAGGGCAACAAATGATAGATGCTGTCGAAATTCAAGAGCAATTAGTAGACATGGCTAGAAGAAGTATTACATATAACCAACTAGAAGAGAGAATCCATATGTATCAAATGGACTTGAAAGAAGCACATAGATATTTCAAGCCGTCTCAATATGATTTAGTCACTTGTAATCCTCCTTATTTTAAAACAAATCAGCAACACCAACATCAAATAGATGCGCATAAGATAGCGAGACATGAGATAATGTGTACATTAGCAGATTGTTGTTATGCTGCAAGGCATTTGTTAAAGCAAGGTGGTCGATTTATCATGGTTCATAGGGCGGAACGTCTAATGGATGTCTTAAGTCATATGAGAACTTATCAAATTGAACCTAAAAAAATTTATTTTATATACAGTAAACTGGATAAAGCGGCTCAAACGATTGTTGTTGAAGGTAGAAAAGGCGGGAATCAGGGCTTAGAAATTCAACCACCATTCTACATATATAACAAAGATGGCACTTATACCGAAGAAATGAGAGAAATATATTATGGATAAACATTATATATATATTGTTAAGTGTAAAGATGGCAGTCTATATACAGGATATGCAAAAGATATAGAAAAAAGAATTATCAAACATAATAATGGTCAAGGTGCCAAATATACAAAAATAAGACGTCCTGTACAATTAGTTTACCAAGAAATGTTTGATACCAAATCTGAAGCATTGAAACGTGAATATGAAATCAAGACATTTTCACGTCAAAAAAAACTTAAATTAATAAGTGAGGGATAGCTTATGTCAACGTTATATTTAGTAGGAACGCCCATCGGTAACTTAGCAGATATTACTTATCGTGCAGTAGATATATTACGGAATGTAGATTTGATAGCTTGTGAAGATACGAGGGTGACAAAAAAATTATGTGCGCATTATGAGATACAAGCACCACTCAAGTCCTATCATGATCACAACAAAGAACAACAAACAGATTATTTAATTGAACAATTACAAGAAGGTGTGGATATTGCACTCGTATCAGATGCAGGCTTACCACTTATTAGTGACCCGGGATATGAACTTGTTGTAACTGCAAGAGAAAAACAAATTAGAGTAGAAACAGTACCTGGACCTAATGCGGGTTTAACTGCACTGATGGCAAGTGGGTTGCCTTCTTTTACTTATACATTTTTAGGATTTTTACCTAGAAAAGAAAAGCAAAAACATTCGATATTAGAACAGCGTATGTATGAAGATAGCACGTTGATTATTTATGAATCACCGCATCGTGTGAAAGATACCTTAAAAACAATTCTAAACATAGATGAAGCGCGTAAAGTATCAGTTGGAAGAGAACTTACTAAGAAGTTTGAGCAAATTGTCACAGGCTATGTAAGCGAAGTGATTGAGCAACTTGAAGATGGAAATATTCCGTTGAAAGGTGAGTTCGTTGTCCTTGTTGAAGGTGATGAACATGTAGAGGATACTTCGTGGTTTGAGGATATGTCTATTAAAGAACATGTAACGTATCATATAAATCAAAATATGAAACCTAAAGCAGCTATAAAAGTTGTTGCGGAAGCACGTCATATGAAAACGAGCGAAGTATACGACATTTATCATGAGGTTAATTAATCATTTTATAAGTCTTCAAAAGAGACGTGAAAGTGACTTAATATAAAATCATATATAAACAATAAAAAAGTGTTGAAAAACTCCCATAACATGCGTGATTTATGGTAATGTAGATAAGATAGAGATTATTAACCATTATTAAATCATATCAGTAAAAAAGTGGAAAAAACGCATATGAATCGTACACTATCCATATAATTCATTAATATGAAATGCATATAAAAACAGTACAGAAGCATACGTCTACTTTATTGAAAACAATATTAAATTTAGATATATTTATGATGTAAGAAACGAGGAGGAACATTGATGGCGAAAGAAACATTTTATATCACTACACCAATATATTATCCAAGTGGGAATTTACATATCGGTCATGCTTATACGACAACAGCTGGTGATGTAATCGCACGTTATAAAAGAATGCAAGGCTATGATGTTCGTTATTTAACGGGAACGGATGAACATGGACAAAAAATTCAAGAAAAAGCACAAAAAGCTGGGAAATCAGAAATCGAGTACCTTGATGAAATGATTGCTGGTATTAAAGATTTATGGGGAAAACTAGAGATTTCAAACGACGATTTTATACGTACAACAGAAATTAGACATAAAGAAGTTGTACAACAAATATTTGAACGTTTATTGGCTCAGGGAGATATTTATCTTGGTGAATATGAAGGTTGGTATTCTGTTCCGGATGAAACGTATTATACTGAAACACAATTAGTCGATCCAATTATGGAAAACGGAGTGATTGTTGGAGGTAAGAGTCCTGATTCTGGTCATGAAGTAGAATTAGTAAAAGAGGAAAGTTATTTCTTCAATTTATCTAAATATACAGACCGTTTATTAGAATTTTATGATGAAAATCCTGAATTTATTCAACCGCCTTCACGTAAAAATGAAATGATTAATAATTTCATTAAACCAGGACTTGAAGATTTGGCAGTATCAAGAACATCATTTGATTGGGGTATTCGTGTTCAATCAAATCCTAAGCATGTTGTTTATGTTTGGATAGATGCGCTTGTAAATTATATTTCTTCATTAGGTTATCTATCAGATGATGATAGTCTATTCAAGAAATATTGGCCTGCAGACATTCATATTATGGCTAAGGAAATTGTACGATTCCACTCTATTATATGGCCGATTTTATTAATGGCACTAGACATTCCATTACCTAAAAAAGTTTTCGCACATGGTTGGATACTTATGAAAGATGGGAAAATGAGTAAATCTAAAGGTAATGTTGTAGATCCTAACGTATTGATTAATCGTTACGGTTTGGACGCAACACGTTACTACTTAATGCGTGAATTACCATTTGGCTCTGACGGTGTATTTACACCAGAAGGATTTGTAGAACGTACAAATTATGACTTAGCAAATGACTTGGGTAACTTAGTTAATCGAACAATTTCAATGGTGAACAAATATTTTGATGGTGAACTACCAGCATATCAAGGTCCTAAACACGAATTAGATAAAGATATGGAACAAATGGCACTAGATACTGTCAAAACTTTCCATGAAAATATGGACGACTTACAATTCTCAGTAGCACTTTCAACTATATGGAAATTCATTAGTCGTACTAATAAATATATCGATGAAACGTCACCATGGGTTTTAGCTAAAGATGAGGATCAAAAAGAAATGCTTGGTAACGTAATGGCACACTTAGTAGAAAATATTCGTATTATTGCGGTATTATTAAGACCATTCCTTACACATGGACCAAAACAAATCTTCAGCCAATTAAATATTAATGCACCAGAACTTTTTGAATTAGAAAGTATTGAACAGTATGGCGCATTAACTGAACCGATTATGGTGAGTGGTAAACCCGAACCAATCTTCCCACGTTTGGATAGCGAGGTTGAAATTAGCTATATCAAGGAATCAATGCAACCAGACAAGATTGAAGAAGAAGTTGAGGAAGAGTTGCCTAGCAAAGCGCAAATTGATATCAAAGATTTTGATAAAGTAGAAATCAAGGCTGCAACAATTATTGACGCCGAGCAAGTGAAAAAATCTGATAAGTTATTAAAAATTCAAGTTGATTTGGATAGTGAACAACGTCAAATCGTTTCAGGTATTGCAAAATTCTATCAACCTGAAGATATTATTGGCAAAAAGGTAGCAGTTGTCACTAATTTAAAACCAGCTAAATTAATGGGTAGAAAATCAGAAGGTATGATACTTTCTGCTGAAAAAGATGGTGTACTTACACTTGTAAGCTTGCCTAGTGCAATTCCAAATGGTGCAATAATTAAATAATCACAAATTGAGGGAGTGGAATTAATATGCTAATCGATACACATGTTCATTTAAATGCAGATCAATATGATGAAGATTTAGAGGAAGTCATTGAACGCGCAAGAGAGAATGGTGTGGATCGTATGTTTGTTGTTGGTTTTGATACGCCGACAGTAGAACGTACGATGGAGCTCATTGACCAATATGAATTTATCTATGGCATTATTGGTTGGCACCCTGTAGATGCGATTGATTGTACTGAAGAGCGTTTAGAATGGATTGAAAAACTTGCAGCACACCCTAAAGTGATTGGCATTGGTGAAACCGGATTAGACTATCATTGGGATAAGTCGCCCAAAGATGTTCAACAAGCATTGTTTAGAAAGCAAATTGCATTAGCAAAACGCGTAAATTTACCAATTATCATTCATAATAGAGAAGCGACACAAGATTGTGTAAATATTCTTAAAGAAGAACACGCTGAAGAGATTGGTGGCATTATGCACAGCTTTAGCGCGTCACCTGAAATTGCTAACGATGTTATCAATAAATTGAATTTTTACGTATCATTAGGTGGTCCTGTTACATTTAAAAATGCAAAACAACCAAAAGAAGTTGCAAAGCATGTGCCTTTTGATAGACTGTTAGTTGAAACGGATGCACCATTCCTATCGCCACATCCCTATAGAGGCAAAAGAAACGAACCTGTCCGCGTAACATTAGTTGCGGAACAAATTGCTGAATTACGTGGTGTGAGTTACGAAGAAGTGTGTAAACAAACAACTGAAAACGCAGAACGATTGTTTAAATTAAAAGCATAATCATATTTCAAAAAGGTATCGGTCTGAGATAGAGCTTAGTTGATATAAGGCATACTAAGTGGTAATCACAATTAAAACCGATACCTTTTTTATTTTTATCTAAAATGAATTAAAGTAACGAAAGGTGAAGCAATAAATGAAAATAAATGAATTTATTGTAGTTGAAGGTAGAGATGACACTGAACGCGTAAAAAGAGCTGTTCAATGTGATACGATTGAAACAAATGGTAGCGCCATTAACGAATCAACGTTAAAGGTAATTGCACAAGCCTATGAAACAAGAGGTGTTATCGTATTAACTGACCCTGATTTCCCGGGTGATAAAATCCGCAACACGATACAAAAACAGATTCCCGGTGTGAAACATGCATATATTGATAAAGAAAAAGCTAAAAATAAACGTGGAAAAATTGGCGTAGAGCATGCACAATTAAGTGATATTAAAGAAGCTTTAATGAATGTGAGTACACCTTTTGAAGAAGGTCATGAATCAATAAGTAAAGATGTTTTAATCGATTTAGGATTAATCGTTGGTAAGGACGCACGTCATAAAAGAGAAAAGTTAGGTCGCAAACTGCATATAGGCCATTCTAATGGTAAACAGTTAATCAATAAGTTGAATGCATTTGGCTATACAGAAGAAGATGTTAGGTCTGCTTTAAGTGATGAAGAAGGAAGTGAATCGTAAATGGATTATAAAGATATTGCCACACCAACACGTACGAAAGCTTTACTTAATCAATATGGCTTTAATTTTAAAAAAAGTCTCGGTCAAAACTTTTTAATTGATGTGAATATTATTCATAATATTATTGACGCAAGTGATATTGATGAACAGACAGGTATAATAGAAGTGGGTCCTGGTATGGGGTCATTGACAGAACAATTAGCAAAAAGTGCTAAAAAGGTTATGGCATTTGAAATAGACCAACGTTTAATACCTGTATTAAAAGATACGATGGGACCTTACGATAATGTAACCGTAATCAACGAAGATATACTTAAAGCAGATATCGCACATTATGTAACAGAACACCTGGCTGATTGTGAAAAGATTATGGTTGTCGCAAACTTACCTTATTATATTACGACGCCAATATTATTAAATTTAATGCAGCAGAAATTACCAATTGATGGCTATGTAGTCATGATGCAAAAAGAAGTTGGAGAACGACTTAATGCACAAGTTGGTACAAAAGCCTATGGCTCACTCTCAATCGTTGCACAATATTATACAGAAACAAGTAAAGTATTAACGGTGCCTAAATCAGTTTTTCTTCCGCCACCTAATGTAGATTCCATTGTTGTAAAATTGATGAAACGTCCAACACCTATCGTTGATATTGACGACGAAAATAAATTTTTCAAAATGACAAAAGCGGCATTTAGTCAAAGACGTAAAACAATCAATAATAATTACCAAAGCTTATTTGTAAACGGTAAAGTGAATAAAGAAAAAATATTGGAATGGTTAGAAGCGGCTGGCATCGATCCTCGAAGACGTGGAGAGACACTTTCAATAAAAGAATTTGCAAATTTATACAATGAATTGCAAAATTTCACAGAATTAGAATTTTAAATTATTGACAAGCGCGTCCGACATTGCTAAAATTGATATTTTATTTGACAAAAACCTCCATTTTGTGTTATTATACAACTTGTAGCGAGGTGGAGCAATATGCCAAAATCTATTGGAGACATCAAAAATTCACTTGATTGTCAATTAGGAAACAGAATTGTACTTAAAGCGAACGGTGGACGTAAAAAAACAATTGAACGTAGTGGTGTGTTAAAAGAAACTTACCCTTCTGTTTTTATTGTGGAACTAGATCAAGATATTTATAATTTTGAACGTGTGTCTTATACATACACTGACGTTTTAACTGAAAACGTACAAGTTTCTTTTGAAGATGATAATCATCAAGAAGCAATTGCACACTAAATAA
Organism: Staphylococcus sp. Z5-21; assembly: GCF_056529615.1. Classification (NCBI taxonomy): domain Bacteria; kingdom Bacillati; phylum Bacillota; class Bacilli; order Caryophanales; family Staphylococcaceae; genus Staphylococcus; species Staphylococcus sp. Z5-21. The sequence goes on along the minus strand of NZ_CP096462.1, from coordinate 2,384,462 downwards.
AAGTAATTAAAGTCATGTTTGATTGTCAGAATCTTACTTTCACAATAGACTTTAATATTCGAACGATTGATATAAAAAGGTATGTTGGTGTATAGCGCCGACATACCTTTTTTTGATTTTTATACATATAAAAGAAAATTATTTTATCTAGTAAACACGTTATTGTAAAATAGTGAATTAAGAAATGATTTGATTTTTCGACATAGTTGAAAGTTTATTTTTAAAATTTTATTTATTTGTATTTTGGCGCAATATATTAACTTTTGAAAAAACCGACAACACAATGATAACAATATGTTAAAATCATTTTATTACCATATCGAAATTGAAAGAGGGTGGGAATATGATTTATGAAACTGCGCCAGCTAAAATTAACTTAACGTTGGACACACTCTTTAAACGAGATGATGGTTTTCATGAAGTTGAAATGATAATGACAACGATAGATTTAAACGATCGCTTATCATTTGAACTGCGTAAAGACAAAAAAATAGTTGTTGACGTAGAACAGACTTATGTTCCCTCCGATAATAAAAATTTGGCATATAAAGCTGCAGAACTAATGAAAAAGACCTATAATTTACAACAAGGTCTGACCATTACGATTGATAAAAACATACCCGTGTCAGCAGGGTTAGCAGGTGGATCGACAGATGCTGCAGCTACGATGAGAGGCATGAATCGTTTATATAAGTTAAATAGACCGTTAGAGGAGCTATGTGCATTAGGAATACAAATTGGAACGGATATTCCTTTTTGTATATTAGGTAAGACTGCTTTGTGTAAGGGCAAGGGCGAAATAATCGAATATTTGGATAAACCGCCTTCTGCTTGGGTTGTGGTTGCTAAACCTGATTTAGGTATATCGTCACCAGATATATTTAAGAAATTAGATTTAACACAACCGCATACAGTGCATACTGAAGCATGTGAAAATGCTTTAATTTCTGGAGATTACGAACAATTATGTAAAAGTCTTTCAAATCGCTTGGAACCTGTTTCGGGAAAGATGCATGATGAAATATTAAAAATAAAAGCCAATATGTTAGCAAATGGTGCGGATGGTGCTGTTATGAGTGGTAGTGGCCCGACAGTTTATGCGTTAGCTAGGAAAGAGAGACAAGCAAGACACATATATAACGCGGTTAATGGTTGCTGTAATGAAGTACATATTGTAAGATTGTTAGGCTGAAAAAGAAGGGATGAAATGAATGCGCTATAAAAGAAGTGAACGTATTGTGTATATGACACAATACTTAATGAATAATCCAAACAAATTAATACCACTAACATATTTTGTACAAAAGTTTAAACAAGCTAAATCTTCAATTAGTGAAGATGTACAAATTATTAAAACAACTTTTCAAAAAGAAAAGCTTGGCACGGTTATTACTACGGCAGGTGCTAGCGGTGGTGTGACCTATAAACCAGAAATGAGTAAAGCGGAAGCGACGGAAGTGATTGATGATGTTATTGCTCAACTTCAGGAGAAAGATCGTTTATTACCAGGTGGATATTTATTCTTATCCGATTTAATGGGGAATCCTACTTTACTTAATCGTGTTGGTAAATTAATTGCAACACTGTATATGGATGAAGAGATAGATGCCATTGTAACGATTGCAACTAAGGGGATCTCATTAGCCAATGCAGTAGCGAATGTATTGAACTTGCCAGTAGTTGTTATTAGAAAAGATAATAAGGTTACTGAGGGATCAACAGTTTCTATTAACTATGTCTCAGGCTCATCTAGAAAAATTGAAACGATGGTGCTTTCTAAGAGAACATTACCAGAAAATTCTAACGTGCTCGTGGTTGACGATTTTATGCGTGCTGGAGGTTCAATCAATGGTGTTATGAATTTGATGAATGAGTTTAAAGCTCATGTTAAAGGGGTATCGGTACTAGTAGAATCAAAAGAAGTTAAGCAAAGATTAATTGAAGATTATACATCCTTAGTTAAACTATCTGATGTAGATGAATACAATCAGGAGTTTAAGGTGGAACAAGGCAACAGTTTAACTAAATTTTCTTAAAAGGAGCGATTTCGACATCATGAAAGTTATTAATACTGAAAAGGCACCTGAAGCATTAGGGCCATATTCGCATGCAACAGAAATTAATGGACTTGTGTTCACATCAGGACAAATTCCTCTAAATTTAGAAGGACAAATTGTTAGCGATGATGTAAAAGAGCAAACGAAACAAGTCTTAGAAAATTTAAAAGTTGTGTTAGACCAAGCTGGATCAGATTTAGATTCAGTAATTAAAGCTACTATTTTCATTGCTGATATGAATGAATTTCAAAATATAAATGAAATTTATGGCAAATACTTTAGTAATCATCAACCAGCGAGAAGTTGTGTTGAAGTGGCAAGATTGCCGAAAGATGTTAAAGTTGAAATAGAGTTAATTGCAAAAGTGAAATAAGGATTTATAATTTTTAATAAAATTGTTAAGCTTCTAACAAAGAGATACTAGGGGGGCTCACTACATGAAAGTGACAGATGTAAGACTTAGAAAGATACAAACAGATGGAAGAATGAAAGCGCTTGTTTCAATTACGTTAGACGAGTCATTTGTTGTACATGACTTACGCGTAATTGAAGGCAACACAGGTCTATTCGTCGCAATGCCGAGTAAACGTACACCAGATGGTGAATTCCGAGACATTGCTCATCCAATTAACTCAGAAATGAGACAAGAAATACAGGATGCAGTAATGAAAGTATATGAAGAGACTGATGAAGTCATCCCTGACAGAAATGCGCAATCATCAGACGATTCTGAAGAAGCTTAAATAAAATACGTTCAGCTATTTGAGGGAAAATAGTTGTTATATACACGACCGAATAGGGCGGAAAATTTATTTTCAAAATGATTTTTTTGCTCTATTTTAGTAGATGTGACTATTTAAATGGATAACTTAGCTAAAGTGATGCATAAGTGTGACTGATTTTTTATGTGAATATGCAGTAGTTTATGGAAAAGTTATTTTATAATTTCGATATAGTCATTTAACGTCTAATTGATATAAACCAGACCGAAACATACATGTTCGGTCTGGTTTTTTGCATACTTATCGCTTTAAAAATAAAAAGTGTTGATTTTAAAAAGGTGACAGAAATGATTTGTTTTAGGGAATGGAAAATAAATGGGAATAAAATGAATATTGGTTAATTTTAAATAATATAAAAATAAGAAAAACAAGTGTGACTATGTTGATATTTTCGTAAATAAAAAATTATATTATATTAGAGATATTATAGATTTCGCATAAATTTTGAAGCGTTTCCATAGGTATTCAATGATGACAAATAGGGTTATGCAATTTTTTAATATTAGTAATAAAAATATTTCTATTATATAACATTGGTGTTTTGAGCCTTGAAAGTGTGACTAGCGTTAAATTATAATAGGTAGGAAGTGTATATTTTAATGGAGGGTTAACATACATGCAAAGACATGCAATAGTACTTGCAGCAGGCAAAGGTACACGTATGAAATCAAAGAAATACAAAGTACTTCATGATGTAGCAGGTAAAACGATGATCGAACATGTTGCAGATAATGTGAAGCAATCTGGAATAGATCAGCTTGTTACCATTGTTGGACACGGTGCAGATAGTGTCAAAGAGACACTTGGAGACACATCGCTTTATAGTTTTCAAGAAGAACAATTAGGTACAGCACATGCTGTTAAAATGGCAAGTGAGCATTTAAGTGAAAGTCAAGGGACGACGTTAGTGGTTTGTGGAGACACGCCATTGATTACGACAGCAACATTGAAATCATTGGTTGAACATCACGAGAACAATCAAGCACATGCAACAGTTTTATCAGCGACAGCAGAAAATCCATTCGGTTATGGACGTATTTTACATGACTCAGAAGGACGTTTGGTGAGTATTGTTGAGCAAAAAGATGCAACAGATGCAGAGCAACAAATTAATGAAATTAGTTCAGGTATTTTTGCGTTTGATAATCAAGTCCTATTCGAAAAACTAGAATTAGTCAAAAATGACAACGCACAGAGCGAATATTACTTGCCTGATGTACTTTCTTTAATTTTAGAAGATCGTGGTATTGTTGAAGTTTTCCATACGAATGATTTTGAGGAAATCATGGGCGTGAATGATAGAGTAATGCTTAGCGCAGCTGAAAAAGCTTTTAGAAAACGCATTAACGAACAGCATATGAAGAACGGTGTAACAATTATTGACCCTGCGACGACTTATATCGGAGCTGATGTTAGAATTGGTGAAGATACAGTAGTTGAGCCTGGTGTGAAACTCTCTGGCAATAGCGTGATTGGTGAAGATACTGTTATTGGACAATATACGGAAATTACGAATAGTAAAATAGGTTCAAATGTCACAATTAAACAATCTGTCATTAATGAAGCGATAGTGGATGATTATGCTACGATTGGTCCGTTTGCACAACTTCGTCCAGGTGCAGATATAGGTAAAAAAGTAAAAGTTGGTAACTTTGTTGAAGTTAAAAAATCAGTGGTGAAAGCAGGAGCCAAATTACCTCACTTAAGTTATATTGGTGATGCTGAAATAGGTGAAAGAACGAATGTTGGATGTGGTTCTATCACAGTTAACTATGATGGGATTAATAAATTTAAGACGGTCATTGGTGATGATTCCTTTATCGGATGTAATACGAATCTCGTTGCACCAATTACTTTAGGTAATCGTTCATTTATAGCCGCAGGATCAACAATCACTGATAATGTACCAGAAGACAGTTTAGCGTTAGCGAGAGCTAGACAAACGACTAAAGAAGGTTATTTGAAAAAATAAACACAAATGTTTAGACAAGCTTACTTAAACTGTTAAAATCAATATAGTTAAAGATAATCATAACAATTATTTATGTTGCTGAGCGATATAAGTTTTGCCTTGTCTACAAACCAAAACGAATTGAAAGAATTAATTGGAGGACTATAAATGTTAAACAATGAGTATAAGAATTCTGCTTTGAAAATATTTTCTTTGAAGGGTAATGAACCGTTAGCCCAAGAAGTGGCAGATCATGTTGGAATTGAATTAGGGAAATGTTCTGTAAAACGTTTCAGTGATGGAGAAATTCAAATCAATATTGAAGAAAGTATTCGTGGTTGTGATGTTTTTATTATTCAACCAACATCAAATCCAGTAAATTTACATTTAATGGAATTGTTAATCATGATAGATGCTTGTAGACGTGCTTCAGCAGCGAACATTAATATCGTTGTTCCATATTATGGCTATGCACGCCAAGACAGAAAAGCGCGCAGTCGTGAACCAATCACAGCAAAACTTGTTGCAAACTTAATTGAAACTGCTGGCGCAGACCGCATGATTGCATTGGATTTACATGCACCTCAAATACAAGGTTTCTTCGATATGCCAATTGACCATTTAATGGGTGTACCGATTTTAGCGCAATACTTTAAAAATGAGACAGATATCGACCCTGAAGAGTGTGTTGTTGTATCACCAGACCACGGTGGGGTGACAAGAGCTCGTAAACTTGCAGATATACTTAAAACGCCAATCGCGATTATAGATAAACGTCGTCCGAAACCAAATGTTGCAGAAGTGATGAATATTGTTGGTGAAATTGAAGGTCGAACAGCAATTATTATTGACGATATTATAGATACGGCTGGTACGATTACTTTGGCTGCCCAAGCGTTAAAAGACAAAGGTGCGAAAGATGTTTATGCTTGTTGTACGCATCCCGTACTATCAGGTCCTGCAAAAGAACGTATTGAAAACTCAGCGATTAAAGAACTTGTAGTTACAAACTCCATTCAATTAGATGAAAAACGTAAACCAGAGAATACTAAAGAATTATCAGTAGCAGGGTTATTGGCTCAAGCAATTATACGTGTATATGAACGCGAATCAGTTAGTGTGCTATTTGACTAATAGCCTTTAACAATGTATAATGGTTTCGTTCGTGGAATATCACGATAAATAAACATTTGCAAGCAACAGATTGTTGATGGGCAAATGAGGAGCTCTTAGATAGAGCATTTATGAAAGGTGGAAACTGAATATGGCTTCATTAAAGTCAATTATTCGTCAAGGTAAACAAACGCGTTCAGACCTTAAAACACTAAGAAACACTGGTAAAGTACCAGCAATCGTTTATGGTTACGGTACAAAAAATACTTCAGTTAAAGTAGACGAAGTAGAATTTATCAAAGTTATCCGTGAAGTTGGACGTAACGGTGTAATCGAATTAGGCGTAGGTTCTAAAACAATTAAAGTAATGGTTTCAGACTACCAATTCGACCCACTTAAAAACCAAATCACTCATATTGACTTCTTAGCAATCAATATGACTGAAGAACGTACTGTAGAAGTACCAGTTCAATTAGTTGGTGAAGCTGTAGGAACTAAAGAGGGCGGCGTTGTTGAACAACCATTATTCAACCTTGAAGTTACAGCTACTCCAGATAACATCCCTGAATCAATCGAAGTTGATATCAGTGAATTAGAAATAAATGATAGTCTTTCTGTTGAAGATATCAAAATTTCTGGTGATTTCACTATTGAAAACGAAGCTAGTGATTCAATCGTAACAGTAGTTCCTCCAACTGAAGAACCTACTGAAGAAGAAATCGAAGCAATGGAAGGCGAAGCAGCTACTGAAGAGCCAGAAGTTGTAGGCGAAGAAAAAGAAGATGAAAGTGACGAAGACCAAAAAGAAGAAGAATAATCTTTCTCTTTGATTTGATGTCATGTGTTGATGTATCAACGCAATATTATCTTATTAAAAAGCACCATGCTTAATACGTTAAGCGGGTGCTTTTTTATGTTATCATAGTGAATGATACAAAATACATAACTTGTAAAGCATATAATTTATATAAATATTAGATAATGAGCATACAGAGAGTGGAGGTAACGTAATGAAATGTATTGTAGGCCTAGGCAACATAGGTAAACGCTTCGAACAAACAAGGCATAATATTGGCTTTGAAGTCATAGATTTTATGTTAGAGCAAAATAGATTTTCTTTAGATAAACAAAAATTTAAAGGTGCGTACACAATAGAGCGTTTAGCTGGAGAAAAAGTAATGTTCATAGAACCTATGACAATGATGAATTTGTCAGGTGAGGCAGTGGCACCTTTGATGAAATACTATGACATTGATATAGAGGATTTAATTGTCTTATATGATGATTTAGATTTACCTCAGGGTGAAATTAGACTCAGACAAAAAGGTAGTGCTGGTGGACACAATGGCATGAAATCCATTATTCAAATGTTAGGAACAGACCAGTTCAAACGAATTAGAATCGGCGTTGATCGACCTTCAAATGGCATGGCCATCGTAGACTATGTCTTGCAAAAATTTTCAAATCAAGAAATGGAAACGATGAATAAAGTAATAGAACATTCTGCACGAGCGATCGAAGCTTATATAGAAAGTAATCGATTTGACCGTGTAATGAATGAATATAATGGTGAGATTAAGTGAAATCAATAATTACAGAATATATAAATGAAGACAAACGATACCAAGAGTTAAACGAAGTATTTGGTAAAGAAAATGTTTTAGTAACCGGACTATCTGGTGCCGCAAAAGCAACGATTATAGCTGAAAAATATTTGAATAGTGAGCAGCAACTACTTGTTGTTACAAACAATCTTTATCAAGCAGATAAGTTAGAAAGTGACTTACTGCAATTTGTAGAAGATAGTGAAATATATAAATATCCGATGCAGGATATTATGACAGAAGAATTTTCAACACAAAGCCCTCAATTTATGAGTGAACGCGTGCGAACATTAACGGCACTTGCTCAAGAAGAGAGAGGGTTATTTATCGTACCTTTAAACGGATTGAAAAAATGGCTCACGCCGGTAGATATGTGGAAATCGCATCAATTAACGCTAAATGTAGGCGACGATATCGACATTGACGAATTTTTAAATAAGCTTGTAAATATGGGATATCGTAGAGAAAGTGTCATTTCACATATAGGAGAATTTTCATTACGTGGTGGGATTGTAGATATCTACCCATTAATTGGTAAGCCAGTACGTATTGAATTTTTCGATACTGAAGTAGACTCTATACGTGATTTTGATGTAGAATCTCAACGTTCTGAAGGCAATATCGAACATGTTGATATCACAACTGCTAGTGACTATATCATTACCGAAGATGTGCTTAAACATACAAAGCATAAACTAAAGCAAGCATATGAAGACACACGTCCAAAAATTGAAAAGTCTGTGCGAAATGAATTAAAAGAAACTTATGAAAGTTTTCAATTATTCGAAGCAGAAATGTTTGATCATCAAGTGCTTCGTAGACTAGTAGCATTTATGTATGAACAGCCAGCAACGATTATGGATTACTTTAAAGAGGATGCCATTATTGCTGTAGATGAATATAATAGAATTAAAGAAACTGAAACAACTCTTGTAACTGAAATAGATGAATTTATGCAAAATTTAATTGAAAGTGGAAAAGGTTTTATTGATCAAAGTTTTCTACAATATGAAGGTTTTGAAAATTTATTAAAACCGTTTGCGGTTACCTACTTTACATTGTTTACAGCAACGATGCCTGTTCAATTAAATGAAATCATTAAATTTTCATGTAAACCAGTACAACAGTTTTATGGACAGTATGATATTATGCGTTCTGAATTCCAAAGATTTATTCAAAATGATTACACGATTGTTGTACTTGCAGAAACGGAAACGAAAAAAGAACGCATTCAATCTATGCTAAATGAAATGCATATACCTACCTTTATTGATACACCAAGTCGTCGAAATGAAGGTGGCAGTGCCATTATTACAGAAGGTAGTTTGTCAGAAGGTTTTGAGCTACCTTACATGCAATTAGTTGTTGTCACAGAGAGAGAATTATTTAAATCAAAACAAAAGAAAAAACCAAAACAGCATAAAACGTTAACGAACGCTGAAAAAATCAAATCTTACCAAGACTTGAAAGTTGGCGATTATGTCGTTCATGTCCATCATGGTGTTGGTAGATATTTAGGTGTTGAAACACTTGAAGTAGGTGGCGTGCATAAAGATTATATTAAATTACAATATAAAGGCACCGACCAGTTATTTGTTCCCGTTGATCAGATGGATCAAGTGCAAAAATATGTTGCGTCAGAAGACAAATCTCCTAAGTTGAATAAGCTTGGCGGAACAGAATGGAAAAAAACAAAAGCCAAAGTACAACAAAGTGTTGAAGATATGGCTGATGAATTGATAGAGCTATATAAAGCACGTGAAATGTCTGTGGGATATAAATTTGGACCTGATACAGCAGAACAAAATGATTTTGAAATTGATTTTCCATACGAACTTACACCCGACCAAAGTAAATCGATAGAAGAAATCAAACAGGATATGGAAATTGAGCGTCCTATGGATAGATTACTATGTGGTGATGTAGGTTACGGTAAGACAGAGGTTGCTGTACGTGCAGCATTTAAAGCAGTTATGGAAGGTAAACAAGTAGCATTTCTTGTGCCGACGACGATACTTGCACAACAACACTATGAAACGTTGATAGAGCGTATGCAAGACTTTCCGATAGAAGTACAACTCATAAGTAGATTTAGAACTACAAAAGAAGTTAAAGAAACGAAAGAAGGACTAAAGTCAGGATTCGTTGATATCGTTGTAGGAACACATAAATTGTTAGGTAAAGATATTCAGTATAAAGATTTAGGCTTGCTTATAGTAGATGAGGAACAACGTTTTGGTGTACGTCACAAAGAGCGTATTAAATCACTGAAGAACAATGTAGATGTACTCACATTAACAGCGACACCTATTCCACGTACATTGCATATGAGTATGCTAGGTGTGAGAGATTTATCCGTTATAGAAACACCACCAGAGAACCGCTTCCCAGTACAAACTTATGTTTTAGAGCAAAATACGAATTTTATAAAAGAGGCATTGGAACGGGAACTATCAAGAGATGGCCAAGTATTTTACCTATACAATAAAGTGCAATCTATTTACGAGAAAAGAGAACAGCTGCAAATGCTTATGCCTGACGCGAATATCGGTGTAGCACATGGTCAAATGAATGAACGTGATTTAGAGGAAACGATGCTCAGCTTTATTAACCATGAATATGACATCATTGTTACTACAACAATTATAGAAACAGGCGTCGATGTACCAAATGCTAACACGCTGATTATTGAAGACGCTGATCGTTTCGGACTCAGCCAATTGTATCAATTAAGAGGACGTGTAGGACGTTCAAGTCGTATAGGTTATGCTTATTTCTTACATCCTACCAATAAAGTGTTGTCTGAAACTGCTGAGGACCGCTTACAAGCGATAAAAGAATTCACTGAACTAGGTTCAGGTTTTAAAATTGCCATGCGAGATTTAAATATTCGTGGTGCAGGTAATTTATTAGGTAAACAACAACACGGTTTCATTGACTCTGTTGGTTTCGATTTATATTCTCAAATGTTGGAAGAAGCAGTTAATGAAAAACGTGGCGTAAAAGCAGAAAAACAAGATGCACCTGAGATTGAAATAGAACTTAATATCGATGCTTATTTACCAGCTGAATATATACCAAATGAACAATCTAAAATTGAAATCTATAAAAAATTGCGTAAAATTGAAAGTGAAACACAATTAATGGATGTTAAAGATGAATTGATCGATCGCTTCAATGACTATCCAATAGAAGTAGAAAGATTATTAGAAATGATGGAAATTAAAGTTCATGCGTTACACGCAGGTGTGACGTTAATCAAAGATGTTGGTAAGCAAGTAGAAGTCTACCTGTCAGAAAAAGGTACAACAGATATCAATGGTGAAACATTATTTAAACAGACACAGCCACTTGGTCGTACGATGAAAGTCGGAGTTCAAGAAGGCAAAATGAAAGTAACGTTAAATAAAACAGGTAACTGGTTAGACAGTCTAAAATTCCTAACGAAAAGTTTAGAAGAAAGTATGGTTATAACTGATGAAATCTAAAACGGATAAGTCATCTGCTTTTAACGGAGTAGTTGTGCTTACATTAGCACTCATCATAGTTAAAATATTAAGTGCAATCTATCGAGTACCTTATCAAAATATCTTAGGTGACGAAGGACTGTATGCGTATCAACAAGTTTATCCAATTGTTGCTTTAGGTGTTATTTTGACAATGAATGCCATACCGAGTGCTGTTACTCAAATGTTTGGAGCAGACGGTCATCCTCGCCAATATATGAAGGTTTTAGTCGGATTGCAGATTGTCAGTACTGGTTTTTTCTTAGTTTTGTTAATCTGTGCAAAATGGATTGCTGCCTTAATGGGTGATGTTAACCTCGCACCAATGTTAAGCGCATCGAGTTTTAGTTTCTTATTTGTTAGTATATTGGGTATTTATAGAGGCTACTATCAAGCGCATCAAAATATGAATATACCTGCAATTTCCCAGGTTATAGAACAGTTTGTTCGTGTTGGCATTATCATTATCGCCATTGTTCTATTTATGACACAACAATGGTCACTGTATGCGGCTGGGACATTGGCAATTATTGGTTCAGCTTTTGGATTTTTAGCATCTAGTATATATCTTGTGTTGAAACGACCTTTCAAATTAACCGCATTTAAAGCGCAAAATATTGAACATAATAAGATTGTTGCATGGCGACAATTGGCATTAGCCATTGTGATTTTTGCTGTAAGTCAACTTATTGTGATTGTATGGCAAGTTGTGGATAGCTTTACCGTTATCCATGCTTTGCGGAATACAGGATTGAGTTTTCAAGAATCTACAACGCAAAAAGGCATTTATGATCGTGGTGCATCTTTTATTCAAATGGGGTTAATCGTCACTACCACATTTTGTTTTGTCCTTATTCCATTGCTGACAGATGCGATTAAAGTTAAGAATCATGTACTTATCAATAGATATGCGAATGCTTCTATTAAAATTACTATGCTATTTAGCATTGCTGCGGCTATCGGTTTGATTAATTTACTACCTATCATGAACCATGTATTTTTTAAAAATGATAGCCAAACCGGAACTTTAGCAGTGTATATGCTAACTGTTATATTTGTGTCTTTAATTATGATGGATATTGCATTGTTACAAGTGAAGAATCAAGTGCGACCTATATTTCAAGCGTTTATTACTGGTGTAGTGAGTAAAGCGATTTTAAATGTAGTATTGATACCGCCATTTTTCATGTTAGGTGGTAGTTTAAGCACAGTGTTATCATTAATCTTATTTGCTGCCATTTTGCATTATCACGTATTGAAACATTATCAATTCCGTAATATGAAAAAATATGTCGCAAAATTAATTTTTACAATGCTGATATTATCCGTTGCCGTTCAACTAACAATGTGGTTACTTCCTACACAGGGACGCGTCGCAGGTATTGTTGAATTGGTCGTTGCTGCAGGTGTAGGCGTTCTCGTCATCATCATTGCAATTGTTCGTACTGAGCTATTAAGTTTTAAAGAGTTAAAGCATTTACCATTGGGTGATAAACTCATCCATATGAAAAGAGGGAAACGATAATGACTGGAAAAATTATAATTGTTGGATTGGGTAATTATGGCATTGATGAATTACCCTTTGGAGTATATAAATTTTTGAAGCATCACCCCTTCGTTTATACGCGTACGTTAGATCATCCAGTTATAGAAATATTGACTTCTGAGGGTGTCGTATTTCAAAGTTTTGATGAAGTTTATGAATCAAATAGTGGGTTTAATGAGGTTTATGAAGACATTGTATCTCAACTTATGACTAAAGCACGAAATTCAGACACAGATATCGTCTATACAGTTCCGGGGCACCCTCGCGTTGCTGAGACAACCACTGTTAAGTTAGAGGCCTATGCGCAACAAGATGATGATATTGAAATTAAAGTCTTAGGGGGCAAAAGTTTCATTGATGATATCTTTGAAGCGGTTAAAGTTGACCCTAATGATGGCTTTACATTACTTGATGCTACTTCTTTAAGCAGCGAACAGTTGAATATTCGAACGCACACACTGATTACTCAAGTGTTTAGTTCCATGACTGCTGGAGATTTAAAAGTCACATTGATGTCGCGTTACGATGATGAACAAATTGTATTCATTATTGATGGTGCGCATGCTAACGGTGCCAATGTCATTGAAACACCCTTATACGAATTAGATCACCATCCAGACATTTTCAGCAACTTAACCAGTGTATTTATTAAGCGCGTTGAAAATGATGCCACATATATGAGTGATTTTGACTATGCGACAGGAATTATCGACAGACTTGTAGATGATGAAATTGGATGTCCTTGGGATAAAATTCAAACACACCAAACGTTAAAACGTTATTTACTGGAAGAAACGTTTGAATTGTTTGAAGCGATAGATAATGAAGATGATTGGCATATGATTGAAGAACTTGGTGACATATTATTACAAGTGTTATTACATGCAAGTATTGGTAAAAAAGAAGGCTATTTTGATATAAATGAAGTAGTACAAAGTTTATCCGAAAAAATGATACGCAGACATCCACACATTTTTGGAGAGGCGCATGCAGAAACTGAAGAAGATTTAAAACACATTTGGGCAGACGCCAAAGCAAAAGAAGGAAAAGTCCAACGCGTGAAATTCGAAAAAGTGTTTGCAGAGCATTTCATGAAGTTGTATGATAAAACAAAAAATATGTCGCTAGATGAAGCTGCTTTAAAAGATTATTTAGAGCAAGGAGGAGATAAATCATGAGACTGGATAAATATTTAAAAGTATCAAGACTGGTAAAACGTCGTACATTAGCGAAAGAAATTAGTGACCAAGGTCGTATCACTGTAAATGGTTCAGTTGCTAAAGCTGGAACAGATGTTAAAGTAACGGACGAACTTGTCATTCGTTTTGGACAAAAAATTGTAACAATAAATGTAACAGGGTTAAGTGAACATGCAACTAAAGAAAACGCAAAAGGCATGTATGAGATTGTTAAAGAAGAAAAAGTTGGCGGAGAATAATAGAGGAGGTGGCAAGCATTGAGTAAAAAAGTTGAAAATATCGGAAATACGTTCACCTCTTCTGAAAATAAAAAGAAACAAAAGCAAAAAATGAGAAGACGTGTGATACGCAGACGTATCACTTTGTTTGGTGGGATACTGCTCGCGATTATTATTATTTTGTGTATCATGCTTGTCACTCAAAAGCAAAGTAATAATGACGATGCTGTAGAACGACAACAAAAAGAAGAAAAATATCAAAAGCAACAAGATGAGGAATTAGCATTAAAAGAACAACTTAACAACTTAAATGATAAGAGCTATATAGAAAAAGTAGCAAGAGATGATTACTATTTAAGTAATGATGGAGAAGTTATATTTAAGTTACCGAGTGATAAATCGGATGCAGGTTCAAAATCTTCTAAAGAAGATAAATAGCGAAAATTATTTTTTTGCATCATAATACCATTGTTAATTTATGCAAACAGGCATATAATAAGGTTAAAATCGAAACAAATCGGGAGGATTTATTTACAATATGTCAATCGAAGTAGGAAACAAGCTTAAAGGTAAAGTCACTGGTATTAAAAAGTTTGGCGCTTTCGTCGAACTTCCAGAAGGAAAAAGTGGCTTAGTTCACATAAGTGAAGTTGCAGATAATTACGTTGAAAACGTAGAAGATCATTTATCTGTTGGAGATGAAGTTGAAGTTAAAGTGCTATCTATTGCTGATGACGGTAAAATTAGTCTATCTATTAAAAAAGCAAAAGATCGTCCGCGTAGACCTCAAAGTAAACCTAGTCATAAACAACCACAACCTAAAGGTGAAGACTTTGAAAAGAAATTAACAAACTTCTTAAAAGATAGCGAAGATAAATTAACTTCCATCAAACGTCAAACTGAATCAAGACGCGGTGGCAAAGGCGCTAGACGCTAATAATAGATAATACAACTGTTTTATATATAACTAACTGATTTATTGAGAACAACGTACAATCAATGATTCCAATATTAAGTTTGAGCGTAACAATCTAAGACTGTTTTCTTAATTGAGGAAACAGTCTCTTTTTATTGTAATATGGGATGATTCCAAAGTGATTAGGCTAATTGTTGGAAGATTTAGAGTGAGTGGAGGTAGATGAAGCTGAACGTTAATACTGAGGGTTGGACGAAAGATAAGCACATTGTATTGGCGGTTTCTACAGGTGTTGATAGCATGGTGTTATTACATGAGTTAATCACAAGATTGAAAGATTCATACACAAAATTAACCTGCTTACATGTAAATCACAACATCCGCCCGATAGCGAAGGAAGAAGAATATTTTCTCAAACAATTTTGTAAAGCGCATCATGTTGAGCTTTACGTTAAGCACTTAGATTTATCAGATGTTATTGAAAAAGGGAATAGTATTGAAAATGACGCAAGAGTAGCACGTTACCAATGGTTTGATGAGATGATGTATGAATTAAAGGCAGATATCTTACTGACCGCCCATCATCAAGATGATCAGATAGAAACTATTTTTTATCGAGTAATGACTGGACGTTCCACAAGAAGTAGTTTAGGTATGGCTTATCAAACTGCACGCGCATCTTATCAAATATGTAAACCATTATTATCGACAACAAAAAATGAAATTCGTGATTATCAGGTTATGCATCGTGTACCTTATTATGAAGATGAAACAAATACACAAAATCATTATGTGAGAAATGACATTCGTAATCGTATTTTGCCTGAAATAAATGAAAATGCACAACTTGCTACAGATCAATTAATCAAACTAAAAGAGTGGCATGATGAACAACTTGAAGTGATAAATAAAGAAGCCGTCGCATTTATAAAACAGGATATACGTAAAAGTGTTAAAACACAGAAGTATACGATAGCAAGATCACAATTTTTAAATTTAAGGCATAGTGTTAAGATGGCAGTGTTAGATAACCTGTTTGAACAACTTCAAATCACTCGCTCAATAACTGAAAAAACTTATAATGAGTGGTTTCAAAAATTAGAAGGAAATTTGACGCAATGCACATTATACACGACAGATAAATGGATAATTCATATCGCTTATGATAAATTTATAATAATGGCAAATTATGATGTGAAACATTTTCCGATTCAGATTACTCACCCTGGTATATACAACTATAGTCATTATCAAATTGACGTTAAACATGACTTTCCTGTTGGGGACTTTCCGTTAGTTATTCGTACACGAAGAGATGGAGATAAATTCGAGTTGAATGGTATGGAAGGACATAAAAAAATAAGTAGGTTGCTTATTGATCATAAAATCGTTCAATCCGAACGCAATCAATTACCAGTCATGGTTAATGCCCAAAATGAGATTATTGCTGTTGGCACATTATATTTAAAAAATAAATACGAACAATCAATTTTTATACGAGATATGGGAGAGGAATAAAAACATGCGAGATGATTTAAAAGAAATATTATTATCAGAGGAAGATATTCATCAGATTTGTAAAGATTTAGGTGAAGAGATTACACGAGCTTATAATGGGAAACCGCTTGTATGTATCGGCATATTAAAAGGTTCGGTCATGTTTATGGCAGACTTAATAAAATATATTGATACGCATTTAGCTATTGATTTTATGGATGTTTCAAGTTATCACGGTGGCACAGAATCTACTGGAGAAGTTCAAATTTTAAAAGATTTGAGTTCATCAATTGAAAATAAAGATGTGTTAATTATTGAAGATATTTTAGAAACTGGAACAACATTAAAATCAATCACTGAGTTATTGGAGTCACGTCGTGTTAATTCACTTGAAATTGTAACATTACTTGATAAACCAAATCGTCGTAAAGCTGATATTGAAGCTAAGTACGTTGGTAAAAAGATTCCGGATGAATTTGTGGTTGGATACGGTTTAGATTATGCTGAACACTATCGTAACTTACCGTATATAGGGACACTTAAATCAGAAATTTATTCAAAGTAAGCAATACAATTTTATGAAACTGAAAATTATTATATAATGTAAGTCTAAGCGTAAATATATTAATCAGTATGTCTATGTGTTCGCTTTAAAAAGTATTTTTCATACATAAAACGAACGTGACTTAAATTGTAAAATATTGAATTTTGTAACTTATGTGCACTAGGGACAATTTAAATTTAAAATAGAGCATTGAAAATTGTAAACATAGTACAAAAGTTGAAATACTAGCCGTAAACTCATGTATTGTGTTACAATTTTTGTTAGTTTTATTATTGAAGTAGGAGGAAACGACGCATGCAGAAAGCCTTTCGTAATGTGCTTGTTATCGCAATTATTGGCGTTATAATATTTGGTTTATTTTCATTTTTAAATGGAAATGGTAATATGCCAAAACAACTTACATATAACCAATTTGTGAAACAGCTAGATAAAGGTGATTTAAAATCACTTGAGATACAGCCTGAACAAAATGTATATATGGTAAGCGGTAAAACCAAAGATGATAAAGAATATTCTTCAACTATTTTATATAACAACGATAAAGAATTAGAAAAAATAACTGATAAAGCACAAAACCAAGACGGATTGAAATTTACAGTTAAAGAAGAAGAAAAACAAAGTGTATTTGTAAGTATTCTAACTACACTAATTCCTGTATTAATTATTGCATTATTATTTATTTTCTTCCTAAGCCAAGCTCAAGGTGGCGGCGGCGGTGGCGGTCGTATGATGAACTTTGGTAAGTCCAAAGCTAAAATGTACGATAGCCAGAAGAAACGTGTTCGCTTCTCTGATGTAGCAGGCGCGGATGAAGAGAAACAAGAATTGATTGAAATTGTCGATTTCTTAAAAGACAATAAACAATTTAAACAAATGGGATCAAGAATTCCAAAAGGTGTTTTATTAGTAGGACCTCCAGGTACAGGTAAGACTTTACTTGCACGTGCGGTTGCTGGTGAAGCAGGCACACCATTCTTCTCAATTAGTGGTTCTGACTTCGTTGAGATGTTTGTTGGTGTCGGTGCAAGTCGTGTGCGTGATTTATTTGAAAATGCTAAGAAAAATGCACCATGTATTATTTTCATCGATGAAATTGATGCAGTGGGTCGTCAGCGTGGCGCTGGTGTTGGTGGCGGACACGATGAACGTGAACAAACGCTTAACCAATTACTAGTTGAAATGGACGGATTTGGCGAAAATGAAGGTATCATTATGATTGCCGCTACGAACCGCCCTGATATTTTAGACCCAGCATTATTACGTCCGGGTCGTTTTGATAGACAAATTCAAGTTGGTCGTCCAGATGTTAAAGGACGTGAAGCGATTTTACATGTTCACGCTAAGAACAAGCCACTTGATGAAACAGTAGACTTAAAAGCAGTTTCTCAAAGAACACCAGGCTTCTCTGGTGCAGATTTAGAAAACTTACTTAACGAAGCATCTTTAGTTGCTGTTCGTGAAGGTAAGAAAAAAATCGATATGCGTGATATAGAAGAAGCTACTGACCGTGTTATTGCAGGTCCAGCTAAAAAATCTCGTGTTATTTCAGAAAAAGAACGTAATATTGTTGCCCACCATGAAGCTGGTCATACAATTATTGGTATGGTGCTTGATGAAGCCGAAGTTGTTCATAAAGTAACGATTGTTCCACGTGGACAAGCGGGCGGTTATGCAATGATGTTACCTAAACAAGATCGCTTCTTAATGACCGAGCCAGAGTTGCTAGATAAAATTTGTGGCTTACTTGGTGGACGTGTTTCAGAAGATATCAACTTTAATGAAGTTTCTACGGGTGCTTCTAATGACTTTGAACGTGCAACGCAAATTGCGCGTCAAATGGTTACAGAATACGGTATGAGTAAGAAACTTGGACCTATTCAATTCTCAAGCAGTAGCAATGGCCAAGTGTTCTTAGGTAAAGATATGCAAGGTGATCCTGAATACTCTGGACAAATTGCTTATGAAATTGATAAAGAAGTACAACGCATTATTAAAGAACAATATGAGCGTTGTAAAGACATTCTGTTAGAACATAAATCACAATTAATCTTAATTGCTGAATCATTACTAACAGAAGAAACATTAGTTGCTGAACAAATACAATCATTATTCCATGATGGTGTGTTGCCAGAAGTTGACTATGACGGAGCTAAAGTCGTAGAAGAAGACAAAAATGACTTCGAAGATGGTAAATACGGTAAATCATATGAAGATGTGCGTAAAGAACAATTAAATCGTGGTGACGATGATCAAAAAGACGATCATGAAGATGAAGAATCTGGTGACAATGAAAAAGACGGTGAAAATTCAGAGCCAACTGGCCATGAACAAGCACCTGACATTGACAGACCAGGTAATTCAAACGACCCTGATCGTCGAAACTAAAGACTGAATTTTAAACTTCTTTCTGCTATGATACGAATAGTAGAAAGAAGTTTTTTTATGGTTCATATAATTGCAAACAGATGTTTCGCAATTTTTGGTGCGAAAGTATAAAATAAATTGCGTTATTAAAAAGTAACCCAAAATAGACATGAAAATGAAATGTTTTATAATAAACACAGTTAATATTAAAGGAGAAATTTTAAAAATGACAAATGATTATATAGTTAAAGCTTTAGCTTTTGGAGGACAGATTCGTGCTTACAGTGCCTTGACAACTGAGAGTGTGCAAGAAGCACAAACAAGACATTATACTTGGCCGACTGCTTCTGCAGCACTTGGGCGCACAATGACTGCGACATTAATGATGGGCGCAATGCTAAAAGGAAATCAGAAGTTAACAGTTACAGTAGATGGCCAAGGACCAATTGGCAAAGTTATTGCTGATGCAGACGCTAAAGGAAATGTACGAGGTTATGTCACAAACCCACAAACCCATTTTCCTTTAAATGATCATGGCAAGTTAGATGTTAGCCGTGCAGTAGGAACGAATGGTTCATTAACAGTTGTTAAAGATGTAGGATTGAAAGATTATTTTTCTGGTTCTAGTCCACTTGTTTCAGGTGAACTCGGCGATGATTTCACATACTATTTTGCAAAAAGTGAACAAGTTCCTTCATCAGTAGGATTGGGTGTATTGGTTAATCCAGATAATTCAATTAAAGCTTCTGGAGGATTTTTAATACAAGTTATGCCAGGCGCAGAAGACGAAACGATTAATAAACTAGAAGATGCGATTAATCATATGACACCTGTTTCTAAACTCATTGATCAGGGTTTAACACCTGAAGAATTACTTTTTGAAATATTAGGTGAAGAAAATGTACAAATATTAGAAAATGTTCCAGCACACTTTGAATGTAATTGTGGACATGACAAATTTTTAAATGCGATTAAAGGTTTGGGAGAAGCTGAAATTCAAAATATGATAAATGAGGATCATGGTGCTGAGGCGGAATGTCATTTCTGCAGAAATAAATATCAATTTTCTGAAGAAGAGTTACAGCAATTATTAGATAATATTAAATAAACCCGCTAGAATGAAACTAGACAGATAAGTATGTTAGGTTAAAGTTGGAAGAATAAGTTTTTGCAGTTGTATTTACAGAAAAATCTGATAAAATAGAATGTATATCCGATTGAAAAAGTAGGTTTTAAACTTTTTAACGAAAAGGAGCAATACTTATGACAAATAAACCAGTAGATAACATTGTAGAAGTAATTGGTAACACACCAGTAGTTAAATTAAATAAGGTAGTAGACGAAGACATTGCAGACGTATATGTTAAACTTGAATATCAAAATCCAGGTGGTTCTGTAAAAGATCGTATTGCATTAGCGATGATTGAAGAAGCTGAAAAAGCAGGCAAAATCAAACCAGGTGATACGATTGTTGAACCAACAAGTGGTAACACTGGTATTGGTTTAGCATTTGTTTGTGCTGCTAAAGGTTATAAAGCCGTTTTCACTATGCCTGAAACAATGAGTCAAGAGCGTCGTAATTTATTAAAAGCATATGGCGCAGAATTAGTATTAACGCCTGGTTCAGAAGCTATGAAAGGCGCGATTAAAAAAGCAAAAGAATTAAAAGAAGAACATGGTTATTATGAACCTCAACAATTTGAGAACCCTGCTAATCCTCGTGTTCACGAATTAACAACAGGTCCAGAATTAGTTCAGCAATTTGAAGGTAAAACAATTGATTCATTCTTAGCTGGTGTTGGTACTGGTGGTACATTAAGTGGTGCTGGTAAAGTATTGAAAGAAAACTACCCAGACATTAACTTAGTTGCGATTGAACCAGAAGATTCACCTGTATTAAGTGGTGGCGAACCTGGTCCACATAAACTACAAGGTTTAGGTGCAGGATTTATTCCAGACACTTTAGATGAAAATATCTATGACGAAGTAGTTCAAGTAGGTAATGAAACTGCAATGGACATGGCGCGTAAAGTTGCTAAAGAAGAAGGTATCTTATGTGGTATTTCTTCAGGTGCTGCTATTTATGCGGCTATTGAAAAAGCGAAACAATTAGGAAAAGGTAAAACAGTAGTGACTGTATTACCAAGTAATGGTGAACGTTACCTTTCTACTCCTTTATTCGCATTTGATGACTAATCCAATATAACGTGAAATTGAGCCGGGCACATATAAATGTGCACCGGCTTTTTGTTTTGCAGTGCCTTTTAATATGTTCAAGGATAATGTTAAATTTTAGGTTGGTATATGTATGGATTAAGCGCTGATTACTGAAAAATATAGCAAATAACGTTATTATAGAAATAAGATAACAACTTAAAGATAAAATCATTTTATAAGTGAAAGGAAGCAAAATGATTATGACACATACAAAAATTATGGGCATATTAAACGTTACACCGGATTCATTTTCAGACGGCGGTAAATATAATACAGTCGATCGTGCAGTGAAAAGGGCAGAGGAAATGGTAGAAGAGGGTGTGGATATTATAGATGTTGGTGGTATATCTACAAGACCAGGATTCGAAGAAATTACTGTAGAAGAGGAATTGGACCGTGTATTACCGGTAGTGAAGGCATTGAGTCACTTAGACGTTCAACTATCAATCGATACATATAGAAGTGAAGTAGCAGAAGCAGCGATGAAATTAGGTGCAACGATGATAAATGATCAATGGGCTGGACTAAATGATGCACGTATATTTGATATTGTTGCAAAATACGAGGGAGAAATTGTGTTAATGCACAATGGCGATGGTCAAAGATCAGAACCAGTTGTTGATGAAATGTTAGTGTACTTGCTTAAACAAGCAAATAAAGCTGAAATGGCTGGCATTCCTCAACATAAAGTTTGGCTCGATCCAGGTATTGGGTTTGCAAAAACTAGAGAGGAAGAAAAAGAAGTCATGGCACGATTAGACGAACTTGTAGCTACAGGTTACCCAGTACTGTTGGCAACAAGTAGAAAAAGATTTATTAAAGAAATGATTGAGCAAGAGACCACACCTGTTGAACGAGATGAAGCAACAGCTGCTACTACAGCCTATGGTATAATGGAAGGCGTAAAAGCGGTTAGAGTACATAATGTCGCGCTGAATGTTCGTTTAGGACAAAGCATGGATTATTTAAAGGAGAATGATAATGAGCGACACAATATTTCTTAATGGTATGAGATTTTATAGTTATCATGGTGCGCTACCAGCTGAAAATGAAATTGGCCAAATATTTATCGTTGATATTACGATGAATGTTGATTTGAGCACAGCAGGTCAGTCAGATGATGTTAAGGATACGGTACACTATGGTGAAGTATTTGAAGATGTTAAAGCAATTATGGAAGGTGAGCCGGTAAATTTATTGGAGCATCTAGCGGAACGTATTGCAAAACGTATAAATTCACACTATAATCGTGTAGTGGAAACGAAAGTCAGAATCACTAAAGAGAATCCACCCATACCAGGTCATTATGATGGTGTAGGTGTAGAAATAGTGAGGGAGAGTCGCGCATGACATACGCATATTTAGGTTTAGGAAGTAATGTTGGGGAGCGGTTGACTCAGCTTGAAGCGGCCATATCGATTTTAAATGATAAAGAGGGCATTACAGTTACACAGAAGTCACCGATTTATGAGACGGACCCAGTAGGTTATGTAGATCAACCGCAATTTTTGAATCAATGTATTGAAGTTCAAACCACATTGGAGCCTAACGAATTATTGAAAGCCTGTTTGGATACTGAGCAACAACTACATCGAGTGAGAGATATACGTTGGGGGCCAAGAACCTTAGATGTTGATATCTTATTATATGGAGATCAAATTATTAATGAATCTGAGTTAATAGTGCCACATCCACGTATGTTGGAACGTTCGTTTGTACTTATTCCATTGAATGACATTGCAACGAATGTCATTGAACCTAATTCAAATAAGGAAATAGGGCATTTAGTGATACCAGATGAGTCAGTTAGAAAATATGAATTTTAATAAATGTGCGTAAATGCGTATTTTTGAAGCGGTTATGTGCACGTACATTATATGGATTGAATTTAATGAGTTACTGTCAGTCGTGTGAGTACATGTCGAGCGATTTAGGCATATAAAATATATGCATGCACCCATTGACGTGTATAACTTAGTGCTTTTTATGAAGAACTGCATATGTAACTATCAGTATTTAATCACTGGCCGCGTGTCAGTTGCACGATTATCTATTTGAAATTAAGTATTTATAAGTGAATCAATAAAATCCAGAAAAAAGTTTAAATAACTTTATTCCGTTTGCATCGTCTAGTAGAATTGAAGAGTGAGAAAGTTGGAATGTGAGAAGTACATATGAATGTGTTTAGCTATCCTTAAGGATACTCACTTCTAAGAATAAACAAAGCAGAAAATGTTTTGTTAAGTTGAAATTCGGTAATAAATGATCATTTTTATTTAAATATTTCAATTAGAAGTCCAAGCAATAGAAAGTGAAAGTAGAACAAGAAGCATAAAGGAGAGAAAGTTATGTCAGAAGAAATGAATGACCAAATGCAGGTCCGTCGCCAAAAATTACAAGAACTATATGATTTAGGAATAGATCCATTTGGTCAAAAATTTGATCGTACTTCAATGGCAACCCCATTACATGAAGACTGGGATCAATTTAGCAAAGAAGAATTACATGAAAAAGAAGAAGAAAGTCATGTAAGTATTGCTGGACGTTTAATGACGAAACGCGGAAAAGGTAAAGCGGGCTTTGCACACGTTCAAGATTTAAGTGGTCAAATACAGATTTATGTAAGAAAAGACCAAGTAGGTGAAGATCAATTTGCTATTTGGAATTCTGCAGATCTTGGAGATATAGTAGGCGTGGAAGGCGTAATGTTTAAAACTAACACTGGTGAACTATCAGTTAAAGCACAGTCATTCACTTTATTAACAAAAGCCTTACGTCCACTCCCAGATAAGTTCCATGGCTTACAAGATATAGAACAACGTTATCGTCAGCGTTATTTAGACTTAATTACTAACCAAGATAGTACACAAACATTCATTAAACGTAGTAAAATATTGCAAGAGATGCGTAACTATTTAAATCAACAAGGATTTTTAGAAGTAGAAACACCTATGATGCACCAAATCGCAGGTGGAGCAGCTGCACGTCCTTTCGTTACACATCATAATGCGTTAGACGCTACCTTATATATGAGAATTGCGATTGAATTACATTTGAAACGTTTAATTGTTGGTGGATTAGAAAAAGTTTATGAAATAGGTCGTGTATTTAGAAATGAAGGTGTGTCTACAAGACATAATCCGGAATTTACTATGATTGAATTATATGAAGCTTACGCTGATTATCATGATATTATGGATATTACAGAAAATATGATTAGACATATATCTGAAAAAGTATTAGGTACTGCGAAAGTAACGTATGGAGAAGAAACAATAGATTTAGAATCTAAATGGAAACGAATCCATATGGCCGATGCCGTTAAAGAAGAAACGGGTGTCGACTTCTTCAACATTCAAAGTGACGAAGATGCGAAAATAGCTGCTAAAGAACACGGCATAGAAATTACAGATAATATGAAATATGGTCATATATTAAATGAGTTCTTTGAACAAAAAGTTGAAGAAACACTCATTCAACCAACATTTATATATGGTCACCCAATTGAAATCTCTCCATTAGCTAAGAAAAATGCGGAAGATCCAAGATTTACAGATCGCTTTGAGTTGTTTATTGTTGGAAGAGAACACGGTAATGCATTTACTGAATTAAATGATCCAATCGATCAAAGAGCAAGATTTGAAGCGCAATTAGTAGAAAAAGAACAAGGCAACGATGAAGCGCATGAAATGGATGAAGACTTTATCGAGGCGTTAGAATATGGTATGCCTCCTACAGGTGGATTAGGAATCGGAATTGACAGATTGGTTATGTTACTTACAGATTCTGCCTCTATTAGAGACGTATTACTGTTCCCTTATATGAGACAAAAATAATAGCGATAAATATAATAGAACTGGATCAATCTTTATACATCATGTAATTGATGTGTGAAGATTGATCTTTTTTTATGCTATTTACAAGGCGTGTTTATCGCGAATATAATATAACTTAGAAGAAAATCAGTACATGAATTTAATTCTTTAAAGTAATAAGATACATTTAAGTAAGATTCTGCTATAAAAATATAAAAATAAACTGAAAAAAGGATGGAAAAGTCAGTTTCTATATGGTAAGATAGTTCAAGTCGAGTTAAAGAAACGAGATACGGCTTAACAAATGCAACAAAATAATTTAAGTAAATGTTTGAAAAGCTATTGACTTAAATGTTAAAACGTTGTAATATATAAAAGTCGTCAAAAACGAGTTATTACATAACAAATATTCAAGTGAAGATCTTGTAAAGAAAATTTAAAGATAGTGTAAAATTGACTATTGCAAATAATCGTTAAACAATGTATCATTAATTGAGTAAGTTATTTTGTCTGGTGGCAATAGCAAAGAGGTCACACCTGTTCCCATGCCGAACACAGAAGTTAAGCTCTTTAGCGCCGATGGTAGTCGGACTTACGTTCCGCAAGAGTAGGACGTTGCCAGGCTTAGTAATCGAATTGATTTTATGTGGAGGATTAGCTCAGCTGGGAGAGCATCTGCCTTACAAGCAGAGGGTCGGCGGTTCGAACCCGTCATCCTCCACCATTTCAAATGAATAGCCGGCCTAGCTCAACTGGTAGAGCAACTGACTTGTAATCAGTAGGTTGGGGGTTCAAGTCCTCTGGCCGGCACCATTTCATGAGCCATTAGCTCAGTTGGTAGAGCATCTGACTTTTAATCAGAGGGTCAGTGGTTCGAGCCCACTATGGCTCATCCAGTTTCATTTTGCAGAAGTAGTTCAGCGGTAGAATACGACCTTGCCAAGGTCGGGGTCGCGGGTTCGAATCCCGTCTTCTGCTCCATTATTTTTGCCGGGGTGGCGGAACTGGCAGACGCACAGGACTTAAAATCCTGCGATAAGTGATTATCGTACCGGTTCGATTCCGGTCCTCGGCACCATCATTTTAATATAGCGCCCGTAGCTCAACTGGATAGAGTACTTGACTACGAATCAAGAGGTTACAGGTTCGACCCCTGTCGGGCGCACCATTTTAAAATGCATGTTAATTATATATACGGGAAGTAGCTCAGCTTGGTAGAGCACTTGGTTTGGGACCAAGGGGTCGCAGGTTCGAATCCTGTCTTCCCGACTCTTTTTGAAAATAGTATGGGGGCTTAGCTCAGATGGGAGAGCGCCTGCTTTGCACGCAGGAGGTCAGCGGTTCGATCCCGCTAGTCTCCACCATATTGATTATTATTGAAGAAATGAACATTGAAAACTGAATTGCAATATGTCAACGTTAATTCCGAACGCAACATTAAATTGTTGGTTCAAAACAAGTGTTAGAGATAACACAAATTAGTATTTTATGAGCTAATCAAACATCATAATTCATTTATGGAGAGTTTGATCCTGGCTCAGGATGAACGCTGGCGGCGTGCCTAATACATGCAAGTCGAGCGAACAGATAAGGAGCTTGCTCCTTTGACGTTAGCGGCGGACGGGTGAGTAACACGTGGGTAACCTACCTATAAGACTGGGATAACTTCGGGAAACCGAAGCTAATACCGGATAACATTTGGAACCGCATGGTTCTAAAGTGAAAGATGGTTTTGCTATCACTTATAGATGGACCCGCGCCGTATTAGCTAGTTGGTAAGGTAACGGCTTACCAAGGCGACGATACGTAGCCGACCTGAGAGGGTGATCGGCCACACTGGAACTGAGACACGGTCCAGACTCCTACGGGAGGCAGCAGTAGGGAATCTTCCGCAATGGGCGAAAGCCTGACGGAGCAACGCCGCGTGAGTGATGAAGGGTTTCGGCTCGTAAAACTCTGTTATTAGGGAAGAACAAACGTGTAAGTAACTGTGCATGTCTTGACGGTACCTAATCAGAAAGCCACGGCTAACTACGTGCCAGCAGCCGCGGTAATACGTAGGTGGCAAGCGTTATCCGGAATTATTGGGCGTAAAGCGCGCGTAGGCGGTTTCTTAAGTCTGATGTGAAAGCCCACGGCTCAACCGTGGAGGGTCATTGGAAACTGGGAAACTTGAGTGCAGAAGAGGAAAGTGGAATTCCATGTGTAGCGGTGAAATGCGCAGAGATATGGAGGAACACCAGTGGCGAAGGCGACTTTCTGGTCTGTAACTGACGCTGATGTGCGAAAGCGTGGGGATCAAACAGGATTAGATACCCTGGTAGTCCACGCCGTAAACGATGAGTGCTAAGTGTTAGGGGGTTTCCGCCCCTTAGTGCTGCAGCTAACGCATTAAGCACTCCGCCTGGGGAGTACGACCGCAAGGTTGAAACTCAAAGGAATTGACGGGGACCCGCACAAGCGGTGGAGCATGTGGTTTAATTCGAAGCAACGCGAAGAACCTTACCAAATCTTGACATCCTTTGAAAACTCTAGAGATAGAGCCTTCCCCTTCGGGGGACAAAGTGACAGGTGGTGCATGGTTGTCGTCAGCTCGTGTCGTGAGATGTTGGGTTAAGTCCCGCAACGAGCGCAACCCTTAAGCTTAGTTGCCATCATTAAGTTGGGCACTCTAGGTTGACTGCCGGTGACAAACCGGAGGAAGGTGGGGATGACGTCAAATCATCATGCCCCTTATGATTTGGGCTACACACGTGCTACAATGGACAATACAAAGGGCAGCTAAACCGCGAGGTCATGCAAATCCCATAAAGTTGTTCTCAGTTCGGATTGTAGTCTGCAACTCGACTACATGAAGCTGGAATCGCTAGTAATCGTAGATCAGCATGCTACGGTGAATACGTTCCCGGGTCTTGTACACACCGCCCGTCACACCACGAGAGTTTGTAACACCCGAAGCCGGTGGAGTAACCATTTATGGAGCTAGCCGTCGAAGGTGGGACAAATGATTGGGGTGAAGTCGTAACAAGGTAGCCGTATCGGAAGGTGCGGCTGGATCACCTCCTTTCTAAGGATATATTCGGAACATCTTCTTACGAAGATGCAGGAATAACATTGACATATTGTATTCAGTTTTGAATACTCATTGGAGTATTCATTGCATTATTTTGTACATTGAAAACTAGATAAGTAAGTAAAATTTATGATTTTACCAAGCAAAACCGAGTGAATTAGAGTTTTTTAACAAGCTTTGAATTCAAAAAGAAATAATCGCTAGTGTTCGAAAGAACACTCACAGATTAATAACATTTTGGGTTTTCAACCGACTTGTTCGTGTTGAAAGTCAAAAAAGATTAAGTTATTAAGGGCGCACGGTGGATGCCTTGGCACTAGAAGCCGACGAAGGACGTTACTAACGACGATATGCTTTGGGGAGCTGTAAGTAAGCTTTGATCCAGAGATTTCCGAATGGGGAAACCCAGCACGAGTTATGTCGTGTTATCGATATGTAAATACATAGCATATCTGAAGGCAGACGCGGAGAACTGAAACATCTTAGTACCCGCAGGAAGAGAAAGAAAAATCGATTCCCTGAGTAGCGGCGAGCGAAACGGGAAGAGCCCAAACCAATGAGCTTGCTTGTTGGGGTTGTAGGACACTCTATACGGAGTTACAAAAGAACAGACTAGACGAATCATCTGGAAAGATGAATCAAAGAAGGTAATAATCCTGTAGTCGAAAGTTTGTTCACTCTTGAGTGGATCCTGAGTACGACGGAACACGAGAAATTCCGTCGGAATCTGGGAGGACCATCTCCCAAGGCTAAATACTCTCTAGTGACCGATAGTGAACCAGTACCGTGAGGGAAAGGTGAAAAGTACCCCGGAAGGGGAGTGAAATAGAACTTGAAACCGTGTGCTTACAAGTAGTCAGAGCCCGTTAATGGGTGATGGCGTGCCTTTTGTAGAATGAACCGGCGAGTTACGATTTGATGCAAGGTTAAGCAGTGAATGTGGAGCCGTAGCGAAAGCGAGTCTGAATAGGGCGTTGAGTATTTGGTCGTAGACCCGAAACCAGGTGATCTACCCATGACCAGGTTGAAGTTCAGGTAACACTGAATGGAGGACCGAACCGACTTACGTTGAAAAGTGAGCGGATGAGTTGTGGGTAGCGGAGAAATTCCAATCGAACCTGGAGATAGCTGGTTCTCTCCGAAATAGCTTTAGGGCTAGCCTCAAGTGATGATTATTGGAGGTAGAGCACTGTTTGGACGAGGGGCCCTTATCGGGTTACCGAATTCAGACAAACTCCGAATGCCAATCAATTTAACTTGGGAGTCAGAACGCGGGTGATAAGGTCCGTGTTCGAAAGGGAAACAGCCCAGACCACCAGCTAAGGTCCCAAAATATATGTTAAGTGGAAAAGGATGTGGCGTTGCCCAGACAACTAGGATGTTGGCTTAGAAGCAGCCATCATTTAAAGAGTGCGTAATAGCTCACTAGTCGAGTGACACTGCGCCGAAAATGTACCGGGGCTAAACATATTACCGAAGCTGTGGATTGTCCGTAAGGACAATGGTAGGAGAGCGTTCTAAGGGCGTTGAAGCATGATCGCAAGGACATGTGGAGCGCTTAGAAGTGAGAATGCCGGTGTGAGTAGCGAAAGACGGGTGAGAATCCCGTCCACCGATTGACTAAGGTTTCCAGAGGAAGGCTCGTCCGCTCTGGGTTAGTCGGGTCCTAAGCTGAGGCCGATAGGCGTAGGCGATGGATAACAGGTTGATATTCCTGTACCACCATTATTCGTTTTAAGCGATGGGGGGGACGCAGTAGGATAGGCGAAGCGTACGATTGGATTGTACGTCCAAGCAGTGAGATTGAGTGTTAGGCAAATCCGGCACTCTTAAGATTGAGCTGTGATGGGGAGAGGAAATTGTTTCCTCGAGTCGTTGATTTCACACTGCCAAGAAAAGCCTCTAGCTAGAATTGTGGTGCCCGTACCGCAAACCGACACAGGTAGTCAAGATGAGAATTCTAAGGTGAGCGAGCGAACTCTCGTTAAGGAACTCGGCAAAATGACCCCGTAACTTCGGGAGAAGGGGTGCTCTTTAGGGTTAACGCCCAGGAGAGCCGCAGTGAATAGGCCCAAGCGACTGTTTATCAAAAACACAGGTCTCTGCTAAACCGTAAGGTGATGTATAGGGGCTGACGCCTGCCCGGTGCTGGAAGGTTAAGAGGAGTGGTTAGCTTCTGCGAAGCTACGAATCGAAGCCCCAGTAAACGGCGGCCGTAACTATAACGGTCCTAAGGTAGCGAAATTCCTTGTCGGGTAAGTTCCGACCCGCACGAAAGGCGTAACGATTTGGGCACTGTCTCAACGAGAGACTCGGTGAAATCATAGTACCTGTGAAGATGCAGGTTACCCGCGACAGGACGGAAAGACCCCGTGGAGCTTTACTGTAGTCTGATATTGAAATTCGGCACAGCTTGTACAGGATAGGTAGGAGCCTGAGATACGTGAGCGCTAGCTTACGTGGAGGCGTTGGTGGGATACTACCCTCGCTGTGTTGGATTTCTAACCCGCACCATTTATCATGGTGGGAGACAGTGTCAGATGGGCAGTTTGACTGGGGCGGTCGCCTCCTAAAGAGTAACGGAGGCGCTCAAAGGTTTCCTCAGAATGGTTGGAAATCATTCATAGAGTGTAAAGGCATAAGGAAGCTTGACTGCGAGACTTACAAGTCGAGCAGGGTCGAAAGACGGACTTAGTGATCCGGTGGTTCCGCATGGAAGGGCCATCGCTCAACGGATAAAAGCTACCCCGGGGATAACAGGCTTATCTCCCCCAAGAGTTCACATCGACGGGGAGGTTTGGCACCTCGATGTCGGCTCATCGCATCCTGGGGCTGTAGTCGGTCCCAAGGGTTGGGCTGTTCGCCCATTAAAGCGGTACGCGAGCTGGGTTCAGAACGTCGTGAGACAGTTCGGTCCCTATCCGTCGTGGGCGTAGGAAATTTGAGAGGAGCTGTCCTTAGTACGAGAGGACCGGGATGGACATACCTCTGGTGTACCAGTTGTCGTGCCAACGGCATCGCTGGGTAGCTATGTATGGACGGGATAAGTGCTGAAAGCATCTAAGCATGAAGCCCCCCTCAAGATGAGATTTCCCAACTTCGGTTATAAGATCCCTCAAAGATGATGAGGTTAATAGGTTCGAGGTGGAAGCATAGCGATATGTGCAGCTGACGAATACTAATCGATCGAAGACTTAATCAAATTTTAAATGTTTTGTTTGGTTGAATCATATTTTACTTACTATCTAGTTTTGAATGTATAATTTCATACATTTCATTGTCTGGTGACAATGGCAAGGAGGTCACACCTGTTCCCATGCCGAACACAGAAGTTAAGCTCCTTAGCGCCGATGGTAGTCGGACTTACGTTCCGCAAGAGTAGGACGTTGCCAGGCAATTCCATTTTGACCTTTGGGTCGTTTTTTTATGGAAGTTTTAACAAAATAAATTTGAAAAAGTTCTTGACTTTATAAGTCAAAACAAGTAAAATTGTTTCTTGTGATTGAAGAAATGAACATTGAAAACTGAATTGCAATATGTCAACGTTAATTCCGAACGCAACATTAAATTGTTGGTTCAAAACAAGTGTTAGAGATAACACAAATTAGTATTTTATGAGCTAATCAAACATCATAATTCATTTATGGAGAGTTTGATCCTGGCTCAGGATGAACGCTGGCGGCGTGCCTAATACATGCAAGTCGAGCGAACAGATAAGGAGCTTGCTCCTTTGACGTTAGCGGCGGACGGGTGAGTAACACGTGGGTAACCTACCTATAAGACTGGGATAACTTCGGGAAACCGAAGCTAATACCGGATAACATTTGGAACCGCATGGTTCTAAAGTGAAAGATGGTTTTGCTATCACTTATAGATGGACCCGCGCCGTATTAGCTAGTTGGTAAGGTAACGGCTTACCAAGGCGACGATACGTAGCCGACCTGAGAGGGTGATCGGCCACACTGGAACTGAGACACGGTCCAGACTCCTACGGGAGGCAGCAGTAGGGAATCTTCCGCAATGGGCGAAAGCCTGACGGAGCAACGCCGCGTGAGTGATGAAGGGTTTCGGCTCGTAAAACTCTGTTATTAGGGAAGAACAAACGTGTAAGTAACTGTGCATGTCTTGACGGTACCTAATCAGAAAGCCACGGCTAACTACGTGCCAGCAGCCGCGGTAATACGTAGGTGGCAAGCGTTATCCGGAATTATTGGGCGTAAAGCGCGCGTAGGCGGTTTCTTAAGTCTGATGTGAAAGCCCACGGCTCAACCGTGGAGGGTCATTGGAAACTGGGAAACTTGAGTGCAGAAGAGGAAAGTGGAATTCCATGTGTAGCGGTGAAATGCGCAGAGATATGGAGGAACACCAGTGGCGAAGGCGACTTTCTGGTCTGTAACTGACGCTGATGTGCGAAAGCGTGGGGATCAAACAGGATTAGATACCCTGGTAGTCCACGCCGTAAACGATGAGTGCTAAGTGTTAGGGGGTTTCCGCCCCTTAGTGCTGCAGCTAACGCATTAAGCACTCCGCCTGGGGAGTACGACCGCAAGGTTGAAACTCAAAGGAATTGACGGGGACCCGCACAAGCGGTGGAGCATGTGGTTTAATTCGAAGCAACGCGAAGAACCTTACCAAATCTTGACATCCTTTGAAAACTCTAGAGATAGAGCCTTCCCCTTCGGGGGACAAAGTGACAGGTGGTGCATGGTTGTCGTCAGCTCGTGTCGTGAGATGTTGGGTTAAGTCCCGCAACGAGCGCAACCCTTAAGCTTAGTTGCCATCATTAAGTTGGGCACTCTAGGTTGACTGCCGGTGACAAACCGGAGGAAGGTGGGGATGACGTCAAATCATCATGCCCCTTATGATTTGGGCTACACACGTGCTACAATGGACAATACAAAGGGCAGCTAAACCGCGAGGTCATGCAAATCCCATAAAGTTGTTCTCAGTTCGGATTGTAGTCTGCAACTCGACTACATGAAGCTGGAATCGCTAGTAATCGTAGATCAGCATGCTACGGTGAATACGTTCCCGGGTCTTGTACACACCGCCCGTCACACCACGAGAGTTTGTAACACCCGAAGCCGGTGGAGTAACCATTTATGGAGCTAGCCGTCGAAGGTGGGACAAATGATTGGGGTGAAGTCGTAACAAGGTAGCCGTATCGGAAGGTGCGGCTGGATCACCTCCTTTCTAAGGATATATTCGGAACATCTTCTTACGAAGATGCAGGAATAACATTGACATATTGTATTCAGTTTTGAATGCTCATTGGAGTATTCAAAAATAAATGGGCCTATAGCTCAGCTGGTTAGAGCGCACGCCTGATAAGCGTGAGGTCGGTGGTTCGAGTCCACTTAGGCCCACCATTTTTTGTACATTGAAAACTAGATAAGTAAGTAAAATTTATGATTTTACCAAGCAAAACCGAGTGAATTAGAGTTTTTTAACAAGCTTTGAATTCAAAAAGAAATAATCGCTAGTGTTCGAAAGAACACTCACAGATTAATAACATTTTGGGTTTTCAACCGACTTGTTCGTGTTGAAAGTCAAAAAAGATTAAGTTATTAAGGGCGCACGGTGGATGCCTTGGCACTAGAAGCCGACGAAGGACGTTACTAACGACGATATGCTTTGGGGAGCTGTAAGTAAGCTTTGATCCAGAGATTTCCGAATGGGGAAACCCAGCACGAGTTATGTCGTGTTATCGATATGTAAATACATAGCATATCTGAAGGCAGACGCGGAGAACTGAAACATCTTAGTACCCGCAGGAAGAGAAAGAAAAATCGATTCCCTGAGTAGCGGCGAGCGAAACGGGAAGAGCCCAAACCAATGAGCTTGCTTGTTGGGGTTGTAGGACACTCTATACGGAGTTACAAAAGAACAGACTAGACGAATCATCTGGAAAGATGAATCAAAGAAGGTAATAATCCTGTAGTCGAAAGTTTGTTCACTCTTGAGTGGATCCTGAGTACGACGGAACACGAGAAATTCCGTCGGAATCTGGGAGGACCATCTCCCAAGGCTAAATACTCTCTAGTGACCGATAGTGAACCAGTACCGTGAGGGAAAGGTGAAAAGTACCCCGGAAGGGGAGTGAAATAGAACTTGAAACCGTGTGCTTACAAGTAGTCAGAGCCCGTTAATGGGTGATGGCGTGCCTTTTGTAGAATGAACCGGCGAGTTACGATTTGATGCAAGGTTAAGCAGTGAATGTGGAGCCGTAGCGAAAGCGAGTCTGAATAGGGCGTTGAGTATTTGGTCGTAGACCCGAAACCAGGTGATCTACCCATGACCAGGTTGAAGTTCAGGTAACACTGAATGGAGGACCGAACCGACTTACGTTGAAAAGTGAGCGGATGAGTTGTGGGTAGCGGAGAAATTCCAATCGAACCTGGAGATAGCTGGTTCTCTCCGAAATAGCTTTAGGGCTAGCCTCAAGTGATGATTATTGGAGGTAGAGCACTGTTTGGACGAGGGGCCCTTATCGGGTTACCGAATTCAGACAAACTCCGAATGCCAATCAATTTAACTTGGGAGTCAGAACGCGGGTGATAAGGTCCGTGTTCGAAAGGGAAACAGCCCAGACCACCAGCTAAGGTCCCAAAATATATGTTAAGTGGAAAAGGATGTGGCGTTGCCCAGACAACTAGGATGTTGGCTTAGAAGCAGCCATCATTTAAAGAGTGCGTAATAGCTCACTAGTCGAGTGACACTGCGCCGAAAATGTACCGGGGCTAAACATATTACCGAAGCTGTGGATTGTCCGTAAGGACAATGGTAGGAGAGCGTTCTAAGGGCGTTGAAGCATGATCGCAAGGACATGTGGAGCGCTTAGAAGTGAGAATGCCGGTGTGAGTAGCGAAAGACGGGTGAGAATCCCGTCCACCGATTGACTAAGGTTTCCAGAGGAAGGCTCGTCCGCTCTGGGTTAGTCGGGTCCTAAGCTGAGGCCGATAGGCGTAGGCGATGGATAACAGGTTGATATTCCTGTACCACCATTATTCGTTTTAAGCGATGGGGGGACGCAGTAGGATAGGCGAAGCGTACGATTGGATTGTACGTCCAAGCAGTGAGATTGAGTGTTAGGCAAATCCGGCACTCTTAAGATTGAGCTGTGATGGGGAGAGGAAATTGTTTCCTCGAGTCGTTGATTTCACACTGCCAAGAAAAGCCTCTAGCTAGAATTGTGGTGCCCGTACCGCAAACCGACACAGGTAGTCAAGATGAGAATTCTAAGGTGAGCGAGCGAACTCTCGTTAAGGAACTCGGCAAAATGACCCCGTAACTTCGGGAGAAGGGGTGCTCTTTAGGGTTAACGCCCAGGAGAGCCGCAGTGAATAGGCCCAAGCGACTGTTTATCAAAAACACAGGTCTCTGCTAAACCGTAAGGTGATGTATAGGGGCTGACGCCTGCCCGGTGCTGGAAGGTTAAGAGGAGTGGTTAGCTTCTGCGAAGCTACGAATCGAAGCCCCAGTAAACGGCGGCCGTAACTATAACGGTCCTAAGGTAGCGAAATTCCTTGTCGGGTAAGTTCCGACCCGCACGAAAGGCGTAACGATTTGGGCACTGTCTCAACGAGAGACTCGGTGAAATCATAGTACCTGTGAAGATGCAGGTTACCCGCGACAGGACGGAAAGACCCCGTGGAGCTTTACTGTAGTCTGATATTGAAATTCGGCACAGCTTGTACAGGATAGGTAGGAGCCTGAGATACGTGAGCGCTAGCTTACGTGGAGGCGTTGGTGGGATACTACCCTCGCTGTGTTGGATTTCTAACCCGCACCATTTATCATGGTGGGAGACAGTGTCAGATGGGCAGTTTGACTGGGGCGGTCGCCTCCTAAAGAGTAACGGAGGCGCTCAAAGGTTTCCTCAGAATGGTTGGAAATCATTCATAGAGTGTAAAGGCATAAGGAAGCTTGACTGCGAGACTTACAAGTCGAGCAGGGTCGAAAGACGGACTTAGTGATCCGGTGGTTCCGCATGGAAGGGCCATCGCTCAACGGATAAAAGCTACCCCGGGGATAACAGGCTTATCTCCCCCAAGAGTTCACATCGACGGGGAGGTTTGGCACCTCGATGTCGGCTCATCGCATCCTGGGGCTGTAGTCGGTCCCAAGGGTTGGGCTGTTCGCCCATTAAAGCGGTACGCGAGCTGGGTTCAGAACGTCGTGAGACAGTTCGGTCCCTATCCGTCGTGGGCGTAGGAAATTTGAGAGGAGCTGTCCTTAGTACGAGAGGACCGGGATGGACATACCTCTGGTGTACCAGTTGTCGTGCCAACGGCATCGCTGGGTAGCTATGTATGGACGGGATAAGTGCTGAAAGCATCTAAGCATGAAGCCCCCCTCAAGATGAGATTTCCCAACTTCGGTTATAAGATCCCTCAAAGATGATGAGGTTAATAGGTTCGAGGTGGAAGCATAGCGATATGTGCAGCTGACGAATACTAATCGATCGAAGACTTAATCAAATTTTAAATGTTTTGTTTGGTTGAATCATATTTTACTTACTATCTAGTTTTGAATGTATAATTTCATACATTTCATTGTCTGGTGACAATGGCAAGGAGGTCACACCTGTTCCCATGCCGAACACAGAAGTTAAGCTCCTTAGCGCCAATGGTAGTCGGACTTACGTTCCGCAAGAGTAGGACGTTGCCAGGCAATCAGAGACCCAAGCGGGTCTCTTTTTTTATGTTAAAAAAGCTTAACTTCCAGTTCGAAGAACTGAAAAAGCTAAAATAAGCTATTATGAGAAAGCGTTTGAAGCTGACGAACTGAGCAAAAGACGAAGCGAGCTACAAGTTAATTTCGAATAAACAAGTGCTAAAGCACTTGCATAAGTGTTACTAATTTCAATAAATTGAAAAGTAACACTTTATCGAAATGGTAAAAAAATGTTAGGGAAATTTGAGCAATAAAAAATTAATAATCATATTATAGACATAGACTATTTATTAATGCGTTGGTATGATCATTTAATTTTGAAAAGGGTATCCCTCCAAAACCTAAAATAAATTTCACAGATGTTTGGTTTTTATCATAGTGATAAAAAGGTAGAATTTTCAATTGGTTGTTTGCAGCGTTTTTAAGGCACTGATCCATTGAATAGCCGTTTTTTACAGTTAAAGTGAAGTGCATGCCAGCAAGTGCACCATCTATTTGTAATTGATCTTCATACGGTTTTAGTTTTTCTAGAATGAATTTTAGTTTTCTGCTATATACTTTTCTCATTTTGTTAAGATGCCTTTCGAAACTACCTGATTCCATAAAATTAGCTACTATTTTTTGTAAATGTGCAGGTACGGTGTTACCTTCTTTGTTTTTTAAATGTTCATATTGTGCTAACAATTTTTTTGGTAAAACTAAATAAGCTATTCTACAACTTGGGAAAAGGGATTTAGAAAATGTACTTATATAGATCACTTTGTCTTTGGTATCTAAACTCTGTAACGCAGGTATTGGTTTTCCGAAGTAACGAAATTCGGAATCGTAGTCATCTTCAATAATATATCTATATTCATTTTGATGTGCCCAATTTATAAGTTGGGTTCTTTTTTTTAAATTCATTACGTAGCCTGTAGGGAACTGGTGAGACGGTGTGACATAGGCAATATTATTATTGGTTTGGCTAAAATAGTTTAAGTCAATCCCTGTTTTATTAACAGGTGTCTGAAGATAAGGGATTTGCTTCTTATCGAGTACTTGTTTGATTGGTGGGTAACTTGGGTTTTCAATAATAAACTGTTCTTTACTTAACATATCTGTGAGCAAATTAATAAGCTGTTCTGTTGAGGAACCAATGATAATTTGCTCTGGATGACAAGTAACACCACGACTGTTAAAAAGGTAATGAGCGATTTCTTGACGCAATGACCACTCTCCTTTGGGATTTGTGTGTTGTAGTAAACCGAGTTGATCATCTTCAAAGACATCACGTGCATACTTTCTAAATTGCAGCATGGGAAAGTATTCGGCATCAATTTCAGATAGATTAAAAGCATATTGATATGATTGGTCATTATGACGATTGTTAGAAATCATGTCTAAAGATGGTCCATTTAACTGACTATGATTTCTTTTAATGATAGGTAATGTTTCAATATCTGAAACGAAATAACCAGAACGTGGTTTGGAATATATATAGCCTTCATCTAATAAAAATTGATACGCGTGCTCGATTGTTGTATTACTTACGGATAAATGTTGGCCAAGGGCACGTTTAGAAGGAAATTTATCACCAGATTGATATTGTCCTTCTATAATTTGTTGCTTCAAGTTTTCATATAATTCTATATATAGATGTCGTTTTTCCATAAAATCTGACCCCTTAAATTATTTTGAAATTGTACCTTTTTAAATACCAGTTTATCTCTTAAAATGAATTTAATCAACTAAGTAAAGGGGTAATACAGATATGTCTAAAGTTACTGGATCAGAGAGAGTTAAAAGAGGCATGGCAGAAATGCAAAAAGGCGGCGTCATTATGGACGTTGTAAATGCAGAGCAAGCTAAAATTGCGGAAGAAGCAGGAGCGGTTGCTGTCATGGCGTTAGAACGTGTACCATCTGACATTAGAGCAGCAGGTGGCGTAGCGCGTATGGCTAATCCAAAAATTGTAGAGGAAGTAATGAATGCTGTTTCAATACCAGTCATGGCGAAAGGACGTATCGGTCATATTACGGAGGCACGTGTACTTGAGTCTATGGGTGTAGATTATATCGATGAGTCTGAAGTATTAACACCTGCTGATGAAGAATATCATTTAAGAAAAGATACATTTACAGTACCATTTGTCTGTGGATGTCGTAATTTAGGTGAAGCAGCTCGTCGTATTGGTGAGGGTGCAGCGATGTTACGTACGAAAGGTGAACCTGGTACTGGTAATATTGTGGAAGCAGTAAGACATATGAGACAAGTTAATTCTGAAGTAAGTCGTTTAACTGTTATGAATGACGATGAGATTATGACAGAAGCTAAAAATATTGGTGCGCCATATGAAGTATTAAAAAATATTAAAGAAAATGGTAAATTACCAGTAGTTAATTTTGCAGCAGGTGGTGTTGCGACACCTCAAGATGCCGCTTTAATGATGGAATTAGGCGCAGATGGTGTGTTTGTAGGATCAGGTATTTTTAAATCTGAAGATCCAGAAAAATTTGCAAAAGCCATTGTTCAAGCAACAACACATTATCAAGATTATGAATTAATTGGTCGTTTAGCAAAAGAGCTAGGTATAGCGATGAAAGGTTTAGATATCAATGACCTGTCTTTAGAAGAACGTATGCAAGAGCGTGGTTGGTAATATGAAAATTGGTGTATTAGCACTTCAAGGTGCAGTCAGAGAGCATATACATCACATAGAATTAAGCGGTCACGAAGGCGTTGCAATTAAGCGAATTGAGCAATTAGAAGAGATTGATGGTCTGATCTTACCTGGTGGAGAATCCACAACATTGCGTAGATTAATGAATTTATATGGTTTCAAAGAAGCCTTACAGCAATCAACATTACCAATGTTTGGCACATGTGCAGGTCTTATTGTAATGGCTAAACAGATTTCTGGGGAAGATGGCTACTTAGATAAACTCGATATCACAGTTCAAAGAAATTCATTTGGACGACAAGTAGATAGTTTTGAAAGTGAATTAGATGTAAAAGGCATTGCGGAAGATATCGAAGGCGTATTTATCAGAGCACCTCATATTGAAGCGACACATGGTGATGTTGATGTACTTAGTACAGTTGGTGATAAAATTGTTGCCGTTCAAGAAGGACGTTATTTAGGTGTATCATTCCATCCTGAATTGACAGATGATTATAGAGTGACACAGTATTTTATTGAAGCAATTGTCAAACCGACACTTACTGAAAAAGTTTAAAAATAAATATAGTAAAAAGCAGTCATGTATTTTAAATATACATGACTGCTTTTATGTTTAAATTAGATAAAGAATCCTGCAATAGCTGCTGAAATAAATGAAACTAAAGTTGCACCGAATAATAGTTTTAATCCGAAACGTGCAACCATGTCACCTTTTTCATTGTTCAATGATTTGATAGCGCCTGAGATGATACCGATTGAACTGAAGTTCGCAAATGAAACGACGAAGACTGAAATAACACCTTTCGCATGTTCACTCATATCTTTCACTTGGCTTAAGCTTTGCATGGCAACGAACTCGTTAGATAATAATTTTGTCGCCATAATAGAACCAGCTTGTACAGCATCGTTCCAAGGAACACCAACTAAGAAGGCAAATGGTGCAAATACGAAACCGATAAGTGTTTGGAAGTCCCAAGTAATGCTACCTCCAGAAATACCAGTGAATATTGCACTGACAAGACCGTTAAGTAACGCGATAATTGCTATGTAACCAATTAACATTGCTCCTACAATAACTGCTACTTTAAAACCGTCTAAAATATACTCGCCTAACATTTCGAAGAAAGATTGCTTCACTGCTTCACTTTCTTGAACGATTAGTTTATCCTCTTTGGCATCTACTTTATAAGGATTAATGATAGAAGCGATAATGAAACCGCCAAATAAGTTCAATACGACTGCCGTAACAACGTAACGTGGCTCGATTAAGGTGAAATAGGCACCAATAATGGAAGCTGATACTGTAGACATCGCTGAAGCCGTCAAAGTATAAAGGCGTTGTTTAGGTATATGAGCTAATTCTTTCTTTAATGAAAT
Source organism: Staphylococcus sp. Z5-21 (assembly GCF_056529615.1). NCBI lineage: Bacteria > Bacillati > Bacillota > Bacilli > Caryophanales > Staphylococcaceae > Staphylococcus > Staphylococcus sp. Z5-21. The sequence continues at coordinate 2,343,327 of NZ_CP096462.1, read as the reverse complement.
AAACACTTCAGATTGTCCTAAAATGGCTGCCGCAACAGCATTGTAAGATTCTAAACGACCCATACCATTTATTTTAGAAATAGCTAAACCAAGTACATTAATAATCCATGGTAGGATTTTCGTATATTGTAAAATACCAATTAATGCAGAAATAAATACGATTGGTAATAATACATTAAAGAAGAATGGAGGGTTCTTTGGATCTACAAATTCAAAACCACCAAAGACAAAGTTTACACCTTCTGCTGCTTTTGCTAATAAATAGTTAAAGCCATCTGATATGCCGCCAATGACTGTGATACCGAATTTCGTTTTAAGTAAAATAAATGCGAATACAAGTTGTATGACTAACAATAGTCCGATATATTGCCATCGGATGTTTTTTCTATCTGAGCTAAATAGAAACGCTAATGCAAGAAACACTACTATCCCAATTAAACCGATAATTATATGCATAAGTTATTCATCCCTTTTAAATTTTCTTAACTTCTATAATACAATAAAATTGATAGCACTTACATGTTTAATTTAAAAATTTTAAAACATATTGGTTGAAAAAGGTCAAAGTTGGTCATATAATATAGTCAAAGAAGGTCAAAAGAGGTGATAATCATGCACAACATGTCCGACATCATAGAACAATACATTAAAAAATTATTTGAAGACACCAATGAAGACGTTGTTGAAATTCAACGAACCAATATTGCGCAGCGCTTTGACTGTGTGCCTTCTCAGCTTAATTATGTAATCAAAACACGTTTCACAAATGAACATGGCTATGAAATTGAAAGTAAAAGAGGTGGCGGTGGTTACATTCGAATCACTAAAATTGAAAATAGAGACGAAACAGGTTACATTAATCACTTACTTCAATTAGTAGGGCCATCTATTTCACAGCAACAGGCATATTACATTGTGGATGGTTTGTTAGATAAATCATATATTAATGAGCGAGAAGCAAAAATGATATACGCTGTAATAGATAGAGAAACATTGAAGATGGATATACTATCTAGAGATATTATCCGAGCAAATATAATTAAAAGATTGTTACATGTTATAAATTATTATTAAAGCGAGGTGTTGCGTCGTGCTATGCGAAAATTGTCATTTGAATGAAGCAGAAGTGAAATTGGCAGTGAAAGGGCAAGATGGTATAAATGAAAAATGGGTATGTTCCACGTGTGCACAAGGCGGTAATCCTTGGACACAAAATCAACAAATCCAAGCCCAAGATGATATCGAAGGTGCGTTTGTAGTCAAACAAATCTTGCAACATCTAGCTGCTAAACATGGTATCGATTTTGATGAAATTGCTTTTAAAGAAGAGAAACGCTGTCCAACTTGCCATATGACATTAAAAGATATTGCACATGTTGGTAAATTTGGTTGTGCAGACTGCTATGCGACATTTAAAGATGACATAGTCGATATTGTACGACGCGTACAAGGTGGTCAAATTGAGCACATTGGAAAAACACCGAGATCTTCACATAGAAAATTGGCTTTAAAAAAACAAATTGAGGAAAAATCTTCTTATCTAAATCAATTGATAGAAGAGCAAAATTTTGAAGAAGCTGCCGTTGTTCGTGATGAAATCAAGGCATTAAAAGAGGACAGCGAGGTGAAACATGATGAGTAAAAATGATATTAGTGCATATATGAGTGAATGGATGAGAGATAGAGAAGAAAGTCCCATCGTTATGTCATCAAGGATTCGTTTAGCACGAAATCTTGAAAACCATGTGCACCCACTCATGTTTCCGTCTGAACAAGATGGTTTTAAAATTATTAATGAAGTACAAGATGCGCTTCCCGATTTAGCTGTCCAACGATTAGACGCAATGGATCAGCAAAGTAAATATAAACTTGTCGCGAAACATCTTATTAGTCCAGAATTAATCAGACAACCTGCATCGGCAGTGCTACTGAACGAGGATGAATCGTTAAGCATTATGGTAAATGAAGAAGACCATTTGCGTATTCAAGCGATGGGAAATGATTTATCTTTATCTTCATTATATGAAAAAGCTTCAGAGATTGACGATAAACTAGACAGTGAATTAGATGTAAGTTTTGATGAAACTTTAGGCTATTTAACAACTTGTCCAACAAACATTGGTACAGGCATGCGAGCAAGTGTTATGTTGCATTTACCAGGCCTAACGATTATGAAACGAATGAATCGAATTGCACAAACAATCAATCGTTTCGGTTTTACAATTAGGGGCATTTATGGAGAAGGTTCGCAAGTTTATGGTTATATCTATCAAATTTCAAATCAACTTACATTAGGAAAAACTGAAGAAGACATCATTGAAAGTTTATCAGAAGTCGTTCAACAAATTATTAATGAAGAAATGCAGATTCGTGAACGCTTAAACCGACATAACTATACTGAAACATTAGATAGAGTGTATCGTTCGTTAGGTATATTAAAATATAGTAGACTGATATCTATGGAGGAAGCTTCACTAAGATTAAGTGAGGTCAAACTGGGTATTGATTTAGAATACATTGAATTAGAAGACTTCAAGTTTAATGAACTGATGGTTGCGATACAATCACCATTTTTATTAGATGATGAAGATGATAGAACTGTTAATGAAAAAAGAGCAGATATATTAAGAGAACATATAAATTAGGAGGTTGCGCTATGCTATTTGGAAGACTTACAGAAAGAGCACAACGTGTATTAGCACATGCTCAAGAAGAAGCAATTCGTTTAAACCATTCAAATATAGGAACAGAACATCTACTTTTAGGTTTAATGAAAGAACCTGAAGGTATTGCTGCCAAAGTTTTAGAAACTTTTGAGATTACTGAAGAAAAAGTTGTTGAAGAAGTAGAAAAATTAATTGGCCATGGTCAAGAACAAATGGGTGCATTGCACTACACACCTCGTGCGAAAAAAGTTATAGAATTATCAATGGATGAAGCAAGAAAATTACATCATAACTTTGTTGGAACAGAGCATATTTTGCTTGGTCTAATCAGAGAAAATGAAGGTGTCGCAGCACGCGTATTTGCAAACTTAGATTTAAATATAACAAAAGCACGTGCACAAGTTGTTAAAGCGTTAGGTAGCCCTGAAATGAGCAACAAAAATGCACAAGCAAACAAATCAAATAACACACCAACATTGGATAGTCTTGCACGTGACTTAACTGTTATCGCTAAAGACGGTACGTTAGATCCAGTGATTGGCAGAGATAAAGAAATAACAAGAGTCATTGAAGTGTTAAGTCGTCGTACTAAGAACAACCCTGTATTAATTGGTGAACCAGGTGTTGGTAAAACAGCAATTGCGGAAGGTTTAGCACTAGCAATTGTTAATAATGAAGTACCTGAAACATTAAAAGGAAAACGTGTAATGTCATTAGATATGGGAACAGTAGTGGCTGGAACGAAATATCGTGGTGAATTTGAAGAACGTTTGAAAAAAGTTATGGAAGAAATACACCAAGCAGGTAATGTGATATTATTCATTGATGAATTACACACACTAGTTGGTGCTGGTGGCGCAGAAGGTGCGATTGATGCTTCAAATATTCTTAAACCAGCCTTAGCACGTGGCGAGCTACAATGTATCGGTGCGACAACATTGGATGAATATCGTAATAATATTGAAAAAGATGCAGCACTTGAACGTCGTTTCCAACCTGTTCAAGTAGATGAACCTACAGTAGAAGACACTATTGAAATCTTAAAAGGTTTACGTGATCGCTATGAAGCACATCACCGTATCAATATTTCTGATGAAGCATTGGTATCAGCTGCTAAATTGAGTCATCGCTATGTTTCAGACCGTTTCTTACCAGATAAAGCGATTGATTTAATTGATGAAGCTAGTTCAAAAGTAAGACTGAAAAGTCATACAACACCACCAAACTTAAAAGAAATTGAACAACAAATTGAACAAGTCAAAAATGAAAAAGATGCTGCAGTACATGCTCAAGAATTCGAAAATGCCGCAAATCTTCGTGATAAACAAACTAAATTAGAAAAACAATATGAAGAAGCTAATACGAATTGGAAGAATACTCAAAACGGTGATAACACATCATTATCTGAAGAAGATATCGGTGAAGTGATCGCTGGTTGGACAGGTATTCCATTGACTAAGATTAATGAAACAGAATCAGATCGTCTGCTTAACTTAGAGGATACACTACACAATAGAGTGATTGGACAAAAAGACGCAGTGACATCCATTAGTAAAGCAGTGAGACGTGCAAGAGCTGGATTGAAAGATCCTAAACGTCCAATCGGTAGCTTTATTTTCTTAGGACCTACGGGTGTAGGTAAGACTGAGTTAGCACGTGCGTTAGCAGAGTCTATGTTCGGTGAAGACGATGCTATGATCCGCGTTGACATGAGTGAGTTCATGGAAAAACATGCTGTCAGCCGTTTAGTTGGTGCTCCTCCAGGCTATGTAGGACATGACGATGGTGGACAATTAACTGAAAAAGTAAGACGTAAACCTTATTCTGTTATTTTATTTGATGAAATCGAAAAAGCACATCCAGATGTATTTAACATCTTGCTACAAGTGTTAGACGATGGTCATCTAACAGATACCAAAGGTCGTCGTGTTGACTTCCGTAATACGGTAATAATTATGACATCAAATGTTGGCGCGCAAGAATTACAAGATCAACGTTTTGCTGGTTTTGGTGGCGCTACAGAAGGTCAAGATTATGAATCAATTCGCAAGACAATGATGAAAGAATTGAAAAATGCTTTCCGTCCAGAGTTCTTAAACCGTGTTGATGATATCATTGTATTCCACAAACTTTCTAAAGATGAGTTGAAACAAATTGTGACAATGATGGTTAACAAACTTACTAATCGACTTTCTGAACAAGATATTAATATATCGGTTACAGAAGCGGCTAAAGAGAAAATTGCCGAAGAAGGTTACGATCCAGAGTATGGTGCAAGACCACTTATTCGTGCTATTCAAAAAACAGTTGAAGATAACTTGAGTGAATTGATTTTAGACGGTAACCAAATTGAAGGTAAAGAAGTTAAAATTGATCACGATGGTAAAGAATTCAAATATGATATTACGGAAAGACAAGATTCAGCTAAAGATAAAGAAACATCTGAATCATAATATCAATAAAGTTAATGTTAGGACCTAGGACATCATCGCATGTCCTAGGTCCTTTTTTTGTATAAAGGGTTAAATTATCAAATTATCATTGGAAACTAACTTACAACATGATGCATTCATACTATTATTTGTAAATTCAAGCTATAATATGATTGGTACTTAAACGTTAGACGTGGTATTTTATAAAAATAGCTTATATCAATATGAGAAACGTTGAAATGATACATAATTTTAATTTAAGAAATATACATATTAATTGAGAGAATGATTATTGCTGAGAATAAAATTTGTTTTTAAATAGTCAGAGGTTTAAAATAGATTTGTTCAATGAAAGGTGGAGGTGCTGTTTTGGCTAAAAAGAAAGTGATTTTTGAATGTATGGCATGTGGTTATCAGTCACTGAAATGGATGGGGAAATGCCCAAACTGTGGTGGTTGGAATCAAATGGAAGAAATTGTCGAACAAAAGGCAGCCAGTCCAAAACATGGCGTACGCAGTCGAGACAATGTATCTAAAGTACAAAAATTAAATGAAATTAAACATGAAACAACACCTAGGGTTAAAACAAATTCAAACGAATTTAACCGCGTACTAGGTGGAGGTATTGTTAATGGTTCACTTGTCTTAATTGGTGGTGATCCTGGTATTGGGAAATCGACATTACTATTACAAATTTGTGCATCATTATCCCAATCTAAAAACGTATTATATATCACTGGTGAAGAATCATTGAGTCAAACGAAATTAAGAGCGAAAAGATTAGATGAAGATTCTAGTGAATTAAATGTATTTGCCGAAACAGATTTAGAAGTAATCCATGAAACGGTTAAACAAATTAAACCAGATTTACTTGTTGTGGATTCTATACAAACAATATTCCACCCTGAAATCAGCTCGGCACCAGGCTCGGTGTCACAAGTTAGAGAAAGTACGCAGAGCTTAATGAATATAGCTAAACAGATGAATATTGCGACGTTTATTGTCGGACATGTAACAAAAGAAGGTCAAATCGCTGGGCCGCGTTTACTTGAACATATGGTGGACACAGTGCTTTACTTCGAAGGTGATGAACACCACGCATATCGTATTTTAAGAGCTGTGAAAAACCGTTTTGGTTCTACAAATGAAATGGGTATCTTTGAGATGAAGCAAACAGGTTTGAAAGGCGTTAAAAACCCTTCGGAAATGTTTCTTGAAGAACGTTCAGCCAATGTACCAGGTTCCACGATTGTTTCTACCATGGAAGGTACGAGACCTTTATTGATTGAAGTACAAGCATTAGTGACACCGACAACTTTTAATAATCCGAGACGTATGGCAACGGGCATAGATCATAATCGATTGAGTTTGCTCATGGCCGTATTAGAAAAGAAAGAAAATTATCTCCTTCAGCAGCAAGATGCTTATATCAAAGTTGCGGGTGGTGTGAGACTTACTGAGCCAGCAGTAGATTTAGGTATCATTATTGCGACGGCTTCAAGCTTTAAAGATTTAACGGTGGACGGCTTGGACTGTTTCATCGGTGAGGTAGGTCTTACTGGAGAAGTCAGACGTGTTTCTCGAATAGAACAACGTGTCCAAGAAGCTGAAAAATTAGGGTTCAAACGTGTGATTATCCCTGAGTCCAATATTGGGGGATGGCAATTTCCTGAAGGTATAAAAGTAATTGGGGTTAAAAGTGTTCATGAAGCTTTAAAATACGCATTAACAAAACATTAAAAATAATTATGCTTTAATAATATAAGGTTGAATAATTGTCGGAAGAAAGGAGCGTTAACTTGTGAACATGATAAGACTTATTGTTATCTTGTGCTATATCATTTTAGGTGCAAGTATAGGTGTATACCTTTTGCCAGAAATCTTTGATGATATAGGGCTAGGTAATATATCATTATTAACTAATACGTATTTTAATGGACTACTAGGTATTATAATTTTCTTTTTAATATTTGGTTGGTTTATTAAAAAAGCAACACTTGCTTTAAAAGAATTAGAACGAACAATTATGCGTCAAAGCGCAGTAGAAATTTTATTTGCTACAATTGGACTAATGATAGGCTTACTGATTTCAGTTATGATATCTTTTATATTCCAAATTATCGGCAACAACATCATCAATCATTTTGTACCAATCATTATTACAATTATTTTAGGTTATTTCGGCTTCCAATTTGGTTTGCGAAAACGTGACGAAATGTTGCTATTTTTACCAGAAAATATGGCGCGTTCTATGTCTATCAATGCACGAAACGCAGTGCCAAAGATTATAGATACAAGTGCAATTATAGATGGCCGAATTTTAGACATTATTGAATGTGGATTTATTGATGGTGAAATATTAATTCCTCAAGGTGTAATCAACGAACTTCAAGTCGTTGCGGACGCCAATGATAGTGTGAAACGTGAGAAAGGTCAACGTGGTTTAGATATATTAAACTCTTTATATGATACAAATCATCCGACTAGAATTATTCATCCGACGAAAACGCATAGCGATATTGATGCATTGTTAATTAAATTAGCGCAACATTATAGAGCGCACATTATAACGACAGATTTTAATTTAAATAAAGTATGTCATGTGCAAGGAATCCAAGCACTTAATGTGAATGATTTATCTGAAGCAATCAAGCCCTCTGTACATCAAGGTGACCGATTCAGTCTATTACTTACAAAAATGGGTAAAGAGTCTGGGCAAGCAGTTGGTTATTTAGACGATGGAACGATGGTTGTTGTGGATAACGCTAAAAAACACATTGGCGAACATATCGATTTAGAAGTGATTAGCTTATTACAAACTTCATCGGGTAGAATTATTTTTGCGAAAAAATTAAATTAAAATGTAGGGTTTCATGTGAAACTGTAGCAAATGTTGTTACAGTTTCGTGTGGAGCCTTTTTTATATTTAAAAATATAGACAAAGTCATGGTTAATTTAAGCACAGCAATATCATATTAGCGGTTAAAGTGCTACAATAGATAGCGAAATTGTATTTCTAAAAAAGGAATGTCACATAATCAATTATTGTGTGATGCTTGGAGCAGACTTTGGTAAGAGATACTTTAAAAAATAATAAGCTATGGTATGATTAATAAGCGATAAATAATAAACTTATTAATGGTTGAGCGGTATTTTTTTATAAATGATAAGTAGATAAAAGATATGCGTTCGGCTTATTTATTGCGTTTGTGAAACGCATTTTACATTAATAACGTATGTTGAAAATAATTAATATGATAAAACGGGAGTGAACATAATGAGTGATCGTGTAAGAGTGAGATACGCACCAAGTCCAACTGGATATTTGCATATCGGTAATGCAAGAACTGCATTATTTAACTATTTATTTGCTAAACATTATGATGGTGATTTTGTAATTCGTATTGAAGATACGGATAGTAAGCGTAATTTAGTTGATGGAGAATCATCACAATTTGATAACTTAAAATGGTTAGGTATCGAATGGGATGAATCTGTTGATAAAGATAAAGGTTATGGACCGTATCGTCAGTCTGAACGTGCAGAAATTTATAATCCGCTGATTCAACAATTATTGGATGAAGACAAAGCTTACAAATGTTATATGACTGAAGACGAATTAGAAGAAGAGCGTCAACAGCAAATCGAACGTGGTGAAATGCCGCGTTATGGTGGTAAACATGCACATTTAACTGAAGAAGAACGTCAACAATTTGAAGCGGAAGGTCGCAAACCTTCAATTCGTTTCCGTGTACCTAAAGATACGACATATTCATTTGATGATATGGTTAAAGGTGAAATTTCATTTGATTCAAATAACATGGGTGACTGGGTCATTGTTAAAAAAGATGGTATCCCAACGTATAACTTTGCGGTAGCTATCGATGACCATTACATGGAAATTTCAGATGTTATTCGTGGTGATGACCATATTTCAAACACACCAAAACAATTAATGATTTATGAAACATTTGGTTGGGAAGCACCAAGATTTGCACATATGTCACTTATCGTAAACGAAGAACGTAAAAAATTAAGTAAACGTGACGGTCAAATCCTACAGTTTATCGAGCAATATCGTGATTTAGGATATTTACCTGAAGCATTATTTAACTTTATTACATTGTTAGGTTGGTCACCAGAAGGCGAAGATGAAATTTATTCTAAAGAAGACTTTATTAAAATCTTTGATGAAAAACGCCTATCTAAATCGCCAGCATTTTTCGATAAACAGAAACTTGCATGGGTTAATAATCAATATATGAAACAAAAAGATACTGAAACAGTATTTGAATTAGCTTTACCTCACTTAATTAAAGCTGAATTGTTACCGGAAAATCCAAGTGAAGCGGACCTAGATTGGGGACGTAAACTTGTTTCACTTTATCAAAAAGAAATGAGCTATGCTGGAGAAATTGTACCGTTATCGGAATTATTCTTCCGTGATGAACAAACATTAGGTGACGATGAGCAAGAAGTTATTGCAGGTGAGCAAGTACCAGAATTGATGAACCATTTATATAGTAAATTAGAAGCACTTGAACCATTTGAAGCTGCTGAAATTAAAAAAACGATTAAAGAAGTTCAAAAAGAAACGGGTATCAAAGGTAAACAATTATTTATGCCTATCCGTGTTGCTGTTACTGGTCAAATGCATGGCCCAGAATTACCAAATACAATTGAAGTATTAGGTAAAGATAAAGTATTATCACGTTTGAAAAAATATGTATAAATAAGCGTTGAGTATTGTAAAGGTTGTGTTAAATAGATAACACTTGAAAAATTACAATAAACAACCTATGATTAACATTGAAATCAGCAAAGGATTAGTATGTGATGGACGGTGTCAAGAGAGTGTGCGGTAGCTGTGAGCACATCACTTAAATTACAGAATGCACCTTTGTGCAAATAAAGTGAATAACTTAAATGAGAATTATAAGGAATAGACTTGATATCAATCATTACAAAGTTTGATTTAGGCAATTGCTTATATAAAATGAGAGTGGAACCGTGCAAAAGCACCTCTAACAATAAAGTTAGGGGTGCTTTTTTATAAGGAGGTAGCAACCTTGTTTAAGATGTTGAAAAGAATAAAAGACGATGTAAATATGGTGTTTGAACAAGATCCTGCAGCACGTACAACTTTAGAAGTTGTTACTTCATATGCAGGCGTGCATGCGGTCTGGAGTCATTTGATTGCACATGAACTATATAAAAAGAAAAAATATGTCTTAGCGAGATTAATTTCACAAATTACACGCTTTTTTACAGGTATTGAAATTCACCCAGGCGCCCAAATCGGTAGACGTTTATTCATTGACCATGGCATGGGCGTAGTGATTGGAGAAACTTGTCGAATTGGAGATAATGTAACGATTTATCAAGGCGTTACATTAGGCGGTACGGGTAAAGAAAAAGGAAAACGCCATCCAGATATAGGGGATAATGTACTTATTGCTGCGGGAGCAAAAGTACTTGGTAATATTACAATTAATTCAAATGTGAATATCGGTGCGAACTCAGTCGTACTTAATACTGTACCTAGTTATTCAACTGTAGTCGGTATTCCAGGACACATTGTAAAACAAGACGGCAGACGTATTGGCAAAACATTTGATCACCGTAATTTACCTGACCCAATCTACGAGCAATTAAAAGAACTTGAAAAACAACTTGAGAAAACAAGAAATGGAGAGATACAAGATGATTACATTATATAATACATTAACGCGTCAAAAAGAGACGTTTGAACCAATTGAACCTGGTAAAGTTAAAATGTATGTTTGTGGACCAACTGTATATAATTATATTCATATCGGAAATGCACGACCAGCTATCAATTACGATGTAGTAAGAAGATATTTTGAATATCAAGGCTATGAAGTCGTATTTGTTTCAAATTTTACAGATGTAGATGACAAATTAATTAAACGCTCAAAAGAATTGGACGAATCAGTTGAAACGATTGCTGATCGCTACATTGATGCATTCTACGAAGATGTAGGTGCGTTAAATGTAAAAAAAGCAACGTCTAATCCACGTGTTATGAATCATATGGATGACATCATTAACTTTATAAAAGACCTCGTTGATGAAGGTTATGCTTATGAAAGTGGCGGCGATGTTTATTTTAGAACACGAAAATTCCAAGATTACGGTAAATTAAGCCATCAATCTTTAAATGATTTAAAAGTAGGCGCACGTATTGAACAGGGTGAACAGAAGGAAGATGCATTAGATTTTACGTTATGGAAGCAAGCTAAACCAGGTGAAATCAGTTGGGAAAGCCCATTTGGTGAAGGTAGACCTGGCTGGCATATTGAATGTTCAGTAATGGCTTATCATGAATTGGGTGCCACAATTGATATTCATGCGGGTGGTACAGATTTACAGTTCCCACACCATGAAAATGAAATTGCGCAATCAGAGGCGCATAACCACGCGCCGTTTGCGAACTACTGGATGCATAATGGTTTCATCAATATAGATAATGAAAAAATGAGTAAATCATTAGGGAACTTTGTTTTAGTACACGACATTATCAAACAAATTGATCCAGATGTATTACGCTTTTTCATGATTAGTGTACATTATAGAAGCCCTATTAATTATAATATGGAACTTGTCGAAGCGGCTAAAAGCGGTTTGGAACGTGTGCGTAACAGCTATCAAGCGATTGAAGAACGTGAAGCAATTGCTACAGATATTGAAGCGCAAAGTGATTATATTGCTGAAATAGATAAAATTTTAGAGCAATTTGAAACCGTTATGAATGATGATTTTAATACAGCGAATGCTATTACTGCTTGGTATGATTTGGCTAAATTAGCAAATAAATACGTGCTAGAAAACACAACGTCTACGAAAGTACTTGGACGTTTTAAAGAAGTTTATCAAATCTTTAGTGATGTACTAGGAGTGCCTTTGAAAGGCAAAGATAGTGATGAACTACTAGATGAAGAAGTCGAAGCGCTGATTGAAGAAAGAAACAATGCAAGAAAAGATAAAGATTTCGCTCGAGCAGATGAAATACGTGATCAACTAAAAGAACAAAATATTATATTAGAAGACACGCCTCAAGGTGTGAGATTTAAACGTGGCTAATATGAATAATAAATTATTAAATCCATTGACACTTGCTTACATGGGTGACGCTGTCTTAGATCAACACGTGAGAGCATATATCGTTTTAAAATTAAAAGCAAAGCCTAATCGTTTACATCAAGAAGCTAAACGCTACGTTTCAGCTAAGAGTCAAGCGCTGACGCTAGAGTCATTAATGGAAAATGAATGGTTTTCAGAAGAAGAATTAGATATCGTGCGTCGAGGTAGAAACGCTAAAAGTTATACCAAAGCAAAAAATACAGATATTCAAACATATAGAAAAAGTTCTGGGCTAGAGGCAATCATTGGTTATTTATATTTAGAAAAAGAAGATGCACGTTTAGCGGCACTATTAGAACAAATTGTACAAATCGTAGACGAAAGGTAGTGATACTATGGAAGAGATTGTAATTGTTGGTCGACATGCAGTAAAAGAAGCTATTGTCTCAGGACATACTATTAATAAAATTCTGATTCAAGATACTATCAAAAAAGGCCAAATCAACGAAATTTTAAAATTAGCGAATAGTAATAAAATTATAGTTCAATCTGTACCGAAATCTAAAATAGATGGATTGTCAGATTCACCTCACCAGGGTGTTGCTGCTTACATTGCTCCATATGAATATGCGGACTTTGATGCATTTGTTGCGCAACAAAAAGCACAAGATAAATTATCAACAGTATTAATTTTAGATGGTTTAGAAGACCCACATAACCTAGGATCAATCTTAAGAACCGCAGATGCTTCAGGTGTTGATGGTGTCATAATTCCTAAGAGACGTTCAGTTGCTTTAACACAAACGGTTGCCAAAGCATCGACGGGCGCTATTCAGCATATACCAGTAATGAGGGTGACTAATTTGGCTAACACGATTGAAACGCTAAAGGATAACGGCTATTGGATTGTTGGTACTGAAGCTGAAAATTCAACGGACTATAGAGAAATGGATGCTGGCATGCCACTAGGTATTGTGATAGGTAGTGAAGGTCAAGGTATGAGCCGTTTAGTTAAAGAAAAATGCGATTTCTATATCAATATTCCAATGGTAGGTCATGTTAACAGTCTAAATGCATCAGTAGCAGCAAGTTTAATGATGTATGAAGTTTTCCGCAAACGTAATTATATCGGAGATAAAGCATGAAAGATCGTTATTTAATCATTGATGGATATAATATGATTGGACAATCGCAAGAATTAAGTCGTATTGCACAAGATAACCTTGAAGAAGCACGTGAACAATTGCTCATTGCTATAGCGAACTATAACGCAGTCATTGCGGATGAAGTTGTCTGCGTATTCGATGCTTATGAACAATCCGGAGCGCCTACAGAATATATGTATCATGGTGTTAAAACGATTTTTACAAAAGAAAAAGAAACTGCAGATAGCTACATTGAACGTTATGTATATGACTTATATGACAAACATACAAGACATATTACAGTGGTTACGAGCGATATGAGTGAGCAACATGCTATTTTTGGTGCAGGTGCATATCGTGTGTCTTCAAGAGAAATGTGGAGAGATTTAAGAGAAAATGAAATTTCTGTATCGAAAAAGCTAGATGGATTTAATGAACAGAAACCCAGAACGCGTATCGAACTTTCAAATGAAATTCTTGAAGAATTTGAAAAATTAAGACGCGGCGATAATCATTAATTATTATAGCGGAGTTTGATTTTTTCAGTCCAACTGCTGTAATCTTTCTTTACTTCAAGGAAAGGATAACAGTAATGACAAGAAATAACCGCATTCCAACTAACACTTTAATTAATGGAGAAAAGAGAACCAAACCAATCGATGTGCCTGAAATTTTTAAAGTCTTAAGCCCAATGATTCGTAGACGTTTATATCATTTTGCTATACATCCAAACGACCAAGAAGATTTGTGTCAAGATGTGCTCGTAAGATTATACTGTGCATTTAAAAAATTTGATTTCACTGATGACACACCTATTGAGCATTATATAAATCGTGTGATTAAAAATGTAAAAAATGATTATATCCGTAAAAAATGCTATGGCAACCAACGACAAGAAATGCTGGTCAATGAATTTATAGTCAATTATCAAAATAGTAAAACAGAACACCCACTTGATAAACATATATTAGCTTTAGAGATAGGAAGTCAATTACAACAAGGATTAATGAAACTGACGGTCTTAGAAAAAAGTATCGTAATCTGTTTACTAAATGACTTTAAGCCGAAAGAAATTGCTGAAACACTAAATATACAAATCAAAGTGGTTTACAATGCGATACATCGTTGTAAAATGAAATTAAGACGCTATTTAGAAAATGAGAAATAGCGCGTGTTTTATTTAATTGTAACGGTCTGAATATATAGCATATCACGTACAAAGACGCTATTGCCGATTGACAATTGACTTAGAAATTATGTATAGTAGATTGGTATTATAATGAGTAAGGGGAAGACGAATGAAAAAAATACCATTGAATTGTGAAGTGTGTGGTAATCGAAATTATAACGTTCCCAAACAGAGTAATCTTGCATCTAGACTGGAATTGAAGAAATATTGTCCGAGATGTAATGCACATACGTTGCATAAAGAATCGAAATAACAAACGACATATTAAATTTACAATTGAGTGAATATGCCCTTCCATTTAAGTTGAGAGTATTGTATTTGCTTGATTTGTTGCATGGAATAAGCAAATAAGGAATAACGAAATATACGGAGGTCTTATAAATGGCTAAAAAAGAGAATTTCTTCCAAGGCGTAAAGTCAGAAATGGAAAAGACAAGTTGGCCAACGAAAGAAGAATTATTTAAATACACAGTCATTGTTGTAGCTACAGTAGTATTTTTCTTAGTATTCTTCTATGCCTTAGACTTAGGAATTGGTAGAATTATAGAGTTAATTAAATAGATAGGAGTGACGACATGTCTGAAGAAGTTGGCGCAAAGCGTTGGTATGCTGTGCATACTTATTCTGGTTATGAGAATAAAGTGAAAAAGAATTTAGAAAAACGTGTTGAATCTATGAATATGACTGAACAAATATTCAGAGTTGTTATACCAGAAGAAGAAGAAACACAAGTTAAAGATGGCAAAGCCAAAACATTAACTAAAAAAACATTCCCAGGATACGTGCTAGTCGAGTTAGTAATGACTGACGAATCGTGGTATATCGTAAGAAATACACCTGGTGTAACAGGATTTGTTGGTTCAGCTGGTGCTGGATCAAAACCAAATCCATTACTTCCTGAAGAAGCACGCTTCATCCTTAAACAAATGGGCATGAAAGAAAAAACAATCGATGTTCAAATTGACTTAGGTGAACAAGTAAGAATTAAATCAGGTCCATTTGCAAATCAAGTTGGTGAAGTTCAAGAAATTGAAGCGGATAAATTCAAACTTACTGTTCTTGTAGACATGTTTGGTAGGGAAACGCCAGTAGAAGTAGAATTTGATCAAGTTGAAAAACTGTAAGGCATATCAGGACGTTGCTACTGGTAGAGGTCATACATAACTTGCAAAAGTTAGAAGTATGACTTTATATACATTATGTACAGCTGATTACAGAATTAATTTAGAAGAAAAAATGAGTTTGGCCTCACGTATTAACAGAAGCTAAAAGCTATAGCATTTTTGGTCTTTGCTAATAGTTTGGGAGGCGGTTGTTGGCTAGATTAAAAAGCCTTTGAAATTAGAGCTTGTTAACACTAGTCATCTTGCTCATGTGGGATACGGGCTTTATTGTAGTGATATTAGATTTATGTTCCGTTCCCAAAATTTTACAAATTACCATTGCTTTATGTAATGGGTTAATGTTATAATACTGTGGTCGCGCTCATAGAGCGTTCATTTCGTCACGAAATGTAGAAGAGTGGGAGGACAAAACTGAGTCCTGTGACCACATCACGATATCAAGGAGGTGCACATCGTGGCTAAAAAAGTAGAAAAAGTTGTTAAATTACAAATTCCTGCAGGTAAAGCAAATCCAGCACCACCAGTTGGTCCAGCATTAGGTCAAGCAGGTGTGAATATTATGGGATTCTGTAAGGAATTCAACGCACGTACACAAGAAGACGCAGGTTTAATTATTCCGGTAGAAATCAGTGTTTATGAAGACCGTTCATTTACATTTATTACAAAAACTCCACCGGCGCCAGTACTACTTAAAAAAGCAGCAGGCGTTGAAAAAGGTTCAGGCGAACCTAACAAAACAAAAGTTGCTACAGTAACTAAAGATCAAGTACGTGAAATTGCAAACCAAAAAATGCAAGATTTAAATGCTGCAGACGAAGAAGCAGCTATGCGTATTATCGAAGGTACTGCTCGTAGTATGGGTATCACAGTTCAATAATATAAATTAGTAATGAAAACATAGATTGACGATAGAAGCAGATGACAGAAATGACAAACATGATGACAGCGTTCAATATTGTCGTAATATGAGGAGAAATGTCATTTATTAAGGAATGTTAATTCCTAAGATAAAATACAATTTTGACCTCACTGTTATCTGCTCTTAACTTGTGAAAGCAAGTAAATGTGGGAGGAAATTCCGCTAAAACCACTAAAGGAGGAACATGAAATGGCTAAAAAAAGCAAAAGATATCAAGAAGCAGCTAGCAAAATCGATCGCTTAAAACACTATAATGTTGAAGAAGCTGTTGAACTAGCTAAAGAAACAAACATCGCTAACTTTGATGCATCAGTTGAAGTAGCATTCCGTTTAGGTATTGATACTCGTAAAAATGATCAACAAATCCGTGGAGCAGTAGTGCTTCCAAATGGTACTGGTAAATCACAACGTGTATTGGTGTTCGCAAAAGGAGACAAAGCAGCAGAAGCTGAAGCAGCAGGTGCTGATTTCGTTGGCGAAGGCGAATATGTAGAAAAAATCCAACAAGGTTGGTTTGACTTTGACGTAGTAGTAGCTACACCAGACATGATGGGCGAAGTTGGTAAACTTGGTCGCGTATTAGGACCTAAAGGTTTAATGCCTAACCCTAAAACTGGAACAGTAACTATGGACGTTAAAAAAGCTGTTGAAGAAATCAAAGCTGGTAAAGTAGAATACCGTGCTGAGAAATCAGGTATTGTTCATGCATCAATTGGTAAAACATCATTTGATACTGACAAACTTGTTGAAAACTTCAAAACTTTACAAGACGTATTAACTAAAGCAAAACCTGCTTCAGCTAAAGGTACGTACTTCAAATCTGTTGCTGTAACTACAACAATGGGTCCTGGAGTTAAAGTTGATACTTCAAGCTTCAAACTATAATCTATAAATAAATGAAAAAGGCTGAAAGGTTTACTTTCAGTCTTTAAAAAAATATTGACATTGTACATTAATTTAGTTATATTGGTTAATGTATTATTTTACCTAAGACAGTAGGAGTTAGTAATAACTTAAAATTTGATCCTACCGAGGCTAAAATTGACTTGAACGTGAAGATTTTAGATCTTTCAAGCACTTTTTGCCGTGGGTAGAAAGTGCTTTTTTTATTGGATAATCTGAGGAACTGACGAACGTCAATCAACAGAACTTCAAAATTAAAAGCACCAAACTAAAATCTATGGAGGTGTCTAAATGTCTGCAATCATCGATGCAAAAAAACAAGAAGTTGATATTATTGCTGAACAACTTAAAAACTCAGTATCTACAGTTATCGTTGACTATCGTGGTCTAAGCGTTGCTGAAGTAACTGAATTACGTTCACAATTACGTGAAGCTGGTGTTGAATACAAAGTATTGAAAAACACTATGGTTCGTCGTGCAGCTCAACAAGCTGGTATTGACGGTTTAGATGAATTCTTAGTAGGTCCTACTGCAGTTGCTACTTCAACAGAAGATGTTGTTGCTCCAGCAAAAGTTATCGCAGGATTTGCAAAAGAACATCAAGCATTAGAAATTAAAACAGGTGTTATGGAAGGCAATGTTATTTCTGCTGAAGAAGTTAACACTGTTGGTACATTACCATCACACGACGGTCTTGTTTCTATGCTTTTATCAGTATTACAAGCTCCAGTACGCAACTTCGCTTATGCAGTTAAAGCTGTTGGAGAAGACAAAGAATCAAAAGAAGAAAGCGCTGAATAATTGCGCATAAACTAATTAAAATTAATGGAGGAATATTAAAAATGGCTAATCAAGAACAAATCATTGAAGCAATTAAAGAAATGTCAGTTTTAGAATTAAATGACTTAGTAAAAGCAATTGAAGAAGAATTTGGTGTAACTGCAGCAGCTCCAGTAGCAGCAGCAGGCGCAGCAGCAGGCGGAGACGCTGAAGCTGAAAAAACTGATTTCGATGTTGAATTAACTTCAGCTGGATCATCTAAAATCAAAGTCGTTAAAGCTGTTAAAGAAGCTACTGGCTTAGGATTAAAAGATGCTAAAGAATTAGTTGACGGAGCTCCTAAAGTAATCAAAGAAGCTTTACCTAAAGAAGAAGCTGAAAAACTTAAAGAAGCATTAGAAGAAGTTGGCGCTACAGTAGAATTAAAATAATTCTAGCTTGCTAACAATTCATAATTATATATTGAGGCTTATCTGCGTTGCTTAATGCAGCAACTACTTCGGTACGTTGGGATTGAGTGCGCTATAGATAGGCTGATATCTTTGAGAAATGAAAACCCCGTTATCCATATAACGGGGTTTTATCTTATTTGATCAATATCCAATCAAACGGGTATAGTATTAATCTAAGAAGAATTAGATTAAAGAGGTGTAGTCATGAATCATTACTATGATGAAAATCCTGAAGTAGAAAGTGATGAGTTGCTTTTTACGTACTCCTACGATAACCATGATTTAGAACTAATAACAGATTCAGGTGTATTTTCTAAAGGGAAAATAGACTTCGGCTCTGATTTATTAGTGACAACATTTTTGAAAGCATATCCCCCTGGTCCCACGAAGAAAATTATAGACGTTGGTTGTGGCTATGGCCCTATCGGTTTAATGATTGCAAAAGTTTCCCCACATCACGAAGTGACAATGGTTGATATTAACCAAAGAGCACTATCATTATCAAGAAAAAATAAAAAAAGAAACCGTATAGACAATGCTGAGATTATTGAAAGTAATGGTTTATCACAAGTAGAAGATAACACTTATGATTTTGTACTGACTAATCCGCCGATTAGAGCAGGGAAGCAAGTCGTTCACAGTATTTTAGAAGATGCTTTTAATAAATTGAAACAAGGTGGCGCCTTGTATGTAGTAATTCAGAAAAAGCAAGGTATGCCGTCAGCAAAGAAAAAAATGCAAGAAACATTCGATAACGTGGAAGTATTAGAAAAGAGCAAAGGCTACTACATTTTAAGAAGTGTAAAAGGTTGATTAAATAGCTGTATTCTGATATAGTAATAGAATGTAAAAAATTATGTTCAATAAGTGTGTACTTTTACGTATAAATTAACAATGTATATAAAGTGAAATAGAAAATGGTGTCATGAGTATGCTACCGTTTTCTTTTTGTCTAATTATATTGGGTGATTTAGTAAAAGTAAACACGCAATTTTTGAGGGGTGAATCTGTTTGGCAGGTCAATTTGTCCAATATGGAAGACATCGTAAACGTAGAAACTATGCGAGAATTTCAGAGGTATTAGAATTACCGAATTTAATTGAGATTCAAACTAAGTCTTACGATTGGTTCTTAGAAGAAGGTTTATTAGAAATGTTTAGAGACATTTCTCCGATTGAAGATTTCACAGGCAATCTATCTTTAGAGTTTGTAGATTACAGACTTGGAGAACCGAAATATGATTTAGAAGAATCTAAAAACCGTGATACAACGTATTCTGCACCTCTACGTGTTAAAGTGCGTTTGATTATCAAGGAAACTGGCGAAGTAAAAGAACAAGAAGTGTTTATGGGTGATTTCCCATTAATGACAGATACAGGTACATTCGTAATTAACGGTGCTGAACGTGTTATCGTTTCACAATTAGTTCGTTCACCATCCGTATACTTCAATGAAAAACTAGATAAAAATGGTCGTATCAACTTCGATGCTACAATTATTCCAAACCGTGGTGCTTGGTTAGAATATGAAACAGATGCAAAAGATGTTGTTTACGTACGTATTGATAGAACTAGAAAATTACCATTAACAGTATTATTACGTGCTTTAGGTTTCTCTACAGATCAAGAAATCGTTGATCTTTTAGGTGACAATGAGTACTTACGTAATACTTTAGAAAAAGATGGTACAGAAACAACAGATCAAGCGCTATTAGAAATCTATGAGCGTTTACGCCCTGGTGAACCACCTACAGTAGAAAATGCTAAGAGTCTTTTATATTCTCGTTTCTTCGATCCGAAACGTTATGACTTAGCAAGCGTAGGTCGTTACAAAGCAAACAAAAAACTTCATTTAAAACACCGCTTGTTTAATCAAAAATTAGCAGAACCTATTGTTAATACTGAAACAGGTGAAATTGTTGCTGAAGAAGGTACTGTGCTTGATCGTCGTAATCTCGATGAAATCATGGATGTACTGGAAGCAAATGCTAACAGTGAAGTCTTTGAGTTAGAAGGTACAGTGATTGATGAACCTGTTGAAATTCAATCTATTAAAGTTTATGTTCCTAACGATGAAGAAGGACGTACAACGACAGTGATTGGTAATGCATTCCCTGATTCAGAAGTGAAATGTATTACACCAGCAGATATTATTGCATCAATGTCTTACTTCTTTAACTTATTAAGTGGTATTGGCTTCACAGATGATATTGACCACCTTGGTAACCGTCGTCTACGTTCAGTAGGTGAATTGTTACAAAACCAATTCCGTATTGGTTTATCAAGAATGGAACGTGTTGTACGTGAAAGAATGTCTATCCAAGACACTGATTCTGTAACGCCACAACAATTAATCAATATTCGTCCAGTGATTGCATCTATCAAAGAATTCTTTGGTAGTTCACAATTATCACAATTCATGGACCAAGCGAATCCGTTAGCTGAGTTAACGCATAAACGTCGTTTATCAGCTCTAGGACCTGGTGGTTTAACGCGTGAACGTGCTCAAATGGAAGTACGTGACGTTCACTATTCTCACTATGGCCGTATGTGTCCAATTGAAACGCCAGAGGGTCCAAACATCGGACTTATTAACTCGTTATCTAGTTATGCGCGTGTAAATGAATTCGGCTTTATTGAAACACCTTACCGTAAAGTGGATCTTGAAACGAATTCAATCACGGATCAAATTGACTATTTAACAGCTGATGAAGAAGATAGCTATGTTGTAGCACAAGCAAACTCAACATTAGACGAAAATGGCCGTTTCACAGCAGACGAAGTTGTTTGTCGTTTCCGTGGTAATAATACAGTTATGGCCAAAGAAAAAATGGATTATATGGATGTCTCACCTAAACAAGTTGTTTCTGCAGCGACAGCATGTATTCCTTTCTTAGAAAACGATGACTCTAACCGTGCATTGATGGGTGCGAACATGCAACGTCAAGCAGTGCCATTGATGAATCCAGAATCACCATTTGTAGGTACAGGTATGGAGCACGTGGCAGCACGTGACTCTGGTGCAGCAATTGTTGCAAAACGTAAAGGTCGCGTTGAGCACGTTGAATCTAATGAAATTCTTGTTCGTCAACTTATCGAAGAAGACGGTCAAGAATACGAAGGCGAATTAGATCGCTATCCATTAGCTAAATTCAAACGTTCAAATACGGGTACTTGTTATAACCAAAGACCTATCGTTGCTTCTGGTGACGTAGTAACTAAAGGTGAAATTTTAGCCGATGGTCCTTCAATGGAACTTGGTGAAATGGCATTAGGTAGAAACGTAGTTGTTGGTTTCATGACTTGGGACGGTTACAACTATGAGGATGCTGTTATTATGAGTGAACGCCTAGTTAAAGATGACGTATATACGTCTATTCATATTGAAGAGTATGAATCAGAGGCGCGTGATACGAAACTAGGACCTGAAGAAATCACTCGCGATATTCCTAACGTTTCTGACAGTGCACTTAAAAACTTAGATGACCGTGGTATTGTATACGTCGGCGCTGAAGTTAATGATGGTGACATTTTAGTAGGTAAAGTAACGCCTAAAGGTGTAACAGAATTAACTGCAGAAGAACGTTTGCTACACGCTATCTTTGGTGAAAAAGCACGTGAAGTTCGCGATACATCGTTACGCGTACCTCATGGTGCAGGTGGTATTGTTCTAGATGTTAAAGTCTTTAACCGTGAAGAAGGAGACGATACATTATCTCCAGGTGTTAACCAATTAGTGCGTGTTTATATCGTTCAAAAACGTAAAATTCACGTAGGAGATAAAATGTGTGGTCGTCATGGTAACAAAGGTGTTATTTCTAAACTTGTTCCTGAAGAAGATATGCCATATCTTCCAGACGGCACACCAATCGATATCATGTTGAACCCACTTGGTGTTCCTTCACGTATGAATATCGGACAAGTATTAGAGCTACACTTAGGTATGGCTGCTAAAAACTTAGGTATTCACGTTGCATCACCAGTATTTGATGGTGCGAGTGATGAAGATGTTTGGTCAACAATTGAAGAAGCTGGTATGGCTCGTGATGGTAAGACAGTATTATACGATGGACGTACGGGTGAACCATTCGATAACAGAATTTCAGTCGGCGTTATGTACATGCTGAAACTTGCACACATGGTTGATGACAAACTACACGCACGTTCAACTGGACCATATTCACTTGTAACGCAACAACCACTTGGTGGTAAAGCACAATTTGGTGGGCAACGTTTCGGTGAAATGGAAGTATGGGCACTTGAAGCTTACGGTGCTGCATATACACTTCAAGAAATTTTAACTTACAAATCCGATGATACAGTAGGTCGTGTGAAAACATATGAATCTATTGTTAAAGGTGAAAATATTACTAAACCAGGTGTTCCTGAATCATTCCGAGTATTGATGAAAGAATTACAAAGTTTAGGACTAGATGTTAAAATTATGGACGAGCATGACAATGAAATTGACATGCAAGATAATGAAGAAGAAGATGTCGTTGAACGTAAAGTGGATCTTCAACAAAAAGATGCTCCACAATCACAAAAAGAAGTTACAGACTAATTGCATTTAAGTTTATAAATGAATATGCCGTGAAGAGCTGTGTGCTTAATTAGTGCACACTCTAAGCGGGCATTTCATTATTGATATAGAGCAATCAATCAATTTGCACAGCTAATCTAAATTGAAGGAGGTAGGCTCCTTGATTGATGTAAATAATTTCCATTATATGAAAATAGGACTTGCTTCACCTGAAAAAATCCGTTCATGGTCTTTTGGTGAGGTTAAAAAGCCAGAAACAATAAACTATCGTACTTTAAAACCAGAAAAAGATGGTCTATTCTGTGAAAGAATATTTGGACCTACAAAAGACTGGGAATGTAGTTGTGGTAAATACAAACGCGTACGTTACAAAGGTATGGTTTGTGATAGATGTGGCGTAGAAGTAACTAAATCTAAAGTGCGCCGTGAAAGAATGGGGCACATTGAATTAGCTGCACCTGTATCACACATTTGGTATTTCAAAGGTATTCCAAGCCGTATGGGTCTATTATTAGACATGTCACCAAGAGCGTTAGAAGAAGTTATTTACTTTGCTTCATACGTTGTTGTTAATCCAGGACCAACTGGATTAGAGAAAAAGACATTATTATCTGAAGCTGAATTCAGAGAATACTATGATAAATTCCCTGGTAAATTCACAGCTAAAATGGGTGCTGAAGGTATCAAAGAATTACTTGAAGAAATTGATTTAGATGCTGAACTCAAGCACTTACGTGATGAGTTAGAATCAGCTACTGGTCAAAGACTTACTCGTGCAATTAAACGTTTAGAAGTTGTTGAATCATTCAGACATTCTGGTAACAACCCAGCATGGATGATCTTAGACGTACTTCCAATTATCCCACCAGAAATCAGACCAATGGTTCAATTAGATGGTGGACGTTTTGCGACAAGTGATTTAAATGATTTATACCGCCGTGTTATCAACCGTAACAACCGTTTGAAACGTTTATTAGACTTAGGTGCTCCTGGCATCATCGTACAAAATGAAAAACGTATGTTACAAGAGGCTGTTGACGCACTTATTGATAATGGTCGTCGTGGCCGTCCAGTAACTGGTCCAGGTAACCGTCCATTAAAATCACTTTCACACATGTTAAAAGGTAAACAAGGTCGTTTCCGTCAAAACTTATTAGGTAAACGTGTTGACTATTCAGGTCGTTCAGTTATTGCAGTTGGACCTAGCTTGAAAATGTATCAATGTGGACTACCTAAAGAAATGGCACTTGAATTGTTCAAACCTTTCATTATGAAAGAATTAGTTCAACGTGAAATTGCGACAAACATCAAAAACGCGAAAAGTAAAATTGAGCGCATGGATGATGAAGTATGGGATGTATTAGAAGATGTTATTAAAGAACACCCAGTTCTTTTAAACCGTGCACCTACACTTCACAGATTAGGTATCCAAGCATTTGAACCTACACTTGTTGAAGGTCGTGCGATCCGTCTACATCCACTTGCTACAACAGCTTATAATGCCGACTTTGATGGTGACCAAATGGCTGTTCACGTACCATTATCTAAAGAAGCTCAAGCTGAAGCGCGTATGTTAATGTTAGCAGCGCAAAACATCTTGAACCCTAAAGATGGTAAACCAGTTGTTACACCATCACAAGATATGGTATTAGGTAACTATTACCTTACATTAGAGCGTAAAGAAGCAGTGAATACAGGTACGATTTATAATGATACGAACGAAGTACTAAAAGCTTATGCAAATGGCTACGTTCACTTGCATACAAGAATTGGTGTACACGCAGCATCATTCAATAATCCTACTTTCACTGAAGAACAAAACAAAAAAATCTTACTAACGTCTGTTGGTAAAGTAATATTTAATGAAATCATTCCTGATTCATTTGCATATATCAATGAACCAACACAAACGAACTTGGAAAATAAAACACCTGAGAAATATTTCATTGCACCAACTGAAATTGGTGAAGAAGGCTTGAAAGCTTACTTTGATGAACAACCGTTAATCAAACCTTTCAATAAGAATTTCCTAGGAAATGTTATTGCAGAAGTGTTCAACCGTTTCAGCATCACTGATACGTCAATGATGTTAGATAGAATGAAAGACTTAGGATTCAAGTTCTCATCTAAAGCAGGTATCACTGTTGGTGTATCTGATATTGTGGTACTACCAGACAAACAAGATATCTTAGATGAACATGAAAAACTCGTTGAAAAAGTAACGAAACAATTTAATCGTGGTTTAATCACTGATTTTGAACGTTACAACGCAGTAATCGAAATTTGGACAGATGCCAAAGATCAAATTCAAAACGAATTGATGGGCTCACTAGAAGAAACAAACCCTATCTTTATGATGAGTGACTCTGGTGCCCGTGGTAACGCGTCTAACTTTACACAGTTAGCAGGTATGCGTGGACTTATGGCTGCGCCTTCTGGTGAAATTATCGAATTGCCAATCACGTCTTCATTCCGTGAAGGTTTAACAGTGTTAGAATACTTCATCTCTACTCACGGTGCGCGTAAAGGTCTTGCCGATACAGCACTTAAAACAGCCGATTCTGGTTATCTTACTCGTCGACTTGTTGACGTTGCTCAAGATGTTATTGTACGTGAGGAAGATTGTGGTACTGACCGTGGTTTACTTGTTTCAGATATCAAAGAAGGTACTGAAATGATTGAACCATTCATCGAACGTATTGAAGGTCGTTATTCTAAAGAAACAATTCGTCATCCAGAAACAAATGAAGTAATTGTTAATCCTGACGAATTAGTAACTGCAGAAATCGCTAAGAAAATTACTGATGCTGGTATTGAGGAAATGTATATCCGTTCAGCATTTACATGTAACACACGTCATGGTGTATGTGAAAAATGTTACGGTAAAAACCTTGCAACTGGTGAAAAAGTTGAAGTTGGTGAAGCAGTTGGTACAATTGCTGCCCAATCAATTGGTGAACCAGGTACACAGCTTACAATGCGTACATTCCATACAGGTGGTGTAGCAGGTAGCGATATCACACAAGGTCTTCCTCGTATCCAAGAGATCTTCGAAGCACGTAATCCTAAAGGTCAAGCCGTGATTACTGAAATCGAAGGTGTTGTTGATGACATCAAATTAGCGAAAGATCGCCAACAAGAAATTGTAATTAAAGGCGCTAATGAAACGAAATCTTATCTAGCTTCTGGTACTTCAAGATTGAAAGTAGAAGTTGGACAAAGTGTTGAACGTGGTGAAGTTCTAACAGAAGGTTCAATTGAGCCTAAGAACTATTTATCTGTATCAGGTTTAAATGCAACAGAAAGTTATTTACTAAAAGAAGTTCAAAAAGTTTACCGTATGCAAGGTGTTGAAATCGATGATAAACACGTTGAGGTTATGGTTAGACAAATGTTACGTAAAGTACGTATCATTGAAGCTGGAGATACTAAGTTACTTCCAGGTTCATTAGTAGATATTCATAACTTTACTGATGCCAACCGTGAAGCATTTAAAGAACGTAAACGTCCTGCAACAGCTAAACCAGTATTACTAGGTATTACGAAAGCGTCTCTTGAAACTGAAAGCTTCTTATCAGCGGCTTCATTCCAAGAAACAACACGTGTACTTACTGATGCTGCAATTAAAGGTAAACGTGATAACTTACTCGGTCTTAAAGAGAATGTTATTATCGGTAAATTAATTCCAGCTGGTACAGGTATGAGACGTTATAGAGATGTTGAATACGATAAAGCTGCACCAGAAACTGAAATTGTAGAAGAAGTGCAAACTACTGAAATATAATTTTGAGTTAAATAAACAAGGTGGTCGGAATGCGATTTTCGATCACTTTGTTTTTTAATTATTTTTGCAAAATTATTGGATTTAAAGTTGACTCAGCAGTAATGAAAATGTTATTATTATTAAGGTTGATGCAAGCAGAACTTTGGAGGATATTTATATGTCTAATGAAAAAGTTGCACGCTTTAACAAACAACATTTTGTTATTGGTCTTAAACAAACGCTCAAAGCTTTGAATAAAGATCAAGTTACATCATTGATTATCGCTGAAGACGTAGAAGTTCATCTTATGACTCGCGTGTTGAGCCAAATCAATCACAATCACATACCTCTTTCATTTTTCGAAAGCAAACAAGCTTTAGGGAAATATGTAGGTATAAACGTTAATGTAGCTATTGTTGCATTATTAAAATGAGATTAGTAAGAATGATTCTTACTAAATTTTATTTACCCTTAAAATGAACCACCTGGATGTGTGGGATTATAAATGAGGAAAGGAGGAACTAATCATGCCAACTATTAATCAATTGGTACGCAAACCAAGACAAAGTAAATCAAAAAAATCTGATTCACCAGCATTAAACAGAAATTTTAACAGTAAAAAGAAAAAATTTACTGATTTAAATTCACCACAAAAACGTGGGGTTTGTACTCGTGTCGGTACTATGACACCTAAAAAACCTAACTCAGCGTTACGTAAATATGCGCGTGTTCGTTTGTCTAACAACATTGAAATCAATGCGTATATCCCTGGTATCGGACATAACTTACAAGAACACAGTGTTGTACTTGTACGTGGTGGACGTGTAAAAGACTTACCTGGTGTACGTTACCATATCGTACGTGGTGCACTTGATACTTCAGGTGTTGATGGACGTAGACAAGGCCGTTCATTATACGGAACTAAAAAACCTAAAAAATAAGTTTAAGATTGCGTAAATTTTCGCTATAAAATTTAAAATTATACTATAATAGGAAGGGAGGATTTACATTATGCCTCGTAAAGGATCAGTACCAAAAAGAGACGTATTACCAGATCCAATTCACAACTCTAAATTAGTTACAAAATTGATCAACAAAATTATGTTAGATGGTAAACGTGGAACAGCACAAAGAATTCTTTATTCTGCATTCGACTTAGTTAAAGAACGTAGTGGTCGTGAAGCAGTTGAAGTTTTCGAAGAAGCTATCGATAACATCATGCCAGTATTAGAAGTTAAAGCTCGCCGTGTAGGTGGTTCTAACTATCAAGTACCAGTAGAAGTTCGTCCAGAGCGTCGTACTACATTAGGTCTTCGTTGGTTAGTTAACTATTCGCGTCTTCGTGGTGAAAAAACTATGGAAGAACGTTTAGCTAACGAAATCTTAGATGCTGCTAACAACACTGGTGGAGCAGTTAAGAAACGTGAAGACACACATAAAATGGCTGAAGCTAACAAAGCATTCGCTCACTATCGTTGGTAGGATAGTAGCTTTTTCCCTGAGCATGTTCCACAAAGATAGTTTACTATCACCGGTGCGTGTTTAGGGCATCGCCATATTTAAAGTATTTATTCGCAGTTATACTGGAAGGAGAAAAATACATGGCTAGAGATTTTAGTTTAGATAGAACTCGTAATATCGGTATCATGGCTCACATCGATGCTGGTAAAACAACTACGACTGAACGTATTCTTTACTATACTGGACGTATCCATAAAATTGGTGAAACACACGAAGGTGCTTCACAAATGGACTGGATGGAACAAGAGCAAGACCGCGGTATCACTATCACATCAGCTGCAACGACAGCAGAATGGGATAACCACCGTGTAAACATCATCGATACACCTGGACACGTAGACTTCACTGTTGAAGTTGAACGTTCATTACGTGTACTTGATGGCGCAGTAACAGTATTAGATGCACAATCAGGTGTTGAACCTCAAACTGAAACAGTTTGGCGTCAGGCAACAACTTATGGTGTACCTCGTATTGTTTTCGTTAACAAAATGGACAAATTAGGTGCTAACTTTGAATACTCAGTAAGCACAATTCATGACCGTTTACAAGCTAACGCGCAACCAATTCAGTTACCTATCGGTGCTGAAGATGAATTTGAAGCAATCATCGACTTAGTTGAAATGACATGTTTCAAATACACAAATGACTTAGGAACTGAAATTGAAGAAATTGAAATTCCTGAAGATCATAAAGAAAGAGCTGAAGAAGCTCGTGCAGCATTAGTTGAAGCAGTTGCTGAAACTGACGACGAATTAATGGAAAAATATCTTGGTGATGAAGAAATTTCAATCCCTGAATTGAAAGCTGCTATCCGTAAAGCAACTACTGATGTAGAATTCTACCCAGTTCTTGTTGGTACAGCATTCAAAAACAAAGGTGTTCAATTGATGCTTAATGCAGTAATTGATTATTTACCTTCACCATTAGATGTTAAACCAATTATTGGTCACCGTGCTGATAATCCAGATGAAGAAGTTATCGCAAAAGCTGATGACAATGCTGAGTTCGCTGCTTTAGCGTTCAAAGTAATGACTGACCCTTATGTTGGTAAATTAACATTCTTCCGTGTTTATTCAGGTACATTATCATCAGGTTCATATGTTAAAAACTCTACGAAGAACAAACGTGAACGTGTAGGTCGTTTACTACAAATGCACGCTAACTCTCGTCAAGAGTTAAACACAGTATATTCAGGAGATATCGCTGCTGCGGTAGGCCTTAAAGATACTGGTACTGGTGATACTTTATGTGGTGAGAAAAATGACATCATCTTGGAATCTATGGATTTCCCAGAGCCTGTTATTCACTTATCAGTTGAACCAAAATCTAAAGCGGACCAAGACAAAATGACTACTGCTTTAGTTAAGTTACAAGAAGAAGATCCTACATTCCATGCACACACAGACGATGAAACTGGACAAGTTATCATTGGTGGTATGGGTGAGCTTCACTTAGATATCTTAGTAGACCGTATGAAGAAAGAATTTAACGTTGAATGTAACGTTGGTGCGCCAATGGTTTCATACCGTGAAACATTTAAATCATCAGCTGAAGTTCAAGGTAAATTCGCTCGTCAATCAGGTGGTCGTGGTCAATATGGTGACGTTAAAATTGAATTCTCACCTAATGAAACAGGTGCCGGTTTCGAATTCGAAAACGCTATCGTTGGTGGTGTAATTCCACGTGAATACATTCCATCAGTTGAAGCAGGTCTTAAAGATTCAATGGAAAACGGTGTATTAGCTGGATATCCTTTAATCGATATTAAAGCTAGATTATTTGATGGTTCATACCATGATGTCGATTCATCAGAAATGGCCTTCAAAGTCGCTGCATCATTAGCACTTAAAGAAGCTGCTAAAAAATGTGATCCAGTTATCTTAGAACCAATGATGAAAGTAACAATCGAAATGCCTGAAGAGTACATGGGTGACATCATGGGTGACGTAACATCTCGTCGTGGACGTGTTGATGGTATGGAACCTCGTGGTAATGCACAAGTTGTAAATGCTTATGTACCACTTTCAGAAATGTTCGGTTATGCAACATCATTACGTTCAAACACTCAAGGTCGTGGTACTTACACTATGTACTTTGATCACTATGCTGAAGTTCCAAAATCAATTGCTGAAGACATTATCAAGAAAAACAGTGGTAATAAAGCTGAATAATTAAACTTGTTTTGTGGGACAACTGTCTGTACAATACATGTAAAGCTTAATTATGTGGCTTGTAGTTTTATTAATTGATTTTTTGGGAAAAATGCGTTATAAAGGTACTGTATGGTCCTTTATACCAAAAAATAAAACAATCTTCTCATGATGGTGAGAAACTGTCATGAGAGATAATTTTAAAAATTTATTTTCTAACGAATAGGAGAGATTTTATAATGGCTAAAGAAAAATTTGACCGCTCAAAAGAACATGCCAATATTGGTACTATTGGTCACGTTGACCATGGTAAAACTACTTTAACAGCTGCTATCGCAACTGTATTAGCAAAAAATGGTGACTCTGTAGCACAATCATATGACATGATTGACAACGCTCCAGAAGAAAAAGAACGTGGTATTACAATCAATACTTCACACATCGAGTATACTACTGACAAACGTCACTATGCTCACGTTGACTGCCCAGGTCACGCTGACTATGTTAAAAACATGATCACTGGTGCTGCACAAATGGACGGAGCTATCTTAGTAGTATCTGCTGCTGATGGCCCAATGCCACAAACTCGTGAACACATTCTTTTATCACGTAACGTTGGTGTTCCAGCATTAGTTGTATTCTTAAACAAAGTTGACATGGTTGACGATGAAGAATTATTAGAATTAGTAGAAATGGAAGTTCGTGACTTATTAAGCGAATATGACTTCCCAGGTGACGATGTACCTGTAATCTCTGGTTCTGCATTAAAAGCTTTAGAAGGCGACGCTGACTATGAGCAAAAAATCTTAGACTTAATGCAAGCTGTTGATGACTTCATTCCAACACCAGAACGTGATTCTGACAAACCATTCATGATGCCAGTTGAGGACGTATTCTCAATCACTGGTCGTGGTACTGTTGCTACAGGCCGTGTTGAACGTGGTCAAATCAAAGTCGGTGAAGAAATCGAAATCATCGGTATGCAAGAAGAATCAAGCAAAACAACTGTTACTGGTGTAGAAATGTTCCGTAAATTATTAGACTACGCTGAAGCTGGTGACAACATTGGTGCATTATTACGTGGTGTTTCACGTGATGACGTACAACGTGGTCAAGTTTTAGCTGCTCCTGGTACTATTACACCACATACAAAATTCAAAGCGGATGTTTACGTTTTATCTAAAGATGAAGGTGGTCGTCATACACCATTCTTCACTAACTACCGTCCACAATTCTATTTCCGTACTACTGACGTAACTGGTGTTGTTAACTTACCAGAAGGTACTGAAATGGTTATGCCTGGTGATAACGTTGAAATGGATGTTGAATTAATTTCTCCAATCGCTATTGAAGACGGTACTCGTTTCTCTATCCGTGAAGGTGGACGTACTGTTGGATCAGGCGTTGTTACTGTAATCAACGAATAATATAATTTTCTATCTTTGATAGATTTTTAAGAGGCTCCTTAGGGAGTCTCTTTTTTCATAGACCCCCTTATTCAGTTTCTGAATTAGGGGGTCTTAGTGCATTAGCTGCTAGCTAATGTAAACAAAATCAATTCAGTTTCAGAATTAAGGGTCTTAATGCATTAGTTGGTAGTTAATGTAAAAACAGGCGACGTCACTTAATAGTGACATCGCCTGTTTTGATTTATCTTTATATAATGGAATACATTCGCTTATGCGAATGCATAAGTCTTACTAATTCAGTACAGCTGAAAAGTAAGACTATAAAGTCATGCAATGACTAAGGCTAGTAAGGTTTACTTGAGCTAAAGCTCATGCATAAAAGCACCTAAGTCATGCAATGACTAAGGTGCTTTAACAATTACGTTTTCGAGTTCAAGGATTTTTAGGAATTCGCATGCTGCATATTTCATTGCCTTTTCATCAATATTGAAGTTCGGGCTATGATGTGGGTGTGTAGTTTCTTTTTCTGGATTACCACAACCAGTTAAAAAGAATGCGCCAGGGCGAACTTTTAAATAGTGTGAGAAATCTTCACCAATCATCATTAACTCAGATTCATAGAAACGTAAATTCATCTCATTTGCAGCTTGTTTAACAATTTCATAATTATTTGGATGATTGTGTACAGGTAGGTAGCCTTTAACATAATCCAATGTATAAGTAATATCATTTGCTAGAGCAAGACCTTGCAATAATTTGTCCATTTTAGTGATAATATGACTTTGGACTTCTGTATCAAAGGTACGAACGGTGCCTTTACAGAAAGCAGAGTCAGGAATAATATTGTCGGCTGAACCTGCTTGAACCATACCAAAGCTTATTACAGCTTGTTTAACTGGATCAATTGTTCGTGAGACAATCTTCTGAGCACTCATAATGAATTCTGCCATAATAACTACTGGATCAATCGTTTCATGAGGTTTAGCACCATGGCCGCCTTTACCTTGAATGGTGATATTAAATTCATCGGGAGATGCCATCATAGCACCAGGACGTGAATAAATCATACCTGTTGGATAACCTGTCCATAAATGATTACCATAAATTTTGTCTACGTTGCTGAGACAACCATCATCAATCATTTCTTGTGAGCCGCCTGGCATAATTTCTTCACCATATTGAAAGATTAATACAACATCGCCATTTAGTGAGGATAAATGATTCTCAATAATTTCTGCCACACCAAGTAAGATTGCTGTATGACCGTCATGGCCACATGCATGCATGGCACCTGGATTTTTAGATTTATATGATACGTCTGTTAATTCATCTATTGGTAAGGCATCGAAGTCGGCACGTAAGGCAACTGTAGGGCCATCACCCTGTCCTTTGAATGTTGCAACAATACCATTTCTACCAACTGGTGTACGTATCTCGCAAGATAATTGACTTAATTGATTCATGATAAAGTCATGTGTGTGATGTTCTTCAAATGATAATTCAGGATATTGGTGTAGATAACGACGTACTTGCGCCATCCTACTTTCTTTTTGTTGTGCTAGTTGAAACCAATCAAACAACTTCAACCCTTCTTCCTTCAGCATTTTCATCCATTATATCATTTTACTTGTAGCAACTGTAGGTACAAATAATTAACAATGCTATTAAATTGTAGAAAACGCTTTCTAATATATCATTATTCTACTTTCCACAATTTAAAAAATAGGTTATGATTAACTTGAAAACTAAGATAACTCAAAGGGGGACTTGCAGTGGTTCAATCACTACATGGCTTTTTAGATGAAAATATTCAATATTTAAAAGATAATGGTTTATATAATGAGATAGATACAATTGAAGGCGCCAATGGACCTGAAATTACTATCAATGGGAAAAATTATGTTAACTTATCTTCAAACAATTATTTAGGACTAGCAACAAACGAAGATTTGAAACAAGCAGCAAAAGATGCAATTGATACACATGGTGTAGGAGCCGGTGCTGTGCGTTCAATCAATGGGACGTTAGATGTACATGATGAATTAGAGAAAACACTTGCTGAATTTAAAGGTACTGAAGCAGCAATTGCATATCAATCTGGATTCAACTGTAATATGGCTGCCATTTCAGCAGTTATGAATAAAAATGATGCAATTCTTTCTGATGAATTAAATCATGCATCTATTATTGATGGTTGTCGTTTATCTAAAGCGAAGATTATTCGTGTAAACCATTCAGATATGGAAGATTTACGCGCTAAAGCAAAAGAAGCCGTTGAATCAGAACAATACAATAAAGTAATGTACATTACTGATGGTGTTTTCAGTATGGATGGTGATGTTGCTAAACTACCAGAAATCGTAGAAATTGCTGAAGAATTTGGCTTAATCACATATGTTGATGATGCACATGGTTCTGGTGTCATGGGTAAAGGTGCTGGTACGGTTAAACATTTTGGCTTACAAGACAAGATTGATTTCCAAATTGGTACATTATCAAAAGCGATTGGTGTCGTTGGCGGTTATGTAGCAGGTACGCAATCATTAATCGACTGGTTAAAAGCACAATCAAGACCTTTCTTATTCTCAACTTCTTTAGCACCTGGAGATACGAAAGCCATCACAGAAGCAGTTAAAAAACTAATGGCTTCTACAGAATTACATGATAAACTTTGGGAAAATGGCAATTATCTTAAAGATGGTTTGAAAAAATTAGGCTTTGATATAGGTAATTCAGAATCTCCAATCACACCTGTTATTATTGGTGATGAAAAAGAAACACAAGCCTTTAGTCGTCGTTTGAAAGAAGAAGGCGTATATGTAAAATCCATCGTATTCCCAACTGTTCCTAAAGGTACAGGTCGAGTGCGTAATATGCCTACAGCTGCACATACGAAAGAAATGTTAGATCAAGCATTAGCAGCATTTGAAAAAGTTGGTAAAGAACTAGGTACAATTAAATAAATATAACCGTTCATGTATAGCAGAGTGAATATAGTACAAAATTAAGTTTAAAACGTTTGGAGATGATATGTCTCCAAGCGTTTTTACTATATAATGACAACACATTATTGTATGGAGTGTGATAAATATGACAAAGTTAATCATCATTAGAGGTAACTCTGGCAGTGGAAAGACGACGATCGCACAGAAATTGCAACATACATTAGGCACAGGTGTGATGTTAGTAGGGCAAGATGACATACGTCGCAATATGTTGAATGTACCTGACCAACCTAATAATTTAGCCATTCAACTTATAGAAGACATTGTGAATTATGGCATCGCACATTGCGATTATGTTATTTTAGAAGGTATTTTAAATAGTGCTAAATACGGTTCAATGATTGAGCGCTTAATGAATCAAATTAACGTAGACGCATACGCTTATTATTTCAAACTACCATTTCATGAAACAGTAAGAAGACACCATTTGAAAGATGAAACAGATTTTGGTGAAGAAGCAATGATGCGTTGGTTTGTTGAAAATGACATATTAAAGGTAAACCAAGAAACGTATCTATACCAAGAAATGTCTGAAAATGAAATAATAAGGAAGATTCTAGAAGATATCATTTAATATAAAAATTTGAACATAATTAAACTAGCCTGTGATACGGTATCAATACATATTCACAGACTAGTAGTTATTATTATTTGAAAGGATTTTTAGACTTTTGCGCAGCTTCACGATTTTCTTTATTTTGCATAAATGGTATAGCAAACCATAAGATGTGTAACATACTTGCTAAAATAATAAGTACAATAGGTATAAAGATTTCAATAATACTTATATCTACGACAAATGATGCAAGCACAAAAGCAGTAATGGACGGTATGGCACAAACGATTACGACAGTTAACAATACAAATTGTATGACTTGTGTCGTTAAGGGACTATAAATATCCATAATCAAGATGGCGATATAAAATAGTGTAATAAATGCGAGTAACACCACAACCCAACCGGTCGACATACCACCTTGTGTTTTAATATAGTCTTGATAAGGTGATAGCGTCGGTAAAATAAATAGAATGACGGTGGATAACCATGATAAGATACCGAAAAAGGTAAAGAAAATTTTTGAAGTATTATTGTTATTCATAAAAAACACCTCCTAAGATACAAAATCTCTGTTGGCTTATATTTGATTTATTTAATAGTTGGTATTGTATAATATACTCGTATTTTATTAGTAACGCTTACATTTATATGTATACCCGTTAAATAAAGTTTTAAAGCATCATAAAAAGGTATTAAATAGGTATAAGCATGTTATTGCATACATCAGTGATGTTGTGATAACAATAAAACACAAAGCTATTCATTATGTAATAGATAAAGTGTGCGAGTGAACATGATAAGGGGATTTTAAATGCATAAAAATTTGGGGTTGCATTTCAGTACACAACGTCTTATCATTAGACCGTTGGAAGAAAA
Organism: Staphylococcus sp. Z5-21; assembly: GCF_056529615.1. Taxonomy (NCBI): domain Bacteria; kingdom Bacillati; phylum Bacillota; class Bacilli; order Caryophanales; family Staphylococcaceae; genus Staphylococcus; species Staphylococcus sp. Z5-21. Next base: position 2,306,788 of record NZ_CP096462.1, on the reverse strand, counting down.
TGATTACGAATCATGGTTAAGTGGGTTTGTAAATAGAAAGCCATCACAATATAGGCATGACAAAGGTCAAGTAGATATGTCAGATGCTACAGAACCTTGGTTCGCGGCAATGGTGACTAGACAGCAACAAGCGATTGAAGCGGATGATTTATATATATTTGGTATTTTTGATAAAGCACATCAACATATAGGTATGCTCAATATTAAGAACTTAAGTAGAGATCAATTCCAATGGGCAGAAATTGGCTACTTTATTCATAATCAATATTGGCATCAAGGATTTGCTTACGAAGCTTTAACTGAATTAGTAAAACAAACACGCGACACATTACATTTTCATAGAATTGAAGCACATATTAATTTGGATAATAATCCATCTATCCAATTGATTGAAAAGTTAGGCTTTCAATTCGAATGTGTGCGCAAAGGTTTTATTTTTGAAAATGAACAATGGACAGATCATTATGTGTATTATATCAACACACATGATAATCATTTATAAACGTAGGTCGAGAAAGGAAGGAGTGTCAACATGGTTGAATTTAGAGAGTTAACAATGGGTGACGAATTAATGTATTGTGATTATATGAGAGAGTGGATTGATCATGATGAAAAAATTGTCCCTACAATTACAAATATTACAAAATATAGTAATTTTGAAGAGTTAGTACATGAATTAGCTGATAATAAGTCACATGATGAATCAGTGGATAATACCACATTATTCTTAATAGAGGATGATGAAATTATCGGTGCGGCGAACATTCGTCACAATTTAAATGAACAGCTTAAAAAAATAGGCGGCCATGTTGGCTACGGTATCCGTAAGAAACATCGTGGTAAAGGGTTTGGTAATAAAATCCTGAAAAAATCATTGGATTACCTATCAAGAATCGGTGTTCGAGAAGCATTAGTGACATGTACGGAAGATAATGAAGCGTCTGTAGCAGTCATTAAGCATAACGGTGGCGAAGAAATTGAATCATCGACACTGGAAGATGGCACAGTTGTCCGCCGTTTCCAAATTGAAATAGCGTAATTAAACGAGAGGTTGATAATCTTAAAAGATTATCGCCTCTTTTTTTATTTAAATGTTTCAAAATTTATAAATGATGAGTCTACTATAAAACCGCAAACATAAATAAAGGACTTCATTATAATTTTCAAGTATAATTAGTACTAGGTATTAAAAACAAATGTTAGAAATGAGGTTTAATAATGTCGAAAGTAATTAAAGATATACATACAGCTTTTGAGGGCTTGGAAGATGGAATGACAGTACTTGCTGGGGGCTTTGGGTTATGTGGTATTCCTGAGCATAGTATCGAAGCAATTCGTACAAAAGGTACAAAAGGCTTAACTGTTGTGAGTAACAACTGCGGCGTAGATGACTTCGGCTTAGGCCGTTTATTAGAATATAAGCAAATAGATAAAATGATTAGTTCCTATGTAGGAGAAAATAAAATATTTGAACAACAACTGATTAATGGTGAATTAGATGTTGAATTGACACCGCAAGGCACATTAGCTGAAAAGTTACGTTCTGGAGGCGCGGGTATACCGGCTTTTTATACAAAAACAGGTGTCGGTACACCCATTGCGGAAGGTAAAGAAACGCGTGAATTTGATGGAGAAACTTATTTAATGGAACGCACACTAACAGGTGACTTTGGTATTGTCAAAGCACAAAAAGCAGATACATTCGGGAATTTAGTGTTTGAAAAAACAGCACGGAACTTCAATCCATTATGTGCGATGGCAGCTAAAACAACGGTCGTTGAAGTAGAAGAACTTGTAGAGGTAGGAGAAATTGATCCGGATGCCGTTCATATGTCAGGTGTGTATGTAGATTTCATCTATGTCGGCGAACATTTTGAGAAGCGTATTGAAAAGCGTACAGTGAAGGAGGCCAATCATGGATAAAAAAGTACAACGTCAAAAAATTATCCAACGTGCTGCTAAAGAAATTAAAAGTGATATGGTAATTAATCTAGGTATTGGTATGCCTACATTGGTTGCGAATGAAATGAATGACCATGTTGAAAATGTGTACTTTCAATCTGAAAATGGCTTACTTGGTATCGGACCATATCCGACTGAAAATGAAGTGGATCCAGACTTAATCAATGCGGGTAAAGAAACTGTAACAGCTGCTAAAGGGGCGTCTTACTTTGACAATGCAGAATCATTTGCGATGATTCGAGGCGGACATATCGATTTAGCCATACTTGGTGGCATGGAAGTCTCAGAAACAGGGGACTTAGCGAATTATATGATCCCAAGCAAACTTGTTAAAGGTATGGGCGGCGCGATGGATTTAGTAGTCGGAGCACAAAAAGTAGTTGTCATTATGGATCATATGAATAAACATGGTGAGTCCAAAATAAAATCACAATGTGAATTACCGTTAACAGGTGCTAGTGTAGTCAATACGTTGATTACAGATTTAGCTGTTTTTCAATTTGAAGCGGGTGTCATGAAACTCGTTGAATTACAATCTGACACAACTTTAGAAGACGTTAAAGCACATACGGATGCACATTTCGAAAATCATTTAAAGTAGGTGGCGTAATTGGTAAAAGATAAAGTAACAATTATTACAGGCGCAGCGAGTGGTATTGGGCTAGCGATAGCAAAAGTATTTTTAGAAAATGGTGCCAAAGTGGTGCTTGCTGATTTGAATGAAGATAAATTAATTCAAGAAACAGATGCATTGAAATCCCAGGGATATGACTGTATGCCAATAAAAGTGAATGTCACAGATGAACAAGCTGTCAAAGCTATGATCGATCAAACAGTTGAACAATATGGACGCTTAGATATTTTATTTAATAATGCAGGGTTACAGCATGTTGAAAGTATCGAATCATTCCCAACAGAAAAGTTCAGACAGATGATTGATATTATGTTGACGGGTAGTTTTATAGGTACAAAATATGCGTTGCCTATTATGAAACAACAACAATCAGGACGTATTTTAAATATGGCATCAATTAATGGTGTGATTGGCTTTGCTGGTAAGGCGGCTTATAATAGCGCGAAACACGGGATTATTGGTTTAACAAAAGTAACCGCATTAGAGACCGCTACAGAAGGTATTACAGTGAATGCTATCTGTCCAGGTTATATTGATACACCGTTAGTGCGTAATCAAATGGATGATTTAGCTAAAGAACGTGGTGTGGCAGTAGAACAAGTACTTGAAGACGTTTTATATCCTTTAATTCCTCAAAAACGCTTGTTAGATATTAAAGATATAGCTGATTATGCTTTATTCTTGTGTAGCGATAGTGCGAAAAGTGTCACGGGACAAGCGATTTTGATAGATGGTGGTTATACGGTTCAATAGTTTAAATATATTGTGCAATTAAATTTTAATTTCTAATTCATTTTCAATGAAAATATGTTACGTTGAAATTAACGGAATATAGACAAATTGAAGGTGATTGCTAATGAAAAATACTAACGCCAAAAATGCAGATTGGTTGCCTATCGTAACTAGTTTAGGGCTAACGATACTTTCAGATTTTTTGGATGACCCGTTATATACAAAAATAATGACAGCGATTATGATTTTAGTATTGATATATGCGATTATTAGAGGCGTCATCACCACGAGGTACAGCATTAAAACAGAAGACCCAAATATAAAACCGTGGTTTAGTATTAAAGTAGACTACTGGTTGCTATTTGTTCGTAATATGATATTTTATGGATTTTTAGCAACACTATTTTTTGTTTCTATATATTTGGATGGTCAAACCATGTGGAAATATTTGTTAGTCATAGTAATCATTTTTGTTTTATTTTTAGTAATGATATCTAAGTTGGAAAAGAAAACAGAAATTATAGATCATGAAGACGATTAAGATGAATAGGGGTGGCTTATGCGTTATATAGATGCACAAGAACAAGCACAATTATTAAATATGGAAGAAATCGTGGAAGTGGTGGCAGACTCACTTAAAGCATATTCTGAAGGTGAAACAGATACACCATTGCGGTATTCTTTACCATTCAATGAAGCCAATCGGTATCTGGTCATGCCTGCACTTTCTGATACGCTGAAAGTAGCTGGTGTTAAGACGGTCACCGTGGCTCCAAATAATTCAAAAATAGGTAAGCCTACCATTGTTGGTTCTGTAACACTTTCAGACTATGAAACAGGTGAAACGTTGGCAGTGTTAGAAGGTTCTTACTTAACAAAAATACGTACAGGTGCAATCTCGGGTGTTGCTACAAAATATTTAGCACGTGAACAAGCTAAGACGCTATGTGTAATTGGAACGGGTGATCAAGCAGAAGGACTGATAGAAGCGGTACTTGCTGTTAGAGATATTGAACGTATTCAATTTTATAATCGTACTTATGACAAAGCACTTAAATTTTCAAAAGATGTCGAGCATCAACATCGTGATTTAGAGTTATATGTATATGAAGATGTTGAATCAGCAATGACTGATGCAGATATAATTGTGACTGCAACGAATGCGACAACACCAGTATTTCAGAAACATTTATCACCAGGGGTACATGTTAATGCAGTTGGTTCTTTTAAACCTGATATGCAAGAACTCCCATCTCAAGCTATTGCAGAGGCAGATAAAGTCGTAGTGGAGGCTCATAAAGCGGCTATGGCTGAAACAGGTGATTTAATCAATCCAGTTAATGAAGGTGTGTTTGCTAAAGATGGATTACATGGTGAATTAGGACATATCGTTGCCGGGAAATTAGCAGGACGGTTGTCTGATGAAGAAATAACCATTTTCAAATCCGTTGGTGTCGCAATTGTAGATATCGTTGTGGCGAATTACTTTTATCAAAAAGCAGTAAAACAATAAATACAGCTATATTAGAGAGAGACAGTCTTAAAAACTCAATTAAGCTCAATAACTATGACAAAATATTTGTATTTTACAGGTGTCTTGTCTTTTTTTGTACTTTCAATATATTGTTTTTAAATCTTTAATGTTGTAACCTATTAAAAGTTGCTTCTATCTTTATTTATAGCATTTATTTTGTAGATATTATTGGCATATCTCTTGAAAGAGTGGTTGGATTTTTATGAAATCAACGTATTTTGTAATGAAAGAACAATTGACTAATTTATACTTAATAAGAAGATTAGCTGAATTTCAGTTAAGAATTTCTAATAAGAACAATTATCTAGGCATGGTATGGGAATTAATTAATCCGATTATGCAAATCGCAGTTTTTTGGTTTATCTTTGGTTTGGCACTTAGAAGTAATAAGATGATGGAAGGCGTTCCATTTATTTACTGGCTAATTGTTGGTATTAGTATGTGGTTTTTTATAAACGAAGGTGTCTTAGAAGGTAGTAAATCTATCATATCAAAGTTTAATCAAGTAGCTAAAATGAATTTTCCACTTTCGATAATTCCAAGTTATGTCGTTTTCAGTAATTTTATGGGCATCTATTTTTATTAATCATTGTTATGATTATTTGTTTTATTGGAGGATATCATCCCTCTATATATACGTTACAATTACTTCTATACTTAGTTTATGCACTTATTTTAACAAATGCTATTGCATTAGTAGCATCCACATTAAGTATATTAGTTCGAGACATCCATTTAATTTTACAAGCTTTAATGAGAATGGTTTTCTTTGTTTCTTCGATATTATATTTACCTAATAACGACATAGTGATGTTCGTTATGAAATTAAATCCCATTTATTTTCTAGCAGAAGGATATAGAGCAGCAATATTACATCATGAATGGTATTTTATTACCCACTGGCATTTAACAATATATAATATTGTGCTTGTTATTTTGCTTTATATATTGGGTTCAATCATACATATGCATTTTAGAGATAGATTTGCTGATTTTATGTGATTAAAAAAGTAATAATGAAATGGATGATAAAATCTTAAATCCCCCCTAAAGTTGAAATTAACATTCAACTTTAGGGGGGATTCATCATCAAAACTTAATTGTTACTATCTTTATTTAATTGGAGCCATGCCTTGTTTCCAAGAAGGATAGATTAGTTTACCGCCTTGAGCGCGGAATTTAGCGTTCGAAGCACCTCTTTCATGAGTTTCAGCTGGTTGGATATTGAGTTGTGGATTAACGTTTAATAAGTCAGCGTACCATGCTGCCCAAACGTCACATTTAACTGGTTCATCATCCGCTACATTATAGATACCTGATTCAAAGTTAAGTGCCTGAATTGCTACTTCAACAGCATCATCGATATGGATAAATGATTGAACGCCATCTGTCATTGTGACAGTATCTTCTTTAAATGAGTTATAAATCATACCATCTTTGCCATACCATGTGCCTGGTCCATAAAGTAAGCCATAACGAAGCACAACACTATTTTCGATTCGTGCAGTTTCATTTTCTAAACCTTCTACACCGTCCACTGTAATCTTACGGTCGCCAGTTGATTGAGTATCCAGTGGTGTTTCCTCTGTAGCTAGAGTATCGCCACCTTCATAAGTAAAGGCAATACTTTGGGATTGCATTTGTTTTACATTGTTTTTTAACGCTGCTTCAACAAGGTTTTTCGTACCTTCAATTCTTACTTTTGTATTTGCGGACATGTCTACATTTTTTAAATCTGTAATTTCATTCATAATAATGTCTGGTTTATAATCTGAAATTGCAGCTTCGACAGTATCATATTTTAAAATATCTCCAATGTAAGCTTCGACGCCTGCATCTACAAGTTTCGCTTTACCTTGTTGCGAAGTTGTAAAGCCAGCGACCTCATAGCCTTCTTGTAATAATCTTTGTGTTAATTTAGTACCAATTAATCCAGTGGCACCTGTTACGAATACTTTTGTGATAGTAAAGTCCTCCAATTTTTTGCTTTCTATAATTATTTTCCGTTTTAGGTATATATCAAACGTAATAAATGTGAACATTCATTGGAGTTTTCATAGAGTGATTATATTTTCAACGAATTTAAGGATATAGTATGATACTTATATTAAATAAATATCGATATAAGGAAGTTATATATGAAATCAATTCTACTGGTAGGTCAATCAAATATGGCGGGACGTGGATTTATAGATGAAGTACCGCCCATCATTGATGAACGGATGATGATGTTAAGAAATGGTAAGTGGCAAATGATGGAGGAGCCGATTCATAGTGATCGCTCAGTCGCTGGCATTGGTCCGGCTGCTTCTTTTGCAAAATTGTGGTTGGATAAACACCCAAATAAAACGATTGGTTTAATTCCGTGCGCTGACGGTGGTACAACGATTGATGATTGGGCGCCGAATCAAATACTGACACGACACGCACTTGCAGAGGCGACATTTGCTCAAGAAACGAGTGAAATCATTGGGATATTGTGGCATCAAGGTGAGAGTGATAGCTTAAATCAACGCTACCAAGACTATGACAAGAAATTGAAAACGTTGATCAATTATTTTAGAGAACAGTTAAATATTCCTGAAGTACCATTTATTGTCGGATTATTACCTGACTTTTTAGGCAAAGCAGCATTTGGTCAAAGTGCAGTAGAATATGCACAAATCAATGAGGCACTCAAACGTGTTACGCAATTAACAACAAATTCTTATTACGTCACGGCACAAGATATTACGGCTAACCCAGATGCCATTCATATCAATGCCAACTCACAACGCTTATTGGGCATGCGTTATTTTGCCGCTTTCTCAAGACAAACACACATCAATCAGCCATTACCGGAAGAAAAAGAGGCAGAGACTATACTCTATAAAACGCAATATACAAAAAATGAAAAAATGTATATGCTTGTTTCGAAGTTTTCAAAGAATGAAATCACATATGAAGCATTTATTGAGGGCATGGGTAAACTTTAATCATAATGCATTTCCTGGGAAATGATCTAATTCTAAGGCTTCACAGATTAAAATCACTAACTTATTTCCGTTTAGGGTAAATAGAGTAGTGGATAATAATCTAGTGAGGTGAAGAAAATGTCTAATATTTCAATCAAACGTGTAGCAATCACTGGTGTTATTGGTGGACTGTTAGCTGGTGCTGTGAAAATGGGCTGGGAAGGCTTGCTACCGCCACGTACACCTGAACGAGATGAAGAACCACCGCCTGTCACAATGATGAAGATATTCAATGTACCAGATAAAATACGGCATGCATCATATGTATATAATGATAATGAAGTGCCATTAGCAGTGATGGGCATCCATTATGGATTTTCTGTTACAAATGCGACACTGTATGCGTTATTAAGCGAGCAATCTGAATCTGTTACGGCTTGGAAAGGTGGCTTGTTTGGCATAGGTGTGCATGTGTTATTCCATGAATTTGTCTTACCGAAACTTAAACTTACGCCAGAACGTGACGAACTGCCACCCGAAGAACATTTCTCCGAATTGCTAGGTCATATGGTATGGATGTATACAATTGACTTGGTGAGAACATCAGTAAAATAATTTAAAATATAAAACAACGTCCCCCTTAATGAGACACGATTACGTGCATGTTTAAGGGGGGATATTATTTGTGAAATCAATCGATGCGTCCGTTCGTAATTGTTGTAAGGCCTTCGTTAATGTCAAAATATTTAGCATTAACTTTTGAAACACCCATTGAGTTTAAACGAGTACGATGCATGTTTAAATATTGTTGTGCATTGTCGTAAGTATCAAAAGCGTAAATACCACCAGCTTCTTGTTCAGATTCATTTTCTGTCCAAATTTTCCACAAAAATCCTGGTTCGTCATTAATCGCCTTCGCTAAATCTTCAAATTGTTGTGCCATGGCTTCTCCAAAAGGACCTTCTAATGGAAAATCAACTTGTAAAATAGTGACCATACTTCAACATCCATCCAATGTTTATATTTATAGATCTATCATACGCGCAATTTTAAAAGGAAGGTACCGACAAACATTGAAAAGTGTTGGATAAATCTTATCCATGTTCATTGGATAACAAGCATTGTGAGATAGTGGCTTTGGATTTAATTCACGAATAAAAGGGAACATAAAGTGTAGTAAGCAAATGTGAGGAGGAAAATAATGGATTATACACAATTAGGTAATTCAGGATTATCAGTATCTAAATATGCACTAGGCAGTATTCCATTTACAGGTACAAATGGATTTGAAAATGCAGGCGGTATGTCTCAAGACATGACCAATCATATGATTGATTATGCTTTGGATCAAGGTATCAATCAGTTTGATACTGCGAATTTGTATTCTAAAGGCGATTCCGAGATTGCATTAGGTAAAGCGATTAGAGATAAACGACATCAGATGGTGATTAGTAGTAAGACTGGATTTCAATTAACGGATAATCCTAACGATGGTGGTGCAGGGCGTGTAAATATTGAGCGTTCTATAGATGAATCCTTACAGCGCTTGAACACGGACTACATTGATTTGTATTATACACATTTATGGGATGGTCAGACACCTGTAGAAGAGACGATTCAAGTGATGAATGATTTAATTCAAAAAGGTAAGATTCGTTATTGGGGTGTATCTAATTATAGCGGATGGTCTTTAGCGAAGACGCACACCTTGGCAGTTGCAAATCATATGGCGCCACCTATTGCGCAACAAATATATTACACACCTGAATCTAGAGAAGCGGAATACGAGTTACTACCAGCCGGTAAGGAATTAGGTGTCGGTAACAGTATTTGGTCTCCGTTAGGTGAAGGGCTTTTAACTGGAAAGATTAACCGACAACAGGCTGGTGAACCGGGTACTAGACAAGGTGACGGTTGGGCAGAACCATACGTCAAAGATACAGCGTTGTTTTATGATTTGATAGATACGTTACAAGAAATTGCAACGCAACATCAAGTGTCAGTTGCTCAAGTCACTTTGGCATGGTTAAGAGATCGACCTAATGTTGATTCGCTTGTATTAGCTGCGAGAACGAAAGCGCAGTTGCAAGATAATATTGCTTCTTATCATTTACAGCTGACAAGCAATGAAATTAAGACAATTACGGAATTAACTACACCAGAACCGATTTATCCATTATGGCATCGCGCGATGAACGCTTATGACAAAGCTTCTGATGCTGAAAAGACTTATTTAGAAGGATATAATCGTTTGATGGAAAGAAAAGACACGTTGCTATAATTTGAAGTATTTGTCATTTTTAAAGCGATTGAAGGTAAAGTATGAAAAAACTGTCAACAAAGCCTGAGACTTTATCGACAGTCTTAAGCGTCTGGGACAAAAATAAATGTCTCGGACGCCTTTTCATTTAGGCAGTACATGACTGAACTGAAGAAGTAAAGTCTTACTGCTTTTTCTATTTATGAAAATGAGTAGTTCTTATGCATAAAAATGCTAGTGAGACTTATGCATGAGCTTCAGCTCAGGAAAACTTTCAATCCTAGTCAGCCTTGCCTTGATTGTATAGATGGGACTTCGAAATCTCAATTAAAAAATTTGATTTCTGTCCCATTTCCTTTTAGCGTTAAAACAAACCAATAATAGCATTCAAGAGTAGTACCATAATCAGACCACAAATACCGACAATGGATTGTACAATCGTAATCGTTTTAAATGTTTCTCCCATGGACATACCAAAGGATTCTTTGACTAACCAGAAGCCGCCATGATTTACATAGTTAAAGAATAAAGAGCCAGAACCAATAGCAATCGTTAATAATTCTTTGTTAATACTTGGATCTGCTTGAATCAATGGGTAAAGTAAATTGGTTGCGCCAACAATACCAACGGTTGCGGAACCTGTTGATATAGATAATAATGCAGCCACTACCCATCCCATTAATAACGCAGATAATGAGAAATTGTCGGCAAGGTGAACGATTGCCGTACCTACGCCAGAATCTTCAAGGACTTGACCGAATGCGCCACCACCCGCAATGATTAGCATGATACCGGCGATAGGTTTCAAACTGCTACCTAAAGCATCGCGAATTTTTTGTGTGTCGCGATGTTTTAAATAGCCGAGAACGATAATGGCATAAAGCACACCCACAAACATGGCGATGATTGGGCTTCCGAAGAATTCGAAAATCTTGTATTGTAATGTTTTTTCTCCAAAAAAGATACCAGCAATGGCATGTAATAACATCATAATCACTGGAACTAATATAGTAGAAAAGGCTATGAATGCTGATGGTGCTTGGGTGTTTTCGTTGTTGTCGTTCGTATATTTATTTAACAAATCTTGATTTGGCTTCACAGATAATCGCGGTGTGATAAATTTACCGTAAAGTGGACCAGCGATGATAATGGTTGGAATCGCACATATGACACCAAGTACCATAGTTATCCCGATATTCGCACCAAACTGATTCACTGAAATCAGTGGGCCAGGATGTGGTGGCATCATACCATGCATCGTTGCTAATGCAGCAATAACAGGCACACCGATAGCTACATAGGCAGATTCTTTCATTTTATGTTCATCTTCTAATTTTTTAGCAATTGTAAAAATCAGTGGCAGTAGCATAATTAAACCAACTTCGAAAAACATTGGAATCCCAATAATAAACGCAGCTAACGCCATCATCCATGGTAATTTTTTGTAAGACGCATTGTGTAGTATCGAAGATGCAATTTTGTCGCTGGCACCTGAATCAGAAAGTATCTTACCTAGCATGGCACCTAACGCGATGGTTACGCCCGTTTCACCGAGTGTTGAACCAGCCCCAGTTTCTATAGATTCAACAATTCTATCAATGTCTAATCCAGAAGTGAAACCGACAAAGATTGCGGTTAGTAGTAGTGCAAGTAGTGGATGGAATTTTAATTTTGAAGTGATTAAAAAGATGAGAAATAAAATACTTATCACTGTAATAATCAATAGTTGATAGTCTTGTGTTGTCACTTGAAGCTCCGCTTTATGTATAGTATCGATATAGAGCGATTTGTGTTTATCGATAAAATATATATAAATATGATTTATTAAAAAAATTAATTCAGACTATGAGATTCATTTTAAAACAAATTAATCATAATGACAATAAACCGCTTTCATTATAATAATAGGAAAGGTGAATGAGTTGATTAAATATCTTATATATTCTTGCAATTATATATATTTGGTGTATGATTAAAGTGAATTATTACACTTTTGTCAATAGGGAAATACAAACTAAGGGGTGATTTAGAAATAATTAATTGATTTTCTTATAGAAATCGTATCCATTGTATGTGTCTATATCATATGTAAATGTAACTTTGCTTAGGGTTTCTTTCTCGTAATATGAAAGTTAACTTGCTAATAGGGATGAATTGATGTACTAGTGTTTGAATGCATTATGTATTGCTCATGTTTCGCCAAAAGGGATTCAAAAAATGAGGAGTGATTTATTATGCGTAAAGTAGGAAAATTACTTTCAGCAACCGTCGTTGTATCAACACTTGTCGTCGGATCTTCAGCAGCTTATATTTCAACGAATAGTACGGATACACAAGCAGCAGAGCAAGTACAAAAATGGGGCCATGGTGAAGGTGGCGCAAGCGGTGCAAGTGCACAAGGTACTGCAGATATAAAAGCACAAACACCTTGGTATAACTATGAAGGTTATACGACTTATGATCCGTCCTTCACACAAGATTATAACTTTGTGCGTGCATTAAAATATGACAACGTTTCAATTGATGGTTATAAAGTAGATACAGATGCTAAGAAAGAGTTTGACCATAATAAGAAAGTTTATGATACGACAGTAGAATTTAATAGTGATAACGAAGTCGTACAAATCACTTTCTTCACGAAACCAGATTCAGTATCTAAAGCGACATTCAAAAAAGCGCATGCATCTAATGAAATTACCGAGGAAGGTAAATTAGGTAATAAAGATGGTTCATATGTCAAATATGCGACGAATGATGGTTTCTATATAGCATTCTTTGATCAAAATGACAGATTAATGGAAGTGACAATTGGACAGTAAAAGCATCTAAACAATGGTTATAATGATTGGAAGTGAGATTAAATGAACAAAGTAGGGAAATTACTTTCAGCAACCGTGGTTGTATCAACACTAGTCGTCGGATCTTCAGCAGCTAATATTTCAACGAATAACACGGATACGCAAGCAGCAGAGCAAGTACAAAAATGGGGTCATGGTGAAGGTGGCGCTAGTGGTGCGAGTACACAAGGTACAACAGATTTGAAAGCACAAACACCTTGGTATAGCTACGAAGGTTATACGACTTATGATCCGTCTTTCACGCAAGATTATAATTTTGTGCGTGCATTAAAATATGACAATGTGACAATTAATGGCTACAAGGTTAATCCACATAGAGATAGAGAACCTGTTCGAAGTGAACAAGTTTATGATACAACTGTTGATTTCAATAGTAGCGATGAAGTAGTCGGTATTACATTTTTAACAAAACCTAATACAATATCTAAGGATACATTTAAAGAAGCACATGTCTCTAATCAAATTGTTAATAAAGGTGAAGCAGACGAAGGCACATTCTTAGAATATCAAACCAATGCAGGTATATACACAGCATATTTTGATAAAAATGATAAATTAATGAAGATAATGATTAATTTTGAAGATTAATGATTGTAACGGAAAGGCCAAGTCACATACGAGTCATTTAAGTATTTGTTTATGAGCGAGATTGAGAAATCAAATGTGAATGTTTGGTTTCTTTCTCGCTTTTTATGATTTTCTTAATAAAGATATTAAAGTTATAATTATAAATAGATAAAAATTTTTAAATTTAAAAAAAGGGGATTTTCAATGATAAATCAATATATAAAGAAATGGTTTATTGCGTTTGTTTTGAGTAGTGTGTGTTTAATAGGCTTATCATCGATGCATAATACAACTTTTGCTAAAGACATAGATCAAATAGAAAATGAATACAATAATAAAGTAGGGATTTATGGGATTAATACGGAAAATGGCAAAGCATATCAACATAATGCGGATGAGCGATTTGCTTTTGCGTCAACATATAAGGCTATAGCCAGTGGTATATTATTGAATAAAGTAGCTCCATCAGAATTGAATAAAAAAGTTGAAATCAATGAATCAGAGATTGTGGCAAATTCACCAGTCACTGAACAATACATAGGTAAAACAATGTCATTAAAGGCTTTAATTAAAGCATCTATGTTGCAGAGTGATAACACGGCAAATAATAAAATTATGCAAGAATTGGGTGGTGTCAACGGTTTAAAACATGAGTTGGTGCAATTAGGTGATGATGTTTCGGAACCACAAAGATTGGAGCCAGAATTAAATTATTTTGATCCAAATAGCAAGGCAGACACAACGACACCACGAGCTGCCGCACAAACGTTAAATAGTATTTTAACTAGTAATGAAATGAATGGATCTAACTTATCATTGTTAAAACAAACAATGATAGAAAATAAGACAGGTGATACTTTGATTAAAGCGGGCATGCCTAACAGTTATACAGTTGGTGACAAAAGCGGACAAGCTTTAACATATGCAACACGTAATGACCTCGCTTTTATTTATCCTAAAGGACAGGATAAGCCAATTATTTTAGCAATTTATTCCAAACAAGATCAAAAAGATGCGAAACCTAATGATAAAGTAATTTCAGATTCTGCCAGAGAAGTGATTAAGTATTTAAAGTAGCGCAATAAAGGCGTATAATTATAAGTTAAACAAAGGGTAATTCAGAGGAGATTAAAATGGAAATTAAGCAAATGAAATATTTTGTTGAAGTTGTAAAAAATGGTGGCATGACTCGGGCTTCAAAACATTTATATATTGCACAGTCTACAATTAGTAAAAATATTAAAAGTATTGAAGACGAATTTAATGTCACGTTGTTTGATAGAAGAAAGAAACATATTATTTTAACCGATATCGGTCAAATATTTTACGATAAGTGCGTAGAAGCATTAGCGATATTAGATGATTTATCACTTGAAATGGATGATGTCACAAACATAGAGCGTGGTCATATCAGGCTAGGTATCTCAGCAATTATGGATGTACGTTTGTTCACAGAAAGTTTGAATCAATTTCACAGTATGTATCCGAATGTGACGTATGAAGTAGTTGAAGGCGGCGGTAAAGCGGTTGAATTTTATTTAAATAATGATGAAATTGACGTTGGTATTACAACATTGCCAGTCGACGATGACATTTATCACGCAGTTCCTTTATATAAGGAGAAATTAATGCTCGTAGTTGATAAAAATTCTAAGTATGCAAAGCAATCCTCCGTATATTTAGGAGATTTGAAGAATGAACGTTTTATCATGTTTCATGATGATTATTATATTAAAGATCAAATTATTGAAAGCTGTCGAAAAGTAGGCTTCCATCCAAAAGTGGTAGCGAAAATGGCACAAATCACGTTTATTGAAAATATGATTTTAGATGGTATCGGAGTGAGTATCTTACCTGAGAGTATTGTGAGTATTTTAAATAAGGATATCACTGGTATCGAAATAACGGGTGCAGATGTGAATTGGAACTTAGGTATCATTTGGAAAAAGGAAAGTTATATCAATTATGTCACGCGCGAATGGATTAACTTTTTAAAAAGTTATAGATAATGCCATATAATTAACGTGATATGAAATCATCAAAAATTACGTATGCTGATAGGGAATCTTCATTATTCCAACTATGTATTTTGCGCATAGGTCGTGGCGTATTATAATAGGGTTTGTAGAGGGTTATGTGCACTGATTACCTAAGCAGACAAATACTTTAACGTAAGTCTTCACGAAGTGTTTATGACGTCAAACAGCATAGATACACAGTATATAAAACGCACGTGATACATGTCAGACTCCATAACTTAAAAAAGATACTAAGTAAGCTTGTAAGCATATGATGAAACGGATGAATGTTGCATGACACAGAGACGGTGTGATGGCATTAAATTTGATATTGCTTTGTAACCCCTTATGCGAAGAAATTATCGAGGTCTGGATAATGTTTGTTAATATCATGTTCACGAAATATAAGTTGAAACCAAATAACCTAAGTTTTCTCCCAAAATTAAAACTTAAACCCCCTCAACCAAAACGATCATTGGTGGCTATGTTTCGATACAATCTTTAGTCTTTAACATGATAGGATCTACAAATGTTATCTTTCATATGTATACAGACAGCTTTTATTTTAATATTTATATGTAAAAAAACAATATTTGGGTATGTGACGGTTATCCATCTAGTTATTGCTACACACATCGATTGATGTCTCATACGTACTTTAACCAAAATGAAGTTAGGCATGTAAATATTTTAAAACTTATATTTTTGTTGCGATAAAAAAGAAATAACCCTCTAGATATGATAAATATTTCTCAAATAAATGAGCCCATCACTACACTGTCCATGTAGTATTGGGCTCATTTATTTATGAGTGATGTTAGCAATGGTAAACTCAATTATTGATTATGACTTAGTGATGGGTGTAGGTGATAGGTATTTTCTATCGGTTCCCCTTTAATTACTTTATCTAAGATAGCAACAACTTGTTGTGCAATTTCGGCAGTAGGTACACCAATTGCCTGTACAGGATAATCAATTTTTTTAATTTGTGGAATATTATCGTAAGAGTATATGATTGGCTGTTCATCAGATCCCATAGCGTTGATCGTCCCTACTGTGATATCGTAGCTCCCACATATAACGCCAGGTGCCAACGATGATTCTTGAAGAAAGTGTTTAACTGAGGTCTCGGCTTCAATCGCATTTAATCCGCTCGAATCAATCATGCGATATTGGATGCGATGCTGTTCACAATAATTTGCAATGGCATCTTTTTTAGCAATTTGGCGCGCGTCATTGGTGCGAATATCACCGATATAATCTATACGATCAATACCTTTTGCGAGTAATTCCTTAATGGCGATAATCATTGCTTCTGCGTGATTTACATTAACAATTGGATAAGGAATATCACGATCAACGCCATATGCTACGACAGGTACATTGTTGTAAATTTCTGGAGGTAAGTTCGTTGTTTCACCTTCATCAAAAATGACAATGCCATCACAGCCAAATTCGACAAATTTTTTCGAAGCGGCAGCAACATCATCAATCGACACAAACATGACATAGCCTAAGGATTTAATGGCTAAATTAATTTCAGTGATGAGGTGAGTTACGGCAACACGGTCGACAGATGGCCATATCAATCCAATCGTACCACTTTTCTTAGAAACGAGTGCTCTTGCGGAGTGATTGGGAATATAATTCATTTCAAGCGCTTTTTGTTGAATCATTTGTTTTGTATTTGGTTTAACAAGTTGGGAATTTTTTAATGCTTTACTAACTGTGGAATAGCTTACGCCACAGGCTTCGGCAACATCTTTTAACGTTACTGCCATAAAATTTCTCCTTGAAATAGATTGATTTAAGTTAGAATTAATTATACCATAGAGGTAAGCGTTACAATATTTTTTTGAACATTAATAACAACGTTGTTATTTTCAAAAAATTAAAATTCTATCAAGGCGATGACAAGATGAAATCCACAGAGACAATGAAAGAAATTCAACAAGGGCAACATATCACAGTCATGCGTGCAGATGATGCAGCATCATTTTTAGATATTGCCAATACGATTAAGGTTGGCATTATCAAAATGCGAAATACGTAAATATTTTAAAAGAAAATAAAGTGTTTCAAAGTATGTCAAAAAAGGGAAATTGTCTCGATAATTCAGTTATGGAAAACTTTTTTGGATTATTGAAGCAAGAAATGTTTTATGGAGAAAAATTTGATCATTTTTATCAATTGGAGCAAGCTATTCAAAACTATATTATTTTTTATAATGATGAAAGAATTAAATCAAAATTAAAAGGCTTGTCTCCTAAAAATTTTAGGAAATAAACCTTTGAAATATTACACTAAACCAAAGTACAACTTTTGGGGTTCAGTACATTTAAAATTATGGATGAGTCCTTTTTATGATGAACCTAGATATTTATACCTTATGCGTTCAATTTTTATAAAATACTTTATTAATTATGCTTCAGCAAAATTACTCAGGATGTGCTTCTGCATGAACCGTAATTAAATGTTTGAAGTGGTTATCGTAAGCTTGCCAATCTATGTTCTTGTTGGTTTGATCAGTGATTAGGACATCAATTGTATCGCTAGAACAAACATTGTAAAGTGATACTTTATCAAATTTAGAGCTATCAGTGAGCACATAAACGGCTTTAGCTTGTTTCACCATTTGTATTTTTGTAGAAGCAAGTGTGTCATTAAAATGTGTAATCCCTTTTTCTAAATCAATTGCAGGCGTCGCTAAAAATAATTTAGAAGGGTTAAATAATTTTAATGTTTCGTTTGTAATCATGCCATTAAGTAAATAATTATCTTGATATAAAATGCCTCCAGTGACGATAATCTGATTGGCAGTTGATTTTAAAATCGAAGCGATGTGAATGTCGTTCGTGATGATTGTTAAATTACTTTTTTGTGTAAGCGCACGCGCAAAGTGAATAGTCGTCGATCCCGAATCAATGAAGAGGGTGTCGCCATTTTCAACGAATTCCGCTGCTTTAAGACCAATTGCTACTTTTTCATCATAATAACTTGTTTCACGATCATCAAAATTCAATTCATCCCATACTTCTGAATCGTTCAACACGACGCCACCATGCGTGCGCTTGATCTGGTTGTATTGCTCTAACTTATTTAAATCACGACGAATGGTCGCTTCATGTACATTGAATTCAAGCGCTAGATCATGAATGGTCGCTTTTTTATTGGTTTTTAAAAAAGTAATGATAAATTGTTCGCGTTCAGCTGGCAACATCGATGACGCCTCCTAAATGATGATTAAATTTTCAAATAGCTATGCTGTTTCATGTTCGCCACTTTGCATATGCTTTGGCATTTTAATAAAGTAAGTCAGAATCGTACTAATAAAGTATAGAATTGCGAGTACCCAAATCACACCAATTGCTTGTATACTGCCAATGAATAAATAGACAATCATCGGTCCGACAAATACAGGTAATCCTGCACCTAAATTAAGTACAGACAAAGCCGCACCCTTGTCTTGTTTAACAAGTGATGGTATCAATGCGGATAATGGTACATAAGCAGCGATAAATGCACCCCAACAGAATCCGACTACAGTTAATAGGACAATGTTACCATCTGTCCAAATAGGGACATAACCCATTAATAAAACAGAAATACCACTGCCAATACCACCGAAATACATCACGGTATTACGCCAACCAATTTTATCTCCGACGATACCAAAGATTAAGTTAAAGATAATGTTACCAACGAAGATCGTTGACCATACCGCAAGCCATTTCGAAGTGGGTATGCCAAATGATGAAAGATAGATTGGTAAAAAGACTGGAAAGGCAAACTGTGCCGTCGTATTAATCACACGAACGATACCACCTAATAATACTTTCGGTTCATCTTTCATAATCGTTATGCCTTTAAGTATTTCTTTTAATTTTTCTTTTGAACTTCCTTGATTAGATGGTAATTTGTCTTTGTTCAAAACTAAAGTGAAGAATCCACCGAGTACCACCCAGAATAATGAGCTCCATAATGTATTGATATGACCGAGATACTCAATTGCCCAAATAGAATAAAGCGCACCTAATACATTTAAGCCACCGGTAAATACAAACCAGAACCAACCAACGGCTGCACCGAGTGTCTTTTGTTCTGAACGGTAAGAAATCCATACCAAGAAGGAATAAGCAAACAACGGATAACCTAAACCTCTAAGTGCGTATGCAGGTAACATGAGTGCAAGATTTTGTGATGGAATCGCAAATCCGACAAAGAATATTGTACCAATAATATAGAAGGTTAAACCTAGCACCATTGTTCGTTTACCGCCGAGTGCTTCGGCAAATACACCACTAAGCCAACTTGCTAATGCAACTGTTACACCATATGCAGAAAAGAGTAAACTTGTTTCTTGAACCGAAAAGCCGTGACCGTGTAGCCATGGACTTAGCCATCCAATTTCTAAACCATCACCCATCATGAAGATGATAATACCAATATAGCCCCATACAATTTGTCGAGGCATGCCTAAAATCGAATTCGAATGATTCATTTATATACCACCTTTTCAGTCATTGTTTACCAATGATATTGTAAATAAGTTTTTTTCCATCCTTTGTGTGCTGCAGTATCATCCATGGCTTCTTTTAAATCTGAAGTATCATGAATATGATAGTAAGCCTCTGGAATCAATTGTCTCAATGCTTGTTGGTACTGTTTATTACTAAAGGCATGAATGAGTTGCTCGAATTCACGTTTTGTACTACGTGAACTACCTGAAAATGTCAGACCTTTTTCAAGAACATCTCTGGTGTTAATACCAACGCGTTCTTCCGTGACACCCATTAATACAATATGCCCCTGTCTATCGATCAAATCGATGGCTTGGTTAATTGCAGATTCTGAAAATTTACCACCTGTACATTCAAAAACGGTATGTACGCCTCGATACTGATTGAAATCGAAGTCAAATACGAGATGTGTTGTGGCAAAGTCTTCAAAGGCAGCTAGTTTTTCTTGAACTGCACCAAATACAATTAAATTTGCTTTATCAATACCATAAATATAATGTAAGGCAGTTGCTGCTAAATAACCGACTGGACCATCTCCAAAGATCGCAACTTGTGGGGACGTTTCAGTTGTTATCTCGTCAAGTTGATTGATTGGAAACAGTGATATTGAACATAACTCAGCAAGTAATGCGACATCTTCATCTAAATCTGTTGGAACTTTTACGACATTATCGCCAGGCACCACCATGCGATCTTGGCATATACCATCAAATCCACTGCCCATAAATACGGCGTTTTCATCATAATTATCTTGGAATGAAGTCGGTGGATATGTACCTTTACGTAAGTGAGAAGGGATATTTGGTACAATGACAACTTTATCTCCTTGTTGAAAATCAGGATGTTTAGAATCTTCTACGATACCGATACCTTCGTGAAAGAGTGCCATAGGTAATTTCTTTGCGAGTGCTTCTGGGCGACGATTGCCAGTATAATAACGTAAATCTGCATGACAGACACTTGCTTTTGTAGGTTTAACGATAATATCTTTCTCTTCGAAATCATGCGTAAGGGTATCTTTTTTGAATACGCCAGGTTCGATTAAGCGAAAAGCGTTCGATTCGATTTTCATATTTGCGCAACTCCTTTATATTTATGTTCATTTATGTTTGTACGGCTAATAGTAAACGCTTACATAATGCTTTGTCAATGATTATAATGCTTTTTTGTGTTTCTTTATGTATTTTTATGAATGTTTGTGTTGATTTTTATAACTATCTTCATTATGATTTAGGAAAGCGTTTTCTTATAGCGAACTGGAGGATAAATTATGACTTACAGTATAGGGATAGATTTTGGAACTGGCTCAGGAAGAGTGTTCTTGGTGAACACTGAGAATGGAGAAATCATAGGTCAATATGTACAAACATATGCCCATGGCACAATTGAAGGTGAACTCAATGGACACAAGCTGCCACAAAGTTATGCATTACAAAATGCGAATGATTATATGGAAGTCATTGAAACAGGGATACCAGAAATTTTGGCAAAAACAAATATAGATGCAAAGGATATTGTTGGTATAGGTATAGACTTCACTTCTTCCACAGTCATATTTGTAGATGACCAGATGGAACCAATGCATAACAATCCTAAATTTTATAACAATCCTCATGCTTATGTGAAATTATGGAAGCATCATGGCGCTCAGGCAGAAGCAGATCTATTGTTTAATACTGCGATAGAAGAGAAGAATCGCTGGTTAGGATACTATGGATTTAATGTGAGTAGCGAATGGATGATTCCTAAGATCATGGAAGTGAACGATAAAGCGCCAGAAGTCATGACAGAAACGGCTGATATTATGGAAGCTGGGGATTGGATTGTGAATCGACTTACTGGTGAAAATGTTCGATCTAACTGTGGTTTGGGCTTTAAGTCTTTTTGGGAATCATCTACAGGCTTTCATTATGATTTATTTGATAAAGTGGATGACAATCTATCAGATATTGTGCGCACGAAAGTAGAAGCGCCCATCGTCAGTATAGGTGAAAGTGTAGGTACAGTGAGTACAGAGATGGCACATAAATTAGGGCTTTCACCTGAAACGGTGGTAAGTCCATTCATTATAGATGCGCACTCAAGTTTACTAGGTATTGGTGCTGAAAAAGATAAGGAAATGACAATGGTTATGGGAACAAGCACGTGTCATTTAATGCTGAATAAAGAGCAACATAAAGTACCTGGTATCTCGGGGTCAGTTAAAGGTGCCATTATACCAGATTTATATGCATACGAAGCAGGACAAACAGCAGTTGGTGATTTGTTTGAATATGTAGCTAATCAATCCCCATATGAATATGTAAAAACGGCAGAAGATAGAGGAATTTCAATTTTTGAATTACTTAATGAAAAAGCAAGTCAGTGTTATCCTGGAGAAAGTGGTCTGATCGCTTTGGACTGGCATAATGGGAATCGGAGTGTGTTAAGTGATAGTAATTTGAAAGGGAGTCTATTTGGCTTAAGTTTACAAACGAAACATGAAGATATATATCGTGCATATATGGAAGCAACAGCATTTGGAACAAAAATGATTATGCAACAATATCAAGGTTGGCAAATGGAAGTGGAACGCGTTTTTGCTTGTGGTGGTATACCTAAAAAGAATCATTTATTAATGGAAATTTACGCAAATGTATTGAACAAGAAGATTACAGTTATTGATAGTGAGTATGCACCAGCTATCGGAGCAGCCATCTTAGGTGCGATTTGTGGCGGTGCGCATCCTAATTTTTCTTCAGCTATCCAAGCAATGAAAGAACCTGTTTTATATCAAGTAGAACCAGATCATGCACAGGTCTTAATTTATAAAAAATTATTCAATGCCTATAAAGAATTACATGATTTACTGGGATATAAAAAAGCACGTATTATGCGTAATGTGAGCGCATTAATGTAAGTTTTTATAAGAGTGATATGACTAAAATCAACGACCGCAATCATGAATGGAAAATCATTTTGGTTTGTGCACTGAAAAAGAGGTAATTAAATAATAACGTATTACACTTGAAGGAGATGTTGATAATGGAATGGGAAATTGTAAATTTAGACATGACGTTTAAAGTAGATGCACCAGTAGAAGAAGTGTTTCGTGCCTGGACTAAGCCGAGTCTTTTTAAACAGTGGTTTATGACAACAGAAGAAACGAATAAAGTTGCCAAGAATCAATTTGAAATCAATGGAGACTGGGAAATTATCGATGTCAGAGAGGGCGTTGAATATAGAGCAATTGGCACGTATATAGATATTGTCAGTCCTATAAATTGACGTTTTCATTTAAAATGCCTCAATTTAGTGAGTTAGAAGATATCATCACTGTTGAATTTGTTGATTTAACAGGAGCAACAGAAGTTAAATTTAACCAAGGCATCAAAGTTCCTTTTGAAGGCGACACAAACGATTTTGAAGCGGATAAGACAGAAGTCAAAAAAGAAATGGAAACAGGCTATAACTTGATGTTTGAGCGATTAAAACAGCTATGTGAAGGTTAATATTTACAGTGAAGTCACTTTTAGAAAGTACTTATAAGTAGTGACAAAGTTGAAGGTAATAGGTTTTGCCTAATTTGAGATTTAAAAGCCCAAGTTAAGTTTTCAATAACTTAACTTGGGCTTTTTGAATATTTAAGACATAAAACTCGAAATCGCATCTATCAAGCTATAAAGGCCTAAGAATGTAACGACAAGTACCACAATACCCCCGATTATATTGAGCCATAGCGTATTTACGTAATGACCCATCAAGTTTTTCTTATTAATTATGATGAAAATAAGAATGGCCACAATAGGTAAGATAATACCATTTAATGCTTGGGCCACAAGTAGTACTTGAAGCGGTTCAAAGCCTAAAGCTGAAGTAATAATACCGATAATGATGATGATCGTAAAAACAGTCTTATATTTCTTACTTTGCATACCGCCTTGCCAACCTAACAAACTACTGATCGTTGCGGCGGCGCCTGCAGGTGATGCAATAGCTGAAGAGAGTCCAGCTGCAAATAATCCGATACTGATTGCGAATGGTGCTACATCTCCAAGTACAGGTTCAAGTGGACCAGCGAGTTGAATCACACTTGTCACTTCTTTACCTTGTATTAAAGTAGCAGCAGCAATTAATATAGCTGCTGAAATAATACCACCAATAGAAATTGAAATGACGGTGTCCCAACGTGCATATTTTAATTCTTTAATATTACCAAAACGTTCATGTACTGCAGTTGAATGTATAAAGAAATTGTATGGAACCACGGTAGTCCCAATCAGTGCGATGATTGTGATAATAGATCCGTTTGGAATTGTAGGCACAAACAAACCTTTTAAAATACCAACAATATCTGGTTGAATTACTATCATCGTGGTAATAAAGATAATGCCCATAATAACCATAAGTACAAGCATAATTTTTTCTAAAAAACGATAGTTTCCAAATAACCCAATGAGTAAAATGATGATACCGATGACAGGTGCTACCCAATGCTCTGGTAAATTTAATAAATAAGAAGCACCTAACGAAGTCCCGATTAAGTCACCACTGATATAGGCAGCACAACCAATTGTAACTGCTATTAATGTAAACCATACAATGATAAGTTTACCGATTCTATGTTTAAATAAATCTTGTATTGCTTCACCTAAACCTTCATGTGTGACGAGAGATAAGCGAATGATCATTTCCTGCAGCACAATTGTGGCTACAATAGAAAATACAACGGCCCACAATAAACTATAACCGAAACCGGCACCACCTTTTGTCATTGTAGTCACTGTACCTGGACCGATAAATGAGGCAGTGATAATCATTCCTGGACCGATTGATCTTAAAATCTTCCTAGCTTCTTTAAACAATAGCACCACTCCTCAAATTATTTTATTTGATTTAAATAAGCGACGTGGCCAGCAAGTACATATAACACTGCTGTAGAGACAAAATGAGCTGAGTTTTGATTGGCATCCATCATAGGATATACTTCCACGTAATCCATGCCACAAAGGCCTAGTTTTCCGAATTCATGAATCATCGTAAGAAGTTCATAAGAAGATAAGCCATTACCATCGACAGGACCACCAGGATTAAAGGCGAAGTCAAGTACATCACTACAGATAGTTAGGTAGACAACATCCACATCCTTGCTCGCTTGCGCGTAGATTTCTTGTGCATATGCTTTCAAGTCTTTAGCCGCTCGAATATCATTAATAGTTAAAGTTACTGCACCAGCTTCTTGAGCAAAGCGACCAGTTTCAGGCTTATTTCTAGGACCGTGTATACCAGTGTGAATAATGCTTTCGTTGCGTATACCATCCGTTTCATAAAGTCTCATAAAAGGGGTGTTACGCGCATAAGGTTCACCTTCGTAATCAGGCATGTTGTCATAGTGCGCATCTAAATGAATGATGCCTACTTTTTTGCCTGTTTCCGTTAGTGCTTTCAGTATTGGATATGTCACACCATGCTCTCCACCAAAGCCAACTAAGAATTTACCACTATCCCAAAGCTTTTTAGCAAAATCACTAATATTGTCGTAACTTTGCTTATTATCGTGTGCTACAAAGGGCACATCACCAACGTCTCCCATCGTTAGGTGTTCACTGATATCAATGTGATTGAGCTCAGGTAGATATTGACTATAGCGAGCTGAGCAAACACGAATTTGTTTCGGACCCAGTTCTACACCCGTATAGTCGCCCCAAGTACTTTCACCTTCAAATGGTGCGCCATAAACGATGACGTCTGTATCTAATGTATTTGTCTGATTGAGATTCTTACTATTTAAAAAACACGGTACATTACCATAAATATTGTTCTTCATAATTGTACATCCTCCCTTTTGTTGTAAATAAGTATATAGATTATTAATTTGTATTTCAAATAAATCAGAAAATTCTAATTTTTGAAAAGCGAAGGTATGCACTAGTATTAAGGAGGTAGAAAGGAAGGTGTGATGGAGCAGCTTAAAATAAAAAAGTGAGCCTCAGATATAACAATGAAGCGCAATATAAAACAGCGGATATGTAAAACGCTTAGATGCTATAACTAAAAAAGCTATGAAGTCATCTCGTGTCATAGATGACTTCATAGCTAAGTTAAGTATATTATGAAAATTTGATTGATAACAATACATCATTTGATTATTCGTCGGATATAGTCCCTTAATTTATAGGAATTACGCCCAACCACGGAAACGAGATGCTTCAGCAGTTCGTTTGATACCTAAGACATAGGCAGCTAAACGCATATCCATTTTTCTATCTTCTGCTAAATCATATATCGTATTAAACGCTTCAACCATTTTATCGCGTAATTTTGTGTTTACTTCTTCTTCTGACCAATAATAACCTTGATTATTTTGTACCCATTCGAAATAAGATACTGTCACACCACCAGCACTCGCAAGCACATCTGGAATAATTAAGACGCCTCGCTCAGTTAAAATACGTGTTGCTTCTGGTGTTGTTGGGCCATTTGCGGCTTCTGCTATAATTTTTGCTTTAATATGATGTGCATTCACTTCGTTAATTTGATTTGAAAGTGCGGCAGGGACCAAAATATCGCAATCGACTTCAAATAATTGTTCATTAGGAATAACGTTGTCATACAAATGTGTAACGCGACCGTGTTGTTCCTTTAGTTCAACGAGTCGGTCTACATCTAACCCATTAGGATCATGTAATGCACCAAAACTTTCAGAAATAGCTACAATTTTAGCGCCCATATCATGTAAAATTTTTGCGATAAAGCTACCCGCATTACCGAAACCTTGAATTGCTACGCGAGAGCCTTTAATGTCAATGTTTTTACGCTTGGTCGCTTCTTCAATTGTGATTACTGCACCTAATGCAGTTGCACGATTTCGTCCTTGTGAACCGCCTAATGAAAGTGGTTTACCTGTAATAAATGCAAACGCGTTTGAGCGATTAATCTTACTATATTCATCCATCATCCAAGACATAATTTGGG
Organism: Staphylococcus sp. Z5-21; assembly: GCF_056529615.1. NCBI lineage: Bacteria > Bacillati > Bacillota > Bacilli > Caryophanales > Staphylococcaceae > Staphylococcus > Staphylococcus sp. Z5-21. Next base: position 2,279,795 of record NZ_CP096462.1, on the reverse strand, counting down.
GGTTTGTATAAACGTCTGGTGCTGGAATGTCACTTTCGGGACCAACAAATTGAGAAATTGCACGAACATAGCCACGAGATAAACGCTCTAGTTCTTGGTTACTCATTTGTCGTGGATCGCAAATAATACCCCCTTTACCGCCACCAAATGGGAGGTTAGTGATACCACATTTCATAGTCATCCACATAGATAGTGCTTTGACTTCTTCCTTATTAACATCAGGATGGAAACGAATACCCCCTTTAGTAGGACCCACAGCATGATTGTGTTGGGCACGATAGCCCGTAAAAGTTTTTACAGTACCGTCATCCATGCGGATAGGGATGCGGACTTCTAAAAATCTTAAAGGTTCTTTTATAAGTTCATACATACCTTCATCAAAACCTAATTTATGTAAAGCTTCTTTGGTAATCTCTTGAGTAGAAGTTACTAAGTCATTATATTCTGTCATTATAAAACTCCTCTATTTATTACTTAGATATTTTAAATGATACATAGTTTATGTTAATAGCGTTGAGAATGAAAAGCAATATAAAAACTGAATTTTTATAAAAGTGTGAAAATTCAGTTAATATGATAGCGCTTTCTTTTAAGCTGGATGAATAAACCCAATTAATAATTTAGCAGTGGGATATCAAAGATACTATAACTTACTATTGACTAAATTTTCAGAAATCAATAAAATGTTTAATTATATCAAAAATCTATATTGAGTACTTAAAGATAAGGAGCACATTCAATGGAACAAACATCATTTAAACGTGCCATGAAACAGCGCCATCTCATGTTATTAAGCTTTGGCGGTGTTATTGGTACAGGATTATTTTTAAGTTCTGGGTATACTTTACAACAAGCTGGACCTCTAGGGACTGTCTTATCTTATATAGTAGGTTCAATACTTGTTTATCTCGTCATGCTTTGTTTAGGACAATTGGCTATTAAGCACCCTGTGACAGGTGGTTTTCATACATATGCGAGTAAATATATACATCCATCTATTGGCTACATTGTTGCGTGGTTTTATTGGTTGACCTGGACAGTAGCATTAGGTTCTGAATTTACAGCAGTGGGTATTTTGATGCAAAGGTGGTTTCCAGAAATACCTGAATATATCTTTGCTGCAAGTGCAATTATATTAGTATTAATTTTTAATATCATATCGACACGCTTTTATGCAGAAGTTGAATTTTATTTTTCTTTAGTTAAAGTGGTTACTATTATTGTATTTATTATCTTAGGCATATGTGTCATTTTAGGTTTGATACATTACAATGGTTATGAAGGAATACATACAGTGACTAACAGATATACGAATCCTACTTTTCCTAACGGTATAGGTGCGGTGTTCTTAACGATGTTAGCAGTGAATTACGCATTTAGTGGCACGGAATTGATCGGTATTGCTGCGGGAGAAACTGAAAATCCTAAACAAGTCATTCCTAAAGCGATACGTGCAACTTTATGGCGCTTAATTATCTTTTTTATCGGTACAATGGTTATTATTTCTATTTTAATTCCAAGTTATCAAGGGAAATCTTTGGAAAGTCCATTTGTAGTCATCTTTCAAAAAATGGGGATACCATACGCTGGAGATATCATGAATCTAGTCATTATCACAGCCTTATTATCTGCCGCTAATTCTGGATTATATGCTGCAAGTAGAATGATATGGAGTTTAGCCAATGAAGGGGTATTTCCAAAATGGTTCGGACAGTTGAATAAATATCGCATGCCTATCAACGCAACATTATTTAGTATGGTAGGTGGTCTGTTGGCTTTATTATCAAGCATCTATGCAGCGGATTCACTCTATGTTGTGCTGGTGTCCATTGCAGGACTCGCTGTAGTCATCGTGTGGATGAGTATATGTGTTGCTTATTTCAATGCTAAAAGGTATGATCCTAGCCTTAAAATTCATCAATCTATACCTATTATAGGATTTATTTTATGTTTAGTTTCATGTATAGGAATGGTTTTTGATTCTAATCAGGCACCTGCACTTTATTTCGGTGTACCATTCGCTGTCATAGCACTCATATATTATTTCATTAAGTATCATAAGAAAAGAGGTAATTAAATGCGGTTATTAGAAAAATTGAAAGCTCAATCGCCATTGGTACTAGATGGCGGTTTGGCAACAACATTAGAACAAGCAGGCTGTAGTTTGAAAACTTCATTATGGTCCAGTGAAGTTTTAAAAAATAACCCTACACAAATTAAACAAGCACATCAAGCATTTACGGATGTGGGGGCAGACATATTGCTTACAAGTACGTATCAAGCGAGTTACCAAACTTTTTCTGATATTGGGATGAAGGCAACTGAAATAGATCAGCTATATAATACTGCAGTAAATCAAATTATGGAAGCCACGACGGATACACAAGTTATCGTGGGTAGCTTAGGGCCATACGGTGCCTATTTAAGTGATGGTTCTGAGTACACAGGTGCATACGATTTAAGTAAGGAAGATTATTTTCAATTCCATAAAACGCGTATAGAAGCATTGGTTAAAAGAGGTATCAATGATTTTGTATTTGAGACCGTGCCTAATTTCGAGGAAATTAAAGCGATTGTTGAATATATTGTGCCACATTATACAAATCAGACATTTTGGTTATCTGTCACAGTTAATGAAGACGGTGATTTATCTGATGACACAGAATTTGAAAAGTTATGTGCTTATATTAAGCAATATGCTGAACGCATACCGGTGTTTGGTATTAATTGTTCATCCGTCGCGGGTATAAATAAAGCTATAAGCAAAGGACTGAAAAATGTACCTCAAACAATAGCGCTTTATCCTAATGGCGGTGCACAGTACAATGCAGTGGAGAAAGAATGGGAAAGTGTAGGTAATCAAGGTTTAATTGTTGAACAAATACCTGATTGGTTAGACCAAGGCGTCAAGATTATTGGAGGGTGTTGTCAAACAACACCAGAGAACATTAAATCTATTAAAGAGGCTATAGAAACGCAATAAGTGCTTATAAAATATTTGTTCAAAGGTACGTTCATCGTATGTGAAATCAGAGCACACTTTTTGTTTTAACGATGTCGTTAAGTAATAAAAGTGTGCATTTTTTATTTCATCAAGGCACATGATATTTAATGGTTAAAAAAGAAATTCAAATATTAAAAATGAGATTATAGTTTATTGTTTTAATCAATTAAAGGGTTAAAAAATCAAAAATGTAAAAATACAAAATTATCAAAAATGATTTATAGCATTAGTTGTAATTTTCAGAAAAAAAGAATATTATACAACCAAGCATTATTGAGATATATGCATGTAATCATTACATTAGTTTATTAATTGATAACAAAGGGGTTAATAAGCTAAGGCGATATATTAATGATGCTTTAAAAACAATTGGAATTGGGGCAAGATTTATGACAAATACTTTGAACAGAGAGTTGAGTAATAGACATATTCAACTTATTGCGATTGGTGGAGCTATTGGAACTGGCTTATTTTTAGGGGCTGGTCAGTCCATTAGTTTAACGGGGCCATCGATTTTACTCACGTATATTATTGTCGGTTTTGTATTGTTTATGTTTATGCGTGCAATGGGTGAGATGTTACTTTCTAATACAGAATATAAAACATTTGCAGATATTGCGCACGATCAGATTGGTCCGTTTGCAGGATTTGTAACCGGGTGGACGTATTGGTTAACTTGGATTACTTCAGGGATGGCAGAAATTACTGCTGTTGCAAAATATGTAGAATTTTGGATACCCGATTTACCAAATTGGATCACATCTTTGTCTTGTATATTGATTCTTATGGCTTTTAATTTAACAAGTACAAAAATGTTTGGTGAATTAGAATTTTGGTTTGCAATTATAAAAGTTGTAACAATCATTGCATTGATAGTTATTGGTATTGTCATGATTGTATTTGCAATTCAAACACCTTTTGGTAAGACGGGGGTCTCTAATGTTTATAATAATGGTGGTTGGTTCCCTCATGGTGCATCTGGCTTTTTCATGTCATTCCAAATGGTTGTCTTTTCATTTACAGGTATTGAAATATTAGGTATAACAGCTGGAGAAACAAAAAATCCTGAAAAAACGATACCGAAAGCAATTAACAGTGTACCAATCAGAATATTATTATTTTATGTTGGTGCATTAGCGGTGATGATGTCCATTATTCCATGGCAAGATATTGATCCAAATAATAGTCCATTTGTAAGTTTATTTGCACTTATTGGTGTGCCATTTGCAGCGGGGTTAATAAACTTTGTGGTATTAACTGCAGCATCATCGGCATGTAATAGTGGTATATTTGCAAATAGTAGAATCTTATTTGGGTTATCTGAGAAAAAACAAACACATCATTTATTAATGAAAACAAATAAAAAAGGTGTGCCTTATATAGCAATATTGGTAACATGCGCTTTGTTATCTATTACGGTGTTATTAAATTATTTAATACCGAACGCAACACAAGTGTTCTTTTATGTCACAGCAATTTCAACAATTTTATTAGTCGCTGTATGGATGTTTATTGTTCATGCCTATGCAAAATACGTTAAAACACATCCTGAATTACATAAAAAGAGTGACTTTAAATTGCCCGGTGGTATTCATATGGCAAGAATGGTACAGCTATTCTTTGTATTCGTATTGATTATCTTACTTGTTGTACCAGAAACAAGAATGGGTGTTGTATTATCACCACTGTGGTTTATCTTACTTGGCTTGATTTATTTAAGATATACAAGAAAAGCGCGAAAATTAGAAGTGAATAACCAATCAGACCTAGGATTAAAATAAAATAAGATGGGAATAGCAGTACTATCAATTCATATGTGTTTCAAAATGAGGCGATTGTAAATCGAAAGGGGCATATTCATATGGAAGCTGTATATTCTAAAGATGAACAAGGTGCATATCAAACATTAAAAATAATCATTGAACAAGATGTAGCAACAGTGTTTAAACTTTTAAGCACAACAGAAGGTATTCAACAATGGTTTCCACAATTATCATTTGAAGACCGTCAAGTTGGTGGTAAGATGAAATTCCAAATGGATGGGCAAGACGACGAAGAAATGGAAATTACAGCCTTTGAAGAAAATGAAACAATTGGCTATACATGGGATATTGGTACAGTAAGGTTTGATTTACATGATACTGGTAAAGAAACGGTATTGATTTTCGATGAATGTTTACCGTTTGCATTTCCACATATTATACTTGATTTTGCAGGCTGGCAGTTCCAAATGGAAAACATTAAGCAGGTTGCTGAAACTGGATCATCTATAGATCAACAAGCATTAGACTTTGATAGTAAAAAGCAAGAAATTGCAGAAAAATTAAATTTAAAATAATTCTTAAATATAAATAAAAGCATCTGTCAGTACAATTAATGTACTGACAGATGCTTTTATTTATATTTAGATTCAAGATAATTTAGAAAGCTTAAAATTTATCTTTTAAGTCTTTTGCTTTATCTTGAGCTTGATCTTTAACTTCTTTTTGTTTATCTTTGTCGTTTTTCACTTCGTCTACTTTGTCTTTTGCTTGGTCTTTAAAATCATCAAATTTACTCATTATAAAAGCCTCCTTTATGATTTGTGACACAAGTACTTTTCCACTTATATCATTAAATAAACATTTTTCTGATTTTTTTTGGGAATTTAAAAAATAAAAATTGAATTTGAATTTATTTTTAGAATGAAATAAGCTTTGTAGCGGTTGTGGATGGCTGAAGAAAAAATAAAAAAACAGAACAAACTTTAATAAAAAAAGTGGAGAAAATAGAGTTTATATTTTATAATATGGTAGATTATCAGCTAAATAATAACTTATCGGAGGTTTAATTATGGAATATACTTTACCTAATTGCCCAAAATGTGAATCTAGTTACACATATGAAGATGGTAACCTACTTGTTTGCCCAATGTGTGGTCACGAATGGTCTGAAACTGAAAATAAAGAAAATATGGAAGCGCAAATTACAAGAGATGTGAATGGTCATGAACTAGTAGATGGTGATTCGGTCACTGTGATTAAAGATTTGAAAGTAAAAGGCACTTCATTTGTCATAAAACAAGGTACTAAAGTGAAAAGTATCCGTATCGTAGAACCTGAAGATGGTCACGATATTGATGCTAAAGTGGATAAGATTGGTCTAGTTGGATTGAAATCGTCACTTGTTAAAAAATTAAAAAACTAATATTGGATAAAAATAGGGAGTGCCGCAGAAATGTTATTTTGTGGCACTCCATTGTTATATGTTACTTTTAATCATTTGATTTCTGTTGGATGTATTAATGATTATAAGTTTATCAATTGCTGGTGCTTGTGTAATGTATCGCTTTTCTACCATGCATAAAGTAGTAAAGGATAATGGATGCAATGACTACAATAGCCATCGTGATATATAGATAACGATATCCCATGATTGGCACCATGATGCCTAATACGAATGGACCAATACCAGCGCCAAAGTCAGCAAACATGTAGAATGTTGAGGTTGCTAAACCAATTTTATCAACAGGTGATTGTTGAATGGCAATGGCTTGCGCACTTGGGACAATCGTTCCATAACCGATACCTACAAATATAGCTGAAATAAGTAACAATAGACTTGTGTGTGTGATTGCTAACAGTACTAAGCCAATTGCAAAGCTACATAAGACAGGGTACATGACTTTATTTTCACCATAGGCATCATAAATTTTTCCTGTAAATGGACGTGTAACAAAGGTACTGACTGCATAAACAATAAAGAAGAAACTAGATGCAGTCGCTAAATATATTTGTTCCGTATAAACAGTTAAGAAAGACAATACACTTGAATAAGCAATGCCGACGAATATAACGACAAATGAAATAGGTAGTGCTTCTTTTTGAATATATGCACGAATTCCTTTATTTTCTCTTTCATTGTTGTTCTCAACAGGTGGTTTTGGTAGTCCTTTAATAAATAGTGCAGCAATGAATGCAATGATGATGATAACTAAACTAACAATGAAAATAGATTCGAAACCGAATCGTTGGTTTAATACAATGCCACAAAAAGGACCAATTGCTGATGCTGTGGTAACACTGAGGGCGTAGTAACCGATGCCCTCGCCTTTACGTTTTTCAGGAATAATTCTTGATGAAATTGTTCCAGTTGCTGTCGAAGCCAAACCAAACGCTATCCCATGTAAGAGACGGACAAGCATTAATAAAAATAGACTGCTAATAAGGAAATATAAGCCAACAGTAATAATTGAAAAGATAATGCCGAAGAGCAATACTTTTTTAGGTTGTAGATTGTCAATTACGCGCCCGGATGCTAAACGACCGAAAAGCATACCGATGATAAAGATACCTGCAGCTAAGCCACCCATACTTTCGGATGCATGGAATTTATCAATGGTAAATATAGTTACGGTAACAATTAATGTATAATGAATTAAATACATTAAAAAATTCACAAAGGTAATAGAGATAAAATCTTTAGACCAGAGTTTATCATACATAAGAAGACCGTCCTTTAATTAATTTTTTCATGCACTATTTATTATAATGATTAATGTGTGCTAATGTAAAATTAGTATTTTTAATATTTATATAAGAAACACTTATGTAAAAAGGGGTGAAGGTATGAATTTTGAACAATTAGCTTATGTTAAAAAAATTTATGAAACGGAATCCATCGTTCATGCTTCGGAAGCGATGCATATTAGTCAATCTGCAATGAGTCAATCGATCGCAAATTTAGAAGCAGAACTTGGCTATAAACTGTTTGATCGATCTCGAAAAGGCACGTTGCCAACTGAGGTAGGTAAAAAATTAATCCCTTTAATCATTGATATTTTAGAAGCAAAAGCACATTTAATATCAGAGGTTGATGCCATGCATTCAAATATTGTAGGCTCACTTAAAATTGCGACGATACCGACATTATTTAACAAAATCATACCGAAAGCATTGTCTACCTTTAAAAAGGATTATCCACACATTGAGGTTGAAGTGATTGAAAGTGACAGAGACAAAATTATGAAAATGGTAAAGGACAATGAGGTGGATATTGGCTTGATTGGGAAGACTGAAAGTGAAACATTCGGGCAGACCATCGTCTCTAATTCGCTTAATATATCTACAAATTTCAGATTGATTGTACCTAAAAAATCTAAATTATCATTACAAGATACGGTTGAAATGGAAGCTATTCAACAATATCCATTTGTATTATATGACCGCAATTTTTATCATCATAATTTTAAGCAATTTGAAGATGAAAATGGTCCGCTGAAAATTGTTTTTCGTACAAATAATCCTAGCGTTTTGATAAAAACAGTATCTGAAGGGTTAGGTGTCAGTATTGTTTCTAGTTTGATGCTTGAAGATGATCCGTTTCTTTTAAATGGTCTTATTGAAATGTTACCTATTGGCGCGCCTTTTGACTATTATATTTATTTTACTGCTATCACCCATTCAGATAGAACAAATGAACAAACGATTCGAACGTTTATTGATTATTTAAGAAAGTGAGTATGGAGGCCTAATAAAAACTGACTTTGTCGGCAGTTTTTTGTGCACGCTTTCCACAGGCACCGCCTTAGCCTGTAATCTTCGGTTAGCGTTTTTTCCAGAAGTCGTCCCTAAAAACTACCTTTATGATATGAAAAACATGATACGCCATAAATTAAAAGGTATTGATAGTTATTTTAAGTAATAACATAAATATAACAATAGACAAATCTGCCACAAATGAATAGGTGGGGTTGTCTATATCAAAAAAAGGCCCTAATAATAGGGCCCGTTTTTGGTTTATTGAATCTTATTCAAAAAATGATGGAAGTGCGATAAATCGGATATTTGGTGATTACATAAGGTGCTATCAAAACAAATGTAGTCACCTTTTTTGGTATATTGACCATCATTGCCAGTACGTGTTTTTCGCATAAATAGAGCAACACGGGATTCTTTATTGCAAATAGAGCAGAAACCTTTGACAGTTTGGTTAGAAATGTCTCCGTATACACCGTTTAATTTTCCAAAGTTATCATAATAAATGATGAATTTTCTATTTGAAGCAATATCATTCCAACCGATATACGTACTTGTTTGTAGCACTTCATCACTGATAAGTGGTGTTTTTAGCTTTTTAACTTTTTTAAAAAGGTTAGTGACTTGTTTATTACTCGGATGTTCAAATGGCTTAACATACATTTGTATGGTCGTTAAAATTTTTTGAGCTTGTTCTTTGGTAAGTTGTACATTCATGAGCTTTTCAACGTTTGAACGAATGGTAGTGTCTCTTGAGTTAAATGTACTAAGTATTTCATCACGTGTGACATCTTTGATTGAAGCGATTGTATTGGGATCGTTGACCGAATTATAAGCATTGACTAAATGTGCAACGCGTTCTTTTATATAGTTAAATTGATAAGGGTAAAGTTGTTTTTCCATTTTTATTAGTTCCTCTCACATAAATATAGCTTACATGCATAAGTTAGATGCCTTGTGATAAGGAATTAAATTACAAAGCATCGACTACGTTAATCGAACACTTTGTATTAATAATGTAGCATTTTTGTGCAACATATCATCATCTCCATATATGTTTAATAATTATCTTATAACAGGCTATCGTTTATGTGTCAAATCCGGTTTAATAATATAATATTGAAATCGCAATCAATTATTGTGTGGACTATATATTTTTAAAATAAATGTTCTTTCGATATATACAATAAAGCGTTTTTATAATATAATATAGGTGAAAATAAGGTTATTGTCCACGAGGGAAATACATTACAGTTTCTGTAATATACAAGGGAGATAGAAATATGAAAAAAATTATGATTACTGGTGCATTAGGACAAATTGGAACTGAGTTAGTTGTAAAATGTAGAACATTATATGGAAATGACAATGTCTTAGCCACTGACATTAGAGAACCTGAAGAAGGCTCTGCATTGAAAGATGGTCCATTTGAAATTTTAGATGTAACAGACAAAGCACGTATGGATGAATTAGTCGAATCATTCAAACCAGACACAATGATGCATATGGCTGCATTATTATCAGCAACTGCTGAAAAAAATCCATTATTCGCGTGGGACTTAAATATGGGTGGTTTAATGAATGCATTAGAAGTAGCACGTGAATATAAATTACAATTCTTCACACCAAGTTCTATTGGTGCTTTTGGTCCATCAACACCTAAAGTTAATACACCCCAAGTAACGATTCAACGTCCTACATCAATGTATGGTGTGAATAAAGTTGCTGGAGAATTACTATGCCAATATTACTTTGAAAAATTTGGTGTAGATACACGCAGCGTTAGATTCCCAGGTTTGATTTCACATATTAAAGAACCAGGTGGCGGTACGACAGATTATGCTGTAGATATTTATTTTAAAGCAGTTAGAGAAGGGCAATACTCAAGCTTTATCGCGAAAGATACATTTATGGATATGATGTTTATGGAAGATGCCATTAATGCGATTATCCAACTAATGGAAGCAGACGGCGTTAAATTAATTAATCGAAATGCTTATAATTTAAGTGCGATGAGTATTGAACCAGAAATGGTTAAAGAAGCGATTCAAGAATATTATCCAGACTTTAAATTAGACTACGATGTAGATCCAGTTAGACAATCCATCGCAGATAGTTGGCCTAATAGTATTGATGTAAGTTGTGCGAGAGCAGAATGGGGCTTCAATCCTCAATATGACTTAAGTGCAATGACTAAAGTGATGCTAGATGCTATTGAAGGCAAAGAGAAAGCAGAAGTAAAATAAATCATCTATTTTTTGAAGATAGAACTTCGTTCGATATACGGTTGTTAAGCATTTCACTATTTTAGGTGATGACATTAACGAAGTGTATGTCGACTATAGGTTCGGCTTCTTTTTTGTTTAAATAACAGCGATTTTAATACAAAATGCGAGCAATTAAACCATAAATTAATGTACGAACAGTGGTTTGATTATCCAAGATACATATTGTTGGTTTATTTGAAATTTTTTGAAAATTATTGAACACAGACTAGTGGATTGGTATAATTTAATATAATACTTAAGAATAAACATTGGGAGGAAGCAATCATGTCAGAAAAAATTAAATTTGTACAGCGTGAAACACTTAAAGAAAAACCGGATCCAAGTGAATTAGGTTTCGGGAAATACTTCACTGATTATATGTTGAGTTTCGACTATGATATCGATCAAGGATGGCATGATTTAAAAATTGTACCTTATGGTCCAATAGAAATTTCTCCAGCAGCACAAGGTATTCATTATGGTCAATCTGTATTTGAAGGCTTAAAAGCTTATAAACATAATGGAGAAGTTGATTTATTCCGTCCATCAGAGAACTTCAAGCGTATTAATAAATCGTTGGCACGCTTGGATATGCCACAAGTAGACGAAGAAGTGGTATTAGAAGGTTTAAAACAACTTGTAGATGTTGAACGTGATTGGGTACCGGAAGGTGAAGGACAATCATTATATATTCGTCCATATGTTTTTGCGACAGAAGGTATTTTAGGTGTACGTCCTTCATACTCTTATAAATTATTAATTATATTATCTCCATCGGGTTCATATTATGGTGGTGCATCACTCAACCCAACTAAAATTTATGTCGAAGATCAATATGTGCGTGCCGTACGCGGCGGTGTAGGTTATGCTAAAGTTGCAGGTAACTATGCAGCAAGCTTATTAGCGCAATCTAACGCTTCAGCTCAAGGTTATGATCAAGTACTTTGGTTAGATGGTGTTGAACAAAAATACGTGGAAGAAGTCGGAAGTATGAATATCTTCTTCGTTGAAAATGGTAAATTGGTAACACCAGAATTAAATGGTAGTATTTTACCGGGTATCACACGTAAGACGGTGATTGAATTAGCTCAAAATTTAGGCTATGAAGTGGAAGAACGCAAAGTATCTATCGATGAATTGATTGAAGCGCACAATAAGGGCGAATTAACAGAAGTATTCGGTACAGGTACAGCAGCAGTCATTTCTCCAGTAGGCCAATTAAAATACGGTGAGACAGAAATCGTAATTAATAATAATGAAACTGGTGAAATCACACAAAACTTATATGATCATTATACAGGCATTCAAAGTGGTAAACTTAATGATCCACAAGGATGGAGAGTCGTAGTACCAAGATATTAAAATTAATCCTAAAAAGGTTGGTAACGCATGCGCGTTACCAACCTTTTTTATGATGATATTTATTTGAATGACAGCCGCTGAACGATGTTAATCTTTTGAAATGTCATTAAAGACATCTTCGTTGATGCCTTCTTTAAAACCTTGTTTTACTGCATCAAAACTATCAAAAAAGCTAACAACAAATAAGGATAAGATAATGACGGCAATGCCTTTATACCAACTCGATGGTGACATCGGTTTTTGTCGTTTTGAAAAATAAACGCCGATTAGAATGCTAACGATAATAAAAGTAATTGCATAAATCATGATACGCTTACCCCTTTATTAATATGTATGAAATGATTTTAACTTTTTATTTTTAAATTTTTTCTTCATTTTTTGCTTTATGCTCGCCATTTTCTCCACCTTGCTTAATGTCATCTACATGATAGAATCCACTGACAATGACCATGGCAAATGCAATGACACCGATGCCTTTAAACCAACTGGATGGTGACATTGGCTTATCTCTTTTTGAAAATAGATACCAATACATACTGCAATAATTACAAATACTATAAAGTAACCTATTTTAAAAACCCCCCTTGTAACATTTAAATGTTTTGCAGAATTTATATTTGTCGTCATTATGATAAGATAATACGTATAGAACGCAAATTAAGTTAAGTATCAGATACATGCAATTAAATCAAATTCAGTTACAATATTTGTTTCGTGTGACATTTTTGTACTAAAATATAAAGCATGAATTATTTTAATTAAGCGAAATTATAGGAGCTGTTCAAGCATGAAATGGATTTTATTTGATAAAGATGGCACGATTATATATTTTGATCGTAGTTGGATGAAGATTGGTCTACAATTAGTAGATGATTTTATGGAAGCGTATGATCAAGATATTGATGATAAGTCAGCAGCATATGCACATTTAGGTGTGGTTGACGGTGAAATACAGCCGGGTACAATCATGGCTTCAGGTGCACTGGATGAAATGGTGCAAGCGTTTTGTGATATTGCTGGTCAAGATGTCACGAAATGGGCACAAGCACGCAGTCAAACCTTAGTAGATAATAGAGTGCCTGAAAATGTATTGGTTGAAGGTATCGAGGATACGTTAAAAACATTACAGAATCAAGGATATAAAATGGGCATTGTTACAAGTGATTCGAAGAAAGGTGTCGAGCAATTTTTAGAGATTGCTCAATTTAATCACTTTTTTGATGTCGTTATTTCAACCGAAGCGAATGCAGTCGAAAAACCAAATCCAGAAGTATTAAATCCATTATTTAATCAATATGATGTTGCTCCTGAAGACGTCGCTATTGTTGGTGACACTGCAAATGATATGCAAACCGGTGTTAATGCACAGCTCGGATTAAAAGTTGCGGTGTTAACTGGTGTAGGATTAGCAGAGGAATTTACCCAAGCGGATTATACTGTAGAAACAGCAAATGATATCGTAAATATATTAAAAAAATAGGCGCAGTGTCTAAATTATGTCATAATATGCTTAACGTATATTATGACTTTTTTAATATTTAATTTTAAATATTGAGGTGATCAAAATGATTGATGGGAAGTATGCAGATTATCATGGCGAGACGTTTAAAGTTGTGGAAATGATAAGTAATGATGTGGTGTTGGTTACTGAAGATGAACGAGCGTTAGATTTAGGGTTTGAAGCTAAAACAATAAAACATTCTAAACATACATTATATTTTAAACAAGTAGCACGTGATGATATCGATGAGCTTTACGCATTATATCAAGAAGCGCGATACGGTGGCGCAATTTTTGATTTGTATCAAGATACGGAAGGACAACTATATATCGGAACCGAAGACCAAGATAAGGCAAGTACCTTTGGTTTAGTACAAACGGATGAACATTATTACAGTAAATATGTGACAGACGATGAAATTGAAAAAATTATTTACCGTAGCCATATTGAGTAATTTACGGCTATACACATAAAAAGTCACTCCGACCAAAACTTAGTGGAGTGACTTTTTTTTAATATATTGAATTTAACGTTGATCGACTTTACGATATGTTTCGATGACGTTGCGAATTTTGTCAATAACTGGGTTGAGTGTTTCAGGATCTTCGTGCAGATCATATTCATTAATATTGACTCGAACAACTGGACAAGCATTAAACTCGCTAATCCAATCTTCATAACGTTGATATAATTTTTGCCAGTATGCGGTATCCGTTTCAATTTCCATTTGACGGCCACGTTGTTTAATACGATTGATGACATCGTCATAATCGCACTCTAAATAAATTAATACATCTGGTTTAGGGAAGTAAGGTGTCATGACCATTGCGTTAAACAATTCAGAATAAGTTTCAAAGTCTTCAGGACTCATCGTACCTTGTTCTTGATGCATTTTCGCAAAAATATCGACATCTTCATAAATAGAACGGTCTTGAATAAAACCGCCACCATATTCAAACATTCGTTTTTGTTCTTTGAAACGTTCTGCTAAAAAATAAATTTGTAAATGAAAACTCCAACGCTCAAAATCATTATAAAACTTATCCAGATAAGGGTTGTGGTCTACGTTTTCAAATGAAGTTCTAAAATTAAAGCGCTCTGCTAAAGCTTTTGTTAATGTTGATTTACCAACGCCTACAGTTCCGGCGATAGTAATGACAGCATCTTGCGGGATACCGTAATTATTCATGCTCATGTCCTCCAATCAGTGGCTTCACTAATTCTAAAATATAATTATAATCGTTTTCATACTTCATAAAATCAAGGTGTGTCGTATCAATACGTATAACACGTTCACCATCGTTCTTTAAAGATTCGTAATAGTCATTGTAATCACGTTTTAAATTTAATAAATAATCATCTGCAATTTGATGTTCAAAGCTCCGATTACGGTGCGCAATACGTGATTTTAGTGTCGCCAAATCAGCGTCTAAAAAGATAATCATATTAGGCATTTCTAAATCTTCGGTTAAAATATCATAGATTCTTGAAAATTTATTGTATTCCGTTGTAGTTAGGGTATTATTTGCAAAAATTTTATTTTTATAAATATGGTAATCACTGACAATACCGTTTTCAATTAATGCGAGATCTTGAAATTGTTTATATCGATTACATAAAAAGAACATTTCTGTTTGAAAGCTCCATTTGGAAATATCTTCATAAAAATCTGATAAAAATGGGTTTTCTGTGATGATTTCTTTTTCTTCGTAATATTTATAAGTTTGACTAAGTTTATGTGCTAAAGAAGATTTTCCGACTCCAATCGGACCTTCCACAGCAATAAATTGTTTTTTCATATTTACCGCTCCAATGTTAAAATAGACAATAAATATTGTACCATATGTGAGGTGTGTGAGATACATGACAAATCATGAATTTTATATGGAAGTTGCGATTGAAGAAGCAAAAAAAGCTGGCAATATAGGTGAAGTACCTATCGGTGCAATTATTGTAAAAAATGATGAAATTATTGCTAGAGCGCATAATTTACGTGAATCTGAACAAAATCCAACTGCACATGCTGAACATATTGCGATTCAACGCGCCGCAGCTGCTTTAGGAAGTTGGAGACTAGAAGGCTGTACTCTTTATGTAACTTTAGAACCGTGCGTGATGTGTGCGGGGAGTATAGTGATGAGTCGTATTCCTTCTGTGATATATGGAGCTAAGGACCCCAAAGGTGGGTGTGCCGGTAGTCTAATGAATCTGTTGCAAGAACCAAGATTTAATCATCGGGCAACAGTAGAATTTGGTATTTTAGAAGAATCATGTAGTCAGTTATTAACTGCGTTTTTTAAAAATATAAGAAAAAATAAAAAAAACATTCGAACAGCCGATAATACAAAAAAGTGAACATTTGATAGAATATGAATATGTTACAAAATTATGGCAAATGAGAATCATATATAATTGATTTTGTGTTATCGATCTTAGAAGGGAAAGAGGTAAACAAATGATAAATTTAATTGCTACAGATATGGATGGGACGTTACTAAATGCTGCACATGAAATATCGGAAGAAAATATAAAAGCTATAAAGTATGCACAATCCCAAGGTATTACAGTTGTTATAGCAACAGGACGTGCTTTTTATGAGGCGAATTCACCGGTAAATCAAACAGATTTAAAACTACCTTATATTTGCTTGAATGGTGCCGAAGTTAGAGATGAATCATTTAATATTATGAGTACATCCAATTTAAATCGTGAATTGATTAATCGAATTACAAATGAGTTAAAGTCAGAAGATATATATTATCAAGTATATACAAATTTAGGTATTTATACTGAAAACCCTCAACGAGATTTAGAAATCTATATCGATATTGCAGAACGTGCAGGTCAAAAAGCTGATGTTGAAAAGATTAAAGCAGGTATTCAAAAGCGTATTGATAATGGCACATTAAAAGTTGTAGATAATTACGACAAAATTGAGGATACACCGGGTGAAATTGTGATGAAAATATTGGCATTTGATAGTGATTTAGCAAAGATTGATCGTGTGAGTGAAAAATTAGCACAATCAGAAAGTCTTGCCATCTCATCCTCATCTAGAGGTAATATTGAAATCACACATTCAGATGCTCAAAAGGGCATTGCACTGGAAACAATTGCTGAGCGATTAAATATTGATATGGAAAACGTAATGGCCATTGGAGATAACATGAATGATATTTCTATGTTAGAGCGAGTAGGTTATTCGGTATCTATGGCAAATGCAGCACCAGAAGTAAAAGCAGTCGCGACGTACACAACGGATTCAAATGAAGAAAGTGGTGTCGGTAAAGCGATTATGAAACTACTTCAAGAAAATAACAAAAAATAGTATGAGGTGAAGTAATAAATGAAAGGTTTAATTATAGTTGGTAGTGCTAAAGTGGGGTCACATACAATAGCACTATCTCAATATTTGAAAGGTCATTTTGAAGAACATGACTTTGATGTTGAAATTTTTGATTTGGCGGAGCAACCTATCCACCAACTTGATGTTTCTGGAGCATCTAATCCAAGTGAAAGTTATAAAAATAATTTACAAACATTAAAAACTAAAGCAAGAGAAGCTGATTTTTTCGTACTAGGTAGTCCTAATTATCACGGTTCTTACTCAGGTATTTTAAAAAATGCTTTAGACCATTTAACAATGGATGATTTTAAAATGAAACCAGTAGGATTAATAGGTAATAGTGGTGGTATTGTCAGTTCTGAACCATTGTCACACTTACGTTTAATTGTACGTTCGTTATTAGGTATTGCAGTACCTACACAAATTGCTACACATGATACGGATTTTAAAAAATTAGATGATGGTACATATTATTTAGCTAATGAAGAATTTCAATTACGTGCGCGTTTATTTGTAGATCAAATTATTTCATTTGTAAAAAACAGTCCATATGAACATTTAAAATAAGCCAGTTCAATAAGCAAGAAAGAAGCGCTTATAGGTTATCTATCAGATATAGGTAATCTATAGGCGCTTTTGATTAACTGTTTGTTTTTAAGATATTAGAAACAATCGAATGATACTGTCGTATAATTTTAGTGATTTTGTCAAAATCAATACTATGTAAATAGATACGTCGTTCATCATGTTCATGGCGTGATTTTGTAAATAAACCGAAGTTACTCAGGTTATTTATTTGAATCGAAATCGGTGTATTGTCAATGTTTAAATGTCTTTTAAGTTCTACTGCATCAATTTTGTCTTTATTTAAGTATTTCAATTGTTCTAAAATAATAATTTCTAAAAATGTTAAACCTAAATCTTTCTTGATTGCCTTTTTTATGATGTTTCTGTTTTTTTCATATAAAATTGTATTCATATCTAACCTCTCATTTCTTTTTAAACCCGCTAATGAATGTATAGAGTCATAACGCATTTGCTTTCATAAGTAATTTTAGGAAAATGGATTAGTTTTCCTAGAAAAGGAGATGCCATGTTTGGTCATAATCCATTTTATTATTATCAACAATTTGTATGATTAAATTGAGATAGAAATACTGCCATAATAATTTTAATATGTAAATTGTCTATAGAACATCAGCGAAATTTAATTATTAATATCTATTGTTTTAATATTAATAGATTATTGCAAAATTTAGGGTGTAAATTTTAGCATAACACATTAAAATTTTACTTTGATAAAAATTGAGATGAATTTAGAATGAAAATAAATTAAATGAAAAATGACAAAAAAGCATATGCGCAACCGAATCAAGAGGGTTACACATATGCTAAGTCATAATGATTATTTTCTATATTTTAATTTTGCGAATGCATCGTGTTGATGAATAGATTCTTCATTACGGCATTCAATATCGAAGCCATCGAGCCAATCAAAATCGACTAAATCTGCTGCGATTAAGCGAATGAGGTCTTCAACAAATCTAGGATTTTCATATGCACGTTCCGTTACGCTCTTTTCATCCGGTCTTTTCAAGATAGGGTATAATATAGAGCTTGCATTGGCTTCCATGGCATCTAAAATCACATCTTTGTAATTATCAATCAGCTCAATGTCTTTATTAATGTATGCCTTCACAGTTACAATACCACGTTGATTGTGTGCAGAATATTCACTGATTTCCTTAGAGCAAGGACATAGTGTCGTTACCGCTGCTTCAATCGTAATTTCTTTACGTGTCACATTTTGTTTATCAACTGCTAAACCATAAGTGACGTCCGCATGTCCAACTGCTTTAATTTGTGTTATTGGGCTAAAACGGTCAAAAAACCATTTTGCTGATACGTCTAATCCTGCAGCATTTTGATTCATACGTTCTTGTAGGCTGCGTAATAATTGGTATAGTGCATCAAAATCTAATTCAATACCGTTATGGTAATGTTTTTCAACACTTTCTAAAATACGGCTCATGTTAATCCCTTTTTCGTCTAGGTTTAAACTAGTTGAAAAGCTAAAATTACCAGCAGTCTGGAAACGATCAACAAGTACTGGATAAACCAGATTCTTAATACCGACTTCTTCTATTTCAAATAAGAAGTTTTTATGGGTGCTTTGTAAATCTTTCATTTCTTCTTTTATTGTTGGTTTCGTACCTTCTATTGGGTCGACGGATCCAAAATGTTTCCAACGACCTTCACGTGTAGATAAGTCAAATTCTGTCATGCTATTGCCTCCACTTAAGATTCAAAGTTATAAGTCCAATAAGGTTCTACTTCTAAGAAACTTTGTGCTTCTCCAGATACTTCAGGTGTGGCTAATTGTTTTAAAAAAGGACCTGTCTGAGATGAATGGGCTTCAAATGCGCGAAGTTTTACCTCTTTATAATCACTGATCTCATTTAGTATATCAGGGGCACCTAGTTTTTCTGGTGCATCATTACTAAATGCTACGAGTTGTAAACGTGGTCTTTCAGATGCTGGCATGCGACCAACTGTTCTAACGACAGCCTCTGCAGTCGCTTCATGGTCTGGGTGCACAGCAAATTGCGGGTAGAATGAGATGATAACAGATGGGTGTAATTCATCGATTAGCGATTGAACCATTGCGTCCATCTCATCATGGGGTTCGAATTCCACCGTTTTATCTCTTAATCCCATTTTACGCAAGTCAGTTATGCCTATGGCTTCCATTGCGTTTTCTAATTCTTTTTCACGAATATCCGGAAGTGTTTCGCGTGTTGCAAAAGGCGGATTACCTAAATTACGGCCCATTTGACCTAATGTTAAACATGCATACGTAACCGGTACGCCATGATCAATATATCGTGCTAATGTGCCTGCAGATGAGAATGACTCATCATCTGGATGCGGAAAAATGACTAATACTTGGCTTTCCTCTGACATGGTATGCCCTCCTTACGCTTTAAATGGTGTTGTACTGATTTCTAAGGCAGCGGCTAATTGTCCTTCATAATTAAATCCAGCTAATAGAAATTCATCATTTTCATTGACTTCGAAATGCGTTAATCCTTGTACATAAACCCAACCATTATCTTTTAGTTTGAGTCCAACACGATAAGGGTCTTTGTTACCACCTTTGAGTTGCGCATGTTCATAAGTAACTTGAATATTTCTTAAAAAAGTACCGGCATTAAATACGCGTTGGTCGAAGTGGGTAGCATATGCACCATTTGTCGTTTCAACGTGAAGGTATACAGGTTTATGCTCATATGATGAAAGTAAAGTTTGTACTTTGTCATAATCGATCTCTTCCAAATTCATTGCCTCCTTGCTTTCAGAACCTAATTTTACAAAATTCATTTATTGAAATCATTTTTCGGTATCGTATTCATTAATAAATCAGTCCATATCTTAGTGTAAACCGACTTTTATACATTTTCTACCTGAAAAGTAAATTTTATAGATAAGATTGTATTTTTTGATTATCTTTCCATTCTACTAAAAAGTACATCATAAATGTATCTCTATGCTCAATAAATCGTAAGTATTTTATAATTTTTTGTTAAGTATGATGTAGGAATTCGATTTCTGTCAAAAATAAGATAATCACGTATAATAAGTAAGTGTAAGTATATGTAAGTATATGGATAGATTAGAGTCGTTTTGTATTTATTTACGGGGAGGGCACGTATATGAAAATAACAAATCTTGGTACAAGCGGATATGCTTCATTTTATGTGGCGTGTGAATTATATAAACAAATGAGCCAACAAAATCATAGTAAATTAGGACTAGCTACAGGTGGCACGATGGTAGACGTATATCGTTTTTTGGTGCAATTATTAAGAAAAAACAAATTAGATGTTAGTGAAATTGAAACGTTTAATTTGGATGAATACGTCGGACTCGATGCACAGCATGAGCAAAGTTACCATACTTATATGAATGAGATGCTATTTAAACAATATCCTTATTTTAATCCATCATTACTTCATATACCAAACGGGAATGCCGACAATTTAAACGATGAAACGAAACGCTATGAACAATTGATTAATCAAAAAGGTCCAGTAGATATTCAAATTCTAGGTATTGGTGAAAATGGTCATATTGGTTTTAATGAACCAGGCACAGATATTAATAGCGCAACGCATGTCGTTGATTTAACAGAAAGTACAATTAATGCAAATAGTCGTTATTTCGATAACGAAGTAGATGTGCCCAAACAAGCAGTTTCTATGGGATTATCTACCATATTAAAAGCGCATAGAATTATTTTATTAGCTTTTGGTGAGAAAAAAAGAGCTGCTATTGAAAAATTAGCAGAAAATGAAGTGAACAGCGATGTGCCCGCTACGATATTACATGCACATCCAAATGTAGAAATATATGTTGATGACGAAGCGGCACCTCGATTATAGAAATTCGTTTTAAATTTTATGAAACGGGTAGACATTTTAAGTAAATGATTTTAATGAGTAATCAGTAAGTTTAGCCATGTTATGGCTTTGATAATTTAATTCAAGAAGGGATGATCATTTTGGAATTACAACTAGCAATTGATTTATTAAATAAAGAAGAAGCGGCAGAGCTTGCAAATAAAGTAAAAGATTATGTAGATATCGTAGAAATTGGTACACCTATTGTGATTAACGAAGGTTTACCAGCAGTACAATATCTAAACGATAATATTGATGGCGTAAAAGTTTTAGCAGATTTAAAAATTATGGACGCAGCAGATTATGAAGTAAGCCAAGCAGTTAAATTTGGTGCTGATGTAGTAACAATCTTAGGTGTTGCTGAAGATGCATCTATCAAAGGTGCAATTGAAGAGGCGCATAAAAATGGCAAAGAGCTATTAGTGGATATGATTGCAGTACAAGATTTACAAAAACGTGCTAAAGAATTAGATGAATTAGGTGCAGATTATATCGCTGTACACACTGGCTATGATTTACAAGCTGAAGGTGAATCACCATTAGAAAGCTTACGCCAAGTTAAATCAGTTATTAATAATTCTAAGGTAGCTGTTATTGGTGGTATCAAACCAGATACAATTAAAGAGGTTGTAGCAGAAGAACCAGATTTAGTTGTCGTAGGTGGCGGTATTGCTAATGCAGATGATCCAGTAGCAGCTGCAAAAGCATGTAAAGATGCGATTGAAGGCAGATAATATGACTGAAATTACAAATTATCGATTAATTTTAGATGAATTAGACCATACACTATCGCATGTCAGAGATAATGAGGCGGAAGCTTTTTTAGCACAAGTAGTCAAAGCGAATCAAGTCTTTGTAGCGGGTAAAGGTCGCTCTGGATTTGTAGCGAATAGTTTTGCTATGCGTTTAAATCAATTAGGCAAATATGCGCATGTGGTCGGAGAGTCAACAACACCATCGATTACGAAAGATGATTTATTTGTTGTTATTTCTGGCTCTGGTTCTACAGAGCACTTGCGTATCTTAACTGAAAAGGCTAAAAGTGTTGGAGCTGAAGTTGTATTACTAACGACAAGTCCTAATTCAGCGATTGGTAAACTTGCAAATGCAGTGATTGAGTTACCAGCTGGCACGAAATATGATGCTGAGGGATCAACGCAACCTTTAGGTAGTCTTTTTGAACAGGCATCACAGATATTATTAGATAGTATTGTTTTAGATTTAATGTCTGAACTGAACGTGGATGAAGAAACAATGCAACAAAATCACGCTAATTTAGAATAATTGAGTAGCGATTAAACATTTAAGCAGTGTTGCTTAGATTTTCGAGAGTCGACAAAGTTATAAATGCTTTGTCGACTTTTTTATGCTCAGGTTTAAACAATTTTTAATTACTATTTTGTATTTAATCGTTTTGCAAGTTAGTGACACAAATGCAACGGTTTAGAGTGGTTATTTTAGGTTGATTACCAAAATGGGATGACTCCCCATAATTAATGAAATGTAATTCGAATATTGACTTATCATTACCCAAATGAACGCTTAATTGAGGTGAAAATGGAAAATATAAGTTCATATTTACCACAAGGAAAGATTCATGCTATTTAGCAGTTTTAATGTTAACATATTTGTTGTGAAGGTTAACAAATAGTGGGGGAATCATAGTGGAATTATTAAAGAAAATGGATGATTATGCGAAAAAACAACCCAATCAATATGCTTTAGACTTTGGACGAGATAAACAAACGTATGCAGGGTTAGTACAAAATATGAAATGGTATAAACAACAGTTTCAGCATATACCACAATATAGTTATGTGGGGTTACTAATTGAAGATCCTTTAACCACCATAGAATTATATTTAACCATGCTTCATCATCAATGTATTCCTTGTATATTGGACTATCGTTGGTCAGAAGAACAGATTAAAACACTGATAGATCATTATGGCATCCCATTTTTAATAAATAGTGAATTAGAAGTGATAAAAACGCAAAATGAACAGGGACAACTCAAGTGGCACGAAGATGTATTACATATTGGCTTTACTTCTGGAACGACAGGTTTGCCTAAAGCTTATTATAGAAATGAATTATCTTGGATATATTCTTATGAAGAAACAGAAAAATTAATGAAAACTGAAATAGATACTATGATTGCACCTGGCCCCTTGTCACATTCATTATCTTTATTTGTGTGTGTCTTTGCGCTATACACAGGACGAACGTTTATTGGACAACAGCAATTTGATGCTCAGACATTAGCGGACATGATGCAAAATGATCATACAATCCATCATTGTGCTTTGTTTGTAGTTCCAACAATGTTAGATGCCTATGTATCTGGACAATTGGAAATACAACAAATTAAATATATTTTTTCTACTGGTGATAAATTACCTTATAGTTTGAGAAATCGTGTTGCTACGCATTTTCCTTATGCAACGTTAATAGAATTCTTTGGAACATCGGAAGCAAGTTTTATAAGTTATAACTATGATAATGAAGCCCCTAGCCATTCGGTGGGTAAGCTATTTCCAAATGTGAAAATTGATCTTGAGCAGCCTGACGACAAAGGTATTGGTAAATTAAAAGTTAAGAGTAACATGGTCTTTAGTGGATATGTTGATGATGCACATCAAAGTGATTGTTGGATAGGCATAGGTGATTTTGCATCTATGGATGCCCATAACTATCTATATTTACACGGTCGTGAGCATGACCGCATGATTATTGGTGGGAGAAATGTTTATCCAATAGAGGTTGAACGTGCTGTACAAGATTTCGAAAGTTTTCATGAGGTTTTAGTGATTAGTACACCGCATACAAAATTTGGAGAAATTGCTGTTTTATTATATACAGGCACAGAACACGTGACTTACAGCGAACTAAGAGCATTTTTATCGAAGCGATTAGCGAGATATCAAATACCTTCCAAACTGTTAAAAATAGAAAAAATGGAACATACCCAAAGTGGGAAAATTGCACGTGAAACTATGAAACAGCGTTATATGAAAGGAGCACTTTAAACTATGACAGAAGTTGTTATTGTGGCTGCGAAACGTACGGCATTTGGTAAATATGGCGGTTCATTAAAACATTTGGAACCTGAAGCATTATTAAAACCATTATTTCGTCATTTAACTGAAACCTATTCAGAAGCGATGGCTCATATTGATGATGTAATCCTTGGAAATGTAGTAGGTAATGGTGGAAATATTGCTAGAAAAGCTTTGCTTGAAGCAGGGTTAAGTGAACATATACCAGGTTTAACGATAGATAGACAGTGTGGTTCAGGATTAGAAGCGGTCATTCATGCATGTAGAATGATACAAGCGGGTGCAGGTCATATTTATATTGCAGGTGGTGTAGAAAGTACGAGTAGAGCACCATGGAAAATTAAAAGGCCACAATCGGTTTATGATACACATTTACCGGAATTCTTTGAACGTGCTTCGTTTGCACCAGATGGACAAGACCCATCAATGATTGAAGCAGCAGAAAATGTTGCTAAAACCTATGGAATTACAAGAGAAGAACAAGATCAATATGCTTTAAATAGTCATAAAAAAACAATAGAAGCCTATGAAAACAATATCATTCAACAAGAAATTATAAATTTAAGTGCTAAAGGTGAAATATTTAATAGAGATGATAGCATCAAAGAAAGATTAAACGTACGTACATTAAGTCGCTTAAAACCTTTATTGTCAGAGGGGACAGTTACTGCTGGAAATTGTTGTATGAAAAATGATGGGGCAGTATTACTTATGATTATGGATAAAAAAACTGCTTTAGCACATAAATTTAAGGAAGGCTTAATATTTAAAGATAGCATTACAATAGGTGTAGAACCGACATTGCTGGGTATGGGTCCAGTACTTGCAGTTTCTAAGTTACTTCGCAAAAACAAGATGACGATAGAAGACATCAACGCAATAGAATTAAATGAAGCATTCGCGTCTCAAGTAGTAGCCAGTCAAAGATGTTTGGATATTCCAGCACATAAGTTGAACAAATATGGTGGTGCTATTGCTACTGGTCATCCGTATGGTGCAAGTGGGGCTGCACTTGTAACTCGCTTATTTCACATGAAAAATGATAAACGTACTATTGCAACAATGGGTATTGGAGGAGGAATGGGCAATGCAGCCTTATTTGAAAGATGGTTATGAGACAAAAGTAATCATATTTAATGCTGAAGCAGTACGGCAATATAATGCGTTTTTTAATATTTCGGAAGAAGATGTCGTTCAACCACTTTATTGCGCCAAGTTATGGCCCGAATTTACGTTATTTCAACCGTTTCAAAAAAAAGAAATCATACTTAGAGAAACCCAAGTTACTCAAATACACGATATAAAGGTGAATATACACTATTTAGCACAAATGTGCGTGATAGAGCAGAAAAAGGTACGCCAATTTATGAAATATGTCTTGGAATTGCAAATTTATAAAAATAAATCTAAATGTATAACTATCAGACAAACGTTTATGGAGAAATTTTAAAATGTTAAGTATAAACGCTAAAGAAATAAACACCTATTTAAAATTAATCAATGACCAAAATCCGATTCATGCACATATTGTACCTGGACAAATGATTGTGCAAATGGCACTTCAAAGTCAACGATTACAGTGGACATCATATCGCGTTAAATACATTGAAACTGTTGGTATAAATGAGTTGATACAATTCCAAATGATTTCCGAAAGTATCGTAGTTATTTTAAATCAACATGATGAAACCCTAATTAAAATAATTAAAGTTTAAAAAAATAATCCATTAATTTTAGTTTTATTTATTTGTAAAAATCAAATGCATATGATGAATTTTTGCAATCATCAATATACATTTTTTGTATAAATATGATTTAGAAATCCTTTGTAAAACTTAATTCAATTTGACAATATTAATTAACTACGTATAATTATATAACATGTTAAGGGAGTGGACACATTCATGGATTATGAAAAGGATTTTGATAAAAGTAATATAAATAAGGTTGATCCTAAAGCAGCTAAAAAAACTGTGTTTGCCACAGGTATCGGAAACGCGATGGAATGGTTTGACTTTGGTTTGTATTCTTATTTAGCGGTCATACTAGGGCAAAATTTTTTCAGTTCGGTTGAAAATGATCAACTCAAGACTATTTTTACATTTGCGACATTTGCGATTGCATTTTTACTTAGACCCGTTGGTGGTATTATCTTCGGTATGATTGGAGATAAATATGGTCGGAAAGTCGTATTAACGACAACTATTATTATGATGGCGTTCTCAACGTTACTCATTGGATTATTACCTACATACGATCAAATTGGCGTTTGGGCACCGATATTACTCTTACTAGGTAGGGTATTACAAGGTTTCTCAACTGGTGGAGAGTACGCAGGTGCTATGGTTTATGTAGCAGAATCATCACCAGATAGAAAACGAAATACATTAGGTTGTGGCTTAGAAATCGGTACATTATCCGGTTATATTGCAGCGTCTGTTTTAAGTGGACTATTATTCTTCTTCTTAAGTGATGACCAAATGGCAACATGGGGTTGGAGAATTCCATTTATCTTAGGTTTATTCTTAGGTATATTTGGTTTTTATTTAAGAAGAAAATTAGAAGAGTCACCTGTTTATGAAAATGAACTTGCATCGAAACCGAAGAGAGATAATATTGGTTTCTTAACAATTGTCAGATACTACTATAAAGACATCATTGTTTGTTTTGTGGCAGTTGCGTTCTTTAACTGTACAAACTATATGTTAACTTCATATATGCCATCATATTTACAAGAAATTGTGAAATTAGATAGTACAACAGTATCCGTATTAATTACTGTAGTCATGGCAGTGATGATTCCATTAGCATTAATGTTTGGACGCGTTGCAGATAGAATCGGTGAGAAGAAAGTATTCTTAATTGGTCTTATCGGTACAGCTGTATTGAGTATTGGTGCCTTTGCATTAATTCAAACAACAACAATTATCTTTGTAATCGTTGGTATCTTCGTTTTAGGTTTCTTCTTATCAACTTACGAAGCAACGATGCCAGGTTCTTTACCTACAATGTTCTATACGCATATAAGATATAGAACACTAGCAGTAACATTTAATGTATCTGTATCACTATTTGGTGGTACAACGCCATTAATTGCATCATCACTTGTAGCGAAGACAGGAGATCCATTATCTCCAGCATATTATCTAACAGCAGTAAGTATTGTTGGTATTATCGTTATCTCATTATTACATGTAAGTACCTCTGGTAAATCACTTAAAGGTTCTTATCCTAATGTTGAAAGTGATGAAGAGTACGAGTATTATGCCAATAATCCTGATAAAGCAATGTGGTGGGCAAAAGACAAACGTGTTTAATTAAATAAATATTTTTAAATTAAAAAATTGAATTTTAAGCTGTCATCAAGTTTAGCGACTTTATGGCAGCTTTTTTGTATAAATGCCGCTTGAGTCAATATTTTTAAATCAAAGTGATGATAGTATTGTTCTTAAATTAAAAAATATCAAAATAACAATTGACACTAGAAAAAAACAGTGTATTATTATCGTTAGATATCTAATTAAATGAGGTGCTTGTTTGGAACAGTCATATGGATATTTATTTAGAATGATAAGCCATGAGATGAAACGCAAGGCAGATCAGCGTTTGAAAATGTATGATATTACAAACGAACAAGGTCACGCGCTAGGTTACTTGTATGCACACCAAGCGGATGGACTTACACAGAACGACATTGTGAATGCCTTACAACGTAAAGGTTCAACAGTAAGTAATTTACTTAAGAACTTAGAAAGTAAGAAGCTCATATACCGTTATGTAGACGCGGATGATACTAGGCGAAAAAATTTAGGTCTAACTGCATCAGGTAGGAAATTAGTTGAAGGGTTTACAGGTGTATTTGACGAGATTGAAGCACTCATGTGTGCGCAGTTATCAGAAGCAGAGAATGAAACAATGAAACAAAATCTATCTAAAATGCTTAGCAGTTTAGAAGATTAGTTACTATAAGTGGCTGTTATAAATTGAAAAATTAACAGCCACCATATTTTTGAATATATAGTTAGATATCTAATTATTAGGTGTCTAAATAAAAAGGAGTAATATAGAAATGAAAGACGAACAGTTATATTATTTTGAAAAATCTTCAGTATTTAAAGCGATGATGCATTTTTCAATTCCTATGATGATAGGAAGTTTATTAAGTGTAATTTATGGTATTTTAAACATTTATTTTATTGGATTTTTAGGTGATAGTCACATGATATCAGCCATTTCACTCACTTTACCTATATTTGCAGTGTTAATGGGTTTAGGTAATTTATTTGGTATCGGTGGAGGAACTTATATTTCCCGGTTATTAGGTGCGAAAGATTATGTGAAAACGAAATTTGTGAGTAGTTTTTCTATTTATGGCGGCCTTATATTAGGAGTTATTGTTATTTTAATGACTATTTTCGCTACTGAACAAATTGCTCATTTATTAGGTGCACGTGGTGAAACACTTGGTTTTACAAGTGCATATTTAAAAGTAATGTTCCTAAGCGCACCATTTGTCATATTGTTCTTTATCTTAGAACAATTCGCTCGATCCATTGGTGCACCAATTATCTCAATGATTGGTATGTTGGCTAGTGTGGTTTTGAATATCATTTTAGATCCTATTTTAATATTTGGTTTTGATTTAAATGTAGTAGGTGCTGCTTTAGGTACAGCTATTTCAAACGTTGTTGCGTCGCTATTTTTTATCATTTATTTTTTGAGAAAAAGTGACATAATTACAATGAGTTTGAACTATGTAAGACCGACGAAAGAAATATTAGTAGAAATTTTTAAAGTAGGCTTTCCAGCATTTCTAATGAGTATTTTAATGGGCGTTACAGGATTAGTTTTAAATTTATTTTTAGCTGGCTATGATAACTTTGCCATTGCGGGTTATGGTATTTCATTTAGATTAGTACAGTTTCCTGAATTGATTATTATGGGGCTATGTGAAGGTGTAGTGCCATTAATTGCTTACAATTTTATGTCTGATAAAGCACGTATGAAAAATATTATTAAAGTCGTAATTATGACAATCGTTGTGATTTTTGCAGTGTGCATGGTCATTGTGTTTACGACAGGTCATCAATTGATAGGTATTTTCTCTAATGATGCGGCTAGTGGAGGAATGGCGACATTTATGTTGAAAGTAACAATCACCTCATTATTATTAAATGGCATTGGTTTCTTATTTACTGGTATGTTGCAAGCGACTGGTCAAGGACGTGGTGCAACGATCATGGCTATTTTACAAGGTGTAGTCATTATCCCAGTTCTATTTGTATTGAATGGATTATTCGGTTTAACTGGCATCGTATGGTCATTATTAATTGCAGAAACAATTTGTGCTTTGGCTGCGATGCTCATTGTTTACTTATTACGAGATAGATTGACAGTAGATAAAGCAGAATTATTAGAAGGTTAATCTTTCTAATTTAATATAATAATACAAAAATCTTTGTACATTCAAAATGTCTGCGCGAAGATTTTTTCGTTTTGTGTTATTTTTAAATAGTAACGAACTATTTATAAATATGGGGGATTTTATATGGCTTTGACAGTAGAGCAGTATTGGCGCAAATTTATTGAAGCATTTCCAAAATACAAAGGTGTACAATTTGAAGCATGGTCTTTTGGTGTTGATGAAGATGAATTAGCTAATTTAGTAAAACAAGGTGAAAAAACAGCAACAACCAGTGGTTATGAGACATACAAAGTAGAAGGTGAACCGCTACCGGAAGTAGGAGATGTCAGTGTTGTATTAAATGAGAAAGGTCATCCACAATGTGTGATTGAGACGACACGTGTATACCAAACGCCGTTCAATGAGGTGACAGAACATCATGCTTTCTTGGAAGGTGAAGGAGATAAATCGTTAACATATTGGCGTGAAGCGCACACAGCATTCTTTAAACCGTATTATGAATCATTAGAAATCGATTTTAATGAAACTTCAATGATGGTTTGTGAAGAGTTTAAGCTACTGTATGTATAAAAAGAGTGGTACATCAGTTAGAACTGCTTCGAGGTTGCTCTCCAAGCAAACAAAGGGGACAATCTTTGTCTAACTGTGTACCACTTAGGGTGTGTGTTTATAGGGATGTGTTATTCAAAGTATGTTTAAGGGGACAACTTAGACATACTTTTTTTAATTTCATATTTCTTAATAAGGGGAGTTAATTGTATATCGTTTCTTCTAATTTCAATTTATTGCATCTTCTGTGTTGTCTTCGATGAGTCGAAAATAACTTAATAACTTAATTTCATGTTATCAACATCATTTTCTAGTAGAGAGAGTAACTTATATAATTCATTCGTGTTGAAGCTTTCATCGAACTTAACAGAAATCGTTTTGAAAGTCTTGGTGATAATTTCATATATTGGGTTACCATTTTCAAAAGCCTGTTTGTAGATAATCATGTTGAGTTTCCCTCCTTCATCTCTCTACACTACATATAATAATAGAAATTCATGCGAAATACATGAGTCTACAGTATCAACTTTTTATCAGTCTAACGTCGTATAACATCAGAAAGGCTGATGTAAAGCGTTTTCTGATGATTTGTTAGACAATTACAAAAGTTAGGTTATCTAATAATCAAAATAATAAATCGTATATTTAGTTTAAATTTGCACTTTTAGTAATGTTTCTGTAACATTGTAATCGAATCGTAATTTGATTCAAAAAATCTTTAAATGGAGTGATACCAAATGAATAAGATAGCAAAGACTTTTGTAGCTGGTAGCATTGTATTTGGGACTGCATTAGGCATAAGCGTTTCTAATGAAGGTGTATCACAAACCGAAGCACAAGCAGCAACGACGCAACCTTGGTATGAGTATAGTGGTTATACTTCAAAAGGTGGGGATTTTGTACTAGATCAATCATTTTATAATGGTTTAAAAGCAGGTAATGTTGAATTTAATGGTATTAAAGTGAATAGTCAATATACTTCTGATACAGCGACTAAAACAATATATGATCAAACATTCCAACAAATTAATGGAAATAAAGCGAATAGTGTAACTTTTGATATACAAAATAAAGCAGTAAGTTTTAAAGATATACGTGTGCAATATGGTCAAAATTATGAATATCAAGAACCCATGAATGGTGAGAAAAAAGCAAGTGGCGATGGCTTATACGGATATGATGTAGGCAAAGGTCATATTGTATTTTATGTAAGTAATGGTTACGTGAAAAGTGCAACGCTCTCATAACCCATAAATAGAATTTGGAATATAAAAGCCCATCGTTAACATTACAAGTTAACGATGGGCTTTTTAAATTATTTAAACTTCTGTCACTTCTACGTCTATGTGTTCAACACGATTATAGGCACCGTGGTCTACTGGACCGACAAAGTCATTCATTTTCCAACCGTTCTTAATTGCAGAGGCAACAAATGCTTTAGCTGCGATAACGGCTTCTCTCGGTGATTTGCCATTTGCTAAATAAGCTGTAGTAGCGGCAGCAAATGTACAACCAGCACCGTGGTTATAACTTTGTTGGAACATGTCTGTTGTTAATTGATAGAATTTTTGACCATCATAGTATAAGTCATAAGATTTATCTTGATCTAATGCTTTGCCACCTTTAATGATAACGTGCTTAGCACCTTGCTCATGAATTACTTCAGCAGCTTTTTTCATATCTTCAATTGATTTTAATGTTCCTAAATTAGCGAGTTGACCAGCTTCAAATAAATTTGGTGTGACCACTGTCGCTTTTGGTAGTAAGTATTCAATCATAGCGTCCGTATTTCCTGGGTTAAGTACTTCATTTTCCCCTTTACATACCATGACTGGGTCTACGACAAAATAATCTGCGCCAGATTCAACATAGGCGTCGCCAGCACGTTTAATGATTTCTTGTGTACCTAGCATACCTGTTTTAACAGCATCTGGACCAATGGAAATCGCCGTTTCTAATTGTTTTTCGAATACATCAAATGGAATCGGTGTTACATCATGTGACCATGATTTTTTATCCATCGTGACGATTGAAGTTAGGGCTACAATACCGTATGTGCCTAGCTCTTGGAAAGTTTTTAAGTCGGCTTGCATGCCAGCACCAGCACTTGTATCTGAACCGGCAATTGTTAATGTTTTTTTCAATGCCATGGAATTTCACTCCTAAATATCTTTTGCATATATCATACCACGTTTGTCGAGTATTCTAAATAAAGGAAGTTTGTAGTGAAGTTAAATTTATCACTATTGAAAAAAGATATTATTATAGAAGTAATTGGACTAATAATCTCGATGTCGAGAAAGTAACGAATAAAAGATTACCTGAGCTAAAGCGCAAACGGTCTAAGAACATATGAACTAAAGTTCATACGTAAGTGGTACTAAACTTGCTTAAAGCAAGAAGTTCCACTAATAATTTTTGCGAAGCAAAAAAGTAGTGCTTTATGTTATTATATCAATGAGGTGAGAGGTATATGGAATGGTCGGATGTTTTTCATGAAATAACTACGCGACATGATTTTGCTGCAATGCATGATTTTTTAGAAAAAGAGTATACTACAGAAATTGTTTATCCAGATAGAAAAAATATTTATCAAGCCTTTGATCTAACGCCATTTGAACAAGTGAAGGTGGTTATATTAGGGCAAGATCCTTATCATGGACCGAACCAGGCACATGGTTTAGCATTTTCTGTGCAACCAGATGCGAAATTTCCGCCCTCTTTAAGAAATATGTATAAAGAACTGCAAGATGATGTGGGATGTATTAGAAAATCGCCGCATTTGCAAGATTGGGCACGCGAAGGTGTATTGTTATTAAATACTGTGTTGACAGTACGACAAGGTGAAGCACATTCACATAAAAATGTTGGGTGGGAAACGTTTACCGATGAAGTAATACAAGCTGTATCAGAACATTTAACACACGTTGTGTTTATATTATGGGGAAAACCCGCACAACAAAAAATTAAATTAATCGATACATCGAAACACCATATTATTCAATCACCACATCCAAGTCCATTGTCAGCGTATAGAGGATTCTTTGGTTCTAAGCCTTATTCGCAAGCAAATACATATCTACAAGCCAATGGTAAACAACCCGTGAATTGGTGCGAGAGTGAGGTTTAAAAATGGAAAAAGATAAAATTATTCAATTAATTGAACAAGAATTAGTACAAGCAGATGAAGCAAATAGTAACGCAGAATTTGAAAAGCATATTTATGCGATTCATACGTTAACGTCATTAGTGAGTGACAGTTCATCTAATAAGAAAGTATATAGTGACAACAGTTTTAATGTGTCTTCTTCTTTTAAAGCGTCTAAGTCACAGAATGTCTCATCTAAGCAGGGTGTATCTGAGGATGAGATTCGCGCAATGGGTGGAAAAGTATCAGGTGTTTCTTCATCTAATACAAGCACAAATTCATCACTTACTGCGAATAAATTAGTAACAGATGATGAAATAGGCAATGGTGATTCCATTTTTGATTTTTAAATAATTTTAAATAGTAAAGGATATGAATAGATCATGATGAAAGTGTTTATTATTTTAGGCGCATTAAATGCAATGATGGCTGTAGGTACCGGTGCGTTTGGTGCACATGGATTAGAAAATAAGCTGTCTGCAAAATATTTATCAGTATGGGAAAAAGCAACAACTTATCAAATGTATCATGGGCTTGGATTACTAGCCATAGGTATTATTAGTGGTACAACTTCGATCAATGTAAATTGGGCGGGTTGGTTACTTTTCTTTGGAATTGTATTTTTCAGTGGTTCTTTATATATCTTAGCGTTAACACAAATTCGCATACTAGGTGCAATTACACCTATTGGTGGCGTACTGTTTATTGTAGGTTGGTTAATGTTAGTGATAGGTACGTTTAAAATATAAATTTATAATTGTTATAGAATTCATCTTGTGGGTATAATACACTCCATGAGGTGAATTTTTTATGAGTCAAAATAATCAGCAAGTAGATAGAGGAGATTTAAAGAAAAATCTATCTGAAAAATTTGTGTGGGCGATTGCTTACGGGTCTTGTATCGGTTGGGGTGCATTTATTCTACCGGGTGACTGGATAGGACAATCGGGACCAATTGCAGCAGCGATTGGTATTGTCATAGGTGCATTGTTAATGATACTTATTGCAGTGAGTTACGGTGCATTAGTTGAACGATTCCCAGTTTCGGGTGGCGCGTTTGCTTTTAGCTTTTTAGGATTCGGAAGATATGTAAGTTTCTTCTCATCTTGGTTTTTAACATTTGGTTACATATGTGTAGTGGCATTAAATGCTACTGCGTTTAGTTTGTTAATTAAATTTTTACTGCCAGATATTTTAGAAACAGGAAAATTATATACCATTGCAGGTTGGGACGTGTATATCACTGAAATTCTCATTGCATCGTTATTGCTTATTGTATTTATGTTTATAGCGATTAAAGGTGCTAGTGTGTCAGGATCACTACAATACTACTTCTGTGTAGCGATGGTTATTACTATATTACTATTGTTCTTTGGTTCGTTCTTTGGAGGTAATTTCTCTTTAGATAATTTACAACCATTAACCAATGAAAAAGAAGGTTGGTTTACTTCCATCATTATGATTGTTGCTGTCGCACCGTGGGCATATGTTGGATTTG
Organism: Staphylococcus sp. Z5-21; assembly: GCF_056529615.1. Classification (NCBI taxonomy): domain Bacteria; kingdom Bacillati; phylum Bacillota; class Bacilli; order Caryophanales; family Staphylococcaceae; genus Staphylococcus; species Staphylococcus sp. Z5-21. Next base: position 2,244,660 of record NZ_CP096462.1, on the reverse strand, counting down.
ATAATATTCCACAAACGGCAGAAGAATTTGATTTTGCACCAAATAAGACGTTTAAATTAATTGTATATAGTTTATTAGCAGCTGCATTTACTTATGTTTTAATGATTTTATATACAGGTTGGTTAGGTACAACATCAACAAGCCTAAACGGTAATTTATGGTTAACGGGTGCTGTTACGCAAGAAGCCTTTGGTTATATTGGTTTAGCTGTATTAGCAATTGCGATTATTATGGGTATATTTACTGGCTTAAATGGATTCTTAATGAGTTCAAGCCGTCTCCTATTTTCAATGGGACGTTCAGGTATTATGCCTTCTGTATTCAGCAAGTTGCATAAAAAATATAAGACGCCTTATATAGCAATTATTTTCTTAGTAACCATTACATTAATTGCACCTTGGTTAGGTCGTACAGCACTAACTTGGATTGTTGATATGTCTTCTACAGGTGTATCAATAGCTTATTTCATTACTTGTTTATCAGCAGCTAAATTATTTAGTTATAATAAATCAAGTAACACGTATGGACCTATTTATAAAACATTTGCGATTTTAGGATCAATTGTATCATTTATCTTCTTGTTGTTATTATTAGTTCCAGGTTCTCCGGCGTCACTTTCAGCACCTTCATACATCGCATTAGGCGGCTGGTTAGTGATTGGTTTAATCTTCTTTATTGTGCGTTATCCAAAATTAAAACGCATGGATAATAATAAATTGAGCTTGCTTATCTTAAACCGTTCGGAAAGTGAAGTTGTAGATTTAATTAATGAGAACAAGGCTGAAAACACGAATAAATAGTTTTTCTTGTGATTATTTTATGAATAAAGCATAGAAAACTTAATAAATAGTGAATTAAAACAAGTAGTATTCCTTTACGGTGTGCTGCTTGTTTTTTATTGGGTTAAATCTATAAATTGGTTTATCCATCAAAAAGATAATAAATCACAGTTTGCAGAAGAATCTGTGTCATAAATGAAACATATAGGTTTTGATAGCTAATAATTTATGACTAAATGAATTTATAATAAATTTTTAATAAAATAAGCCACACATGCACTCTTTTCAACGCATGTGTGGCTATTTATATAAATATTAGATTCTTTTTTTACGTATTTTTGTACCTGAAATAATTAGTTTAGAAATTTGATCTGCAAAAAGTAGACCTAAGGCGATAGCACCAGCAATAAGCGTTACTTCAAGCATTGTATTAATGGCTTTACTAAATTCTAAAAGTACTAAATTTTTCGTAGCATCAAATGCTAAACCACCAGGTACGAGTGGAATAATACCGGGAATCATAAAAATGATGACAGGTTCTTTTTTAGAGCGTGCCATAATATGACTTAAGCAGCCTAATGCAAGACTACCAAAGAAACTTGAATAAATTGTATGTGTATTTAAACCATCGAAAAATATGGTATAGACCATCCAACCGCATGCACCTACGATACCTACCGTGTTATATAAGCGTTTTGGGACATCAAATATAACGCCGAAGAATAGGGAAGCGGTATAACTAAATATAAAATTTAATATCCAAAACATAGACATAACTCCTAAAATATAATAAGTACTGTACTAACGCCAGCTCCAATACCGAATGCAGTAACGAGCGATTCTAATGATTTGGTGGTAAACATTAACATATGACCGCCAAACAAATCTTGAATTGCGTTTGTAATTAATACACCAGGTACAATAGGCATGACTGCTGCAATTATAATGGTAGAAATTGAACCACCGGGTATGAGATTATGACCGATAATGGTGACTAATCCAATAACTAATGCGCCCATAAATTCTGGGATAAATTGGGCATGCAATTTTTGTTGTAATATTTCGACTACAATATAACCGAAGGAACCAGCTAATAACGCTGTTAATACATCAGTTAAATGGCCGCCTTGTAAATATAAAAAACTGACAGATATGACGGCAGCAGCAATGAATTTATAAAAAAGGTAGTGGTTTTTTATACTTTGTTCTTGATATATTTTTTGAAGTTCTTGAAATGCATCTTCTAAAGAAATGTTACCGAGCGCCAAACGTCTAGAAATGCCATTTGTTCTGGAAATGCGGTGTAAATTCGTATCGCGCGTTCTAATTCTATACATACGTGGATATGACTCATCATGAAGCATGAAGTTGATAACGGTATTTGTAACAAAGCTATTACTTTCTTTGTGTCCCAAAGTGATAGCGATGCGTGTCATCGTATCTTCTACTCGAGAGCCTTCTGCACCAGATTCTAATAATATTCTTCCTGCTAACATGATGACATCTTTTGCCATCTTTTCATCATAACTTTCTATAGCTTGATTATATATTGTCATTTAATCACCAATTAATATTTATTTGAGCAACCCTGACAATCACTGCCTACAGGTTGAGTATAAGTTGCTAAAGTAATATTTTTTATTGTAACACTTTATGATCGTTATTTGTTATTTGAATTGGAACAAGTGCTTAAATGAAGGAAAACTGTATTTTGTGCAATTAATTCAATACATTTATGTTTCAAATATTTCAAATAGGTTAGAATAGTATTAGTTAACTGTTACAGACATGTATTGAGTAGCGACAATATACAACAGTTAATATTAAATTAAGTAGTGATTAAAAGTTCTCCCAAACACACTACATTCAACAAAGGCACACTTATTTATGTGATGAGCGTGCCTTTGTTTATTGCGCTGATTCACACTTAATAAAATTTGAGAATTCTATGATTAAAGTGAATTGATAACACGTGTACATCGGAAATTGAGAAGATGTATGAAAAAATATATAAAGAAGGTAGCGACATCAATTGCCGCTACCTTCTTTAGTTTGAGAAATATGATAAATCCATTGAATGATTTTATAAAGCAAATAAATCTTGTAAGTTATCTTTAGTCACAATATGACCTACATAAAAGCTTCCGAAGTCGCCATAACGTGCAGTTGTTTCATCGAATCTCATTTCATAAACAATTTTTTTGAATTGTAATGGATCATCTGCAAATAAAGTGACACCCCACTCAAAATCATCAAAGCCCACTGAACCAGTGATGAATTGTTTGATTTTACCAGCATATTGTCTACCTATTTTACCGTGAGCATACATTAATTCTTGGCGTTTTTCTAACGGTAACATATACCAGTTATAAGTTTCATTACGACGTTTATCCATAGGATAGAAACAAATATATTCAGATTGTGGTAATTCTGGGAATAATCTTGGTTTGATGTGTGGATTTTCATAAGGATCTTCGTCAGATTTTCCTGCAAGATAATTACCTAATTCGATGATTGATACATAAGAATAGGTTGGAATTAAGAAATCTGCAATCTTCAATTTATTAAATTCGTTTTCAAAAGCATTTAAATCTTTCATTTCTGGACGCAATGCCCATAAAAGAATATCTGCTTTTTGACCTGTAATATTATAAAAAGCATGATCACCTACGTGATTTGTACGCGCTTCTTCATGTTTATTTAAAAATGTTTGTAATTCATCTACGATTGTTTGACGCTCTTCTGTTGGAACTAAGCGTAAACTTGACCAATCAATAGCGTATAATAAATGTAAACTATACCATCCATCTAACGTTTCTGGTGCTTGTGGCATTTAAATCGCTCCTTTTTCATGAAAAATTCTATGTCTTCACTACAAAATTCTACCATAAAGGAACACTTAAAACATAAGTAAATGATTACAAATTGGTGACATGGAATTCTAAGAAACAATAACGTATAATGAGAAACGTAAAATAATTAAGAAAAGAAATTTGAGGAGGCCCCTAATGACTTTATTAGATGTATTACAAGAAAAACTTACGGGAAAAAACGTGAAAATCGTTTTACCAGAAGGTGAAGACGAGCGCGTATTAGAAGCGGCAACACAATTACAAGGTACTGATTATGTTTCTCCTATATTATTAGGAAATGAATCGAACATCAAAGCCTTAGCTAGTGATAAAGGTTTAGAAATTTCAGATTTAGAAATCATTGACCCAGAAACAAGCGAATTGAAACAAGAACTTGTTACTGCATTTGTTGAACGCCGTAAAGGTAAAGCGACTGAAGAACAAGCGCAAGAGATGTTGAAAGATGTTAACTACTTTGGGACAATGCTTGTTTATACTGGTAAAGCAGAAGGTTTAGTAAGTGGTGCGGCACATTCAACTGGTGATACGGTACGTCCAGCGTTACAAATCATCAAAACAAAACCAGGTGTCTCTAAAACTTCTGGTATTTTCTTCATGATTAAAGACGATAAACAATATATCTTTGGAGATTGTGCAATCAATCCAACACTTGAAGCACAAGATTTAGCAGAAATAGCTGTGGAAAGTGCAAAATCTGCTAAAAGCTTTGGCATGTCACCACGCGTTGCAATGTTAAGCTTCTCAACTAAAGGTTCTGCAAAATCAGATGATGTCGAAAAAGTTGCAACAGCTGTTAACTTAGCTCAAGAGAAAATTGAAGCAGATCATTTAGAAGATGTTGTTGTAGATGGTGAATTCCAATTTGACGCAGCAATTGTACCTGAAGTTGCTAAGAAAAAAGCACCTGATGCAAAAATTCAAGGCGATGCAAATGTATTCGTATTCCCAAGCTTAGAAGCAGGTAATATTGGTTATAAAATTGCACAACGTTTAGGCGGATTTGATGCAGTAGGTCCAGTATTACAAGGTCTTAATTCTCCAGTGAATGATTTATCACGTGGCTGTTCTAAAGAAGACGTGTATAATTTATCAATCATTACTGCAGCACAATCATTACAATAATGGATTTAGCAAGTAAATATTTTAATGGTATAGATTGGCGTTATATTGATCATTCCTCAGGATTAGAACCAATGCAGTCTTTTGCATTTGATGATACTTTTTCAGAAAGTGTTGGAAAAGATTTATCGTGTAGTGTAGTTCGAACGTGGGTACATCAGCATACTGTTATACTGGGGATCCATGATTCAAGATTGCCTCATTTACAAGAGGGGATTCGCTACCTCACAGAAGAGCGCGGTTACAATGCAATCGTTAGAAATTCTGGAGGTCTTGGTGTTGTATTAGATCAAGGCGTACTTAATATATCGCTGCTCTTTAAAGGTAAACATGATATTACCATTGATGAAGCTTTTACTGTAATGTATTTATTAATTGCAAAAATGTTTGAAGATGAAGATGTAGATATCGACACACATGAAATCGAAAGATCCTATTGTCCCGGTAAATTTGATTTGAGTATTAATGGTAAGAAATTTGCTGGTATTTCTCAAAGACGCGTCCGTGGTGGAATAGCAGTGCAAGTTTATCTCTGTGTGGAAGGTGATGGTAGTGAACGTGCTGATATGATGAAATCATTTTATGCGCGTGCGTTACAAGGTGAAGAAACAAAATTCACATACCCTGACATTGAACCGCAATGCATGGCCTCACTTGAAACATTATTAGGCAGAACGATTACTGTGCAAGATGTCATGTTTCAATTATTATACGCAATTAAAGATTTAGGTGGCCGTTTGAATATGGACCCTATTACCGATGAAGAATGGTTAAGTTATGAAGGTTATTTTGAAAAAATGATTGAACGTAATGCGAAAATAAACCGCTCTATGGATTGACGTTAATTAAAGAACAGGTGAGATACTTCAAATCGAAGTAATTCACCTGTTCTTTTTGTTTTGCGGATTTCAGCATAATTTGTGGTAATGGATTTTTATATCTGTTGAATTATAGAAATGAAATAAGTAATATAGTGAAAGTATGGTTAAAAATGCAGTACTAATAAAATTCCTTGAATTTAACGTGAGTTTTTTGAATATATGGCTAGTGCGTTTTATAATAGGGAAGTATTGAAAATAATTAGTAGCTGGTGTTAACTTTTTGTAACAACGATTTACAGTGCATTTGAATCATTAATTTCAAGTCCTTTGCTAAAATAATGCATCTATGACTAGAGTCGTATGGTAATATATGAAATTTATGAGATAATGTGTAATGGTATGTGCAAAAATAGAAAAAGAACGATTATTTTAGAATGAATATTAAAGATGCTTTAAATAATTAAGAGAGGCATCGTTATTGAACGCTGTGAAAACAGTTTATTTCCCAGGGAATATAGTTCATTGCATAAGCAGAATTAGGATGCGGGTATACACAAAAAAGGTGTAGTACACAGAAAATATAAAATTAAAGAAAATACTAAAGGTGATTGAAAATATGGCACAACAAGGATACGGGGAAGCGAATGGAAAGGTAATATTAATAGGCGAACATGCTGTTACATTTGGCGAACCAGCTATTGCAATTCCATTTACAACTGGAAAAGTTAAAGCGAAAATAGAATCTCTAGAGACAACAAACGCTTCATATATAAAAAGTGATGTATACGATGGAGAATTACAAAAGGCACCAGAGCATTTGAAAGCAGTCATTACACGTTTTATTGAAAAATATAATATAGCGACGCCTATTAAAGTTTCAATCGATACGAACTTGCCACCTTCTAGAGGATTAGGTTCTAGTGCTGCGATGGCAGTCGCTTTTGTGCGCGCAAGTTTTGATTATTTGGATGAGCCACTATCGGATGAAATGTTAATAGAAGAAGCAAATTGGGCTGAACGCATTGCTCACGGTAAGCCGAGTGGTATAGATACACAAACAATCGTCTCAAATAAACCCGTATGGTTCAAACAAGGTAAGGTTACAACATTGAAACCTTTAGATTTAAATGGTTATATGGTAGTTATCGATACTGGTGTTCGTGGTTCTACTAAACAAGCTGTTGAGGATGTACACCAATTATGTGAAGGTGATAGTACATATCTGCAATATGTTGAACATATTGGTAAACTTGTACATGAAGCAAGTGAATCAATTGAACATCATAATTTTGAACAATTAGCTAAGGTGTTTAATCTGTGTCAAAAAAATTTAAGAACACTTACAGTCAGTCATGACAAAATAGAAGAAATATTAGATGCCAGTAAAGCGCAAGGTGCGATTGCAGGTAAACTAACTGGCGGTGGCCGTGGTGGAAGTATGATTGTACTTGCAACTAATGAAGAGACAGCTAAGCGTATTGCAGAAAGTGCAACGCAATTAGGTGCGCATCATACATGGATTGAATATTTAGGAGGGTAATGAAGTTGGTGAATAGTGGTAAGGCACGTGCACATACAAATATTGCACTGATTAAGTATTGGGGAAAGGCTGACGAAACATATATTATTCCAATGAATAATAGTTTATCTGTTGCGTTAGAACGCTTTTATACTGAAACGAAAGTTACGTTTGATGAAAGCTATACGAAAGATACACTTATACTAAATGGTGAAACAGTTACTGCAAGTGAATCAGCTAAAATTAGTCGTTATATGGATATTGTTAGAGCGACATCAGGCACAACAATGTTTGCATATATAGAGAGCGACAATCATGTTCCAACTGCTGCTGGTTTAGCATCATCAGCAAGTGCGTATGCCGCATTAGCAGCTGCTTGTGACAAGGCTTTAAACCTTGGATTAACGGGTAAAGCATTATCTAGGTTAGCACGTAGAGGCTCTGGGTCAGCATCAAGAAGTATCTACGGTGGCTTTGTAGAATGGGAAAAAGGGCATGATGATGAATCATCGTACAGTTTTCCCATTGAAGCAGATCATTGGGAACAAGAGTTGGCAATGATTTTTGTAGTTATTAATAATAAAACAAAAAAAGTATCGAGTCGTGCCGGTATGTCACATACACGTGATACATCTCGCTTTTATCAATATTGGTTAAATCATGTAGATGAAGACATAGCGTCAGTTAAGCATGCCATTGAGCGAAAAGACTTTATGCAAATGGGTGAAGTCATTGAAGCTAATGGTTTACGTATGCATGCAACCAATTTAGGTGCACAACCTCCATTTACTTATATGGTTGAGGATAGCTATCTTGCGATGGATATTGTTGATCAGTGTAGAAAAGCTGGATATCCATGTTATTTTACAATGGATGCAGGACCTAATGTGAAAATTTTAGTAGAAAAGAAAAATCAACAAGCAGTTATTGATGCGCTACATAAATCTTTTGATAAAGATCAAATTATTGCAAGTGACATTATAAGTACAGGCGTTGAAATTATTGAGTAAGGAAGAGATAAAATGATTCAGGTAAAAGCACCAGGTAAACTCTATATTGCAGGTGAATATGCAGTTACTGAACCAGGATATAAATCCGTATTAATTGCGGTTGATCGATTTGTAACTGCTTCAATTGAAGACTCAAATGCCCCTCAAGGTACCATACATTCTAAAACACTACATCATGATCCAGTGACTTTTCAAAGAAGAGAAGATCAAATCGTCGTATCCGATGTACATGCAGCTAAACAACTTAAATATGTCATTACAGCAATTGAAGTATTTGAACAGTATGTGCGCAGTAACCATATCAGTTTAAAACATTTCAATTTAACGATTGATAGTAATTTAGATGACGCAAATGGCCATAAATACGGGTTAGGTTCAAGTGCAGCCGTGCTTGTTTCTGTAGTTAAAGTATTGAATGAGTTTTATGAAACGCATTTATCAAATCTTTATATTTATAAACTAGCGGTAATCGCGAATATGAAATTGCAGAGTTTAAGTTCATGTGGTGACATCGCTGTTAGTATTTACACTGGTTGGTTAGCGTACAGTACATTTGATCATGAGTGGGTCTCTCAACAAATTGAAGATACATCTGTTAATGAAGTATTGAATAAAAACTGGCCAGGTCTGCATATTGAACCGTTGCAACCACCGGAAAATATGGAAGTATTGATTGGTTGGACAGGATCTCCTGCATCGTCTCATCATTTAGTGAGTGAAGTGAAACGCTTGAAGTCAGATCCAACGTTTTATGGTAAGTTTTTAGAACGTTCCCACCTATGTGTTGAAAAGTTGATCCATGCTTTTAAAACAAACCATATTAAAGGTGTACAACAAATGATTCGTACCAATCGCGAAATTATTCAATCTATGGATAAAGAAGCTACGATAGATATAGAAACGGCACATCTCAAAGTGTTGTGTTCTGTAGCAGAAAAATATGGCGGTGCTGCTAAAACCTCTGGTGCAGGTGGCGGTGACTGTGGTATTACGATTATAAATAGTGATATTAATAAGAAATTGATATATCAAGAATGGTTAGAGAATGAAGTGAAACCATTAGAATTTAATATTTATCATGGTCAATAAAGTCATGACAACTTGAGCAGTATACTAATCTACAGATTAGGTACTGTTTTTATTATTCCAATTTTTCTCTTTGTTATTGTTATTTAAAAGTTTAGTTTTAGAAAACGATATTCAGGAAAAATTACCTTTTAATGAAAATAAAATCATTCAAAGGTACATAGTGTCAAAATCCCCTAGTTATATTGATGTTATATAAACTAAAGCATATCATCACCTTAAGAGAACGCTTACATTAACTGCGTGGAAAAAGGGTGATTATTATGAACATTGGACGGAATTTTGGTAATGCTATACGTAGATTTGGCGGGGCAATGATTGTTCCAGTATTATTGTTTCCATTCTTTGGAATCATTATAGGTATAGCTACACTTTTCAAAAATGAAGCCATAATGGGACATCTTGCGGATCCAGAAGGTTTATGGTTTCAAGTATGGTCGCTAGTTGAAAATGGTGGATGGACTGTATTTGAAAATATTGAACTTATTTTTGTCATTGGGTTACCTATTTCATTAGCGAAGAAATCGGCGGGGCATGCGGTCATGTCTTCAGTGGTTACTTATATGATGTTTAATTATTTTATCAATAGCATATTAACAACTTGGGGGCCAGCTTTTGGTGTGGATTTTAAAGGTAGTCCTGACGATGTAACTGGGATAACTGAGTTAGTTGGTATTAAAACATTAGATACTAATATCATTGGTGCATTAATTATTTCTGGTATCGCCATATGGTTACATAATCAGTATTACGATAAGAAGTTACCTGAATCTTTAGGTATATTTCAAGGTTCTCCATTTGTGGTAATGCTTGCGTTCTTTAGCATGATTCCTTTGGCTTTTCTAACAAGTTGGGGATGGCCAATAGTTCAAGGATGGATCGCATCGTTACAAGTATTTCTTGCTTCATCTAGCTATGTTGGGGTTTGGCTCTTTCATTTCTTAGAAAGAATACTAATTCCAACAGGATTACATCATTTTATTTATACGCCATTTGAATATGGACCTGCAGTTGTGAATGGTGGCATTAAATCATATTGGATTTCGCACCTTACTGAATATTCAGAGACCAAGAAATCATTGAAAGACATCTTCCCTGGCGGCGGATTTTTATTACAAGGGAATACTAAAATATTTGGATCAATAGGTATAGCACTTGCAATATATTCCACTGCCAAACCTCATAAAAAGAAAGAAGTCGGTGCGTTATTATTAGCAGCTACATTGACGGCAGTATTTGCTGGTATTACAGAACCATTAGAATTTACCTTTATTTTTATTGCACCTTTCTTATTTTTAATACATGCCATACTGGGGGCAACAATGGTTACGACTATGCATGCATTTGGATTAGTTGGTAACTTAGGAGGCGGTTTTATTGAAATTGCAGCAACAAATTGGATTCCATTATTTGGTTCACATTGGGGGACATATGTAGCGCAATTTATCATTGGTATCATTTTTATCTTTATTTACTATTATTTATTTAGATTTATCATATTGAAGTTTGATATACCGATGCCAGGTAGAGAAAAAGACGACAATCAAGATACTAAATTATATACGAAAAAAGATTATCGTGAAAATAAAAATCAAAGCAACGTCTCTAATAGTTCTAACGAATATCAAAGAAAAGCTGAAGTATATATTGAAGGTTTAGGTGGCACAGAAAATATAGTGGATGTTACCAATTGTGCAACGCGATTACGTGTAACAGTGGCAAACCCTGAACAAGTAGCGGCAGATGATTACTTTAAATCAAATGGAGGCGCACATGGATTAGTGAAGAGTGGTAAAAACGTTCAGGTCATTGTTGGACTTTCAGTTCCTCAAATAAGAGAGGAAGTAGAGCAACTACTTAATAAAACTGCTAAACACTAAAGTGTACATGTTAGTGGAAGTGAGAAAAGAAATATCAACTTGATCAATTTCTTTTCTTACACTTTATTGAAATGAAGCATGGCACCTTGAGTGAAAGTAGCCTATATTATTTAGAAAAACACATATGCATCTATAATGTTTTCTAGACTTAGATGAATTATTACAGGAATGAGTTATTATTGATTTTATAGTTATGGTACGTTCTAGCTATAAAATCAAATACAACATAGTAAGGTGTAAAACTATAGTATGTTGTAGTATTAAAAAATTGAATAGGTGCACTATTAACATATACATTAAACGCAGCATTTTTAGCGATATAGTTATCATGCAAAGTCGTAATAGATACGTAATGCAATTCACGAGATTTAATGAGTTGTATGGGATCAATTAAATTCTTGGTTTCTCCTGATAATGAGATGATAAACAGTAAATCATCAGCAGACATTTGATCTATGGCTAAACGCAATTCGGTTTCATCATTTATAACGATTGCTCTTTTTGAAATAGATAACATATGTCGTTGCGCTTCACGTGCAACATTTTGCTGTGCCATACCAGTACCAAATATATAGATAAATGGAGCAGTTTCGATTAATTGATTAAGCGTGTGATAGTCAAACATTTCAAGATGTTCTACGGTTCTTCTCACATCTTCAATAATTGGATTGGCGCTTGCAAGTTGAGGTGATTCATTATTTGAATCCATTTTTATATAAAATTTAAAATTACTATAACCTTCAAATCCCATTTTTTTAACAAGTCTATGGATAGTGGAGATGGAAGTATGGGTCAGTTTACTTAAATCATGAATTTTCATATTTGAAATTTGATCAATATTTTGTCTAATAACATTGATAATATGTAAATCATTTTCTGTTAGTTGTTCAAAGTGTTTATTAATAAGATGATCTAGAACCATATAAAAAGATGCCACCTATTCATTGGAAAAATTTCCGAATTTTGAAAATATATTCTAATGTTAATATATAAATTCTAAATATGTCAAATTTATTGGTGTTTTTACTTATTTAATTTACTATTAACTTAATTTAGATTTAAATTATTAAAAGTATATTTTTTTCTTGCTATTTGTAAGCGTTTACTTCAAAGAAATTGATTAATGTTATATAGGAGATGAGACGATGACAATAAAAGTTGGTGTTATTGGTTGTGGCGGTATAGCTAATGGAAAGCATTTACCAAGTTTAGAAAAAATCACTGAAGTAGAGATGGTTGCTTTTTGCGATATTGACATTGCTAAAGCATATAAGGCTGCAGAAAACTATGGTAGCAATAATGCAAAGGCATATGAAGATTATAAAGCATTATTAAAAGACAGCAATATAGAAGTGATACATGTTTGTACTCCGAATAATACACATCAAGAAATTACAGTTGCAGCATTAGATGAAGGTAAACACGTAATGTGTGAAAAACCTATGGCAAAAACTTCTATTGAAGCGCAGGCAATGATTGATGCGTCAGTCCGTAATAATAAAAAATTGACAATAGGTTATCAAAATAGATTTCGAGCAGACAGTCAGTATTTGCATAAAGTAACACAACGTGGAGATTTAGGAGGAATTTACTTCAGTAAAGCTCATGCTATTCGCAGACGCGCAGTTCCAACGTGGGGTGTTTTTCTAGATGAAGAAAAGCAAGGTGGTGGCCCCCTAATTGATATCGGGACACATGCATTAGATTTAACGTTATGGATGATGGATAATTATGAACCTGAATCGGTGATGGGCTCAACATTCCATAAATTAGGGAATCATGCGAATGCAGCAAATGCATGGGGACCATGGGATCCAAGTAAATTTACTGTGGAGGACTCTGCATTTGGATTTATCAAAATGAAAAATGGTGCCACGATTATATTAGAAACGAGTTGGGCGCTTAATTCCTTAGAAGTTGATGAAGCTAAATGTTCTTTATCAGGTACAGATGGTGGAGCAGATATGAAAAATGGTCTACGTATTCATGGTGAAGATTTAGAAACGTTGTATACATCTGAAATTGAATTAGAAAATACAGGGGTAGATTTTTATGAAGGTGAAACAATAGACGAAGCAGAGGAAGAAGCACGTGCTTGGATAAATAATATCATTCACGATACAGAACCCATAGTTAAACCACATGAGGCTTTCGTTGTCACTCAAATTTTAGAAGCTATATATGAATCAGCGAAAACAGGTAAAGCTGTATATTTAAACGATAAATCAAATGAATAGGAGACATTTTATGAATATTACAATTTGGAATGAATATCGACATGAGAAAGAAAATGAAACAGTAAAAGCAGTTTATCCCGAAGGTATACATCATGCGCTCGCATCGTTTTTGAATGTTGAGCATAACGTAACTACAGCAACATTAGATGAACCACAACATGGTTTGACTGACGAAGTATTATCGCAGACAGATGTACTTGTTTGGTGGGGGCATAAGGCACATGATGAAGTAGAGGATTTAATAGTAGAGAAGGTGAAGCAGCGTGTATTAGACGGCATGGGGCTTGTAGTCTTACATTCTGGACATTTTTCAAAAATTTTCAAATCCTTAATGGGTACGTCGTGTGATTTAAAATGGAGGGAGGCAGATGAAAAAGAACGTTTGTGGGTTGTTGATCCAACACATCCCATCACAAGAGGCATAGAATCACATTTTGAACTAGAAAAAGAAGAAATGTATGGAGAACATTTTGATATTCCAACGCCAGATGAAACAGTATTTATAAGTTGGTTTGAGGGCGGAGAAGTATTTAGAAGTGGTGTAACGTTTAAAAGAGGTAATGGCAAAATATTTTATTTCAGGCCGGGACACGAAAGCTACCCAACATATTACAATACGAATGTCCAACAAGTTATAAAAAATGGCATAGTATGGGCTTACAGTAGTGGGACACCTAAACATGAGTATGGTAATGCGATACCGTTAGAGAAAATATCAGAAAAATAATTCTGGGGGCATCTTGTTATGGAAAAATTAAAGATAGGTATTATTGGATGTGGTGGTATTGCACGTAATAGGCATATACCAGCTTTTCAACAATTAAATCATTTGGCTGATGTTGTAGCAGTTCAAGATATTAATTTTGAATTAGCTAAAAGCGTTGCTCAAAGTCATCAAATTCAAAATGTGTATGAAACGTATCACGCTATATTTGAACATGTAGACGCTGTCGCTGTATGTACACCTAATAAATATCATGCAGAAATTAGCATTGCTGCTTTAGAAGCTGGTGTACATGTATTTTGTGAAAAGCCAATGGCTATGAATCCATCAGAATGTGAAAAAATGATAAATACTGCAGAAAAAGTCAATAAAACACTTGCTATAGGCTATCATTATCGCTTTACAGATGCTGCAATCAATGCCAAAAATGCTGTTGATAAGGGTGTTTTAGGCGATCCATTAGTAACACGTGTACAAGCAATGCGTAGACGTAAAGTACCCGGATGGGGTGTTTTTACAAACAAAGCACTACAAGGTGGAGGTAGTTTAATTGATTATGGATGTCATATGCTTGATTTATCACTTTGGCTATTAAACGATATCGCACCAGTAGAAGTGATTGGAAAAACATACAATCGACTTAGTAAAATACCCAATCAAATAAATGATTGGGGCGCATTTGATAATGAATCATTTGATGTAGACGATCACGTGACAAGTTATATTACTTTTAATGATGGCTCAACGCTTTTATTTGAATGTTCTTGGTCAGCCAATATTAAAGAAGATATGAGACATTTAAGCATTTCTGGTGTAGATGGTGGCTTAAATCTATATCCTTTTGAAATTTATCAACCCAGACTAGGCACTTATTTTATTGAACAAGCACAAGCAGAACATGATGAAGAAATAGCTGCACAACGACAAGCAAAGAATTTTGTGGATAGTTGCCTTGGTTATGAGTCTCTTGTTGTTCAACCAATGCAAGCGATGCAAATCAATATACTGATAGACGCGATTTATCAAAGTAGCAAAATTGGACAAAGTGTTCGACTGGCAAAGGTATAACTTTTATGGAGGTTTTTTTATGAAAATTGGTGTGTTTTCCGTGTTATTTCAAGACAAAGAATTTGAAGAAATGTTAGATTACGTAGCAAAATCAGGTGTGAAAATGCTTGAAATAGGGACAGGAGGCAATCCAGGAGACCAGTTTTGTGCATTAGATGACCTACTAAATGATGAATTTCAAAGAAAATCATTTATTGAAGCGATTCAGCAGCGTGGATTAGAAATTAGTGCATTGAGTTGTCACAATAACCCTATTTCGCCAGATCAAAGAGAAGCTCAAGAAGCGCATGATACTTTATACAAAACGATAAAATTAGCGTCGCTGTTAAACGTACCAGTGGTAAATACGTTTTCGGGAGTGGCTGGTTCGGATGACTCAGCAAAGTATCCTAATTGGCCTGTTACACCATGGCCAACAGTGTACACTAATATTCTAGAATGGCAATGGGATGAAAAACTTGTCTCTTTCTGGAAAAATGTTGCTGACTATGCAAAGTCACTCGATATAAAAATTGGTATAGAACTTCATGCTGGTTTTTTAGTTCATACACCGCATACACTATTAAAATTAAGAGCGGCAACCAATGATGCTATTGGTGCGAATTTAGATCCAAGTCATCTGTGGTGGCAAGGTATTGATCCAATAGCTGCAATAAAAATATTGGGAAAAGAAAATGCAATTCATCATTTTCATGCAAAGGACACATATATTGATCAAGAGAATGTGAATATGTACGGTTTAACGGATATGCAGCCATATGGCAATATACAAACGAGAGCCTGGACATTTCGAACAGTAGGATATGGTCATAATATTCAAGAATGGGGAGACATGATTAGTGCATTAAGAATAAATGGTTATGATTATGTGGTGAGCATTGAACATGAGGATCCAATTATGTCAATTGAAGAAGGATTTAATAAAGCAGTGAATAATTTGAAATCGGTTAATATTGAAAATCATGCACCAGATTTATGGTGGACGTAAATTCTATCAATAGTTATATTAAGTATAAAGGGACAAGTTAGTATCGTCATTTACATTGTGATGATACTAACTTGTCCCTTTGAATGTTGATATTAAAAGAATATAAACTTGAAATTTTAATAAAATAGAGTAAAATAATTAGAGTTGTAAAATCTAAAATACATATTAAGTAAGGCATCATAAACCTTATGATGATACATATAAATGAATGTTTACATTGTGAAATGATATTTAAGCTGTTTTGATAAACTGTAAACCATAAGAAAGGAATGGGTGTAGTTGCAAAATAAATTTTTAATTTGTGATGATTGCCAAGGGGTAAACTGTAAGTCATTAGAAAAAAAGTTAACGAAATTAGATCCTGAAGCTGAAATAGAAATTGGCTGTCAGTCGTATTGTGGACCGGGTCGCCGAAAAACGTTTGCTTTTGTTAATAATCGTCCACTCGCTGCACTCACAGAAGATGAACTTATGGAAAAAGTGGAAAAACAATTACAGAAACCGAGAGACCCTGAAGAAGAAGAACGATTAAGAAAACGTAATGAAGAACGTAAACGTCGTAAAGAAGAACAAGATAGAAAATTAAAAGAAAAGTTAGCGCAAAGAAAACATAAATAATAGCTGGGAAGGCTTTAATAAAATAAAGTACGAAAATAAAATGAATACTATATAGTTCAAAAGCCGGACGTGGATGGGATTACGAAATCAACAAATTATATTTGATGCCGTAATCCCATTTTTACAATATACGCTTTTAAAAAACATAATAGGTATGAAAATTTGATGTCGTAATCAAGCAAATATGTTTAGTTTTATAGCGTAATCATGCTAAATTTTAAATAGATATCATATTAGATAATATCTATTACTTACGTTTTTATTTTAAATATAAAGAAAGAGGGTAGAGTATAACTACTTGTAAAAATAACAGTGATATATGGTTAAATCAATTGCTGTGGATAGCACATACATCGCTATGTGTAAAATATAAGAGAATTATAGAAGGAGTTGGGCTAGATTGACTAAGAAAACAAAGATTGGTAAGTCAAATGTTGAAGTAACACCTATCGCATTAGGTGCAAATGCAGTAGGCGGACATAATTTCTATAATGATTTAGATGAAGAACAAGGTAAAGAAACTGTACGTACCGCAGTGAGAAATGGTATAACGTTGATAGATACAGCTTATATTTATGGACCAGAGCGTTCAGAAGAACTCGTTGGTGAAGCGGTCAAAGAATTTG
Organism: Staphylococcus sp. Z5-21; assembly: GCF_056529615.1. NCBI lineage: Bacteria > Bacillati > Bacillota > Bacilli > Caryophanales > Staphylococcaceae > Staphylococcus > Staphylococcus sp. Z5-21. The sequence continues at coordinate 2,227,312 of NZ_CP096462.1, read as the reverse complement.
GTAGAGATGATTTTGCAATTGCTACTAAAGGCGCACACTATTTTGATGATGATGGTAATGTAAAATATTCAAATGATCCTCAATTTTTAAAAGATCAGGTTGAGCAAAGTTTAAAACGTCTGCAGTTGGACTATATTGATTTATATTATATACATTTCCCGGATGAGGACACGCCTAAGAATGAAGCTGTCGCAGCATTAAAAGAGCTCAAAGATGAAGGTAAGATCAAAGCGATTGGGGTGTCCAATTTCAATTTAGAACAATTAAAAGAAGCGAATAAAGATGGCTTGGTAGATGTTGTACAAATGGAATATAATTTATTAAATCGTGAAAATGAGCATATTTTTGAATATACTTCAGAACACGACATCACGTTTATTCCATATTTCCCACTCGTTTCTGGTTTATTAGCAGGTAAATATAATGAAAATTCGACATTTGATGATATTCGTGCTAAAAATCCAGAATTCCAAGGTGAAAAATTCAAAGAAAATTTAGAGAAAATTGATCAACTACGTGATATTGCTGATAACCACAGAGTGGATGTTGCACACATTGTGTTGGCATTTTATTTAACAAAATCGTCATTAGATATTGTTATTCCAGGTGCTAAGCGTCCAAATCAGGTCGTTGATAATTTAACAACTTTAGATGTTGAATTAACTGAAGAAGAGATTGAAAAAATCGAAAAATTATTTCCTATAAAATAAAAAAATAAAAGTAGGTGAACATGTATTATGTTTATCTACTTTTTATATTTATAAAGATCTTTTTAAAAATATACATTTATAGTAGGGGTTATAAGTTCAATTTTTGAGCAAATAATTTAATTTATTATTCTATTTTAAGTAAACTGTTTAGTAATTGTACTTTTTAGTGTAGAATTATTAATTAAGTTTAATGATTTTATGGAAATGTATATTTATAATTTTTGAAGGGAATATAAAATGAGTAGTAGAAGGAGATTATTATGATCACAGTTTTATTTGGAGGCAGTCGACCAGAAGGGAATACTGCACGTTTAACTAAGATGGCCATAGCTGGATACGACTACGAATGGATAGACTTAACGCAATATCAATTAAATCCGGTTAGAGACTATAGACACGTAGACAAAAGCATAGATTCATATGCGGATGACTATAAGACGATTATAGATAAAGTATTAGCAAGTGACACAGTTATAATTGCTTCGCCAGTTTATTGGTATAGTTTATCGGCATCAATGAAGGCATTTTTTGATCATTGGTCTGAAACTTTATTGGATTCAAATTATAAAGACTTTAAAGATAAGATGTCTAAGAAAGATTTTAGACTTATTATCGTTGGTGGCGATTGTCCTAAAGTCAAAGCCAAACCATGCATCACACAAGTTAAATATAGTTTAGAGTTTCTAGGTGCGAGTCTAGGGGGCTATATTATTGGTACAGCTGAAAGACCGGGAGATATTGAAAAAGATGTTTATGCACTGTCACGTGCAAAAGAATGGCAACAAACACTTGGGAAGAACTAAATATAACATAGATAGTTTGGGTGAATTATAATATTGCCCAAGCTATTTTTATATAAATAGCTAAAGTATTTTGAATACTAAAATTATGATATAATGTAGCTATTATGACCTATCTAAATAGGGGGAGAACAACATGCATAAAATTAGAAAAGCAACACCGCAAGATGTTGTAGGCATCAGAGATGTAGCAACAAAAGCTTGGTATAATACGTACATGAATATTTATGCGGCTAAAACTGTAAATGAGTTATTGGCTGCTTCATATAATGAACAACATTTATTAAAACGATTGGAAGATCAATTGTTTTTAGTCGTAGAAGAAGATGAAAATATTATTGGTTTTGCGAATTTTATTTATGGTTCTGAATTATTTTTATCAGCACATTATGTAAGTCCATTGTGGCAACATCATGGCTATGGTTCTGAATTATTAACTGAAGGTTTAAGTTATTTCAACGATGAATATAAAGAAGTCTTCTTAGAAGTCGATAATAAGAATGATGAAGCTGTTTCGTTTTATGAGCAAAAAGGCTTTGAAAAATTACGTTCATATACGCATGTTATGTATGGTGAAGCCATGGATTTAGCGTTAATGCGTAAGACAATAAATTAGTCTGCATAAGTATAGGATATGGATAGGAGGACTACATTGACATTTACAACATATGCTACACAAAAATTACCAGAAGAAAAAGTGTTTAAAGATCCAATTCATAGGTATATCCATGTCAGAGATCAAGTGATTTGGGATTTGATTAAGACGAAAGAATTTCAAAGACTAAGACGTATAAAGCAATTAGGCACATTATATCTTTCATTCCATACGGCAGAACATAGTAGATTTGGCCACTCGTTGGGTGTATATGAAATTGTACGTAGGTTAATTGATGATTCATTTAATGGAAGAGAAGCATGGAATAACGAAGATCGCCCGTTAGCCTTATGTGCAGCATTATTACATGATTTAGGACATGGGCCTTTTTCTCATAGTTTCGAAAAGATATTTAACACGGATCATGAAGCATTTACACAGGCAATTATTACGGGTCCGACGGAAGTTAACGAAGTATTAAGTCGTGTTTCGGATGATTTTCCACAACAAGTTGCAGATGTTATTAATAAAACACACGATAACAAATTAGTCATCTCCATGATATCTTCACAAATTGATGCTGATAGAATGGATTATTTACAAAGAGATGCTTATTTTACCGGTGTATCATACGGAGAATTTGATATGGAACGTATCTTGAGATTGATGCGTCCATCTAAAGATGAAGTGTTGATTAAAGAAAGTGGTATGCACGCAGTAGAGAACTTTATCATGAGTCGCTATCAAATGTATTGGCAAATTTATTTTCACCCAGTCAGTAGAGGCGGAGAAGTGTTATTAAATAATTGTTTGAAACGTGCGAAATACTTGTACAATGAAGGCTATACTTTTAAAATGTATCCAACAGATTTCGTACCATTTTTCGAAGAATCCATGACAATTGAACAATATGTAGATTTAGATGAAGCGGTTGTCTTATATTACTTAAAGGCATGGGTGAAAGAAGAAGATCCCATCTTGAGTGATTTATCACGACGTTTTATCAATCGAGATTTATTAAAATATATGCCTTTTGATGGTTCGATTATAACAATCTCAGAATTAACTGATTTGTTTATTCAAGCAGATATAGATCCGAATTATTATTTTGTCAGTGAGTCCTTCTCAGATTTACCATATGATTATGATAGACCTGGATCAAATAGACAGCCGATTCATTTACTAAAACGTAATGGAAAAATTCGTGAAATTAGTAGTCAATCATTGGTTATCCATAGTATTACAGGAATTAATCGAGAAGATTATAAATTATATTATCCAAAAGAACTCATTGCGGATATTGAAGATGATCATGTAAAAAATGCAATTAATAGTATATTAGATGAATTGAATTCATAATATGATAACAGGTAAAATGAAATAAATGCCTTAGATAATTTGGGAGGTGCACGTGAGTGGCTGGAAATAAAGGATTTAAATTTAACATTATTAAGAATGACCCACTTGATGGGCACAAAGGTACAAATATAGGTTCTATCAGTTTGGATAATGTGGCACCTGTCTTTATTGATGTTCAAAAGAAAGAAGCCTTTATTGATATTGGTGGTATGCACGCACGTTCAAGTGTAGAAAAAGGTGTTAAATGGATTAAAGAGAAAGAAGTTGTAGAAGGTGACGAAGCCAAGGCATATTGGTTATGTTGGGTTACGACTGAAAGAGGCGAAAATGGACCTTACTATGCTGGCGTGACAGGATGTTATTTATTAGTGAATAAGAGCATTCGCAGAGGGTACAAAAGCATGCCTGAACATGTTAATATGATGGATAAATCAATGAAACATCAAATCGATATAGATCATATTGGTGAGGACAATAAAGCAGTTTTGAAAGATTTTCTACAGACACATGATTTAGCTATGTGGAATAATTCAGATAAAGCATTACATGAAGCATTAGCAAGTAAATAATAAGTATAGGGATGTAGGACAGAAAGTGAATTTTAAATAATCTTTCATAGCCCTACGTATCCTATTAAGACACAGATGCTTGATACCATATTTTCCCTAATTAAAGGGCATGTATAAGAACTACTAAAATTTTGAGTGGATTACATGTGCAAATGCTCATGCATAAGAACTACTAGAATGGTTAAGGATTACGTGCGCTAAAACGAATGCATAAGAACTACTCATTCACATAAAATGTGAAAGTAGTTCTGAAAAACAGCTTTAAAGAGGTTTAGACTATCAAAGTCGGAACCTCTTTTTTAATGTCATGCGTTATTACAGATAATTGGATTTTAGCTATGTAGCATAACATCCTTAAAAACGATTTACCAACTGTATAGCGACTATCAAGTATGCTATAATGGTTTGTATTATTTTAAAAGATTAGGGTGAAACGTACATTGGAAAACAATGTTAATATCCAAACGAAACAAGTTGTTAAACAATTTGATAATAAAGAGAAATTTACAGCAAATACGCAAGGGCATTGGCAAAAACGTAATGCAGAATTTATACGTTATCAAGAAGAAATTGATGGTGTTGCTGTCAATGTAACTGTTAAAATTGAAGAAACAGGTGTGAAAATCATTCGTAAGGGTGAAATCAAAATGAACCTCCATTTTGTAGAAGGTGAAGATACGATTACTTTGTATGAAATTACTGGAGGACGTATACCTTTAACTGTGCGAACACATTCTATTCTGCATTTTGTAACGGAACATGGTGGTAAATTAAAAGTGCATTATGATTTAATACAAGATGATGAAAAAATGGGATCTTACCAATATGAAATTACTTATAAGGAGCAGTCTTAAATGAATATAATTGATCAAGTGAAACAAACGTTGATTGAAGAAATTAACCACAGTATTCAAAAAGCAGCGTTAGCTGAGGCAAGTGATATACCAGATATTAAAATAGAAATACCTAAAGATGATGCAAATGGTGATTATTCTACAAACATCGCGATGGTATTGACGAAAATAGCAAAGCGTAATCCTCGTGAAATTGCGCAAGCGATTGTCGATCATTTAGATACGACAGCTGCTAATGTTGAAAAAGTTCAGATTGCAGGACCTGGATTTATTAATTTCTACTTAGATAATGCTTATTTAACTGAAATTATCTCAGAGGCTATAGATAAAGATGAAAAATTTGGTAGCACTGCCGAACAAAATGGCAAAAATATATTATTAGAATATGTGTCAGCTAACCCAACTGGAGATCTACATATTGGCCACGCACGTAACGCTGCTGTAGGTGATACACTTGCTAATATTTTAACTGCGGCTGGTTATCATGTAACTAGAGAATATTATGTGAATGATGCGGGTAATCAAATTACGAATTTAGCGCGTTCAATAGAAGCACGTTATTTTGAAGCGCTTGGAGATGATTCATTTGAAATGCCTGAGGGTGGCTATCATGGTAAAGACATCATTAATATTGGTAAAGATTTAGCCGAAAAACAACCTGAACTTAAAGATTTGTCAGAAGATGAACGTATTAAGACATTTAGAAAATTAGGCGTAGATTATGAAATGGAAAAATTAAGAACAGATTTATCTGATTTTAATACGCATTTTGATAATTGGTTTAGTGAAACGTCTTTATACGAAAAAGGTGAAATTACAGAAGTATTAAACAAAATGTCTGAGCTTGGCTACACATATGAACAAGATGGTGCAACGTGGTTGCGTACGACGGACTTTAAAGATGACAAAGACAGAGTGTTAATTAAAAATGATGGCAATTATACGTATTTCTTACCAGACATTGCATATCATTTTGATAAAATCAAACGTGGTAACGATACGTTAATTAATTTATTTGGCGCGGATCATCATGGGTATATCAATCGTCTTAAGGCTTCATTAGAAACGTTTGGTGTTGAAAGTGACCGTCTTGAAATACAAATCATGCAAATGGTGCGTTTAATGCAAGATGGACAAGAAGTTAAGATGAGCAAACGTACTGGAAATGCAATCACGTTACGAGAAATTATGGATGAAGTTGGCGTAGACGCAGCACGTTATTTCCTCACAATGCGTAGCCCTGACACACACTTTGATTTCGATATGGAACTTGCGAAACAAGAATCACAAGATAATCCAGTTTACTATGCACAATATGCACATGCGCGTATTTGTTCTATATTGAAACAAGCTGCTGAAAGAGGTATTACACCATCTAAAGATGCGGATTATACCTTGATTACAAATGATAAAGCGATTGATTTATTGAAGAAAGTTGCTGAATTTGAAACAACAATTCAAAGTGCGGCTGCCAATAGAGCACCACATAGAATTACAAATTATATTCAAGATTTAGCATCACACTTCCATAAATTTTATAATGCTGAAAAAGTATTAACAGATGATGTTGAAAAAACAAAAGCATTGATTGCACTTATAGATGCAGTAAGAATAACGTTACGTAATGCGCTAAGTTTAGTGGGCGTAAATGCACCAGAAACAATGTAATCGGAAAGTGTAATGATTGGGAGCTAGTATCAGATTTATCATGGATGAAGATAGGATGTTTCATCCATGATAAATCTTACTAGCTCTTTTTGTTAGTGAAAATAAGCGTGCAAATGAGGTGTGTAAAATGACATTGGATACAGAGAGTTTATATCGCATTTTATATAAACATATGGGGCCACAAGGTTGGTGGCCTGCAGATTCGAAAATAGAAATCATTTTGGGAGCGATTTTAGTTCAAAATACGAATTGGCGAAATGCAGCCTATGCCATTGATTCATTAAAACAAGCTACTCTATTGGATCCACATCATATCTTGAATTTAGAATTAGAAGATCTACAAATATTAATTAAGTCGAGTGGATTTTATAAAAATAAAGCGAAAACCATACTGGCATTACTAAGTTGGTTGCATCAATACGATTTTGACTATAAAGCCATTGCTGATAAATATCATTCTAATCTTAGAGACCAGCTGTTGCATATAAAAGGTGTTGGAAGTGAAACAGCCGATGTACTCATCGTTTATGTATTTGAAGGTATCGAATATATACCTGACAGTTATACAAGAAGAATTTATCGTTTACTCGGATATGAACATACAGAACAATATGACAAATTGAAACGCAACGTATCATTACCTGAAACCTTTACGAACCAAGATGCAAATGAATTTCATGCTTTATTGGATAATTTTGGAAAAAATTATTTTAACGGCAATGCCTCACATCAATATACATTTTTAGATGAATACTTTGAATACAATGACTAAAATGATATAGAAATTAGACTCTAATCAGTATTAATTAAGGGTTATCATCAATCAAATAATAGAAAGTTTATATATATGTGTAGCTTAAAAAATTAAATTAAATAGTTATTTTTAAAAATAATAGTAAAAAACGCATGAAAATTTGATATGATTAAAGCAAATCATAAACTAGGAGATTATATCATGAAAAAGCAATTTAAAGTCATTTATCTTTTTATTATTTTAGCTGTTATATTGGCTGCATGTAGTACCAATTCTGACAAATCCACTAAAAACGAGCAGTCAGAAAAATCATATGACAGAATTATTTCTCTTATTCCTAGTAATACGGAAATATTGTATGAATTGGGTCTAGGAGATAAAGTGGTCGGTGTATCAACTGTAGATGACTATCCGAAAGAGGTAAAAGATAAAAAACAGTTTGATGCTATGAAATTAAATAAAGAGGCGTTATTAAAGGCTAAACCTGATTTAATACTTGCACATGAATCTCAGAAATCAACAGATGGTAAAGTACTGAATGGATTGAAAGACAGTGGTGTTAAAGTGGTCTATGTTAAAGATGCACAATCTATTGATGAGATGTATGAAACTTTTAAGCAGGTCGGTAAAGTGACAGGTAAAGAAAAAGAAGCCAATGCGTTAGTGAAAGAGACTAAAAATAATATTAAAAAAGTTGTGAATTCAGTGCCAAAAGACGCAAAATCTCAAAAGGTTTTTATGGAAGTATCTTCAGAACCTGAGATTTATACGGCAGGAAAAAATACATTTTTTGATGATATGTTGAAGCAACTGAAAGCTAAAAATAGCTTTTCAAATCTAGATGGTTGGCAAAAAGTTAGCAAAGAATCAATTATTAAGAAAAATCCAGATGTGATGATTTCAACGATGGGTATTTCAGAAAAAGATTATCAACAAATTATCGACAAGAGAGGCGGATTTGAATCACTAAATGCTGTGCAAAAAGGTAGAATTGAAGCGGTGAATGGTGATCAAATTTCTCGACCAGGACCTCGTATTGATGATGGTCTCAAAGCTTTAAGAGATGCAATTTATAATGAAAAATAGTCAGTGTAGTGAGTTCTAATTAAAAAGATTATTTAAGTAACACCCTGAAGTTTGTTTGTGCATACTTTTCAGGGTGTTTTTTCTGTTTACTAATTTATAATAAATGGGATAGTGTTCGATGTGTTCAGATGGTATTGTAGGAGAGTGAAGATTTATTTGAAAGTGTGGCAAAAACATGAAGTATACTAAAACGATGTGTTTATGGATCGTGTTCATTATCATTAGTTTATTGTTGAGCTTATTTTGGGGTTTGGGTGATATAAGTGATACGCTATCACAAACAATATTATATCAAGTAAGAATTCCACGTACTTTACAAGCCTTGTTAGCCGGTGTTGGTTTAACACTTGCTGGACATATGTTTCAAACATTGTTGAACAACCCGCTTGCAGATAGTTTTACATTAGGATTGGCAAGTGGTGCTACATTTGGATCTGGGCTAGCTGTCGTTATAGGTGTTTCATTTATTTGGTTACCTATATTTTCAGTGTTATTTAGCATAATGACTTTATTACTGGTTATTGTACTAACTAGTGTAATGTCTAGAGGGTATCCGGTTAGAACACTAATCTTGGCTGGCATAATGATTGGTGCATTATTTAATGCATTTTTATATGTGCTCATTATTTTTAATCAAGAAAAAATGAACAATATCGTTAATTATATGTTTGGTGGCTTCTCATCTGCAGAATATAACGAAGTGATTTATATCGGTATTGTATTATCCATAGGTATGATAATTTTATTGAGCTTGGTGTCAAAAATTAAAATATTACAGCTTGGTGATTTACGAGCTCAGTCATTGGGGCTTAATGTGCGTAGTGTAACGTATAGTGTCTTGTTAATCGCCTCCATCATAACTGCCGTCATTGTTGCATATGTAGGTGTTATTGGATTTATTGGGATGGTTATTCCACAACTCGTACGAAGAAGTCGCGCACATTATAATTTAAGACAACAAATGTTATTGAATATTGTGATTGGTGGTACAATTATGGTACTTTCAGATTGGTTAGGTAGTGTCGTATTAGACCCTTTCCAAGTACCAGCCAGTATTATACTCGCATTGTTGGGGATTCCCGTATTGTTTTACATTATGGCGACACAACCGCGAATGCAAGAATAGTCATTTTAAGGTAAAATAAATAAATCAGATTGCAGTAAATACAGGGAATAATATCATTTTAATAGAGTGACATATTAATTAAAGAGGTTATGATAATGGATTTAACACAAATAAAAGCGATTGTATTTGATTTAGAAGGCACCCTTTTGGATAGAAAAAAATCACGCGAGAAATTTATAGAAGAACAATATGAGCGGTTCCATGATTATTTAGTACGTATTCAATTAGCAGATTTCAAGAGAAAATTTATAGAGTTAGATGATGATGAAGACCATGATAAACCAGAACTTTATAAAGCCATCATTAAAGATTTTCATGTCGATCGATTAACATGGAGAGACTTGTTTAATGATTTTGAAATGCATTTTTATCGCTATGTGTTTCCATACTATGACACATTGTATACTTTAGAGAAATTAACAGAAAGTGGTTATCTAACAGGTGTTATCGCCAATGGCAGATCTAAAATTAAACAATACCGAATGCACGCCTTAGGTGTAGAAGATGCTATAAACTACTTATCTACTTCAGAAACAGTGGGTTATCGAAAACCACACCCGAAAATTTTTGAAGACATGCTTGATCAATTAGGTACTCAACCTGAAGAAACAATATATGTAGGTGATGACCCATTAAATGATGTTGCGCCAGCGAGAGCAATGGGAATGGTAAGTGTGTGGTTTAAAGAAGATGATGAAGTGGATGTTGAACCATTGCCAGAAGAAGTTGATTTTACGATTAACACGACAGAAGAATTATTATCTATATTACCAATTGCAAAGAAAGGAAGAGAATAAATGAATTTATTTACAACAAGCGACGGTACTGCACTCAATTACAGAACGAGTGGTGAAGGCAATGCAATAGTGATGATTCACACTGCATTCGATAATTTAACAGTATTTGATATGATAGAGGAAAATTTTACTGATGATAACCAAGTTATACTTGTTGATTTAAGAGGTCACGGATACTCTGACAAACCACAACATATTGATTTCAAGGAATATGCTGAAGATATTAAAGAGCTATTAGACTATTTATATGTCACACAAGCATCATTGATTGGTCATGAATTAGGAGGATCTGTTGCTAGCGCATTTGCAGCAATGTATCCAGAAATGACTGACTCAATTACATTAGTAAATCCAACGCTGTTAAACGATATGTCTCCAGAAGAACGTTTATATCGCAGGTATGCCAATCAAATTAGAAATTGGGATAAAGAAGAACAACAGAAATTTTTAGATAAGCATTTATATTACTCAAAACGTAAAGCTAAGAAATTCTTAAAACATGTAGATAATACAAATGGTATCGCTACAGAAGCGGAATTAGAAGCAGTCAAAGATTCATTTAATGACAATAATATCATGAGTTATTTAAGTGAAATTGATTTACCTACTTTGATTATTGCTGGTCAACATGGTGAAAGAACAACCATTGTTGAAGCGAAAGAAGTGGGAGATTATATTGGTGAAGTACAATTTGAAACATTTACTGCGTCTGGATTATATCCATTTGTTGAAGAAAAAGATAAATTTGTAGATTTGGTGTTAAAATTTATCAAAGACAATGAAAAAGAATTAACATATTAACCTTCAATTCGATATGAATGAAAGTTTGTAAGTGCTGTTATGCAGCAATTTTTTATTACAAGTCGCACTGTTTTTGTAATCTTATTGTAACAATACTGTTATTTTAGTAACATTTATAGTACAATATGGGTGAGCACAAAGAAACTTATAAACAGAAGGAGAGCGTGCTTATGAAAAAATTATTTGCAGCAGTAATCGTATCGGGGTTAGCACTTTCCGGAATGAGCACAGGTAGTGTTGATGCCGCGTCAGGTAACTCTATCCAGAATGTTAAATCACTGCAACAAGGAGATACAACGTTAGAAGGTGCGAAAATCGGCGAACCTGTTCAAAACTTATTGAAATCTAATGATGTATCCGTATACTCACACAGACCGGATGGCAAAGAACATTATTATGAATTTAAAAAAGATAATGGTGTACTTGTTGTAACAGCTGACGGTAAAAAGAACAACGGTAAAATTACGCGTGTTTCTATGAGTTATAATGATACAGACGGTCCAACTTACAAAGCGGTTAAAAATGTTGTTGGTAGTAATGCTGTTACACGTGAGCATTATAATAATGTAACTGGTAATTTCGGTTATGTTCAAGACAATGATTTATCATATCAATTTAGTTCTTCATCACCAAGTGATAAAAACATTAAATTGTACCGTATTGATTTGACTGAATCATAAATATCAGTGAAACAATGTAAATAGCTTATATAAGCCGAAACGCATGCGCAAATATTGCTACAATGCGCTATTGATTACAAGCATTGCGACATTTGTATAAGAACTACTTTTTCACGAAAGAGTAGTTCTATAGAAAACGATGTATTAACGTCACCTGAGTTAGAGATAGTCGCTAACGTATAATATAAATTAGAGTCTGGGACTTATATAGTGTCTCAGACTCTAATTTATATTGGACATTAAATCATACGAATAAGCAATGGCTTGTGTATGGTAAATCAAGTGGGGTTTCGAAACCCTTATTGAAAATGAAATTATCTATCCTGTACTTGTTATTTTATTGTTAAAATCAAGTGTAGTATGAGATTATTAAAGAAACAGCTTTGATATCTCAACTACAATAGTGTTGATAGATTAAAGTGAATTTTATAAAAGGAGTCAAATATGAGAGTTAACGATAAGGTTTTAGTAGAAAATATTAATGACTATTTTACTCATAAAGGTCTTTCTCCAAACTTAATAGAAGATATTAAAGAGAAATTAAAAAAGGATTTCCAAAAATCTGAAGCCAAAGATGAAGACTATATTGAATATAGACGAAAATCACCAGCAGAAATAATACTAACGATTCAACGCAATTTATTCACACTACAACTCAATCCTATTATTTTTTTTATTGTTAATTTTATTTTACTTTCTTACTTATATGATAAGCAATATGTACCATTTCAAGCAGCTACGGGCACATCTATTTTTTACTTTTTAATTATTTTACCAATTTCAATCTTCATATACTTGCGAATTGATTGGAAGAATTATTTATACAGTAATAAGTTTGAAATGGTTATTGGCTTAGTAGTGGCAATGGCTGCGTTTGTCCTTGTGATATTACATACATTTGATATTAATTTAGGTATTGTAGCGGTTACAATCTATGCACATCAAGTCGTATTTTTTATAGGTATATTATTCAGTATTTCAGGTATTTATTTTAAAAGATTAGAGTTTACAGGAATTGGATTACTATTATGTCAAAAAACAATTGATGCGATGATTGGAAACGCGAGTATTGCACAAATTGGCTCAATCATTATTTGGATATTATTGTTAATTGTCATTATTTATTATACAATCCGCATCTCTTCTAGAAATTAATAGTATTTATGATTTAAACACTTAAATGAAGCGAACACCTTTCAGTGCTAAACACCTAAGGTATGGTGTGGCATTGGAACGTGTTTTTTTATTTATAAGCATGTATTTAATGTTAATTGAATATGGGGACATAATTTAAAATTAAAAAGATAGCATAAGGCGATTCAATTACGGGTATATGAATTTTGTAAAGGGAGGTGGCCCAAAATGGAAAAAGTCGCAACAAATTATAACAACGAGATTGCATACATCCGAGAGGGTCAAGGTTTTCCTGTGATACTAATTCATGGCCTAGATGGCAACATGGCTTCATTATATAGCCTAAAAGATGAATTAAAACATAAATTTGAAGTGATTGTTTATGATGTAAGAGGACACGGTAAATCAACAAAAAAGAATTCGTTTAATTTAGAAGATCATGTAGAAGATTTAAAAGCTTTGATGACAAAATTGAATATATCATCTGCCCATCTTATTGGTCATGACATGGGAGGATTAATTGCAAAGCATTTTACTGATAAATATGAATCAATGGTCGCAACATTAACCTTAATTGCTTGTAATCTTATTGATAGCGTGCATGCTTTAAATAAATTAATGATTGAACACCAAGATGAAATTGAAGGTTTTGATAAATCTGAAGCACTGATATTATTATTGCCTTATATGTATAAAGAACAAGAAAAAGCTAAGAAATGGTTTCAAAATCAATTGATTTATAGTAGACAATCAGCAGAAGATAGTGCTGTAGCCACACGAGCATTAATGAATTTTCCTGTATTTAATAAAGATGTTGTTATTAAACAAACGGATGTGCCTACATTAATTGTTAATGGTGTATATGATCCTTTAATGACAACAGAGACTATTGAAAAATATCATTATTCATTTACAAGACTGCTAATTCAGACATTTAATGAGTCAGGTCATGCGCCACATATTGAAGAACCAGAACATTTTTTAGATGTTTACAATGATTTTATAGAGGCTAATGAATTTCAAAAAGAATAATTAGATTTAGTATATTTTTAAAGAAATGAATATATCAACGTACTTCTCAAATGAAGCGGTTTGAATTTTAGATAAAATTGAGCTGAGACAGAAATCAAATTTTAAAAAACTTGGTTTCTATCTCAGTTATGTAATTAAAGAGGATTAGGATGGAGGCGCAGCTAAAATACATAAATAGGGGTATTTTAATATATAATTACCTGTCTTATCATAGTCAAAGAGGCCGAGACATGCATTGCATGTCTCGGCCTCTTTTATATTAAGCTTAAACTTCTTTTTCGTCGTTAGCTTCTTTAATGCGATCATTCACACGTGATAGTAACTCATTAATTTTTTTACGTTGTTTAGTGTTAACTAAAATTAATACAGTTCTTTCATCATGTTCATTACGTTTTTTATCGAAATAATCTTCTTGAGATAAGTTTTTAACAGCTTTAACAACTTGAGGTTGTTTATAGTTCAAATGATTAATAATATCTTTTAAATAATATTCTTCACTTTCGTGTTCGCTAATATAAGTTAATACAGCAAACTCCTCGAAACTTATTGAAAATTCTTTTTTGATAATTCCTTTTAATTTATCAGCGTAAGTAACCATCGCTAATAATTCAAAGCAATCATTGATTTTGGTGATAGCCATCCTTATTCCTCCCTATTTTATTGCCCAATCAAATATACATATTAAAAGTGTTTTTGTATAAATATTTATCTTAATTCAAAGTTAAATACAAAGAGTTTATCATAATTTGCAGACCTATTATATTTGAGTGAAATATATTAAAACTGCTATTATTTAGTTTATTATAACTAAATAAAAATAGAAAGTAAACAAAAAACTGTTTTAGTGGTACATGAATGATTTAAGATATTAATTCAATTCTTTAAATACCAATGAGGGAAATATAATTAATATTTCTCATTTTCAATTTTCCATGATTTGATAAAATTACTAAAAAACTAATTTCTATTTAAAGGTGTTTAATATTTATACTGTGTACGTTTAATTTTTCGACAGAACATGATTTGCATTTTTAGCAATTGTATCGCCTACATTTAAACCTTGTATAACTTTCATATCTTTGTTATTACCCAATTTTTCTGTTTTAATAACCCGTTTAATAAATTTTTTATTTCTTTGTAAAAAAACGAATTGCTTTTTATATATTGCAGTTTTTGGAATTTCAATAGTGTAATTAGGTTTTTCTACGCGTAAATGACGACCGAATTTAATATCCGGTGTTGAACTGATTTCAACATGATACTGAGATGATTTTGTATTAGCTTCAGTATTTAAAGGTAATTTACTAATGAAATTTACAGTACCTGTGAAACTATGACCTGGATCAATGCATATGTGTACTTTATCCTTTAATTCCAATGTATTTACTATTGATTCTGGAACTTTAGCTTTGATTATAGCACTGGGATTAAAAATTTGCAGAATAAGACCATTATTTTGAGAAGGCACATGTTGATTAATGGCAATTTGACCATCCATCGATGCGTAAATCGTTGTGCGTAGTTGTGTTTGCAGGGTTTCAATTTCATGTTGTGTACGATTTCTTTCAAGTGAGATTGTAGGATACTTAAGTGGGTCAATGTTATTCAAGCGGGCTAAGTATTTTTGTTTAGAAGTGATTTGGTGCTCGATGTCAACATTGTAATATTCAAATAGGGGCTGGTTCTTCTTGACGTGTTCTTCATTCTTAACAAACCAATTGTGGATGATACCTTTATTTGAATCGAAAAAAATATTTGTTAGTTGAGAAGGCGATTGTATACCTGTGAAGTGTTGTGGTTCTTTATATTGAATTTTGAGTGTTTCCACTGTATGGGGATGCTCAGTATGAGACTTTGTTAAATAGAGCCAGCTTAGTAGGGTGATACTACAAAATAAAGCGAGTAGTGTGATAAAAATTAAAAATTTCCGCAAAGAAGTCACCTCTTGATGTTTTGATAACCCTATTATACTGCGGTGTAGCATTGCTTTTCTATAAAAAAATAGCGTCATTTACCAAAAGTTTAAAGTAAATAACGCTACGATACATTTTTAGAATAATCTCAATAAAATAATACCAATCATTATCGCAATGATGCCAATGATTTTTCGCGTAGTGATTTTATTAATGCGCGTACCTAATAAACCAAAATGATCAATGATTACACCCATTAGCATTTGACCTAACATAACGATAATCGTCGTTAGTGCAGCACCAAGATGTGGCATTAATATGATATTTGTAGTTACGAATACAACCCCCAGCATACCACCGATAAAATAGATTGGTTTGAGTTTACCTTGTTTTGCATCGACTGTCTTGAGTTTAAGACTTCTATTAAATATCAATGTAAGTATGAATAGGACAATGGTACCAACCGCGAATGAAATCAATGAGGCCATAACAGATGAGTGTATTTGTTGACCTAAAGCACTATTGATAGCTGTTTGGATTGGAGGACAAAAACCAAAGATAAATCCAATCACTAACCAGATATAAACGGTTGATGACTTATTTGTTTCAATGGGTGTTCTTTTTACGTAGTTCATAAGTATGATGCCGAAAATTAAAACAATGATACCTAGTACTTTAAAGATAGTAAAAGGTTCTTGATTTGCACCAAACCAGCCAAAGGTATCAATCATGACGCCCATAATTATTTGACCAGCTACAGTCATAACAACGGTTAATGACGCGCCTAAACGAGGTAATAGCAATAGATTACCAGTAAGGAAAATAACACCAAGCATACCACCGACAAACCATATGTAACTGAAAGATTGATTATTGTAAAACTGTGCTGTAAATACATGAGGATTGGTAATAAGATTAATTAAAATTAAAAAAATAGTTCCGGTTGCAAATGAGATTGTAGACGCATAGAATGAAGATTTCGTATAAAGACTTAATCTAGAGTTGATTGAAGTTTGAAAAGGAACCACCATACCTGCGACAATCCCGAGTATATATAAGAGGATCATTAAATCACGCTTTCTTTCAAGATATATATACATTATATAGGAAAGAGAAAAATATGCATACATTTAAATTCAATCAAGAAATATTTGTATATTACAGAAAATAATGTACACAATACACAAAATGTAATAAAATACGTATGTTAATAAATTTAGAATTTTAAAAATTAGCAAAATTAATCAATTTTAAATAACAGAAGTAATAAAAGAAGTGAGTGACTATAGATAGTGAAACGGCTTTCCATAATTCGACTTTTAGATCAAGAAACTTTTTTCTTGGGTGTAGGTAGAAATGATAATATAAAAAAACATCAATTTTTAGAAGTGTTGAATTCAAGGCATTCTTATAAAAATTTAGCCCAAGTCGTCGAAGTATATGATCAGTATGCGATATGTAAAAAATTAGGTAAGAAAAAGATATTTTTTGGCGATACTGTTAGATTACGACCACATAGAGATTAAGCCACCTTCAAAAATAAAGGAGAACTAGTCCGTTCATGGATCAGTTCTCCTTTATATTTAAAATCTATTATTAGATATCGGCCATTTTGTAGAAGGTTATGAATTTTGTTCTAAGCGTAGCATAACGTAACCAATTCATTACAATACGTATAAGTATATTCAAATACAAGCTTTATTGGGCTATTAACTAATAATAGTTTAGTAAATTATCAATTTCCATAATAATGAAGAAAACGGCAATCTCTATTTGAATTAAATAGAAATTACCGTTTTTTTATTAATCTAAGATGTTTATGACCTATGACCAGTTACTTTATAGCAATTGTAGGCGACCAACGTAATTAGATTTATAACTTACTTTCGTTCAAGTAAATGACATAGTCTGATTGTAGGGCATAGGTATCTACTTTAGCTAACTTTTTAAATCTTCTATATTTTGATTTAATAGTGTGACTAGGAAGTCCGTTATAAAAGTTTCTACCATTAAGTTAAATAGTTTAGTTTTCAAATATGAGTTTAGTAGATTTGTCTATAATCTGTGCTGAATGAATAGACGTTGGAATACCAGATTTAGGTCGTAAAATATCTAAATCTATGATTTTAGTCATACCTTCTTTAACTGCTGATTCGTTTACGAAGTGTTCAATTTTGGGTAATGGTAATTTGATTGCTTTATTTACTGCATCATTGAATATAAGCTCTAGGGTTTGTGACATTGTTTAGTGCCTCCTCATTTAGTTAATAGCTTCGGTCTTAATGACTTCTAGCTTGTCAAAACGTTCTCCAGTGATTTGTTCGATAATAGATTTAAAGCTTTTGAGTTGTTCTGGTGTCGCTTCAGTATTTAAATTAGTAAAGTGACGTTTGACCTGACTGGCTTTTCCATCTTTATCGTACAGTGTGCGTGACATTGTTACTGCAAGTTGACTAATTGTACTCATCTGTTTCAACCTCCTTTCACTATATATATCGAAATTAAATAGTGAATTGGCCAAAAATAATTTGAGAAATTTAAGCTAATCCCTTTCATGTGACATAAATATCATATATCATTAAATAAGAAACATTTATGGTTGAGAGGTGAATATATGAACCAAGTAGATCCAATTAGGGATATTAATGAGATAAAGGCAATGTATAAAGTACTTAGTTGTAAATCAAAACGTGATTATTTATTTTTTAAATTTGCGATACATACAGGTGTGAAACTGTCCGAATTATTAAACCTTTGTGTGAGTGATGTAAAAGGTGAAAAAAATAAAATTAAATATTATTGGCTTGAAGAACATGCATCGAATATTCATATTAGATTGCCAGATAAATTAAGAAATGAATTGGCACAATATATAGAAGAAGAACATTTAGAGGATAGTCAATTATTATTTCAATCCAATAGAACATTGAAAGGTTTGTCACGTCAGCAGGCGTATAGAATTATACATGCTGCAGCAGTAGAACTAGGCATGTTACATATAGGTTTAACTACGCTCAGGAAAACATTTGCGTATCATGCGTATCAATCAGGTATTTCAATTTCTATTATTCAAAAGTATCTAGGTCATCAAACCACGTATGAAACGATGAAATTTATTGGTATTTCAACTAAAGCAAGTAAAACAACAATAGCTTTAAATTTATAAAATAATAACTAAAGGGGGGATACGATGAGTTTAGTATATCTACTAAGCACTTTAATATTAATAATGGTCATTCTATTATTTACACTGACAAATATAAAATTCCAGAAATATGCTGGACATATAGCACTTTTAGCACCCATAGTTGCTTCGGTTTACTTTTTGTATCAACTACCATCTGTGATGCAAGGAAACTTTGTATCAGTTAAAATACCTTGGCTCACATTATTAGATATCAATATAGACTTTCGACTTGATGGTTTAAGTTTATTTTTTAGTTTATTAATTTCTCTTATTGGATTAGCCGTTGTTTATTATTCAACACAATACTTATCTAAAGAACATGATAATTTACCACGTTTTTTTGTGTATTTATTATTATTTATGTTCAGTATGTTAGGCATTGTAACAGCTAACAATACAATTTTAATGTATGTATTCTGGGAATTAACAAGTGTTTCCTCATTTTTACTTATTGTTTATTGGTACAGTAAGGGTGATAGTCAGTTCGGTGCAATACAATCGTTTATGATTACAGTATTTGGTGGACTGGCATTATTGGCAGGTTTCATCATGATCTACATTGTAACTGGTACGAATTCAATCACTTCTATTATTGAACAGAGTGATAAAATTGCACAAAGTCATTTATTTATACCAATTATCATCCTGCTACTACTTGGCGCATTTACTAAATCTGCCCAATTTCCTTTCCATATATGGTTACCAAAAGCCATGGCAGCACCGACACCTGTGAGTGCGTATCTACATTCAGCTACTATGGTAAAAGCAGGTATCTTTTTACTATTTAGATTTACACCTGTATTAGGATTAAGTGATTTTTACATTTATAGTGTCACATTTGTTGGTTTAATTACGATGATTTTTGGTGCAGTGAATGCCACAAGACAATTTGATATGAAAGCAATATTAGCTTACTCAACCATTAGTCAATTAGGAATGATTGTTTCTATGGTAGGCCTTGGAGGTGGCTTTGCACAACATCCAACAGGTGAGTTGTCAAAAATTTATGGCATGATTTTATTTGCAGCACTATTCCATCTGATGAATCACGCATTATATAAAGGTGCCTTATTTATGGGCGTAGGTATTATCGACCATGAAACGGGTACAAGGGATATTCGCCGTTTATCTGGTTTGAAAAAAGTATTTCCAATCACACACATTGTGATGTTACTATCTGCTTTATCTATGGCAGGTATACCGTTTTTAAATGGCTTTTTAAGTAAAGAGATGTTCTTTGATGGATTAGTAAGTGCAGTTGAATTACCTCAATTTAATCTCACGCTTACAGTTATCATTACTGTAATCGGTGTGATCGCAAGTATATTCACATTGGTTTATGGTGTTTATATGATCAAAGAAGTATTCTGGGGAGATTATCAACAAGCAGACTTACCAAAAAAATCACCGCATGAACCATTTTTATTCACGCTACCTTCTGCAATTATGATGATTTTGTTACCGGTCATATTCTTTATTCCTAATGTATTTGGACATAATATCATTTTACCGGCATTACGAAGTATCACAATTGGAGAAAAAGTAGATCAAGTTGCACCGCATGTATCACAATGGCATGGCTTTAACTTACCGTTAATCTTAAGCTTAATTGTGATAGTAGTCGGATTTATCATGGCACTTAGAATTAATTGGAAAAAGTATGCAAATCAAGTGAAAGTAAAAACGATTACTGATTTATATTTAGGTTCATATAAACAATTTGAACATTATTCTGGTTATGGTATTCGCTCATTAATGAATAACCGTTTGAATCATTATATTACGATTACCTTGCTCATTTTTAGCATGGTTGTCATCTACGGTATGATTCAAGCTGGTTTCCCAGAAGTACATCAAATTCATGTAAGTGATTTCGGTCCGATAGAGGTCATTACGTTAATTGTTGTATTCGTCCTGGGTATTGCACTCACCTTTATTAGACAACGTTTAACTATGGTTGTCCTTAATGGGATTATTGGTTATTGTGTAACGATATTCTTTATCTTAATGAAAGCACCAGATTTAGCGTTAACGCAATTAGTAGTAGAAACAATAACAACAATTCTATTTATTGTTAGTTTCTCCAGACTGCCTAACGTACCACGTGCGAAAGTTCATAAAAAACGTGAAGCAGTCAAAATTATTGTTTCATTATTAATGGCAGTCATTGTTGTTACACTTGTATTTATTGCACAACAAGGCGATTCGATGCCAACAATTTCAACATTCTATCATGATGCATATAAATTAACAGGTGGTAAAAATATCGTGAATGCAATTCTTGGAGATTTCCGTGCCATAGATACATTGTTTGAAGGTATGGTACTCATTATTGCCGGATTAGGTATTTATACGCTACTTAACTTTAAAGAACGGAGGGGTCAAGATGAAAGAGAATGATGTTGTATTAAAAACCGTAACGAAGATCGTTGTGTTTATTTTGTTAACATTTGGATTCTACTTGTTTTTGGCAGGTCATAATAATCCAGGTGGCGGATTTATCGGCGGTCTCGTGTTTAGTTCAGCGTTTTTACTTATGTTCTTGGCTTTTGATGTTAAACAAGTATTAGTAGCGTTACCGCTTGATTTTAGAATTCTAATGATTTGTGGTTCATTACTATCATTTCTCACTGCTGTTGTACCTATGTTCTTTGGTAAACCGTTCCTTTACCAAACAGATGCTTATGTACAATTACCGTTATTAGGGGAAGTGCACTTAACGACAGTTACCGTATTTGAAGCGGGAATCGTATTAGCCGTTGTGGGTGTTGTTGTGACGGTTATGTTGTCTATCAGTGGTGGTCGTTCATGAATCTGATATTATTAATGGTCATTGGCTTCTTAATATTTGTAGGAACGTATATGATATTATCAGTCAATTTAATCCGTATTGTTATAGGCATTTCGATTTATACACACGCAGGTAATTTAATTATTATGAGTATGGGTAATTATAGTAAAAATAAAGTGGAACCTTTAATAGGTGAAGGAAGTCAAAATTTTGTCGATCCTTTATTACAAGCCATTGTTTTAACGGCGATTGTTATTGGTTTTGCTATGACGGCTTTCCTTCTTGTATTAGTTTACAGAACCTATCGTGTGACAAAAGAAGATGAAATTGATGTATTGAGAGGTGATGACGACGATGCTAATGAGTAATTTATTGATTTTACCATTACTTCTGCCAGCTGTATGTGCTTTAGGCCTTGTGTTTATACGTACACACAGTAGATTATCTAGAATATTTTCTATCGGTACAATGGCAGTAACGACAGTTGTTTCATTGCTTCTACTAATTTATGTTATGTACCATAAGCCGATTGCTTTAGATTTTGGTGGTTGGCAAGCACCTTTTGGTATACAGTTTGTCGGTGACTCACTAAGTCTCTTATTGGTTACAACATCAAGTTTTGTTGTCACACTGATTATGGCATATGGATTTGGTAGAACTGAAAAACGTGCCATTCGTTATTATCTACCAAGTTTTATTTTGTTTTTAACAGTGGGTGTCATCGGTTCGTTCTTAACGGCAGATTTATTTAACATCTATGTTATGTTCGAAGTGATGTTACTAGCGTCATTTGTACTTATCACTTTGGGACAATCAGTTGAGCAGTTACGTGCAGCCATTATCTATGTAGTATTGAATATATTAGGTTCATGGTTACTCTTGCTCGGTGTTGGTTTGTTATACAAACTGACTGGTACACTAAACTTTACGCTTGTTGCACAAAGATTAAATGAAATGGATGATGATAAGAGTTCAATTGTCATTGTCTCTATGGTCTTCTTGATTGCATTCAGTGCCAAAGCAGCACTTGTGCTATTTATGTGGTTACCTAAGGCATATGCCGTATTAAATACTGAATTGGCTGCATTGTTTGCTGCTTTGATGACTAAAGTCGGTGCATATGCATTAATTCGTTTCTTCACATTAATATTTGATGAACATAGTGGTATTACACATCCATTATTAGTCTTTTTATCTTGTATTACGATGTTGATTGGTGCATTTGGTGTACTTGCTTATAGGGATATTAAGAAAATTGCTGCCTATCAAGTTATTCTATCGATTGGTTTCATAATTTTAGGATTAGGTACGAATACAATCGCTGGCGTAAACGGCGCAATCTTTTATTTAGCAAATGATATTGTAGTGAAAACATTGCTTTTCTTTATTATTGGTAGTTTGGTATACATTACTGGCCTTAGACAATATAAAAGTTTATATGGGCTTGCCAAACAAGAACCCTTCTTTGGTGTAGCTTTTGTAGTCATGATATTAGCAATCGGCGGCGTGCCACCATTTAGTGGTTTTCCAGGTAAAGTATTTATTTTTAAAGGTGCGATTGAAAATGGAAATTACATTGGTTTAGCATTAATGATTATAACGAGTTTAATTGCTATGTTTAGTTTATTTAGAATTTTCTTTGTGATGTACCTTGGTAATGAAAGCAAAGGAGAGGCAATTGTATTTAATAAAATACCTACTTATCGTAAAAATTTAATCGGCGTACTGGTTGCTATGATCATCGTAATGGGCTTAGCCGCACCATTACTATTTAAAGTGACAGATAATGCGACACATTTAAATATGGATGATGGATTATATGAAAAAATGGTAAATCCTCATTTAATAAAGGGGGATAAATAATGAGACAAGTCTTACTTAATATTGTCATCGCATTTTTATGGGTATTATTTCAAGATGAAGACTCTTTTAAATTATCCACCTTCTTTGCAGGTTATCTCATTGGTATATTAGTTATCTATATTTTACACCGCTTTTTCGGCCAACAATTTTATTTAAAAAAAGTTTGGGTTGGTATTAAAATTTTAGTTGTGTATCTTTACCAATTAATAACATCAAGTATGACAATAATCAATTATATTTTATTTAAGACCAAAGATTTAAATCCAGGATTAGTGACTTATGAAACAACATTAGATAATGATTGGGAAGTCACATTCTTAACTATATTGATTATCATCACGCCAGGATCAACTGTAATTAGAATATCTAAAGAAAAGAAAAAGTTCTTTATACATGCAATTGACGTTTCCGACAAAGAGAAGCAAAAATTGCTGAAAAGTATTAGACAATATGAAGGACTCATATTGGAGGTGGCAGAATGATCGGCACACTAACAGATTTTTTCATAACAAGCGCACTGATTTTATTTGGTATTGCTTTATTATTAACTTTATTTAGATTAATTAAAGGACCGACCACTGCGGATAGAGTTGTCACATTCGATGCTGCTAGTGCTATATTGATGTCTATGGTTGGTTTGTTAAGTATTGTATTTGGAACTTTTTCGTTCTTGGATTCAATCTTACTTATCGCTATCATTTCATTCGTAAGTACGGTGTCAATTTCTAGATTTATAGAAGGGGGACACGTCTTCAATGCAAATAACAAGCGAAATCGTTAATCTAATCGCAGCAATTATGATTTTCTTAGGGAGTATCATTGCTTTAATAAGTTCTATTGGATTAATCAAATTCCAGGATGTTTTTTTACGAAGTCATGCAGCGACTAAAAGTTCTACGCTATCTGTATTATTAACATTAGTGGGTGTTATCATATTCTTTATTTCTTCACAAGGCTATTTAAGTGTAAGACTAATATTAGCGCTGGTGTTTATTAATTTAACATCTCCAGTTGGTGGACATTTGATTTCACGTGCCGCTTATCGAACTGGCGCTTATATGTATAGAAAAAGTGATGCACCAAGACAAACGAATATTTTACTGAGTTCCTCTGAAAACAATACGTTTGAGCAACTGAAACAACGTGCGCATGAACGTGAAGAACGAAGACGTAAAACTTATGAAAAAGAGCATGATTATTAATGAACGAATATAATCGCAGGAAGTAGGATGATGAGACCCGTTTCGGCTGGGTTTCCATGCTACTTCTTTTTTTATTGTTAAGTACATGATGATAAAATATGATTGCTGCACAATGAATTTAATTGCTTAAATAAAAAGTTTTATAGCAATAGAATGATGTAAGAGTGAATAAATAAAAAATATGTATGAAATATTTTATTTTCAAGTGCAATACGTTTAAGTGATGGGGCATAAAATGATAAAATAAAATATATTTGTAATTGTGTTTATTTTTAAGTTCATTATCAAATTGGGGAATGAAATTAATTTGATAATTTGTGATTAAGAGTTTGGGACGCAATATATTCATGTAAAGACGATGTTATTTTTTGTTTCAACCTCAACAATTATGAAAGAATAATGACGTTGAAAAGAGGTGAAACCTTGCAAATATTTGAAACTATACTTATATTTTTAGCACTAGTCATATTAAGTTCATTCTTACACACTTTTCTTCCAAAAATACCTTTAGCTTTCATTCAAATTATATTAGGTATGCTATTGTATGTCACACCTATTCCAGTACAATTTAATTTTGATTCAGAATTATTTATGGTGGCTTTAATTGCTCCGTTACTTTTCGTAGAGGGTGTTAAAGTCTCTCGTGTTCATTTAAGGCGATATATTAAACCTGTGCTAATGATGGCATTAGGGTTGGTAGTGACAACTGTGATTGTAGTAGGTTTATTTGTGCATTGGATTTGGCCTGAGTTACCTATGGCAGCTGCTTTTGCGCTCGCTGCAATCTTGTGTCCAACGGATGCCGTTGCAGTCCAAGCAATCACGAATGGCAAAGTACTTCCCAAAGGTTCTATGACAATTTTAGAGGGTGAGTCTTTATTAAATGATGCAGCAGGTATCATATCTTTTAAAATTGCCGTAGCAGCATTGATTACAGGCGGATTTTCAATGGTGAATGCAGTTGAACAATTTTTAATTTCTTCAATTGGTGGATTTATTGTTGGGTTATTAATTGGGGTCGCACTTGTTCGTTTCCGTGTGACGTTGTCAAGACGTGGCATTGAAAATATTAATATGTTTACATTTATCCAACTTGTAACACCATTTATCACATATATCGTTGCCGAAATGTTCCATGCTTCTGGTATTATTGCAGCAGTTGTTGCAGGTTTAGTACATGGTTTTGAACGTGATCGAATTGCTCAAGCACGTACTAGGTTGCAGATGAGTTATAATCACACATGGAATATATTAGGATATGCATTAAATGGATTTGTGTTTTCTATCTTAGGATTTTTAATTCCTGAAGTTGTAGGGAGAATTATTGAGAACGAACCGCATAACTTAATATTCTTAATTACTGTGACATGTCTTATTGCATTAGCAATTTATCTGTTCAGATTTTTATGGGTTTTTGTTTTATATCCTTATTTTTATTTACCAGTGAGCCCGTTCCAAAAAATGATTTCACATAATGAGGATGATCAGAAAACTGCAGAAACCCCGCCAAAAAGAGGTATGTATGCGTTTATAATGACGTTGTGTGGGGTGCATGGTACGATTTCCTTAGCAATCGCACTGACATTGCCATATATGTTAGCAGATCATCATTCATTTATTTTTAGAGATGACCTATTATTTATTGCCTCAGGTATGGTTATTATCAGTTTAATTGTGGCACAGATGATTTTACCAGTCGTTACACCGAATGCTAAAAAACCTAAAATCGTTGGTATGAACTTTAAGCAGGCACGTGTTTATATTTTAGAAAAAGTTATCGATTCATTAAATCAGCAATCCTCAGTTACGTCTAGTTTCCAATATGGTAATGTAATAAAAGATTATCATGATAAGCTAGCATTTTTAAGAACGGTTGAAAATGAAGATGAAAATACTAAAGAGCTTCAGAGACTTCAAAAATTAGCATTTGATGTAGAAAATCAAACATTAAATGGTCTTGTTGAAAATGGCGATATTACTACAAACGTGTTGGATAACTACATGCGTTATACAGAACGAACACAAGTATATAAACAAGCTTCGTTATTACAACGTATCAAAGTTGAAGTAAGAGCAATGATTTTAAAGAGAAGAATACGTACGAAAGTGAAAACGAATGCGGCCTCTCCATTATCTGTTGTAGATAACTTACGTGAGATTTCCAACATTATGCGTACAGTACATTATCGTGTAGTGAGTCGATTAGGCAAAGAAACAACGGAAAACAATAAATTAGAAGTTGGTATGATTTGTGATAGTTATCTTATTCGTATCGATAATTTAACACCTTCCAATTTCTTTAATCCTAAAAATGAGAACTCTATCACGAAAATTAAATTAAGCGCATTAAAAGAGCAACGTCGTATTTTAAATCAACTTGTAGAAGATGAAGAAGTAAGTGAAGTAACAGCTTTAAAAATTCGTGAAGCAATTAATTATGATGAAATGATTATTGTAGATAGTTTAACGGATTGATAAGGTAATAAATAACACTAGATTCCATTTTGGAAGATGGTTATAAACTGCTAACAAAGTCTCCAACTTTGTTGGCAGTTTTTTTGTAAACGCTTTTCGCAGGCACTGTCTTAACCTGTAGTTTTTGGCTAGTATTTTCCCGTAAGAGTCAGTCGAATATGATATGTAAAAGAGGAATACTTGAGCTAAAGCGCATGCATAAGCGAAACTAATTTTTTCAAAGTGGAGGAATACCTGAGCTAAAGCTCATGCATAAGTGCCACTAAGTCATGAAATGAGGAGGAATACTTGAGCTAAAGCTCATGTATAAGCGAAACTAATTTTTTCAAAAAATTTTCGCTAAAAAAAACTCCATCAAAGGGGGGGAGGAGCCACCATTGATGGAGTGTAAGGGAGATGATTTAAGGCTTGAATACCACCATGCCGTACGCTTAATTAGGAGGGAAGTCGTACGACATGGGACTATTCACCTATGACTAGGTCAATAGCCCGCACCATCTATTCCATGCTGCCATGTACAGTTTCTATATTCGATTTCATCATATTGTAATATGAATCACCTTTAGAACCTTCTTGTCCGATTGAATCGGTAAATACTTCACCGTATATATCTTTCTTCGTTTCTTCACTTAAACTTTGCATACTCTTCTTATCGACACTTGTCTCGACAAGTAAGTGTTTAAGTTGATTATCTTTTACGAATTCAATTGCTTGTTTCATTTGTTCAGGAGTACCTTGTTTTTCAGTATTAATTTCCCAAATATAACCTGGCTTAATGTCGTATTGTTTAGAGAAATATTTAAAAGCACCTTCACTTGTAATCATTGCTCTGCGATCTTTTGGAATATCATTGAATTTTTCGTGACTCTCTTTATTTAATGATTCTAATTTAGCGATATAGTCTTTACTATGAGATTCGATATCTTCTTTGTGTTTTTCATCATGTTTTAATAAGGTATCACGTATCGTTTCAACATATTTAATCCCATTTTCTAAACTTAGCCATGCATGAGGATCTTGTTTAGATTCATCGCCTTCAGCACCATTTAAATAAAAAGGTTTTACTTTTTCAGATACTTTAACCACACTGTCATCTTTAGTTGATTTATTAGCTTGAGATAACGCTTTGTCGAACCAACCATTACCAGTTTCTAAATTTAAGCCATTATAAAAAACAATATCTGCATCTGTTAATGCTTTGATGTCTTTTGGTTTTACTTCATATTCATGAGGATCTTGACCAACAGGGACAATACTGTGAATTTCGACATTATCACCACCGGCATTTTTCACCATATCGTATAAAATAGAGTTAGTCGTAACGACTTTTAGTTTTTCATTTGAATTTGAGTTTGAATCACTTTTTCCATTACTACATGCTGCTAAAAATAATAGTAGGATAAGTGCAATCGATATTAACCTTTTCATATTTGTTGTCCTTTCTTATTGAAAATATTGAATTTGTTTAAAATGAATATCACAACATAAATTATAAATGCACAGAATACAATTGTGGCACCACTTGGAATGTTATAAACATAACTAATATACAAACCAACAATTGCACTAATCGTACTTATAATACTTGAAATAATCATCATAGTATGTAATTTTTTGGCAATTAAAAATGCTGCAGAAGCAGGTGTAATCAATAGTGCTACTACTAAGATAATGCCAACGGTTTGAATACTTGCGACAGTTACGAGAGATAATAACAACATTACAAAATAATGAAATACAGTTGTATTTAATCCGCTCATTCTACTGAAAACTGGATCAAATGTAGATACCATTAATGGTCTATAAAAAATGATGATTAACACCATTACAATGATACCTACAATAATAGTTGACCAAAATGTAGATTGTGTAACAGCAAGTAAATTACCGAATAATATATGATATAAATCAGTGGTACTGTTAATCAAACTGATTAAAATAACACCTGTGGCTAAAAATGCTGTAAAACTAATCCCAATGGCAGCATCTGGTTTGGTTTTACTATTTTTAGTAATGAAGCCAATGAAAATACTTGCAATCATACCTGTAATTAATGCACCAATAAACATTGGTATACCAAATAAAAATGATAATGCAACACCAGGTAATACGGCATGACTCATTGCATCACCCATAAGTGAAAGTCCCCTTAAAACAATAAGACAGCCAACAGTACCACATACAATCCCAACAACAATTGAAATGATTAGGGCGTTGCTCAAAAATTTATAGTCTAACAAATGTTGTAAAAATTCCATAATAAGTTAAGTCCTTTCTATAAAATTAAGCCGTTTCGTTTTGTACTGTGGCATTTAAAAACGTTTTGTTTAGATTTTCAGGTTGCATAGCGGTAATGCTATCCCCAAAATAGCGAATATTTCTATTTAATAGAATGACACGATCAAAGTATTCTTCGGTTTTAGATAGATCATGATGGACAATGAGTAATAATTTGCCTTCCTTTTTTAACTTGCGTAATTGATGCATAATGATTTGTTCACTATGGAAATCAATCCCTACAAAAGGTTCATCTAATAAGTACAAGGTACTTTCAGACATTAAAGCACGTGCTAGAAGTACACGTTGTAATTGACCGCCACTTAATTCTGAAATTTGACGGTGGCGCAAGTCTTCTAATTCCAAAGTTTGCATTAATTGATTTAAACGCTGTTTCGTAGTTGGTGTCACCCACCTAAACCAACCGATATCTTTGTAAGCCCCTGATAAGACTACATGCTCCACATTTATAGGAAAATCTAAATCTATGTGCGCTTTTTGAGGGATATAAGTGACATGCTTCAAATTATTTTGTATGGAATGATCATTTAACTGAGCAGAACCTGTTGGTCTGAATTCGCCAATCAGTGATTTAATCAATGAGGATTTTCCGGCACCATTAGGACCCATAATACCTATGATTTCACCCTGAATAGGTATGGATAAATTAATATCTTGAAGTACATGTTTATTCCCAAGTGTAAGATTTAAGTTTTCTACCTTTAACATTTTAAACCTCCTTAATAACATTTTTAGGCTAACCTAATTTAATTTATAATATACCATGAACTTTTAGCGTGTCAAGTTGATTCGTGATACAATAAGGTGAATGATTTGAGAGGTGAGATAATGCTAACTGAAGAAAAAGAAGACTATTTAAAAGCAATTTTAACGCATGATGGTGACCATTCTTTTGTTTCGAATAAGACGCTATCCCAATATTTAACTATTAAGCCACCATCTGTAAGTGAGATGGTTAATCGTTTGGAGAAGTCAGGGTATGTTGAAACAAAACCATATAAAGGTGTAAAGCTTTCAGAGGAAGGTTTAACATATACATTAGATATCATTAAACGCCATAGATTATTAGAATTATTTTTAATAAAAATTTTGCAATATAATTGGGAAGAGGTACATCAAGAAGCAGAAGTACTGGAACACAAAGTATCTCACTTATTTGTGGAGCGTTTAGATAAGTTATTAGATTATCCAATCACATGTCCACATGGCGGTATTATCCCGAGAAATAATCAATATAAAGAATTATATACAACCAATTTATTAGCGTTTGATACTGGTGATACAGTGACAATAAAACGTGTACGTGATAGAACGGACTTATTAATCTACTTATCAAGTAAAGATATATTGATTGATGAACGTATTGAAATCTTGAGTAAAGATGATACAAATAAAGTTATTATTGTAAAGAAAGATGAGCAAATTACAGTATTAAGTTATGACAATGCCGCGCATATATACGCTGAAATTTAAACTTTCTGGTAACCGTGCATAACATAGTTGAAAAACATAAAAAAGCAACCGCCAAAAAATTGAGCGGTTGCTTTTTGTATGATAGAAACGCTTTTATTGTCAGAATGAAAAATAAGATTGCAGTAGATGATAAATTGTAAATAAATTAATGGCAATCCATATTAAACTAAATAAGGTCGTTGGCAAATGCGTGAGTTCTTTGAGTGTCGTGCCATCCCATGAGACACTTTGACGTGAAAATGTTAGCTTGAAAATCGTCCAAGATGATTGAAAAACTTCGCCGAGTAACACACCTAAAATAAAATGATAGCTAATGGATACGATATAAAGCATCATTTGTTGATTATCACTTTGGAATAAAAAATATAGTAAAGCGATGAGCAATAAGACAATTAAAATAGGGACTAACTTTCTAGATGTTAACGCTAGAAAGTAAATGAAAATGATTAAGTAAGCTGTAATAAATAAACTAGGATATTGATTTTCTAGCGCTAAAAATCCTAAAAGCAACATTAATGGGGGCATGATGTAACCGCCAAATGTTGTGATAGCTTGACCTAACGTTGATTTAGATTGAGTTATCGCGAATCCTTGTTGAGAAGTTTCTATACGTTCTGAAGGTTTAGCAACAATAACTAAATCTTTTGCTTTACCACCACTTATTTTATTGAATAAGATATGGCCAAATTCATGCGTTAGTACTGGGATATAATTTAAATAAATATCGAGTATCTGGTTTACAGATTTATATCTGTAAGTATGAATGATGATATAAATTAATGCAATAATCAGAACCCAAATTAAGTTGAGTTGTATCGTAGAACTTAAAAATGCTTGTATTTTTGTCATAATGTAACCTCAGTTTAGAATTCCTACAATCTCTTTTTTAATTGAGATTGTTATAGCATAAACTTAATTATAAAGTAATTTAATATAGAAAGCATTTGGACTTTTGACGTAGATTGTGGTTAAAGTTGAATATTAAAAGCATGCGCATATAACGTTTAGAGTTGAATTTATGCTTATGATAATAAATTTAGATCAGTATAGGTTACAAAATCGTTTAATTTATAGTCACGTGTACTTATTGAATATGTTACTATGACAATAATAAATTGATAAGATGTATTTGAGTGAGGAGATTCTAAATCATGATGGAAAACAACCATATAGATAAAATAGATGTGTTATCTGTCTATTTTGATAATGTGACATTATTGGAAATGCGCAACAATATTAAGCGATTTTTTCTGGCAGATGAAGGGGAAAATTTATTTATCGTTACTGCAAATCCTGAAATTGTGGACTATGCTACAGAAAACGAAGCATATCGTAAATTAATTAATAGTGCAGATTATGTTATTCCAGATGGAACTGGTATAGTCAAAGCGGCAAGTATACTGAAAACACCATTGAAGACGCGAGTACCTGGAATTGAATTAATGGAAGAATGTTTAAAAATTGCAAATGCTAATAACCAAAAAGTTTTTTTATTAGGTGCTAAAAATGATGTTGTGATGAAGGCAGAACAGAAACTTACTGAGAAATATCCAGATATAAACTTTGATTTTCATCATGGTTTCTTTGATTTAACAGATGAAATGGTATTAAAACAAGTCACATCATTTAATCCCGATTATATCTTTGTGGGTATGGGTTATCCGAGACAAGAGCAATGGATAGAGCGACATGCACACCGTTTTAATAAAACGGTACTCATGGGTGTAGGTGGCTCAATTGAAGTGTTTAGTGGGACGAAAAAAAGAGCGCCTGTATTATTTAGAAAAATGAATTTAGAATGGGTATATCGCTTACTTATTGATTGGAAACGTATCGGTAGAATCAAAGCGATTCCCAATTTTTTGTATAAAGTATTTAAATTGAGATTAAAGAAATAACATTAGATAGCACAGTGATTGTAATCTGTTATTCATAAAACAGGTTGTAGTTTTAAGTTAGTGTCATAAGCAAAAATATTACTTGAGCTGAATTTTACTTAAGTACATATAAATTAGGAGTCCGAGACATGGGTTTATTGATGTCTCGGACTCCTATTTAAATTTAAGTCATTTATTTTACAACAAATCTTGAACTATCTAAGTCATTTCTGAATTTCTTTTGTTCTCCTTTAGAACGCTTTTTAAAGTCGTTTAAGAATTTTTCATATTCAGGGAGAACGTCGTCTAATTCACCGAATTGTTTAAGTTTGCCTGCTTCAATCCAAGCAATTTTAGTACAGAATTCACGTACTTGTTTCATATTATGACTAACAAAGAATATCGTTTTACCTTGTTCTTTATATTCAAATATCTTATCTAAACATTTTTGCGCAAAGGTTTGGTCACCTACAGATAATGCTTCATCGATGACGAGAATGTCAGGGTTAGTTGTAATGTTGATAGAGAAACCGAGCTTAGCACGCATACCACTTGAATATTTTTTTACAGGTTGATATATAAATTCACCTAGTTCACTAAATTCAATGATTTCAGGTGTGAGCTTTTTAATTTGCTTACGCGTAAAGCCCATACAAAGCATTTTGAATTCAATGTTTTCAATACCTGTTAATTGACCATTTAATCCTGCATTAATCGCAATGACACTTACATCACCATCACGTTTGATATCGCCTTCAGTAGGAGACAGAGAGCCACCAATCATATTACTCAAAGTAGATTTACCCGAGCCATTTATACCTACTAAACCGATGACATCACCTTCATAAGCCGTTAATGATAAATCATTTAATGCATAGAACGTTTTATTTTTATGAAAAGGAACAATGACATCCTTTAAACGTTCTTTATTATTACGATAAATACGATATTCTTTAGTTACATGTTCAATGTTAACCGATACGTTCATATTTTTACCTTCCTTGTTTACAGTTAATACCATTATATTATACATTATATTAGTTGTTAAATTTATTAACCTATTGTAAAGTAAGTGAGTACAATTTAACATAATTATTACTTATACAGTTGTTAAATTTTACTGAATATACATTATAAAATCAACTATTAATGATAAAGTTAAAAAATAATATAGATACGAAACGCTTTTATCTGAATTTATAATAACTATTTTTCATTATTTTAATATATAACATGCTAACTTAATAACACTTTTCAAAATGAGTCATATGCGAATAGAATGAAAGTTGTTATGTAACGACATAAAGCGTATATTGGAATTGAATACAATAAATAGCGTCATGAATAAATGATGATAAGCAAATCGATTGAAAGTGTGGTTTATTTAAATGAATGCAGTGTGGATAGTATTTAGAGAGCATTTTAAAAATTTCTATCTTATACAAAGGCTTGCGCAGTTCCAAGTGAAAATTACGAATACGAATAATTATTTAGGTATGGCTTGGGAATTAATTAATCCAGCGATGCAAATTATGGTTTATTGGTTTGTCTTTGGTCTGGGTATTAGAAGTAATAATCCTATAGACGGTGTGCCATTTATTTATTGGTTACTCGTAGGTATAAGTATGTGGTTCTTTGTTAACCAAGGTATTTTAGAAGGAACAAAGTCAATAGCAACGAAGTATAATCATGTAGCGAAGATGAATTTTCCGTTATCCATCATCCCTTCCTATATTGTAATGAGTAGATTCTACGGTCATCTAGCATTACTCGTTGTTGTTATATTCATATGTATGTTAGCTGGCTATTATCCAACAATTTATACATTACAACTGTTTTTATACGTACCATTTGCACTAATCCTTACAACAGCGATTGCTTTGTTCACCTCTACATTAGGTGTACTCGTTAAAGATACGCAACAGGCAATTCAAGCTTTAATGAGAATGGTATTCTTTGCTTCATCTATTTTAATTGTACCGCCAGAAGGTATTGTAAAAGATGTAATGAAATTAAATCCGATTTATTATTTAGCAGAGGCATATCGTTCTGCTGTGTTACACAAAGAGTGGTACTTTATTACACATTGGGAATTAACGTTGTATAACATGTTTATTATTATACTTCTGTTTATACTCGGTTCAATACTTCATATGCGTTATCGAGATCATTTTGCAGATTTCATGTAAATAAGTAGATATTTAAAGTATAGAGAATGCTGAATCAATGAATTTAGCGCGTGATATATTGAAATCAAAGTCTGGGACATAATGATATGTCTCAGACTTTTTTACACTCAACATAATTGCTTACTACGCTTTAGAACTACTGTGATTTGCGTGAAATGAGCCGTATAAATGCATGAATTTAAGTGCATGTAATCCTATTAAAATTTTGGCGGTTATTATAAAGGCCTTTCAACATTTGTATTAAGTATGAAATGCGAAAGATGTACGGATTTGCATTGGTTCAATAAAATTGAGTATTTCAAATGGATAAAAAGGATTTTTCTATAATTTTCTATTTATGATAGATATAATATAAACAAGCGCATTGAAAAAATAATTGGCGGTGAACGTAGTGAGACAACTTATTAAAAATTTATATATGGGTATAATTCGCTTTTTGAATTTAATATATATAAAGAAGAAAGTACAAAGTAAGCATATTGTTATCATGATGACATTTGCTGAAGACGTGTGTCCAATCGTTGAAGCATTATACCGAAAAGGGTACGCAATCACTGTGATTGGAAATGAAGAAAATCGTAAATATTTACAACAATTTGAAACAATAAACTTTTTACCGGCGGGTAATAAGCGTGTATTTAAACATATCAAAGCACTTAGTTCTGCAAAAGTCATCGTTATTGATACGTATTATTTAATGCTTGGAGGATTAAAGAAAAAACCGAACCAAACCATTATTCAAACATGGCATGCAGCAGGTGCATTGAAACAATTTGGATTAACGGATCATCAAGTGGATTTATCCAATGCTAAAATGGTGAATCAATATAGAAAAGTCTATAATGCGACAGATAAGTATCTGGTAGGCGGTGAACCAATGATTGAATGTTTCAAAGCATCTTTTGAGGCGTCAGACGACCAATTTTTAAGAACTGGACTACCAAGGTTGGTTCCTTATACGAGACTCGATGTAGTAAAAAGGCAGAATGAATTGAAAAAACAATATGGTATAGAGGGGAAGGTAGCAATTTACGTCCCCACTTATCGTGAACATAAGCAAGCCAATCGTCAAATTGATAAAAGCCAATTTGAAGCAGCGTTACCAGAGTATACGCTACTTAGCAACTTACATCCTTCTATCGCAACAGAAGACCAAACAGCGATTAATTTACAATCAATGATGATTTTAGCTGATGTGATCATAAGTGATTATAGCTCATTAGCGATTGAAGCTAGTATTTTAGATAAGCCATCATTATTTTATGTCTATGATGAAGCACAGTATGAGGAAGAGCGAGGATTAAATACATTTTATAAAGCTATTCCTGAAGCATATAAAGCCTATACAG
Source organism: Staphylococcus sp. Z5-21 (assembly GCF_056529615.1). Lineage (NCBI taxonomy): Bacteria > Bacillati > Bacillota > Bacilli > Caryophanales > Staphylococcaceae > Staphylococcus > Staphylococcus sp. Z5-21. Next base: position 2,190,730 of record NZ_CP096462.1, on the reverse strand, counting down.
AAACAGAATTAATAGAAAAGCTAAAAGATCATGATGTACAATTACCCCCTTTATTTAATGATTGGCACGAGTATAATGCCAAAGATAGTTTGACTAAAGTTATTAATGAAATAGAGAAAATGGTGAAAATATGAAAATTTCAATTATCATTCCTGTATTTAATGCAGTGAATACAATTCGTAGAGCAATTGCATCCGTTGATACGAAACAAAATTATGAAATTATATGTATCAATGATGGCTCAACAGATGATAGTAAAATAGAACTCGAAAAACTTCAAAATGAATACAAGCATGTCATTATTATTAATCAAGAGAATCAAGGTGCGGCAGCTAGTAGAAATGTTGGGCTTGCTAATATGACAGGTGATGTATTTATGTTTTTAGATGCAGATGATGAATTTTTGCCAAGCAGAATTGATTTTATGGCAGATTATTATCAGCAAGATGACAATGTGGATATTGTAATTGGTCAAATTGGTCGTGAAAAAGATGGCGATTGGCAAACGATTTATTCACATCAAGCTATTCAAAAACTTGATAAAGTCAATCTCGCACAATGTCCAGATATGATGCAATCTATCGGTCCGGGCGCTAAAATGTTTAACGCCAAATTTGCAGACTTACGCTTCGATGAAGATGTGGTGTTCTGTGAAGAACATACTTTTATTATTAATGCATATAAAAAAGCACATGATATTCAACTATTACCTGATATTGTGTATGGTTATAACGAGCAAGAAGGGTCCGTAACAGATCAACGTGCAGAGCAATTTGCTTCGTATATGCAAGATGCAGTTAAAGTAAGAGCGCGTGTTATGGATACGTTATTACTTAGAGAATCAAGAATTTATTATAGCTACCGCATGGATGAGTTGATTGTCAGTTATTTATTGCAATCATATATTGAAAAGCATGACATAATAACACAACAATTATTAGATTTAGTTATTGCATACATGATGGAAATGCAGAAAACAGATTACGATGGTGCAGCGATGTTTAGAATTGTAAAAGTGATTGAGCAAGGCAGTAAAAAGTGGAATAAAGCGCTGTATCAACAATGGAGAGATACATTGTTAAAGGTTGGTATTGGTAGACCGAATTATTATCGCTTTAAAGCGGAAATTTTACCCAAACGCGCTCGATTCAGAGGAAGAATGAAATTGAAACAAATTTTAAACCGATAAAAACAGTCGATATTCGTAAACTTGTATGGAATATGCTATAATTTTTAAAATGTAAAATTTAAGTAAATTTTTTGTTAAGGAGTATAGTTTATGAAACGAGTAATTACTTATGGCACATATGATTTATTACATTATGGTCATATTGAATTGTTAAGAAGAGCAAGAGAAATGGGTGACTATTTAATAGTTGCTTTATCAACAGATGAGTTTAATCGCATTAAAAATAAAAAATCTTATTATAACTTTGAACAACGTAAAATGATGTTAGAATCCATACGTTATGTTGACCTTGTTATCCCAGAAAGTGGTTGGGGCCAAAAAGAAATTGACGTTGATCGCTATGAAGTGGATACTTTTGTAATGGGCCATGATTGGGAAGGCGAATTTGATTTCTTAAAAGACAAATGTGAAGTGATATATCTTAATCGTACAGAGGGTATATCTACAACTAAAATTAAAAAAGAATTATATGGTGATAGTGAAAAGTAAAATGTGCTATATAAATGGAACTTGTTTTGAAAAAATTAAATAACACATAAAAAGGTTGTTGAGGTGAACTGACTTCAACAACCTTTTTATGTGTAAAAAATGGAAGTGGTACAGAAATCAAATTTTTTATTGAGATTTCGTAGTCCCACTCCCATCGGGTAATATTATTTTTTATTACGTGATTTTTTTCTGAATAAGTCGATAATAAGATAAATAACAATGGCTATGGCTACAATGATTAAAATGGTACCTAATAATGTTAAGATTGGATGTTCATCCCAAGATGATTTTACAATTGTTGTTGCTTGATGTACAAGTGGTTTATTAACATTAACTGATGGTGGACCATATTTATCTGAAATAAATTCACGGTCATAGTCGATATGTGCTTTGTCATCTTCAATAACGACTTTGTAGTCGTTTTTATCGAAGTCTTTTGGTAATACATCGTAAAGATCTTTTTCAACAAAATACGTTTTACCGTTAATTTTTTGTTCGCCTTTTGATAATATTTTTGTATATTTATATTGATCAAAGGACATGTTCATCAATCCATTACCTATCATATTACGTTGTTTTTCGCCGCCAAGGTTTTTATAGTCGCCGGCGCCCATGATAACTTGATTAATTCGGAAACCATCACGTTTGGTTGTAATGGTATGGTTGTAATCGGCGATATCACTTGAACCTGTTTTTAATCCGTCAGTACCTTCTAGGCTCATATCGGCACCTTCAAGTGAATGGTTAAATGTATAATAAGTTACACCGTGTTGGGTTGGCGCAAGTTGTTTAGTAAAATCTAAAATTTTTGGTGTATCTTGTACAGCATGTTGTGATAAAATGCCAAAGTCTTTAGCAGTTGACGTATTATTGTCTTCGTTTTTGTATTTTTTAGGTGCGAAATCTTTTAATTGTTTATTTTCAGCACCAGTAGGGTTTACAAAATGCGTATCTTTCATGCCTAATGATTTTGCTTTTGAATTCATCTTGTCTGTAAAGTCTGAAAGATTCCCAGAAACTTCTTTAGCTAAAATAAGCGCAGCAGCATTACTAGAGTTAGACACCGTAATTTGTAATAACTCTTTGATCGTATATGTTTCACCTGGATAAAGTTTTGTATTACTTAGTTCAGGAAGTGTAGACATTCTATAGTGTTCATCTGTGATTTTAACCTTATCATTTAAAGACAAATCACCTTTATTTACTGCTTCGAGTGTTAAATACATGGTCATTAATTTAGTCATCGAAGCGGGATACCATGTTTTATTGATATTGTATTGATATAATAGTTGCCCTGTTTGCGAAACATTAATGGCGCCTTCTGGTTGATATGAATCTGTGACATTATAGCCATATTGATTAGCAGCCTGAGTTGGCGTAATGCTTTCAGCTTGTGCAAAAGGTGTTATAATTGTACCAATGAAGAGTACAGTTATAATAGTTAGTATAAACTTTCTCATAATGACATTCCCTCTTAATATATTCAGTTTTGGTGCAATAGAAATATTTTAGCATATTGCAAACTTATAATAAAATATAACCCTATTAGTTTAGGGTATTTGTGGAATGGAAAAGGGTTGTGTAAAATAGAATCAGTTGAATTGTAATTCATTTAATGAAATTTTTAAATTTCTGCTCAATTATCGTATAAAAGAAATAAAAATTTTAAGAAGAGGTCAAAAACATGAAGCAAGAGAATCCATTATTCTACTTATTCAAAAAATTATCATGGCCGGTAGGGCTGATTATTATTGCCGTATTGATTTCTTCATTAGGTAGTATTACAGGACTACTCGTACCATTTTTCACAGGTAAGCTTGTGGACAAATTTTCATTTGAAAATATGAATTGGATGTTTGTCGCTGGATTCATTTCTATTTTTATAGTAAATGCATTATTGAGTGGGATTGGTTTATATTTACTAAGCAAAATTGGAGAAAAAATTATTTATGCCATTCGTTCTGTGTTATGGCGCCATATCATTCATTTGAAAATGCCATTCTTTGATCAAAACGAAAGTGGGCAATTAATGAGTCGTTTAACAGATGATACGAAAGTAATTAATGAATTTATTTCTCAGAAATTACCCAATCTCTTACCTTCTGTGCTAACGATCATTGGATCTATGATTATGTTATTTGTCATGGATTGGCAGATGACGTTATTAACATTTATTACGATACCTATTTTTGTATTGATTATGATACCACTCGGTAAAGTAATGCAAAACATTTCTAAAAAAACTCAGTCAGAAATCGCGAATTTCAGTGGTTTGTTAGGACGTGTTTTAACAGAAATGCGTTTAGTAAAGGTTTCTCATACTGAAGATTTAGAATTGGATAATGCACATAAAAATTTAAAAGAAATATACTTTTTAGGATTGAAACAGGCTAAAATTACTGCCATCATCCAACCGATATCAGGTGTGATTATGCTACTCACGATTGCCATTATATTAGGTTTTGGTGCAATCAGAATTTCGACAGGGGCAATAACAGCCGGTACGTTAATTGCCATGATATTTTATGTAATCCAACTGTCATCCCCATTAATTAATTTATCAACTTTAGTTACAGACTATAAAAAGGCAGTTGGTGCCAGTAGTCGTATCTATGAAATTATGGAAGAACCAACGGAACTTTTAAATGTCACTCAAGCATCAGAAATTAATGATGGCAGCTTAATATTTGAAAACGTTGATTTTAAGTATGGTACGAAACCCATACTTTCGGATGTTAATTTTGAAATACCTCCAAGTAAAGTCACAGCATTTGTAGGTCCCTCAGGATCAGGTAAGAGTACAATCTTTAATATTATAGAGCGTATGTACGATATTGAAGATGGCGATATTACATATGGTGGTAATTCAATTTACGATATTGCATTAGGGCAATGGCGTGAAAAAATAGGCTATGTCATGCAATCCAATTCAATGATGAACGGTACTATTAAGGATAATATTTTATATGGTATTAATCGGGAAGTCACTGATGAAGAATTGATTCATTACGCGAAGTTAGCAAATTGTCATGAATTTATTGAACAGTTTGAAGATGGTTACGATACGGTCGTCGGTGAACGTGGATTGAAACTATCAGGTGGCCAACGTCAACGTATCGATGTTGCCCGTTGTTTTGTTAAAAATCCAGATATCTTATTACTTGATGAAGCTACTGCTAATTTAGATAGTGAGAGCGAACGGAAAATACAAGACGCATTAGAGGAATTAATGGAAAATCGTACGACGGTTGTTATCGCACATAGACTTTCTACTATTAAAAAAGCGGAGCAAATTATCTTTATTGATGCTGGAAAAGTAACAGGTAGAGGTACACATCAAGAACTAATTACTAATCATGAAAAATATCAACAATTTGTAAACACACAGAACTTAACAAAATAAAAAGAACAGAAACGGCTTCATTTGTTTATCAAATGAAGCCGTTTTCATAATTAAACACGAATATTTTAGGAAGTGAATGACTGTTTTTTTCGATTAAAACGAACTATAAAATAGTTATTTTATATAAAGTACATGCGTGATATAATTATTAAGTAGATTCAAAGTAATGTCTTATGAAAGTATAACTCATTTATTATGATGATTGAACAAACTAAAAATTAGAAGAAAAAAGGATAAATGGAAAGTTGAAACTTAATAATTAATGCATGCGTTATTAAGGATGGAGACAATTTGTTTATTTATATTTTCAAAATACATAGCAACAGGTGTACTTTCAAACATACATTGATAACAATGATTTAAATTAGAAATGGTGGGTGTATTGATGTTCTTAGTGATAAACATAATAGGATTGTTTGTATTTTTAGGGATTGCAGTCTTATTTTCTAGAAACAAAAAGCATATTCAATGGAAATCTATTGCTATTTTAGTACTAATAAATTTATTCTTAGCATGGTTTTTAATGTACTTTCCTTGGGGGAAAACAGCAGTACAATCGTTAGCGAATGGTATTTCTTGGGTGATTGATTCTGCACATGCTGGGACAGGCTTTGCATTTGCAAGTTGGGTGAAACCAGGTGCAATGGACATGGCAGTAAGTGCTTTATTCCCAATTTTATTAGTTGTACCATTATTCGATATTTTAATGTACTTTAATATATTACCAAAAGTCATTGGTGGTATAGGTTGGGTATTAGCGAAAGTTACAAGACAACCTAAGTTCGAGTCATTCTTTAGTATCGAAATGATGTTTTTAGGTAATACAGAAGCTTTAGCTGTTTCAAATGAACAATTGAAGCGTATGAAAGAAACACGTGTGTTAACTGTTGCAATGATGGCAATGAGTTCGATATCTGGCGCCATTGTTGGTGCATATGTCTCTATGGTTCCAGGTGATTTGGTACTAACTGCCATTCCATTAAATATTATTAATGCAATTATTGTTTCATCGATATTAAATCCAGTCACTCTTGAAGAAAAAGAAGATATTATTTACAGTATTCAAAATGATGAAGTGGAACGCCAACCGTTCTTCTCATTCTTAGGCGATTCTGTACTTAATGCTGGTAAACTGATTCTAATAATTGTGGCGTTTGTTATTAGTTTTGTAGCTTTATCAGATTTAATTGATCGATTAATTAACTTAATAACTGGCATCGTGGGAAGTTGGGCAGGTATTAAAGGTAGTTTCGGTCTAGATCAAATACTCGGTGCGTTCATGTATCCATTCGCATTACTATTAGGTTTACCATGGGGCGAAGCATGGATTGTAGCACAACAAATGGCTAAAAAAATTGTTACAAATGAGTTCGTTGTGATGGGGCAAATTAAAGACGTCGTTGATTCCTATTCACCACATAGACGTGCAGTAATCACAACATTTTTAATCTCATTTGCTAACTTCTCAACAATCGGTATGATTGTAGGTACTTTGAAAGGGATCGTAGATAAGAAAACATCCGATTTTGTTTCACAATATGTCCCAATGCTATTACTTGCTGGTATTTTAGTATCATTAATGACTGCAGGTTTCGTTGGATTATTTGCTTGGTAAGTTGAATGAGGTATGATTTTAAAATGCATAATAAAATAAGATAGATGTGAAGCATGCGAGGTATATATATATAGGTTTTAAAGTGCTTATATGTTTTTTATCTCAAAACCATGTTGGAGTGTATAGGGAACTTAATTTTTTCTAAATTAGGTTTCTGTACACTCTTTTTTTATTGTTTAAAAGAGTGGCATCGCTTTGTTGAAGAAGTCCTATCACATTAGTTCTGTATTGATAGGACTTGGTACCAAAAAACACAATAAAAAACCAAGTAATTGAAGTGAGGAGACACATTCATCATTACTTGGTTTTTACGGGAAATGAATTAATTGTACATAATTAGTAAGGACTAGGTACTAAAAATATACTCGAGCAAAAATTGTTTTGTTTGTTACTATAAACAACACAAAGGAGATGGCTTCTTATTGGCTATCAATAAGAAGATAGATTTTATTATAGCAAACAGAGATGTATAAGTAAACAGAAATTTCAGAATTTTTAAACTTTAAAAAGTTGTGATATAAAGTATCGGCAGTATCATAGCGATTTAGACCGATGAATTGGGCTTTTGCGACAATATAGATGTTGTGGTATTGACGATTATTTGCTAACATTCAATTGATTGAAGCAAATCGAAGGGGGTCGTGTGGGTGAATAAAACAGTACGTGATTTAATATTAGTCGTTTTTGGATCATTTATATTTTCAGCTGGCGTAAATACATTTATCATATCTGCTGATTTAGGTGAAGGAGGCGTAACTGGTATAGCGATTGTTCTGTACTATGCCTTTCACATTTCTCCAGGTATCACAAACTTTGTTTTTAACGCATTGTTAATTGCGATAGGCTATAAATTTTTAAGCAAGAGAAGTATGTACTTAACGATAGTTGCAACCATACTTATCTCTATATTCTTAGAGTTTACCGAAAGCTGGAAGATTGAAACCGGTAATATTTTAGTGAATGCAGTGTTTGGCGGTACATGTGTCGGGCTCGGTATCGGGATTATTGTACTTGCCGGTGGCACAACAGCGGGGACAACGATTTTAGCGCGCATTGCCAATAAATATTTAGATGTCAGTACACCGTATGCATTGCTATTCTTTGACTTGATTGTCGTAGCGATTTCATTATCGGTTATTCCAATTTCTAGTGCACTTGTAACAGTGATTTCGCTATACATTGGTACCAAAGTGATGGATTATGTCATAGAAGGTTTGAATACGAAAAAAGCAATGACCATTATTTCAAGCAAACCAGATGAAATTGCTAAAGTAATAGATGAGCAAGTAGGACGTGGACTTACCATTTTAAATGGACGTGGCTATTTTTCTAAACAAGAAAAAGATATCTTGTATGTTGTAATAACGAAGACACAGGTCACACGTGCGAAACGCTTAATTAGAAAAATAGACAGCGATGCCTTTTTAGTAATACATGATGTACGAGATGTATATGGTAACGGTTTTTTAATCGACGAACATTAAAAATAAATTAATTCACTTTTAGCCTTTAATTTATGAAGTAATTCATAACTAAAGGCTATTTATTTTGCTTAAAAAGCTCCCCTGAAAACGAACATATAAGCAACTGAAAATAAAAAGTATATAGATATAAACAGATTATAAAGTAAAGAAATACTATAAAAACATTTGATAGTCAATAGGTTTAAAAAATGATATAATGACATCTATGATAATGATTATCATTTAAAAAATATGGAAAATTTATAAGTCAATAGATAAAATTTATAAGGGAATAAACAGGCTATGATGCTTACTGCTATAGGAAGAAGGGAAATTATGAATCGCTTAAAAGGAGAACAGGTCACTATAGGTTATGGAGATAATGTCATCGTCAATAATTTAGATGTACACATACCAGATGGAAAAATTACTTCTATTATAGGACCAAACGGTTGTGGGAAATCAACATTACTTAAAGCGTTATCACGGTTATTACCGGTTAAAAATGGAGAAATTAAGTTAGATGGTGAAAACATACATTCACATTCTACGAAAGAAATTGCAAAGAAAATAGCGATTTTACCTCAATCACCAGAAGTTGCTGATGGATTGACAGTCGGTGAGCTTGTATCATATGGTCGCTTTCCGCATCAAAAAGGCTTTGGTCGTCTGTCTGCAGAAGACAAAAAGGAAATTGATTGGGCAATGCGCGTAACTGGTACGTATGATTTTAAATTGCGTTCTATCAATGACTTGAGTGGTGGACAACGTCAGCGTGTATGGATAGCTATGGCTTTAGCTCAACGTACAGATATTATTTTCTTAGACGAACCAACAACATATCTAGATATTTCTCACCAATTAGAAATCTTGGAATTGATTACGCAATTAAATAAAGAACAAGGTTGTACAATTATCATGGTTTTACATGATATAAACCAGGCTGTCCGTTTTTCAGATCATTTAATTACTATGAAAAATGGCGATATTATTGCGACTGGTGAGACTGAAGAAGTGTTAACGAAAGATATTTTAGAAAAAGTGTTTAATATCGATGTAGAGATTAGTACAGACCCAAGAACTGGAAAACCTATGCTAGTAACATACGATTTATGCAGAAGAAGTTATTCTGAGGTTTAGGGATAAATTATGACTACAAAGAGAAAAGGGAAGTTGAATTTTACAACGACATTTATTATAGCAGTGCTACTATTGATTGTTGCCTTGATTACTTCAATCTTATTTGGTGATGCTAAAATTCATTTATCGACTATTTTTGAAGCAATATTTAACTATGACCCTAAAAATCAACAACATAATATCATAAGTGAAATACGCATACCACGAGATATAGGTGCAATCTTAGTTGGTGTTGCATTGGGTACTTCAGGTGCAGTCATTCAAGGTGTTACTAAAAATGGTTTGGCTGACCCGAGTTTAATTGGTCTGAATTCGGGTGCTTCATTCATGCTTGCGCTCACTTTTGCATTCTATCCGACAGCACCATTTATCGTTATGATGTTTGCTGGATTCATAGGTGCATTAATGGGTGGCTTTATTGTGCTCATGATTGGTAGGTCAAGAAGTGATGGGTTTAATCCTATGCGTATTATATTAGCAGGTGCAGCCGTCAGTGCGCTATTGACTGCATTAAGTCAAGGTGTCGCATTGTTATTTAGATTAAATCAAAGTTTAACGTTTTGGAGTGCCGGTGGTGTTTCAGGTACGACTTGGAATCAATTAATGTGGGCAGCGCCATTTATTTTAATTGCACTTGTCATTATCATTTCAATGAGTAAGCAATTAACAATATTAAATTTAGGCGAAACCCTTGCTAAAGGCCTTGGTCAAAATGTAGCATTCACGCGCGCAATTACGTTGATTTTATCTATGATTATGGCAGGTATAGCCGTAGCGATGGTTGGTCAAATAGCATTTGTCGGTTTAATGGTACCGCATATAGTGAGATATTTAGTAGGAACAGATTATGCTCGTGTTATTCCACTTACGGCAGTTGTTGGTGGCTTGTTACTACTTGTTGCGGATACAGTTGCACGTATGCTAGGAGAAGCTCCAGTTGGTGCAATTATTTCCTTTATTGGTGTACCTTACTTCTTATACTTAGTTAAAAGAGGGGGACGCTTCTCATGATAGATCCAAGATTAAAACATAAACAATGGATCACAATGGTGATTCTAACTATCTTAGTATTGTTGGCATGTGCTTGGAGTATGACTTCAGGTGAGTATAAGATGTCAGTTGGCACGTTTTTCAAGACGCTAATTGGTCAAGGAGCCTATACAGATACCTTAATACTCATGGAGTTTAGATTACCACGAATGATTATTACAATTTTAGCAGGCGCAGCATTAGCTATGAGTGGGGCTATTATACAAAGTGTGACTAAGAACCCATTAGCGGAACCGGGTATTCTTGGAATCAACGCAGGTAGTGGCTTTGTTATTGCGTTATTTATAGTTGTAGGTCAGGTTGATGCAGCCAATTTTGTTTACGTCCTCCCTATTATAAGTATGATCGGTGGCGTACTGACTGCGCTCATTATATTTTCATTCAGTTATAACAAAGGTGAAGGTATTACGCCTGCAAGTATGGTGCTAGTTGGTGTTGGTATGGCCTCAGCACTAAGCGGTGGTTCATTAACATTAATGTCTACATTCGATGAAGATCAATCAGAGTTTATTGCTTCATGGCTTGCTGGTAATATTTGGGGAGATGAGTGGGCATTTGTTATTGCCTTCTTACCATGGATTATTGTACTTATACCATTTTTACTATTTAAAGCGAATGTCTTAAACTTATTGAATACACATCAGCATATTGCACAAGGTGTCGGTGTGAAAATCGGTAGAGAACGTATTATCCTTCTACTTGTCGCAGTCTTACTTTCATCTGCCGCAGTATCGGTTGTAGGTGCAATAGGTTTTATAGGATTATTAGGGCCTCATATTGCTAAATCAATTGTCGGACCAAGACACCAGTTGTTCTTACCAATTTCTATATTAATTGGTGCTTTCTTACTTGTATTGGCAGATACTTTAGGACAAGTTATCTTACAGCCATCTGGTATTCCAGCAGGAATTGTTGTTGCAATTATCGGAGCACCTTATTTCTTATACTTAATGTACAAAACAAAATCAGTTTAATAGATGAAATATTGAGACGAATACTTGTTGAAGTTGATACAAGTATTCGTTTTATATGCTCAATTTTAGAAGGTAACCATAATGTTGGAAAAATTAGAAGAATCAACGCTTATATGTTAGCGTTTACATTTGTGAGTGGGGTATACTAAGAATAAATAGATAAATGAGGAGGTCGTCGTTATGAAAAAATTGATTAAAGAAAAAACACATTTTTTAAATGATATGTTAGATGGACTTTCAATCACAAATAAAGAAATTGAGATTATTTCAGATACCGTTGTTGTTAGAAAACATAAAAAAGGAAAAGGTGTAGCGATTGTTTCTGGAGGTGGTAGTGGCCATGAACCAGCACATGCGGGTTACGTAGCACAAGGCATGTTGGATGCTGCAGTTTGTGGCGAAGTCTTTACATCACCAACACCTGATAAAATATTAAGCGCGATTAAAGCTGTAGACAATGGTGATGGCGTATTATTAGTAGTGAAAAACTATGCTGGTGACGTTATGAATTTTGAAATGGCACAAGAAATGGCTGAAATGGAAGACATTCACGTAGAAACAGTGGTTGTGAAAGATGATATTGCAGTAAGCGACGAAGAAAAACGTAGAGGTGTTGCGGGTACAGTACTCGTTCATAAATATGCGGGTCACTTAGCAGAGAATGGCGTGGTATTATCGGATATCAAAGAAAAGATAGAGAACTTTTTACCAAATATCAATACGATTGGTATGGCCATTACAGCGCCCATGGTACCAACAACAGGTCAATTTGGTTTTGACATAGCAGAGGATGAAATGGAAATAGGCATCGGTATACATGGTGAGAAAGGTCTATCAAGAGAAAAAATAGAAACCGTAGATAACATTGTAGAACGTTTATTAAATGAATTGTTCAAAGAAGTACAATCAGATGATTTGATCGTAATGGTCAATGGCATGGGTGCCACGCCGCTTTCAGAGCTTAATATAGTGGCAAAATATGTTGCTGAATATATGGATAAAAACGATAAAACAGTTGCTCAATGGTTAGTAGGCGATTATATGACAGCTTTAGATATGCAAGGATTTTCGTTAACGCTTGTACCGAATTCAGAAGCAATCCTAACTGCGATCAATACGCCAACCTCAAGTCATTATTTTAATTAAAATATCTTAAAACATAAACTGAAGGAGTGGAAGCATGAATATCTCTGAACTCAAAGCACGGTTATTAGAATTAGTAGAAGTATTTGAAGAAAAAGAAACACTACTTACGGATTTAGATAGAGCTATTGGTGATGGGGATCATGGTGTTAACATGGTAAGAGGCTTTAAAGCTTTACCTGATAATATTGATGACAGCTCTATGCAAAGTTTATTAAAGTCTACTGGAATGACTTTAATGTCTCATATCGGCGGTGCTTCAGGCCCTTTGTATGGCTTCAGCTTTGTAAAAATGTCTCAAGTGGTCAATGAAGAAATTGATCAAGACAATTTAAAAGCACTATTAAATTCATTTTCAGAAGCGATTGCGCAAAGAGGCAAAGTAGAATTAAATGAAAAAACCATGTTTGACGTTATCGAACGTGCTAATCAAGCCATACAACAAGGTGAAAACTTGACGCTTGATGTATTGCAATCATATGCTGATATGACAAAAGATATTGAAGCTACAAAAGGACGTGCTTCCTATTTCAAGGAAGATTCGAAAGGACACGTTGACCCAGGCGCACAGAGTAGTGTTTACATTTTAAATGCATTGATTGGAGATGAATCATAATGACTCAAATCGTAATCATTAGTCATAGTAAAGCAATTGCGGCTGGTACAAAAGATTTATTAAAACAAATGGCACCGGGTGTGACAGTAATTGATCAAGGTGGTGTAGGCGATGATATCGGTACGTCATATGACCATATACAAGCGTTAATTAATCAAGTAGATGATGATACGTTATGTTTTTATGATATCGGGTCTGCAGAAATGAACTTAGATTTAGCAATTGAGATGTATGAAGGGCAACATCGAGTAGAGAAAGTTGATGCACCTATTGTTGAAGGGAGTTTTACTGCAGCAGTTAAATTATCAGTTGGTGGATCTATTGATGAGACCATAGAAGCGTTAAATAAAACATTTGGCTAAAGCGCATAGCTATTGTTAAAAACTATAAAAAGTAAGTTAAATATGAAGGTAGCAACTAATTTGACAAAAAACTTCTTTTTTAAATGAATATAGAGATAGATTATGGTAGAATAAAAGCTAACTGTTATAGAAATCTGGATACCTAGGAGGACATTGCCATGAAAGATTTAATACAAAAGCATGTCTTAAACGGCGAATTTGAGTCAGTCAAACGTTTAATGTCCCAGTCAGATTTTATGGAATTTGAAGAAGCTTATATTTCAAGTGCTCATGAAGTGGAAAATATTATGTTTTATACATGTATTTTAGATATGATGAAAGAAGAAGAAACGGCAGAAATGCACGATTTAGCGTTCCTCTTATTAGTCTATCCATTAAGTGAACTCCATGGGGCTTTGGATTCTGCATTTTATCATGCAGAAGCATCCATAAAAATCACTGAGGGCAAAGAAGTAAAAAGCTTGTTACAAATGTTATTATTACATGCAGTTCCGGAACCAGTCATTTCTGATAAAAAAGCATTCGACGTATCACGCCAAATACTTAAATTAGATCCTACGAATAGTGTTGCGCGTAATGTGCTTAAAGAAACTGCTAAACGTATGGATAATGTGGTTGTTGAATTTAACGAGTTAAATCGTTTTAAAAATGCCCATTAATGCGTTAGTTAATTTAGGTGAAGCATTAAAAATATTAGATTTTGACAAATAATCCAATCTATTTTAAATAGAACCAAGTAAACTACATTTATCTGTAATGTGTTTCACTTGGTTCTTTGTGTTTGTAATCTCATATCTAGATATTATATCCTCACGAAAAATTTTAAAGGGATATTAAATGTATTCTTGGAAAGTAGTCATGTATAAAGTTGCAAAAAATGCTCGAATCAAGCGGTTTTAACGGTTGTTATTTTATGTAAATAGTATATTTAATACACTGATTGAATTTTTAATAATATTAAGTTGAATGTATATTTGTGTTAAAAATAATGTATAGTGTAAAATTTTATGGTGTGCTGTTGCAAAATATATTCAGTAAGTTATAATAACTCAATGTGTTAACTATGAGGAGGTTAAATTTACATGGGGTTGAATAAAGAAGCGGTAAAAATTGGATTCGCTTATGTTGGTATCGTTGTAGGTGCCGGCTTTTCAACAGGACAGGAAGTAATGCAATTCTTCTCACCATATGGCTTATGGTCATACATCGGTGTTATACTTTCGGGTCTGATTTTAGGATTTATAGGTAGACAAGTTGCGAAAATCGGAACTGCTTTTGATGCACAAAATCATGAGTCTACTTTAGATTACTTATTTGGAAATAAGTTCAGTAAAATTGTCGATTACTTATTAATATTTTTCTTATTTGGTATTTCAGTCACAATGATTGCTGGCGCAGGATCAACGTTTGAAGAAAGTTTTGGCGTACCAACATGGTTGGGTGCATTGATAATGGTTATTGTAATTTATATCACTTTATTAATGGACTTTAACAAAATTGTACGTGCTTTAGGCGTAGTCACACCATTCTTAATAATTTTAGTTGTTATTATTGCTGCGTATTACTTATTTAATGGAAGTATTTCGTTTGGTGAAGTCAATGACTCAGTTCCAGATGCAAGTCTCGTAAAAGGTATCTTATATGGTATCAACTATGGTGGTTTAGCATTTGCAGTTGGGTTTAGTACGATTGTTGCAATTGGTGGCGATGCTTCGAGACGTAGAGTTTCAGGCGCAGGTGCATTATTTGGTGGTATCGTTTATATGATATTATTAGCACTTATCAACTTTGCATTACAATCAGAATTTACAAAAATCGAAGATGCATCTATTCCAATGTTAACGTTAGCTAATGATATCCATCCTTGGATTGGTTTAGTGTTATCTATCATTATGTTAGCGGTAATGTATAATACAATTCTTGGTTTAATGTACTCATTTGCGGCAAGATTTACAGAACCATATAGTAAAAAATATCACATATTTATCGTGGTTATGGTAATTGTTGCATTCGCATTAAGCTTTGTAGGTTTCGCTGGGCTTATCAACTTCTTATATCCAATTATGGGTGTTGTAGGTTTAGTTGTTGTAATAGGCGTACTTGTGAAATATTATAGTAGAAAACGTCAGAACAAGAAATTTATTGCTTAAATAAAAAGATATATTAAATAATTATCATTAGGGAAGGGACTTTATTTCTACTTCCCATTGAGTAAAAGTCTGAGGCATCTTACTTATTGATGTCTCAGACTTTTTCATTCATCTATATTTGTTAGCCAATTCACACTACTGTATGAATTATGGTACAATGCTTCCGAAAGGAAAGGTCATGCATGAAGAAAAATTACAAGTGGACGATAATTACTGTGATTGTATTTATTGTGGTAGCGTTAGTTACTGCGTTGTTGTTAAAACAGCAGTATGATCGACAGCATTCTAGAGAAATAAAAGAAAAAGTACAAATTAATAATAGAAACGTCAATGCATTTACCAATATAACTTATAGTACAGGCGTACCAAACAGTAGATTAGATATTTTAACGCCTACTGATTTAGATAAAGATAATAAATTGCCGGTCGTATTTTGGATGCATGGTGGTGGTTTTATAGCAGGGGATAAACAATATAAGAATCCGTTACTATCAAAAATTGCTGAACAGGGATATATCGTAGTAAATATTAACTATGCACTTGCACCTGACTATAAATATCCAACGCAACTTCATCAAATTGACCAAGCGGTACAATTTATTAAAAAAAATAAACATGAGTTACCTATGGATTTTGATCAAGTGATTTTTGGTGGTGATTCAGCAGGTGCTCAGCTATCAAGTCAATATACTGCAATGCAAACGAATAAATCTCTAAGAGATGATATGGGATTTGAACAGCAATTTGAACCAGATAAAATAAAAGCGGCAATCTTCTTTGGAGGCTTTTACGATATGAAAACCGTTAAAGCCACTGAATTTCCAAGGATACAACTGTTTATGGAAAGTTATACTGGTAAGAGAGACTGGGAGACACAGTTTAAATATATTAGTGAAATGTCCACGATTAATCAAGTTACAAAAGACTATCCACCTACATTTTTATCAGTAGGTGATGCAGATCCGTTTTATAGCCAAAACATTGAGTTTTATAAAAAATTAAAATCTAAAGGTATACCTACAGATAAACTATTTTATGATGGAACGCACAATTTAAGACATCAATATCAATTCCATTTAGAGTTACCAGAATCGAAACAAAATATGAAAAAAGTGCAAAGTTTCTTAAGTAGAAATACAAATTCTTCAGGTGTAGAAACTGAAGTGGATGAAGAAACATCGAATCCTAATGGTATCGAATTAAATCCATATTAATAAATTAATGCATCATATACATTGGTATGTATGTTGAAGATTTAAGTGTAAATCTAAAGAGCTTGCCAATGACTATGCTCAAAAAAGCTAATCCGTTTATCGGATTAGCTTTTTATTTTAATAACTTACAATATTTACGATTTATCATACGATTCGAGTAGCTCATTTCTTGTGTATGCACTTTGTCACATATATCAAAACGTTATAAATTACTATATAACATGAGTTAAAGTACAACAGATAAGACAATTAGTAATTAGATAATACATTCTACTTAACTGAAAAAGATGACCAAGTTCCATTCTTCCAGGTTAATCTAACAGAAAATGATAAAAAACTGACATCTACGCGCATTACTGCTGCTACAATGTGAAATTGAGACAATAAATAGTGAAGTTAGTTTACTGTTTGACATGTTTTTCATTTACAAAAAACATAGATATAAGCGACGTTTAGATAAATAGTTGAGAGGTAAATTAAAGTAGTAACTTCGACATGACATATTTGTTAAAGTATTTACCATCTATATACAATTTGTCACGTAATTCACCATCAATTTGGTATCCTGCAGTTTTAAATAAATCTACTGCTGTTTCATTTTCAGGAACGACCGAAGCTTCAATACGACGGATATGATGATTTAAACACCATGCTTCAACAGAGTTGATTAATGATTGACCGAGCCCTTTCTCTCGATAATGTCTGATAACGCCCATAGAAAATATAGCTTCGTGGCGTGTGCGTTCAAAATTACCTGTCGTAACAATAGCAAAGCCAACGAGTTCATCGTTATTCTCTGCTACGTAAATGGCGTTAGAAGGTGATGTGATGTAATGTTCCAAGTTTGCAATGGCGTCATTGTTAGACGGTGCATATTCCCCAGGATTATATATTAAGTAATCAGATTCATCATAAATTGTCGTTAATAACTTTACAAATGAATCTATATCATTGATACCAATTTCACGTATTTGATGAACCATGTATGAACACTCCTTATATCTATTTTGCTAATACTCAGTTATAGTATAACTTAACATCATTAGCATGATATTACTAGGTATTATTTAAATAGAGTCAAACTAATAAAAAGGAAGTATGCTTATGAAGCCCAATATTTTACTCGCTGGTGTCACAGGTTATATAGGGAAAAACTTGATTCATTCTATAAAAGATGAAGGCAATCTATATACATTATCCAAATATCCTAAAGAGAAAGATTTCCAAGAAGTGATATGGTTGAAAAAAGATATTTATAATTATGATGATGTATTAAATGCGATGGAAGACATGGATATTGCCATTTATTATTTGGATCCAACCAAACATTCAGCTAAATTAACACAAGCAACAGCAAGAGATTTAAACTTAATTGCTTCTGACAATTTTGGAAGAGCGGCTGCTGAGAACGGTATAGGTAAAATTATTTATATTAGCGGTAGTCGATTTGATCATGAAACCATTCAACGTTTGTCAGCATACGGTGTACCAGTAGAACAAACGGAAGCGATCGTTTCACGCCCACATGTGTCAGTTGAATTACAAGTCTCTAAATATGATGATGTACGCAGTGCGTTGAGTATTCAATTACCGATGAATTGGACATTAGACCAAATGGTTGAATATTATTTTAATTGGTTAAATGAAACAAAAGGAACGATGCTGCATGCGTACAAAGACAAGGATAATTATGTAATCTACATAAAAGATAAGCAGAAACCTGTGTTAGTACTTCATAAAATGCAAGTCGAATATGATATGATTGTGCTACATTTAGTAAGTGGTTCTATTGTTAAACCCAATGTAATAAAGCAAGGTAAGCTGGAGTTCCGTATGCTGAAAGGGACACAAACTGTCTTAGTGCATCTATATGACTATATACCTAAATTAGTTTGGCCTGTGTATTACTTATTTCAATCGCCGTTTCAAGGTTTAATGCTGCGTGGCTTTGAAATCGATTGTCGAATTAAGCATTTTAATGGACGAATCCAGTCAGGTGAAGATATAAAATATACAAAATAAAAAGGTGACTTTATGGATATACTATTAGTAGAAGATGATATGACATTATTTAAAGAATTAAGTGAAGAGTTGGAACAATGGGATTTCAATGTAAATGGTATAGATGATTTTAATGATGTGATGACTAAATTTGAATCTGTTAATCCCGCAATCGTCATTATGGATGTTAAATTACCCAAATATGATGGATTTTATTGGACAAGAAAAATTAGGGAAGTCTCTAATACACCCATTTTATTTTTATCATCTAGGGACAATCCAATGGATCAAGTGATGAGTATGGAACTTGGCGCGGATGATTATGTTCAAAAACCATTTAATACCAATGTATTAATAGCGAAACTCCAAGCCATATACAGACGTGTCTATCAATTTAGCTTAGATGAAAAGCGTGTGCTATCATGGCAAGATGCGATATTAGACTTATCAAAAGGTAGTATAAGTAAAGAGGATCATCAAATATATTTATCTAAAACGGAAATGATTATATTAGAAATGCTTGTGAAAAAACAAGATCAAATTGTTACGAGAGATACACTCATCACTGCGTTGTGGGATGATGAAGCTTTTGTTAGTGACAATACATTAACCGTTAATGTGAATAGATTAAGAAAGAAATTAGTAGATATAGATATGAATGATGCCATTGAAACGAAAATTGGCAAAGGATATATGGCGCATGGCTAATTTAAAATGGTTTTTTATCTTTTTACGCTCGCGCATATATTGGATACTATGGCTATTATTTCTGCATTTCATTTTCTTAGGTATTGCTTATTTAGATTATGATATTAGTGTATATAGCATTTTATATATTATTATTTTAAATATAGGCCTATCGGTGTTGTTCTTAATATTTACTTATTTAAAAGAAGTGAAATTTTATAAGCATCTTGACGAAAATATAGAACCAGAAGCTTTGAAACATAAATCATTAGCAGACACACCGTTTCAACAAGAAATGGTGAATTACTTATATGGACAAATCACGAATCAAAAAGCATTAGTTACACATCAAAAGCAACAAATTCAATCTACGGAAGCGGCGTTGACTGATTTTGTACATGATATTAAGACACCTGTAACAGCAATGAAACTGTTAATAGAAAAAGAACAAGATTTATCTAGGAAGCACGCCTTACTTTATGAATGGTCGCGTATCAATGATATGTTAGATAGGCAGTTATTTTTAACGCGACTTGAATCTCAGAATAAAGATATGTATTTCGAACATGTGCCATTGAAACGGCTTGTAATAGAAGAAATACAGATTACAAGATACATCAGCCAGTCTAAAGGCATTGGTTATGACTTAGATTTTGAGGATACATTGAATGTATATACAGATACAAAGTGGTGTCGCATGATGATTAGACAAGTGTTATCTAACGCTGTTAAATATAGTGAAGAAAGTATGATACATATACGTGCATTAAAAGAAAGTGGACACGTTGTACTCGAAATTAAAGATGAAGGCAAAGGTATCAGTGAAAAGGATTTACCTAGAATTTTTGATAAAGGATTTACGTCTACTTCAAATAGAAATAATACGGCATCATCAGGTTTAGGTTTATATTTGGTTAATCACGTTAAAGAAAAACTGAGCATATGCGTGCGTATTCATTCAGAATTAGATAAAGGAACAGTAGTTAAATTTATTTTCCCGAATCAAAATGAAATTGTAGCAAAATTATCACAAAATATATAAGCATTACTTATGAGATTAGATTGACATCAAATTTTAAAAAAAAGAATTTCATCTTATACTGTAGCAATATCAGATTGCGTTGCTTATATATAATCTAGAGGCATTGTCGGCAAATGACTATATTTGTCGACAATTTTTTATTGAAAGCATCATTGTGTACAGATGAAGTGTTAACAGAAACTATGAAATCATTTGCGTATTTATAAAAGTAATTGTTGAATCCGAAAAGTAAATGTGCAATTATAGCTAATGTGAGTTTTATTTAAAAATCTCATTAGATACAATGCGATATTATAAAGCATAAGTACAAATCATCATTTTTGATAGAGATGTATTCTGTATTCATAATGTATGAAAATCATTTTATTAAATTAATGAAAATGAAATGTTAAGAATTTGTAAATGCAATTGTAGTATTGTAAATTTTGTGCTATTTTCAAATAAGGATAAATCAACATTTGTGAGATTTTTTAAACTAATATAAGCAAATGCTCATTTACATATAATTAACAAATGCTGTTATACTGGCAAAAAATGAGCAAATTGTAAATCTTGCCAATCTTAATTTGTCTTAAAGGATTTTAAATTTTTTTAAATTTATTGAAGGTGATTGAGGACAATCGCTGTAAATGGAGGATTTTTTGAATGTTTAACAAGAAAAAAGATAAGTTCATGGTGAAACTTGAAGAAATGGTTTTCAACTTAGACAGAGCAGCAATTGAATTTGGGAAAATGGAGTTTAATACGCATTTAGACCTTAAAGCATACTCAGACAATATTAAAACGTATGAATCACACGGCGATGAATTAATGCATCAAGTGATTTCAGACTTAAACCAAACTTTTATTACACCAATTGAACGTGAGGATATCCTCTCTTTATGTAACGCTATTGATGATGTTTTAGATGCAATTGAAGAAACATCAGGCATGTTCGAAATGTATTCTATTGAATATACAGATGAATACATGGCTGAATTTGTAGATAATATCCAAAAAGCAATCGCAGAAATGAAATTAGCTGTTGGTTTGCTTGTAGAGAAAAAATTATCGCATATGCGTATCCATTCTATTAACATAAAAGAATTTGAAACAAATTGTGACGGTATTTTACGTCAATCAATTAAACACATATTTAATAGTGAAACAGATCCAATCACACTTATTAAAATAAAAGAAATATATGAAAGCATGGAAGAGATTGCAGATAAATGTCAAGCTGTAGCAAATAACTTTGAAACAATAATCATGAAAAATAGCTAAGGAGTCCTAACTTATGGAATATATTTTGATCATCACAGTAGCTATCGTTATTTTTTCACTTATATTTGACTTTATCAATGGTTTCCATGATACAGCCAATGCTGTTGCTACTGCTGTTTCTACTCGTGCCTTAACGCCTAGAACTGCGATACTTTTAGCATCAGTGATGAATTTTATTGGTGCTTTAACTTTCACTGGGGTTGCAGGGACAATTACGAAAGATATTGTAGACCCATTTAAATTAGAAAATGGTCTTGTTGTCGTATTAGCAGCCATCATCGCAGCTATTTTATGGAATTTAATCACATGGTATTACGGTATACCAAGTTCGTCATCACACGCATTAATTGGTTCTATCGCCGGGGCAGCAATTGCTTCGCAAGGTTCATTTGCAGTATTACATTATGAAGGATTCACGAAAATCATCGTTGTTTTACTCGTATCACCGATTATTGCATTTTGTGTTGGTTTTATCATGTATTCAATTGTAAAAGTTGTATTTAAAAATGCAAATCTTACAAAGTCTAATCGTAATTTTAGATTTTTCCAAATTTTCACAGCATCACTGCAATCATTTTCTCATGGTACAAATGATGCGCAAAAATCAATGGGGATTATTACATTGGCTTTAATAGTTGCTAATATTCAAACAGGTACAAGCGTTGAACCGCAATTATGGGTTAAAGTTGCCTGTGCTACTGCAATGGGACTAGGTACAGCTGTTGGTGGTTGGAAAATTATCAAAACAGTTGGTGGTAATATTATGAAAATACGTCCAGCTAATGGTGCAGCTGCAGATTTATCATCTGCATTAACAATATTTGTTGCATCATCTTTACATTTCCCATTATCCACAACACATGTTGTATCTTCATCTATTCTAGGTGTTGGTTCATCTAACCGTATTAAAGGTGTGAAATGGAATACAGCACAACGTATGATTATCACATGGGTAATTACATTACCAATTTCTGCACTTGTTGCAGCAATTATTTACTACATTATAAATATTT
This sequence comes from Staphylococcus sp. Z5-21, assembly GCF_056529615.1. NCBI lineage: Bacteria > Bacillati > Bacillota > Bacilli > Caryophanales > Staphylococcaceae > Staphylococcus > Staphylococcus sp. Z5-21. The sequence goes on along the minus strand of NZ_CP096462.1, from coordinate 2,167,916 downwards.
TCTTATAGATAGTAATTTTCTTACACTATAGGCACTTGTTGATTGGTATTTACATACATTAGATAGATATCAATTGATTTACTAAAAGAACGAGCGAAAACCAATTGTTTAACAATTGTGTTTATCTGCTCGTTCTTTTTATTTATACAGCGATAGGGCACATAGGTGGGAATATTAATAATAAATAAGAGGAGAAAAAACGGGAGTGTGACAGAAATCAAATTTTCTAATAGAGATTTCGTAGTCCTACCTCGGCAAGGATGACTAGGATTGAAAAAAGCTTGATATAAGCGAATTTTTAATTCAGACATCTACTGTCTAAATGAAAAAGAGCCTGTGACATCTATTTATGTCCCAGACTCGCTTGAATATATACTTAGTGAATGTAGTTATAGCTTGAAGCTTGTGAAGCTGGGATTGTACGGTAATCAACTGTACCTGGTGGTGTATTATAGTTCATTTCTGAAATTAAAATACTACCATCTGGATTAACGCGTTCAACATAAGCTACGTGACCTACAGGTCCTTCGAAGTTTTGCATGATTGAACCTGCTGTAGGTGCATTATTAACTGTATAACCATCTGCTGCTGCATTATCAGCCCAGTGATCAGCGTTCCACCAGTAAGTACTGATTGGTTGACCAGTTTCTGCTCTACGGTTAAATACATGCCAAGTACATTGTCCCCAGTCATATAGGTTAGCATCACTTGCTGTAGAACCACCTGTATTTGAACTTGGTGTTTCTGTAGCAGTTCCACCTGAACCACCTGTTCCTGTAGTATCTGGAATTGTTAGTGTTTGATTAGGATGTATTAAATATCCATTTAAATTATTAGCTGCAATGATTTCATCAACTGACACGCCATATTGATTCGCAATAATGTTTAGTGATTCACCAGATTGAACTGTATGTGATGAACCATTTGAAGTGTTATTTGATGTAGATCCACTTTCTTGTGAGCTACTTCCACCAATTTCAATAACTTGTCCCGGGAATACCATATTATTATTGATGTTATTGCTTTGTTTGATTTCGTCTACTGAAACACCGTATTGTTGTGAAATTGACCAAAGTGACTCACCAGATTTTACTGTATGTTGTGTTGACGCATCGGCTTCATGATTGGCGATAACGGCTGCCGCGCCTGAAGCTGCTGTAACTGCAAATGCTAACTTTTTCAAAAGAACTCCTCCTTCAATTCCTATATATCTAACCGTAAATATGTATTAAATATATTCGTTAGTGTTTTTAATCTGAATTCACGTTCCATACTAACAAAAATCATTTGCTTTGTGTACGTTGTTATCAAGATGTAATATTATTAAAATTTCGTAATGCCATGTTTATATGAAATAAATACTTTTACTGCGCCATTTACAAGTCTTTCTGTTATTTCAAGTAAGATGATATTTATTTCAAATGTAACATAAGCGGATATAAAAAAAGTCTATAAATAATAAATTTTAAAAATATTGTATATTCAATGTTTGTTTATTTGAAAAAACGTGAACATTAAAGTATTACGCATTAATTTTGTGGAAAATTTAAAAAGTACATGCTATTAATATAGACGTTTAATGTTATGATTAAACGCATATGTTTTATTTATTTTATAGTAGCTTTTGGAATTAAGGAGTGATTGGGTTGGCTGAAACAGCACAACATGTTAATAACCAGCAAAAAAAGACTAAAGAACAATCAAAATCACATGCATACGGAAAAGTATGGCTCTTTTTTGTATATTATTGGATTATTTTTGGAATAGGTTGTTATTTTGGACAATACCTACCAATGTCATGGAGACAACCACTTTCTTTTGTACTGCTCGGTTTAGTATTAATAACTTTAATTTTTAATAGAGCGCGTAAGTATGGGCTTGTGATTTCTCATATCTATGCCATTATACTTGGGTTGCTATCCTATGCAACGTTTACGGCGTATTTACAGAATTTAGGGCCAGAGGTTTTTTATAAGAATATTATATTAGCCATATCTGCCTTTATTGTATTTGGATTGATTGGATTTTTCGTTATTGGAAATGCAGCGAGCATGGGTAAATACCTTTTTGTAACACTCATTGCATTAATTGTTGCAAGTTTAATAGGTATGTTTATCCAGAATCCAATTTTCCATACAATTATTACAGTTGTAGGATTATTGCTATTTTTACTCTATACGTTATATGACTTTAACCGCATGAAACGGGGTCAGTTCTCACCGAGAGAAATGGGTTTCAACTTGTTTATTAACTTACTTCATATTATAAAATATGTATTAAGACTTGCCAACAGAATGAGAAAATAGTTAAATAAAGTATATATAATCCAAAAATGTTATTACACCCTTAAAATTACTTTCTACAGTAATTTATAAGGGTTTTTTTTAAAATCTAGTGTAATTTTAAATTTTGTGAACTATTTAAAAGTTTAATAATACTATAGCTGTATTTTAAAATTTAGTTCGATTAATACAAAAAATGTTGACAAAATTAATTATTTTATTCAAAATTACCTAAAGACTAAAAACATGTTAATTGAAATTTTGGGGTATGACGTGATTAAGCTAGAATTAATAGTGAAGTGAGCGTTTAATGCATAGCGTATGACAATATTCGAAAGAGGTTAAATTATGAAAGCGTAATGCTTAAATATTATTTCTAAGGACAAGTATCCTACTAAGCGCGTGACAGACGGTATATTATTATTATTTCCTTTAAAGGATGCCGTTGAAGTACAGCATTTTATAACAAATGTAGAAGTTGAAGAAGATTTACTTATCGTGAATAATACAGAAATATTTAGAATCAAAAGAAACGAAATGTCGTTATTATTATATATTTCTAGTGATTGGTTTCATGAGCGAGGGTATTCATTTTTTGAGTATCAATATACATCTAAGTTGATACGATCTTCGAGCAGATTATTTGAGGCTTTATTAAATTTAGCTAAGCATCATTTAGATCAAACACTGACAAATGAACTATATGAAACTTATATGTATAAAATCGTTGATATTATTGCGACAGAAGCTAAGATTGATGTTAATTATTTAAAACAACAAACAGATTATTCATTTTATGGTATTACAGGTGAAATGTTAGATTATGTAAATACACATTTACATAAAAGGCTAACATTGAAAGCAATTGCTAATAAAGTGTTTATATCGCAATCAAATATATCAAGCCAATTTTATAATACACTAGGCATGCGATTCAAAACTTATGTAGATACATTAAAATTACCAGTATCAATCGGCCCATTATTAGAAGGGAAACTTACGATTTCTGAAATTTCAGATGCATATGGTTTTAGTAGTTTTGCGAGTTATAGTAAAAAATTTAAACATTATTTTGGATATTCACCTAAAGAAAATTGACAACTTACAAAATCAGATAAAGTCTTTAATGTAGTAAACCAAAGATGATGAGCAAAACTTTGAGGAAACACAACAAATCATTGCTAAAAAATTACAGAAACTAAATGTCCAAAATAATTATATTTGTTTAGATATCAATGAAATGGCAGAATCGAACAACGATGCAATTGTCATTCAAATTCATTCTTTAGAAGAATTTCGTAATTTATTTGATAACCAAAGTATGCGCTACATCTTTGAAGGCACACAAAAAGTATTAGTTTATTGCATGATAGATGTTGAATCATTACGAGATGCTTTTACAACAGATGTGGATTGCGGTTTTATAAAATTTGTGTTGAATACGAATGTTAATATAGCATTTCAAATTCAAACAGATGAAGAAGTGAATATTTATATAGATGAGATCTATAGTCAATACAAATCATATGTACAATCACACCCTGAGTTGTTAGAAGATAGCATGCACTCGGTCAGCTACGTCTTTGATCTTTCAACGATGCCCCTTAAAGAAATATATCGCAATATCATTAAAATACAACTTTATAGAAAAAATGTGAAATTTGGTGTTGATATTACACATTTATTCAATTAGCCAGAAGTGTTTAAAAATATGGAGCCTCAATTGAAGCGCATTGGATTTGATTACTATTTTATTGATAATCATAAATTATCATCACCTTATCTTAATGAAGATTATGAAGAGTTACTTACCAAAGAAGTGTTTAAATTCAGTAATATTAAAAAAATAATGAGTGAAATGCAGTTAGAAGAAAGAAAATATTATCTTTTAAATGTTCATAATAATTTTTTATTAAATGATGATCATATGGAGTTAATAGAAAGTCCGCCATTATTGATGAGTATGTTTAAGAAAGCGCGTGGAAACTTCTTTGGTGTCGGTATAGATTTAGTTAAACAAGAGGATAAGAAACATGCATTGTATTTATATGATAGAAATGGATTCCGTTCTATTCTAGGTAATATATATGAAAGATTAATGGGAAAGAGTAAATCTAGCGTGAAAGAATATGATTATTATACGGTAGCACATCACCCACACAAAATCACAATTTTTGTGGGTGACTGGCGTGTAGTTGAGAGTGAAAATGCTTTAGATCACGAAGAACAAAACATCCAAATTCATATCAACTTTAAGGATATGATGTTGCGACGTGCTTATGTTATTTTTTATGAAACTATAAGCAACGTGTACGGTAATATTAATTACGCGATTCCTGAGCACTTACGTAACCATTATCAATGGTCAAATGAATGTATTAAGAAAATAGATGAATATAATAAACCTGAATTCAGTGTGTTTGAGCATCATTTTGAAGAAGAAACTTTGACATTAAATTTAGATTATAATACAGTGCACATTATTGATATATATAAATGATCAACACATAATAAAATTTATAAAATGCAATATTGAAAAAGCGTTATGAAACTTAATTTATTATTGTTTGCAATTTTGACAAACCTATAATTACAAATGATAAGGACAAGCAATTACATTTTATGGATAATTATATTGTATTGCTTACTAGCATTTGGAGGTGTAACAACAATGAATGAAGAGAAAAAAGCGCAATTTTTAAATGTTTATAAAAAGTATAAACGTGTGATGCATTACGTTGAAGAAACCTATAAGTTAACAATGAATGATGTAGCTATCTTAGAGCTTATACGACATAACTGTAGGAACAAAAATATGCTAATGCAACCATTTTTAAAAATTGCAACAACGGAATTAGAGTTGAGTAGAACGAAGGTGCTTGCATCTATCCGTCGCTTAATCGATCAAGACAGAGTAAGTAAAATACGTTCAACAGAAGATGAACGTAAAGTCTACTTATTTATGAATGACGACAACGCAGAAAAATATGAGACTCTTCTTGATGATATTGAAGCATATGTAAAATAATCATTCATTATTAACACGAAATTTTTATGTGAAAATAGAATATAAATATAACGACGAGCCTGAGACATAAATAGATGTCTTGGGCTCGTTTTCAATTAGGGAGTAGATGGCTATATTCAAAATGCAATGTTCTCACTTGTTTAAAGAAAAGATGTTTATATTTTTATAGAATAGCGTCGTCTTTATGCATAAGCTAAAACATAGATATGACACGTAAAAATGCTTGTGAGACATATGCGTGAGCGTTAGCCCAGGTATACCCACGCCTGTTTTTTAGTATATAAGGTGAATAAACAAAATGGATGTTATGGGCTTACATCTATATTCTCTGTGGAAATTATTGTATAATATAACATGTTAATCAATGTAGTTATTGAGAAAGTGAGATGGAAATATGGGACGTAAATGGAATAATATTAAGGAAAAAAAGGCCCAAAAGGATAAAAATACAAGTAGAATTTATGCTAAATTTGGTAAAGAAATTTATGTGGCTGCTAAATCTGGAGAACCAGATCCTGAGTCAAACCAAGCATTGCGTCTAACTTTAGAACGCGCGAAGACATATTCAGTGCCTAACCATATTATTGAAAAAGCGATTGAAAAAGCAAAAGGTTCTGGTGAAGAGAACTACGACGAACTACGATACGAGGGATTCGGTCCAAGTGGTTCAATGATTATCGTAGATGCTTTGACTGATAATGTGAATAGAACAGCTTCTGATGTTCGTGCAGCTTTTGGTAAAAACGGTGGCAACATGGGTGTCTCTGGTTCGGTTGCGTATATGTTTGAATACACGGCAGTCTTTGGTATAGAAGATAAATCAGCGGATGATATATTGGAAGCATTAATGGAACAAGATATAGATGTGAGAGATGTTATAGATGAGAATGGATTAACGATTGTCTATGCTGAACCGGATCAATTCGCTCAGGTGCAAGATGCATTACGTGAAACAGGCGTTGATACATTTAAAGTAGCTGAATTTGAAATGTTACCACAAACAGATATTGAGTTATCAGCAGAAGACCAAGAAACATTTGAAACATTAGTAGAAGCGTTAGAAGATTTAGACGATGTACAAAATGTATTCCATAATGTGGATTTGAAGTAGTATGGAACAAACAGTACAACGTTGGATTTCACAATTAGCATTGCAACCGCATCCAGAAGGTGGCTATTATAAAGAAGTTATCAAAGGTAACCTTGATAAAGACATGGATAGAGCAGCTTACACAAGTATTTATTTTTTGTTAACTTATCATAATATTTCACATTTTCATCGTATCGATGCTGATGAAATTTGGTATCATCATGAGGGTGATTCACTCACAATTCACATGATTTCTCCGAATGGTCAATATGAAAAGGTGACATTAGGTAAGCATATTGAAGCGGGTGACGTATTACAATACGTCGTTCCTAAAGGTACGATTTTTGCATCTAGCGTAGAAGATGAAAATGCATATGCTTTGGTTGGCTGTATGTGTCAACCAGGCTTTGAATTTGAACATTTTGAATTGCTTAGTAAAGAGTGGCTAAATAAACATTATCCAGAATTAACAGAGATAAATGAACGCTATGCTTTAAAGGCAGATGAAATAGAAAAAATAATAAATAAGTGAAAGAGTCTGGGACATAAATAGATGCCCCAGACTCTTTTTTGAATTAAGCAGTAGATGATTGAATTGAAAATGTAATGTCTCATTTATTTAAAGAAACGTAGCTTAATTTATGATATATCTAAGATCACATCGCCATAAAATGGGTTGTTTTAATATGCAATCTCTTCATTTATCATATTTGCGTAAGACAAGATATTTAAAATTACTTCGCAGTGCCAAAGACTTCATTTGCAATTTCGACAACGTAAGCTAATTTTTTCCATTGCGCGTCTTCAGTCAATTTATTTCCTTCTTCTGTAGAAGCAAAGCCACATTGAGGGCTTAAGCATATTTGATCTAAAGTAATGTATTTTTGTGCTTCTTCAATACGCTTAAGAATCGTTGCTTTATCTTCTAAGTCACCATTTTTTGATGTAAATAATCCTAACACTGCTGCAGATTTGTCTTTAGGGAAGAAACGTAAAGGTTCAAAGTCACCAGAACGTTCATCATCATATTCTAAGAAAAACCCACCAAGTTGTTCTTGGAATAAATAAGGTGCTACAGGTTCATAGCCACCTGAAATTGCCCAAGTAGATTGATAGTTACCACGGCAAATGTGTGTGGTAATGAGTAAATCTTCTGGTAAATCTTTAACAGCTTCATTGACAACTTGATAGGCAAGTTGACGTGCAGCTTCTTTTTCTTCTTCAGTTCGATCACGACCACGCGTCTTTTGTGTACCTGAAGTTAGGTTTGCCCAATAAACATCGTCTAATTGAATGTAACGTGCGCCTAATTCGTAAAATTTAAGTAGGCTATCATGATAGGCTTTTGCGACGTCATGCGCAAAGTCTTCGATATCTGGATAAATCTCTTCATTTAAAATATTAGGATGAAATAATTGATTAGGGCTTGGTATAGAGACTTTAGATGTAGCACGTCCATCTACTTTGTCATGTAAAAATTTGAAATGCTCAAAGTGAGGATGATCTGGATTGAATTGTACTTTGCTAATGATTTTAACATTGTGATTTCGTGTCTCTACACCTTCGAATTCTAAACCACGGTCTGAGGTATAACCTTCTACGCCATTTAAATTTTCTAGGAAATCGAAATGCCACCAACTTCTGCGAAACTCTCCATCAGTGATACTATGTAATCCAATTTCAAGTTGTTTTTCAATGATGTGCTCAATTTCCTCATCTTCAACTTGTTTCAATGCCTGTGCATCGATAATGTTGTTTTGGTAATCCTGGCGTGCTTGTTTTAAGCGTTCAGGACGCAATAAACTACCGACATGATCGGCTCTAAATGGTCTTTGAATAACTGCCATGGTTCTATCTCCTTTATTTATAGAATTTTCAGAAAAATATAGATAAAATTTAACAGAATTCATAAAGATTGTCAATTTCGCTTTTACGCTATGAAATATAGTACAATAATAATAACCAAATTTTCTGCAGTGCAAATTGAATGCTGACAATATAATTCATGAGATGACATAAAGAAGACAGTTTTATATAATAATGTTAAGGAGTTGGTGACAGTGAAAGTAAAATATATCGATAAGCGTCACTGGCGTCGCATCATTGATAGAGAATATACTGAGGTCAAGGTGAACAATAATAAGTTCAAAGGAATCATTGGTTTGGTCACAATGAATAAAGTACGAGAACCATTAGAGGTTTCAGTTGTAGGTCAAAATATTATTGTTGCTGATGATAACTATCAATGGTTACAAATCTTACCTGAGAAAAAGCGCTATAGTATTACAGTGATGATAGATGACAAGGGCAATCCGTTGGAATATTATTTTGATATAAATATAAAAAATGTTACACAAAAAGGTAATGCACGCACAATTGATTTATGTCTGGATGTACTTGTATTACCCAATGGCGAATATGAACTTGTAGACCAAGACGATTTAGAACGCGCTTTAGAGTCAGGGCAAATTACGAGAAAGCAGTATCACGAAGCTTATGTAATTGCACATCAATTAATGATTAAAATTGATGCAGATTTTCAATCGATGCAAGATAAGATTATGTATTGCTTTTATAAAATTAAACAAAAGGCAAAGCAACATAAGCAAGGTGTTACAAAAACGCAAGCACAGCATAAACCGAAAGATCATAAAGCTAAAACACACAAGCATAAGCCCTCGCACAAACAAGAAAAACACATCAAACAAGCGAAAAATGAAAGATCTGAAACAAAATCTCAGCATAAAAAAGGTACATTTGAACAATGGAGTCAGAAGTCTTCATCTATATCCAAAGAAAATTAGAAACTGATTAATATGCATAACAAACTTAATCGCTCATTATGCAGTATGTAATCCTTTGAAAAATAGTATAGGAGTCATTAAAAAAACGTGTTATAGTGAACCATACACATAGAATAAAAGACATTTGAAACATAACTTGAATGTCTTTTATTTATTTTAATTGCTGAACTATAGTGAAAGTAGCGAGGACGAACTGAAAAGGTGATTGTGGTTAGTATGAAATGAAATATTGAGATAAAACGTGCGTATTGAAGTATGAGTCAGTTTGTTTACAGGTTACATTATGGGCATAATGGAAAACATGTGTAATGAAATGGAAGCGGCTACAGAAACGTGCATAAAAAATAGGGGGATAATTATGAAGATAGACGATTATCGCTTGTTAACTACGCTTGATGAAACTAAAACACTTAGGAAAGCAGCAGAAATATTATATATTTCTCAACCTGCAGTCACGCAACGTCTAAAGGCCATTGAGAATGCTTTTGGCGTAAATGTATTTATTCGAACAAAGAAACAATTGATTACGACTACTGAAGGCGCAATGATTATTGAGCATGCTAGAGAAATGCTTAATAGAGAACGTCTATTCTTAGACAAAATGCAAGCGCATATTGGCGAAGTAAATGGTACGATATCGATTGGTTGTTCATCTTTAATTGGACAAACATTATTGCCAGAAGTTTTAAACTTATATACACGACAATTTCCAAACGTAGAAATTCAAGTTCAAGTAGGTTCAAGTGAACAGATAAAAGCAAATCATAGAGATTACCATGTCATGATTATTCGTGGTAATAAAATGATGAATTTAAGTAATACGCATCTTTTCAATGATGAACATTTCTTTATTCATCCCAAAAATCGCAATGATGAAGTAGATAAGATGCCATTTATTGAATTTCAAGCTGATCCAATTTATATTAATCAGATAAAAGAATGGTATGGTAGTCAAATAGGTCAAGATTATCATGCGATGATTACTGTTGACCAAGTTGCTACATGTAAAGAAATGTTATTGAATGGTGTAGGCGTTACGATTTTACCTGAAATTATGATGAAACATCTCGATCGAGAGCAATTTGAATTCCAACGTGTAAATATTGATGAAAAACCATTGATTCGTTCAACATTTTTAAGCTACGATGCGAGTATGAAGCAATTACCTCAAGTAGAATCATTTATCAATTTAATGATGGAATATGTTGAATCATAAACGACAAACCATCTCAACTTTCTTATAGTTAGAAATATTTCCATATTGGAATACTTACTTTCACACTGTTGAACATATTATTTATTGAATAGAGGTTGGCTATATGTTTAGTGCCTTATTACATATCAAGAATTACAAATTATTTGTAATTAATATGATGCTATTGGGAATGGGAATTGCGATTACCGTACCTTATTTAGTGTTATTTGCTACAAATGATTTAGGAATGACGTCCTCTCAATACGGGTTATTATTAGCTTTAGCAGCAATAAGTCAATTTATTGTAAATACAATTGTGGCACGATTTTCAGATACGCGAAATATAAATAGGAAATTGATTATTGTTGCTGCCCTGTTTATGGGGGCCGTAAGTTTTTCTATTTATTTTTATATTCATGAAATTTGGATTTTTATAGCGATGTATGCGATTTTTCAAGGGTGTTTTGCACCTGCAATGCCACAAATGTATGCCTCGGCAAGAGAATCAATTAATGCCTCCGCGTCTAAAAATAAAGCCAAATTTGCAAATGCTGTTTTGAGATCAATGTTTTCATTTGGATTTTTATTCGGTCCTTTAATAGGTGCTTTGCTATTAAGCGCAAATGGTTATTCTGGGCTGTTTGGGGGCACCATTACAATTATAATCTTCACTTTACTACTGCAAGTTTTCTTTTTTAAAGATATTAAAACGGAACACACTGTTTCCGATGTGAACCATGTAGAAGCAGCTGCACCAAATATGTTAAAAGATAAAGTATTATTAGTTCCATTTTTAGCGTTTATCTTATTGCATATTGGGCAATGGATGTATACGTTGAATATGCCATTGTTCGTTACAAACTATTTAAATGAACCTGAAGGGTTTGTCGGCGGTTTGGCAAGTTTATGTGCAGGATTAGAAGTACCATTTATGGTATTACTCGGTATTTTATCTGCTAAATTAACAACGCGCACACTATTAATATTAGGCGGCTTATTTGGTGGATTATTTTACTTTAGCATTGGGGTATTCGAAAGCCTTGTAATGATGTTTGTTGGCCAAGTATTCTTAGCCATATTTTTAGCAATTTTACTTGGGCTAGGTATTAGCTATTTCCAAGATATATTACCAGATTTTCCGGGTTATGCGTCGACATTATTTGCTAATGCGATGGTTATTGGTCAATTATGTGGGAATTTATTAGGTGGTATCATGAGTCAATGGGTTGGTTTAGGCAATGTATTTTATGTCTCAGCAGCTTCAATATTTGTTGGCATGATACTGATTTTCTTTACTAAAGATCAAAAATTTACAGAAGAAAGTATGGAGTAGATAATCATGACAGTAATTTTATGGCTATGTATTATAGCAGCATTTGTTTTAGCATTTATTGGATTAATTAAACCCATTATTCCTTCAGTATTAGTGTTATGGGTCGGTTTTTTAATTTATCAATTTGGTTTTCATAATGGCAACTTATCATGGGTATTTTATGTTTCTATGATATTATTCACGGTATTTATTCTTGTTGCTGATTTTATTATGAATAAATACTTTGTAAATAAATTTGGTGGTTCAAAGTTAAGTGAACTGGTTGCACTTGTCGGTGTCATCGTCGGTTGTTTTGTCTTTCCACCTTTTGGCATTATTATAGTTCCATTTGTTGCAGTGCTTGTTGTAGAAATGATTCAAGAGCCTAACTTAACTAAAGCGCTAAAAGCGAGCTTTGGTTCGGTCGTTGCCTTTTTAGCAAGCTCAGTAGCACAGGCAATCATTATGATTATTATGGTGATTTGGTTCTTTGTAGATGCCTTACTTATAAACTAAATCAGTATACCTTCGTGTTGATGGTTCATTTTTAAAATAACTTTTGTAAGATGTTATTTTAGATTTGAATGATCAACATTTTTTATATGTGCGATTAATTTTAACTACACATATAATGTAAGCGGATTTATATAAAAAACAGTAAAAATTAAGCAATACCCTTGTTTTAAGCAATCGCATTTTAGTATAATCACAATCATGTTTAAAAAATACGTAATGGGAGGTAAGTCGAAAATGAAATATCCTATAGCGATATGGATGCTTGCAATTGGTGCGTTTGCAATTGGCATGACAGAGTTTGTTATTATGGGGTTATTGCCTAATATTGCACGAGATTTTGACGTGACGGTGAGTCAAGCAGGACAATTGATCACTGGTTATGCATTGGGTGTAGCAATCGGTGGACCTATCATAGTTATGTTGACAATAAAATGGAATAGAAAATATTTGTTGATTGTATTGATGGGAATATTTATTATAGGGAATCTTACAGCATCGTTTAGTCCTAATTATGGGTTTATGATGACAAGTCGAATTATTACCTCTTTAGCACATGGTTCGTTCTTTGGTATTGGTTCTATACTTGCGGCAAGTATGGTAAGACCTGAAAAGCGTGCGAGCGCAATGGCACTTATGTTTATGGGGTTAAGTATGAGTAATATATTAGGTGTACCTTTTGGTACATTAATTGGTCAAAACTTTGGTTGGCCTATGACGTTTATTATTATTTCGATTATTGGGGCACTTGCACTGATTGGCATCATCATTTTTGTTCCTATGCAACGTGAAACGATTAAGTCATCTGTCTTAAATGAATTACAAATTTTAAAAGAAAAGCGCTTGTGGCTAACGCTTGCAGTGACATTGTTTGGTTTTAGTAGTGTGTTTGCATACTTTACTTATATTTCTACTGTGCTCATAGATGTCTCCAATGTACAAGAAAACTTAATCTCTTATCTGTTAATTATATTTGGTATAGGGGTTACTCTTGGTAATGTCGTTGGTGGTAAGCTGGCAGATTGGAATTTAAATAAAGCTTTAAAAATCATTTTTATCGTCTTTATTCTATATTTCATCTTATTATACTTTGTTCAAATGAATAGTATTTTAATGGTAGCAGGCATCTTCTTCTTTGGTTTGATTGGCTTTAGTATGAGCCCGTCATTACAATTTAAGAGTACTTTAATCTCTCAAGATGCACCAACACTTGCAAGTACGTTGAATCAATCTGCATTTAATTTAGGTAATGCTTTAGGTGCCTTCATAGGAGGCGTCGTGGTTACGAATTTACCTATAGCATCATTAAGTTTAATAGCACCTATATTAACGGTTATTGGACTCATTTTCTTATTAGTGAGTATTCGTGTTGAGAAAAAAGAAGGACTAAATATTTAATATAGACATATTAAATAATAGATAAAAGTAGGGCGATGAAATCATATTTTAAATAAGATTTCGTTGTCCTACTTTTTTATCACTATGCACTGTTTATAAAGAAGTGTTGGCATCTTTATTGATAAAGTGATGATCGATATAGAGTGAAACTGGAATAACGATAAAAGAAATAATGATAAAGGTCCAATTACTAATTAAGAGATAAGGGCCTATCGCTAAAAGAGATTGTGGAACAAAAAATACATAGAAAGTTGCAAATAATAAAAGGATAATGCTGATATAAGTGCCAATCGATGTCCAATGTGATTTAGTAAAACATTGCATTTGCACAGTTTTAAATATTACCCAAATAAATAAGAAAATGATAATGAAACCGACAATTAACATAAGAGGGAAGGTATAAATATATAAACGTTTTGCGCCAATGAAAAATCCAATAAAACCTTTTAAAAAACAAAAAATACCTATAAATAATAAGATATGTTGAAATATATATTTGAATATATTAGTTATAGTTTCATTAGGTAACTTTTTGATTTCGTTTTTAGCATGCGCTTTAGGATCATGGTTAAAGAAATCCATTGCGAGGGTGCCTTCCTTTTCGGCCTGTAATAACTGATGTAAAATGCGATTTAACATTTTTTCAGATGCATGTGGATTTACGCTTAAATCAGCTCGTACATAAGTCATATAATTTTCAAACGTTTCTCTATCTGTATTATTTAATCTAAGTGATTTCACATTATTTTCACGCATTAATTTATCAGTGGATTTCATTTGAATTTCGCTACCTTTTTTTAGAATATATTTATAAGATAAGAATTATTATGACTAATATCATAATATAAATCAACAAGCTTTTATAAGGAGTATATATGAATCGATTAACAATTAAACAGACACAATATATTAACCGAATTGCTGAAGTGCATGAAGCAGAACTGGAACGGCAAAATACTACATATAAAAGGACTAAACTTTCTGTTGCTTTGCGTATTGAAATGATTGAACATGGTTTAAGATACAGTGACGATACAATATTGATTCAAACACAAGGTGAACAGTTGATTGGTTTTATTTGGGCACGATATGATAAAACACTGAAAACAGCATTAATTGAAATGTTATATGTTGAATCTACTCACCGTAATCAGGGTGTTGCAACTAAGTTAAAAAAAGAGATTGAAGCATGGGCACGAGATAAAGGGGCGCATACAATAGAAAGTACTGTAGCTTATTCGAACCAAAAAATGCAAAAAATGAATTTTAATATGGGGTATGATATGGATAAGGTCGTTATGGTCAAAAACTTATTGGTAAATGATGAAGATAAGCATAAATAATGATAAAATATATATTATTATGAAAAAGGAGATATTACATGAAAAAATGGCTGGCACTCATAATAGCATCAACCATTACTCTAACAGCATGTGGTAAAGATGATGAGAAAGCGTCTTTAGAAAAAGATATCGATAAACTTGAAAAGCAAAATAAAGACTTGAAAAAGCAAAAAGAAAAATTAGAAAAAGAGCAAGACAAACTTAAAGATAAATCGGACGACTTAGAAAAAGATATTAATGCCAAGACATAAAGTAGTCGTAGGGTATCACGCATCATAATTTATATATCATCTTATTTAAACATCCTTAAATAGTATTTCCTAGGAAATCATTGTAAACTGGTTTTAGTAATTGTTATAATGGGTATCGTTATAAGATATTACAAGTTTTAATCGTCACATATAAAAATATTTAAAATAAAAAGTTGGAATACAAGTTAATTGATAAATATGTTTTATCGTTTATGTGAATATAAAGATAAAGTGAATTAACAATTTCCTTGAATAGAAGAGAGGTTACCGTTATGCATGAACAAGATTTCAATTTATTAGAAGGCCGTTCAATTACTTTGCCAGAATTAGGTAGAGAAATTGAAAGCATTACTGGCAGACAAATTAAAGATTCAACGGGTGAAATTAAACGTGTTATTGCACATTTGCCAAATTTCGAATCAGATACGGATACATTTGTAGCGACGTATAAACTAGATCATCAGAATGATTTTATCGATGCAACATTTACTGCACCGAAAAGCGAACGCAATCGTTTAAAAGAAATTGCGGTAAACGTTGAATTAATTAGCTATATTTCAAGAACGTAATGGATATTCTTTGAAATACTAAAAAGTAACGCGATATGAGTGCGCTCATAACGCGTTACTTTTCTATATAAATTTACTTTAAGTATAGAGGTGTAATGAATGACAGTTTATATTGAAACTGAACGGTTGAGATTACGTGATTGGCGAGAAACAGACTTATTACCATTTCAACAAATGAATGCCAATCGGCAAGTTCGGAGATATTTTCCTAGTTTATTAAGCTATAAACGTTCAGAACACGATATGAAAAAAATGGATGAAGCGATCCAATCAAATGGCATAGGATTATTCGCTGTAGAACTTAAAGAAACAAATGGCTGGCTAGGGTTTATTGGCTTGAATTATGTTCCTAAAGAAAGTAAATACACATTTGAAGAATTGCCATTTTATGAAATTGGGTGGCGCTTAATTCCAGAAGTATGGGGCAATGGCTTTGCAACTGAGGGCGCAGCTGCGGTATTGAAATATGCTAAAGAACAAGGCATTGAAGAAGTATATGCTTTCACTTCAGAAAATAACGAAGCTTCACGCAAAGTTATGGAGAAAATTGGTATGAAACGTTTTGATCATTTTGAATACCCAGAACTTAGTAAGTATCATCCACTGAAAAAACATGTTCGATATTATAAAGATTTAACAATAAATGTCTGAGAAGTGTTGTTTTGATAATGTATATGATCATCTATACAAATGTATATAGATTAAGTTAAATAGAGGCTGAGGCAAATTTAATTGTTTCAGCCTTTATCAATTTTTTAAAGTTAGAAAGATTTATGCATGTACCACAGTTCAGAAACACTTTTTATACTTATCAACCGTGATTACCTTTGCCAATGTGGGAAGACGGTGGCGTAAAACGTGTTTGGATAATTTTGCTTAAATGCTTTAAAGTTGCATCGATATCTTCGGCATCGATATAAGCATATGAGAAACGGATACAATCACGCGCATCTTTATCATATACTTCACCAGGGTTAATCAGTATGTTTTCTGCAATCGCTTCATCGAAAAGTCTTTTCATATCGATGGAGAACTTAAATTGGAACCAAATATAAAATGATCCTTCGGGCGTTGACCATGAACCGAAATCACTAAAATATCTCTTCAGAGATTCTAAAAATAAATTTCTCTTAATTAAAAGTTGGTTCTTTAACATTTTGAGGTGTTGGTCATGATATTGAGGATGTGTTAACCATTGTATTGCGATATATTGTGATATAGAACTTGCGCCATAGTCATTTTGCATTTTTAAATCAGCTAAATGTGCTGCGACAGAAGGCTTGGCAACAATCCACCCGACACGTAAACCAGGACTTACTGTTTTAGATAAGCTATTCATATATAAAATATTGTCGTTTGTATCAAACGATTTTAATGGTTTAGGTCGTTCATGATTGAAATATAAGTCACCATACACATCGTCTTCTACGATTGGTATACCATGTTGTTCACATTGCATGATGATTTTTTGTTTTTCTTCTGTTGAATAACTATGTTGTGTTGGATTGTGTAAAGTCGGTATACAATAAAAGATACTGTTTGTATATTGTGATTGTACTTTAAAAATATTATTAATATTACTTTTAATATCAGAAATGCTTATTTGCTGAATATCGGCCCTCATATTATGCCACGTGCGTATTGAATTAATGTATGAAGGTGATTCAACAATAATCTTGGATTGTAGAATGAGTAAGCCATCTGCAATGAGTTTTAACCCTTGTAATGCACCTGATGTAATACAAATGTGGTCAACAGTACATGCGACACCTAATTTTTGCATATATTGTGCCACTGCTTCTCTAAGCTTAAGGTTGCCTTGGGGTGGTTCATAATTAGTATTTAACACAGGAGTATGACACTTGCTCAAAATTTCTTTGAACTGTTCATTAGGTATAAGATCGGGAGCAAGTTCACCAGTACCCAATCGTATCATGTTAGTGTGAAATTCTAGTTTGTTAATTTGTTGAACAAAGTATTGGTTATTTTTAGTCGTACTATGGCTAATATAGTTTTGCCAATTAATATTGTTTTTAATATAAGTATGCCAAGTATTTCCAGATACATATAAGCGTTGTTTTTCTCTACCTTCTATGATTCCCTGACTTTTTAGAATATCGAGTGCTTGTATAACGGTGGAACGGTTCACTTGATATAACGAGGCCATATCTCGTTGAGAAGGTAATTGCATGCCTTGTTCTAAATCTCCAGAATCTATTTGTGAAATGATATCATCTATAATTTACTTGTATTTTGGTTTGAACATAAAATAGCTCCTATATTATCTGGTTGGTATTTTAATTTGCATCTGGTGGGTCCAATTTCTGTGCATATAGTATAGCATAGTTAAAATAGTCGTAATAATTAAAGGAGCGTAGTTTTGTATGTTGCAATCAGCCGTTCACGGATTACTATTAGCGCTAGGGCTCATATTGCCTTTAGGGGCGCAAAACGTATTTGTATTTAATCAAGGTGCAAACCATAAAAGTATTACCAAATCATTACCAGTTATTATAACAGCAGGGTTATGTGATACATTTTTAATCGTGTTAGCCGTCATAGGTATTTCTGTGATATTGTTATCGATGCCTGTGCTACAAATTACAATTTATTGTATTGGACTGGTATTTTTATTATATATGGCATGGTCATTATGGCGTACACGTCCAGTTACACTACAATCATATCGACCGATGTCCGCTAAAAAGCAAATTGGTTTTGCACTGTCTGTATCATTACTTAATCCCCATGCAATCATGGATACCATAGGCGTAATAGGGACAAGTGGTGCAGTTTATGAAGGTACTGAAAAAATGGTCTTTACTATAGCTACTGTTATTGTTTCTTGGCTATGGTTTATTTTCTTGGTAGTAGTTGGAAAAATGATTGGAAACATAGATAAAACAGGGAAATATATCATGCTATTGAACAAATTGTCATCAGTCATTATTTTAACCGTAGCTATAATGATTTTAAAACAACTCTTAGCAATTTTGTTATAAGTCAAAGGCTAACTATTCAATGATAGATTTCAAGTTAGATTATATTAAATGTTTGGGATATAAATAGATATTGTCAAATTGAGGGATAAGGCGAAATAATGCTTCATTATTAAAAAGCGTCTGGGACAAAAATAAATGTCTCAGACGCTTTCCTACGATTAGTCATCCTTTTTTCGCGGATTATATAAGCTAGTGCTTGTGTATAATAGCTGCTTAATTTTATTAACATGATTTAGTCATAAGTTCTAATGCCAAGAGGTTGGTAATTGTTTAATGTTTCAAAAAGTGATTCTGGCGTAGCGCATAAAGGTGCAAGTGCTTTATATTTTGGATCGATAAAGCCTTCTTTAATCATATGATTTATTAATGTTTGTAAAGGTTCAAAAAAGGCATTGATGTTAAAAATGGCTATCGGTTTCTGGTGTATACCAATTTGCGCCCAACTATACATTTCGAAAAATTCCTCTAGTGAGCCAGCGCCACCAGGTGCCATCACGAATGCATCGGCAAGCTCTGCCATTTTATTTTTTCTCTCATGCATGGAATCCACTAAAATAAGCTTCGTTAATTTAGTACTCGTAATTTCTTTTTCATCTAACATTTTAGGCATGACACCAATTGCAGTGCCGCCATGATCCAATACACCATCTTGAATTGCGCCCATAATCCCTACAGAACCTGCACCGAAAATGAGTTCATAGCCTTGTTCTGCCATGTACTTACCTAATTGATAAGCTTCGTTCATATATGTAACATCATTGCCTTTACTGGCACCACAATAGATAGCAATTTTTTTCATGATTAATCCTCCGTTTCTAAAAAATATTTATGAATTAAATTTGAAAATATAGACTCGAATTTTGATACATCTTCTTCTGTAAAAGCAGCCGGCCCTTTTGTTCGACCACCACTTTTTCTAAACTGTGCACTTGCATGTCGTTGTTCGAGTAGCGTATTGATATTTTCTTGATTATATATAAATCCTTTGTGATGCATAACAATTTTAGCTTTGTTTAATAATAAACTAGCGAGTCCATAATCTTGTGTTACAACAAGATCATCAGAGTGAACCAGTTTTACTATTCTATAATCGACAGCATCAGGCCCATCATCAACATAAATAATATTGACATGTTCAGGTTGAATGACGGTAGAGAAGTGGCTAAAGCTACGGACGACGGTAACAAAAATGCCTGTCCCTTTCGTCAATTCAATAATTGAATTGGTTACAGGACAAGCATCTCCATCTATAATGACTTGTGTCATTTGCTTATTTGCCTTTATCTTCGTTGTTTTGTTTTACAACGCTTTTTGCCACATAGTCTTTATATTTTTTGAATTCAGATAAACGTGCTTTTTTATTTTTTTCTTGCACTTTCTCTTCTTCTTTATGACGTTTGTCGATGTTTTTTTGTAACAATTTGTTTAATTTATTTACATCTTTACGATTATCTTTTTCAAGCTTTTCGCCTTTTTTCTCAGTTTCGTCATCAAGTTTACCTGGTGTTAATCCAACTTTTTCCATGTGCTTGTTAGATTTTTTCATATCTTTGATACGTTGTTTTTCATTTTCTTGACGTGCTTTCTCTTCTTCTTTATGACGTTTATCGATATTTTTTTGCAGAATTTTGTTCATTTTATCTGCTTCTTTGCGATTTTCTTTTTCTAATTTTTCGCCTTTTTTCTCGATATAAGCAGGATCATTTTCTTTTGCAATGCGTTTAAGTTCGCGCTTTTGATCCATGTTGTGTTTTTTATCTACAACATATGCTTTCGCATTAGAAGATTTTTCAACTACATTATCTTTCAAATGTACAGATTTATCTGCAACTGTTTTAGAAGCGCTAACTGTCGCATCGCTAGCTTTTTTAACATCTGGATGATCTTTGATGCGTTTACGTTCGACGATTAGCGGTACTAGAAACACAGGCGCTACTGTGATAATTGTTTTAATTAATTGCTTTTTGTCCATACTCGTTGCCTCCATTTAATTTATACTATCTTCACCATACCCTATATTACATGAAAATAAACGGTAAATATAGCGTATACATAGGATTTATTATCTGTTGTTTTATTCAACATAACAAACACTACGACTGCCCAATTTATATATTATATTATTTTCTATATATTATTGGCAGTGATTTAGATCGATACCTGGGAAAGCAACACTAGCCGAAACCTACACGCTAAGATACTGTCTGCGAAAACCATACACAAAAAAACTGCCAACAAAATCGGAGACTTTGTCGACAGTTTGTGATAAACCCCGTTGATGGGGGAGTTACCTGTTTTTTATTAAATTATTCACCAGTGATACCTTGACCAATACCAAAGCCAAAATAAAGAATAGCGATAATGATTACTAAGACAATTCTATAAATAGCGAATGGAATCA
Source organism: Staphylococcus sp. Z5-21 (assembly GCF_056529615.1). NCBI lineage: Bacteria > Bacillati > Bacillota > Bacilli > Caryophanales > Staphylococcaceae > Staphylococcus > Staphylococcus sp. Z5-21. The sequence goes on along the minus strand of NZ_CP096462.1, from coordinate 2,146,728 downwards.
GTTTGATTTTACTAATTAAGTATAAGAAAGTTTTAATGGCAATTAGACCAACAATAAATGCGGCTAAGAAACCTAAAACATAAAAGCCAATATCACTCATGTGGATATATTCCATATTTTTAACTAAAGATAAACCACTTGCAGCAAGCATTACTGGCACTGCCATGATAAATGTAAAGTCAGATGCTGATTTATGATTCATTTTCATTAAGACACCAGTGGAAATCGTAGATCCTGATCTACTAAAACCTGGCCACATAGCTATGGCTTGCGATAAACCAATGACAAATGCTTGGAAATAATTGATTTGGTCCACGTTTCGTGGATTGGTAACTTTTTTGCTGTAAATATCAGCAATAATCATATATATAGCACCGATAAATAGTCCTATCATTACAGTAGGCACACTGAAAAGATATTCTTGGATGACATCATCGAAGAGTAATCCTAAGACACCAGCAGGTATCATACCAACGATAATATGCAATAAGTTTAAACGTTTTGGTTTTTGGCCAATACCGTCAATGGGTTCATGTCTGTATTTGCCAATATGTAACATTTCGAAATAACGTTCACGGAATACCCAAGCACCTGCGAACACAGAACCGAGTTGGATTACAATTTTAAATGTAAAAGCGGATTGTGAACCTAAAAATTCACTAGATTTTAGCCACATGTCATCGACAAGTATCATATGGCCAGTAGAAGAAACGGGTGCAAATTCCGTTAATCCTTCAACGATACCTAGAATAATACCTTTAATTAATTCAAGTATTAACATAATTTACCTACTTTCATAGTACTTATTAAATTTTATGCATTTTCATCTAACAATAATAGCACAATAAAAATATAATACGCTACTTAAAACCGTAATATGAGACCAAAGAATGAGATAATATAAAATATATATATTTTAGTAGCTTTGTCAGAGTAATAAAAAATCAATTTTAAATTTATGTCAGAAATATGAAATTAACATAAAAAATGTTACTTGATAATGAGCGAAATCATTTAAATTTCATATAATGTGTTTATAATATGTGGCAGGTGATATTTTGTGAAAAGATTAACAAATTTAGCTTTAAAATTTAAAGTATATCCTATATGGATGTTTATTATTAGTACATTATTAGCAATAACCGTAGTAGTTCAAAATATTTCTATTGCTGAAATTTTAAATATCATGTTATTAAAAACCAATCAAGATGTATTGGCTTTATTATTTATAACATTGGTGATTTTAATTGCACGTGCGACACTTAATACAGTGAACCAAATGATAGGTAATCGTATGGCTTCAAAAGTCAAACGAGATTTGCGACGTCAGCTCATATTACAACGCTCAAAAGAACCAATTGGTGCGCAAATAAACACATTGACAGAAAGTATAGATGGCATTGTTCCTTTCTTTAACAGTTATTTTCCACAGGTATTTAAATCGATGATGATTCCACTGATGATCATTGTGGCAATGTGTTTTATACATTTAAATACTGCATTAATTATGATTGTTACAGCACCATTTATTCCTATTTTCTATATTATATTTGGCTTGAAAACACGTGATGAATCTAAAGATAAAATGACATATTTAAATCAATTTAGTCAGCAATTTCTAAATAAAATTAAAGGTCTTATTACATTAAAGCTTTTTAATAGAACAGATAAGACTGAAGCGGCATTATATGAAGAAAGTACAACATTTAGAGATTTGACAATGCGCATCTTAAAGAGTGCATTTTTATCAGGCCTCATGCTTGAATTTATTAGTATGTTAGGTATTGGCTTGGTTGCATTAGAAGCAGGTTTAGGATTGATTTTATTTCATAACATTGATTTTAAAACAGCAGCAATTGCAATTATCTTAGCGCCAGAATTTTATAATTCAATTAAAGATCTTGGACAATCGTTTCATACCGGTAAACAAAGTGAAGGTTCAAGTGATGTCGTATTTGATGTCTTAGATAAAGGAACCGCAGAACATAAGATTCAAAAACAGATTGATACGTATCAAACACCCATTGTTCAATTATCGCAGGTTGATTTCAAATATGATGCAGCTGACACCTATGCTTTGAAAAATATTAATCTAAGTATTTATCAAGGCGAGAAAATTGCACTAGTTGGTAAAAGTGGTGCGGGTAAATCAACGTTAGCACAATTGATAACACAAAATTACAAACCCCAATCCGGTTCAGTAACGTTTAAGGATCCATCTTTAAGTATTGGCTTTTTGAGCCAATCACCTTATATTTTTAATGCTTCTATACGTGATAACATTACGATGTTCCAAGACGTTGATGATGCTAGAATATTAAAGGTATTAGATGATGTAGGACTGAAAGAAAAAGTACTGAGCTTAGCGGATGGTTTAGATACATGGATAGGTGAAGGTGGAGAAATGCTCTCAGGAGGGCAAATGAGACGTATAGAACTCTCAAGAGTATTAATGACACAACCAGAGCTCATCATCTTTGATGAGCCCGCTACCGGCTTAGATGTGAAAACAGAACAAACCATTCAAGATGTGATTGCACATGAATTTGAAAGTGCGACCATTATTACGATTGCCCATAGATCACATACGATTAACAAAGCAGATAAACGCATATTAATAGAAAATGGTTATGCAACATCTGTTGAGCAAACGACAATGAAAAATTCATCTCAAGGTGGTGATGCAACATGAAACCACATATTCAATTTAAAATAGACAAAGATTTGATTTTATCAATACTAGTTGGTGTCGTTGGTAGTTTGGTAGCGTTGGGTATGTTCTTCTTAAGCGGGTACATGATTACACAAAGTGCATTAGGTGCGCCTTTATTCGCTTTAATGATCCTGATTGTATCTGTTAAAATGTTTGGATTTCTAAGAGCGATTGCACGTTATATCGAAAGACTTTTATCTCACAGAGCGACATTTACGATGTTGAGAAATGTGAGAGTTCAGTTTTTCAAGAAATTATTACCCGTCATACCCGATGTATATCGTAAATTTAATTCTAGCGATTTGATTGCGCGTATGATTGGTAGGGTGGAAGCACTACAAAATATTTATCTGAGAGTGTATTATCCTCCAGTAGTTATTGGCATTACAGCAACGATAACTGTTTTAACAATGATTTATTTTTCATATGTACATGCAATTATTATCTGTGTGAGTATGATTGCAACTTTATTAGTTATACCTTGGTTGAGTGCTAAAAAAGCGCGACAACTAAAAAAACAAGTCAATCAAGTACAAAGTGGCTTTTTAAATCACTTTTACGATTATAAAGAAGGTTACGAAGAACTCGTTCGTTTTGATAGAACAACATATTATAAAACAGCATTGTTAGATCAATTAGATCAATATGAAGACGCACAAGCGAAAGAGCAACGATTTTTATCGCTGTATGAGTATAGTTTAAATATTGTCTCAATGGTTGCACTGTTTTTTACCTTATATTTGGGTGTTGTCCAAGTGCAAAATCACCAATTAGACGTCGTTTATTTAACGAGTATCGTGCTCATGATGTTAACGTTGTTTGAACAAGCCATTCCGATGAGTAATGTGGCTTACTATAAAGGTGATACAGATGAAGCAATTGAAAATATAAATGAAGTGATTGCGCATCCGATGATACAAGGTACTGAACAAATGCAAAGAGATTTGAATGAAGCTAATTTGTTATTCGATATTCAAGCAGTAGATTTTAAATATTGGAATCAATCAAGTAATGTGTTATCCAATATTCAATGTACTATTAACAAAGGTGAACATGTTGCAATCGTTGGTCCTTCTGGTTCAGGGAAAAGCTCATTACTTCAACTCATGCTAGGTTTGTATCAAAGTGAAAAAGGGAGCATATTATTTAACCAACAAGATATAGTGAAAATTAAGGATAAGGAAAAATATGGTCATATAAATGCCTTATTACAATCACAACAACTTTTTGATGGAACAGTTCGTGAGAATTTATTTGCTGAAAAGCGTGATAATGAAATGAGAGAAGTACTTGATGACTTGGGATTAGCGCATATTGATTTGGATAGAATGATTACACTTTCAGGTCAAACATTATCTGGTGGAGAGGTTCAAAGATTGGCAATAGCAAGGTTGTTTTTAAAACATGCGCCTATTTGGATATTAGATGAGCCGACAACGGCATTGGATATATATCATACCGATAAAGTGATGGAAGCAATTCATCAAACTGTGCAAACCTTGATAGTGGCAACACATGATTTAAGACTATTGCCACATTTTGATAGAATTATAGTTATGCAAGATGGCGTTATTTTAGAAGATGGCAGTTATCAGGCGCTATTGAATAAAACGAATGGTTATTTACACCAAATGGTAGCCATTAATGCTGATTAAAATAAACGTGGAAACCAAGACATCTAAAATAAATAATAAATCTTTAGTTATTCATTTAAACCGCGGTAGATAGAGCTGTTGAATATGAGTTATGATTTATTATGAAAAAACGAGCTCAAACACATAAGTGTTTGAGCTCGCTTTATAAATCAAGTATATTAAAGGAATAATTTTTAATAGCTAGTACCTAAACTTTTGTTGTGAAAAATTATTTGGATTTTTCTTCAGTGAAGGCATTGATTACTTTTGAAAGTAATCGATTTAACTCTTGAGATTCATCTGGGCTTAATGATGATGCAACAGCAACATCTTGACAAGCCGTGTCTAATTCTGGACGAATTGCTTCACTCTTGTCAGTTAAATGAATAAACACTTCACGTTGATCTACTTCAGAACGTTCACGTTTGATTAAATCAACTTGTTCCATTCTCTTGAGTAATGGAGATACAGTACCTGTATCTAATGCTAATTCTGTTACGACTTTCTTTACATTGACAGGTGAATCAGCCCATAAAATTGTTAATACTAAAAATTGTGGGTAAGTCAGTTTGTATTTCTTAAAGACATTATTTGAGTAGTAGCGATTTACTTGTCTTTGAGCATTATACAAACTAAAGCAAAGTTGTTCCTTTAAATTAAGTGGTTCAGACATAAGTTCTCCTCCAGACATTCTATCCGTTTTGTTCTCTCTGTATCGGACCTGAATCCGTCTTGCGTTGTGTTTGACACTTCTTCCATCATACTTTTGCACTGTGCCATGCTAAAATAAAGTGTGTATAAAGTTTAGAAGATATCTAATATTTTACACAAACATTTGTGTTTAAGAAATGAGTGATTTTATGAAAAATATTAAACAACCTAACACGCCTATTACAATTGTAACAGGTTTTTTAGGTAGTGGGAAAACAACTTTCCTTAGCAATTATGTGAAATATTTATTAAGAAAAAATGAAAACCCAAGTATCATCGTAAATGAATACGGCAATTTAGATGTAGATAGCGCTGCATTAAGCGACGATGTTGAAGTCGCATCGGTATTAAATGGTTGCGTCTGTTGTGACTTGCAACAAGATTTAATAAAACAATTAAAACATTTTCTTAACAAAAGTGCAATGCACCATATTATAATTGAGGCGACGGGTATTGCACATCCGATAGAAATTATTGCGGCATGCCAAGATCCTGAAATTGTCGCTAATGTCCAAACACCTATGGTAATAGGATTATTAGACGCACCAAGATTTTTGACCAGAACCCAATATACCCATAGTACAACACAATTGATGGAAGAACAATTAGAAGTAAGTCATGCAATTGTAGTCAATAAAATGGATTTATTAAAAAGTGATGCGTATGATGATCTTAAAGCTATTGATAAAATTAATTCAGAAGCGCCCAAATTTTATACAACTTATGCAGATATGCACATGGATGCTTTTGATACGATTACAAATACATCATTGCCAACTAAAGAAAGCCATATGCATCATCATGGTATAAATAGTGTACAATACCATTTTTCTGGGCCGATTGATCGTCAATTATTTTATCAATTTATTTTACGGCTCCCAGATAATGTTCTAAGATTAAAGGGATATGTTAAATTTCGTGATATGCCTCATGAAACTTATGAATTTCAATATGCATTTGGTCTCCCAGATTATCAAATTATTGATGATGAAATGCCATTAACGATTGTGATGATTGGTGAACAGATTGATGAAAATCAAATACACAACAAATTAGACATGTTACAGTTCACTTAATTATCTAATAAAATAAAAGGTGTTGGTTTTTAAATGGATAAAGTAAAAATAAATCAGTATGTCTCGTTTTCAAAAGTGATACAAGGGTTTTGGAGAGCACAAGATTGGCAGTGGACACCACAACAATTGAATCGTTATTTAAATGAGTTAGTAGAGCGCGGGGTCACAACGATGGACCATGCCGATATTTACGGTAATTATACATGCGAAGGTATTTTTGGTGAGGCTTTAAAATTATCACCTCAATTACGAGATGAAATTGAGATTGTGACGAAATGTGGTATCGTACTACCATCAAGCCCTGAACAAGACATTCAGGGACACAGATATGATCATAGTAAAACACATATTCAAAAAGCGGTAGACCGTTCATTACAACAATTAAATGTTGATTATTTAGATAGTTTGCTTATCCATCGACCATCACCGTTGATGGATCCCCATGAAGTAACAGAAGCTTTAAAGGCTTTAGTAAGCGAGGGGAAAGTGAGATCGTTTGGTGTCTCGAATTTTAATAAATCGCAATATGATTTGTTAAGTAAATGCCTTGTGTGTGACAAATTACACATTACAATAAATCAATTAGAAGTGTCACCGTACACATTAGATGCAATTGACAATGGTGTCATTAATCATATGTATAAAGATGATGTTAAAATTATGTCATGGAGCCCTATGGCTGGTGGCAAGCTCTTTGATCTAGCTGATGAAAAGGCTGCAAGAATTATGGCAATTGTTTCACCATTAGCACAGAAATATAATGTGACAACGAATGGCATCATCATGGCTTGGTTAGATAAACATCCTGCCGCAATCATGCCAGTGTTGGGTACGCATAAGATAGAACGGATTGATGACGCAATCGCTGGACTTGAGGTAACATTAACAGACCAAGAATGGTTTGATATTTATACGGCTTCATTAGGCCACGATATCCCTTAATTTAATTTTAAAAGGAGTGTAAATAATGAATACTCAGAACGAACAACACCATAGAAAAGAACTCAAGTTTCAAAAACGCTTTATTACTTTTCCATTTTTAGGATTTGCTTTGATTATTGCTATATTGAACATCGTTTTTCCTGACATTACTGTGATGGCAACTTTATTTGGTTTGTTTTTCCTTTATAATGCTGCGATTTTATTCGTTGTTTTTATTCATCATTTTAAACGGATAATGATTTTATCATTAATATTAACTATACTTTCCTTAGTATTATTTGGACTTACATTTTATTTATATGGTTTGACTAACCATTTTTTTAACTAGTCACGAGTAAATGACTTATAGAGCAAGCGTGATTATAACGAGGAGGTAATGCATGGAACAGTGGATTACACACTTTATGGAACAATATGGTTATTGGGGTATTGCTTTTTTAATTTTTCTAGAAAATGTCTTTCCGCCTATACCGTCTGAAATTATTTTAACTTTTGGTGGTTTTATGACTACTAAATCTGATTTAAGTTTTATTGGTGTGACCATTACGTCTACAATTGGTTCAGTTGTCGGTGCAATCGTCTTATACGGAATAGGAGCTTGGATTGGTGAACGTAATTTATATCGTTTTGTTAATCGATATGGAAAGTTTCTTCGTGTAAAAACGAAGGATATTGATAGAACAATACAGTGGTTTGATAAATATGGTTATTGGACTATTTTCTTCTGTCGTTTCGTGCCTTTGTTGAGAAGTTTAATCTCTATACCTGCTGGTTTAACAAGAATGAATCTACCATTATTTATGCTATTTACAACGATAGGAACATTAATATGGAATATTGTTTTAATTTATTTAGGTCAAGCAGTCGGCGGTAATTGGCATGCAATTGTGTACTATATGGATATTTATTCTCGCATTATATATATTGTACTGATTATCCTCGCCATTTTCATTATATGGAAATGGTTTAAGCGCCAACGCAAACATAAGTAAAGATGATAACTTAAGTTTATGAATTGCAATCATTGTTTAAAATGAATGCGTGTTATAATTTAATTGAGATATAAATTGCTTGATTAAGGGGATGTTTTTATGACCAAAAAGAAAATTTCCATAATAGGTGCTGGTAACACAGGCGCTACATTAGCATTTATTGTTGCGCAGCATGAGTTAGCTGATGTAGTGCTCATTGATCGACCAGATAACGAAGGACAAGTGAAGGGTAAGGCGCTAGATATATTCGAAAGCAGTCCGGTATATGGTTTTGATGCGAAAGTGACGGGTTCCGTGAATTACGCTGATACAGCCGATTCAGATATTGTTGTGATAACTGCAGGAAGTCCTCGTAAACCAGGTATGAGTAGAGATGACTTAGTACAAATTAATGAAAAAGTGATGTTCGATGTTACGAAGGAAATTGTAAAGTATTCACCGGATTGCAAAATTATCGTACTTACTAATCCAGTAGATGCGATGACCTATTCTGTGTTAAAAGCGTCAGGTTTTCCGAAAGAACGCGTGATTGGACAGTCTGGTGTATTAGATACTGCACGATATCAATCCTTTATTGCAGAAGCTTTAAATGTGTCAATAAAAGATATTAGAGGGCTTGTATTAGGCGGCCACGGTGATACAATGGTACCTTTAGTAAATTCAACCAATGTCAATGGTGTCCCTTTACATCAATTGTTGAATCAAACGCAAATAGAGCAAATTGTAGAACGTACAAGAAAAGGTGGCGCTGAAATTGTTGCTTTGCTTGGCAATGGTTCTGCATATTATGCCCCTGCGTCTGCAGTTTTTGAAATGATTGAAGCAATTCTAAAGGATCAACATCGTTTATTACCAAGTATCGCATTGTTAGAAGGAGAATATGGATTCTCTGATATCTGTTTAGGTGTACCAACTGTTTTAAGTGAAAAAGGTATCGAAAATATTGTTGAATTAGCACTTTCAGACAATGAACAGGCACAATTGCGCATCTCTGCAGACTCTGTAGAAGAAGTGAAACAAGCTTTGAAAAATCAATGATAAATAGATGAGATACTTTAAAATAGAAGTATTTAGACAGCAGTTAAGTAGTAGTAAATGTAGTATTTTACAGCATCAATTGAGTCTTTTATTGAGAATAAGATTTATTATCTAAGTCATATAAATAACTCCCGTTAAAGTTGACATTGAAAAATGAAAACTTAGACGGGAGCTTTTTTATATCAGTATTTTTAACTAGCACCTAAAAGTAGGCGAAATATCTATTTATATCTCAGACACGTATACTTAATCCTTAGCACATGTAATATTAGAACTGATGATACAATTCATTAACTGTTTACTATGTAAACGATAAATGATTACATTCTAAAGATACAAATGTATAGCGCAACATATTCGAAGAAAGTGAGTATATACATGTATTTTAGTCTGATCTTAACATGGATGGGTATATTCCACTTAGGGAAGCGACGCTCGTAATAAAATAATTGTAGGTAAAACAAACCGATTCCTAAGGGAAGGCACATCAAGATAATGCTGTGCGTATATGAGAATCCTACATCATGTAATAGATGACCAATGATTAGCTGCAATAAAATGAGTATAATAATTAAAATAATAATATTGAAAGTCATTTTGCACTACGCACTCCTTTCGCAAATGCATATATGATAATTTGCAATGCTACAAGTAATAAAATGAAGCACAAAGTATCAAATTTCAGGCTTGCCGCAACTTCATTAAAAATACGGAGTGGTTCATTAATAAGATAAACGGAATGTAAACGCAAGAAGCGACCGATGTAAATACCGAGTCCATTAAGGAACATCATTGCTACGATGATGAGTCGATTTAACCACATACGGTGTGTAAATTGCTCAATTTCTAAAAACATTAAAATTAATAGATACAGTGCGAGTAATACGGCTGCAACTAAAAATGCGAAATAGGCCCATTCAGTGATTAATAAACCCTGATAAAAATTAAATCTAAATTGATTTAAATGGATTAAGTCTGTAACCATATATAATGTATTAGGAACCATAAATACAAAAATAAGTGCAAATATAATAAAGAGCGGCCATTCGTATTTATAAATAGGTTTAAATAAATTCAAGAGTAAGCATAGTTCAAATGGCACATATGCTAGAAATAAATTTAATGTCATAAACGGAAAATAATGATTAAAAAATATTGAAATAATGATTAGAATAAAGAACACAGTTCTAGCAATATATCGAGCCGACATCAATACACCTACTTTCTTTTTAGTATGTCGTTGCTGATGAATGTATTAGTTTAAATGCTTATTATATACAATAATAAATATATCTCTACCTTAAATCGCATAACTTAAGAGAGGTGTTAGTTCAATTTGTTGAAATACAAGACTACATGATACATTTTTTGAAAATAAAATTCAACGAAAAGTACAAGTTGGATTCATAAAGATAAAATGTATAATTAAATAGTTGGAGAATGAATTCATATAAATTAATTAAACACCATAACATAGCAACTTATGACACGGTTGGATTAAAGCAGTAACGGTTAAATGCTAAATCATGTTTAAATCATATCCCAAATCATCATATTATATATTATAAAAGTAAAGTAAATTTTAATATTAACAAGATCTAAGTCAATAGAGGAGCATATTGCGTATTTTCTGAATTTACACTTTTAAGTGAATTTATGTAAAATAAATGGAAATACAGTTTATAAAAATACGTGTAGTTCAGACAACTACTCCTTAATGGATAAAAGAGTCTGAGACAGCTATTTATGTCTCAGACTCAAATTAAGCATAATGAATAGTTGCGTATAGCACTTACATTCTTATTGGGTTGCATAGTTAGTGAATGATTTAAAAATAAAGGTAAACACATTTTATTTATAAATCTAACAGATTCAAACCAATGGTTTCATTGTGTTTACGATTGATGTCTAGGTTAGTCATTGTAATGATAATTTCAGCAGTTGCAGATACAACGGCTTTTGTTAAATGACCACTAAGTGTTTCATATTGATTGGTTCCAAATGTTGCGTGTAAATGTGCAAAGGGCTGTTCATCAATATGAGAAATGTTGCCCATTAAACCGATTAATTCTAATGGTTCATCAATTAATTTCTTCTCATATGTTTGTGTTTCTAGATTATAAAAGTTGAGCTCTGCGCTTGAACAAGCGCCAATACCACTGACTGTGCCAAACTTACCATTTTGTTCTCTAGCAATATCTGTTACAGCTTCTACAATATCTTCACCCTGTTCCAATACTAAAACAATCGTTTTGCCGTCTACTTGATAAATCATAAGAAACCTCCGTTCTGAAAATGGATTACAACACTATTATACAAGTTCTTATTAAGAGTTTGTATAATAGTGTTTATAGTAAATATTTTTTATTGTCATTTGCTATAGAACTGTTATAGAATGTTGTAATATTAAGGTTTTATCAATGTTATAAATAGCCAGCAATTTATATATTAAAAAAGAATGGAGTGAGAAACGTGAATAAGCAATTTATTATATTATATTTTAATATTTTTCTTGTCTTTTTAGGTATTGGTTTAGTTGTTCCGGTATTACCGGTTTATTTGAAAGACTTAGGCTTAAAAGGTAGTGACTTAGGTATACTCGTTGCTGTCTTTGCTTTAGCACAAATGATCATTTCACCATTTGGTGGTACGCTGGCAGATAAATTAGGTAAAAAACTGATTATTTGTATAGGTTTGGGTCTTTTTGCTATTTCAGAATTCTTATTCGCTGCAAGTCATACGTTCTCACTTTTAATCGTTTCTAGAATACTAGGTGGATTTAGTGCTGGTATGGTTATGCCGGGGGTAACAGGAATGATTGCTGATATTTCTGTAGGTAGAGATAAAGCGAAAAATTTCGGCTATATGTCAGCAATTATTAATTCGGGATTCATTTTAGGACCAGGGATGGGTGGATTTCTAGCAGAATTTTCACATAGATTACCGTTTTATGTGGCTGGTTTTAGTGGATGTGTGGCATTAATCTTATCGATTGCATTAATCAAAAATCCAAAGAACAGTACGCAAGATGGTTTCACTCAATATCAACCAGAATTGCTATCAAAAATTAATTGGAAAGTATTTCTGACACCGATTATCTTGACGCTTGTACTCGCGTTTGGCCTATCTGCTTTTGAAACGCTATTCCCATTATACACAGCAGATAAAGCACACTATTCACCATTAGATATTTCATTCGCGATTACTGGTGGTGGGATAGCCGGCGCAATATTCCAAGTGTTTTTCTTTGATAAATTCATGAAACATTTCAAAGAGTTAACATTTATCACTTATGCATTACTTTATTCTGCTATCATTTTATTGGCACTGACATTTGTTCATAGCTATTGGTCAATTATGATTATTAGTTTCATCGTGTTTATCGGATTCGATATGATCCGACCAGCGATTACAAACTATTTTTCTAATATTGCTGGAAATCGACAAGGTTTCGCAGGTGGGCTGAATTCTACATTTACCAGTATGGGCAACTTTATCGGGCCTCTTGTAGCAGGCACATTATATGATATCAATTTCGAATTTCCCTTATATATGTCAGTATTAGTAATGGTATTAGGTATGTTCGTTATATTTATAGAAAAAATGATTAGATCACGCTTCAGTAATATTTAAATTTTAAACAAGAACAAGTTGAATATGCAGATGTACCCTTCAGAGTTGACGTTAAAAAGTGGAAACTGTGAAGGGTTTATTTATGTAAAAAGGGGATAGTGAATGACTGTTTTCAGAAATAAATCATTTAAGTGTTTATGTCATAAGGCTAATACTAAAAACTGAAAACGAATATGACACTTGTATTAAATAAGCTAGACTTACGTAATATTCATGTAACAAAGATTACATTTTTTTTAAATTGTGTTCTATTTAAGTGTTTATAGAATAATCTGTGCTAACATGATAAGAAATGTAATAAATGTAAGTAAGGGGATGAACTTGAAAAATTTAATGTTAACGATTATGGCGTTCCTTCTTGCTTGCTGTTTAGGTTTTCTTCTTTTTATAGCTACAAACCAACAAGCGCTTGCAAAAGTACATGAAACGATTTCTAGTATTTCAGTTGGAGAACAAAATGCTGTAGCTAAGGACAAAGCAAAACAAAAAGATAAGAATTCAATTAAGGCAGCGATGAAAGAAGAAAAAAATGAAGCGCCATATAATGCAACAAACTACCAACCTATTGCCAAATTAACGACGCACGATTTAAAAGAGAACGAAACGGGACAAGCGAACTTACCGCAATTTTCTAAAGCACTAAATAAAGCACAGACGCTTGTGAATCATGACAATCATAAATCTAATCCATATAACGATTATGGTATCGATAGCACTTGCCAAGGTGTATATTATTATATTTTTACATTTAAAAATGAAGCAAAACCAAATACGTATTACAGAGTAACTGTAAGTGAAGACAATCAAGCGAGTATATTTGATAAATCGTATGTAGTGAATGACAATCAATCACCGTTACATTCGAGTATCTCTCCTCAAGAATCTGAAGTGATTGCACAAAAGCATGCTGTAGATAAGCTAGGAGAAAATGTCGTTTTGAAAAAGGTTAAAGAATCTAAGGACGGCATGTACTATACTTTTCATGAATATAAAACACAAAGAGATTATAAAGTTGTTGTTAGTAAATCCGGGGATGTTATACAGCAACCTTCATTAAATTAGATATAGAAGTCTGGGACAAATATAGATGTCTCAGGCTTTTTTCATTTAGGCAGTAGATGACTGAATTGAAAATGTAAAGTCCTACTTCTTTAAAGAACTACTTATTTAATTTATGAAAATTAGTAGTTCTTATGCATGTGCTTTAGCTCAAGTAAACCATTACCCTAGTCACCCTTGTCTTGTTTACATAAGTAGGACTACGAATTCTCAATTAAAAAATTTGTTTTCTGTCTCACTTCCTTCTATATTAGGGAAATCAGTATAAAGACACTCATATCAATGTTATGATGATAGTAATGAATAAAAAATAAATTGAATAGTTTATTTTCTGTAGTAGTCATAAATATTAATAGGAAAAGGATGAGCGTTTTGAGAAAAATAAAGAAAGCAATCATACCAGCTGCTGGATTGGGTACACGTTTTTTACCAGCTACGAAAGCGATGCCCAAAGAGATGTTGCCTATTTTAGATAAACCTACGATTCAATACATAGTAGAAGAAGCGGCACGAGCAGGCATCGAAGATATTATTATAGTGACAGGTAAACACAAACGTGCTATTGAAGATCATTTTGATAATCAAAAGGAATTAGAAATGATTCTTCAGGAAAAAGGTAAAACAGATTTATTAGAAAAAGTTAAATATTCTACAGAACTTGCAAACATTTTTTATGTTCGACAAAAAGAACAAAAAGGACTAGGTCATGCAATATATTCGGCAAGACAATTTATTGGTGATGAACCATTTGCTGTCTTATTAGGTGATGACATCGTTGAATCAGATAATCCAGCTATTAAGCAACTGATTGAAGCTTATGAAGAAACGGGGAAATCTGTCATCGGTGTTCAAGAGGTGGATGAAGCACAAACACATCGTTATGGTATTATTGATCCACTACAAAAGTTTGGTAGAAAATATGAAGTGAATGAATTTGTAGAAAAACCAAAACAAGGCACTGCGCCTTCTAATTTAGCTATTATGGGGCGTTATGTTCTAACGCCTGATATTTTTGATTACTTAGCTACGCAAGGCGAGGGTGCAGGCGGAGAAATTCAACTCACTGATGCCATAGAACGCTTGAACAGAGCAGATCAAGTCTATGCATATGATTTTGAGGGTGACCGTTATGATGTTGGTGAAAAATTAGGTTTTGTAAAAACGACGATAGAGTACGCTTTAAAAGATGAATCAATGCATGATGAGTTAGTTGAGTTTATAAAAAAACTGAAGCTAAATTAAATGACGATGAATTTAAAAAAGTATTAGCTAAAAAGTTTAATGTAATGACGTCTTTTTAAAAGTCATATGGAGTGATTGATAATGAAGCAAAAGAAAACCAATGCAATGAGAATGCTTGACCGAAGTAAAATACCGTATGAAGTTAATACTTATGAAGTTTCAGAAATACATATGGATGGTGAAAGTGTAGCTGAAAAGGTAGGCGTGGATCCCGGTCTTGTATATAAAACTCTTGTACTTGAGAATACAAATCACGCTCATTTTGTGTTTGTTATTCCAGTTCGCGAATCTTTAGATATGAAAGCGGCAGCGCACGCGGTGGGAGAGAAGAAACTGCATTTAATGCCACTTGATGATTTGAAAAAAATTACTGGATATATCAGGGGTGGTTGCTCACCTATTGGTATGAAACGCGCATTTCCAACGATAATAGATCAACAAGCAATGGACATCGATACCCTTTATGTAAGTGGTGGTGAACGGGGCACACAGATTAAAATAGATGTTAGAGACTTAATTAATGTGACGAAGGCAAAGATTGTCGAAGTCATACATAAATAAAAGCATGTAATAACAAAGCGGCAGACAGGAATCTGATTATATAGATTGCTGTCTGTCATTTTTTTGTATATAAGTATTTAAGATAACTCAATTTGCAACCACATGATGAACTACAAACGAGTATTAGATTTTAGATGAATAAATAACGTGTTTGTTCATATTATACAAACGATAAAAGATTAAGTTTGTGATGATAAAATTTAACGTAGCGCTTTATTTACAAATAACTAAAAATGACAATTAATAGAACTTTTAAGGTTGTATATGACTGTTTTTGATTGTTTTTGACGAAAAATGATTGAAAAAAGAAAGCGTAAACATTATAATGACATTGAGATGAGGTGAAGCGATGATAACGGAAAAACGCCATGAACTAATTTTGACTGAATTGTCAAAACAAGATTTTTTAACGTTACAAGAATTAATTGAACGCACAGGTTATAGTGCTTCAACAATTCGGCGTGATTTATCAAAATTGCAGAAATTCGGGAAACTCAAAAGAGTACATGGAGGTGCAACGCTAAATCAATCATCTGCATTAGAACCTAACTTGGCGGATAAAAGAAGTACCAATTTAAGGGAGAAACAAGAAATTGGTAGGCTGGCAGCAAGTCAAATTGAAAATCGAGATTGTGTGTTTTTAGATGCCGGTTCAACAACATTGGAAATGATTCCTTATATCAAAGCGAGTGACATTATTGTTGTTACAAACGGCCTAACACATGTTGAAGAACTATTAAAACATGGCATCAGAACACTGATTATAGGTGGGGAAGTCAAATCTACCACATTTGCAACCGTTGGTGCGAGCGCTTTAGAAACATTGCGTCGTTATCGATTTGATAAAGTGTTTTTAGGAATGAATGGTATTGATTTGAAATATGGTTTGACGACACCAGATGAACAAGAAGCAATTATAAAGCATCATGCCATGCAATTAGGCACACAAGTTTATGTATTGATAGACCACGATAAATACGAAAAAGTTTATTTTGCACATGTACCTTTAGAAGAAGGGATTTCAATCATTACTTCCAAAAAGGCACAATCACTTAAACAATTTCATCTGTTTGCTGGTCAATATAATTTTATTGGAGGCACATTATGATTTATACGGTAACTTTTAATCCTTCTATTGACTACATTATGTTCGCAAATGATTTTGAACTTAATGGATTAAATCGCGCCACGGAAACATATAAATTTGCAGGCGGTAAAGGCATTAATGTATCAAGAGTGCTTAAAACACTTGATGTATCATCAACGGCACTTGGATTTGCGGGTGGTTTTCCTGGTCAATTTATCGCAGAAACATTAGCTAAATCAGATATAGTTACGAACTTTGTACAAGTTAATGAAGATACAAGAATTAATGTTAAATTAAAAACTGGGAAAGAAACAGAAATTAATGCACCTGGACCGCAAATAACAGATGAACAGTTCGAAACATTGTTAACACAAATTAAAAAAACCACAAAAGAGGATACGGTTATAGTTGCTGGGAGCATTCCGAAAAGTGTACCGAATGATGCATATGAACAAATTGCTCAAATCACTAATGCAACGGGAGCCAAACTAGTGGTTGATGCAGAAAAAGATTTAGTTGAATCGGTATTGGGGTATCATCCTTTATTTATTAAACCGAATAAAGACGAGTTAGAAGTGATGTTTAATACTACGATTGAGACTGATCAAGATGTAATCAAGTATGCGACTGAAATATTAACAAGGGGTGCGCAATCGGTCATTATCTCGTTAGGCGGTGAAGGCGCAGTTTATGTCGATGCACAACAGAGCTTTAAAGCCATTGTGCCTAACGGTCACGTAGTTAATACAGTAGGATCAGGAGATAGTACGGTTGCTGGTATGGTTGCCGGTCTTGAGGCTGGATTGCCAATTAAAGAAGCATTTAAACAAGCAGTGTCTGCTGGAACCGCTACAGCATTTAACGAGGATTTGGCTACAGCAACTGCGATTGAAGATATTAAAAAGCAAGTCGTTATTACGACATTAGGTGGGAGGGAGTAATATGAGAATTACTGAGTTATTAACAAAAGATACAATTGCTATGGATTTATCAGCTTCAGACAAAAATGGTGTTATCGATGAATTAGTCAATCAGCTGAATCAGGCAGGTAAATTGAATGATTTAACAAGTTTTAAAGAAGCGATTCATAATCGTGAATCCCAAAGTACAACAGGTATTGGTGAAGGTATAGCGATTCCACATGCTAAAGTAGCTGCAGTTAATACACCTGCAATCGCATTTGGTAAGTCTAAAACAGGTGTGGATTATCAAAGTTTAGATATGCAACCAGCACATTTATTCTTTATGATTGCAGCACCTGAAGGCGGTGCTCAAACACATTTAGATGCTTTAGCTAAATTATCTGGAATTCTGATGGATGAAAATGTCAGAGCATCATTATTACATGCGGAGTCACCAGAAGAAGTCCTTAACATTATCGATAAAGCTGATGATGAAGCAACGGAAGAAGAAGCCGCAGAAGCACAAGGCACGCCTGCTTCAACTACGGATTCAAACGAGCCATACATTTTAGCTGTAACAGCGTGTCCAACCGGTATCGCACATACGTATATGGCACGTGATGCTTTGAAAAAACAAGCTGAAAAAATGAACGTTAAAATAAAAGTAGAAACAAATGGCTCAGGTGGTATTAAGAATCACCTGACTGACGAGGATATCCAAAACGCAACAGGTGTCATCGTAGCAGCGGATGTACATGTAGAAACAGATCGTTTTGATGGTAAAAATGTCGTGGAAGTACCTGTAGCAGATGGGATTAAACGTCCAGAAGAATTAATTCATTTAGCGCAAGATACTTCGCGTAAACCATTTGTAGCTAAAGGTGGTAATACGGTAAATAAAGGCGCTGCAAGTAATGAAAAACAAGGTGTAGGTAAGACAATATATAAACACTTGATGAATGGTGTTTCTAATATGTTACCACTTGTTATTGCTGGTGGTATCTTAATGGCGATTGCTTTCTTATTTGGCGCAAATTCATTTGATCCAAAGAGTTCTGAATACAATGCCTTTGCTGAGCAATTGTGGAATATAGGTAACAAGAGCGCATTCATGTTTATTATTCCTATTCTTGCTGGTTACATTGCACGTAGTATTGCGGATAAACCAGGTTTTGCAGCAGGACTTGTAGGTGGTTTGCTTGCTAGTACAGGAGATTCTGGATTTATCGGTGGTATCATTGCAGGTTTCTTAGCAGGTTACTTAACATTAGGTATTAAGAAATTAACAAGTGGTATGCCACAATCATTAGAAGGATTGAAGCCAACGTTAATATTCCCAGTATTGTCTGTGTCTATTACTGGTTTGCTTATGATTTATGTGATTAATCCGCCTGCTTCTTGGTTGAATAATACATTATTGAATGGTTTACAAAGTTTATCTGGCACGAATATTATGTTACTCGGATTAGTCGTCGGTGCAATGATGGCAATTGATATGGGAGGACCGTTTAATAAAGCGGCCTATGTGTTCTCAGTAGCTGCATTAACAGAAGGAAATGCAGCACCTATCACGGCAGCAATGATTGGTGGTATGGTGCCACCACTTGCTATTGCAACAGCGATGTTAATCTTCCGTAAAAAATTCACCAAAGAACAAAAAGGTTCTATTGTACCAAACTATGTTATGGGCTTGTCCTTTATTACAGAGGGTGCCATTCCGTTTGCAGCCGCTGACCCACTTAGAGTTATCCCATCAATGATGGTTGGCTCAGGTGTAGCCGGTGCCATTGCATTAGGACTAGGCTCTTCAATTCAAGCACCACATGGTGGGATTATCGTCATCTTAGGTACGGACTTTAGTCATGTGTTGCAATCACTTATCGCAATAATTGTTGGCGCTATCGTGGCAGCAATCATTTATGGTTTATTAAAACCAAAATTAACGCAAGATGAAATACAATCTTCAGAAGCTATGAATGAGTAAAGTAGATTTATCGTAATAGCTTAGATTAAAAAAGTCAGAAACGTCTCATGTCATGAGTGCGATTTCTGGCTTTTTTTGTTTTATGAATTTTAGGATTAAAAACTTTTGAATATAATATTGACACTTGATTTGGTAAAATGTGAATAAAGACTGCAATAAAGATGCATAGAGTAAATAAACTTAAAGAAGGTTGAAAAAATGAGCGAATATGTTATTGAAAATGGACGGATTTATACTGAGACAGAGACAATAGAGCGAGGCTACCTCGTTATTAACAATGAGAAAATAACTGAAATTAAATCGGGAGACTATCACGGAGATTTAACAACAATTGATGCGCAAGGACAACATATTATACCTGGATTTATAGATATTCATATGCATGGTGGATATGGGGAAGATGCTATGGATGCTTCTTATGATGGGTTGAAACATTTATCTGAATCACTATTGTCAGAAGGAACTACGAGTTATCTAGCGACGACAATGACGCAATCTGATGAAAACATCACGAAAGCATTAGAAAATATAGTGAATTACCAAAAAGCGCAAGATCAATACAATGCAGCAACTATTGTCGGTGTACATTTAGAAGGACCGTTTATATCTGAACATAAAGTAGGCGCACAAAATCCAGCTTATGTTCAAAGACCTACTGTCGCAAAAGTTGAACAATTTCAAACCACAGCTAATAATCAAATAAAAGTAATTACCTTTGCACCAGAAGTTGAAGGTGCGCATGAAACACTAGAGGCATTACATAAAGAGATTCAATTTTCAATTGGACATACAGTCGCTACTTTTGATGAGGTAAATGATGCTGTTGCACATGGTGCCAAACATGTTACACATCTTTATAATGCTGGAACATCATTTGAACACCGAGAGCCAGGGGTCTTTGGTGCTGCTTGGTTGAATAATCAATTAAGTACGGAATTGATTGTTGATGGTATTCACTCACATCCTGCAGCCGTTAAAATTGCCTATAAACAAAAAGGGAATGCGCGCTTCTTTTTAATCACAGATGCTATGAGAGCTAAAGGCATGCTTGATGGAGAATATGATTTAGGTGGGCAAAATGTAATTGTTAAAGGGTCCGAGGCGCGTTTAGCTTCTGGCGCATTAGCGGGAAGTATATTGAAAATGAATACCGGCTTGAAAAACTTAATCAACTTTACAGGTGATACATTAGATCATTTATGGCGTGTAACGAGTCTAAACCAAGCGATAGCTTTAAATATTGATACACAAACAGGCAGTTTGGAAGTTGGGAAAGATGCAGATATTGTCATAGTCAATGACGATATCGACGTGCTAGCAACGATTAAATCTGGTAAGATTCACAAGTTTAAATCAGTACTTTAATGTAATAATAAATCTTTTTGAAAATTGATTTTAAGAATGGATTAATTACAAAAGTTGACTTAAGTTGTCATTTAGGTTTAAATGTTATGTTAGAATATTGATTTTTAAGCATGTAAATAACAAGAACTGTATCCATTATGATAAAATAAAAGAAATGCGTATTTTTAGGGAGGTGTCGCAATGGGGAGGATTTAGTATTCAACATAGTCATGCATAATAAAAAAAATACTTATGTTCGGTCACCTTTTGTGACACGAAATATGGAGGTGAATCCCTAGAAATAGGGAACTAATTGGAAACAGTGACCATAATGAATTTAGTAATATTTTTTCTTTTAATAGCATTAACAACGGTATTCGTAGGATCGGAATTTGCTTTAGTAAAAGTGCGTAGTACAAGAATCGATCAACTTGCTGCGGAAGGTAATGGTAGCGCACGCGTAGTTAAAAAAATGATAAAAAATCTAGACTATTACTTATCGGCATGTCAACTCGGTATAACAGTAACGTCATTAGGTTTAGGTTGGTTAGGTGAACCAACTTTCGACAAATTATTGCATCCATTATTTGAACTGATTCATTTACCAGATGCTTTAACTACTACAATTTCATTTATCGTATCCTTTATTATCGTGACATACTTGCACGTAGTATTGGGTGAGTTGGCACCGAAGACATTAGCGATTCAACATACTGAAAAATTAGCATTGTTATATTCAAGACCACTTTATTATTTTGGTGTCGTTATGAAACCATTAATTTGGTTAATGAATGGTTCAGCAAGGATGATTATTCGTATGTTCGGCGTTGACCCAGATGCGAATAACGATGCAATGTCAGAAGAAGAAATAAAAATCATAATTAATAATAGCTATAACGGTGGAGAAATCAATCAAACAGAATTAGCTTATATGCAAAATATCTTTTCATTCGATGAAAGACAGTCTAAAGATATCATGGTTCCCCGTACACAAATGATTACAATGAATGAGCCATTTAATGTAGACGAATTGTTAGAAACGATTAAAGAACATCAATTCACACGTTATCCAATCACAGCAGATGGAGATAAAGACCATGTGAAAGGCTTTATTAATGTTAAAGAATTTTTAACAGAATATGCTTCTGGTAAACAAATTAAAGTAAGTAACTACATTCATGATTTACCTATGATTTCAGAAACAACACGTATTAGTGATGCACTGGTACGTATGCAGCGTGAACATGTTCATATTAGTTTGATAATTGATGAATATGGCGGTACTGCTGGTATCTTGACAATGGAAGATATATTAGAAGAAATTGTTGGTGAAATCCGTGATGAGTTTGACGATGATGAAGTCAATGATATTGTTAAAGTAACGGAAAATAGATACCAAATTAATGGTCGTGTGTTATTAGATGATTTAAACGATCAACTTGGCATTGAATTTGAGGATTCAGAAGATATAGATACCATTGGCGGTTGGTTACAAGCACATAATACCAATTTACAGCAAAATGATTATGTGGATACTGAATACGATAGATGGGTTATTTCAGAAATTGATAATCATCAAATTATCACAGTTATTTTAGAATTAGAACATAATAAAACAAGACCAACTTTAGAAGAACTTGAAGAAGAAGAAGAAAACGATTAATCTAATTCCAGTTTCAGATGGAATAGTTATACGAAATCCTGACAAAGCATCAATGCTTTGTTGGGGTTTTTTGATTTTTACATATATGAAAAGATGATATAGTGTATTTTAGTAACAGTATTGGTAATATGTGCAGGATTTAGAAGCATAAATGAAAAGGGGTTTGAATTATGTTAGAAGACGTATATTATTTAAACAACGGTTATCCTATGCCGAAAGTTGGATTAGGTGTCTATAAAATTACTGATGACGAAATGAATGTTTCAGTAGCAACAGCACTAGATGCTGGTTATCGTGCATTTGATACTGCCTATTTTTATAAAAATGAAATAGCCTTAGGCAATGCATTAAAAAAAGCTGACATTCCGCGTGAAGATTTATTTATTACATCAAAATTATGGAATGATTATCAGGGTTATGACCGTACAATTGAATTTTTTACTAAATCTATTGAAAATTTAGGTACTGATTACCTAGATTTATTTTTAATACATTGGCCATGTGAAGCAGATGACTTATTTATAGAAAGTTATAAAGCTATGGAGGCATTATATGAAGCGGGTAGAATACGTGCGATTGGTGTATGTAACTTTAAACAACACCATTTAGAGAAATTAATGAGTGAAACAGATATCGTGCCAGCTGTGAATCAAATTGAAGTACATCCTTACTTTAATCAACAAGAACTGCAAGCATACTGTGATAGTAAAGATATTGCTGTTACAGCGTGGATGCCGTTGATGAGAAATCGAGGTTTACTTGAACATGAAGTCATTTTAAAACTAGCAGAACGCTATGAGAAGACACCGGCTCAAATTGTGTTACGTTGGCATCTTGCACATAACCGACTTATTATTCCAAAATCAAAGACACCTGAACGTATTAAAGAAAATTATGATATCTTCGATTTTAATCTTGAGCTCACAGATATCGCAGAAATTGATGCAATGAATCGTGATGAAAGACAAGGTAAAGATCCAGATGAAGTACGCATCGGTACATTAAAATAAACGAAAGATGAGTCTGGGACATAAATAGTTGTCTCAGACTCTTTTTCGTTTAGGCAGTAGATGACTGAATTGAAAATACGCTTATATCAAGCTTTTTTCAATCCTAGTCATCCTTGCCGGGGTGGGACTACGAAATCTCTATTAAAAAATTTGATTTCTGTCCCACTCCCTTTATTTATTGTTGCAATGGTTATTGTTTTCAAATAGTTCCAATAGTTGATAGACTTAATGTAACAATTTATATCTTTAATCATTTTAAATTTCAGTCAATATGATTGGTTGAGTAAAAATCGTTTTTACTGAGTTTATGAACATTAAATTGACATGAACGTGTTAATTTAAGCAAAGGCAGAAACTAAGCATATACATTAAGTTTTACCATTGAACATTAAGGCTATATAAAGATTGTGTAAATTTAATTGATTTAGATAGCATGATGTAGGTGGGAATTGATAAAGTAAAATTGAAGTAATTGAAATGAAGGTGTTTAGGTATGCAAATCAGAGTTATAGTACCTTGTTATAATGAAGGTGAAGTGATTTTAAAAACGTATGAAAAATTGACTGAGATTTTATCGAAAGATAGTCAGTACCATCACTATGACTACGATATATTATTTGTAGATGATGGTAGTAAAGACAAAACAATTAATTATATACAAGATATGGCTACAAAAGATCATCACGTGAAATTTATTTCATTTAGCCGAAACTTTGGTAAAGAATCTGCAATGATAGCTGGCTACCAACATAGTAAAGACTGTGATGGTGTGATTATGATAGATGCCGATTTACAACATCCGCCGGAACTCATCCCTCAGATGATTGAAGGTTATATGGACGGTTACGATCAAGTGATAGCTAAGCGTGATAGAATTGGTGAAAAACAATCCAGAAAAGTAATGACTAAAATTTATTATAAATTAATTAATCAATTTGTTGAAGATATTAAACTAGAAGACGGTATTGGAGACTTTAGATTACTGAGTCAACGTGCTGTTATATCACTCACACAATTAGATGAATATAATCGTTTTTCAAAAGGATTATATGAGTGGATTGGTTATAATACCAAAGTGTTTACGTATGAAAATGTAGAGCGTGAAGATGGCGAATCAAAATGGTCATTTAGTAAATTATTAAATTACGGTATAGATGGCTTAATTTCTTTTAATAATAAACCATTACGGGCCATGATATATCTTGGGCTTATCGTGTTCTTTATTAGTTTACTTTATATAGGATACATTTCAGTCGGTATTATGATTCGTGGTGTGGAAACGCCAGGTTATTTCTCTACGATTGCCGCTATCTTATTACTCGGTGGGATACAGTTGACATCCATTGGTATTGTAGGCGAATATATTGGACGTATTTATTATGAAGTGAAACAACGTCCAAAATACATCGTCCAAGCAACGAACTTTAACTATGCGTGTGATAATAATAAACAAAATATAAATCAAGACATTAACCATGAAATCGAACGCAACGATCGACAACATGAAATGTCTGAAAAAAGTAAATCAGAAAAAGAATTAATTAAAAACAGATGAGTTACCTGTTAATTGTTAAGCGTATTGAAAGTTAGTGTGCATAATGATTTTGCAACACACGCGATACAAGGTGGACACTTGATAAGTGGCTAGCTTGTATCGCTTTTTTATTTATATAAAGTGCAATTAGGACTAATAATATTATGATAAATGGTCAACAAAGACATAGAAAAAAAGCCAATTTCGATTATTCGAAATTGGCTTTTAAAAATTGCGATTATTTTTTACGTAATTTACCAAAAATAAATGATACAACTGCTACTAAGATAATTGTACCGATAAGTGCTGGGAACACAGCGATGCCACCTAAGTGCCAACCCCAATCTCCAAGTAGCCAAGAACCTAATGCTGAACCAACGATACCAGCAATAATATTACCTAAAATACCACCTGGAATATCTTTACCGACGATACCACCAGCAATCCAGCCGATTAAACCACCGACAATTAACATAAGAATAAAGCCCATAATGATTTACCTCCTTTAATAAAAACTTAATTAACTGTTATCATATACCACAAAATATAATATCTTAATCATTTATTAGAAAAAAATATATTCTGCCATAATAAAAACCCGATAAATAGTAAATGAATTATGATGAAAGCATACCAATAGGGTGTTAATAAGGTCATTATCGTAAAGGAAAGTATAATCAATAATTGCCCGACAAAGATAGGGCGCTTAATCCGATTCATAGGTTTAAGTTGTTCTTTTTCTTTTGGCTGAAAGGTACTATAAAATAGTAAAATTGCTCCAATAAGGAAAATAGCTGGCGCTAAATAAGGGATAGACATGTAATAAGAATCATGACTCGTACTATATGTAAGAATGAGTGAAGTACTCAAAATGATTGTGAGTACAACTGCGATAAATTTTTGGTCTGTTACCTTGAAAGCAGCTACTTTTCGGTCTAGATATAATTGTAATAATGTCCAAATTATTAGTTGACCACATGTATAAAATACGATGTAATCATATTCTCCAACTAGAAATATATTAATAATACTGTTGAGACAGATTGCTATTAGTATAGAGCTAAACTTTAGTTGTTTAAAATTCTGACGATATAAATCAATACCAAGTATGATGCATATCGCAGCGATATTTATAATGATATTAATCAGCATGATGCTCTCCTAACCTAGATACTTCATTGAAACATTATATCAATTAAGTTAAAGTTAATCATTTAATTTCATGTCTTTAATTAAAAATTATCCAATATAGTTTGAATAAGAATAATTTGATATAAATGAATGAAATGATGTCTACAGTGATAATCCACTATATAATATTTGCATCACAAAAAAAGCGATTCGTTATATAGACAAAGAGCATTATACAACGGATCGCATTCAATACTCAATTTAAACACCTTTTTTGTTACTCCAAAGCAGTGTGTGTAATTGAGGTAATACATATACATTATTCATATCACTACTCACCATCACGCGGTCTACCAATGTTTCATATAATGATAATAATTTTTCAGTGTGAGCTTCTACATGCTCGCCATCTAAGTAGGGATTTCCGACCTGTAAATAGAAAGGCACAGTAGGATAACGATGATGAATCATCTTAGCGAATTGGTAGTCTTCGTCATCAAAGATTACAACTTTCAAGTTCAATGATTCCGGCACACATTGCTCGATGACTTCATCTAGAATAGGGAGATTAGGTTTCATTTTTGAACTTGGTGGTTTGGGGCTAATAGTTAAGTCATCAATTTGAGTCATCCATGGTTGGAATTTGCTACCTTGTGTTTCTAAAGCACTTTGAATCCCTTTGTCATCAAATAAATCTACTAATTGTTGAATGCCTTTAATTAAAGCAGGATTTCCACCTGAAATAGTGACATGATTAAATGAATCGCCAGCAATATGATAAAGTTGGTCATATATTTCTTCAGCTGACATCATTCTAATATCTTCTTTAGCACTACCGTCCCAAGTGAAACTTGAATCGCACCAACTACAACGATAATCACACCCTGCTGTACGCACAAACATGGTCTTTCTACCTATCACGCGTCCTTCACCTTGAATAGTTGGGCCAAATATTTCTAAAACGGGTATTTTACTCATGTTTTGTCTCCTTTGGTCGATAAACAACGTAACTGGTAGGCGTTTCTCTGACATAGACCTGTAAACATTTAGGTTGGTTGTCACGTTGATTCAACGAAGTTTGAACCATTTCATAAATAGTTTGGGCAACGATTTCGGTAGAAGGGCTTTTGCCTTCAAATTGAGGTAAATCATTAAGTAAATAATGATCAAATTGGCCATGAACCAATTGTTTCAATTCACTAAAATTCACTAAGAAACCATTGTGATCTAAAGTGTCACCAGCAATTGTTAAATTTACAAAGTATGTGTGACCATGTGTACGCATGCATTTTCCTGCATCATCACTTGGTATGTAATGTGCAGCAGAAAAATTAAAGTCTTTATTTAGTTCGAAGCTATAGGGATGTTGTACGCTTGGATAATTTTGTTGGAACATATTAGTCCACTCCTTCTTCCGCTAGATAAGCATTTAAACCATTTGCTCTTAATTGACAAGCTGGACATTCTCCACAGCCATCTCCAATGACGCCGTTATAACAAGTTAACGTATTGTAACGGATATAATCTAAAACGCCTAAATCATCACTTAAAGCCCATGTGGCTTTTTTATCTAACCACATTAATGGTGTATGAATGACGAAGTCTTTATCCATAGAAAGTGATAATGTGACATTCATTGATTTAACAAAGCTATCTCTACAGTCTGGATATCCTGAAAAGTCAGTTTCGCAAACGCCGGTAATAATATGTTTGGCATTGGTTTGGTAAGCTAATGCACCAGCAAATGAAAGGAATAATAAATTTCTTGCAGGTACAAAGGTATTTGGAATACCATCATCACCAACCTCGATGTCTAAGTCGTGTTGCGTTAATGCATTGGGTGTAAGTTGTGAAAGTAATGACATATCAAGTAGATGATGCTTCACACCTTGTTCATCTGCAATTTGCTTTGCGACTTCAATTTCGGTGTCATGTCTTTGGCCATATGCGAATGTGACAAGTTCTACCGACTCAAAATGTTTTTTTGCCCAAAATAAGCACGTCGTACTATCTTGACCACCACTAAATACGACGATGGCTTTGTTATTGTCTAATGTTTGTTCTGACATTTGTCTTGCACTCCTTAAAAATAGTCGAACTAACTGGTACAGGGTATAGATAAGCGCATAAAAAAACGCCTATCTCTATAAAAAAGACAGACGTTGTACATGTGTCTAGTTTTTTATAGAGGGTATCAGCTAGGAACCTCTTTATATTCATTTATAAC
Organism: Staphylococcus sp. Z5-21; assembly: GCF_056529615.1. Classification (NCBI taxonomy): domain Bacteria; kingdom Bacillati; phylum Bacillota; class Bacilli; order Caryophanales; family Staphylococcaceae; genus Staphylococcus; species Staphylococcus sp. Z5-21. The sequence continues at coordinate 2,118,245 of NZ_CP096462.1, read as the reverse complement.
GTGATTCAGAATAATATATTTAAACTGTAAAATCAAGCTAATATTTGTGATAATAAGTATAACAGACTATTGAACATTTTTAAAAAGAGGCGACAACATGATATTAATTATTGATAATAAAGATTCGTTTACTTATAACATTGTAGACTATGTAAAACAAAGTTATCGTGGCTTAATCGAAGTGATAGACGTTACGTATTTAACAGTAAATAAAATATATGAGCTAGCACCTAAAGCAATTATTATTTCTCCGGGGCCAGGTGCGCCCAGAGATTATCCATTATTAAATGAGGTTATTAAAACATTCTCTGAAGCAATGCCCATACTAGGTGTTTGCCTTGGCTTCCAACAAATTGTGACTTATTTTGGTGGCGATATTATCAAAAGTGATAAACCGATTCATGGGCATACTACTCAAATTCGACATAGTGGCAAAGGTCTATTTCATCAATTACCGGAAACTTTTAAAGTTATGCGCTATCATTCTTTAAAAGCTCATGCACAAACTTTTCCGAATACATTAGAAATTACTGCAATCAATGAAGACAATATTATTATGGGGTTAGAACATAAAGTATTACCTATATATGGCGTTCAATATCATCCTGAATCAATCCTAAGTGAACATGGGTTAACACAAATACAAACATTTATAAATATAGTGGAGGCGTATCATGCAAATACACTTTAATTATCGTTATACATTAGATGAAGAAAATTATGAAATGCATCAATATTTACTCACACAGTGTACAGATAAAAAAGTAGCTCTGAACATTGAAACGGTTGGGGAAGTGATTTCTTTTGCAGAATCTAAGCAAAAAGCAGGTTATTATGTTGCGCTTTATATAGCCTATGAAGCGGCACCGTATTTTAATCCTCAAATGTCTACAGTGAAAATTGAAGATGCGTATATATATGCAGCAGCTTATGCGTTTGATCAAGCTACGAATGCTGAAAAACAAAATGACAAACAACCACCGCAACAGAAATGTAATTTTAAATTTAAACGCCCATCGTCTCAACTGGTAGAACATATTAAAATGATTCAATCGGCGATTATTGAAGGCAATACATATCAAGTAAACTACACAACACGTTTAACAGATCAAATACGACAACCCATTGCAGATTTATATTATACGTTATTACAACAAAATCATGGTTTTTATGCTGCACTTATAGATACAGAAGAAATACAAATTGCCTCTATGTCACCCGAATTATTTTTCCAACGAGGCCCTTTTAAAAACAAAGCAGATGTACTATTAAGTAAACCAATGAAAGGGACCATCGCACGAGGTAAAACGAAAGCAGAAGACCAACTTAACCAAATGACACTGGCAGAATCGGCAAAAGATAGAGCGGAGAACGTGATGATTGTAGATTTATTACGTAATGATATGAGTCGAATTGCAAAGACTGGAACCGTAAAGGTCTATAAACCTTTTCATATCGAAACGTATAGCACCGTTTTTCAAATGACTTCAATGGTAACAAGTGAACTTAGTAGCAAGACAGATTTAATAGATGTATTAACTGCTTTATTCCCTTGTGGTTCAATTACCGGTGCACCTAAATTGAATACGATGCAATATATTAAAGATTTAGAACAGACACCGAGACATGCTTATTGTGGCACAATCGGCTTATTATTGCCGGAGGGTAAATCTATTTTCAATGTGCCAATTCGCACAATACAATACTTAAATGATGAAGCAATTTATGGAGTGGGTTCAGGGATTACTATTGATTCTATACCTGAAAATGAAGTGCAAGAATTTAAAGATAAAACAAAAATACTGGAGAGATTATAATGCAGCTATTTGAAACTTTGCGTATGGAAGCAGGTAAATTACCAAGATTGTCTTATCATAAAGCACGAATGGAACGGTCAGCAGCACGATTAGGATTCAGGTTTGATGGTGATTTATGGAAAAATGAGATCAATACCATCATTGAAAAACATCCAGTAGGACATTTTAGAACGAAACTTATTCTAAATCCAGATGGCACAATGCAACATGTCGTTGCAGATTTATCAGATAAAAAGGCATTTACAGCAAAATTTCAACAATTACAAAATCATATACCTAGATCAGTAGTAATCAACAAAACAACGCAAAGAGACCACTTAGCGCACATGCATGAGACAGACCTTATACTACTTTATGATGAAAAGGGTAAAATATTAGAATTTGATATTGGGAATGTAGCTATTAAAGAAAATAATCAACTTTTTACACCTGTTTATGAAGCAGATTTTTTACTCGGTTGTAAGCGACAAGAGATGATCGACAATGGCGCATTGCTAGAAAAAAACTTTTATTTAAACGAATTAAAGGAAAAAGTTGCGCAAGGCAAGGTATCCCTTTTTCTGATAAATAGTTTGAGAGAGGTTGCCGACGTAGAAATTTATCTATAGAATATAAAAAGTATAAACATGGTGTAGTAAATAAAATCATAAAGTGGTTTAATCATGAATTGAGTAAATAAAATAAGGGCAAAATAACAGTAGAATGTGAGTGAAGCAAAATGATGATACTAGCTTGGATACTAGTAATTATTATAATTTCTGTCATTACCAAATGGGTAGTACATTTATTAACACAACGACAAAGCATTTACTTAACTAAGTTGGTCATTACGACATCATGTATCATTCAGTTTATTATTGTCTTTTTTTTGATGAAAGCAATCGTACATTATCTGGCACAAGCATTAGATGTGTTTTATCGATAGTAACAAATTACGAGGTGAGCCTATGAAAATATATAGTCAAGGGGACCAAGCTATTGTGGTTTCTATAGAAAAAGAGGTCTCTAAAGATTTAACTGAAGAGTTATTAGCTTTGAAAAAGTATTTAGCAGATAAACAATATCCATTTATTACTGAAATTGTGCCGACGGAATCAGATATGATGATTTGTTATGATGCACGTGACATGATCAAGCACCACCATATACAGTCTCCATTCTTATATATGAAAGCATTGATGCAAACTATACAATTAGAGATTAAACATGAAGACGCGCCCGCACCTTCAATAGAAATACCAGTTATTTATGGAGGAGAATATGGTCCGGATTTAGACGCTTTATTAGCACATTATAAATTGGACTTTGAAAAATTTGTAAAATTACATACGCAACCAACATATTTTGTTTCTATGATGGGCTATACACCAGGGTTCCCTTATTTGACTGGCATGTCTAAACGTTTATTCGTCAATCATACTGGAGGTAATAAAACCTTCATACCTGCAGGATCAGTTATTATCGAAGGCAAAAAGACGGGGATTACGACGACAGATACTTATGGTGACTGGTTAGTGATTGGTTATACACCTGTAAAATTATTTAATCCAGAATTAAAAGATTTCACCAAACTTAAGCTTGGTGATAATGTTGTATTTCAAGCAACGACAGAGGAATCGCTGGATTTAGGAGGCTTTGAACCATGTCAATCATAATAGAAGGCGAAGGGTTATTTTCTAGTTTTCAAGATTTTGGACGAAAAGGCTATGAACATGACGGTGTGATTCCAGGTGGTGCCTTAGATCCGCTTTCCCATGAAATAGCAAATAGATTAGTAGCCAATGATAAACATGAAGCTACATTGGAAATGACAAATAGAATGGCAAGCTTTCGTTTTACGGAGCCTACATTAATTGCTATGAGTGGTGGCAGCTTTAAAGCTGAGACAGCACATATGAAAGTCTTGCCAAACAAATTATATTTAATGGAAAAAGGTGACGTCCTAGCATTTACTGAAACGAAGCATACATCTCGGGTGTATTTGGCAATAGGTGGCGGTTTCGAGTTAGATGAATGGTTAGGTTCAACATCAACAGATTTTAAATCGAATATCGGTGGTTTCCATGGACGAAGTTTAAAAAAAGGTGACGAAATCAATATGAAACGTGATTATACCGAGCGTCATCATAAACTTTTTGAGAATTTAGAAGAAACACATCAAACTGACTGGGGAATTGATGGCTACGCATTGTCCTTTAATTATATGTCTGATGTGTTCCATGTTATTAAAAATAAAGGCACAGAAGACTTTGAACAAAAAGCATTAAGTCGATTTACATCTGGTGAATATAAAGTGACGAGTAAAGCGAACAGGGTCGGCATGTATGTAGAAGGTAAACCAGTAAAAGCTTTCTATGAAGATATGCCTGCGCATCAATCAGTACAAATTGGCACGATACAAGTTAAAAGAGATGGCACACCCATTATTTTACTGAACGATCATTATACATTGGGTAGTTACCCCCAAATTGGTACAATTGCAAGCTATCATTTAACTAAATTAGGACAAAAGCATCAAGGTACTAAATTGAAGTTCCAATTTATCGATGTAGAAAGCGCGGAGAAAAATTTAATTAAATACACAAATTGGTTGAATCAACTATTTCATGGTATTGAGTATCGTATGCAATTAGAAATGCTCAAATAACAGTGTTGAACTGAAATTGAACAATTAAACTTTAGTGAGCTGTAATCCACAAGTGTATCTTGTTGGATTGCAGTTTTTTTATTTATATCAGTATCTATCACTGGAGTGAAGATTAAATTATGATGACATACGACTCAAGCCTGATTAATATACATAATATGCAGTGTATAATTAAATGGCATATTAATAATTAATAACCAGTTAACATCGTTTTAATAAGCCGTTAACAAAGTATTTATTTAGTCCTTAAATACATAAAAAAGTGTGTTTTTACTTGATATTCAACTGGATTTGCTTTATATTTATTAATTGAACTGTGTGCGTTTTGTTACGAATGCATTACAAATGATTGAAGTTTGTAAATGACTCGTAAAACACGACGTTAATTAAATCAATATAGTTTAAATATGCCAACTTAATGGATATTTAAAAAATTAAATTTAAAAAATGAAGTAATACACTGACTTTACTATTAATAAATTATAATCTGATTTGAAGATTTTAATAAATATTAGCCAGAAGTATCATCAACAAAGCAAATAAGGACGCAGACTGAGTTAGAGATATCAACATCGCTAACAAGTTTATTGAAAAAGTAACTTAGCCATTCTATACGAGGTTTGGATTGTATTCTAGCCATTATTAATCTATATCGGGGGATAAAAACATGAAATTGCACAAAAAGAAATTGACTCTTTTTGCGTTTTTTATTTTAACAGTATTAACTGTCACTTTAAAAACGTATTTTTCATACTATGTTGATTTTTCTTTAGGTGTTAAAGGATTAGTTCAAAACTTAATCTTATTAATGAATCCATACAGTTTAATCGCATTAGTACTAAGTATTTTCTTATTTTTCAAAGGTAAGAAAGCATTTTGGTTCATCTTTATTGGTGGCTTTATATTAACGTTCTTACTATATGCAAATGTTGTATACTTCAGATTCTTTTCTGATTTCTTAACATTTAGTACATTGAATCAAGCTGGGAATGTTGAATCTATGGGTGGTGCAGTGACGGCATCATTCAAATGGTATGATTTTGTATACTTTATTGATACAATCATTTACTTATTCGTTTTAATCTTTAAACAAAAATGGCTTGATAAGCGCGTGTTCAGTAAGAAATTTGTTCCAGTCGTGATGGCTGCTTCAATCGCATTATTCTTCTTGAACTTAGCGTTTGCTGAATCAGATCGTCCAGAATTATTAACGCGTACATTTGACCATAAATATTTAGTTAAGTACTTAGGACCATATAACTTCACTGTTTATGATGGTGTTAAAACAATACAAAATAATCAACAAAAAGCATTGGCAAACGAAGATGATTTAACAAAAGTATTGAATTATACAAAACAAAAGCAAACTGAGCCTAATAAAGAATATTTTGGTGCAGCTAAGAAGAAAAATATTATTAAAATTCACTTAGAAAGTTTCCAAACGTTCCTAATTAATAAAAAAGTGAACGGTGAAGAAGTAACGCCTTTCTTAAACAAACTTTCAACAGGTAATGAAGGCTATAGATACTATCCAAACTTCTATCATCAAACTGGTCAAGGTAAAACATCGGATTCAGAGTTTACAATGGATAACAGTTTATTCGGCTTACCTCAAGGGTCAGCGTATTCTCTAAAAGGTGATAATACTTACCAATCGTTACCTGCTATATTAGATCAACAACAAGGTTATACATCTAGTGTTATGCATGGTGACTACAAAACATTCTGGAACCGTGATCAAGTATACAAACACTTTGGTATAGATAAATTCTATGATGCGACATATTATGATATGTCTGAAGATAATATTGAAAACTTAGGTCTTAAAGATAAAGAGTTCTTTAAAGAATCTGCTGACTATTTAGCTAAAGAAAAACAACCGTTCTACAATCATTTAATTACGTTAACAAACCATTATCCATTTACAGTGTCTCCTGAAGACGCATCAATTGAAAAACCAAACACTGGTGACTCCACGGTAGATGGTTATATACAAACAGCAAGATATTTAGATAAATCATTAGAAGAATTTGTAAATGAATTGAAGAAAAAAGGTCTATATGACGACTCAGTTATTATGATTTACGGTGACCACTATGGTATCTCTGAAAATCATAACAAAGCGATGGAAAAATTATTAGGCGAAGATATTACGCCAGCTAAATTCAACGATTTAAACCGAACTGGTTTCTGGTTGAAGATTCCTGGTAAAGAAGGTACCGTTGATAAGACTTATGCAGGTCAAGCAGACGTAATGCCTACGATCTTACACTTAATGGGTATCGACACGAAAAATTATCTCATGATGGGTACAGATTTATTATCTAAAGATCACAATGACACAGTACCATTTAGAAATGGTGACTTTGTAACCAAAGACTATAAATATGTTAATGGCAGAATTTATGATAATAAGAATAATGAACCTATGACTGAAAAACCTAAAGACTTCGAAAAACGTAAACAACAATCTGAAAAAGATTTACAGATGAGTGATGACGTGCTTAACGGAGACTTATTGAGATTCTATGACAACCCAGATTTCGATAAGATTAAACCATCAGAGTATGAATATAAAACAGGTCCAAAAGGACAAGAGAAAAAATAATTTTATTAAAGCGCTCGAGACACCAAAGTCTCGGGCGCTTATTTTTATAACCTAATCGATAAGTACGCGCATTGATTGCGTATGGGGAATGCGTCACAATGTGCTAAAAATTTTATAAAAGAAAAAACGTCAATTTCTATGTATAAAAAATAGAAATTGACGTTTTTTACTGGAAATCCTATAAAGTTTGAATAGGGTATGATCGTATGCCTTATCTCTTATCCTAGAGCTACATCAAGTATCATCATGATTGTGAAACCAACCATTAAACTTAACGTTGCAAGATCAGTGTTATTACTGGCTTGGGAATCAGGGATTAGTTCTTCAACCACAACGAATATCATTGCACCTGCAGCAAATGCTAACGCATATGGTAGCATGGGTGTAATAATTAATACGGCTGCTGCACCAATCGTTGCAAATATAGGTTCAACGATTGCGGATGCTTGTCCATAATTAAAAGCTTTCCATCTTGAGGCTCCTGCAGCTCGTATCGGCATAGATAGGGCAGCGCCTTCAGGAATATTCTGGATACCAATACCAATTGCGAGTCCAAGTGCACCTAAAAATGTCGCTTGTCCATTACCAGATACAATACCGCCAAATGCGACACCGATTGATAGGCCTTCAGGAATGTTATGGAGTGTAATAGCTAAAACAAGTAACGTGTTTTTATTGAGTTTTTTAGTATTTACACCTTCGTGGTATTGGTTTGTGTCTTGGGTGTTAGGGTGTATATGTGGGATGACTAAATCTAATCCACGAATGAAAAGACCGCCCAATAGAAAACCGATAGCAGCGGGTAACCATGCTACTGATGAACCTTCGCCATAGTCAATAGCTGGTTGTAAAAGAGACCAAAAACTTGCTGCAATCATTATACCTGCAGCAAACCCTTGCATAGAATTTAATATTTTGTCGTTTACTCTTTTAAAAATAAAGACCGCTGCTGCTCCTAATGCAGTTAGTAGCCAAGTGATAATACCTGCTATTAATGCTTGGATATAAGGAGGTAAGTTTTGGAAATTTTCCGACATAAGCTTCGCTCCTTTGTATCATTTGAGTTCAAAAAGGTGTATAATATATAGAACTGAAATTAAGTTTAACAGAAATAATTATAATTTTCGATATTTAAAAGGATGTTGGACAATGGAAGCATACAAAATTGAACATTTACATAAATCATATGCCGATAAAATCATTTTTGATGATTTGCAATTGTCTATTTCTGAAGGTGAAAAAATAGGACTTGTAGGTATAAACGGTACAGGAAAAAGTACACTACTCCAAGTGATAGCTGGATTAGATGAAGACTTTAATGCTGAAGTCTCGCATCCTAACGCCTATCGCATTAGATATTCTTCGCAAAAGCAAGAATTTGATCGTAATATGACTGTATTTGAAGCTGTATTAACTTCAGAAACGAAAACACTACAAGTGATTCGTGCATATGAATCAGCTTTAAATCAATATACTGCAACACAAAGCGATGATGATTTCAAAAAAATGATGCATGCACAAGAAGAGATGGATAATTATCAGGCGTGGGATTATAGTGCAGAAATTAAAACGATTCTGTCAAAATTAGGTATTAATGACACGACGAAAGAAGTGAGTGCACTTTCTGGTGGTCAACAAAAAAGGGTTGGCTTAGCTAAAACATTAATAGAACAACCTGATTTACTACTCTTAGATGAACCTACCAACCATTTAGATTTTGAATCTATCAATTGGTTAATCAATTATGTAAAACAATATCCGCATACAGTATTGTTTGTAACGCATGATCGTTACTTTTTAAATGAAGTATCGTCACGCATCATAGAACTTGATCGCGGTAAACTCACGACATATACAGGTAATTATGAAGCTTATATTGCTAAACGTGCTGAAAATGAAGTCATAGAACAAAAACAACAGGCTAAGCAACAATCCTTATATAAAAAAGAACTCGCATGGATGCGTGCTGGTGTTAAAGCCCGTTCTACTAAACAACAAGCTAGAAAGAACAGATTTAATGATTTGGAACAAGATGTGAAAGGACAACAACATCAAGATAAAGCATCGTTGAATTTGGCATATTCAAGACTTGGAAAACAAGTGTTTGAATTAGAGCATTTAACCAAACGGATAAATGATAAAACGCTATTTGAAGACATCACACAAATCATTCAAAGTGGCCAACAAATAGGTATTGTGGGGCCAAATGGCGCAGGTAAGACAACATTACTGAATATATTGAGCGGTGAAGATCAAAGTTATGAAGGTAATCTTAAAATTGGTCAAACCGTTAAGGTCGCATATTTTAAACAAACAGAAGAGCGTCTCGAGCGCGACATCAGGATGATTGACTATTTAAGAGAAGAAAGTGAAGTTGCTAAAGAAAAAGATGGCACTTCCGTATCTATAACGCAATTGCTTGAAAGATTTCTATTTCCAAGTGCAACACATGGTAAAAAAATCTATAAATTATCAGGTGGCGAGCAAAAAAGGTTATATCTTTTAAAATTATTAGTCCATCAACCGAATGTGCTACTACTAGATGAACCAACAAATGATTTAGATACAGAGACACTTACAATTCTTGAAGATTATGTTGAGACATTTGGTGGTGCCGTCATCACTGTCAGCCATGATCGATACTTTTTAAATAAAGTCGCTCAGGAATATTGGTATATTCATGACGGAAAAATGGAACGCATCATCGGTACGTTTGAGGATTACGAAGCATATAAAAAAGAGCAAGATCAAAAGATAGAACAACAGGCTAAACAACAATCAAAAGATAAAACAAATAATGAGAAGAAAAAGAAAAAAGGTTTATCATATAAAGAGCAAAAAGAATATGAAACTATCATTGAACGTATTGATACAACTGAACAGAGATTAGAAGAGATTGATGAAGAAATGGTTGCAGCAAGTTCAGATTACGCTAAGATAAAAGCGTTGAATGAAGAACAAAAGCAATTAAATGAACAGTATGAAACAGATATCTCAAGATGGAGCGAACTTGAAGAACTAAAAGAACAATGAGGGATTTTATAACATGGAGTCAACATTATCACATTATTTTGGCTATGACACTTATCGTCCTGGTCAAAAAGAAATCATAACTAGAGTCATGAACCATCAAAATGTGCTAGGTGTGTTACCAACTGGTGGGGGAAAATCAATTTGTTATCAAGTACCAGGATTAATGTTGGGTGGAACAACGATTGTCATCAGCCCATTAATTTCTTTGATGAAAGACCAAGTTGATCAATTAAAGGCCATGGGTATACATGCAGCTTACTTAAATAGTAGTTTGACGCAAAAGCAACAAAAAGAAATTGAGACCCAACTTCGAAAAGGTGAGATTCAATTTTTATATGTTGCACCGGAACGTTTTGATAATGTTTATTTTATAAGATTATTACAACAACTATCTATTCATTTAGTTGCATTTGACGAAGCACATTGTATTTCAAAATGGGGTCATGATTTTAGACCGAGTTATCAAGATGTTATTCATAAAGTGTTTGCATTACCACAAGATTTTACGATTGTAGCACTTACAGCGACAGCCACGATAGAAGTTCAAAAAGACATCATGGAACGTTTGAATATTGGTAAGCATGATGAGGTTAAAACAAGTACAAAACGACGTAATTTAGTTTTTAAAGTAAATCCGACTTATCAACGTCAGAAATTTGTGATGGAGTACGTCAAAGAACATAAAAATGCAGCGGGTATTATTTATTGTTCAACGCGTAAACAAGTAGAAGAATTACATGACGCTTTAGAAAACAACGGCGTAGATAGTACCATATACCACGCTGGGCTTTCTAATAAAGAACGTGAGGCAGCACAGAACGATTTTGTTTATGACCGTGTCCGTGTTGTAGTAGCTACCAACGCATTTGGTATGGGAATTGACAAATCTAATGTTCGTTTTGTGATCCATTACAATATGCCAGGTGATTTAGAATCTTATTATCAAGAAGCAGGACGTGCAGGACGTGATGGTTTAAATAGTGATTGTATATTGCTATTTAGTGAACGTGATATTGGCTTGCACCAATATTTTATTTCATCATCAAAAGCAGACGATGATTACAAAGATAAAATGGGTGAAAAGCTTAATAAAATGATACTTTATACTAAAACTAAGAAATGTCTGGAAGCGACGCTTGTTCATTATTTTGAGCCAAATGAAAAATTAGAAGAATGTGGCCAATGTAGTAATTGTGTCGTTGAAAATAAAACGTACAATATGACGGATGAAGCTAAGATGATTGTCAGTTGTATTGCACGTATGAAACAACAAGAAAGTTATAGTGTGATTATTCAAGTGTTGAGAGGCGAAGAGTCAGATTATATTCGCTATTGTGATTATCATCAGCTATCAACACATGGCATTATGAAAAATTATACAACATCTGATCTCAGTCACCTTATTGATGAACTTAGATTTAAAGGATTTTTAAATGAACACGATGAAATTTTAACTTGTGATAATTCAGTCAAAGAATTATTGAATAACCAAGTAGATGTATATACAACACCATTTAAACGTAAGTCAAAAGAGAAAGTAAATATCAATACGGTCGAAGGTGTAGACCGTGCATTGTTTGATGAATTAATTAACGTACGCAAGCAATTAAGTGAGTCGTTAAGTATTCCACCAGTCAGCATATTCTCAGATTTCACATTAGAAGAATTTGCAAAAAGAAAACCAGAATCTAAACAAGAGATGATTTTGATTGATGGTGTAGGAAGTTATAAATTAAAGCATTACTGTCCGATGTTTTTAGAAAAAATCCAAACATACAAAGCTAAAAGTTAAATGAGCAAAACATTTTAATTTTCAAAAATATATCTATATACTTAATAATAATATAAATGAAAATGTGTACTTATCATGAACAACATAACTGCGAAGTTAATTTGACAATAATTAATATTTCTATGCAACCATGTATGCCATAGATTTAGTTTTTGTTAAAAATTAACTTCGCTATTTTTATAAAAAGTTTTATAAGATGTATGTTTAATGTTGTTTTGAGTTTTTGATGAATAATACATAAATTATATATAAATAGGGAATAAACTATAATAATTGTAATTTGAGTATATTAAAGTGAAGGTGATAAAGTGATAGAATTTAAAAATGTAGTAAAACGTTATGGGGATAAAACAGCCGTAGATGATATCAGTTTCAATATACAAAAAGGGGAATTTTTTGTATTGATTGGGCCATCTGGTTGCGGTAAGACGACAACTTTAAAGATGATTAATAGATTAATCTCACTTTCAGAAGGTTACATCTATTTTAATGATAAGCCGATAAGTGACTATCCTGTTTATGAAATGAGATGGGATATTGGGTATGTGTTGCAACAAATTGCTTTATTTCCACATATGACAATTAAAGAAAACATTGCGCAAGTACCACAGATGAAAAAATGGAATGAACAAACAACGAATCAGCGTGTTGAAGAACTCATGGATATGGTTGGTTTAGAACCAGAAACATATAAAAATAGAAAACCTGATGAGCTATCTGGTGGTCAACAACAACGTGTAGGCGTTGTTCGAGCATTAGCAGCCGATCCACCAGTTATCTTAATGGATGAGCCATTTAGTGCGTTAGATCCCATTAGTCGAGAGAAATTACAAGATGATTTATTAGAACTTCAACAACAAATCAAGAAAACGATTATTTTTGTGACACATGATATTCAAGAAGCAATGAAATTGGGAGATAGAATTTGTTTGTTAAATAAAGGTCATGTAGAACAAATTGATACGCCAGAAGGATTCATCAATCATCCTAAAAATGACTTTGTGAAACAATTTATGGGAAATCAATTACAACGTACGGTTAATGATTTAAAATTATCAGAAATCATTGATGGACTTCCTATCCATGAGCAAGATGTGAAAGCAGGTTATCCTGTTATCGATAGTGACAAATACGTGAAAGATATCTATTCAGCGTTAGCAAGTCATGAAACAATTATCGTTCAAGATATTACAAATGCTACGCAACACGTGTTAAGTCGTCAGGACATTTTTGAAATATTATCGGAACGTAAAGGAGGTCATCATGAATGAATACCTTCATAGATACACTCATTCAACGTAGGGGAGAATTATTAACCACGATATTTGAACATATTCAAATTTCATTTATTGCTCTGTTGATTGCGGCTTTAATAGGTGTACCATTAGGTATTGCCTTAACAAAGACACGTAAATTGTCTGAAGTTATTATGAATATTGCTGCAGTGTTACAAACAATACCTTCTCTTGCTTTATTAGGTCTTATGATCCCGTTGTTCGGTATTGGTAAAGTACCAGCGGTGATTGCGTTAGTTGTATATGCATTATTACCTATTTTAAGAAATACATATACAGGTATAAACGAAGTGGATCCATCACTAGTGGAAGCGGCAAAAGGGATAGGTATGAAACCTGGACGACGTCTTTCGAAAGTCGAATTACCTATTGCTATGCCTGTTATTATGGCTGGTATTAGAACAGCGATGGTTTTAATTATTGGGACTGCTACACTTGCAGCATTAATAGGTGCTGGTGGTTTAGGTGATCTTATCTTGTTAGGTATCGACCGAAATGATACTTCATTAATACTAATTGGTGCCATTCCAGCAGCATTATTAGCTATACTATTTGATTTAGTTTTAAGATATATGCAAAACATGTCATATAAAAAATTACTTATTTCGCTTGGCGTCATTGTAATTATTTTATTATTAGTGATTATTGCGCCTATGCTAGGTCAAAAGGGTGACAAAGTGACTCTAGCAGGTAAATTAGGTTCTGAGCCATCTGTGATTACGAATATGTATAAGATTTTAATTGAACAAGATACCGAGGATACTGTAGAAGTTAAAGACGGTATGGGAAAAACATCATTCTTATTTAATGCATTAAAATCGGATGACATTGATGGCTATTTAGAGTTTACAGGTACGGTACTAGGTGAACTAACAAAAGAGGATTTAAAATCTAAAAAAGAAGCGCAAGTCTATCAACAAGCAAAATCTAGTCTGGAAGATAAATTTGATATGACAATGCTGAAACCAATGAAATACAACAATACGTATGCTTTAGCAGTTAAAAGAGACTTTGCAGAAGCACATCATATTAAGACGATTGGTGATTTAAATAAAGTAAGTGATCAGATTAAACCTGGCTTTACTTTAGAATTTAATGATCGTGGCGATGGTTATCCTGCCGTTAAAAAAGCATATGACCTTGATTTAGGTGACGTGAAAACAATGGAGCCTAAATTACGTTATCAAGCAATTGAAAATGGAGACATTAATTTGATTGATGCTTATTCAACAGATGCTGAACTTAAAGAATATGATATGGTTGTATTAGAAGATGATAAACATGTCTTCCCACCTTATCAAGGGGCACCTATGTTTAAGGAATCATACTTAAAAGAACATCCAGAAATTAAAAAACCACTGAATAAATTAGAAGGTAAAATTTCAGATGAAGATATGCAACAGATGAATTATGATGTAACCGTTAAGAATAAAGATCCATATCAAGTGGCAAAAGATTATTTAGAAAAACACAATTTAATAAAACATTAGTATACAAAAATATGAGGCTGAGACATCTAATGATGTACTGGCCTCATATTTTAAACTTAATTTGATGATAAGGATGCATTGATTTTCGTTGAACATTGGGTTTATAATGGTTATTAAGTTTTGAAATTTCTGTAAATTCAAGGAGGACCGATACAACAATGAAGAAACAAATAGACCAATTATCAGCATATGAACCTGGGTTATCACCTAGAGCATTAAAAGAAAATTATGGTATTAAAGGCGAATTACTTAAATTAGCATCGAATGAGAATTTATATGGTCCGTCACCAAAAGTTAAAGAAGCAATTCAAGCACATTTAGATGAATTGCAATATTATCCAGAAACAGGTTCTCCATTAATCAAAGAGGCAATTAGCAAACATTTAAATATAGACCCAGCACGCATTTTATTTGGTGCAGGTTTAGATGAAGTCATTTTAATGATTTCGAGAGCAGTATTGACGCCTGGTGATAAAATTGTGACGAGCGAGATGACGTTTGGCCAATATTATCATAACGCAATTGTAGAATCTGCAAATGTGGTGCAAGTTCCATTACAAAACGGTGAATTTGATTTGGATGGCATCTTATCAGAAATAGATAATGATACTAAACTGGTATGGTTATGTAATCCAAATAATCCGACTGGTAGATATTTTACACATGATGCGCTTCGCAATTTCTTGGAACGTGTACCAAGTCATATTCCAGTGATTGTAGATGAAGCATACGTAGAATTCGCTACAGCTAAAGATTTTCCAGATACTTTAGCTTTACAACAAGAATTTGAAAACGCATTTTTATTGCGTACATTTTCAAAAGCATATGGCTTAGCAGGCATGCGTATTGGTTATGTAATTGCAGCAAAAGAAGCCATTGAAAAGTATAATATCATACGTCCACCATTTAACGTAGGACGTTTATCTGAATATGCTGCATTAGCTGCGTTGGAAGATCAAGAATACTTAGCTTCTATCCGTGAACGTAATGCAGAGGAAAGAGAAAAATTCTTTGAATTATCACAAAGTGATCACTTTTACCCAAGCCAAACTAATTTTGTCTTTGTTAAGACGGACAAACCACATGAATTATATGAAGCATTACTCAATGTGGGATGCATAACAAGAGAATTTCCGAATGGCGTAAGAATTACGATCGGTTTCCCAGAACAAAATGCAAAAATGCGTGAAGTATTAGCGCAGTTTACTTTATAAAAGGTGTATGAACGAAACGTTCTACGTTACTAAATTTGTAATTTTATTGCAATTTTGGTTTCGTTGAACGTTTTTGCTATACTTAAATAAATATTAACTATTAGATTTAGCCTGTATGACGATGTATCGTGTGCTATTTATTTTAGATTATGAATTGAAAAGGGAGTAGAGTGAGACATGACAAAAAAGAAGATTGCGATTGATATGGACGAAGTGCTTGCAGATACTGTAGGTGCATTGATTGAAGATGTCAATCAACGTACAGACTTAGGGATTACGATTGATATGTTAGATGGCATTAAGTTGAGACATGCCATGCCAGAGCATGATGGTTTGTTAACTGAAATTTTAAGGGAGCCTGGCTTTTTTAAGAAATTAAAAGTGATGTCAGATGCGCAAGATGTTGTTAAAAAATTAACAGAACACTATGATGTGTTTATCGCAACTGCAGCAATGGACGTTCCAACGTCATTTCATGATAAATACGCGTGGTTAAGAGAGTACTTCCCATTCTTAGATCCACAGCATTTTGTATTTTGTGGTAGAAAAGATATTGTACATGCAGATTATTTAATTGATGATAACCCAAGACAACTAAGTATTTTCAAGGGTACACCAATTATATATACGGCTACACATAATATTAATGATGATAGATTTACACGTGTTAATAACTGGAAAGAGGTAGAACAATATTTCCTAGGTGATAGTGCATATCATATCTAAATATTGTCATAAAATTGGGTAGAGACATAAATCATTTAGAAAAATAAAAAACGGTAATTTCTATTTTAATTCAATAGAAATTACCGTTTTATTTATTGCTATGAAATTGATCCATTATTTATAAGTTAGAGATGAATGTAAGTGAAGTCATCTCATATCACTATATCATTTATTCACTTTCTGGTTGGTTCGTTGCTTGTGCTTCAGGCAATGTCAAGATTTGAATAGCATTTGGGATAACTTCAATTTCTAAAGGTGTTTTTAGATTAATTTCTCCATCAATATCCACCTTCATTTGTGGATCTGTTTCAATCGTTATTTTTTTTGCCGGTAAATGTTTAATGCCTTCTGTCATTTTGTTCCAATTCATGCTATCACGTTGTTTAAATACATCATTTAAAACACTTGAACTTTGTTCTTTGAAGATGAACGTATTTAAATAACCATCATTAGGTGATAAATCGGTTAATGGAATACGACTTCCACCTATAAAAGGTCCATTGGCTACGACGAGCATTGAAGTATTACCGTCTACGGTTTGATCATCAACTGAAATTTTATAATCAAAATGCTCTGGATTAAGTAACGTTTTAACTGTAGAACCTACATAACTTAACTTACCAAAGATATCTTTATTACCATTTTGTACATTTTCAGCATTTTGAACAATTAATCCAAGTCCAACAA
This sequence comes from Staphylococcus sp. Z5-21, assembly GCF_056529615.1. Lineage (NCBI taxonomy): Bacteria > Bacillati > Bacillota > Bacilli > Caryophanales > Staphylococcaceae > Staphylococcus > Staphylococcus sp. Z5-21. Next base: position 2,100,936 of record NZ_CP096462.1, on the reverse strand, counting down.
AGTTGAGTGCATATTCATCATTGATCTTCATGACATCGTAAGGTCTTAATTCCGCATTCATCAGTTGTTGGCTGGCCATTTTATGACGTGGATTAAGATTTAAAGTTTTTACAAAATCATTAAATGTGCCTCCTGGAATGATACCAATAGGAAGATCTAATTCACTCTTCATAATGCCATTAACTAACTCATTGACCGTACCATCGCCGCCTAAAATAAAGATAATATCAACATCATCACTGTAACGTTTATCTTTAATTTTTTGGCAGAAGGTAATAATATCTCCTTCATTTTCACTGAGTTGTATTGATAAATGTTTACAAAATGTAGTTAAGGATGTTGCGACATCTCCTAGACCTCTATAGATGTCTTTAATCCCGGTATGTTCATGGTAAAATAATACGCCATGTTTAAATTGTTTTTTAGTCAAGGTGCTCACCATATTTCTTTGATTTTAGATTTGTATCTATATCAGTATACCCGTTTTTAGTTAAAAATATGTTTAATGTCGTATATATGTATGTAGGGATTCATGTATTAATCAAGTTTATCTGCGAATTGTATTTGAGTATGGTGATAAAAATTTCCATATATGGGGTCGCAAATCAGCCATTCAATAAAAAATATCTCTATATAAGTGTCACATAGAGGTGAAAAGGGGCTTTCTTACTTTAATCTATGTTGTATCAATGGTTGATACCTAGGATCATTGTATGCGTGAGAGATTTCAAGCTCGAGCCATAAACCATAGACCATTAAGGACATTCAAAATCGTAAAACTTTAAAAAAAGAGGACTCATCCATTTATGGAAGTCCTCTTTTTGAGCATGGGTACGTATGACCCAGATGTTTTTAAAATGAAAATCATCAGAATAAATAGTTTTTTGAAATTGTAGAAACTATTTAATACCGCGCATGCCTTTTACAATTTTTGGTATGAAAGCAAGAATAACAAGGCTGACTACGATTGCAATACCACCTAAAAGTAGGAAGTAATTTTTATGGCCAAGAGGTTCAATCAATTTAACTAAGGTACCGTTAATTGCTTGCGCACATGCATTCGTTAATAACCATAAACTCATCATTTGTGTGTTAAATGCTTTTGGTGCTAATTTAACTGCTGCACTGTTACCTGTAGGAGATAAACATAATTCACCAATAACACAAATAATGTAGGAAAGAATAACCCAGTTAACACTTAAATTATTACCAGATGTGTGACCAATTAAACCAATCATAATGTAAGAAGCACCAGCTAGTGACGCACCGAGTACAAATTTAGTTGCTAAGCTTGGTTGGCGTCGTGCCATTTTCGCCCATATCAGTGAGATAACAGGTGCTAATAGCACGATGAATAATGGGTTAATGGATTGGAATAGTGCTGGACCGAAGTCTGTTTTCCAACCAAAGAGGTTTAATTTCATATCACTACTTTCAAACGCAAATAGGTTAAGCACGTTAGCACCTTGTTCTTGAATAGACCAGAATACGACACCTAAAAGGAACAATGGTATAAATGAAATGACACGTGAGCGCTCATCATCGGTAACGTCTTTACTGCGTATCATAATGGTGAAGTAGATAATTGGTAATGCGACACCAAGTATCAATACAGTTGTACTAACGATATTAAATGATAATGTACCAGTTAATCCTGTAATAACAAGCACTGCAGCAATAATTAAAATAGCCACGATAAATATCAATGCATATTTTTTCTTTTCGCTTTGGTTTAATGGATTCGTTGGTTTTGTACCTACATTACCGATATTTTTCTTGTTAAATATCATGTACCAAGCTAAACCAAGCGCCATACCTACGGCTGCAATTAAGAAACCAGCATGGAAATTACCAGTATTTACGAATTGATTTAGAATCAATGGTGAAATAAGTCCACCTAGATTGACAGACATATAGAAAATAACAAAGCCTGCATCAATACGTGTATCATTTTCTGGGTATAATCGACCAACGATATTAGAAATACTTGGTTTCATTAAACCAGATCCAACGATAATGAAGAACATTGAGATAAATAATCCGACAATATCTAATGGTAAACTTAAGAAAATATGCCCGATAATAATGAGTACACCACCATAGAAAGTAGCAGCACGTGTACCCGTAATTCTATCCGAAACCCAACCACCAAGTACCGATGTCATATATATTAGTGCACCGTAAACAGCCATAACTGACTGTGCGGTACCTTTATCCATACCTAGTCCGCCATCTTTTATAGCGAAATACATATAAAAGATAAGTAAAGCGCGCATACCATAGTAGCTAAATCTTTCCCAAAATTCTACAAAGAATAGCACCCCTAGTCCTTTAGGATGTCCAAAAAATCCTTTTTGAGGAATTGATTCTACTGCTGAGTCTTGCGCTATGTATTTGTCTTGCATAAAACATTCCCGTCCTTTCTTACTCCCAATAAAAATATATAAAAAAGATTTTACGCTTTATTAAATTAAATTGCAATAATATTCTCAAAATAAGAATATTGAGAATATTCTGTTATTTTATGCAATCAATTTTATACCATTTAATTTCCTCATTTAAATGATGATAATTAGATGTAATTATAAAATGAATAATATATAGCTTGCTTTGCATCAGTAATGAATGTAAAGAGGGGTATGTTTGTACTCAATGTCCTTATAATAAAAAACTATTAGGAAATAAAAAAACTGCTCATCCAGCTTTATAAGCTTGGATGAGCAATATTAATTCATTTAAAATCATAAGTTGATATTAAATAGTAATATGAACGATTAGTAAACGCCTTTCATGGCACGTTTTACTTTAGGTGAAATGATTAATAGAAGTATACCGATAACGACTGCAAATAAACCTGAATACATAAAATAGTCACTTTGATTTATTTTTGTATAGACAACAACAAGTTGTGCGTTAAGTCCTTGTGCAGTAGCATTACTTAACATCCACAAACTCATCATACGTGCTGTAAATGTCACAGGTGCTAATTTAGTCGTTGTAGACAAACCAACAGGTGATATACAAAGTTCACCAATTGTAATTAATAAGAAACTGAGTACAAGCCATAATGGATTTATTAATTCAACGCCTGTAGCTAAAGGAATAATCATAACTAAGTAAGACAAACCAGCAACGATTACACCGATAGCAAATTTATAAACGGTAGGTGGATTGTGTTTACCTAATTTCATCCAAAGTGTTGCAAATATTGGTGCAAGTACCACGATAAAGATTGGGTTGAGTGACTGTGCCCAAGCTGATGGTATCGAAAAGTCAATTAAACCATTTGTAAGCACTGACATTTCTAATTGTGTCTTTTTATCTGCGAATGTTGCTAAAATCGTTGAGCCTTGTTCTTGAATCATCCAAAAGGCAACAGATGTGATATATAAAGGTATGTAACTGTAAACACGTGAACGTTCATCTTTCGTTACATCTTTACTCGCAATCATATTAATAAAGATGTAAATCGGTAATACGATACCTAAAATAGTAATTAAGAAACTGAAATTTTCTAAAGTTAAAGCATTATTTAATTGCAGGATAAGTAAGTAAATTAAGAATAATAGAATGATACCACCAGATATCAAACCGAATTTTTTAAGTTCAGGCTTAGTTAGTGGATTAGGAACATTACGACCAGCTAATCCTAAGTTTTTCTTACGTTTAATTGCGTAAACGACTAAACCACAGAACATGCCAATTGCAGCAGCTAAGAAGCCAGCATGGAAACTAATTCTAGTTTGTAAGTAACCCGTTAATAACGGTGCAGTCAAACTACCTAAGTTAATACCCATGTAAAATAATGTGAATGCAGCATCACGACGGACATCGTTACGATCATATAATTCACCAACGGTCGTTGAGATATTAGGTTTTAATAACCCCGTACCAGTAATAATGACTGCGAGTGCTACCATGACTAATGTTAAGTTATTTGGTAGTGAAAGTAAGATATGACCTATCATAATCAAGAAGCCACCATAAAAGACGGCATTCTGGGTGCCGGTAATCCTGTCGGCAATCCAACCACCGATGACACCTGACATGTAGATTAATGTACCGTAGATAGCAACAATTTGCATTGCAACGGCTTGACTTAGACCGAAACCACCCTCAGCAACACTATAGTAAAGATAGTATATGAGTATCGCTTTCATACCATAGTAACTGAACCTCTCCCAAAATTCAGTGAAGAATAATGTACTTAGTCCTTTTGGATGGCCGAAGAAACCGGTTCTTGGAGTACTTTCCATAATTTCTTCGTGTGTATAATTAATTTTTTTCATAATTTCCCTCCCCCTAAATGGTTGGATTTATTTTATACTTTTTTAATAAAAATGACAAGTGTATATCTCAATAGTGCAAAATTAAGTTTGAAATCAATTTAATAAAAAATGAAATAATATAAAAATAAACTACCGGCAAGATACTTTAAGATCTTGTGGGTAGTTATTATAATGAAGAAAAATTAACGATTATCGATTTTTTCAGGGTAAAGATCATGATTCATTAAACGATGTTCTGCCATTTTTTCATATTTAGAATCTGGACGGCCATAATTGGTATATGGATCAATTGAGATGCCACCACGTGGTGTGAACTTGCCCCAAACTTCAATATAATGAGGGTCCATGAGTTCGATTAAATCATTCATTATGATGTTCATGCAGTCTTCGTGGAAATCACCGTGATTTCTAAAACTAAATAAATAAAGTTTTAAAGATTTTGATTCAACCATTTTGATATTTGGAATATAAGAAATATAAATTGTAGCGAAATCTGGTTGACCAGTAATAGGGCAGAGTGATGTGAACTCAGGGCAATTGAATTTAACAAAATAATCGCGTCCCTGATGCTTATTATCAAACGACTCTAAAACGTCAGGTCTATAATCAAAATCGTATTTGTTATTTTGATTACCGAGTAATGTAATATCTTCTAATTCTTCTTTATTACGTCCTTCTGTCATGGTAAAGCACTCCTTATGTTTTTGGTTTTTGTTCTTCTTTTTGAATTGATAGCGGTTGGCGTCTTGCTTTTTCAAACATGTAGTAGCTTGAAGCTATGATAATGACATAACCCAAGATTGCATAGAAATCTGGTGATTCTCCGAATAATATAAAACCGAAGAATGCAGTAAATATAATCGATGCATAAGTGAATATCGAAATGTCTTTAGCTGGAGCGTAACTATAGGCTAGTGTAATACCAATTTGACCAGCAGCTGCTGCGAGCCCAGCTCCAATTAAATAAATAACCTGCATCATACTCATGGGTTCGAATGTGAAGATCGTAAATGGAATCAATACTACAATAGAAAAGAATGAAAAATAAAATACAATTGTATAGGGTGCTTCGCGAGTGCTCAATGCACGTACACACGTATATGCACTTGCAGCAAAAATACCAGAGAATAAACCGCCAATAGCAGGAATCATAGAGGATGAGAATTCTGGTTTAACCACGAATAACATACCGAATATTGCAATGACCATCGCTATAATTTGATAGTTACGAACTTTTTCATTTAGAAATATCAAACTCAGCAAAATAGTCCAAAAAGGATTGAGTTTCATTAGCGTATCAGCGTCACTTAATATCATATGGTCTATCGCATAGATATTTAATAAAACACCGATTAGACCTAAAGTCGAACGTGAAATTAAAAGTGGCTGACTGCTAAGTTTACCAAATAGGGGTTGCTTATATTTATAAATGAAATATAAAGGGATAAACATAGCTACTAAATTTCGAGCGAGTGACTTTTGAAACACCGGCAAATCACCAGCTAATCTGAAGAAAACAGACATAAAGCTAAAGCCAATTGCTGAAACTAGGATAGCAATGATCCCTTTAACTTTAGGATTCATATGTATCGCCTCGATTATTTTAATTTTTAACGTATTCATATTAGCATAATTATATAGATTATGTATATATACTTGAAAGTAAAAGGGAAATGAGGTAACATAAAAATACGAACAAACGTTCTGTATTGGTTCAATGAAATTCAAGACATATTTCAAAGTATTTTATTGCTTAGATAATTTCAATTGTGAGCAATTTAGCATTAGATGATAAGCTGAGTGACGCTATATCAATAGTTACAAGGTTTTAGAAAAAAGCAACTAAAATAGCTTTAAATTCCGAAAAAAATTTTTTATAAATAGAAAAGTACGAGTTAACGTTGAATTGGTGCCATTTCTGTTTCGAATTCAAACTTTTGTCAAAAACAAAGCCCTTTAAATAACTTTCTGAGTTATGTATAATGAAACACATAATATAGTATTTGTGACCAGGACAAAACACAATATATTGTGTTTTGGGACGTAGTCAATTTATTTATAATAAATCAAATTTTAAGTAAAATCACACTATTTTGGACGTTTAATCATGACAAATCAAGCATTAATGCTTAATTATTGAGTTTTTACATAATCACATATAGTTAAAAGAAATCACTATATATTGTGGTTACCCAATAAGTGCGCTACGGTTACTTATAATACATTTAAAATATAAATACGATGAAAGTACTATTTAATAACGTCAAAGTGAACTTAATAACATACTAGTATTAGAAAGAAGGTGATCCAATGAAGGTTGTTTATTTTTCATTCTCTGGTAATGTACGTAGATTTATTAAAAAAGCAGAAATTACTAACACTATGGAAATTACTCAAAATAATTGTACTGAGAAGATTGAAGAACCATTCATCTTGGTCACTGGAACGATAGGTTTTGGAGAAGTACCACAACCAGTTCAGTCATTTTTAGATATAAATCATGATTTACTAAGAGGCGTTGCAGCTAGTGGAAACCGCAATTGGGGACAAAACTTTGCGAAAGCTGGACGATCTATCTCGGAAAAATATCAAGTTCCTTTACTAATGAAATTTGAAGTTCAAGGTACACAAAATGATATTAGCGAATTTAAAGATAAGGTGGGACAGTTCAATGAAGATTATGGACGAGAAGAAATACAATCATATTGAGTTAAATAACGAAGTAACGAAACGTAAAGATAATGGCTTTTTTAATTTAGAAAAAGATCAAGAGGCGCTTGAAGTTTATTTAGAAGAAATTCAGGATAAAACAATTTATTTCGACACTGAAATTGAGCGTTTGCGCTATCTCGTTGATAATGACTTTTATTTTGATTTGTTTGCAAAATATTCAGAAGCTGATTTACAAGAAATTACAGATTATGCTAAAAGTATTCCGTTTAAATTTGCAAGTTACATGTCAGCAAGTAAATTCTTTAAAGATTACGCACTTAAAACAAACGATAAAAGTCAATATCTAGAAGATTATAAGCAACACGTAGCGATTGTTGCACTTTATTTAGCTAATGGCCATAAAGCGACTGCCAAACAATTTATTTCAGCAATGGTGGAACAACGATATCAACCAGCGACACCAACATTCTTAAATGCTGGCCGTGCACGTCGTGGAGAATTAGTATCTTGTTTCTTGCTAGAAGCGGATGATAGTTTAAACTCTATTAATTTTATTGATTCGACTGCAAAGCAATTAAGTAAAATTGGCGGCGGTGTAGCCATTAATCTTTCTAAACTACGTGCGCGTGGAGAAGCAATCAAAGGAATTAAAGGTGTAGCGAAAGGCGTGCTACCTGTTGCAAAATCTCTTGAAGGTGGCTTTAGTTATGCAGATCAATTAGGTCAAAGACCTGGTGCAGGTGCTGTTTATTTAAATATTTTCCATTATGATGTGGAAGAGTTTTTAGATACGAAAAAAGTGAACGCCGATGAAGATTTACGTTTATCAACGATTTCAACTGGTTTAATTGTGCCATCTAAATTCTTTGATTTAGCAAAAGAAGGAAAAGATTTCCATATGTTTGCACCGCATACCATTTATAAAGAATACGGTGTAACGTTAGATGACATTAATTTAGATGAATACTATGATGAACTTGTTGCAAATCCTAATATTGATAAAAAGAAAAAAGATGCACGTGAAATGTTAAATACGATTGCACAAACACAATTGCAATCTGGTTATCCTTATTTAATGTTCAAAGATAATGCAAATAAGGTACATGCTAACTCAGACATTGGCCAAATTAAAATGAGTAATTTATGTACTGAAATTTTCCAATTACAAGAAACGTCTATCATTAACGATTACGGTACAGAAGATGAAATTAAACGTGACATTTCATGTAACCTAGGTTCTTTAAACATCGTTAATGTTATGGAATCAGGCAAGTTTAAAGATTCAGTTCATACAGGTATGGATGCATTGACAGTAGTGAGTGATGAAGCAGATATTCAAAATGCGCCAGGCGTTAGGAAAGCCAATAGAGAGTTACATTCTGTAGGTTTAGGTGTAATGAATTTACACGGTTATCTAGCTAAAAATAAAATTGGTTATGAATCAGAAGAAGCTAAAGACTTTGCCAATATTTTCTTTATGATGTTGAATTATTATTCTATAGAACGCTCTATGGAAATCGCTAAAGAAAGACAAGAAGTATACAAAGATTTTGAACAATCAGACTATGCTAATGGTAAGTATTTTGAATTTTACACTTCACAAACATTTGAACCTAAATATGAAAAAGTACGCAAATTATTTGATGGTTTAGAAATTCCGACACCAGAAGATTGGAAAGCACTGCAAGAGCAAGTGGAAACAAACGGTCTTTTCCATGCATATCGCTTAGCGATTGCACCGACACAAAGTATTTCATATGTCCAAAATGCTACGAGTTCTGTAATGCCAATCGTTGATCAAATCGAACGTCGTACGTATGGTAATGCGGAAACATTCTATCCAATGCCATTCCTATCACCAGAAACAATGTGGTATTACAAGTCAGCATTTAATACGGATCAAATGAAATTAATTGATTTAATCTCAACGATTCAAACGCATATTGACCAGGGTATCTCTACAATTCTTTATGTTAATTCTGAAATTTCTACGCGTGAATTATCAAGATTATATGTATATGCGCATCATAAAGGTCTAAAATCTTTATACTATACACGTAATAAATTATTAAGTGTAGAAGAGTGTACAAGTTGTTCAATTTAATAAATGAAATGTAAACGTGCAAAGTGAACAGCGGTGTTATGAGGCAGCCTTATCCAATGGTTAGATTAGGCTGCATATCACTGCTTAATTAAATATTTACTGGATAGGGGACGATAACTAAATGAAAGCAGTCAATTGGAATACGCAAGAAGACATGACGAATATGTTTTGGCGACAAAATATTTCACAGATGTGGGTAGAAACTGAATTTAAAGTATCTAAAGATATTGCAAGCTGGAAAACATTAACAGATCCTGAAAAAGAGGCTTTTAAAAAAGCATTAGCTGGTTTAACAGGATTAGATACACATCAAGCTGACGATGGCATGCCATTGATTATGTTACATACTACGGATTTAAGAAAAAAAGCCGTTTATTCATTTATGGCAATGATGGAACAAATCCATGCTAAAAGTTATTCACATATCTTTACAACGTTACTACCTTCCAGTGAAACAAACTATTTATTAGATAAATGGGTTATTGAAGAACCACATTTAAAATACAAATCAGATAAAATTATCAATAATTATCATAAATTATGGGGTAAAGAAGCTTCAATTTATGATCAATATATCGCACGAGTATCAAGTGTGTTCTTAGAAACATTTTTATTCTATTCAGGTTTCTATTATCCGCTTTATCTTGCTGGGCAAGGTAAAATGACGACTTCTGGAGAAATCATTCGTAAAATCTTATTAGATGAATCTATTCATGGTGTATTTACTGGTATGGATGCTCAATCTTTACGTAATGAACTTTCAGAAAGTGAAAAGCTGCAAGCAGATCAAGAAATGTATAAATTATTAGATGATTTATATAAAAATGAGGTAGCTTATACGCATTCACTTTATGATGATATTGGTTTAGCTGAAGATGTATTAAACTATGTGAGATACAATGGTAACAAAGCATTATCTAATTTAGGATTTGATCCGTACTTTGAAGAACGTGAATTCAATCCAATTATTGAAAATGCTTTAGATACAACGACTAAAAACCATGACTTCTTTTCAGTTAAAGGTGATGGTTATACATTAGCGTTAAATGTAGAAGCATTAAAAGATGAAGACTTCGTTTTTGACGAGTAGAAGCACTATTAATTATAAAAATGTCATGATGAAAGTACAATTTTAAGCAAGCATTAGTCAACCGTATATAATAAGTGAAAAGCCGAGACATTATGTCTCGGTTTTTTTACTTATGGATAAAATAAACAGGCATGATATTTAAATAGAGATATACATTATATAAAGTCCATTAGAATAAAATTACATAAAAATGAACAATTAAAATAAAAAAGTGTGTTTTTCAAGGTTTGATATTAAATATAACGCTATACATATATAGATTGTATTTAAATACTTTTGTTTAAATTGCTCAAGGCTATTGAATTTACCATTAAAAATGGTAAAATTTTATTATAGGTATTGATAATGATTATCATAACCAATATAGTTTGAGCATCGCATTTTATAGTGGAAGGGTTAGAGGTAGGTCATTTATGAAATTTTTATTAAATGGTATTGTCTTAGCTATTATATTACTGGTACTTACAATCCTTTCTTTATTTATAGGCGTAAGCAAGGTATCAATTACAGACATTTTCCATCTTACAGAATCACAGATGAATATTATTGTTTCAAGTAGAATTCCGAGAACGGTTAGTATCATCATATCGGGTAGTACGTTAGCGCTAGCTGGTTTAATTATGCAACAAATGATGCAGAATAAATTTGTCAGTCCTACTACTGCTGGAACGATGGAATGGGCGAAACTAGGTATTTTATTATCAATGATTTTCTTTCCACAGGAGAATATCATTATAAAGTTAATTTTTGCAGTAGTTTTAAGTATTGCAGGTACTTTCCTTTTCGTTAAATTAGTACAATATATTCGTTTTACAGACGTCATTTTCATACCACTATTAGGCATCATGTTAGGTGGTATCGTATCAAGTTTTGCAACATTTATCGCGTTGAGAACCAATACAGTACAAAGTATAGGAAATTGGTTAAATGGTAACTTCGCCATTATTACAAGCGGTAGATATGAGATTTTATACTTAAGCATTCCTTTATTAATACTTACATATATATTCGCCAATCATTTTACTATTGCTGGTATGGGGAAAGATTTTAGTAATAACTTAGGAGTCAATTATGAAAAAATAATTAATATAGGATTGTTTATCACGGCTACGATTACAGCACTGGTTGTTGTAACTGTAGGCACGTTACCATTCTTAGGGCTTATTGTTCCTAATATTGTCTCAATTTTTAGGGGAGACCATCTGAAAAATGCATTGCCGCATACAGCGATGCTAGGTGCTATATTTGTAATGTTTTCTGATATTTTTGGCAGAATCATTGTATATCCATATGAAATTAATATCGGTTTAACGATTGGGGTCTTTGGCACTGTTATTTTCATAATCTTGTTAATGAAAGGACGACATAATTATGCAAATTAGTGCTAAGTCTAAATTATTTACGTTAATAGCAATTACTGTGGTTATCGCGGGATTGTATCTCATTATAGGTATTGATTTCGAAATATTCCAATATCAATTTACAAGTCGTTTGCGTAAATTGATCCTCATGATTTTAGTAGGTGGTGCCATTGCTGCGTCTGTCGTTATTTTCCAAGCGATTACCACGAACAGACTTTTAACACCATCTATTATGGGGTTGGACGCTGTATATATGTTTGTAAAAGTATTGATTGTTTTTGTATTCGGAGTACAATCCGTATTTGTTACAAATCTATACATTAGCTTCCTTATATCACTCATAGTCATGATTGGTTTTTCATTATTATTATTTCAAGGCATTTTTAGAATCGGAAATGTTTCAGTCTATTTAATATTACTTGTTGGTATTATTTTAGGCACATTCTTTAGAAGTATCACAGGCTTTTTAGAATTAATTATCAATCCAGAAGATTTTTTAGCTGTACAAAGCGCAATGTTTGCTAATTTTGATGCGTCAAATACGAAATTGGTCACTTTATGTGGTGTGATACTTATCATTTTAATTATGATTACTGTATACGCAATACCTTATTTAGACGTGTTGCTACTAGGTCGAGATCAAGCTATCAATTTAGGGATTTCTTATCAGACATTAACACGTATTTTATTAATTCTAGTTGCAATTTTGGTGTCTATTTCAACGGCATTAGTAGGACCAATTACATTTTTAGGGTTACTGACAGTAAACTTGGCTCATGAATTAATGAAAACGTATCAACACAAATATATTTTACCGGCAACCATTTGTATAAGTTGGATAAGTTTGTTTTTAGCGCAAGCAATTGTAGAGAATTTCTTTCAAGCAACAACGCAAGTTAGTATCATCATTGATTTAGTAGGTGGCAGTTACTTCATTTATTTATTAATTAAAAGGAGACATGCGAATTGATACGAGTACAAGGGCTTAATAAAACGATACAAGATAAAGTGATTTTGCAAGATATTGATGTAGAGATACGCAAGGGACGACTTACATCGATGATAGGGCCTAACGGTGCAGGTAAAAGTACGCTATTGTCTGCTATTACACGATTAATTGACTTTGAAGAAGGTACCATCGATATAGAGGGCAAAGCGATTACAGATTATAAAAGTAATGACTTGGCTAAAAAACTATCAATTTTAAAACAATCTAATCATACAGAATTGAATATAACGGTTGAAGAGTTGGTTAAATTTGGACGTTTTCCTCATTCCAAGGGGCGTTTGAAGCAAGAAGATAGAGATCAAGTTGAGTATGCACTCGAGTTATTACATCTTACTGAAATTAGAGGTCGTTATTTAAAAACACTTTCTGGTGGACAGCGTCAACGTGCTTATGTAGCAATGACTATTGCTCAAGATACGGATTATATTTTACTTGATGAACCGTTAAATAATATGGATATGAAACATTCAGTTCAAATTATGCAAACTTTGAGAAGATTAGCCAAAGAGTTGGATAAGACGATTGTAGTCGTTATTCATGATATTAATTTTGCCTCTTGCTATTCAGACGATATTATTGCTTTGAAAGATGGCCAACTTGTTAAGGCAAGTACGAAAAATGAAGTCATCCAAACAGATATTTTAAAAGAATTATATGATATGGATGTCAAAATTGAAGAGATTCGTGGACAACGTATTTGTATTTATTACGATGAAGTGACCGAAGTGCCGGAATTATCATTTGCACAGTCGATGTAAGATGATGCGTGGACTTTGAAGGGAGTGATGCAACCGTAACGTTGTTAAACTTTTAGGGACATAGAAGGTAGTACATATTAAAAATTCAGGAGGAGTTAAGCACATGAAAAAGTTAGGATTATTATTAGTAGTTGGGTTAATGTTTTTATTAGTAGCATGTAGTAATGGCGGATCAGAAGATAAAAAATCTTCAGACACTGATTCGAAGAGTAAAGATTCAAATGAAACTGTAAAAATTGAAAATAATTATAAAGCAAATGGTGAAAAGCGTGATGGTAGTGATGCCAAGACTGTTAAAGAAACAGTTGAAGTGCCTAAAAATCCTGAAAAGGCAGTTGTTTTAGATTATGGTGCATTAGATACAATGAAAGAACTTGGTCTTCAAGATAAAGTTAAAGCGCTTCCTAAAGGTGAAGGTAACAAGTCATTACCTGATTTCTTAAGTGATTTCAAAGATGATAAGTATTTAAATACTGGTAGTCTTAAAGAAGTTAATTTCGATAAAATTGCAGAAGCTAAACCAGACGTAATATACATATCTGGACGTACAGCAAATCAAAAAAACCTAGATGAATTTAAAAAAGCAGCACCTGATGCAAAAGTTGTTTATGTTGGTGCAGACGATAAAGATGAATTGAATTCATTGAAGAAAAATACAGAAAATCTAGGGAAAATTTATGATAAAGAAGATAAAGCTAAATCATTAAATAAAGAATTAGATGATAAAATTGCTAGTATGAAAGAAAAAACAAAAGATCTAAAAAATGATAAAGCATTATTCTTATTAGTTAATGAAGGTGAATTATCAACATTTGGTTCTGGTGAACGTTTCGGTTCGATGATTTTCGATACAATGGGCTTCACTCCTGCAGATGATAACATTAAAGATAGCCAACATGGTCAAAACGTTACAAATGAATATATTGCTGAGAAAGATCCAAGTATTATTTTCGCAATGGACCGTGGTCAAGCAGTAAGTGATAACGCTACAGCTAAAAAAGCATTAGGTAATGACGTTATTAAAGATGTTAAAGCAATCAAAGACAATAAAGTGTATGAATTAGATCCAAAACTTTGGTATTTTGCTAGTGGATCAACAACAACAGCGATAAAACAAATCGATGAAGTTGAAAAAGCGATGGAAAAATAAAAAAGCATTAAAATGTGGGGATATTGATTGAAAAAAGCGTCTGGAATTTATTCTAGGCGCTTTTTTGTTGAAAAGAAAATAAGTTAAAACGTTAAATTATTCATCACTATCATACTAATGTTATAATATTTTTATCATCATACTTTCGAGTAAATATATAAATGCTAGATAGAGCGTTTTAAAGAAATAGTAGGGGGACAAAGTACATGATATTAGATAATGTAAATCCAAATGATTTATTTCCAACTGAGAAAAAAGGACCAACTGTTCTAGGCACAATAGAGTATTCAGTACAAGGTTCGACTGAATTTGAGGGTGCTTTTATAGCTACAAATGAGAGAATCATTTTAAATGTTGATATGAACGGTGAATTTTATTATAGAAGTATTGCATATAATGAAGTTGAAAAAATTGAATATGATGGAGAAAAAATTAATTTCACTTTTAACATTGGGCCTATGCCTATGAAAAATATTCAAAAAGGTGACGTTGCTACATTTGTACAATATGTTAGTGATAAAATTGACCAATAGTTCACTGGGAATATGAGATACAAACAAATAAAGAAATAACAAAAAGCGTAGATGCACACCATGGCATCTACGCTTTTTAATATGACAAAATTAAGTTTTATATCGTTTCTTTATTAAATTTCAAAGTATAAATGATAATGATACTTACAGCGATTATTAAAATGGGCATCGCATTTTGGACAAGCTTCTATCATCATGTAGTCATTAATTGTCATTTCATGATTACAGACACCACATAAAATAGCTTTTTCGTGAAATTCATTTGCTTGCCATCGCTGAATCTTATGTGATTCATGTTCATTGTGGCATTTATAACAAGGATAGTATTTATTACAACATTTAAACTTAATGGCAATAATATCTAAAGGTGTTTGATAATGTGTACAGCGTGACTCATTATCTACAGTGGATCCATATACTTTTACCATAGTGATTTCTCCTATTGTTCATTGAGTGGGTGTTCTCCAATAATTCTAACTTCAGGGTGCAGCTCAACATCAAATTTTTCTTGTACTATTTTTTGAACGTAATGAATTAAATCTTCATAATCTGTTGCCGTTCCTTTATCTACGTTAACCATAAAGCCAGCATGTTTTGTTGAAACTTCAACGCCACCAATGCGATGACCTTGCAAATGAGCATCTTGAATCAACTTACCAGCGAAATGACCAGGCGGACGTTGGAATACACTACCACATGAAGGATACTCTAGTGGTTGTTTTGATTCTCTTCTTTCTGTTAAATCATCCATAGAAGCTTGTATTTCTTGTTGATCGCCAGGTGCTAAGGTAAAGGCAGCTTCTAATACAACGAGATGTTCTTTCTGAACAATACTATTACGATAGTCCAACTCAAGTTCTTTATTGGTTAACGTGATTAATTCACCTTTGTTATTAACGCAAAGTGCATAATCAATACAGTCTTTTACTTCACCGCCATAAGCACCAGCATTCATAAATACAGCGCCACCGATGGAACCGGGTATGCCGCATGCGAATTCAAGACCAGTTAAGCCATGGTCTCTTGCAGCACGTGAAACATCGATGATTGCAGCGCCACTACCTGAAATGATAGCATCGTCGGACACATCAATGTAATCAAGTGAAAGTAAACTAATCACAATACCGCGAATACCACCTTCACGAATAATAATATTAGACCCATTACCTAAATACGTCACAGGTATATCATGTGTGTAAGCATAATGCACAATGGCTTGCACATGTTCGTTGTGGGTTGGGGAAAGATAATAATCGGCTTTACCCCCTGTTTGAGTGTATGTATATTTTTTTAGAGGTTCATCAATTTTAATAATTTCTTCTGGGACAATTGCTTTTAATTCTTTTAAGATGTCATCCTTATGCAACTATAGAACATCCTTTCCTGTTGAATTCATTTATTCATTATACCAATGATTTGGAGTCTTTGCTAAATACTATGGTAATTAATTTTGTTAAATTATTAATACAATGATCATCGTGTGTTTAATATTGATGTGAGGCTATATTTCATAATCCATATTTAAGTTAATTTACTGTGTGAGAGAATGAATCAAATAATTGTTGTTTCCTGTTTTCATATGCACGTATAGATTGAACTTCATTAGCTAACATCAATTTCTTAGAACCAAATCGTGTAGCGGTGTGTTGATCATTAGACAATTGATGATGCGTTTGAATATACGCTTTGTATAGGTTAGAATCTTTTTGAATAATATGTAAACGTGCTATTTGTTTTAAATCTATTAAATTATTAAATTGTGCCATAATTACTTTTTTCTTATATGAATGGTGTAAACGATAAAAACCTTCATAATTCAAACGTTTTTCATCCAAAGCGGTGATATCATGTAAATTATCTACGCCTACTAATATATCTAAAATGGGTTCAGTAACGTAATTGAAATGTGATGTTCCACCGATATGAAGTGTAGTTTTAACAGGTGTGTCGAGCAGGTTAAAAAGCATTTTTTTCAAATTTTGATATTGCTCTGCAAAATAATTATCTTTGTCCTCAGAAATAAATGCTTGGATGTTTGAATTCATATAGGTTGTTCACTCCTTTCTTTATTGTGATATAACTGTTAAACTGTAAATTCTGAAATAATATATCACATATTATTTTCAAGTTAAATAAGTTTCTGTATAATACTGAATGATAAGGAGTGCAGAAATGAAAAAATTACTTTGCATTGTTTTGTTGTTTGGCTTTGTGATAACCCTTGGTGCATGCGGTAATGAAGGTGCTAACGAATTCAAAGATTTTGATAGCTCACTGAATGATGTGAAAAATAAGGAAAAAGAACTTAATCATGTCATGGATGACATTTCATTGAAGCAATTAGATGATTTAAGTAAAACAGATACGACTGATAAGGATAAAAAAGCATTTAATGACTTGCAAAATAACATTAATCGCAAATTAATCCCTAAGTTAGAGGAATATGAGACAGCAGCTAAAAAATTACCGGCAGAATCTGAAGAAACGAAAAACTTAAAATCTACCTACTTAAAGTCAGTCAAAGATAAGAAAGCAGCTATTAACGATTTGAAAGTATTTGTTGATTTATGCAATCAAGCAATTAAAGCAAATGAAGATATTTTAGAATATACGAAGTTATTTGAGAAAAGTAGATCTCAAGTTGAAGCGCACATGCAAGACGCAAATGATGCAGGCGCACGCACAGATGTTAATAATTTCAAACATAAATTAGAAGAAAACAACAAAGAACTGAGACATACAGCAGAAAAAGAGTTGGATTCAACAGATTCAGCTAAAGTTAAGCAATCGATTGAAAAAGACATCATGCCTTTAATTAATAAACAAATTAAAGATTTAAACAAAGCTGAAATTACGAATAACTATGTAAATAGTGCGCGTAAAAATGCGATTGAAATGTATTACAGCTTGCAAAATTATTATGAAACACGTGTAGAAACGATTGATATTAGTGATGAGTTATCAAAAATAGATCATAAAACTTTACCTAAAGAAAGTGAAGATTTAGAAAAATATGATGCCGTATTTGATAAACAATATAACAATATAAAAGAAGACTATAATTAACAAAGAAATTTGTATTGTTATAAAAATTTAAATAAACGGTTAACAACAAAAAGAGTATTGTGTATAATTGGAAACAATGATATGAGTATATCGTGGAGATTTCACACTTTTTGAAACAATTTGGGTGTGTTAAATATTTTTAGAGGTGAATAGAATGGCTATAAAGCTGAGTTCGATTGACCAGTTTGAGCAAATTATAAAAGAAAATAATTATGTATTTGTATTGAAGCACAGTGAAACGTGCCCAATTTCAGCAAATGCAATGGATCAATTTAATAAATTCTTATATGAACGTGATATGGATGGTTATTATTTAATTGTGCAACAAGAAAGAGACTTATCGAATTATATAGAAGAAAAAACAAATGTAAAACATGAATCGCCACAAGCATTTTATTTTGTTAAGGGACAGGCGATTTGGAATGCGAGTCACAGTGATATTAACGTTACGACTTTAGCTAACGCTGAAGAGTAAAACATAACAGAATATGCAAAAAAACGCTTGTTAACCGCTTCTCTAAATGAAAGTGATTAGCAAGCGTTTCTTATAATGTGAAAAATGTTCATCTGACATGTATAATAAATAGTTGAATATGAAATATAGACTACTACTTTATTGGGAATGACTATATGTGGCTACTTATAGATACAGGTAGTGAGGTTGGGATAGCGAACACATGCTATAAATAGACTTCGCAGACGATGGCCAACATATTTATCTGTTGCCTACTTCATTAACCAAGACCACAAATTTTTGTGGTTCAATCTGGTTGAAAATGACTTTATAATAGTTTATGTTTCATTATACAAAAATACAAAAATGAATTGATAAAATACTTGAGGTGACAATATGAAAGTTTTAGTGGCGATGGATGAATTTAATGGAATTATTTCGAGTTATCAAGCAAACCGCTATGTGGAAGAAGCGGTAGCAAGCCAAATTGAGAAAGCAGATATCGTTCAAGTGCCATTGTTTAACGGACGCCATGAATTAATGGATTCTGTCTTTTTATGGCAATCAGGAACCAAATATAGAGTGCCTACACATGATGCTGATATGAATGAAGTAGAAGCCATTTACGGTATTACAGATAGTGGTATGACTGTGATTGAAGGTAATTTATTTTTAAGTGGTCAAAAACCGATAAATGAGCGCACGAGTTTTGGTATGGGTGAAATCATTGCTGATGCACTTGAAAATGATGCAGACCATATTGTTATATCATTAGGCGGTATCGCAAGTTTTGATGGTGGTGCAGGCATGTTACAGGCCTTAGGTGCTAAATTTTATGATGATGAAGCTCAAGAAGTTGATATGCGTGAAGGTAGTCGTATGTTGAAGTACATTCGAAAAATAGATACTTCTGCATTAAACTCAAAATTAAAAGATGTTCGTTTTCAAGTAATGTCAGATTTTGATAGTAAATTATATGGTAAACATAGTGAGATTATGCAAACCTATGAAACTTATGGTTTAAGTAGAGAAAATGCAGCAGAAATTGATAATTTAATTTGGTATTTAAGTGAAATATTTAAAAGCGAACTCAAACTCGCGCTTGGACCGATTCAAAGAGGTGGTGCAGGAGGCGGTATTGCTGCAGTGCTAAAAGCGCTTTTTGATGCAGAAATTATGACAAGTCATGCATTAGTTGACCAAATAACACATTTAGATTCATTGATTAAACAGGCGGATTTAATTATTTTTGGAGAAGGTGTCAATGAAGAAGACCAAATATTAGAAACTACAACTGTTCGCCTTGCAGAGTTAGCTACGAAATATGACAAACCATCGATTGCAATTTGTGCAACACCAGATAAATTTGATTTATTTGAATCAATGGGTGTTACATCAATGTTTAATACATTTATTGAAATGCCTGAAAGTTTTACTGATTTTAAAATGGGGATTCAAATTAGACATTATACAGTTCAGGCAATTAAATTACTGAAAACACAATTCAGTACAAATTAAACGTAAAGTGAAACAAGCATATCTTATTTTAAGTCGTATAAACTACCATTTATAGCAATTTAATCAGGAACTAATACTTAGATTAGTTGCATAATGGGGCGTATACTGACAGGATGTATATTTTAGATATGTGGCCATGTTCAAAGTAATAAAAATAGAGCTAATCCATATCGGATTAGCTCTATTTTTTGTATTTGTGTCATAGGCGCTACATGTTTAAAAGTAAAAACAACTACTTTTAGTATTACTTATCGTAAGTATTTACAACTTCTTCAGCTATACCGACTACAACTTGTACTGCTTTTTCCATGACATCAATAGACGCGTATTCGAATGGTCCATGGAAATTGTCACAACCTGTGAAAATGTTTGGTGTAGGTAGTCCCATATATGAAAGTTGAGAACCATCAGTACCACCGCGTATTGGTGCGGTATTTGCTGGAATGCCTAATTTTTCGAAAACACGTTTAGGTATATCAATCACGTGTGGGTTAGGTTCGATTTTTTCACCCATATTGTAATATTGGTCATTAATTTCTACTTCAATAGGTTCATCTTCGAAATGTGAGTTAATATCATTTTTTATTTCGACGAGACGTTTTTTACGTAATTCAAATTCGTTTCTATCATGATCACGAATAATATATTGTAAGGTTGTTTTTTCAACATCGCCATTTATTTTCATTAAATGATAAAATCCTTCATAACCTTCCGTTCTTTCTGGAACTTCATTTTGTGGTAATAAAGCATTAAATTGCTGACCTAATAATACAGCGTTTATCATAGCATCTTTCGCTGATCCAGGATGAACGTTCACGCCATGGCATGTCACGATCGCTTCTGCAGCATTAAAGCTTTCATACTGTAATTCTCCGTACTCACTACCATCCATCGTGTATGCGAAATCAGCATTAAAACGTTCTACATCAAATTCATGTGGACCTCTTCCAATTTCTTCATCGGGCGTAAAGGCTACGCGAATTTTACCGTGTTTAATTTCAGGATGTGAAGTTAAGTATTTTAAAGCTTCCATAATTTCAACTACACCGGCTTTATCGTCAGCACCTAACAAAGAAGTACCATCTGTAATCATTAATGTATGACCTTCAACGTTTTTCATAGCAGGGAATACATCTTGGCTTAATGTACGGTTCGTCTTACCTAATTGAATCGGTGTCCCATCATAGTTGTCAATAATTTGAGGATTTACATGAGACGCGTTGAAGTCAGGTGAAGTATCAATATGTGCCAAAAATCCGACAGTAGGTAAATCGATGTCTACATTACTGTCTAAAGTAGCAAATAAGTAACCTTGTTCGTCAATATCAGTTTCTAATCCCAAATCAGTCAATTCGTCATTTAATAAATTTAATAAATCCCATTGTTTCTCAGTTGAAGGCGTCGTTGTAGATTCTGGATTGGATTGTGTGTCGATTGTTACATATCTTGTAAGTCGATCAATTATGTCTTGTTTCATTTAAAAACACCCCTTAAGCTCTATTATTTATATTATAAGATTTTTTATATGTTTTGCCTTTCATTTTACCATAATGCTGTTTAACACGTGTATAGATATAATAAATGATTTCAGCACATAAGATACCGAATGCAATAGCTCCAGAGATTAACGTGACCTCAAGGAAGGTATTCACCGCATGCGTATACTGATTACTTACAAGAAAACGTGTGGCTTCGTAAGCTAAACCACCAGGTACAAGAGGTATAATTCCTGGAACGATAAAGATAATAACAGGACGTTTATAACGTCTACTCATGACATGACTCATAATTGCTAAAATAAAACTACCTAAAAATGACGCTAACACTTTACCTAAATCAGCATCAAAGGATAATTTATAAATAATCCATCCCATGGCACCAACAAAACCACAGGCTAAAAGGAGGCGTCTAGGTGCATTAAAAAGAATAGAAAATAACATTGATGCGAAAAAGCTAATCACAAACTGTAAAAAGTAATAAACAATGAACATTATCAGCACTCCTTTTCTAAAAGATTAATAAGACGATAGCAACACCGGCACCAATTGCAAATGAGGTTAGTGCAGCTTCAACGCCACGTGACATGCCTGCAATTAATTCACCAGCCATTAGATCACGAATTGCATTTGTAATCAATATACCGGGTACTAAGGGCATAACACCGGCAATGGTTATGATATCTTGGTTGTGTGCCCAACCTATTTTAGTGAAGAAAGCAGCGATAGCTATAACAACAGCTGCACTGATAAATTCAGAAAAGAATTTAATTTGAATATAGCGTTGTACATAGCTGAAAGTTAAAAAGGCACCAGCACCAGTGATGATTGCAAATATAAAATCATTAATGACGCCACCAAACATAAATAGGAAAAAGCCACAGGCAATTGCTGCTGCAACAAAATTGGTAATTGATGAATACTGCAAGGAAGCATGGTGTAAATGGATAAGTTCAGATTTTGCTTGATCAATATCAAGCTTGTTACTAGATATTTTACGAGACAAACTATTTGTTAATGCAATTTTTTCTAAATCTGTAGTACGTTCACGAATTCTAATGAGTCGTGTATTTGTACGATTATTTAACGAAAAAATGATTGCAGTTGATGTTACAAAGCTATATGTATCATCTAAACCATAACTTGCAGCGATTCTTGTCATTGTATCTTCAACACGATACGTTTCAGCACCGCTTTCTAGTAAAATTCTGCCTGCGATTAATACGACATCAATGACTTTATCTTCATCAATGATGGTAATTGAATCTGACATAGCTTCGCACCTCCTGAATTGTTAATAGAACAATTGAAAGTTTACATTGTCGAATAAAAACTTTCAATAGCGTATCTTACGGTAATTAATGTTTTATATAACATTATATATTGTAACAAACTCATTTTAATTACTATAATTATTCAATGCTTTAATTGAAACTTTATTTAGAAAAAGTAAAACATATGGATGAATCGCGCTGTGTGAAGGGCATGGTAGGTGAAAGAAACGTTACATTTATTTTTACGAAAAAAAGAGTTTGGGACAAAAATAGATGTCTCAAACTCTTTTTCATTTAGGTAGTAGGTGGCTGCATTGAAAATGTAAAGTCCCACTCCCTATAATTTAACAATTGGGTTAAACATGACTTGGTTACGGCCTTCGTTTTTAGCCATATGCAACATATCGTCAGCAATTTTAAACACTTTTCGTTGTGATTTGTAATCATCTGTTGTCAAGTATCCAACGCCAATAGATACGGATAATTTAATGACTTCTTTGTTTGGTAAATGGAATGTAGATTGTTCTACACCGCCACGAATACTCTCACTTAATTTGACACATTGGTCTAAAGTATAATCATACAAAACAATAGAAAATTCTTCACCGCCATTACGATAAATACTAAACTGTTGTGGCACATAGTTTTTAAGTAATTGAGCCACTTGTCTGAGTACAGCGTCGCCCGATTTATGTGAATACATATCGTTCACATCTTTGAAACCGTCGATATCAATCAGTAATAAACCTAAACTTTGGTTATTTTCTTCAGATAAACGAGCTGTTTCATTTAAATGTCTATCGAATTCTTTAACATTACCTAATCCAGTTAAGTAATCTACTTTATCTTCGTTCTCATATCGATTGACTAATGAGAAGAAATACCAAATATCAACAAAGGTAATAGACGAAGTTATTGTTAAGACAAATGAAATTGGAATTAAAAATAAGACTTCTGTAATCTCGTAATATGGGCTGATTAATGATAAAATTGCAAAAATAACTAATGCAATGACATTTAGTATTTGCAATGAAATGATATCACTTTGTTTTAAGAATGGACCTATCGCACCAATGATGCCTGCTATTACGATAAATATCATAGCAGTAATTATTGTATAATCCCCAATCAGAACATTGACTAAGCCGACAATAAAGGCGGATAGAACAGTGTAAAACATATTCGTATATCTACCTAAAAATAGGATAGGTACAAAGGATAAATAGAGTGTATACTCATTGAATATTGGGACAGGGTACGCAGATAGTAAAAGCGCTACTATCGTCATTAAAACAGTGACATATTCTTTTGAAAATACCATAATTCTATTTTCTGAGTATTGTAGACGATGGAATAAATAAATTCCAGCTACGGTAACAGAAATATTATAGATAATAGCTTCAAACATTTTTACTTTACACTCCTTTAAATAAACACTTAGTTATTGTAAGTGAAAACTTACAATTTGTCATCATGGGGTGAATAGAAAATTCTAACATTCACTTAATATTCATGTTAAAATTATTTTTTAGTGAAAAATTAAAAATTCACTAAAATTGATTTAATAAATAATATCCCTAAATATAACGCATTTATTATCGCACTTCTAGTTGTATAAGTAAAAGCGTATAAGGTATTATAAAGTTATGTAAAAATATCAATTGTGTAATGAGACTATATTTTTATTAGGAAGTATTAAAATAGTCATTTTTGAAGTGAATTCACAATTTAATGAAACAAATATTTTCAACATAGACTTTGAAATTTAAAATAATTAAGAACCATATTAATGAAGGTGAACTGATGTATACATTATTACTAATCATTTTTTCAATGATAGTCAGTTTAATACTTACACCAATAGTCATAAAAGTATCTCATAAATTAGGGATTGTAGATCAACCGAATTTTAGAAAGGTACATACTAAACCTATTTCAGTACTTGGTGGAACTGTGATACTCTTATCGTTTTTAGTTGGAATTTGGCTTGGACATCCTATAGAAACTGAGGTCAAACCGCTTGTTATTGGATCTGTATTAATCTATTTGGTTGGTTTGATAGATGATATCTATGACTTAAAACCAATTATGAAATTACTTGGCCAAGTAATTGCGGCGTTAGTCGTTGTTTACTATGGTGTTACAATTGACTTTATTTCATTACCTATTGGTCCAACGATACATTTTGGTATATTTGGTATTCCAATAACGGTCATTTGGATTGTTGCCATTACGAATGCGATAAATTTAATCGATGGATTAGATGGTCTAGCGTCAGGCGTTTCAATGATTGCACTGATGACAATTGGCTTTATAGCAATATTACAAGCCAATATATTTATTATAATGATATGTAGTGTATTGATAGGTGCACTTTTAGGATTTTTATTCTTCAATTTCCATCCAGCAAAAATCTTTTTAGGTGACAGTGGCGCACTATTAGTTGGATTTATTGTAGGCTTTCTATCATTACTCGGGTTTAAAAACATTACATTTGTATCCTTATTCTTCCCAATCGTTATTTTAGCAGTACCATTCATCGATACACTATTCGCTATGATACGTCGAGTGAAGAAAGGTCAACATATTATGCAGGCCGATAAATCTCATTTGCATCATAAATTTTTAGAATTAGGCTATTCGCATCGACAAACCGTGTTATTGATATATTCAATTGCGATACTGTTTAGTCTCTCTAGTATTATATTATACTTATCCCAACCTTGGGGTGTATTCATGATGCTCATACTCATATTCATTACAATTGAATTGATTGTAGAATTTACAGGATTAATTGATGATGATTACAGACCTCTATTGAAATTAATAGAAAATAAAGAGCATAATAAAGATGAACAGTGATAGCAATGAAATTGTGAAACTATAAAACCGACAAGTCAGAGGTTACTGACTTGTCGGTTTTTTTGTACGATTCGGTTTGTTTAAGTACTTGTAAAATAAGACATATATCTATCATTTATATTTAATCTGTTGGTATATCAAACGGTAACCTTATGACTTCGCCTTCTTCTAAATCATAATTACCAGACGTTGTTCTATTTAAAAATGCAATAAATTCATCATAGTCAGACGCGACAACATCTATTTGATAACTTACTTTGTCTGTATAACTTTGATCACGTAATAAATAGGACGTGCTTTCAAGTTCATATTCGAATTTCCCTGTTAAATCATAATTAATGGTTACAGTTGTAGGTATAGCGGGTTTAAGTTCTACACGACCAATATCGTAAATAACGTCTCTAACGGCACCACTATAAGCGCGAATAAGGCCGCCGCCACCTAGTTTAATGCCACCAAAATAACGTGTAACAACCACGCAAGCATTATGTATTTCTAATTTTTTTAAAATACCTAACATTGGTACGCCAGCAGTACCGCTTGGTTCACCATTGTCATTGGCTTTTTGTATATTCATTTGATCGCCAATTGTATATGCAAAACAATTATGTGTTGCTTCACGGTGTTTTGTAGACACTTGATTAATAAAGGCTTTCGCATCTTCTTCTGATTCTACTGGTTTAATATGTGCAATAAAACGAGATTTATTGATTACATTTTCAATTATATGTTCTGCTTTTATCGTTATAATTGTGTCTTCCATGTGTAACCCTCCAAATGTCTATAGATTTTATCCATTGTAATAATGTTTATCATCATCGCTACCTTTGTATTATACACTGTATTGAATACAAGCATAAATGTAAAAATAAATTTTCTTTTGGTTGAAAATAAGGTATCATAGTTGTGAGTATAATTGAGGAGGATTAGGATGAAGATTGCTGTCTTGACAGATTCAACGAGTTATCTATCTCAAACATTAATAGACAAATATAATATCAAAGTTGCACCACTTAGTGTCACATTTGATAGTGGTGAGAATTACGTTGAGAATGCATCCATTTCAACAGACGAATTTTATGAACGTATGAAGACCTCAGCTACAATTCCAACAACGAGCCAACCTGCAATCGGAGATTTTCTGGAGAATTTCGAGCAACTTCGCGAAGAAGGCTATACAGATGTCATTTGTGTATTTCTTTCTTCTGGAATCAGTGGGTGCTATCAAACTGCGACACAAGCAGGTGAAATGGTCTCAGACATTAATGTCCATACGTTTGATTCTAAATTAGCTGCGATGGTTGAAGGTGGATATGTCCTTAAAGCGATAGAAATGATTGAACAAGGCTATGAACCTAAAGCTATCATTGAAGCATTACATGCAATCCGTGAAGTAACAGGTGCAGTACTCATGGTAGATGATTTGAAAAATTTACAAAAAAGTGGTCGAATTACAGGTGCGCAAGCTTGGATTGGAACGATGTTGAAGATGAAGCCAGTGTTAAAGTTCGAAGATGGCAAAATTGTTCCAGATGAAAAAGTAAGAACTAAAAAACGTGCTTTGCGTAAAATGGTTGAAAAAGTGATAAATGAAGTCAAAAATCTAGATGAAGTTACGTTATTTGTAATTGAGGGTGATATTCCTGAAGATTCAGATTGGATTCAACAAGAATTAGAAACTAACTATCCTCAGTACAATATTTATCGTTCTAGCTTTGGACCAGTCATTGCTGCACATTTAGGATCTGGTGGTATTGGTTTAGGGTATATTGGAAGTACCATTCGCACAGATTAAATTAATGAATAAATTAGAGACATGTCACGCCTATTGGGTGTTACATGTCTTTTTTTGGAGGTAAGGCAAATAAAATATTATGGTCGACTTATGTTAGATAAAACGTTACTGACCGATGAAATCATTGATAAGACTTCAACTGGCATTATAAAAAAACATAATCAATGGCAGTGTATGCAATGTCATACGAAAGAACCGCGTCATTTTTATAATTATTATTCAACTATATTAAAAAAAGAAATAATTTATTGTAGAAATTGTATCAATTTAGGAAGAATGGATAATATAAAGCCAATCTTTATGACAAAATCTAAAAATGTTGCGTCTCAGGGCATATATCAGTTAGATTTCAAACTGTCTGAACAACAAACTTTTGCATCGATAGCAATTCTAAAGGCAATTAAAGATTATGAAACTAAAATTTTATATGCAGTCACTGGTGCTGGAAAAACAGAAATGATATTTGAAGGTATTCATTATGCGCGTAGTAGAGGGGATAATGTCGCGATTGTATCCCCTAGGGTAGATGTTGTGATAGAAATTAGTATGAGGATTAAAAAGGCATTTTCTTCAGATCAGATTGATGTACTTTACCAAGGTCAAACACAGCGCTTTGATGGGCACTTTATCATTTCAACCGTACATCAATTATATCGATTCAAGCATCATTTTGATTTAATTATTGTTGACGAAGTAGATGCATTTCCTTTAGTAATGGATCATTCATTACAAGAAGCGATTACTCATGCATCAAAAGCGACACACTGTCATATATTTATGACGGCTACACCGCCTAGACATTTATTAAAGAAGATGAATCCATCTGATGTCATCACACTACCTGCGAGATATCATAGACAGCCATTACCTGTACCGCGTTTTAAATATTTCAAATTAAAGCAACATAAAATACAATATGCATTGCTGAAGATACTAAAAAAACAAATCTTAACAGAGCGTTATACACTCGTGTTTTTCGATAATATCAATTTAATGAAAACAGCATATCATCGCTATAAAAAGGAAATAACGTCATTAACTTATGTATATAGCGAAGATGCCTTAAGATTTGAAAAAGTCAAAGCTTTAAGAAATGGGGATTACCAAGTCATTTTTACTACAACAATATTAGAAAGAGGATTTACAATGGCCAAATTAGATGTCATCGTCTGTAATAGCCAAATTTTTAATAAGAGTGCGTTAATACAAATCGCTGGTAGAGTTGGAAGAAAGATAGAGGAACCAACAGGGCTCGTATTATTTTTACATGAAGGTATTACTTTGCCTATGTTAAAAGCTCGAAAAGCAATTATAGATATGAATCAGTTAGCACTAAAAAAGAAGTGGATTGATGGCTAGATGTATACAATGTGATGCCAAGTTAACAGAAATGTTCGATGCGCTTAATTTTTATAAAAAGCCTGTAAAGATGTGTGTAAATTGTATAGAACTATGGGAAGAAAACAAAATCGTATTGGAAGGGCGTTGTACAAAATGTCTAAAAAAACTTGATCAAGGGGAGCATAAATGTCTAGATTGTGCGTTCTTAGCAGTTAAATTTCCGTTAATGAATCAATTATATTGTAATTATCAATATAAAGGCGTAGTGAAACAACTGATACATCAATACAAATTGTTAAAAGATGTAGCAATTTGTGAAATTTTGGCAGAACAACTCACACTACCGAAACAGTCTTACGATTTAATTATTCCAATTCCATCTCCTGTAGAAAGAGATATCAATCGCACCTTTAATCCAGTTACTTGTGTGTTAGATAAACAGCAAGTACCATATGAATCTATACTTCAAACTAAGGTGAGGCCTAAACAATCATTATTAGGCAAGCTACATAGAGCGCGACTTGATAATCCATTTGAAGTATCAAAAGATATCAATTTAGAAGATAAAAGTATTTTACTTGTGGATGACATTTATACTACTGGCTTAACGGTTCATCATGCGATTGAAAAAGTATATGTTAGAAAAATCAGAAAATTCGATGTGTTTACGTTTGCACGGTAGACTAAACGTGGTATTATATTAGTAAGCAATATTACCAATATAGAGGTTTTAAAGGAGTCGATGATTATGATCAGATTTGAAATTCACGGAGAGAACCTCACTATTACTGATGCGATTCGCAACTATATTGAGGAGAAAATTGGTAAATTAGAGCGTTATTTTAATGATGTGCCAAATGCAACAGCACACGTTAAAGTGAAAACGTATCAAAACTCAGCTACTAAGATCGAAGTAACAATTCCATTGAAAAATGTTACATTAAGAGCTGAAGAACGTAACGATGATTTGTATGCAGGTATTGATTTAATTAATAACAAACTTGAAAGACAAGTTAGAAAATACAAAACACGTGTAAATCGTAGAAATAGAAATCGTGGTGAGCAAGAAGCGTTTGCTTCACTACCAGAAGAAAAAGAAGCAGTTGAAATTCAAAATGATGAAAATGAAGCGGATAATGAAATCGAAATTATTCGTGCAAAAAATTTCAGTTTGAAACCAATGGATTCTGAAGAAGCAGTGCTTCAAATGGATTTATTAGGACATGATTTCTTCATCTTTACGGATCGTGAAACAGACGGTACTAGTATTGTATATAAAAGAAAAGATGGAAAATATGGTTTGATTGAAACAACTGAATAAGACGTTTGATGTAAGTTAAGTAGCATTTATACTATAGCGTTCACGATGATGTTAAATCGTGGACGCTTAATTTTTGCTATGTTACTATGTAATAATTTGAAAGTGATATAGCTATTTGTGTATATTTTTATTGAACAAGATTATAATCAATTATTTTAAAATAAATAGAAATGTAAGTGGACAAGAAATATAATTTCAATGTAAGACACTTTAGACAAGTCAATAAGTGTAAATTTAAGCTTATAAATGATATCATAAGTTGTTGTAAGCGAAGAGTTAAAAAGCTAAAGGAGCGAACAGAATGGGTTTTTTATCAAAAAT
This sequence comes from Staphylococcus sp. Z5-21, assembly GCF_056529615.1. NCBI lineage: Bacteria > Bacillati > Bacillota > Bacilli > Caryophanales > Staphylococcaceae > Staphylococcus > Staphylococcus sp. Z5-21. The sequence goes on along the minus strand of NZ_CP096462.1, from coordinate 2,070,521 downwards.
TGCAGATGGCAATAAAAAAGAAATAAAACGCCTTGGTAAATTAGCCGACAAGGTCCTCGCACTTGAAGAGGATATGTCGATATTAACTGATGAAGAAATTAAAGCCAAAACAAGCGCATTCCAAGAAAAATTACAGAGCGAAGAAGATATAAAAAAACAAAACAAAATATTGGATGATATTTTACCGGAAGCATTTGCACTAGTACGAGAAGGGTCAAAACGTGTGTTTAATATGATTCCTTACAAAGTGCAAGTTATGGGTGGAATCGCGATTCATGGCGGCGATATTTCCGAAATGAGAACAGGTGAAGGTAAAACGTTGACAGCGACAATGCCCGTATATTTAAATGCGTTAACTGGTCGCGGTGTACATGTCATAACAGTCAATGAATATTTATCAAGTGTTCAGAGTCAAGAAATGGCTGAACTGTATGAATTTTTAGGACTTTCTGTAGGTTTAAATTTAAATAGTAAAACAACTACTGAAAAACGTGAAGCATATGCGTGTGATATTACGTATTGTACAAATAATGAATTAGGTTTCGATTACTTGCGTGACAACATGGTAAATTATGCAGAAGAACGTGTAATGAGACCATTAAACTTTGCGATTATCGATGAGGTTGACTCCATCTTAATTGATGAAGCACGTACACCTTTAATTATTTCTGGTGAAGCAGAGAAATCGACATCACTTTATACACAAGCAAATGTGTTTGCAAAAATGCTTAAGAGTGAAGATGATTATAATTATGACGAAAAAACAAAAGCGGTACAATTAACTGAACAAGGTATCGATAAAGCAGAGCGCATGTTTAAAATTGATAATTTATATGATGTAAATAATGTAGATGTTATCAGTCATATCAATACGGCACTACGTGCGCACGTGACATTACAAAGAGATGTTGACTACATGGTTAATAACGGTGAAGTCCTTATTGTAGACCAATTTACGGGTCGTACAATGCCTGGACGTCGTTTCTCTGAAGGCTTGCACCAAGCGATTGAAGCTAAAGAGGGTGTGAAAATTCAAAATGAATCTAAAACAATGGCCTCAATCACATTCCAAAACTATTTCAGAATGTATAATAAGTTATCTGGTATGACAGGTACAGCGAAGACCGAAGAAGAAGAGTTTAGAAACATTTATAATATGACGGTTACACAAATTCCTACAAACAAACCAGTGCAACGTGTTGATAAACCAGACTTAATTTATATTAGTCAAAAGGGTAAATTTGATGCAGTTGTTCAAGACGTTATTGAAAAACATAAAGCTGGCCAACCGGTATTACTTGGTACAGTTGCAGTTGAAACCAGTGAATACATTTCAAATTTATTGAAGAAAAATGGCGTGCGTCATGATGTTTTAAATGCTAAAAACCATGAACGTGAAGCCGATATTGTTGCAGGTGCTGGTCAACGAGGCGCAGTAACTATAGCTACCAACATGGCTGGTCGTGGTACGGATATCAAACTAGGTGATGGTGTTCAAGAACTTGGTGGTTTAGCTGTTATCGGCACAGAACGTCATGAGTCACGTCGTATTGATGATCAATTACGTGGTCGTTCAGGACGTCAAGGTGATAAAGGGGACAGTCGTTTCTACTTATCACTTCAAGATGAACTGATGGTGCGCTTTGGTTCAGAACGTTTGCAAAACATGATGAACCGTTTAGGTATGGATGATTCCACGCCAATTGAATCTAAAATGGTTTCACGTGCGGTTGAATCTGCGCAAAAACGTGTTGAGGGTAATAACTTCGACGCACGTAAACGTGTACTTGAATATGATGATGTTTTACGTAAACAACGTGAAATTATTTATGGTGAACGTAATAGTATCATCGATAGTGATGAAAGTGGTGGTTTAGTTAATGACATGCTACGCTCAACACTTGAAAGAAGCGTGAACTACTATGTAAATGAAGAAGCGGACGATCCAGATTATAAACCATTCATTAACTATGTAGACGATGTATTCTTAAATGAAGGCGATATAAAAGTTGAAGATATTAAAGGTAAAGACAACGAGGATATCTTCGAATTCGTTTGGAATAAAGTTGAAATTGCATTAAAAGACCAAAAAGAAAAAATTGGAACACAATTTGATGAATTTGAACGAATGATTTTACTTCGTTCTATAGATACGCATTGGACAGATCATATTGATACGATGGATCAATTAAGACAAGGTATTCATCTGCGTTCTTATGGTCAACAAAATCCTTTACGCGATTATCAAAATGAAGGTCATCAACTTTTCGATACGATGATGCAAAATATCGAAGAAGATGTTAGTAAGTATATCTTGAAATCGGTTGTTTCAGTAGAAGATGATCTTGAAAGAGATAAAACAACAGACTTTGGTAAAGCAGAGCACGTTTCAGCCGAAGATGGTAAAGAAAAAGCTAAAGCAGAACCTTATGTGAAAGATGAACATATTGGTAGAAATGACCCTTGCCCTTGTGGAAGCGGGAAAAAATATAAAAACTGTCACGGTGCATAGTTCATAGTGACAGGTTATAAAACCGGAAGTTTTGATGAGCAGTCATTAACTTTCGGTTTTATTTTGTAATTAAGTTTGGTTAGGTATTTATTTGAATTAGATAAAGTTGTAATTAAACCGCAAACTTCTGTAGAATAGAGTTATTAACTTCAAATAAATGAAATACGTTATAGTTTATTATTTCATTCAAATAATCATAGGAGAGATGCATGATGGAATTGTCAGAGATAAAACGTAATATAGATACGTATAATGAAAAACTAGAACAACTTAGGGGGTCTCTTTGACTTAGAAGCAAAAGAGACGAACATACAAGAATATGAAGAAATGATGACCGATCCAACATTTTGGGATAACCAAGAAAAGGCTCAGGACGTTATTGATAAGAATAATGCTTTAAAATCAGTAGTGAATGCATATAGAACATTAGAGTCTGAACTTGAAGATATGGATACTACGAGAGCTTTGTTACTCGAAGAAGATGATGAAACGATGAAGCAAGATTTAGAGCAAAGCGTTCAAGATTTTAAAAATGAATTAGATCAGTTCGAGTTACAATTATTACTTGATGGGCCTTATGACGCGAATAATGCCATTATGGAATTACATCCAGGTGCAGGCGGCACAGAGTCACAGGATTGGACGAATATGCTCTTGAGAATGTATCAACGTTATTGTGAGCAGAAAGGATTCAACGTCGAAATTGCGGACTATTTACCTGGTGATGAAGCAGGTGTTAAAAGTGTGACGCTTATCGTTAAGGGACATAACGCATATGGTTATTTAAAAGCTGAAAAAGGCGTGCATCGTCTTGTGCGTATTTCACCTTTCGATTCATCTGGTCGAAGACATACATCATTTGCATCATGTGATGTTATACCTCAATTCAATAATACTGAGATTGAAATTGATATTAATCCAGATGATATCACAGTCGATACATTTAGAGCTTCTGGTGCTGGTGGGCAACACATTAACAAAACTGAATCAGCGATTAGAATTACACACCACCCAACAGGGATCGTAGTAAATAACCAAAATGAACGTTCACAAATCAAAAACAGAGAAGCAGCAATGAAGACATTGAAATCTAAACTATATCAATTAAAAATTGAAGAGCAAGAACAAGAAATGGCAGAAATTCGTGGTGAGCAAAAAGAAATCGGCTGGGGTAGTCAAATTAGATCTTACGTATTCCATCCTTATGCTATGGTTAAAGATCACCGTACAAACGAAGAAACGGGTAAAGTAGATGCTGTTATGGATGGCGACATTGGTCCATTTATTGAAGCATTCTTACGCAGTCAAATGGATCAACATGAAAATGAAGGTTAAGTAGCCATTAAACAGCTATTTTAATGAAACATAATATAAGAAAGATATATTTAAATATGTAGAGTCAGCGCGCAATCTTATTAAAAGTTCAGATTGTGATCTGGCTCTTTTTGTTTGATAAAGGACAGATAAATATTTAATTAAATATGTAAAATGCAATTTTTAATATTACGAGTAAGTTTTCAAATCTATCATATCAAACATGTTAAATACTTTAATGGCAAGGTTTGTGGCGTTTTTATCGACTTGTAATATAGGTGTTTGAAATATAAAGTTGACTGTTATGTTACAAAACCATAACAATAGAAAATCTTTGTTTTTATTATGCTATAGTATGTTTGATTAAAATTAAGACAGTAAAGGATGAAAACTTAATGAAGAAAGGTTTAACATTTTCTATCACCTCGGCAGCCTTGTTTTTTGGTTTGAACCATGTTGCATCAGCAGACCAAATACACACAGTAAAAGAAGATGCTAATTTGACAGATATAGCACAAACATTTGCAACTACTACGACAGAAATACAAAATTTAAATCACTTACAGAATAGAGACTATGTTCAAGTTGGGGAAACCATCGTATTACCGGATTCTGACATTGTAGAAGTTAAGGATGGAGATACGATTAAAGCAATTGCTGAAAGACATCAAATGACAATGAGTCAATTGTATCAATTGAATCCAAATTTAGGTGAAGTCATTTATCCAGGTCAATTAGTTGCGGTATCAGAAAAAGGTTCAGCGCATCTTAATAACCAATTACAGCAAATATTTAATAGTCATGAAGCAGTTCAACCAACAGCACAAATAAATCATGACGAACACAATACAGCAGAAAATAATACTATGCGTAATGTGCGTACGTCAGGGAATATCACGCCAAATGCAACGCAAACATGGCAGAACAATGATTATTCCGCTTCGGATAGACAGCAAGTTTCGAATACAACTGCAAATGAACAGGTAACTTCAAATTATCAGTATAGCCCAGTGTCACACGCATCTAACGGAAGTAACTATTATGATTGGGGCCAATGTACATATTATGCTTTTGATCGTCGACAACAATTAGGGAAATCAGTTGGAAACTTATGGGGAAATGCGAATAATTGGGCTTCAGCAGCACAGCAAAGTGGCTATCAAGTGAACAATACGCCTGAAGTAGGTGCTATATTCCAAAGTACTGCAGGTAACTATGGTCATGTAGGTGTTGTTGAAAGTAAAAATGCAGATGGTTCAATTGTCGTATCTGAAATGAATTGGCAAGGTGTAGGTCAAAAATCATATAGAACAATCCATAACACAGGCCAATATAATTATATTCACTAAAACAAATCTATCCTTCTATGTAGAAAATGATTTGATTTGAAGTGACGCTATCTAAATAAGAGTTCGGGATATGAGGCAATATCTCGAACTTTTAATGTATAGATAACAAGCAGAGTAGCTTAAATAAACGATTGTAGCAGTCTTTCAATCAGCATCGTTTTTGATGCGTCATCAATCACCAACGTCATAGAAACAAATCCAATATTTTTGTACTACACCCAGACTATACCTAAATCATTGATAACTATACCGTTGAAATATAACCTATTTTTATTATATGAGTTAAATTAAATGATTATTATTTTTCAATGATATTGATAAGACATTTAACGCGTTGAATGATATTATAAAATCAAGAATAATCAATTTTTAATAAACTAGGAGGCGATGTCATGGGTGTACATCAATATTTTAAACGTTTATCTGATTTGGAAAAATTAATTAGATTGCCGGGTAAATTTAAATATTTTGAGCATAACGTCGCTGCTCATTCATTCAAAGTGACAAAAATCGCTCAATATTTAGGTACTGTAGAGGAATATCATGGTAATGAAGTCGATTGGAAAAGTTTATATGAGAAAGCATTAAATCATGATTTTGCCGAAATATTTACTGGCGATATTAAGACACCGGTGAAATATGCAAGTGGAGAATTGAAAAAATTATTTTCTCAAGTAGAAGAAGAAATGGTAGACCATTTTATAAATGAGGAAATTCCAGAGCCATATCAAGCTATTTATCGTGAGCGATTACAAGAAGGTAAAGATGATTCCTTAGAAGGACAATTGTTGTCGGTTGCTGATAAAATTGACTTATTATATGAAACTTTCGGAGAAATACAAAAACGTAATCCAGAACAGTTATTTTTTGAAATTTATGAAATGTCACTAGAGACAATCATGCAATTTGATCATCTTAGCTCAGTTCAAGATTTTATCGAGAATATCATCCCAGAGATGCTAACAGAGAAATTCATACCAAGATCTGAATTGCGTGAAACAACAATGGCAATTTTAAATAATAGGAATGGGTGAACTCCATGATTTGGTATATATTGGCATCCTTTTTCCCATGTGTTTTTGTTATATTGTTCAGTGTGCTAACAAGAAGCAAATGGGTAGGTACAATATTGACTTTAATTTTAATAGGTGCATCAGTTGAAAAGGGGTTCTTTCATAATGAATGGATCATTTTCATAGATGTCGTTTCATTATTAGCGGGGTATCTTATCATCGACCAATTAGAGTTGCATAAAAAAGATGATGATTGAATAATAAGCATTGAGCAACCTAATTGCTATAATTAAATAAGAGATTTATAATAATATAACTTCAAAAATAAAGAAGTTTTTATGATATAAAATCAAATGGATGCAAACATGGTGACATACTATGTTTGTTTTTTCTTTATAAAAAGAAGTATTAAAACTACGAACAAATGTTTGTTTTTGTATTCATAAATCTGTTAATATATATAACGAGTATAGAACCATTCATCTGAATAAATGATATGTAAAGAATCAATATATGAACGTTTTAAGATAAACAAATTGTAATAGGTTCGAAATAAGAGATATAGACTTAATTAGGAGGCATGTGTCGCCATGGAACATTATCCGTTCAAACTGCATTCTGAATTTGAACCTCAAGGGGATCAGCCAGAAGCAATTCAAAAAATTGTAAATGGTGTTAATGAAGGGAAAAGACACCAAACGCTATTAGGCGCAACTGGTACTGGTAAGACATTTACGATGAGTAATGTAATCAAACAGGTTGGTAAACCAACACTGATTATCGCACATAATAAGACCTTAGCAGGCCAATTATATAGTGAGTTCAAAGAATTTTTTCCTGAAAATAGAGTGGAATACTTTGTAAGTTACTATGACTATTATCAACCAGAAGCCTATGTGCCTTCAACTGACACTTTTATAGAAAAAGACGCTTCAATCAATGATGAGATTGACCAGTTACGACATTCAGCTACCAGTGCGTTGTTTGAGAGAGATGACGTGATTGTGATTGCCAGTGTCAGTTGTATCTACGGTTTGGGTAATCCAGAAGAATACCGTGATTTAGTCGTTAGTATACGTGCTGGCATGGAGATGGATAGAAGTGAATTACTTAAAAAATTAGTGGACGTCCAATATACAAGAAATGATATAGATTTTAGACGCGGTACGTTTAGAGTTAGAGGAGATGTCGTTGAGATTTTCCCTGCATCTAGAGAAGAAATGTGTATCCGTGTAGAATTCTTTGGTGATGAGATTGATCGTATTCGTGAAGTAAATTACTTAACTGGAGAAGTATTAAGAGAACGCGATCATTTTGCAATCTTCCCAGCATCTCACTTCGTAACACGTGAAGAAAAAATGAAATCAGCAATTCAAAGAATTGAGAACGAATTAGAAGAACGTTTAGCTGAATTAAATGCAGAAAATAAATTGTTAGAAGCGCAACGTTTAGAGCAACGTACCAATTATGATTTAGAAATGATGAGAGAAATGGGATTCTGTTCGGGTATAGAAAATTATTCCGTTCACTTAACATTACGTCCTATGGGGTCAACACCTTATACATTACTTGATTATTTCGGAGATGACTGGTTAGTCATGATTGATGAGTCGCACGTAACTTTGCCGCAGATTAGAGGTATGTATAATGGTGACCGTGCTCGTAAACAAGTATTAGTTGACCACGGATTCCGTTTGCCGAGTGCACTAGATAATAGACCTTTAAAATTCGAGGAATTCGAAGAAAAAACGAAACAGTTGGTTTATGTTTCAGCCACACCAGGACCATTTGAACTTGAGCATACAGATGAGATGGTTCAACAAATCATACGTCCAACCGGTCTGTTAGATCCTAAGATTGAAGTGCGCCCTACAGAAAATCAAATTGATGATTTACTTGGTGAGATACAGGATCGAATCGATCGAAATGAGCGTGTACTTGTTACAACGTTGACTAAGAAAATGAGTGAAGATTTAACGACATATTTAAAAGAAGCAGGCATCAAAGTAAATTATCTGCATTCTGAAATTAAAACACTCGAACGTATAGAAATCATTAGAGATTTAAGAATGGGTACGTATGATGTCATTGTTGGAATTAACTTGTTAAGAGAGGGTATTGATATACCAGAAGTGTCTCTTGTTGTTATTTTAGATGCTGACAAAGAAGGATTTTTACGTTCTCAAAGATCACTTGTTCAGACAATTGGACGTGCCGCACGTAATAGTCGCGGGGAAGTTATCATGTATGGAGATAAAATTACTGACTCCATGCGCTATGCGTTAGATGAGACGGAACGTCGTCGTACGATACAAGAAGCATATAATGAAAAATATAACATTACGCCTACTACAATTAATAAAAAAATACATGACGTGATTAGTGCTACTGTTGAAAACGATGAAACAAATGAGCAACAACAAACAGAAGTACCGAAGAAAATGACGAAGAAAGAACGCGAAAAAACAATTGCAAATATAGAAAAAGAAATGAAGCAAGCCGCAAAAGATTTAGATTTCGAAAAAGCCACAGAGCTTAGAGATATGCTATTTGAATTAAAAGCAGAAGGGTGACACAAATGAAGCAACCATCCATTGTAGTTAAAGGGGCACGTGCCCACAATTTAAAAAATGTAGATATTGAAATACCAAAAGATAAATTAATAGTTATGACAGGGCTTTCCGGTTCAGGAAAGTCATCACTTGCTTTCGATACAATATATGCAGAAGGTCAACGCAGATATGTTGAATCTCTCAGTGCCTATGCACGACAATTTTTAGGTCAAATGGATAAACCGGATGTCGATACGATTGAAGGTTTATCACCAGCGATTTCAATTGATCAAAAAACAACTAGTAAAAACCCAAGATCTACTGTTGCGACAGTCACAGAAATTTATGATTATATTCGTTTACTATATGCGCGTATCGGTAAACCTTTTTGCCCTAACCATGGTATTGAAATAGAATCACAAACAGTTCAACAAATGGTTGACCAAGTGATGAAATTAGAAGCACGTTCTAAAATTCAAATCTTAGCACCTGTGGTTTCTCATAGAAAGGGCGCTCAAGAAAAACTGATAGACGATATAACAAAAAAAGGTTATGTACGTGTACGTGTTGATGGAGAAATATTAGATGTCAATGAAGTACCAGCCTTAGATAAAAATAAAAATCATACAATTGAGGTAGTAGTTGACCGTCTTGTTGTCAAAGAGGGTATCGAAACGCGTTTAGCTGACTCCATTGAGACGGCGTTACAATTGTCAGAAGGAACGCTCATTGTCGATATCATTGACGGTGAAGAATTGAAGTTCTCAGAAAATCATGCTTGTCCGATTTGTGGTTTTTCAATTGGTGAGTTAGAGCCACGTATGTTTAGTTTTAATAGTCCGTTTGGTGCTTGCCCTACATGTGATGGATTAGGTCAGAAATTAACGGTTGATTTAGAGTTAGTCGTACCAGATACGAGTAAAACCTTAAATGAAGGTGCAATCGTTGCTTGGGAATCATCGAGTTCGGATTTTTATCCTACGATATTAAAACGCGTGTGCGAAGTGTTTAAAATTAACATGGACAAACCATTTAAAAAATTAACTGACAGACAAAAAGATATTATTTTATACGGATCTAGAGGTAAAGAAATAGACTTCACATTTACGCAACGTAACGGCCAATCTCGTAAACGTACGATGGCGTTTGAAGGTGTTATAAATAATATCAGTAGACGATACCATGATTCTCCTTCTGAATTAGTAAGAGAAATGATGAGTAAGTACATGACTGAGTTACCTTGTGAAACGTGTCATGGTAAACGTTTAAGTCGCGAAGCTTTATCAGTTTATGTAGATGGGAAAAATATTGGTGACGTCGTTGAGCGTTCAATTAAAGACGCATTAGATGCCTATAATCATATTGCGCTTTCAGAACAAGACCAAAAAATTGCCAATCAAATATTGAAAGAAATTAATTCTAGATTAGAATTTTTATATAATGTAGGACTAGAATACTTAACTTTAAATCGTGCATCTGGTTCTTTATCTGGTGGCGAAGCGCAACGTATCCGTCTAGCAACACAAATTGGTTCTAGACTTTCTGGCGTCTTATATGTATTAGATGAACCATCCATAGGTTTACATCAAAGAGATAACGATAGATTAATTAGCACTTTAAAAGAAATGCGTGATTTAGGTAATACGTTAATCGTTGTTGAACACGATGATGATACCATGCGTGCAGCAGACTATTTAGTGGATGTTGGTCCTGGCGCTGGTGAGCATGGTGGTGAGATTGTTGCAAGTGGTACACCTAAACAAGTTATGAGCAACAAACACTCTTTAACCGGACAATATTTAAGCGGCAAAAAACGCATTGAAGTGCCAGAAGCAAGAAGAGACATTACTGATCGCAAAATTATTGTTAAAGGTGCGCGTAGTAATAATTTAAAAGGCATTGATGTAGATTTCCCATTATCAACGATGACTGTTGTAACGGGTGTTTCAGGTTCTGGTAAGAGTACTTTAGTTAATGAAGTGCTTTATAAATCTTTAGCGAAACAAATCAATAAATCTAAAGTGAAACCAGGTGAATATGATGAAATTAATGGTATAGATCAATTAGACCGAATTATAGATATTGATCAATCGCCTATTGGACGTACGCCAAGATCAAATCCAGCTACGTATACTGGGGTTTTTGATAATATTAGAGATATATTTGCACAAACAAATGAATCTAAAGTCAGAGGTTATACCAAAGGTCGTTTTAGTTTTAATGTTAAAGGTGGTCGCTGTGAAGCTTGTAAAGGCGATGGTATCATTAAAATTGAAATGCACTTTTTACCAGATGTCTACGTACCGTGTGAAGTTTGTGGTGGCACGAGATATAATCGTGAAACGCTTGAAGTAACTTATAAAGGGAAAAATATTGCAGAAATCCTAGCGATGACTGCTGAAGAAGCGACGGCATTTTTCGAAAATGTTCCGAAAATTCATCGTAAGTTAAAAACGTTAGTAGATGTTGGTTTAGGTTATGTTACATTAGGTCAACCTGCGACAACGTTATCTGGTGGTGAAGCACAGCGTGTGAAACTTGCATCAGAATTACACAAACGTTCAACAGGACGCTCCATTTATATACTCGACGAACCTACAACAGGTTTACATGTGGATGACATCAGTAGATTACTGAAAGTTTTAAACAAGTTAGTTGAGAATGGTGACACTGTGGTTATTATTGAACATAATTTAGATGTCATTAAAATGGCAGACCATATTATTGATTTAGGTCCAGAAGGTGGCGACGGTGGAGGTACTGTTGTTGCAACGGGTACACCTGAAAAGATTGCAGAAGTAGAAGCAAGTTATACTGGTAAATATTTAAAACCAGTCTTAGAAAGAGACACGGTAAAACAATAGCAATTATATCGTCTCTATTTTCCAACAACATAACAAAGCTCTTGCGACACCATGTAACATGTGTGAAGCAAGAGCTTTTTTGTGATTGTTAACCTTTGATAACATGTCGCAAACATAAAATGTTAAGTTTATCGTTAATTTTAAAATGAATCAGCTTTTAATAAGAAATATCGTATATAATTTATATAAGGCATATATTAAAATATACTTCGTCTGCACTTTTTAATATAGATTATTAGTTCTTTTTGATATGATATGAACATAGTACAAATGCAGAAGAAAGAATGATAGAGGTGAACGCATGTTAACTACACAGAGTTTAGTAGAACGCTTTAAGCTTGAAGTAATCACAGGTGAAGCGGGTTTAAATAAACAAATTAAAAATACTGATATATCAAGACCGGGTTTAGAAATGGCAGGTTATTTCTCTCATTATGCCTCTGACCGTATTCAATTATTAGGAACTACTGAGTTATCTTTCTATAATTTATTGCCTGATGAAGAACGGAAAGGACGTATGAGAAAATTATGTCGTCCAGAAACACCAGCGATTATAGTGACAAGAGATTTAGAACCTCCGGAAGAACTTATAGAAGCTGCGAAAGAACACGAAACGCCATTGATCACGTCCACAATTGCCACAACTCAATTGATGAGTCGTTTGACTACCTTTTTAGAGCATGAACTCGCTAGAACGACTTCATTGCATGGTGTGCTTGTTGATGTTTACGGTGTTGGTGTGTTAATCACAGGCGATTCTGGTATAGGTAAAAGTGAAACAGCGCTGGAATTAATCAAACGCGGTCACAGACTTGTAGCTGATGATAATGTTGAAATCAGAGAAATTAGTAAAGATGAATTAATAGGTCGTGCACCTAAATTAATTGAACATTTGTTAGAAATTAGAGGACTAGGCATTATAAATGTTATGACTTTATTTGGTGCCGGTTCAATTCTGACTGAGAAGCGCCTGCGTTTAAATATTCACTTAGAAAATTGGCATAAAGAAAAACTATACGACCGTGTAGGGCTAAACGAAGAAACATTACGTATTTTAGACACAGAAATAACGAAAAAAACCATTCCAGTAAGACCAGGTCGTAACGTGGCGGTGATTATTGAAGTAGCTGCGATGAACTATAGACTGAATATCATGGGTATCAATACAGCAGAAGAATTTAATGACCGTTTAAATGCGGAAATTTTGCGTAATGGTAATCATAGTGAGGGGAATAATCAATGATGACGTTAAGCTATATCGATCCGATTGCGTTTGAATTAGGACCGATTTCAGTACGTTGGTATGGCATTATTATTGCTATGGGCATACTGCTAGGTTACTTTATTGCACAAGCAAGCGTGAAACGTATTGGATTCCATCAAGATACACTCGTCGATATTATATTTTGGAGTGCCATATTTGGTTTTATTGTTGCTAGAATATATTTCGTTATTTTTCAGTGGCCGTATTATGTACAACATCCAATTGAAATCCCAATGATTTGGCAGGGTGGTATTGCCATACATGGTGGTCTTATTGGTGGATTCGTAACGGGTATTATTATTTGTAAACAAAAAAATATTAATCCATTTCAAATTGGTGATGTGATTGCGCCAAGTATGATTTTAGGACAAGGTATTGGAAGATGGGGAAACTTTATGAACCATGAAGCGCATGGGGGCACAGTTTCTAAATCTTTCCTTGAAAACTTACATATTCCTGACTTTATAATTAATAATATGTATATTGATGGAAAATACTATCAACCAACATTCCTTTATGAGTCTATTTGGGATGTGTTAGGATTTGTTATCTTAATTCTATTAAGAAAACACTTACGTATTGGTGATACCTTCTGTCTCTATTTAATTTGGTATTCCATTGGCAGGTTCTTTGTAGAAGGCATTCGTACGGATAGTTTAATGCTTGCAGGTGATATCCGAATTGCCCAATTAATGTCCATTATTTTAATCATAATAGGTGTCGTCATAATGATTGTTAGACGTGTTAAATATGATGCGCCACGTTATAAAGCTGTTGGTCCATTATCATGGCCAAGTAAAGAAGTGAAGTGATAGTCATTTATGCGTAATTTAAAGAAACAACAAGTTCAAGGTAAAAATCCTTTATGGCATATGTATCGTTTTGTCAAAGGAATGAAAATGTTTAAACAAACGTTAATTATTGAAGTTTGCCGTTATTTGCCTAATGTGAAATTAAAACATTGGGCATATCGTAAATTATTGAAAATGGATATCGGGGCTCATACAGCATTCGCTTTCAAAGTAGTTCCTGATTTATTGTATCCTGAATACATCACGATTGGTAAAAATTGTGTGATTGGCTATAATTCAACGATTTTAACACATGAATTTTTAGTAGATGCATTTACTACAGGCCCTGTGAAAATTGGGGATCATACCTTGATTGGTGCCAATGTGACCATCCTACCAGGCGTTACCATTGGTAATCATGTTAAGATTGGTGCGGGTTCTATTGTATCCAAAGATATTCCAGATCATGCATTAGCGTATGGGAATCCCATACTAATAATAAAATAAAGAAACATTTAGGAGGTGACGAAGGATGGCGCATAAAGACAATGTAATACCAATGAAATTAGATAGTCAATTTTATAAAAAATTAGGTGATCAAAAATTTCATCAACAAGAATATAAAAAAGCGGCATCTTACTTCGCTAAAGTGCTTGAAATGTCACCTCAGGATTTTGAAACAAAAGTAAAATATTCGGAGTGTTTAGTTAGTTTAGGTATAGGTAGCAAGGCTGAACATCTTTTTTATGAAAGTATTGCACAAGGTGAAGAAGTTGAAGAAAGTTATTTTCAATTAAGCCAGTTAAATATAACGATGAATGAAGCCAATAAAGCATTTTTATTTGGTATTAACTATGTAACAATATCTGGTGATGAGGATTATAAAGAAGAACTTGAAGAAATGTTTGAAGTCTCATATCATACACCTGAAAAAATAGAGACAGAAAGTAAATTATTTGCGATTCAACTTATTTTCCAATATTTATTTTCACAAGGCCGCTTACCAGAGGCTCGAAATTTTATTTTAAATCAAAGTACTGACATTCAAGAACACCGCGTCGTACGTAATTTATTAGCAATGTGTTATTTATATTTAAACGAATACGAAACTGCTAAAGAAATGTTTGAACGTTTATTAAGCGAGGACAACACAGATGTGCATGCTTTATGTCATTATACATTGTTGCTATATAACACGAATGATAGTGAAAAATATCATCGCTACTTAAAAATATTAAACAAAGTAATGCCGATGAATGAAGATGAGTCATTTAAATTAGGTATCGTGCTCTGTTATTTAAAACAATATGAAGCTTCGCAAAAGATTCTACAACCACTCTATAGAAGAGGAAAGTTCCTTTCGATTCAAATGTATAATGCACTCAGCTATAATCATTATCATTTAGGCAATCTTGAAGAAAGTAAATTCTTTTGGACAAAATTACAAGAAATTTCTAAAGTTGATGTTGGCCATGCACCTTGGGTTATTGAAGAGAGCAAAGCGTATTTTGACCAACAAGTATTGCCGTTATTGTTGAATGATAATAGCCACCATAGATTATATGGCATCTTTTTATTAAACCAATTAAAGGGTCGTGAAGTACTCTTAACCCAAGAAATTTGGGGTGTACTAGAATCTATGAATGATTATGAGAAACTCTATTTGACTTATTTAATTCAAGATTTAAAATTAAATAAATTAGATTTTATTCACAAAGGCATGTTAATGCTTTATGATATTGAGGCATTGAAAAATAATGAAGATTTATTTATAGTATGGATTGATCAAGCAGAAGCGATTATTTCGGAAAAAGTTGACCTAGCAAATGTTAGTGATTATGTTGCTGCATTTGTATATATGTATTTTCGTCATTCTGAAATCAAAGTTACAAAGCAACAAGTTTTAGAGTGGTTTAAAATTTCATCTTACCGTTTAAATAAGACGATAGATTATTTAGTGAGCATATAAGTTTATAAAATGCAAGTAATCATATATACTTCGCATATTGAATTAATAAACAGGAGGCAATTAAAATGGCTGAACAAGTGGATTTTGATATTGCAATTATTGGTGCAGGCCCAGCAGGTATGACTGCAGCAGTTTATGCATCTCGCGCAAACTTAAGTACTGTAATGATAGAACGTGGCATGCCTGGTGGACAAATGGCAAATACGGAAGAAGTTGAAAACTTTCCAGGATTTGAAATGGTAACAGGTCCGGACTTATCTACAAAAATGTTTGAACATGCGAAAAAATTTGGTGCACAATATCAATATGGTGACATTAAATCAATCGAAGATAAAGGCGCATATAAAGAAGTGAACCTAGGAAATAAAGTAATCACTGCACATGCAGTTATTATCTCAACAGGTGCAGAATATAAAAAAATTGGTGTGCCAGGTGAACAAGAACTTGGTGGCCGTGGTGTAAGTTATTGTGCAGTTTGTGATGGTGCATTCTTTAAAGGTAAAAAATTATTTGTTATTGGTGGAGGTGATTCAGCCGTTGAGGAAGGCACATTCCTTACAAAATTTGCGGATAGCGTAACCATTGTACACCGTAGAGATGAATTACGTGCGCAAAAAATATTACAAGATCGCGCATTTAAAAATGAAAAAATTGATTTTATCTGGAGCCACACACTAAAAACAATTAACGACAAAGATGGTAAAGTAGGATCAGTCACATTAGAATCAACAAAAGATGGTTCTGAACAAACATTAGATGCGGATGGTGTATTTATTTATATTGGTATGAAACCACTGACAGTACCTTTCCAAGATTTAGGTATTACAAATGAAGTCGGTTATGTCTTAACGAATGAAGATATGAGTACAAGCATTCCTGGTATTTACGCAGCAGGCGATGTACGTGAAAAAGGTTTACGTCAAATCGTTACTGCAACAGGTGATGGTAGTATTGCAGCACAAAGTGCTATCGCATATATTGAACACATCAAAGATACAATAGAAGCATAATCAATCGTGTGATTGTGTTGTATAATAGAATTTAGTTAAAGCTAGAACATGATGCTCAGACATAACTGAAAGCATTGTGCTCTAGCTTTTTACATAAGGATATATATTTATCTATGTTTATAATTGAAGTCTTATGGTTATAGGAGTTAAATTGCAGCCACAGCTAACTTCAATATTAAAGTGATAATGCTACTACCTAAGACCTTTTTCATGTAAAATGAAATATGATAGCATAAGATTGTTAGACTTATTTGAAGTGAAATGAATCACATCACTTTAAAATATGAACTGTTAACAACGAAGTAACATTTTATGATTAAATAAATCAACGAATGGTGTGAAAAGATGCAACCGGATGAAAAAGAAATAGTAAAAAGTGAATTATTAGTCGTTACAGGTTTATCAGGTGCTGGGAAATCTGTAGTCATTCAAAGTCTAGAAGATATCGGTTATTTCTGTGTAGACAACTTACCGCCGATACTTTTACCTAAATTTGTAGAATTGATGGGGCAAGGTAATCCATCATTACAAAAAGTTGCAATTGCAATCGATTTAAGAGGGAAAGAATTGTTTAAATCATTAATCCACGAAATGGATTTAATTAAAAGTAACTCTGATGTGATTGTGGATATGATGTTCTTGGAAGCATCTAATGAGCGTTTAATTTCTAGATATAAAGAAACAAGACGTGCGCATCCGTTAAATGGAAATGGACAACGTTCATTGATAGAATCGATAAATGAAGAACGTGAGTTATTAACAGAAATTAAAAGTCTAGCGAACTATACGATTGATACGACGCAAATGAAACCAAAAGAATTGCGTAAACGCATTGGTGACTATTTCAATAAGAGCAATGTACAAACATTTAACATTAATGTAACGAGTTTTGGATTTAAGCATGGTATTCAAATGGATGCAGACTTAGTATTCGATGTGAGATTTTTACCGAATCCACACTATGTTGATGAGTTAAGACCACTCACAGGAGAAGATGAAGCGGTTTATAAATATGTTATGAAATGGAAAGAAACAAATATATTTTATGAAAAATTAATAGATTTATTGAAATTTATGGTACCAGGATATAAAAAAGAAGGTAAATCACAACTGGTTATCGCAATCGGTTGTACTGGTGGTCAACACCGTTCAGTCGCATTAGCCAAACGTATCGGAGCAGAACTTAACGAAAGTTTTAATTACAATGTGTATGTGCATCACAGGGATGCACATGTTGAAAGTGGCGTGAAACATAAAGATGAGAAGAATTAAACTTGTACTAATAGGTGGCGGTACAGGCTTATCCGTTTTAGCTCGAGGCCTTAAAGATTACCCAATAGATATTACGACAATTGTCACAGTTGCCGATGATGGTGGGAGCACAGGAAAAATAAGAAATGAAATGGATATACCTGCACCTGGAGATATAAGAAATGTAATTTCTGCATTAAGTGAAACTGAGTCAACTTTAGAACAACTTTTCCAATATCGTTTTAAAGAAAACCAAGTTGAAGGTCATTCGCTTGGCAATTTACTGATTGCCGCGTTAACGAATATTACGGATGATTTTGGACATGCAGTTAAAGAATTAAGTAAGATTTTAAATATTAGAGGTCGTGTTATTCCGTCCACTAATACAAGTGTGCGTTTAAGTGCAGTCATGGAAGACGGAGAAATCGTATATGGCGAGTCTAAGATTCCTAAAAAAAATAAAAAAATCGAACGTGTATTTTTAGAACCTGAAGATGTAAAACCGATGGAAGAAGCAGTTGAAGCGATTGAAGAGGCAGATTTAATTGTTATGGGGCCAGGTTCTTTATATACAAGTGTCATTTCAAATTTATGCGTAAAAGGTATCGCAGATGCATTACTTAAAGTAGATGCCCCTAAATTGTATGTTTCAAATGTAATGACACAGCCAGGTGAAACGAATAATTATTCTGCTGTCGATCATGTCAATGCTATCCATGATCACATGGGTGCGAAATGTATTAACTATGTTATTTGTAGCACGCAAAATTTTCACGGTAATGTATTAGAACGCTATAGAGAAGAAAATGCAGAACCTGTAAAATGCAACACGACAGATATGGAAGCACAGAATATTAAAGTCTTTACACATCCTGATTTAGTAGAAGTGTCTTCAGAAGATTACGTGCGCCATAACACTGAAGTACTTTCAAAAATGATCTATGAAATCGCTATGAGAGAAACGGCGACAATTGAGTTTAATCGAGATAAAGATCATAACGAATAAGCCAGACAATAAACTTATAAGAAGGGACTGATTGAATCATGAGCTTTGCATCAGATATGAAAAATGAACTTACTAGAATTGAAGTAGATGAAAAAAATGCAAAAGCAGAGCTCAGTGCGCTTATTCGAATGAATGGTGCACTCAGTCTATCCAATCAACAGTTTGTTATTAACGTTCAAACCGAAAATGCAACAACAGCAAGACGGATTTATTCGTTAATAAAAAAAGTGTTTAATGTGGAAGTGGAACTACTCGTACGCAAGAAAATGAAATTGAAAAAGAATAATATCTATATTTGTCGTATTAAGGCAAGAGCCAGAGAAATATTAGATGATTTAGGTATTTTAAAAAATGGTGTCTTTACCCATGAAATCGATGAAACTATGATTCATGATGATGAAATGCGTCGCAGTTATTTGAGAGGTGCCTTTCTAGCTGGTGGTTCTGTCAATAATCCAGAAACGTCATCTTATCATTTAGAGGTTTTTTCGTTATATGAAGACCATTCTGAAGGTATCACACAATTAATGAATGCATATGAATTAAATGCAAAACATCTAGAACGTAAGAAAGGCAGCATTGCTTACTTAAAAGAAGCAGAAAAAATATCCGATTTTTTAAGTTTGATAGGTGGTTATCAAGCACTTTTGAAATTTGAAGATGTTCGTATTGTTCGAGATATGAGAAATTCTGTGAATCGATTGGTTAATTGTGAGACAGCCAATTTAAATAAAACTGTAAGCGCAGCCATGAAACATGTAGAAAGTATACATTTAATTGATAAAGAAATTGGTTTAGACAACCTTCCAGATAGATTGCGTGAGATCGCAAAATTAAGAATTGAGCATCAAGAAGTTTCATTAAAAGAATTAGGTGAAATGATGTCCACGGGAAAAATATCTAAATCTGGTGTGAATCATAGATTAAGAAAGTTAAATGAGATGGCTGATAAATTAAGAAGCGGTGAGCCTATCGAACTATAGCACATAAGGTGTATCATCAGTTTTGCATGGTTATCTCTTAATTTGAAAAAGAATTAAGTGTAAATTGAATTTCTTCTAGTCACACATAAAATAAATATGCTAATATAATGAAAAGTATGAATTTCAATTAATGACGCCTCATGGAGGTGTCTTTTTTAATATTTAGGCATTACTTGATGAATATTGAACATATTATTTATAAACCATAATAATAAAATAGTGAAAAGGGAGGGTATTTATGAAAAATTTGATAAACAAGCATTATAAAAACATTATATTCTGTTTAATTGGTACATTCATAAATGCGATTGGCGTAAACTGTTTTTTACTTGGATCAAACCTAGGTGATGGCGGCACAGTAGGGATATCATTATCTCTTATGTATGCATTCGGTTTATCGCCAGCGTGGACCTCATTTATTATCAATACCGTTGTCGTATTTGTAGGGTGGAAATTTTTAAGTAAAACGGTAGCGGTCTACACCGTTATTTCCAACACTGCGTTGTCTCTATTTTTACATTTAACTGAAAATATTAATCTAGGTGTAGATAATTTTGTTATTAATTCTTTATTTGGGGGCGCTGTGATTGGTATCGGTGCAGGGCTAGTAATTTCTACTGGTAGTACACTGGGTGGTACATCAGTCATTGCGAAAATTGTAAATAAATATTCCGAGATCAAAACGTCACAAGGAATTTTTATACTAGATGCGCTCGTTGTTCTTTCATTCTTAATGGTACTACCATTAGAAAATGTGCTGTTTACGATTATTATGTTATTTGTTACGGAACGTGCCACGTCCTTCATTATCGAAGGTTTCAATCCGAAAAAAGCAGTTACAGTGATTTCTAGCAAAAGTGATTTAATTAGTGATAAAATCAATGCGTTTACCGGTAGAGGGTCAACCATATTAACTGGTAAAGGTGGTTATGGAAAGTCAGAAACACATATGTTGTACGTCGTTGTACCGCAATCACAAGTTACAAGAGTCAAGAAACTGGTAAATGAAGTGGATGAAAATGCATTCCTAGTGATTCACGATGTACGTGATGTTTTAGGCAGTACCTTTATAAATATGAATTAAGAGGCAAAAAAAAACGATATTTCGGTTTCAATACCGAAATATCGTTTCTTTAATGTTAAGTTTAATTAAGTCCCATCAACAATAATTAAAGTTGAATTAGGGCTTTAGAAGTTCACTATTTATCTAATTGATCAATAGCGTATTGCGCTTGTTCGTCCGTGAATCGTTCAATATCTGATGTTAATTTATTGTATATTGCATTGTTTGACATATCCTGTGTATCAGCATAATCTTTAGTTTTTTCGAGAGCATTCTTTTTATAATTCGCTTTTAAATTATCTACTGCGTATTGTGCATCTGATTCTTTAAAACCATCAGCTTCAGACGTTAATTGATTATAGATGCCATCTTTTGACATGTGCATAACGTTCGAATAGGTTTTCGCTTTATTTAATGCAGATTTTTCTTCTCTAGAAGCACTACTGTTGTTTGAATTGTTTGATGAATTATCATTAGTGTCTACGTTGCCTAGGTTTGCAGTACATGCTGAGATGCCTATAATGATAATTACTAACAAAATTAAACAACCGCAACCAGATCCACAACCCCAAAACCAACCTTTACTAATTTTTTCGATTTTTGTTGATTTTGATGCGCTTGGTATTCTATCCACTGCGCATCACTAATTTGCTTGTCTGCCAATGTCTCATTTCCCCTTTGTAAAATAATCTAATCTTTACAAGTGTATCAAATGATTGTAAATTTAAAATGAATTTTTTTATTACTAATTATCTTTACGTTTATATATTGTTCAATATAAAAAGCGTGAATTTTGTGTATATATTAAGAATTGATTTTTAAGTATCTCATTTAGATAAGGATGTATTTTTAATAATTAAGATAATTTGGTACTTAATATCATAATCAGTGTGGAAAATTACATTTCTCAGTGTAATCCATTTTTTATTAATAGAATTTTAAAAAATGAAAAAATCAGATCGAGAATCATTTTTTGATGTCTCGGTCTGATTGATTGTACAAGTAGGGGATGACTTAAGTAGGAATATAAAATACATGAGATTGAACTCGTGTGCGCTTTATATTGGTTATCTTCCCTTTTTAATTTGAAAAGTATACTTTTATTACTTATTAGTCCCCTCGAAGGGAATCGAACCCCTATCTTAAGAACCGGAATCTTACGTGTTATCCATTACACTACGAGGGGGTAAAGACGCATTAATATAAGTGTACAAATCTTAACGAAAACGGTCAATAAGAATAATTCAACTTTCATAAAATTTTTGAGCGTTATTTTTTGACCATGTTTGACTTTTAGGTTAAAATAAGTTTATCAGTTAGAAATAAGGAGGCAATATTAATGAATTTAATACCTACAGTAATTGAAACAACAAACCGTGGGGAACGTGCATATGACATTTACTCACGTTTATTAAAAGACCGTATTATAATGTTAGGTTCTCAAATCGATGATAATGTAGCAAACTCTATTGTTTCTCAATTATTATTCTTACAAGCACAAGATGCAGAAAAAGATATCTATCTTTATATCAATTCACCAGGTGGTAGTGTAACTGCTGGTTTCGCTATTTACGATACAATCCAACACATCAAACCAGATGTACAAACAATTTGTATCGGTATGGCTGCATCAATGGGGTCATTCTTACTTGCAGCAGGTGCAAAAGGTAAACGTTTTGCATTACCAAACGCTGAAGTAATGATCCACCAACCATTAGGTGGCGCGCAAGGACAAGCGACTGAAATTGAAATTGCTGCTAATCATATTCTTAAAACACGTGCTAAATTAAACCAAATTTTAGCTGAACGTACTGGTCAATCAATTGAAAAAATTGAGCAAGATACAGATCGTGATAATTTCTTATCAGCTGAAGAAGCTAAAGACTATGGTCTTGTTGACCAAGTTATGGTACCAGAATCATAAGATTTAATTTCATTAAAAAAGCCAAGCTACATAATTAGTAGCTTGGCTTTTCTATTTATCTCACATTATGAATTGTTATTAACTTTAAGTCTACGATAGTTGTGCCAAATTAATTTAATGGCTACAAATGTTACACAGATACCACTTAATTACCAATATTGATGATATAAATAGCATAGTTAAATTTTGTTCAAAAGCACAGATACCATTAATTAATAATAACAATCCAGCGATAAATAATAAGGCATGTGTTAATCGATCTGTCTTCATGATTCATTTCGCTTCCTATTCACTTAATGTACTAAATCTTCGAGTGCGATTTTTAAATCAGGGTATTTAAATTTGAAATGAGTTGCTTGTAATTTATTAGGTATTACTTTTTGTGTATCGAGCACAACAGTCGACATTTGACCTAAAGCTAATCTAATGGCTAACGATGGGACCCATGTATGATGAGGGCGATGAGAAACGCGTGCAAGTGTATACCCAAACATGTTTTGATGTTCTACAATCGGTGCAGTAAAGTTAAATACACCTCGTGCACTTTCCGTATTGATAGTATGGAGCAAGGCTCTCACTAAATCATCTATATGAATCCAAGAATACCATTGTCTTCCTGAACCTAATTTTCCACCAAGATAAAAGTCATAAGGCAATTTCATCATTGGTAGTGCGCCGCCATCATTAGACAAGACCATTCCAAACCGACCAATAACGACACGCGTACCAAGCGTTTCAAATTGGCGAGCCATTCTTTCCCATTGATATACGACTTCCGATAAAAAATCAAAAGGAAGTGTTTTATATAATTCAGTATACGTACGATATAAGTCTGGTTTATAGTAACCAACAGCACTCGCATTGAATAATACTTCTGGTTTATGTTTACGATTTTGAAATAATTCGAATAAAGCTTGTGTAGCTTGTATACGACTTAGCATAATGGTTTGTTTATAGGATTTAGTCCATCGTTTATTTAAACTAGCACCTGCAAGGTTAATGACGATATCGATATCAGGTATTTCATTTTCCCAATTTGATTGAGACCAATTGACGTAGGAAATCTTAGGGTGTGATGAAGTCATATCCTGTCTAGTTAAAATCGTTATATGCGCATCACTTTGTATGATAGCTTTAACTAATTGCGATCCTATCATACCTGTACCACCTGTAATTAAATAATGTTTCATTTTATCACCTCATAATTTAGTAATGCCTAATGTTGGAATGATTAGAGAGAATCAATCGAATCACATTTGAAGGTCATAATTTTTTCATTGTTTGTTCAATAATATGTCATTTACTCGTATTAAGAACTATTTAAAATAAAGAGCATTCATTTTATAATTGAGATACCTTCGATATTAATTAATCATCTCTTAATTATTTCGAGTATACCCCATAATATACTAACGAAGGTAAAATTTTGACTCCCTTTAGTAGTGGCCTGTACGCATTGCGTATAGGCCTATATTTATATGTTAACGCAATTTGCTTTGTGTAACTATCTTTTTACATTTAAGTCAAAACATTTTATAAGGATATGAAGGTCGTTATGCCCTATAAAGTAAGTATAGAAATTATTCCAGTGGCTATGAATAACAAAATAATAATCATCATAAAGAAGGGGAACCGCTTTTTATCTCGGTCTTTTGATTCGTAATGATCGTTATCGATCATAATTTGACGCAGACCTCTTTTTTGAGATGATTTTTGCTCCACTAATTCATCAAATGGATCATGCTTTTTCAATTTTAGAACACATCCTGTTATATTAATGTTATAGCTTATTCATATTAATAATAAAAATTTACAAAAGTATTGAAAACGAAGATTACTATAGATCAATATTAAACTATAGTATTAAATTTTAAGTTATATATGTATTTTACTATACATATGTCGTTAAGATAACATCTAGGTTAAAAAATAGTTAATGAGTTTAATTAATAAATGAAATAGTGTAAAATATACATTTGTTATTGAAAGCATGCGCATAAATGAAAACAAATGTTATGATATAAATTGAAGTGAGGGGAGCATATGCCAAACCATAATCCGAACAACAAGAAAATGAGTGGTTTTGCGAAAATTGTAAGTGGATTAATCGTATTATTATTAGTAGGTGGATTAATTTTTGCTATTTTTGCATTTGTAGATCATTCAAACAAAGCGAATGAACGTTTAGCAGATCAGAAACAAGAAGAAAAAGATAAGAAAGAAAAACAGAAGACAAAAGAAGAAAAAGACAAAAAAGATAAAGAGAAATCTACACAAGAGTCTCAACAAACACAACAAACGCAGCAAACAGTTCAAACGCAACAACAAACACAGCAAACGCAACAGACGCAGCAAACACAACAGCCAGCAACGACTGAGCCTCGTACAACAGAAGAAAAATCACCTGAAAAAACGAAAGAAGCTACCACAGAAGAAAAAACAACTGAAGAACGTTCTACTGAAGAAAAAACACGTGAGCCTTCAACAGAAGAAAAAACAACCGAGGAGAAAACTTCTGAACCTTCAACGGAAGAAAAAACATCTGAACCATCGACTGAAGAGAAAAAACCAGAACCATCAACTCAACAAAGAAGTTCTCAAAATAATACACAAGAAAGATCAGCACAAAGCAACAATAATGGTTCAAGTACCAATGAACGCTCAAGCGAGTCATCTTCAGAAGATGACTAAATATAATTAATAGGACTGCGAAATCGATGTTAATCATATGATTTCAAGGTCCTATTTTTATAGCGTTAAAAACACGTGTTATACGGTTTGTTTTATAGTATTTAAGCACACAGACTAAAATAAGAAATTTAATAAGAAAGTAATGAGTGAGGATAATAGTATGAGTGTGATACAACCGCTAAGACAACCAAAAGGTCCACAGCCACATCCTATGTTTTTAGAATAGTGAAATGTTTGATTTGAATGCGAATGATCTGGTTGTTTAGGATTTTTGAAATAATCTTCATCTTTATAACGTCGATCGTTTGGATCAATGACTTCTGGATGATCGTTCTGTGACATGTATTTTCCTCCCAATTGATAATCTATACTTTTATTTTATAGATTAAAGATAATAGAAGCAATGATTCTACAAGTGTATTTAAGCCGCTATCATAAGTGGGTGGTTACTAATTTTTAAGAATCGGAAAATATAATGATTTATGATTAGTAAATGATTAATCGGGTAATACAACAATGCAAGACATTTTAGAGGAACGAATAGAATATATAAAGGTAATAAGTAAAAATTAAGAGAAGTGTATTTCTCTTGCAATTTCAAATCGATAGTAGTATTATTGCAAATATAAGAGGTTATATTTTTTTGTCCCGCTAGGGACGTAAAAAGTCAACCTATGGTTGGAACTTGACCCTTTATCTTGACCCTTTATAATGAAACGGAGGAGGATAGTAGTGAATGATTTGATAAAAGTTCAACAAAAACTTGTGCCAGAACTTGTTGAAAAAATGTATCGACGTTTTTCAATTCTCACTACTATTGCTAAGCACCAACCCGTAGGTAGACGTAGCTTAAGTGAATATATGGATTTAACTGAACGTGTATTACGTACAGAAACAGACACATTGAAGCAACAAGAACTAATCAAGGTTAAGCCAACAGGCATGGAAATCACTGAAGAAGGTGAAGCAACTGTTCGTCAGCTAAATAGTTATTTTAATGTTTTTTCTGATGACCATCATCTTTCACAGTTGATTAAGGAACAATATGACATTAAAGACGTCTATGTGATACCAGGTGATTCTGAAACTGATAAAGCAGTAAAAATCGAACTATCACGACAGGCAGGACAGTTGGTTGAAGATGTTCTTTATGATCATGCCATTGTAGCAGTCACTGGTGGGTCTACGATGGCCTACGTGAGTGAGGCAATGCATAAACAGCCACATGATGTTTTCTTTGTTCCAGCAAGAGGCGGACTGGGTGAAAATGTTGTATATCAAGCAAATACCATTGCAGCGAGTATGGCACAACAAACGAATGGTGATTATACGACATTATATGTCCCAGATAATGTGAGTGAAACGACATACAATACACTTATGTTAGAGCCTTCAGTTATTCACACCCTAGAAAAAATTAGAGAATCCAATATTACAATCCACGGCATTGGTGATGCGCTGAAGATGGCGCGAAGACGTCAATCACCAAACGAAGTTATAGAAAAACTTCAACATCACAATGCCTCGGGAGAAGCATTTGGATATTATTTCGATGATCAAGGCGATATCGTCCATAAAGTGAAAACAATTGGACTACAATTAGAAGACCTTGAATCGAAAAAGTTTATATTTGCTGTAGCTGGGGGTAAATCTAAAGGAGAAGCAATTAAAGCTTACCTTTCTATTGCTCCAAAAAACACTGTATTAATTACAGACGAAGGTGCAGCAAGTGCAATCGTAAATAACAGTAATAAAAAGTGATTACACTTTTTAAATATCATTTTTAAAGGAGGCCATTTTAATGGCAGTAAAAGTAGCAATTAATGGTTTTGGTAGAATTGGTCGTTTAGCATTCAGAAGAATTCAAAACGTTGACGGAATCGACGTAGTAGCAGTAAACGATT
This sequence comes from Staphylococcus sp. Z5-21, assembly GCF_056529615.1. Taxonomy (NCBI): domain Bacteria; kingdom Bacillati; phylum Bacillota; class Bacilli; order Caryophanales; family Staphylococcaceae; genus Staphylococcus; species Staphylococcus sp. Z5-21. The sequence continues at coordinate 2,043,061 of NZ_CP096462.1, read as the reverse complement.
TAACAGATGACGAAATGTTAGCTCATTTATTAAAATATGATACTATGCAAGGACGCTTCACAGGAGAAGTTGAAGTAGAAAAAGACGGTTTCCGCGTAAACGGACAAGAAGTAAAATCATTCTCTGAGCCTGAACCAAGTAAATTACCTTGGAAAGACTTAGACATCGATGTTGTATTAGAATGTACTGGTTTCTTCGCTGATAAAGAAAAAGCAGAAGCACACATCAATGCAGGTGCTAAAAAAGTATTAATCTCTGCACCAGCTACAGGCGATTTAAAAACAATCGTTTATAATACAAACCACCAAGAATTAGACGGTTCAGAAACTGTTGTTTCAGGTGCTTCATGTACTACTAACTCATTAGCTCCTGTTGCTAAAGTGTTAAATGATGACTTCGGTTTAGTAGAAGGTTTCATGACTACTATACACGCATACACTGGTGACCAAAGCACACAAGATGCACCACACAGAAAAGGCGACAAACGTCGTGCGCGTGCAGCTGCTGAAAACATCATCCCTAACTCAACTGGTGCTGCTAAAGCAATTGGCTTAGTAATTCCTGAAATTGATGGTAAATTAGATGGAGGAGCGCAACGTGTTCCTGTTGCAACTGGTTCATTAACTGAATTAACAGTTGTTTTAGAAAAAAATGTAAGCATTGAAGATGTAAATGCTGCAATGAAAAATGCTTCAAACGAATCATTCGGTTACACAGAAGACGAAATCGTATCTTCAGACGTAATCGGTATGACTTATGGTTCATTATTTGATGCAACACAAACTCGTGTAATGACTGTTGGCGACCGTCAATTAGTTAAAGTAGCAGCTTGGTACGATAACGAAATGTCTTACACTTCACAATTAGTACGTACATTAGAACACTTAGCAACTCAAGCTAAATAATTTGATGTAAAAATGAATTTAACAACTTTAATGTGCTGTTAAATTTAAACAATAAGCTTAGGAGTAAGCGGGGAGCACAACGCTTCTCCGCTTATTTTAATTTGTTGTTCCATTTAGAGGAGGAAGCTTACATGGCTAAAAAAATTGTAACTGACTTAGAATTAAAAGGTAAAACTGTACTTGTTCGCGCAGATTTTAACGTGCCGATGAAAGATGGAGAAATCACTGACGACAACCGTATCGTTCAAGCTTTACCAACAATTAAATACATCATTGAACAAGGTGGAAAAGTTGTATTATTTTCACATCTAGGTAAAGTGAAAGAAGAAAGTGATAAAGCAGCATTAACTTTAAAACCTGTTGCTAATGCATTAACAGAAAAATTAGGTGAAGAAGTTACTTTTGTACCTGAAACACGTGGAGAAACACTAGAACAATCTGTCAAAGATCTTAATGAAGGCGATGTTTTACTAGTTGAAAATACACGTTTTGAAGATGTAGACGGCAAAAAAGAATCTAAAAATGATCCTGAATTAGGAAAATACTGGGCTTCACTTGGCGATGTATTTGTAAATGATGCATTTGGTACTGCGCATCGTGAGCACGCTTCAAATGTGGGTATTGCATCTAATTTAGAAACAGTTGCAGGATTCTTAATGGAAAAAGAAATTAAATATATCGGTGGCGTAGTTGAAAACCCTGATAAACCTGTAGTTGCAATTCTAGGTGGTGCCAAAGTTTCTGACAAAATTGGCGTTATCACAAACTTATTGAAGATTGCTGACAAAGTACTGATCGGTGGCGGCATGTCATATACGTTCTTTAAAGCACAAGGTAAAGAAATTGGTTTATCTTTATTAGAAAAAGATAAAGTTGATTTTGCAAAAGAATTATTAGACCGTGCAGGCGATCAAATCGTCTTACCAGTTGATTGTAAAGTTGCAAAAGAATTCTCAAATGACGCTGAAATCACTGAGGTTTCTGTTGATGATATCCCAGCAGACCAAGAAGCTATGGATATTGGACCAAAATCAGTTGAATTATTTAAAGAACAATTACAAGGTGCGCATACGGTAGTATGGAATGGACCAATGGGCGTATTTGAATTAAGTAATTTTGCTAAAGGTACAATCGGCGTTTGTGAAGCAATCGCTGAATTAAAAGACGCTAATACAATTATTGGTGGTGGAGATTCAGCAGCTGCAGCTATTTCATTAGGTTATGGTGATGACTTCAGTCACATTTCTACTGGTGGCGGTGCATCATTAGAATACCTTGAAGGTAAAGAACTACCAGGTGTAGTAGCAATCGCAAACAAATAAGCGCACGACTAAAAACAGCTATCCATGATTATCAGTGGCAACACATTTAATCATAAATTACTAATAGGAGTGTAATATAATGAGAAAACCAATTATCGCAGGTAACTGGAAGATGAATAAAACAGTTAAAGAAGCAAAAGATTTTATCAATGAATTACCAACATTACCTGATACAAAAGAAGTAGAATCAGTAATTTGTGCACCAACAATTCAATTAGATGCATTAGTTACTTTAGTAAATGATGGTAAAGCACAAGGCTTACAAATCGGTGCTCAAAATGCTTACTTTGAAGATAACGGCGCATTCACTGGTGAAACATCTCCAGTTGCATTAGCAGACCTAGGCGTTAAATATGTCGTTATCGGACATTCTGAACGTCGTGAAATCTTCCATGAAACAGATGAAGAAATTAACAAAAAAGCACACGCTATTTTCAATCACGGTATGACACCAATCGTTTGTGTAGGTGAAACAGATGAAGAGCGTGAAAGTGGTAAAGCTAATGAAGTTGTTGGCAACCAAGTTAAAAAAGCTGTAGAGGGTTTATCTGAAGCACAATTACAACAACTTGTGATTGCTTACGAACCAATCTGGGCAATCGGTACTGGTAAATCATCAACTGCTAAAGATGCAAATGAAATGTGTGCATTTGTAAGACAAACAGTTGCAGAATTATCAAGTCAAACTGTAGCTGACGCAACACGTATTCAATATGGTGGTAGTGTGAAACCTAACAACATTAAAGAATACATGGCAGAATCAGACATTGATGGTGCACTTGTAGGCGGCGCATCACTTAAAGTGGATGATTTTGTACAATTGTTAGAAGGTGCAAAATAATATGGCTAAACAACCAACTGCATTAATTATTTTAGATGGTTTTGCAAACAGAGAGAGCGAACACGGTAATGCTGTGAAACTAGCTAATAAACCTAACTTTGATCGTTATTACAGTAAGTATCCAACTACTCAAATCGAAGCTAGTGGTTTAGATGTTGGACTTCCAGAAGGTCAAATGGGTAATTCAGAAGTTGGGCATATGAACATTGGCGCTGGACGTGTCGTTTATCAAAGTTTAACGCGTATCAATAAATCTATTGAAGACGGCGATTTCTTTGAAAATGATGTATTAAACAATGCAATCAATCATGTTAAGAAAAATGATTCAGTGCTACATGTTTTTGGTTTATTATCAGATGGTGGCGTACACAGCCATTACAAACACCTTTTCGCGTTATTAGATTTAGCTAAAAAACAAGGTTTAGAAAAAGTATATGTTCATGCCTTTTTAGATGGACGTGACGTTGATCAAAAATCAGCATTAAAATATATTGAAGAAACTGAAGCGAAGTTTAAAGAACTAGGTATTGGTCAATTCGCATCTGTATCAGGTCGTTATTACGCAATGGATCGTGACAAACGTTGGGACAGAGAAGAAAAAGCATACAATGCTATCCGCAATTTTGGTGGAACAACATTCGAATCTGCTAAAGCAGGTGTCAAAGCGAATTACGATAAAGATTTAACAGATGAATTTGTTGAACCATTTATCGTCCAAGACCAAAACGAAGGTGTCAATGATGGCGATGCAGTCATCTTTTATAACTTCCGTCCTGACAGAGCTGGACAACTTTCTGAAATATTTACTGATAAAGCATTCGAAGGCTTTAAAGTAGAACAAATCAACGACTTATTTTATGCAACGTTTACTAAATATAATGATAACGTGAATGCAGATATTGTTTTTGAAAAAGTTGATTTAACGAATACAATCGGTGAAGTTGCACAAGATAACGGACTTAAACAATTACGTATTGCTGAAACAGAAAAATTCCCTCACGTGACTTATTTCATGAGTGGTGGTCGTAATGAAGAATTTGAAGGTGAACGTCGTCGTTTAATCGATTCACCTAAAGTCGCAACCTATGACCTTAAACCTGAAATGAGCGCATATGAAGTTAAAGATGCTTTAATTGAAGAATTAAATAAAGGTGACTTAGATTTAATTCTTTTAAACTTTGCTAACCCAGACATGGTTGGACACAGTGGTATGTTAGAACCAACAATTAAAGCAATTGAAGCCGTGGACGAATGTCTAGGCGAAGTTGTTGATAAAATTACTGAAATGGGCGGTCATGCAATCATTACTGCCGATCACGGTAATTCAGACATGGTCCTTACAGATGATGATCAACCAATGACTACGCATACGACAAACCCAGTTCCAGTCATTGTGACAAAAGATGGCGTTACTTTACGTGAAACGGGTCGTCTTGGTGATTTAGCACCAACATTATTAGATTTATTAAATGTAGATCAACCAGAAGATATGACTGGTGAATCACTCATTAATCACTAATCAAAGTTTGATCGCTTTGAGCAAGATTGAGAAGCTAACGATTTCGAAATTGAGATATTTTCATTAAAATGGTTAGTTGCTTATAAACAACACAAGAGAATTAAATTACTTTGTATTTATAGTATTTAAAGCTATAATGAAGATGAAATTTAATATTTCTAAACTACTTATTTATAAAGGAGATTATAAACATGCCAATTATTACAGATGTTTACGCTCGCGAAGTCCTTGACTCTCGTGGTAACCCAACAGTTGAAGTAGAAGTATTAACAGAAAGTGGTGCATTCGGACGTGCATTAGTACCATCAGGTGCTTCTACTGGTGAACATGAAGCAGTAGAATTACGTGACGGAGATAAATCACGTTACTTAGGTAAAGGTGTAACGAAAGCAGTTGACAACGTTAACGAAATTATTGCACCAGAGCTTATTGAAGGTGAATTTTCAGTATTAGAACAAGTTTCAATCGATAAAATGATGATCCAATTAGACGGTACTGAAAACAAAGGTAAATTAGGTGCTAACGCTATTCTTGGTGTTTCTATTGCAGTAGCTCGTGCAGCAGCTGATTTATTAGGACAACCACTTTACAAATACTTAGGTGGATTTAATGGTAAACAATTACCAGTACCAATGATGAACATCGTTAACGGCGGTTCTCACTCTGATGCTCCTATCGCATTCCAAGAATTTATGGTGTTGCCAGTAGGCGCTGAATCATTCAAAGAATCATTACGTTGGGGAGCAGAAATCTTCCACAACTTAAAATCAATCCTTAAAAATCGTGGTTTAGAAACAGCAGTAGGTGACGAAGGTGGTTTCGCTCCTAAATTCGAAGGTACTGAAGATGCTGTTGAAACAATCTTAGAAGCTATTAAAGCCGTTGGTTTAGAGCCAGGTAAAGATGTATTCTTAGGCTTCGACTGTGCTTCTTCTGAATTCTTTGAAGATGGTGTATACAACTACGCTAAATTCGAAGGTGAAAATGGTGCGAAACGTTCAGCTGAAGAACAAGTTGATTACCTTGAAGAATTAGTTAACAAATACCCAATTATCACTATCGAAGACGGTATGGACGAAAATGACTGGGATGGTTGGAAAGTATTAACTGATCGTATCGGTGATAAAGTACAATTAGTTGGTGACGATTTGTTCGTTACAAACACAGTTAAATTATCTGAAGGTATTGAAAAAGGTATCGGTAACTCAATCTTAATCAAAGTTAACCAAATCGGTACATTAACTGAAACATTTGACGCTATCGAAATGGCTCAAAAAGCTGGCTACACAGCAGTTGTATCTCACCGTTCTGGTGAAACAGAAGATACTACAATTTCTGACATTGCAGTTGCTACAAATGCAGGTCAAATTAAAACAGGTTCATTATCAAGAACTGACCGTATTGCGAAATATAACCAATTATTACGCATTGAAGATGAATTATACGAAACTGGCAAGTTCGACGGACTTAAATCTTTCTATAACTTATCTAAATAATACAGCATAAAAAATTTAAGAGTTCACGCGCTAAACGCAGATTATTGAGGATCTGTGTTAAACTGCCAACAAAGTCTCCGATTTTGTTGGCAGTTTTTTTGTGCTCTTTTTTGTACTCGCTTTTCTTGGATACAGATACGGCCCGTAGTCTTCGGCTAGTGTTTTCATGCTCGAGTCGATCCAAATTACTGCCTAATAAGTTAATAAATAAATTAAAAAGTAATGGTTCTTATCGTTTATTCTGTGGTACTTAGACTTTTATATTTGAAGTATCATATTGCTGTTCTAATAGGCAATCCATAGAGCCACTGCCCACAGTCCGACTTGCTCATTTTAAAAAGTATAAATTTATTGAGACAAATACATAAATCATACGAAGCGAATGAACTCGGCGTGTTACTTTATAATGATGATTAACTTAAATTGTTCATCTTTTACAATTAAACTGATATAATTAAAGATGTAAAATAAAGAAGGAGTCTTAACGAATTATGGAAGTAAAACCTAAGTCTAAAGAAATTAAAACGGCTCATCTGATTGCATATAGTTCAGTCATCATTGCGATTCTTTATGTTATACATTTATTCGTAGTTTTAGATGATAGTGTTATTAAACAACTATTATCAAATAGCGGACAGACAACATCTGAAAATGCTGTGGGTACAATTAAAAATAGTTTCCAATTTACAGGAATAATGTATATTTTTGCGAATTTAGCAGGTGTCTTCGCAATCTGGAACAGACATACCTATTTATGGTGGTTTATGTTTGCGGTATTCGTATCACAAATATTGTATAATTTAATTAACATTAGTGCAGTTTATGGCGCGATATTAGATATCAAATCTAGCGTGAATATCATTCCTTTAACACTGGTACTCGTTTTATCATTTGTGTTAGCTGTTTATATGTTAATTGTTTCGATTAAACGTAAAAGCACGTTCAATAGATAGAAGTTTGCTAAAGACGACAAACGTATGATATAATGCGTTTCGTATATAATGAATGGAGGACAATTTTCATGCATACATTAATAATGGTACTTTTGATTTTAGATTGTATTGCATTAGTAACTGTTGTATTACTCCAAGAAGGTAAAAGTAATGGACTTTCAGGCGCAATTAGTGGTGGCGCCGAGCAGTTATTTGGTAAACAAAAGCAACGCGGTATTGATTTATTCTTGCATAGATTAACAATTGTATTGTCTGTCATTTTCTTCTTGTTAATGTTAGGCATAAGTTATTTTGGTTTATAAGGTCCGACAATGTTAAAGTCGGGCTTTTTTATTTATAATAGTTAATATAGCTTTTAAAAATAATTGAGATAAATAAAAGATGAATTTAAATAAACGACACGTACTAAAGCATAAGCGAAAGGATTGAAACACAATGCAGATTAAACTTCCAGAACCATTCTTCTTTGAAGAAGGTAATAGAGCTGTGTTACTGTTACATGGCTTTACAGGGAATTCCTCAGATGTGAGACAATTAGGGCGTTACTTGCAGAAGAAAGGCTACACATCGTATGCACCACAATATGAAGGACATGCAGCACCACCTGAAGAAATATTAAGTTCAAGTCCATTTGTATGGTTTAAAGATGCACTAGATGGCTATGATTTCTTAGTAGACAAAGGTTATGATGAAATCGTTGTTGCAGGATTGTCACTTGGTGGATGTTATGCGTTGAAATTAAGCTTAAACAGAGATGTAAAGGGTATTATAACAATGTGTTCACCTATGTACATTAAGACGGAAGGGTCTATGTTTAACGGTGTTCTAGAATATGCGCGTAATTTTAAAAAGTATGAAGGTAAAGATGAAGCTACCATTGAAAAAGAAATGACAAACTTTAAACCTACAGACACTTTAAAAGAGTTACAAGGACAAATACAGGATGTCAGAGATCACATAGATGAAGTAATGGATCCATTATTAGTTGTCCAAGCAGAACAAGATCAAATGATTAATACAGATTCTGCAAATGTTATATACAATGAGAGCGAATCTGATGAAAAAGATATCAAATGGTATGCGAATTCAGGACATGTCATTACAATTGGTAAAGAAAAAGAATTAGTATTCGAAGACGTATACAATTTCTTAGAATCATTAGATTGGTCGAATTAAAAATTTAGAAGTATTTAAAAATAGAAAGGAGGGGCATAATGAATTTAAAGCAATCCATTGAAGAAATAATTAAACAACCAGATTATGAACCCATGTCTGTGTCTGATTTTCAAGATGCATTAGGTTTAAATAGTGCCGACTCATTTAGAGATTTAATCAAGGTGCTTGTTGAATTAGAACAAACAGGTTTGATTCAACGTACAAAAACAGATAGATATCAACGTAAAGCATCTAACAATGCCAAACAATCCAAATTAATCAAAGGTAAGTTAAGTCAAAATAAAAAAGGTTTTGCTTTCTTACGTCCTGAAGAAGAGGATATGGATGACATTTTCATCCCACCAACGAAAATCAATAGAGCCATGGATGGTGATACTGTCCTTGTGGAAGTACATCAATCTAAAGGTGAACACAAAGGGAAATTAGAAGGCGAAGTTAAGACGATTGAAACACATTCAGTCACACAAGTCGTTGGTACTTATAGTGAAGCACGTCACTTCGGCTTTGTATTACCAGATGATAAACGTATTATGCAAGACATCTTTATTCCTAAAGGTCAAAATTTAGGTGCAGTAGATGGACATAAAGTACTCGTACAAATTACGAAATACGCAGATGGTACAGATAATCCTGAAGGTATCGTATCGGCAATTTTAGGCCATAAGAATGACCCAGGTGTAGATATTCTATCTATCATCTATCAACATGGTATCGAAATTGAATTCCCTGACAATGTGCTCGCAGAAGCTGAAGCAGTACCAGATCATATCGAGCCATCACAAATTGAAGGTCGTCGCGATTTGCGCGATGAACTAACGATTACCATTGATGGTGCAGATGCTAAAGACTTAGATGACGCGATTAGTGTTAAAAAGTTAAGCAATGGTCATACACAATTAACAGTCAGTATAGCTGATGTAAGTTACTATGTAACTGAAGATTCAGCGCTTGATAAAGAAGCATACAGTCGTGCAACAAGTGTCTACTTAGTAGACCGAGTGATACCGATGATTCCACACCGTCTAAGTAATGGTATATGTTCATTAAACCCGCAAGTGGACCGACTTACATTAAGTTGCCAAATGGAAATAGATGAACGTGGCGATGTTGTTGGCCATGAAATCTTTGATAGTGTGATTCATTCTAATTATCGTATGACATACGATGAAGTAAATGAAATTATTACTGATCAAAATACGGAAACACGTAATCAATATAGTGAAATCACACCGATGTTAGATTTAGCGCAAGATTTATCTCAGCGCTTAATCCATATGAGAAGACGTCGTGGTGAAATCGATTTTGATATTAATGAGGCTAAAGTACTTGTTAATGAAGAAGGTATCCCAACGGATGTAGAAATGAGACAACGTGGTGAAGGCGAACGCTTAATTGAATCATTTATGTTAGCGGCTAATGAAACTATCGCGGAACATTTTGATCGTTTAGAAGTACCATTTATCTATCGTGTCCATGAACAACCTAAATCAGAGCGCTTACGTCAATTCTTTGATTTCGTGACTAATTTTGGATTAATGATTAAAGGTACAGGTGAAGATATTCACCCGTCTACTTTACAAAAAATTCAACAAGAAGTTGAAGGTCAACCAGAACAAATGGTGATTTCAACGATGATGTTACGTTCAATGCAACAAGCACGTTATGATGATGTGAACTTAGGACACTTTGGCTTATCAGCTGAATACTATACACATTTCACGTCACCTATACGTAGATATCCCGATTTAATTGTTCATAGATTAATTCGCAAATATATTATTGAACAATCCATGGACAGAAAAGAAAGAAATAAATGGGAAGCATTGTTACCTGAAATTGCTGAACATACGTCTCAAAGAGAACGTAGAGCAATCGAAGCAGAACGTGATACAGATGAATTGAAAAAAGCAGAATACATGGTGCAACATATTGGCGAAGAATTCGAAGGGATTATTAGTTCAGTTGCGAATTTCGGTATGTTTATTGAATTACCAAACACAATTGAAGGTATGGTGCATGTATCTAACATGACGGATGATTATTACCATTTTGATGAACGTCAAATGGCAATGATAGGTGAACGCCAAGCGAAAGTATTCCGCATCGGTGATCCTGTTCAAATTAAAGTCATTAACGTAGATGTTGCTGAACGTATGATTGATTTCCAAATCGTCGGTATGCCAATACCAAATAGAGATCGCGGTCAAAGACCATCACGTGGTAAGACAATCCAAGCCAAACCACGTGGCAATTCATCAGATAAATCTAAAGATGATAAAAATGGTAAAGGCGGACGTGGACGTACTAAACAGAAACAACGTAAAGGTAAAAACAAACGTCAAAGCGACCAAAGTAAAGGCAACACAAAACATAAACCATTTTATAAAGATAAAAATGTAAAAAATAAAGCACGTAAGAAGAAAAAATAACTCAACGAAGAGGTGAAACTCAATGCCAAAGAAAAAATCACCAGGAACACTAGCAGAAAATCGTAAAGCCAGACATGATTATAATATAGAAGATACGATTGAAGCGGGCATTGTGTTACAAGGAACAGAAATCAAGTCAATTCGTCGTGGTAGTGCAAACCTTAAAGATAGTTATGCGCAAGTGAATCGTGGCGAGATGTTTCTAAACAATATGCACATTGCGCCGTATGAAGAAGGTAACAGATTCAACCATGATCCACGACGTTCACGTAAGCTCTTACTACACAAACGTGAAATAGCGAAGTTAGGTGAGCGTACACGTGAAGTTGGCTACTCTATCGTACCTTTGAAACTCTATCTCAAACATGGGCACTGTAAGGTCTTACTTGGCGTTGCACGTGGTAAGAAAAAATACGATAAACGTCAAGCATTAAAAGAAAAAGCAGTACAACGTGATGTAGCTAGAGAGATGAAAGCCCGTTATTAAGCGGATATATTGCCAAAGATATGAATCTTTGGTAATATAATATGTGCTTTCTGAAAAAGCGCTGTAACAGATACAGCCTACCAGAAAGTACATTTAATATTATTCAGGGGGCGTTTTTGGATTCGACAGGGGTTCCATGAGCTAGTTAAGCGTGTCGGAGGGCTGTCTCCGTCACTAACACACACAGTTATAATAACTGGCAAAGAAAACAATAATTTCGCAGTAGCTGCGTAATAGCACTCTGCATCGCCTAACAGCATCTCCTATGTGCTGTTAACGCGATTCAACCTTTAGTAGGATACGCTAGGCACTGCCGTTTGAAGTCTGCCTAGAAGAGATGAATCAAACTAGCATAATGACGGATGTCTATCACCTCCCATTATGCGAAACTCATTGATAGACTACGCACGTAGAAGTGCTAGTATCAGAACCTCTGGACGCGGGTTCGAATCCCGCCGTCTCCACTATATAGCTCTCAATCCTTGTGGTTGAGGGCTTTTTATTTTTGGGTACACAAATAACAACTATTTTAAGATCAGTGAAAATTTATGATATATATGTATAATTTGGACGTAAGAGGGCAATTAAGACGATTGATAAGTTACAGGTAGATTTATATAAAGTGCATCATCATTAGTGTGTAGAACGCACTAAACAGCGTCAAAAAGAGAGTGAAGTTAAAATACAACAGATTATAAAGCTCACGTGGTGGGATGATAAGAAGTATACAGATGAAGTGATTGCTGATGTAATAGGTGTGAGTGAGTTAACATTAAGACATGCTAGAGAGGTTATATTAAAACGTGTTGCAAAGGCAGTAGAATATGTATGAAGTATGATAAAGCAACTGTAAAAGAGTTTATATTAAACTACCACAAGACAATAGAGAATAACGATAGATGAAGATGTTGGTATAGATGACTTCTTTAATGTGAGTGATCAACCAGTAAATAACGTGTTAGATAATAACAATTTTGAAGATGCGATATTTTTCAATGAATTAGAAACTATAGTAGAAAGAGTAGGGACGGATAAAGAGTTTTGTTTGTTCCTACTACTTTGTAAAGGCGTTAGTTATGAAAAGATAGGAAGTATATTTGATGTGAGGCACAACGAGTTAGGCAGATGTTTAATGTGTTGTTGGATAAGTTGGAATGAAAAAAGGGCTATTTTAAAGCCCTTTTTAAGTTACTATCTTTCATTAATTATGAAGTAAATGAATATAGTGATTATTATTAGCATAATCAAAGTACCAATAAATGGTACAGAGCTTAAAGATAATGTTGCAATGATAAAACCAATAGAAATTAATATTTGAAAAATCGCCGTAAGTGAAAAATCGCCCTTTAATATCAAATATGAGAAAAAAATAGTGGCACATAGTAATACTAAAGTAATAAAAATAAGACCTAAGATGCTTAAAGTTCCACTAAGATAACCGTCAACAAATAAATTTTTAACTTTTACTTTTGCACCATATTGAGAAACAAATGAATCAACAGTAGATTTCAAAGTAAAAAATAAAAAGACTGAAATAATCAGTGTAATAAAGTTCCAAGCACTTTTTTTAATATCTTCTAAAATTTCATCCAAGTAAATCCCTCCAAATATTTTTATAAATAATTTATCATAATACTCTAAAAATAAAATGTTATAATTCCTAAATGTTGTATTTTTTATTCTTAAATGTAATGTTTATTTATTAAAAAAACGATTGGGATATTAAAATGCACAAATATATGTTTGTTTAAAATCCAATCAAAAAAAAGAATTTTTGCAGCAATTCCTAGATCTATTATTTTATGGAGTATTATAGAGGGGAAGTAAAAATTAATATAAAATCATTAGAGCACAGGCACTTATGTGCTCGCCCTATTTTTTTATGGTATAATGTATTTACATATGAATCGCTAGCCTTTTCTCAAATATCTTTTTATATCCACCACCCACACATGTCACTGGGTGGTTATTTGATGATTTTATACGTAGGTAGTACGAAATGTTAAAAAATCTACAAAAATATCAAATTAAATGTTATGATTAAACCCCTACTACTGTCTCCTAAAAATTAAAAAAGGAGATTTAATATGATAAATATTATTTCAGCAATTGGATCACTAGGAACTTTTATTATGGCGTTATTTTATTTTGTATCGGTATCAGTTCAACTTTATCAAATGAAAATTAGTTTTATACCAGCTCTAGGGTTTAATCAAATCCTTTTAGAAAAAGATGAAAATAAAAATTTGAATTTAAGAAATACGACTTCAAATTCTGAAGAACACGAAGATTATTTAAAGTTATATAACCTTGGTGGAGGAGCTGCTAAAAACATAACTGTTGAAGTTATGTTAGGTAAAGATAACGTAATTCAAAAGAAATATATAAATATGTTACCTAGCAAAGAAAGCTATATGTTACCTATTAATAAAACTGTATTTGATGAATTGGATGATACTATTCAAAATAACGGTTACGAATCAGATATGAATATTAGGCTTACATATTATCACAATGTGAGTAGAAAGAAACAAGAAATATTATTAAAAGGTCATATTGATAGTTTTAATACTTATGAATATAAAGAGATATATGAACTACAATTTATATAACTTTTATAGCTATGATTTGTTTCCAATAAGAAAATTGGGGTATTTAACTATCAAGCGACGTGGAACGCTTAACAAACTGTAATAAATTAGCCTATCTGATTAGATAGGCTGTTTTTTTTATTTATTTAAAAACTCGTTGAGTATTGGATTATTATTTTCTTTTTCAACAACGACTGATAGATCCTCGGTTACTTCTTCTTTTATATCTATTACTTTTTCTTCTATTAAACTTTCGACTCGATTAGTTACTTCTTTTGTATTCCAACCCATTTTTTCAATTTCTTTTTTATAATCCATATGTATTCTCCTAGATTGTCTGATTTTATCTAACGATTAATTATAATTGGTTATAAGAAAAATAGATATTAAGTTGATTTATACGAACAAATGTTCTAAAATATTTATGAGGTGATTATATGATTCCAAATTTAGATTGGAATAAAAACTTTCAAGAATTTCAAGAAATATTAAATTCTGGTATTAATCCAGAGTGGTTGTACAATGCCAAAGCGAATATGATTTTAAATCCTGCATACACAGGAGAAGGTAAACAATTTTTCTTCACAAAAGATATTATAAAAGCTAGTAAAACGATTCCATTTTTTTGAGGTGATTATATGAAAGTAATAAATCCAAATGGACCAGATGAATATAAATACACAAGTGACTATCGAGAAATACCTAGAGAATACCTTAATCCATGTATACCCAAAGGACGTGGAATTGTTAAGTGGCAACCCTTTGTTATATATACTATCTTTTTAAAAAAGCTATTATATCCAATAAATTCACATAATTTATATGTACATTATGTATATTTATATTTAATACATAAACTTATATTTTCTCTCAAAAGAATAATAAATCAATTTACTCTTTTGAGTTTACATTGTAATACTAAGGTGATTTAAATGAAAGCAGTTACTTATCAAGGTCATAAAAATATGGAAGTGCGTGAAGTACATGATCCAATAATAGAAGAATCAACGGATGCAATTATAAAAATAACAGCTTCAGGTATATGTGGTTCTGATTTACATCTTTACCATCAAGGTGATTTATTTATGGATCCTGATTTTGTTATTGGACATGAGCCAATGGGAATTGTAGAAGAAGTAGGAAAAGAGGTTAAAACCTTAAAAAAGGGAGATAGAGTAGTTATACCTTTTAACATAGGTTGTGGCGATTGTTTCTATTGTAATAATGAAATGGAGTCTCAGTGTGATAATTCTAATCCATCACCGGCAAGTTGGAAAATGAATAATGGTGGACTCTTCGGTTTTGGCAATGCTATGCATGGAAACCACTGGGCAGCCAAGCAAAGTATTTAAGAGTTCCATTTGCTGACTTTTCATCCTTCAAGGTTCCAGATAGTGATTTGAAAGACGAACAAGTATTATTTTTATCTGATGTAGTTCCAACTGCTTATTGGAGTGTCGAACACGCAGATGTTAAATTTGGCGATACTGTAATTGTACTTGGTTGCGGTCCAATCGGACTAATGGCACAAAAATTTGCCAAATTACAAGGAGCTGAACGTGTAATTGCCATTGAATCTCTTTTGTCTAATCGTCATTGCTACAGGAAGATTCTTAATTTCTTTTACTTTTGGTTTGGGTAATTGTAATAACTGTTCGCAACTTTCTTGCTGGTTAACATCTTGTTTGTGATTGCTGTTCAAGATATAGAAAAACGTGCAAAAGAATTAGACGAAATGGGTGCTGATTATATTGCAGTACACACCGATTATAATTTACAAGCACAAGGACAATCACCATTAGAGAACTTACGCAATGTTAAATCTGTAATTAAAAATTCTAAGGTAGCGGTGGCTGGTGGTATCAAACTCGATACTATCGAAAGTATAGTTTCTTAAAATCCAGATTTAGTTATTGTGATCGGAGGTATTGCTAATACTGATGATCCAAAAGCACCAGAAAACAATGTAGAGATGCTATTGAAGGTAGATAATTATGACAGAATTTAATAATTTTGATCTTACTGTTAAGGAGTTAGAAAGCACATTTTCACACCTTGAAGACAATGATTACCAATCTTTTGAAGAATCAGTAACACAAGCGCCTCGTGTTTTTGTTGCTGATAAAGGCCGTTCTGGATTTATTGCTAATAGTTTTGCTATGCGATTAAACCCATTAGGTAAACTGTCCTACGTTGTAGGAGAAACTACAACACCATCTATTAGCAGTAATGATTTATTATTCTTTCGAGATCAGGTTCAACTGAGCATCTGCGTTTACTTGCAGAAAAAGCAAATTCAATCGGCGCGCAAGTAGCGCTTATTACTACGAAATCAGATTCAAAAATTGGTCAACTATCCGACTTATCGGTAATTCTACCTGCAGGAACAAAACATGACGTAGAAGGTTCAATGCAGCCACTTGGAAGCTTGTTTGAATAATCTTCTCTAATGTTTTTAGATAGTGTGGTTTTATGATTAATGTCTGAAGATGACATTGATGAAACTACGATACAACAAAATCATGCCAACTTAGAATAAAATTTTTTTGGATAGTGAAATAATATATTGAACTTTTTGTTATAGTATATCACACGCTATGTAACTCTAAAGTTTATATTAATTTATCTAAAACCATCATTTCATCATAATTTATAGATTTACTAACTTGAAGAGCTATATTTTCACTTACTTCTCCTGACTCAATAAGTTGATTAAGAACATTTCTTTGTTCGTTCAATGCAGTTAATTTAATGCGATATACAATTACATGGTTATGATCTTTATAATTAATTAAATTGGAATTTGCTAATGTTAAACTATCATTTCGCATTAAATAACTATCACAAACTTGCATGACTTCCAATTCATTATCATTTGTCATCTCATTAGACAAACGTTTAGCGATATTATAATAAATTATTCTCATTATATTTGCTGTTTTTTCCGAGATTTCTCCTTTATTTAAATTTCGTTTATTTTTTGACTGGTCTGTAAACTGCTTACGCACTGTCGCTAATTTAAACCGCATCAACATTCTTTTAAATAATGGAGCATGATGATACCTTTGTCTATGATCTGTATAAGTACAGTAATCATCAAATTCATTTTGTGATAATTTGTTATCCTTAATCAATTGATTAAGTGTATCCATTTCTGTTTCAAAAGCAATATGACGAAGACGATTTAATTCTTCTGGATTTTCTGTGTTTTGTTTCGAATATTTCATGAACTTTATACGATCATGATAACTTTTTATAACACTACCATATTTATATGATGTTCTTGGTGTCGATTGATTTCTTAGATAATCAATAGTACGTTCTAATATAAGAATTCGAGTTTCTATAAAATTCAATCCTATAACTTTATTTTCTTTTATGTTTGCAGTAAAAACAGGTAAAAGTACTTGAGCTATAATTAAACTAATAATAATCATTACTGATGCAATAGAATGACTTTGATTTTAAATTATCTGATGGAGAATCTTTAAATGATGTTCGTTTTAGAGTTCTCGCAGCATATAATAAGATTATTGTTGAAACTAATGGAAATATTATCATTTCTGGACATGGTACATCTATCTCGGTCCTGCTTAATGAATTAACAAAGCATCAATTTGGTTATAAAGCATTTAAAAGTCTTAATATGCCAGATGTATTGATTTACAACGTGAGTAATAAATCAGTTGAAAAGATAAAATTATAATAAGATATGAATTTCATTTGCATTTTATTGCTATTGAGTTTGAGTTGAAAAATTAGAAATTTCGATTCATTTATAAATAATTTGGAAACATATTGATATTTGTTTAATTGCTAATGTAATCTCTATCTCACAAAATCGTTTTTAGGTTTACATCAACTAAGTTATATTGTACTATTGTCTGGTACACCCTAGGGTGTAGTCGGATAGAGTAGGTCTAATATACGCCCTAGGGTGTATATTCAGACTATTCTCAGACATAGCCACCCAACCATGGGTGGTTATTTTTTGTAGAACAATAAATTTTTTTTTCATTTTGAACCAAACTTTTGGTTGCGAATTAAATAGGTGAATTTATTTTAAATAAACATTACATTTGAAAAAATACGAGTACGCAAAAGCCCACCTAGATGAATAGGCGGGCTTTTAAAGTAAAATCAGTTACATATACTAATTATAATTAATAGAACTGAACGAATTTTTTCCAATTATATGAAACTATCATACTGATACTCATAACTAATAAAGTTAATACAAATTCAGATGCCATATAACCTTCTTTTAAATGAACGGTAAATAAAGCACCTAGCATAATAATTATAAAACCACTAGCAATATAATTAGTTAGAATACCAAAGAATAATAAGATACCTCCAATAAGTTCAAACAGTCCTAAGACAATGCCAAAGAACGCAGGGAAACCAAGACCTTCCATCATAGCCATAGGTTCTGAAGCCACCTAAGACTTTTTGGCCGCCGTGTACCATAAAAACAATCCCTAACATTAATCTTATGAGTAAGATTCCAAACTTCATTATTTCACCACCTTTCAATAAATATTTAGGTAATTCATTTCCCTTTAGTTTGTTATATATAACATGTATCAAATATCTAGCGCTATCATTTTTGTTTGGTTTAAAGTGAAAATACGATAAAAATATAAAAGATAGTGTTTCCAATATAGAAGAAAATAACTTATTTTATAGAACCAAATAAGATATAAAATTTTTAATGCAACCAGTCATATTAAAATAGTGGATAAACTATTTATAAACAAGAAATAGATCATATAAAAAATATAAAAGTAGGTAAAGAATGCAAGTATTACAGTTCTAAAAGAAACAAAAAGTTATGTCTAAAAATAAAAAGGACATCGTTAAATGTCCTTGAAGTTTAATTGATGATTATAAATAAAATTAATAATAACAAATTTATTATTGAGGTTAACAATGGACCATAGAATTTAAGTTTATCATTATTAATCAAGCCAATGATACTATCTAAAAATTGAATAGTTATCATTAATATGGATATTGTTAATAAGAATGTATGGTTATAGATAATTAATGTCAAAATAGACAGTAACTATATCGGAAAGCTTCTTGTAAACGCATAATAAGCATTTATATTCCTAGATGAGATTGAAGATTGCAATGCGTAGCCTAAACTCACGCTAGCACTAATAAAAGTAAATATAGCTAAAACTAGATACATCATTTTCACTTCCTTTTCTGTTAATTCAGAAGCATCACTTGTTTCTTTATTCACCACACTTGGATCAATTAGCTCTGATCTGTACTTACAACAATACTTTATCTATCAAATTTGTCAAAACCTAAACTAATTGTAGTATACATAAAATGAAAAATTGATAACAAAAGCTATGTATAGATATAATGAATTGAGTAAATGTTTAAGTTGTCTAGTAATTAAAACTGTATTCATATACATGTAATATACTTTTATTTTTAATATTTTAACTATGCAAAGTTATATAGCAATGATATAAGTACGTTGGATACTAAAGTTACATATAAAATATAATGAAAATTGTTTTGTTTATAGTCTTTGAGGAAAATATTAATTTTAATTAAACAAGGAAGTAATATTTTATGAAGTTTAAAACGATAGCAAATGTAACGGAATCTGCATTCTTATTAACCGCTTGTGGTAATGGATCTTCTGATAACAGTAAAGAATCTGAAAGCTCAAACGGTAAAGGTGATAACAAACAAGTCATTGCTTTGGATAAAATTAAAACGAGTCCTAAAGAAGTTGTGACAAAAGCACAAGAGGTATATAGTGAACAAAATTTAAAAGGTATTTCATATGAAAAAAGTAATGGTGAATGGGTTTATAAAATAGAATAACAAAAGACAGGTACAGAATCAGAGGTTATTATTTCGGATAAGAATAAAAAGGCAATCAAAAACGGTCAAAAAGAATTTGATGGAGATATCAGAGAATGGTCATTATCTGAGGATGATGGTAAATTAGTTTGTGATATGGATTTAGAAAAAGGAAATACTAAACATAAAATAACGATTGATGCTAAAAGTGGAAAAGTATTGAAAAAATGAGCAGGATTAATAAGTTACTAAGCCCACCTGTATAAACAGGTGGGTGTTTTTATGTACTTAATCTAAGTTGTATCTTATTGATTTGAATATTTGTTGTTTAGGTTACATAAATGTGTCTGCTAAAATATAGAAAATTAAACATGTTAATATTTATAAGTTCAATTTTATGAAAGGGTCTACGCTAAAAAACTAATGTTTCTATGTCACAACATTATGGGTATAAGGTTAATAGAAAATTAAAGGAGAATTACATAAATGGAAAAATTAACCCAAGTAATGCTATATGTCGATGATCAAACAAAAGCGGTAGAATTTTGGGTAGATACAATGGGATTTGTAGTAATTTCAGAAGAAGAGTTGGCAGAGGGGATTTAAAGCTATTGAAGTTGCACCTAATACATCTGTCGAAACGTCTCTTTCAATTATTGAAAAAGAATTTATGAATCAATATAGTCCAGAAGTGAACCTTGGTACACCATCATTAATGTTCAAGGAGAAAGATTTCGATGCGTTGTACGAGAAATTAAAGGAAAAAGGCTTAACTGGTCATGAAATTATTGAAATGTCATGCGTACGTGTCTTTAACTTCCAAGATGGGCAGGGAAATTATTTTGCGGTTAGTGATTAATTGCGGAAAATAAGTAGAAGTCGAACTGTATCAAATTAAGATGTTTTTAAAAAGGGGTTATTTAGTAAATAACCATTGTTATTTTCAATAATCTAAAGGGCATAAAATGTTGTAGACTGAGACGTATATTGACGTTTCGGTCTGTTTTTATGTGCTTGGTAAACTACTTTTACATATATTAAGTGATTGTTTGTGATTTGAATTTAAGATAAGTTTTAATTTGATGGTTTATCATATTCATTTTAGTGAAAAATAAAATGAATGTCTTATAAAGTTGATGAAAGGAATTTATATGTTTCGTTATATAGTTAAAAGTTTTATATTTATATTGTTAATGACGTTAGGCGTCATTTTTAATAGTCATGTCAATAGTGTTTCAGCAGCAACGCAGTATACACAGGATGAAGCAATACAACATGTTGAATCTCTTAATGGTCAAGGCTGGGATTATGATGATGCTTATGGTTGGCAGTGTTTTGATTTAGTCAATGAGCAGTGGGACTATTTATACGGTCATGGCCTAAAAGGTGATTATGCTAAAGATATTCCTGAAGAAAATAATTTTATCGGTGAAGCGCAAGTTTATGAAAACACTGAAGATTTTAAAGCAACTGCGGGTGATATCGTTGTATTTAATGACGCATATGGTAATGGTGCAGGGCACACTGCAATTGTGACTAATGGGAATTACGACGGTAATTACACTCAATTTCAATCCTTAGATCAAAATTGGGAAGGCGGCGGCATGGATAAAACGGAAGTAGCCCATAAAGTCACTCATGATTATGAACCAGAAATGATATTTATTAGACCTGAATATAGTCAATAAATTATTGAAATGACACATCTAATGATAGATGTGTTTTTTTTGTGTGAAAAAAGATATTTAAAAGCGTCTGCATTGGCAATAATCATCTCAACTATAAGTTTAAATTGAGGTCGAAGGAAATTTAAAATAAAGATCGCATTGTGTCGTTAAATTTCACTATTTTTAAATGTGCTAACGATATAATAACTTACTTATGAGTTGGCGATTTTAATTAATAAGGTATTTTCGATATAATACAATAATGACTAAAGAAAATATGATGACAAATTGGTCTTTTTGAAAGGAGTCTTATGCCTTACTTATACTTATTAATCGCAATTATCACTGAAATTACGGGTACAGTTTCACTTAAATCATCAGTTGGGTTTAGTAAGCTGTTTCCAAGTATTACCGCAATCATTTCTTTTATTATATGTTTTTACTTCTTTAGTTTAGCTATGAAGTATTTGCCTTTGAGTATTAGCTATGCGACTTGGGCAGGTTTAGGCTTGGTATTGAGTACGATTTTATCAGTAGTTATTTTTAAAGAAACACTCAATATGATAGGTTTAATTTCAATGATTTTTATTACGTTAGGTATTGTGCTACTTAATACTGTTGGCACTACAAAGTAAGTTTTATTACATAAAACATAGACATTAATTTTTATTAAAACAGTAATCATAACGAGGATCGCTGTTTTTTATTTGAAATACATAAAATATAGGATAATGAATTTAATAAAAGCTTTAGGGTAGTATGAATAGTATTATTCCTGACCGTGAATATGAGTTCGAAATTTTAACCTTTGAATATAAAATCTTAGGAGGTCTTAATATGTTTGTGACGATATCTTTAATATTTATTATAGTAGGAATATTACAATTTTTAATTATACTATTAGATATATTTAAAAATCCACAACGTCAAATGATGATTATGAATATTGTGTGGCCATTAACCGGCTTGTACTTTCCGATTTTAGGATTAATCGCTTATTATCGTTTAGGCAAAGAAAAAGAAGTTGATCACATGTCAAACCAGCATGATCATCACCATGACACGATGCATCATCATGAACATCATAGTAATAAGCCATTTTGGAAAAGTGTCGTTGTTTCTACAACACACTGTAGTGCTGGTTGCTCATTTGGGGACTTAATTGGTGCGCCTGTTGTTTTCTTTACGGGGTTATTGTTTTTTAATAATCAAATGGTGACAGAGTTTATTATCGAATTTATATTAGCCTATATCTTCGGTTTAATGTTCCAATACTTCCACATGGAAATTAAACATGACCATCCAGGTAGAGATTTAGTAGACGCAATCAAAGCCGATACGCTATCGTTAATTGCTTTTGAAATCGGTATGTTTGGTTTTATGATTATTATGCATCTCTTTGTTAGTCCAACTTACATGCAGCCTAATCATGTTGAATATTGGTTCTTAATGCAAATTGCGATGTTAATCGGATTTATGACAAGTTATCCAATCAATTGGTATTTAGTTAAAAAGGGTATAAAACATGCAATGTAAATTTTATCTTATTAAAAATTTAAGTGTAGTTGCAAAAAAGAAATGAGAAGTTAACGCAAAGAAATGAAGCTGTTAAATATGAAAGGTAGAAAATATTTTATCTTATTCATGTTTTAAGTATGACTCATTATTTATCGATATCAACAGGGGGTTCGTATACTATGAGTACACATGAATGTAAAGGGTTTTTTAAAGCTGCGGGAGCTAATATTTATTTTGAATCGAAAGGTCATGGTGAAAATATATTATTACTGCATGCTGGAATTGCAGATTCGCGCATGTGGGATAAAGAATTCCATTTACTATCAGAAAAATATCGAGTAGTTAGATTTGATCTTCCTGGCTTTGGCTTTAGTGATTTTACTGAAGGGAATTATGCTCATAGTAATATTATTAATGAACTACTGACACATTTGGACATCAAAACAACTCATATTTTAGCTGCTTCATTTAGTGGAAAATTAGCTATTGATTTTATTTAGAAAATCCGGAAAAGTGTCTGAGCTTAGCATTATTGTCACCAGCTTTAGGTGGATGGAAAGGTTCATCTTTTCTCCAAAAATATGAGGAAGATAAAGAACGATTATTACAAGAAGGAAAAATTGAAGAAACAGCAAAGTTAAACTATAAAACTTGGATACCAAGAAATAGGGATGCAGAACTTATCAACGCAGATGTAAAACAATTAGTGGTTGATATGCAGTTGAAATTTTTAATTAAACCTGAAGCAAAAAATTCCTGTGAGGAAATAAAAAACGAAGATCATATTTTACAGTTAAAAAATATACGAATTCCTGTATTAATTATTAATGGTGAGTATGATGTTGAAGATTTTCATGATATTTCGGAGGTAATGATTAAAGAAATACCATATGTAAAAAAGATTACAATGCCTAATACAGCACATTTAGCTAACTTAGAATCGCCAAAGCAATTTTTAAATTTAATTTCAGACTTCTTTTTAGATAATGCTAATTAATTTTGAAAATAGCATTTAATATGATTTTGTTTATATACTTATTCAAAATCACCTAAGTATTTACTTTAATATTGAATGACAAGCGAAAAAGGATATATTGATAACATTTTGAACCACTATATTATTAAGGCGACAATAGATAAATAAAGATATTCAATCTACAACAGTTTAAAAAAGAGAGAGTTCCTCCAATTATAATGGACGAACTCTCTTTTTATATTTTGAACTTATTGAAATTTGATTTGGTTTTGTGTCCCTTTTGCTTATGGTCATTAGTATGGTTTTATAACACAACTATCCCTAGTATAAATATATATTTTAATCCGAATAGAGCTTTCCGCTATCTAGATCTCTGCTTTTCGTTCATCAACATTGGTAGATAGTAGCTTTAAATAACGTTCTACATTGTTAGATGGCGTGTCTTTCGGAAATGAATGTGTAAATATATGACCTTTAATTGTTTCAACTGTATATCTTATGTCGATAGCGCCAATTTCATAGTTAATAATTTTCATAGAAATCCCCTTAAAATTGCATTTTGTAAAATTGAAGCTAGTGCTATGAAACTACAATGATACAATATTTGTGTTAGTCATCATTAACTATATGACATATAGAAATGATAAGATTTGTTCAATTGTACTATATATAAACTTATTTGCAACTAAAAAGTGGGCAATATTTAGTTTTATCTATTTTAGCGTGTCCTTTGTAGTATATTGATTCAAAAATATCGACAAAGATGATTACTTTGCCGATATAGGATAGCTACAAATAGCTGTAGACACAATATTATTTTTTAATTTGTCTATAAAATCATTAACTTTATCTTTTGTATTTTCAGTTACTTCTTTTGCTTTGCCAGAAGCTTTATCTTCTTTACCTTCTTGTTCCAAATCTTTGTTATCCATAACATTGCCTGCTGTCTCTTTTACGTTACCTTTAACTTGTTCAAATTTACTTTCATCTGCCAAGTTATTCACCTCAAAAATATATTTTTAAAAATTCTTATACTTATAATATACAAAATAATAAAATTTAACGCAATTAAAATCTATTTTGATGGCATGTTGTACATTTATTTATCGCTTTTCGATAAAAAAGTATTGATAATTGATAAATAGTTGTTATAATGAGTTTAATCTTAAATAAAGGGGTTTTAAGCATGAATACGTTTAATAGTAAATCTTTCAACTTGTTGCTAAAGCTTTTGATAATTATTGTGACTATTGCATTAGTTGTAACATCATTAAGTATATTACCTTTGTTAATTAGTATAATAGTTATAATTATTATTCCAACGTCATTTATAAATGATATAATAAATGAAAATCAAGATAGTTTATATGATGCTTTTAATGTTTCAAGCAATGTAGTTTCTAAGCATGATTTAAATGATGTCACTTTTTATAAACCCTCAGTGATTATCTTATTAGCGTTATTAATTGGTTTAATTTGTATTTATATAATTGGAATTTACTTTTTGAGGAAATGGTTGAAAAATATTAGTCAAAAAAGAATATTTACTTTAAAGAATGCAAATTTAATTGAAAAAATAGCTTACTGCTTTATTGTTATCGGTATTTATAATGCTATTTTGGGATTGGCTCGTTATTACGTATCGTATAGTATTGTTAGCGGTAATAGTAAACTACTATCTTTAATGGATAATGAAGTTGAATCATTGTCAGATTTTATATTTAGTTTTAATTTTGCATTTATATTTGCAGGAATCATTATTTGGATAATAGGTAGAGTTTTCAAATATGGAATGTTTTTACAAGATGAATACGATAGTACGATTTAGGAGATCATTTTATGATAATTATTAGGTTAGATAGGATATTAGCAGATAGAAAAGTTAAACTTAGTGAACTTGCAAATGAAATAGATATAACTATTGCAAATTTATCCAATCTAAAAACTGGAAAGGTTAAGGCAATTAGATTTTCAACGCTAGATGCTATTTGTAAAGCGCTTGATTGTCAGCCAGCAGACATTATTGAATATGTAGATGATAATGACATATAGAATATTTATCTTCGTCAAGTTTATATGATTTATGCAACATAATAAACACCACTATGTGTTTAATTTATATATTATATTTTTTTGTAATATTGGCAGTGATTTATGCCGACTCCTGCGGGAATAGCACTAGCCGAAGACTACAGGCTAAGGCAGTGCCCGCGGAAAGCGTGCATAAAAAAACTGACAACAAAGTCGGAGACTTTATCGACAGTCTGAAAGATTCCATTAATATGGAATCTTTTTTATTTTACTCATCAAGTAGTTGCAGAATTTCGTTATACTTTTGTTCACTTAACGTACCTAATGGACTTTGTTCAATTTCAAATATTAGAAAATCATCGGTAGAAGTAAAGTAAGTTTTGATGCTTTCACAAATTGTAGTTTTGTCTAAATTATTTTTTAAAAGCCATAAGCCTCTGTATATAAATAAAGCACTTCCTAAATTATTTAATTGAGACGGTAATTTTTCATAACCGTATGAAATGGAATTTAAATTATAAGACAATATATATTTTGACATCTATATCACGCTCCTATTTAAGCATATCATTAACCGATATTAAAAAGTTGGGAGAACTATGATATTTTAACGATTTCCATTGCAAGAGTGATTCATTAAAGAATTAATCTTCAACAGTCATTAACTTTTTCAGTAAATGTAAGTCAGTGGTGTGTGTTAGATCAATGAAATATTGCGTTTGCCATTTTTGAGATTTTTGAGCTGATGGGTTTAAATTGACCTCCCAAGGTGGGTAAACGCGCATTGCCATTTTCCCTTTATTATTTTCCGAATATAGTAAGCGTTGTGCAAGTAATTCAGATTTGGGGATAATAAAGAGACCTTTGTGTGTATGATCAAGCACCGTAATGATTAAGATATCTTTAGCTTCTTGATATGTAAATGGCCTATTGTTGTTATCGTAGTCTTTAGTCCAGAAAACAACAAAGTAACCAGATTTTGTTGGTGTTTTTTTAGCTAATCTGTGTCTATAGCTACAATGATTAATTTGAAAACAATAGCTTTCGTATTCTGCATTATAGGTTTCGTATGTTAAGTGATCTAAAGCACTTATATTTAATGAATTAAATAATGTACGCACTAATGTGATTGATTTATACATGGTTATCCTTTGGAATATGTATTTTGTATAAATAAGTATAGCATTCAAATAGATGATATATAAGTAAATGCTATATATGTTTAACGTATGAATTATTTGAAAAAAGGGTAATAAGTAACGTATGAATAATTTCAATAAAATGGAGTGATTAATATGAATTATATTAAATATGTGAAGTCTAAAGATAATACGAAACTCTATATGAAAGTGAATGATGTTCAAGAAGCAAAAGCAAATATTATTATCGTGCATGGAGTAGCAGAACATTTAGATCGCTATGATGAGATTACAGGCTATTTAAATGACAATGGTTTTAATGTCATAAGATATGATCAAAGAGGGCACGGGCGTTCAGAAGGAAAACAAACATTTTACAGCAATAGTGATGAAATTGTTGAAGATTTAGAAGCGGTCACAAATGATGTTAAGACACATATGGACGGTAAAGTATATCTAATTGGACATAGTATGGGCGGTTATACCGTTGCGTTATATGGAACACAACATCCAAATAAAGTAGATGGCGTGATAACTTCAGGTGCGTTAACACGTTATAATAATGAACTTTTTGGTAATCCTGATAAAAACATCTCACCGGACACTTATTTAGAAAATAGTTTAGGTGAAGGGGTATGTTCAGAAAAAGAAGTAATGGAAAAATATGAACTTGATGACTTAAATGCGAAGCAAATTTCAATGGGGCTTATCTTTTCATTAATGGATGGTATTGAATACCTAAAAGCGCATGCTCAAAATTTTACAGATAATGTATTAATTTTACATGGAAAAGAAGATGGTTTAGTAAGTTATCAAGATTCTATACAATTTTTTCAAGAAATAGGTTCAGTACATAAGTCATTACATATCTACGATCGCTTACAACATGAAATATTTAATGAAAAATCTCAAAATAAATTTATTTTTGAAGAAATCGTTGAATGGCTTGAAAATGAATTAAATAAAAATTAAAAAAGTAAGGTTACAACAATTGAATTAAATAAAACTGATGTGATTTTGTTTGATTTGTTTTAGAAAAATGAAGAATTTATAATAAATAAAATAGAGGAGTGATTAATATGGAAATAAAAACATTGCATATGGAATATGAAGAAAGTTTTAGTGATTTTGATAAACGTGTCAATGAATTTTTACAATACGTCAATGATAAGCAACACTGGGAATTAGTAAGTGTGACACCATCTGTCACGAACAGTGTTGAAGGTATAGACTATATCATAACAGTTATCTTTAAAAATTAAGCATAATAAAAAGTGGGGAACGGACATGCGTTTCCCACTTAAATATATAAATAATTAAGTTCCCTTAAAATTAATGCATGAATTCTTTTTCAGAAACATTAAAGTAATCAGCTAAAATTGATGCGTTTTTATTTGAAACATTGCGATAGCCATTTTCCCAGTCCCAAATTTGGCAAATTCTAATATCTGTATTATAGTTCGCGTTTAAATTAATTGCTAGTTTTGAAATACTTAAATTAGATTTTTCGCGCAATTCCATAAGGTTTTTCATAACGAGTCACTCCTAAAAGAAATAGATAATCAACATCCATGTGCCATTGTAGTATATATATTTCTGTAATACAAACTTATATTTTATTGAAAAATCCCACCGTATCATATAATGTTTTTTTGATTTTATTGTGTATACAAACAAAAAGTTGTTATTTTAGATGTAAACCATATATTTGATGTAAAAATGATTTCATAGATAAGGAGAAAATAAATGAGAATTATAGCGACAAGCAATTTTGTAGATGATCAAGACAAGGCGCAACAATTTTATACTGAAAAACTAGGGCTTAAGACAAAACATAATATTGAAATTGGCGGTGGTTTTAGATGGGTAACAGTTACAGAAAAAGATTCGACTAACCCCGTTGAAATCGTATTAGAGCCTAATGTCAGTCCTATATCTAAAGACTATCAAGAAGGACTATATGCGGCAGGGATTCCTGTCACAATGTTCGGCGTGGATAACTTGGATGGTGAACATCAAGCATTGATTGATAAAGGTATTACATTTCACACTGAACCAAAAGAAGTTGAAGGTATAAGATATGCTATTTTTGATGATACATGTGGTAATTTGATTCAAATCGTTGAGCAATAAATATAAATAAGTGATACATTACTGCTATAAATAATTACTAAGGTTATGGTTTGTGTACGTGTGCTTTTGGGAGGTAAATAATGGAATTAAATATAAAACATACGAGGGATGTAACTAGTCAAGAACTTATACAAATTTATCAAGCTCGGATTCGCGTGTTTGTCGTAGAACAAAAATGTATATATCAAGAGGTTGATGATTATGATCTAGATGCAATTCATGTCATATTGAGCAACGAGAATGACATTGTGGCTTATACAAGAATTATAACGTTTGAACAGCATGTAAGTTTTGGAAGAGTTTTGGTTTCCGAAAATTATAGAAATCAAGGCTATGGACGCAAAATAATCAATGAGACAATCAATAAAATAAATGAATTGTATCAAAACACGACAATAAAAATTTCAGGGCAAGCACATTTAAAGCCATTTTATGAATCATTTGGTTTTCACAGTGTTTCGGATACATATATGGAAGATGGTATACCACATATTGCGTTTAAAATGCGTACACAAATTTAAATATAATATGGGTAGTGATGTAATAATCGTTATATTTAAAAATCTACTTTGAATTTTTATTATAATCATATAATCTACAAAACAAAACGCCAACTAAGAAAAATCATTTTCTAGTTGGCGCTAATAATTAATTGGATTAAATAGACGCAGTGTTCTATATTGAATTAAAATTGAAGCCCCTTGATTTTGAGGTTGGTGACAACATTGAAATGTTAATTGTTTTGCGATTATTTTTTCATTTTGTCAACATCTTGCGAAACGAGTAATAGTAGTTCCTCGGTTTCTGAATCTGTTAAATCATCAGATCCTTTGATTCTAATAACTAAGCCTTTATCTGTTTTGACATGATAAACAGGTTCGCCATCCTTATAAACTTTACGTAATACTTCCATTCCATCACCCTTTTTTATAAAAACATTTCAATGCAAATATCCATAATTTATCGAAATGTATGATATCTAATACTAAATTCAACTAGATAATTAATCTGTTTTTTTATTAATGCTTTATCTATAGGATAACTTTTTATTAAATTGTTTTCCAACAGTATGATTGATTTTATTAAAATTAATTTATTATCAACTGCCATTATTAAGTATTGAAAGTTAAATGTTTTCAAAGTAGCAAAAAATAAATTGTAGTTATTTTGATATTATTAGTTATTTGTGTTTTTATTTAATAAAAGTGGGTATATATAACTAAGCACAAGAAGTCCTCCAAACTCTAGTGCCGATTATATTTTCGAGGTTGACGCCACTTTTCGAAGTGGCGTGTTTTAATTTTAAAAAGGGATGTAACATATGAAATTATTAAATATATTTTCGCTTATTTGCAGTATATTCATCGGTATGATTATTATTTATGGTGTCGTTATGATGGTCGGAGATGCTTTAGGTATCACAACATTTAATAATCAATTATTAATAGTAGGTTTGTCTCTGGTCTTACTTAGTGGATTGTTAGGGAAAAGTAAACCAAGATTATCAACGTTTGTATTATTTATAGGATTTATTATTGTCATAATAAATTAATAAAAAACTAAGCAGCAACACTAAAATAACTTTAAAAAGTATATTTTAGCATTGCTGCTTTATATCATTATCGAAGTCATTCAACATTTTGTCTAAGTTTATCGTCCATTTCTTTAGATACGCTTTGTAATAGGTTATTTGTTTGATATTGGGATAAGCTAGCATCTGTTTTTACTTTAATGATAAGTCCTAAATCTGTCTGTATATGATAAATAATGAAGTTATTTTCGTTTATTTTTCTTAAAGTTTTCATATCATCACCTCAGGGTAAAATTTGCGAGGTCACATAAGTGTAAAAAGTAAATATATGATTATTTTAAATCATTAGCGTATAAAAAGAAATAAATTGAATTATCAAATGAGAACAGTGACGTGGATCATTACTTCGATATTGTTATGGCGACGATATAAACAAGTTCTCATTAAAAAGACAAGGCTTCAACGGATGTCTTGTCTTTTGGTATGTATATACTAAGTGAAAATGTATTAAAACTGACTCGTTGTTCTATCTTCATCAACGACATCTTCTTCTAATTCGTCATCAATGACAATGTTTAATAGTGGCTTAATCAAAAAACTCAGACTAACAATCCCCAATAATACTAAAATAATTTTTTTCATCATGCTCATCTCCTAAGTTAATTTAAGTATTTGAAAATGAAAAACATAGCGCTTATATGTCATTTTATATTATAAAGTAACATTTTACGATTCATATCAATTATACCAAATAATTTAGTTGTATCATGTTAAATTATATAATAATAAAAAAATATACGCTTTATTTTAATTTTGGTGCTAAGAGAATAAGCAGGAATCAATGTATTACGATTTAATCAGCGAAGGTATCATTTTTATATAAAAAAGTTCACCTATCAATTCAATTAAAGTCTGTGTGATGATCACTGTTGTGGTTATTGTAACCCACTGATCTGGTAATGATAATGCTAGGGGAAGTACGACTAAGGCATTTCTAGTGCTTGTACTAAAGGCTAATGTCCGTAAAATGGATGGTTTTAAATGGAAAAGTTTACCCGTGAAATATCCGATAAAAGGAGCGATTAGCATAAAGATAATATATATAGGCGCTACTTTGACAACAACCGATAAGTCATTAGCGATTTTATTAATTTGTGAACCTACCACGGTAAATAATACCAGTGACATAAAGAGTTCAGGTAGCCAAGAAGTGGCCTTTAAAGTCTGTGACATCACATAATATTTTTTACTCAATAATTGTAAAGTCAATACGAGTAGTAATGGAATAATTATAAATGTGAAAAAAGAATGTATAAACGGCTCTATATCAATTATTGTAAGTATAGATTTATCTAAAAACATTGTTAAATACAGTGGTAATAATAAAATTTGTAAAACAAATAAAATGGGTGTTGAGATAAGCATATATTGAGCGTTGCCTTTACCTAAAGCAGTGAAAACAATGACGTAATCAATACATGGTGTTAATAGTACTAGAAATAGCCCAATTAATATTGCAGATGAGCTTATATTGAAAATAGAAATTAAAAAGTAAACGAAAATAGGTAGAATGACAAAATTAGCAATGATAAGTGCTGTCACAAATTTTAAGTTTAGGACACGCTTTTGTAATTCGAAAAAGGGGATCTGTGAAAACATACTAAACATAAGTATTGCGATACATATAGCTACAAAAGTTTCTAAAATGCCAGATATACCTGGGAAATTGGTCCCTATCAGTATGCCAAGTATTATTGCAGAAAAATAAATATAGATTTGAAAGTGTTCAATTTTTGTTTTGAAATGTTGCATAGTAACCTCACTTTACTGTATATATGATTGAAAATATGAATGGACATAGATTAAAATAAACCTCACAATTCTAAAGTTGATTGAACGAAAGAATGAGGTTTATTTAGTGTTACAGGTTATGATTTTTGTTCCGCTTGCACATTTACTTTATTTTCAATTTTATCTTCATTTGAATTGTCGACACTCAATAATAAAGCGCGAACGACAAGTACACCAGTTAGCAATAGTAATAGATTTTTGAATAATTTCATTCCCATCACACACCTATCTTATTAAACTGAGTTACGCACTGTTTCATGACATGAGGTACCACAACTATAAAGTTATAACGATTATTAAATATATACCCGTTTTTAGTAATTATAAAGGCGTTTAAATATCCTTAATAACAATTTGTTTATTGGCTTTTTTGACTTCGGCAACAAGGGATTGACTATTGTTTTCAACTGACGTATCAGTAACTTCGTCATTTTTAATAGTAAAAAATACTTGGCTTAAAATGCCCATAGCATAGTCGTTAATTGGACTGACTAAGGAAATTGAATTTTCATCTTCTTGAATAGCAAATGCTTGTTTACTTTGATTGATTAGCTGCCATTCAGGTAAATAAGTTAATTTCATAAATAACACTCCCTAAGGTGAATCTAAATGGTTAAATTGTATTGATTATATTATAAACTAAATGTATCAATGAATATACAATTTCAAGAGATTTACAATAGCGCAGTTAAATTGAATTTTTAAGGGAATAACATAGTGAAAATAAAAATCATTAGAGGTGATGTTATGAATTTTCTTATTATTGTAATACTTAGCCTCATTTTTGCATTTTTAGCAACGATGCCATTCTTATTTATTAATACCAGGTTGCATGAAAATACTAATCACTCAAAAGATGAGGTTCAACATGAGAGGGTGCGAGCAGTTAAACGCTTTGTTTACTTTTTTATTTTAGCAATAGTGATTTTGTTAATTTACACTTTTTTAACTGATTAAAGATTAAAATATAGGATGAACGTATGAATTATAGCTGGATGCTTAAGTTAAACTAGCAAAAGTCATGCTATAGAAAGTATATTTTTAAATAATTTAACTATGCTAGATTATAAAAAAGCCCTGCAAAGTCGTTTTCATTTAGTAAATGTCTACTTTGAAGGGCGCATCCGTATTAAATTAGAGATTCTTTGGTACAATATTTAACTAAATATGAGTGCAAATAGGATACCTACAACACCAAAAATAAGCAACATTACTGTAACGCCTAGTAATGATTCTTTTGCTTGTTCAGAACCTCTTAATTTGTATGTGATAAGTGAAACGATACCACAAATTAAAAAGACAAGAGATAGCCAAAAAACAATCATGAAATGTAGATTCAAATCACTACACCTCCTTTAATATGTTTAAATGTTTATAGTGAGTTCAATAAAATTAAATCATTGAACAAGTTTTGTTATATCTCATAGCCTTATCATCTTATCACTAATTAACAAACAGCAATAGGGAAAATATTGAAATTACTGTTTTATATTTAAGTGTAAGCAGCAATAATACAAATTATAGTGAAGTTTGAAAAAAGGGAAAATAGGTAATTTAAAACTGTGACAAGCTTTTATAGGGGGATATCGAATTCAATGGAAGATAATAATTTAAAACAATTGATACAAAGCATCGAATCACTACAATCCAAAAATATTGATGAATATCAAGAATCATTCGAAAAAGTTGAATCTGAAATTGTACAACAAAAAGTTGAGGTAAGAAATTCATTAATGCCTGATAATAATCAAGAAGATGAACGAATTAAGGATATTGCAAATAAGCTAAACAAACATATTAAGACTGGCTTTAGTGAGTTTGAAAAGGTAGATGAAATTCTGAATTATTTAGAACCTGCTTTTCAAAGAGGGAAGGTAGATAAAGCATATGGACGTGCACTTGTACTTTTAGTAGAAAATACAATGATTGAACAAGTGAAAATACATTTTGAACATTCAAAAGATAATGCCAGATTAATGGATTTTATCTTAGATAAGTTAATAGAATTAAGTGAAGAAATCATGCCAGATAATTATACAGAAATTTTGAGATTAGAAAAAAGATTCTTTGAGTTACGATATAGTGAAAAGTAATATACTTTAAATTAAGTAGCTGATTAATGTATAATATGAGTAATATAATGAAGATAGGAGATAGAACGATGAATGAAGTAAATAAAGTAATTTACATTGTTTTAGCCGTTTTCTTGGGTAGTTTTGGTATTCACAAATTTTACGCAAGAAAAACAGGTATGGGTATTCTTTTCCTAGTATTTTGTTGGACAGGGATTCCACAAATTTTAGCGATTATTGGCGCAATTTTAACATTATTCAAACCAGCAGATCAAAACGGTAATGTCTTAGTCTAAAACCAATACAATTTAGGCTGAGTAAAACGAAATGAAATTTAGTTTTTGGATACAAGTAAACCCTACGCATATGAATGCGTAGGGTTTGTTTTGTTAATATATTAATATATGACAATAAAAAGTGGGCTGATACGCATATTTCACTCAGCTTTAAAATATATTGTTAGAGATTAACATATAATTAAAAAAACTTTATAAAATTTACAATTCTTAATTAAATCTTGTGGCGACAGTAAACAATTAAAAAACTTTTAAATTTTAAAATGTATCGTAATAGACAAATAGTTATTATTTGTTATGATTAAATAAAGATTTGAAAAAGATTAACAGTGTAACGAATAAAATAAAGATGGTCGAGGTAACGCTTATGACATTTTATGATTTTGTAATTGGTTTTATTGAAGACGATACACCGTTAGGGCAACTTGCACATAATATCATGAGAGATAAAAATTTCCCTAGATATGAAACAAGTTCTATTAAGTTAAACTCGTATTTTTATAGTCATTATTTTGATCACGAAGTATTAGCATCCGCAAAAAGAGCATTGAGTTTATACCTTAATAATATTGAACTTAGATAATTAAAAAGAAGTTTACTTATCGTAATACCAATTTTGTTTTCTCAAAGCGTCTCTAATGTCTTGAGTTTTAAAATTTATTTCGTTATTTCTGATCGAGAAAGGTTCAATTATATTTTGAGCCATCCATGAGTTAATGAGTTCCTTAGGTAAACCATCTAGTTCCATATCACTTTTACTTACAACAAAGCATTCCCAATCAAGTGAAACTTTAGATGGATTAACGTAATTACATTCATTAAGTTGATTCATAAAAACACTCCTTAATATTGTAAATCCGACGTTAACTTTTACCCATGTATGTTGAAAATGAAACGATATTCAAAAAATAAATTATTATTATGTCATTTTTTGAATCATTCATAAAGCATATATAAATTTGAAAGTATTTTATAGAATAGTGCTGTTGCGGTTTAAAGAAATATAAGCTTAAATATAACTCATTTTGTGAACTTATTATAAAAAAATGACCCGAAAAATTTCGACATCTTAATAGTTGTAATTCAAACTGTCGGCAAAGTCTTGGCTTTGTTGGCAGTTTTTACGCACTCTTTACGCAATCACTGTCTTAGTTTGTAGATTTCGGCTAGCGCTGTTTCCATGGAAATTGGGTCAAATGACTGCCAATGCAATAGGAAAAATATGTCCTGCACGATCTACATATATGAATAAATATAAAAAATAGACAAATCTTCCACAAATTAATGTGGTAGATTTGTCTATATCCTAACCTACGCTATCATAATAGTCGTAGGTATTTAAAATCTATTTTTTTGCTACTGTGTATGCTTTACCAAGGTATAATACCGAGGACACAGGCTACAATAATCATAAATAAACTGGAACCAATAGCCCATTTTATGACGATTCTTTGGTTTTGTCCGTATTCAATATCTAACATACCGACAAGTAAGTAACCTGCAGCATATAGTGGACTTAATACATGAAGCGGTTGTCCTAATACCGAAGCTCTTGCCATGTCAACTTTAGAGATACCAAATTGTTGCGCTGATTCAGCAAGTATTGGTAATACACCATAATAAAATGGATCATTTGCCATAAAGTAGGTGAATGGGCCACTAAGTATCGCAGTGATTAAAGCAAAATGGTTGCCCATTGCATCAGGAATAATGTGTACCAAGGCGTTAGCCATTTCATTGACCATCTTAGTACCATTCATTACACCAGTAAAGATACCAGAGGCAAATACTAAACTAATAACGGATAGTACATCGCCAGCGTGTTTTTTTACAACTGAATTTTGAATACTGAGATTTGGATAATTGAGTAAAATTGCAACGCCAAACCAAAGCATAAACATAACTGGAATAGGCATGATACTAATGACCAAACATATGATCAACGAAATGGTAAGCAAGGCATTTGGTATAAGCATTTTAGGTCTTTTAAGTAATGATTCTTCTTTTGTATCTGTAGGTTTAATATCATCTAAGTCAATATCTGTATAAGATGTGATATGTTTTTTGGCACGTTTACCTAATATGTATGCAACGCCAAAAGCAAAAACAATTCCGGCAATCATAGCAGGAATAATTGGTACGAATACTTCTTCAGTAGTGACTTGCAGTGAAGAAATTGCTCGTGCCGTCGGGCCACCCCAAGGTAACATATTCATAACACCTATGGATAGTAGTGCCAGCGTCGATAGTGTATATAAACTCATGCCGATTTTTTTATAAAGTGGCATCATTGCAGTAACAGTGATAATGAAAGTCGTTGTCCCATCGCCATCTAATGCTACCATTGATGCTAAGATAACAGTACCAAAAGTGATTTTAACTGGGTCCCCTTTAACGACTTTTATAATTTGATTAATGACAGGTTCGAATAATCCCGCGTCAATCATCACACCAAAATAGAGTATTGCGAAAGTAAGCATAATTCCTGTTGGTGCAACGGTTTCAATACCATCTAGCATAAATTTACCGAGACCTGCATAAAAACCACCAATCAATGCAAAAATTGTTGGTATAACAATTAACGCAGTTAAGGCTGACATTTTACGTGTCATAATTAATACCATGAATATAATAATCATGATAAAACCTAATATAGCTAAATTCATTTGTAATCCCCCCTATTTTTTATATTATAGCGCTTTCAGAAGATTTGTAAAATTAAAATATGAAAAAACTTTATATTAATTAATAGGGCATATAATTTGAAAATAAAAAAGCCTCTATAATTAACTAAATAACTTTAGAATTATAGAGGTTTAAATATTATATTGAATTGATATGTAAGAGATTAAGCTATAAATCCAGAAATATAAGCTGTCCATATTGGATAACTTAATAAAATAAATGAAAAAATAGATACGCACATTGCAAAAATGTTCGCAATACGATCGCCACGTAGACAAGCGTAAATGTTAATTAATAAGACACCTAAGATAAATAAGCCACCTGTTAAAATAGGTAGGTTACCTTCTAAAACTTTTCCAATTGCAAGTAAAGGTGTTGCTAACGTAATTAACGACAAGAATAGTGACAATAAGGTTGTAGCATATTTCAAAGTATTCAGTCCTCTCTTGTATTTTAAAATGATATCAATTTAAAAAAATTAAAACTGTTTTGTACTTACTTAAAAATAATATTTGCTTATGCGTAGGATTGCAGGTTATTTTAAAATATTAAGAGGTAGAATGATATATTCATGTTAAATGAAACACAGTCAATCATTAATACAAACGCTTTATTCACCAATATATGGCGTATTTTAATTAATAGGTATCAACGGTATGATTTATTCGAATAACTCGATATCTTGCTTGTTAAAGTAGTAAATGAGCCAATGTTCATCTACGTAATAGTCTTCATATTTTCTAGCGTGTTGTTCCAAAACCAGTGTCTCAAAATTGAGATTGCTGAAAAATACTTTGCCACTAATATTATTTGAAACAAGAGAAGTCATTAAAATCTCAATTTGTTTTTCATTACATATTTCGAAGACTTTACGCATTAACAAGTTTGATATAGATGCTCGTGCGTTGTGATTTTCACCTTTTACACACATGTTTTCCAATGTAGCTTTATGCGCTATACTATATCGATTTGTATGAATTAATGTGACAGCACCAATTAATTCCTCACCATCAAATGCACCGATAATATTGTAGTCCGTAGTCTCCGGTGATAGGATTCTAGAAATATTTGCCTCTTCAAGACATTTTTTATTTTGCAGTTTCCATGCCATAACCTCAAGTTTCTTATCAATACCTTGTAGTAAAAGCGCGTGATATATAGGAAGATCTTCAATTGTTAAATAACGAATATGAGTCATTTATTCCCTCCTTATCCAGAAAACTAAATTATTAAGTATAAGTACTGTAGTTAAGCGATTTATATATAATACTAAAGGAAAAAATTTATTTGAGCAATACTATATTTAATTTTTTGTAAAGATATGTATAAATTTAGAGTTCAAGTTATAAAAAAATATATTTTTATAAAGTTTAAACCATTCCTTAATATAATTTTTAAGTAACGAAATTAAATAGGATAATTATGCTATAATATGGTGAGTTATATAAATGAAAGCGGAGGCATAAATTATGGGGGCTTTAGTAACAATCATAGTTTCTTTAATCGTGCTTATTCTTATTTCTTTTTCAATATTAATTGTATGTCTGTATAACCAATATAAAGACAATTAAAAGTATTTAAAACATGAGACTTCAAGAACAAGCAACAAGAACTGAATAGCAAAGAAAACCCCCGAAATTCAATTTAGAATTTCGGGGGAATTACATATTAATATTAATCTACAACTGCTACATTTAAGTCAACTTCTATATTACCACGTGTCGCTTTTGAATAAGGACAAAACTCATGCGCATCTTGTAAATATTTCTCTGCTTCTTCTTGAGATAATACGTTTTTAACTTTTGCATCAATAGAAACACTTAATTTAGGGCTCTCTGCTTCTGGATCATCTTCTAAACGAACAGTCAAAGTAACTTCTGGCTCAGCGCCTCTTACTTTATTTTGTTTTAAGATTAAATCGAAAGCACCATTAAAGCATGAAGCGTAACCTGCTGCGAACAATTGCTCTGGGTTCGTACCTTTTTCAGCATCGGCTTGAGCTGGTGGTACAATCGCTACATCAATTGCTTTATCATCAGTTTGAACGTGTCCATTACGTCCACCTGTATTTGTCGCTTTTGTTTCATAATTTACTGCCATACTTATTACCTCCTAAAATTTTCATATTTATTCTTTACCCAACAAATAAAATTTAAATCATTCTAAGATATCAAGAAAATATAATTTAAGGATTATTTGTAATTTTTTTCGAAGTTGTTATACAATTATAAATATTATTAAAAAGAGGGCGTTTTTAAATGACTGAAGTAAAAGTTGCTGTAACCATTGCACCAGAACAAGAACTCTCACAATCAACGATAGATGATTTAATACAGTTTCAAGATTCAATTGATATTATTGAATTACGAATCGATCAATGGACAAATCTAAACGAAATTGCTATCGAAAAAGTTGTTGAAGATCTTCAAAGTTTAAAACTAAATAAAAAGCTATTAGTGACGTATCGAACTTCAAATCAAGGTGGTTTAGGTGATTTTGGGGAGGATGACTATATACAAATTCTAAGGAAAATTTCTAATTGCCAAAATATAGATATGTTAGATATAGAATTTGATCAAACTAGATCACTCAATATTTTACAAGAACTGATTGAACTAGCTCATAAAAATCAAGTTCAAGTCGTACTGTCTCAC
Source organism: Staphylococcus sp. Z5-21 (assembly GCF_056529615.1). Lineage (NCBI taxonomy): Bacteria > Bacillati > Bacillota > Bacilli > Caryophanales > Staphylococcaceae > Staphylococcus > Staphylococcus sp. Z5-21. The sequence goes on along the minus strand of NZ_CP096462.1, from coordinate 2,002,957 downwards.
CATAATTTTAAGGAAACACCAAAGCTTGAAGCGTTAAAGCATTTATTTTATAAAATGCAGCAGCTTGATTCGGATTATATAAAAGTTGCTGTGATGCCTCATGGTAAACAGGATGTACTAAACCTATTGAATGCAATGTCTGATACTGCAGATGTTGTTACGCAACATGTAGTGGGCATTGCCATGTCTAAGATTGGTTTAATATCAAGAACAGCACAGGGTGTATTTGGAGGGTCGATTTCATATGGCTGTTTAGACACACCCAAAGCGCCGGGACAAATACATGTTTCCACGTTAAAAAAGCAACTTAGTATGTACGAGTAATTTGAAAATATATTGTACCTGTCTTATAATTGAAAATAGTTATCATTGACGAAAGGGCGATATATAATGGAACTACAAGAAGCAATTGCGAATCGTAGAAGTGTTAAAATTTTTAAAAGAGATATGACTATAGATGACGACGCTTTATACAAAGCAATCAAACAGGCTACAGATGCGCCTAACCATGGTCTAAGAGAACCTTGGAGAGTAGTTCATATTGCAAAAGATAGATTAGGAGATATGAGTAAACAATTATCAGAAATAGCATTTCCTAATTTACAGAAAAAACAGCAAAACCATTATGAAGTAGCCACACATTTAGGTGGTATGCTTGCTTTAATTGTCAAAGAAGATCCTAGACAAAAAGAAAACTTGGAAAATCATATGGCTTTTGGTGCATTTGCTCAAAATTTAATGCTCTTATTACACGAAGCAGGTATAGGTACATGTTGGAAATCACCTGCATATATTTTTACACCAGAAATTAGAGAACTCTTTGGGGTTAAAGATGATGAAAAATTAGTGGGGTTGTTATATTTAACAGATTTAGAAGACGAGTTACCTCATAGAGAGCGTCACTTTAATGAAATAATAGAAAAATTTTAATTGCTATAAGTACTGTGATGCATTGCATCATATTAAAAAGGAAGCTGAAACATAACTAAAGATGTTTCAGCTTCCTTTTATTGTTTAAAAATTAAGTGATTATTTAAACGTTTCTTCTAAAAATGATTCAACTTGATCTGGTGATTTCGCATTAGCAGAATGTAGGTGTGCTAATTTTTCACCATTTTTGAATACGAGTAAACTAGGGATGCCCATAACGTCATTTTCTGCTGCAACATCTTCTAATTCATCACGGTTAACAGTGAACCAACCATAATCATTGTATTTTTCTTGAATTGGATCAATCCACATATCCATTGCTTTACAATCAGGGCACCAACCAGCTTCGAATTTTACAATCACTGGATTATCGCTTTGAATTGTTTCTTTAAATGCATCATTTGTGTTAATAGGTTTCATTGATTTTGCTCCTTTTTTTGATATTAGTAATACCATTATAACGGACGATTGTATGTTATAAAAAAAATCAGCTTATTAATTAGAGCGTTTTTGTAACAAATTTGATATATTAGTGATAACTAGTTATAGGAGGTACAGAATCATGATAAAATTTTACCAGTATCCTAATTGTACAACTTGTAAAAAAGCAGCTAAATTTTTACAAGATTACGGTGTGAGTTTTGAACCCATAGATATCGTACAGCATACACCAACTAAAAATGAGTTTAAAGAAATACTAGAAGTAACTGATATCGATATTAATAAATTGTTCAATACGCATGGCGCTAAATATCGTGAATTAGGTTTAAAAGATAAACTTAAAGATTTAACAGATGATGAAAAGTTAGATTTATTATCTGCCAATGGCATGTTGGTTAAAAGACCGCTAGCGATTTCAGGTGACAAAGTAACTGTTGGATTTAAAGAAGACGAATATAAAGCAACTTGGTTGTCATAAAATAATAAAGGCGATTAAATTACGTTGGACTATTATTTTGACAAAATAATGAAAACGCTTTACCGGTGTTTTTCGAAAACATTATAATAATTTAAAGATGCCATTAAATAGTTGATTGTATGCTATTCATATGGCATCATTAATATGTAAAAACATTTAGGAGGGGATTCTCGTGGCAGTACCGAGTGAATTAAAATATTCTAAAGAACATGAGTGGGTAAAAGTTGAAGGTAATACAGTAACAATTGGTATCACTGAATATGCACAAGGTGAACTTGGCGATATCGTATTCGTTGAATTACCAGAAGTTGATGATGAAATTAATGAAGGCGACACGTTTGGTAGTGTTGAGTCCGTAAAAACAGTTTCAGAACTTTATGCGCCAGTATCAGGTAAAGTTTTAGAATCTAATGAAGAACTAGAAGACAGTCCAGAATTCGTAAATGAATCACCTTACGAAAAAGCTTGGATGGTAAAAGTTGAATTAAGTGACGAAAGTCAATTAGATGAATTAATGTCAGCAGAACAATATTCTGAAATGATTGGTGAATAATATTACATAGAACTCCATGATATAACTATCTTGGAGTTTTTATTTTACCTTTTTTTATCTATATTCAAATGAGACTAATCAAAAAATTGTTAAGACTTTGTAAATGCAGACGTTGTCATTTGTTGTAGGTAAGTGTATTTAGCTGACAAAAATGGATTGCCATAATAAGATGAAATTAGAAAACTGTAAAGGATGTTTATGGTCACTCAGTATTGTGAAGAACTAAATAGAGAAATTTACTATCAACATTTAGAGGGTGGATGTCATGGCGATACTAAACCAAGTAATTATTGTAGAAGGAAAGTCAGACAAAAAGCGGGTAAAACAAGTAATCGATCAACCAATCGATATTATTTGTACTAATGGTACGATGGGTGTCGATAAAATTGATGAAATGATTGATACATTATACGATAAACAAGTGTATATACTTGTCGATGCCGATGATGAAGGTGAAAAAATTCGAAAATGGTTTAAACGATATTTAAGTGAAAGTAGACATATAAGAATAGATAAACAATATTGTGAGGTTGCACGTTGTCCTAAACGATATTTATCCAGAGTGCTTGAAAAGCATGGGTTTACGGTAAAGGATGAAGAAAAAGTAGCTAAAGCGAAATTGGATTATATAGCTGAAAGGGTAAGTTTATTAACATGAAGTTAACAAATCAACAACGCGTCAATATAGATGAACATATAAATCAGGAAAAATATCTTATATTTGGATACACACCGACATGTGGTACCTGTAAAGTTTCTGAAAGAATGTTAGACATTGCTAATGAAATATTAAAATTACCAATTACTAAAATCGATTTGAATTTTCATCCAGATTTTAGTCAGGAACATGAAATACAATCTGTACCTGTGTTGATGTTGATGTCAAAAGGTGAAGAGCAAAAAAGAATTTACGCATTTCAATCCGTCCCTAATTTGTTAGAAAATTTAAAATAATTATTGACGAATCATTAGTGCGATGGTAGGATTAAAAATAATTAAATAACGAAACTCTTATCACGAGAGGTGGAGGGATGTGCCCTTTGAAGCCCGGCAACCGTCTGTAACAGAAATGGTGCCAATTCACATAAAGTTCATAGAAACTTTAGAAGATGAGAGAAGCAAACGTTGCTTTCTCTATTCTTCAATGAACATAGGGAAAGCATTTTTTATTTAATTGAAACAAAGCAATACGAGGAGGCAACAGAATGATTGAGTTAAATCAAATAGTCAAAAGGTACAAAACGAAAAAACAGGACGTACTTGCTGTAGATCATGTTGATTTAAGTATTCAATCAGGCTCAATTTTTGGTGTTGTTGGTTTTTCAGGTGCGGGGAAAAGTACATTAATAAGACTTTTAAATCATCTTGAGCAACCAACATCAGGAGACGTTATTATAGATGGTGACACTATAGGTAAGCTATCAAAATCGGACTTAAGAAAAAAACGTCAAAAAGTGAGTATGATTTTTCAACATTTCAATTTATTATGGTCACGTACTGTATTAAACAATATTACATTCCCATTAGAAATCGCAGGGATTTCACGACAAGAAGCCAAGCAACGTGCGCTTGAGTTAGTGGAATTGGTCGGATTGAAAGGGAGAGAAGATGCTTATCCTTCAGAATTATCAGGTGGGCAAAAACAACGTGTGGGTATTGCGAGAGCATTAGCTAACGAACCATCTGTATTATTATGTGATGAAGCGACAAGTGCATTAGATCCACAGACAACAGATGAAATATTAGAACTATTATTGAAAATAAAAGAAGAAAGAAACTTAACCATCGTTATTATTACACATGAAATGCATGTCATTAGACGTATTTGCGATGAAGTTGCAGTAATGGAAAATGGTAAAGTGATAGAACAAGGCAAAGTTTCAAGTGTATTCGAAAATCCACAACACGATGTGACAAAACGCTTTGTGAAGGATGACTTAAATGATGACTTCGACGAATCAATTAGTGAACTCGTGTCACTTAATGAAAATGATTACGTTGTGCGTTTGAATTTTACTGGGAACAACGCAACGGAACCATTAGTGTCATACATAACGAAGACACACAATTTAGATGTCAATATTTTGGAAGCTAATATTAAACATACAAAAGACGGTTCTATCGGATTTTTAATCATACAATTTGCCGTTGCAAATTCAGAAAAATTTGAAAAATTCAAGAATGATTTAGAGGCACAACATGTATCTGTGGAGGTGGTTAGACATGGGTAATTCATTAAGCGATATCCTCCGAGAAATGTTTACAATGCCAAACGTAAGCTGGGAAGAAGTTTGGGTTGCAACATATGAAACCATCTATATGACGGTAATAGCAACAATATTTGCATTTGTTTTAGGAATTATTTTAGGTGTCTTGCTCTTTTTATCAGCTAAAAGTAAGTCGCCAGTCGCTAGAGTATTTTATAGCATTGTTTCATTCATTGTGAATTTATTCAGAGCGATTCCGTTTATCATTTTAATCTTATTGTTAATTCCATTTACAAGTTTAGTATTAGGCACAATCAGTGGTCCTACAGGTGCATTGCCAGCATTAATCATCAGTGCAGCACCATTCTATGCAAGATTAGTGGAAATCGCATTTAAAGAAATTGATAAAGGTGTAATCGAAGCGGCTTGGTCAATGGGAGCGAGTACTTGGACTGTAGTGAGAAAAGTACTTTTACCAGAAGCAATGCCAGCATTAGTATCTGGCATCACAGTGACAGCCATCGCATTAGTTGGTTCTACAGCAGTTGCAGGTGTCATCGGTGCAGGTGGTTTAGGTAACTTAGCTTATTTAACAGGATTCACACGTAATCAAAATGATGTCATATTTGTTTCAACTATTTTAATACTTATTATTGTGTTCATTATTCAATTTATTGGTGATTGGGCAACAAATAAAATTGATAAAAGATAAATTCATAAAGGGGAGATTTTTATATGAAAAAGTTATTAAGTTTAGCTTCGGTCGTTGTGCTTGCACTTGTTCTAGCAGCATGTGGTAATGGTGGTGGCGGTAAAGATAAGACGATTACTGTCGGTGCTTCACCAGCGCCACACGCTGAAATTCTTGAAAAAGCAAAACCGTTATTAAAAGATAAAGGTTATGATTTAAAGATTAAAACAATCAATGATTATACAACACCTAATAAATTATTAGATAAAGGAGAAATTGACGCAAATTTCTTCCAACATACACCTTACTTAAACACTGAGAAAAAAGATAAAGGCTATAAGATTGAATCTGCAGGTAATGTTCATTTAGAACCTATGGCCGTATATTCTAAAAAATATAAAAGTTTAAAAGATTTACCTAAAGGTGCTACTGTCTATGTTTCAAATAATCCTGCTGAAGAAGGTCGTTTCTTAAAATTCTTCCAAGACGCTGGACTTATTAAAATTAAAAAAGGTGTTAAAATTGAAGATGCTAAATTTGATGATATTGTAGAAAATAAAAAAGATATCAAATTTAACAACAAACAATCAGCAGAATATTTACCAAAAATTTATCAAAATGAAGATGCGGATGCCGTCATCATTAACTCTAACTTTGCTATTGATCAAAAATTAAGCCCTAAAGATGATTCTATTGTCTTAGAAAAAGCGAAAGATAATCCATATGCAAACCTAATTGCAGTTAAAGATGGACATAAAAACGATAAAAAAATCAAAGCTTTAATGGATGTATTACAATCTAAAGAAATTAAAGATTACATCAACGATCATTACGATGGTGCAGTTGTACCAGCAAAATAATATTGAATATATTAACAAACCCTTTAACTCAAATAGTTAGAGGGTTGTTTTTATGTTTGGAATATTGTGAAACGGCATTATTTAAAACTAAAACTACAAAGTAAAAGACGAGTGATAGTTATTTTTTACGTTACACATGTAAAAGAAGTATAGTTACTATACGTTTGTTTTTCGTTATTATTACTAAACGCGCTATAGTTTGTTGTATTTGCGATACAGAAAAGTTCAAATGAATCGCTAAATTTAATTTTAATGTCTTTCAAAAAATTTGATGTTTGGAAACTAATATTAAATTTTGCTCTGTAATGTTCATTAATTCCTAAAATTTAAATACAAATTAAAAACACTTTAGTTTTTCAATTTTTAAATCAAATTAACCATTGGAAACTTTGTATAATGTCTTTACTTAAATTAAATGAGTTCGGTTGATGCTTTAATCGTTTTTTATATAATTTGCCTGCATCTTCTTCTTTGATTAGCATGTCCATACCCGCTTTTGTTACTAAAGTGGAAGAAAATTGAATAATAAGTATATCGGAATCTAAATAAATAATACGCCACTTGCTAGAGAAACATCGTAACAATCCTTTGCCTGTCCAAGTAAATTGATCGTCCTTTAATTTATCATAACCTAAGATAGATTTTGTTTTGTATTTTGTTTGATACTGTACTTTGTCTAGCAATATTAATGGTTCCTTTTCTATTATTGAATAAGAGATAGAAGGATTTGCTTTTTTGCCAGAAGTCCACATATTAAACGTTGACGCAATAATCTTCCATTTTCCAGGCAAATGTTTAATGTATTGAATATTGATCGCTCCTCTGCATAAGTTATTTTGTCATATAGAATTAAATTTACAAAAAAGCGCAATAGGTCACGTCTTATGATATGTGCCTATTGCGCCTATGTTTTATTATTTTATGTTAATCGTGTTCATCTTTAATATCGCCGACGATATTTTCTAAAATGTTTTCCATTGTAATGATACCTATAGCTTGTTGATTTTCATCTTCAACAAGGGCGATATGAATTTGTTGCGATTTCATTTGTTCAAGTACCTGATGATATTTTGTAGTCAATTTAATTTTAAGGATATCGTGTGTGATTTCCTGAACTGAAGTGACACTGTCATTTAATAAATCTTTTGAATGAATGTAGCCAACAATGTTCGTTGGATTATCTTTGATTACCGGAAATCTAGTATAGTTTGCATTGTTTACATAAGATTTTGTTTCATTTATATCGCTATTTATATCGATAACAGAAACTTTTTCTAAAGGTAGATAACCGTCTTTTATTTTCATTTCATCAAAAGCGAAGGCACGATTAATATGAGTTAATTCGTTTTCAGAGATCTCTCCACCTTCGTGACTTTCTTTAATTAATAGCTTTAACTCTTCTTCTGAATGATACAATTCACTTTCTTTAGCAGGTTGCATGCCGAACATTTTTAAAATTAAACGCGCCGAACCGTTAAGGATATATATAAATGGATAAAATATTTTGTAAAACATAATGATTGGTTTGGCAATGATTAATGTGATTTGTTCAGCTTTTTGAATTGCAATGGTCTTAGGTGCCATTTCTCCAACAACAACGTGTAAGTAAGTCGCAATAACAAAAGCACTGATTAAGGTGAATATATGGATCATTGTTTCAGAAAGTCCAATACTACTAAATAAGGGATGTAATAAAAATTCGAAAGTGGATTCACCGACCATACCTATTCCTAGAGCGGTAATTGTGATACCTAATTGACAAGCAGCTAGGTATTCATCTAAATGCGTTACGACTTTTTTAGCGGCAATCGCATTTTTATTATTTCCACTAGCAAGTGAATTGATACGAGATGAACGTACTTTGACGATTGCGAATTCTGTCGCAACAAAGAATGCAGTTAATGCAAGTAATACTATAAATGTGATTAAACTAATAAGGGTTCCCAAAAATTAATTAATTCCTCCATTGATTTGTTATTCAATCTATACCGATTGATATTCTATTATATAAAAATTAAGAATTCATGGCTAGTGTAACGTATTACACTGAGTGATTTTTTGAAGCATGATTATAATTTAGGTTGAAACGGTTAATCGGCGGTCACCCTACCTAATCTATAACTGATCACAAAACCTAATAACAGTGTAACGATTGATATAATCCAAATCATTATTGTACTTGGTAAACCGGGGAATACAGCATATAGTGAACCGATTACAAATCCTATGATTAATGCGTATGTTAAATAAGTATAATAAGACAATAAATATTGGATTAATTTACTAGAACACAAGAATCCGAATAATACGCCACAACCGACAGTAATTAAAATAGGTAAAGCTGCAAAGTTAAGTGAAACAAATTCAGAAATAGCATACATGATTGTACCGTAAACACCGAATACGAGTAACATAAATGAACCTGAAATGCCTGGTAATAACATTGCACTAGAAGCACATGCGCCAGCAATAAAATATTTTAATATAAGTCCTGTTGAAAGTGATAGTGTTTCTCCCGCATGCTTATCACCACTATTCATCACAGTCATCATTACTATGATGATAATGCCTACAACTAATAATAAATAATGCGGTGTTGTAAAAGTGTGTTTAAAACGAGAAGTTTTCAATAAATAGGGGATGATACCACCAATTAAACCTACAAAAAAGAACATTGTTGGAACAGTATGCGTATTAAGTAAATAGTTGATTAGTTTACTAAGTAAACCGATTGCAACTACCATGCCGATACCGATAGGCAGTAAAAACTTTAAACTTTCCCAAAAACGTTTTGAAAAAAGACCACTGATAGAACGTATAAAATCATCGTATATACCCAGTAAGAGCGCGATTGTACCGCCACTAACACCAGGTACGAGATCTGTCGTTCCCATCGCAAAACCTTTCCAAAGATTTGACCATTTGATTTTTGACATATTCAATTCCTTTCTTAAATAAAATGTATTAATGATAATAGCATAATATGGCCTATTACAATAATGAAACACGTAAAATAAAAAGGATGTAAAAAATATATTTTTGATTATATTGCGGAAAATTACCATTGAGAACATGATATCGTTTTTTATCAGTTAAGAAATACTTACTATTATTATCGAAAATGATTGTGTTTTAATAACGATTTTAATTTAGCACTTGAAAAGGTTTATATTCACCTATAACTACGTTATAATGAGATGATGTAACAAGGGCTCAGTCTTTTGACTGTAGATTAAAATTATTATAAACTAGATAGGAAAACATATCATATAATACGGAGGGAATATGTATGCCATCAACATTAGAAATTAAAGACCTACATGTGTCTATAGAAGATAAAGAAATCTTAAAAGGTGTTAACTTAACAATTAACACTGGTGAAATACACGCAATTATGGGGCCAAATGGTACGGGTAAATCAACATTATCATCTGCAATCATGGGACACCCTAGCTTTGAAGTAACTCAAGGGGAAGTTATCTTAGATGGCGTCAACATCTTAGAATTAGAAGTTGACGAACGTGCGAAAGCAGGTCTTTTCTTAGCAATGCAATATCCATCAGAAATCACTGGTGTAACTAATGCAGATTTCATGCGTTCAGCAATTAATGCAAAGCGTGAAGAAGGCGAAGAAATTAACTTAATGCAATTCATTAAGAAACTTGATAAAGAAATGGACTATTTAGATATAGATCAAGATATGGCTCAACGTTATTTAAATGAAGGTTTCTCAGGCGGAGAGAAAAAACGTAATGAGATTTTACAATTAATGATGTTAGAACCTAAATTTGCTATTTTAGATGAAATTGACTCTGGTTTAGATATCGATGCGCTAAAAGTTGTTTCTAAAGGTATCAACCAAATGCGTGGTAAAGAGTTCGGTTCATTAATCATTACGCACTATCAACGTCTATTAAACTACATCACACCTGATCACGTTCATGTAATGTATGGTGGTAAAGTAGTTACTTCAGGCGGTCCTGAATTAGCGAAACGCCTTGAAGAAGAAGGTTACGAATGGGTTAAAGAAGAGTTCGGTGCTGCAGAATAAGTCTCAACTCATATTAAATATATTAATTTAGATGAAGATTTAAGGTCTTGATTTAAGCCGATGAATTAAATCATATAATCATCAAATGGGAGGAAAATAGTATGACGACTGAAACTTTGAACATTTCTGAAGCGCAACTTGTTGAGTATTCACAAGCCCATAATGAGCCAGCTTGGTTAACAGAATTACGTAAAGAAGCGTTGAAATTAACTGAAACTTTAGAAATGCCAAAACCAGATAAAACAAAAATTAATAGATGGGATTTTGACTCATTTAAACAACATGAAACGACAGGCGATGTATATCAATCATTAGAAGCATTGCCAGAAGCTGTTAAAGAGATTATTGATATTGAGAACTCAGAAAATTTAATTATCCAACATAATAATACACTTGCTTTTTCTAAAGTTTCTGACTCTGCAAAAAATGACGGTGTCATTGTAGAAGGCTTAGCAGATGCGTTAGTAAATCACCCAGATTTAGTGAAACAATATTTCATGAAAGAAGCAGTAGTTGTAGATGAGCATAGATTGACTGCGTTACACACAGCGTTATTAAACGGTGGTATGTTTGTTTACGTACCTAAAAACGTTGTCGTGGAGCACCCTATTCAATATGTTGTGTTACATGATGACAACCAAGCAAGTTTTTACAATCATGTTATTATTGCTGCTGAAGAAAGTGCAGAAGTAACATACGTAGAAAACTATTTATCAAATGCAGACGGTGAAGGCAATCAACTAAACATTATTTCAGAAGTAATTGCTGGTGCTAACTCAAAAATCACTTACGGATCAGTTGATTATTTAGATAAAGGCTTTACGGGTCATATCATTCGTCGTGGTACAGCAGATGCTGATGCGAAGATTAATTGGGCTTTAGGTCTAATGAATGAAGGTAGTCAAATTATTGATAATACAACTAACTTAATCGGTGATCGTTCTGAAAGTGAATTGAAGTCCGTGGTAGTTGGAACTGGAAGTCAAAAAATCAATTTAACTTCTAAAATTGTTCAATATGGTAAAGAAACGATTGGTTATATTTTAAAACACGGTGTTATGCTTGAAAGTGCTTCAACTGTATTTAATGGTATTGGTTATATTAAACATGGTGGTACGAAATCAAATGCAAACCAAGAATCTCGTGTATTAATGCTATCTGAAAATGCTCGAGGAGATGCTAACCCAATCTTATTAATTGATGAAGACGATGTAGAGGCTGGACATGCAGCTTCTGTTGGTCGTGTAGACCCAGAACAACTTTATTACTTAATGAGTCGTGGTATTTCTCGTCAAGAAGCTGAACGTTTAGTTATTCACGGCTTCTTAGATCCAGTAGTACGTGAATTACCTATCGAAGATGTAAAACGCCAATTACGTGAAGTAATTGAACTTAAAGTAAACAAATAATTAACAAAAATAAATGTAGTCAAGGACAGTAGTAATTAAATTGTGATGTCAAAATTTGAACGTATGTAAATGGTTATTAAATACGTTTTACAAGTTATGATTGAACCTTTACTAAGGTCTGATTATTGATTCTTAATTAAGGAAGGCCTGTGAATAATTTGACTGATACATTAAATGTTACTGAAATTATAAAAGATTTTCCGATTCTCAACCAACAAGTGAATGGCAAAAGATTAGCGTATTTAGATACAACGGCCACTAGCCAAACGCCTGTTCAAGTGATTGATGTTATGGCGGATTATTACAAACGTTATAACTCAAATGTGCATCGTGGTGTTCACACACTTGGTTCATTAGCAACAGATGGTTACGAGAGTGCACGTGAAACGGTCAGACGTTTCATTAATGCTAAATATTTTGAGGAAGTCATTTTTACAAGAGGTACAACGGCTTCTATTAATATTGTTGCACATAGTTATGGTGACGCACATGTTTCTGAAGGTGATGAGATTGTTGTTACTGAAATGGAACATCATGCAAATATTGTGCCGTGGCAACAATTAGCTAAACGTAAAAATGCACATTTGAAATTTATACCAATGACTGAAGATGGGCAATTAGCGTTAGAAGATGTTAAGGCAACAATCAATGATAATACTAAAATTGTTGCGATTGCACATGTTTCTAATGTCTTAGGTACGATTAATGATATTAAAGCAATTACTGAAATCGCACACCAACACGGTGCAATTATCAGTGTTGATGGTGCACAAGCTGCGCCTCATATGGCACTAGATATGCAAGCGTTAGATGTCGATTTCTATAGCTTTAGTGGCCATAAAATGCTAGGGCCAACAGGTATTGGTGTTCTGTATGGTAAACGTACGCTACTTAATAAAATGGAGCCTACCGAATTCGGCGGTGACATGATAGATTTTGTAAGTAAGTACGATGCTTCATGGGCAGATTTACCGACTAAATTTGAAGCTGGTACACCATTAATTGCACAGGCAATTGGTTTGGCCGAAGCAATTAGATATTTACAAAATATTGGCTTCGAAGCGATTCATCAACATGAATCAGAATTAACTGCATACGCTTATGATAAAATGTCAGAAGTAGATGGTATTGAAATTTATGGACCTGCCAAAGACAAACGTGCAGGTGTCATTACTTTTAATATGGTTGATGTTCATGCACATGACGTTGCGACTGCAGTAGATACTGAAGGCGTAGCAGTAAGAGCAGGGCATCATTGTGCACAACCACTTATGAAATGGTTAAATCAATCTTCTACAGCGCGTGCAAGTTTTTACATTTATAACACGAAAGAAGATATTGACCAATTCGTTGAAGCATTGAAACAAACGAAGGAGTTTTTCTCATATGAATTTTAATAATTTAAATCAGTTGTATCGTTCAGTTATAATGGATCATTATAAAAGTCCTAGAAATAAAGGTACTTTAGACAATGGTTCTATGACGGTAGACATGAACAATCCAACTTGTGGGGATCGCATTCATCTAACGTTTGACATCGAAGATGGTTTCATTAAAGATGCTAAATTTGATGGTGAAGGTTGTTCTATTTCTATGTCGAGCGCTTCTATGATGACAGAAGCGGTCAAAGGTCACACATTGGCTGACGCTATGAAAATGAGCCAAGAATTTTCAAAAATGATGCTTGGTGAAGAATATGAAATTAGCGAAGATATGGGCGACATTGAAGCGTTACAAGGTGTTGCGCAATTTCCAGCAAGAATTAAATGTGCCACATTAGCTTGGAAAGCACTTGAAAAGGGTACAGTTGAAAAGGAAGGCAATACAGAAGAGTAAAGATTCATTCGAATTGATACGTTGACATTGTGTAAAATTCCATTCAAACTGGAAAGAACAACAAGATAAATAAACGTGAATATGTATAGATAGAATAACAGTCTCTATGAGATAAAGTAAAAAATGCAAATAACAGACAAATCAATTAGCACGTTAGTCGTTTTTTAATATATAAAAGGAGTGATTTAAATGGCTAAAAAAGCACCTGATGTTGGGAATTATCAATATGGTTTCCACGATGAAGATGTTTCCATTTTTAGATCAGAACGCGGTTTGACGGAAAATATTGTCCGTGAAATTTCAAATATGAAAGAAGAACCAGAATGGATGCTAAATTATAGATTGAAATCATTAAAACAATTTTATAAAATGCCTATGCCACAATGGGGTGGGGATTTATCAGAATTGGATTTTGATGATATCACTTACTATGTTAAGCCATCAGAGAACACTGAACGTTCTTGGGATGAAGTGCCAGAAGAAATCAAACGTACATTTGATAAACTTGGTATTCCAGAAGCAGAGCAAAAATATCTTGCTGGTGTTTCAGCACAATATGAGTCAGAAGTTGTTTACCATAATATGGAAAAAGAACTTGAAGATAAAGGCATTATCTTTAAAGATACAGACAGTGCTTTAAGAGAAAACGAAGAGTTATTTAAGCAGTATTTCTCAACGGTTGTGCCAGCTGCAGATAACAAATTCTCAGCGTTAAACTCAGCTGTATGGTCAGGTGGTTCATTCATCTACGTACCTAAAAATATTAAATTAGATACACCATTACAAGCTTATTTCCGTATTAACTCAGAAAATATGGGACAATTCGAACGTACTTTAATCATTGCAGATGAAGGTGCTTCAGTGAACTATGTTGAAGGTTGTACTGCCCCTGTTTACTCAACAAGCTCATTACACTCAGCTGTTGTTGAAATTATTGTTCATAAAGATGCACACGTGCGTTATACAACAATCCAAAACTGGGCAAACAATGTTTATAACTTAGTAACGAAACGTACATTAGTATACGAAAATGGTAACATGGAATGGGTTGATGGTAACTTAGGTTCTAAATTAACTATGAAATATCCAAACTGTGTACTAATGGGCGAAGGCGCTAAAGGTAGCACATTATCGATTGCATTTGCTGGTAAAGGACAAGTTCAAGATGCAGGCGCTAAAATGATTCATAAAGCACCTAATACTTCTTCAACGATTGTCTCTAAATCTATTTCTAAAGATGGCGGTAAAGTTGTTTATCGTGGTATCGTTCATTTTGGTCGTAAAGCGAAAGGTGCGCGTTCAAACATCGAATGTGATACTTTAATTTTAGATAATGAGTCAACTTCAGATACAATTCCTTATAATGAAGTATTCAATGATAATATTTCTTTAGAGCATGAAGCGAAAGTTTCAAAAGTTTCTGAAGAACAATTATTCTACTTGATGAGTCGTGGTATTTCTGAAGAAGAAGCTACAGAAATGATCGTAATGGGCTTCATTGAACCATTCACGAAAGAACTTCCAATGGAATATGCTGTTGAAATGAACCGTTTAATTAAATTCGAAATGGAAGGAAGTATTGGTTAAGATTTTCTAATCTCTAACTTTCTTTTATAAAATAATAAAACACGAGTAATACCTATGGTTAAAGTGTGCATCAAGTGATACTTTAACTATAGTGTATACTCGTGTTTTTTTGATATGATTTCAGTGTAAACATACAGGTTCAATGTTGGAAGTAATCATATACATTGCTTGCCATATTACATAGTGTATAAACTTAGTGTCATTTACGCCAACGATCTAATTTTGCCATGAATTTTTTTGTGTACATTTTGTTTAAAAAGAATTTTTGAACTTTATTCATATCGGATTATTGGAATCTTTTCAGGTTATATGCGTACATTGCATCAAAATCTAGGTTCATTGTAAAAGCACCATCTTGGTAACAATGAAGACAGTATTTTTTCGATAAAATACCATCACTTTCTGTACCAACTGGTGTTTTTTTATCAAGTGGCATACCACAACTTTGGCATTATTGAACTTTGGCCATAGAAATACTCTTGTCTGTTATTTAAATTTGTAGAGCAAATTATGGTGATAAAGTACTTTAACATGAGGATGATGAAAAAGTGAAGCTACACCGTATAAACTTTATTTCGGTTTTAGATATATGCTATATCATTTAATTTATCAAGTGGAAGCGTGTTTATCATATATAGGATTAGGGAATAAAATATCAAAATATAAAGTTTTTTAATAATGATTGCTAAAGGAGTCTTGCACTGATGATTATTGCTATAATCATACTTTTGTTTGCTTCATTTTTCTTTTCAGGAAGTGAAACAGCTTTAACTGCTGCAAACAGGATGAAGATACAAACAGATGCACAACACGGAAACAAAAAAGCCGGAAAACTCGCAAAGTTATTAAGTAAACCGAGCGAATTTATAACTACGATTTTAATAGGTAATAATATTGCAAATATTATTTTACCGACACTTGTAACAATTCTTGCAGTTGATATGGGGATTAATGTTGGGTTAGCTACAGCAGTAACTACGATAGCAATTATCATTATTTCGGAAGTTATACCCAAATCTATCGCTGCCACTTATCCTGACAGAATGTCGCGTTTGATTTATACACCAATTTCATTTTTTGTATTTATTTTTAAACCAATCACTAAGATATTAAATGCATTAACAGATTTGATAAATAAAGCACTATCAAATGGTACAGATGAGACAAAGCGCTTTTCTAAAGAAGAAATTAGACAGATGGTGACGATTGCAGGCAGTGAAGGTGCGTTTAATGAAATAGAACGAAATCGCATACAAGGTGTCATGGATTTTGAGCAATTAAAGATTACAGATATAGATACAACACCACGCATCAATGTTACAGCTTTTCCATCAGATGTTTCATACGAAGATGCATATGAGACAGTCGTATCAAAGCCTTACACTAGATATCCAGTCTATGATGAAGATATAGATGATGTGATAGGTATTTTCCATTCTAAATACTTACTTGCATGGAGTCGTGAACCAGATAATGATATTTTAAACTATACATCTGAACCTTTATTTGTGAATGAGCACAATAGAGCCGAGTGGGTGTTAAGAAAAATGACAGTTTCAAGAAAGCATTTAGCGATTGTGTTAGATGAATATGGTGGCACCGATGCGATTGTTTCTCATGAAGATCTGATTGAAGAGATGCTCGGAATGGAAATTGAAGATGAAATGGACGAAGAAGAAAAGGAAAAATTAGAATTACAGAAAAAAGCATATAGTGAAAAATAGTTTTTGAGGAAGTATCTATCTAGTGTGAATTTGAGTTGGTTGCTGATCAAATCAAAACGGATAAGGTAGTCTGCGTCTCGACTTGCCTTAGACGTGTATTAAAGGAGTATGTTGGTATGAAATTATCTACAAGAGTTACTGGGTTATTGAATGTAAAATATCCAATTATTCAAGCGGGCATGGCTGGTTCAACGACACCTGAATTAGTTGCAACTGTGAGTAATGCTGGTGGATTAGGTACAATTGGAGCTGGATATTTTAGATCAGATAGATTAGAACAAGAAATTACTTATGTTCAAGAATTAACGGATTTACCTTATGCAGTCAATTTATTCGTACCAAGTGATAAATTATACATCCCTGAAAAAGTGGAACATATGAATGCATGGTTAAAGCCCTATAGACGTGCATTTAATATAGAAGAGCCTGTAATCAATATGACTGAAAAACAGCAATTTGAAGATGCGATTGACCTAGTTATTGAAAAAGGTGTGCCTGCGGTTTCATTTACATTTGGTATTCCGGAACAAACAGTTATTGAAAAATTAAAAGAACGTCATATTAAATTAATTGGCACAGCAACAAGTGTTGAAGAGGCAATAGCCAATGAATCTGCAGGAATGGATATGGTCATTGCGCAAGGTAGTGAAGCAGGTGGTCATAGAGGCGCGTTTTCTGAAACTGCAAGCCAACTTACACCGCTTATTGGCACCATGTCTTTAGTTCCTCAAATGGTTGATCAAATCAATATCCCAGTCGTAGCAGCAGGCGGGATTATGGATGGTAGAGGATTAGTGGCTAGTATGGTATTAGGCGCAGAAGGTGTTCAAATGGGCACAGCATTTTTAACATCAGATGAAAGTGGTGCAAGTCAACTATATAAGCATGCAATTAGTCAAAGTAAAGAAACGGATACAGTTGTCACTAATGTTATTACTGGTAAACCAGCAAGAGGCATAGATAATGAATTTATTCATAAAATGAATGAATATGATGATGAAATTCCAGATTATCCGATACAAAATCAACTGACAAATGCATTGCGCAAAGAAGCCGCAAATAAAGGTAATGCGCAGTGGACACATTTATGGAGTGGTCAAAGTCCAAGGCTTGTACAACATATGTCGGCTTGGGCACTAATAGAAAATGTGGTTAAACAAGCAAATGAAATAATGAATCGATAACTGCAACGCCATATATGAAAAATTATCAAAGACGAGACTAGAAGGCTTAATGAATTATTAAGTTGCTAGTCTCATTTTTTATGATACATAGTAAATCATTTGAAATAAAAATCTTTAGTTTTTTAAAGTTATCGTAAATTGAATTTAATCAAGTGAATATCATAAATCATCTGTGGTATCATTAATTTGGTGATAGATATGATAAATATTGGATTAACAGGTTGGGGCGACCACGATACATTATATGAGGATTTGCAACGAAAAACAGATAAATTAATTACATACGCAAGTCACTTTCCAATAGTGGAACTTGATGCAACTTATTATGCCATACAACCTGAAAGGAATATAAGAAAGTGGATTAAAGAAACACCAGAACGCTTTGAATTTATTGTTAAAATACATCAAGCACTAACACTTCATGCTGATTTTCATGATTATGCAGAAACAAGACAAAGCCTTTTTGATCAATTTAAGGATATGTTACAACCGCTAATAGATGAAAGTAAACTCGCTATGATATTAGTTCAATTTCCACCATGGTTTGATTGTACCGTACCGAATATTACATATATAAGATACGTGCGAGAACAATTAAAAGACTTTCCGATATGTGTCGAGTTTAGGCATCAATCGTGGTTTAATGATCAATTTAAAGAAGAAACATTGGCGTTTTTAACGCAACAACGCATCATCCATGCTGTTTGTGATGAACCACAAGCAGGTCAAGGGTCTATACCGCTCGTCAATAGAATCACGCATGAAAAAGCATTTGTACGTTATCATGGTCGGAATGTTCACGGGTGGACGAAAAAGGACATGACCGACGAGGCATGGCGCGACGTGAGATATCTATATGATTACAGTGAATCTGAACTACAAGATTTAGTGAATAAAGTTAAAGTATTAGAACATAAAGCCAAAAAAATTTATGTTGTATTTAATAATAATTCTGGTGGTCATGCAGCACAAAATGCTAAAACATACCAACGCTTGTTGAGCATAGATTACGAAGGATTAGCACCACAGCAATTAAAATTATTCTAGGAGCGATAAGATGTTAACAATTATATTATTGATTTTAATTGGTGGTTTGTCAGCGGTCATAGGCTCTTTAGTAGGTATTGGTGGCGGCATAATAATAGTTCCGACAATTGTATACTTAGGTGTGGATAATGATTTGTTACACGGCATAACACCTCAAATTGCTATCGGAACATCTTCTGTTATATTAATTGTAACCGGCTTATCTTCCACACTTGGTTATCTTAAGACAAAACAAGTTGATGTTAAGAATGGATCGATATTTTTATTTGGCTTACTACCAGGTTCATTAATTGGTTCAATCATAAGTCGTTATCTGACATTAGAATCATTTAATTTATATTTTGGTATATTTTTAATCTTAGTTGCCATCCTATTGATGGTGAGAAATAAAATTAAGCCTTTAAAAGTATTTGCGAAACCACAATATGAAAAAACCTATGTGGATGGTCATGGGGAAACATATCACTATCACGTACCACCATTGGTTGCATTTGTGGCTACATTATTTATTGGTATTTTAACAGGACTCTTTGGTATTGGTGGCGGTGCTTTAATGACACCACTAATGCTCATTGTATTTAGATTCCCACCGCATGTTGCGGTAGGTACGAGTATGATGATGATTTTCTTTTCAAGTGTTGTCAGTTCAGCAGGTCATATCGTACAAGGTCACGTAGCCTGGGGTTATGCAATCATCTTAATTATAGCAAGTTATTTTGGTGCTAAATTAGGTGTCAAAATTAATCGATCCATTCAATCGAATACTGTCGTTACATTATTGCGTGCAGTCATGCTCATAATGGGTATATATCTAATCATTAAATCATTTTTATAAAATAAGAGGAGGGAAAACATAGATGAAATTAACAATTTATCATACGAATGATATACACAGTCATCTACATGAATACGCACGTATCACTGAGTATTTAGCTCAAGAGAGACCTAAATTGAATCATCCCTCGCTCTACTTAGATATAGGTGATCACGTTGATTTGTCAGCGCCTGTGACTGAGGCAACGATGGGTATCAAAAATGTTGAATTATTAAATGATGCACATTGTGATTTGGCTACGATTGGTAATAACGAAGGTATGACGATATCTCATGATGCATTAAACACATTATACGATAATGCAAAATTTGATGTGACTTGTGCCAATGTTTTTGATGAACGCGGTCAATTACCAAATAATATCTCTTCATCATTTATTAAGGTAATAGATGGTGTGCGTATATTATTTGTGGCTGCTACAGCTCCATTTACGCCTTTTTATAGAGCGCTAGACTGGGTTGTGACGAATCCATTAGAAGCAATTAAAGACGAGATAAGTGCTAATGAAGGTGCTTATGATTTATTAATTATTATGAGTCATGTAGGGGTCTTTTTTGACGAAAAGTTATGTCAAGAAATACCTGAAATTGATTTGATTTTAGGAAGTCATACGCATCATTATTTCGAAAATGGTGAATTTAATCATGGCGTGCTTATGGCAGCTGCAGGTAAATATGGTTATTTCTTAGGAGAGGTTACTTTAGAGATTGAAGATAATGTTGTAGTGCATAAAGAAGCAACGATTCACCCTATAGAAAAGCTGCCTGAAGTAGAAACACATTTTGAAGCGGAAGGCAAGGCACTCCTTAGTGACGCTGTCATAGATTATCCCATCCAATTACCTAGAAGAACGAACATGATTTCACAAACATCTTATATGCTAGCAGAGAGTTTGTTTGAATTTACGAATGCAGATTGTACGATTATTAATGCTGGTTTAATTGTACAAGGAATTGATGGTAATCAAATTACAGAATATGATATTCATCAAATGTTACCGCATCCAATTAACGCAGTGCGTATTAAATTAAGTGGTCAAGAATTAAAGCAAGTAATTATTAAAAGTCAAAAGCAAGAATATTTGAATGAACATGCGCAAGGTTTGGGTTTTAGGGGTGATATTTTTGGCGGTTATATTTTATATAACCTTGGATTTATCGAATCGGAATCACGTTATTTTATCAATGGTGAAGAAATAGATAATGATGGCACGTATATCTTAGGAACAGTTGATATGTATACATTTGGTAGATATTTCCCAATGTTAAAAGACCAAGCCATAGATTACTTAATGCCAGAGTTTTTACGAGATATTTTCAAGGAAAAATTGTTAGAATATTAAATTGTTGTAATAATACGTTTTAATTTGTTGGAAATTTCGTTATAATGATTAGAGATTTCAAATCGGGAGGATTGTCATGTTATGGCTACTAAAAATGAAGAAATTTTACGTAAACCAGATTGGTTAAAAATAAAACTAAATACTAACGAAAATTATACTGGTCTTAAGAAAATGATGCGCGAAAAGAATTTACATACAGTTTGTGAAGAAGCAAAGTGTCCTAATATACACGAGTGTTGGGGTGAGCGTCGTACTGCAACATTTATGATTCTTGGTGCAGTTTGTACACGAGCTTGTCGTTTCTGTGCAGTTAAGACTGGTTTACCTAACGAATTAGATTTAGATGAGCCAGAACGCGTGGCAGAATCTGTAGAGTTAATGAATTTAAAACATGTTGTTATTACTGCAGTTGCGCGTGATGATTTAAGAGATGCAGGTTCAAATGTATACGCTGAAACAGTGCGTAAAGTACGTGAACGTAATCCATTTACATCAATTGAAATCTTACCTTCAGATATGGGCGGAGATTATGATGCATTAGAAACATTAATGGCATCAAAACCGGATATCTTAAACCATAACATCGAGACAGTTCGCCGTTTGACACCGAGAGTTCGTGCTAGAGCGACTTACGATCGTACATTAGAGTTCTTGAGACGTTCTAAAGAATTACAACCTGATATTCCTACAAAATCAAGTTTAATGGTGGGATTAGGTGAAACACACGAGGAAATTTATGAAACAATGGATGACCTTCGTGCTAATGATGTGGATATTTTGACAATAGGTCAATATTTACAACCTTCACGTAAACACTTAAAAGTTGAAAAATATTACACACCTTTAGAATTTGGTAAATTAAGAAAAGTAGCAATGGATAAAGGTTTTAAACATTGCCAAGCTGGTCCACTTGTAAGAAGTTCTTATCATGCAGATGAACAAGTAAATGAAGCTGCAAAAGAAAGACACCGCATCGGAGAAGAAAAACTTGGTAATGAAATTGGTACAGATACGAATAACTAATTAAAATAAGGCTTAGTTCATTTTAGATGATTGCGTGTATCGCACTATATGAACTAAGTCTTTATTAGAAATATGATATAAATATGTGAGTCATTTTAATATTTTATTATTTATAATTGAGTTTATGAAATGACATAGATTAGGTGAATGATATGATAAAAGTAAATGGACAATACTTTGAGATAATAGAGGAATATAGAGCGTGTTTTGAAGAAGAAACATTTGCCAACAGATACTCAGATATTTTGGATAAGTATGATTTCATTGTTGGTGATTTTGGATATGACCAATTGAGATTAAAAGGGTTTTATAATGATAATAATAAAAAGGCAGAGTTAAGTAAACGATTCTCAACAATACAAGATTATCTATTAGAGTATTGTAATTTTGGCTGTCCTTACTTTATTTTAAGACGTATTCCAGAAAGTGAAATTAAGACACAGTTAGATGAAAGCGAAACAACAGAAAGTGACGCGATACTTGAAGAAGATAAACTGCATGATGTTAAAATTCAGCCCAGTATCCAACAATCAGAGAAATAATATAAGCTGGCAAACAGTGAATAGATATTTCCATTTTAACAAAACAAACCAAAGGCGATTATACGCTTTTGGTTTGTTTTTATTGATTAATATTTTGAGGCATAGTGCAAGTACTATGGCATCATGTTATTGAATGACTTCATTTAAATATGCTGTAATCTCGTTACCTTCGATTTCAGACACACCAAGAATATGTGCGATATAGCCTTCTTCTTCTAAGTCATCTGTGCCAATAATGCCAAATTTATTTGTTTGCATATTAAGGACGATTGTTTTCCCAAAATGGCGGTTGGTTTGAACTAGCATTAAATCATAACGGCTGTGTTCACCAACAAAACCAACAAATTGGGCTTGTGCAGATTCATCATCATCATATAGATACATATCAATCATGTTTAGGCTCCTAACAATATAAGTATTTAGTTTAAATTAGCTTATTTAAAGCAATTTTGATCTTACTAAAAGTCTTGATTTACAGTATAACCATAAATGAATTTGTCTGCAAAGTTATGGTATGATGAGATGGATAGGGGTGACTAAAATGTATTTTGTTAATAAAGAACAATTGAATACTAAATTAAATTATTTACAACAATTAATTCAAGATTATCCTAGCCATAAAGATAATCATTATGCATTTGAACGTATTGCGCAAATGTTTATTGAATCAGCGGTAGACATTGGTAATATGATTATAGACGGCTTTATACTTAGAGATCCTGGTAATTATAAGGATGTTATAGATATTTTAGCGTTAGAAAAAGTGATATCTAAAGATACACAACATCAAATTAATCAAACCGTTGATGTAAGAAAGCAATTTGTTCATTATTATGATGAACTTAATACGACGACATTGATACCCATCTTTGATGAAGCAGTGCCATTTTATCAAAGTTATATTGATGAAGTAATTCAGTTTTTAAAAAATGAAAATGTTCCAATCACAGCTTTTGGTAAAAAAGGAGAATAAGTCATAATGAAAAATTATAAAGCGTATTTAATCGATTTAGATGGAACGATGTATAAAGGGAATGAAGAAATTGATGGAGCAGCCAAATTTATTTCTTACTTAAATAATCAAGATATTCCACATTTATACGTGACAAATAATTCAACGAAAGAACCAGAAGAAGTAGTATCAAAATTAAATACAATGGGTATTGTCGCACAAGCTGATGAAGTTGTTACATCAGCTTTGGCAACCGCAGAATTTATCGCAGAAGAATCACCTGGAGCAACTGTATACATGTTAGGTGGAAGCGGGTTATCCAATGCTTTAACTGCACAAGGATTGGTACTCAAAGACGATGAATTCGTGGATTACGTAGTGGTTGGTTTAGATGAGCAAGTTACCTACGAAAAGCTTTCAACTGCAACGTTAGGTGTGCGAAATGGTGCTAAGTTTATCTCAACAAACCAAGATGTCTCTATACCAAAAGAGAGAGGATTTTTACCAGGTAATGGAGCGATTACAAGTGTCGTGTCAGTTTCGACAGGTGTCCAACCCGTATTTATTGGCAAACCAGAGCCGATTATTATGAATAAAGCCTTAGAAATTTTAGACTTAGACCGTTCAGATGTAGCGATGGTAGGAGATTTATATGATACAGATATTATGTCTGGTATTAATGTTGATATAGACACGATTCATGTACAAACTGGTGTCACAACTAAAGAAGAAATAGAGAAAAAATCAGTACCACCGACTTATACTTTTAAGGATTTAAATGAAGTGATTAAAGAACTTGAAAAATAGGAGTGTTCGTATGGATAAAATCATTGTTACTCGAAAAATTCCGCAACCTTTTATAGAACAATTAGAAGCGCTTGGACAAGTAGAAATGTGGGATGAGTCACTTATTCCGATGCCTAGAGCGCAATTTTTAGATGCCATCAAAGATGCAACGGCTTGCTTTATAACTTTGAGTGAAAAAATAGATGAAGAAGCCCTGGAAGCAGCACCTAACCTGAAAATTATTGCAAATATGGCAGTTGGTTTTGACAATATTGATATTGATCTCGTAAATAATAAAGGTATTATCGCAACGAATACACCGAGTGTCTTAACTGAAACGACTGCAGAATTAGGATTCACATTAATGTTGGCAGTAGCAAGACGAATTGTAGAAGCTGAGAAATATGTTCAAAATGGCGAGTGGCAAAGTTGGGGCCCATATTTGTTTGCGGGCAAAGACTTGATTAATGCGAATGTGGGTATTTATGGCATGGGTGATATTGGTAAAGCTTTTGCTAGAAGATTAAAGGGCTTTAATACTAAAATCATGTATCATAATCGCTCTAGACATGAAGATGCCGAAAAAGAGTTAGGGGCATTGTATGTACCATTTGATACATTATTAGAACATAGCGATTTTATAATATGTACAGCACCACTCACAAAGGAAACTCAAAATAAATTTAATGCTACAGCATTTAAAAAAATGAAAAACGATGCGATTTTTATCAACATAGGACGCGGCGCAGTTGTCGATGAACAAGCACTAATCGCTGCTTTAGAAAATGGTGACATCGCAGCTTGTGGTTTAGATGTTCTACGTGAAGAACCGATAGATATGAAACATCCACTCTTAGCGATGGCTAATGCCGTGATTGTACCTCATATTGGTAGTGCGTCTGTAATAACAAGAAATCGTATGATTCAACTATGCGTTGATAATATTCGATTAGTATTAAACAATTTACATCCTAAAACACCAATAAAATAATAAAAAGTATCTTGTATTTAGGGATTGGGACTTTCAATACATACGTCCCAATTAAAAAGAGTCTGCGAACATCTATGGATGTTTGCGGGCTCTTTTTTTGATAGCAAAAAACTGATGTATAAAGATAACTGATTTTTAAACCGTTTAGTTTCACTGATTATAAGTGCATTAAATATAATTGTATTTTGAGCATTTTAATATTTTAAACCATCTAACATTTTTGTTATATATAAAATACTTTATTCGATTGTCAGACCATCATAAAAAATGTATAATAAGTTGGTAAAATGTTAAAATATTGTAAATAGCCTTACAATCAAAAAATATTATTATGTAATAAAAAAATAATAGTATAAATAATAAAAGAGGTGGATGATGAGTAAAGAAATGAATAAAAAACCTACCTATCAAAAAATGAAGCCATGGTTATTAACATTATTATATCTTGCTATTTTTATAGCCTTATACTTAATTTACGGTTCTGGAGATACGCATAATAACTTTATTTATAATGAATTTTAATCGAGGAGAAAATTATGAAAGATATTGTATATTCATTAATTGAAAATGAAAAGAATTACCCCGACCAAATTGCAATAAGACATAATGATGAAACAATCAATTATCGAGAACTTAATCAATATACGAATGGACTAGCAGAATTAATAAAAGACAGTCAAAGTCCATTGATCGTATATGGACATATGTCGCCTTATATGATTGTAGGGATGCTTGCAAGTTTAAAAGCAGGTTGTGGTTATGTACCCATAGATGTTTCAATGCCTGAAGATCGAATTAGTTCTATTATTGAAAAAGTAGAACCTGACTATATTTTAAATACGACAGAAAGTTTATTAGACATAAAACATAATCATATTTTTGATTTGAATATATTTAATGACATGGATACATCTATTAAATTTAATGCGCTGATTGAAGATAAAAATATTGCTTATACGATTTTTACTTCTGGTTCAACAGGTGAACCTAAAGGTGTACAAATTCGTTATGATAGTTTAAATCAGTTTACGCAGTGGATGGTCGACCTCAATCAATTAGGTGAAAACCAACAGTGGTTAAATCAAGCGCCTTTTTCATTTGATTTATCAGTAATGGCGATTTATCCATGTTTAGCTACGGCAGGCACGTTAAATTTAGTAGACAAAGCAATGATTAATAAGCCTAAACTATTAAACCAAATGCTAGAAGTAACACGCATTAATGTATGGGTCTCAACGCCTTCATTTATGGAAATGTGTTTAATGTTACCAAATCTTTCAGAAAATCAATATGATAGTTTGAAAGAATTTTTCTTCTGTGGTGAAATTTTGCCACATAGAACGGCAAAAACGTTATTACAGCGATTCCCATCTGCGTATATTTACAATACATACGGGCCTACTGAAGCAACGGTTGCAGTTACAAGCATACGGATTACTGAAGATATCATAAATCAATATAATCCATTACCTGTTGGCGTACCGAGACCAGGCACAATATTGTCTTTAGCTGAGAATGACGAGTTAGTGATAACTGGTCAATGTGTGAGTGCTGGATACGTTAAAGATGAAATGCGCACTAAGGCGGTATTTAAAACATCCAATGGACAGCCAAGTTATTACACAGGTGACAAAGCGACGAAGAAGCATGAGCAATGGTTTATCAATGGTCGCATAGATTTTCAAGTTAAACTTAATGGTTACCGTATGGAATTAGAAGAGATTGAATTTCAATTACGACAGGTTAATGTAATAAAAGAAGCGGTTGTTGTTCCAATTTATAAAAATAGTAAAGTTGTGCAATTGCAAGGTGTAGTCATTTTAAATGAGGAAGTAGATATCGATGCTGAACAAGCTATGATACATAACATTAAACAAGCGCTTAAAAAATCAATTCCAGATTATATGATTCCTAAAAAAATAATATTTAAAGATAAATTTCCATTAACGGCAAATGGAAAACTAGATAGAAAACAAATCGCTGAGGATATACAAGCATGATTCCATATGGCACATTTACATTTTTTCTCATAGCGTTCATTGTACTATTACCTGTCATTATCATGGGGTTAGTTGGCAAGAGAAGTCGAATTTATAATGGTATCAGTACCATGGTGATGATTGTTGTCATTTTTTCTTCAGAAAAACACAATCTTTTTGGACTATCATTTTTAAGTGTACAGTTAATTAATTTTATCTTATACATTCTCTGGCAAGTAGCCATTATCATGTTTTACTGGAAATCACGTGAAAAAAATAATACATTCAGTAAATTTTTTGTCGTTATTGTTTTATCGATATTGCCGTTAGTGGTTGTCAAAGTCATGCAAAGCTCGTGGTTTGGTGCAGCACAATTGAAATTACATGAAAATAAAGTTATTGAATTTATTGGTTTTTTAGGTATTTCATACGTCACGTTCAAAAGTGTACAACTATTAATGGAAATACGAGATGGTTCGATTAAAGAAGTTAAAGTATCGAAAGTATTTCAATTTATATCGTTCTTTCCAACCATTTCATCAGGTCCGATAGATCGTTATAAACGATTTGTTAAAGATGAAGCAAAGATTCCATCCAGTGACCAATATCAAGAATTATTACATAAGGCAATTCATTATATTATGCTTGGATTTTTATATAAATATATCATTGCCTATTTAATTCAAGTTTATGCTATAAACCCACTGTTGTTGGATTTTAATAGTTTTACTGCTAAATGGCTTTATATGTATGCGTATAGTCTGTATTTATTTTTTGACTTTGCTGGTTATTCTTTATTTGCTATGGCCTTTAGTTATTTATATGGAATACAAACACCGCAAAACTTTAAACAACCCTTTAAAGCAAAGAATATTAAAGATTTTTGGAATAGATGGCATATGTCATTGTCATTCTGGTTTAGAGATTGTATTTATATGAGATCGTTATTCTTTATGTCGAAAAAGAGATTGTTAAAAAGTCAGTTCACGATGTCTAATATTGCCTTTTCATTAAACTTTTTAATAATGGGAATTTGGCATGGCATTGAAGTTTATTATATTTTGTATGGCTTATATCATGCAGTTTTATTTATTGGTTATGGTTATTATGAAAAATGGCGTAAAAAACATCCGCCAAAATGGTCAAATCAATTTACGGCACTATTAAGTATTATCGTTACATTCCATTTTGTAACATTTGGCTTTTTCATCTTTTCTGGGAAATTGTTTTAAAATTTAGGAGGAAAATATTATGGAATTTAGAGATCAAGTATTAGATTTATTAACTGAAGTAGCTGAGACTAATGTGATTAAGGAAAATCCTGATGTGGAATTATTCGAGGAAGGTATTATTGATTCATTCCAAACGGTAGGGTTATTACTAGAAATTCAAAATAAATTAGATATTGAAGTTTCAATTATGGATTTTGACAGAGATGAGTGGGCGACACCTAATAAGATTGTAGCGGTATTAGAAGAATTACGATGAAACTAAAACCATTTATACCAATCATTGTAAGTCTTGTGCTATTTGGCATCTTTGTAATGTTGCCAGCGAGTTGGTTTACTGGTTTAATCAATTCCAAAACATTAGCTACGCAACGTGTTGCTCTGACTGATCAAGTATTAAAAGGTACTTTAATACAAGATAAAATGTATCAATCCAATGCATATTATCCTATTTATGGGTCCAGTGAATTAGAAAAAGATGATCCATTTAACCCGGCGTTTTTACTAAATGGTAGAAAAGATGTTCCGAAGCAACCGTTTTTAATTGGGACAGGTGGATCAACCGACTTAGTCAATGCCGTGGAACTTGGTTCGCAATATGAAAACTTAAGAGGCAAAAAGATGGCCTTTATTGTGTCACCACAGTGGTTTACAAAACATGGATTAACACATGATAATTTCAAAGCACGAATTTCAAAGGGACAATTAAATAGATTATTTAATCAAAATCAATTAAGCCCTAAGTTGAAACAACGTTATGCGAAACGTTTATTACAGTTCAAAGATGTTGAAAACAGACCTTATTTAGAAAAAGTAGCAGCAGGCCATATGCCAAAAGAAACTCAATATCTTTCAAAATTTCAAGATAATCAATTGAAAAAAATTGAAGCAATTAAATCAATATATCCATTAAGAACGTCTCCTTTATCACATATCGATCCTGTTACACATAAAAATAGTTCGTGGCATAACATTGAGTCAGCAGCGGAATCATACGGTGAAGCGCGTACCAAGTCAAATCAATTTGGTATTCGAGATGAATATTGGGGTTTAATCAAACAGCATAAACGTAAAATTAACCGAAATTACGAATTCAGACAAAATTCTCCTGAATTTAATGATTTAAAATTACTTGTAGATACGTTACGTGAAGGTGGCGCAGATGTTGAATATGTGATTTTACCTTCTAATGGTAAATGGTATGATCACATCGGAATCAAACAAGAGAGACGTCAAAAAATATATGACAAGATTGACAATACGATTATTGATCATGGTGGACATACCTATAATATGACCGATAAAGATTATGAACCATATGTGGTAAGTGATGCGGTGCATATTGGCTGGAAAGGCTGGGTTGATATCGCAGAACGTATTGAACAACACATGCATAAAAAATAACGTATAAA
Organism: Staphylococcus sp. Z5-21; assembly: GCF_056529615.1. Taxonomy (NCBI): domain Bacteria; kingdom Bacillati; phylum Bacillota; class Bacilli; order Caryophanales; family Staphylococcaceae; genus Staphylococcus; species Staphylococcus sp. Z5-21. The sequence goes on along the minus strand of NZ_CP096462.1, from coordinate 1,972,868 downwards.
ATTAAACAATCCTTTCAAATTTCACAGTTTATGTGAATTTTTGAAAGGATTATTTAATGGGTTTAAAACGTAAAATAAGCTAAATAATGTCATATTATAAGTGTATAAAACATTTAGTTTAAAATGGATGGTGAAATATTAAAATTAAAAAACCTAGTACACAGTTTTCGTGTTCTAGGTTAAAAAGTGTTCGAAAGCCATTCAATTTTTGATGTTATTATATATATAGTAAGTCTATCAATTAGAATACTTGTTCTACTTCGATTACTCCTGGTACTTCTTCATGCAAAGCACGTTCGATACCTGCTTTTAATGTGATAGTTGAACTTGGGCATGTACCACATGCGCCATGTAATTGTAATTTAACAATACCATCCTCTACATCTACAAGTGAACAGTCGCCACCATCGCGTAATAGGAAGGGACGTAGTTTTTCGATAACTTCTGCTACTTGATCAAACATCGTTACGTTTTCAGTTGGCATAAAAATGCCTCCTTTCAAGTAAATTATTTCATTTTCTACTTATCTTTTTATTATAATAGAAAAATAGGGAAAAATCTATAAATCAAAACAAAAGGGGAGAAAGATATATGGATAAAGTGAGCGTCGTTGTTTATGGAGCAGATGTTGTATGTGCGAGTTGTGTCAATGCACCTACTTCTCGTAACACATTTGATTGGTTACAGCCTTTATTAAAACGTAAATATCCGGACAAACAATTTGAATTTACGTATATCGATATAGAAAAAGATGTAGAAAATCTAACAGATCATGATCAACAATATATTGAACGCATCCAAGAGGATGAATTATTTTATCCCTTAGTTACGATGAATGACGAATATGTTTCAGATGGTTATGTTCAGTTAAAAGATATTACTAAATTTATGGAATTACAGTAAAAAAAGAAGGCGTCTAGGTCATTTGATGATGTGTCCTAGACGCCTCTAAAATTAGCTGTAAATATATTGATCTCAGTGATCATTAGCATATTTGATAAAAAACTAAGCCAAGATAAAAGGCTTAGTTTGGAGCTTCAAAACGATTTAACCGTTATGGTATTTATACATCCATAGGACGCCTGATTTTAAGATAGAAGCTAGACGACCAGTAACGGTGCGGTCCATAATGTATGCGAACCCTTTTTTATCACCAAGTGATCCAAGGAAACCTTGAATTTTAATTTCTGGCATTTTTTCAGGAAGTGGTTTGTTTTGCCATTGTAATTTCATCACATCAGCAATTTGATCACCTTGAGCTTCCGCCAATTGCGCGCTTGGTGCATGAGGTAAATCTGCACAATCGCCGACCACGTAAACATTTTTGTAAGTAGGCACCTGATGATATTGATTTAAAATGACGCGCCCGCCTTTACTGATATCAATAGGTAGGTTTCTAACTAATTCTACTGGTTGGATACCTGCAGTCCACACGATTAAATCAAGTTCTTCTGGTACGTCATTATTGTAAATACAACCGGGTTCAACACGGTTGATATCAGAGTTTGGTACAACTGTGACATCATGTTTTTTGAACCATTTCTCTATATATTTACTTAATTTTTCAGGGAAACGACGTAAAATACGTTCTCCTCTATCATACAGGAAAATTTGTAAATCACTGCGACTTTCACGTAATTCACTAGCTAATTCGATACCGCTTAAACCTGCACCTACAATACCTACTTTAGCACCATTTGGAAGTTCACTAATATGATGGAATGTTTCACGCGATTTAGAAAGTGTTTGAATACTATGTGTGTATTCTTCTGCACCTGGCACATTATGATATTTATCTTCACAACCAAGTCCGATAACAAGTTCATCATAATCAACCTTGGTGTGCCCTACAGATACGATTTGGTCATCCAAATTAATATCAGTAATTTCGCCATAAACGTTATTGATTCTATCTGAATCAGGAAAACTCATGCGGATATCTTTGTCAGATTTTGTTCCCGCAGCTAATTCATAAAATTCTGGTTTTAAACCATGGTATGGCATGCGATCAATTAATGTAATTGAATAATTTTCTGGAAGTGCTGATGGTAAAATATGAGACATGATGCGCATATTACCATAGCCACCACCTAGTAATACTAAGTTTTTCATTTGTGATACCCCTCTAATAAAAATTGTATTGAGCAGAAAAGATATGATAAATTTTTAAATCATTGTAGAACATGTCCATTGCACTTCAATGTAAATAAAATGTGATTAAATCATGTTTTATTCTGCATCGATATACCAATTTTCTATAATCAGCTTACTTAGATATATTATATGCTTTTTTGTTTACTACTACAAATAAAGTAGACGCATTCTAATTTGTCATTACAAAATTTTTAGATAAGTAAATATTAACTTTGAAAATCAAATAATCAAATGTGATTGAGACTGGGCATACATTGATAAAGGTCAACTTAATGATCAATTGAAGCGTTAATCAAAATTTCTGTAAGCTAGTATGTAGATATAGCCCCAGTGTTTTTGTTATAATTGTTTAACTGATAATTAATGAGAGGGTGTAATATGAATCCAATAGTTGAGTTCTGCATTTCGAATTTAGCGAAGGGCGGAGATTATGTATACAATCAGCTTGAAAATGATCCAGGCATAGATGTTTTAGAATATGGGTGTTTACAAAATTGTGGTATATGTTCTAGCGGCTTGTATGCATTAGTGAATGGTGATATCGTTGAAGGTGAATCTCCAGATGATTTATTACAAAAAATATACGCACATATAGAAGAAACATGGATTTTTTAGGAGGTAATTGTTATGACAGTGATTAATATGACAGAGTCAGCAGCTTATGAAGTTAAAGACATGTTACAACAGAACGATATGCCTGATGGCTATTTAAAAGTGAAAGTAAATGGTGGTGGCTGTACAGGCCTAACTTATGGCATGTCTGCTGAAGAAGAACCTGGCGAGAACGATGAAATATTCGAATTTTATGGTTTGAAAGTATTAGTTGATAAGTACGATAAACCAGTATTAGATGGTACGACAATCGATTTTAAACAATCTTTAATGGGAGGCGGCTTCCAAATAGATAACCCGAATGCCATTGCAGCATGTGGTTGCGGTAGTTCGTTTAGAACTGCTAAAGTGGCTGGGACGCCTGAAGATTGCTAATTAAATAAATTGATAAAAAGGCTATGGTTCACTTAAACAATAAGTGTAAACTATAGTCTTTTGTACGTTTATGTGAAATAATAAACAATATGGTCGTTAGCGCTTGAAAATCAACGATAAAAACTATAAAATTGGTATTGGATGAAAATTGTCTTTTTTGTGAATTACTTTTTAAAGATTGGGTAAATAAAAGACGATTGCAACAAAAAAATTATGAAAGCTTAGGTGAATGAAATGGCTCAAGATCGTAAAAAAGTATTAGTTCTAGGCGCTGGTTACGCTGGTTTACAAACTATTACAAAATTACAAAAGCAAATTTCAGCAGATGAGGCTGAGGTTACCTTAATTAATAAAAATGACTACCACTATGAAGCAACTTGGTTACATGAAGCTTCAGCAGGTACAATTAGCTATGAAGATTTACTATATCCAGTTGAAAGTGTTGTTAACAAAGATAAAGTTAACTTTGTAAAAGCAGAAGTAACTAAAATTGATCGCAATGCTAAAAAAGTTGAAACTGACGCTGGAATCTTTGATTTTGATATTTTAGTAGTTTCATTAGGTTTCGAAAGTGAAACATTTGGTATCAAAGGTATGAAAGATTATGCTTTCCAAATTGAAAATGTATTAACTGCACGTAAATTATCTCGTCACATTGAAGACAAGTTTGCTAATTATGCATCTTCAAAACAAAAAGATGATAAAGATTTAGCTATTATTGTTGGTGGTGCTGGATTTACTGGTGTGGAATTCTTAGGTGAATTAACAGACCGTATTCCTGAATTATGTAACAAATATGGTGTAGAACAAAGCAAAGTGAAAATCACTTGTGTTGAAGCAGCACCAAAAATGTTACCAATGTTCTCTGATGAATTAGTTAATCATGCGGTAAATTACTTAGAAAACAAAGGTGTAGAATTTAAAATTGGTACACCAATCGTTGCTGCTAACGAAAAAGGTTTCGTAGTAAAAGTAAATGATGAAGAACAACAATTAGAAGCTAATACAGTAGTATGGGCTGCTGGTGTGCGTGGTAGCAAATTAATGGAAGAGTCATTTGAAGGCGTTAAACGTGGACGTATTGTTACTAAACAAGATTTAACAATTGAAGGATACGATGATATCTTTGTTATTGGTGATTGTTCTGCGTTTATTCCTGCAGGAGAAGAACGTCCATTACCAACTACAGCACAAATTGCTATGCAACAAGGTGAACACACAGCTAAAAATGTTAAAAACATTTTAGAAGGTCAACCTACAAACGAATTTGAATACGTTGATCGCGGTACTGTATGTTCATTAGGCGCTCATGATGGCGTTGGTGTTGTTTATGGTAGAGATATTCAAGGTAAAAAAGCTGCCTTCATGAAGAAAGTAATCGATACACGTGCGGTATTCAAACTTGGCGGTATTGGTTTAGCGTTTAAAAAAGGTAAATTTTAATAAATAAATCCATTGAGATACATTTTTGAATGTGTCGTATGAGATGCAATGAGGCCGGGACATATCATTATGTTCCGGCCTCATTAAGCATATAGATGTTTTTATTTGAATTACATAAGCAGTATCAAGAAATTACTTTAGACAAATATAATTTCTGTTTTTAATCTACAGAAAATAGAAATTTTGAAAATTACATAAACAATATAAGATATTAATTAAGCAGAAAAGAGGAGAAACTATTATGAAATTTAATATTAGTAATCATCAAGAAAGTGACACGGATACATTAGTAATCGGAGTACCTGAGCATTTAAATCAACTAGAAACAGTAGTCGTTGGAAATGAAAACTTAAATGACAAGCTTAAAACATTAAAGCAACATCAAATTATAAGTACAAATATTGCTGCTATTTCTACAACAATGATCAATTTAAATGATAAATTTGTAAAATTAATTACGGTTGGCTTAGGTAATGTAAAATCAACCCATCACAGTGATTATTTAAAAGTATTTGGTCATTTATTTCAATATTTAAAGAAAAACAGAATTAGTCATGTTTCATTATTGTTTGATACATTTCAAGCGCATGAGTTACCAAGAGAAACAATTGCTGAAATATTAGGTCAACAAAGTATGCAATCAATTTATGAATTTGATAATTATAAAACCGATAAATCTGCACCATATCAAATCGATTTAGATATCAGTACTTCCAAAGAAGGGGGTATAGAAGCTGCAATTGAACATGGACAAGCTATTGCATCAGCCATCAATATTGCTAGAGATTATAGTAATATACCCCCTAATATATTGACACCAAGCTTTTATGCTGAAATGATACAGAAACATTTCAATCATACTGAGGTTAGCGTTGATATAAAAGATAGTAAAACACTTCAAGAAGAAGGATTTGGCTTAATACATGCTGTTGGAAAAGGCTCTAAGCATGGTCCTAGAGTCATTACTTTGTCATATAACGGTGGCAACGTAAATGATGCTCCGATTGCATTGGTTGGAAAAGGTATTACATATGATTCTGGCGGTTATTCTATTAAATCTAAAATAGGTATGCAAACTATGAAATATGACATGTGTGGCTCTGCAAATGTCGTAGCCATGATTGACGCAGCACGTAAACTTGAACTAAAGATTAATATTGTTGGTGTTATTGCTGCTGCTGAAAATATGGTTAATGAAATCGCGATGAAACCGGATGATGTATATACTGCATTGAGTGGTGAATCGGTTGAAGTATTAAATACGGATGCTGAAGGTCGTTTAGTATTAGGAGATGCAGTATTTTATGCGAATCAATTCCAACCTAAATTGATTCTTGATTTTGCAACATTAACTGGTGCTGCAGTAGCGGCATTAGGCGATGATAAAGCGGCTGTGTTTAATCATAATGCAGATGAAACTTTACAACATATACTAAACTGCGCACGTCAAATGGATGAATTTGTTTTTGAATTACCAATGACTTCAACAGAGCAAAAATTAATTAGAAATAGTGATGTTGCAGACCTCGTTAACCATACGAATGGTCAAGGAAAGGCATTATTTGCGGCAACATTTATTAATCATTTTGCGGGAGAAACGCCACATATGCACTTTGATATAGCTGGTCCAGCAACGATAAATAAACATACACATAAAGGTCCTAAAGGGCCGACAGGTTATCTTGTTCCTACTATTGTAGAATGGATGCGTCATCTGAAATAGTAAGATTTGTAATATTTTAATACTATAAAAAATGGGCAACATGATGTAATTAACGTTAATGGTTGTCCATTTTTTTGTTATTAATGTCTATAAAAGACAATGACTTAAAGATAGATTTATAAACCAAGTTTACATAGTCTTTTAAATAATAATATTAAAGTTAATAATGTGTTTGACAAGTACTATCGTTATTGATATTATAAATCACATGATACTTTAGTTCGATAACGTGATAAAGGAGTTATGCTTTGTGATAAATGCAGTTGTTATAGCCGTTGTACTGATGATTGTCTTATGTTTATGTAGATTAAATGTAGTTATTAGTTTATTTGTCAGTGCACTTGTAGGTGGATTAATAGCGGGTATGAGTGTTTCTGAAATTGTATCCGTATTTGGTAAAAATATAGTAGATGGTGCAGAGGTGGCACTTAGTTATGCATTGCTTGGTGGGTTTGCAGCATTGATTTCTTATAGTGGTATTACTGACTTCTTAGTGAATAAAATTATAGATGGAATTCATGCAGAAAACAGTAAGATGTCACGAATTAAAGTGAAAATCATTATTATCATTGCTTTACTTGTCATGAGCATAATGAGTCAGAATTTAATTCCCGTACATATTGCATTTATTCCAATTGTCATACCTCCATTAATTAGTTTATTTAATGAACTTAATGTGGACAGAAGACAAATCGCTATTATCATTGGTTTTGGTTTGTGTTGGCCTTATGTATTATTACCTTTTGGTTTTGGTCAAATTTTCCACCAAATCATACAAAATGGCTTTACCAAAGCACATCACCCAATTGAGATGGGTATGATTTGGAAGGCTATGATTATCCCATCGTTAGGTTATATTGTTGGGTTGATATTAGGTATTTATTATTATAGAAAACCAAGAAAATATATCCAACATAAAAAAATTAAAAATAATGATTCAATTGTCATCAAACCTTACGTACTTATAGTAACTGTGATTTCAATCTTAGCTACTTTTTTAGTACAACTCGTTACGGATTCAATGATATTTGGCGCGCTCGCAGGTGTGCTTGTATTCTTTGTTTCAAGAGCGTATAAATGGACGGAATTGGATAAACAGTTTGTTGATGGAATCAAAATTATGTCATTTATCGGCGTAGTCATATTATCTGCAAATGGTTTTGCAGGTGTAATGAATGAAACAGGGGATATCAGCAAATTAGTGGATAGTCTAAGTGGTGTTGTAGGAGACAATAAATTATTGAGCATTATTGTTATGTATATTATTGGATTAGTGGTCACATTAGGTATAGGTTCTTCATTTGCCACAATACCGATCATTGCCACATTGTTTGTGCCACTAGGAGAGTCATTAGGTTTAAGTACGATGGCGCTTATTGCATTAATAGGTACTGCGAGTGCCTTAGGTGATTCAGGGTCACCAGCGAGTGATTCAACACTTGGACCGACAGCAGGTTTAGATATTGATGGACAGCATGATCATATTAGAGATACATGTATACCTAATTTTGTGTTCTATAATATACCATTGATTATTTTTGGAACAATTGCAGCTATGATATTATAGTATTAATTCTATGCAAATGAGGTGTACGTTATGGAAAATATGCTAGATGCTTTAGATATTAAAGTAGAAAAGCAAGAACGTGGATTAATGGTGATGTCAATGCCGGTAACAGATAAGGTGAAACAACCTTTTGGCTATTTACACGGTGGTGCGAGTCTTGCGCTCGGAGAATCTGCTTGTTCTATGGGAGCTGCTTATTTAATCGATACTGAAAAGTATGTTCCCCTTGGATTGGAAATGAATGGTAACCATATTGGTTCAACAACCGAGGGAACCATATATGCGACAGCAACAATTATTCATGAAGGAAAAACAACACAAGTTTGGAATATAGATATTAAAGATGACACAGATAGATTGATTTGTGTGATGCGTGGAACGATTGCGATTAAACCGCTTAAACGCTAAAAGATATTTTACAATAAAAATTGAAAAACAAACACAAATCATTTTATTTTCTAATCAAATCATAGCAATAATAATGAAAGCGTCCGAGACAAAATACATGTCTTGGACGCTTTTTTATATTTCAGGATTCAAGTAAATCAATATATTTAGATGACATAGTTTTATGTTTTAGATAAATGTGGCGTCGTTTGAAGTTGTCTTTTCATAGACTTCTGAAATACGTAAAGCAGCTTCTCGTCCGCCCATAATATTTCTAGCAAATGGACCTAATTCCAAATCAGCTAAGCCGCCACTGACAAAAAGATTTGGCAGCCATTCTAAATTAGCATTAATGGATGGCAAACCACAGTGAGTAATGGGGGCTTGGTAACTATCGACAAGTTGTTTGATCACTGGCTGTTGCATGATACTTTCTTTAAAACCCGTAGCAAGTAGTAAATGGTCATAATACATACAATATTGTTTCGTATGTATAGCATGGTTGGCTATATCTGTGATTTCATTTTTATGAATGATTAAGCGACCTTGTGCAATATATTTTTTTAATCTTAGTTCCAGTTCTTTTGGCATAGAGCCTTTGTGTCTTTCTTGTTTAATCAAATTAAAGCGCGCCTTTGAAGATGTCATTTGGCTAAAGTATTTCATATTTTTGGGGCCTAACCAGCCTGGATCAGCATCAAAGTCATGTATGGTAATGTCTTTTTTTCATCCATAAATGTATTGGTTCAGTGTTATTCTTTTTTAATAATTTTAATGTAAGGTGTGCAGCAGAAATGCCACTACCTATAATGTGAGATGCATGATGGGTCAAACAATGCTCGTTTTGAAATATATACGTAACATCTGGTTGATTATGGAATAATTCAGGTATAAAGGGGTCATGATTGCAACCAAATGCGATAACTAAATGTGTTGATTTGATCCATTGATTATGACACAGTATGTGCCATTGCGATTGTACGCGTTTAATTTGAGAAACAGTACCCTGAACGTGACAATCATTTAAATTGTAGCTATGTATTAAATCGTGTGTATGTTCCATAAAGATGTCGCGATTCGGTCTCTTATATGGACCATATGAAGCATGGGTGTATTGTTTTTTCTTACCATACTGTTTTAAGTGAAAAGGGTCGGGATGTACATGATGTACACATGGTGAGCGTAAATAAGGCATATCAATGCTTTTTGTGAAATGATCAAATTGCTCACACAAATTGGTATGTGGGTCTATAATTGTTAACTTTGTGCAATCTAGACCAAGCGATCTTAATTTGATTGCAATTGTCACGGCGTGGATGCCACCGCCGATAATTGTCCATGATGACAAATAAAAACACTCCTTTTTTAATCGTAATAATTACGATTTAATATATCATGGACTGCTAACGATGACAATAGTATGTTATAAACATTTTTGAACATTTACATGCATCTTATTACGACTAGACAAAGTGTCGATGCATAGACGCGTAATTTGAGCACGAGCATTTTAGTTCGATACATAACTTTGATAACCATGCGATGCGTGGTCAAGTGCATAAGATTTTAAAAACAAAGAGGGGAGTGGGACAGAAATCAAATTTTTTAATAGAGATTTCGTAGTCCCACCTATGCAATCAAGGCAAGTATGATTAGGATAAAGGTTTACCTGAGCTAACGCTCATGTATAAGTCTCACTAGCATTTTTATGTGACATACCTCATATACTTTTGTATAAGAACTACTCATTTTCATAAAATAAGTAATTCTTTAAAGCAGTGAGACTTTACATTTTCAATTCAGTCATATACTGCCTAAACGAAAAAGAGTCTGAGACAACTATTTATGTCCCAGACTCCTCAATTTTAAGAATAGGTATATTCCAAGTTCTAAAAATACCCTGTATTATAATTTTGTATTTTTTAAATCTTTTTTGATTTCATCGTGCTTCGTTCTTTTTGAAGCGGGTGTATTTAAATTATATGCAGATTTAATAATAAGGTGACTGGCTAATGGTCCGGTAATTAAAATAAACAAGATACCGATGATTAATTGCATATTAACGTACCCTTCACGTCCAATAAAGAATAAGAACACACCACTGATTAATAACATTGCGCCTAATGTTGCAGCTTTACCTGCCGCGTGCGCTCTAGCATAGACATCATCCAGACGTAAGATACCAATGGCAGCAAGAGCACTGATGAGTGAACCTATTATAACCAAGATAAGCGCTATGCTAATGACGATCGTTGTTATCATGTTCAATCACCTTACCTTTATCCATATACTTAGCAAATACTGCTGTACCAAGGAATGCAAGTATACCTATTAATAAAATAGCAACCATCATATATTTAGTACCTAAGAAAATACTAAATAAGGCGACAATGGCCATTAATTGAATACCCATCGCATCGAGTGCAACAACCCTATCAGCTAGAGAAGGGCCGATAATTACACGAACTAACATGCCTAGCATTGACAACGCAACGATAACTAATGCAATTACTAATATGATATTATAGTTCATTCATTTTCTCCTACCTCTCTGACCACTTTTTCAAGGGAAGACTTGATGCTTTCAACTTCTTCTTCTTTCGTACTGAAATCGATACTATGAATATAAATTTTTGTCCGATCATCACTAATTCCTAAAACAATTGTACCAGGCGTTAGTGTAATTAAATTGGACAGTAATACAATTTGCCAATCTTTTTTTAAATCTGTGTTGTAAGTAAAGAATGCAGGTTCATTATCAATGTTAGGTTTAACGACAATACGTATGACATCGATATTGGCTTTGATGAGTTCTATTAAAAATACAAGGAAAAGTTTTATGATTTTATATACTGTAATGAGATAAAATCTACCCGGTAATACACCACGCATAATATAAACTAAAAGTAATGCGAATAAATAGCCTAAAATGAAGTTATTAAAATTATAACTACCTGTAACAAATAACCAAAATACAGACAAAATTAAATTCACTAATATTTGAATCGCCATTTTATTTTCCCCCCAATACACTGTCAGTGTATACACTTGGATTGTAAAACGTTTCTGCTGCATCTTTAATGATTGGTTGTAACCAATCTGCAGAAAGTCCAAATATTACAGAAATAACGACAGCAACAATGGATACAGTAAGAATCCCTTTATATTGTAATTTAGGATTTACTTGATAACCTTCTGATTTACCGAAGAACCCTTGTAAAAAGATTCGTATCACAGAATAAAGTACAACCAGACTTGAAAGTAAGACTACAATACCACTTAAATAAAATCCTTTTTCAAAAGTAGCTTGAACGATATAGTACTTACCATAAAATCCACTAAGAGGGGGAATACCAGCTAGACTAAGTGCTGCTATAAAGAAAGTCCAACCTAGCACTGGGTAGTCTTTAATAAGACCGCCATATTTACGTAAGTCATGTGTTTTTGTAATTTTATACATGACACCAATTAGGAAAAATAAGGCTGCTTTGATTAACATATCATGTAGCGTATAGTAAATCGCACCCATCATACCAGTTTGATTCATCATCGCTACACCGACAAGAATGACACCTACAGCAATCATGATATTATAGAGTATGATTTTTTTAGTATCAAAGTAACTTATGGCGCCAACACAACCAAAGATGATTGTGAGTAGGGCGAGAAACAGTATAGTATAGAATGAAAAGTTCGATGTATCTCTAAAAAATAGGCTGGCAGTTCTAGCAATGGCATATATGCCTACTTTAGTTAATAAGGCACCGAAGAAGGCAATAATTGCAATAGGTGGTGCGTAATAAGCACCTGGCAACCAAATATACATTGGAAAAGCACCAGCTTTTGTAGCAAATACAAAGATAAATAAAATAAATATAATGGTTACAATGCCACTATCTTGTGATGGTAGTTGACTTAACTTTTCGCTGATATCAGCAAGGTTCAACGTGCCTACTACCGAATAAAGCATAGCTACAGCAATAACGAAGAATGCTGAAGAAGTCACATTTACAAGAACATATTTAATCGTTTCACTCAATTGTACTTTTGTGCCGCCAATAACTAAGAGAATATAGGAAGCCATCAAGAATACCTCGAAGAATACGAACAAGTTAAATATATCGCCGGTAATAAATGAGCCTATGACTCCAGTTAGCATAAACATAACAGCGAAGTAATAGTAATATGTTTCGCGTTCAATACCTACAGATTGATAGGAATATAAAATGATGAGCATTGTGACGATGAGGCTTGTGATGACAAGTAATGTACTGAATATATCAAGTACAAAGACAATACTATAAGGTGCATCCCATGAACCAAGCTCTAAAGTAATTGGACCATCTTTTAAAACATTATTTAAATTAATAAAAGCGAATATTAAAGTTAATGCCGTACCTGCTAAGGCAACATAACGTTTGATTTTAGGACGTTTACCAATGAAAATGAGTGCGATAATAGTAATCATTGGTATGACGAGTAATGAAATGATTAAGTTACTCTCTATCATCTTCTAGCACTCCTTTCATACTTTCTACGTTGTCTGTGCCTAATTCTTTATAACTTCTAAAAGCAAGTACTAAGAAAAACGCTGTGACTGAAAATGAAATAACAATAGCGGTTAAAATTAATGCCTGTGGTATAGGATCAACGTAAGAAGTAATACCTTTCTCATATATAGGTACTTCACCTTTTTTTAAACCGCCCATTGTAATTAAAAATAAGTTTGCAGTATGTGTTTGTAATGTAGTCCCAATAATAATGCGTATCAAACTCTTAGAAAGAATGAGATAGACACTCATTGCAGTGAGAATACCACATACGAAAATCATCAATATTTCCATTACTCATTCTCTCCAATCGATAAGATTATAGTCATTACTGTACCTACAACTGCACACATAACACCTAAATCAAAGAAAGTAGCTGTGTGCATCTCCATTGGTGGTAAAATACCTAATGGAATTTCAAACGGCGTATGTGTGAAGAAGTTTTTATTATAAAACCAACTTGCCATTGGTGTTGCTAAACAAAATAATAAGCCGATACCGATTAATATTTTAAAATCCCAAGGGAATATCTTACGCATTGTTTTAATATCAAAAGCGACCGTAATAATAACGAGGGCACTTGATAACAATAGACCACCAACGAAACCACCACCTGGTGTATAGTGTCCGGCCAAGAATAAAGATAGACCAAACATTACTATGAGGAAGAAGATAACAACTGCTGAATATTGAAAAATTAAATTATTCTTCTGTCTGTTCAACGTTTTTACCCCCTTCATCAGATTTATCATTTTTCGCACGTAATTTAATCATGGTATAAACACCTAATCCAGCAATACCCAACACGGAAGACTCAAATAATGTATCGGTACCACGGAAGTCAACCAATATGACGTTAACCATGTTTGTACCATGTGCTAAGTCATAGACATGCGTTTTATAAAATTCTGCGATAGAACCGAAGTGTCTGTTACCATAAGCGATTAATCCAAGTACGGTAACGACAATACCAGCACCAACAGAAATAACAATATTAACCAATTTGAATGAACGTGTTTCTTTATGTCTATTTAGATTAGGTAAATGATAGAAACATAATAAGAATAATGCAGTAGAAATGGATTCAACTACAAATTGTGTAAGTGCTAAGTCTGGCGCACCGAAGAAAATAAAGAATATAGCAACAGAATAACCGACAGCACTGGCCATAATTATACTGAATAGTCTGGATTTAGCGAAAATAATCATTGAAGCTGCTGTAATAATGAGCACTACAATAATTAATTCGAAAGGACGTATCGCACTGACATCTTTAAAATCAATATTGAAAGGTGTAACTAATAATGTAACTAAGGCAATAACAATGAGAGATGCAAAGATAATGACTAAATTATTACGTGTGAATCCAGTAACATACGTATCTGTAAATTTGCTAGAGTATCTAGGTGTTACATCTCCTAATTTATTATACCAGTAATTAATTGTCAGTTTAGTTGGTTGTTTTTGTAATAAATAAATCCAATAACTGAATGTAATGATTAATACAATACCAACAATATAAATGCCTAATGTAGAGAAGAAGGCTGGTGTAAAGCCATAGAACATATGAAATTCCGCTGTCGAATTTGTTGTTTGACCAATTGCATTCACCGCGGGTTCTATAATAGAACCTGAAAGTATCGCAGGGAATAACCCAAATACGATAACTAAAATGGCTAAAATTGACGGAGAAATGAGCATTAATGGTGAAACTTCATGTGCTTTTTTAGGTAATTTATCTTCTTTATAACTACCTAAGAAAATTTGGCCAATAAACCTTACTGAATATACAAATGTAAACACACTACCGATAATAGCGGTAATTGGAATTAAAATACCGAGTGTATCTAAACTAAATAAGTTTACATTAGTAACTTCGATCATACTTTCTAAAAATTTTTCTTTAGATAAAAAACCATTAAATGGCGGTATGCCTGCCATACTTAAAGAAGTGATTAATGTGATGGTAAACGAAATAGGCATAATGGTTAATAAACCGCCCAGTTTTTTGACATCACGGGTACCAGTTGAATGGTCAACAGCACCAGTAATCATAAATAGTGCACCTTTAAAGGTAGCATGGTTAATCAAGTGGAAGATGGCTGCCGTAAATGCTGCGATGTAAATTTGACTTTCAGCACCTTCAAAATGAAAGCTTACTGCGCCTATACCGAGCATTGCCATAATCATACCTAGTTGAGATACAGTAGAAAATGCGAGTATCCCTTTCAAATCTTGTTGTTTTGTTGCATTTAATGATGCCCAAAATAGTGTGATGAGGCCAACAGCAGTCACTGTCCAAATCCAACCTTGAGACACTGCGAATATAGGTGTCATACGTGCCACTAAGTAAAGCCCAGCTTTAACCATAGTTGCTGAGTGAAGATATGCACTAACAGGCGTTGGTGCTTCCATCGCATCTGGTAACCAAACATAAAATGGAAATTGTGCAGATTTAGTCATTGCACCAATTAATACCAGAATCATAGAGAAAATAAAAAATGGACTTGTTTGGATTTCTGAGGCATTACTTATCAATTCTTGAATACTTGTTGTTCCACCGGCAATGGAAAGTAAGATAATACCACCCAAAAGTGATAAACCGCCAAATACAGTAACGAGCATTGATTTTTGTGCTCCGTAAATTGAGGCTTGTTTATCACGCCAAAATGAAATAAGAAGGAAACTTGAAAATGAAGTTAATTCCCAGAATAAATATAAGATAATTAAATTATCTGATAATACAATACCTAACATTGCACCCATAAAAAGCAATAGGTAACAATAAAAATGTCCTAATTGCTCTTGTCGACTTAAATAGCTTATAGAATACAGTATAATTAAACAGCCAATGCCAGTTATAAGTAAACTGAATAATAAACCAAGACCATCTACATACAAATTAAAGTTCATACCAAAATGCGGCATCCAATTTGCTTTTTCCATAATGGTATTGCCTGACATCGTTGTTGAAATATATGATAAAAAATATATAAATAAGACGACGGGGATAGGTAACACAAACCATCCTAAATGTATCCGTTTATAGAACCGATATACAAATGGAATAATGAGTGCAAATATCAACGGTAATAGTACCGCTATATGTAACAAACTCATTATATTATCCTCCTTTTAAAATTTATTATAAATTCATTATACATGAATTGAAGAGTTCTGAAAAACGTGTTTAAGCCTTGAAGGACTTGAAATATATGTGTTGTTAAATAAGAAGAAACACGGTATTTTTATTCAAAATTTTGTTTATATTGAAGTGAATAATCTGCTTTGAGACGCTGTAGATTTTCAAGCGACATTGTTGCGTGCAATGTATTTTCAGCTTTTAATTTTTCTTCTAAATGTGTAATAGCTTGTTGTAAAGATACTTTATATGGTAATGGTTCTACATTAAAAGGTCTTAAATGAGATTTTTTAGTGTAACGCTTTTCATATTGGCTCAGTGCTTTTCTTTCGTGAAAGAAAACATTTTCTGTTTCTGTTGGATTATGCAAATCCCCTTGTTTAGGGTGTTTAATGACTTGTTCAACTTGTACGAGTACTTGATTTTCATCTTCTTCCTTAATGGTAACGCCGTAACTGCCAGTTTTATGTGAAAAACGATATAACATGATTCATTCCATCCCTTCTTTTATGTTAGAATACATATATCATCTTAACATGAAATGGAGAATAAAAATGACGAACTATCCTCAGTTAAATACAGAAATTAACGGTAATGAAATTAAATTGATTATGCACACAAATAAAGGAGATATGACCTTTAAACTATTACCTGATGTAGCACCAAAAACTGTAGAAAATTTTGTGACACATGCGAAAAATGGTTACTATAATGGTGTAACATTCCATCGTGTCATTAATGATTTTATGGTACAAGGTGGCGACCCAACAGCTACAGGTATGGGTGGAGAAAGTATTTATGGTGAACCTTTTGAAGATGAATTTTCAAAAGAAGCCTTTAATATTTATGGTGCGTTATCTATGGCAAATGCTGGTCCACATACGAATGGTTCACAATTCTTTATAGTACAAATGAATGAAGTACCCGAATCAATGTTGAGTCAGTTAGCTGACGGTGGTTGGCCAGAGCCAATCGTTAAAGCATATGCTGAAACGGGTGGCACACCATGGTTAGATCAAAAACATACAGTGTTTGGTCAACTGATTGAAGGTAAGGATACTTTAGAAGACATAGCAAACACTAAAGTAGGGCCACAAGATAAACCATTACATGATATAACAATCGATTCAATTGAAATAGTCGAATAATACGAATGACATTGTAAATTAAAGTACGAATTGAAAGCCTAGATCAACCCAATAAATCGTATGGGTATATCTAGGTTTTTTTTTTATCGACGAATTTTAAAGGCATAGACATCGTTGGCAGTAATATATCAATGCAATAATAATCAGCGTGGCATACGTATGTTTTATCCATTGCTGTAATCATGATGAACCACTGATTTATGTCTGCCTATGAATGAAATGTGAAATTTTTCTACTATAATATTAGTGCCATCGTATAATGTATGCTATTATAATAGTGTTAAGAAAAACGAAATAAGGGGTTATCACGTTGAATAATCACTATAAAGTAGGTCAACATGTCAAAGTTCGTGTGACTGGTATTCAACCGTATGGCGCTTTTGTAGAAACCCCTGACAATGCTGAAGGTTTAATTCATATTTCTGAAATTATGGATGATTACGTCCATAATTTAAAAAAGTTTTTATCAGAAGGGCAAATTGTAAGAGCGAAAGTGATTTCAATTGATGATGAAGGTAAACTGAATCTTTCTTTAAAAGATAATGACTATTTTAAAAATTATGAACGTAAGAAAGAAAAACAGTCAGTGTTAGATGAAATTAAAGAGACCGAACGATATGGGTTTCAAACAATTAAAGAACGCTTACCGGTTTGGATAAAGCAGTCCAAAAACGCGATTAAAGATGAGTAATTTATCTTTTGAAAAAGCTGCCATTTCATGATTGAAATGGCAGCTTTTTTGTTTATAACATTTTAGTAAATATGACAATAAAGTGAGTATTTGTTTTAAAGTATGCGAATATGGCTATACAAAAATATATGCGTGAGCATATTTATTTTAAATTAAAACTGAGGTAGCTAAAATAAAAAAGTATTAAAAATTATCCAAACTTTTTAAAAGTACATTTAGGAGGAACAGTAAACATGAATCAAAAATTCCAACCATTATTTGAAAAATTAACTTTACCGAATAAAGTTGAATTAGATAATCGTTTTGTATTAGCGCCATTAACACATGTATCATCTAATGATGATGGCTCTATTTCTAATGAAGAAGTCGTATATATGGAACAACGCTCAAAAGATGTAGGATTAGCCATTTCCGCAGCGAGTAACGTTACCGATTTAGGAAAAGCATTCCCTGGTCAACCATCTGTTGCACATGATTCGAATTTAGAAGGTTTAAAACGTTTAGCGCAAGCTATGAAGAAAAATGGTGCTAAAGCAATTGTTCAAATTCATCACGGTGGTGCACAATCATTACCTAATTTAACACCGGGTGGAGATGTTGCTGGACCTAGTCCGATTTCAATGAAAAGTTTTGGTGAGCAAGAAGAACACCATGCACGTGAAATTACAGTAGATGAAATTAAAGAAACAATTAAAGCATTTGGAGAGGCAACGAAGAGAGTCATTGATGCTGGATTCGATGGCGTAGAAATTCATGGTGCCAACCATTATTTAATTCATCAATTTGTTTCACCTTATTACAACCGTCGTGATGATGAATGGGGAGAAGACCGTTTGAAATTCGCTTCAGAAGTGATTGATGAAGTAACCGAAACGGTTAAAAAGTATGGTAGTAAAGATTTTATTGTTGGCTATAGACTTTCACCAGAAGAAGTAGAATCTCCAGGTATAAGCATGGAAATTACTGAAACATTGGTTAAGCATTTAATTGAAAAACCATTAGACTATCTACATGTATCATTAATGGATATACATTCTAAAACACGTGAAGGTAAATATAAAGGTCAAGAACGTGTACAATTATTATTAGAATGGATGGACGGCCGTATGCCATTAATTGGAATTGGTTCAATCTTTACTGCTGATCAAGCAATTGAAGCAATTGAGTCTACGAAAGTTGATCTTATTGCTTTAGGTAGAGAAATATTACTAGATCACAACTTTATTAGTAAAATTAAAGACGGTAAAGAAGATGAAATCATTTCACAATTTGATCCTGAAAGAAAAGATAGACATCATTTACCACCAAATTTATGGGATCAATTCAATCGAGGATTCTACCCATTACCAAGAACAGATAACAAATAAATAACACATTTGAACGCATAAATTTTCTGATGAATGAATCCAGAAGATTTATGCGTTTTTTACGAATATAATGCTTAAACATACAATTAAATTTAAAAATAATAATAGTTAATTTTATTTTTAAATTTAAGGAAATTTTCTTGTAATCATAGTTAGGGTTATGTCATTATATATGTAAGGGCTTACATAATTTTGACAATTGTATATATGAATTTAACAATACAAAAAATAGCGTATTTAAGACGTTGAACAGTGATTGAGTA
Source organism: Staphylococcus sp. Z5-21 (assembly GCF_056529615.1). Taxonomy (NCBI): domain Bacteria; kingdom Bacillati; phylum Bacillota; class Bacilli; order Caryophanales; family Staphylococcaceae; genus Staphylococcus; species Staphylococcus sp. Z5-21. The sequence goes on along the minus strand of NZ_CP096462.1, from coordinate 1,953,446 downwards.
AGCTGTTTTAGAAAATAGTTTCAGTTCACGTGTAAATACGTTATGCTATGAGTGAGTATTGCTTAGGAGTCATTTTTGCTCTTAAATTTTTACAAAGGGGAGATATCATGTCAAGATCAGAAGAAATCATTGAAGTAACAAATCATTATGGTGCACAAAACTATGTACCACTTCCAATTGTTATCTCGGAAGCGGAAGGCGTATGGGTCAAAGACCCTGAAGGAAATAAATATATGGATATGTTATCTGCATATTCAGCTGTAAACCAAGGTCATAGACACCCTAAAATTATCCAAGCTTTGAAAGAACAAGCGGATAAAGTTACATTAGTTTCACGCGCTTTCCATAGTGAAAATCTAGGTGAATGGTATGAAAAAATTTGTAAGCTTTCTGGCAAAGCAAAAGCTTTACCGATGAACACTGGTGCGGAAGCAGTTGAGACTGCATTAAAAGCAGCACGTCGTTGGGCTTATGATGTTAAAAATATACAACCAGATAAGGCAGAAATTATTGCTTTCAATGGTAACTTCCATGGTCGAACAATGGCGCCTGTTTCCTTATCGTCTGAACCTGAATACCAACGTGGGTATGGCCCGTTATTAGATGGTTTCCGTAAAGTAGATTTTGGCGATATTGAGGCTGTTAAAGCAGCAATTAATGAAAATACTGCAGCTATTCTGATTGAGCCGATACAGGGAGAAGCAGGTATTAATGTACCTCCAGAAGGTTATTTGAAACAAATTAGAGAATTATGTGATGAGCATAACGTTTTATTTATCGCTGATGAAATTCAAGCTGGTCTTGGACGTTCAGGTAAATTATTTGCAACAGATTGGGATAATGTAAAACCGGATGTTTATATTCTAGGTAAAGCTTTAGGTGGCGGTGTATTGCCAATTTCAGTGGTATTAGCAGATGAAGAAGTATTAGGTGTATTCACACCTGGTTCACACGGATCAACATTTGGTGGTAATCCACTTGCTTGTGCAGTCTCAAATGCAGCGCTAGATGTCATTATCGATGAAGATTTACCAGGACGTTCTTTAGAGTTAGGTGATTATTTTAAATCAGAATTAGAAAAAATAGACCACCCAGCAATCAAAGAAGTACGTGGACGTGGATTGTTTATCGGAATTGAACTTAATGAAGCAGCAAGACCATTCTGTGAATCTTTAAAAGAGCAAGGTTTATTATGTAAAGAAACGCATGATACGGTAATTAGATTTGCACCACCACTTATTATTTCTAAGGAAGAATTAGACTTTGCATTAGACAAAGTTAGAAGTGTTTTTGAGTAAATTCACATTTCTGTAACATATGTTCTGAAACCCCTTTAAAAAGGTAAATCTTATGTTACAATTATCATGAAAGCGAAATCATTAGTAACGAAAAAGAGGCGAAATGAATCATGACTGAGAATAATAATTTAGTTACTTCTACGCAACAAATTATTAAGGAAGCATTGCATAAATTGGGATTTGACGATGGTATGTATGATTTGGTAAAGGAACCTTTACGTTTCCTACAAGTTAGAATTCCTGTACGTATGGATGATGGTACTGTACAAACATTTACTGGTTATCGTGCACAGCATAACGACGCTGTTGGACCAACAAAAGGTGGGGTTCGTTTCCACCCAGACGTTGATGAAGAAGAAGTTAAAGCATTATCAATGTGGATGACATTGAAATGTGGCATTGTAGATTTACCATACGGTGGTGGTAAAGGTGGTATCGTGTGCGATCCACGTCAAATGAGTATTCATGAGGTAGAGCGTCTATCTCGCGGATATGTTCGTTCAATTTCTCAATTTGTTGGACCGACAAAAGATATTCCAGCACCAGACGTATTTACAAACTCTCAAATTATGGCATGGATGATGGATGAGTATAGTTCGCTAGATAAATTTAACTCTCCAGGGTTTATCACTGGTAAACCGATTGTATTAGGTGGTTCACAAGGACGTGACCGTGCTACTGCACTAGGTGTTGTCATTGCTATCGAACAAGCGGCACAAAGAAGAGGACTAAATCTTAAAGGTGTGCGTATTGTCATCCAAGGATTTGGTAACGCTGGTAGTTTCTTAGCTAAGTTCTTGTATGATATGGGTGCAACAATTGTTGGGATTTCAGATGCGTATGGTGCATTACATGATCCAGAAGGTTTAGATATTGATTACCTATTAGATAGAAGAGATAGTTTTGGTACGGTTACGAACTTATTTGATGAAACAATTTCAAATAAAGAATTATTTGAAATTGATTGTGATATTTTAGTTCCTGCAGCCATTGCGAATCAAATTACTGAAGACAATGCTCATGATATTAAAGCTGATATTGTTGTTGAAGCGGCAAATGGACCAACTACACCAGCTGCAACACGCATATTAACTGAACGTGATATTCTACTCGTACCTGATGTATTAGCAAGTGCTGGTGGAGTTACAGTTTCATACTTTGAATGGGTGCAAAATAACCAAGGTTATTATTGGACTGAAGAAGAAGTTAACACGAAAATGCGTGAAAAGCTTACAACAGCCTTTGACACAATTTATGAATTATCTCAAAATAGAAAAATTGATATGCGCTTAGCTGCATATATTGTAGGTGTTAAACGTACGGCAGAAGCTGCACGTTACCGTGGTTGGGCATAAGCCAATACAGATATAACAAAAACGACAATTGCTGTTTTTATCAGCAATTGTCGTTTTTTCGTATGTTGTTTAATGGATTTAAAAATAAAGGAATAAACAAAAATTAATATTTATTCTGTTCTCCTTCATTTATTACTTGTTTGTATAGATCTGGATAATTTGTAAATACACCGTCAACACCATAATGATTCAATCGCTTCATATCTTCTGGGTCATTAACTGTAAATGGGTGTACAAGTAAACCAGCTTTTTTAAGATTTTTAACATTTTGTGTTGTTAAATCAGAGGCTTCAGGAGCTACACCAATTGCATAATTTCTAATTTCATTAAAATCTTGCTGAGATAAAGCTAATAATTCACCTTTATCAAGTAAACGGATTAATGGCACATTTGAGTTTAGTTTCTGCATTTTAAGTAAACTTTCTTGTGAAAAAGATTGTACTAAAACATGACCATTATTAAGTGATTGTTTATTTAACATATGATGTTTATTAAGGGAATCCAATAATTTTTCTTCCATACCTGGATAAACATCAGGCGATTTTGTCTCAATGTAGTAATTAGCTGATGTTCCATAACGCTCTAAAATTTCATCTAGGGTTGGAATTTTTGCACCTTTATAATTTGAATTAGCATATTGCGGATTTTGACTATTAAATTTACTGCCTGCATCTAATTGTTTTAATTCTTTTAATGTATATTGATCCACTCTACCTGTTCCATTTGTTGTACGATCTACTGTTTCATCATGCATTGCAACTAAATGGCCATCTTTAGTCATCTGTAAATCAATTTCTATGTATGAGGCACCTATGGCATTATGACTCTTATCATATGAGAAAAAAGTATGTTCTGGTGCATAGCCGCTCGCACCTCTGTGTGCAATTGTCGTGAATTTTTCGGCTGTCAAATTTTGTACTTTCTTTTGGCTTTGTTGTGATTGATTACTAGACCCGCTTTGTTGCTTTGTAGTGTTTGACTGTTCCGTATAGGTATTACCGTTTCCCGAAGCTTCAATAAATGATGAAGTACACAAACCCGATAATGTTAAAGCAGTTATACTAGAAACGATTAGCTTATGTGTATGTTTCATAATGACGACACTCCTTAATATGAACTATATACTCACAGTACATAAAAAAGAGGGGGATGAGAATAGAATTTACAGTATTATAATTCAAAATAAATAAAATTAATTTTAAGCTTACAATTTTAAAAGAAATATATAGTTATAGAATCTAAAGTGAAGACAATGGAAACTTTTAAAATAAAGATGAAACTGAACCCCAAATTTCTAATAGAGTTTTCCTAGTCATCTATTACCTAATTGAAGAAGAGTCTGGAACATCTATTTTTGTCCCAGACTCTAACTATTATATGCGACCTAATGACATATTAAAAATCTATGCATGTTTAGTCATTGAGTTGTTTATGAATGATATCGAGTTGTTGTTGTACCGATGATTGACCCGTCGAACCGTAACTAATTCTTCTGCTTACACAATTTTCTGGTTTTAAATAATCATAGATATCCGCTTCTATCAGTTCATTTGTACTCTGATATTGTTCTAAAGGTACATCTAATAAATATATATTATGTTGAATAGACCAAAGCACAATTTTACCAACAACCTCGTGTGCGCTCCTAAAAGGGACACCTTTATTCACAAGATAGTCTGCGAGTTCAGTCGCATTTGAAAAATCATTGTATACCGTTTGTTGTAGACGTTCAACATTAACGGTCATTGAATCTATCATACCGTCAAATATGCGTAAGGATCCTTTTAAGGTGTGAACGGCATCAAATAATCCTTCTTTATCTTCTTGCATATCTTTATTGTATGCTAAAGGTAGACCTTTGAGTGTTATCAACATACTCATCAAGTGACCAGTTGTACGTCCAACTTTGCCTCTTATAAGTTCAGCCATATCTGGGTTCTTTTTTTGAGGCATAATGGATGAACCAGTTGAAAAAGCATCTGATAAGGTAATAAAATTTGCTTCAGCTGAAGACCAAAAAATAATTTCCTCAGCAAAACGTGACAAATGTACCATCGTTAATGAAATATTGTGCAATGTTTCAACAATATAATCTCTATCACTCACGGCATCCATACTATTTTCATATATGGCACTAAAATCCAAAAGTGATTGCGTTTCATGACGATCAATCGGATAGGTAGTACCACTTAATGCGGCCGCACCTAAAGGAGAAATATCAATGCGTTTTAAACTATCTTGAAAACGTGATTTATCTCTTTCCAACATCCAATAATAAGTTAGTATATGGTGCGCGAATGAAATAGGTTGTGCTCTTTGTAAATGTGTATAGCCTGGCATAATAGTGTTAATATGCGATTCAGCAGTATTTACAATTGTATGTTGAAATTGTGTAATTAATTCAATCAAAGCATTGACTTCAGCTTTTGTATAGAGATGCATATCTGTAGCAACCTGATCATTTCTACTACGACCAGTGTGTAATCTACCTCCAGCATCACCAATACGCTTAATTAATTCATGTTCAATATTTAAATGAATATCTTCTAACGAAGCATCCAATTCTAAATTATCTTGTTCATAATCCTTCAATATAGCATTTAAACCTTCAATAATTTGCTCGCAGTCTGAATCTGTAATGATATCTTGTTTCGCTAACATTTTTGCATGTGCAATACTCCCTTGCACATCATACTGAATTAACGTCTTATCGAAGTGGATAGAGGCATTGAATTCATCAACCCAATCCTCAGGTTGCTCGCTAAATCTACCACCCCATGCTTTATTGCTCATCTTTATAGCCACCGTGTAACATTGAATTGACTTTTGTAGGTAATCCAAAGATATCAATAAAACCAACTGCAGATTCTTGATTAAATGCGTCTTCTTTTGTATAAGTTGCTAATTTTTCGTTGTATAACGTATAAGGTGATTGTCTACCATTGACGATAGCATTGCCTTTGTACAATTTAAGACGTACATCACCAGTAACGTGTGCTTGTGTACTATCAACAAATATTTTTAAACTATCTGTAAGCGGAGAGAACCATAGGCCATTATATATTTGTTCAGAAAATTGTTTTTCAATAACTGGTTTGAAATGTGCAACATCTTTTGTCAGTGTAATTGTTTCTAGCGCTTTATGTGCATTCATAATTACTTCTGCTGCGGGTGTCTCATAGACTTCTCTTGATTTAATACCAACGAGTCTATTTTCTACGTGATCTACTCTACCAATCCCATGTTTACCTGCGAGTTTGTTCAATTCTAAGATGAGTTCACTTAATTTATAAGCTGTGCCATCTAAAGCGACAGGGATACCTTTTTCAAAAGAGAGTACAATTTCTTCGGCTTCATCTGGCGCGTCTTCTAATTCGTTTGTTAAATCATATGCATCTTTTGGTGGTGCAGCATAAGGATCCTCAAGAATGCCACATTCATTACTTCTACCCCATAAATTTTGGTCAATTGAATAAGGAGAATCATGTTGAATAGGGACTGGAATATTATGCTTAATTGCATAATCGATTTCTTCTTCACGGCTCCATGCCCATTCTCTTACTGGTGCAAATACTTTTAATTCAGGGTCTAATGCTTTAATTGCAACTTCAAAACGTACCTGGTCATTTCCTTTACCTGTACATCCATGCGCAATACCTACTGAGTTTGTTTTGCTAGCAATTTCAACGAGTTTTTTTGAAATTAAAGGTCTTGATAATGCTGATACTAAAGGATATGTTCCTTCATACATTAGATTGCCTTTGATTGCATACGATACATAATCTTGGCTGAATTCTTCTGTAGCATCAATAATATGACATTCTATAGCCCCCATATCTAATGCTTTTTGATGTACTAATTCTAAATCTTTACCCTCACCGACATCTAAGCAACATGCAACCACATCATAACCTTTATCTAATAACCATTTAACTGCCACACTAGTGTCTAAACCACCTGAATATGCTAATACGATTTTCTCTTTCATACTGCCACCTCATTTAATTTGATTGAATTTGTCTTTTTTTATGAATTTGATATGGATAGTATAGCAGATTATGAATGAAAATAAAACCATTATTTTACATAAATATACATATAATATTTTGATCTTTAGTATGAAAGTTGATTTATAGGGCTTTAAATATGAATTTATGTTATAGGAAGGGGAAATGTAATGTATATAATAGTGAATAAATTATAAAGCTCATTATTCTTGGATGATAAGGTTTAACTATTATTTTTGATAAACGATAGGCTAGTTGTTTGAATAGTCAAAATAAACTTAGTAAAATAATAATGAAATTAAAAACACTGGAGGCAATTCAATATGACGCATATTCAATTAGATTATGGTAAAACTTTAGAATTTTTTGGCGAACATGAACTACAACAACAAAAAGATATAGTTAAATCAATTCATAATACTATCCATAAAGGTACTGGCGCAGGCAGCGACTTTCTTGGTTGGATTGATCTTCCTGTTGATTATGATAAAGAAGAATTCTCACGTATTTTAGAAGCTTCAAAACGTGTCAAAGACAACTCGGAAGTATTCGTAGTTATTGGTATTGGTGGTTCTTATTTAGGTGCACGTGCTGCGATTGAAATGCTAACTTCTTCATTTAGAAATAGCGATGAATATCCTGAAATTGTATTTGTTGGCAATCACTTATCATCTACTTATACTCAAGAATTAATAGATTATCTAGACGGTAAAGATTTTTCAGTAAACGTTATTTCTAAATCTGGTACTACGACTGAACCAGCCGTATCATTCAGATTGTTTAAACAACTTTTAGAAAATAAATATGGTAAAGAAGAAGCGAAAAAACGTATCTTTGCTACTACAGATAAAGAAAAAGGTGCATTGAAGCAATTAGCTACAAATGAAGGTTATGAAACATTTGTAGTGCCAGATGATATCGGTGGCCGTTATTCAGTATTGACAGCTGTTGGTTTATTACCAATTGCAGTTGCTGGTATTGACATTAAAGCAATGATGGAAGGTGCAGCGAAAGCACGTGAAGAATTGTCATCTGAGAATTTAGAAGATAATATTGCTTATCAATATGCAACGATTCGTAACGTTTTATATGCAAAAGGTTATGATACAGAAATGTTAATTAACTATGAACCATCAATGCAATATTTCAATGAATGGTGGAAACAATTATTTGGTGAATCTGAAGGTAAAGACTACAAAGGTATTTATCCATCAAGTGCAAACTACACAACAGATTTACACTCACTTGGACAATATGTACAAGAAGGTCGTCGTTTCTTATTTGAAACTGTTGTTAAAGTAAATAATCCAAAACATGATATTACGATTGAAGAAGATAGTGATAATTTAGATGGTTTAAATTATTTAGCTGGAAAAACAATCGATGAAGTAAATACAAAAGCGTTTGAAGGTACATTATTAGCGCATACTGATGGTGGTGTACCTAATATCGTTGTAAATATACCTCGTCTTGATGAAGAAACATTTGGTTACGTTGTTTACTTCTTTGAATTAGCTTGTTCAATGAGTGGTTACCAATTGGGTGTTAATCCATTTAACCAACCTGGCGTAGAAGCATATAAACAAAATATGTTCGCTTTATTAGGTAAACAAGGATTTGAAGATAAAAAAGAAGCATTAGAAAAACGTTTATAATATTTTCTAGTAGTTTGAAGTTAGATTGCTTACATTAAAATATGTAATGACAATGAAAAAGAGTGTGACGTTTATAGCGTCGCACTCTTTTTATGCATTTTTATCGTATGCATAAATCTAATACATGATAGCAAGCTCATTCCTGAGACCGATTTATCACATGCTGAATACTTTATAGTTTTAAATAAGCAACTTTACACTTATAATTATATAGAATAGTTATAATGAGGGTTGATTTAATGACAGAGGAGCAAGTACAGCATTGGTTTGATATGTTTGGTAGTTTAGGTTATATTGCAGGTTTCCTGCTACCTTTTATTGAAGCTTTTATTCCGATTTTACCAATCATTGTGTTTATCATTGTAAACGTCAATGCTTTTGGGTGGTTTATAGGTACTGTATTAGCTTGGGCTGGGACAGTTGCAGGGAGTTATATTGTCTTCTTGTTTTTCAGAAGATTAAATAATACAAAGTATATGAAAAAGGTTCAGCAACGTACTTCTGTGCAGAGGTTGATTCATTTTATCGATCGAAGAGGCGTTATTCCTATCTTTATTTTAATGTGCTTTCCATTTACACCAAGTGCACTCGTAAATATCGTTGCAAGTATGTCCCATATTAAAGCGCATGCTTATCTAACTGTGCTGATTATTTCTAAGTTTATCATGATTGGACTCGTTGGTTGGTTAGGCAATGATATTACGACTTTATTCTCTAATCCAACACGATTGATTACAATTGTGGTTGTCATTATCATCGTTTGGTTCGTTGGAAGGAAGATTGAGAAACATTTTATGAGTTCGTCGGAGGAGTGACAACTTGCGAAAAATATTAAAACATTTGATTTCAATTATAATTGCGATTATTATAGTACTGTTGATTCAAGCTTTTGTTATTACTGGTTCGGTGGTGAAAGACAATACAATGTCTCCGAATCTAAAGGAAAATGATCGTATATTTGTAAATAAAATACAATCAACATTTGATTTGTTAGATAATAATGATATTATAATGTATCGTAATGGTGATGATATTCAATATAGTAGGATTATTGGCAAGCCTGGGCAGTCGATTGCTTTTAAAGGCGGTAAGCTTATTAGAGATGATAGGCAAGTTGATGAACCTTATACCCAAAACAGCATAGAAAATTTATCACTTAGGGATATAAAAAATTCTGAAAGTGATATCATACCACCAAATGCTTATTTTGTGCTCAATGATCAACGTACGAATAAGCATGATTCTAGGACATTGGGCTATATTAAGAAAGAAGATATTATCGGTAATGTTAGTATGAGATATTACCCATTTAAAAAATTCACGGTAGACTTCAATTAAATAGACGAGGTGTAAAAATTGAGAAAAGAGATAATCGAATGGATTGTATCCATTGTAGTAGCAGTTGCATTAGTATTGCTGATTGTTAACTTTGTGGCTAAACCGTATACAGTTAAAGGTGACTCTATGGATCCGACATTGAAAGATGGAGAACGTGTGATTGTAAATTTATTTTCTAAAAATTTAAGTGGCATTGAAAAAGGAAATGTTGTTGTATTCCATGCTACAAAAGAAAATGATTATGTAAAACGTGTGATTGGTACAGAAGGTGACAACGTAGAGTACAAGAAAGATGAATTGTACGTTAACGGTAAAAAAGTAGATGAACCTTACTTGGATTATAATAAGAAGCATAAACAATATAATTACATTACAGGAAGCTTTGAAACTAAAGATATCAATCAAGTAGATGAAAAGAATAAAATTCCTAAAGGTAAGTTGTTAGTGTTAGGGGACAACCGTGAAGTAAGTAAAGATAGTCGTTCGTTTGGTTTAATTGACGAAGATCAAATAGTCGGTAAGGTATCATTCAGTTTCTGGCCGCTAAATGAAATGAAATTTGGATTCAATCCTGATACAGATTATGGAAAGTAGATAAATTGTGTAAGAGATAGAACGCTCGTACCAATAGATGATTTCATTGTCTATTACAATAATTAAAAAATGAACTGGAGACCAAGTAGGTTTCCAGTTCATTTTTTATATTTTAAGTTTGTACAGTCTTATAATAAAGTGAATAAAAAAATAGTGAATGGTAAGTAGATATGTAAATATTACGACATTGCTTATAGACGTATATAATAAGTAAAATGTTTATGGTAATTAATTAACTATGATAGGTGTAAGAAGTCATAACAGATAGCTTTATATGTTAAAATGTGAGTCAAAGGAGTTGGCGTAGATAATGAAATTAAATGCGTATATCGGTAGAGCAGGTACTGGGAAATCAAAAGCGATTATTGAAGAAATTAAAGAAAAAATGAAACAAGATCCATTAGGAGATCCGATAGTATTAATTGCGCCTACGCAAAATACGTTTCAACTTGAACAAGCATTTGTAAACGACAAAACATTAAATGGTAGTTTGAGAACAGAGGTATTGCACTTTGAACGTTTGAGCTATCGTGTATTTCAAGAAGTCGGCGGATTGATGGAACAACAATTATCAAAAGCAGGCACAGAAATGATGATATATGACATCATACAACAACATCAGTCTGAATTAAGGTTATATCAATCACAGGTAAAATATTATGGTTTTAGCGAGAAACTATATGAACAAATACAGGATTTTAAAAAATATGCGGTATCGCCACAACAACTAGAAATGTATATTGCAGAAAATAATTTACAAATGAGAACAAAGCATAAATTACAAGATATAGCATTGGTATACAAACACTTAGAAGATAGAATCAATGGTGAATATGTATCAACAGAGGATAGTTTGCAGCGGTTTATAGAAATGATGGACCAATCTGAGTGGCTTAAACGCGCAGAAATTTATATAGACGGTTTCCACAACTTTTCAACATTAGAGTATCAAATCATACAAAGTTTAGTAAAATATGCGAAAAAAGTGACGATTGTATTAACGACTGATGGTGATAGAGATCTTTTTAGTTTGTTTAGAAAACCCTCTGAATCATTGACGCATATAGAAGAAATTGCGAATAATTTAAATATACAATTACATAGTAGACAGTTTTTGGATGTGCAGCGATTCATACACAAAGACTTGAAACACTTGGAACACAATTTCAATGCATTACAGTTTGAGCCTATTCCAACAGAAGGTAATGTTGAAATTCTAGAAGCTTCTGGCATGCGTGAAGAAATTAACGAAGTTGCGCGACGTATCTTAAGAGAAAATCGTGAACAAGGTCGTCGTTTCCAAGATATTGCTATTTTATATAGAGACGAATCATATGCTTATTTAATGGAATCTATATTGCCACAGTACGATATACCATACAACATAGATGTTAAGTCATCTATGACGCATCATCCAATAATGGAAATGATACGTTCACTTATAGAAGTTATCCAAACTGGATGGCAATTTGATCCATTAATGCGTTTGTTTAAAACAAATGTTTTAACTAAAAAATTTAAAGATAGCCAATATCTTATTGATATATTAGAGAACTTTGTATTAGAGCGCGGTATATATGGCAAGCGTTGGATAGACGACAAATACTTTGATATAGAACAATTTAGAAAAATGGGTTTGAAACGCCAGCCATTAACAGATGAAGAACGCGAAACCTTTGAGCGTGTCATTCAATTAAAAAATGACGTAATGAAAAAAGTCATGTTATTTGAGGAGAAAATAAATAATGCTAGCACAGCGATCGCTTTTGCAACTGCATTTTATGAAGCGATGGAAGCATTTGATTTGCCAAGTCAATTAATGACAGATAGAGATGCATTAGACTTTAATGGTGAACATAAAAAAGCCGAAGAGATAGATCAAATATGGAATGGTCTTATACAAACACTAGATGATTTAGTGACAGTATTTGATGATCAAAGCATGTCAAAAACGCGCTTCTTAGAACTCTTTGATATTGGATTAGAACAACTAGAATTTATTATGATTCCGCAGACATTAGACCAAGTGAGTATTGGAACTATGGATTTAGCGAAAGTGGATAATAAACAACATGTTTACCTTGTAGGGGCTAATGATGGCGTGTTGCCACAAACGGTGACTGCATCTAGTTTAATTACAGATGAAGAGAAAAAGTATTTCCAAGAGCAGTCATCAATCGAATTAAGTCCCACAGCTGATATTTTACAAATGGATGAAGCATTTGTTTGTTATATTGCTATGACAAGAAGTCGTGCGCATGTCACATTTTCATATGCATTGATGGGAGCGAGTGGTGATGTGAAAGAGCCGAGTCCATTCTTACATCAAATTCAGCAATTGTATACAAATTTAGAAGTACAAAATATTCATCATCAACATCAAGCAGAGCCTTTAAGGTTAATGGAACATCCTCATCAAACTAAGATTGCGCTTTTTGAATCTTTGAAGGCATGGCTAGATGATGAATTGGTAGCTGAAACTTGGTTAGATACGTATCAAGTGATGAGAGATGATACGCGCTTAAATGATGGTTTAAGCTATTTACTTTCTGCTTTAACATACGATAATCAGACAGTTCAACTCAATCCATCATTATCTAAAGCATTATATGGCTCAACCATTAATGCAAGTGTGTCTCGTTTTGAAGGATATCAGGCGTGCCCATTTAAACATTTTGCTTCTCATGGTTTAAGACTTAATGAACGTACAAAATATAAACTAGAAAATTTTGACTTAGGCGACATATTTCATCGGGTTTTAAAATTCATTTCAGAAAAAGTAAATGGTGATTTTAAGAATTTAAATCCAAAACAAATACACAAGTTAACGACAGAAGCATTGAGTGAAATATTACCAGAAGTTCAATTTAATTTACTTAATTCAACGGCGTATTATCGCTATTTGTCGCAACGCATTGGTGCCATTGTTGAGACGACATTGACTGCACTTAAATACCAAGGAAGTCATACTAAGTTTACACCACAACGTTTTGAAGCTAGCTTTAGAAGAAAACCTAAAGATCAAAGTGAGTTATTAGCAGCACCATTGCAAACGAAACAAGGTATTCCAATCAATATTCGCGGGCAAATCGACCGTATCGACACATACCAACAAGGCGATGAAAGTTTTGTAAATATTATAGATTATAAGTCTTCCAAGTACAGTGGTACGTTAGATTTAACTAAAGTATATTATGGCATGCAAATGCAAATGATGACTTATATGGATATTGTTCTGCAAAATAAATCAAGACTTGGTTTAACAGATATGACTAAACCAGGAGGTCTACTATATTTTCACGTACATGAACCACGTATTAAATTAGCTTGGAATCAATTAAGTGAAGATAAAAGAGACACCGAATTTATTAATTCGTTTAAACTCAGTGGTTTATTAAATAGTGACACATCTGTCTTAGATGCGTTTGATACACGATTAGAACCAAGTTACAATTCCGATATTGTACCATTAGGTTTGAAAAAGGATGGCGGAATTAAAAGTAATAGTAAAGTTGCCGATGAACAGACAATTTATAAATTAATTAAGCATAATAAGCAGAACTTTATTGAAACAGCGTCAAATATCATGGATGGTCATACCGAAGTTGCGCCAATGAAATATAACCAAACATTACCATGTGATTTTTGTAATTATAAATCAGTCTGTCATGTAGATGGCATGATTGATAGTAAACGATATCGTACAGTTGACGAATCAATCAATCCACTTGAAGCAATCCAAGATGTAGATTTAGAAAGTGAGGGTGAGTAATGATGAATGCCATTCCAGTGAAACCAACAGGGACACGATGGACTGATAACCAATGGCAGAGTATCTATGCCAAAGGCCAGGATATTCTTGTTGCAGCTGCAGCCGGTTCTGGTAAAACAGCAGTACTTGTTGAACGTATCATTCAACGCATTATCAGAGATGAAATTGATGTTGATAAATTGCTTGTGGTTACTTTTACAAATGCAAGTGCACGTGAAATGAAACAACGTGTAGATCAACGCATTCAAGAAGCTTCAATTGAAAATCCGGACAATGCACATTTGAAAAATCAACGTGTCAAAATACATCAAGCACAGATATCTACATTACATAGCTTTTGCTTGAAACTCATTCAACAACATTATGATGTCTTAGATATTGATCCTAATTTTAGAACAAGCAGTGAAGCGGAAAATATATTATTACTAGAGCAAACAATCGATGAAGTGCTCGAACGCCATTACGATATATTGGATCCTCATTTTGTTGATTTAACAGAGCAATTATCATCTGACCGTAATGATGATCAATTAAGGAATACCATTAAAGAAATGTATTACTTTAGTGTTGCTAACCCAAATCCATTAAATTGGCTACAACATTTGTCAACACCATACGAAGATGAATCACAGCAAGAAACATTATTCAATTTGCTTAATGATTTAGCGATGATATTTATGAATTCTGCGTTAGAGGCACTCAATAAGAGTTACGATTTATTTATGATGTTGGAAGAAGTAGATAAACAAGTCGCTGTATTAGATAAAGAACGCCGTTTCTTAGCAGAAGCGATGGAAGGTGGCTTGTTAAATACGCAAAAAATTGCTGAACATCAATTTGAATCACGTTTTCCTGCAAAAAATAAAAAGATAAAAGAAGCTAATGAAATGATGATGGATGCATATGATGATGGTAAAAAGCATTATGATGATTACAAAGCGTTAGTAAGTAAAGTCCAAGAAGATTATTTTTCACGTGAAGCCGCTGACTTAAAAACAGATATGCAACGTTTAGCGCCAAGAGTCGCTTATTTAGCGCAAGTTACAGCAGATGTGATTGAACAATTTAATCATAAAAAGCGAAGTCGTAACTTACTGGATTTTTCGGATTATGAACATTTCGCCTTGCGTATTTTGATGGACTCAGACGGTAATCCGTCAGAAATTGCAGATATGTATCGCAAGCAATTTGAGGAAATCCTTGTAGATGAATATCAAGACACCAATCGTGTTCAAGAAAAAATCATTGCTTGTATTAAACGTGGTGGCGAAGCGGATGGTAATTTGTTTATGGTTGGTGATGTGAAACAGTCTATTTATAAATTTAGACAAGCAGATCCAAGTCTTTTTATAGGGAAATATAATCGCTTTACGCTTGATGGGTCTGAACACGGTATGCGCATAGATTTGTCTCAGAACTTTCGATCCAGGGAAGAAGTATTAACAACGACGAATTATTTATTTAAGCATATGATGGACGAGGCAGTTGGAGAAATTGTTTACGACGATGCAGCACAGTTATATTATGGGGCGCCGTTTGATCATAAACCACATGATGTACAGTTGAATATGTTAATTGAAGATGCAACATCAGACTTAAATGGATCAGAACAAGAGGCAGAATATATTGTACAGCAAGTTGAAAAAATAATGTCGCAACATGAAATTTATGATATTAAAATGGAACAATATCGAAAACCGAGCTATAAAGATATTGTGATTTTAGAAAGATCATATGGACAAGCGCGTAAAATTCAAAAAGCATTTAAGGATCATAATATCCCATTTCATGTGAACAGTAAGGAAGGCTATTTTGAACAAACTGAAGTGCAATTGATTTTATCGTTTTTAAGAACCATAGATAACCCTTTACAAGATATTTATTTAGTCGGTCTCATGCGTTCGGTTATTTATCAATTTACTGAGGATGAGTTATCTAATATACGTGTATTTAGCCCAAACGATGATTACTTTTATCAATCGATAAAGCATTACATGGCCAATGATGTAGCTAATAAAAAATTAGTAGCTAAACTTGCGTCATTCCTTGAAGATATCGAACAATATCAAGACTATAGTCAAAGTCATCCAGTTTATCAACTCATCGATAAATTTTATAATGATCACTACGTCATACAGTACTTTAGCGGCATTATTGGTGGTAAAGGTCGTCGTGCGAATTTATATGGATTATTTAACAAAGCGGTCGAATTTGAAAACTCAAGTTTTCGTGGATTGTATCAATTTATTCGTTTTATTGATGAACTTATTGAACGTGGTAAAGATTTTGGTGAAGAGAATATAGTCGGACCGAACGATGATGTTGTTAGAATGATGACAATTCATAGCAGTAAAGGGCTAGAGTTTCCATTTGTTATATATTCTGGGCTTTCTCGTAAGTTTAGACGTGATGATTTACATCGGCCGGTTATATTAAATCAGAGTTATGGTTTAGGTATGGCGTATTATGATGTTGAAAGTAATTTATCTTATCCGTCGTTATCTTCAGTGACATATAAAGCGATTGCTGAAAAAGAGATGGTTTCAGAAGAAATGCGACTCATTTATGTTGCTTTAACACGCGCAAAAGAACAACTTTTTTTAATTGGTAGAGTTAAAGATGAAAAAACACTTTCACAGTTTGAACAAGTATCCGTATCGGAATCCCATTTACCGGTGAGTTATCGCATAACAGCACAACGACCGATTGATATGATTTATCCAATACTAGCCAAATACCAGTCTTCATCATTGCCAAATGAGTTGCGCTTTGAACAGACGATAGAGGACGTTGATCAAGCCATGCGACCATATGTACAATTAAACACTGATTTTTATGAAGATATTGCGTCAGAAACAGTCACTGATGTAAGCGAACAGCGCACGGTAGCAGATATAGAAATGAATCATTCGAAAAATGAAGCACTTCAAGCTCAAATTCGTAATCAATTAAGCTATAAATATCCATATCAATCAGCTATAGAAAAGCCCTCAAAGCAGTCGGTTTCGGAGTTGAAGCGTCAGCATGAGACGGAACAATCAGATACGAACTATGATAGAGTTAGACAATATCGTATTGGTTCTACTTCATATGAGAGACCGGCATTTTTAAGCCGTAGTAAGCAAAGAAAAGCGAATGAAATAGGTACATTAATGCATACAGTTATGCAACACTTACCTTTTAATAAGGATAGATTAACCGAAGAAGATGTAAACCGTCTCGTAGATCATCTGATAGCGCAACATATTATTCCTGAAGATGCCAAACAAGATATCCGATTTGATGATATCTACAATTTTATAGCAAGTGACTTGTATCAATTAATTGCTGAAAGTGACGAAATATATCGCGAGTTGCCATTTGTTGTTAATCAAAATGAGGTTGACCATAACAAGCATAGTGAAGAAGATGCTTCAATTATTCAAGGGATGATTGACCTTATATTTGTTAAAGAGGGACAATATTATTTTGTAGATTATAAGACGGATGCCTTTAATAGACGAAGAAATATGTCAGATGAAGAGATTGGTGCTCAATTGAGAGAACGCTATAAGGTTCAAATGAATCATTATCGTAATACATTAGAAACAATATTGAAGACCGATGTGAAAGGATTCTTGTATTTCTTTAAATTTGGTCAGTTATCTATAGAAGGATAAAAAGGAGCGTTACACGTGCCTGTGAAACAAAGAATATTTGAATTAGATGCTTTGCGAGGAATAAGTCTTTTCGGCATTATTTTAATGAATATTTTAGTTTTTAGTCTTCCGTACGAGATGGCTTCAATGTCTCAGACAGTAAAAGGCTTTAATGCTGTATTACTCCATTTGATTACACTGTTTGTTATAGGTTCATTTTATCCGATATTCACTTTTTTATTTGGGTATGGACTTGGTATGATGTTTGAGCATAGTCGAATCAGAAAAGTTCGATTTTATCCGATGATCTACAGAAGACTTAGCTTTTTATTAGTCATCGGCGTAATTCACGGTATGTTTATCTTTTCAGGTGATATCCTATTTGGTTATGCATTTACAGGGCTATTCGCAGTACTGTTTATTAAAATGAAAGCCCAAAAGCTAATTAAAATAGCTAGTATTTTATTTGTGTTTAAAATCCTTATCTTTGTGGTGCCTTTTGCAATTTTAAATTATACGCAAGGTGTTTATAAGAAAAATAACTATCTAGGTATATCTCTGCAACAATTTATCGATGTTAAACAGAATGGACACTATGATTCATTTTTAAAGTTGAACGTTCTTGAGAATCTATATAGTATGTTGGATATTTTAATGGGATCTGCATTTCTGGAATTTTTACCTTATGCCCTTTTCGGTATTGCTGCATATAAGATGAATTTAATTGAACTTATTCGAACAAAAAGCTCATCCTTTTTGAAATGGGGGAGTTTAATAGCTATTTTAGGCTATTGTATTAAAATGCCTTTTGCTATTGATTATGATAATGGTTCATTCGCTGTTATCAATGCTGTAGGTGGCCCGATTGTATCTGCAGGATATATTATACTCATAGTATATTTATGTCAAAGTGTTCATGGTGCACAAATCATGCGTATATTTAAGTATCCCGGTAAATTGAGCTTATCGGTTTATATTACTCAAAGTATCATGTTTACATTTATTTTTATGGGCTTTGGCTTAGGGTTATATAACAAGTTGCCATTATATCAATCCTATCTCATTGTTATCATTTTTTATAGCTTACAAGTCATTGGTTGCTATTTTTATTTGAAAAAATTCAGTAAAGGTCCAATAGAATGGTTATGGCGAAAAGTCACATATTTGAAGTAATCGTTTTAGTTTAGGTAAAAGGCCTGAATTTTTGGCTTATACTAGTTATATATTTGTTATTTAGTGGTAAATATAGTTATAATATGAAATAAGATATAGATGAGGAGCTGATAATGAATGAAATTCCTATCATTCAAACATGAAGGACAGACATCATATGGTGTGAAAGTAAAACGTGAAGAAGCTGCATGGGACTTGAAGAAAGTATTTGCAGATTTTACTGAAGGTTCATTTCACCCTAAAACGTTATTAAATGGTCTTCAACAAAATCAAGTCGTAGATTTTCAAGAACAAGTTCGTAAAGCGGTTGTTGCAGCGGAAGACAGTGGTAAAGGTGAAGATTACAAAGTTCAGTTTAGTGACATTGAATTTTTACCACCAGTCACGCCAACTAATAATGTAATTGCCTTTGGACGTAATTATCAAGATCATGCGAATGAGTTAAATCACGAAGTACAACGTTTGTATGTTTTTACTAAAGCTGCTTCGTCATTAACTGGTGATAATAGCACGATACCAAATCATAAAGATATTACGGATCAACTAGACTATGAAGGTGAGCTTGGTATTGTCATTGGCAAATCTGGTGAGAAAATACCTAAAGGTCTCGCTTTAGATTATGTTTATGGTTATACAATTATTAATGATATAACAGACCGTAAAGCTCAAAATGCACAGGACCAAGCATTCTTATCTAAAAGTTTAACAGGGGGTTGCCCTGTAGGACCATATATTGTAACAAAAGATGAATTACCAACGCCAGAAGATGTCAATATTGTAACCAAAGTTAACAATGATATTCGTCAAGATGGCAATACAGGTCAAATGATTCTTAAAATTGATGAATTAATAGAAGAAATTTCAAAATATGTAGCATTACATCCAGGAGATATTATTGCGACTGGCACACCAGCGGGTGTTGGTGCAGGTATGAATCCACCGCAATTCTTACAACCTGGTGATGAAATTAAGGTAACAATAGATAATATTGGTACGTTAACAAACTTTATTGCAGATAAATAATCATTGATTATTGTTAACTGGTTAGTCCATGGCGGGTTAACCAGTTTTATTTTTTGTAAATTAGTAATGTAGTTTTTTTGAATTGTACAGTTATATTGAGTATGATAAGAGATGTAATCTTTTGACTTCAAAGTTAAAAGGGGACAACATACTTCTGTTTTATATATTTTTGAAGTAAAAATTGTGTGGGGGTAATCAAGTATGTTACATATGCATATTGCTAGTTGGGTTTTATTAATCATCTTGTTCTTTGCTGCTTATTTTAATTTTTCAGAAAAACAAGGTGCATCACCATATTTCAAACCAATTCATATGCTATTAAGACTATTTATGCTATTAGTCTTAATTTCTGGATTTTGGGTTTGGATTCAATCATTTTCATCAGGAGCTGCTGGTGGGCACATGTTACTTACATTGAAAATGATATGTGGTGTGGCTGTAGTTGCATTAATGGAAGTAACAATTACTAAACGTAAAAAAGGGCAACCTAGTCATGGCTTAATGTGGACGACGATTGTAGTAATCATCTTAACGATGATTATAGGTATTATTTTACCTATGGGTCCAATTACGCAAATGTTTGGTTTATAAACGTAAGTGTATAACAATAATAAAAGCCGTACAATTCCATTAGGAAATGTACGGCTTTTATTTATATAGTTATTTATTTCGTGCTTTATAACCTATCATATTAATAATATCTTTGGGTCTACTGTATGGTGGTGCATAAGCTACTTCAAATTCAACTAATTCATCGATAGTGAGTTTATGCATCATAGCCATTGATAGTACATCAATACGTTTGTCGACACCTTTCATACCTACTGCTGCAGCACGAATGATACGTCGATTTGTCTTATCAAAGTAAACGCGTAAGTGCAGCTTGGTATTTCCTGGGTAATAACCGGCATGTTCACCTTGATTTGCTTCGACCATTGCATAATCAAAATTTGAAAGCTCTTTCGGTGATACACCGACACTAGCAAATGTATAATCGAAGAATTTTACGATATTTGAGCCTAAATAACCTTTAAAGTGTATCTTGTGATCACCAGCTAATTGTTCGGCGATGACACTAGCACCACGATGTGCACCCCAAGCTAAAGGAACGTGTGCATTTAAATCAACATGGCGATAATGGGACGTAATGATATCACCTAGTGCATAAATATTTGGAATGTTCGTTTGAAATTGGTCGTTTACTGGAATATAGCCTTTATCATCTAAAGTAACGTTTGAATTTTTTATAAATTCTGAGTTTGGTTTAACACCAACGCCTTCGATAATTAGGTCATAATTTTCAACTTTACCAGATTCAAAATGCACTGCATTGCCCACAACTTTTGAAATTTCTTCGTTGAATCTATAATGAATATCTCTCTTATCCATTTCATCGAGGATTGCTTGATTCATGTCTTGATCCATTAGTTTATTAATATGTGTTGAACGATGGATGAGTGTAGGGGAGATACCTCTTTCATATAGATTATCTAAAATTTCAAGACCAATATATCCAGTACCTACGACAAGTGCGTTTTTAACTTGATTTTCTTTGATGAATGTTTCAATTGCATCTGTATCTTCCATGTTTCTTAATGTAAACGCAATAGGACTATCTAAATTTAATGAATTGGCACTACAGCCAGGACTTAATATTAAAGTATCATAATGTGTCTCAAAATACGTATCCTGTATACGATCATAGACAGTAATTGTATTCTCTGTGTCATTGATTGATGTTACTTTGTGACAAGGTTTGACAACAATATTTTTAGCTTCATAAAATGATTCAGGTGTTGCTTCAAGCACCTTATTGCGCGAATCTACCACGTTACCTAAATAATAAGGCAGGGCACAATTAGCAAAACTCATATCTCTATCTTTTTCAAAGACAACAATTTCGCTTTCTTGATCAAGTCTTCTAATTTGACTGGCTACCGTTGCACCACCTGCAACTGCACCTACTACTACAATTTTATTCATAATGAAAAGCCTCCTTAAGTATCTATCTATGATTCTATACTAGATTTTACTGTTTCTTCATAAGGCATATTTAATTGGAAATAGTCGTTTAAATAACGTCCAATGCCATCCTCATTATTAGAATATGTAGTTTGATTTGCAACGTGTTTAAGTTCATCTAAACCATTGTCCATCGCGATACCGTGTTTCGCATATTTAATCATTTCCAAATCGTTATCTTCGTCTCCAAAAGCAATGATATGATTTCTATCAATATTTAAATACGATTTCACATAATCAATCCCACGTGCTTTGCTAATACCTTGCTTAACAATTTCTATTACTGGGAATGGTGAACCCCATCGACGATGTTCAATATTTTCAGCGTAAAAACGTGTGAGCATTTGTTTGACTCTAGGAATCATAAATTCTTCTGCTTCAACTAAAATCGATGTTGGAGACTCAGTTAATGAGTTAAGTAAATCGCCTGTTTCAACTTTTGGATTTCCCATAGAGAACCCATCGAATAATTTTTGATCGTAATTATTAATAAAAACATAATCTTTAACTTCAGCAATCATGTTTGTTACGCCATAATCATTCAGTGATTCAATGATGTTTTTAGATAAATCTAAGTCCAATACTTCATGCATTGGCTCAAATTGATCGTCTTTTGGATGATGAACAAAGGCACCATTGAAATTAACAACGGGTGTATCCATATTTAATTCATGGTAATATATTTGACTGGCTCTATAAGGTCTACCAGTAGCAATCATTAATTTATGACCTTGTTGTTGTAGTGTTGTTAAAACGTTTTTTGTATATGGTGAGATTACTTTTTCATCTGTTAATAACGTGCCGTCTAGATCTAGACAAATTAAATAAGATTCCATTTAATTCTCCTTAATGTTTTTTATTGATGTATGAATATCATAGCATTTTATTGGCGTTTTGTAAGATATTTGATATATTGTTAGTATCATTAAATTCGAAGAGGTGATATGAATGGATGAAGGATTAAAAGATAGCATATTAAATGCGTTAGAAATGGTTATTGACCCTGAGTTAGGTATTGATATTGTCAACTTAGGTTTAGTATATAATGTTGATGTTAATGACGAAGGTTTATGTACAGTTGAAATGACATTAACATCTATGGGATGCCCAATGGGACCACAAATTGTTAACCAAGTTAAAATGGTTTTAGCTGAGATTCCAGAAATAGCAGATACAGAAGTGAATATTGTTTGGAGTCCACCATGGGGTAAAGACATGATGTCTCGTTATGCTAAAATTGCATTAGGCATCGGCTAACGCTACTAATAGTAATTGAAAATACTAGCTTAAAGATCGATAATGGTCTATAGGCTAGTATTTTTTTGAAAATTTAAAGCATGCTGACAATCTTAAAATAAAAATTTTCTATAGTGCAAATCATTAAAATAATTGCAGTTATGTTACGAAAGTATTACAATGGCTTGGTGTAAAACATTAAAAAGCAAAAGTAATATATTCGGAGATGAAAGTATGGTAGTAAATGAACAGAAATTCTAATAATCGTAATCAAACCAACCGTCACACGCGTTATATGCCTGGTTTAGATGGACTTAGAGCAATTGCAGTTATAGGTATTATTATTTATCATTTAAATAAGCAATGGTTATCTGGTGGGTTTCTTGGTGTAGATACATTTTTTGTAATTTCGGGCTACTTAATTACAAGTTTACTTTTGTTTGAGTATGAAAGTACCGGCATTATCAATTTGAAACAGTTTTGGTTACGGCGAATTAAACGTTTGATACCCGCCGTATTGGTATTAGTTGTTACAGTAACTTTAGCGACACTCATTTTTAAGCCTGAACAAATTATAAGTATAAAGCATGATGCATTTGCAGCCATTTTTTATGTATCAAATTGGTGGTATATTGCAACTGATGTAAATTATTTTGAACAGTTTGCCTTTATGCCATTAAAACATTTGTGGTCATTAGCAATTGAAGAGCAATTCTACATAGTTTTTCCAATCGTTTTGATAGCATTATTATTAAAAATTAAGAAATACCGAAATGTAACACTTATTTTTTGGATTATTTCACTGATTTCATTACTTTTAATGGTTTGGATTCCTCAACCACATATGCAACATTCTCGTGTTTATTTTGGAACAGATACAAGGTTACAAACGATGTTGCTCGGCGTTATATTAGCCTTTATTTGGCCGCCATTTAAATTAAAGCAGAACCCTAATCCTAGTCTCAGGTTCATTATTGATAGTATAGGTGCAATAGGGATTTTAATACTCTTATTACTTTTCATTAAAGTCGATGATAATAGTGATTGGATCTATAATGGTGGTTTTTACCTTATTTCCGGTATCACTTTATTTGTTATCATTAGTGTAGTGCATCCATCGGGGTATTTCGCTAAATTAATAGGAAATCCTTTCTTTGTTTATATTGGTAAACGCTCTTATAGTTTATATTTATGGCATTTCCCAGTCATAAGCTTTTTACATTCCTATTATGTTGAAGGCCAAGTCCCATTATATGTATATGCTCTAGACATCTTATTGACTATTTTCTTTGCTGAAATATCATATAGATTCATTGAAACACCGTTTAGAAAACAAGGATTCAAGGCCTTAAGTATTAATAAATATAAAAAGTCCACATTAATCAGAACTATACTACTAGGCGTGATACTGCTACCAACCATTTTTATTTTTGCGGGGACATTTGATCGTTTAGGAAAAGACCAAATTAATAATAAATCAACGTCATATAATACAGCAGAAATTGATAAGTATATGGTTAGACCCATACCGGTCGACGATGTTAACTTTTTAGGAGATTCAAATTTTAAAAAAGATAAAGATAATGAGGTATATACTGATTTGAGTCCACTGCTTATTGGTGATTCGGTTATGGTTGATATTGGAGAAACTTTTAAAACACACGTTCCCAATGCAACCATTGATGGTAAAGTCGGACGTAATTTATATGAAGCTATACCATTAACAGATGAAAAATATAAATCTTACAATTATAAGTCTAAGCAAGTGATTTTAGAATTAGGAACGAATGGAGATTTTTCTGAAGCACAGCTGGACGAACTGATAGGCAAATATGGTAAAGCCAATGTGTATTTGATTAACACGCGTGTACCAAGAAGCTATGAAGGTCATGTCAACCAAGTTATGTCAGACGCAGCTAAAAAGCATCATAATGTAACATTGATTGATTGGTATCAACGTTCGAAAGGCCATAGCGAGTACTTTGCACCAGATGGTATTCATTTAGAGCCTTCAGGTGTAAAAGCATTAACAGATGAAATTTTAAAACATATTGCAACGAAATCAACCGCTAAGTAGCAAAATTAAATATGAAATTGAGTCAATTTAATAAATTTAATTAGAGTGTGATTTGCATGAAATAGACTGCTAAAACACAATAAAAGGCATAACCGCTTAATGAACAAGAGGTTATGCCTTTTAATTTATTGAGTGTCATGAATATTCATATCTAAGGGGTGTTTATATATCATGTTTAAAATGAACAAAGTCATTGTTTAGAATATAAAAATTATGGGCAAAACATAGGTATATAAAGCATTACACGCAGCTAAAATAATTTAAAATTTATAGTTATATTGGTTGATAAAAGTGAACAATAGGATTATAATAAAATTAAGGTCAAAGAAAGTCAAAGTCAAACTTACTTTGTTCTTGATCAAAGACTAAATGGTGAGGTGAATCATTTTGGATATTAATCAAATGACCTATGCAGTTCAAGGTGCTTTGCAAAAAGCAATAGAGCTAGCAAAAGATAACGAAAATCAAAATATCGAAATAGAAGCAATATTAAAAGCAGCACTTGAAGAAAGTGAAAGTTTATTTAAAAGTGTATTGGAAAGAGCAAACATAGAGACCGAACTTTTAAATAAGGCTTACGATGAAAAATTGAAAAATTATCCTTCAGTACAAGGGGATAACGTGCAATATGGTCAATATATTAGCCAGAAAGCAAATGAATTAATAAATAAAGCTGAAACGTATATGAATACTTATGAAGATGAGTATATTTCTATGGAACATATCATTTTAGCTGCAATGGACATAGATGATACAACAATTAAATTTGTCGATAATAAAAAAGAAGTTATTGTAGAAATCATTAAAAAAATTAGAGGAGGAAATCATGTGACGTCACAAAACCCAGAAGCAAATTATGAAGCTTTAGAAAAATATGGTAGAGATTTAGTTGAAGAAGTCCGTCAAGGTAATATGGATCCTGTCATTGGACGTGATGAAGAAATAAGAAATACTGTGAGAATCTTAAGTAGAAAGACTAAGAATAATCCAGTATTAATCGGTGAACCAGGTGTAGGTAAAACAGCAATTGTTGAAGGCCTTGCACAACGTATTGTGCGTAAAGACGTGCCTGAATCACTTTTAGATAAAACAATATTTGAATTAGATTTAAGTGCGCTTGTTGCAGGTGCAAAATATCGTGGTGAATTCGAAGAACGTTTAAAAGCAGTACTTAAAGAAGTGAAAGACTCAGACGGTAGAATTATATTATTTATAGATGAAATTCACATGCTTGTTGGTGCAGGTAAAACAGAAGGCGCGATGGATGCAGGTAATATGCTAAAACCAATGCTTGCACGTGGCGAATTACACTGTATCGGTGCAACAACACTCAATGAATATAGAGAATATATTGAAAAAGACTCTGCATTAGAGCGTCGTTTCCAAAAAGTAAATGTGTCTGAGCCAGATGTAGAAGATACAATTTCCATTTTACGTGGACTGAAAGAACGTTATGAAGTTTATCATGGTGTACGTATTCAAGATAAAGCATTAGTAGCTGCGGCAGAACTATCAGATCGTTATATTACTGATCGCTTCTTACCGGATAAAGCGATTGATCTTGTGGACCAAGCGTGTGCAACGATTCGTACTGAAATGGGTTCAAATCCAACAGAGTTAGACCAAGTTAATCGTCGCGTCATGCAATTAGAAATTGAAGAAAGCGCATTGAAAAACGAATCAGATAACGCGAGTAAACAACGCTTACAAGAATTACAACAAGAATTGTCTAATGAAAAAGAAAAACAAAACGCAATTCAATCACGCGTAGAAGAAGAAAAAGGCAAAATTGCAAAACTACAAGAAAAACGTACTGAATTAGACGAAAGTAGAAAAGCCTTAGAAGATGCAGAAAACAATTATAATTTGGAAAAAGCGGCAGAATTACAACATGGTAAAATTCCTGAATTAGAAAAAGAATTACGCGAGTTAGAAGCTGCATTCCAAAATGAGCAAAATAGTGACAATGAGCGCATTATACGTGAGATTGTATCAGATGAAGAAATTGGTGATATTGTTAGTTCATGGACAGGTATCCCTGTTTCTAAACTTGTAGAAACAGAAAGAGAGAAGTTATTAAATCTTTCAGACATTTTACACGAACGTGTCGTTGGTCAAGATAAAGCTGTAGATTTAGTTTCTGATGCTGTTGTCAGAGCGCGCGCTGGCATTAAAGATCCAAATAGACCAATAGGTAGTTTCTTGTTCTTAGGACCTACAGGTGTTGGTAAAACAGAATTAGCCAAATCCTTAGCGTCAACTTTATTTGATTCAGAAAAACATATGATACGAATTGATATGAGTGAGTACATGGAAAAACATTCAGTTTCCCGTTTAATTGGTGCACCTCCAGGCTATGTAGGTCACGATGAAGGTGGACAATTAACTGAAGCGGTTCGTCGTAATCCATATTCTGTTATATTATTAGATGAAATTGAAAAAGCACATTCAGACGTATTTAATGTATTGTTACAAATACTTGAAGAAGGTAGACTTACTGATTCTAAAGGTCGTGAAGTTGATTTTAAAAATACAATTATCATTATGACTAGTAACATTGGCTCACAAATCCTATTAGAAAACGTAAAAGATGCTGGTGTGATTACTGATGATACAGAAAAAGCTGTTATGAATAGCTTAAACCAATACTTTAAACCAGAAATTATTAACCGTATGGATGATATTGTATTATTTAAACCATTAACAATCAGTGATATGAGTTCTATAGTAGATAAAATATTAACTGAATTGAATATTAGATTAATGGCACAACGTATTTCAATTAATGTGTCAGATGAAGCTAAAGCGTGGTTAGGTGAAGAAGCATACGAACCACAATTCGGTGCAAGACCGTTGAAACGTTTTGTGCAAAGACAAATAGAAACACCACTTGCACGTAAAATGATTAGAGAAAATTTACCTGAAGGCACAACAATAGACATCGACCTATCAGAAGATGGTTTAAGATTTACTGAAAACAAACCAGAAATCGATTAGTAAGTATAATTGAATTTAACAAAACGGTGTGGCGCAGAAACCTTAATTTTTACATTGGTTTCTGCGCCACTTTTTTAATTATAAAATCGGGGAACAAGATTGTAAGTTGATATATCATATCTCAACAAACCAATAAGTTTATTTTTTAATATTGAAAATAAAAAAACTGCCAACGTCAGTCAGAAGACTTTGTTGACAGTTTAAAGATTCTAGGATATAAATCAATGTTTCAAACTTTACATTTCATTAAAATGATTCGTTCTTAAACATAAGCTAAACCATTATCCTAGTCATCTAATGTTGTTCATTTGTATTATTATGTTTAGGTTTAATTACCAAATCAAATAAGATAATAATAATCGTAAATACAACAGCGCCTATGACTGGTGTAATGAGGTTCAGTGCACCGCCACCATTTAAGCTGTTAAGTACGAAATTAATCATTTGTAATAAGACAATAGACCAAAATAAAACTGCGAGGTATTTCATTATGTAATGCCTCCAATATCGTATATATATCTACATTATAAATAAAAAAGTGTAGTTTGTATAGTAGGTTAGTAATAATTGTGGTTATACTTTGTGATAATGAGCTAAGTCATTTATAATTATTTGTGGAAAATACGCAATGAAATATGTATAGTTCTTGTATTTGAAATGTGTATTATGTTAAATTAATACCTGGTATTAAAATTAAATTTAAGAAGGTGTACAACCATGGACGTGGGTATTAAAGGTTTTGGTGCATACGCACCTGAAAAAGTTGTAGAAAATACCTATTTTGAATCATTTTTAGAAACATCAGACGAATGGATTTCTCAAATGACTGGTATTAAAGAACGTAGATGGGCTGGTGAAGACGAAGAAACTTCAGACATGGCTTATCAAGCTAGTTTAAAAGCAATTGAAGATGCAGGTATAGAAGCATCAGAAATAGATATGATTATTGTTGCGACATCAACAGGGGATTTTCCATTCCCAACAGTTGCCAATATATTACAAGAAAGATTAGGCATCGGCAAAGTTGCTTCTATGGATCAATTAGCCGCTTGTAGTGGTTTCATGTATTCAATGATAAATGCTAAACAATTTGTTCAATCTGGTGATTATAAAAATATTTTAGTAGTTGGAGTGGACAAATTATCTAAAATCACAGATTTGACAGACCGTTCAACAGCCATTTTATTTGGTGATGGAGCTGGAGCTGTAGTAATCGGTGAAGTATCTGAAGGTCGAGGTATCTTAAGTTATGAATTAGGTTCAGACGGCTCAGGTGCTAAGCATTTATATTTAAATCCAGAAAACGGAAAAATATTTATGAATGGCCGTGAAGTTTTTAAATTTGCTGTAAGAATTATGGGTGAAGCATCTAACAACGCAGTAGCAAAAGCTAATTTAACTGCAGATGATGTAGATATGTTTGTACCTCATCAAGCAAATATAAGAATTATGGAGTCAGCGAGAGAACGTTTAGGTATACCAAAAGAAAAAATGAGTGTATCTGTTGATCGCTTTGGTAATACTTCAGCAGCGTCAATCCCATTAAGTATAGGACAAGAGTTAGAAAATGGTAGGATTAAAGATGATGATGTCTTAGTGTTAGTAGGTTTTGGTGGCGGCTTAACATGGGGCGCTGTGACACTAAGATGGGGAAAATAGGAGGATAAATTATGAGCAAAGAACAACGTGTTGTTATTACAGGAATTGGCGCATTATCACCTATAGGAAATAATGCTAAGTCTACTTGGGACAATGCATTAAAAGGTGTAAGTGGTATAGATTCGATTACACGCATAGATACAACGGATTACAATGTCCATTTAGCTGGAGAGTTAAAAGACTTTGATATTGAAGAGCATATTCCTAAAAAAGAAGCGAGACGCATGGATCGCTTTACACAATATGCAGTTGTAGCTGCAAGAGAAGCCGTTAATGATGCTAAACTTGAAATTAATGATAGTACTGCGGATAAAATTGGCGTATGGATTGGTTCAGGTATTGGTGGTATGGAAACATTTGAAATTTCACATAGCCAATTATTAAATCGTGGACCAAGACGTGTGAGTCCATTCTTCGTACCTATGCTGATCCCAGATATGGCGACAGGTCAAGTATCAATAGATTTAGGTGCTAAAGGGCCGAATGGTTCGACGGTTACTGCTTGTGCAACTGGTACGAACTCAATAGGTGAAGCATTCAAGATTATACAACGTGGCGATGCAGATGCAATGATTACTGGTGGTACAGAAGCACCGATTACACATATGGCATTAGCTGGCTTTAGTGCGAGTCGTGCATTATCTACAAATGATGATAAAGAAACTGCATGTCGTCCTTTCCAAGAAGGTCGTGATGGATTTATCATGGGTGAAGGTGCAGGTATTGTCGTTTTAGAATCACTTGAATCAGCGAAAGCTCGTGGTGCGCAAATTTACGCTGAAGTCGTAGGTTATGGATCAACTGGTGACGCATATCATATAACAGCCCCAGCTCCAGAAGGTGAAGGCGGTTCACGTGCTATGCAAGCGGCAATAGATGATGCTGGTATTGAAGCGAAAGACATTCAATATTTAAATGCACATGGAACAAGCACTCCAGTAGGTGACTTAACTGAAATTCAAGCTATTAAGAATACTTTCGGTGAAGCGGCGAAATCATTGAAAGTAAGTTCAACTAAATCAATGACAGGTCATTTACTAGGGGCTACAGGTGGATTAGAAGCTATTTTCTCTGCACTTTCAATTAGAGATAGTCGTATTGCACCAACGATTCATGCTGATTCACCAGATCCTGAATGCGATTTAGATATCGTTCCAAACAAAGCAGAAGATTTAGATATTACCTATGCAATGAGTAATAGTTTAGGTTTTGGTGGACACAATGCTGTACTTGTATTGAAAAAATTTACTGATTAATGTAGATAAGTTATATTTTGAAAAGCAAGATCATCTCAACCGGATGCTCTTGCTTTTTTTGTAAATATCGAACTTAAGAAAGTTAGAGAAATGATAACAATAATAGAGAGGCTTATAGTTTATTATAATAACTTTTTAACGGTTGAATATTTAAAATTCTTATAAAACATAAAATTTAT
Source organism: Staphylococcus sp. Z5-21 (assembly GCF_056529615.1). Taxonomy (NCBI): domain Bacteria; kingdom Bacillati; phylum Bacillota; class Bacilli; order Caryophanales; family Staphylococcaceae; genus Staphylococcus; species Staphylococcus sp. Z5-21. The sequence continues at coordinate 1,922,167 of NZ_CP096462.1, read as the reverse complement.
ATTGTGAAATGTTTAGAAAAAGTTAAAATATAAAGTGAAGATAATTTTATATTTATAAAATGTCTATTCAAGACATACATTTAGTGTATAATGTAAATTATTGGATTATAAAGTGGGGTGTAATTAAGATGAAGCAATTTCTAACATTATCTACAACGTTGAAAACAAGAATGATAGCAGATTTCATCTTAATTATAGCGAGCCAAGCGATTTTACCCTTTATGGCATTATATTTAACGAGTAAAGTAAATGCTGTATTTGCTGGTACATTTTTAATTGCCAATATCATTGTAAGTTTTGTAGTGTCCTTCGTAGGTGGATATTTAGGAGACAATTATAATAGGAAGAAAGTAGTCAATTTAATACATTTTATCTACGCTGTGTGTCTGATTATTTTAAGTATTACGGTGACTATGGATGGTTTAGGTTTAATCATATTTTGTATAACGGTATTTATCTTTGAATTATTGTTTGCTGCGAGTGAACCTATTTTTGAAGCAGCAATTATGGATGCCATTTATGAAGAAGTTCGCGAGTACGTTTATCAATTAAATTATTGGATGTTTAATATTGGTACGGCGATTGGCATGGCATTAGGCGCGTTGTTATATTTAGGACATAAGCATTTATTATTTGTATTATTTTTCATTGCTATGCTGATAAGTTGGTATTTATTTGAAAAATATTATGACGTGGAGCAAGTTATTACTAAAAAAGAAGATCTAACCTCTAAATTTAAACATTTCGTAGATAGTTATCATGTTGTCATTAAGGATAAATACTATATGTTGCTTAATATTGGGTTTATGATGGTCATCATGGCTGAACTCAGTTTGAATTCTTATGTAGTTGTAAGACTAAAAGAAGCGTTTGAACCTTTACATTTTTTAGGCTTTTATATTGATGGTGTCCGAATGTTTACAGTAATTATGATCATCAATACACTTGTAGTGGCGACATTAACTTTTACGGTTAATAGAATTGTAGATAACACCTCAAAGAAAATTGCATTTATGATAGGTATTGTTTTATATACCGTTGGTTACAGTGTTTTGATGTCAGCTTCTGAATTTTGGATATTATGCTTATTTTCTATTATAGCTACATTAGGTGAATTGATTTATTCCCCAATTCAAAATGCGCAACGTTTCTTGATGATTCCTGAAGATAAACGAAGTACTTATAATACATTTGGGATGATTTCATTCTATGGAGGGAATATATTGGCACGTTTGGGATTAATAATTGGTGCGTTTATTCTGCCTTGGATGATGTCAGTATATGTAGCTGTTATAGTACTATTAGGATTTATCCTCTTGTATTACGCATTATTTCATAACCCTAATATTGAAACAAAATAATGAAAAGACTGTATTCGTTTATTGTGAATCATCACAATAGCTAATACAGTCTTTTTTATATAATAAATGAAATGGCAATCGAAATAAGTAAATATAGCAAATTAAAAACAAAGCCCACTTTAATCCATGGATTTACAAAGTAGGATGATTTTTTGGCTTGTGTAGGTTTAAAAAAATCATCATTTTCTAGCGTATCTTTGTGTTTTTTATTCGTTAGCTGATACTTTAGTCTTCTAAAACCGTAACTCGTAGCATCTAATATACCTTCTTGAACAATGATTAAACTAAATAGGATAATCACAAATATAAAAGATACATAGAATATGATATTTAAATACTGAGTTAATTGATGTGAGGCAAAGAGCCAACATAAGAATGAAATCAATGGTGTAAATAATAGCCAAAATAGATAAGTGGTAAATTTCCTCATATTTATTGTCTCCTTTATTTAATAAATTTATTGTAACTTAAAATAACTAAAAAATGAATAATTTGCCTTATAAATTCTTTTATATCAACACTTTTAAAGAGAAAGAAAATTAAATAAAATTCATTTACTTTAATAAAGTAAAGCAAAACAATATTGATTAAAATATGAACTATAAGTATACTATTATTAAATATTTCTGAATATTTCGAAGGGAATGTTTATTCTGAAATTAAAGGGGGATAAAAAATGCTTAAGTATATTTTGAAGCGTTTAGGCTACATGATTTTATCACTGTTCATTATCATTTCGATAACATTTTTCTTAATGAAGCTGATGCCCGGTTCACCATTTAATGATGAAAAATTAAATGAAGAGCAAAAGCAGATTTTAAATGAAAAATATGGTCTCAATGATCCAGTACCAGTGCAGTATGTTAGTTATTTGAAGAATGTCGTTACGGGGGACTTTGGTAACTCATTTCAATATGATAACCAACCTGTATGGGAGTTAATTAAACCGAGATTAGTTCCGTCGCTTGAGATGGGGTTAACGGCAATGGTGATAGGTATAATTATAGGTTTGATACTAGGCGTTATTGCAGCAGTACGGCAAAATACTTGGGTTGATTATACAGCAACGGTCATCTCAGTTATTGCAGTTTCAGTACCATCGTTCGTGTTAGCGGTATTGTTACAATACGTATTTTCAGTTAGATTACAGTGGTTTCCAGTCGCAGGTTGGGAAGGTATATCGACAGCTGTACTACCTTCACTGGCATTGTCAGCAGCAGTATTAGCAACAGTTGCAAGATACATAAGAGCGGAAATGATAGAAGTTTTAAGTTCAGATTATATCTTGTTAGCACGTGCAAAAGGGAATTCAACGATGAGAGTGTTGTTTGGTCATGCATTAAGAAATGCATTAATCCCAGTCATCACAATTATTGTACCGATGTTAGCAAGTATATTAACGGGTACATTGACAATTGAAAATATATTCGGTGTGCCTGGTTTAGGGGATCAATTTGTACGTTCAATTACGACAAATGATTTCCCAGTAATTATGGCGACAACGATTTTATTCAGTACACTATTTATTGTTTCTATTTTCCTTGTAGATATTTTATATGGTGTGATTGATCCACGTATTCGTGTACAAGGAGGTAAAAAATAATGGCTGATAAAAGAGATGAAAAATACAATGATGACCATTCAAATGCAGTTATGACACATACCTCAGAAGCGATACCAGCTTCGGATTTTATTAGAAGTAAAAACGATTTAGAAAAAGAACCAGAAATACAAAGAGAAAGTAAAAACTTTTGGCAAGACGCTTGGGCACAGCTTAAAAGAAACAAGCTTGCCGTCGTAGGGATGATAGGTTTAATCATCATTATCTTACTAGCATTGATTGGACCTTTATTAAGTTCTCATGATTATGCAGAGCAAGATGTAGAGAGACGTAACTTACCTGCAAAAATTCCTGTATTGGATCAAATTCCATTTTTACCTTTTGATGGTGAAGGAGCACAGGGCGTAGATGCATATAAAGAAGCAGGTGTGAAAGAAAACTTCTGGTTCGGTACAGACCAACTTGGAAGAGATTTATGGTCTAGAACTTGGCAAGGTGCACAAGTATCCTTATTCATTGGTGTTGTAGCAGCGTTACTAGATATATTCATAGGCGTTGTATATGGCGCAATATCCGGTTTCTTTGGGGGACGGATAGATAATGTCATGCAACGTATTATTGAAGTCGTTGCGTCTATACCTACACTAATTGTTGTTATTTTATTCGTACTAATATTCGAACCGTCTATTTGGACAATTATATTAGCCATGGCAATTACAGGATGGATTGGCATGAGTCGTGTGGTTCGTGGTGAATTCCTAAAGTTAAAAAACCAAGAATTTGTATTAGCATCTAAAACTTTGGGAGCATCTAAAATAAAATTAATATTCAAACATATTTTACCTAATACATTAGGTGTTATCGTAGTTACATCTATGTTTACAGTACCTAATGCAATATTCTTCGAGGCTTTCTTAAGTTTCATTGGTATTGGGGTACCAGCACCTAGAACATCATTAGGTTCTTTAGTGAATGAAGGTAGAGCCATGTTATTAATTCATCCGCATGAATTATTTATTCCAGCACTTGTATTAAGTTTATTAATCTTATTCTTCTATCTATTTAGTGATGGATTACGTGATGCATTTGATCCTAAAATGCGTAGATAACAAAAGGGGGCAACATATATGTCAGAAAGAGTATTGGAAGTTAGTAATTTGCATGTTTCCTTTGATATCGATGCAGGGGAAGTGCAAGCGGTAAGAGGCGTGGACTTCTTTATCAATAAAGGAGAAACCCTTGCAATTGTTGGTGAATCTGGTTCTGGGAAGTCAGTTACAACCAAAGCGATCACTAAGTTATTCCAAGGAGACGCTGGACGTATTAAAAAAGGTGAAATTAATTTTTTAGGGGAAGACTTAGCTAAAAAATCAGAGCAAGAATTAATCAAATTACGTGGAAAAGACATTTCAATGATTTTCCAAGATCCAATGACATCATTAAATCCAACAATGAAAATTGGTAAACAAGTCATGGAACCACTTATGAAACATAAGAATTACAGTAAAACAGAAGCTAAAAAAAGAGCGTTAGACATATTGAATTTAGTTGGGTTACCAAATGCAGATAAAAGATTTAATGCATATCCTCATCAATTTTCAGGCGGACAACGTCAAAGAATTGTTATCGCAACCGCGCTTGCTTGTGAACCTAAAGTGCTTATTGCAGATGAACCAACAACAGCGCTTGATGTAACAATGCAAGCTCAAATATTGGAATTAATGAAAGAACTACAAGATAAGATTAGTACCTCCATTATATTTATCACGCATGACTTAGGGGTCGTTGCGAATATTGCTGACCGAGTAGCGGTCATGTATGGAGGACAAATGGTAGAAACAGGGGATGTGGATGAAATATTTTATGATCCTAAACATCCATATACATGGGGATTATTATCATCTATGCCAGATTTGACAACTGGTACAGAGACTGAATTATTAGCTATTCCAGGTACACCACCCGACTTGTTACATCCACCTAAAGGTGATTCGTTTGCAGAAAGAAGTCAATTTGCTTTAGATATTGATTTTAAAACGCCACCGCCATGGTACCAAGTGTCACCAACACATTTTGCAAAATCTTGGTTATTAGATGAACGCGCACCACATGTGGAACCACCGGAAATGGTGAAAAAACGTTTGCGTAACATGCCAAATAATTTCGATAAGCCACAACAGGTAGAAAGGGTGTCGTTCGATGGAAAATAAAAATGAACTGTTATTACAAGTGAAAAATTTAAAACAGTATTTTAACGAAGGTAAACGCAATGAAGTAAGAGCAATTGAAAATATTTCATTTGACGTTTATAAAGGTGAAACTTTCGGCCTAGTTGGAGAATCTGGTTGTGGTAAATCAACGACAGGTAAAGCGATTATTAAACTAAATGATATTACTGATGGTGAAATTTTATATGAAGGTATAGATATTCAAAAAATTAAAAATCGTAAAGATTCATTGAAATTTAATAAAAAGATACAAATGATTTTTCAAGATCCATACGCATCGCTCAATCCAAGACTTAAAGTAATGGATATTGTGGCAGAGGGGATTGATATTCATAAACTTTCTACAGGTGTCAAAGATCGTCAAAGACGTGTCTACGATTTATTAGAAACTGTGGGACTAAGTAAAGAACACGCTAATCGTTATCCACATGAGTTCTCTGGAGGACAAAGACAACGTATTGGAATTGCACGTGCACTTGCCGTTGAACCTGAGTTTATTATTGCGGATGAACCTATTTCAGCATTAGACGTTTCAATACAAGCACAAGTTGTAAATTTATTACTTAAATTGCAAAAAGAACGAGGCATTACGTTTTTATTCATCGCTCATGACCTTTCCATGGTTAAATACATTTCGGACAGAATTGCAGTGATGCACTTTGGTAAAATTGTCGAAATTGGTAGTGCGGATGAAATTTATAATCATCCTATGCACCCTTATACGCAATCACTACTGTCGGCTGTACCTCAGCCAGACCCAGAAAGTGAACGTGTGAGAAAGAGAACACTTTTTAAAGAAGACGAGACTAAAAATGACCAACGTACATTGCATGAAATCAGACCGAATCATTTTGTATTTACAACAGATGACGAAGCGGAAGATTTGAAATCATATACACAAGAAGCATCTGTATAACATGGGAAAGGGGGATTACGATGAGAAAATTCAAATTATTTATTATTCTGATTGCACTATCGGTTGTATTAGCTGGTTGTGGTAGTGCGGAAGGGGTATATTCTGATAAAGGACAAGTTTTTAGGAAAGTACTGCCATCAGATATTTCAACATTAGATTCTGCATTAGCTACAGATACGGTGTCATTCGATATTTTCAATCAAATATACGAAGGCTTATATACATTAGATAAAGATGATAAAGCACAACCAGGGGTAGCAAAAGCAATGCCAAAAGAAAGTAATGGGGGAAAAACACTTACAATCAAGTTACGTAAAGATGCCAAGTGGTCAAATGGGGATCCAGTAACTGCACATGATTTTGAGTACGCTTGGAAACGTGTGGTGAATCCAGATACGGCATCTGAGTATGCTTATATCATGTATGATTTGAAAAATGCTGAAGCAATTAATATGGGTAAAAAGGATGTCGATGAGCTAGGTGTGAAAGCGGTTGATGACCATACATTAAAAGTTGAGTTAACAAAACCGATTCCATATATTAATGAAATGTTCGCATTTGGTACGTTTATGCCACTGAACGAAAAAGTAGTGAAGAAAAATGGTGACCAATATGGGACAACAGCAGCTAAAACAGTATTTAATGGGCCGTTCAAAGTGAAAGAATGGAAAGTAGAAGATAAGATACAACTTGTAAAAAACGAAGATTATTGGGATAAAAAGCAAGTACACTTAGATCGTGTAAACTATAAAGTATTAAAAGATCAGCAAGCTGGTGCCTCACTTTATGATACTGGTTCAGTTGATGATACGACGATTACAGCAGATCAAGTGGATAAATATGCTGACAACCCAGGCTTGAAAAAACGTTTATTAGCAAGTACATTCTACATTAAAATGAACCAAGATAATGTACCTGAATTTAAAAATAAAGACTTAAGACTGGCAATTGCACAATCTATTGATAAAGAAGGATATGTTAATTCAGTTAAAAACAATGGGTCAGAAGCAACAAATGGTTTCACTGCGAAACTAACAGCAGAGACACCTGATGCTAAAGATTTTTCTGAGTCTATTGATTCGCCATTAACTTATAATCCAAAAGCAGCAAAAAAACATTTTGAAAAAGCTAAAAAGGATTTAGGCGTTAAAAATATAACCTTTACGATGAACACTGAAGATACACCAGATGCTAAAATATCTGCTGAATATATTAAATCACAGGTGGAAAGCACTTTACCTGGTGTTACTTTGAAAATTAAACAATTACCATTTAAACAGCGTTTAAATCAAGAATCAACAGAAACGTTTGAAGCTTCATTATCTGGTTGGGGTCCTGATTATCCTGATCCACTAACATTCTTAAATATTATGACAACAGGTAACTCTAATAATAATACAGCATGGAGTAGTAAGGAATACGATAAACTTGTTAAAGATGCTAACGGAAAACTATTGAAAAAACCTGAAGAACGTAATGCAGCTATGAAACAAGCTGAAGAATTAATGTTAAATGATGCCCCAGTTGCACCAATTTATCAAAAAGGGGAAGCGCATTTAACAAATCCACAAGTTAAAGGTTTGGTATATCACCAAATCGGTGGTGATACAACACTTAAAGATGTAACCATTGATAAAGATATCGATCCTAAAACTGGTAAAAAGAAAGACTAATAAAAAATTAAAAAGTAACATAAAAGGAGCATCCAACTTAATGGATGCTCCTTTTTAACTTGCGGGATTTGAGATAAATAACTTATCTTTTACGACCTAAGCCCATTGCTTTTTCCATTTTTTTCAACGTTTTGAATGATACTTGTTGTGCTTTGTCTCTACCATTATCTAAAATAGTGTCAAGTTCTTCTGAATTTAAATAGTATTCATATTTTTCTTGGAAAGCAGTTAAGAAATCACTCACGATTTCTGCTAAGTCTGCTTTAAACACACCATAATTCGAATCTTTGTATTTTTCTTGAAGCGCATCAATTGATTCGTCAGTTAAACTTGAATAAATAGATAATAAATTAGAGATACCTGGTTTATTGTCGCGATCGAATTTAATAATACCATCTGAATCAGTTACAGCACTTTTTATTTTTTTAGCCGCAACGCTTGGTTGGTCTAGTAAAGAAATGAAGTTTTTTTGATTATCATCACTCTTACTCATTTTTTTCGTTGGATCTTGGAGACTCATTACGCGGCCGCCAACTTTAGGCATACGAATCTCAGGCTTAACTAAAATGTCGTTGTAGCGAGAATTAAATCTATCAACTAAGTTTCTTGTTAATTCCATGTGTTGCTTTTGGTCATCACCAACGGGCACGATATTTGTGTTGTATATAACGATATCCGCTGCCATTAAAGGAGGATATGTTAATAAGCCGGCAGGGACACCTTCCGTTTGTTTAACGGCTTTATCTTTAAACTGAGTCATACGTTCCAATTCACCGATAGAAGAAATGGTTGTTAACATCCAACTTGCCTGAACATGCGCTGGCACTTCTGATTGAATAAATAAAGTTGATTTTTCAGGATCGATGCCAGAAGCTAAATAAATTGCAGCTAGTTGTCTTGTTTGTTTACGTAATTTCAAACGATCTTGTGGTACCGTAATTGCATGCTGATCTACGATACAAAAGAAACAATTGTAATCGTCTTGAACTTCACCGAATTGTTTTAAAGCACCAATATAATTACCAATTGTAGGAATACCACTAGGCTGGATACCCGAAAATAATGTTTCCATATTACAATGCCTACTTTCTTAAATTTAATTTTTTACATAATAGGTTTATTATAACAGTATTTCAATCATTTGTAAGTTATGTTATACTATAGACATATCAATATTTTTAATTGAATTTATTGAGAAATACTTTTAATTTAAAATTTTTGAAAAAATTAGAGAATTCTCATTTAATTTTAATGTTGAAAGGGTATACTTTCATTGTAAGGTTAAGAAAGACGAAATTACTTAAGCAATTTCTTAATCATATAAATATTGAAATCAAATGAATTTACATTCATGAAAAATAGGAGAGTGAGATGTATGGTAACATTATTTACTTCACCAAGTTGCACATCTTGCCGTAAAGCGAAAGCATGGTTACAAGAACATGACATTCCGTATACGGAGCGTAACATTTTTTCAGAACACTTAACAATCGACGAAATCAAACAAATTTTAAAAATGACTGAAGATGGTACAGATGAAATTATATCTACACGTTCTAAAACTTACCAAAAATTAAATGTGGATATTGACGCATTACCACTTCAAGATTTATATTCAATTATTCAAGATAATCCTGGTTTATTACGTCGCCCAATTATTTTAGACGAAAAACGTTTACAAGTTGGTTATAATGAAGACGAAATTAGACGTTTCTTACCAAGAAAAGTTCGTACGTTCCAATTGCAAGAAGCACAACGTATGGTTGACTAATTAATACATTAAATACATGAACTAGACGAGCCATAAAGCGATATTTAAGCATGTTGCTTTGTGGTTTTGTTATATTTTTAACATAACAAACAATTGGGTATGCACGTCAAATGATAAGGTGATATCATCTTATTGTTATGATGTGGCTAGCTATTTGTAAATAAGTAATGACATGATTGCAACAGCACTTTCTTAGTTTAGTGCTGTTTTTTTGGCTAATTCAAAGGTATATGTTAATATTAGAGACCAAATAGGATTTAGTAAAAATTAATCAAACAAATCAATTGTAATTCTTACTACGTTCTAATACAATATGATTACTATTCATCGACTGTAAGGAGTGAGATGATATGAGAATAGAGCGCGTTGACGCTACAACTGTTAAATTATTTATAACTTATAGTGATATTGAGGCTAGAGGATTTAAACGAGAAGATTTATGGACAAACCGCAAACGTGGAGAAGAATTCTTTTGGAATATGATGGAAGAAATCAATGAAGAAGAAGACTTTGTAGTAGAAGGCCCATTATGGATACAAGTGCATGCGTTTGAAAAAGGCGTTGAAGTTACGATATCTAAATCTAAAAATGAAGATCTTATTAATATGTCAGATGAAGACAATGAACAACTTGATTATCAGGTAAATGATTTATTGTCACAAACATTTGATCAAGATGATAGTTTAGAAGATTTATTTGATCAACGTCAACAACAAAAAGATAACAAGCAAAATCAAGATCAAAATGAGCGCAATCGTCAAAATACACGTACTGTGATTGTTAAATTCAATGATTTAGAAGAAGTTATTGAATATGCACACTATAATAATCAAGTGACAGATGAGTTCGAAGATTTATTATATAGTCTTAACAATGTATATTATTATGCTGTCCATTATGATGAAACAGTAGATCAAGAAACAATTAATGATAGTTATAGTCAATTACTTGAGTTCGCATATCCTACTGATAAATCAGAAGTGTATTTAAACGACTATGCCAAAATTATCATGAGTCATAATGTTGCATCACAAGTACGTCGTTATTTCCCAAACACAGAAGCATAAAATACAAGTCAAAATTAACGTATTTAATTTATAAAAGCACGTTAGATAACAAATGCATTATAAGATGTTGAAACCAGCTATGGGTCATTACCCTTAGCTGGTTTTTTTATAGAGCAATTGCGTTTTTAAATAAATAGGCAATATTTTATCTAGTAGTAGAAGTAATTTATTGATTAATAAGGTGTAATTATTATGAGGTGAAGAAGCGTGTTGTTAGCGTATGACCATCATAAACATTTAGTTTTTGCAAATCATGCTGTTAAAGGTGCCGAATATACATGTCCACATTGTAAAAATAAAATGATTTTAAAAAAAGGTGAAATAATCACACCACATTTTGCTCATTTAAAAGTAGCTTCTATTTTTTGTAGTAAAGGTGAAACTCAGGCACATTACTCACTTAAATATCAGCTTGCACTGAAATTGTCATGTATCGGTTATCATGTACAAATCGAGCCTTATATTGCTGGGATTTATCAATATCCTGATTTAATTATTGATAAAAAGATCGCCATAGAAATACAATTTTCAAAAATCACAATTTCTAGTGTGAAAAAACGTAGTAACGGTTTGTTACATATTGGTTATAGATTAATATGGATTATTCCAAACCCATATTACGATAAACTTAGGCATATTTTAATATTAACGAAGTACGAAAGAACTTTTATAGATTTTAAATCTAAACGCTTGCTCACATGGGACAGTAGTAACAAGCAGTTATATATGTATCAAATTTATAATTTTATTGGTGGCAATCGCTATATTGCACATAAATTTAAACTGGAGATTAAAGATTTTGACTATGTGTTTAGTCAAATTGAAACTGAAGATTTTACGCGTGATATCAAATTAAACAAAAATACGATTCAGCAATATATAAATCGTTGTCGATGTACACGCTCTGTTAAAGAACCAAGTTTAAGCGTTATGTATAATTTAGGTCTATCTGATAATTGGGTAAGTACGTATTTAGGAATCATATATCCAGAACAATTATACATTCAATCCCATCCTATTTATTGGCAATTGCAATTATTATATTTACTTGTTAAAACACCGCAAAATTTAAACGAATTTAATGAAAAAATAATGCTTAATCACTTTTATAACATAGAAAATACAAAGGATGTCATAGTTAATGAGCTTATAAATAAATTCAGAAATTCTTACAGTAAAATGGAATACAATAACGTGCAAAATTAGGCCGGACGTGAGAAAATTAAAGTATTGAAAAACATAGGAGGTTTACTAAAAATGACACAACAATTAACAAGAGAAGAACAAGAACGTAAATATCCTGAATATACATGGGATTTAACAACTATATTTGAATCAGATGAAGCTTTTGAACAAGCTTTCAAAGAGGTTGAGGATAACCTCGGTCAAGAGCAACAATTTCAAGGACATTTAGGAGATAATGCTGAAACTTTATATAAAGCGTTAGCATTAGAAGATGAACTAGGTTCAAAATTAGAAAAAGTATATGTATATGCACATTTAAAACAAGACCAAGACACTGCCAATGATAAATATACAGGATACGAATCACGTGCACATCAATTAATTATAAAATTTAGTTCAGGTTGGAGTTTCTTAGTACCTGAAATCTTACAAATAGATGAAGAAACAATTCAATCATTCATTGAAGAAAATGATGATTTAAAACAATATGCATTTGATTTGAAATTAATTAATGAAAAACGTCCTCATGTATTAACTGCAGATAAAGAAAAGTTACTAACAGAAGCGCAAGATGCATTATCAACACCAGATAATGTATATGGTATGTTTAGTAACGCTGATTTAGAGTTTGAAGACGCTGTCGATAAGGATGGTAATACGCATTCACTCACTCAAGGTACATTTATTAAATGTTTAGAATCAGATGATCGCGTGTTACGTAAATCTGCATTCGAAAACTTATACAAAGCATACGGCGCATACAATAATACGCTAAGTGCTACATTGGCTGGAGAAGTTAAAAAGAATGTATTTAATGCAAGAACACATCATTATGAATCGGCAAGAGCAGCGGCGTTAAGTAATAACCATATACCAGAGACAGTATATGATAATTTGGTGAAAACAGTACATGAATACTTACCATTGTTACATCGCTATACCAAATTACGTAAAGAGTTATTAGGTTTAGATGATATGAAAATGTATGATCTTTATACACCATTAGTTAAAGATGTGAAATTTGAAATGCCATATGAGGAAGCAAAAGACTGGATGGTAAAAGCGTTGCAACCAATGGGTGAAGAATATATGAAAGTAGTACATGAAGGCTTAAACAATCGCTGGGTTGATGTGTTTGAAAACAAAGGCAAACGTTCAGGCGGTTATTCTTCAGGTGCGCACTTAACCAACCCATTTATTCTCTTAAATTGGTCGAATACAGTTTCTGATTTATATACTTTAGTGCATGAATTTGGACATTCAGCGCATAGTTATTTTAGTCGTCAAAATCAGCCTTCTAATTCAAGTGATTATACGATTTTTGTTGCTGAAGTTGCGTCTACTTGTAATGAAGCTTTATTAAGTGACTATATGGATAAGCATTTAGACGATGAAAGAAGACTATTGTTACTAAATCAAGAGTTAGAACGTTTCCGTGCTACATTATTTAGACAAACAATGTTTGCAGAATTTGAACATAAAATTCACCAAATTGAAGAGGCGGGTGAGCCGTTAACAGCTAATCGTATGAACGAAGAGTATGCAGAATTAAACAGATTATACTTTGGCGATTCAGTTGAAACTGATGAAGATATTAGTAAAGAATGGTCTAGAATTCCTCATTTCTATATGAACTATTATGTGTATCAATATGCAACCGGATACAGTGCAGCACAAAGTTTAAGTCATCAAATATTAACTGAAGGACAACCTGCTGTTGATCGTTATATTAATGAATTTCTGAAAAAAGGTAGTTCAAATTATCCTATAGAAATATTGAAAAATGCTGGGGTAGATATGACAACACCAGAACCAATTGAACAAGCTTGTAAAGTCTTTGAACAAAAATTAGACGCTTTTGAAAAGCTAATGAAAGCTTAATGTGAATGTATTCGTTTACAATATGACAAGTTTGTGACAAACTAAAATTATTTAATTCAAATGGTTGAAAGGTCTATTTTAGCGTGTTATATTATAAACATGAAATTAATCACATAACAAACATACCCCTTTGTTTGAAGTGAAAAATTTCTCCCATCCCCTTTGTTTAGCGCCGTGTAATCAGACACGGCGTTTTTTTATGCTCTTTTTAAATAAATTTCCAAGATGCGTTTAAATGAATAACTATTCAATTGACTTTATTCCGAAAAAGCGTTATCCTAAACTTGTATCTAAAATAAATACAAGAAAGAAGTGTTTTCATGAAAATTGCAGTAGTAGCAGCAAATGGGAAAGCCGGTCAACTTATTACTAAGGAAGCGGTAGAAAGATCGCTAGATGTTACAGCAATTGTTAGAAGTGAGAATAAAACAGTTGCGCATCAAGTCTTACAAAAAGATTTGTTTGATTTGACTAAAGAAGATATTGCACCTTTTGATGTCATTGTTGATGCATTTGGACAAATGAATAAAGATAAGTTGAATGAGCACAGTCAATCGCTAGAACATCTTAGTAATTTGGTTAGTGACAGTCAAAAACGACTCATTATTATAGGTGGCGCAGGTAGTTTATACGTAGATAAAGCACATACAGAAAGATTGATTGATTCTCCTGATATGCCAGAAGAAGTAAAACCTATTAGCATGGCGCAAGTCAAAACATTTGAAGAAATTAAAAAGCGTGATGATGTGCAATGGACTTTTGTGTGTCCAGCACCAGATTTTCAATTTGATGGTGAGAAAACAGGCACTTATAAAGTGAGTGATGATGAAGTAATAGGTACACATGTAAGTTATGCAGATTTTGCTAAAGCAATTGTAGATGAGGCAATGGGCCCTGAACATATTCAAAGTCGCTTTGCGGTATTTGCAAAGTAATTTTCAAAAAACAAAAAAGTAGTAAGCCATTCATAATAAAGCACTATCATAAAATGGGCTGGTGAGCAAAAGCGCACTAGTCCATTTTTTATGAACATACTAAGTAGTGCAAATATCTCTGCAATTAAAAAGATGTCATCGTAATAAAGGAAAATAGTTTGACTATGAATAGCTTAATAACTAAATATTTGTAAGATTAAAGGACAAAATATAGGAATTCACGTTTTGTTTACATTAATATAATTTTCTAATGTATTAAGTAATCTTTTTACTATAGTGTCATTAGGACAATTTCAAGTTCTTATTTATGAATAGCGTGAAAATCAAGTGCATTTTAAATTGTATGTATTTATCGTTTCTACACGAAATCTTCACGTGCTGATATACAGAGAAATTGTATGAGTTAAGGACTATGGGTTGGTCTATATCTCTAGAGTAGCAAGTACAATCTAAATGGTGTAATGAATATAAATAAAGAGGGCTAATCCATTTACATAGTGATTAGTCCTCTTTATTTGAACATGGGACTGTATGTCCCAACTTCATGTTTTTGAAATTAATACATTTATACTATATCGTACGTGTTAAAAAGATTAATTTTTTGCTTTCCAGAATTTGCCATCTGGTGATTTAAGTTTTTCAATTTTTTGCTGTAGTGCTAGCTTTTTAAGTTCTTTATTCATTAGTTTTTCCGGCCATTCATAAATCGTAAGTAGCTCTTCTTTGGTAACCAATTGTTGTTGTTGAATATAGTCTTCTAAACTTGGTGGTAATTCTTTTTCTATTGTTGAACCAATAAGCTCATTAATAATATATGTGTATATATGGTAAGGATATAAGCCTTCCACTTTTAAGCCTTCTTCATGAACATCTTCATTAAAAAATACGAGAGAGGGCGCTTCCTCAATTTCCATTTCTCGAGCAATATGCAAGTCTACTTGTAAACTTTCTTTTAAGCAAGAACTATTTAAATCTTCTTTAAATACTTCGTAATCTAAACCTGCGTTACTGATACAACTATTTACCATTGATTCAGTAATAATATCACGCTTAGGAATAATTTCATTTTGAACGAGATGTATAAATCGTTCAGCACGAATACGTCCTTGAAGTTCCGCAGCCTTATAGGCTAATGCGATATTATCTAAATCAGAGGTGCTCTGAGCTTGGCATTTTGTTAAAACACGTAATGAAGGGTTCAATATATGTCTAATACTAATATATTGCTTATATTCAATACGTAATTTAGAAAGGATAGCCGATAGCTTAAAGCATTCCTTACTGAATGGATCGAAAAAGGAATAAATTTCTATCTTGCTCACAGGTGAAAGATTTGCATCTTCACGACTATTAGGTTGTATTAATCTTAATTCTTCAGTCATGTCTATTCCACCTACAATTAATTTTCGGAATTAACCATGTGATTTGCCGTTAAACGTAATCGTTCATATAAGTAATCACCAACACCAGCTGGAAATTGTGCATGCGCGATTGCATGTGCCATATTTTCAAGCCACGCATCTCGTTCGTGATTTGTGATTATGAAATCCATATGCCGTTTTTTTAGCATTGGGTGACCATGTTCCTGTGTATAAAGGTTTGGACCACCTAAAAATTGCGTCAAGAATTGCTTTTGTTTTCTACTCGTTTCTTCAAAATCCCCAGGAAACAAATGGTTAATTCTATCGTCGCGTTTAACTAAATAATAAAAATGATCAATCATCTTGTATAAGGCGTCATGTCCAATGATTTCATAAGGTGTTTGAGTCATAATATCACCGTATCCTGTTAATATATTACTAATATAACATGAATTTTTACATTTGGAAGTAATTCGACTTCTTGCTATTGTGCTTGATTAATTGCCAGATAAATTTGATTTACGTTTAAAAAATCTTTGGACTTTATTATCTGGTATTTCATGTTGCATATTAAATTGTTCAAGAATATTTTTAAATTGTTTGAACCCTTCATCGTAATCATCAACTTCAAATTCTAGTTCAAAATCTTCGAAAGCAAGATAGCGACTTTTATCTAATACAAGTAAATTCCCATTAACTTCTTTTTCGAGTCGTTCTGTCGTTAATGCGCCAAGAATAACTAATTGATTTAAGTCAAAGTCCATTTTTTCAAGTTGTTCTATGATTTCAGCAGGCAACATTTGTGTCGTGATTGATTTGTTTAATTCAGGCACGACCCGAGTTTCAAAATTATATTCCATCAGACCAACTTCAGCAGGTATTTTTAAAGTCATCTCATTATAATCATCTTTCACACGAATTCTTAAGGCTGACTGGTTTGCCTTCAAGTCAAATTGTGGTGTATCAATATAGTAGTTAGTTTGACTAAAGGTACCGACATCCTGAAAATAGGTTTTATAAATGGATTGGTATTGTGATTGGGTTAATAATTGTTTAAATTCAATTTCATTATTCGTAGCCATGCATACACTCCTTTTTTACATATAATAACTTATTTTAAATCACTTTTTCCTTATTTTAAATTGAACTGCATTTGTAAAATTTGAATTAAGTAAAAGTTATGTATATATGTTGGTAAAACATGTAAGTTGTGACGTGTTATGTACGATAGAATTATGTTAAAATGATGAGGAATAAGGAGGAACAAGCATGCGTATTTATGTAAATGAAATTAAAGTTACAGAAGACAGTATAAATTGTTATACAGAGCAATCTACAGAAGGCTTACAAGAAGCAGGACAAATGCTTGTTGATAGCGATAATTATAGTTTTGCATATATTTTAGACGATGGACAATCATATTCTTATTTAATATTTGTCCAAGAAACTTGGTCTATGTTACATGAAAATAAAGGCAAGAAATTGATTATTAATGATGAACTAGAATTAAAACAATTCGAAAATGAATTTAACTATATATTGGATAACATACAAGGTAATTCAAATTATGGTAAGGAGTTTGTGTCCGTTGTTGAAAATACTTTCGAATTAGATTGAAGCGGAGTGAAGCACAATGAATCAGTGGGATCAGTTTTTATCTCCATATAAGCAAGCAGTCGACGAACTGAAGATTAAATTAAAAGGGCTTAGAAAACAATATGAAGTAGAAGATAATGCTTCTCCTATAGAATTTGTAACGGGCCGTGTGAAACCAATGACGAGTATTATTGATAAGGCAAATAAGCGCCAAATATCATTTGATCGTTTACATGAAGAAATGTACGATATCGCTGGTTTACGTTTAATGTGTCAATTTGTTGATGATATAGATATCGTGGTTAATTTATTGAGACAACGTAAAGACTTTAAAGTTGTCGAAGAAAGAGATTATATTAGTAATACGAAACAAAGTGGTTATCGTTCATTCCATGTGATTATTGAATATCCTATAGAAACACTTAATGGAGAAAAGAGCATTTTAGCAGAAATTCAAATCAGAACGTTAGCGATGAATTTTTGGGCAACGATAGAACATACACTGAGATATAAATATGATGGAGACTATCCACCTGAGATTCAACATCGTTTAGAGCGAGCGGCAGAAGCAGCTTTCTTATTAGACGAAGAAATGTCTGAAATAAAAGAAGAAATTCAAGAAGCACAGAAATATTATTCTAAAAAGCGTGCGAAAAAGCATAATAATGACTAGGGGATGTTACGATGCGTTACACGATATTATCTAAAGGTGATTCAAAATCAAATGCTTTAAAACATAAGATGATTAACCATATGAAAGATTTTCAAATGGTTGAAGACCCAGATAATCCAGAGATTGTCATTTCTGTAGGGGGAGATGGCACATTGTTACAAGCGTTTCACCAGTATAGTTACATGCTTTCTCGTTGTGCATTTGTTGGGATTCATACAGGACATTTAGGTTTTTATGCTGATTGGCTACCACATGAAGTGGAAAAGTTAATTATTGAAATTAATAATTCCGAATTTCAAGTCATTGAGTATCCCTTATTAGAAATCATCGTTCGTTATAATGATAATGGTTATGAAACTCGCCATTTAGCTTTAAATGAGGCTACTATGAAAACGGAAAATGGGTCTACGCTTGTTGTGGATGTAAATATAAGGGGTAACCAGTTTGAGCGTTTTAGAGGTGATGGTTTGTGTATATCCACACCATCAGGTTCAACTGCTTATAACAAAGCGTTAGGTGGGGCATTGATACATCCTTCATTAGAAGCAATGCAAATTGCAGAAATCGCATCGATTAATAATAGAGTCTTTAGAACGGTAGGTTCTCCCTTAGTCTTACCTAAACATCATACGTGTTTGATAACACCAGTTAATCAGGACACAATTTTAACTACCATTGATCATGTGAGTATTAAACATAAGAATGTGAATGCAATACAATATAGAGTAGCCAATGAGAAGATACGATTTGCTCGATTTAGACCATTTCCTTTTTGGAAAAGAGTTCATGATTCATTTATTTCCAGTGGAGAGGATGAATAATGAAGTTTACTTTTAATATTACTGCTTCAGAAATGTTACGTTCTTTTTTACAACGACATCATTTCTCTAAGCGAACGATAAGCGCCATTAAACATAATGGCGCTTTAGTAGTTAATGGTCAAACTGTTACGGTTAGAAAACAATTGGCTATTGGTGATATTTTGGAAGTATACCTTGGTAAAGAAATCCCAAGTACAAATCTTAAACCTTATCAACAACCATTAAATATTTTATTCGAAGATGACTATTTAATTGTTGTATCAAAACCACCGTATCAGAACTGCGCACCTTCAAGAGACCATTTGCATTATAGTATAGTAGAACAAGTATTAGGCTATTTAAATGAAAAACAGCCTGGCATCAATCCCCATATAGTGACACGACTAGATCGTAATACCTCTGGAATTGTTATATTGGCTAAACATGGGTTTATTCATCATTTAATGTCTAACCTTAATATAGATAAAAAATATCTTTGTATCTGTTATGGTAAGACTGAAAAAGAAGGCGTGATAGATGCGCCCATTGCAAGACACCCAGAAAGTATTATTCAACGTCGTGTCGATGCAGCTGGAAAAACAGCGCAAACACGGTTTAAGCGAGTGGAATATAAGGAAGGATTTAGTATGTGTGAAGTAACATTACTAACTGGAAGAACACATCAAATACGTGTGCACTTTCAGCATATCGGTCATTCTATCGTAGGCGATGCGCTTTATGGTGGCAAGCATGAAAGCTATCATCATCAACTATTGAGATGTACCCAGGTGGCATTCATACATCCTATAAAAAATCAAAATATTGTAATTAATGATAAATATGATGCAATAGAAACGCTATTTAATATGATATAATTTTAAACATACATGGAGGTGTACGAATGGCTAATGAGAAAGATTCAATCGTTTTAGAGGATGAACAAGTTTATGACCAAACATTATTAGACAATTTGTTGTTAAATAATCATATAGATGAATTTAGAGATGAATTCTTATCCATGCATACATATGAACAAAGTGAATACTTTGAGGATAGCAATGAAGATATACGCCAACGTATGTATGAAGTACTATCGCCAGAAGAAGTAGCGGATTTCTTTGAACAATTAGAAATTGATGAAGATGAATACGAATCACTTTTTGATGCGATGAATGCTAATTATGCAAGCAAGGTACTAGAAGAAATGTCTTACGATAATGCAGTTGACATTATGAACCAGCTATCTAAGCAAAAAATAGTTAGTCTCCTCACGTTAATGAATAGAGAAGATGCAAAAGAAATAAAAGCATTATTACATTATGATGAAGATACTGCCGGCGGTATTATGACAACTGAATATATTTCTTTAAAGGCAACCATGCCAGTAAAAGAAGCGCTCATGCATGTCAAAGAACAAGCGCCAGACGCTGAGACAATTTATGTTATTTTTGCAGTTAATGATAACAAACAATTGGCTGGGGTACTCTCTCTTAGAGATTTAATTATTGCTGAAAATGATGCATACATAGAAGACATAATGAGTGAACGTGTCATTAGTGCAAATGCTGCAGATGACCAAGAAGATGTAGCTCAAAAGATGAGAGACTATGATTTTATTGCAATGCCAGTTGTCGATTATCAAGATCATTTGCTAGGTATTATAACAATCGATGATATCTTGGATGTTATGGACGAAGAAGCAAGTGAAGACTACTCTCGTTTGGCTGGTGTATCAGACGTAGATGCAACAAATGATTCAGTGTTTACGACAGCTAAAAAGAGATTGCCATGGTTAATTATTTTAACATTTTTAGGGATGATTACAGCAACAATATTAGGTTCATTTGAAGATACTTTATCAAAAGTAGCATTATTAGCAGCATTTATTCCTATTATCAGCGGGATGTCCGGGAACTCTGGGACACAATCACTCGCCGTATCCGTACGTAATATTTCTACTGGTGAAATATATGAACAAAGTAAATTTAAAGTCGCTTTAAGAGAAGCGGGTAGTGGATTTTTAAGTGGTCTTGTATGTGCTTTGTTACTATTTATTATTATAATGGTGCTGTACGGACAAGCAATACTAGCTATCATTGTTGGTGGAAGTTTGACGATTGCAATGACGGTAGGTACTTTAGTGGGATCCATGATTCCCTTAGTAATGAATAAATTGAAAATTGATCCAGCGGTTGCTAGCGGACCATTTATCACAACAATCAATGATATTGTCAGTATGCTAATTTATTTTGGATTAGCTACATCATTTATGTCTTATTTAACTTAAGGGGGTTATATGGAATTTTTATCGCTTGTTGTCGTAGTGTTAGCGGCATTTTTTACACCAATATTAGTCAATCGACTCAGAATCACATTTTTACCTATAGTGGTAGCTGAAATTTTAATGGGCATTGTCATTGGGCACTCATTTTTAAATTTAGTAGAACGAGATGCAATGCTCAATATATTATCAACTTTAGGATTTATTTTCTTGATGTTCTTAAGTGGTTTGGAAATAGATTTTAAAGCTTTTAAAAGAGATAAAAGTTCAGCGAATAAAGAACAAAAATTGAAGAAACAAGAACCTGGCCATTTACAATTAGCAGTTGTTGTTTTCATGTTTATTATGATTATTTCTATTATTTTCGCATATATGTTTAAGTGGTTTGGACTTATTGATGATGTCTTACTAATGGTTATTATTATTTCTACGATCTCATTAGGTGTAGTCGTGCCGACACTTAAAGAAATGAATATTATGCGTACGACGATAGGTCAGTTTATCTTATTAGTAGCTGTACTTGCAGACTTAGTTACAATGATTCTATTAACAGCTTATGGTACATTACATGCTTCGGGTAATACATCGTTATGGCTAATTGGTAGTTTAGTCGTCTTTACCATTATTTTTTATTTGTTAGGCGGCATTTTCAAAAAAGCACAATTTTTACAGAAATTAATGGATGGTACGACTCAAATCGGTATACGTGCAGTATTTGCCCTGATTATTTTGTTAGTTGCTTTAGCTGAAGGGGTAGGGGCAGAAAATATTTTAGGTGCATTTTTAGCAGGTGTGGTTGTCTCATTACTTGGTCCAGATGAAGATATGGTTGAAAAGCTAGACTCTTTTGGCTATGGCTTTTTTATTCCAATCTTTTTCATAATGGTCGGCGTAGATTTGAATATTCCACAACTCATTAAAGAACCAGCATTATTATTAATTATTCCATTTTTAATTTTAGCATTTTTAATTTCTAAATTAATTCCATTGTTTTACATACGAAAATGGTTTGATATGAAAACAACGATTTCTTCCGCATTTTTACTAACATCAACTTTATCGTTAGTTATTGCTTCTGCAAAAATAGCAGAACAATTAGGTACAATTTCACCAGAAATTTCAGGTATTTTGATATTAAGTGCAGTGATTACATGTGTATTTGTACCTATTGTATTTAAAAAAATGTTTCCTATGCCTGATGAGGCCACTAGACAAATTGAAGTTAGTTTGATTGGGAAAAATCAATTAACGATTCCAATTGCCCAAAATTTATCATCACAACTTTATCAAGTATCGCTTTATTATAGAAATGATTTAAGTGATAAACGTAAATTGTCTGATGCCATTTCAATGATTGAAATTTCGGATTACGAAGAAGAGTTGTTAGAACGTCTAGGACTATTCGAAAGAAATATCGTAGTATGTTCTACAAATGATGATGAAATTAACCGTAAAGTAGCATTGATGGCTAAGGCGCATGGTGTGAAACGTGTTATCTGTCGATTGGAGTCTAGTTCGTCAGATGAAACGTTACAAAAAGCGGGTATTGAAATCTTCAGTAGTTATATGAGTAACAAAATTTTGTTAAAAGGTCTCATTGAAACACCAAATATGCTTAATCTTTTAAGTAATGTTGAAACATCATTATATGAAATTGCGATGTTAAATCATCAATATGATCAAATCCAATTACGTAATTTCCCATTTGGTGGAGATATTATCTTTGTACGAATTATTAGAAATAATGAATCTATCGTGCCACATGGTGATACACAATTACGTTACAGAGATAGAGTAATCGTTACTGGTTCAAAAGAATATGTAGACGAATTAAAACGCGAATTAGAATTCTATTATTAAGTTAGTGAAAAATAGAGCGAAGGACATTGCATGGTATGCAATGTCGTTTGCTTTATTTTTATGTTTTTTTTTGTACGAAAGCGCGTTATACTGACAAATTTGGAAGTGAAAACGTATTAAATTTATGAGTATAGTAAAATAAATTGTTTATTCAATCAAACCAATGTTATAATAGGGAATGCTTATATTGGCATAGAGCAAAGTGATCGTTCGTAGCTTCATAACTACTCGAACCAATTAAAAATGGAAATTTAAATAAAGGAGTTATATTCATGTTAAATTTAGAGAATAAAACATTCGTCATTATGGGTATTGCGAACAAACGTAGTATCGGTTTTGGTGTAGCTAAAGTATTGGACCAACTTGGTGCAAAATTAGTATTTACATACCGTAAGGATCGCAGTAAAAATGAATTAGAAAAATTAGTTGAACAATTAAACCAATCAGAACATTATATGTATCAAATTGATGTTCAACAAGATGAAGATGTCATTAATGGTTTTGCTAAAATTGGTGAAGATATCGGACATATTGATGGCGTATACCACTCAATTGCTTTTGCAAATATGGAAGATTTACGTGGTCGCTTTAGTGATACATCACGTGATGGTTTCTTATTAGCGCAAGATATTAGTTCTTATTCATTAACACTTGTAGCGCGTGAAGCAAAAAAATTAATGCCTGAAGGTGGTAGCATTGTAGCTACAACATATCTAGGCGGAGAATTTGCAGTACAAAACTACAATGTGATGGGTGTTGCTAAAGCAAGTTTAGAAGCAAATGTACGTTATTTAGCTTTAGACTTAGGTGAAGATAACATTCGTGTTAATGCGATATCAGCTGGTCCTATCCGTACATTAAGTGGGAAAGGTGTTGGCGGCTTTAACACTATCTTAAAAGAGATTGCAGAACGTGCGCCTCTAAAACGTAACATTGATCAAGAAGAAGTAGGTAAGACAGCGGCATACTTGTTAAGTGATTTTTCAAGTGGTGTAACGGGTGAAAATATCCATGTAGATAGTGGTTACCATATCGTTAAATAAAGAAACACAAAATACGCATGACCATCGTTACAATTCAACGATGGTCATGCGTATTTTTATATAAATAAGACCGAGACATAGATTATTGTCTCGGTCTCAAACTTTATTTTCAAAAAAGGAAGATGAGCGCATTTTATATAACCATGAGTTCATCTTCCCACTTATTTTTTGATGATTATTCTTTTACATCACTATTCGCTTTTTCCATAATCTTTTCTCGATAATGGAATACATTTCGAACAATTGTTTTAATGACTGCATATAATGGAACGGCTACTAGGATGAGTACGAAACCACCTAAATTACCAGCAGCAAGAATAACAACAATAATCGTTAGTGGGTGAATATTTAATGATTTACCCATAACGTTTGGTGTGATGACATTACCTTCTAATTGTTGAGCGATTAGTGTAATGATACATACCCAAATGAAAATTGTAGGACTTTGAATAATACCAATAATACCTGCTGGTGCAAATGCCATCCAAGGACCTAAGAACGGTATCATATTGGCAACACATGCAAATATAACAAGTAATAATGTGTAATTTAAACCTACAATAGAATAGCCTATATATAAAATGATACCTAAGATAATACTTACTGTCACTTGACCTTGAATATAAGATTTTAAAGTGTCATTTAAGTCTTTTAATAAATCAACAATAAATACTTTTCTTTCGCCTTTAAATAATTTAGCGATAAATGGAATAAAACGTTCGTGATCTTTTAACATATAGATCAAGAAGAATGGCACCATGATGAGTAAGAATAAAGTTGAAATAAATGAAGTCAAGTAACTTAATGAGTTAGATAAAACATTTGCAGTACTATCACTCATAGATTGAACCATTTTATTAATTCTATCTGTGACATCATTAGGTAGTCTTTCCATTTGGTCTAATGAAAAGTTAATGATGTGTTGAACTTCGTGCTGTAATGCTGGAATTTGATTAATTAAATTTTCAATTTGCTCGGCAATCAGTGGTCCTATATAACCAATGACAACACCAATGATGATAATTAAGCCAATGAAAATTAAAGTGATACTTCCCCAACGAGGGATTTTATTTTTTTCAAGTATTTTTTGAAAAGGTAAGCAAATATAGAATAAGAAGCTACTTAATAAGAGTGGTAACAACACCGATTGTAAAATAATAATAAATGGCGTGAACACACTATGGACTTCCATTACTAATTTGATTAGTAAAAACAGGATTAATAGTGCAATACCTGTTCTAAACCAAACCTTATTTAGCATAGAACGGTTCCTCCTAAAATTCATTATTTAAGTACAATTCAGTATATCTTAAATGAAGACATAACAAAAGATGAAATTAAAATTATTGAAGCCAATAGAGTATATTGTGACAAATAAAGAAATCTAAAAACGATATACGCGTGACGTCATATTAAATAGTGTGAAATTATTTTCCTTTGATATAAAGTCATTGTAAATATTTTATATTAATTATAACTTGAAATATATAAATTGTGAAAATGATTACTTATGAAATACGTTGCACGGAATATTTTATAAGTGTATAATGATAAAAAATATATCATTTTACATAATGGTACTACAAGGGGGATACATTATGTTAGAGGGGTTACTTACTTGGTTTTATGATATTGTTTGGAGCAAACCGTTAGTTTATGGGTTACTGATTACAGGTGTACTTTTTTCATTAATGATGCGCTTTTTCCAAGTTAGGCATTTTAAAGAAATGATCAGATTAATGTTTCAAGGGGAAAAATCACCTACGGGGATATCGAGTTTCCAAGCCATTGCACTGTCACTCGCTGGCCGTGTCGGTACTGGTAACATAGTGGGTGTATCAACTGCAATCTTTATTGGTGGACCAGGTGCTGTATTTTGGATGTGGGCAACGGCTTTCTTAGGGGCAAGTAGTGCATTTATAGAATCAACACTAGGTCAAATATATAAGCGAGAAGAAAAGGGACAATACCGTGGTGGACCAGCATTCTATATTGAATATGGGATTAAGGGCAAATTAGGAAAAGTCTATGGCTTAATTTTTGCTATTGTCACAGTCATTTCTGTAGGACTCCTATTACCAGGTGTTCAGTCTAATGCGATTGCCAGCTCTATGAAAAATGCATTTAGATTGGAACCATGGATTATTGCAATATTTTTAGCGGTGCTTTTAGCCTTAATTATTTTTGGAGGTATTAAATGGATAGCGAATGCAGCAACCGCTATTGTTCCATTTATGGCAATTGCATATATTATAATGGCTGTTATCATTATATTCTTGAATATTGAACAAGTTCCAGGATTGATTGCACTTATTTTCAAATCTGCTTTTGGTATGCAAGCGGCTTTTGGTGGTATCTTAGGTGCCATGATTGAAATCGGTGTTAAACGTGGATTGTATTCTAATGAGGCTGGACAAGGAACTGGACCACATGCAGCTTCAGCAGCAGAGGTGTCACACCCAGCTAAGCAAGGGTTAGTTCAAGCGTTTTCTGTCTATGTAGATACATTGTTTGTATGTTCGGCAACGGCTTTAATTATATTACTTTCAGGTACATATAATGTGACAGATGGAGAGACAACCTCAAGTGGTAAACCGAGTATGATTAAAGATAATGGCATTTTTGTAGAAATGTCAAATGGTGATAAAGATTATTCGGGTACAGCGATGTATGCACAAGCTGGTATTGATAAGGCCTTTCAAGGTGGTAGTTATCATTTTGATCCTGCATTTTCAGGCATTGGCTCATACTTTATTGCATTTGCGTTATTCTTCTTTGCATTTACAACGATATTAGCGTATTACTATATTGCAGAAACCAATATTACTTATTTGACTCGGAAGGGAACAGGAAGGACAACATTCTTCTGGATTAATGTCACGAGAGTCGTATTAATTGCTGCCACAGTATATGGTGCAGTGAAGACGGCGGATATCGCTTGGATGATGGGTGATTTGGGAGTTGGTATGATGGCTTGGTTGAATATCATAGCTATTTGGATATTGCACAAACCAGCTATTCAAGCATTGAAAGATTATGAATTACAGAAAAAACAACTAGGTTCTGGTAAAAAAGCAATTTACAAACCAGACCCCAAAAAAGTACCAAATGCCGTCTTTTGGCTAAAAGACTATCCACAACGGTTGGCCAAACAGAAAACAGATGAGTCATAGAGGTATTTACACCACAAATAATAAGATTTCAACATTTTAAAATAATGCGTCTCTTGGTACAATGTCATTAAGACTACGAGGGGGCGCATTATTTATGTATGATTTTAAACCAGGATGTATCACTAAAATTAATTTTCCTAGTAAAATATTAGATAGAGATGTCACACTATCTATTTATTTACCAAAAGATTTTACCGAATTATTTAAATATAAAATCGTATTTTGTTTTGATGGTGCTGATTTTTTCAGTTTTGGTAGAATTCATCGAACTTATGAGCAGTTACGAGAGGCCAATGAGGTAGAAAGAGCTATATTTGTTGGATTTCACTATGAAGATGTTGATAAACGGCGCGCAGAATTTCATCCACAGGGTGCACGTACACATTTAACTGTAAAAGCAATGGCCAATGAAATATTGCCATATATTGATCAAACATTTCCTACATTTAAAGTAGGTAACGCACGCATTTTATTAGGTGATAGTTTAGGGGGGAGTGCTGCGTTAATTACGGCGTTATCTTATCCGCGTATCTTCAGTCAAGTTGGTTTATTAAGTCCACAACATGATGAAGCGATTGAAATGTTAATTGAACGTTGTCAGTTTAAAGAACAATTATCCATTTGGCATGCTGTAGGATTAGAGGAAGAAGACTTTAAATTGCCAACAACAGGCAAATCTGCAGACTTTTTAACACCTAATCGAAAACTAAATCAAGTCATTGAAAAAAATGATTTCACATACCATTATTTAGAATTTGAAGGTGGCCATATGTGGAAGTCATGGAAACCATTATTAGGAGATCTGTTAAAATATTTTTTATCAGATAATATTTCTTTTTAATAATCTGAACTAAGATGACTTTAGAGTAACGAATTTTTCAGAAATTTGCTATAATGAAAATATGTTAAACAAAGGAGGAATTTAAATGATTTTAGGATTAGCATTAATTCCGTCAAAAGCATTTCAAGATGAAGTGAACGCATATCGTAAGCGTTATGATGCACATTATGCGACAATTATGCCGCACATTACGATTAAGGGGCAATTTAAAATAAACGATGGTGATTTAGAATCTGTTAAAGAGACAATTAAATCTAAAATCGAAGGCATTCCAACGATTGATATACATGCGACAAAAGCATCAAATTTTGCGCCAATCACTAATGTTATTTATTTTAAAGTTGAAAAAACTGAAACTTTAGAAAGACTATTTAATCAATTTAACAATGGTGATTTTTATGGTGTAGCAGATCATACATTCGTGCCTCACTTTACTATTGCTCAAGGCTTGACTAGTCAAGAATTTGAAGATATTTATGGTCAATTAAAGTTAGCGGGAATTGATTACAAAGAAACAATTGAGCAGCTTTCACTTGTTTATTATGATGAAAAAGAAGAAAAATGGAAAGTACTTGAGAACTATAACTTAGCTTAAGATTAAACTATAAAATATGAGTCATAACATACGATAAAAACTTGGAATGAATAAAAGCGCCACTCGCAATATTAGAAATAAATTTTCTAATATGCGAGTGGCGCTTTTTTATATTATTTAGTTAAGAAGTTTTAGTTTTATTGTTCACTTTTACAAAATAAATACCATAAAAGATGGCTAAGAATAAGAATACAAGTGCTGAGAAATAAAAAGTATTGTTAACTGATTTGGTGAATTCAGTAATGAGTCCACCTACAAGGGGACCGATCATTGAACCGAAACCTTGTACACTATTGAATACCCCCCAAGTTTCTTCTTGTTCATCTGAATGGATATGACTTGCCATAAACGTATTCCACGCTGGCAGTAAAATACCGTACATAAGACCTATAAATACTGCTAGCACCCAAACGATTGTAATATTTGTAATAAGTGAAAGTGCAAATATCATCAGCGTGTATAAGACAAAGCCACCAAAAATAACCCAGTACATAAATAAGGTGCCATGTTTATCTATTATTTTAGATAAGAAGAGCATTGAAATAGCACAACCGATACCGCCGAACACAATTGCCATAGTATATTCTAATGTGGAGACACCAACAACTTTAGTAGCGTATGTAGGTAATATGGGTACCAATGCAGTGATTGAAGCACCTTGTAATAATATACCAGGGAATAATATCATGTGACGTTTAGTCACATCGACAATTTGCCCTAATTGTTGTTTGACTGGGCGTGTATTGTAATTCGTCAATCTTATTTTCACGAAGTAGTATAATATCCAAGCGATTAATACAACGAGTGACATTAAAAATGCAAATTGAGTTGGATGGAATTTAAAAATGATATTCATACCAACCATACCGACTAGCAGGCCTAACAGCCAAGAGAAATATACATATCCCATTTGCTTACCACGATTATTCTCATCTACACTTGCTAACATAATCACCCAAATTGGACTCACAGCGATACCAAGTAAAATGGCACTGGCTATTAAAACAAAGGGCGATGTAGGGAACCAAATGACTAAAAATAAACTTGCAAAGGCAAGTAAGAAACCTAGTGTTAGCACTAATTTAGTACCTAAACGCTTAAGTAAAAAGCCAATCACAAAATTGGTAGTTGCATCAGCAATAAAATGTATAGAAATAGCGATAGATGTAATACCTACCGCGATAGATGTTGCTGTTGGAAGTAGCGCTAAATAACTGAGTATGTACATTCCGCGAGCGAATTCCATTAAGAATAAGATGATGAGCATGATTATGAAATTTTTATTTGAGTTGTAATTATTTAACGAAGAGCTTTGCATATAAAGGAACCTTTCCATATACTTCTTCATAATGAGATGAATGATTAAGTAAGTTTAATAAATCTTTACATAATTTATAAGTTGAATATGGAATTCTTGACGCGTCCATAGATTCTGACATCGAAGCTAATTTGGTCGGTGCATTCGTTAGAGCAGCGACTTGCTCAATAGCAGCTTCAGGTGTATTGGCAATACGACCATAGCCTTTTTCTTCAAAGTAAACTGCGTTCTCAAGTTCTTGACCTGGCGCAGGATCTAAGAAAATCATAGGGATTTGACGCGTTAATGCTTCTGAGATCGTGATGCCACCTGGTTTAGTAATCATCAATTGACTCGAAGCCATCCATTCATTCATATGTTTGGTATAACCTAAAATCAAGACGTTGTTATAATCTTTAAATTGCGATGTTAATGAACGTTTTAAATCTTTATTTTTACCACATATCATGACAACTTGTGCATGCGGACTGCGATTTAAAATTTCTTGAATCATTTGACCAAAACCTTTAGAAACACCAAAAGCACCCGCAGACATTAGAATTGTCGGTTTGTCAGGGTCTAAGTGATTTTGACTTAGCCATGCCGTTTTATCAATGTCTGTTTCGAATTTATCAGATATAGGAATACCTGTAACCTTCAATTTATCTTTAGGAATGCCAATACTTGCAAACTCATCTTTCAGTTCCTCTGTAGCAAGATAGTATCGTTGAGAGAAAGGTGTAATCCAATTCTTTTGCATACGATAGTCAGTCATGACAGTAGCGATTGGTATATTCATATCAAATTGCTCAGTTAATACAGACATGACTGGTGTAGGAAATGTGAGTAAGATAAGGTCTGGCTTTTCTTTCAAAAGTAAATTCATTAATTTATTTAATCCGTAATATTTATAGAAACATTTATCTAATTGATCTGGTTGGCTATAATAAAAAGCTTTATACATATTTCTAAAGTATTTAAAGCTGTTAATGTACCATTTTTTACAAATAGAAGTGAGGATAGGGTGTGCTTCTAAAAATAAATCGTGTTCGATAACTGTTAAATTGTCTAGATTCATTTCTTTGAATTGGTTCACTACACTCTGAGTAACTTGTAAATGCCCATTACCAAAAGATCCAGTAATTATCAGTATTTTTTTATTTTGAGTAACCATTAAAAGCCACCCTCCAATAGATTATATTTAGCTCATGTTAAGTTTAACGTATTTTTTTAACGTGTGAAAGAAAAAACACAATTAATAATGATTATATCATTTTACAATCAGATAAGAAATGCTACATACTGTATTGGAAATTAATACATATTAAAATAAGATTGTTGTATATCTATACCATACCACTATTAATCTAGAAGTAAGCTTGCAAAATGGTAATTTAAGCAAATATATAGAAAATATTAACAATTATATAACATGGGGTTAATATTTAACAGATTTTAAATGTATAAAATAGCTATATACAATAGGAAGAAATTATTAGCATCTCATCTTTAGATTCTATAAAATAAGTTGAAAATGTGTATAATAGAACTATTGGAAATAAAGGAGCGATAAATGTTGGATGCAAATGTGTTGTTTGAAAAAATAAGAGTGAAACAAGTTATCGGCACACTAGAAAAAAATATAACAGATATAACGACCGATTCACGTACGGCACAACATGGCAGTGTGTTTGTTGCCTCAAAAGGTTATACAGTGGATAGTCATAAATTCTGCCAAGATGTCGTTAATCAAGGATGCCAAGTGATTATCGTTAGCCATCAGCAAGAAATAACAGGCGATGTAACTCAAGTTATCGTACCTGATACTTTGCGTGTGGCTAGTTTATTGGCAAATACATTGTACAATTACCCTAGTAAACAATTGATAACTTATGGTGTAACTGGAACAAATGGTAAAACGTCAATTGCAACAATGATACACCACATATATAGAAAGTTAGGTAAAGGAAGTGCTTATTTAGGTACGAACGGCTTTCAAATTAATGAGGATAAATCAAAAGGTGCTAATACGACGCCTGAAACAGTCTCACTGACTAAAAAAATAAATGAAGCAGTAGAAAAAAATGCAGAAGCCATGACTTTGGAAGTGTCAAGTCATGGATTATCATTAGGTAGATTACGAGGCGTTGATTTTGACGTAGCAATCTTTTCAAACTTAACACAAGATCATTTGGACTTTCATGGTACTATGGAAGCCTATGGACATGCCAAATCATTATTATTTAGTCAATTAGGAGAAGACTTATCACAAGAAAAGTTTGTAGTATTGAATAAGGATGACGCTTTTTCAGAATATCTTGCCTCTGTTACACCATTTGAAGTATTTACATATGGAGTGACAAATGATGCACAATTTACAGCACATCATATCAATGAATCATTACAAGGTGTGCAGTTTACCTTTAAAACCCCTGAAGGTGAGTTTCAAGTGAGATCACCTTACGTTGGTTTATTCAATGTCTCTAATATTATGGCAGCAATGATTGCTGTGTGGAGTAAAGGTATTGCGTTAAATGATATCGTTGATGCGGTAGAAAATCTAGAACCAGTTGAAGGACGATTGGAAGTACTTGATCCGTCATTACCTATAGATTTGATTATAGATTATGCACACACGGCTGATGGTATGGATAAACTGATAGATGCGGTTAAACCATTTGCTAAACAAAAATTGATATTCTTATGTGGTATGGCTGGAGAACGAGATTTAACGAAGACGCCAGAAATGGGCCGGGTCGCTTGTCGTGCAGACTATGTTATTTTTACACCTGATAATCCAGCTAATGATGACCCTAAGACACTAACTCAAGAATTAGCAAAAGGTGCTACACATGATAATTATATTGAATTTGAAGACAGAGCTGAAGGTATTCGTCATGCAATCAATATAGCGGAACCAGGAGATACTGTCGTATTAGCTTCTAAAGGGCGTGAGCCTTATCAAATTATGCCTGGACATGTCAAAGTGCCACATCGCGATGATTTAATTGGTCTTGAAGCGGCTTATGATAAATTCGGTGGTGGTCCAATTGAAGATTAAAAATTTACATTTTAATGAAATAGCTGGTCATGTGTATATTTATGAAAACAAAGTGAATCAATGTATGTTAATCGCAATTCCTGATATGCTTTGGTCATTAGAAATCGATTCATCTTTAAATGAAGATGATATGAACGAGGAACTTGTGATACACTTGTTTACGTTACTTGATGAGTCAACAGCTTCACAAATTGCTGATGACATCGTTAAATGGATATTTGAAAGTTAAAGGAGAGTATAAATGAGTATAAAGGAAGAAGTAGAATCAAGAAAAACCTTTGCGATTATATCTCACCCAGATGCTGGGAAGACTACATTAACAGAAAAGTTATTACTATTCGGTGGTGCGATAAGAGAAGCAGGTACGGTTAAAGGTAAAAAAAGTGGCAAATTTGCGACGAGTGACTGGATGAAAGTTGAGCAGGAGAGAGGGATTTCTGTTACAAGTTCAGTGATGCAATTTGATTATGACCACTATAAAATCAACATTTTAGATACGCCAGGACATGAAGACTTCTCAGAGGACACATATAGAACACTGATGGCAGTTGATAGTGCTGTAATGGTGATTGACTGTGCTAAAGGTATCGAACCTCAAACATTGAAACTATTCAAAGTATGTAAAATGAGAGGTATACCTATTTTCACATTTATTAACAAATTAGATAGAGTCGGTAAAGAACCTTTTGAATTATTAGATGAAATAGAATCTACATTAGAAATCGAAACATACCCAATGAATTGGCCAGTAGGTATGGGGCAAAATTTCTTTGGTATTATCGATCGTGAATCTCACACAATAGAGCCTTTTAGAGATGAAGAAAATGTACTGCATTTAAATGATGATTATGAGTTGGAAGAAGACCATGCAATGAAAAACGATAGTGCATTTACTCAAGCAATCGAAGAGTTAATGCTTGTCGAAGAAGCGGGCGAAACGTTTGATAATGAAGCATTATTAAGCGGTGATTTGACACCTGTATTTTTCGGATCTGCACTAGCGAATTTTGGTGTTCAAAATTTCTTGAATGCTTATGTTGATCATGCGCCAATGCCGAATGCTCGTCAAACTAATGAAGATATAGAAGTTAGTCCATTTGATCTTGATTTTTCAGGATTTATCTTTAAAATTCAAGCTAATATGGATCCTAAACATAGAGATAGAATTGCATTTATGCGAGTTGTAAGTGGTGCTTTTGAACGTGGTATGGATGTAACCCTTCAACGTACACATAAAAAACAAAAGATAACACGTTCAACTTCGTTTATGGCAGATGATAAAGAAACCGTTAATCATGCTGTTGCAGGCGATATTATTGGACTTTATGACACAGGAAATTACCAAATTGGTGACACGCTCGTAGGTGGTAATCAGAAATTCAGTTTCCAAGAACTACCGCAATTTACACCGGAATTGTTTATGAAAGTTTCTGCAAAAAATGTTATGAAGCAAAAACATTTTCATAAAGGTATTGAACAGCTTGTTCAAGAAGGTGCTATTCAATATTATAAAGCATTGCATACAAATCAAATTATTATTGGTGCAGTTGGACAATTACAATTTGAAGTATTCGAACATCGTTTGAAAAATGAATATAATGTTGACGTAGTGATGGAACCGGTGGGTCAGAAAATTGCACGTTGGATTGAAAACGAAGAAGACATAAAAGATAAAATGAGTACATCACGTTCAATCTTAGTAAAAGATATATACGATAACTATGTATTCTTGTTTGAAAATGAATTTGCTACAAGATGGTTTGAAGAGAAGTTCCCAGAAATTAAATTATATGGATTGTTATAAATTTTATTTTTGTGTATAATAACTATATTAATAGAATACCTATGACTCAGTTGTCAGAGGGGAGTAACTTAACTTTAGTTGAAAATATATGAGTTTCGCATACAATCGTTTATATATGGAAAGTAATGCAACTTGTTTATCTTTTAACTTAGTCATTTTATCGTCATTACGAAGTATCAAACTTCCGGTAAAGTGGGCAGAATAAAACTGTCGAGTGAGACCTTTGCTAATAGTGAATATGGATTGCCAGTTGGTTCTTAACATCATTATAAATGATGAAGACAAGTGCAAGTTACGTAAACACTAGCTTAGCTTAGGTCTCTATTTTTATTCTTAAAAAATTAAAGGAGTTGTCCTATATGGATCCAAGTTTGATCTTACCTTATCTATGGGTACTATTAGTGCTCGTATTTTTAGAAGGTTTACTCGCTGCAGATAATGCAGTTGTAATGGCTGTTATGGTGAAACATTTACCACCAGAGCAACGTAAAAAAGCACTGTTTTATGGTTTGCTTGGTGCATTTGCATTTCGTTTTATTTCTTTATTCTTAATCAGTATCATAGCGCATTTCTGGTGGATACAAGCACTAGGTGCGATATATCTACTTTATATGTCAATACGGAACTTGATAACCTTCTTTAAAGAGAAAGATCAGCAAGAGCATGATGGTACCGACGATCATCATTTTGATGATGATGGAGAAGAAATTCATGCCAGTGCTAAATCATTCTGGGGTACAGTATTGAAAGTTGAATTTGCAGATATTGCTTTTGCAATAGACTCAATGCTTGCAGCACTTGCAATAGCAGTTACGTTACCAGCGGTTGGTATACACTTTGGTGGTATGGACTTAGGTCAATTTGCTGTGATGTTCTTAGGCGGTATGATAGGTGTTAT
The DNA here is from genome assembly GCF_056529615.1 of Staphylococcus sp. Z5-21. Taxonomy (NCBI): domain Bacteria; kingdom Bacillati; phylum Bacillota; class Bacilli; order Caryophanales; family Staphylococcaceae; genus Staphylococcus; species Staphylococcus sp. Z5-21. The sequence goes on along the minus strand of NZ_CP096462.1, from coordinate 1,886,306 downwards.
CATTATGCGTTTTGCAGCAACATGGTTTGTCAACTTATTAAACAAATATCCAGGTTTAGAAGGCGCGGCATTTGCCATTGTTGGTTGGGTTGGTATTAAACTTGTTGTTATGGTGTTAGCACACCCAGACATTTTAATTTTACCTGAACACTTCCCACACAGTATTTTATGGCAATCTATCTTCTGGACAGTTATGATATTATTAGTTCTAATTGGTTGGTTGACGTCAGTTCGTCAAAATAAAAAAGAAGAGAAAAAATAATCATTTATTATTAGACTGGAAAGCCATTGTGCTTTTCAGTTTTTTGTTTGCAGAAAATAGTTTATTTTAAATAATGATTGTTTAAGTAAATTTAAAAATATCTGCTTAAATTATTTAAAGAGAAAATGAGATAAAGTTAGAAATTTGTATAAAAAGTGCTTATAATCAAAGCTAAGGTATAAATGATAAAATATTTGAAAATATAATAGCTAAATAGTAAATTTGGCGATTTATGCAATACATTTACACACTCAATCAAAATAGAATTCAGTATGAATATTTGTGTGTACTAGTAAAATAAATCGGAAAAATCCTTAATGATATGTCATAATGGATAGTATAAAAAATATGTAGTTTAGGGGGGCGTTTTTGTGGCGAATGATAAAAAACATGTGATCCCAAGAGAGAAATATGGTCGTAAAAGACGAGAATATTTTCACAATGAAGAACGGGAACAACGTGTCCAAATGGAACGTAAAGCTAGAAAACAACGGGCTGAAATAGCGGAAAAATTAGCAAAGAATAACGAAGAACGTGTTAAAGAAAATTTAAGAAAAGCACGCATAGAAAAACTAACACAAGAAGAAATTCAGCAGCAACAAGCAATGGCTGCGAAACGAAATAGCAGTAATTCAGAAAGTGAATTTGAACCATCTGAAGATAACGCTCTGAATCATGTATCTAAGCAACAACCAGAAGAAGTTTCGCCTACATCGGATATAGCCAAAGATGATGTTGAAGTGGCATCAACGACAAATGAAACAAATGGTTATTTAAAAACCAACGAAACATCAAATGATTCAGATATAGATGTAAATGCATCTACTAACAAAGACCGTTTACATGATGATCATTTTTATTCTGAAGAAGCGCAACAGTCAAGGGTTAATCAGTATATTGAAGAAGATAACTCAGATAAGGTTCATAACAATATTGCCAGAAATCATAAGTCTGGACAGACAGATGATAAATCTGACCAACACAGACATAGTGACCAACCAACTTTAATAGATAAAGTTAAGTATTTCTTCAAAGAACACTGGGCGAAAGTACTAATTGTATTGGCAGTTATTTTGTTAATTGTCTTAATTAATGCCATCTTTAATAATGTAGATCATAATGGAAACACGAAGGATAATATATTCCAAAGCAACGATAATGCTAATAAAGAAAAAACATATACAGATACAATGAAAAGTGCGAATAGTGCCATTCATTCCATCGTAACAGTCGAAAATGATACAAGTAATAATAGTTCATCTGCGGAGAAAGAGACACAAGAAGCAGGAAAAGAAAATGAATTAGGATCAGGTGTCGTCTACAAAAAAGTGGGCGACTCTATTTTTATCATGACGAATGCACATGTTGTAGGTGATAAAAAGGAACAAAAAATTACATACGGTAATAATGATACATCTATTGGTAAGGTCATTGGAACGGACAAATTTTCTGATATTGCAGTAGTTAAAACCAAAATAAAATCAGGTAGTGATGTTAAATCAATTAAAATGGGTGATTCCAGTACATTAGTCCTCGGTGAGCCTATTATTGTCGTAGGGAACCCACTAGGTGTTGACTTTAAAGGTAGTGTTTCAGAAGGTATTGTGTCTGGTTTAAATCGTCATGTGCCAGTTGATATCGATAAAGATAATCAATATGATGTGCTCATGAGCGCTTTTCAAATGGATGCACCTGTTAATCCTGGTAATTCAGGTGGTGGTGTTATTGATAAAAATGGTAAATTGATTGGTATAGCTTCTTTAAAAATTGATATGGATCATGTTGAAGGAATTGCATTTGCAATCCCAGTCAATGACGCTGAATCTATTGCCAAACAACTTGAAGCAAAAGGTGAAGTTAAATATCCTAATACTGGCATAAAAATCGCGAATGTTAAAGATATGGATGAAGCTACGCATCAATCCCTTAACTTACCTGAAGAGGTTAATAAAGGTGTTATCATTGGAGATGTAAAAGATAATAGTTTAGGTGAAAAATCTGGGTTGCAAAAAAATGATGTAATAGTAGAATTAGATGGTAAAGAAGTTGAAGATAATCTAAGATATAGACAGATTATTTTTAGTCATAAAGATGATTTAGATACATTGCCAGCAAAAATATATAGAGATGGTAAAGAGCAAGATATCAAGATTAAATTGAAGTAGCGTTGGGGTGAGTACGCGTTGTCCATTTTCAATCAATTATTTAAAAAATCAAGTCCTCAACAAGGTATTGTGATGTATTATATAGTCGCGATTATCGTGGCATTCTTACTGTTGAACTTACCTTATGTTCATAAAGCAGGTGTCTCTGTAGACCCAATCGATTCATTGTTTGTTGCTGTTTCAGGTGTGAGTGTTACAGGGTTATCACCAGTTAATATTGTAGAAACATATACGACGTTTGGACAAATTATCATCATGATCATCCTAAACATTGGCGGTATTGGTGTAATGGCAATTGGAACAATGTTGTGGGTAGTACTTGGTAAACATATTGGTATGCGTGAAAGACAGTTAATTATGTTGGATAATAATAAAGATACAATGAGTGGTACAGTTAAATTAATTCTCGATATCGTGCGTACCATTTTAATAATCGAAGTGGTTGGTGCAGCATTATTAACGTTCTATTTTTATCGAGATAACCCTGATTTGCAGTATGCTATCATGCAAGGGTTATTTGTTGCAGTATCAGCAACGACGAATGGTGGTTTAGATATTACCGGTCAATCCTTGATTCCATATGCTAATGATTATTTTGTGCAAACCATTGTAATGTTTTTAATTATATTAGGTTCGATTGGCTTCCCTGTGTTAATTGAAGTGAAGGCATATATTAAAAATAGAATCCCTAATTTTAGATTTTCATTATTTGCTAAAATAACAACAGTAACGTATTTAGTACTATTTGTATTTGGTGTCATTATCATTTTACTATTTGAATATAACCATGCATTCCAAAATATGTCTTGGCACAAATCGTTATTCTATGCTTTGTTCCAATCTGCAACGACGAGAAGTGCTGGATTACAGACAATTGATGTAAGTCATTTTGGTGAAGGTACGAACGTGATTATGAGCATCTTGATGTTTATTGGGTCATCACCAAGCTCGGTCGGTGGTGGTATTAGAACAACAACATTTGCAATTTTAATCTTATTTTTATTAAACTTTAATAATAATAGCGAGAAATTGTCAATTAAAGTATTTAATCGTGAGATACATACAACAGATGTTCAACGATCATTTGCAGTGTTCACAATGGCAGGTATTTTAACTTTTGCAGCGACGATTTTTATATTAGTTGTTGAGAATGGTAAAATTTCATTTCTTCAAGGCTTTTTTGAGGTGATGTCTGCGTTCGGAACGTGTGGGTTATCATTAGGTGTCACTGGCGATTTTAATGATATGTCGAAAGTTACACTTATGATATTAATGTTTATCGGACGTGTAGGTTTAATTAGCTTTATTATAATGATTGGTGGACGTAGAGAACCAGATAAATTCCATTATCCAAAAGAACGTGTGCAAATTGGATAATGTGATGAGCATAGAATCCTAAAAAAACACTTAGTTGAACGACAAATTCAATTAAGTGTTTTTTAATTATCTATTTTTAATATTAGTTATAAATAATGAAGATAAGATATTAGTATCGACGTAATTTAAAAACATGTTAAACTGTGATTAACGAGGAGAGAGGCATATGAAAAAAAGTGAAAAGATTGCAATTGATGTTATTGCTACTTCAGATATGCATAGTTATTTTCTAAATGGAGATAATGGTTCTAATATCTATCGAGCTGGTACGTATGTTAAATCGAAAAGAGAAGAAAATGAACATGTCATTTTACTAGATAGTGGCGGGAGTTTAGCGGGTTCTCTGGCTGCGTTTTACTACGCTGTGGTAGCGCCATATAAACGCCATCCAATGATAAAATTAATGAACGCCATGCAATATGATGCAAGTGGCATTAGTCCTAATGAATTCAAATTTGGATTATCCTTCTTTTCTAGAGCAGTTTCATTATCGAGATTTCCATGGCTTTCTGCCAATATTGAATATAAGAAAACACGTGAGCCTTATTTTTCAACGCCTTATACAATTAAAGAAATAGAAGGTGTTAAAATTGCAATCGTTGGATTAACTTCGGACGGTTTAATGGAGAGAGAGCATTTTGAAATGGAGAATGATGTACAAATTGAAAAAACCTTGCTGTCTTCTAAGCGATGGATTCGATTTATTCACGAAACAGAGATGCCAGAATTTCTAATTGTCATTTATCATGGGGGATTAGATCAGCTTAATAAGTCATCAAATGAACGTGAGCAAAATGTGAATGAAGCAGAAAAACTAATGCAAACCTTAGGTGTCATCGATTTGCTTATTACTGGTCATCAGCATCAAACATTTATTGGAAAAGATGAAAAAACTTTATATGTTCAAGCTGGCCAAAATGCAGAACAGTTAATCCACGTGAAAATCAATTTTAAAAAGCGAACGAATTCATTCGAATTAGAAAATGTAGAATCAAAAATCGTTGATTTAAATGAATATAAAGAAGATGAAGCGTTATTAGATTTAACTTATTATGATCGAAAAACAGTTGAACATTGGGGAAAAGAAATTTTAACAAATAAAGATATAGATGCACATATTGATGGGTTAGATGACGTGATTACCAAACCTCATGCATTTACCCAACTATTACATGATAGTATACGTCGCAAATTTGATTATGATATTTCCTGTGTCCATTTGCCTACAAGCGGCGAAACTGGATTATCTGGACAAATTACTAATGAGGCATTATATAATGCATATCCTCATCCAGATGTACCAATTGATTTAACTTTGAAAGGTCAACAAATAAAAGATATTTTAGAATATTGTTATGCACATATTGAATTTAGTGGAGGTTCGTTAAGCTTAACTATTGTGGATGAAACACTCTGTACATTTTGGCAAGGTGTGGACTATACAATTGATATGAATGCATTGCCATTTGAAAGGGTTCAATTAAATAATATAACATTAGATCATATGTATCGCGTAAGTATGACAGATTATTGCTACAGAAATTATAAACAATATTTAGAGCAAGCAGTTATTCATGAAACAGGTGAAATTACGATGGTTGAATTGATTTCACGAAATTTGAAAGATGACCAATATAAAATAAAACAAAAACAGACATTTGAAGTTTTAATATAAGCACGTCTAGTATATAAGTAACTTTGACTAAAAATAAACGTCAATTTCTATTGAGATAATATAGAAATTGACGTTTTCTTTACTTTTTGCAAAATTATACGAAAGTATCTTTATTTAGAATATTAAATTAAAGATTATATGATGTTGTAACATCCTGACTCTCGGGCGCATTGTATAAATATCGTTTTGTATCGCTAACTTTCAATAGCTTGAATGAATCTCCAAAAGTGCAAAATGTTAATAACGAAAGGGGAGTGGGACAGAAATCAAATTTTTTAATAGAGATTTCGTAGTCCCACCTATGCAATCAAGGCAAGGATGACTAGGATTGAAATGTTTATCTGAGCTAAAGCCCATGCATAAGTCTCCTAGAATTTTATGCAGAATACATAAGCTTTGGCTTATGCATAAGAACTACTGATTTTCATAAATTGAAAAAGTAGTTCTTTAAATCAGTGAGACTTTACATTTTCAATTCAGTCATCTGCTGCCTAAATGAAAAGGAGTCTGAGACAACTATTTATGTCTCAGACTCCTTTTCATTTGAGAAGGGTATTGAAGTCCCAACGTTTATTAATAATCGTATAGGTTTATACGTTGAATATTAATAAGATAACAACTGCTACAATTTGAGCTACAACAGTTGTTGCTATTCTGCGTGTATAGAAATAACTTAATGAAAGTGCCATTTGTACAATAAATACAAAGAAAACAATCCATAAGTTGTCAAGATAGTAAAATAATGAAGCAGAACATAATGCTGTAATTATAATACTTAACCAACTTGGGATATTTAATTTGATTAATTCTTTTTGTAAAACAGTTCTCATGTAAAGCTCATGACAAGGTATAACAAAGACTAATGTTACTAACATTTGCCATTTATAATAGACACCCGTACGTGTGAGTTCTTTGATTAATTCAGCATATTTTATATCAGAAGCAATTGCTGCGATAATAAGTTGAATAATAATCAATACAATACCAGTAATAATGCCCACACCTAGTGATGTGAGTAAACGTTTAGATTCAATATCTCTCTGATAAAAGATATAACTGATACCAGCAATTAGCATAATGCCCGTATAAAGATACCAATATTCTTGTTTCTCGCCCCACATTACCAAAAGAATAATGTGGAATACTATGAAACTTACGACAAACCAAATTAGTGCCTTAGAAATTCTATTCATTTTAACTATCCTTCTTGTTCGACGATTGTGTATCGTTTGTGATTAATGACAGTTTTTTCTGGCAAGTCTAGTTCTTCGAAGTTCTCCATAATTGTTAAATCAACAATTACTGAGTTGTCATTAATTTTTTCAACTCGACCTTTTAAGCCGTCATAAAATTCTACGATATTTCCCACTTCTGCAACAGTCATTTTTAGTCCTCCCTAGAAATGCTAACTAGATAGTATTATACAAAAAATCGGCAGACAAATAAACAAAAAACCATTAAATTGCATGATGTAAAACAATTTTCAATTTTTAGCAAAATATCAAAGTGAATGATTGGCAATTTTTGTGAAAATATAGCATAAATAGGGTAAGGGCATATATTTATGGAAAAGGAGTGCAGTAGATGAAGTTTATTAGTAACAACGACATTACAGATCCAACATTAAATTTGGCAATGGAAGAATATGTTTTAAAAAATATGCCAAAAGATGATAGTTATTTTTTGTTTTATGTAAATAGACCTTCGATTATTATTGGGAAAAATCAAAATACAATTGAAGAAGTGAATCAACCATATATAGACGAACACGGCATTGATGTCGTTAGACGTATATCTGGTGGAGGAGCAGTATACCATGACACAGGCAATTTAAACTTTAGTTTTGTAACTGATGATGATGGTAACAGTTTCCATAATTTCAAAAAATTCACAGAGCCGATTGTTGAGGCATTACAATCATTAGGCGTTGATGCTGACATGAGTGGTAGAAATGACATTCAAGTAGGTAGTGCAAAAATATCAGGTAATGCTATGGTCAAAGTAAAGGATCGTATGTTTAGTCATGGCACATTAATGCTAAATAGTGAATTGAATGAAGTCCAAAATGCATTGAAAGTTAATCCAGCAAAGATTAAATCGAAAGGTATCAAATCAGTAAGAAGCAGAGTAGCCAATATTTCTGAGTTTTTAGATGAACCTTTAGATATTGATCGATTTAAGGAAATAATTTTAAAAACAATTTTTGGAGAAGCTACGCAAGTAGAAGAATATATATTAACTGATGACGATTGGAAAAAAATTGAACAACTAAGTAATGAAAAATACCGTACATGGGAATGGAATTACGGTAGGAATCCAAAATATAATTTTGAAAGAGAAGAAAAATTTGAAAAAGGTTTCGTTCAAATAAAATTAGATGTAAAAAAAGGTCGGATTGAGCATGCAAAAATTTTCGGTGACTTTTTCGGTGAAGGCGACATAACTGAATTAGAAAATGCACTAGAGGGTACAATGCATGAATTCGATAGTATAGAAGAAGCACTTTCAAATTACGATATTTATCATTATTTTGGTGATATTGAACGCTACGAATTAATCAGATTAATGTCATAATAAATAACATATAAAAAGGTCTATTCTCTATCTTAATTTTAAGTAGGGAATAGACCTTATTTTAAGTAACAAAACAATAAATTAACCAACGAGAAATTCCTCCAAATTTTTGTATTCTTCAGTATAGCGTTTGAAATCATTCTCGTTTTTATTTTTTAAAGCATTATCAATGAGTTGTTCCAATTTTTGCTTACGAACGTTGCGCAATGATTCATCTATGATCAATTCAATGCCTAAATCATTAATCGTAGATACAAATGATTCTAGTGTATTGTACTTTACATGTGTATTATGTTTCATAATCAACACAGCCCCTCTATCTATATTTATATACAGTATACAAGGTTTTAATTTTTAAATCAATGAATATTCAGACTTTTCCGAAAAAAAATAAGTGTAAAATGCAACTTTACAAAAAATAAATTAATGCAAAAGTATAGATACTAAAAATTAATTGTAGAAAATTTATAAAAATTATTATTATATAAGTTGATTTTAAGATGCTTGTATTATATTATTTGGTTGTCGCCATAATATATAAGGAGGTAAAAATATGATTCAACCCTATATCATTAAAAAAGGGGATATGGTTTTACAACCATGCAGTTTATCAACTGGTAAGTATGAAGGTAGTTATCTTTTAAAGTATAAGGATGACAGCAAAGTTCTAAAAGAACGTGTTCCAAAGATTATTGATCGATCGTGTAGATTTTATGGTAGTAGTTATCATTTTAAGAAAGAAGATACGATGAGAATTACTGGCATAAGCAGTAAACCCCCAATTTTATTTACTCCACTTTTTCCTACTTATTTTTTCCCAACGCACTCTGATAGAAAAGAAGAAAATACTTGGATTAATATTCATTATGTTCACCAAATCAAACCACTAAAAGAAAAGAAATGTAAAGTGACATTTGTAGATAATCAAACAATTGTAGCTAACATTTCAGCACATAGCATGCATCATCAATACCTAAATGGTATTTATTATTACTATATGATGGATAGGGCAGCAAGAGTTGCTACCTTTGATCCAGAATCTCCTATTGATTATACAAAACCTCAATTAAATATTTATGAAGCATTAGCAAAATATTCATTATTTGAAAATAAATCGTAGTAAATTTGGCGACGTAAGCATGTAAAAATGATATATGTGGAATATTATATTAATTTAGTGTAAATATTCCGCATATTTTTTTACGTTTACTACTTGAAAATTTAACGAGAGTTGATATAATAATATTTGTGCTTGATTAGAGCAACCCATTATTCCACAGTAGCTCAGTGGTAGAGCTATCGGCTGTTAACCGATCGGTCGTAGGTTCGAGTCCTACCTGTGGAGCCATTGGAAACGTACTCAAGTTGGCTGAAGAGGCGCCCCTGCTAAGGGTGTAGGTCGCGAGAGCGGCGCGAGGGTTCGAATCCCTCCGTTTCCGTAATATAAAACTTTGTTTTAAACACCGTAATCCTTTTTGGGATTGCGGTGTTTTTTTGTGCGTTTAAAGTAAGTGAATTAAGTAGTGTTTGCAATTCTATAAAATAGCTCAAATCATATTTTTGTTAATCACAAAAAAATAATGTTATATTATTAATGAATTAATGTTGATTGTATAAAAAAATAATATAATTTTAAAAGGAGATTTTAAGATGGTCAAACCTTTATATGAAACAAAAGTGATTAGCAATGGTGGAAGAGATGGTAAAGTATTTAGTGAAGATAATACATTTTATCAGGATTTAGCAGTGCCGAAAGAGATGGGTGGTAATGGCGTAACAGAATCTAATCCCGAGCAGCTATTTGCAGCAGGTTACAGTGCATGTTTTAACAATGCACTTATGCATATTTTAAAAAGCGATAGTAAAGGCACGATTGAACCAGAAGTAAGTGTGACAGCTTATTTATTACCAGACAAAAATGATGGTGGTGTTAAATTAGCAGCAGAATTAGATGTAACGTTAACTGATATGACTCAGGAAGAAGCAGAAACTTATGTTGAAAAAGCGCATAACTATTGTCCATATTCTAAGGCTTTAAAAGAATCAATCGATATTGAAATTCAAGTCAGTGTCAACTAAATTAACGAAGATAGAAAAAGCTTATAACCCTTAAAGTACAAGGCGTTATAAGCTTTTTTGATTTATACAATTTGCGATTAGCTTTATTATTTATTTTTACTTATTAAATTTCTAATTGCTTTAACAATATAACCTACAGCTAAAGCTCTGAATACACGTTGAATAATATTTTTCATCCTAAGACCTCCCAAAATACAATTGAAATGTTTTAATTTGCGTTATTTTTCTATTTACCCAATTTTAAGACAAAATATAGATGATTTTGCAAATTCATAAATTTTATAAGAGGTTAAAGTCTATTTCTCGAGGATAATCAATCCATCTTCATCAGCTTTGTTGAAAAATATTGTTAACAATCCACTAATAATCGCAATGATATAGGGGATACCAGTCCAAAAGAAAATAAGGTGAAGTATTCCTTGTAAAAGCTGATTTGAATAAAATTTGTGTATACCACACCAGCCTAAAATAAACGCAAGTACGACGTAAATGACTTTATTTACTTTCATTATTCCATATCCTTTCATAAATTATAGTTAATACGGTAATTATCTCTTATCTTTTACGATACAACAATTGAAAACAATTGATTTAAAAGAGAAAAATTAAATAGTATTAACTTCGAAATTTTAGATTTTATCATTTATAATTAAAATAAATAATTAACGAAGCTGAGGAGATTATATATGATTAGAAAAGCAAATCCAAACGATATTCAAAAAATTGCAGAATTGTGTTACATCATTTGGCAAGAACTAGAAGTTGATATGGTAAAAGGTATTGAAAAGGAACGTTTACTGAAAGTAATGGAGCAAAGTATGATTGAGGTACCTTACAGAGGTCATTATAGCAATACATGGATATATGAAATAGATGGAGAGGTAGCAGGGTGCTTAATTGCATATCCTGGCAATAAGGAATTAGAAATGGAACGTGCGTGGCTAGATATGACGTTAGACGATGATATTAGAGCATACGGGTCGCCGATGCCGATGAAAGAGGCTAATGATGATGAATGGTATATAGAGACAGTCGCAACATTTCCACAATATCGTGGAAGAGGTGTTGCCACACAGTTAGTTAAACATGTGCTAAATGCATATAAAGATGAAAAATGGAGTTTAAATTGTGATGTAACTAATGAAGGCGCATTAAGTGTGTATAAAAAGTTGGGATTTGAAGCGAATAGTAAATTTGATCTATATGGTCATATACATTATCACATGGTTTATAAAGCGAATTAAAAAAGCCGAGACATGAATATATGTCTCGACTTAATTCAGCTTATTTACAGTGGTTAACAGGGACGAAAATGTATACGTCCGAGTCATGGGAATGTGACACTAGCACGTTCTTAAATACCACCAAGTAATGCGCTAATATAAATACCTAATGCATATAGTAAACCAAAGAATGTATTGGTTTTACCTGTCGCTGCCATCGCTGGCATCATTGTTTGAGGTGTATCGTTTTTCTTGAATCTACGCACGGCTTTAATTGGCATTGGGAATGAAAGTAATGCTAATAAAAAGAAGATTGAACCACCAGGGATAAAGAAAGTGATATAAATAACAAGTACATAGGCAATAATATACATGAGACCTAAGAAGCGTACTGAATTATTTTTGCCTAATAAGATTGGTAGTGTCTTTCGACCACTTTCTTTATCTTTAACACGATCTCGAATATTGTTGGCCATATTGATAAGACCAATAGTGATTACAATTGGAATGCTTATCCAAACAACAAGGCTTTGTAAATTGCCAGTTTGAATAAAGAATGCAATTAATATAATGATCATACCCATAAACACGCCAGAAAACAGTTCGCCGAATGGTGTCCATGAGATTGGTAAAGGACCACCAGTATACAAATAACCAACTGACATACAAACTAGACCAATTGGCAGTAACCAGAATGAGCTTTGTATTGCAATGAAAATACCTAATAACGCGGCTATAATATAGAATGCAATGGCTAAATTCATTACTAATTTGGGACTCATACCATTTCGAACAATGGCGCCTCCGATACCAACTGAAGTATGATCATCTAAGCCTTTTTTGAAATCATAGTATTCGTTGAACATGTTCGTTGCAGCTTGTATTAATAGACAGGCAATTAACATAGCTAATAAGAGACTTAGTTTTAAATGATCTTCACTCCCCAGTAAGAAGAGCTTAGCTGAAGCAGTACCAACGAGTACAGGTACGACAGCAGCAGTCAATGTATGTGGTCTCATTAACTGCCAGTACTTTTTGACAGTTGAATATTGTTGATATTGAGATGACATAATGATTTACCTCGAATTCTTTAAATTTATGATATTTTTTATCTAATATATTTTAATAGAATAAGGTGTAAAGGTCAAATTACGTAAAAATTTGTAGTAACGAAATAAGCTAGAAACCATACACACAATGTGAAAAGTGGTACAATATTATAATGAGTGTAAACTGATAAATGAAAGAAGTGAAATAGATGACATTAGACCTCAGGGAAAGTGAAATTGTCGAAGCGGTATACGAAAGTAATCATACTTGGGTTTCAGTAGAAGCAAAAATAGACTATGAATTAGATCCTACAGTGTTATTCCATTTGACTGAAGAAAATGCTGGAGACCGTTTTTATTACAAGAAAAATGACAACAAAACTTCATTCTTTGGCTATCATGCTATTACTAGATTTAAAAATGATTTTGAAAATAAACAATCTATTTTTCGAGAATGGCAAAAATACAAAAGTGATATTGAATTAATACATCCGAGCTCCGATAAACATCATCTGAAGATTTGCGGAGGTTTCCAATTCTCAATGCATAAATCTGGTGATGAGTGGCGAGAATTTGGTATTAATCATTTTATACTACCAGAAGTATTAATAACTATGGAAAATGGTGTTTCTTATATTACTTATACTGTAAAAGCAGAACAATTTGAAATTGAACAATTTAAAGCGTTGATTGCACATTTAACTCAAAATACAATAGATTCTGAGTTTGAAATTGGTAATATTAAACGCATTGAAGATATATATAAAGATGAATGGCGTGATTTAGTTAAGGATACAATTGATGTATTAGATGAACATAAAAAAATTGTATTAGCGAGAAAACGTTTGGTTATGTTTGATAAAAATATCAATATACCGTATATCTTACAAAAAGCATCACAAGGTGAACATAATAGTTACTTATTTGTCTTAGAGTCACAGGATAGTATATTCTTCTCGCAAACACCGGAACAATTAATGGAAGTTAACAATGGTATATTATCTACCAAGGCTGTTGCTGGAACAATCAAACGTACACATCAAGATGAAGTAGATAAAGAAAATATACAGGCTTTCTTAAATGATGATAAAAATTTAAACGAACATCGTTTCGTAGTAGAAAGTATATTAAACGATATAGCACCTTATGTTAGAGATATTACTTTTAACGAAACACCGCAGATATTAACCAATGATCATTTATATCACCTATATACAAAAATTAAGGGTCAATTAGAAAATGATTCATATATTGGATTGTTAGACAATTTACATCCAACACCAGCGCTTGGAGGCTATCCAAAAGCTGAAGCAATTGAATACATTGAACAAAATGAATTCGGTACGCGTGGATTATATGGTGCACCTGTTGGATATATAGATATGAATGATGATTGCGAGTTTATTGTAGCAATTAGATCCATGCTAATTAAGAAAAACCAGGCCACATTATTTGCTGGTTGTGGCATTGTGAAAAATTCTGATGCGGATAGTGAAGTCGAAGAAACTGCAGTTAAATTTAACCCTATGATGAAAGCTTTAGGAGTCGAGGAATATGAATAATCATACAGATGCATTAACAAAGCAGGTTTTTACAATTGTTTCTGAATTATATGCTTATGGCATTAGAGAAGTAGTTATAAGTCCTGGATCGCGTTCTACACCACTAGCAATTGCTATAGAAGCGCATCCCAAATTGAAATCGTGGATTCATCCAGATGAAAGAAGTGCAGCCTTTTTTGCAATGGGTTTGACGAAAGGTAGTGAAAAACCAGTCGCTATCCTTTGTACATCAGGAAGTGCAGCTGCTAACTATACACCTGCGATTTCCGAAAGCAGTTTGAGTCACTTACCATTAGTTGTACTTACAAGTGATCGACCTCATGAATTAAGAGGCATTGGTGCACCTCAGGCAATAAATCAAACGAATATGTTTGCTAATTATGTGCAGTATCAGTTTGATTTTCCAATTGCTGAAAAGAATGATAATGAAGATATAATGGCGAATACAATTAAATTCCAATTGCAAAAAGCGAGTCAATTTCTTTATGGCCCACATCGAGGACCCATACATCTTAATTTACCTTTTAGAGAACCATTAACACCAAATACTGAAAAAGTAGAATGGTTAACTTCAGATACAAAGATATTGCCACACTATCAAAAAACAACGAGTTTAAATGAAATTAGTGCAATGATGAAAAAAAGAAAAGGTTTAATCATTGTTGGTGATATGCAACATCAAGATGTGGATCAAATTCTTACATTTTCAACAATCCATGATATGCCAATTTTAGCTGATCCATTGAGTCAATTAAGACGTGAACACCATCCGAATGTGGTTACGACTTATGATCTATTGTTGAGATCAGGTTTAGAATTAGAGGCTGATTTTGTCATTCGTGTTGGTAAACCTGTAATTTCGAAAAAATTAAATCAATGGTTAAAAGTAACAGAAGCATTCCAAATATTAGTACAAAATAATGATCGTCCGGATGCATTTCCGATCACCCCACACGTATCATATGAAATGTCTGCTAATGATTTCTTTAGACAATTATCAGAGATGCCAACAGTTGAGCGTAAGCAATGGTTAGAGAAATGGCAAACAGTGGAAAAACATGCAATAGTAGAAATCAAAAATCATTTAAGAACTGCTACAGATGAAGCTGCTTATGTGGGTAATGTATTAGATAAATTAACCAAGGATGATGCTATGTTTGTGAGCAATAGTATGCCAATTCGTGATGTTGATAATCTATTTATTGATTGTGAGGCAGAAGTATTCGCGAATCGTGGTGCGAACGGTATAGATGGTGTCACATCTACGGCGTTAGGTATGGCCGTGCATAAAAAGATTACATTGTTGATTGGAGATTTAGCATTTTACCATGATATGAATGGCTTATTAATGTCTAAATTGAATGATATACAACTCAATATCGTCTTACTTAATAATGATGGTGGCGGTATCTTTTCATATTTACCTCAAAAAAATGAGGCAGATGCATATTTTGAAAGATTGTTCGGTACACCAACTGGATTGAATTTTGAACATACGGCGTTATTATATGATTTTGCATTTGATCGATTTGATACGATTGAAGCCTTTAAATATGCAGATTTATCGCAATTTGGTTCACATATTTACGAAATCATGACACATCGAGAAGATAACAAACAGCAACATCTTAAACTCTATAAAAAGTTGAGTGATATTATCGATGTTACATTATAAATTTCATCAATCAACCGCCCCAACAGACAAATTGTTAGTCATGTTGCATGGCTTTATTAGTGATCAACAGACATTTGATCAACATATTCATAGTCTAAATAAAAATATAAATATTTTAACTATTGATTTACCAGGTCATGGTGCAGATCAGTCTGATTTAGAGCATAAATGGGATTTTCCTTTTATTAGTCATGAGTTAGATCAAACGTTGCGATTATTTACAAATTATCAAATTTACTTACATGGTTATTCCATGGGTGGTAGAATTGGACTTTACTATGCTTTATATGGTCAAGCGCAATTAACAGGGCTTATACTAGAAAGTACATCTCCTGGAATTGAAAACAGTGATGAGCGACAAGAAAGACAGCTAGTTGATCAAGCAAGAGCAAAAGTGCTTGAAATAGCTGGCTTAGAGGTGTTTGTGAATGATTGGGAAAAATTACCGTTGTTTTATACGCAGTATGAGTTAGATAAATCAACAAGAAACGCAATTCGTGATATGAGATTACGTCAAAATCCAATGCGTTTAGCCAAAGCTTTGCGTGATTATGGAACTGGACAAATGCCGAACTTATGGCCACAATTAAATCAAATTCAAATACCAACGTGTATCATAGTAGGTGAATTAGATGGTAAGTTCTGTAAAATAGCTAGAAATATCATTTCAGTTATGCCAAATTTTGAAATGCATGTTGTTGCTAATAGTGGGCATACAATTCATGTGGAAGAAATGGCAGAATTTGATAGAATAGTAATAGGTTTTATTAATAAGGAGGAGCAAAATGACTAGACAGTGGGAAACAATTAGAGAATATAAAGAAATTAAATATGAATTATATGATGGTATTGCAAAAGTTACAATTAATCGTCCTGAAGTACGTAATGCATTCACACCAAATACGGTACAAGAAATGATTGATGCATTTACAAGAGCACGTGACGACCAACGTATTTCTGTCATTATTTTGACAGGTGAAGGAGATAAAGCGTTTTGTTCTGGCGGAGACCAAAAAGTCCGTGGCCATGGTGGTTATGTAGGCGATGATCAAATTCCACGTTTAAACGTTTTAGATTTACAAAGACTTATTCGTGTAATCCCTAAACCTGTAGTTGCAATGGTTAGAGGTTATGCTATCGGTGGCGGTAACGTATTGAACGTTGTATGTGATTTAACAATTGCTGCTGATAATGCTATTTTTGGCCAAACAGGACCTAAAGTAGGTTCGTTTGATGCTGGCTATGGTTCAGGTTATTTAGCTCGTATCGTAGGACATAAAAAAGCACGTGAAATTTGGTACTTATGTCGTCAATATAATGCTCAGGAAGCATTGGACATGGGCTTAGTCAATACGGTTGTTCCTTTAGATCAAGTTGAAGATGAAACAGTACAATGGTGTCAAGAAATGAAACAACATTCTCCTACAGCATTAAGATTCTTAAAAGCAGCTATGAATGCTGATACGGATGGATTAGCTGGTTTACAACAAATGGCAGGAGACGCTACTTTACTTTATTACACAACGGATGAAGCTAAAGAAGGTAGAGATGCGTTTAAAGAAAAACGTGATCCTGATTTTGATCAATTCCCTAAATTCCCATAAAAATTTAGGATGTGAAAGTAGTGTATAAGGATTACTTGAGCTAACCTCATGCATAAGAACTACTAATTCACATAAAATGTGAAAGTAGTTCTAAGCTGTACTTTATATCTACTGGTAATTAAGAAAAGAGTCTGGACATTTTGACATGTGCCAGGCTCTTTTTTATTAATTTTAGAATATCAATTGTATTTAATAATTAATAATAATATTAATATTCAAGCGTACTAATATTGATAGATTATGATTTGTTATTGTGAGATAGTTAAAAATTTTAGAATGTAAATTCAAAATATTTACCTTAATTTTTTAGTGTTTCTTTTCAAAATAATAAATGGTGGTATACCTTTATATGTGAAAACTTTTTTACAATTAATTATTAAATTTGACTATTATTAAAACATCTATTAATATTATTATTAATAGATTGGGGGAGACAGATGACTTCAAACGATTATGATCAAATGAGAAAAGAAATGTGCTATTTATTTTATATTACTAGCAAAGAAGTAGTAAATAGATTTAATAAGTATTTAAAGCAATTTGATATTAGCTTTCCGAATTATATTGTCTTACTTTATATTGAAAATGATAAACCTATATATATTAAAACCTTGTGTGATGAACTTTATTTAGATTCAGGTACAATCAGTCCAATTATTAAACGTTTAGAAAAAAAATCACTTATTGAGCGTATGAGAACGGAAGAAGATGAGCGCAGAGTGAAGGTTCGATTAACTGAAAAAGGATTAGAATTGAAAGATCATTTTCCAAAAATATCAGAGGATGTCATTCAACAGTTTAATATGAAGAGGGAAGATTCTCTTGCTTATCATGAAATTTTAAAAACGTTCGCTGAACAAAATATATATATAAATGATGAAGAAAGATAAATATAACAGGATTGAATAGCTGACGAGCAGCACTTGTTTATAAAAAAACCGAGTAAAAGTTATTAATAGACATAACTTTTACTCGGTTTTTATTTTAATTATATTTATTTTTAAGGTAATCTTCTAATCTTCTCATGGCTTCTTTTAAAGCATCAAGTTCGTATGCGTAAGATATACGAACATGCCCCTTTCCAATATCAGTAAAAGATGAACCAGGTACAATTGCAACATGAGCATTTTCCAGAACATCTACACAAAAGTCAAAATCGTTTTCTGTAAAGCGTTGAATACTTGGGAAAATATAAAAAGCACCTTCAGGTTTGGCATCGAGTTCAAAACCTAATGATTCAAGTTTTTGTATAAGGAAATTACGGCGTTCAATATATGCTTCGTTCATATATTGTGGTGCTTCAAGTCCTTCGTTCAATGCAGCGATACAAGCAATTTGTGCTGGTACATTTGCACAAATACAATTGTAGGCATGCATAAAAGTTAATTTTTCAATAAGATATTCTGGACCTATTAAGAATCCAATGCGAATACCTGTAGCAGAGTGAGATTTACTTAAACCACCAACTAATAATAATTGTTCTCTAATAGATGGGAATTCAGCGAATGATGTATGTTTGCCAGTAAAAGTGTTTTCAGCATATATCTCATCACTAATAACAAATATAGGCATATGCTTTAAAGTTTCAGTTAGTGCTTGAACCTCATTGTGGTTCAAAATGACGCCCGTTGGATTAGTAGGGTAGTTTAGTAATATGGCTTTGGTCTTCGCAGTTAAATGTGCCTCTATAGCTTCAGGTGTGACTTTATAATTCGTCTCTGTGGTATCAATATAAACCGGCACGCCACCTAATGTTTTGATAAGTGGAATATAGCCAGAATATACTGGACCTGGTATTAATATTTCATCACCTTCATCAATGATGCTTCTTAATGCAGTATCTAATGCTTCACTAGCACCGTTGGTAATAATAATTTCTTCGGAACTATATTTAAATCCATAACGTTGATGGAAATATTGGCTAACTGCATTTCTTGTTTCCTCTAGACCTTTATTATGTGAATAGCTTGTTTGATTTTCATTTATTGCCTGGATATAAGCAGATTTAACAACATCAGGCATTGGAAAATCTGGTTGACCAATTGTTAAATTAATACAGTCTTTTATACCGCTAATACGGCTTGAAAATTGACGAATACTTGGTGCACTTAAATGTTTTGAATTATTATTTAATGATAGTTTCATTGTATAAATCACCTCAAGATTTAAAAATACCAAATTTAATTTTATATGTAGAGTTAGAGCGAGAATCAAAGATAGCTTTGGCTTTTGATTCTCGCTCCACAAGCATGTCGATATAAAGTTATAATGGATAGCAAAAATTTATATCATGCTTATTTTTTAATGATACTTGCTATAAAGCGATTGCGTTAATTAATGGTTACGCATCATTACTTTAAATATATCATATCGCGTTTCACAGTACCTTTATTCTTTGAATTTAGAAGGGGATTGTAGATTAATAATTGGATTTGTCCATTTTGATACAAAACGTGTTGATAATGCATAGACAATAATCGTCGTAAAGAGCAGTAAATAGACATAAGTTAATATCGATACTGAATCTTTAAATGGATAAATACCGAATCCACGTATAACCCCGATGACTAAACCATGTAATAAATAAACATACATTGTTCTACGTCCAATATAAGTGTAAAACTTTTCTTTTTCTGGTATTAGATTTAAGAAAGAGAAAAGTGTTATTAAAATTATGAAATAAAGTAATAACCTTTTAATAGGACTGTATAAGTCTGGTTTACCTTCGAGTGACATATAGGGTGAGTCACCTAATAACCAATCTGCATTAATAGGATGATATGTATAAGTAACATAAAATACAATCAAAATGATGATAGAGATTGGAACAAGTTTTTTATTTTTTAAAGTTTGGATATGCTTATTCGTAAACAGATAACCTAAATAAAATATTGGAAAGAACATGATGGTTCTTGAAAAGCTTAGATAATTATCGATATTTGATGAATAACCCGCAAATAATGAGATAATTATGGCAATCGGTAAAACATAGTATGGTTTATAGTCCTTCACGATTACTAATATAACGTGGAAAAAGAATAATGTAAGTAAAAACCATAATGCAAATACTGGATCGAATGGATCAAATTTCACACTATCTTCTTTACCAGTTAAATAATAGTAAAAAGAGAAAAAGCCAAAGAAAACAACGTAAGGAATTAATAGTTTTTTAGAGACTTTTTCTAAATAACCAGCTTGGCCTGCTTTTTTTGCAAAATAACCAGAAATAAATAAAAAGCCCGGCATATGAAAGCTGTATATTGTTAAATACAATGAAGAAAGATGTTTACTGGCTTCTGTATATGGCTGTAATAAATGGCCAAACACAACAAGAAAGATTAACATTGCTCTAGCATTATCGAAAAAGTAATCTCTCTCTTTCAATTGTGACATTATTTTGCTCCTTTTATATATGCGATAAATTTTATATGCGCTACTTCTAATTTATTATAAAACATATGAGAAATGCAACAAAATAGTACAATTTGTCTTTTATCATTGTATATTAGGAAGAATACTATTATAATATTAGAAAATAAAATAGTGTATTTAACCTCTTAAGAATTTAATTTAAAGTAGTGGAGATGACCAACATGTATAAACAACTAGAACAATTAATTACACTGACGAGCAATGATCTTAATTTAGTAAGTAGACGATTTGGACAACGTACAGATTTAACTTCAGAGCAATTGGAGATGCTAAGAATTTTATATAATTATAAAAAGTTATCTCAATATGATTTAACAATGAAGATTAATAAAGAACAATCTATCGTATCACGTTGGATCAAGAAGTTATGTCAAATGGGTTATATCACGAGCAAACAATCCAATAAGGATATGAGATGCAAAGATTTAATGGTGACAGAGAAGTCAAAAGCTTTAGTCGAACAAATAAATGAAGTTAGGATAGCGCTAATCGAAGCACGATGTCAAAATTTAACAGCTAAAGATATTGAAAGCTTAAATCAGTTATTAAAAAAATTAAATGCACATCATACATATTTTATTAAATGAAATATAAAATAAACGAAGCGTAGGTGATATATAGCACTTTTTTGAAAAGTGATGTATTACCTACGCTTCGTTTAATATCTTTTGTTATTTATAAAGCATAAAGTGATTTTTACTTTTTAGTCATCAAATACCAAAAATTGGGATACAGGTAAAGCTGATAAACATTTAATAATGCCTCTAAAAAGTAGTGCGATTATTTATAAGTATCTACGTCAAAGTATTTACCTAATTTACCCATTGAATCATAAAACCCTTTAATACGTGTAGCATTATGTGCTGCCCATGCTACATCTGTTGCATATTGATGAACACCTGGATTTTCAGGGTTCCAACGCATTTTGTAAAGTGTGTTTTGACCTTGATTGATATATGAGCCAGCAATGAATTTAGCACCACCAACAATTGCTTTTTTAACAGTATTCCAACCATTATTTTTGGCTGTAGCGAAACCTTGTTTAACAGCATCGCTGTCAACAGCACCAATACCAAACATATTATAGTATTTATCTTTGCCATTAGTTACAACTTTACCGTTAACAACATCTCCGCCATTAGCTAGTTTAGATGTACCATTACCAGTTTCAAGTAGGGCATGTGAAATTAAATATACTTCATTGATATTATACGCTTTGGCAGCTTCGCTAAATGCTTCACCTTGGCCTTCTAAAATACCTTTACCAACTAATAGTTTATCCAAATCAGCTGAAGAAATATTTTGTGATTTATCTAAACGTAAGAATTGATATTTTTGAGTTGGATCTTTAATTAATTTGCTAGAATCCATAGCATTTTTAATTTCAGTTGCAGAAGCATCTTGCCATTTACCAGCTGTATGTTGAATTTGTGGTTTGAATTTCAATCCTTTTTGGATAGCAACTGCTTGATCAAGTGTAAGACCTGATTTGTAATATTTCACTAATTCTTTACGTAAGTCATCTTCTTTTACCCAAACGACTTTACCATTAGCTAATTTACCATGGTACCAAGTGACACCATTAATGACTTGTTTTTCAAATACAGTGAAAATACCTTCATAAAAGTCTTTCAATGAACCAGCAGCTTTTCCTGTTAATGGATCAATATAATAACTACCTTTTTGGTTATGAATGATGTAATCATATTTTATAGGTGTTACAGCTGATTTTGTAACGCTAGGTGTCTTCGTGGTACTATTTAAATCTTTTGCAGCAATCCAACCAGTTTTATTATTAACAATACCGTAGATATATTCATCTTTGTCAACGTAGACTGATTTTGATGCATTAAATTGATTGTTTTTTACATTTTTTAAAGTATCTAGTTGTTGTGATTTTGTACCCCAAGGGACAGCATAAAGACCATTATTTGTAGCTTTAACAGTATATTGACCATTTTTAGCCGTTGTCTTACTTAAGTTACGTGTATTGATATCTTTTGTATTAACCCAACCGATTGGTGTGTTTTGATTTGTATTTTGGATTAAGACATATGTGTTATTGCCTTGTGTACGTTGTTTAGTAACAGTAAATGTTTTACCTGAGAATTTAGATGCATCTTTACCTTTTGGATCATAAACTGTTGTTTTAATTCCAGAGTTAGTAGCATTTAATTGACCAATCTTACTTACAGTTTGTGTTTGAGTTGCTGCTGGTTTCTTAGCAGTCTCTTTAACTGTTATATCTCCAGTTTGCATCCAACCTAAATTAGTATTGGTTTTATTATCAGTAATTAAATAAAATGCATTGCTACCTAAAGTTGCTTTTTTACTTAATTTGTATGTTTGACCATTCACATATGATTTTTGTACACCTTGCTTATCATATACAGATGTATATACACCATGATTAGATTTAGCAACTGTACCTTGTTGATTAGTTAAATTAGATACAACTAACTTGGCAGTCGTAGACGGCTTGCTTGGCGTCGTAGGTGGTGCCGTTAATTTACTTAAGCTAACCCATCCAGTTAAATTATTTACAGTACCATAAATATAGTTTGTTTTACTAATTTGTTGTTGCTTAGTTGCTTTAAATGTTTGAGCTGATTTACCTGAAACAGAACCTGCTTTTTGACTACTTGTTCCCCAAGGAACTGTATAAATCACTTCTCCAGGATTAATTTTATAAGTTTTATTGATTTTTGCAGCGGCTTTAGCGGCGTTATAACTCACATCACCTTGATGTACCCAACCAATTAAAGTGCCTTTGTTATAGTCAGAAACTAAATAGTATTGTTCTTTACCTAAAGTAGCAGATTTAGTTACTTTAAGTGTTTGGTTTACGCGATCAGTCTTTTTACCTTTTTGGTCATAAACGGTTGTATATAAACCATCATTTTTTGAGTTGATACGGCCTACGCCATTATTTTCAGTAACTTTAACGGTACCTGATTTTGATGGGGTAGTTGTGCCTGTGTTTCCAGAACCAGTGCTACCACCAGTACCACCTGTACTGCCAGAAGAAGTAGTACCCCATGCTGCTGCTTGACCAGTTTTAATTAAATATTTTTCATAAATTAAATCGTAAAGTTCATCATAGCTATAATTATGTGCTGCTAAGTAACCATGAGGGTCAGAGTGGTCAGAACCACCTAAATAATTGCTGACTGCTTGGTGAGTCCATACCGTACCAACACCATCATATTCAGCACTGTCTGGGACTAAACCATAATATTGTAGGTTAGTTGCTGCGTAGTCTGCATAATTATTTATTGAACGTGCAAAAGAGTCATAGTCATGCGTATGAACTAATTCAACATGTATAAAACGATCATTTGCTTGTGGACCGGCACCCCATGCTAAGTAGTCAGTATTTGCAGTTTCAATAATACGATCACCATCTACATATGCATGAACAAAAGCGCTCGTGTAATTATTCTTCATATAGTTAATCTCACCAGTGATAGTTGAATTATCATTAGCAGTATCATGCATTACAATACCTTCAGGTTTGCCATAACGGTAATTATATTGAGGTAAGTAATTTGCTATATCTTGTTCGTAATTTGGTGCTTTAAAATTATTTTTACGAATATAGTTATTAATTGATGAATTAACTTTTGGTGAATATTTAGGTAATGCCGCACGTGTTGTTGCTTCTTTAGTTACTGCAGAACGTGTTGCTACTGCAGTATTAGCACTAGTAGTAGCTACTCTAAGCTTAGGTGTTACTTTTGCACTAAATGTAGCTGGCTGTACTTTGTTTTCTGCTGTAGAAGCTTCTTTAGATGATGTAGATACTTTGGCATTATCTTGCTTGTCATTAGAAGCAACGTCATCTTCTTTAGAAGTTGCTTTGTCATCTTGAGTGGCAGATTCATTTTGATCTGCTATATCAGAAGCGCTATCGTTACTATGAGTGTCGTCTTGTTTATCACTAGAAGCAACGTCTTCATTAGAAGATTCTGCTTTATCATTTTGAGTTTCAGATTCGTTTTGATCTTTTACATCATCAGAAGCGTTAGCGTCACTTTGAGTGTCATCTTGTTTAACATCAGAAGAAGCAACGTCATCTTCATTAGAAGATTCTGCTTTATCATTTTGAGTCTCAGATTCGTTTTGATCTTTTACATCATCAGAAGCGTTAGCGTCACTTTGAGTGTCATCTTGTTTAACATCAGAAGAAGCAACGTCTTCATTAGAAGTTTCTGCTTTGTCATTTTGAGCAACAGATTCGTTTTGATCTGTTACGTCAGAAGCGTTATCGTCACTATGAGTGCCGTCTTGATTAACGTCAGAAGAAGCAACGTCTTCATTAGAAGTTTCTGCTTTGTCATCTTGAGTGGCAGATTCATTTTGATCTGCTATATCAGAAGCGTTAGCGTCACTGTGAGTGTCGTCTTGTTTATCACTAGAAGCAACGTCTTCATTAGAAGTTTCTGCTTTATCATTTTGAGTTTCTGATTCGTTTTGATCTTTCACATCATCAGAAGCGTTAGCGTCACTATGAGTGTCGTCTTGCTTAACATCAAAAGAAGCAATGTCATCTTCATTAGAAGATTCTGCTTTATCATTTTGAGTCTCAGATTCGTTTTGATCTTTTACATCATCAGAAGCGTTAGCGTCACTTTGAGTGTCATCTTGTTTAACATCAGAAGAAGCAACGTCATCTTCTTTAGAAGTTTCTGCATTGTCATTTTGAGTCTCTGATTCATTTTGATCTGCTACATCAGAAGTGTTAGCGTCACTTTGAGTGTCGTCTTGCTTAACGTCAGAAGAAGCAACGTCTTCATTAGAAGTTTCTGCTTTGTCATTTTGAGCAACAGGTTCATTTTGATTTGCTACATCAGACGAATTTTCATCTGTATTTGTTTCTTCAGCATTCGAACTCACATCATTAGATGTCTGTGATGCTTCATTAGTTGAATTTGTTTCTGATTGTATTGAGTCAGTGTTGTTTTCTTCATTCTCTTGGTTGTTATCTTCAACAGAAGTTTGCTCAGTATCTAAAGATTTCGTGTCATTATCTGATGAAACATCTTGTTGATCTTCTTGAACGTCTGTCTCCTGATTATATGTATCTTGATTTGATGTTTGTTCAGAAGTTTGATCATTCAACTCATCTAACTGTGCATCATAATTTGTATCTTCATTTGAAGATGCATCTTTTACTTGTGTAGGGTCTTGGTATGTTTGTGTACCTGAAATGTTAGTTGTTGGTTTGCTAATTTCAGATTTAATTTGTTCACTTTGGTTAAGTGCTTTTTCATCATCCAATACATTTTTATTCGGAGTTTGATCTTGTGTATTACTTGCTGCTTGAGCATGATGAGTTGTCAAAGCTGTACCTGCTAATGTAAGTGCTACAATCGAAGGTACCTTATAAGTGTTCTTTTTCTTAGCCATTTAACTGCCCCTTTAACTATATATTTTGTATCCTATTATAATACGACGAAAGACCTAGAGGCTGGTTTTTACTGTTTTGTAATATAAAATTAATCTAAAGCCAGTATTAAAAAATTATAAAGCTAATAGAAAAGCGTTATAACGCCTAATTTACATTATATTAAAATATTACACTTTCTGAAATATTACAAAATTTAAATGAAGAATAACTGTAATATTCGGATGAAAAATTTTTAAATTATTTTTGTCATAGCAATGTGTTCGATATTTTCTTCCATAAAGATATCACCAGTAGATTTATAACCAAGCGCTTCATAAAAGGGCTTGGCATGATATTGTGCATTTAACGTCATTTTATTATAACCTTGTTGTTTTGCAGATGTTTCAAGAAATTGCATAAGTAATTGACCATATCCTGATTTACGGTGCGTCGCTCTAACAGCTACACGTTCTATTTTTACACTATTATTTACAGGACGAAATCTTCCAGTAGCAAAAGGTATATGATTTGAATCATAACCAATGACATGAGTGGCAACGTCTTCAAATTGATCAATTTCATTTTCTAATGGAACACCTTGTTCTTTCACAAATACTTCTTTACGAATTTCTAATGCATCGTCCATCATTTTAGGTGTAGTCACAATATTAAACATATATTTACCTCTTTTCTCATTTTAGATATTAAAAATACCCTACCATAAAATAGATGGTAGGGTAGAGTTATTTGAATTTATTGTGCTTCTTTTCTTACGATTGCTGTATACTGCCAAAAAATACGCATTTGTGCAATATTCCAGTTATTCATTCCCATGGTAAAGCCAGAAGGTTTGAATAGGTTTACATCGGTTACTTCTAACGCTGCAGCAATCAAGTATTGGATAGGTACACTGATTTGCTTCATAGTATCAGTGATACCATTTTGATCATATACCCAAGTAAATGGTAACTCAGATTCAAAAACATCAACTTTTTCAAATATTTCTGGGAGTGCAACGATGTAACACGCACCATCAACTACAGGATTAAGGTCACTATCTTTATAGTAAATGCGTAAGGCCTCATAATTCTCACGATGTTCATGATTAACGTAGAAAAATTCATTTCTGTATAGCGCCATATCTTTGCTGTGAATCAATTGCTGCTCTAAAACATTAAACATGCCATTCACATGTGCTAGTTTTTCATAAGTTTTGCGTGACATATTACGAGCTCCTTTCTAGATTAATATTGATTCGTTGGTACTTCTTGAGCGTTCTGTTGTTGGTTTGGATCAATTTGCTGTTGGTTAGGATCGTTTTGTTGTTGATTAGAATCGTTCTGGGGTTGATTCACGTTATTTTGTTCGTTACCAAACTGATCCGTTTGTTGCTGATTATTATAATCTTCAGCGTTATTTGTTTCTGAGTTGCTATTGTCATTCTCATTTGATTGATTTTCATTACTATTTTCATCTTCCGAGCTATCTTTTTGTGATTTCGTTAGAAGACTATCATCTAACTCGGTTAATGGTACGAGTGTACCATAATAATCAATCACGCGTTGATTTAGTAATTCATCTTTATCTTTAATTTTAGGTAAATCTAAGTCACTTCGCAACATATTTGTCGTTGACAGGATATTTTTTATATCTGGATTATAGTAATAAATGCCATTTAAATAATCATCGTCACCTTCAAGTTGTGAACTTTTTATTTTTATATCATCTTTTAAATAAGAAGTAGCAAGTACTTTTATTTCATCATAACTTAAATTATGTTTGGCATTTTTTCCGACAATTTCAACAACATCATCTAGTTTATTAAATGAGTCTGCTTTTTGTGCTTTTGCAAATAGTTTTTTAATTAAATCCATTTGTCTCTGACCACGTTTTAAATCTGAGTCTTGATGACGTGTTCTAGCTACAGCCAATGCTTCATCGCCATTAAGATTTTGATAGCCTTTTTTGACTTTAATTTTACCAGTATCGTTTGTATTTGGTTCATTAATGTTGTAAGGGACGTCATATTTAATGCCGCCCAATTCATCAACTGCATCAACAAACGCTTCCATATTAATTCTGACATAGTAATCGACTGGTAAATCTAATGTAGCCTCTACCGAGTCCATTGAAGCAGTAGGGCCTCCGTATGCATGTGCATGCGTAATTTTATCATAATAACCAACTTTTGGTATGTAGCTGATTGTATCACGCGGAATACTTAACATTCTAATTTGTTCCTTATCTGCATTAAAAGTAGATAATATCATTGCATCGGTTCTAGATTTTTCAGCTGTTTGTCCATTTTTTTCACGGCCACTATTATCATCAATTCCCAAAAATAGGATAGATATAGGATCTTTTGAAGGATTTACTTTAGAGTCACGTATATTTGACTTCCTAGAGGAATCACTATCATTAAAGGAAGACTCAAAAGCGCCTTGAGAAGATTTTAGCAATATGATCGCAAAAATAATTGGAACAACGACAAGAACTAATGAAAGAAATATTAAGAAATATTTTAAAAATTTATTCATGTTTGAAGCTCCCAAATTATTAGATTTTTTGTACATGTAACTATATTTATATTTTGATTATACTTCTTTTTAACTTTGTAAATTATTTGTAAAGAAGAAAATGCACTATAAATTATAATTTTATTACTATCACTAAAAAATATCAACTATGAAGTTGTTAATTGTAATTTTATTGGCAATGTGTAATAAAATGATGAAACAATATGCACGCAGAAGTTATGTGTTAATCATAAATATACAATGCACTTGTCATGTATGATTAAGTAAATATGATTGTATTTAATAAAATCATCATTTATGAAATGATTTAAATCATTGAAAGTGGCAAGGTTAATAAACATAAAAATAGTATTACAATAATGTCATTTGATAAAATATGATTTATTTAAAGACATAGGATATAATATATATTGGAAATATCATCTTGTAGACGATTATAATTAAAAGATGTTAGAAATTTTAGATTGCCTTTGTACTTAATTATAGCAAGCGTTGAAACAAATTTAATCATATTCCAGCATAAAGATAGAATAAACGTACTAGGAATGAATGATTTGAGGAGGAAATATTATAGTGAAAGCACTTTGGTTAGAAAATATAAATGAAAGTTTAGTAAAGGATTTTTACGAAACACAAACAGAAGAAGAACAGAATGCTGGTTTTGAAGGGGTCTTATCATTTGGTACTGCAGGTATTAGAAGTACATTTGGTTTAGGACCAGCAAGGTTAAATGCTTTTACAGTCCGCAAAGTAGCGCTAGGTTTAGCTCAATATTTAAATCATAATGTTGATGACGCATCTGTTGTCATACATTTTGATACAAGATTTTTATCAAAAGCATTTTCACAAGAGATGGCAAGTGTGTTGGCAAATAATGGTATCACAGCTATTATTTCAGACAATTATAAATCGACACCAGAATTATCCTTTGCCGTAAGACATCTACAAGTAAATGCAGGCATCATGATTACAGCAAGTCATAATCCTAAAAATTATAATGGTATAAAGATTTATAATGAAAAGGGTGGCCAATTATTACCTGAAGCTTCAGAGCAATTAAGTGAATATATAAATTCAATTGAAACTCCGTTAAATATTGAAAAAGGTGATTTTAATGCGTTCGTAGAAAACGGTAAAATAAAATATATGTCGAATGAAGTAACAGAAAGTTATAAAAAAGAAGTTAAGTCATTAGTAGGATCAATAGATGCACATGACGCAAAAGTCATATTGACGAGTTTACATGGTACGAGCCTACCTTTGGTATCTGACATTTTAACTGAATTAGATTATCATAATTTTGTTATAGAAAAAGAACAGTCAGAACCTAATGGTAATTTTCCAACAGTAGCTATTGCTAATCCTGAAGATGAAGCAGCTTTTGCACTTGGCAAACAGCTAGCAGATAAAACAGATGCACAGCTTATTATTGCAACTGATCCTGATGCGGATCGATTAGGATTTATAGAACGTTATGGTGATAATGATTTTAGATATTTTAATGGCAATGAAATAGGGCTATTATTAATGAAATTAAGGTTCCAAGATTTAACTGAAGATAGTACGCCGCAATATATGATCAAATCAATAGTTACGAGCGAGCTAGCAGAAAGGTTAGCAACATCTCTCAATGTAGAAGTTAACGATGTTCTGACAGGTTTTAAATTCATTTCAGATTTAATAGAACACAAACAGAAAGATGATGATAAGCAATTACTGCTTGCATTTGAAGAAAGTCATGGGTACTTAGCACAACCTATTTCAAGAGATAAAGATGCTATACAAATGGTACCATTATTAGTTAAATATAAGAATTTACTTGATAAAAACGGTATAACATTTAAGGAAACAATTGAAGATATTTACGAAAATATCGGTTATTTCAAGGACAGAACACTTGCGCCTACATTTGAAGGAAAAGCCGGTGTTAAAAAAATAGAAAGTATTATGGCGCAATTTAGAAATGAACAGGTATTTTCTATATGTGGTATGGATGTACTAAAAATTGAGGACTACCATGTTGGAGAAGTTAGAGACATGATAACAGGTCATACTGAGAAATTAACATTACCAAAGACAAATTTAATTAGATTTATTTTTGAAAATGGTTTTATTGCGTTAAGACCTTCTGGTACAGAGCCAAAAATTAAATTATATTTTTCACTTGAAGTTGAAAATATTGATGAAATTACACAACAGTTTGAAGCAAACTATATTAATAATATAGTTTAAACAAATATAGAGGCAACATTATGACAACAAAGATACTCAAAAAAATAACAATCATTTTAATTATATTATTAATAGTAATTATTATTACAATCGCCTATAAGCTATATCATCGTAGTCATCAAGAAACGCCAATGTTACAAAATGAGACGAAACAAGAAACTACGAATAAACAAATGGGGCATTTACAGACTATTGTCGATAATCAAAATCCACAGATGATGCAGATTAATCAATATCTTGAACAAGTTAAATTTAACGGTACTGCAACTGTGTTCGAAAATGGTCAACTCAAATTAAATAAAGGATACGGTTTGCAAAACATTCAAGAAAATAAACAGAATCAAGCAGATACTTTATATTTAATTGGATCTTCTCAAAAGTTTGCAACAGGATTAATGTTGAAACAATTAGAAAGCGAAAATAAAATTAACATGAACGATTCTGTAACTAAATATTTGCCATGGTTTAAAACGAAGCAGCCAATTACTTTAAATCAACTCATGTTGCATAAAAGTGGATTGTTTAAATATAAAGCTTCTCCAAATTATAAAAATTTAAACGAAGCGGTACATGCGATTCAACAAAAAGGCATTGAGCCTAAATTTTACAATAAAAATAGGTACAACGACGGAAATTATTTAGTATTATCGCGTGTGATTGAAGAAGTGACAAACAAGTCGTATAAGAAAAATTTTGAGGATAGAATTTCAAAACCGCAACATCTAAATTTCACTGCATTTTTTGATGATCCAAATTTTCAAGCATATATGGCTAAGGGTTATAAAAAGGATGGTAAATCTGGCAAACCACTACAACAGTATCCCAACGTTTTAGAACAGTATTATGGGGCGGGTAATTTATACATGACGCCGAGTGATATGGGAAAATTGATTTTAGGATTACAGAATAATGGAATATTAAATAGCCATATATCAAAACCACTGATACATGAGAGTAAGACGTCTAAATATCCTCAACCTTATCGCTATGGGTTTTATTCCTTTGCAGATAAAAATAGAATTAATGGTGGTTTTTTTGGTCAAGTTTTTACGTCATATTTTAATGACAAGTATATTGTAATCCTAGGAACTAATTATGAAAATAGTGATGTGAATAATGAACAGAAAATCCAACATATTTACAATCAGATTTTAAAACAGGGTGGACCTTATAATCATGTGGGTAAATCATATTAATTGAAATTTTAAAACACACGCCATGGAAATGGGCGTGTGTTTTTTACTAAGATTATATACAGTATTTTAAAGCTTCAATAAATAGTTTTTTGAAATCGTTTGTTTCGATAGACATAACAACTGAGCAGTTAGGGAAGTGCGTGTTAAAATCTGTAACAGTTGCACCTTTTGTAAGTGTTCCAGTGGTCTCAATTTGTACATCTGCCTCTTTCACATCAAATTTTTCAGGATGTAATAAATAAAGTATCGTATATGCATCATAGATATTGATTCCTTTTTCAAAATCGTCGCCCTTATAATGTTTGAAAAGTTGATGCAACATGTCACCGGTTTTGTTTAAACTTTGTAATTCATTCACCGTTGCGTGACTAAGTGTAGAACTTCTAGCTACATCCAAGCCAACCATAGTAATTGGTAATCCAGAGTTAAATACAATGTGTGCTGCTTCTGGATCACAATAAATATTAAATTCTGCTAATGGTGTGACATTGCCTCGAGCTGCCGAACCACCCATTAATACAATTTCTTTAATATAATCTTTTACTTCTGGATAGGTTGAGAGTAATAGGGCAATATTTGTTAAAGGTCCTATTGGTATTAAAGTAATAGGGTCTTCACTTGATTGAAGTTCTTTGCGCATGGCTTCTACAGCATGAGTGGATGATAAATCACTGTAATTAATCTTAGGAAAATCATATCCTCCCATCCCAGATTCACCATGTACTGCACTAGCATCTACGATTTCTGATAATAATGGTTGAGAGGAACCTCTATGTACAGGAACGGTACTCGAGAAAAAGCGTTTAAGTTTCAAAGCGTTCGCAGTTGTTTTTTCAATACCCACATTTCCATTAACTGTAGTAATCATTCGCAAATCAAAATTAGGATGATTTAATGCAATGCTAATCGCAGCAGCATCATCAATTCCAGGATCTGAATCTATGATAATAGGTTGTTTCATAATTGAATTTCCTCCTAAAAATAAATAATCATTTAAATATAGTGTACATTGTTTTACCTAGAAAATGTTGTATAGCAATTGAAAAATTAAGCGACTATTGATAGGAATATGAGCAAATAATGTTGTAAAGACATTCCATAGAGCCTAAGTTTAGTTTATTAGTATTTATTTTGAATAATCTAGGTTAGTTTTTAATATTCGTGAAGTATTTTCATTAGAAATCAGCGTCATCTAATGAAAATACTATTTGAAAATAGGGGGGATATGAAGAAGGAAAAGTGACGGTCAGTTGCATGTTTGGTTTACCATAGTTAATATAAACGATTAATTTAGTACTTTCTTTTCATACGAAAAATTTATAACAACAAAACATACATATTTTGAAATTAACGAAATCAATATATAAAGAGACCCCCTACACAAATGAATGCGTAGGGGGTCTCTTTGTTCTAAGGCTTCTCAGAAGAGAAGTCTATATTGATTATAAGTGGCTTGAGTGTCCACCTTGCATTACCCAATAAGTACCGATAACAGTAATTAAAGTAATGATAATCGCAAATAAAACTTTAAAGGTTTGTAAATTACCATCTTTACCTTCAGTTAAGTGCATGAACATTAATAATTGAACTGCAGCTTGTATAAAAGCAAAACCAAAGATGATGGTAATCTTAGCATTAAGTGCCATAGATGTGTATAAGGTTACAAATACAGCTAAGATCGTTAAAACGATTGAGGCGATAAAACCTACAGTATGTTTTACTATTGTATTCATCCGCTAAACACCATCCCTATCATATATACGGCAGTGAAGATGAAAATCCATACAACATCTAAAAAGTGCCAGTATAAACTAACTATAAATAATTTAGGAGCATTGTCTTTATTTAATCCGCGCATTGCTACTTGAATTAATAGGCAAATAATCCAAACAATACCTAATGACACGTGGGCACCATGTGTTCCTAATAGAATAAAGAAACTAGACCAATAAGAACCGATAGTTAGATTAACACCTTCATGTACGTAGTGCGCAAACTCATAAATCTCGAAGCCTACGAATACCATACCAAGTAATACAGTGATAATCATCCAAATCAGCATTAATTTTTCTTTTTCTTTTCTCATATAGTAAATTGCAATACCACATGTATAAGAACTAATTAATAATGCAAATGTCATAATTAAAACTAATGGTAATTCAAACAATTCAGTCGTCATTTTTCCAGCATAATCGCCACCGTGTTGAAGTGTTAATAATGTTGCGAATAACGTACCGAATAATGAGAATTCTGCTGTAAGGAATACCCAAAAGCCAAGTTTATTTAAATTACCTTCATGCGAACGTTGATCAATTGTGTTTGCATCATGACTCATGACTTACAGCCTCCCTTTCTTTTATACGTGCATCACGTAAACGTTTTTCAGTTTCAGCAACTTCAGACGCTGGTATATGATAACCATGGTCGATTTGGAAACTGCGATAAACCATAGTTGCGAAGATACCAATTAAACAAATAATAGCTGGAACGAGTGTTTCAAAGATAAGGAAGAATCCACCAATAGTGAAGAGAATTCCCATCCAGAATCCAACAGGAGTATTATTTGGCATATGGATATCTGTATAGTTATGGTTGTCTAAATAATGACGACCATGTTCTTTCATATCTACAAATGTATCATAGTCATTCCAGTCTGGTGTGATAGCAAAGTTGTATTTAGGTGGCATTGCTCCAGCAGTTGCCCATTCTAAAGTACGTCCTAAACCATCCCAGTTGTCGCCAGTTGCTTCACGTGGTGCTTTGAAGAAGCTGTATACGATACTTGCAACTAAGAACATAAATCCTAATGCCATTAATAGGGCACCGACAGTTGAGATTGCGTTTAGTAACCACCAACCATCTTCTGGCATATAAGTGTATAAACGACGTGGCATACCATCTAATCCAAGGATGAATTGTGGTATGAAACAAACGTTAAATCCGATCATGAATAACCAGAAACACCATTTGTTTAATGTTTCGTTTAACTTGAAGCCAGTCATCTTAGGCCACCAGAATATTAAAGCTCCAAGACAGGCAAATACTACACCAGCTACTAGCGTATAGTGGAAATGCGCTACTAAGAAGTAAGTATTATGATATTGATAATCTGCTGCCGCCATTGAAAGCATAACACCTGTTACCCCACCGATTAAGAAGTTCGGTATGAACCCTAATGCGAATAGCATTGGAGATTCGAAGGTAACACGACCTTTATAAAGCGTGAACAACCAGTTAAAGATTTTAACACCAGTTGGTATACCAATTAACATGGTTGAAATTGAGAAGAATGAGTTAATTAATGCACCATTACCCATTGTGAAGAAATGGTGAACCCAAACTAAGAAACTTAAGAATGCGATACCTGCAGTCGCCCAGACCATGCTTTGATGTCCGAATAGGCGTTTACGTGCAAATGTCGGAATAATTTCAGAGTAGATACCGAATGCTGGCAAGATAACGATATACACTTCAGGGTGCCCCCATACCCAGAAGAAGTTAGCCCAAAGCATTGGCATACCACCATTTGCAACTGAGAAGAATGCTGTGTCGAAAATTCTATCAGTTGTAAATAGCGCTAATGTAACTGTTAATACTGGGAAAGCCAAGATAACGATTAATGCTGTAATAAAAGTCGTAACCGTAAACATTGGCATTTCCATAAATTTCATTGTTGGTGTTTTACATCTAAGTATAGTAACAAAGAAGTTAATACCAGTCATCAGTGTACCAATACCGGAAATTTGTATCGCTATTAAGTAATAGTTGACACCAGGTCCTGGACTGAATTCTCCTGCGAGTGGTGCGTAGTTTGTCCAACCAGCTGCAGGTGAGCCTCCGACTATAAATGAAAGGTTGAATAAAATCATACCTGAGAAGAATAACCAGAAACTTACGTTATTTAATACAGGGAATGCAACGTCACGCGCACCAATTTGTAGTGGTACGACAACATTCCATAAACCAAAGATGAAAGGCATAGCCATAAAGATAATCATTATTACGCCGTGCGTACTAAAGACTTCATTATAATGGTTTCCTTCTAAAAATGTATTGTCTGGAATGGCTAATTGCGTACGCATCATTAGCGCGTCAATACCACCACGTACGAACATTAATACCGCACAGATTAAGTACATTGCACCAATTTTTTTATGGTCAATAGATGTGAACCATTCTCTGTATAGATATTTCCATAATTTGAAATAGCTAATTACTGCGATCACGGCAATAACTGCGAAAGGAGCACCAATTTGTCCCATTGTTATCATCCAGTTACCTTGAACGAGTAATTGATCCCATGGAAAATTCATTAATGTCCACCTCCATTTTCATGGTCTTTTTTCTCAATTTTAGATGCTTTTTCATCTTTAGCACCTTCAGAGATTTTTTCCATTTCATCCATATTATGTGATTCTTCATCTTTGAATTCACTATCATATGGTTCATTATTGCCTAAAATCATGGCTTTCATTCCATGACGTTCGTAGTTAGCATTTGTGATTTGCGGCTTACGTGCAGGTTGATCTGGTTTATCTAACACATCTGCTGTACGTTCTTCTTCAGTGTTAAAGTTTGGATCTTTTTGAACGAAATTATAACGATCATAAGCATAGAAAATATACTCAGGATCTGCTGCAGGATCAACAAATGCTAAATGCGTACCACTGAAAGTTAAATTTTTGTTTTCAGTAGTTGGTAAAAGTTGCTTATCAAATGTATCTTGATCCAATACTTTTTGTTTTTTGGCATCTTTTACCCAATCCTCGAATTTGCTTTGGCTTACTGAATTCACATCAAATGTCTGACGACTGAAGCCTTCACCATTGAAGTTTGAGTTACGTCCACGGAACGTACCTTCTTCACTAGCTGTTAAAGTCCAGTCCATAGTCATACCTGTCATCG
The DNA here is from genome assembly GCF_056529615.1 of Staphylococcus sp. Z5-21. Taxonomy (NCBI): domain Bacteria; kingdom Bacillati; phylum Bacillota; class Bacilli; order Caryophanales; family Staphylococcaceae; genus Staphylococcus; species Staphylococcus sp. Z5-21. The sequence goes on along the minus strand of NZ_CP096462.1, from coordinate 1,849,370 downwards.
CATATTTTTGACCACCTAATTGTGGAATCCAGAAACTTGTCATCATATCCATTGATTGGAGCTTGAAGACAACTGGGCGATCTTTCGGAATAGTTAAATGGTTAACTGTTTCGATTTTCTCTTCAGGATAACTAAAGAACCACTTATAACCAGCACTTGTAGCATAAACAACAAGTGGATCGTCTTCTTTCTGTGGTTTTTCCTCGTAATTATAAAGTGAATTAACTGTTGGAATAGCTAATGCAATTACAATAATTACTGGAATAATAAACCAAATTGTTTCTAATAAAGAATTGTGGTGCATCTTACCTGATTCATCAGTGTTTCCAATTCTATATTTATATAGAAAAACTGTGAATAGAATAAGTACAGCGGCAATAATAACAAGCATGAAGATAATTGAATACATAATCAAAAACTTCGAATCACTTGCCATCGGCCCTTTTGGGTTTAAAACTTCTACGTTAGAACAGCCACTAAGTAAAATTAGCGAGCCAAAGAGTAGAAGCAAAGACTTAAATTTTGACACTTTTTTGACCTCCTAATACTACAAATGTAGGGCTTAACATCAATTTTAAGATATTACGTAATATTTACAAGTGTTTGTGCGAAAAAAAATATTGTAAAATTAAAAGAAACCCAACAAACTCAACGTCTGGTGGGCTTTCAAAGATTTGTTAAAATTATGTGTACATTTTGTGAAAAGTGTCATATTTAAGGCGAAAGGGTGATTTTATCAAAAAAGTAGTGATAAAGGTTATCATTTAGCTTGATTTTTGCTATGTATGGAATTTTAATTTATTTAACTTCTATATAACGTATCGATTTACTTGATGCGCCGTTTGAATCTTCCACTTTATACTCAATTTTGTATTTTCCAGCTTGGTTGATATTAACATTACCATCAACTTTAATTTTATGTGTTAAATCGCCGTCTTCTTTATCGTATGCATGTACACCATTTAAAAGATTATATTCTTCACCTTTATCTATGATTGTATCATTCGTACCTTTAAGCTCTGGAATTGAATTGTCAGTGGCTTCTGCACTTAGGTTTGGGGATACAAGAGTTGCAGAAACGCCAATTGCTGATAACGATTGTATAAGTTTATTCATTTATTGACCTCCAAGAAGAGACTTTAATTGATTTATCTATACTATACTGTAATGCGCTGTGTATTACATCATACTATAGTCCTAATATACCTTATTTATTTAAATATAATTGTAATTTTTAGTTAAAAATAAGTAAAATGAACTTTTTGTGAATTTTATCACAAATTTGTTTTGAAATACTATAATTTGTAATAAAATAAAGTAGAAATGATAAAGCTATATTTGAAGAAATGGAAGTGCTTATTATGTTGAATGAAAAAGAAAAAGCGATTATTAAAGAAACGGTTCCGGTATTGCAAGAAAGAGGGGTAGAAATCACATCGTTTTTCTATAATAGAATGTTTACACAACACCCTGAATTAAGAAATATGTTTAATCAAACAAACCAAAAGAAAGGATTGCAATCAACAGCGCTAGCACAGAGTGTATTAGCTGCAGCGATGAATATTGATGATTTGACACGTATTTTACCAGTTGTGAAAGAAATTGCATTTAAACATTGTGCATTACAGGTGCCGCCAGCTGGTTATGATATTGTAGGTGAAAATTTATTAGCTGCCATCCAAAATGTTTTAAAATTATCGGATGATGATGCAATATTAGACACTTGGGCTAAAGCATACGGAGAAATTGCTAAAGTATTTATTGAAGTTGAAAAAGATATTTATAAAACAATGGCATGGGATGGTTTCCAAGCATTTGTAATTAAAAATATAGAAACTGTAGCTACAGACATCAAAGCATTTACAGTTAAATCTGATGAAATAGACATGAGTAAATTTAAACCAGGTCAATATGTCACGGTCGATGTGAAGAGTGCGTCACTACCATACCGTGCTAAACGCCATTATTCAATTGTAGAAGGTGATAGTGAAACACTGACTTTTGCAGTTAAACATGATGTAACAACAACACATGAAGGGGAAGTGTCTACGATACTTCATAGTGAATACAAAGAAGGCGATACGATTCAATTATCAGCACCAGTAGGTCCGTTTTCCGTGGTCAACAGTGAGTCACCACAGCTATTTATTGGATCCGGTATCGGGGTTACACCTTTAATTCCAATGTTTAATCAAGTGGCTAAGTCAGAAGCGCCAATTCAATTTATTCAAAATATTATTAATGATACAGATATACCATTCTCAAATAAACTAGAGGCAATAGCTGAAAGTAAAGAGAATAACGATTATATTATTTATGATAAGCATAAAATGGGTTATATGGATGCATCGTATTTGAATCAATTTATAACAAAAGATACTGAAATTTATGTTTGTGGTGGTGTTAATTTCCTTCAATCTATCATCACTACCTTAAAAGAAATGGAAGTTGATGAAACGAAAATTCATTTCGAATCGTTTATCCCTAAATTAAGTGTTGGTGTATAAAGTGTTATATGATTGAATGAAATAATATAAATTAACAAAAAACAAGACACGTTAAGTCGTATTGAACTTAACGTGTCTTGTTTTTTGTTAATGAAGCAGTAAAGCATTTTATTTATATAAATATCAAAAAAATTGATTCTTTATCTCGCGAGTTTATTCAATCCCTCTACGCATTTTTTCAGCTATAAGTGTGTTATTTAATACCATTGTAATTGTCATTGGGCCAACGCCACCAGGTACGGGTGTAATTGCACCTGCCACTTCTTTAACTTCATCGTATTCGATATCACCTTTTAATTTACCATTTTCATCAGGTGTATTCCCTACATCGATTACAACCGCGCCTTCTTTAACGTCTTCTTTTGTTACTAATCCAGGACGACCCACAGCACTAACAATGATGTCAGCATTTTTTAAATAACGCTTCATATCTTTAGTTCTTGAATGAAGAATCGTTACGGAAGCATTTTTTTGAAGTAATAATTTAGAAACTGGTTGACCTACAATGTGACTACGTCCGATAACAACAGCGTCTTTTCCTTCTAAATCAATATCGGCATGATTTAAAAGTTCCATGATGCCTAATGGTGTACAAGGTACAAATGTTTGTTGATCAATATAAAGCTTACCAATATTTTCAGGATGGAAGCCATCGACATCTTTTGCTGGGTTAATAGATTCTAATACTTTTTGTTCACTTACTTGATCAGGAAGTGGTACTTGGACTAATATACCGCTCACACTATCATCTTCATTTAAGCGTTTTAATTCGTTTAAAACGTCTGCTTCAGAAGTAGATTCGTCGAGATGAACAATTTCTGAAATCATTCCAATCTTTTCCGCAGCTTTCTTTTTAGAGTTGACATAACTTTGACTTGCACCATCATTACCGACTAGAATAACAGATAATTTTGGTGTATACCCCTCAGCTTGTAAAGCTTCAACTTGATCTTTAAGTCCTTGTCTGTAATCTTTAGCGATTTGTTTCCCGTCTAAAATTTTTGCGACCATGAAAAAATCCTCCTTGAATGTTTGAACTTTACTTAACATTAACACAAATGATGGGATAATTAACAACCAAAAGACGTAGATTAAACAAAAAAAAAGTATTAAAGTTCGATTTTTGATTGAAAAAGCATCATTTACTTGTTATGCTATATCTGTAATATACATCTAATAGTAGTATCATTTCAAATTTCTGAAAGGGTGTTCATTTTGAAAGTAGTAGTCATTATGGGAAGTTCTTCTGATTGGGAAACAATGAAAGAAAGTTGTTCGATGTTAGACCAATTTGAAATTCCGTATGATAAAAAAGTAGTTTCAGCACATCGTACGCCTGAATTAATGTTTGAATTTTCAAGAGAAGCGAGAGATGCAGGATATGATGTCATTATCGCTGGTGCAGGCGGTGCTGCGCATTTACCAGGTATGGTTGCGTCAATGACGACTTTACCAGTAATTGGCGTTCCTATTGAGTCTAAAAGTTTAAAAGGAATGGATTCGCTATTGTCAATCGTACAAATGCCAGGTGGTATTCCAGTAGCAACGACAGCAATAGGTAAAGCTGGCGCTAAAAATGCGGGTATCTTGGCTGCAAGAATACTTAGTATTGGTAATCAAACAGTGCAAAAGAATTTGGAAAATTATGAGAAATCTTTAGTTGAGAAAGTGAGTGATATGCAAGATGAACTTGAGTAAATTAAAATTCGGCTCAACCATAGGTATCATAGGAGGCGGTCAACTGGGCAAAATGATGGCGCAGTCTGCCCAACAAATGGGATACAAAGTGATTGTGTTAGATCCCGATTCATCATGTCCTTGCCAGTATGTTGCCAACGAGTTCATCAACGCTGCGTATGACGACCAAATAGCACTAGATCGACTTGGAGCATTATCAGATGTAATAACGTACGAATTTGAAAATATCTCGGCTAATCAATTACAAGCATTAGCTTCAAAATATAATATTCCTCAAGGCTATCAAGCGATTCAATTACTTCAAGATCGCCTGACGGAGAAACAAACTTTACAAGATTCTGGCAGTAATATAGCGCCGTTCTTCCAATTAACTGACTATGACGATCTAGTTAAAGCGGTTGATTCAATTGGATATCCTTTTATTGTTAAAACACGTTTCGGTGGATATGACGGTAAAGGTCAAGTGCTTGTTAAAGACGCCACTCATTTAGATGAAGCGCATCAACTGATTCAAGCACAAGAATGTGTAGCAGAACAGTACCTAAACTTAAGTAAAGAAGTTTCTTTGACAGTAACCATCGGTACAAACAATCAGATCACATATTTCCCTCTACAAGAAAATGAACATCAAAATCAAATACTATTTAAAACAATCGTGCCTGCGCGAGTACAAGATAATAAAGAGCAAGAAGCGCGTAATGAAGTAAATAAAATAATTAAAGCCATACATTTTATAGGCACATTTACAGTTGAATTTTTTATAGATCAACAGAATCAATTATATGTAAATGAAATTGCGCCTAGACCACATAATTCCGGACATTATTCAATTGAAGCTTGCGAATATTCTCAATTTGATACACATATTAAGGCGATAACAGGACAACAATTACCACAACAAGTAACACTATTGATACCGGCGATTATGATGAACTTATTAGGCAGAGATTTAGATTTATTAGAAGATCAATTCGCAGAACACCCTGAATGGCATGTCCATATCTATGGCAAAAACGAACGTAAATTTAATCGTAAGATGGGACATTTAACGGTGTTAACTAATGATATAAATGAAACTGAACAAAAGTTGCTTAAACAATTTGAAGGGAGATAAATATATGTCTTTGTTATATGAAGGAAAGGCTAAAAGAATTTTTTCAACAGGAACGTCTGATGTATTACGAGTTGAATATAAAGATGAAGTGACAGCTGGAAATGGTGCTAAAAAAGACTTCATTGAAGGGAAAGGGCGCTTAAATAACCAAATTACCTCTCGTATATTTAATTATTTGAAAGCTAAAGGCTTGAATAGTCATTTTATTGAGCAAATATCTGAAACGGAACAATTAGTTAATTCGGTTGAAATCATTCCTTTAGAAGTTGTAGTTAGAAATATTGCAGCAGGCTCAATTACAAAAAGACTAGGTTTTGAAAAAGGACATACATTTGAAACACCATTAGTTGAATTTTTCTACAAGAATGATGATTTGAACGACCCCCTTATCACTGAAGACCATATTAAACTACTTCAAATTGCTGATGATGGTGAAATTGAAAAATTAAAAGAAGCAGCAACAGAAATTAATGAAGTATTAGTGAACTTAATGGACAAAATGAATTTAAGATTAGTCGATTTTAAAATTGAATTCGGACGCACAAATGAAGGTGAAATTTTATTGGCTGATGAAATTTCTCCAGATACATGTCGAATTTGGGATAAACAAAGTGATACAAATTTTGATAAAGATGTTTATCGAGAAGATACAGGATCAATTATCGAGACATATCAAACTTTTTTAAATAAATTGGAGGCACTCTAACAATGAAAACAATTGAATTGCATATTACATTACAACCACAAGTATTAGATACACAAGGACAAGCATTAAATCGAGCTGTACATGATTTAGGATATAAGCAAGTCAATGATATCAGAGTTGGTAAAGTACTCTATATGACTGTTGATGAAGCAACTGACGAAGCAGTTCATAATGTTGTAATTACGTTAAGTGAAAAACTTTTTGCTAATACTGTTATTGAAGAATATAGTTATAAAGTATTGGAAGAAGGAGAGAAAGCATAATGAAATTTGCAGTGCTGAAATTTCCAGGATCAAATTGCGACAGAGACATGTATAATGCTGCATTGAAATCAGATGTAGAAGCAGAATATGTAGATTATAGAAATACATCGTTGGACGGTTTTGATGGTGTACTGATACCAGGTGGTTTTTCTTTTGGTGATTATTTACGTTCTGGGGCAATGGCAAGTGTTGCACCAATTACAGAAGCAGTAAAACAATTTGCGAAAGAAGGTAAACCGGTACTTGGTGTGTGTAATGGGTTTCAAATTCTAACTGAAATTGGTTTACTTCCAGGTGCTTTACTACATAATGATTCTCATTTATTCGTGAGTCGAAATGAATCATTGCGTGTGGTAAATCATAATACGGCATTCACAAATTTATATAATGAGGATGAAACTGTAGTTTATCCTGTTGCCCATGGTGAAGGTCATTATTATTGTACTCAAGATATGTATGATCGTTTAGAGGCAAATAATCAAATTATATTAAAATATGTCAATAATCCGAATGGTTCTTTTAATGATATCGCAGGTATTATCAATGAACAGGGCAATGTGTGTGGTATGATGCCTCATCCGGAACGTGCTATTGAACCAATTCTTGGTACAGATAGCGGCGTAAAATTATTTCAAGCAATGGTAAATAGTTGGAGGGAACAAAATGTCTAAATTTATTGAACCAAGTTCTGAAGATATTAAAATTGAACAACTGTACAAGGATATGGGATTAAGTGATGAAGAATACGCAAAGGTTTGTGATATTTTAGGTAGTGAACCTAACTTTACGGAGATTGGTATTTTCTCAGTTATGTGGAGTGAACACTGTTCTTATAAACATTCCAAACCCTTTTTAACACAATTTCCAACTTCAGGTGAACATGTTTTAATGGGCCCAGGAGAAGGCGCAGGCGTTGTTGATATTGGTGATAACCAAGCGGTTGTGTTTAAGGTTGAGTCACACAATCACCCTTCTGCAGTTGAACCATACCAAGGCGCAGCTACTGGTGTGGGAGGCATTATTAGAGATATTGTTTCTATTGGTGCACGTCCAATTAATTTATTGAATAGTCTAAGGTTTGGTGAATTGACAGAAAAACAAAACCGTCGACTTTTACGTGGCGTTGTTGCAGGTATAGGTGGCTATGGTAACTGTATAGGAATTCCTACAACTGCTGGAGAAATAGAGTTTGATGATCGATATGATGGCAACCCACTCGTCAATGCGATGTGTGTAGGCATAATTGATCACGACATGGTTCAAAAAGGGACGGCTAAAGGCGTTGGAAACTCTGTTATTTATGTTGGTTTAAAAACTGGCCGCGATGGTATTCATGGTGCGACTTTTGCTTCTGAAGAATTAAGTGAAGATAGTGAAAGCAAACGACCATCTGTTCAAATTGGTGATCCATTTGTAGGTAAAAAATTAATGGAAGCCACGCTAGAAGCCATCACATTTGATGAACTCGTTGGTATCCAAGACATGGGGGCTGCAGGACTAACATCATCATCCTCAGAAATGGCAGCTAAAGGTGGTAGTGGCTTACATTTACGTTTAGAACAAGTCCCTACAAGAGAACAAGGTATTTCACCGTATGAAATGATGTTATCTGAAACTCAAGAACGTATGTTGCTTGTTGTAGAAAAGGGAACAGAACAAAAATTCTTAGACCTCTTTGATAAACATGAGTTAGACAGTGCAGTAATTGGAGAAGTAACTGACACGGATCGTTTCGTATTAACTTATGAAGATGAAGTATTTGCCGATATTCCAGTTCAACCTTTATCTGATGAAGCGCCAGTTTATGTACTTGAAGGTACGTCGCCAGAATACAATGAAACTAAAAATGACTATAGCAGTGTAGATGTTGAATCCGTATTTGATCAATTATTACAACACCCAACTATAGCTTCGAAGCGTTATTTATACGAACAATATGATCAACAAGTAGGTGCTAATACGATAGTTAAGCCAGGATTACAAGCCTCTGTTGTGCGCGTTGAAGGAACTGATAAAGCTATTGCGTCAACGATTGATGGAGAAGCCCGCTATGTATTTAACAATCCATATGAAGGTGGAAAAATGATTGTTGCCGAAGCGTATAGAAATTTAATTTCTGTAGGTGCAACGCCTTTAGCTATGACGGATTGTTTAAATTATGGCTCACCTGAGAAGAAAGAAATATATCAACAATTAGCAGATTCAACAAAAGGTATGGCAGAAGCATGTGAGATTTTAAGCACACCTGTCGTTTCGGGTAATGTGTCTTTATATAACGAAACGAGAGAAACATCTATATTCCCAACACCTGTAGTAGGTATGGTTGGTCTCATCGATGACATAAGTTATCTTAATCATTTTAATCCTTCTGTAGGAGATACATTATATGTTGTTGGTGATACAAATGACGATTTCGGTGGTAGTCAAATTGAGAAATTGTTGTATGGTCAAGTGAATCATGAATTTGAATCCATTGATTTATCGGAAGAAGTTCGTAAAGGTGAATCGATAAAACAAGCAATTCGAGAAGGGGTAGCTTCACATGTGCAAACAGTAGGTAAAGGTGGCTTATTGCTTACTTTAGCTCGTATCAGTGCACATTACCAACTTGGTTTACAGGCGAAACTAAGTGTTACGAATGCGCAACTGTTTAGTGAAACACAAGGACGTTATATTGTAATCGTAAAAAATGGTCAATCATTAAACTGCGATCATGCTGTTGAGATTGGTAAAGTGACTAATGATCAACAATTTAAAGTGACGAATGAACAGAGCGAAATTGTGCGTGATGTAAAACATTTAAATGATTTATGGGAAGGAGCTATACCTCAATGTATGACAGCAACGGATTAAATGAAGAATGTGGCGTGTTTGGCATATGGAATCATCCGGAATCTGCTCAATTAACCTATATGGGACTACACAGTTTGCAACATCGTGGTCAAGAAGGTGCTGGAATCGTTTGTTCAAATGGTGAAGTGCTTAAAGGTGAACGTGGTTTAGGTTTATTGACAGATGCGATATCAGATACACAAATGGAATCATTTAAAACATATCAACATGCAATTGGGCATGTGAGATACGCAACATCCGGGAATAAAGGTATAGAGAATATTCAACCGTTTTTATATCATTTTTATGATATGAGTGTTGCAGTTTGTCATAATGGTAATCTTATCAATGCGCAAAGTCTAAAAAAATCTTTAGAACATCAAGGCTCTATTTTTCACTCTTCTTCAGATACTGAAGTTATCATGCACTTGATACGAAGAAGTAAAGCACCTACATTTGAAGGTGCTTTTCAAGAAAGTTTAAGAAAAATAAAAGGCGGATTTACTTTTGCGGTACTAACTAAAGACGCTTTATATGGTGCAGTTGACCCTAATGCGATTCGACCATTAGCTGTTGGTAAAATGAAAAATGGTTCAAATATTATTGCAAGTGAAACATGTGCAATCGATGTCCTAGGTGCTGAATTTGTAAGAGATATTCATGCTGGAGAATATGTAGTCATCAATGATGATGGGATCAGAGTCGAATCTTATACGCGTCATACAACGACGGCTATTTCAGCTATGGAGTATATTTACTTTGCTAGACCTGATTCAACCATTGCCGGTAAAAACGTACATGCTGTTAGAAAACAGTCTGGTAAACAATTAGCGAAAGAAAGTCCAGCATCAAGTGCGGACATGGTTATTGGTGTACCTAATTCTTCACTTTCAGCAGCATCTGGTTATGCCGAAGAGAGTGGACTGCCGTATGAAATGGGTCTTGTTAAAAATCAATATGTTGCAAGAACATTTATTCAACCGACACAAGAATTACGTGAACAAGGCGTCCGCGTAAAATTATCTGCTGTAAAAGATATTGTCTATGATAAAAATATTGTCTTAGTAGATGATTCGATTGTCAGAGGTACTACGAGTAAACGTATAGTACAAATGTTGAAAGACGCAGGCGCTAAGGAAGTTCATGTACGCATTGCTTCTCCTGAGTTTATGTTTCCAAGTTTTTATGGCATAGATGTTTCAACAACGGCAGAGCTTATTTCATCAAATAAATCGCCCGAGGAGATTAGTGATTATATTGGAGCAGATTCACTGGCTTATTTAACAGTCGAAGGTCTAATTGATTCTATTGGACTTGATTGCGATGCGCCTTATAGTGGACTTTGTGTTGAAAGTTTCACAGGTGATTATCCTGCAGGTTTATATGATTATGAGCAAGATTATGTAGCGCATTTAAGTGAACGTCAAAAAGCATACTTAGCAAATCATCAACAATACTTTGATAGAGAGGGTAATTTAAATGTCTAAAGCATATCAACAAGCAGGCGTCGATATTAATGCAGGGTACGAAGCGGTAGAACGAATGACAAGTCATGTCCAAAGAACAATGCGCAAAGAAGTACTTGGTGGATTGGGTGGCTTTGGTGCTACGTTTGATTTGTCACAGTTGAATATGAAAGCACCTTTACTTGTATCAGGTACAGATGGTGTAGGTACAAAATTAAAATTAGCCATCGATAACGATAAACATGACACGATTGGTATAGATGTTGTCGCAATGTGTGTCAATGATATTTTAACTACAGGTGCAGAACCACTTTACTTTTTAGATTATATTGCAACTAATAAAGTCGTTCCTGAAGTCATTGAGCAAATTGTCAAAGGGGTAAGTGATGGCTGTGAAGAGACCAATACAGCTTTAATCGGTGGAGAAACAGCTGAAATGGGAGAAATGTATCACGAGGGTGAATATGATTTAGCAGGCTTCGCAGTAGGTGCAGTAGAAAAGGATGACTATATTGATGGCTCATCTGTTGAACCTGGACAAGCAATTATAGGTCTTGAATCTAGTGGCATACATTCCAATGGTTATAGTTTAGTTAGAAAATTAATACAACAATCAGGTATTAAATTAAGTGAACCATTCAATCAAGAACAGACATTTTTAGATGCTTTTTTGAAACCCACACGTTTATATGTAAAACCCGTGTTAGCTGTTAAATCATCTATTAAGATATATGCCATGACCCATATTACAGGGGGCGGTTTTTATGAAAATATACCTAGAGCCTTACCTGAGGGGATAACAGCCAAGATTGATGTCACGCAATTTCCTACGCCAGCTATATTTGATTGGTTACAGGAACAAGGAAACATCTCAACTGATGAAATGTATAACATTTTTAACATGGGTATTGGCTTTACTTTAGTCGTTGATAAAAACCAAGTTGAATCAACATTAGAAATACTTAAAGGTCAAAATATCAAGGCATATAAAATTGGTGAAACTGTTAAAGGCAACGAACCAATCCAATTAACGGGGGTATAAAATTGACCAAAATAGCTATATTTGCTTCTGGTTCTGGAAGTAATTTTGAAAGTATTATGTCTAAAATCAAACAAGGGGAACTACCAAATATTGAAGTAACCTCACTTTATACAGATCAAGTAAATGCATATTGTATTGAACGCGCGCGCAAATATCATTTAGATGTTCATATTAATGAATTGAAAAATTTTGATTCTAAAGCGGATTATGAACGTAAAATTATAGAATGGTTAACGTCTGAAAAAGTAGAGTGGATTGTTCTAGCTGGCTATATGAAATTAATAGGTGAAAATATTTTAAGAGCTTATGATAAACGCATTTTAAATATTCACCCTTCATTATTACCAAAATATAAAGGGAAAGATGCTATAGGACAAGCGCTAGCAAGTGGCGATACAATAACTGGTTCAACAGTACATTATGTTGACAGTGGTATGGATACGGGAGAAATTATTGAACAACGTCAATGTGATATTTATCCGGACGATAATAAATCTGATCTTGAAGAAAGAATTAAAGCAATAGAGCATGAATTATATCCAGAAGTCATATCAAAAATCATTCAATAAGAGGTGCTAATTTAAATGAAGAAAGCAATATTAAGTGTGTCTAATAAAGCAGGTATTGTAACCTTTGGTCAATCATTAATAGAGCAAAATTATGAATTATATTCAACGGGCGGAACAATGCGTGAATTAGCCAATGCCGGGTTACCTGTGAAGTCGATTTCAGAGTTGACAGAGTTTGAAGAAATTATGGATGGCAGAGTTAAAACATTACATCCATCTGTACACGGCGGTATTTTAGCTGATAGAGATAAACCTGAACATTTAGAACAACTGCAAGCACAAGGTATTGATTTAATAGATATGGTAGTTGTCAATTTATATCCATTTAAAGAAACGGTTGCAAACCCTAATGTGACAGAAGAAGATGCAATTGAAAACATTGATATCGGTGGACCAACGATGCTGCGTGCTGCAGCAAAGAACTTCAAACATGTTATCACCGTTGTACATCCTGCTGATTATAATGAAGTGATTGATAAATTGAAAAATGGCACATTAGATGAAGCTTATCGCAAATCACTTATGATTAAAGTATTTGAACATACAAATGAATATGACGTAGCGATTGTAGACTATTTTAAAGATAATAAGGAAAGTTTACGTTATGGTGAAAATCCACAACAATCAGCTTATTTTGTTAGAACATCTGATGCCAAACATACTTTAGCAGGTGCCAAACAATTACATGGCAAGCAATTAAGCTATAACAATATCAAAGATGCGGATGCAGCGTTATCATTGGTGAAACAATTTGAACAACCTGCTGCTGTTGCTGTTAAGCATATGAATCCATGTGGCGTGGGCGTTGCTGAAACAATTGATGAGGCATATAAACATGCTTTCGATGCAGATAATCAGTCTATTTTTGGTGGTATTGTTGCTTTGAATAGAACTGTAGAAAAATCATTGGCAGAAGTATTGCATGGTATCTTTTTAGAAGTTGTTATTGCACCAAAATTTACACAAGAAGCTCTAGAAGTGTTAGGTAAAAAGAAAAATATTAGGCTTTTAGAGACTGATATGACAATTGATAATAGTGAACAAGAACTTGTCTCTGTATCAGGAGGTTATCTTGTACAAGATAAAGATAATGTCAAATTAAATAGAGAAGACATGACAGTCGTTACAGAAGTTGAGCCAACAGAAGCGCAATGGGATGCTATGCTTCTTGGATGGAAAGTTGTTGCATCAGTTAAAAGTAATGCTGTTATCTTAAGTAATGCAAAACAAACAGTGGGTATTGGTGCAGGTCAAATGAATAGAGTAGGTTCTGCTCAAATTGCAATTGAAAGAGCGATTGAAATAAACGATGACGTTGCTATGGTTTCAGATGGTTTCTTCCCTATGGATGACACGGTAGAATTAGCTGCAAATTCTGGTATTAAAGCAATTATTCAACCAGGTGGTTCTATCAAAGATCAAGAATCTATTGATATGGCAAATAAACATGGTATTGCAATGGTTACAACAGGCGTAAGACATTTTAAACATTAATTAATATTGGAGGAAATGTAGCTTATGAAAGTACTCGTAATTGGTGCAGGTGGTAGAGAGCATGTATTAGCATTTAAATTAAAACAGTCTCCACTTATTAATGAAATTCATGTGATACCAGGCAATGACGCTATGAAAAATATAGCGACAGTACATAAAGATATAGATGAAGCGAATCATGAAAAAATTGTAGATTTTGCTAAGACACAGAATGTTTCATGGGTAATTATTGGACCTGAACAGCCATTAACCGAAGGATTAACCGATAAATTGCAAACAGAAAATATAAAAGTATTTGGTCCAAATCAAGCTGCAGCACAAATTGAAGGTTCAAAATTATTTGCAAAACAACTCATGGAAAAGTATGACATTCCAACTGCAGCTTACAAAGAAACAAATAACAAAACAGATGCATTAGCCTATATTGACACATGTGAATTTCCAATTGTACTGAAAAAAGATGGATTAGCCGCAGGTAAAGGTGTTATTATTGCTAATAATATCGATGAAGCACGTGAAGGAATAGATATTTTATATTCTGAAGAAAAAGGCACAGTTGTATTTGAACAATTTCTTGAAGGTGAGGAATTTTCACTTATGACATTTGTTAATCAAGATTATGCTGTGCCATTTGATTGTATTGCGCAAGATCATAAACGTGCGTTTGACAATGATGAAGGTCCTAATACTGGTGGTATGGGAGCATACTGTCCGGTACCTCATATTGATAAGGGTATGATAGAACGTACAAATAAAGAAATTGCTCAGCCAATTGCACAAGCAATGGCGAAAGAGGGCTATTCATTTTTTGGTGTGCTATATATAGGCGCAATTATAACAAAAGAGGGTCCTAAGGTGATTGAGTTTAATGCAAGGTTTGGAGATCCAGAAGCGCAAGTGTTGTTGACTCGAATGGAAAGTGATTTGATGCAACACATTTTAGATTTAGAGGCGAAGCAACCGATTCAATTTAAGTGGAAAAAAGATGCGGTTGTAGGGGTTATGCTTGCGTCTAAAGGCTATCCAGGTACTTATAATAAAGGTGAGGTCGTTTCAGGGTTTACATTAGATGGAAGATACTTTGTAAGTGGTTTAAATAAAGTTGATCAACATTACGTAACTTCAGGAGGTCGTGTTATTCTCGCTTTAGGCGAAGGTAGCGACATTAGTGAAGCTAAAGCTAATGCTTATGAAGCGGTTGACCAAATTCAAAGTAATGCATTATTTTATCGTTCTGACATCAGTGACAAAGCGATAAAACAAAAATAGCAAAAAAAGCGATGGAACAAACTGGTTTAGGTTTTGTTCCATCGCTTTTATTTTTTGGATAAAAATGATTTCGAAAAGTTAGTTGAACTTTTTTAATAAATACTTGTTGTACGGACATCGTCGATTCCAGTTATTGGAAAATATAGTGATAAGTAATAGGCACTTATTAATATGAGTCCCATAACTATAATTAATAGAATATCTTTATACGAGAAAGGTGCATGATAATAATATGTTCGAGGCCCATCTTTGAAGCCTTTTTTTTCCATTGCTACTGAAAGCTGATGTGCCTTCCTGATGTTTTGACTTAATAACGGAATGATGAGGTGCTTGACTCTTTTTATACCTCGATAATTTTGGGCACTTATTAATTGATAACGTATTTTTAATGATTTTCTTAATTGTAAAAAAGACATAAACATTAATGGCACCATGCGTATTGCCGCCATAAAGGCATATGCTACTTTGGGTTTTACTTTTAAATGTTGCATTAAACTATAAAATACAAGAACGATTTGTGAAGTAAAAGCAATTAAGATTCCAAAAAATGAAACCGTTGTTGTACGCATTGCTAAATGTAAGCCACGATACAAACTTTCAGTTGTTATTTGGATAAACCCAAATTTGAATAGTAAGTGCGTCCCATCACCATAAAAAATCATGAATAATGCGGACACTAAACTGAAAATTATTGTAAAAGTGATAAATACTAAGGTTATTTTAAATTGCAAGCCATTGAATATTAATAATAGGGCAAGCATTAAGCACGTAATATAAAACATATAATCGAATTGATGAACAAATATGACAAAGAAGAATAATATAACAGCAATCCCTAATTTAGTAATGATATTTACATCATCGATAAAGGAATGGTGTTTTTTCCACATATCAAACATATGTATCACCTGTCTTTTCTATTAAATGGTGATGTTCGAGATGTAGTCTTCGAGTTGGGTAACGTGCAATAATTTCTGGGTCATGTGTAACCATGATAATGGTTTGTCCTTGTTTAATTCTCTGTTGAAACAGCTTAATTAGGTTAAATGTATTGTGACTATCAAGTCCAAATGTAGGTTCATCAAGTAAAATTAAATCAGAAGAAGCACTTAAAGCAATGGCAACACTTAAACGTCGCTTTTGTCCCATAGATAATTCATAAGGGTGTTGCATTTGTACTGATGTTAAGTTAAGCGTTTTTAATAATGATTCAGTTTGCTGTTTAGCTTCATCCGTTGAATTAAATTTGTTTTTGTTTTGTATATGAATTTCGTCGTATACAGAATTTGTTATAAATTGTAATTCGGGATTTTGATACACAAGATACATAGATTTTGCTGCAGATTTAATTTTAGTGTAAATATGATGATTGATGTACATCTGACCTTCATATTTAATTAATTGCATCATTGATTCGAGCAGTGAAGTTTTACCTGAACCATTGGACCCGGTAATGGATATCCATTCTCCCGCATTGACATTTAACTTAGGAATGTTAATGAGTTGCTGCTTTCCACGTTTAATAACTGCATCTTGAATTTGGAAATTAAAATGAGATGAATCAGAATCTGAAAAGTTTAGCGCTTTTGGTGCAGAATGCCAAGCTTTTGGATGCCAAACACCATATTCAGTTAATAGCGCTTCATAATCATTTAAAATTTGAGAAGGTGGGGCATCTGCAATGATAGCACCATCATAATTCATTAAAACGACACGATCGACATGTTGCCATATATGTTCGACTTTGTGTTCTACTATAAGTACAGTTTGGTCTCGCCACAATGATTGAATTTTTTGCCATAAATCAGCAGTTGACTCTACATCTAACATCGCGGTAGGTTCATCTAAAAATAGTGTCGTTGCTTGTTGTAAAATTGTCTCAGCAATCGCAAGTTTTTGTTTCATACCGCCACTTAATTCATTAATATATTGATTTTTGTCCACGTTTAATCCAACTGTCATTAGCGCTTCCTCAATACGATGATCCATTTCTTCCCGAGGAACTTGTTGATTTTCTAGTACAAATGCAAGCTCTTCATAAACTTTAGGCATACAAAATTGAGTATCTGGATCTTGGAATATGACACCACTTGAAGGATCGACTTCTAAAGCATCATATTTTAACGGCAAACCTATCAAGTTTGGCACAATGCCGCTAAGTACGTTTAATAAAGTACTTTTACCTGAGCCAGAAGGACCTAATAATAATACTTTTTCTTTATCTTTTATTTGAATAGACAAATTGTCGAATATTTTTTTTTGACCATTTGGATATTTCAAGCGTAAATTTTTAGTAGCTATCAACATTATTACTCCTTATAGATTGTCATAATCACTCTGGGTTGCTGGTCTGAATAATTTTGTTACACCAGTTTGGTCAAGTGCTTTAACAATATAATAAGATAAGAGACCGGCAACGATAATACCGCTAATTAATCTAAATATGATGTATAAAGCAAGATTCCAACCCGCGACTTCTCCTAGATAACCATAGGCAAAATCTAAAGGTAGTGTTGCAACTGAAGCTAAAAATCCTGCTAGCATTGCAACCATTGCTGAACGTGATTTATATCGAAAAATAGCAAATATAATTTCGCAAGCTAAGCCTTGTAATAATGCATAGACCATCGTTGCAATATCAAAACGACCCATTACAATTGTTTCACCAGCACCTGCAGCAAATTCTGCAAGCACAGCAATACCGGCTTTTGGAATTATGAGATAAGCTACGACTGCTGCCATAAACCAGGCACCATAAGTGAGTTCTTCAAAATGAAGTCCAGTTACCTGTACAGCTTTATAGACAAAATTCCAAACATTATAAATAATGGCGAAAACAACTGCGATAAGCACAGTTACAAGTATTTCGGATAGTTTTAAACCTTTTGACATCATTGTTCCTCCTAATATAAAAAACGCACAACCTTCTAGAAAGTTGCGCGTTTTTATATAGGCATACGGATACCAAAGTTACTCAGTGATATCGCAATACACTTTCCTACGCTAGTTTAATCTAGATCAGGTTCAAAGGGTTTGAGGGTATACCTCATCTCAGTCACAAAACACCCCTAGTGCGAATGATTTATTTAAATTTAATTATAATGTATGACTTTTCGACGTTTATGTCAAGGTTATGCTAAAAAATTGTTGGTTAATAGAGTGATTATTTTAAGGACAAACGTTGTTATTTAAGTTTATTACACGTAATCAAATTATAAAACCATTAAAAAATAGGAGTGGACACAAACCTCATTTTGATAAGATTTGATGTCGCACTCCCATATCGGATTTACATTTATATTGAATTACTATTAATACCAAGTATCTATACTAGTCTAAAGTATCTTGAATATTTTGTTTAGTTTCTTCAGTGTTATCTTTTGCAGATTCTTTTTCTTCTTTTAATTTATCCTCTGCTTTTTTAGCTTTTTCAGCTGCTTCTTTATTTAATTCTTCTTTACTCATAATTAAAGCACTCCTTCATAGTTAAGATTATCTATATTTAGTATGTACCACAATTGAATAAAATATAAACACTTCAATATAATTACAATAGTTTGATATGAGATTAATGTTAATTAATGGATAATCTAAATAATGCATCGATAATGTACTTAATAAGTTAAATTTATAAAATTGTTTAAACATGAATTGTAAGTGGAAATTTGACTATAAGTCATTTTATATCATACTATGGACTTATTTATTAGATAATTAAAGACAAGAACTAAATGTTCATATATAATAACTTTTGAGGTGAATGGTATGTCTTTTTTGAAGAAACACGCTGAGATATTATATAGTTATGTTATAGGCATCGTTTCGCTTTTCACAGGTCTTATCATTTTAATTAATTTACCATTAATTAATAAATTAAATGGTAAAGGTAAAATTGATTTGCACATTCATAATGTATGGGATTTTATAAATGCATTTTTTGGTGAAATAATTAGAGTAATGAGTAATTACATAGGTAATTTCCCGATAATTAGTGCCATCATTATTGCTTTATTTGGTATTGGTGTCATTATGATTGGCTTTACTTTATATAGAACGACAAGATATGACTATGATATTTCAGTATTCTTTTTAGTTATTGGTATTCTTTTTTTCATTATAACACTGATATTGATGACTCAAGTTTATAGCTTTTTTGCTATTATTTTCGTAATACCATTTGCAATTCATATTGGTTATATCGTTTATAAGGACGAGTTAAATACAGAACATAGAAAATATCATTATTTATGGATTATTTTCAGTTATGGGATAAGTTACTTAATAACGCAAATTGTTTTATACGGAAGAATTGAAAGCGATGAAATCATTCCTATTGATATTTTGAGTGTTAACACATTCTTTATTATCATGTGGTTACTTGGACAAATGTCTATTTGGAACTTCTTATTTTTAAGAAGATCACTTCCTTTAACAAAACAAGAACTTGGGGAAGAAGAACCAGAATTATCAAGAACTAACAAAGGATCAGTAACAAATCAAACGAAAGAAACATGGAAGACACTACAAGATAAAACAACAGAATTTACACGTAAAACGCGCAGAAGTGTTGATATTCAAAAAGCTAGAGATAAAAAAGATAAATTTATTGCTAAATGGAAAGAAATTATCGATATTCAAGAGGATGATATTCCAAATTGGATGAAAAAACCTAAATGGATTAAACCTGCATATGTAGAGTTGTTCTGTGGAGCAATCTTATTATTCTTTACTTTAATTGAATTTAACAATAGGAATTCACTTTTTGTTTCAGGTAATTGGGAAATTTCCCAAACACAATATGTGATAGAATGGATTACGCTATTCTTTTTAATGATTATTATCATTATTTATATATTGACAACATTAACGAATTTCTTAAAAGATAGGTTCTATTATCTGCAAATGTTTATGGTTAGTTTATTATTCTTTAAATTACTGACTGAGTTTATGAACATTATGGTTCACGGATTATTATTATCCATCTTTATCACACCAATTTTAATCATTATGCTATTGGCTATATTTGTAGCATTTGTTATGAAGTTACGTGAACCAACTAAATATTAATTATTTTAATAGAAACAAGGAAGAAGTCTGGGACATGGCATTGTCTCAGGCTTTTTTTATTTGAAAGTAAAGGTGAAACATAACTTCTAAATAGAATTTCTTTCACATTTTATGTGGATTAGTCGCACTTATTCATGAGCATCGGCTGATGTCATTCACTATATTTGATAAGGTGAGGCGACCCAATCTTTATTGAAAAATTAAATTTCTATAAAAATACTTATGAAGTTTCAGATATAATATTTTGGTGAATTGTAGATAATTGATGTTACGATGTTAATGAGATGATAAAATGAATAAGTAAATAATAAATATAAATAAAAGTAGAAAGGCTGACATAAATTTATGAAAATTGCCACGTTAAATAGAGGAAAAGAAACGAAATATTTAAATGAATACCCATTAGTAGATGAAGAAGATATTTATGCACACGATCATTTAAAAGAGGGAGACCTATTTTATTTAATGAACGATAGAGATCAATATATAGCTACTGCTTATGTTGGTAGACAGCATAAAGGCGTTGGCTGGGTATTGAGCTATGACAAAGATGAAGTCATTAACACACAATTTTTTGAAACATTATTTAAAAATGCCAAAGCTGAACGTGAATATTTCTATAATATTGATGGGACGAATGCTTTTCGTGTTTTTAATGGTGAAGGCGATGGTATAGGTGGTTTAACCATAGATAACTATGATGGTCATTTCTTAATCCAATGGTATTCAAAAGGCATTTATAAATTCCGTTATAATGTGTTATCAGCGTTAGAAAATGTATTCGAATATACGTCTATATTTGAAAAAATGAGATTTAAAGACGCAGAAATTCAAGGTGGATTTGTTGATGGTGAAGCACCTGAGTTTCCAATTATTATTGAAGAAAATTTCACATTCTATAATGTAGATTTAAATGATGGACCTATGACAGGCATATTTTTAGATCAAAAAGAAGTACGAAAAAAATTAAAAGATCATTATGCTGAAGATAAAGAAATATTAAATGTATTTAGTTATACGGGTGCATTTTCTGTTATAGCTGCCGAAAACGCAACAATGACAACAAGCGTAGATTTAGCAAACCGATCACGTGCACTTACAGAAGAAAATTTTGGCTTGAATGGTATTGATCCTAAGTCACAATATATTTATGTAATGGACACTTTTGATTATTTTAATTATGCGCGTCGTCATGACTTGTTTTACGATACGATTGTTATTGATCCACCAAGTTTTGCTAGAAACAAGAAAAAAACTTTTTCGGTATTAAAAGATTACGATAAATTAATTAAAGGTGCACTTGAAATATTAGGGCCTGACGGTACATTACTGTTATGCACAAATAATAGTACGTTTTCTTTGAAATCATTCAAAAATGTAATCAATCAAACATTAACAGAAGAAGAAGTAGATTATGAAATTGTAGATGTAATGGGCTTGCCAAAAGATTTCAAAACACATCCACACTATAAACCTTCTAAATATTTAAAGGCTGTTTTTGTAAAAATAAAGTAAAATTATGAAAAAAGGGTATTCTTTTTAATACGAAGTAATTTACTAAGGAGTGAATAAAATGGGTTTTAAAAATAAAATCACAAATAATGTTACACAAAAAGTTGGTAATAAAGTATTAAAAATTGAAGATATCAAACAAAAAAGTAATATACCTACCACAAATATAGAAATTGAAGAACGACGTAAACGTGCACAGGCACTAGTTAGAAAAAAATCTGTTTTATCATCAAGTATCAGTATTGTGCCAATACCTGGTTTAGATTTTGGTGTCGATATTAAATTGATGAGAGATATTATTGAAGATGTTAATAAAATTTATGGCTTAGATCATAAACAAGTGAATAACATGGGCGACGATATGAAAGAGCGTGTCTTAGCTGCCGCGGCGATTCAAGGTAGTCAATTTATCGGTAAAAAAATATCGAATGCGATATTAAAAGTTGTCGTTAGAGATGTTGCAAAACGTGTAGCTGCGAAACAAACGAAATGGTTCCCGGTTGTGGGGCAGGCTATTTCAGCATCAATTAGTTATTACTTTATGAAAAAAATTGGAGATGAACATATTCAAAAATGTGAAAAAGTTGTGAAAGAACTTGTTTAAAACTATAGCGTTTTCACAAATTAGCTAAAATTCTCTGAATATTGTCATGTCGTGGGTGCAACGAATTGAATTTATAATAATAATTTGGTAATGTTATTATATAAAACTATGCTAGGTTTTATAATAAACTAACGATTCTAACTATACGAAGGAGAAATCATTTTATGGAACAAAAATCATATGTAATTATCGACGAAACAGGTATTCACGCTCGTCCAGCGACAATGCTTGTTCAAACTGCCTCAAAATTTGATTCTGATATTCAATTAGAATATAACGGTAAAAAAGTTAACTTGAAATCAATCATGGGTGTTATGAGTTTAGGTGTAGGTAAAGATGCTGAAATTACAATCTACGCTGATGGTAGCGATGAAAAAGATGCAATTGAAGCAATCACTGACATTTTATCTAAAGAAGGATTAACTAAATAATTATGTCTAATTATATAAATGGTATAGCTGCATCTGACGGTGTAGCTATAGCTAAAGCATACTTATTAGTTGAACCAGATTTATCATTTGATAGCGAAAAAGTGTCAGATGTAGATGCTGAGATTGCAAAGTTCAATAATGCTATTCAAACATCCAAAGTTGAATTAACTAAAATTAGAAATAATGCTGAACAAAATTTAGGTGCTGATAAAGCAGCAATTTTTGATGCGCATTTACTTGTTTTAGATGATCCTGAATTAATTCAACCAATCGAAGAAAAAATTAAGAATGAACAAGTTAACGCACCAACTGCATTATCTGATGTAACTGGACAATTCATTACTATTTTTGAATCAATGGATAATGAATATATGAAAGAACGTGCTGCCGATATCCGCGATGTTTCAAAACGTGTGTTAGCACATATTTTAGGTGTAGAATTACCAAATCCTAGTATGATTGATGAAAGCGTTGTTATAATCGGTAACGATTTAACACCTTCAGATACTGCTCAATTAAATAAAGAATTTGTACAAGGATTTGTAACTAATATAGGTGGTAGAACTTCACATTCAGCAATTATGAGTCGCTCATTAGAAATTGCTGCAGTTGTAGGTACTAAATCTATTACTCAAGAAGTTAAACAAGGTGACATGATTATTGTTGACGGTTTAACAGGTGAAGTCATCATTGATCCTACTGAAGATGAAGTCATTGCTTATCAAAACAAGCGTGAACGTTTCTTTGAAGACAAGCAAGAATTACAAAAATTACGCGATGAAGAGACAACTACAATTGATGGTAGACACGCTGAACTTGCTGCCAATATCGGTACACCGAATGATTTAAAAGGTGTAATTGAAAATGGTGCAGAGGGCATTGGATTATACCGTACTGAATTTTTATATATGGGTAGAGACGAAATGCCAACTGAAGATGAGCAGTTCGAAGCTTATAAAAAAGTATTAGAAACGATGGAAGATAAACGCGTTGTTGTACGTACTTTAGATATTGGTGGAGATAAAGAACTACCTTATCTGAATTTACCTGAAGAAATGAATCCTTTCTTAGGTTACCGCGCTATCCGTTTATGCTTAGATCAACCTGATATTTTCAGACCGCAGTTGCGTGCATTATTACGTGCATCTGCTTTTGGTAAATTGAATATCATGTTCCCTATGGTAGCTACAATCCAAGAGTTCCGTGATGCTAAAGCATTGTTACTTGAAGAAAAAGATAACTTAACAAATGAAGGCATTGAAGTTTCTGATGATATCGAACTTGGTATTATGGTAGAAATTCCTTCTACTGCTGCTTTAGCAGATGTATTTGCTAAAGAAGTTGATTTCTTCAGTATAGGAACGAATGATTTAATTCAATATACAATGGCTGCTGATAGAATGTCAGAACGTGTTTCTTACTTGTATCAACCATATAATCCTTCAATATTACGTTTAGTAAAACAAGTAATAGAAGCTTCTCATAAAGAAGGTAAATGGACTGGTATGTGTGGAGAAATGGCTGGCGATGAAATTGCAATTCCATTGTTATTAGGCTTAGGATTAGATGAGTTCTCAATGAGTGCTACCTCAGTACTTAAAGCACGTCGTCAAATCAAAGGTTTAAGTCAAAATGAAATGGAAGAATTAGCTCAAAGAGCAATTGATTGTGCTACTTCTGAAGAAGTTCAAGATTTAGTAAATCAATACGCTAAATAAAATGAGTACTTATTAAAAAATAAAGATATGTCTTGGATATAAACATCTGAGATTAACTAAAAACGCCGATTTCTATTGTAATTAAATAGAAATTGGCGTTTTTTACGTTTGGAAAGTGAATTTAAAGGCTGGAGGGTTTGCATAGAGTGTTTAATATTAATAAATTTTATTTAGAAATGGCTAAAGAAACACGAATGATTAATTTTTAATTTTGTAAAAAGTTACAAAATACGTTACTTTATAATTAGCACTTAATTAACTTTACAACATAATTAAATTGTTAACTTTGAGAATGCATCGCTTATTTAATATTTAATGTGCTATTTATTTTATCCATGTCAATTTGGTGCATTGGTTCACCATTTAATAAAATAAAAGGTGTTGCAAATGCATCATAATCAATCATTTCATTTCTATATTGTGTATTACTGATATTTTTTTCACGATATGCGACATCATTGTCAGCTAAGTAGTTTTTGATGAAAGTACAAGGTGGACAATCATTTTGTGTGTATATGATAATCTCGTTCATAATCGGTTTATCCTTTCTTTATTCAATTTACTATAATATAAGAGACTTTAAAATATATTTCAAGTCTTTTAAATTGTATGAAATTAGACATTAATTTGTCACTTTATTTTGAGAGAAATAAATTTAAAAAATATGTACACCGGTTTATAATGGAAAGACGTTGTGATTTTTGTCACAAATAAATAAAAAAGGTGATATTATGGATTCAGTTGAATTAGCACGGTTTTTAACTGCGATGACACTCGCAGTGCATATAATTTTTGCAACAATTGGTGTGGGGATGCCAGTCATGTTCGCTATTGCCGAATTTATTGGTATTAAGAAAAATAATCCACTATACACAACATTAGCCAAAAGATGGTCCAAAGGTTATACGATAACAGTAGCTGTAGGTGTCGTGACAGGTACAATTATAGGTCTACAGTTGTCATTACTATGGCCAACATTTATGCAAATGGGTGGACATGTTATAGCATTACCATTATTTATGGAAACATTTGCTTTCTTCTTTGAAGCGATATTCTTGAGTATATATCTATATACATGGGATCGTTTTAAAGGAAAATGGACGCATTTTTTAATTAGTATACCAGTTATCCTTGGTGGATCATTCTCGGCGTTCTTTATTACTGCCGTTAACTCATTTATGAATACACCTGCTGGATTTGAAATGAAAAATGGCAAAATGGTTAATGTAGAACCATTAGCAGCAATGTTTAATGATTCGTTTTTAATTAGATCATTCCATGTGGTTGCAACTGCACTTATGACAATGGCGTTTGTATTAGCGGCTATCGCTGCTTTCAAATTACTCAAAAATAAATTTAAAAAAGATATAGAATACCATAAAAAAGCACTAAAACTAACTATGATCTTAGGTGTTGTTTTTACATTAGGATCTATGTTAGCAGGTGACTTATCTGCTAAGTTCTTACATCAAGAGCAACCAGAGAAATTAGCAGCTTATGAATGGCACTTTGATACGGAATCACATGCAGATTTAGTTTTATTTGGTTCCTTAGATGAAAAAACGCAAGAAGTAAATGGCGCAATTAAAATTCCTGGTCTCCTTAGCTTTTTAGCTGATAATAATACTAATACAGAAGTTAAAGGTCTGGATGAATTTCCAAAAGATTTACAACCACCAATGATTGTACATTATTACTTTGATCTCATGGTTTCGATGGGGGTATTTTGTTTAGTCGTTTCCGGTGCATATGTACTTACACTTATATTTAAAAAACTGCGGAAATTTACACATTCAAAACCTATGTTATATGGTGCACTATTGACTGGTCCAGCGGCTATGCTAGCAATCGAGTTTGGTTGGTTCTTAACAGAGCAAGGTCGTCAGCCATGGATTGTTCGTGGTTATCTTAAAGTAGCAGATGCTGCGACACAAGCAGGAGGATTAACCCTAGTTACAATTCTATTCGGCTTGTTATACCTTGTGTTAATGGTTACCTCTGCTTATGTATTAATTCGTATGTTTAAAGAGAAACCAGCTTATAAAGAAGTTGAAGCACTAGCTTCAGAAAGAGGTGATGCATAATGATATTCGCATATATTGGCATTTCCGTACTTTGGATTTTCTTATTCTGTTACATCATTATTGCATCCATAGATTTTGGTGCAGGTTTCTTTACATTACATGCCAAAATTACAAAGCAAGATAAGAAAATAAATCATTTAATAGCACGTTATTTAAACCCAGTTTGGGAAGTGACAAATGTTTTCTTTGTATTCTTCTTTGTTGGTATGGTAGGTTTTTTCCCTGACACTGCAATGTATTTTGGAACAGTGTTACTATTGCCAGCCTCTATCGCTTTAATATTACTGTCTATTAGAGGTGCATTTTATGCCTTTGAAAATTATGGCCCAGATAGTAAATTAGTTTGGTTAGCAATGTATGGTATCGCTGGTTTATTAATACCAGCATCACTTGCTACGACATTAACGATTTCAGAAGGTGGATATATCACTGGAACAGAAAATAATTTGGATTTAAATTGGACAGAGTTATTATTAAGTCCATACTCTTGGTCAGTCGTATTCTTAGCGATTATCTCAGTTCTGTATATATCTTCAGGGTTCTTAACTTATTATGCTTCGAAAGCAAAAGATAAACCAGCGTATAACTTATTAAGATATTGGTTCTTAATTTGGGGCCCACCAATGATAGCAATTTCATTATTTGTATTTTTATCATTGCGTTTACAAAATGAAGCACACTTCATCAATGCAGTATCTAATTATTGGTGGATATTCTTGTTAAGCTTTATTTGTTTTATTGGTGCAATGGTCTTAACATTAATGAAAAAAGGACATGGTTACGCATTTATATTAGTCATTTTACAAATGGGATTTGCATTTTTCGGATATGGTGCAAGTAAATTACCATATTTACTTTATCCGTTCATTCGTATAAATGAACACGTAGTAAATAGTAGTATGGCAATTGCGTTAATCATTGCCTTTATTTTAGGTTTACTTTTACTGATTCCATCGTTAATATTAATATTAAGATTATTTGTTTTCGACAAAAAATATGTGGAAGGCAAAAAATAGAAGATTTTCAAATGTGGTTATGATTGTTCTAAATAATACTTATGTGGTGTTGTTTAGAATGGTCATGCCACGATTTTTAAATTGGAGGACACACATGGATAAAGAGTATGTTGTAATTGGTTTAGGCCGATTTGGCGGTAGTATTGTAAGAGAATTAAATGCGCTTGATATGGATGTAATGGCAATTGATATGAATGAAGCACGTGTGAATGAATATAGTGATATTGCAACACATGCTGTAGTTGCTGACACTACAGACGAGGCAGTTATGAAGAGTCTGGGCATGAGAAATTTTGATCATGTGATCGTTGCAATTGGTGAAAATATTCAATCGAGTACCTTAACAACATTAATCTTAAAAGAATTAGGTGTGAAAAAAGTTACAGCCAAGGCTCAAAATGATTATCACGCTAAAATTTTAAATAAAATTGGTGCTGACACGGTAGTACACCCAGAAAGAGATATGGGGAGAAGAATCGCACATAATGTAGCGAGTGCCAGTGTTCTTGATTATTTAGAACTTGCAGATGAGCATTCTATAGTAGAAATTAAAGCGAGTGAAAAAATGGCTGGTCAAACTATAATTCAATTAGATATTCGTGCGCAATTTGGAATAAGTATCATAGCGATTAAAAGAGGTAGAGACATTTTAGTATCTCCAGATCCTAATATTAGTATTGAAATAGGAGATATTTTAATCATGATTGGACACGATAATGATTTAAATCGTTTTGAGAAAAAAGTAGTAAGATAACTTATTTAAAAATGAGGCAGTAATATTAATAATTTTGATTAAAAATAAACGTCAATTTCTATTGAGATAGTATAGAAATTGACGTTTTTTTGCATTTATGAAAGGTGGTAAATTAGCGAGATACTATCTTATTTTGTTAATCACAATTTGTTGTTAAAGTTATTGTTACTATTGTACTTTTTTACATTAGTAATTAAAACATATAACCCAATGGTTAACATCAGTATTGGAAGAACTATTATTAAATATATAGAAAATGCACCAAATAAATTAGTAATCATCGCTAGTATCAGAATGATGAGCATAATTAAGATGACTAAATTCAGACTCAAAGTTTTCGACATGATAATCCTCCTATATACATAAAGTGATTCATATACTCAATTTTATATAATTATGATTATTAAAGGTAGTAGAGAAGAAATAACAACTGATAAATTACATATGGTATGACAATAGATGTTAAAATGGCCCAAATAATTAATACGATAAGTATATAACTTATCTTTGTAAATCAAATACTTCTCTTTAAATTAATGTCACATCACAGCTAATATATCATAGCATAAATGCTGTTCGTATATTATAAGTTGTATTAATGCTTGTTTTTACAGTTGTGTTGAATAATAAAATGAGTAAATATAAAGCAGCCTAATCCTTAATGAGGATTAGGCCGCTTACTGTGACAATGAAGATTTAAGTCCATTCCCGTACTTTTTTAAGATTCTGAATTTTGGTTTTGATTCGATTGATTTGGTTTTTCAACGGATTGATTGGCTTTATTTGAGCCATTTTTATTACTTGATTTTTCTACATTTTGTTGATTTTTTGATGGTGATTTTGTGTTGTTTTTCTTCGGTTTCGTATTTTTGTTACTTGGTTTTTTAGTGGATGTTTGATTATTATCTTCATTCACTTTCATGATAACTGGTAATATCATTGGTTTACGTGCAGTTTTTTCGAATAAATAGGGTTGTAATGTTTCGATAATTGAAGATTTGATTTGGTGCCATTGAATATCTTGATTCTGATTCAACTTACCAATTACATCCGTTTTGATTCTACGTTGTGCATCATAAATCAATTGACCAGATTCACGCATATATACGAAACCTCGTGAAATAATATCTGGTCCTGAAAGAAGTTTATTCGTTTTAAAGTCAATGCTTACTACTACTATGACTAAACCTTCTTCAGATAAAAGCTTTCTATCACGAATAACGACGTTACCAATATCACCAATACCACTACCATCAACTAAAACATTGCCAGAAGGAATTCTGCCGGCTTTTCTAGCTGAATCATGTGTTAATGCTAAAACATCACCAATATCAAAGATAAAGACATTGTCAGGATCAACACCACATTCGATACCTGATTGACCGTGTGCTTTTAGCATACGATACTCACCATGAATTGGTAAGAAAAATTTAGGACGTAGTAGGCGAAGCATTAATTGTTGATCGCCTTTAGAACCATGACCAGAAGTATGAATGTTAGATACTTTATTATGAATAACCTCGGCACCTGCACGGTAAAGGGAATTAATCGTACGATTAATACTCTTTGTATTTCCTGGAATAGGTGAAGAGCTAAATACGACTGTATCTTCTGGAATAATTTTGATTTGTTTATGTGTACCATTGGCAATTCTTGATAAAGCTGCCATTGGCTCACCTTGTGAACCAGTACATAAAATTAATAATTCATGTTTTGGAACAGTGTTTATTTTGTTAGGTTCCACAAATGTTTCTGGTGGTGCTTTGATGTAACCTAATTCCATACCAATTTTAATATTGTTTTCCATTGAACGACCGAATGTAACGATTTTACGATTATGTTTAATTGCAGCTTCAACAGCTTGTTGAACTCTGTAAATGTTTGAAGCAAATGTCGCGAAAATAATACGTCCACTGCAATTGCGGAAGATTTTTTCAACATTTTGTCCAACTTCACGTTCACTTAAAGTGAAATCTGGAACGAGTGAATTTGTTGAATCTGAAAGTAAACAAAGTACGCCTTCTTCACCAAGCTTTGCCATTTTTGCAATGTTTGCTGGTTCTCCAACTGGTGTGAAGTCAAATTTGAAATCTCCAGTATGCACAATATTACCTTCTGGTGTATTTACGATAACACCATAGGCTTCTGGAATACTGTGTGTTGTTAGATAGAAAGATACTTCAAAATGCTTCGATTTAATAACGCTACTTTCATCAATTTCAATTAATTCTGTAGTTCTTAATAAATGATGTTCTTCTAATTTGTTTCTAATCAAACCTAAAGCTAATGGACCGCCATATATAGGTACATTAATTTGCTTTAATAGGTAGGGCACACCACCTATATGGTCTTCATGTCCGTGAGTAATAAACAGACCTACAATTTTATCTTGGTTTTGTTCTAGGTATGTGATATCAGGAATAACATAATCGATACCTAATAAATTATCGTCAGGAAATTTAATACCTGCATCAATAATAACGATTTCATCCTGATACTCAACAGCGTAGGTATTTTTACCGATTTCACCTAAACCACCAAGTGCGTATACCGCAACTTCATTTTTGTGGATTTGTTTCATTATTCAGCTTGCTCCACGTTGAAGTGATCAGATTGTTTTTCATATTCTAAATGTGCGCCCTCTAATTTAGTAATAAATTCAATATTAAAATTACGATCCTTCAAATATCTTCTAACTTGTTCTTCAGTTTGTGCTTCAACATAAATAGTTTGTGTGTGTTCACGTACGATTACTTCTTCTTTATTATGTTGATAAAATACTTTAAATACTGCCATTTTATATATTTCCTCCTAAAAATCATGTGTTGATTTTATAATTATTTTTATTGTAATACCCTAGCACTTTGTATATATGAAAAAGATGAGACTACTTTTATAAAACGAGCTCTGTTTTTCATAAAAAGTGTTATTACTACCATCTATAATTAGAACATACTAGTATTGTCTGGTAAGTTTTTAGGGTGATCTTCAGTTCGTTCGAATAGAAAAACACAAATACTTTAATTTGTATGTTTTCAGTTATTTCTCATTTTACATGATGTAGTGGAATAAATAAAGCAGTTTTATCACAAGAGAAAACTATTTAATAGTACAAGTTACTTCTTATTTAAATTACATATTAAAAATTACTGAAATTAAATACAGAAAATTTTGAAAAAACAACATAAAAACTTGAGTAGTATATAAAAATTAATTAAGATAAAGAAGTATCTTAAAGGGAAAGTTAAGTACAATATATTAAGTATGATACATAAGTAAATATTTGAGGTGGACCATTTGAACAATGTAAAGAGAATAGTAGAAGATGTAAAAAAAGAAAAAGTGCGTACGGATAAAATATTTAAGGATATCACTTTTGAAGTACGTGCTGAGCAAGTTATCATGTTTTTTAATTATAATGAAATTATTGATACAGTGAATGAGGATCAAAATTATGTTAAACATAACCACGATCCAGAGTTTATTGATATTCAGCAATTAACTGAATTAAAGGCTGAGTTTAAAGAGCTAGATATTCCATTTCATGAGCGAAGAGATGATTTCATGTAATTCATAGATATAACAATGAAAGAATATGATATTGTTGATAATTTATTTGTAAAATGTTTGATAACCAAGTTAAATACGATGTTAAGTATACATTGCCAAAGTTAAAAAGTTTAAAAATAAAAAGAGCTAATCCGACTGCGGATTAGCTCTTTTAGTTTGAGCATGGTTATTTATGAACCAAACTCTTGTTTATAATATGTTTTAATCAAATAGATTAAACTTCTACAGCATCATTATGTGGCTGAAGTGGATTATTTGGATCTATATGATCATAGAACATGATGCCGTTGATATGGTCAATTTCATGTTGAACCACAACAGCAGGGTAACCTTTCAAGCGCAATTTAACTTCTTTTCCATCGATATCTGTAGCTTTAACAGTAATTCTATTTTTACGATGAACTAATCCTGGAATGTTTTCATCTACGCTTAGGCAACCTTCACCTGTAGGAAGATACGCTTCTTGAATACTGTGGCTCATGATTTTTGGATTAACTAACATCAAATCATATGACTTGCCATTTCCGTCATCAGGGAGATAAACGGCAATCATTTTTTTTGAAATATTAATTTGTGGCGCGGCAAGACCCACGCCTGAGCGCAAACCATATTTAGTAGCAATTTCATCATCTTGACTATTAATTAAAAATTCACGCATAGCCAATAACGTATTACGATCTTCTTCAGAAAGCGGTAAAGTAACATCTTTTGCTTTTTCACGAAGAGTAGGATGTCCATCACGGATAATATCTTTCATAGTTAACATTTGTTCATACACCTTCCTTAATATAAAATATACCAAAGTTTCATAGATAAAATACAGTAGTTAGATTTGATTTGTTATAAAATATTATATAACATTACAAGCACATAAAGGAGGATTTTTCAAAATGAAATTAAAATATGGCATCGGTGCAGTCATTGCTTCTACAGTATTAGTTGCAGGTTGTACAACAGATAAAGGTGAAATCAAAGATTACAACGAACAAGTTCAAAAAGCTTTTGATGAAGAAAAGCCTGTATCATCTGTAGGGAAGAAATTAAATAGTTTAGAACAAGACAAACAAAAATTAGTGAAAAAAATCAACGGTAAAGACCAACAAGAAGTACAAGAAACTTCTAAAAAAGTTGTAGATAATGTAGAACAAAGAGAAAAAGAATTCGGAAAAGAAGAAAAAGCCATAAATAATTCTGAAGAAAAATTCAAAAAAGCGGAAAAACATTTAGATAATATTAGCGACAAAGCGAAGAAAAAAGAAGTTAAACAACTAAATGATGCACTTAAAGAAAAATATAAGGCACATGATGAATATGCAAAAGCCTATAAGAATATCATGAATAAAGAAAAAGATATGTTTGAATATACTGCTGGCGATCAAGTAGAACAATCTCAAATTGATAAAAAATCTGAGGCAGTATCAAAATCATATAAAGATATGAATAAAGCCTTCAAAAAGTATTCAGATACAATGAATAAAGTGAATAAAGAAAAAGAAGATGTAGATAGCCTAGCTTAATTCAAAAAAGCGAGTCATTTGAAATTATAATATGGAAGATATAGTATAAGTATTGGTTGCGCTTACATTCAAATGGAAATGCTCAACGATAGACATACAATGACTGGTAATACAGTTGTAATAATTTCATTAGTACAGTTGCGGAACTGTACCTGTTTTAACTACTACAGAACTTTTTCAAATTGTTTAACAGCGAAACAGTTTTGTGGTACAATGTTTAAGAATAAAATGAATTTCTATTATACGGGAAAGGTTTGGTGAATTGAATGGCTCCGAAATTAAAAGCCCAATTCGATGCAGAGAAAGTATTGAATGATACTCAATCTCAATTTGAAATGATTCAAATTTTGGATGAAGATGGTAACGTCGTTAACGAAGATTTATTACCAGATTTGTCAGACGAGCAGTTAGTTGAATTAATGGAGAGAATGGTTTGGACACGTATCCTTGATCAACGTTCTATTTCATTAAATAGACAAGGTAGATTAGGTTTCTACGCTCCAACAGCAGGACAAGAAGCTTCACAATTAGCTTCTCAATACGCTTTAGAACAAGAAGATTTTATTTTACCAGGTTACCGTGATGTACCACAATTAATCTGGCAAGGATTACCTTTAACTGAAGCTTTCTTATTCTCAAGAGGTCACTTTAAAGGTAACAGAATGCCTGAAGGCGTTAATGCGTTAAGCCCACAAATTATTATTGGTGCACAGTATGTACAAACTGCTGGTGTAGCATTAGGTATTAAAAAACGTGGTAAGCAAGCTGTAGCAATTACTTATACTGGTGATGGTGGTTCTTCACAAGGTGATTTCTACGAAGGTATTAACTTTGCTTCTGCTTATAAAGCACCTGCAATTTTTGTAATCCAAAATAACAACTATGCTATCTCTACACCTCGTAGTAAACAAACAGCGGCAACTACTTTAGCTCAAAAAGCAATTGCCTGTGGTATCCCAGGTTTACAAGTTGATGGTATGGATGCATTAGCTGTATACCAAGCGACAAAAGAAGCGCGTGACCGTGCTGTTAATGGTGATGGTCCAACATTAATTGAAACAATTACTTACCGTTATGGTCCTCATACTATGGCTGGTGACGATCCAACTAAATACAGAACTTCAGATGAAGATTCTGAATGGGAGAAAAAGGATCCATTAGTTCGTTATAGAAAATTCCTTGAAGCTAAAGGTCTATGGACTGAAGAAAAAGAAAACGAAGTAATCGAACGTGCGAAAAATGATATTAAAGCTGCTATCAAAGAAGCAGATAATACAGAAAAACAAACTGTTATTGACTTGATGGAAAATATGTACGAAGAAATGCCTCAAAATTTAGCAGAGCAATATGAAATTTATAAAGAGAAGGAGTCGAAGTAACCGATGGCACAAATGACAATGGTACAAGCGATTAACAACGCGCTTAAAACCGAATTACAAAACGATGAAAATGTTTTACTTTTCGGTGAAGACGTCGGTGTTAACGGTGGTGTTTTCCGTGTAACTGAAGGTTTACAAAAAGAATTCGGTGAAGATCGTGTATTCGATACACCTTTAGCGGAATCTGGTATTGGTGGTTTAGCTTTAGGTTTAACTACTCAAGGATACCGTCCAGTTATGGAAATACAATTCTTAGGATTCGTATTTGAAGTATTCGACTCTGTAGCAGGACAATTAGCGCGTACGCGTTTCCGTTCTGGTAACTCTAAACAAGCACCAGTAACAATTCGTGCTCCATTTGGTGGCGGTGTACATACACCTGAATTACACGCTGATAACTTAGAAGGTATCTTAGCGCAATCACCTGGTCTAAGTGTTGTAATTCCTTCTAATCCTTACGATGCTAAAGGTTTATTAATTTCTGCAATCAGAAGTAACGACCCAGTTGTTTACTTAGAGCATATGAAATTATATCGTTCATTCCGTGACGAAGTACCTGAAGAAGAGTATACAATCGAAATTGGTAAAGCGAACGTTAAACAAGAAGGTAATGATATTACACTAATTGCTTATGGTGCGATGGTACAAGAATCATTAAAAGCAGCAGAAGAATTAGAAAAAGAAGGTTATTCAGTAGAAGTCATTGACTTACGTACTGTACAACCAATCGACATTGAAACACTTGTTGCTTCAGTTGAAAAAACTGGACGTGCTGTAGTAGTTCAAGAAGCGCAACGTCAAGCTGGTGTTGGTGCAGCAGTTGCTTCTGAATTAGCAGAACGTGCAATTCTTTCATTAGATGCTCCAATCGCTCGTGTTGCAGCAGCAGACACGGTTTATCCGTTTACGCAAGCTGAAAATGTTTGGTTACCAAACAAAAACGATATTGTTGAAAAAGCAAAAGCAACATTAGAATTTTAATAATCACTGATAAGAAGTAGCGTATACGATAAGTCGATATACCTACTTCATTCAGGTTTATATATAAGCATGAGATTTGAGTTGTTTAGCGCATTCTCAATTTCTAATTTTTGACTTAATATGAATTTTTAGGAGGATAATAACGTGGCATTT
Source organism: Staphylococcus sp. Z5-21 (assembly GCF_056529615.1). NCBI lineage: Bacteria > Bacillati > Bacillota > Bacilli > Caryophanales > Staphylococcaceae > Staphylococcus > Staphylococcus sp. Z5-21. The sequence goes on along the minus strand of NZ_CP096462.1, from coordinate 1,813,624 downwards.
GAATTTAAATTACCCGACATTGGTGAAGGTATCCACGAAGGTGAAATTGTAAAGTGGTTTGTTAAAGCTGGAGATACAATTGAAGAAGATGATGTATTAGCTGAAGTTCAAAACGACAAATCAGTTGTTGAAATTCCATCACCTGTTTCAGGTACTATCGAAGAAGTACTAGTAGATGAAGGTACTGTAGCAGTTGTTGGTGATACAATTGTTAAAATTGATGCACCTGATGCAGAAGACATGCAATTTAAAGGTAGCGAAAGTGACGAGGCTTCAAGCGAGTCAACAGAAGCTCCTGTTGAAGAAAGCACTAAAGAAGAAGCATCAGCACCTGCTCAATCTTCAAATGATGAAGAAGTAGATGAAAGTAAACGTGTTAAAGCAATGCCGTCAGTTCGTAAATACGCACGTGAAAATGGCGTTAACATTAAAGCTGTTTCAGGTTCAGGTAAAAACGGACGTAAAGAAGACGTTGATGCTTACTTAAATGGTGGACAAGCAACAGCTTCAAATGAAAGTGCAGCAGCAACTAGCGAAGAAACTACAAGTTCTGCACAATCAGCAGCAGTTTCTACAGAAGGGGAATACCCAGAAACTACTGAAAAAATACCTGCAATGCGTAAAGCAATTGCTAAAGCAATGGTTAACTCAAAACATACTGCACCTCACGTAACATTGATGGATGAAATTGATGTGCAAGAATTATGGGATCACCGTAAAAAATTCAAAGAAGTTGCAGCTGAACAAGGTACTAAATTAACTTTCTTACCTTACGTTGTCAAAGCACTTGTGTCTGCACTTAAAAAATACCCAGCACTTAATACTTCATTTAATGAAGAAGCTGGTGAAATCGTGCATAAACATTACTGGAATATCGGTATTGCAGCTGACACTGACAGAGGTTTACTCGTACCAGTAGTTAAAAATGCTGATCGCAAATCTATGTTTGCAATTTCAGACGAAATTAATGAACTTGCTGTCAAAGCACGTGATGGTAAATTATCAGCTGATGAAATGAAAGGTGCTACTTGTACAATTAGTAACATCGGTTCAGCAGGTGGACAATGGTTCACACCAGTTATCAATCACCCAGAAGTTGCTATCTTAGGTATTGGTCGTATTGCGCAAAAACCTATCGTAAAAGATGGAGAAATTGTTGCGGCACCAGTATTATCATTATCACTAAGCTTTGACCATAGACAAATTGATGGTGCAACTGGTCAAAACGCTATGAATCATATTAAACGTTTATTAAATAATCCAGAATTATTATTAATGGAGGGGTAAAACATGGTAGTTGGAGATTTCCCAATTGAAACAGATACTATTGTAATCGGAGCAGGACCTGGGGGCTATGTTGCAGCAATACGTGCAGCACAGTTAGGTCAAAAAGTAACAATCGTAGAAAAAGGCGAACTTGGTGGCGTATGTCTTAATGTAGGATGTATTCCTTCAAAAGCGTTATTACACGCTTCGCATCGTTATGATGAAACTAAAAACTCTGAAAATTTAGGTGTTATTGCTGAAAGTGTTTCACTTAAATTTGATAAAGTTCAAGAATTCAAACAATCAGTTGTTAAAAAATTAACTGGTGGTGTTGAAGGACTATTAAAAGGTAATAAAGTTGAAATCGTAAAAGGCGAAGCTTACTTTGTTGATAATAATAGCCTACGTGTTATGGACGAGAAAAGTGCTCAAACTTACAACTTCAAACACGCGATTATTGCAACTGGTTCTAGACCAATTGAAATCCCTAACTTCAAGTTTGGTGACCGTGTAATTGATTCAACTGGCGCTTTAAATTTACAAGATGTACCTGGTAAATTAGTTGTCGTTGGTGGCGGTTATATTGGTTCTGAATTAGGTACTGCATTTGCTAACTTTGGTTCTGAAGTAACTATTTTAGAAGGTGCTAAAGATATCTTAGGCGGTTTCGAAAAACAAATGACGCAACCTGTTAAAAAAGGTATGAAAGAAAAAGGCGTTGAAATTGTTACTGAAGCAATGGCGAAATCAGCTGAAGAAACAGACAATGGTGTTAAAGTGACTTATGAAGTAAAAGGTGAAGAACAAACAATCGACGCTGATTACGTATTAGTTACTGTTGGACGTCGTCCAAACACTGACGAATTAGGCTTAGAAGAATTAGGTCTTAAATTCGCAGATCGCGGTTTATTAGAAGTAGATAAACAAAGCCGTACATCAGTTGAAAACATCTTTGCAATTGGCGATATCGTACCAGGTTTACCACTTGCACATAAAGCAAGTTATGAAGCTAAAGTAGCTGCAGAAGTTATTGCTGGAGAAGCATCAGAAGTAGACTACATTGGTATGCCTGCTGTATGTTTCACTGAACCAGAATTAGCGACAGTTGGTTATACAGAAGCTCAAGCTAAAGAAGAAGGTTTAGCAGTTACTGCTTCTAAATTCCCTTATGCAGCTAATGGTCGTGCGTTATCATTAGATGATACAACTGGATTTGTTAAATTGTTAACACTTAAAGAAGATAATACATTAGTAGGTGCTCAAGTAGTAGGTACTGGGGCTTCTGATATTATTTCTGAATTAGGTTTAGCAATTGAATCAGGTATGAATGCTGAAGATTTAGCATTAACTATTCATGCTCACCCAACATTAGGTGAAATGTCTATGGAAGCTGCTGAAAAAGCATTAGGATTACCTATCCACACTATGTAATTATAAGTAATTTCATATAAATTTAATTGGGACTGGGACATCGATGAATGTCTCAGTCTCATTTGCTTTTATAGATATAGATAACAATATCGAGTAGTTAATAAAATAATAGAATAGTATGATTATAGGTTTATAAAGTAAAATCTTTTACTGTTACATTTTATTTATACATAAAGCATAGCAAACATAAATTGAGGTTTATCATAATTTGAATGAAAGGGTGTTAAAATCTATGGAGTACCAATATCCCATTGATTTAGATTGGTCAAATGATGAAATGATGCAAGTTGTTTCTTTCTTTAATGCAGTAGAATCCTATTATGAATCAAGTGTAGAAGGAGAAAAATTGTTAGATCGCTACAAACAATTTAAAAAAATCGTTCCAGGTAAAGCCGAGGAAAAACAAATTTTTAAAGAATTTGAAAATAGTAGTGGCTATAGCAGTTATCATGCAGTGAAAGCAGTTCAATCATCACCAGATCAAAAATTATTTTCAGCAAAAAGTAAATAAGTATTGTCTTCATCGTTATATTTTGATATTTTTATTAAGCATTAAACAAAATGTTTGATAAATATAAACAGCATATAACGATTTTTTAATTTTACATAATAGCATTAGATTCAATTTTGAAAATTACAAAAAGGTGACAATATGGAAATTGGAAAGAAAATTAAAAATTTAAGAAATATAAAAAAGTTAACGCAAGAAGAATTGGCAGAAAGAACAGATCTTTCAAAAGGTTATATTTCACAAATTGAAAGTCAATATGCATCACCAAGTATGGAAACATTTTTGAATATATTAGAAGTACTTGGCACAAGTCCGAGTGATTTTTTCAAAGAACCTAAATCTGAAAAAGTATTATATAAAAAAGCAACACAAATCACATATGATGAATATGATAAAGGTTATATTTTGAACTGGCCAGTCAGCCAATCAAACGAATTTGATATGGAACCATTGATATTAACTTTAAGAGCGAATGCATCATATAAAAATTTTGGACCATCTGAATCTGATACCTTCATATATTGCTTAAAAGGTGAAGTAGTACTCATGTTGGGTAATCAAAATTATTATGCAACAACTGGTGACGCGCTTTATTTTAAAGCGAACCAAATACATAGACTAGAAAATCAAACAGCGGATGAAGTACAAGTAATGATTGTTGTTACAGCTTCATATCTATAGGAGGACACGCGTATGGAACCATTATTATCATTTAAATCTGTAAGTAAGCAGTATGATGATATGCAGATATTAGACAAAATAGATATAGATATTGAATCAGGATATTTTTATACATTATTAGGGCCATCAGGTTGTGGTAAGACAACGATATTAAAATTAATTGCAGGTTTTGAAGAAGCTGATAATGGTGACATTATTTATCAAGGTAAATCAATTAATCATTTATCAGCGAATAAAAGAAAAGTTAATACTGTGTTCCAAGATTATGCGTTATTCCCTCACTTAAATGTCTATGACAATATCGCTTTTGGGCTAAAATTAAAAAAATTAGCCAAATCAGAAATTAAACGAAAAGTACATGAAGCATTGAAGTTAGTGAAACTGGAAGGTTATGAATCAAGAACGATAGAGGGCATTAGTGGTGGACAAAAACAACGTATTGCAATAGCAAGAGCAATTGTCAATGAGCCTGAAATTTTATTGTTAGATGAATCTCTATCTGCTTTGGATTTAAAATTAAGAACTGAAATGCAGTATGAACTTAGAGAAATACAATCTCGATTAGGCATTACATTTATTTTTGTTACACATGATCAAGAAGAAGCATTAGCGCTTAGTGATTATATATTTGTGATGAAAGATGGTAAAATCCAACAATTTGGTACGCCAATTGATATTTATGATGAACCAGTCAATCGTTTTGTTGCTGATTTTATCGGTGAATCAAATATCGTAGAAGGTAAGATGGTTAAAGATTACTTAGTGAATATCTATGGGCAAGATTTTGAATGTGTAGATATGGGTATACCTGAGCAAAAGAAAGTTGAAATTGTGATTCGTCCTGAAGATATTTCATTGATAGATGCAAAAAGTGGACTGTTTGAAGTTACTGTAGATTCTATGTTATTTCGAGGCGTGCATTATGAAATAAATTGTATTGATAGAAAAGGCTATGAATGGATGATTCATTCAACTAAAAAAGCAGAAGTAGGTAGTAAAGTAGGTTTATACTTCGATCCTGAAGCAATTCATATTATGGTTCCTGGTGAGACAGAAGAAGAATTTGATAAACGAATTGAAAGTTACGAGGAACAAGACAATGCGTAAACTGAATCGATTTCTCTTTATCCCATATGTATTATGGATGATATTATTTATTATTGTACCTGTGTTATTACTTGTTTATTTTTCACTATTTGATATTCAGGGTCATTTCAGTTTTGAAAATTATAAACAAATGTTTTCGTGGAAATATTTTAGCATGATTTGGGATTCAGTTATTTTTGCAGCTGTCATTACTATCATTACATTGTTCATTAGTTATCCAGCTGCTTATTTTATACGAAATTCAAAATATCAAAATTTATGGTTAATGATACTCATTATTCCAACTTGGATTAATTTACTTCTAAAGACCTATGCATTTATAGGGTTATTGAGTCATGATGGTGTTATCAATCAAATGTTAAATTTATTACATTTACCTAAAATGGATTTATTATTTACTGTACCTGCATTTATACTTGTTGCGAGTTATATTTATATACCATTTATGATTTTACCCATTTTCAATAGTATGAAAGACATCCCTAATAACATTTTACAAGCCTCTAGTGATTTAGGTGCTAGTCCGTTTACGACTTTCCGAAAAATCATCTTACCACTTACAAAACAAGGTGTGTTAACAGGGGTTCAAGTGACATTTATTCCAGCATTATCGTTATTTATGATAACAAGGTTAATTGCTGGAAATAAAGTGATTAACATAGGAACTGCGATAGAGGAACAATTTCTAGTGATTCAAAACTACGGCATGGGTTCTACTATAGCATTATGTTTGATTCTCTTTATGGCGTTAGTGTTAATCATTACGAATACTAAATCTACAAATGGAAAAGGGTGAGTCATATGAAATGGTACGGTAAATTATACCTTGGTATATTAATTGCAATATTGTATATTCCAATTTTATTTTTAATGGTATATTCATTTAATTCTGCTGGGAATATGATTCATTTTGAGCATTTCACTTTGGAACATTATCAATCCTTGTTTAGTAATGATCGTCTAATGTCAGTTATATTTAATACGATTGCTGTTGCCTTGTTAGCGGCGGCTTTTGCTACTGTGATCGGTACAATGGGAGCAATTGGTTTATACCATTTGAGAAATAAAAAATTAAAAGTTTCATTGTTGACGCTCAATAATGTATTAATGGTATCTTCTGATGTAGTGATTGGTGCTTCGTTTTTGATTATGTTTACAGCCATTGGCCATTTTACTGGTTTAGGTTTAGGATTTTTAACGGTGCTCATTTCCCACATTGCATTTTGTATACCAATTGTTGTGATTATTGTATTGCCTAAATTATATGAAATGAATGATCATACATTAAATGCAGCACGTGATCTTGGAGCGACTGAATTGCAAGTATTAAACAAAGTCATGTTACCTCATTTAATGCCCGCAGTTATTGGTGGTTTTTTTATGGCGCTTACCTATTCACTTGATGACTTCACAGTAAGTTTCTTTGTTACTGGTAATGGTTTTAGTGTACTATCTGTAGAAGTATACGCCATGGCAAGAAAAGGAATAAGTATGGAAATTAATGCGATTTCTACTATATTATTCTTAGTTATCATGCTGGGTATATTAGCTTATTATTTAATTCAGAACACGCTAAAACACAAAAAACATAGCAAAAGAGGTGTGCAACAATGAAACGATTTTTACAATTAATTATAATTTCAATTGTTGTTGGCGTGATTTGTTTACTTATAAGTCAAAAGTTCACATCTAAAGACCATTCTGCGAGTGGTGAAAAAATATATGTCTATAACTGGGGAGAGTATATCGATCCTAGTTTGATAAAAAAATTCCAAAAAGAAACGGGTATTGAAGTAGTTTATGAAACATTTGATTCTAATGAAGCAATGGAAGCAAAAATACGGAATGGTGGCACAAATTATGATGTTGCTTTTCCAAGTGAATATACTGTTCAAAAATTAAAAAAAGAGAATTTGTTATTGCCGCTAAATCATGAGAAAATACCAAATATGAAGAATTTAGATTCAGATTATATGAATATGTCATTTGATCAAGGTAATCGATACTCTGTTCCTTATTTCTTTGGCACAGTAGGAATTCTTTATAATAAAAAAGCTTATCCGAATGATCATTTCGATTCTTGGAAGCAACTATATGATAAAAAGTATAACAATGATGTAATCTTGGTTGATGGTGCTAGAGAAGTCATAGGTTTAGCCTTGAATAAATTAGGCTACAGTTTAAATGATACAAATTCACAACATTTAGCAGAAGCTGAAAAAACATTATCACACCTAGGACCCAATGTTAAAGGTGTTGTAGGTGATGAAATAACGATGATGTTAGAGCAACATGAAGCAAATGTTGCGGTTGTATGGAGTGGCGTAGCAGCACCTATGGTACAAGGTAGTGATGAATTTAACTATGTTGTACCAAAAGAAGGATCTAATCTTTGGTTCGATAATATGGTGATGCCTAAGACAGCACAAAATAAAGCGGGCGCCTATAAATTTATGAACTTTCTATTAGACGAAGAAATTAGCAAGCAAAATACTGAATGGGTTGGTTATGCGACACCTAATAAAGCAGCAAGAGAGAAATTACCAGATGAAGTTAAAAATGATAAACGTTTTTATCCTACACAGCAAGACCAAAAAAGACTGGAAGTTTATAAAGATTTAGGTAAAGAAACATTAAGCGAATATAATGAGCGATTTTTAAATTTTAAAATCTCCTTGAAATAAGGCGTAGTTAGTAGTTATTTTGCCATTAATTCGCTATAATAGTTTGACAAGCAATATAAGGAGTTGTAAAAATATGTCAGGAGAGCAATATACTCAAGTTAGACGACCAGTGAGTCGACTAGCAGAAAAAGTATTAGGTTGGTTAAGTTGGGTATTCTTATTACTACTAACCGTAATTACGATGTTTATTGCACTAGTATCTTTTAGTAGTGAAACATCAATACAAAATTTAGAAACAACGCTAAATGGTAATGACTTTGTTCAACAAATTCTAGCAAATAATAGTTTGAATACGACACAATTTGTTATTTGGCTACAAAATGGTGTATGGGCAGTCATTGTATACTTTATCGTATGTTTACTGTTATCATTCTTAGCACTGATATCTATGAATATTAGAATCTTATCAGGGTTCTTATTTTTATTGGCTACGGTTATAACATTACCGCTCGTATTATTATTTGTACCACTTATCATACCAATTCTATTTTTAATCGTTGCAATCATGATGTTTGCTCGAAAAGACAAAGTAGAAACAGTACCTGCATATTATACAGAAGGTTATAGAGGTCATTATTCTGATTATGATCAACCGTCAGAACCAGAACCACAACCACAATCTCAATATTATGAGAAACAACAAACTGCTGATGTTGAACAACCTACTAATGATGATTCGTTAAGAAGAGGGGGCTATTCATCTGAAGTTGCTAATAAAGTAAATGGTAAAAATGATGCGACTGAAGAGGAACCTCAAGTTCTATCAAGACAAGCAAAATACAACTATAAGCAGAAAAAACAAAATGAGACGCAAGCAGATGCGCAAAATGTGGAAGATGATTTTGGTAATGTGAGTGATGTGTATGATGAATCTGGTGAATACGTATCTAAGCATAACCAAGAAGATGAAGCAGCTGCAGCACAACGCAGACAAGAAGAACATGAAGCGGAGCAACGTCGTCAACAAGCTGAGTATGAAGAACAACAACGTCGACAACAAGCTGAGGCCGAAGAAGCGGCGCGATTAAAACAAGAAAAAGCTGAAGAAAAAATGCGTGTTAAGCAAGAGAAGAAAGAACGTAAGAAGCGCGAAAAAGAAAGACGCAAACAACAGCCGAGCGCAGTTAGTCTACGCAGACAAAATTTTGAAGAACGCAAAAAGATGACGTCTCATGAAACTGAAAAAGATCAACAAGATAAATCGTAATAAGAGACGATGCTTAATAAAAAAGATGAGCGAGGACATAAAGTGTACCTCGCTCATCTTTTTTATGTTTATCTTTTACATAAAATATTCATTTTAGTTATATACAATAATGCTATATATTATAACTCTTGGAATGTTTGAATAATTAGGTAAATATTTAGAATGCTAAGTATAATGATTAAACACCATGATATAATATTGACCCATAATTTATTTTTAAATTGTCCCATCAAACGTTTGTCATTCGTTGATAATTGAAGTGGAATGAGTGAAAATGGTAAAGCTAAACTTAAAAATACTTGTGAAAATACTAATAATTGTTCCATTTTTGCTTCATTACTATTAAAGACGATTAAACAGATAATGATAGGTAATATCGCAATTAAACGTGTAATCAATCTTCGTAACCAATTTGGTATTTTTAAATTTATAAAACCTTCCATGACGATTTGACCTGCCATTGTTCCAGTTATTGTAGAATTTTGACCTGACGCAAGCAGTGCGATTGCAAATAAAGTACTCATAATTGCACCTAACGACGCACCTAATAATGGTTGATTCTGTAATGCATTATATAAATCATAGAATCCACCTAATTGCTCTGTATTTACACCAAAGAAAAGCGCTGCGCCTAATAATAGTAATAAACAATTCACGATGAATGCAATTGATAATTGTATATTTGAGTCCATTGTTGCATATTTGATTGCGTGTGCTTTTGATTGTGTGCTATTGCGATCATACATACGTGATTGAACGATTGATGAATGTAAATATAAGTTGTGCGGCATAATTGTCGCTCCGATAATACCTAATGCAATAAAGAGTGCACCATTATCTGTAATAATTGTTGAACTCGGAACAAAACCATTTAATACTTCAGTAACGTGAGGTGATGCAATAAATACCTCGAAAACAAAAATAACAAGTACTGTGAATATAAGTGTTCCCACAATGGCTTCGATTTTTCTAAAACCAAAGCGCATAATAAATAGTAATAAGAAAACATCAAATACTGTGATTAACGCGCCTACAAGAAGCGGAATACCAAATAATAAATCTAAGGCAATGGCACTACCTATAACTTCTGCTATATCTGTCGCGATAATTGCTAACTCAGCAATGATCCAAAATACAAATGCAACGGGTTTATTTAAATAGTGTTTAGTAGCCTGAGCTAAGTCCATACCTGTTGCTATTCCTAACCTTACTGTCATACTTTGTAATAACATTGCTGACAGACTAGAAAGTAAAATCACGAATAGCAAAATGTATCCAAACTGCGCGCCACCTTGCATAGAAGTAATCCAATTACCTGGGTCCATATAGCCAACAGCGACTAATAAACCTGGCCCTAAAAATGAAAATAATTTTTGGCTAAATTTGCCATGAGTATTGATGGAAACCGTATTATTAATTTCATCTAAACTCTTATTATGGGTTTGAACATGATTTTTCAATACCCCCACCTCCATATTCATTTATTAACACTTTATAGATTACTCCAAAATAATTATTAGGTCAACCTAAAAAATACATAGAGAATAAATTTCTTGGCTACATTAAAATTTGAATAGGGGCTATTGATTAATTAGTTTGATCATTATACGAGATGATTTTTAATTAAATGCAATTTTGATATGATAGAGGAAAGTATAATCTAAGGAGGAAGTCGATGAATAGGAAACCTGAACGTATCATGGCGTGGATTGCAAATGGTCTTAGTATACTGTTTCTATTATTAATGGTTCTAGTCTTTTCATTTATGAATGTACCAGAATTTAAAGAGGCATTTCATCAAATGAATCAGCAACAAGGACTAGAAATGTCGACGGAAACATTTAAAACATCTATTATGTTTCAAGGCGTTTTATTAATTATTTCTACGATACTTGGTATATTGGGAACTTTTATTATCAAAGGAAATCGTGTGTTGGCTGCTTGTGTTTTTATAATTGCAGCAATCACTAGTATATTTTCCGGGAATTTTGTTGCGCTCATTTTGTGGTTTATTGTTGGTATCATGTTATTCGTCAAAAAGGATAAGCGCTTTGATCATCACAAAGGTATTGTTTCAAACGATAACGCTAATGATACGCATAATGCCAATCGAACTGAGGACATGGATCCAGATCGTGAAATGAAACAGAAGAAAGATAATGACCCTTATATTTATTAAGTATCATTAGGCAACATACAAAATATCATGATTTAAATCTGTGTTAATAAATAGCGTGATAACGCAAAAAAACAACTGACCTCATACATTGTCGTACCTTCATAAATGAGTTATATAACTCATTTATGAAGGTGACATTAGAATCGTATAGGTCAGTTGTTTTTATTTATAAAATTTTAACAGTTGTTCAAACGTTTCTTCTAAGAAAGATAGGAAAGCTTTATCATTTTTAAGGTGTTCTGAATTTGGTGACAAAGTACGAGCAACGAAAAATTCACCTTTTTTCACTTCTTTAACGCGCTTAAACGCTTTGAATAAATCTTCGTCAGTCATATTGTGGATATACGTTTTTTCTTGACTCATATGGTCTAAACTCACGCTATAATCTGAGGGTAAATTTCTCAATGCATCGAATTGATCTACAAAAGCTTGTACTTGTTGCGCTTTATCCTTGGCTTCATGCATCACACCATACATAACGAACAATTGATTTTCAAAAAGGCCTATTTGAAAATGTGGTTGCATTTTATAACCACGATTATTTGTTGCAAAAGCGACCCAAGTATCTTTGGGTGGATTGACACTTCTACGTGCATGTTTAGCAACATGTGGATAGAAAATTTCGCCAGTAGCAGTTTCCAAGTATTGTGCGAAGTAGTCACCCAAATGATTTAATTGTGGTCTAACGCGTTCGTTGAGTGCTTCCATTCTTGCATCAAGACCATCAACAGTGAATGCTTTAAAATTCTTAGGTTTAAATGTATATTTAGTCATTTGGTCCTCCTATAATCATTCTATACGTTTGTATTGTAGCATAATATAAACATTGAAACATTTGCTTTGCTCTATACCCTTATGATACTGAATAAGTGATATCTAGTGCGTGTATACAACGAGTAAAAAGGGTAATTATAATAGATAAATCATACTTAGATGAAATTTAATGCTTGATTATTGAAGTATTTAATAAATTGTTGGCTAATATCTTTTTAAGTATTAACTAATGTATAATAAATAGTGAACAAGGAGCTGATACAATGACTGTTTATGAATTTGCAAAAGGCCTTATATTAGAAGCAGGAATCAATGTAAAAAAAATAATGAAACAAGACATTAAGATTGAGACAAAATCAAATCCTAATGATCTAGTGACGAATGTGGATAAAGCTACGGAGAAATATCTTTTTGATAACATCAAGCAAACATACCCGAATCATTTAGTTATAGGTGAAGAAGGACATGGACATGAGCTGAAAGACGAGGCAGGGGTAGTTTGGGTTATCGATCCAATTGATGGTACGTTGAATTTTGTACATCAGCAAGAAAATTTTGCAATTTCAATCGGTATCTATAATGATGGGAAACCACATGCTGGCTTTGTTTATGACGTTATGAACGATGTATTATATCATGCTAAAACGGGTGAAGGCGCATATGAAAACGGTAATTTGTTACCAGCAATTTCTTCCACACAACTAAAAACGAGTATTATTGGTATCAATCCCAATTGGCTAACTAAACCACGCTTAGGTGAAATGTTTAAACCCATCGTAAATGAAGCAAGGAGCGCGCGTGCCTATGGTTCTGCAGCGTTAGAAATCATACACGTGGCAACTGGTAAATTAGGTGCATATATGACACCTAGATTACAACCATGGGATTTTGCAGGTGGTTTGATTATCTTAAATGAAGTGGGGGGCGTCGGCACAAACTTATTAGGAGAACCCTTATCCATATATGAACCGAGTTCGATTATAATGGCAAATAAGGATTTACATTCAGAGTTAATAGATAACCATTTCAAAAAAAATTATGAAATAGTTCAATTATTACAGCAAAAATTAAAAGCTAAAAATGATTAGCTAAATCGATTTTTAAAAATAAAAAAGCGTCTCACTCCTACTTAGAAGAGTGAGACGTATTTATGAATATATGTTAAATCAACATGAAATTATAGCCAATCATTTTCACGATATTTCTTTTTCAACGTGAAACCGTAACCAAATGTTGCAATGAATAATATAAATGTTAAAATCATGAATGGAACATTTGTAGCAGCTAAACTGAAGCTAAATAAAAGTAAAAATACTATAGCAACCACAGCGAGTACCCAAAATATTGCTTTTGATTTTTTTTGTTGCATCCCTACCACACCTTTATAGTTTTCTTTAACCAATTATATGATATAATAAAAAAGTTGCAAAGAAAAGTGGGAATTTACTCGAGAAAGGAAATTGTATAAAAATGACTAAAATAAGAGAAGATGTTCGTAATATAGCTATCATTGCTCACGTTGACCATGGTAAAACGACACTTGTAGACGAATTGTTAAAACAATCAGGAATTTTCCGTGAGAATGAGCACGTAGACGAAAGAGCAATGGATTCAAATGATATTGAAAGAGAACGTGGTATCACTATCCTTGCGAAAAATACAGCAGTAAATTACAAAGATAATCGAATTAATATATTAGATACACCAGGACATGCTGACTTCGGTGGAGAAGTAGAACGTATCATGAAAATGGTTGATGGTGTTGTCTTAGTAGTAGATGCATATGAAGGTACAATGCCTCAAACACGCTTTGTTTTGAAAAAAGCATTAGAACAAAACTTGAAACCAGTTGTAGTTGTAAATAAAATTGACAAACCAGAAGCTAGACCTGAAGGTGTAGTTGATGAAGTTTTAGACTTATTTATTGAATTAGAAGCAAACGATGAACAACTTGATTTCCCAGTTGTATATGCTTCAGCAGTGAATGGTACTGCAAGTTTAGATCCAGAAAAACAAGATGAAAACATGCAATCATTGTATGAAACAATCATTGATTATGTACCAGCTCCTGTAGATAATAGAGATGAGCCACTTCAATTCCAAACAGCACTATTAGACTATAGTGACTATTTAGGACGTATTGGTGTTGGTCGTGTATTTAGAGGAACAATGCGTGTCGGTGACAATGTATCATTGATTAAATTAGACGGATCAATTAAAAACTTCCGTGTAACAAAAATCTTTGGTTTCTTCGGTTTGAAACGTGAAGAAGTTAATGAAGCATATGCCGGGGACCTAATTGCTGTATCAGGAATGGAAGATATTAACGTTGGTGAAACAGTAACGCCAACTGATAACCAAGAGGCATTACCAGTATTAAGAATTGATGAACCAACACTAGAAATGACTTTCAGAGTAAACAATTCTCCATTCGCAGGTCGTGAAGGTGATTACGTGACTTCACGTCAAATTCAAGAACGTTTAGATCAACAATTAGAAACAGACGTTTCTTTAAAAGTTACACAAACTGAATCTCCAGATAAATGGATTGTTGCAGGTCGTGGTGAATTACACCTATCTATATTAATTGAAAATATGAGACGTGAAGGTTTCGAATTACAAGTTTCTAAACCACAAGTTATCTTAAGAGAAATTGATGGCGTACAATGTGAGCCATTTGAACGTGTACAATGTGAAGTACCACAAGAATATACAGGTGCTGTGATTGAATCATTAGGACAACGTAAAGGTGAAATGTTAGACATGGTCACTACAGACAATGGCTTAACACGTATTATCTTTATGGTACCAGCGCGTGGATTAATCGGTTATACTACTGAATTTATGTCTCAAACACGTGGTTATGGTATTATTAACCATACATTTGAAGAATTTAAACCACGTGTTAAAGGCCGTATCGGTGGTAGAAGAAATGGCGCATTAGTATCATTAGATCAAGGTAAAGCAAGTTCATATGCACTTATGGGCTTAGAAGACCGTGGTGTAAACTTTATGGAACCAGGTACTGAAGTTTATGAAGGTATGGTTGTTGGTGAACATAACCGTGAAAATGACTTAACAGTTAATGTAACGAAAGAGAAAAACCAAACTAACGTACGTTCTTCTAATAAAGACCAAACAGTTACAATGAAACGTCCAAGAACGTTAACACTTGAAGAAGCTTTACAATTTATTAATGACGATGAACTTGTAGAAGCTACGCCAGAAAACATCCGTATTAGAAAAACAGTATTAGAGAAAAATGCACGTGAAAAAGAAGCGAAACGTATTAAACAATTAATGCAAGAAGATGAATAATAAAACGTTTTTTTCTAAAACATTTTAATTTAAATATAAGAGGACTCATTCGTATTAAGGATGAGTCTTCTTTATATTTAAAATATTATTATTTTAACCATCTCAGGCTTGTAAGATAGACGAGCTTATAGTCTCACACGCTTACTATTGCTCTGGGCGTCAGCAAGTTATGTTATGATTCAAAATACGCATATTAATATTCAAAAAATAAAGGCACCTCATTTTAAAATTACCATTAAATAATTTAAAAATGAGGTGCCTTATTAATTAGAGACATTTATGTCACGGATGCTTTATTGGGTTGTTAGTATATTATTATCATATTTTAAGAAACGTTTTATTACATATTTAACTGTTTAACGATGATTATACGTTGTATCTTGATTACGTTGTTTTGGTGTATCAAGTCTACTTTTACATTCATCACACATAAACGTATGCATTGGATCGTTACGTAATCTTTTGGCTTCTAATGTATTTTGATCTATGAACACTTCCGTATCACAAATGATACATTTCACTTTCTTCATAACTAGATCACCTCTATACCAGTAACATATTGAAACTGATAAGAATATCCTTCTTCAGGAATATAAACAAAGCTATCAACAGAATAATCCTCATATAATCTTTTACCATCTTTGGCGAATTGGAAAAAGAGGTAAGGTAACAAGTAGATTGGTATTTCAATTGACTCATTATCATTAAACAAACGTATTGTGGTTGCATTATCATGAGGTTCAGCATTTTTGAAAAATGGTGTCATATTGATAACAAAAGATTTTTCTAATACTGCGCGTCTTTTATATTTAATTTCTGAATTTAGAGTTGGCGGATTCGTTTGACCTTCTAGAATGGCCCTATTCCATTCGCGATTATCGTCAAAATTGATTGGCTTTGTGCCGTCAAAAACGCCTTGTTCTAAATCTTCAATTTGTACTTTTCTGTCATCAAAAATCCAAGTCGTACTATCTAGCGTAATTGGAAATTTAACTTCACCCTTAATTTGAATCATAATCCCACTCCTATTGGCATAAATTACAAATATCTATAATCATTTTATTGAAAAAATTTTAGTGATAAAAATGACTTTTTTGTGAACAAAACACTTATCTATGTTACATTTAATTCAAGTTTAGCAGAGCTAAAAAATAAAAATCATTAAACCGTTTTCAAGTAATGGCCTGTATAAAGGCACATTGATTATAAATAAGAGTAAATTAAATTATCGTTACTATTAATATTATCACAAATTAGACAGAAACGTATATTCTTGAATTCACTTGCTTTTTACTATTTAGTAAGATACACTCTTCTTATAAAGTTACAATTGATAGGGGGAGTATGTCTTGGAAAAAAATCAAAAAATTAACAATGCGGCATATGACCAATTGAATAAAGATGCTGATAGGATTCTCCAACTTATTAAAGTACAAATGGATAATCTTACATTACCTCAATGCCCATTATATGAAGAAGTACTTGATACACAAATGTTTGGATTACAAAAAGAAGTGGATTTTGCTGTACAACTTGGTTTAGTTGACAGAGAAGTGGGCAAAGATTTAATGCTTCGTTTAGAAAAAGAACTTTCTAAATTGCATGATGCATTTACTAATGTTTAATTTGGTTACAGTAGGTAGATTTATTTCTGGAAACATAAGATTCCAAAATTGATATATAAACTTATATAGGAATTTATTATTTAAAACTACATAAGTATTGTGAAAGTGGCTGGGACATCAATCATTTGTTGATCATTTCTTAGCCACTTTTGTCGTGCTTTAAAAAAATAACTCAACAATAAAATAAAATAATGATTATTAGTGTTATATTTGCTCGAGAAATTGTTACAATGTTTGATATAATGTTAAAAGTAAAATTTATTTTTATCAAACGATTACCGTAAAAGGATTACGGATGATTCAAATCACTTTTATTAAATACAGTTATCGAATTAACAAATAGAATATTAAAAATTAGAATTGGATGATATGTCATATGAATAACATAAAACGGTTTTTTCGATATATAAGTAAAAATGCCAAATATATCGATTATCCACTCGTAGTTACATATTTATTATTATGTCTAATTGGTTTGGTTATGGTATATAGTGCAAGTATGGTTGCTGCTACAAAAGGATCGTTGACAGGTGGCATATCCGTACCAGGTACGTACTTTTATACAAGACAATTAATGTACGTGATAATGAGTTTAGTTATAGTATTTTTCATGGCATTCTTCATGAATGTTAAATTATTAGAAACAATTAGATTTCAAAAATGGATGATGATTGGCATCATTATTTTACTTGCTGCAACACTAGTTGTTGGTAGTAATATCAATGGTTCAAAAAGTTGGATTAATTTAGGTTTTATGAATTTACAAGCTTCTGAATTGTTGAAAATTGCAATCATCTTATATATTCCTTATATGATTGAAAAGAAACGACCAAAAGTATTTAAACAGCCAAAATTAATGACTTCACCAATTATTTTAGCAGGATTGTGTATCGCATTAGTGCTGTTACAGCGCGATGTCGGACAAACATTATTGATCATGATTATATTCGTTTCAATACTTTTCTATGCTGGTATTGGTGTCCAAAAATCCATTAAATACGGTCTGTTAATTATAGTAGGTGTCGTTATTATTGGCTCGCTCTTCTTAATTATTGGTTTAGTACCAGATTACTTAACAGCGAGATTTAGTACGTTAACAAATCCATTTAGCCAAGAATCAGGTACGGGGTATCATATTTCTAATTCCCTAATTGCCATCGGAAATGGTGGCTTGCTAGGTAGAGGCCTAGGCAATAGTATCATGAAATTAGGTTATTTGCCTGAACCACATACAGATTTTATTTTTTCTATTATATGTGAAGAATTAGGTTTAGTAGGTGGCCTTGTAGTCATTTGTTTACTATTCTTTATCGTCTATAGAGCCTTTGAGTTAGCTAATAAGACAAATTCTTATTTTTATAAACTCGTATGTGTTGGTGTAGCTAGTTATATAGGAAGTCAAACTTTCGTTAATTTAGGTGGTATTTCAGGTACAATTCCTTTAACAGGGGTGCCATTACCATTTATCAGTTTTGGTGGTTCATCTATGATTAGTTTAAGTATCGCTTTAGGTTTATTACTTATTACCGGTAAACAAATAAGAATAGAAGCTTATAGAAAAAAACAAGCGAATAAGAAAAAGACTCATATTGGAATGACTAGACGGTATTAATAAAAAACTAAATTCAATGTTTAATAATCAGTAAAAGGATTTAAAGGCAAACATTTCAACTTTTAATAGTTGAAATGTTTGTCTATTTTTTTACAATTTAAACCTAATTTTGAAATACTTTTTACAGATAGATATAATGATAATAAAAAGTTATCAATAGTAATAACTTTTTATTAATGTTAATACGTGATATAATTTTCTTCTAAGCTTGTTATAGTAAGGCTTTCGATTTATTAGGAAGAAGTACATTTAAATTATAAAAATTTTAAAATTTAACATCTTATAAATAGTTTCAAGATAAAACTTAATAATTTATTACTGTATACATTGTTCGTATTTTGCTATAATGAAAATCATATCTAACTTTTTAGAAAATTCAAAATTTAAGGGGGACCATGATGTGAAACAAATAAACAAGCTTTTGGTAGCCAATCGTGGTGAAATAGCAATAAGAATTTTTAGGGCAGCGACAGAATTAGATATTAAAACAGTTGCAATTTATTCAAATGAAGATAAAGGATCTTTACATAGATATAAAGCAGATGAATCTTATTTAGTAGGCAAAGATTTAGGACCTGCTGAATCTTATTTAGATATAGAAAGAATCATTGATGTTGCTAAGCGTGCAGATGTAGATGCGATACATCCTGGTTATGGCTTTTTAAGTGAAAATGAAACATTTGCTCGTAGATGTCAAGAAGAAGGAATTAAATTTATTGGTCCACGTGTTGAACATTTAGACATGTTTGGCGATAAAGTTAAGGCAAGAACAACAGCAATTAATGCGGATTTAAGAGTCATTCCAGGTACGGATGGTCCTATTGATAATCAAGAGGATGCGATTGCATTTGCTAATGAAGCAGGTTACCCATTGATGATTAAAGCGACAAGTGGTGGCGGCGGTAAAGGTATGCGTATCGTACAATCGGAAGATGAATTAGAAGACGCATTCCATCGAGCTAAATCTGAAGCGGAAAAATCATTTGGTAATAGTGAAGTATATATTGAAAAATATATAGACAATCCGAAACATATTGAAGTACAAGTTATCGGTGATGAACATGGTAATATCGTACATTTATATGAACGTGATTGTTCTGTACAAAGACGACACCAAAAGGTAGTAGAAGTGGCACCTTCAGTTGCATTGTCAGATGATTTAAGGGAACGTATCTGTGAAGCAGCAATCCAATTAATGGAAAATATTGAATATGTCAATGCGGGTACGGTGGAATTCCTTGTATCGGGCGAAGAATTCTACTTCATTGAAGTTAATCCGCGTGTTCAAGTGGAACATACGATTACTGAGATGATTACAGGTGTTGATATCGTTAAAACACAAATACTTGTTGCTGATGGTGAAAATCTATTTGACGAAGAAATAAGTATGCCAAGTCAAGCAGATATTAAAACATTAGGATATGCGATTCAATGTCGTATTACTACTGAAGATCCAACAAATGATTTTATGCCAGATACTGGACGTATCATAGCTTATCGTTCAAGCGGTGGTTTTGGAGTGAGATTAGATGCTGGTGATGGATTCCAAGGTGCAGAAATTTCACCTTATTATGATTCGTTATTGGTAAAATTATCTACACACGCTATGTCTTACAAACAAGCAAATGAAAAAATGGATCGTTCATTACAAGAAATGCGAATCCGTGGTGTGAAAACCAATGTTCCGTTTTTAATTAATGTTATGAGAAATGAGCAATTTAAAACAGGTGATTATACTACTAAATTCATTGAGCGGACACCTGAGTTATTTGATATTGAACCGACATTAGATAGAGGTACAAAAACGTTAGAATATATTGGTAATGTTTCGATTAATGGATTTCCAAATGTAGAAAAACGACCTAAACCGATCTATGAAACATCGCCAATTCCACAAATCCCTAGAAAAGAAATAGCAAAATTAGAGGGAACGAAACAAATACTGGATACTAAAGGACCTAAGGCAGTAGCAGAATGGTTAAAAGAGCAAGACGATGTATTAATCACCGACACTACATTTAGAGATGCGCATCAGTCATTATTAGCTACACGTGTGAGAACAAAAGACATGATGAATATTGCTTCTAAAACAGCTCAAGTAATGAAAGACAGCTTTTCATTAGAGATGTGGGGCGGTGCAACTTTTGATGTTGCGTATAATTTCTTGAAAGAAAATCCATGGGAACGCTTAGAAAGATTAAGAAAAGAAATTCCAAATGTTTTATTCCAAATGTTATTACGCGCCTCAAATGCTGTTGGATATAAAAATTATCCAGACAATGTTATAAAAAAATTCGTTAAAGAAAGTTCAGAAGCTGGCATAGACGTGTTCCGTATCTTTGACTCTTTAAATTGGGTTGATCAAATGAAAGTGGCCAATGAAGCTGTACAAGAAGCGGGTAAAATTTCGGAAGGGACGATTTGTTATACAGGAGACATATTAAATCCAAATCGTTCGGATATTTACACTTTACAATACTATGTTGATATGGCGAAAACACTTGAACGTGAAGGATTCCATATATTAGCGATTAAAGATATGGCGGGATTATTGAAACCTAAAGCTGCCAATGAACTAATTGGAGAATTGAAAGCTGCGGTTGATTTACCAATTCACTTACACACACATGACACAAGTGGAAATGGTTTATTAGTGTATAAACAAGCTATAGATGCAGGTGTAGACGTCATTGATACTGCAGTAGCTTCTATGAGTGGTTTAACAAGCCAACCAAGTGGCAACTCTTTATATTATGCATTAAATGGATTTGATAGAAATATGCGTGCAGATGTAGATGGTATGGAAGAGTTATCACACTATTGGGGTACAGTACGTCAATATTACAGTGATTTTGAAAGTGATATTAAATCACCTAATACTGAAATTTATAAACACGAAATGCCTGGTGGTCAATATTCGAACCTAAGCCAACAAGCTAAAAGTTTAGGATTAGGCAATCGATTTAATGAAGTAAAAGAAATGTATAGACGTGTGAACTTCTTATTTGGTGATATTGTTAAAGTAACGCCGTCATCTAAAGTTGTAGGTGACATGGCATTGTACATGGTACAAAATGATTTAGATGAAGATACTATTATAAAAGATGGCTATAAATTGGATTTCCCTGAATCAGTTGTGTCATTCTTTAAAGGTGATATTGGACAGCCAGTTAATGGTTTCAATAAAACGTTACAAAAAGTTATTCTCAAAGGGCAATCTGCCATTACAGATCGACCAGGGGAACATTTAGATCCTGTTGATTTTGAAGCAGTAAGAAAAGAATTAGAAGAAAAACAAGAGAGAGAAGTAACAGAACAAGACATCATAAGTTATGTGCTATATCCTAAAGTTTACGAACAATTTATAGCAACACAAGAACAATTTGGAAATGTGTCTCTTTTAGATACGCCAACATTCTTCTTTGGTATGCGTTCAAATGAAACGGTTGAGATTGAAATTGATACAGGTAAACGTTTAATCATTACACTTAAGACAATTACGGAACCAGATGAAAAAGGTATACGTACAATCTTTTATGATATGAATGGTCAAGCGCGACGTATCTTTATTCAAGATGAAAATGTTAAGGCGAATGAAAGTGTTAAGCCAAAAGCAGATAAATTAAACCCAAATCATATTGGTGCACAAATGCCAGGTTCAGTTACGGAAGTGAAGATTGCTGAAGGAGAATCTGTAACGAGTGGTCAAGCGTTATTGATTACTGAAGCTATGAAGATGGAAACAACGATTCAAGCACCGTTTGATGGCGTTGTTAAAAAAGTTACAGTACAAAGTGGTGAAGCAATTGAAACAGGCGACTTATTGATTGAAATTGAAAAAGAACCTGTTGATTAGTTTAAAAATAAAAAGCAAGCTCAGTTTTCTTAAAAACTGAGCTTGCTTTTTATGTGATTATATACCCAAAACGTTAATTATCCGCCACTTCGAATTGTACGTAACATTAATATGATAAAGTATGCGATTAATCCGAAGAGTAATGTAATAAACAATGCATGTAACAATGCGATGAATAAATTAACTTCAGTAATAATGGATAATGCGCCTGTTGTTACTTGTAAGATAACTAAAATAAATGCCGCTGTATAACCGTAACGAATTGTACGATTTTCTCTATAATTGTTTACGGCGTGGATAAATGTAATTAAAATCCAAATAAAGGCAATGAGTGCCATACCTCTATGTGTTAAATTTACCCAATCCTGAACATTATGTGGCATTAAATCATTAAACGGTAATGGCCATTGACCATACGCTAAACTTGCTTCTTTATGTCTTACTAAAGCACCTGTATATATCGTCATATAAACAATGAGTGCCATAATCCATGTATAAATTCTCAATGGTTTTCTAATAAACAATTCATCAGCTTCATATTTACGGTCAACTTCATATATAATTAAAGTTAATACAAATACAGATGAAAAGGAAATTAAAGAGATACCAAAGTGAAGTGCTAATACATATGCATTTTGTTGCCACATTACTGCTGCCGCACCAACTAAAGCCTGAATTAGTAAGAAACCAACACTAATACAAGATAATGGTTTAACTTCTTTGATATAACCAATATGTTTCCAAGCAACAATAACCAACCATAAAACGACAATTAATGATAAGCCAGATACTGCACGATGACTTAATTCAATTAATGTTTGAATTGGTAAATTTTGAGGTAAGAACGCGCCATGACAAAGTGGCCAGTCAGATCCACAACCATCTGCTGAACCTGTTTTTGTTACTAACGCGCCACCAAGTTGAACAAAAGCCATTATGACTGTTGCTAACACAGATAACCATTTAAGGTTTTTTTTGCTAAACAAGAATTAACCCCCCACTTTAAAAATATAATAATGAAAATATTTAATTACGCCCAGTAGTGCTAAAAGCAACTTAGGTATACATAATGATACATCTCATTCATATATTTTTATATGTTCATAAATCTTAAATTTTATTATAACAATAAATAGCAAATAAAATGTGTCACAAAAATGACTTTTTGCTAATGTCGATAAAGTGTCACAAATATCTTTACATTAATGTAGTCAATCGAACAAAATTAATATATCATTGTATTATATGAAAAAAATAGGAGGGAAATTATGAACAAAGAACAAACTTTGGCGCATAATTCTAGCCGTGTAACTTTTAAAGAGTTACAGCAAATCATCAAAATGGGCTTGGTTCAAGGGAATTTAATTCCTGCATTTGCTGGATCATGGTTAGCGATTGTGTTGGCAAATCATTCCTTCCTCTCGTCAATACCACAAATCTTAATGATGTTAGTGGGCTCTACGTTAATTATGGGGGGCGCATGTGCTTTAAATAATTACTACGATCAAGATATTGACAGTATCATGCCAAGTAAACAACAGAGACCTACAGTTAATGAAAGAATTTCAAATAGAAATTTATTAATTCTCAGCTTTGGAATGATGCTCATAGGGGAAGCATTACTATTTGCACTCAATATACCTTCAGGCGTTATTGGTCTATTGGGCATTGTTGGTTATGTATCATTTTATTCAATTTGGTCTAAAAGACATACGGTTTGGAATACAGTCATAGGCAGTTTTCCAGGAGCAGTTCCACCGCTAATTGGTTGGACAGCGATAGAAGGAAATATAAGCTTAGTAGCCGTTGCACTATTCTTAGTTATCTTCTGTTGGCAACCGATTCATTTTTATGCTTTAGCAATTAAACGTAAGGATGAATATTCATTAGCAAATATACCAATGTTACCATCAGTTAAAGGATTTAATCGTACGAGAGTAAGTATGTTTTTCTGGTTAGTTGTCTTGTTACCACTACCATTCTTATTAAGTAGCTTAGGTGTTACATTTATTGTGTTAGCTACTTTATTAAATTTAGGATGGCTGTACTTAGGATTAACAAGCTTCAAAAAAGATACAGATCAAACAAAATGGGCAACAAAAATGTTTATATATTCACTAAACTATTTAGTCGTTTTCTTCGTACTCGTTGTTGTCATCTCGCTCATTCAAATGTTTTAATAACTTATGATAAGGATGTATTATATGAACTTACCAATTTTACCCACAATCAGTACAAGCTTTATTGTAATTAGTGCAATCCTTATTGCAATAGGTTGGCGTCAAATATGGAAAAGAAAAATTGAAAGTCATAAAAAGGTAATGTTGGCTGCAGCATTTTTTGCACTAGCATTCTTTATCATTTATGCTTCAAGAACAATTTTTATAGGTAATACTGCATTTGGTGGTCCAGATTCTATCAAAATTTATTATACAATTTTCTTGATTTTCCACATTAATTTGGCAACAATCGGGGGCATTTTAGGACTTGTACAAATCATTACCGCCTTTAAAGATAAATTTAAGGTACATAGATTTGTTGGACCTATAGCATCGATTGTCTGGTTCTGTACAGCTATTACAGGTGTAGCTGTATACCTATTGCTTTACGTATTATATCCAGGTGGCGAGACAACATCGCTACTTAAAGCAACGTTTGGATTATAATAATCATAAATAAAGCGTTAGTTTTTTAAAAGGCATATAAGAGGAGTCATCTCAATGAGATGACTCCTCTTTGTTTTGAATAGCTAACAAGATAATTAGCGTTCTGTATATCTTTTTAAGTGCTTGGCTGTAAGCGACGCATTTATTTGAAGTAAACCTTGAGGTTCCCCTTGATAAAGTAATTGGCCTCCTTTTTCACCTGCAAATGGTCCGATATCAATAATCCAATCAGCATAAGTCATCATCGTTAAATTATGTTCTATAATAACAACTGTATTGTGTTCATCGATGAGTCGTTTAAAGCAATCTATTAATATGGGGATATCATCTTCATGTAAACCAGTCGTTGGTTCATCAAAAACAAAGATATGTTGGTGGACAGTCTTTGTTAAGTATTTACTTAATTTGACTCTTTGTACTTCGCCACCAGACAATGTATCAAGTGTTTGTCCCAATGTCATATAGTTTAAACCAGTTGATTTTAAAGCTTGGAGTGGTTGAGCGATATCCTTATTTTTATTGAAAAAGGTGATTGCTTCATCAACCGTTAATGCTAAAATATCAGCAATATTATACCCCTCCACTTTAGCATCTAACACTTCTGGTTTGTATCGTTTACCATGACAAACATCACATGTTTGTGTGAAATCTGGCATAAAGGCTAGCTCTGTTTTGATAATGCCTCTACCGTGGCATTCAGGACAAGCACCTGCAGAATTATAGCTAAACAACGATTTCTTTAAACCGGTTGCTTCACAAAAATATGAGCGCACATCATCAAATATATTTAAATAAGTCAATAAATTGGAGCGACTCGAAGCATGCGCTGGTTTTTGGTCTATAAAAATGGTATCTGCTAGCGCTTCTAAACCTGCATGGATTAACGAACTTTTACCAGAACCCGCAACACCAGTTACGACAGTCATAGCTTGTTCAGGCAGTGTCACAGTCATATTCTTAATATTGTTACGAGAAACATTCTTTAAATTTATGAAATTTGAAGCGCTTAAATTCGGTGATTTTAATTGGTGCGTTCTGCGTAAAGCATCACCAGTATGTGTTGTTGAATTGAGTAACTCATGATAACTACCTGTAAAAGTAATGTCACCACCATATTTGCCAGCTAAAGGACCTAAATCAATAATATGATCGGCTATTTTTATAACATCTGGGTCATGTTCGACTACTAAAACTGTATTCCCTTTATTTTTCAAGGACAGAATAATTTCATTAATACGCTGAATATCTTCTGGATGAAGTCCAATACTCGGCTCATCAATAATATATACTAAATCACTCAACGCACTGTTTAAATGTCTAATGAGTTTAATTCTTTGTGATTCTCCACCTGATAAAGAGGTGGTTTCTCTAGATAAAGTTAAATAATTTAAGCCGATATAACTCAATGATTCTAACTGCTGTTGCAATGGTTCAATAATGACATTTGCTTTTGGTGAATCAATTTTTTTGATGAATTTTAAAGCATCATCAATTGATAAATTTGTAAAATCAGCAATATCTAAGTTATTGATTTTACACTTTAAAACTGAAGTGCTCAGTCTTTTTCCGTGACAAGTAGGGCATTTTTTAGAAGTAACCACTCTATCAATCGCTTCTTTAAATTTATTTTTTTCAAAGTTGTCATTCAATAAAAATGAACGTCTAAATCTATGGATGAGACCTTCAAATTTTGCAGTCTTAGGCCAGTTTTCTGGTGGGTGTTTAATTTTCATTGGCTTAGCGTACAAGAAGGTATCTAGTTCTTCTTTGGTAAAATGTTTTAATTTTTTATCGTTGTCAAACAAACCAGAATATAAATAGCGTTTTCCTCGCCAACTATCTGGTCTGAAAGAAGGGAAACGTATCGCATCTTCATTGAGCGATTTATTAAAATCTAATAATTCATGTAAATCAATGTCCTCAACGTAACCAAGCCCTGAACAAGTTTCACACATACCTTTAGGATTATTAAATGAAAAGATATCTGAGTAACCAACAAACGGTTTGCCAATTCGTGACCAAAGTAATCTCACAGATGCATAGATGTCCGAGATTGTACCGACTGTAGAGCGAGAATTTCCACCTAATCTTTTTTGATTTATAATCATTGCCACTGGTAAATGTTCGATTAAGTCGACCTTTGGTTTTGAAAATTGAGCTAGTTGATGTTGTATGTATGTTGAGTAAGTTTCGTTTAAAAGCCGTTCTGATTCTGCGGCAATTGTATTAAACACTAAAGAAGATTTTCCTGAACCCGAACGCCCAGTAAAAACAGTTATTTGATGTTTAGGTATATCAACAGAAATATTTTTTAAATTATTTTGCTTTGCGCCATGTATACGTATCATTGACATGCATTTTCACCTCTTATTTCATAGTATACCCAAAGTTGAGTTGTGTATTACCTTAATTTGTAATAGAGCGTAATATGTTGAAAATCTGTCGTATTTTACAATATACTTCTAATATTACGACGGCATGCCTTGTTTGTGATATATTGAAACATGTACAATAAATGAAAGAGAAGTATAGGTGGGTGAGCGATGAAAAAATTAATAATTAAAATTATTGGTGTACTGTTATTAATATGTTTCTTGATTTACCTTTTTTACTCACCACGTTTAAAGTTTGATGTTTTGGAGAATCCTAATAAAGATTCAACGAAGACTACTCAAAATGAAAATATTAATAAAAATGAGGAATCAGTTGAAAATCCGATGCCAAAAGAAGGTATCGGTACGTGGGTAGGTCAAAACCTAAAAAAACTTACAAATACATATGGGCAAGCTGAACGGGTTTATTCATATAAAGGTGATTTTAAAAATTATATATTTAAAGAGCATAATCAATATTATCTTGTTACAACAAAGCATAATATTATTAAATCTGTGTACGCAACTGGTAAAGATGCAAAAGTTGATCCATTAAAGATTTCCGATAATGCATCACATGTTTTTGAGAAATACAGTATTAATCCTGAACCAACGATTAAAGTTGATGGTAAAGAATATGAACTTGAATTATCTGATTTAGATATGAAGACGCAAACACTTATAAAGTTTAAAAATATTTATGCACAAATTTATATTGACCAACAATCAAATGAAATTGTAGCTGTTAGATATTTAGATAGCGAAGCCTTAGCAGCCTTTAAACCATATCAAATGTTAAGTTCTCAAGAAGATAAAGAAGTTCAAAGTGAGCATGATGATTTGCCCTATGAGCAAAATTCAAATCAATTGATGACATTATATGAAATTACAAATGAAATGAGAAAGTTAAAGGATGCCAAGCCACTTAAAATTAACAATGATATAGCTCATATTGCATCATTTAACTTGTATGAAGCTACAGGGACTGATAGTGTTGAATTTACAGAAGATGCTTTAAAACAACAGTTGAATGAACAAAAAATATCATTTGTCTCCACGAGTCAAAACGTAGGATATGATTTTAATGAAGTACCTACGTTGATTCATAGTTGGTTAAATTCGGATATCCATAGATCAAGGATGTTAAATTCAAAATATAATGAAATGGGTGGCGAAGTAACAAATGGTTATTACACACTTATTTTCGTAGAGGATAAATAGAAAGGAGATGGACGACGATGATTACAGAAGAAACTTTAACAGTGCTAGATGAAATAGAAATGCTCAGTGATAAAATATTACAATCTCGATTATATAAAGCATACAAAACAGCTGAACAGACATTAGCCAATGATGATGAAGCGCATCTACTTTATCAAGCTTTCTTAAAATCTAAAGAAAAATATGATGAAATTATGCGGTTTGGTAAATATCATCCAGATTATCAAAGTGTCATGTTAGAAACACGTATACGTAAACGTGCATATGAAATGCTTGATGTAGTGATGGATTATAAACAAAAAGAAGTTGCTTTGCAGGAATTGATAGATCAAGTTATTGTGAAAATTGCTTACGCAGTTTCTGAGAATGTGAAGATTGAAGCGGGCAATCCATTTTTCCAAAAAGAATCAGGTGGTTGTGCCACTGGCGGTTCATGTGGTTGTTCATTATAAAAGATAGATTGGAATTTTTAAGAAAATAGTAAAGGAGGCAGAGCGCTAACAGGACTCTGCCTCCTTTTTTGTGAATTTAATCAGATATTGAAATCATTGTAAATAGCACTTGTCGTTTATTTTATAATATTTATTTGGGATACGTATTTTTAAATCTTTCTGCTAAATCAGGTCGATCAGTGACTAAGGTATGTGCACCATAAAAGATTAAATCATTCATCATATCTAAATTGTTAACACCATAGTAGCCTGGAACAATATTTCGTTCGTTTAACCATTGTATAAACTTGGGCGATGTTAGCTTAATCCCGTTAAAAGAAACAGGCATTTGAAACGTATTCGCACGAGGTTGGAAAGTATTGCCAAGACCTGTGAAGAATTTCAATACGCCTTCAGCTACTTCATTTTGACTTGCACCAATCGCCACAGTACCATGGCTAATTATATTAAATCTTTCAATTTGTTGACTGTGAAAACTTGTCACTAAAACGCGTTTTTGTGCATGGTGTGCAACGATGACTTCATAAATGATTTCTGGCGCTAATTCACCTTCTTTGCTTTTGGGGTCATCTTTTAAATCCACATTAATTAATTGATTTGGATAATGTTTTAATAATTCATCAAATGATAATATTTTGGCATCTTCATGTCCACGATAAACTTTAGTACCATTAATATCGGTGAATCGATAACCTGCATCTAGTTGTTTTAATTCTGCTAAAGTATGTTCAGATACTTTACCTGATCCATTTGTAGTACGATCAACAGTAGCATCATGAAATACTACAAGTTTATGGTCTTTCGTAAGTCTGACATCTGTTTCAAAACCATCTATATCATGTGCGACTGCATTATCAAAAGCAAGCTTAGTTTGCTCTGGTCTGACAGCCATACCACCTCGATGTGCAAAAATATATGGTGCAGTTCTAGAAAAGAAAGGTGGTATACTTTGATTATGCGGTTGTGTTTTATATTTATTAATAAAAATTAAACTTCCTACCAAACCGACTGTGCCTAAAAATCCAGCTTTAATTATGTTATTAATTTTTGTCACGAGCCTTCCTCCTCAAATTTGGGTATATAGAGTAATATAGCAAAAGTTCATGCTACATCAAAATAATTATTATTTATAAAATGGAAAAGCCATGATATTATATAATAGCTAATAAATGGAGTGATGAATAAATGAATATTGTACCAAGAACAAGTATAATTATATATCTAAAACATATGAAGCATGAAAGACAAGTACGTAAATTCGGGCATATTGTCAGTACTAATGGACAAGAGAGATTTGTTGTCATGTACATTAATGAAGACGAAGCGGATCAAATTGTTGATAAATTAATGAGATTAAAATACGTGAAGCATGTTGAAGGTTCACCTTATAAATATTTGAAGAAAGTTTATGAGAAAGAACAGCATGAAGTTTTATAATATGAACTTAACGATACTGCTGCATACTGACTGAAGCAGTTGCTATATCAGCGTTAACAATAGGGAAGCCACAATAGTATATGCAATAGCTATAGTGGCTTTTTGTTATATTATTGCAAAGGTGGAATCCATCTTTGTAAGCGCAAGACACTTGTTAAATAATTAAAATATAATTCAGTGTCGTGAAATCGTTCGGTGGGCTGGACGTCAACAGCTTTTATATTGACGTGATATTTTTCAGCCTGGTTATTTATCAGTTCAAATTTTTTATTGGAATCAGGGTAAGGGTATTTCACTGCGTTAAGCATAATATACATTGCTTGGAAATGTTGTTCACTGGTTGGTTGCATGATGATAGCGACAGATGAACGTGCGTGTGCACAATTTGGAGAATGAAAATAAACGATATGTGCTATACGTTGGTGGTTATATTCTATTAATGTATTAAATTCGAATAAATCTGTAAGGCCTTCTCCGAGCTTTATAAATGATTGTTTCAAAATACGATGCCTCCTTATCTGCAGTATGCATTATATAAAATATATTTTGAGAATGGAAGTGTAAATCATATGAGAGTAATTTCTGGAATACATAAGAGTAAGGCGCTTGAGAGTTTAGAAGGACGCAATACTAGACCGACAATGGATAAAGTAAAAGAAGGTATATTTAATAGTTTACACGAAGTTTCTGGCATTGGTCTTGATTTATTTGCTGGTAGTGGAGCACTTGGAATTGAAGCATTATCTCGAGGCATTGACCAAATGATATTTGTTGATCAAAATTTTAAAGCTGTAAAAGTCATTAAAGCAAATTTAAAAAACCTTAATATTGATACACAAGCAGAAGTATATAAAAACAATGCTGATCGTGCTTTAAAGGCCTTAGCCAAACGAGAAATACAATTTGATGTAATATTTTTAGATCCTCCTTATGAAAAAGGGTTAATTGATGAAGCATTGGAAGGTATTGCAAAGTTTAATTTATTAAAAGAAAATGGTATTATCGTTTGTGAGTTTAAACATCATGAAAAAATCAAAACGGAGCCATTCCATGAGATAAAACGTTATCATTATGGTTTGACAGACACTTTGTTATTAAAAAAAGGAGATTAATATGTCTACAACTAAAGCAGTCATTCCAGGAAGTTTCGATCCGATTACATATGGTCATATCGATATCATAGATAGAAGTGCGGATCGCTTTGATGAACTACATATTTGTGTATTGAAAAATAGTGGTAAGTCAGGCACATTTTCAATAGAAGAACGTATCGCGCTGATTGAAGAATCAGTGAAACATTTGAATAACGTAACAGTTCATCATTTCAATGGTTTATTAGTCAATTTTTGTGACAAAATTGGAGCAGAAACGATTATAAGAGGATTAAGAGCTGTGAGTGATTTTGAATATGAATTAAGACTTACATCAATGAATAAAAAATTAAACAGCAATGTAGAGACAATGTATATGATGACGAGTACAAATTATTCATTCATCAGTTCTAGCGTTGTGAAAGAAGTTGCAGCATATAAAGCAAACGTTTCAGACTTTGTACCTGTACATGTTGAAAAAGCGTTAAACGAAAAGTTTAAAAAATGATAAAGAACCACTTACCAACTTGTTGGTTAGTGGTTCTTATGCAATTGCAAGGCAATTGTAAACCAAAGTAGCTTACCAACTTGTTGGTTAGTGGTTCTTATGCAATTGCAAGGCAATTGTAAACCAAAGTAGCTTACCAACTTGTTGGTTAGTGGTTCTTATGCAATTGCAAGGCAATTGTAAACCAAAGTAGCTTACCAACTTGTTGGTTAGTGGTTCTTATGCAATTGCAAGGCAATTGTAAACCAAAGTAGCTTACCAACTTATTGGTTAGTGGTTCTTATGCAATTGCAAGGCAATTGTAAACCAAAGTAGCTTACCAACTTGTTGGTTAGTGGTTCTTATGCAATTGCAAGGCAATTGTAAACCAAAGTAGCTTACCAACTTGTTGGTTAGTGTTACACAGTAGCTGACTGAAGCTAAATGCACACAAGCATGTTTTTTAGCATTCTAGTCAGCCTTGTGGGGGCGGGACAACGAAATCATTATTAAAAAGCTGATTTCTGTCCCACTCCCTTATGCAATTGCAAAGCTAAATGACCATGCTTGGTATTTTAATCCGTATCAAATCCGTATCACTGGTGTATTAAAGTCGTTTGCAGTTTGGCCTGAAATAAGGTTGTAAATTTTAGTAGCATGTATCTCATTAGTAAATAAATTTGCGTTTTGTTTATTGACTTGCGTCACAAAGTTTCTTTCTGGAAACGATTTTTTAATTTGTTTTAAATACTGTTGTCCACGTTCAGACATGCCTAGGATACGCACAGCGTTAATTGACGCAGGCTCATCATATTTTTTAAAATTTAAAAGTATATTCATAAGTAAACGCTGAATGTGCGTATAGGTATAACGTTTCGTTTTTAATAGTGTCATTAAATGTTCAAAACTTGTCGCTCGTTCAATAGTTTGAAGTATGCGATTTTCAATGCCTTCACTCATGGTATAAATCTGTGCTAATGATGTGGCATCTTGGCTTAAAATTGCATATTTTAAATAATTGAATGTATCCTCAATAGAGATATGAGGTCGTTCATAGTGCTTATGTATCTCAGATGGTACGACATCTTTCCAATGATCCGTTTGATTCATTAATGATTGACGAATAGAAGTGCCGCTTGCAAATGTTTGGTGAGAGATTTCATTATCGTGATGGGCAGACTGAAATCGGGAAATCGTCCATGGTTGTATTGATGGTGCGTATGTTTGGATTGCTCTCACATAAGAAAGGCCTAATGTATTGTTGGGCGATGATAGCAAGTCATTATCAGTAATCAGTTCGCTTAAGATTCTTGGGTAGCTTTTGCCTTCTTTTAATTTTTCTAAAAATAGAGGTGATTGCTCAATTTTATCAATAGACTGTGCCAATGATAGAAAGTCATCCATATTACCCGATTCGCTTCCAAATGATAAATGAGAAACATTTAAATAATCTGCTATCTGCACAGCTGTTTTTGCGAAATATTGACCTGCAGACACTGATGCATAAGCTGGAAGCTCTACGGCAAGGTCTACGGCACACAATGCCATTTTTGCACGAGTGAATTTATTGTAAATTGCAGGTTGGCCTCTCATCACAAAGTTTCCACTCATGATTGCTATGGAAATGTCAGAGTTGGTTATTGACTTTGATTGTTGGGCATGGTATAAGTGACCATTGTGGAAGGGATTATATTCAGTGACTAGTGCAACGCTTTTCATTTGCAATTCTTCCTTTCAGAATTCATTATAGATATTGTAACAGATGTAACTGTGTTAAGAAAAAATCTTGACAACTTATATCTATAAAGTTAAAATAAATTTTGTGCTTGTTAGAGGTGAAGCCATATGAAATGGTCAATAACACAATTAAGAAAATTCCAAGATAAACCTTTTGAATTCCATCAAACGGTTAATTTTGATCATTTAGTAAAATCATTAGATTTAATAGATTTATCAGATATTGATGTTGAAGGTGAATTAACCGTCAGATCAAGTGAAGTCATTGCAGATATGCATTTGACTGGGACGTATACGATGTCTTGTGCACGTACTTTAGTTCCTGTTGAAGTTCCTATTGATATCAAGTCTCAAGAGATTTTTGATTTAGAAGGATATGAGCAGTTTGAAAATGATGAAGATGAAGATGAACATTACCATGATGCAACAGACGGTATGATAAATCTAAAAGATATTGCTGAAGAACTAGTTATTATTGAAAAACCAATGCGCGTTTTTTCAAAAGAAAGCGATCAGATGTTACGAGAAGGTAATGGTTGGGAAGTTATTGACGAAGAACAAGCGGTTGAAATTGCGAAAGATAAAGCATCTGCTGAATCAGAGCAAATCGATCCTAGGCTTCAAAAACTACAACAATTATATGACGAAGAGCAATAGCGGATTTAGATAATCTATAGTATAATGGATTATTGAATCTGAAATTATCTATTTAGTGTTTGAATATAAGGAGGATTATCATGGCAGTACCAAAAAGAAGAACGTCTAAAACAAGAAAAAATAAACGTCGTACGCATTTTAAAATTTCAGTACCTGGTATGACTGAATGCCCAAATTGTGGAGAATACAAATTATCTCACCGTGTATGTAAGAACTGTGGTTCATACAAAGGCGAAGACGTTGTATCAAAATAATTTCATTTAATTATTAGGCTATATGATAGCCTAATCTAATCGTTCATTAATTATTCACTTGATAATTTTTGAACGATTTTTTATTTTAGAGATAGTTACTCTATATATTCAACTGATAGGTTGTGTGAATCATATGGAAACGATAAATGCACAAATAATTATAAATAAAATTGAAGATCACGATGCGCAGTGGCTTTATCATCATTTTAGTGAATCATTTCAAGAAGTTTCATCTTTTGAAGAACTTGAGAAATTACTAAGTAATTATAATGCACTTAGAGGCGAAAATAATTTATATAGACATCTCAATATTAATCGACAAGATGAGTACATTTGGTTTGATAATAAAATGGCTACAGGTGCAAGTGTCACATTAAATAAGTACCAAGAGATTGTTGGAATGTCCTTATTACCAATTGGTCATAACCATAATGCGAAACATACTAAATATAGCTATACCATTCCAATTAAAGAACCGTGCTTAGTTTATTGGGGTGGAGATAATGAATTAACGAATGACCATCATCGATTTAAACAACAACGTCATGCTTTAGATTTAGTGAGAGTTAAAGATGGTTATACATATAAAGGAAATCCAAATGAATGTGAGAATTACTATAGCTATGGAACATCAATCGTAGCGCCAGCAAATGGGGTAGTAGAGGCGATTGTAGATGGTATACCAGATAACTTACCCGGTGATAGTAATACTGTCCATCCAGAAGGTAATTATATTATTATTAAACATGGGCGTAATGAATATAGTATGATTGCACATATTAAACCATATTCTTTTAAGATTGAAAAAGGTGATATGCTATTGCGAGGACAACACATAGCAGAAGTTGGTAATTCAGGTAATACACCAGAGCCACATATACACTTTCAAGTTATGAAAGATAAGCATATTCAAGCGACACAAACATTAAAAATTCAATTTCAAAATGTTACAGCGCCTGTCAAAGGTGATATAGTAACATATAAAGGTGATAGTATTGTGGTAAAAGAAAAACACGAATTGTCTAAATTAGCAAAAGGCATACGTTCGAACATTACACACCTATTCAAAAGTTGAAAATAAATATATAAAGAGGCTATGTTATGGAAATAATAACTTCAGCACAAAATAATAAAATAAAAAATGCAAATAAATTAAAGAAAAAGCGTGAGCGAGATAAGACTGGCCTTGCGCTTATAGAAGGTTATCATCTTATAGAAGAAGCTTATAAGAGTAATATCAAGATTCAACAGCTCTATGTTGTTGATGCAGATAGAATACAAGATGATATGATAAGTTATGCAGAAGAAGTATTTGAAATTAATTTAAAAGTTGCAGAAGTATTATCGGGAACTGTGACACCGCAAGGATTCTTTGCTGTTATTGAGAAACCTATCTACGAAACTACTAATGCGAAGCAAGTGTTATTAATAGATTGTATTCAGGACCCAGGTAACTTAGGTACGTTAATCCGTACAGCTGATGCTGCAGGTTTAGATTTAATCGTGTTAGAAAAAGGAACTGCAGATCCGTATCAAGATAAAGTAATGCGTGCAAGTCAAGGTAGTGTATTTCACATACCTATTTTAACGACAGAGTTAAGTGGTTTTATTGCTGATTTTGAGGGCGATGTTTATGGGACTGCGTTAGAAGATGCAGTTGTATATAATCAAATACCTAGTCAAGAGACATTTGCTTTACTTTTAGGTAATGAAGGTGAAGGCGTTAATGACAAATTACTCAGTCAAACAACGCAAAATCTAACAATTCCAATTTATGGTAAAGCAGAAAGTTTAAATGTTGCAATAGCAGGTAGTATTGTGATGTATCATTTGAAAGGTTGACCCTATCATAAATCATCGTATATAATAAATGTAATGATATTTAAATATGAACCCATAAAAAGACGTAAACTAAATAGATACAGAAGTAAAAGGGAGATTATCCACGACTGAAAGATAATCCGATGTAGTTAGTTTTTTTCACCTTTTTGGTTACTTAAAGAAATTTAAGTCGGAAATCATTTCCGTTATCAATGACAACAAGTGTATGCTACGGCATAAATTTGGGTGGTACCACGGAAGACTTCGTCCCAGTTTTAAGGGATGGAAGTCTTTTTTTATGCAATTTTAAAATATAAATATAACAACTTAAAATTCAAGTAGGAGGGCTAAGTATGGCACAAACAGAAGCTATGGCTGAAATCAAGCAGCAGGCATTAGTCGATATTAATGAAGCTCAAAATGAAAAAGCGTTACAGGATGTAAAGGTTAAGTATTTAGGAAAAAAAGGTTCAGTTACTGGATTGATGAAACATATGAAAGATTTACCGAATGAAGAGAAACCTGCATATGGTCAACAAGTAAATGAAGTTAGACAAACGATTGAAAAGGAAATTCAAGCACGTCATGAATTACTGGGTAATGAGCAGTTAGAGCAACAATTGAAAGAAGAAAAAATAGATGTAACATTACCAAGTCGTAAAATTGCGATTGGTGCTAAACATCCGCTCACAAGAACCATCGAAGAAATTGAAGATTTATTTTTAGGTTTAGGTTATGAAATTGTTGATGGTTTTGAAGTTGAACAAGATTATTATAACTTTGAAGCGTTAAACTTACCAAAATCACATCCTGCCAGAGATATGCAAGATAGTTTTTATATAACGGATGAAATTTTAATGCGTACACACACATCTCCAGTACAGGCTAGAACAATGGAAAAACGCAATGGTGAAGGCCCAGTTAAAATTTTATGTCCTGGTAAGGTTTATCGTCGTGATTCTGATGATGCGACACATAGTCACCAATTCACTCAAATTGAAGGGTTAGTTGTTGATGAAAATATTAAAATGAGCGATTTGAAAGGTACTTTAGAATTATTAGCTAAACAACTATTTGGTGAAGATAGAGAAATACGTTTACGACCTAGCTATTTCCCATTTACAGAACCTTCTGTTGAAGTTGATGTATCTTGTTTCAAATGTAAAGGTGAAGGTTGTAACGTATGTAAGCATACGGGTTGGATAGAAATATTAGGTGCTGGTATGGTTCATCCTAACGTTCTTGAAATGGCAGGCTTTGATTCAAATAAATATACTGGTTTCGCTTTTGGTATGGGACCAGATCGAATCGCTATGTTGAAATATGGTATTGAAGATATACGTCATTTCTATACAAATGATGTACGTTTCTTAAGTCAATTTAAAGCAGTAGAAGACAGAGGTGAAAAATAATGTTTATTTCTAAAGAATGGTTAGAGTCATATGTAGAAATTAATGAACCAGTTAATGTACTTGCAGAACGTATTACACGTACTGGAATTGAAGTTGACGATATTATTGATTATACAAAAGAGATTAAAAACCTTGTAGTAGGCTATGTACAATCCATAGCTGCACATCCAGATGCCGATAAACTTAATATATGCCAAGTTGATATTGGTGAAGCGGAGCCAGTACAAATCGTTTGTGGTGCGCCGAATGTAGATGCAGGCCAAACAGTGATCGTTGCAAGTGTTGGTGGCAGATTACCTGGTGGTGTGAAAATCAAACGTGCGAAATTACGTGGCGAACGTTCTGAAGGTATGATTTGTTCATTACAAGAAGTTGGGGTGCCTAGTAATTTAGTACCGAAACAATTTGAAGATGGTATATTTGTATTTTCAACTGAAGTTAAACCGGGAACAGATGCATTAGATGCATTATATTTAAATGATCAAGTGATGGAATTTGATTTAACACCAAATAGAGCAGATGCATTAAGTATGATTGGTACAGCCTATGAGACTGCTGCACTATATAATGTTCCAATGACGAAACCTGAAACACAAAGTACAGAAACAAGTGATCAAACGAATGATGAAATTAGTGTCAACATTCAAAATGAAGATAAAGTACCATATTACAGTGCACGCGTAGTGAAAAATGTAACAATTGCACCTTCTCCAGAGTGGATGCAAATGCGTTTAATCAAAGCTGGTATTCGCCCAATTAATAATGTTGTAGATATCTCTAATTATGTATTAATTGAATACGGTCAACCGTTGCACATGTTTGATCAAGACCAAATTGGTTCCAAACATATAGAAGTGAGACAAGCTAAAGCTGATGAAGAGATGACAACTTTAGACAACCAGGAACGTCAACTAAAAGAAAATGACATTGTTATAACAAATGGAGAAACACCTATTGCGATTGCAGGTGTAATGGGCGGAGATTTCTTTGAAGTTACAGAAGCAACGAAGCACGTTGTAATAGAAGGCGCTATTTTTGATCCAGTATCCATAAGACATACATCACGTCGATTGAACTTAAGAAGTGAAGCATCTAGTCGCTTCGAAAAAGGTATTGCAACTGAATTTGTAGATGAGGCCGTTGATAGAGCTTGTTACTTATTACAAACCTATGCTGGCGGTTCAGTAGCACAAGGACGTGTTTCTCAAGGTGAACTTGGATCTTTCGTTACACCAATTGATATTTCAGTTTCAAAAGTGAATCAAACAATCGGTTTTGAACTCAGTGCTGAAGATATTGAATCTATATTTGTTCAATTAGGTTTTGAAACAACTAAAAATAAAGATGTACTCACTGTCATGGTGCCTTCACGTCGTAAAGATATTTCAATTAAGGAAGATTTAATTGAAGAAATCGCACGTATCTATGGTTATGATGAAATCCCTTCAACATTACCTGTATTTGATCAAGTAACACATGGCGCGTTAACAGATAGACAATCTAAATCAAGAATAATTAAAGCGACATTAGAAGGTGCTGGATTAAACCAAGCAATTAATTATTCACTTGTAGATAAAGACAGAGCAAAAGATTTTGCATTACAAGAACGTGAAACAATTGACTTACTCATGCCTATGAGTGAAGCTCACTCAACTTTACGTCAAAGTTTAATCCCGCATTTAATTGATGCAGTTGCTTATAATGTGGCACGTAAAAATAGCGATGTGCGATTATATGAATTAGGTAGCGTATTTTTTGCGAATGGTGAGGATGAACTTCCTGATGAAGTAGAATATTTAAGCGGTATTTTAACAGGTGATTATACAGTTAATCACTGGCAAAGTAAAAAAGAAACGATTGATTTCTTCGTTGCTAAAGGTATCGTTGATAGAATCGCTGAAAAGCTAGATATCCAATTTGAATATGAAGCTGGAGAAATAAATGGACTGCATCCAGGTAGAACAGCTTATGTGAAATTAAATGGCGAAATTGTTGGTTTCGTAGGTGAACTACATCCTAAAACTGAAAAGGACTATGACCTAAAACGCACGTATGTCTTTGAATTAAACTTTGATAAATTAATGTCAGTATCTGTTGGTTATATTAATTATCAAGCAATTCCAAGATTCCCAGGCGTATCAAGAGATATCGCATTAGTGGTTAATCGTGCGACACCATCAGCCAAATTAGTAAACATCATTCATGAACATGGTGGCAATATTTTACAAGAAGCAGAAGTTTTCGATGTCTATGAAGGTGAAAATATGGCAGAAGATGAAAAATCAATCGCAATCCATTTAGCTTATTTAGACACTGAACAAACATTAACGGATGATAAAGTGAACGCTGTACATGAAGCCATATTAGAGGCTTTAAAATCAGAGGGTGCAACGATTAGATAATGATTCACAAACATATATTTTAGATTTGATTTTGTAATATAAGATAAGGGAGTAGGATAGAAATCAAATTTTCTAATAGAAATTTCGAAGTCTCACCTATGCAATCAAGGCAAGGATGACTCGGATAAAGGTTTATTTGAGCTAAAGCGTATGCATAAGTCTAACTAGACTTTTTACGTGGCATACTGATGCTTTTGCATAAGAAGTGAGACATTACAATTTCAATTCAGTCATCTACTCCCCAATTGAAAAAGCGGCTTAGACATCTATTTATGTCTAAGGCGCTTTTCTATTTAATCATTATATTTTTTTTGAACTAAATTTTCAGCTTTTTTGCGATTGGCAAAATGTTTCTTGGAAATAGAATCAAGGTAAGCTATGCCTTTGCGTTCAATTATTTTAGCTGCAGTTAAATCTACTTTATTACTCGCTCCTTTAGGAATGTCTGTTTTAACTGATTGAGTTAAATGATCCATATGTTTAACGAATGCATACCTTGAAATAATACTTGCAGCTGCAATTGCAATGGATTTTGATTCACCTTTAGTCTCAAATTTCGTTTTATCACTGAATGGTAAGTCACTTAAGGCATAACGTTTATAAACACCTGCTTCGGCAAATTGGTCAATAACGATATAATCTAATTCAGTGGTATCAATTTTTTGAGTGACATTTTTAATCGCTTCATTATGCAATACAGCCTTCATCTTAACTTGAGACCAGCCCGCCTTTTGCTTTTCATTATATTTCTCATTATTCATGACCAATAATGAGTGGGGGATAAAGGTAACGAGCTGTTCGGCTAATTCAACAATTTTTGTATCTGTTAATTTCTTCGAATCATCGACGCCTAGCGCTTTCAAGATTTGTACATTTTTATGTGAGACATAGGCAGCACATACGGTCAATGGTCCGAAATAATCGCCACTTCCTGCCTCATCACTACCAATACATTGAAATTGGTTATATGAAATCGTTTGTTTGGTTGTTGAAGCTTTCTTATTGGATGGTTGTGATTTAGTAACATTAGGCAACAACTGTGCAGCGATACGTTCTGCATCCTTGCCTTGAAACATCACTTTGTTTGAATTATATATTGAAATAGAAGTTCCCTTGTATTTTGTTTTTGCTTTCATACCTCGGGATAGCTTTGATGTTTCAAAGGGTATTTTTGACATTAATTGCTGTATATCTGAATTGGTTAATTTATGTACAATATTTGTCATGTACGGTACCTCACTTTTTATATGAATAACTTATGTATTTAGACATTGAACATCATATCATATGTATGTAAGTGGTGTTAGGTGATAAATATATGATATTTTAATTATTGAAAGAAAATTTTAATTGTTATCGATAAAAAATAGCATTAATAACAAATATTTCTTATATAACAATTCTCACCTCTTACAAAATAATATTATGTCGTGTATAATGGTTCGTGAATATTCTAAAATACTAAATTACATACTTAATTGAAACAAATAGGAAAATAAGTTCGGAAATATATTAAAAAGTCAGGAGT
Organism: Staphylococcus sp. Z5-21; assembly: GCF_056529615.1. Classification (NCBI taxonomy): domain Bacteria; kingdom Bacillati; phylum Bacillota; class Bacilli; order Caryophanales; family Staphylococcaceae; genus Staphylococcus; species Staphylococcus sp. Z5-21. The sequence goes on along the minus strand of NZ_CP096462.1, from coordinate 1,771,836 downwards.
TATGATATGGGCGAGTTTAAAAATCGGATTAACGTAACTATAAATGATCAACATTATACTATTGTCGGTGAGGACAATCCCGAGCATATCCGTTACGTTGCGCATTTAGTAGACGAAAGACTCAAAATGTTAGCTAGTAAAAGTGCTGGATTAGATACGACGAGAAAGGCGATACTTACAGCTGTCAATATTATGCATGAAAAAGTTCAATTAGAAGAAGAAAACCTTCGTCTGCAACAAGAAATAAAACAGTTGAAAAATAGTGAAGACAAATGATTTTAGATTTGATTGTTCTAATTATTTTTCTTTATATTGGAATGATTGGTTTTAGAAGAGGTGCTTGGTTAAGTGCTTTGCATTTAACTTCTACTTTGTTTTCATTATGGATTGCACAAAGATTTTATCATCAAATTGCTCAGCGATTAGAATTATTTATACCATTTCCCAAGACACGTGCATTTGATTTGAATTATGCCATTCAATTTGATAATATACACCAACGATTTGATCATATCATCGCATTTTTAATTATTGCGATCCTTACTAAAATCATATGTTATGGTATTATAGTGATTTTCGATAATGTGTTAAAATTTAAGCGTCCTAATGTCATAAGTCGAGTGATTGGTGTGATAATGAGTCTGATTTCTTCAATCATTATCAGTGCTACATTGCTTTACACTATTTCGTTGTATCCATTAAAAATAGTGCAACAACAGCTTATAAGTGGGAAAATCTCAGAATTTTTAATTTTACATATCCCCTATATATCCAACTATGTTGTGAATATATAGCGTGTTATAGATTAGAATGGTCTTATAAAATATAGGAGGTCAGGACACAATTAATTTACTGAATGCGTGCTACAGTAATCTGTCTTGACCTTTTTTTATGGAGTGAAAATAATGACAAAAAAAGATATTATTCAATTACTAGAAAAAATAGCGACTTATATGGAATTAAAAGGCGAAAATACGTTTAAAGTATCTGCATATAGAAAAGCTGCACAAAGTCTTGAAATGGACGAACGTACGTTAGATGAAATTGAAGATGTGACTGAATTAAAAGGGATTGGTAAAGGTGTAGGAGAAGTGATTGATGAATATCGTCAGTCAGGCCAATCAAGTGCATTAGAAGCATTGCAAAAAGAAGTTCCTGAGGGACTTATTCCTTTATTAAAAATACAAGGTCTTGGAAGTAAAAAAATTGCAAAGCTATATAAAGAATTAAATATTGATAGTAAAGAAGCACTGCAAGTTGCTTGTGAACAAGGAAAAGTTAGTGAGTTAAGTGGCTTTGCTAAAAAGACAGAACAGAATATCCTTGAAGCTGTAAAAGCTTTAGGCGCTAAGAAAGAAAAATATCCAATCGATCAAATACGTGGTTTAAATAGTGAAATTAATGACTATTTAGCTACAGTCAAGGATATAGACAAATACGAAGTCGCTGGTAGTTATAGAAGATATAAAGAAATGAGTAAAGATTTAGATTATATTATTAGCACAGATCATCCTACTTCAGTTCAACAGTCATTATTAAAAATGCCTAACATTGTTAAGCAAGTAGCAGTAGGTCAGACTAAGGTATCACTTGAATTAGCTTATGATGATGAAACGATAGGTGTTGATTTTAGGTTAATTGAACCTGCAGCTTTCTATCATACTTTACAACATTTTACAGGTTCAAAAGATCATAATATTAGAATACGACAATTGGCTAAAGAACAAGACGAAAAGGTAAGCGAATATGGTATTGAACAAAATAATGGGGAAATCATTCAATATCAAAGCGAAAAAGAAATATATGAACATTTTGGAGTGAATTGGGTAGAACCTGCATTGAGAGAGGACGGAAGTGAATTTGATAAAAACTTAGATAATATTATCAAATTAACAGATATTCATGGTGATATCCATATGCATACGACATATAGCGATGGTGCATTTAGTATTGAAGATATGGTAAAAGCGAACATTGAGAAAGGTTATGAATTTATGGTGATTACTGACCATTCTCAAAGTTTGAAAGTTGCGAACGGCTTATCAGTTGAACGTTTATTGCGTCAAAATGAAGAAATTAAAGCGCTAAATGAAAAATATAAGGAAATTGATATATACTCAGGTATAGAAATGGATATCTTACCTGATGGTCAATTAGACTATGATGATGAGATATTAGCGAAGTTAGATTATGCCATTGCTGCGATACACCAAAGTTTTAATCAGTCGCAAGAAGAAATCATGCGCAGATTGGAAAATGCTTGCCGTAACCCTTATGTACGCCATATTGCACATCCAACAGGTCGCATTATAGGTAAACGTCCTGGCTATGAACCAGACATAGATAAATTATGTCAACTTGCAGAAGAAACTAATACCATTTTAGAAATTAATGCAAATCCAAAACGTTTAGATTTAAATGCAGATACAGTTAAAAAACATCCAAATATACAGCTAACAATCAATACTGACGCACATCATGTCGAACATTTAGAATTTATGAAATATGGTGTTGCAACTGCACAAAAAGGATTTGTTACAAAAGATAGAGTGATTAATACAATGTCTCGAGAAGAATTTAAATCATTCGTTGAGAATAATATTAAACTGAAGAAATAGAGGGATTAGATGAGACAGAAATCTTTAAATGTCTTAGAATTCGATAAAATAAAAGCATTGATAGAAAATGAAACAATCAGTGATTTAGGTAAAGAAAAAGTTGTAGATATGGCACCAGCAACTGATTTTAACACGGTTGAATTTCAAATGAACGAAACAGATGAGATTTCACAAATTTATAACAAACATCGTATGCCTAGTTTAAGTGGATTAGCTAAAATATCCACGTATATTCATAGAGCGAAAATCGGTGGTGTACTCAGTGTTAGCGAATTAAATGTCATTAAACGCCTAATACAAATCCAAAATCAATATAAAACATTTTATAATAATTTATTAAATGAAGAAGAAACAATTAATTACCCTATTCTTAACGATAGAATGGAACAACTGCCTGTATTGTCAGATTTATATCAAAGTATTCATCAAAAATGTGATACTTATGATTTATATGATAATGCAAGTTATGAATTACAAGGAATTAGAAGTAAAATTTCTAGTACGAATCAAAGAATTAAACAAAATTTAGACAAGATTGTTAAGAGTCAAGCTAACCAGAAGAAACTATCTGACGCGATTGTCACTGTACGTAATGAGCGAAATGTAATTCCAGTGAAAGCAGAGTATCGCCAAGATTTTAATGGTATTGTTCATGATCAGTCTGCTTCTGGACAAACCTTATATATTGAGCCCTCATCCATTGTAGAGATGAGTAACCAAATAAGCCGTTTAAAAAATGATGAAGCGATTGAAAGAGAACGCATCTTATCCGCATTGACAGTAGAAGTAGCTGAAGAAGCAGATGCATGTTTAATTTCAGAGTCAATCATGGGCCAAATTGATTTCTTAACAGCCAAAGCACGCTATGCAAGTTCAATTAAAGGAACCAAACCACAATTTACAAAAGATAGAACAGTTTATTTACCAAAAGCTTTTCACCCATTACTTGATAAGCAAACAGTTGTTGCGAATACAATTGAATTTGCACAAGATATTGAAACAGTTATTATTACAGGTCCAAACACCGGTGGTAAAACAGTTACATTGAAAACATTAGGCTTAATCATTGTTATGGCACAATCAGGTATACTTATTCCGACATTAGATGGTAGCCAATTAAGTATTTTTGAAAATGTTTACTGTGATATTGGTGATGAACAATCTATTGAGCAATCACTTTCTACTTTCTCTTCACATATGAAGAATATTGTTGAAATTTTACAAGATACAACTAAAAACAGTTTGATATTATTTGACGAGTTAGGTGCTGGAACTGACCCGAGTGAAGGTGCTGCACTAGCAATGAGTATTTTAGATCATGTTCATGAAATAGGCTCATTAGTTATGGCAACAACGCATTACCCAGAGTTAAAAGCATATAGCTATAACCGAGAAGGTGTAATGAATGCCAGTGTCGAATTTGACGTCAATACATTAAGTCCAACCTACAAATTATTAATGGGTGTACCAGGACGTTCAAATGCATTTGATATTTCTAAAAAACTTGGGTTAAATATGAAAATCATTCAAAAAGCAAAATCAATGATTGGCCAAGATGAGCAAGAAATTAATGAAATGATTGCTTCATTAGAATCTAATTCAAAACGCGTAGATGAACAACGTATCGAGTTAGATTATTTATTAAGAGAAGCACAAGATACACATGATGCTTTAGCAAAACAATATGAACAATATCAAAATCATGAAAAACAATTGATGAACGAAGCAAAAGAAAAAGCGAACCAACGTGTGAAATCAGCTACAAAAGAAGCTGACGATATATTAAAAGAACTGCGTGAATTGAGAGACCAAAAAGGTGCCGATGTAAAAGAACACGAGCTCATTGATAAGAAGAAACAACTTGATGATCAATACGAAGCCAAATCCCTAAAACAAAATGTTCAAAAGAAAAAATGGGATGAAATCAATGCAGGTGATGAAGTTAAAGTGCTAACTTATGGCCAAAAAGGCGAAGTTTTAGAATTGATTGATCATAATGAAGCGGTTGTTCAAATGGGTATTATTAAGATGAAATTACCATTAGAAGACTTAGAAAAAACGAAGAAAACGAAATCGGAACCAACGAAAATGATTAAACGAGAAAATCGTCAAAGCATTAAAATGGAACTCGATTTACGTGGCTATCGTTATGATGAAGCAATGGTTGCTGTAGATCAATATTTAGATCAAGCTGTATTAAGCAATTATGAGCAAGTTTACATTATTCATGGTAAAGGTACAGGTGCATTACAAAAAGGTGTGCAAAATCATTTAAAACGACATAAAAATGTGGCATCATATAGAAACGGTATGCCGAGTGAAGGTGGATTTGGCGTTACCGTTGTAGAAATAAAATAATTGTGAGCAAGAGGTATGCAGATTTGTATAAAGTCTGTTATAATTTCTTCATCATTTGAAATTTAAGGAGGATTGGCAGTTATGGCAATCGTAAAAGTAACAGATTCAAACTTTGATGAAAATATTCAATCAGGGGTCAATTTAGTAGATTTTTGGGCAACTTGGTGTGGTCCATGTAAGATGATTGCTCCAGTATTAGAAGAATTAGCTGGTGACTATGATGGCAAAGCTAATATTTTAAAACTAGATGTAGATGAAAATCCATCAACAGCTGCTAAATTTGAAGTTATGAGTATCCCAACTTTAATCGTTTTTAAAGATGGCGAACCAGTTGACAAAGTTGTTGGTTTCCAACCAAAAGAAAACTTAGCTGAAGTAATCGAAAAACACTTATAATAAATTGGGCAACTTTCTGGGACATTAATCTTGATTAATGTCCCAGTTTTCAATTTATAAGCATATCAATCAATTGAGAAACATTGCGAAGCTATTTTATAATATAAATAAATGTAAATTAAAACTACGTTGATATCATATAAAACCAAGCTATTTATTGAAAAATCGAACTATAAAATTTTGTGTGAAAGGAGGAGGACAATTTATGGAAACATACCAAGAAAAAATTAAGCAGAAACTGACAGTAGTACCAACAGAGCCCGGTTGTTACCTAATGAAAGATCGAAATGATCAAATTATATATGTAGGTAAAGCAAAGAAACTTAGAAATAGATTAAGATCTTATTTTACTGGTGCGCATGATGCGAAAACCACAAGACTTGTCGGTGAAATTCGAAACTTTGAATTTATCGTAACATCCAGTGAAACTGAATCGCTACTATTAGAATTAAATCTTATAAAACAATATCAACCGCGTTATAACATTTTATTGAAAGATGATAAAAGTTACCCTTTTATAAAAATAACGAAAGAAAAATATCCAAGGCTCGTTGTAACGCGAACAGTGAAAAAGGGAAGTGGAAAATACTTTGGACCATATCCCAATGCATATTCAGCACAAGAAACAAAAAAATTACTAGATCGTATCTATCCGTTTAGAAAATGTGATAAAATGCCTGACAAATTATGCCTTTATTATCATATTGGCCAATGTTTAGGGCCTTGTGTGTATCCAGTAGATTTAGAAAAGTATGCTGAAATGACAAAAGAAATAACGGATTTTTTAAATGGAGAAGACAAAACAATTTTGTATAATTTAGAGCAAAAAATGCAAGAGTCAAGTGAATCACTAGATTTTGAACGTGCCAAAGAATATAGAGACTTAATACAACATATCCATAACCTTAATAAAAAACAAAAAATCACATCTTCTGATAATACGATTAGAGATGTGTTTGGTTACAGTATTTCTAAAGGATGGATGTGTATTCAAGTATTCTTTATTAGACAAGGTAATATGATTAAACGAGACGCAACGATGATACCGCTCCAACAAACAGAAGAAGAAGAGTTCTATACATTTATTGGACAATTTTATGATTTAAATCAACATATTTTGCCTAAAGAGGTACATGTACCGAAACATTTAAATAAAGAGTTGATACAATCCGTTGTGGACACAAAAATTGTACAACCACTTAAAGGCAAAAAGAAAGATATGGTTGATTTAGCAAATCATAATGCAGAAGTTACGTTAGAAAATAAATTTGAACTCATTGCAAAGGATGAATCACGCACTGTTAAAGCGATTGAAGAGTTAGGCGATATAATGGGTATACAAACGCCTATAAGAATAGAGGCTTTTGATAACTCTAATATCCAAGGTGTAAATCCTGTGTCTGCAATGGTGTCTTTCATTGATGGTAAACCAAACAAAAAAGGTTATAGAAAATATAAAATTAAAACAGTTGATGGACCCGACGATTATAAATCAATGCGTGAAGTGGTACGCAGGCGATATACACGTGTATTAAATGAGGGCAGTCCATTACCAGATTTAATTATTGTAGATGGTGGTAAAGGCCACATGAGTGGTGTTATTGATGTCCTAGAAAATGAATTAGGTTTAGATATTCCCGTTGCCGGATTGCGTAAAAATGATAAGCACCAAACGTCAGAAATTTTATATGGAGAGCAAGCAGAGGTTGTACCTATGAAAAAAAATAGCCAACCATTTTATTTGTTGCAAAGAATTCAAGACGAGGTGCATAGATTTGCAATCACTTTCCATAGACAAACAAGACAAAAGACAGGATTACAATCTGTTCTAGATACAGTTGATGGAATTGGTGCCAAACGTAAGACTAAATTATTACGTACATTTGGGTCAATTAAGAGAATGAAAGAAGCAAGTGTAGAAGATTTAAAAAACTCTGGTCTTCCCCAAAATGTGGCTGAGAATCTTCATCACGCCTTATCCAATAATTCATAGATATAACTTTGTGGCATGAGAATCATTCTCATGCCCAATTTCTATTTAATTAGTGTTACAATAACAAATAACAGGAGTTCTTTTTTTACAAGTATATGGAAGCGTTTTCTAATTGAGAATGTTCTCAACAGCCTTTTATTTAAACTGTAAACTACAACGTCTAAAAAATGCAGTGATGTTTAAATAATTATGCAATGTTATTGTGTTGTAAAAAACATACGTCACAAAAAAATCATTGTTCATAAGGTTTATATGAAAATTGCCATTACTTTGTACGGTAAAAAAAGAAATCCAAAAAAATTATCTGTTTCACAGGGGGGACTTCCTTTTGGCATATTCGAAAAATCAATTCTATTTAAGACGCTTACATTCTTTGCTAGGCGTAATACCAATAGGTGGATTCTTATTAGTTCATTTACTTGTTAACCATCAGGCAACACAAGGTGAGGCCGCGTTTAACAAGGCAGCTGGATTTATGGAATCTATACCTTTTTTAATTGCAGTGGAATTTATCATTATTTATATTCCAATTCTGTATCATGCGGTTTACGGCGTACATATTGCCTTTACGGCAAAGGAGAATGTAGGGCATTATTCTGCATTTAGAAACTGGATGTTTTTACTACAACGTGTGACTGGTGTCATAACATTTATCTTTGTAGCAATTCATCTATGGCAAACACGTATCCAACGTGCGTTAGGACATGAAGTGAACTTTGACATGGTTCATGACATTGTGACGAATCGATTTTGGTTAATTTTTTACATTGTATGTTTATTAGCAGTAACATTCCACTTTGCGAATGGTTTATGGTCATTCTTAGTTACTTGGGGTGTTTTACAATCTAAAAAATCTCAACAAATTTTCACTTGGGTTTCACTTGTTGTATTCCTAGTTGTTTCTTATATCGGAATCAGTGCAATCTTAGCATTTTTATAAAGAATTATAACTAAGTTTCATATATATTTGAGGGAGTGACATATATGGCAGAGAAGAAAATTATTGTTGTCGGTGGAGGACTTGCCGGTCTGATGTCAACAATTAAAGCAGCAGAACAAGGCGCACACGTTGACTTGTTCTCACTTGTTCCTGTTAAACGATCACACTCTGTTTGTGCACAAGGTGGTATAAACGGAGCGGTAAATACAAAAGGTGAAGGGGACTCACCATCAGTACATTTAGATGACACTGTATATGGTGGAGACTTTTTGGCAAATCAACCGCCAGTTCAAGCAATGACGGAAGCTGCACCAAAGATTATCCATTTACTAGACCGTATGGGTGTAATGTTTAATAGAACTAAAGAAGGTTTATTAGACTTTAGACGTTTTGGTGGAACGATGTACCACAGAACAGCGTATGCTGGTGCGACAACTGGCCAACAATTACTTTATGCTTTGGACGAACAAGTTCGTAGCTTTGAAGTCGATGGTTTAGTTACAAAGTATGAAGGTTGGGAGTTCTTAGGTATCGTTAAAGATGACGATAATATGGCGAGAGGTATTGTTGCTCAAAATATGACAACATCAGAGATTGAATCATTTGGTTCAGATGCAGTCATTATGGCAACAGGTGGTCCTGGTATTATCTTCGGTAAAACGACTAACTCAATGATTAATACAGGTTCAGCAGCTTCTATTGTATATCAACAAGGCGCAATGTATGCAAACGGTGAATTTATTCAAATTCATCCGACCGCAATTCCTGGAGATGACAAACTTAGATTAATGAGTGAGTCAGCACGTGGTGAAGGTGGTCGTATTTGGACATATAAAGATGGTAAGCCATGGTACTTCTTAGAAGAAAAATACCCTGATTACGGTAACTTAGTACCTCGTGATATTGCAACGCGAGAAATCTTTGATGTATGTGTTAACCAAAAATTAGGTATCAATGGTGAAAACATGGTATATCTAGACTTATCACATAAAGATCCACATGAGTTAGATATTAAACTTGGTGGTATTATTGAAATTTATGAAAAATTCACTGGTGATGACCCTCGTAAAGTTCCGATGAAGATCTTCCCAGCAGTTCACTATTCAATGGGTGGTCTATACGTTGACTACGATCAAATGACAAATATTAAAGGTTTATTTGCAGCTGGTGAGTGTGATTATTCACAACATGGTGGTAACCGTCTTGGTGCAAACTCATTATTATCAGCTATATATGGTGGAACAGTTGCAGGACCAAATGCGGTTGAATACATCTCAAATATCGAAGATTCATATACAGATTTAGATCAAAGTTTTTATGAAAAACGTGTACAAGAAGAACAAGAAAAATTTGATCACTTACTGAATATGAAAGGAACTGAAAATGCGTATAAACTTCACAGAGAACTTGGTGAAATTATGACAGCGAATGTCACAGTTGTTCGTGAAAATAAAGCGTTATTAGAAACAGATAGAAAAATTGTAGAATTGATGGAACGCTATCAAAATATAGATATCGAAGATACGCAAACTTGGAGTAACCAAGCGGTATTCTTTACACGTCAATTATGGAATATGTTAGTGCTTGCAAGAGTGATTACAATCGGTGCATACAACAGAAATGAGTCTCGTGGTGCGCATTATAAACCAGAATTCCCAGATAGAAATGATGAAGAATGGTTAAAAACAACACTAGCTACATATCAAGGTAAAACAGAGGCGCCTAAGTTTACTTATGAGCCTGTAGATATTAGCTTGATACCACCACGTAAACGTGACTATTCTAGTGTTTCAAAAGGAGGTAAATAATTATGGCAGATACTCAAGAAGTACATGATGCTCCTGAACAAAACGAACAAAATCAACAACCTAGCCAAAAAACAATTAAATTAATTATTAAACGTCAAGATACGGATCAATCAACACCTTATATGGAAGAATTTGAAATTCCATATAGAGAAAATCTTAACGTGATTGCATGTTTAATGGAAATTAGACGTAACCCAGTTAACAGTAAAGGTGAGAAAACAACACCTGTCATTTGGGATATGAACTGTTTAGAAGAAGTGTGTGGTGCCTGTTCTATGGTTATCAATGGTCAAGCAAGACAGTCTTGTTCTGCGATTGTTGACCAATTGGAACAACCAATTAAATTAGAGCCAATGAGCACGTTCCCAGTCATTCGTGATTTACAAGTTGATCGTACTAGAATGTTTGATAACTTGAAACGTATGAAAGCTTGGGTACCAATTGACGGTACGTATGATTTGGGACCAGGCCCTCGTATGCCAGAGAAAAAACGACAAACAGCATATGAATTATCTAAATGTATGACATGTGGTGTTTGTTTGGAAGTTTGCCCTAACGTTACTAAGAAAAATGACTTTGTTGGTGCGCAAGCAATTTCTCAAGTTAGATTGTTTAACTTGCATCCAACAGGATCAATGACTAAAGATGAACGACTTGAAGCACTAATGGGTGGTGGCGGTTTACAAGCATGTGGTAATTCACAAAACTGTGTAAATGCTTGTCCTAAAGGTATTCCTTTAACAACTTCTATCGCTGCTTTAAATAGAGAAACATCATTCCATATGTTCAAATCATTCTTTGGTTCAGATCACCAAGTACAATAAAAGCTCAAATTAAATAAATAGGACTTAGCATTTGTTTAGTACAAATGCTAGGTCTTTTTTTATAAAATAAAGTACGATAGGTTATATATTTTGTTTAGTAAAGGATACATACTAAAAATTATTAATAAATGACAGTGTTGTTAAATGATAATAAAAACAGGTCTATGCTACAATAAAGTAGAAGATGATAAGTAAGGATGTAATTGAATATGGAAAAACCAATTGGTGTAATTGATTCAGGTGTTGGCGGTCTAACAGTCGCAAAGGAAATTATGCGTCAACTACCAAATGAAACAATATATTATTTAGGCGACATTGAACGTTGTCCATACGGATCTAGAGAAGGATCTGAAGTAAGACAATTTACTACTGAATTAGCGCAAAAGCTAATGACCTTTGACATAAAAATGCTAGTCATTGCTTGCAATACTGCAACAGCCGTTGCACTCAACCATTTACAAAATATTTTACCGATTCCAGTGATAGGTGTCATTGAACCGGGCGCACGTACAGCGATTATGACAACAAAAAATAATGATGTTTTAATTTTAGGAACAGAAGGTACAATTAAATCAGAAGCATATAGACATCATATTAAGGCAATTAACCCGAACGTTGAAGTGACAGGTATAGCATGTCCAAGTTTCGCACCTATGGTAGAACAAATGCGTTATAAAGACCCAACCATTACTAGTATTATTATTCATCAAAATTTAAAACACTGGCGAAATAGCAATGCAGATACAGTTATTCTGGGTTGCACACACTATCCATTGCTTTACCAACCTATTAATGATTATTTTGGTGGAGAGAAGACAGTGATTTCTTCTGGGCTAGAAACTGCTCGTGAAGTCAGTGCTTTACTAACATTTAGTAATGAACATGCTGGTTATCAACGTCAACCTAAACATCGTTTTTTCGTGACTGGTGAAACAGAATATATAGAACGTATCATAACAGAATGGTTAAATATAAGTGCTACCGTTGAAAAAATAGACTTAAAAGAACAGGAGACATAACAATGGAAGATATTGTAATTGCATCGACGAACAAAGGTAAAATTAACGATTTTAAAGTTATATTTCCAGATTTTAATGTTATAGGTATAGCTGAAATTATAGAAGATTTCGATGTTGAAGAAACGGGAGATACATTTGAAGCAAATGCTAAATTGAAATCAGAAGCTGCTGCAAAAGTATTGAATAAACGCGTGATTGCTGACGATAGTGGACTTGAAGTATTTGCTTTAGGTGGAGAACCAGGCGTTTATTCTGCGCGTTATGCTGGTACCGATAAAGACGACGATGCCAATATCGATAAATTATTAACCCAGCTTGGTGGTGAAACAGACAGAAGCGCACAGTTTGTATGTGTGATTAGTATGAGTACGCCAGGTGAGGAAACTGTACAATTTAAAGGTAACGTACAAGGTGAGATTACATTGAGTAAAATAGGTGAACATGGCTTTGGCTATGACCCGATTTTTTACTTAGATGATAAAAACAAAACGATGGCACAGCTTTCTGCAGAAGAAAAAAGTGAAGTCAGTCATAGAGGTAAAGCAATAGAAAAATTACGACAATATTTAGAAGGTGATGAATCATGACAAAATGGATTATAGTTAGTGATAATCACACAGAGCAAGGTGTGCTGTTTGATGTTATAAATCATCACAGTCATATTGATGTTGCAATTCATTTAGGCGATTCAGAATTTGCATATGATGATAGTGAACTAAGTCATTTTTATAGAGTTAAAGGAAATACAGATTTTTATCCTGAATTTCCTAATGAAGAGACTATAGAAATAGATGGTATTAAAGCTTTTTATACGCATGGCCATCTTTATAATGTGAATCGTTCACGCATGCAACTTGCTGAACAGGCTAAATCATTAGGTTGTCAATTTGCTTTTTACGGTCATACACACGTGGCTAAACATGAAAATATCGCTGGCGTACACGTAATTAATCCAGGAAGTATATCACAATCGAGAAGCAATATTGAAGAAACGTATGCAGAATTAGTTATTGATGAACAAAGTAAGGAAGTAGTACTGAATTTTTACAATCGTGATCATAAGGTCATTGATAGTGAAACTTTTGAAATCTAATCGTTAAATACATACGATGGTTATGTTAATACGAAAATTTGCTTTCAATATGCAGAAGTAAGAAATCAAATATACACGTATTTGATTTCTTATAGTGCTGCTTTATGATAATCATTGATCAGTAAAAGCAAATGAGATAACTTAGTTTTTAATTAGAATTTTAAAATATATTTAGAAAAGATGATAAAAAGTCCATTAAAGTGAAAAATCATATTTATTTTTAGCGCTTGGAGTATTGCTTTATAGCACTAAGTTAGATATAATTATTTTTGTGTTCAAAAACAATATGTCCTGGTAGCTCAGCTGGATAGAGCAATGGCCTTCTAAGCCATCGGTCGGGGGTTCGAATCCCTCCCAGGACACTAATACGTGAAAATGTACGTAATTCTATTACCCTTTCACAACCGAGAACGTTGATATATCAGCGTTCTTTTTATTTTGTTCAAAAATATATAATCATACATTTTCAAATTTTTGGTCACGCAGTGGACACATATATAATAACGTGGTCACAAATGTGGACACATCTTAAAAATTAGCTAATGCACTGTCTAGCATACTATCTTCTTCAAGTTTTTGTTCTTCTAATAAATGACTATAGACACGCCATGTAATCTCTATATTTGCATGTCCTAAGCGTTTACTAACATATTGTATTGATAATCCTTCACTTAATAACATAGAAGCGTGTGTATGTCTTAACGCGTGCAAAGTATAATTACCTATCTTATTTTCTAACAAAAACTTTCTCAACGTTTTGGTAACTGCATTATTAGAAATTAATGTAGCACCAGTATTAAATATATAACCACCCATATTACGTGGTCTGTTGTCTAAAATATTTAATATATGTTTTAAATCATTTTTAGCAATCGCAATTGTACGTTCTGCATTTTCAGATTTCGTACCAGGCAAATGTATTTGTTGTTTGACTTGATCTATATCACTATATTTTAGATGTTGTATTTCTTTAAATCTTGCACCAGTTGCAATAAGCACATAAATGAATAGATAAGAAAGTTCGTAACTATCTGATACATAACTTTTCAATTTTTTATAATCTGTAAGATTCATAAATTTATCTTTTTCTGATTTTTCTTTTTTAACTCCATGTGGTTCTGCTTTGTAAGTAGGGTCTTTAGTTATCAATTTTTCATTTATAGCGTCTGCAAAGGCACCACTTAGACAGTTATGCAACTTCTTAACACTACCTTTAGCTCGTCCTTCTTTTCTAGGTGTTAAATACTTACCTTCTGCATATTCATTTAAAAATTCTCTATACTTTAATTGTGAGATTTTATTGATTGGTGTATTACCGAATTTTTCTTCAAACGCTCTACCGGATGCAAGATATCTATTCAAAGTAGTTTGTGAAACTTTGTTTTCTTTGTTTACTCGAACCCATTCATAATAGTAGCTAATAAATGAATTATCATCTGAAATATTATATCCATTTATAAGTTCGTTATATTTAGAATTACCAGCTATCGTTGCATCTTTTTTTGTTTTAAATGAACCTTTTCTATATCGTTTATTGTTATATCTGAAATCGTATTGCCATTTTCCACTACGTTTTGTTACATTCATAGTCGATTCCTCCTAAAAAAGGTAAAAAAATAATAAGGGTAGCGAACTACCCACAAATTTATTCATCGTAATTTAAACGTTTATTTTGTTGTGTATCTACATTTTGTTGCTTTTTAGGTTCGTCTATACTATATCCACCATGAACGCCTTGGTTATCAGTATATTCGTCTAAACCTTGCGCATATGTCTTATTGCTGCTTTGTCTATTATTGTTGACTGTACCGTCCTTATTACCACTAACTTGCGATTCGTCATGTAAAGTCGGTAAGTGATCAAATTCATCTTGTGACATGCCTGCTGGTGCTTGTTTCTTTTGGCCAGTAGTATTATTGTTTTGTGGTGGCGTCGATTGTTGGTTGCTTTGTGATGATGCTTGTAAGTTACTTTGATTTAAAGTATTTTTGTTATTTTGTTGATTACTTTGTGACTGTTTACTTCCAGTATTTACATTACTATTATTACTTTGTACTTGTTTGGTATCGTTTGTAGTGTTGTTTTCTGATTTACTATTTGCATTATTATCGCTTGTATTATCTTCATTTGTCTTAGTGGCTTCTTTACCATTACTATCTTTATATTCATTATTTGACTTTGAAGTTTTATCAGGAGTTTCACTATAATTTGATTCTTTATCGTCTTTACTAGATGAAGTAGCTTGTTTATTATCTTTTTCCTTACTATCTTCTTTGTTTCCACATGCACCCAATACTAAAAAACTTGCCAGCAACAAAAATACTACCTTTTTCATTCTACATTTCTCCTTTGTTTTATAATCTATTTTATACTATCAATTATTTGTTAAATAAAAGTAAACTTTTAATCAAATGATTGAAAATTATAAATAACTTTACCAATAACTTCTATTTCTCCTACACTTTCTAAATCAAAAGAATTTGTTTTAAATTCATCAGAATAACTAGCTGGATCTAAATGTAATTTAGTTTCTGTACGTCTAACACGTTTTACCGTATATTCTCCACCTAATCTTAAAACTAGAATATCATTACTATTTAATTTGTAATCTTGATTCATTCTGTAATCATGAACAATTATGTAAGACCCGTTAGTAAGCACTTTGTTCATGCTATCTCCATTAACTTGTAAAGCGATACATTCATTAGGATTACGTCCGTTATATACAGAAGAAGGTGTTTTAAGTGTTTCTTTATCAATTGCGACTTCCTCAAAATTACCAGCCGAAACTTTACCAAAATAAGGAATTTCTATTTCTGAATCGAATTCTGGCACTGTATATTCTTCTATATCTCCTAACAAGTAACTTTTCGAAACATTAAATAAGTTGGCTATTTTTTCAATCATACCCATTCTAGGTTCGTTTTTGCCGTTTTCCCACATTCTTATTGTTCCTTCGCTAACATCTAATTTTTTAGCCATTTCAACTTTGGTTAATCTATTGTTTAACCTAACTTCTTTTATGGTGTTTTTAAAAGCCATTATTTTTCACTTCCTTATATATAATGTTTTTCTATGACTTCATTATACTATGAAAAATCGTAATTGCAATACCTAAAATACGATATTTTAAAAATAAATTACGGATATTTTTAAAATAATTACGATTATTGCTTGCAATCGTATTATTAATTCGATATACTCTAGTTAGCGCTTGAAAGAAGGAGGTCTAAAAATGACAGTAAACGCAACGGGTCTTACTTTAAAAGAATGGAGATCCAGAAAAAACTACACACAACCAGAATTAGCAAAGAAAATAGGTATATCACCATCGACTTATAATATTTGGGAGAACAACCCAGAAATTATTAAACCTAAAGATGCTTTTAAAATAGCTGAATCTTTAGAAATCTCAATTGATGAGATTATTTTTTTAAAAGACAAATCGTATTTTAAATACGTTTTAGTCGAAGAAAAAGAACATCAAACGACTTAATAGGGAGATGAATTAATTGAACGAATTACAACTTAGCGAAAAAGTTATGAAGTCTTTTGATAAACGAGGAAAATTTGATTTCACTTTACACGAAAACATGTTTGCAACACTATTCCCGAACTTCGAGAGGCAAATAACTTTTGGAACAGGTAAAAACGGTTTAGAAAAATGGGCCACTAAAAAATTCACTGCAGATTTTTATGACCCTCAAAGGCAAATAGTTATCGAAATTGATGGGCTTAGTCATCAAACTAAAAGACAGAAAATTGTTGATAGAATGAAAGAAATTTTCTTTGCTGAAAAAGGAATTAAGGTTTATCGAATTACAAACGAAAAGGTAAAAGAATTATTCGAACAAGAGACTAATAAAGGTGTTGAGATTTTTAATGGAATATTCAATTGACGAATTTCAATACGATTCTTTACCGCAAAAATTATCAGAATCGATTATTGAAAAAGAAAATATTTTGAATGGTATAAAACACAGATACGCAAAAGAAGTAGGAAAAGTATTCTACGAAGCACAACAAGAGTTTAGCGATTATAACAATGGTGGTTTATTTGAAAAATGGTATTGCTCATTAGGTTTCAAAAAAAGAAATGTATATAACTACATTCAAATATACAACGAAGTGCAACAGTTGCACGGCGACCAATTAGAAACGTTTGAAGAGTTGCCGAAACGATTGCAATTAGAAGTTTCGAAACCGTCCCATATTCCAGAATTAAAAGAAAAAGTTTTGGAAGGTGATATTAAAACTCACAAAGAATACAAAGAGTTAGAACGCCAACTCAAACAACGTGACGAAGAAAAATCACAGCTCGAATCTCAACTTGAACAAGCACAACGTTCTGAATCAATTGCACGTAAGAAACTTGAAAACGCAGAAGATCAAGAACCGGAAGTGATTGAACGTTACATGGAACCGGAAGATTATCAAGAATTAAAAGAAAGTAACAAACAACTTCAGAATTATCTTAACGAAGTATCAGACCATAATAAGAAATTAAATACAGATATTCAGAAATTGAAACGTGAACGGTCTGAAACAGATGAAAAGTCAGCTAAATACGATGAGTTGAATAAAGCTATTAATAGCATGAACACAAAGCTTAATGAAGGACAACAAAGATTAAAAGCACAGAAAGAGATTTACGATTTAGTAAAAGGCAGTGAGAAAGTTATTCGAGAAGTAGCGCCATTATGTTACCTAGCTTTTTCGAAAGACATCATAGATAACGATTATGCGAGGGAACCAATAGAAAAAATTATTAAAGATTTGTCAGATATGGCAAATCGATTAAAAAAACAAATCAATCAAGGAGATGTTATAGATGTCTAATTTTAACAATAACGAAATAAACAAAAATAATGAGTTGGAACTTTTCAAAAGACAGATTGAACAAAGTAATAAGCAAGGTGAATTTATCGCAAAAGCCTTTGATGAAATCATCGAGATAAAAGGCTATGTAGAAAATTTAGCTGATGAAGCAAAATCAATTAACGCTAGAACAAATGATCGTTTGGAAGATTTAGAAAATACTAAAACATTATTAAATGGAGAAGCTAAAAAAATAAAATCTCAAGTTATGAGAAGAGCCTATCTTTTAGCAAATCACTATTTTAAAAATCCAGTGTCCGATGAATTATTTCATAAAAAACGTATTCATTTACAAACTGGTATTTATAAAAAAATCAACGAAAACTTTGATGCGATAACTTATACAACTATTAGGCACATCGATTTTGACGAAGCAATGAACTACATCAGTTCAATTGAATTAGTAGATTTACCGTTTAATTATTTGAAACTTACAGACAAACAAAAAGAAATAGCAGAAAAAAACAATGAAAAAGTAATCACTTTATTCTCGGTTGATAGTAGAGAAATTGGCTAGTTATTCACGTTGTAAATCAAAATCTAGGAGTGATTAAAATGACGCAAACACTACAAGTTACTGTTCCAATACCAGACACACATGTAATTGTTTCAAAAGTTGAGTATCAAGAACTTATTGATAACCAACCTATGAATATGACTTTAGAAGAAGTAGCGAAGTATTACAGAGTTACTAAGAAGTACATTGTTGAACACATAATTGATGACGATTACTTCAAAAGGAAAATCGAACCATTCAGTACATTTCTTACGCCTAATGGTGGTGGCAAGTATTTATTCAACAGAAAGCGAATGAAACAGTTTCTTGATGAATACGATGAAGAAATAAAAGCAAGAGTTAAAAAGAAAAATTAAAGGAGGGATAACATGAATAAAGCAATAGAAAAACGCATTCAAGAATTATCACTGATGACTAAAGGAAGTTATAAGGATATTAAAAAAGTTACTTCAATAGAATTTGTGAGAACGCCATTTGAGAAAACTAAGCATAATTACTTTATTTTCATCGATAACTTAAAGAGTAATGCATTAAATCATATGCTCAATCAATTTTTATTATGTAAGGAGGGATAATATGAAACACATTTTAGCGTGGTCAACAGCAATACTATTCACAATGATTTTCGCACTTATCACATTCGACTTTCATTACAGTTTAGTAATTAGCGTTTTAAGTTTCATAGGTAGTTACGCATTTTGGAATAGCTATTACGCACAAAAAAAGACCGCTAAGCGCGCCAACGCTTAACAGTCGAGTATTTAACAAAAATTAACACCTTAAATATACACAATCTTAGGGGGATTAGTCAATGAGTAACATTTTTCAATTATCAAGCGATTACTTAACGGTGTTGAATATGATTACGCAAGAACATGAAGAATTAGATCAATCATATATCGATACACTAGAAAGTATAGATGAAGCATTAGAAGTAAAAGCAGACAATTATATCAAAGTAATTAAATCACTAGAGAATGATAACGAAGCAATAGACGAAGAAATTAAACGTCTAAGACAACGTAAGACAACATATGATGCACACATTAAACGTATGAAGGAATCACTTCAAAACATGATGGAAGAAACTGGTAAAACTAAATTTAAAACTGCATTAAACAGTTACAACATTCAGAACAATCCACCTAGTTTAAACGTGTTAGATGAAAAATTAATACCTACAGATTACTGGGTATCACAATCACCTAAATTAAACAGAAAAGAAGCATTAGCTGAATTAAAAGAAGGCAAAGAAATTCCTGGTGTAGAGGTTAAGCAAACTAGAAGTTTGAGGGTGAGATAAATGAGTGAAGAACAGGACATTTTAACTCAATTAGGTGTGAAAGATATTAGTCAACAAAACGCAAATAAGTATTACAAGTTTGCTATTTACGGAAAATTCGGAACAGGTAAAACGACATTCTTAACTAAAGATAATAATGCACTTGTATTAGATATTAACGAAGATGGAACAACGGTTACAGAAGATGGCGCAGTTGTTGAAGTGAAGAATTACAAACATCTTTCTTATGTTATTAAAATGCTGCCTAAAGCATTAGAACAACTTAGAAATAATGGTAAGCAAATAGACGTAGTTGTAATTGAAACTATTCAAAAATTAAGAGATATAACGATGGATGATGTAATGGCTGGTAAGACACGTAAAGCAACATTCAATGATTGGGGAGAATGTGCTACAAGGATCGTTAGTATGTATCGCTACATTTCCAAGTTACAAGAACATTATCAATTTCATTTAGCAATAAGTGGTCATGAGGGCATCAATAAAGACAAAGATGACGAAGGTGGAACAATCAATCCTACAATCACAATTGAGGCACAAGAACAGATTAAAAAAGCAGTTGTTAGCCAATCTGATGTATTAGCAAGAATGACTATAGAAGAAACGGAACAAGAGGGGCAAAAGCGTTATGACTATGTATTAAACGCAGAGCCATCAAGTTTATTTGAAACCAAAATCAGACACTCACCAAGTGTGACAATCAGTGACAAAAGATTTATTAACCCAAGCATTAACGATGTAGTGGAAGCAATCAGAAACGGAAACTAAAAAAATAAAAGGACGGTATATAAATTATGAATATTTCAGGTAAAGCACAACACATTAAAGAAACTAATCAAGAGGCATTCTTAAAAGGTGGCGACTTCCTAGGCGCTGGAGAATTCACAGTAAAAGTTAAAGATGTTGAATTTAATGATAGTCAAAACAGATACTTCACAGTTGTATTTGAAAATAGCGAAGGCAAGCAATATAAACACAATCAGTTTGTACCACCATTCCAACAAGACTTCCAAGAAAAACAGTATGTAGAATTTTTAAGTAGATTAGGAATCAAATTGAATTTACCAGATTTATCATTCAACACAGATGAGTTGATTAACAAAATGGGAACAATCGTTTTAAAACACAAACTAAACGAAGATCAAGGTAAATACTTTGTACGCCTATCTTTTGTGAAAGTATGGAACAAAGGTGATGAAGTAGTAAATAAACCAGTTGCTAAAACTGATGAAATGAAACGTGAAGAACAATTAGCAAATGGAAATGGACAACAAAAAGAATCACTAAGTGATCAAAGTAATCCATTCGCTAACGCTAACGGACCAATTGATATAGATGACTCGACGTTACCGTTCTAATTTAGGAGTGGTTAAATGCAACAAATTACAAGATACCAACTGGATAACGACGGTACATATTCCGTCGTTGCCACTGGTGTTGAATTAGAAAATAGTCACACAGAATTGATAGACAATGGTTACAAAATAAATGCTGATGTAACTGTTCCAGATAATAAATTAATTTCTACTGATCAACGTAAGAAGATATTCGCGATGTGTAGAGATATTGAGTTGTATTGGGGCGAGCCAGTAGAAGCGTTGCGTCAAAGATTTCAAAGTGAATTAGAAATTATGAATGGTTATGAACGAATTAGTTTACGGGATTGTACAAGAAAAATAGCAAGTGAATTAATAGAACTTATCATAGCGTTTATGTTCCATCATCAAGTACCAATGAGAGTAGAAACAAGCAAGCTGTTACAAGGAGATAAAGCAATGTTGTATTGGGCTACAGTGAATCGTAACTGCGTAATATGTGGCGCTTCGAATAGTGACCTAGCACATTACGAAACAGTAGGACGCGGCATGAATCGTAGGACGATGAATCATTACGGTAAACATGTACTTGCACTTTGTAGACGCCATCACAACGAACAGCACAATATAGGCGTTAAATCATTTGATGAAAAATACCACTTACACAACAGTTGGATTTCAGTAGATGACAAACTTAACAGTATGTTACGAGGTGAGAAACAATGATAGCAAAAACAATTAGGAATAAAGACCGAATAGGTATTGCATACAGAATTATGAAAATTAGAACAGAACGCAATTTTGACCAAAGTGAGTTTGCGGAAATTATGGGTGTTACGAGAATAACAGTTTGCCGTTGGGAAAATAGAGTTTTAATCCCACACATGAAGAAGATTAAATTGATGGCATTCATATTCAAGTTAAAACCCGAATGGATATTGTACGGAGAAGGTGAGAAGCATGAAAGTTAACACTAACAAACGTGAAATAGGTAAACGAATTAAAATTCTGAGGTACGAAAGGCATATGACATTAGAAGAATTTGGCGAATTATTCAAAGCGCATAAATCGATAATTTCTAAATGGGAGAAGGGTTTAACTTCACCAAGTGTGTCGAGATGTCATTTGATAACAAAAGAATGTGATGTAAATATGAATTGGCTTTTATATGGAGAAGGTGAAAGACATGGGCGAAGTCCAATGGATAAAACTTAAAGTAGGGATGTTCGACGATAGCAAAATCAAGTACATTGAAGCACTACCCGAAAGAGATACGATCATAACAATTTGGGTTAAGTTGCTAACTTTAGCTGGTAAGTATAACGAACAAGGTTACATTATGTTATCGGAAAATTTACCTTACAACGCAGAAATGTTAGCAAATGAATTTAACAGACCCCTTAATTCAGTGAGGTTGGCAATACAAACATTCCAGAAATTAGGGATGATTGAAGATGTAGGCGCGTTGAGAATTACTAACTGGGAGAAACATCAAAACGTCGAAGGGCTTGAAAAAATAAGACAACAAACACGCGAAAGAGTGCGTAAACACAGGGAACAAAACAAATTAAACGAAAGTAACGTTACAGTAACGCAAGGTAACGCAACAGAAGAAGAACTAGAACTAGATAAAGAATTAGAACTAGATAAAGAAGTAAGTACATTGTCGGGAAACCCGACTACACATCAACCACATTATCAATCAATCATTAACTATCTTAACGAAAAAACAGGCAAGCACTATAAACATACTACTAATAAAACACAAACTGTTATCAAGGCTAGATGGAATGAAGGTTTTGCAGAAGATGATTTTAGAAAAGTCATAGATAACAAAGTAGCTGAATGGAAAGGTACAGATATGGAAAAGTTCCTTAGACCAGAAACGCTATTCGGTAACAAGTTTGAGGGTTACCTCAACCAACAAGTAAGCAATAAGGGATCAGACGACAACCCTTACGCAAATCTATTTTAGGGAGTGAGTAAATGAATCCCTTTGAGAATATAGCAAGTAAAGTTGGATTTAAAAATAATATTACTAAAGAAGAATATGGATTGAAATGTGATAAGTGTGGACGTACTTATGACTATTACGAATTTGATAACGGTCAAGTAGTTAAAGATGGTTGTGACTGCGAAATGATAGAACTTGCTAAACAGCGTAAGGCAGAGTTTGAGAAACGTAATAAATCTGTAAAAGCTAACAGTATATTTAAGAAATCAATTATTAATGATGATCTATCGCAATGTACTTTTGATAATTACAAAGCTACTAATGAAGAATTAGCAAGAGCTAAAGCATTATGCGAGAGATACGCAGAAAACTTCAATTTAGATAACAAGCAATCATTGCTATTGCAAGGTTCATTTGGTACTGGTAAATCACACTTATCAATGTCTGTAGTAAAAGCAGTTAGGGATAAAGGTTATTCAGTATTGTACATGAATGTACCACAACTTATTTCAACTATAAAAGGTACCTATAACAAGAACACCAATCTTACTGAACAAGAATTGAATCACATTATAAGCGAAGTAGACTTAATGGTGTTTGATGATTTCGGTATAAACATGAATGAGTTTGCGACAGGTAAGATGTTCGAGCTTATTGAATCGAGAGTAGGTAAGCACAACATATATACAACTAACCTAAATGCACAAGAATTAAGTAAAAATAAAGACGCACAGCGTATCTTTAGCCGAATGATGTCTAACACAACATTAATTAAAATGGATGGCGAAGATTACAGAATGAGAGGTATCAAATTTTGATTACCAAACAATTTATTAAACAAAACCTTGAGTGTTCAGATGTATATGCTCAGAAACTCATAGACTATGCTCAGGGCGACGATAAAGTGTTGTATGACCTATTTATCCAAAAGTTAAATCAACGCCGAAATACACCGGCTATACGTGAGGTTAAGTAAATGATAAATAAAAAATATTTCTTATATAGAGACAACGATGAAAAAGTTATATCAGTTGTTCCACTAGAAAACGGATTGAACGAAGTAGGCAATATCACTGGTGCTTACTTCGGTGGTCCAACTAAAGAAATGACAGACCATGAATTGATGCATTTTAAATCAGTACACAATTTATATTACGAGCAAGAGCTAGGCAGTCAGTTGAATATATTTGATCTATAGGAGTGAGGACATGGAAACAATCGAGTTAAAAGTAGATGTACCTATGTCATCACCTAGACCACGATTCAGGAACGCGGGTAAGTTTGTACAAACCTATATGCCAAAAAAATATACAGACCATAAGCGAAGCCTTAGATGGCAAATGCCAATGTCAATGATAGATGAGCCAATTAAATTAACAATCGAATTTTATTTCCCATTACTAAAGTCGTGGAGTAAGAAAAAACACATTGCAATGGTAGGGCAATATAAACGAACTAAACCAGATATAGATAACTTAATAAAAACAGTATTAGATGCAGCAAATGGACACTTGTGGAATGACGATAATCAAATTGTAGAAATCAGAAGTTTCAAAAAATATGCAGAAGAACCAAAAATCATAATGCACATAGAAATAGAAGGTGATTCCAATGGAACAAACAATCACACTACAAATCAAAGTGGAAGTTGAACAGGAAGTAACGGTACCTGTGGCAGACAATTACGATTTGGAAGAAATAAGCAACAGTGAAGCTGATAAGTTATATAAAAAGTATGTAAATAATCCAGAACAATTAGGGTTTGAAGATATTAAATTCAGAAAAGTATCAGACGTACAAGTTAAGGATTATTAGGAGGACGAGAAGGATGGAAAACGTATGGAAAAGAGTCGCAGAACATTATTTAACAGAAGAAAAATTTAAAGAAATAAACGAAGAAATAAACGAAAATTATCACGATGTAGTAATTAAATTCAATATGACGAATTTATTAGGCGTTGGAGAAAGCGAAGGTGGTGTATTTTTATCGTTTGAAACCGACATTAGCAATGCCTTTGACGTTGCTTATAGAAATCATGAGAAAAACATTGGAAAAGATACTGGAAGTTTGATTTTGGATTTTGATAACAAACTAAGCATTGACAGTGTTATTAAGGCATTAGAAATCCTAAAACAAGGTTTTGATGATAAGGAGGGCAAATAATATGCCAACAAGAATGGAAAAGGTTAAAGATGATAAAGGTAATTTGAGTTACGTAATGCTTGATGGAACAGATGAAATACTAATAGATGTGGACGATTACAAAGAGGCTAAAAGTATGAAGTTAACTGATACTGTAATCAGATATCAAGCTAGAAAAGGTAAACGTCAATTTAAAAATTACATTAGAAAATATGAACAACGTCAAGGTGTGGACAGACTCACTGCAGAGGATAGAGAACGTGCTGAACGTAGACGAGATAAGTTAGATGCTAAACAACGCAAAGAACAAGAACGTTTAGAGATGATTGAGAAACATAGAGTGAGTAGCAAGTGGTTTAAGCATTTATGTGAAAACAACATATTTCCGAAAGTGGTGAAGTAGATGAAGATTAGAGAATTAGATCCTAACAAAGTACAATACATTATTGTACATGACTTAGGTAAAAGTGAATATAGCTATGGTATGAGAGTGATAGGTAAAGTGATTGAATTACGTTACAACTTCGACAAAGAGATTGAGAGTGCAATTATAGAATCTATACCTGAGCATCAATATGAAATTACAGAAGATAACAATTTTGAACTATGGAAAGATTACATTGCTAATAAGACTGAACGTGTTAAGAGGTGAACAGTATGGGGCAGAAACAACTTTATGAATACGTGATATACAAGGGTGATGAAATTATATGTGCTGGCACACGTAAAGAATGTGCCGAGAAGCTAGAGGTTAGTGAACAGACAGTTGGTTTCTTATCTTCTGGTGTAAATAAGAGACGTGCAGCGAATAGTAACAGACCGAATAGCATTAGGTTAATAGCAGAGAAAGTATTGATATCTGAGATAGAGAAAGAGCTAGCGATATGATCCTATCAGATACTATAAAAGTTAAATATAAATTAAATACATGTGGGCTACAGACACATGAAATTGCAAAGTTACTACGTGATAAAGGTGTTAAAGGATTCGTAATATCTTCGAATGATAGAAATGTAATCGTAGCAGTACCACGTGAGGATATAAAACGGAACAGGAAGATAATGGAGGATTTGCGCATATGAAACAATTCACAGTTTGGCTAGTAGTCGTAATCATACTGACAATCGTGCTATTGATAATGTGGACAACTATGTAAGGGAGTGGTGAGGGTGAAGAAGAAATTTACAATTGAAGTTGAAATGGAAGAAAGATGGATTGATTGTTTTATGTCGATGTTAAATAAAATGGAACATCTCGGTAATTTAGGAGCTTCCAGAGATGTTTCTATCTACTCAGATGGTGATGGAGATTTTCGACCTAAATTTAAAGCAGATGTAGATTGGGAAAAAGTAGAATCTGATATAGAAGATAACCATTATGATGCGGGGTGGTATGAACGTATTTTAAATCAATAAGGAGTGATGGCGAGTGAGAATAGATGCCAAAATCGATAGAGTAACAATGTCTGAAAATGAATATGGGCAAGTAATGAATGAACTCAACCAATACAAAAAAGCGTATCAACACTGTGTAGATGATTTAATCGTCTTGCGTGCAAATAATAAACGTTTGGAACGAGAGAACGCAGAACAACTCGCATTACTGAAACAGTTTAGAAAGCTCATAGATTATAAATTATCACTGCATCAAGGCAGTTTGATGTATAGAGAATATCGAAGTAAGTTAGATCAATTGGGGGTTAAGTAGATGGCGTATGAATATGAAGATAAACTACTTGATTATGCTAGTGGTAGCAAAACATATGAAGAATATAAAGCAATGACGCAAGAATTACAAGAAGTCTATCGCAAAGCTAAGGCTTTTGATAAAGTGTTGGAGTTACATTCTCAACATATAGATAAATCAAGTATATATGGAAATGATTTACCGTTATCTGCAAATAGATATGAATACTATGACGATGGATTATTCGCTTATGAAATGTATACATTGATCAAAACTTATTTGGAGGATGAGTAGATGAACCAAACAATAGCAAATGAAAATGTAAGAGATTTCTTATCAATGGCTAAACGACTTACTCCATATTTAACTAATTCATAATTTGAAACGGTGTTAAGGGTATATGATATTGCATTAAATAGATTAGAAGGTGAGGACAAACAAAAATGACTAAACTACAAATCAAACTACTAAGCGACAACGCAACTAAACCTAAACGAGCAGATGATGAATCGGCTGGTTACGATATATATGCAGCAGAAACAGTGATACTTGAACCACAACAGAAAGCATTAATTGCAACTGATTTAGCAGTAAATATTCCTAAAGGATATGTGGGATTACTAACAAGTAGAAGTGGTGTGAGTAGTAAGACACATCTTGTAGTTGAAACAGGAAAGATTGACGCAGGGTTTCAAGGTCATATGAAGATTAATGTTAAGAATGATGAACAACAAACAAATGAGATAGGGCTACATTTTAACGGTATAGATGGTAAGCCTTTAGAAACTACAAATAATCATGTTTTCTTGAGAACATACAAAATCAACAAAGGCGACCGATTAGCACAGTTAGTTATCGTACCTATATGGACACCAGAGTTAATACCAGTGGAGGAATTTGAAAGTGAGACAGCAAGAGGACAAAATGGTTTCGGTTCAAGTGGAACAAGATAAAGACATACTACAAAAAGTTAAGGAAGTGTTGAGGAAATGACACAGTATTTAATTAGAACACTAACCGATTCAACCGGCACACCTTTCACTCATGTAACTAAAGCACGTGAGAATGAAACGTTCACTGTGGTTGAGGCAGAGAGTAAGGAAGAGGCGAAAGAAAAGGTAACCGGTGGCAAATCACGATTGTTCGATGTTAAGGAGATAGTCCTTATGTCAATACTACCTATTTGGTTATTTGCAGGATTTATAATATTTATCTTTAAATTTTTATTATAAGAAAGGACAGTGAGTGATGAGAATTTATACAGATGAAGATAAGTTAGATTTAAATTTCGAACAAGACATTATCATTAGCGACCAGATAAATATTAACAACAATAAAAATATAGAAAATAAAATAACGTATATTCGAAACGTTGCTATGCTTCAAGTGAAAATAAGAAAGTGGTACCTAAGAAACATCAAGCATAATATACATGCTACTTATTTATTAATAAAACTATTCTGGGGGCAACCTAAATGAGAATACTTAAAACACTACTGATCATAGCATTATATGAATTAAGCAAATACGTTACGAATGAAATCATTATTAAACTACAAGCAAACGATGATATAGATCAGCCGAAGGATTATGAGGAGGACAAGTAATGATTAATATACTTATTGTATCTATACCGTTGTTGGGATTAGCTTATATAAGCTATAAAGGAAAACGACAAGAAGATGATAAAAGAAATTGCTTTGAAGATGAGGGGGTATAAGCGTGAGTAAAACAGGCTACGATATTAAACCAGGAACATTTAAGTATGTTGAATCTGAAATATATAACCTAAATAAAACCAAGCAAGATATTAAAAAATTACGCATGGAGATACTCAATCCAATGAGTACACAAGATGATAATATTGTATACGGTCCGCTACAAAAAGGTGAGCCTACACGTACTACAGAAGTAATGGCAACTAAGTTAATGACTAACAAAGTGTTAAGAAATTCAGAAGAAATGGTGCAAGCCATTGAATATGTATATAGTAATATGGAACCGACATACAAAGAAGTGATACGAAAGAAGTATTGGGATAATAGCACAAAGCATATGAAGTTAGAAATATTAGGTGATGAATGTAATATGCACCGTAATACAGTATCTAACATTCGTAAAAAATTTGTAAGAGCAGTAGCACTACATGTGGGATTAAAGTGAAGGTTGTGCGTTGATTGTGCAAACGACCTACAAAACGGTGTTAATATAGTAATGTAAACAAATGTAGTTTACGCATGAAATTTCTCCTTTGGCCTATCCGGTAGCACACTGGGTAGGTTTTTTATGTAGGAAAATAAATTAAACGAGCATATCGTGAAAGTGGTGATATATGAGATGGCTAGAAAAGGTTTATATGAAAAATTAGATATTAAAAGTAAGTTGACGTTAGTTGAAGGTTGGAAACGTGATGGATTAACTGATGAACAAATTGCCAAAAATTTAGGTGTATCTAAAGACACTTTGATTAAGTGGAAAAATGAAAAGCCCGAATTTTTCGAGTCCATAAAAAAGGGTAAAGAAGTTTCTGATTATGAATTGGAAAATGCGTTGCATAAACGAGCAACTGGCTATTACTATACAGAAGAAACAGCATTACCTAATGGCAAGGTTGTAACTACTACGAAATATGAACATGCGAATCCAACATCATTAATTTTTGCACTTAAAAACAGATTGCCTAAAAAATATCGTGATAAGGTCGAACAAGAAATCACTCAACGTAATTACG
The DNA here is from genome assembly GCF_056529615.1 of Staphylococcus sp. Z5-21. NCBI lineage: Bacteria > Bacillati > Bacillota > Bacilli > Caryophanales > Staphylococcaceae > Staphylococcus > Staphylococcus sp. Z5-21. Next base: position 1,742,259 of record NZ_CP096462.1, on the reverse strand, counting down.
ATATCGTGATTGGGGATTATGATGATGAGTCCGAAAATTAGGTTTGATAAACCACAAAAGGTATTCAACAAAAATATATACAACGTACTATTGAATTACGATAATTTCACTGAAGTTCATTATGGTGGTGGTTCAAGTGGTAAATCACATGGTGTTATTCAAAAGGTAGTATTAAAAGCTATGCAAACATGGAAACATCCCAGACGTATATTATGGTTAAGGAAAGTACAATCTACAATTAAAGATAGTTTGTTTGAAGATGTGAAAAGTTGTTTGATTGATTTTAAATTGTGGGATGACTGCCAATGGAACAGGACTGATAACAAAGTAGTGTTACCGAATGGATCTACATTCTTGTTTAAAGGGTTAGATAACCCAGAAAAGATAAAGTCTATAAAAGGTATATCAGACGTTGTTATGGAAGAAGCGTCTGAATTCACAATGAATGACTACACACAATTAACACTGCGTTTGCGTGAACGTAAACATGATAAAAAGCAAATATATTTAATGTTTAACCCAGTGAGCAAACTCAATTGGGTTTATAAGTATTTCTTTGAACATGGGGAAGAAATGGAAAATGTGTTGATACGTCAGTCAAACTATAGGGATAATAAGTTTTTAGATGACATTACTCGTGAGAACTTAGAACTACTAGCAAAACGTAATCCAGCATATTATAAGATATATGCGTTAGGTCAATTTGCTACGTTAGATAAATTGGTATTTCCTAAGTACGAAAAAAGGTTACTTAACGTAAGTGAGTTAAGACATTTGCCTTCATACTTTGCTTTGGACTTTGGTTACATCAATGATCCAAGTGCTTTTATTCATGTGAAGATAGATAAAGACAAAAAGAAACTATATATCGTCGAAGAATATGTTAAAACTGGGATGTTAAATGATGAGATAGCGAAAGTTATTAAACAACTCGGTTATAGCAAAGAAGAAGTGACTGCCGATAGTGCTGAACAAAAGAGTATAGCCGAAATTAGAAAGTTGGGTATTGAAAGAATTGTACCTACTAAAAAAGGTAAAGGCTCAATTGTTCAAGGTTTACAGTTTTTACAACAGTTTGAAATCACTATTGACGAGCGTTGTTTTAAGACGATTGAAGAATTCGATAACTATACATGGAAAAAAGATAAAGACACCGAAGAATACACCAATGAACCAGTAGACACATATAATCACTGTATTGACGCCCTACGTTATTCTGTAGAGCGTTTTTATAATAGACAAAATACACAGAAGAAACGTACAGGTAATAGCATTAAAAATATTAAAGCAATGGGATTATAAGGAGGGTGCAAATGGCACAGGTTAATAACTTTGAAAAAGATATAGAATATCGTGCGCATCGGAATGCAATATATCGTAGGGATGCAACAGAATTATATAGTTATGAAGGAACAAGTGAAGATTTAATTGATGATAAGGCACAAATAAGTAAATTCATTCGTCATCATATAGAAGCACAAGCACCTAGACTGAATATGTTGAATGACTATTATGAAGGTTTGAACTTTAACATTATGCGTAATCAACGACGTTTAGAAAAGCATTTAGCTGATAATAGAGCATCCCATGACTTTGCGTCATATATTGCTGATTTCATTAATGGTTACTTTTTAGGTCATGCGATACAAGTACAAGCAGATAAAGATAATGCGCAAAAGACATTGGATCAATTGCATGATATAAACGATATAGATACACATAATAGATCTATTGGATTGGATTTATCAATATATGGGCGTGCATTTGAATATGTACTTCGTAGTGAAGATGATGAAGTAAGAATATATAAGAGTGATGCGCGTAATACATTCGTTGTTTATGATAATACAATTGAACAAAACAGTTTGATTGCAGTTAGGTATTGGGAAGCTGCTCGAAACAAAGATGATGTACAAGGTGAAAACATTATATATAACATAGATGTTATTACGCCAAACGCGACACATTTCTATAAAGGTTCTGTTGTTACCAATTTTGAATTATCAGAACGTAAACCAAGCGAGCCACATTCATTCAATCGTGTAACAATTACCGAATTTATGAATAATGAAAAACGTCGTGGTGACTTTGAAAAAGTTATTCCACTAATCGATTTATATGATAATGTTCAATCTGATACAGCTAACTATATGAATGATTTAAACGACGCAATGCTTTTAATTAAAGGTAATGTGGATCTAGGTGATGAAAATTTAGTTAAGTTACAAAAAGAAGCCAACATCTTCCACTTAATCCCACCAGAATATCAAAAAGATGATATGAGCGTAAACGAAGGTAATGTAGATGCAGAATATATTTATAAACAATATGATGTATCTGGCGTTGAATCATATAAAAATAGAATTAACGACAATATACACATGTTCACAAACACACCAGACATGACTGATGAAAATTTCAGTGGTACAACTTCGGGTGAAGCAATGAAATATAAATTGTTCGGATTAGAACAAAGGGCAGCAATTAAAGAAGGGCTGTTCAGAAAAGGTTTAAGACGTCGTTATAAGCTGGTAAGTGAAATCATGGGTATTAACAGGGAAATTAATGCAGATGACCTTAAAGGTCTTGTATTTACATTCACACGCAATCTTCCTAAGTCAATCAAAGAAGATATGGAAATGTATTTAAGTGCAGGTGGTAAGTTAAGCCAATCAACACTTATGACATTAGTATCGTTTATTGATAATCCACAACAAGAGTTAGATAAGATTCAAGATGAAGAAGATAAGGAAATAGAGCAATCCGATAAGCGTATGTACAACGAACAATTTACACAAAATCAACAGTCAGAGGGTATAGATGACAACCAAGAACAGAAAGAAGGTTGATAGTCTATGGCTACTGATAAATCACGAGAATATTGGCGAGAACGTGCAAATGAAATCATTGACGAAGAAACTAAAAGTGATTATGAGATCATTACAGAAATTAAACGTATTGTGAATGAAATGAATGATGATATCGAAAAAGAAATATTAAAATTTTACACTAAGTATGCTAATGCAGAAGGTATCACATTAAAAGAAGCTAAAAAGAAAATTGACGCATTTGATGTTCAAGAATTCAAAGCTAAAGCAAAACGATATGTGAATGAAAGAGATTTTAGCGATCAGGCAAATAAAGAATTAAAGCAATACAATACAGCAATGTATGTATCACGAGAAAAGCTGTTGAAAATGCAATTAGGATTAATCGTTACATATGCTTATGCAAGGCTAGAGAGCCAAATGTATAACTATATGGAATCATCATACTATCGTAGTTTGCAACAACAAGCTGGAATATTAGGTGGAACATTACAAGTTAGTTTAACTGATGTTAAGGCTATCATATTAGCACCGTTCCACAACTCAAAATGGAGTACAAGGCATTGGAAAGATATGAGGGTAGTACGCAAGCATGTACAACGTACTGCAAGTCATGTATTACTGCGCGGACGACATCCTAATGAGTTTGTAAAAGATATGCGTAAAGATACAGGTAATACAACGTATGAAATCAAACGGTTGTTGCTTACTGAAACTGCTCGTGTACAAACATTGGCTACTAAGCAACATATGTTAGAGAATAACGGTGAAGATGCAGAATATGAATATGTTGCAAAGATGGATAGCAAAACAACACCTACTTGTCGTAGTTTAAACGGTAAAACATTTAAAGTTAAAGATATGACACCAGGTGTTAATGCACCACCTATGCACCCATTTTGTCGTAGTGCCGTTGTTCCACATTTAGGGGATTGGCGCACAGAATTCTTTGAACGAGTTAAAGGGAAATATAATTTGGACAACCTTTAAGGAGGTGTTTGATTGGAAGATAAATATTTAAAAGATATAGCACAATCACTTAAAGGTATACACCAAGAATTAAAGAAACAGAACGAACCAAATCCAGTCGCTAAATCAGATAAGAAGAAAGCAGACAAATTCGATCCTAAAAACTTTATTTAGAAGGTGATTTCATGAAAAGTCTTAACGTGAAAATGGTGGTCCACCTATCTCGTTGGTAACATACGTTAGTTACTTGTCCTAAGCACGACGCTAAAAGGCTAACCAAAACAAAAACTGAACGGGGTTACTCGTTAATATATATCAAACATAACTTAACGCACTGTATGGGGCTTAATTGCACTGTATGGGGCGTTTTTATTATGCGCGAATATTTAAACGGTTAACACTGTACGGGAGGATATAAACAATGGATAAAAATGAATTTTTAAAACTTAACTTACAACATTTTGCAAACAGTGAAGGTAGCGAAGGCGAAACGGATAATAACAATAATAATAATGAGCCGGGAAACGATGACGACCCTAACGATAAAAATGATGAAAGCAAAACAGGTTATTCTCAATCAGAACTTGATAGCGCGATTGGTAAGGCAGTAGATAAGGCGCTATCTAAAAAAGAAAAGCAACATCAAAAACAATTAGAAGATGCTAAAGAGGAAGCACGTAAAGAAGCAGAAAGCTATGCGAAATTAACTGAAAAAGAGAAGCGAGATAAAGAACTCGAAAAACGTGAGAATCAGTTAAAAGAGCGTGAACGTGAATTAAATTTACGCCATCTTAAATCAGATGTTGAAGCAGATCTAAAAGATAACAACCTACCTACTTCTTTTGCAGACACTTTAATTCTTATTGAGGACAACGACAAGATTAAAGAATCTATTCAATCCATTAAAAAAGATTTTGATGCAGCAGTAAAAGAACAAGTTAAAGAAGCTACAAGACAAACAACACCAAGTAATAAAAGTTCAAACTTTGCCACACATAAAAATGGTGATGGCAAGTCATTAATTGACATAGCAAACGAAAAACGTATTACACAATAAACGGAGGTTACAAATTATGGCAAACACTAAACCGCAAGAATTTAATCCAGATAATGTTTTAATGCACGAACACAAAGAAGGCGAATTATTAAACGATTTTAACGAACCAATTTTATTAGATATTTTAGAGAATTCTAAAATCATGCAATTAGGACAAATTCAAGATATGGGTGGTAAATCAGAGAAAAAATTCACTTACTGGGCTGATAGACCTGGTGCTTACTGGGTAGGAGAAGGTCAAAAAATCCAAACATCTAAACCTAGTATCGTTGAGGCTTCAATGCGTTCACACAAATTAGGTGTAATCGTAGTTGCTTCTCGTGAGTATTTGAATTACACATATGCTCGATTCTTCGAAGCTATGAAACCACAAATCGCTGAACAGTTTTATAAAAAATTCGATGAAGCCGGCATTTTAGGTGTTGATAATCCATTTGCACAATCTATATCTGATTCTGCTACTAAAAGCGATAATGTAGTTACTGGTCCAATTAATTTAGAAAATGTATTGGCTTTAGAAGATGCTTTATTAGAACATGATGTAGAAGCTAACGGCTTTATTTCTAAAACACAAAATAGAACTGCTTTACGTGGTGTTGTCGATGAAGATACTAAAGAACGTTACTACGATAGAGCAAACAACACTTTAGATTCTATCCCAGTTGTTGATCTAAAAAGTGATGGAATTAAAAAAGGTGATTTGTATGCGGGTGACTTTAACAAGTTATTCTATGGCATCCCTTATAATCTTTCTTATAAAATTTCAGAAGAAGGTCAATTATCAACTGTAACTAATGCTGATGGTTCACCAGTGAATCTATTCGAACAAGAATTAATTGCATTACGTGTAACTATGGATGTTGCATTCCATGTGGCACAAGATGAAGCGTTCGCTAAATTAGAAGCCGGTTCAGGTGAAACTGTTTAATAAGGAGGGTGTTCAATGGATTATTCATACAAAGTAATTCGTGAATTCACTGATAAAGATAGTGGCAAGAAATATGTGGTTAATGAAGATCATCCTACTGATATTTCAGACAAACGAATTAAAACACTTTTGTTCAAAGATAATGAGTACAATCAACAATACATTGCTATTGTACCAAGTGGCGACGCAACAAAAGCAGATTTAATTGAAATAGCCAAGAAACACAATATCGAAGTATCAGAAAAGGACACTAAAGCGGATATTCTTAAAGTATTGGAGGGATAATATGGTCGAAGCGTTAGAAAACGTAAAAGAATCATTATCAATCCAAGACACTAAGCAAGATAAGATATTAAATAGAATAATTGAGAGAACTGAAAGTAGATTGAGTGTTTTATTGCCAATAGGTGTTAATTCAGTGCCTTCTGAATTAAATTATATTGTTGAAGAAGTTTCAATCAAACGATATAACCGTATAGGTGCAGAAGGTATGACATCCGAAAGTGTTGATGGACGTTCTAATACTTTTCAAGCAAATGATTTCGATGAATATATGGAAGATATAGCGCGATTCTACCCTACCGATTCAAGTAATCGCAAAGGTAGGGGTGTTTTTTATTGAGATATGATAACCGAGTAATATTTGCTATTGAAAAAGAAAAGGTCTACAACCCTAAAACGAGTAAAACAGAACAATCTATGGAGGTTCTCGAACCGATTCCATGTAACTTTAGTCCTTTGTCATCACAACGAACTGCATTAGAGTATGGCGATGTTAAAAAGCGTATGAATGTTATTCGATTGAATGGTAATTATAATTACCCAGTAACTCATGCGTATATTGATAATAAGAAATATCTTATTGTTAAACCAATATATTATCGTCACGATACAGTTTTCTATGTTGAGGAAGTGAAGTAATGGCAGGATCAATAAATGATTTAATTAGAGCATTCGAACGTATGGAAGATGATATTGATGATGACGTTGATGAAGTGTTACACAATAACGCGATAGAATTCAATGCTGAAACTGTGAAAAGTGCTAAGTCAGTGATGAACAAAGGTTATTGGACTGGTAACTTAGCCCGTATGATAGAAGATGCTAAAACAGGTCATTTAGAATATGAAATTAAATCAAAAGCGCATTATTCTGGTTTTCTTGAATATGGCACTAGATACATGGAACCAGAAACATTTATGTTTCCAGTTTATCAGGAATTTACTAAAAAAGTACGTGCTGATTTACAAATGCTGATGGATAGTTAGGGAGGCATGTGATGAAACAATCCGCAAAATTAGAATTGTTTAACTATCTATTTGAAAAGTTACAAAGTTTAGGTGTACCCGTTATAACTACTAAAGAGTTAGAGCTAGATTTGAATTATCCTTTTATCGCTATACAGAATGTGAGTGATAGTGTTGATCGTTTAACTTTTGATAGTTTTGGAGGACATCCAACGGTAACAGTTCATGTATGGGGATTAGATGAAGATAAAGGCAAACACGATGCGCTATATATGAATGTTCAAGACATTCTAATGGACGACATCCAATTGCCTAACTATTTCTTATACTATCCTCAATTCAATGTGAATGAATTAACTGAAATAGATAGCAACCAAGCATTACTACACACAATTATAAATGTTGAATATGAATCTCATTAAGCAGGTCGTATATAGCGGCTTGCTTTTTTTAATACAAAAAAATTAATGGAGGGTTTAACCTATGCCAATCAAACAAGGTACTGATGAGTTAGTCTTAGTTCGTAAATTAGGATTAGCAAAAGCAGCAGACAAAGTAATGTATGCTACTGAAATTGAAAGAGAAACAGAACGCGACACAGACACAGAAGCAACTATGGACGGTTCAGTTCAATCAAAAGGTACAACTGAATCAACAGTTACTTTAACTACTTACATGTTACAAAATGATACGTTAACAGACGATATTGAAGATGCTACAGAAGATGGCACTGCATATGAAATGTGGATCATTAACAAATATGTAAAAAATAGTGAAGGCAAATACAAAGCAGAATATCGTCAAGGTTACTTCAACTCAATCACTCGTACTAACGAAGCTGATAGTGTTGCAGAGTTTGAAGTTGAATATGGTGTTTATCTAAGAAAAGTTAGAGGATTTGCTACGTTACCAGCGGAAATTGAGAAAAACAAAGCTCAATACGGTTTCACAGATACATTGGAATCTACACCAGCTACAGACGGCTTAGCAGAACAAGATATTCCACAACCAACAGAAGGCGAAACAGTATAAGAAATGACGAGGGTGAAATACCCTCGTTTTTATTTTGACTAAATATAAATAAGCGAGGTTTTTATAAATGGAAATTAAATTTAACGGTAAAGATTTAGAATTATCATTCGGATTAGGTTTTTTAAATGATATTGATAGAGATTTAGGTTTTGAAGCTGAACAAATGAGTATTGGTGAAGGTTTAAACATGTTAGTTCCTAAGTTATCTAATGGTAATGTAGTAGCTTTAGCAAAAATTATTAAAGCAGCAACTGCACATCATAAGAAACATCCTAAAACTAACGAAGAATTAGAGCCAATTCTTGAAGGTATTGCAGAAAATGAAGGCATTCAAGCATTTTGTGAAGATGTCATCAAGGAGCTGGGAAAGAAACCTTTAACCCAAAACCTAGTACCGGACGAGTACAAGGAAGCGAAGAAAAAAGAGAAATAAATGAAGAACCTATGACATTCGATAGGATCGTAGTTATCTGTATGAGTGAGTTAAATATTTATGATTTAAATTACATTGAGATGATGACATTAAGAGAATTTAACTATCGGATGTATGCGTTAGAATACGAAAGACTTAAAGAAGATATGAACATGTATAAGTTAGCGTTTGCCATACGTGATGCACAAGCCGAAGAAAAGAAACCTGGCGGCAAAAAAGGTGAAGCACAGTATAGATTTAGGGGTGCTAATGACATTATTGATTATGAAACTAATATTAAGCGTCTTAATCGTGGTGAACAAGTTAAATATGGTAGTGAATCACAAAAAGAAGAAAGCAAACCTTCATATGACTTACTACAACAAATTGCTAACTTAAATAAATAAGAATTGGAGGTGGATGAATGGCAGAGTATACTATAAGTTCAAAAATAGAGGCTGATACTTCCAAGTTCAAAAGGCAAATAGAAGCTGCTAAAAGAGCTGCACAAAAATTTAAACCGGCAATAGATGCAATCAAGAACAATAAAATTGATGCAGATTCTAGTGGCGTTACTAAAGCAGTAGAAAGTGCTAAGAAATCAGTTGAATCATTTGAAAAAATGGATAAAGAAGCTGATTTAGATGTTGATATTTCCGGATTAAAAGCACATGTGGATCAAGCTAAAGCATATATTCAATCCTTTGATAATTACAGAGGGAATGCTGAATTAGATGCTAATGTAACTAATGCGATGATTAATGTTAAAAAGTTAAAAGCATATATAGATAAAATCGATAGTTCAGATAGTGATATTGAAATAGACGCTAATATTACTAAAGCGATGACTAATATCAGATCATTAGAATCTAGTTTAGATAGTATTGATGGTAGTGTTTACAGTGCTTCATTGGATGCAGATGCTACTCGTGCTAGATCAAGTATTGCAGCAGCTAAAGCATCGTTAAATGATTTTGCTAAGCAACGTGCTAAGGCTAAAGTGGAAGTTGAAAGTTCGGCAGCTATTGGACGAATTGCAGCTTTTAAAGCAATGCTCAAATCCATACCTAACAGACACCGAACACGACTTGATGTGGATGGTAATGGGGCTATAGCAGCTATACGAGCAGTAAAAGCAGGATTCGATAAATTTGATAGTAATATTGATGCTTTAGCAACTAAAATACGTTCTTTCGGAACTGTATTCAGCAATGTAATAAAAGGTTCGATCTTATCTAACATTACCTTATTAGTACCCGCTATCGCTTCGCTTGTACCAGCTTTAATGGCAGTGCTTAATGCTGTAGGTGTAGTTGGTGGTGGCGCTTTAGGATTAGCGAATGCTTTTGCTATTGCAGGCGCTGGTGTTGTTGGATTTGGTTTAATGGCAAAAAGTGCGTTATCAATGGTTCAAAATGGCACATTACAAGTAACAAAAGAAGTACAGAATTATCAAAGTGCAGTTGAAGGTCTTAAAAGTGCATGGGAAGGCGTTGTAAGAAGTAACCAAGCACAAATATTTAATACTTTAGCCAATGGTGCGAAGATTGCACAAGTTGCTTTAAAAGGTTTAACACCGTTCTTAACTGGTGTAGCTAAAGGAATGGAACAAGCAAGTGCTAAGGTGCTTGATTGGGCTAAAAATTCACAAGTAGCAACGAAATTCTTCGAAATGATGGGTACTACTGGCGTTAGAATATTTAATAATATGCTAAAAGCTGCTGGTGGATTTGGTAGTGGATTAATAAGTGTTTTAACTCAATTAGCGCCATTAACTGAATGGGTATCTAAAGGTTTTGCTAAAATGGGGCAATCATTTAACAAATGGGCGCAAAGTGTAGCTGGACAAAATGCTATTAAAGCATTCACTGAATACGTTAAAACTAATCTACCGGTTATAGGTCAAATCTTTTCAAGTACATTTAAAGGTATTTTCAATTTAATGAAGGCTTTTGCACCAAATTCACAACTCGTTTTCAAATCATTAGCTACTATGGCAGCACAATTTGAACAATGGAGCGCAAAAATTGCAGAATCAGATGGATTTAAAAAATTCATTGAATATGTACAAGAAAACGGACCGAAATTAATAGGCTTAATTGGTAATATCATTAGAGTAATTATTGCAATGGCTGTAGGTATGGCACCACTAGCATCTGTAGTGTTAAGTGTAGCGAAGGCAATCACAGGCTTTATAGCTAGCTTAGCAGAAGCAAACCCAGTTATAGGTGCAATATTAGGTTTAATCGCTACTTTAGCAGGGGTATTCATGGCACTTACACCCGCAATAATTTTTGTTGTAGACGTCATAGTACCATTAATTAGTGCTTTAGGCGGTTTGAGTGGAATCGCTGGAATTGTTAGTGGCGCTATAGAAGGAATTGGTGTTGCATTCAGCGCACTACTAGGTCCTATAGGAATAGTGATCGGGGTTATTCTAGCAGTAATCGGCGTTTTAGTATATCTATACAAGACAAACGAACAAGTTAGAAATTTCCTTACCGATGCCTGGAACGGTTTGGTATCATCTATTAGTAGTGCTGTTCAAAGTGTGATTGGTTGGTTCCAACAATTAGCATCGCAAACACAATCTACATTACAACCAATTATGCCAGTATTAAAACAAATCGGCGACTTTATGAGTAAAGTTTTCGGTCAAGTTGTTATGCAAGTAATTGCACAAGTAATAGTTGCATGGCAGACATTGTGGGCTGCAATTCAAATAGCAGCATCGATTATTGGTGGTGCAGTATCTTTAATCGTAAACACAATCGTTAGCTTATTTACCGCAGTAATTCAATTTTTATCTGGTGATTTCAGTGGTGCGTGGGAAACATTGAAAAATATGATTTCTACAAACTTACAAATAATCTGGCAAACAATCCTTAATATTTGGAACATAATTCTTCAATATTTAAGTAATGTGCTAAACACAATACTCGGCGTATTCGGCACAAGTTGGCAGCAAATTTGGAACACAGTTAGCACATACGCCCAGCAAATATGGACTGTAATTACTACTATTTTCGGTATGATTGGCTCATTTTTATCTACAATTTGGGCTGGAATCGTTTCAGTTGCGACTACTTATTGGACTATGCTTGTTACCGTTGCATCAACAATTTGGCAGATGGTCGTTACTGTGATAACGACAATTGTTTCAACTTTAGGTACGATTTTATCGGCAATTTGGACGGGAATCGTTACTGTAGCAACAACGATTTGGACGACATTAGTTACTGTGGCAACAACGATTTGGACGACATTAGTTACTGTAATCACTACAATTGTTCAAACGATTGTTACATTAGTAAGTGCCGGTTGGAATTTATTGTTGAGTGTAACATCTACAATCATGGGTGCGATCAGTAGTATTATATCGTCAATTTGGAACGTAATTTCTTCAATTATTTCAACTGTTACAAGTCTAGTCGTAGCCATAGTTACCGGAAATTGGTCGGCTGTTCAAAGTATTACACAATCTGTTATGTCCGCTATTCTAGGATTAATTACAGGCGTTTGGAATTCAATCGTTAGCACGATTTCTGGTGCAGTATCAAACGCGGTTAGTATGGTCGTGAATGGTTGGAATAATATGCTTAGTGCAGTCGGTTCTGCTATGAGTGGAATTGTAAGTTCTGTAGTTTCGGGAATGAGTAATGTGGTTAGCAATGTGACTTCTGGGGTTTCTAATGCAGTCAACGCTGCTAGAAGTTTCATAGGTAGCTTTACACAAGCTGGTGTTGACATGATACAAGGTATTATTAATGGTATCGGTCAAATGGCAGGTAACTTAATGGAGGCAGCAAGAGGCGTAGCAATGAAAGCCTTAAATGCTGCAAAAAGTGCATTAGGTATACATTCGCCATCCAGAGAGTTTAAAGACGTTGGTTACTACACTATGGCTGGTATGCGTATAGGTTTAGAAAAAGAAGGTCGTAACGTAATTACTGATGTAGCTGGCATTGCTAAATCAATGACTAATAACTTTAATCCAAATCTAAATGCGCCAGACATACAAGGTAGTTTAAATAAAGCTAGTAAATCATTAAATCATCAAATTCAACATAACCACACAGTAGAAACGAAACCTTCTCAACGTGTTGTACGCATTGAAATGGACGTAAACAATGAAGTGTTAGCTGCAACAGTGAATAGTGTTAATGCTGATAATAGTGGCGCATATTCATTCTAAGGAGGTTGTAAATGGATATTGAAATAACTAAAAAAGATGGTACCGTATTTCAATTGTCTGATTACGGTATTGTCGTTAAAGATGTAATTATTGAAAGTATAGAAATAGACGACGAGTATCAAAATAAAGATAATGCACATGGACGTTTACTATTATCAAGCCAGTACCGTAAAAGAAAAATTACGGTTCCGGCTTTTTTTACTGTTACTAAATTGAATGATGTAGCAGCTTATAGAGATGCGTTGTATAACTTAGTAACAGATACGGATAGTGTTTATCTAAGAGAACGACGCAGAAAGAATTTTCAAAACTACCCATTTATACAACCTACAAAAGATGATTACCAAGAATTTAATTATTATAACGAACCTATATATCCTAATAATGCAAGTAATTATGAAGTGTATGTTTCAGGAAAAAGATATGAAGTGAAATGTACAGGGGTTATAACACCGCAACAAGAAGGTAATAAGGTTACGTTTGATATTGAGTTTGAAACAGATGAATTACCTTTTGCAGAAAGTATTGGCTCAAGTTTAGATTTAGAAACAGATAAAAATAAAAGTTTGTGGAGCTACGACATGGGCGTTCCGTTTGACATCAATGATCCTAGACGGAAATATATATTTGAAAATACAAATGGTAATAGTGTTAATTATTTTGGAACCGTACCTAATAATCAATTCAACTTATACAAAAAAGTGACGATTATATTAGGGGAAGATTCAAAACTTTTCCAATGGAACTTAACACATTCAGAAGTAATGATAATCGAAGGTGTTAATCTTAAAAAAGGTGATAAAATCGTTTATGATGGTATTCAAACATTTAGAAACGGTGTTCCTATTAATAACGAAACAAATTTAGCGCAACCCGAATTTAAAAATGGTTGGAATGATTTTGAGTTTAATCAAGTTGTTAAATCAGTACAATTTGATATGAAATTTTATTATAAGTAGGTGGATCAATGCCAATATTAGTTAAACCTATCAGAGGTAGGGGTATTCCAGTTCACGTAGGCACGACATTAACTGAACGTTTGAATTCAGATAGTGTTTTGAAATTTGAAATGCTAGAAGATGAAAACAATAACGATGTTATTAGATCGATTAAAAAACGTTGGACTGTTAGAAATATAGAAGGATCCAATGACAAAAAAGAATATGTGGTTGTTAGAATCGATAGAGAAAGTAAAGGTAAAAAGCAATTTATTACTGTTACTGCTCGTGTTAAGCCTATGGAAGTAATGAGGGGCAAAAGAGTTCATAGTAATATTTCTGGTAGTTTTACAGCAGAAAGATTCTTTCATGATATCTTGAGAGATACAAATATTGATTATGAACTTACTCACAAAGTATCTTCATCAATATTTGAAAATGCTGGAGAAGGTCAAAGTGTAGAAGAATTGTTTAATAAAGGACTAGAGCATTATGGCCTCGAATATGATATCGAATATGACAAGAAAAAAAGACGTTATAAATTTATATTAACGCCATTTTTAGAGAAGAAAGCAAAATATTATATATCGAATGATATTAATGCAAATAGCATTAAATTAGAAGAAGATTCTGCTGATTATTGTAACTATATTGTAGGTTATGGTGACTTTACTGATGAACAAGGCTTTGAAAAAGCTGGTTTAATCATGAAAGTTAAAAGTCCAGATTATGATGATGAAGGTAGAATTGAAGCAGAACCTTATATGAATGGGAAAATCAAAGATGAAGATTTAATGAAGCGTGAATTAGAATCTAGGTTAAGCCAATCCTTAAAACAATCACTTACATTAGATTTTATAACTTTAAAAAAACATTTTCCTAGTGCAATAGCAAAAGTAGCCGATATCGTACCGGTAAGACATACAATCATTGGTATCACCGGTGAGCAACGTATTGTAGAAGTTGTAACTAAACGCGATCATAAGAACAGAATATACAAGCAAGATGTTGTGTTAGGTGAATTTAACCGAATGCAACGCTATATGAAGCGTATGAATGATGCTATGAGTGTTGTGGGTGGCTTAGGTGGCAGAAACTTTATTTCTAACTACAAAAACACTGAAATAAAAGCGAAAGCTGTAGTGGAATCAACACAAAAAATGATGGATGCAGCAGAAGCCTTAAATGCAGATGGCAATGGTTTCACTGCACAAGATGGCGATGATATAGTTGCTTTAGATAGAAGTGCCTTAATTAAAGTTAGTAGTGATGGCGGCCAAACGTACCAAAATGTCATCACATCAAAAGGGTTAGATAAAAGCACATTACCTATTGCAACATCAACATCATCTGGCCTTTTAGCATCAACAGACAAAAGTAAAATAGATAATTTAGAAACTAACAGTAAAGGTTTAGTTATCGAAGGTAAGGACAACCAAAAATATAATCTTGTTGTTGAAGATGGCAAGTTAGGAATTGAGGTGGCAAATTAATGAGAAAAACCATTTTAACAGATTTAAGTAACTTATTTGATTCAAGATATGTTACTGAAAACGAATTGAATTACAAAACAATACGAGATATGTTGTTTGCTTTAGAAGAAGAACAATATAATCATGCTACCAAAAATGGACTTACTCACACTGCTGAACAAGTCTTATTTAAATTGCAGACAGGTCCTAAAACATCTGTACAAAAAGAATTAACATATCAAAGCCAAAGGGTTAAGAATCTAGTATTAGGTAATTTGGGGAACGGTCAACAAGAAGTGCGCGATAGTCGTACAAGTTTAAATGGATTCAGACATCCATTATTATCTGAAAGATTACGTCACGACTTTTTAAACATAGATAATAAAATAGAAAACGAATTGAATGTTGCGGATTCAAACGATTATCTATGGACGCCACCATTTATACCTAGTACAGAATCTGGTGTGAATGAAACGCCTTCAAATAATAATCCTACGGAAAACTTAAAAGTGTTTTATGATAAATTTGTAGACGATGATTATTGTACTAAGTCATATATTGGTAAAGATCAATCAGGCGAATACAATGTATATAGTTACAAATTCGAGCCTAAACATTACACTAAAACGGTTGTAGTAACTTCATGTATTCATGGGAACGAATACAGTGCTTTCTATGCGATGGCACGTTTTATGGATTTAATCGTTAATAAATGGCAAGAACATTCACAGTTAGCTTATTTAAGAAAAAATGTACGTTTAATATTAGTTCCAATTGTTAATCCCTGGGGCTTTGCTAACAACGAACGTGAAAATGTGAATAACGTCGATTTAAACAGAAACTTTGATTATATGTGGTCGTCTGGTACAAGTAGCGCCGGTGGAGGATCTAAAGGAACAGCAGCATTTTCAGAAGCAGAAAGTAAGAATATGCGTAAGTTCTTTCAAGGTTTAAGTAATGTGACTGGACATGTTGATTGTCACAATATCACAAGCCAAGTAAGTGATTATTGTTTATTCTACCCACGTTTTTCAAATCAACAAAATAATATCATGACTGAAATGATGCACGAAATGCAAGACTATGGGGATTATGTCACATGGGGTTCAAGTACATTAAGTTCGTTTAGTAACTGGGTAGGCATTAACCAAGAAATTAGTTCATTCCTACCAGAAATCTATGAAGGACGCGCTGGGAAACCACGTTCTTCTGGCGAAATGTGGCGTTCAGTTTATTTCATAGGAAATATTGTTATGAAACTAGCATCTGCTACAACTAGCAAGCATGGTAGAACGGCACTAGAGCCAATTGCGAAGTCGTTTGTTTATAGTAGTAGATTTAATAGTAAAGGCATCAAACCTTTCTCATTGATAGCTAAAACAGGCTATCAACGTATGCTGATGACACAACAACGTTTCAAAGTTACAGGAAACGGATTTGTAGAGTTGAATGGTTCGATTACTATTGATGTTGATAGAGATACAACGATAGGTATTAATCCTGGTGTTGTACAAAACTACAATCCATTCTTTGGTAATGGTAAAACTCGTAGACGACAACTTTATAAAATTGAGCATAAGGTAACTAAAGGAACGCACACAATTCCGATTAATGCTATTGCGGGTGTTCAGTATTCAACGACTGCACCACCTACAGTTAAAAGAACAAATGAAGTAATGGCAGTGGTAGATGTAATGCGTACAGAAGGTGTGGCACATGTAACAAATATGATTTTAAATATTAAATTTACACCAAGCCACAGCCATAACGCAGTTCAAATATTCAATTCAACATCATTAGGAAACCAAAAAGAAGAAACATTCACACAAATTTATCCGAACAAACCGGCACCTTATGATATTAGAAATGACATTAAAATTAAAAAATAAGGAGGTTCTATGATGGACGGTATGCAAAAAGTAGCAAAACTTATCGTAAAAGATGAACCTTATTTAAAACCAATATCCGATCAAGGTATTGGTTTTTATAATATGGATGAAAATACAGGTGTTTTGCAATTCCAAGTAAAGCGTGAGGATTATCCATTATCAATAAGTTCAACAAACACAAATATTTATGGTTACTTCATTGCTGATAACGGTAGCACTACAGGAAAAGTAGACGTTGAATATGTAGATCCAATTAACGGTATCATTAGAATTATTTTAGATAACAATTTTCTTAAAGCATCTACTGATAATTGGGTAACAGGGCAACTATATATTAAAGCAATTGGTAAGGCAGACACCGTAGTTTTAAACGAATTCAGATTTAGAGTTAAAGATGCACTGATTAATCAAATTGATGGAGATATTAAGATTTCATACATTCGTGAAGTAGATGATTTGATTGATAATTTCAAAGAAAAAATGAAAAGTGCAATGGAAACTTTAACGACTATCGAAGATGTTAAAGAAGAATTTCGTGATTATGCAGAAGCTCAAATGACAACATTAAAGCAACAGATTGATGATATGACTGTTGATTTAAAAGATTTAACATCACGTACGCAAGTTGAAATTACTGATAAAGTGAATGACATCGATCAAAAAGTACAAGATACGTTAAAAGAGCTTGAAGAAGGCACTGCCAATGTAATTACCGAAGATGAATTAATTGCTAAGTTAGCAGATTATACGACAAATGAACAATTTGTGAACATTACTAATAACAAAGCCGATAAATCAGAAATACCTACAGATATAACTACACAAGATGAATTCAACGTATTGTTAGAACAAAAGGTTACAGAAAAAGTTAACGAAGTATTATCAAGTAAGTACAGCTTAACTGATGACAGCGGATATGTTTCACGTATAGATAATTTAGATATGGAATCTATGACTGGAATTACTACAAGTGGTTGGTTCTATATTTATCAGCCGATTAATTCGCCAGATGAAGATAGTCAAAATGGGTATATGCAAGTTATTGCAAGAAGTTCAACGTATATCAAAGTGTTGTTTATGCCTTTTAACCGACACGTTATTTACTCACGCAACAAAATGGGTAGCACAACTGGTTGGGGTCAATGGCGCGAAATCACAAATGGTTTAACAATACCTAGTAAGAGTGATGAAGAAGAAGATTTTGAAGAATTAGAAAATTTTGAACCAGACGATAGCGAAACAATACCTAGTAATAGTGATGAAGAAGAATCTTCTGAAGAAGTAGAAAATTCTCAACCAGACGATAACGAAACATTATAAAGGGGCGTAAATAATGGCTGACACTTATAAATCAATGACGGAACTTATTCGCAAACATGATAAAACAAGTGATTATATGTTTGAAGTGGGTTATAGAAATTCAGACACACTAATAACTGCAATTCATGGTGGAGGTATTGAGGCGGGTACGACAGAACTCGCTTTACTAACATCTGAACTATCTAATTCAAATTATTTTAGCTTTAAAGGTTTAAAAGCATCTGGTAACACCCAACTACATGTAACATCTACAAATTACGACAACCCGTTGTTACTAACGCTCAATCAAAACGCTGATAAAACTATTGCGATACATGGTTATTCAGGTACAGAAAAAAACACGTTTGTTGGAGGCAATGATAAACAGTTAGTTACATTAATTACACAATATTTAAAAGAAAAAGGGTTTTGCGTTGAAATAGCACCTACTCGAATTAGTGCATCTAAAGAAACTAATATTACAAATAAAAATAAACGTGGTGTAGGTGTTCAACTAGAATTATCTACTTCACTACGAAAAGCTTTATTCGAAGGCAGTGATTTCAGTAAAAAGAATAGAGAAAGCAGAAACAACTGGAGTGAATCAATGTACGAATACGCTAATGCGATTTGCAAGGCACTCCAAGATGTTAAATAAAACAAAGGTCGACTCATTTATGGGTCGGCTTTTTATTTCGCAAGGAATGAGGTGCATATATGGGCTTACCAACTTCTGGGAAACCAAGAGCTAGTGACGTTGTAGACTGGGCTAAATGGCTTGCAGCAGGTCATAGGAGAATTGATGTAGATGGTAGATTTGGGAATCAGTGTTGGGATCTTCCGAACTATTTGTTTAATAGATATTGGGGATTCAGAACATGGGGTAATGCTAATGCAATGGCAAGACGTGATAATTACCCTAGTAGGTCATTTAAAATATATAAAAATACTGCCAGTTTTATTCCACGTCCAGGAGATATAGCTGTATGGACTGGAGGACAATTCGGGCATACCGCTATAGTCATTGGACCAAGTACCAAATCTTATTTTTATAGTGTTGATCAAAACTGGATTAATTCGAGCGCTTATAGTGGGTCGCCTTCTGCAAAAATTAAACATGGCTACAATGAATTAGGCCAAATGTACTTTGTACGTCCGCCCTATAAAGCAGAGAAGAAAACTAAAACTAACCCTAGCGGATCTAGTAAATCACCTAAACCAACTGAAAAAGAAGATAAAGAGCCAACTACAAAAAAAGTATGGAAAACCGTTAAAGAAATCACTGTTTCAAGTAGTGATTTTGAACCAACCTATCCTTCATATATTTATCATTTTATAGTTACAGGCGATCGGATGGCAGGGCAACCTAAGGGTATAACTGTTAAGAATGCTAATACAATGAGTTCGGTCGAAGATTTATATAACGACAGAAAAAAATATATGAGTGATAGAGAATATCCACATTTCTTTATTGATAGAAACCATATATGGATGCCTAGACGTATTATATTTGATGTTCCTAGTGATCCTGGCAATATTGTAATTGAAGTGTGTGAAGATTTCAGTGCGAGTAAAAATGATTTTATATTAAATGAGATTCACGCCATAATTTTAGGTGTTAGAAGAATGAAAGAATATAAAATACCTATAAAACGTTCGAGAATCAAAATAGACCCGCAAATTTGGCGTTCTTTGTACGAACATGCTAGTTGGGATATGGTTGTTAATGGTATGCCTAAATCTTCTGCATATAACACCCTACAAAAGGCTTTAATCGGATTATATAACAAGCGCAACGAACTTCTTAGTTCAATAGCTAAAAGTTCTGTTAAAACATCTAAAATTAAAGTTGAGGTTAAGAATAAAAACAACGGTAACATTAATTCTTCAACTGCTAAATCAAGTAGTTCTTCAAGTTCAAGTTCAAGCAAAGCAACAAGAACACCTAAAACAACGGTTGTTCATAGTAAATATTCGTTTAATTCGGCGGTTAATATTCAGATGAGAACGAATCCACAAATTAACTACGGCAACGGTTGGTATAGCGCATCAAGAGGTGCTACATTAAAAGCTATGAATTCACTGGAGATATGGAACAGTTCAAGACAGAAATATCAAATGTTAAATTTAGGCAAGTATCAAGGTATTTCAGTTTCTAAATTGAATGATATATTACGAGGGAAAGGTACATTGTCGGGTCAAGGTAAAGCAGTAGCCTATGCGTGTAAGAAATACAATTTAAACGAAATTTATTTGATTGCGCACGCTTTCTTAGAAAGTGGATATGGAACTTCAAATTATGCGAGTGGACGTTATGGTATGTATAACTACTTCGGTATTGGCGCATTTGATGCTAACCCTAATAATGCTATAGCATTTGCCAAAAACAGAGGTTGGACTACACCGTCTAAAGGTATCATTGGTGGGGCTAAGTTTGTAAGACAAGATTATATATCTAAAGGACAGCAGACGCTTTACCGTATGCGTTGGAATCCTACACATCCAGGTACACATCAATATGCAACTGATGTACGTTGGGCGCAACATCAAGCTAGTACAATGTATGATTTATATAGAAAAATAGGGTTGAGAGGTCTGTACTTCTTGAGAGATAGATATAGATAATAAATCGGGGTTGATCGCTGCCAGTGGTTAACCCTATTTTAATGGAAGGTAGGTGTGTAAATGAAGAAGTTAGAATTTATTGAAATGTTGGTATTTGTACTTATATTTGGATGGGGAACCTATATGTTTGGACGAGGCTTTTTCTGGTCGAAAGAACAAGAAACAGTGTTGAGTGATAGCCTGTTCTATTTAGCGCTACATCAAATTATGCCAATATGGGTTTGGGGAATTGTTGCTATGTTTTTCAGTTTGGTTTTGATGACGAGTGCCTTCTTTATTCCAAAGCAAAAAATCAATAACGTCTGTAATTATTTGTTAGTGATCGGTGGTCTAGGTTCTGCAATTTTGTATTTTTTAATGACAAGTGCGAGTATTTACCATTCGATTAATTGGTTAGCCACAGCGCAGTTTTCAATAATCACTGTTGTTTGTGGACTTCTTGCATTTATTGGAGGGGCAGACATATATGGAAGAAGAAAGTAAATACGTTCTACGTTCGGAATGGATCGATAGTAACGGCAAGATATATGAGCGAATCAATATGGATAAAATTGAATACAATAGTAAAATTTCAGATTTGAGTAATAGAATAGAAAGACAAACAGATATCGCACAACGACAATTAGATTCATTAGAAAGACAAGAAAAGAATTTAGAAAAACAAGAAGGACATGCCGCTAAATTAGAAGATGTCATGGATAAACTTGCTGATGATTTTGTAGATATAAAATATAAAGTTCAAAATCATAGTGATAAAATCAAAGGTTTTGAAGGGTTAATAGCATCAAAGCAACAAGGTAATCTACAACTTACTGGTATTATTGTAGGTGCTGTTGTAAGTGTAATAGTTGCAGCAATTGGATTTGCACAAGTATTTTTTTAAGTCGGCGTGTAACGTCGGCTTTTAATTTTAATGGGGTGTATAAATGATATATAAAAGTAAAGATGTAAATACTAATATAAATGTTTCAAATATAGATATAGGAAATATAGGTGTTAAGTTTTATACAGAAGATGTAGGTACAGCTTCAATAAGAATTTTCTTAAATTGGAACAATAGCCCAATTAATTTAAAAACAGTTAACTTAATTCCTAAATTAGATTTGTTTTTAGCAGATGGTTCCATATTTATAGATGAACCTTTAGAAATAATTACAAGTGAAAAAGGGTTAGTACAATATAACGTGAGTGATGAAGTTATAAAGCACAGCGGTTTAGTTAATGCTAAATTATTTCTTGTATCAGACAATGAAAAAATACATGCAGCTAACTTTAGTTTTAATATTGTAGATAGTGGTGTTGAAGGCAAAGTACAAAAAGAAATAAGTGTGAATTTAGTTGAAGATACAGTGCGAAGAATTATGAGTGATGATTTAACTGTATTATTAGATAGTGGTTTCAAAACTGAACTAACAACTGATTTACAAAATTATATATCGGAAAATTCAGAACAATTCAAAGGACCACAGGGAGAGCGTGGTATGCCTGGTAAAGATGGAGTAAATGGTGTAGAAGGCAAGCAAGGTATACGCGGAGAACCTGGAGAAAAGGGTGAACCTTTTAAATACACTGATTTTACAACAGAGCAATTAAATAATTTAAAAGGACCTAAAGGCGACCCATTCAAATACACAGACTTCACTCAATCACAATTAGACGCTTTAAAAGGTCCAAAAGGTGATAATGGTGTTCTTGTTAGTGATAGTGGATGGATTGAACTACCGTTATTAAACGGAGTTACTGCCGATACTTATAACAATTCCATTAAACCTTCATATAAAGTTATAAAAATCGGAGGTATAACGATAGTAAGACTTGTCGGTATGATTACAAACCTATCTAATAACGTTACATTTAGCCAAATTCCAAAAGAATATGCTATACAATTAAAAACATTTTATTCTGTAGCATTTGATAGGAATACTAATGAAAAACTTACTTTTACAATTTCTTTTAATGGAGATTTAAAAGGTCAAGGGTCAATAACAACCACCAAAACATTTATATTAGATACTATGTGGGTTGCATAAGGAGGATAATATGTATAAACAAATATTTAAAAAAGAAGATGGAAGACCTAGTTTAATAGAAGGCGATGAATTTAATTCTGATATTTACACAGATATTCAACCACCTAATGGGTTATATCAACCTATTCATTTTGACGGTAACCAATGGGTTGGTACGTCATACCAAGAATGGTTATCTAATCAAGAAACGCCTACGCCTAAAGATCCAGACCCATTAGAAAAAGTTGCGGCAAATCTTCAAATGCAGTTAATGAAGTCAAATATCGCACAATTACAGTTACAAAAACAAAATGCACAAATGATGATGGAAATAACAAAATTAAAGGGTGGTAATTAATATGTGGCCAAGTTACGAAGATATTAAATATTTTTACGATGTGAATGCTTATTCAAATGATGATATTAAAACTTATGTTCAATACGGCGTACTAACAGAAGAACAATACAAACAAATGACTGGCGAAGAATATAAATAAGTCACTCCTAACGGGGTGGCTTTTTATTATGGAGGTTTTTAAATGAATATTACAAAAGGAACTGCAGTTAGGATTCTAGCTTTAATTTTAGCTTTAATAAATCAACAACTTACAAAACATGGTATTAGTCCTATTCCTAGTGACGACCAATTATTAAGCGATATCGTTGTGTGGATTATTGGAGCATACACAGCTTATAAAGATAACCCAATAACTAAAGAAGGTAAACAAGCTAACGATAAATTAAAAGAATTGAAGTACGAAAAGAAACAACCGACTAATGGTATGGCACCTAGCGATTTTGACGCAGATAAAGACGGACAAATATAGGAGGGATTAAATGACTGTAAATAAAACTAAATCACAAGCAATAGCTTATTTAAATACGCTTAAAGGTTACTGGTGGGACTTTGACGGAGCATTTGGAGCACAGTGTTTTGACTTAGCTAATAAATATTGGAACTATTTAACCGGTGGTAGATTAGATGGGTATTATGCTAAAGATATACCTTTTAAAAATAACTTCAGTGGACTTGCAACTGTGTATGAGAATACGCCATCTTTTCTTCCACAGAAGGGAGATATTGTCGTATTTCATAGTGGTTATGGCGGTGGTGCTGGTCACGTTGCAATTGTATGGTCTGCAAACATCAATAGTTTTGTATCACTAGATCAAAATTGGTACGGTGGTGCACAAAGTAATCCTAGAGAAGTCGCACAATTAATTACTCATTATTACGACAACCCTATGTATTTCATAAGACCATTATACAAAGCAAAAGCAACTGTGGTTGAGAAAGTTAAAGATAAAGTAACGACTACAACAAAAGCTAAAGCAAAAGGTAAGAAAATTCTAATCGCTAGTGGTCATGGATATGCAGATGTTGGAGCAGTTGGTAACGGTACAAACGAACGTGATTTCATTCGTAAATACATTGCACCTAACGTACAAAAATATCTAAAACAAGCTGGTCACACTGTTGATTTATACGGTGGAAGCAAGCAAGACCAAAATTTATATACTGATACGGCTTACGGTGAACGTTTGGGAGATACAAAGAATTACGGTATGTATTGGGTACACAATCAGAAATATGATGTAGTAGTAGAGTTACACCTTGATGCGGCAGGCGCAAGTGCAACAGGTGGACATGTTATCATATCTAATCAATGGCCGGCGGATAAGATTGATAAAGATATAAATAACTGTTTAAAAGCTACTGTAGGTACAATCAGAGCTATTGACCCACGTAATGATTTACTTAATGCAAATGTATCAGGTAGATTAAACATTAACTATAGATTAGTAGAAATGGGATTCATAACTAATAAAAAAGATATGGACTACCTTAAAAAGAACTATGACAAGTTTAGTAAAGAACTTGCTGGTGCGATTAATGGTAAACCTATTGGTGGTACAAGTGCTGGTAAAAAACAAATTACTTGGAACTGGAAAGGTAGGTTTACTGCAAATACCACTATTAAAGTTAGACGTAAACCTGGATTAAGTGGTGCAATTGTTGACAAAGGTTCTTGGATTTATAAAAATCAATGGGTAGATTTTGTAAGTGTGACTAAGAAGGACGGTTATTGGTGGATTAAATTTAAATATCCAACTAATCCAAAGGCTGGTTATTTCTATATGGCAATTTGTAAAATTACTGATAAAAAAGAACGACTCAAAAAAGAGAAAAAGTTATTTGGTAAGATTAAATATAAATAATATGATAGAATTGAAATTAGTCTCTTCCACGAGATTATATTACAGGGTAGGCACGGCCAAGTGCTTGCCCTATTTTTTATGTTATAATTTATTTACATGTATAAGTCCTTTCTCAAATTTTTATATCCACCACCCACACATGTCACTGGGTGGTTATTTTTTTATTTACATATAAGAACAAGTGTTCTATTATATTCATGAGGTGATTATATGAAACCAATTAATCCAGATGTACCTGATGAATATAAATATACAACTGACTATAGAGAGATACCTAGAGAGTATCTTAATCCACGTATACCAGAAGGTCGTGGAATTGTTAAGTGGCAGGCGTTCAAGACCCTCCCCGAACAATATGAGCAACTAGAACAATACATACAAGACCAAAACAAGATTGAAAAACCGATATTAGACGACGATCAATTGAATGAGCTTAATAACACATTGATTTTCAAAATGTACAACGACCCATCAATTGAAATGCGTTACTTCGAAAATGGATATATTAAAACGAAAGTAGGTTACATTCATAAAGTAGATGTGCATACGAAAACACTACACATGTATGAAGATACTGGAATGAGTGTGTTGAATTTAAAAGACATATTGGAGATAAAATAAACCCACCTAAATGAATAGGTGGGTATTAATTATTCTTCGTTTAAACCAAATAATTTAATTGCTTGATCAGAATCATAATATATTTCTGAGCTAAGGAATGATTTATTAATAGCCTCTTTTAAAGCATCAATTCTATTATTAATCAATAAATCATCAGAATCAGATTTAAGAAGGTAGACATATCCAGACCAACCCATTATTTCTTTGCCTAAATATACACCACCACAATTTTCTTCAAAATAATACTGGTATGACCCAATTAATTGAGCTAAATCATCTACATTTTGGCTTTTAGGGTTATTCCAAATTTTTTCCCATAAATCATTTGCATTTTTATAATACTTTGCAATATCACTATCACCATTCATTAATTTTTCAAACGTTAATTTCAATTGCATAAAAATACCTCCCAAATTTTATTCGAATAGTATGCAACTACTCATTATATTAACTATACCAATTTAATGAAGGAATTAGTATTAAAATTATCGTTATAAATAGTCACAAACCGGTCACAAAAATCTTGTGATTACTATATTTAAAGGCTTTTAAGAATCCCTCCCAGGACACTAATAGCGTTGAATAGCGCACATTTCAAACTTAGAAACCCCGTCGTTACGGGGTTTCTTTTATTTTGTCTACAATGCGATACAATAGAAAACAAAATTTTATGGCACTGGCATGGCACCGAGAAATATATTTTTACATTGCTGATAAAACTTCAATTGCTTTGTTATTTTCTTCAAGATATTTTTCTTCTAACAAATGGGAATAGATTTCAGTAGTAACAGAAATATTTTTATGGCCAAGCCTTTTTGAAATATAATAAATCGATACATCATTTGCGAGGAGATAAGAGCAATGCGTATGTCTTAATGCATGTGAAGTAATCTGTTTAATACCATGTAACTTACAAGCCTGTTTTAGTTGCTTGTTAACAGCGTTAATAGTAAGTATAGTACCAAAAGAATTAAATAGTAATCCTTTGGTATTTAGTTTGAGTTTTTCAATCATACCAGTAATGTGTCTCATATCATCTTTAGCTATAGTTAAAGTACGAGGTGATACATCATTTTTACGTTCATCTATAAATAATTCATTTTTTACTTGGTTAATGTATTCATACTTCATATTTAAAACACCACTTATTCGACAGCCTGTACAAATCATTATAAATAGAGCGAGGGATGAACGATTATTTTGTGATTTGAAATATTTTTTAAGTGTTTCGTATTCTACTAGGTTAATATACTTGCTTTGTTCATCTTTTGGGGGGTTAGATCCTTTAAATGTAACCTTGTAAGTAATATTCTTAGGTAATAGTCCTTCATAAACAGCATCGTCTAATGATGATCTGATATATCCATTTAGTTTTCTTATTGTTTCTTTTGAGTGTGTTTTAGAAAATTCATTTATAAATTGTTGATACATATTTCGTGTTAATGATTTAAGGCTTGTCTGTGAAAATGAATGTTCTCCTACATGTTTGATTGCTGCTTTATAGGATTTGTAGGTTTTTGGTGTTACATTAGGCTGTTTGAATGTCTCACACCAATTCTTAAAGTAATCATAAAATGATAAATCATTATCAAGATATAATCCATTAGATAATTCATTAAATTTTTCATTTCCTGCATACTCAGCTTCACGTTTTGTTTTAAATCCTTTTTTTCTATAGCGTTTTCCTTCATATACAAAGTCATACATCCACTTTTTTAGTTTTTTATCATATTGTTGTGTTTTCATAAGCTGTACCTCCTAAAAAATATAAAAATATATAGGGCAGTTTGAACTGCCCTATATTAACGTTTTAAACTATTTAGTATTTTTTGTTTATCAGACCAAGGTAATATATCTATCCCTTCGTACTCTGCTGCCTGAAGGACTTTATTTGGGATAGTGTTTTCTTCATCATTTGCTATAACTTTCATTTTAGGTTGTAGTCTATTTCTATTAGGTCTGTTATTTTTAACATCTCTATAAGTAAAAGAATTTGAAGTGATTTTATTGAAATCTAAGTTATTTGCAAAATTGATTAGTATTTCAGATTTAGATTTTGAGGGAGGAAGAATATAATCAATTGTATAATTAATACCAGATTCACCAGCTACACTAACTTTATCAGAACCGCCAATTTCTTCTTCATATAAGAAATCATAAACCTCTTCATAAAAAAGATTAGATATATTAGTTTTAATCGTCATAGTTAAATCATACACTTTTAAGATACCTTGAAGTATATTATGCTTAGCTTGTGCAAAATTTTCAAAAGCAGCATCTGTTACAATTTCATCATTTACAAGTTTTAAATTAAATTGATTTAATGTTGTAGTAATTATCATCTGCCTAGTTTTAGTTTTAACATCAATTCCATATATATCTAATTCATTAAGGGTTAAACCATCGTCTGAAAGTCTAATTTTATTATTAGTATTTACATCCATATATATTCTAATGTAATCGTTTAGATGATTCTTAAATGGTGTAGTAATCTCCATGGAATCATCTAGTTTTTTGTATTTATATTTTTCTTTCAGCCATTTAAAATATTCATCCATTTTTTTTTCAATGATTTCCATGAAAATTACTCCCTTCTCTAAAGTAAAGTATCATTTAGAACAAGTGAATCACGCTTTATATTCGTATAATCCATAAAAAATTCTAGTGAATCTATAATTTCATTTACCAATATTATATCAGTAATCTCATTTAATGGAACCGCAATTCTTCCGTTATCATATTCATCAGTAAAAATATGTAGGTGTGGTGTTGGAATCACTTTAAAATCAGGAGGGTTTTCATGATCAGAACCATTAACATCAAATCTTACCATACTTGATTTATAAGTACTACTATTGATAATTAACGTGAGATTGTTTCTATTTCTATGACCTTTCCGATTGATGATTAAAGTGAATTTTTCCTCGTGGTCAATTACATGGATTAACTTATGTTTAGCTTGTTCGCCAGCGATTGGTAAAGTACTAAATTTCTTTTCAAATACTTTTATTTTTTTCATTAAATTATCAAATACATTTTTGTCCAATATTATCACTCCATCACTTTTCTGAAATAATTTTAAGCAATTTGATAATTTCATCATTCTGTTCAACAATTTTTTCTTGTTGCTTAATTATAGTATCATTTTGTGCAATTTGAATAAAATTTTGGTTTTGCTGTGTTTGATAATAATTATAAGTTGCTTGTTTTTCCATATTTAATGTAAACGTACCAAAAGCGTGATAAAATTTATCGAAATTAGCCATAATATTTTGTTTACTAAAAGCATTTAAAGTAGTTTGGCTCGGATAATAAATACCTTGTGTTGCAAAGAAGTTAATTAACTTTTCTTTTTCATTATCTGAAAGAACTTTATCAGGATTTAGATTTGTAGAACTACTATCGGATAAAGAGAATTCTAACTCCTTTTTAAAAGTCTCTTTATCAGTTTTAAATAAATGAATAAGTCTTTTCTTTGTGACAATATTAAAATTTTTCCATTTCTTTTTGTCTTCTTTATTCAAATCTTTAATGATATTTCCTTCAGTATACGATTCCTTAAATGTTAAATTTTCCATTCCAACTATCTCCTTTATATTAAAGTCTATCAGCAGCATCCTTAATGATTTGTTCATCAGATTTTTCTTTCCAATCATGAGGTGAAAAGTTAAAAGTAATACTTGGGTCATCAAAAAACTCATAAAGGGCAGGTCTTAATCTTTTTGCTTTTTCATTTCTTCTCTCTGATCTTTTCCAACCTTTTGGTAATCGAGTTACTCCTATACAATAAATTTTATCCATTTCATTGACGTCATCTTTATAAAGTTCCTTTGCTAAAGAAATATTTTTTTCTTTACTTGAGTTTAGATTTGCTTCAGTAGGAATCGCTTTATTAAGACTCTCATAAAAAGGAAATAGCCCTTTACCAAAACTAGATGATTTTATGCCAAAAAAAGTATATATAATATTGTAATCATCTATAATTAAACCGTTATTATGTGCTTCAACTATCAAAGAATCTTTGATGATTGACTCTTTATAAAATGTTAATTGTACCTTTGCATATTTATTTATTCTTTTAATAAATTCACCTTTAAATCTACGAATAAAGACTAAATAATTTTCATCTTTGTACTTGAATTTAAATGAATCGATAATATAATCTTTATCCCTCATATCGTCGAATATTAATTGCATATTAGGTAAATGTAAGTTGCTCATGGTTATCTACTCCTTGTGTACAAAATAGAATTCTACATAACAATTCTCCCAACAACTCTGAAGTTGTCATTATCTCTTACATAGATGTCGTCATAGTAAGGATTAATAGATACCAACTTCACAGTCTTATCATTAAATACAACTTTCTTTATCAATGCTGCATTATTTAATACAACCAAGGCAATCGTATTGTTAAGTACTTGATTTTGCTTGCTAACGAAAGCATAGCTCCCTTTATCAAACATTGGCTCCATAGAATCACCATTAACTAATATCCCAAATTCAGCATCTTTAGGTAGATCATTTACATTGATATTAATCTCTTCATATAAAACATCATCATATATTTCTTCACCTAAACCAGCACCTGTGGCTCCGTATATAGGGAAGGGGATTATATTTTCTTCAGCTTCTATATTTTCCTTTTTATGATTATATATATTAGTTACATTAAAAGTATCTTCATTTACTGTGTTTTCTTGTTGGGTAGCTAGTTGATGCTCAGCATAAGTAAATACCTTCTTTTGATTAAGAGATGTGAGCTGGTTGTAAATTGTTGTGATGTCATTTTTAGAATCAGAGTTTACTTCAACTAAATCTGCTTTATTTATACCAAAATAATGAGCCAGTAATTCAATTTTATCGATACGTGGATAAGTTTTTGCATTAATCCAATCAGAAACTGTCATATATTTTAAATTTAGATCTGAACATAGTTTATTTCTATCTATATCAAATTTGTTCATATAATACTTTATGTTATTTGCCATTATTTCCTTATTGCCTAGCATTTGGCTCACCTCTTAGATAATATTTTACGGTTAAACCATAAAAAAGTAAAGTTGAAAATAAAAAAGAAAAATTTACACTTGATATCACGGTAAAACCGTGATAAATTATAAGTGTACCTAGTTATAAATTTTGGAGGTGATAAAAATGAAGAATGTAAATACGGAAGCTAGGTATACTTTGAAAATGTTGAGAGCCAAATTAGAATTGACTCAAAAAGAAACAGCAATAAGTCTAGGTATATCTGAAAGTACGTGGAATAAATGGGAAAACCAAAAATCTTTTCCCAATGCTAAGCAAATTTCTGACATTGAAAGTTTATTTGACGTTAATTATAATGAAATTATTTTTTTTAACGTTAATCACGGTTTAACCGTGAAAAGAGTCATAGGAGTGGAGAGCTAGTGAAAAGCAAAGTATTAAAAATAGCCCTTTTAATTACAACTGCAATTGTGACTAAAAAGGCTTTAGATGGTATTAATTAAATCCAGAATAACAAAATTTTTGCTACTTTTTTATAAAGATATTTTGATAAATTGAGTTAATTTAACCATCAAATTAAACATGGTAGTGAGTAGCCTGAGGAAATAGTCTCTAATGATTTAATTATCAGTATTTTTATGATTTGAAATATCGACAAATACAATTAACCAGAAACAAAATGGTCTTATATTTTCTGGGAAAAAGGGCAACATTTGAACAGATAAAAACTCAACTAGAGGAGTTATTGAATCGACTAAATTATCAGACAAGGCACCTAATAAAAACAATTCTAGTTTAGGAGTGGCTTCATGTATTTTTTGTTAGTATTCGCATCATTATCGATATTATAGGTATTTATATTTGTTATCTCTTTATCTGGTTTAAAAACAACAGGTTCCCAATTGATAACTTTAATAGGTTTAGTGTTAAAAAGAGAGTTTTTGACATACTCATATCTCATGATTTCAATAGTTTTATCAATAGTATCAAAGTCAATATCCACAAGTTCTTTAAAACTATTCATAGAATCATTAGAAAATAGACTACTTCGAAAATTTTTGAAATTAGGAACTGTAGTTATACCTGATATTTTTAGGTTTAAAGTACCAGCATTACCAATCTCTAAAAGTGTTTTTTCTGTATAAATTGTTAAGTTCATTAACAGATTTTATTACATATTGTGTATTACTAAACGATTTATTTATTAAGTATTGAGTACCCTTTAAGGTGCTTATAATTCTTGTTAATTATTGCCCTAACATTTTTTAATGGATTAATGTAATGCACTTAAAACACCACCTTTTTTCGCAGTACCGATAAAAATAGTATAGCACAACGTAAATTTGGAAGGAGTGATTACATGACACAATTAACAGTCACAATACCAGAGCAATATGTAGTCATTACAAAAGATGAACACGATCAACTTATTATGAATCAACAAAAAGCAGTATGGACTATGGATGATTTAAAAGAAAATTTAAAGATTAAATCAGATGAAGTTATTAAAGATAGGTTGTTAGACAGGCCTAAATTCAAAAGGAAATTAATTGAATTGGATATTGTACATGAACCCAATCGTGATTTTAATCAATGGAGATTTAATGGCCCTAAAATGTATCAATTTATTCAAGAAAATTGGAAAGAGATTTTTAGAAGGAGGTGAATAGTATGAGCAAAACTGATTTTGCTTTTTATATTGGAGTGATGGTTTGGATTGCAATATCATTTTATACTTTGTTATTTTCAGAAGATTTTCATCTGAGCATTGTATTGGGTATAGCTTTTGGAATAATAAGTGGCGGTTTAGCAAAATGGTTTTACGATATAGCAATAAAAAAAGACTGTTAGCAACGACAATTGCAAACAGTCAGATACAAAAATATACAACTTAAATATACAAAAATAAAAGGAGGCCGTCAAGAATGGCTGTAAATTTATCAGATAAAACGAATAGTGAACTAAAACAATATATAAAAAAACACACTATAAAATTACAAAAAGCTATCATAGAACTTAGTAAAAGAAGTGAAGTTAATGCAGGATTAAATCTTCAAGTAATTATTAGTACAGAAGATGACGAAAAAGACTTTTGGGGAGACAGTTTAATTGCGCCTGATTATATGGATAAGTTTATTGTCTCTGAAAGCAAAGCTTTAGAAGCATTAAAAAAATTCCAATTATTAAATTCGCTAGATGAACTAATAAATACTATGAACAAATAGGAGGTGTTATTAACTTGAGTAGAAGTTCAATTAATACAAAAGATATGTCTCATAAAGATTGGTTGAATGTTCGGAAAACTGGAATAGGTGGTTCTGATGTAGGTACTATTCTTGGTGTTAATAAATGGAAATCTCCAATACAATTATATTTTGAAAAAATTGGCGAAGTTAAAGAACCAGTTTTAGATAATGAATATATCTATTGGGGCAATGTCTTAGAAGATGTAGTTGCTCAAGAGTTTAGTAAACGTACAGGTAAAAAGGTTAGAAGAGTTAATAAGATGTTCAGACATCCTAAATATAATTTTATGATCGCAAATATAGATCGTTCCGTAGTTGGCGAAGAAGCTTTATTAGAATGCAAAACCACTTCAGAATTCAATAAAGACAAGTGGGAAGATGATGAAATTCCCAGCTCTTATCTAGCTCAAGTACAACATTATTTAGCAGTTACAGATTATAAAAAGGCTTATATTGCAGTGTTGATTGGCGGTAATAGATTCATATGGAAAGAGATTGAACGTGATGAAGAATTAATTAATCTCATTATAGATAAAGAAAAAGACTTTTGGGAGCGATATATATCGGAGAATGAGATACCCGATATGGATGGTTCAGATGCTACAAGTGAATTTTTGAAGCAAAAATATAAGGAAAGTTTTAGTAGTGAAAAAATATTAAACAATGAGATTGAAACAACCATTGAAGCATTAAATGCTATAAAAGCAGAAGAAAAAGAAATTAGAACACTTAAGCAAAAATATGAAAATGAAATAAAGGCAACATTAGGCAATGAAGAACGTGGGATGTCTAAAAATTTCAAAGTTAGTTGGAAAATGCAAAATAAAAAATCATTTGATAAAACATCATTTGAAAAAGATTATCCAGATTTATCAAAAAAATATACAAAAGAATCAAAATATCGCGTACTTAGAATTAAAGAATTGAATCATTAGGAGGATAGTAAATGGCTACAAATGAAACGTTAAAACAAAAAGTTATTGAGCGTAAAGCAAATGGAATAAATGAGCAAAGTCCTAAAACACAATTAAATCATTTATTGAAGAAAATGGCTCCAGAAATTCAAAGAGCATTACCTAAGCATATGGATTCAGACAGAATGGCTCGAATAGCTATGACTGCAGTCAGTAATACCCCTAAATTATTAGAGTGTGACCAAATGAGTTTTATTGCTGCGTTAATGCAAGCATCACAGTTAGGTGTAGAACCTAATACAGGGCTTGGCCAAGCTTATCTAATACCTTATGGAGGTAAAGTACAATTTCAATTGAGCTATAAAGGGTTAATTGATTTAGCGAGTAGAAGTGGCCAATATAAATCAATCTATTCACATGAAGTATATATCAATGATGAGTTTGAGTATAGATATGGCTTATTCAAAGATTTAATACATGTTCCTTCACAAGAACCCGAGGGAGAACCAATTGGTTATTATGCAGTTTATCATTTGAAAAATGGTGGATATGACTTTGTTTATTGGACAAGAGAAAGAGTAGATAAACATGCTAAAGCATTTAGCCAGGCTGTTCAAAAAGGATGGACATCTCCTTGGGTTACAAATTATGATGCTATGGCTAAGAAAACAGTACTCAAAGAAGTATTAAAATATGCACCAAAATCTATTGAAATGAATAAAGCAGTTGAAAATGACAGTACGATTAAGGAAGAGATAGACAAAGATATGTCCACTGTAATCGATGTTACCGATTATTCAGAGGTCGAAGAAAATGAAAGTATAGAACACCAAGATAAAATTGAATAAGGGGAGCAAATAGCTCCCTCTGTTTTAAGAGGTGAGAAAACATGACCGGATGGATAAAAGTTCATAGGTCGTTGAGAGAACATTGGTTGTATGAAGAAAAAAGAAAGTTTTCTCGTTTTGAAGCATGGCTAGACATTTTATTGATGGTTAATCATGAGGATAAAAAAGTCTTGTTAGGAAAAGAATTAATTTTAGTGAAACGTGGACAAAAAATCATTAGTATTAGAAAACTTTGTGAAAGATGGTCTTGGTCTAATAACAAGGTGAAAATGTATTTGAAAACATTGGAAAGCGACGGTATGTTAACAGCAAAAAGCGACACAAAAAAGACGCTCTTAACCGTTGTCAATTATGAGTTTTATCAAAGTAGAGATTCAGAAAAGCGACGCAAAAGCATCACGGATGCATCACAAAAGCATCACGAAAGCGACACAGATGCATCACAAAAGCACACAAACAAGAATGAGAAGAATGTAAAGAATGAGAAGAATGAAAAGAAACAACCACAACTAGATATAAGTTACAAAGACAGGAGTATAGGTGATTGTAAAATTTACAGTAGTCCCCCCAAGGTGTTGGCGTTTGACTTCTTCCAACAAAACGGCTTCGGTAATTTACAGCCCTATATTGTTGATCAAATCAATGCATGGCTTGATGAATTCCCAAAAGATGCAGATGAGATTGTTATTAAAGCAATGAAGATTGCGGTAAGTAATAATTCTAAACGCTGGAATTACATCAACGGCATACTCAAACGTTGGTATGAAAGTGGCGTGAAGTCATTGAGTGATGTTGATGCATTGATTAATAACCAAAAGCTAAATATTACCAAGAAGAAGGATTTTGATAATCCTTATCTTAAAGTAATTGAGGAGGCACGCAATGGACAGTGAAACAATGAGTCATGCAGAGCGTGAGGCATTAAGAAAATATGTTGATGACAGGAAGAAAGAACATCAACAAAACCATACTATTAAGACTTTTGCATCGATGACGCAAATAGCCGATGTCGCAAAGAAACTTCGAGAAAACAACCCTAAAATAAGCAAAGTGGTTGTAGAGGAATTAGGGATTACCTGTGAAAAGTGTAAGCACAACTACGACTTCTACAAATTTGCTTGTGGTTATGAATACAAAGACGGTTGTATTTGCGAATCAAATGCGCAATTGAGAGAAGCAAAGCTACGTCGTAAAAATGCAATAGAGAGCCAAAAAGTTAAACGTATGTTCAAGTATTCTCACGTAAACGATGAAATTAAAAAAGCAACTTTCGATGAATACATCCCAACAAATGAGATACAACAAAAAGCAAAGACTATCTGTGAGAGGTATGTAGAGAACTTTGACTTAAATAACAAGCAGTCATTAATCCTTACTGGATCTTGTGGGATAGGAAAATCACATTTAGCAATGTCAATAGCTAAAGAAGTAATGGAACAACGATATACAGCTTTATTCTTGAATGTTCAAGATGCTATATCGATGTTTAGAAGCACATATAGCAATAATTCTAGTGAGCACGAATCAGAACTTTTAAAAATAATAAAAAGTGTTGACCTAATGGTTATTGATGATTATGGAATTAAGCTTAATGACTATGGAATGGGGAAACTTTTCCAAATTCTAGAAAGTCGTGTAGATAAGCATAATATTATAACCACGAATTTAAGGCTAGAGGAAATGACGAATGGTCTAGATTCAGAACGGATATTTAGCAGAATGATAAAAAATGCAACTGTGCTTGAATTGAGCGGTATAGATTACAGATTGAAAAACTTGAAGGTGATTCGATGATTACAAAAGCATATGTCAGAGCTTATTTAAATGTCCCAGGTTTGTCAGATATGTATGTTCAGAAATTAATTGATTATGCTGATGGTGATATTTATAAGTTAGATAATTTATTAGTTCAAAAAAAGTTAGAAAGAGAAACAAGAAATGGTATTTACGATTACGAGGTGAATTCAAATGAAACAGTTCGGCCTGTATGATGGAAACGGAAAATTAATGTTTCATGTGAGCTTATATCCTAATGGACTATATGAACTTACGGGTGTAGAACGAACATTTTATTCAGGAAAACATTGGAAACTTACGGAAGATGAATTAAACACATTTATTCAAAATGACAAATTAACAAAAGAATATCAAACATGCATGTTTGAGTACATATAGTAGGTGATTGCTTTGTCAGAAGAAACAGTAACACTTAGATATACAGTGGAATTCGAAAAGCGAATTAAGGCTGCACAGGGAAAATACGAAACTAGACAAAATTTCATTGATCGTATAGCAGATAATTTATTTGAATATGAAAATGATTATACAGACGCTACAGTTTTAGGAATAGCAAACGTAGAGGAGAAATGCTAATGCGTCAATTCAAAGTAAAAGGTAAGGAATATCCTTTAACTAAAGAAATGAAAATACATCTTCAGAAAAATAAATTATCTATGGCGCTATTATGCAGAAGAATTGAGTTAGGTTGGTCATTATATGAATCAGTAAATGTACCAGTTGGTATGAAGCTAAAAGAGTTTAGAGAAAATGAACAAAAGCGAAAAGTAACTTGCGTAGAACATAACAAGAAATTGCACATATTGCTTTTAGAAGAAAAACAAAAGAGAGAAAAGAAACCATGGTTATACGATGGTACGCCTCAAGTACATCCAAGAAGTCAATATGTGCAAGATATGATGAAAAATAATATATATCCCAAAAGGGTGATTGAATAATATGAATTTGGAAGAATTTAAAAGAGTAGGTACAGCTATTCAAGCTATTTTGAATGAAATTAATAGTAATCCAAGTAAATTTGCGTTAGAAATATTGCAAATGCATATTGATGTAGTTAAAAAACGTGATCAATACAAAGAAGAAAGAGATAAATGCCTTGATGATATTGAAAAGTTTCGTGAAGAGAGTAAAGAACAAGCAGAGTTACTTAAAGAGTTTAGCAATTTCATTAATTATAAATTAGACGTGCATCTTGGTAATAATAAATATATTGAATACAGAAGTAAACTAGATAAGTTGGATTTTTTTAATTAACTATAAAAAAAATAAGGAGGGCAATCATGCCCTGTCCTCACGAATTTTTATTATTAATGAATCTTTAGAAAGATTAATAGCAAAAATTGAGTCAAAACTAATAGGTATCTTAGCATTACTATTTAACTTTTTAATCATTAAATATCCAACTTCATAACTATAGTCAGATTTTATTTTATAATCTTCGTCGGGTTCATGCAAAGTACTATATTCTTCTACTCTAAAAGTTAGACCATATTCTTTAGCTTCATCTAATTTTTTAAATACTTTATCTTTATCCAATGTGACTTCACCACCTTATATAGTTTTATTATATCAGATTTTTATATGAACATTAGGAACTATATAAACGAAGTATTAATTTTAAAAATATTTAGGTAGTCCATGTTTAAAAATATTGAGAGAAGATAATATTTTTAAAATTTTATACCAATGTTAAAGGAGACGACAACTTTGAAAAAACTATTATTAATTCCATTAGTGGCATTTACTTTTTTATTAGCAGGTTGTACTTGGTTTGATGATGTTAAAAAAGACCATGAGAGTGATACTAAAGGATTGAAAAGAACTGTCACTATTTATAGTAAAACAGGTGATCTAATTAAACAGTACAAGGGTGAAAATGTTAGAACTAAATATAATGAAGGTGGAGCATTAGTAATTAATATTGATGGTAAACGTGTTCAAGTGATGAACAGTGATGTTGTTATTGAAGAAAAAGGTGCAGAAAAGTTTGAGGTGAAACGATAATGTGGCTAGTTCTAATTATTATATTTTTAGTACTATTAATCATAGGCTTTATATCAGAAAATAGTAAATTGAAGGGACAACTAGCGTCGAGAGAATATGAAAGGAAAGTACTTGAGAATAGATTGAAACAATTTGAGAAATAAGGGAGGAGGGGATAATGAGCAAAAAGAAATACGGTTTAAAATTATCAACGGTTAGAAAACTAGAAGATGAGCTTGTTGATTATCCAAACTACCATAAACAGTTGAAAGATCTAAAAGAGGAAGTTATGAATCCATGGATAAGGACGGATACTAACATTGGAGGTGAATTAATACCATCTAATCAGTCAAAAACTGAAAAGATTGTTACTAATTATTTATGCGATATTAGAAGAAATAAAATATTGGAATTCAAAAGAGCTATTGAACGTGTTATAAATACTTCAAGTAAAAAGGAACGTGAATTTATTCATGAGTACTATTTTAATCAAAAAATGATTATTAATGCGTGTAATGATATTCATATATCTGAAAGTACAGGCCATAGAATAAAAAAGAAAATTGTATTAAAATTAGCTGAGGAACTGGGAGAGTCTTAAATTGATAGTAATATGACAGTTTTTGATACTTGAAATGTATTATTATGATATATGTAAACAGCTATAGTTACGAAACATGTAAATCTTTGCATTTGTTTTCCTTCAAAAACTAAGGCATATGAATTTTCTCCTTTACCTATCCAGCTACGACCTGGGTAGGTTTTTAATTTAATTATTATGAAAAATTACTCTTTGTTTGTTGTATATAGGGTATAATAATAAGAGTAGTGCAATTCAATAATGGAGGAATAGAGAAATGTTTAATAATGGGCAATTTTTACTAGAATATGAAGATATATTTGATAGTTATTTGCCAAAAGAAAATAATGAAGGCAAGCTCTATAGATTATTAGAAGTGTTTGATGATAATATGTATGTCACAGTTATGGCTGTTAACAAATTTGAAAAAAAATTAGGCCTTTTTGAAAAAAGTGAGGGAGAGGAAAACTCATTCGTTTTAGGGCTAGACACTTTATATCATATGAATATGTACATAAGAATGTTAGCAACACTTGATGATATTTTAATTAAAATTGGTGTTTATACACATTTAGTCGATAAAGAAAAAAATGATGGGGAAATAGTAGAAACTTACGCACCTAATAAAGACGAGTGTTTTAGAAAAAAATATGAAATATTGAAATTAGAGAAAAAAGGATATCCGAAACTACCTAATAAAAATAATCGTAACACAAGGAAGTATAGGAATGACATTACACATGGAAGCGAACTAATGATTACCAAAGGCATTGTGACTGAAGATGGTATAATTAAAGACATTTCGCCATTAGGTATATTTGGACGGAATTTAAAAGTTTTCAATGAAACTAAAGCAAAAATGATGGATGATTTAGATATCATTTATGAAAATCAAGACTATTATGAAAATAAAATAGTTGAATTAATAGATGTGAAGAAAAGGACATAATAAATTATGTTCTTTTTTATTTTAAACAAGCAATTAGCATAAGAAGGTGATTCGATGACATGAAATTAACAGTAAAACAACAGAAGTTTGCCGATGAATATATAATTAGTGGTAATGCTACAGAAGCGGCAATAAAGGCTGGTTATAGTAAGAGAACAGCTAGGTCAGTAGGTGCTGAAAACTTAACAAAACCTTACATTATGGAATATATAAAGAAACGATTAAATGAAATAAAAGAAGAACGTTTAATGAGTGTAGAGGAAGCATTAATAATTTCTGCATCAATAGCACGAGGTGAACATCAACAGTCGTATACAAAGATATATAACAATTTAAAGGATAAAGTTGATAAAGAAGTTACGTATATCATTACACCTAGAATAGAAGAACGCCAACGATCTATAGAACATATATTAAAGGTTCATGGCATTTTAAATGGTCGTTTAGCTAATGAAAAACTTGAAAAAGAAATACAAATGTTACAGAAGAAAATTGAAAAAATGGATAGTGCAGAAAATAATAATCAAGAATCTGAAATTGCTAAAGCACTTATTAAATTAGCTGGTGATTCAGATGATTGATAAAGTATTAAATCCAAAACAACAAGAAGTCTGGAATTGTTTTATAAATGAACGACCTAAAATTTTAATAGCAAGTGGAGCTAAGCGAGCAGGTAAAACGTATGTTTTTATACTGCTTTTTTTAATGCACATAGCTGGTTATGAGAATAAAGGATTGAACTTTATTATAGGTGGTGCTACTCAAGCATCTATCCGTCGTAATGTACTAGATGATATGGAATTAATACTTGGAAAAGAGCTTAAATTAGATAAATCAAATGCAGTTAAAATATTTGGAAATAAAGTTTATGTGTTTGACGGTCAAAATGCAGATTCTTGGAAGAAAGCACGTGGTTTTACATCAGCTGGAGCATTTCTTAATGAAGGAACAGCGCTACATGACACTTTTATTAAAGAGGTGTTTTCTCGTTGTAGTTATAAAGATGCAAGAATATTAGTAGACACAAACCCTGAAAATCCGATGCATCCAGTTAAAAAAGATTATATTGATAATTCTGGACAAACATTATCCAATGGCAGACTTAATATAAAAGCATTTCAATTTACTTTATTTGATAATACTTTTTTAGATAGTGAATATGTTGAATCAATTATTGCTAGTACGCCAACAGGCATGTTTACCGATAGAGATATATACGGTAAATGGGTAGCAGCTGAAGGTGTAGTATATAAGGATTTCAACGAAGAAATACACTACATCACAGAAGAAGAATATAATCAGAAACAAATCAAAAAGAAATATGCTGGTGTCGACTGGGGATATGAACATTATGGTTCGATTATTGTAATTGCAGAAGATATTGAGGGCAAAAGATACCTGATTGAAGAACATGCTTATCAACATAAAGAAATTGATGATTGGGTTGAAATTGCAAAAGATGTCATAGAGCGACATGGTAATATCTTATTTTATTGCGACACCGCTCGAACTGAACACATAAACAGATTTGGTAAAGAAGGAATTAAAGCTAGATATGCTGATAAATCAGTTTTATCTGGTATAGAAGTAGTTGCTAGAGGATTCAAACTTAATGAGTTATTTATTATTGAGGATAAAGTTAAGTTGTTCAAAGATGAGATATATAACTATGTATGGGATGAGAAAAAAGATGAACCAGTAAAAGCTAATGATGATTGTTTAGATGCTTTGAGATATGCAATTTATACATCTAGCAAAGGTTCAGGAACTGGTTTTAAGTAAGGAGGAGATACTTTGTATCCAAGTGAACCAACGCAAACAGAAATTTTTAATGACATCATTAAAAATAATAATAAACCTGAAACATTAGAAGAAATGATTATCCGATATATTAAAGCGCATCAGAAAAAAATTCCAAACTTTGAAATTGGTCAAAAATACTATGATCAAGAGCCAGATATTATAAGAGAGCCACCTTCAAGAGATGCAACGGGACAAGTTGACCCATTAAAACCAGATGATAGATTAGTTACTAATTTCCATGCAAATTTGGTTGATCAAAAAGTATCTTATTTAGTTGGAAAACCTATCGAATTTAAATACACTGATACCAATGTAATAGAGCAAATCAATCTAGCACTAGGAAGTAGATTTGATGACAAGTTACACAGTGTATTAACTGGTGCAAGTAATAAAGGTATTGAGTGGATTCATCCATATATTGACGAAGAGGGAGAACTCAAGTTTTTTAGAGTGCCAGCTGAGCAAGCAGTACCGATATGGAAAGATAGAGAGCATGAAGAATTGGAAGCATTCATACGTTTCTATAAATTAGATAATGAAATGAAAGTCGAGTATTGGGATGAAACATTAATAAATTATTATGTTTATGATAATGGAAGTTTAATAAGAGATTACTCACGTAATTTAAATAGTCAAGAAACACATTTCAGTACGGGTTCATGGGGACGTATACCGTTTATACCATTTAAGAATAATGACTCTGAACGTTCAGATTTATTTATGTATAAGACACAGATCGATGCATATAATAGACGTTTATCCGATACGGCAAACATGTTTAAAGAATCAAATGAATTAATATATGTATTAACAAATTATGATGACACCGATTTATCAGAGTTTAAAAGAAATATGCGTCACTATGGTGCGATTAAAGTAAGTAATGTTGACGGTGGCGTAGATACAATAGAGATAAAAGTGCCTGTTGAAAATACAGAAAAATATTTAAAAATGCTATATGAAAATATAATGCTATTTGGCCAAGCAGTAGATTTTAGTTCTGATAAATTTGGTTCTGCACCAAGTGGAGTTGCGTTAGAGTTCTTATATACTAATTTAAATTTAAAAGCCGATAAATTAGCTCGTAAAACCAAAGTGGCTATCCAAGAATTACTTTGGTACGTAATAGAACATCATAATTTAAAAGTTAATCATAAGGAGATTGATATAAGTTTTAATTATAACAAAGTTGCAAACACAGAATTACAAGTACAAATGGCACAAGCTTCAATGGGAGTTGTAAGTCATGAAACAGTAATTGAGAACCATCCATTTGTAGAAGATTTAGAAGCAGAACTACAGCGATTACAACAAGAACAAATTGAATTTAGCAAACAAGTTGGTGATATTGAGGAGAGTTCAAATGAGCAAGAAGAATCCGAAAATAACAACCCAAAATGATATAGATAACTATATTGAATTGATACAACAACAAGCTGATAAGGAAATAGAAATAGTATTTGCTAAAAGATTAAAAGTCATACAACAATCAATTGC
Organism: Staphylococcus sp. Z5-21; assembly: GCF_056529615.1. Lineage (NCBI taxonomy): Bacteria > Bacillati > Bacillota > Bacilli > Caryophanales > Staphylococcaceae > Staphylococcus > Staphylococcus sp. Z5-21. The sequence goes on along the minus strand of NZ_CP096462.1, from coordinate 1,698,909 downwards.
GATACTATTTGAAAAGTATCACCAAGAATCACCACATGCCACGTGGACTGAATTTAATAAATACAATAGGCTTAATAAAGAGTTAATACGTATAGGCCAAATGTTAAATAGTGATTATAAAGAAGTAATTAAAACCATTCAACAATCACAACAAAATAGTTATATCAAAAAGTATTTAATGAGTATTTACTTATATGAAATGGCATCACAAAAACCTATGCAGTTTGATTTTCCAAGTCCTGAAGTGATTATAAGTGCGATAGAGCAACCAATCGAATTTATAAAATTGGTTCCCACATTACAGAAACACCGTAACGAAGTTATTAAAAGAATTCGTATAAATATTACACAGGGCATTATGAGTGGTGGAGGATACGAAAAAATAGCTAAATCATTACGTGAAGACATTGGAATGACAAAGGTACAATCATTAAGAGTAGCACGTACTGAAGCGGGCAGAGCAATGTCACAAGCTGGACTTGATAGCGCTAAAGTTGCTAAAGATAATGGATTAGATATGAAAAAGAAATGGTTTGCCACAAAAGATACTAGGACACGAGATACACATCGTCATCTTGATGGCAAAGCAATACCTATTGATGATAACTTCCATTCAAGTGGTTGTATTGGCCAAGCACCTAAATTATTTATTGGTATTAAAAGTGCAAGAGAAAACATAAATTGTCGTTGTAAATTACTTTATTATATTGATGAAGATGAATTACCAACAGTAATGAGAGTTAGAAAAGAAGACGATAAAACCGAAGTAATACCATTCATGACTTATTCAGAATGGGAAAAACAAAAAAGGAGTGATGTCTAATGAAAGAAGTAAAGCTAAAAGTAATTGTAGATGCAGATGAAGGAATTGAAAAATTAGAAAAGGTTAAATCACTATTAAATGAAATAAGTGAGATTTTAAAAGAACCTATTGTAAATATAACTATTAGCAATGAAGCAGATACGAATAAAATAAAAAAAGAATTGGTAAACATTAGACCAGAAATAAGTGATTAAAGCTACTGCACAGTGTGTGGTGGCTATTTTTATGCCCAAATATGCTTATGGCGTTAAAAGGTGCAAAGCTCAATGGTGGTCAAAACCACCGTAATAAAAAATGTGAGGAGTAATTGATATGAAAAGAGAGTTTTTACGAAATTTAGGATTAGAGGATGAAGTCATTAACAACATTCTTGATGAACATCACGAGGCTTTAAAAGAATTTAAAGATAAAGCTGAGAAACTTGATTCAATTCAAAAAGAGCTTGATAAAGCAAATGAAGAAATTTCTAAACGAGATAAACAAATTACAGATTTAGAGTCTAAGGCAAATGATAAAGAAGCATTAGAAAATCAACTTGAAGAATATAAAAAAACTAACACAGAATATGAATCAAAAATGAAAGAGTTGCGTTTAGACAATGCTATTAAAGTTGCAGTAGCAAAAGATGCTGTTAACACTGACCACGTCCTGAAACTTATAGATAAAGACGGGCTAGAGATACAAGAAGATGGCTCAGTAAAAGGTTTAGATAAACGTTTAGAAAGTTTCAAAGAAGAAAACACGCATTTGTTCGGAGCTGACAAACCAAGAGGAAGCTCACCTTTAGATGGTGATAATCCTAAACCGTTAGAACCTACTGAACAATGGACAGAATTTTTAAAATAGGAGTGGTAAATAATGGAAAAATTAAAACTTAACTTACAGTTTTTCGCAGAACAAACTAAGGTGGATCCTGGAGAAACATTACTAAAAAACAAGCATATTGGAATTATTGAAAAAGTAACAGCTAAACACTCATATTCATCACCTGCGATTATTAGTAATGATGCAATATTTATGGAGGGTCGTTCATTTACTGTATTAAAAGGTGATATATCTGAATTAAAAGATTATGAACGTAATGCACAAAATGAATGGGATCACCCACAAATTCAAGAAACTACTTATTTCTTAGACCAAGAAAAATATTGGGGTCGTTTTGTAGATGCATTAGATAAACGAGATACAGAAGGTAATATTGACATTGATTATGTTGTCGCAAAACAAGCCGCAGAAGTTGTGGCGCCATATTTAGACAACTTACGTTTTGCCACATTAGCACGTAATAAAGCTAAGCACATAGCTTTAGGAACAGGAGAAGATGCACATTATGATGCAGTATTGGATGTTTCAGTTGAACTAGATGAAATTAACGCATCACAAAATCGTATTTTATTTGTAGCACCTAAATATTATAAATTCATTAAAAAATATGTTGTTGGATTACCACAAGGTGATACTCAACAAAAAGTATTAGGCAAGGGAATTCAAGGTGAATTAGATGGATTCATTGTGGTAAAAGTTCCATCAAAAATTTTACAAGGTGTTGAAGCTATGGCAATTGTTGGTGAAGTTATGGCGTCTCCAATTCAAGCTAACTTAGCAAAATTAAATTCAAATGTTCCGGGTATGTTTGGAACTTTGGCAGAGCAATTAATCTATACAGGTGCTTTTGTGCCACAACACTTACAAAAATTCATTTATACAATTGGTGGAACTGAGGTAGAGACTAAACGAGATGGTATTGACGCACATGCTACAGAAGTTAGAACCGAAGATACAGGAGCATAAGGAGTGAGTAATTATGACCTATGAAGTTATTAAATACTTTACAGACTTACAAGATAATGATTACGAATACAATGTTGGTGATACTTTTCCACGTGATGGATTAAAAGTTAGTGCTGAACGCTTAGAAGATTTATCTACTGATAAAAATAGACAAGGAGTACCTTTGATTAAGCCTATTTCAGAAGCAAAAGACTTTTCGAGTATGAAAGTTGCAGAACTAAAAGAAGCGGCCATAAAACAGGGTATTGAAGGCTATTCTGATATGAAGAAATCAGAACTTATTAAAGCATTGCAAGGTGATGTTTAATGGACGTAAAAGAAGTAAAAATACTAAATTCAAAGCCATTAGATGACTATTCTCACGATGAGAAAATTGAGGCAATGATAACAATCTACAAAGGTATGGCAGAAGAATATTGTAATAATAAATTCCAAACACCATACCCATCAGGAGTTAAAAAGTTTATAGCGGATTGTATCAAATATGGAGAAACAGGTAATATAGCTGGTCGTTCTATGGGTTCGGTCAGCTATTCTTTTGTTACTGAATTACCAGTAACGCTATACAAACCTTTAACACCATATAGAAAGTTGAAGTGGTAACATGTTTGATCTATTAAATGAGTTTCCGCATGTAATAGAAATAGGAAGTTTTGAATTAGTTGGTAAATTTCCAAATCAAAAAAGAGTATTTGTTTCAATAACAAAAATTAATGGATTTATGGATACACCATCTACCAGTGAGCAACTTAAATTTTATCAAATGAATGCTTCTTATGATCGTAATTTATATACGCCATATCATATACCTATAGATAGAGAATCAATTTTTAAGTTTGAAGGTAAGACATACGAAGTAATCGGTGAACCAACAGACCAGGGCGGAATGCATGAAGTACTTCTTACTAGATTGAAGGTGTATGAAGTTGGCCAAAGTTAAATATGGTAGTGACAAATTAGTAGTAGATTTAGAGAAATTCGAAAAAGATATGCAAGAGTGGGTTAAAAAAGGTATAGCAAAAACAACACTTATAATATATAACGCTGCTATTGCACTAGCTCCTGTAGATTTAGGTTATTTAAAAGAAAGCATTGATTTTAAATTTACTGATGGTGGTTATAGTGCAGTTATTAGTGTTGGAGCTGATTACGCAGTGTACATTGAATTTGGCAGTGGAATTTTTGCTACTGGACCAGGTGGTTCAAGAGCTGAAAAAATACCGTGGTCATATAAAGGTGACGATGGTCAATGGTATACCACATTTGGCCAAGAACCACAGCCTTTTTGGTTTCCTGCAGTTGATCAAGGTGAGAAATTTTTTAGAAAGTATTTTGGGTGAGGTGATTAAATATGTGGGTATCAGTTGAACCTGACCTCTTTGAAAGATTGTATAACAAAATAGAAAGTCACCGATTAATTAATAAACATGTTAATCATAGAGTTTATGATAGTGTCCAAAAAAAGGCTATTTATCCATATGTTGTTGTTGGAGAAACTAATGTGACTCCCGAAGAAACAGCAAATAGTATGAAAGAAGATGTGGCAATTACAATCCATGTATATAGCCAAGCTTATAATAGGGATGAAGCAGCAAGAATAATAAGAGATATAGCATTTGTAGTAAATAGAAAATTAAATATACCAGATTATGAATTTATTAGAAGTCGTATAAGTGTCCAGCAAGTTATTACTGATATAGATCAGTATACAAAGCATGGTATTTTACGACTTCTTTTTAAATATAGACATAAAACACGATATGAAGGAGAGTGAACAATTTGCAGAAAAAGTACATTGCAGCTATTCAAATTGCAGATAAGAAATTAGCATCTAAATTAACACTTGAAGAATCTATAATGTTAGCAAGTCTTGGTGAAGGCGGTCATACAATCAGTAATGATTTAGCTGAAATGATTAAAGGAGACAAAAAAGATTATTCACGTAATAGTGTTGAAGAAGAAATAAAATTAACTGTTGATAAGGTTCCAGGTGACAAAGGTCAAGAAGCATTAAAAGCATCAGTTAAGTTATTTAAACAATTACGTATATGGATTTGGGAAGTTGAAAAACGAAATGGTAAACATCATGGTACTTTCGCTTATGTAGTAATTGAAGAACATGATTGGTCATTTGATGATGAAGACGACAAGATAGAAATTACTGCTAAAGTTAAATTCAATAGTGCTGATGGTGAAGTAGATGAATTACCGGAAGAATGGTTAAATCCTAGCGAAGTTGGAACAACTATTGAGTTTGAAAACATGAATGAGTATGAAGGATCATATGAAGAAAGAACTAAAAAATCAGTTGATAGTGGAGCATAAAAGGGGCGTGTAGCTCCTTTTTTATATTTAAAAATTGAAAAGAGGTATAAAAATGACAGAACAAAAAATTAATCCAATTACAACATTAATGATTAATGATGAAGAAATAAAAGCACGAGCAACTTTTAATTTTGACATGAAAGCAGAAAAGTTTACTGAAGAACGTGAAGATGAAAAAGGAAAGAAAGAAAAAGTACCAGGGTTTAATGCAATTTACAACGGTATCTTATCTAGAGATACAAAATCTATTGCTGATTTTTGGGAATGTGCTACTGCATATTTAGGTAAAAAAGCGCCTAAACGTGAAGATATTGAAGATGCATTGATGAATATTATTGATGAAAAAGACGACACTATAGAATTGTTACAAGGTGCGTTAGACATGATGAACAATAGTGGTTTTTTCAAGCAGAAATCACGTGCTTATTGGTTACAGATGAATCAATCTATACCGATGGTCAAAGAAGAAGAGAAAGAATCAACGAAACACGGAATCGAAATGTTGAAGAACAGCTACAAAGAAATCATGGGAGAACTACCTTACTAAATTATTCAGAGGTAAGACAACTGACAAGCCAATATATAGGTTATCTTTCGGAAGATGAACTTATGAATTTGGTTCCACACATATGGAATGATTGGATTATCGGGAGGCGTCAAGCTTTGATAGATCAAAAAGAATCTATGTTATTTATGGCACAAGCAAATGGCATGGTTCAAGCTGGTAAAAGATTAACTAAACTACAAAATCAACTTGAACGTGAAAGGTACATTGTTCGAGGTGAAGAGGATAAATACGAATTAAAACGTAAGCAAAAACTTGCTCAAAATAAACGGGAAAGAGCAAGAGCAATGAGAGGAACTAGAAGATTTGTAAATTCTTTAAATAATAGAAATACAAGTCACAAGGGAGGGTGAAAATGGAAAGTAATTTTGTGGCTAAAATATATGCAGTTATTAGAAATTTTGAACGTAATATCAGAAAAGCACAACGATTGGCAAAAACTTCAGTACCTGATGAAATAAATGTAGATGTTACTGCTGATTTAAGAAAGCTGCAAAAAAAGTTAACTAGAGCTAAAGGGATAATTACTACCATCCCTCCTCGAAAAGAAATAGACATAGTCGCAAAAGTGAAAAAAGCTCAATACAACATAAAAAAGGTAACTCAAAATTTATATAGTTTACCTAACAATAGAAATATTAATGTTGATACACGTATTACAAAGGCATTGATTAAATTAAAAAAAGTAACACAATCTTTGAGAATAATGCCCAAAAAGAAAACAATAAAAATCGATGCTGATACAACTTCTACCTCCAAACTACAACGCGCATTTCGAAATGTTGAAACACAAGTTAATCATTTCAAAAATAATGTAGATAGATTAGCTGGAGACATCAAATCGTTTGGTATTGTTTTTTCACAAACTTTTAAAGGGATAATGTTAACGTCTATACAAGCATTAATACCTATTATAGCTGGATTAGTTCCAGTGCTATTTGCAGTATTAAATGCAATTAAAGTATTAACTGGTGGCGTAGTAGCATTTGCAGGAGTAGGAGCCGTTGCTTTTGGTGGCTTTGTTGCTTATGCAGGAATGGCAATAACAGCAATCAAAATGTTAGAAGATGGAACGATTGAGGCTAGTTCAGCTACTAAAAAATATCAAACTGCCTTAGAATCAGTTAAAAATACATGGCAAGATATAGTTAAACAAAATGCTAATGCAATATTTGAATCTATGGCTAATGGTTTAAATACAGTTGAAAGTGCTATGAAATCATTAACACCATTCTTAAAAGGTGTAGCTGACGGTGTGAACGTTGCTAGTAAGAAGATGTTAGAATGGGCAGAAAATTCAAAAGTAGCACAAAAATTCTTTAAAATGATGAATATAACTGGAGTTTCAGTATTCAATAAATTATTAAGTGCATTAGGTCGCTTTGGTGACGCTATAATTAACGTATTTACTCAATTAGCTCCTTTGTTTCAATGGTCAGCTAATTGGATTGATCGCTTAGGACAATCTTTTCAAAAATGGGCTAATAGCGCAAATGGTCAAAATAGTATTAAACAATTTATAGAATATACCAAAAAGAACTTACCTATTATCGGCAACATTTTTAAAAATGTGATTGCCGGTATTTTTAATTTAATGACAGCATTTGGACAAAATTCAACTACTATTTTTGAGTATCTTGATAAAATGAGTGCAAAATTCCGTAATTGGTCAGAAACCATTGGTAAATCAGAGGGCTTTAGAAAGTTCATTGATTATGTACAAAAAAATGGTCCAGTTATTATGCAGTTAATAGGTAATATCGTGAATTTATTAGTAGCCTTTGGTACTGCAATGGCACCAATTGCAAGCACACTTTTAAATGTTATTACTAAAATTATAGGATTTACTGCTGCTTTAATAGAAAATCATCCTTGGATTGGTCGATTGATTGGTATATCAGGTATATTATTAGGGGCAATTTGGTCATTAGCAGTTCCATTGATGGCAGTGAATAGCTTTTTAGGATTGTTTGGAAAATCTTTATTAGGTTTAGCAGAGAAATTTCTTATATCAGGTAACGCAAGTAAGATATTTACTGGATTAATGGATATACTTAAAAATGCTTTTAACCTTTTAAATAAACCTATTGGAAATATACTTAAAACACTACCATTGGTTGGTGGTGCATTATCTGCTATTAGTGCACCTGTTTGGCTTGTAATTGGTGTAATTGCTGCTTTAGTGGGTGCTATTGTTTATTTGTGGAAAACAAATGAAAATTTTAGAAAATTTATTACTAAAGCGTGGCAAGATTTGACTAAAACAATTGGCAGTGCAATTCAAGGCGTTATTTCTTGGTTTCAACAATTATGGTCAAATATTCAATCTACATTAAAACCTATCATGCCTATTTTGGAAATGTTAGGTGGAATTTTTAATAAAGTCTTCGGTATCGAAATTATGCTAGTAATTTCTCAGCTCATTACTGCAATACAAGGATTATTGACAGTAATACAGGTAGTGTTTCAATTAATTGGTGCCTCCGTATCAATGGCTGCAAATACCATCATTTCGCTTTTTACAGCTTTAATTCAACTTTTGACAGGAGATTTTAGCGGTGCTTGGGATACTTTGAAAAATATGGTGATTCAAAATTTACAAATTATTTGGGATACTATAACAAATATTTTTGGAATTATTACTGGTTTTTTATCAAGTACACTAAATAGAATACTTGGAATTTTCGGTACAAATTGGCAACAAATTTTTGCTACTGTCTCCTCAAAAGTCTCACAAATTTGGTCTAAAATAACTAGCGTATTTAGTGCATTGGTTACTGCGATTGCTGTTCATGTAGGTCAATGGTTAGCAAAAATTGTTAATGGATTTATTCAAATGGTGTCACATGCTCAAGCAGGTATGGCGAGATTTTTAGATGAAATAGTAGGTGGATTTATTCTAGTAGTATCTGCTGTTGGTCAAGGCGTGACTAATGCTGTATCAAGGGCAAGAAGTTTTGTATCTGATTTTGTTCAAGCTGGTGTTGATTTAATAGCTGGCATGATTCAAGGTGTTATAGATAAAGCTAAAGATTTGGCACAAGCAGCCTGGGACGCGGCTAAAGGAGCTTTAAATGCAGCTAAAAGTGCATTAGGCATAAAATCACCATCAAGAGAATTTAAATCTTTAGGTATGTTTTCTATGATTGGTTTAGGAAATGGAATTGCACAATATGCTAATAAAGCGGCTAAAGAAAGCAGATTAGCAGCAACTAAAGTAATGGACGCATTTAAAGTAGATCTATCGCCTGGCATAACAGAAGGATTAGGTAGTTCGTTGAATAGTGATATTAATGCTCACATGAGTAAAGATGTAAGACACAGTTTAGAAGAAAACAACAAACCAATAGTAAAAGTATTAGTTAGAAATGAAGGTGATTCTGAATGGATTAAATCGACAATTGAAGAACTAGGAGCTAGAGAAGCAATCGGAGACAACTTTTAAGGAGGTGGCATATGTTTATAGCGCATGATGTAGAAATAAATAAAAATGGTGAACTGTATAAGGTTAGTGATAACCCTATCACTGGCCAAAAACTAGAAGTAGTAGAATTCGATGTACAAGGTTCTGAAAAAGAATTAGATTTTAATGAAATCGAGAGGATTAATGGCAGATTTCTTAATTCAAGTGTTGAAAGATATAAAAAAGCGACGATGGTTCTTCGTTATAGTGTTAGTAAAATTGCATATGCATCTCACTTAAAAAATAGTATCCAAAATTTATTTTCTGGCCAATTTTATTTGAGAGAAATGGCCACTAATGATACTGAAATACCTTTTCAGACAATGTTTGATCCTATGCATAAGTTCGAATTAAGCTATGTAGATGGCAAACAGTTATTAGTCACATTGGTTTCTAACGTTTCTTTTGATACGACTAAAACAGAAGGGATTATAACATTAGAATTTGAAACAGTTGAATTACCTTATTATGAGTCCATTGGTTATAGTACGGATTTAGAAAGTGGAAATAATTTAGATTTATGGGGTATGACTAGTGGAATGACTTTCATCAGCAATAGTAATCAAAGAAAGTTTACGTTTTATAATACGGATAATGATTTTGTTTATTATGCTGGTGATGTTCCTATAAATCAATTTAATCAGAAATTAATTGTTGAAGTTACTATAGGTGAGAACACAAAACATTTCACATTTGACACTGGATATAAGAGTGAAATGATGACCGTAAAAAATATTGATTTAAAAGAAGGAGATGTTATTAAATATGATGGTATTCAAACATATAAAAATGGCATCCCTATTAATGGCAAGAAATACGGTACAGGTAACCAACCATCTCTAATCCCTGGTTATAATCAATTTCATTTTAACCAAGTAGTTAATAAAGTAGTTTTCAAATTTAAAATGTATTACAGATAGGAGGAGAATTATGCCCATAATAATTAATAGTATAGCGGGGCGTAGTTTCCCGTTATTTGTTAATACAACAACACAAGAAAAAGTGTCTGAAGAATCAGTGCTATCATTTGATATTACAGAAGATAGCTATAATTATGATTTAGTTACCAGTATTTCTACTATGTGGACAGTAACAAATGTAGGTGGAACTGATGATATTAATGAATATAAAATTATTTATATTAAAAAGAGTAGCATTGGCGAAAATCAGAAAGTATATGTTAAAGCTATTAAAAGAGAAATATTTGATTTGAAAGCTAAACGGATACATGAATCTTATACTGGTAGTTTTACTGGGGAAGAATATTTTAAACTTATTTTTAAAGGTAGTGGTTATAACTTTAAACTTTTAAGTAAAGTTTATGCTTCTAGGTTTGAAAATCTAGGTGAAGGAGATTCAAGGCTAGAATTATTTAAAAAGGGTTTGAAACGTTATAATCTTGAATATTATTATGATGAAAAAACGAGAACATTTTATTTGCAAACGTCTGTAGGTAAGGAAGCAAAATATCGAATAGACACAAAGATTAATGCGAATAATGTGCAATTAGAAGAAGATGCATCAGAACGTTTTACTTATATTAAAGGTTTTGGTGATTTTGATGAAAATGACTCATACATGGAGGGCGCTTTACAAATAACTTACGTCCACCCAGTAGCAAAGGTAATTGGTGAAATACATGCACCACCTGTAATAGATGGCCGTATTAAACACGAAGATAAGTTGAAAGAGAAAATGGAAAAAGTCATTAACGATAGTGTTAAAATTTCCGTTTCAACTGATTTTATACATCTTGAATCATATAAAGAAGCAAAGCCTATGCCTGGTGATATAACTGCATTGAAAGACTCAGTTAATAATATCAATGATGAAGTGAGAATTGTTGAAATTACGACTAAACGTGATGTAAACAATAATATTATTAATCAAAATGTAATACTTGGTGATTTTACATTAACAGAAAGAAATAAGAAAATGGCAAGAAAAGCTGCTAAATATGTAGCAAATTTAGATGTTTCATCTACTGAAACACCAGGTAAAAAAGAACGTTTAAGAAATGATGATATAAATAGAACAATTAAAGCTATCAACTATTTAGTTGAGTTTAATAAACCAAAACCTGAGTTAATTGGTAAAACGATAAAAACAAAAAATGGCACTATAATGATAGACTTCACATCTGTTTCAAGTATAAGGAATATGAAGTCTATTTATGTTATAGGAGATTCGGTAGCAAAAGGTTCTGGTGCAAAAGAAAACTTCGGACAAATGCTTGCTAAAAAAATAGGTGCAACAGTAACTAATGGTGCTGTAGGTGGTGCTACTATGTCTATTAATCGCGAACGAAGTATCTATGAACAAGCTTTAAAGATTAAAGATACCGACTTAATAATAATTCAAGGTACCGATGATGATTGGTTGTGTAACGGTGGCATACCTTTAGGTGAAGATAAAAACGATTTGAAAACTTATTATGGAGCTTTTTATCAAGCAGTAATTGCGATTAAGAAAAACAACCCAAATGGCAAAATTCTTTCTATGACTCCAACAAGACAATGTCCTGTTGATGGAACAAGAATAAGACGTAGAGATACTGATAAAAATAAACTTGGATTAGTTTTGGAAGATTATGTAAATACCCATATTTCAACTTGTACAGAATTGAATATCCCTGTTTATGATGCATATCATACTGATTTAATAGATCCATATAATCCAGCATATAGAGCTAAAAATATGGAAGATGGACTACATCCTAATGAGTTGGGACATGAAGTTATCATGTATGAGCTAATCAAAAATTATTATAACTTTTACGATTAAAGGAGGACTATTTAGTGGAAGAAAAATTAATCACAAGTTTGCATTCTGTGTTTAATGAAAAGTATATAAATCAACATGAATTTAACTATCAAAAGTTAAACCGTTTTATGCAAAACGTTAATTTATATATGTATGCACATGGTAAAACAGATAAGCAAGCACATAATGCCGACCAGATTATTTATCAAAGACAAAGTATTGCAGATTTTTATAAATATTTAGTAGCTAGATTAAACAATTTAGTTTTGGGGCATAATGGTGATGGTATTAATGAAGTTAAAGACGCAAGAGTTGATAATCAAGGTGTTGTTCATTCATCACTTCATGAACGATTAAGACACGAAAATCTATACTACACAAAGTTAATATCTGAACTAACCGAAGAAACAAAACAGAATCATGAAGAATTTTTAAATGCAGAATATCGTTTTGATCCACAGAATCAAGAAATACAATTTATAACTGATTTATCTCCAAGAACAAATGCCGTAATGCAAAGTTTTTGGATAGACTATAGAACACAAATTATTTATATGACACAAGCAAGACCAGGCGGGGATTATATGTTAAGTAGACTTAAACCTAATGGTCAATTTATAGATAGATTATTAGTAAAAAATGGAGGACATGGTACGCATAATGCATATCGATATATTAAAGGAGAGTTATGGATTTATTCTGCAGTTTTAAATACTAATAAAAAGAATAGATTCGTAAGATTTAAATATAAAACGGGTGAAATTAAGTACGAAGATGAAGAAATGCAAGATGTTATGCCTCATGTATTTAATAATCTTTATACAACTGCTATATATAATTCTAAAGAAGGATTAATGATATTTAGAAGAGAGTATACACAGCAAGAATTTAAAGATAAGAATTCATTAAACTTTATTGAAATAAGAAGTATTAACGATATAGACAATAATGTAGATAAAATACTATATAAATTTGATATACCTGCTGAATATACAAGTGCTACACAACCAGTGCAAGGCGTGACTTATGATGATGGTATTTTGTATTGGTACACAGGTGATAGTAATCCCAAAATTCCTAACTATTTACATGCCTTTGATGTCAAAAACGGTAAACATTTATGGCAACGTAAAGTTACTATTGGAGGAATTGATGGAAACTATGTAGGTGACTTCCAAGAAGCTGAAGGTATGGCAATGTACTATGATGAAGATACTGGTAAAAAGGCACTTTTACTTGGAGTAACAACTGGACCAGGTAACAATAGACATCATGAAATTCATTCAATTGCTCAAAGAGATTTAAATGATAGTTTAAAAAATAGAGCTACACCTGTTTTAATGACCGATACTGGAGGAAGAGCTAAACCATTACCTTCACAAGGATTTAGTAAATTAAGTAATGTTACTGACATTGGTCATTATTACCTGTATACAGGAGACACATTAAACATTAAAGATTTTCCTTTAAGTAAAGCTTGGCGTGGTTACGGATGGTTTTTTGATGTGTTACCAGGTGATATTAATGGAGTAGTAAGACAGGTTTTAACTAGATACTCTTTTGGACGAAATACAATGATTTTCACTAGAAACGTTGATGTATTTACTGGTAAAACTTCAGTGGGTTGGAGTTATGTTAAGACATATGGTGAGATGTGGGAAACACCACCAAAAAGTATTAATAAATTAGCTGATTTAAATATCCCAGGATTAGAGATTTATTTAACAGCTGAAGATACAAAACGTTTTGTTGATTTTCCAACTAAATATAAAGGAGTAGCAGGTTTTGTATATTTAAGAGTTAAATTGTCGCAAAATCAATATAAAGAATTTTTGTTTAGAAATAACATAATTGCACCACCTGAAACATTAGAACGTACAACACAGGGACAGAAGAAATCTAAGTGGTTTTCTAATGCTGGTAGTTATAAGGAGGTTGGATAATGAGGGAAGAAGCATTTTTAAAAGATGATAATATAGTTCCTTTAGAAGTAACTTCGCAATATAAAAGGTTAACAGATACTAATATTAGATTTTTTAATACTGATAAAGGAACGTCTGTATTAAATTTTATAGTTACAAAGAATGATAAACCTTTTGAAATAGGCTCTAATAATGCTAAGGCTACAATTGATTTAAAAACAGAGAATTATGGTGCTGAAACTGGTGCTCACATATCAGATGATTTGACGTTCGTTGATCCAATCAATGGACGTCTTTCTTATACATTAACTGATGAATTATTAAGGTACACAGGTAGAGTTTTTGGACAAGTATTTTTCACTCAAAATGGTAGTAACAATATTATTGTAATGCGTGAATTTGCATTTAGAATTGATAATGATCAAATTAGTGATTTTGATGGTAAAACAAAGTTAGTTTATATTAAAACACTTAAAGATATAATGGCACAATTTAATGGAGATATTTCGAGATTTAATAAAGCATTAGGCGATTTCCCTACACTTGTAGAAGGCATTGAAAATAAAGTGAATGAAGGTATAAGTGCTATTAAACTTAAGTCTAATGAAGTAGAAACAAACTTAAATAAGATTTATAGTGAGCGAGAAAAAAATTTTGAAAATAAAACAAATGGTTTTGTAGAAAATGTCGTGGTTGTTAAAGAAGACATAAAATCCTATATAGACAATGCCAAGCAAGAAGCAAAAGAACTAAGTGTGTTGAAACAAGGCGATGTTGTAAACTATCAAAAATCAAAATTAACTGATGATTCAGGAGTAACCGAAGAATTAAACGATGTAACTATATATTCAATATTAGAAAATACTACAAGTACAAAATTTGTTCATATTAATAATGCTACCGATGCACCATCATCTAAGTTAGCAAATAATATAAGTGATTCTGAAGTATCAAATATAGATAATGGTAGAGTTGATTCAGAATATGACGAAAATCATGATGAAGAATTACCAGAACATCAAATACATTCTTCTATAGCATCAGGTTTATTAGTTGTATATAAATCCCAAAATACTGGTAGGGCTATTTGGTATCCAGATGATTCAAATGAAATATATACATGCTTTTATAAAGACAATATATGGTTAAGTTGGTTGAAAGTTAATGATGAAACTATTACTAAAAGTTATATAGAAGCATTTGTAGATGCTAAAAACTCAGAAAATAAAAAATTCTTTGAAGATGAATTAAATAGTACATCTATTCAAAAACATAAAATAACAGATACAGATGGCAATACGATTAATGTTGATTTGGATTATGCGCAAAGTAGTTTAGTTGAATTAAAAACAGCAAACTTTTATGCATTGAAAGTACCTAATTTACCAATAGGAATAGAAAGCACAGAAGGTTATTTACGTGTTACTTCTAAGGACATTAAAAATAAATTGTTTGAATTTACGCCTAAAGGAACATCAAAAACTTTAATTAGTACTTTAAATAATTCAACTTTAAGTGGTTGGAGTACCTTTAATGAAGAAAGACAAAAAGTTTTATTTGACGGTTCTGTAAATGGCGTAGGTAATGACATTGTTTTAACTGATGATTATACAAAATATGATTTCCTTATTGTTTCTGGCTTATATCCAGGAGGAACATTCAACGAGGTGAGTTTAGTATCAATGCCAGGAAGTATTATTGTTTCAAAAAATAATATTCCAGATTCTACTGGCGATGGTGGTGCTTCATATGAAGGTATTATTTCAAAAGTTAATAACACAACTTTACGTATCGCTAATGATGTTTTTTGGGATTTAGGATTGCGAAAACCATCAGGAGCAAATGCTAATAAGTTTACAGTACAAAAAATAATGGGGTGGAGATAATGGAAATTTCAATTAATGAATTTAGAGAAATTATAGGATATGCTCGTGTTGGTCATGTAGAAAATGCTATAGAAATTTCTTCAGAAGAGCTACCTATTAATTTCTTTGATGATTATGAACCGAGAAAATATATTTACGATGAATACGAGGGTATTATTATCAATTACAATTATGAACCGCCTAATGAAATTGACTTTATAGAAAGTGCAAAAGATGAGGTTAGTATTAAAGAAGATAAAATTAAAGAATTAGAAAAAGAAAATGAGAAACTTAGAAAAGAGTTTAATGATTTGAAAGAAAAAGTTTTATCCAATAAAGCATAAAGACTGCAAATTAAGTTTGTAGTCTTTTTATTATGCCAATGAAGGGAGGTGAGAAAATGGGATTACCTTCACCTAGTAAACGTAAACCAACTGCAAGTGAAGTTGTGGAATGGGCATTGACTATTGCTAGAATAAAAAGAACCATAAATGTTGATAGGAAATGGGGCGGGCAGTGTTGGGACTTACCTAACTATATATTAAAAAAATACTGGGGATTCTTTACATGGGGAAATGCAAATGCAATGGCTCAAAAATCCAATTATCGTGGATACAATTTTAAAATTTATAGAAATACGAAGAATTTTGTACCTAAGCCTGGTGATTGGGCAGTATGGGCTAATCAAAACCCAGGACATGTATCTATCGTTGTTGGTAAATCCACTAAAGATTATTTTTGGTCAGTAGATCAAAATTATTATACTGGAAATTGGTCTGGAAGCCCTCCATATAAAATAAAACATAAGTACACTGATGCTCCAGGTGGAGTTACACATTTTGTAAGGCCGCCATATCATCCTGAACCGAAGAAAGAAAATCCTAGTAAAGGAAATGAGCCAAGTAAGAATAATACACCAACAGAAACTAAAAAAGATAATATGCCAAGATTCAAAAATATTATTAATATTAGCTATACAAGTTTCAGAGATGACAAAGAGAGAGAAAACGTTACACATTACATTGTTGATGGTAATAAGAGAACTTCGCCTATTAAGGGATTATATATCAAAGAAAGTATTATGTTTAGAAGTGTTAAAGATATTTATAAACAACGAAATAAATATGATAATGATATGATTTATCCTCATAGTTATGTAGACAAAGATATGACATGGCATTGTCGACATACCAAATTTCAAGTTGAAAGTTATTCTGATTGGATTGTATTAGAAGTATGTGGTTCTGAGTCTGAAATGAAAGAAGAATATATGCGGACGTTAATTTATGCAATGATTCATGGTTTGAAAATGTTGGAATGGAACGACCTAAAGTTAAGTGAAAATTCTTTGAGATTGGATAAAAACATTTGGAGAATCATGAAAGATACTACTAACTATGACTTAATTTTAAAAGGTTATCCAGAATTAGAAAAATATCAACTTATTATTGAAAAATTAATAACGATGTATCGTAAAAAAGATGATTTACTTAAACAAGAAATTGTAACTAAAAAATCTAAAAAGAGAATTAAACTTAAACCAGCTACTAATAATGTACTTATCAAAAAACCTAATAATCCACCCACTCAAAATAAAGAGAAAAGTAAGGTAGATATTGAAATTAGTAAATACACGTTTACGCAAGCCTTAAATGCTCAAATGGCAAAGGGACTTCCAGTAGTTAGTACTGGTGGTGGATGGTTTAATGCTAGTCGCGCAAAAGTAAGTGCTGCTATGGATCCAAATAAAATTTGGAGTGATAGTAAGCAAAAATACCAAATGTTGAATTTAGGTAAATATCAAGATGTATCTGTAGATAAACTTAATCAAATATTAAAAGGTAAAGGCAAGTTACATGGACAAGGAAAAGCATTTGCAGATGCATGTAAAAAGTATAATGTAAACGAAATATACTTAATTGCACATGCCTTTTTAGAAAGTGCGTATGGTACATCTAATTTTGCTAGTGGTAGGTATGGTATATACAATTTCTTTGGTATTAATGCCTATGATAATAATCCAAATTTAGCAATTAGTTATGCTAAAAACAGAGGTTGGACAACACCAGCTAAGGGTATCTTAGGTGGTGCTAAATTTGTTAGAGAAAATTACTTTAATAAAGGTAAAAATACGTTATATCGTATGAGATGGAACCCACGAAACCCAGGTACTATGCAATATGCAACAGATATAAATTGGTGTAAACATCAAGCTAGTATGATTTATAGTCTGTATAAAGATGTGGGATTAGTAGGTCTATATTTCATAAGAGGTAAATATAAATAGTCAAGATTAAATTGATTAGTAAAGGAGGGGAATAATGGATGAACCTAGTCTCATATACTGGATTTTTAGTATATTAATTCCAATTTTCATAAGTATTTCTACATTTTGGATGAAAATTAATAAGGATAAACGTGAAAATGAAAATAGACTGACATTAATTGAAAGTAGGGTAGATAACCATGATGAAAATTTGAAGGATATAAAAAAGGATTTGAAAAGCCAAAATGAGGATTTGAAGTTACTTCACAAACTTAATACGCAGAGTGATATGATGCTTAAAATGATGGACGAAATTAAACAAGATTTGAGGAAAGAAAATTAATATATATGGTAAAATATTAAAGTGAGCAAGTTGGATAGATGGTGGCTAATCTCTTTTGAATAAGGGGTGATGCCTATGAAATATGGTTTGACTCCTAGAAAGGAGTAACATTGACTGATTATGAAATGTTAATGATTGTCATGACAATCATTGGCTTAGTATTAGTTAGTAAAAATGACCATAAAAAATAACCATCTATAGCTTTGGCGAGCAGATGGTTAAAAGGTTTTATTAATATTTAATTATCTCTATGCCACCGTCTTTTTAACGGGCTCATTTGGGCGATACACATATGTGTGTTGCCCTTTTTCTATATATAAATTAACACAACATTAAAATATTATCAAATTCTATGAGTCGGCACAATCTGTCGGCTTTTTATTATGAGGAGGAAATTTATATGGATGTAAAAGTAACAGTAATTGTGAGAGTTTTAGGATTGGTTTTGGTATTAGTCAATCAATGCTTAGCAAACAAAGGTGTTAGTCCAATACCAGTTGATGAGTCAACGTTAATGACAATTGCAGTAGCATTAATTACGGCATGGAAAGATAACCCACTTACTAATGCAGCTAAAGAAAGTAATAAAGTAATGAAAGAACTAAAAACACAAAATAAATATGAAAAAGTTGTGATGCGAAGTGGC
Source organism: Staphylococcus sp. Z5-21 (assembly GCF_056529615.1). NCBI lineage: Bacteria > Bacillati > Bacillota > Bacilli > Caryophanales > Staphylococcaceae > Staphylococcus > Staphylococcus sp. Z5-21. The sequence goes on along the minus strand of NZ_CP096462.1, from coordinate 1,680,137 downwards.
AAAGAAAAGTGAGGCATTAAAATATGTTAATTCAAGAATAGGATATCAACATGATGAAGATGGTATATATCCAGGTCAATGTGCCGATTGGGTAATTCATGTATGCAAAAAATATTTTAATTGGCATTTTCAAGGTGATGCTAAAGATATTATTAATGCTAAAAATAGAGCAACTGCACCAAAAGGAACAAAGTTTTTACCAAACACACTAGACTTAGTTGTCCAACCATTAGATATTTGCGTATGGGTAGGTGGACAATATGGCCATGTTTCTATTGGTCTAGAAGGTAATTTAGAAACTTTTTATTCATTGGATCAAAACTGGGGAACATGGAATGGTTCTCCAGTTAAAAAAGTTCTACATGATTATGATAGCTACGGATTTTGGGGAGTCATACGACTCCCTTTTATTAATGATTTAGAAAATGGAGGGGAAAACATGGGCAAAAAAAGAATAGGTACATGGAATGGCGTACCCGTTTATACTGATTTTTTACCAATTGGCACGCGTCGAACAGGACAAAGATTAGAAAGTGGTAAACCACGATTTGCAGTTTTTCATGATACAGGTAATCGTGATTCAACAGCACAACAAAATGTTAGCTATTATAGAAATACTTATAATATTGATTGGGCTAGAACAGCATCAGCTCACATTTTTGTAGACGATAGTGAATGTATTATTTGTATACCAGTTACGGAGAAAGCGTGGCATGTATTGTATGATACGCCAATTGATAATCAGTGGTATGGTGACGATGCAAATGATATTGCATTTGGACTTGAAGCTTGTTACTTCTCTAATCGTTCACGAACACTTAAATCACTAGATAATTCATGTCGTATTATGGCAGCATTATGTAATTCATGGGAAATTAACCCACGTAATGAAATGCCTGGACACCAACAAATACAATATGATAAACAAGATCCAGGTAACTTATTAGCAGCAGCAGGTTATGGAAGAAATGATATTAGTGTACTTGATAATTTAGTACTCAAGCATATGAAAGGTGATTCACCAACACAAAAAGTAGCAAAAGACGTAAAAGAACCTATCAAAGCCAAACCACCTCGTACAGTTTGGGCGTGGAATGGTATATTCACAGCAAGGAAGAGTAATACTGAACCAATTGTCGTAAGACGAGCAATGGGATTAGATAAAGCTCAAGTAGATAAAGGTTCTTGGATTTATCCTGGGGAATTTGTAAAATTTGACCAAGTCATCAAAGATAAGAAAAATGGCTTGTGGTGGATTAGATTTAAATACCAAGCAGATGGAGCAAACAAAAAGGATAACTTCTTTATGCCTATAGGTAATATTACTGATAAAGAAGAGAAGTTATTAAAAGAGAAAGCATTATGGGGTGAACTAGAAGTTAAATAGAGTATTAATAATCATTATATAAAAACAAATTAATAATATGTTAATATTAAATAAATTTTGTTTAAATTGAGGTGTTGATAATTCGTAGTGGCACCACGAGATCAATAATAGATTAAGGATAGCACTTATGTGCTTGCCCTATTTTTTTTATGATATAATTTATTTACATGTATAAGCCCTTTCCCGAATAGTTTTATATCCGCCACCCACACATGCCACTGGGTGGTTATTTGATGATTTTATACGTAGGTAGTACGAAACGTTAAAAAATCTACAAAAATATCAAATTAAATGTTATGATTAATTCCCTACTACTGTCTCCTAAAAATTAAAAAAGGAGATTTAATATGATAAATATTATTTCAGCAATTGGATCACTAGGAACTTTTATTATGGCGTTATTTTATTTTGTATCGGTATCAGTTCAACTTTACCAAATGAAAATTAGTTTTATCCCAGCACTTGGTTTTAATCAAATCCTTTTAGAAAAAGAGGATAATAAAAATTTAAATTTAAGAAATACGACTTCAAATTCTGAAGAAAACGAAGATTATTTAAAGTTATATAACCTTGGTGGAGGAGCTGCTAAAAACATAACTGTTGAAGTTATGTTAGGTAAAGATAACGTAATTCAAGAGAAATATATAAATATGTTACCTAGCAAAGAAAGCTATATGTTACCTATTAATAAAACTGTATTTGATGAATTGGATGATACTATTCAAAATAATGGTTACGAATCAGATATGAATATTAGGCTAACATATTATCACAATGTGAGTAGAAAGAAACAAGAAGTAGTATTAAAAGGTCATATTGATAGTTTTAATACTTATGAATATAAAGAGATATATGAACTACAATTTATATAACTTTTATAGCTATAATTTGTTTCCAATAAGAAAATTGGGGTATTTAATTATCAAGCGACGTGGAACGCTTAACAAACTGTAATAAATTAGCCTATCTGATTAGATAGGCTGTTTTTTTTATTTATTTAAAAACTCGTTAAGTATTGGATTATTATTTTCTTTTTCAACAACCACTGATAGATTCTCGGTTACTTCTTCTTTTATATCTATTACTTTTTCTTCTATTAAACTTTCGACTCGATTCGTTACTTCTTTTGTATTCCAACCCATTTTTTCAATTTCTTTTTTATAATCCATTTGTATTCTCCTAGATTGTCTGATTTTATTCTAACTACTAATTATAATTATTTATAAGAAAAATAGATATTAAATTGATTTATACGAACAAGTGTTCCATTATATTCATGAGGTGATTATATGATTCCTAATTTAGATTGGAGTAAAAATTTTCAAGAATTTCAAGAGATATTAAATTCTGGAATTAATCCAGAGTGGCTATATAATGCTAAAGCGAATATGGTTTTAAACCCAGCTTATACTGGTGAAGGCAAGCAATTTTTCTTTACTAAGGACATTATAGAAGCTAGTAAAACGATTCCATTTTTTTGAGGTGATAATATGAAAATAATAAATCCTAACGCACCAGATGAATACAAATACGAAACTGATTACCGTAATATACCTAGAGAGTATCTTAATCCACGTATACCACAAGGGCGTGGCATCGTTAAGTGGCAAGCCTTCAAGACACTCCCCGAACAATACGAGCAACTAGAACAATACATACAAGACCAAAATAAGATTGATAGACCGATATTAGACGACGATCAATTGAATGACCTTAATAACACATTAATTTTCAAAATGTATAATGACCCATCAATTGAATTGCGTTACTTCGAAAATGGATATATTAAAACGAAAGTAGGTTATATTCATAAAGTAGACGTACATACTAAAACACTACACATGTATGAAGATACTGGAATGAGTGTGTTGAATTTAAAAGATATTGTGGAGATAAAATAAAGCCTACCTAAAATAGGTGGATATTTTTTATGTGAATTAAATTTATTTTTAGTTGTGTGTAAATAAAATATAAAATGTGATAATATTTAAACAAATGGGTAAAAAGGGGTTTATTATTATATGAAAAAAATAACAGTAGTCATACCTAGTTTTAATAATGAAGAAAAAGTATTACAAAGACTATTTGATTCATTAAATGAACAAACAATGGATAAAAATGATTTTGACGTAATTTTTATAGATGATGGGTCTAGTGACTTTGCTGCTTATAAAAGATTAAAAGAAAAAGCAGAATCTCACGATAATTTTTTTGTCCACAGAATATCACCGTCAGGTTGGTCAAGTAGACCTAGAAACAAAGGGATAGACTTAGCTGATTCAAAATACATATTTTTCAGTGATGATGATGATTCAATTTTTCCACAAGCCTTAGAACGTATGTATGAATTCGCAGAAACGAATAACTTAGATGTTGTAAACCCTAAAGTAGTAAGGACAAAAGGCTGGTCTTGGGGTTGGGAAGAATACAAAGAGAATAAGATTGACGCTCAAAAAGACGGTGTAAATTCTATGGGGCCAATGACGGTACCTAAATTGTATAAAAAAGTTTTTTTAATTGCTAATGACCTTTATTTTTCTGAAGGGGAAAAGGTATGGTGGGAAGATGTTATGTACTCATGCCTTGTATACAGCAAAAACCCTAAAATAGGTATCTATGCAGATTACCCAATTTATCATTGGCGTGAACAAAACGTATCTGCTGGATTCGGAAAAGATTTAAACTATAAATGGTCACAATTAAACAATTTAGCAAAATTTTTCAATAAGCATTTAGATGAAAAAGATAAAATCACAATGATTACTCATTGGTACAATTCACGTGTGCTAGGTGCTATTAGAAAAAATTTCCACGAGAAGAAAGATGCAACTAAAGAAGTTGAATTTAAAAAAGCAAAAGAGTGGAAAGAAAAATATGTTACTAATGAAGTAATAGAAAAATTAGACACTAGAAGTAAAATTTTAGATAAAATATTAGAACTCAACAAACCAGAACTAGCTATTTCTTTTTCTGAATCAAAAGCAAACATCACTGCTAGAAGTTACATTAAAGATATTTCATTTGATAAAGATGAAATCATATTTACAACTGAAGCTAAAATTACAAATGATGAAAAAAGTGATGTGAAAATTAAAGGTAAGCCAAAAGCACCTAAATTAAATTTACCTAAAGATGTAAAAAAAGCATTACCTAAAGAATTAACTGAATATTATGAAATAGATGCAACTGATAATATTTATCTGCCAGCATTAAAAGGTAGAACAACGAGAACTACTTGGGACTTAAAGCATGTTCGAGAAAGTGTTTTTAATTATGATACTTCATTAACTGGATATACAGTTACAGGTTCATTAACATTTGGTTTGCGTTTAGATGATTTCATTCAAGATGATATTGATAAACAACAGCCATATGATTTAGCAACTAGATTTTCATATTTAGATTTCTTCTCACAAAGAGCTATTGCATGTACAGATGATTTCAAACACACTGCGATAATAAACGGAAACACTTATCTAATTTATAAAAACGCATCAGAATTATTATCGATTGATTTGAATTCAACCGTTAAGAATTTCTTAGACTTTGCAACTTTAGAAACAACTAAAGCTGAGAATGTTGGCGACTTTATCAGAATACCAATTACAGCAGATCATGTGTATGGTCAATCTAATGTAGAACTACTTGCATCTATATATAATTTTGGAAAGCAACAAGAATTTGTTGAAACTAAAGCTTATTTAAAAACAGGCAATGGTGAGGCTTATTTAGATATCCATAATCCTAAAGGTCTTTATGATGATTCTGTTATAGATATAGCAATTGGCACAAAAGCTAAACGATTAAAAATAACAGTATAAGAAAACAAACCCACCTAAATGAATAGGTGGGTCTTTTTTAGGGCAAAAAAAGACAGATTATTTAAAAAAGTGCAGACGCTCATAGAGATATAACATTTTAAAAGTCTTTTAAAACAGTAATTCCACAAGTCCTTTTAAACATCAATATACAATCGTAAAAGTAATAACAAGAATCTGTCAAGGTGTTTAAAATTGCACAACAATAGATTTAGTAACGTTAAAGATAACGAACTAGTTTCTACCATTTAAAATGTAAGAAATATATAATCAATATTTTTATGACACTGGCATGGCACTAAAACGCTACAAACACTGATAATAAGGGCTGTATAGCAGCCCTCCCAGGACACTAAAAGAATAAATTACATATTATTCAATTAAGAATCTTGCGCTTGCAAGGTTCTTTTTTTATAGAATTAATGTAAGCGGGATAGTAAGCGAAATGGAAAGATTTGAAGAAAGCAGATTAAGGTGAGTAAGTTGGATAGATGGTGGCTAATCTCAGTATAAAGTGAGGTGGTGCTTATGAAAGTACCGACAAAATCTTTAGAAAGGAGACGTCTTGTTTGGTTTCAATTGTAGAAGTGCCGTACTTAATGTTAGGTTTCGGTACATTCATCGTTACCTTGTTAGGTATAGCAATCACATTTGTTAAATCAAGCCATAAAAAATAACCATCCCAACTTTTTTGATACACTCCCCTAAAAGTAGACACTTTAAATATAAAAAGTGAACTATAATTAGGGGAGTGTATTTTTTATGACTACAAATAAGATGCGTTTAGAAAAGCATATTAAAATAGTTGAAGATATAGTTGATGGAAATATATCTAGATATAGTACAGCAAAAAATAATGGAGTTTCTAGCGCTACATTACAAGAATGGGTAAGAAGATATAAAGCTTATGGTGTAGATGGATTAAAACCTTTTAGTAAAAGAAATAAATACTCTGCAGAGATTAAAGCAATAGCTATAGAAGATGTGTTAGAAAGGAATATTCCACTGTATAAAGTTGTTAACAAGTATAATATTAGCCCTATATCAGTTTTAAAATTGTGGTTAAGAAATTATAAAAAGGGAAAATCTAACAAGCACACAGGGAAAGGGTTTTCCACTATGAATAAATCAAGAAAAACAACTTTATCTGAACGTATTGAAATTACTGAAAATGTCATAGCTAAAAATTCTAACTATCAAGAGGCTTCCGTGGAATATGGTGTTTCCTACCATCAAATATACCATTGGGTGAAGAGCTATAAAAAGAATGGTATAGATGGATTAAAAGATAAACGTGGAAAAAATAAAAAACAAGAATTATCTGAAATAGAACTAATAAAATTAGAAAATAAAAAACTAAAAACAAGAATAGAATACTTAGAAATGGATAAAGCAATCGTAAAAAAGTGGCAAGAGTTCAAGTATCGAAACAATCATTTTCATTAGGTCATAAAGAACATTTATATCAAATGATATTTGAGCTCAACAGAGAACAAAATTACAGTATTAAAATGTTATGCGAGCGTCTAGAAGTCAGCCGTAGTGGTTATTATAAATGGTGTAATAAAGAAATTTCTAATAATGAAAAACGCTCTAAATTAATTGCAAAAGAAATTAAGCGTATATTTAAGAACTCTAAAGAAACCTTCGGTGTAGTAAGGATACATTACGCTTTAAAAAGAGAGTGCAATTTAAATGTTAATATAAAATGTATTAGAAGAATTATGCGAATTTTAGGTTTACAAGCACAAATCAGAAAAAAACGTCCTAATTGGACTAGAATCAAACCACATTTCACAGCTGAAAATATATTGAATAGAAATTTTGAAGCCAATAAACCAAATCAAAAATAGTTTACAGATATTAGTTACTTAAATTATGGAAAAGGTCAAAAAGCTTATATTAGCGCTATAATTGATAGGTATGATTTAAGTATAATTGCTTATAAAGTGAGTAAGCGTAATGATTTAAAATTGGTTATGGACATATTGAAATTAGCCTTACAAAATAATGATGCATCTAATACAGTTTTACATAGTGACAGAGGTTTTCAATACACTTCTAAACATTACAAGAACTATTTAGATACACATAACGTAAAAATTAGTATGTCAAAAGCAGGGAGTTGTTTAGATAATCAACCGATAGAAGCTTTTTGGGGTACGTTAAAATCAGAATATTACTATAGAAATCAATTCAGCACATATGAAGATCTTGAAACAGGCATCAGTGAATATATTAATTATTATATGAATAAAAGATATGTTCCAAAATTTGATGGACTAACACCAAATGAATATAGGAACGTATCTTAAGAAAGAATAATTACAGACTAACTAATAAAATTAATTAGGACAAACGAAATTCTAATTAACATTATAAAAAGGATTGAATAACATATTATCAAATGGTAATATGTTATTTATATTAGTTTTAGGTAATATGAGGTGATTAAATGCATGATATTGAGTTAAAAGCACATTTTATACATGGTCTTTCTAATAAAGTACGTTTGATGATATTAGAGCTACTTAAATCGAAAGAAATGACTGTCAATGAGATTGTTAAACAATCTCAAATAAGTCAATCTAGTATTTCTCAACATTTATCTTGTCTCAAAGGGTGTGGTTTGGTTAATTCTAGACAAGAAGGTAAATACGTTTATTACCAAATAAAAAACAATCAAATTTTAGAACTGCTTAAACTTATTGATTCTGTAGTTGAAAATACTGAAGATGATATTCAAAGTTGCCAGTATCATACTATATAACGAAAGAAGATGACTTAAATGAGTACTAATTGCTGTAATAATAAAGCTGAATCTAATACTTGTTGTACAAGTAACTCAGTTAACGAAAATAAGTGTTGTAGTAATGAGCCTAAGGTAGCAAATCAAAATGACGAATGCTGTACAAATAACGGTGAAAGCATCGATTCAACTCATAACATTTCTTGTAATGCTATGAGTAATAGTTCTGAAGAAGACGATGAAGTAGCCACCCCATTTTCAAATTATAATTTTAAAGTAACAGGTATGGATTGTAGTTCATGTGCAATAACCATTGAAAAAGCGTTAAGACCTTTAGACGATGTAACTAATCCTAAAGTTAATTTTTCTACAAGTAAATTAAGCGTTGGACTAAAATCTCAAAGTAGTATTAATCAAGTGACTCAAACATTAAAAAAATTGGGTTATGGTATCGAAGAAAATGATAGCAATCAAAACTATACAAAATTTTCAATAGAAGGTATGGATTGTGGTAGTTGTGCTAAAAGTATTGAAAAACATTTGAACAATTTACCCTATGTAAATGACACACAAGTTAGTTTTTCAACTGGAAAAATGCAGATTGATTTTGAAGGCAATCAAACTAAAAATATTGAAAAAGAAGTTTCTAAAATCGGTTATTCTGCTACATTACAATCCAGTAATAAAAATAATAATACAAAGTGGCGTTTGTTTAGTAAGCCTATTATATCAACACTATTTCTTATCCTTGGTATTGTTTCATCTATGGTATCACTACCCATTTGGATAACTAATTTGATGTATATCATAGCTATTGTAGTCAGTGGTATAAAACCCTTAAAAAGTGCCTATTATGCTATTAAATCTAAGAGTTTAGATATGAATGTTTTAATGTCTGTAGCTGTTATTGGTGCCATATTAATTGGTGAGTTTTTTGAAGGCGCAATCGTCGTTTTACTATTTACTATTGGCACTTTATTACAAACTATTTCTATAGATAAAACAAGAAATTCTATTCAATCGTTAATGGATATTACACCAGCAGAAGCAAACGTTGTAACAGAGACGGGGATAATTTCAAAAAACTTAAAAGATATTAGTATTGGAGAAATTTTACTTGTAAAACCAGGAGATCGAGTACCACTAGATGGTACGATTATAGAAGGATATTCAAGCTTAAATCAGGCACCTATAACTGGTGAATCTATTCCTGTAGACAAAACGATAAATGAAGAAGCTTATGCAGGTTCTATTAATGAAAACGGGACTTTAAAAATACGTGTTTCAAGATTAGTTAAAGATACCACACTGTCTAAAATCATTCATATGGTTGAAGAAGCACAAGAAAACAAAGCACCTACACAAGCTTTTATCGACCGGTTTTCTGAAATTTATACACCCATTGTATTCATATTAGCATTATTAGTAATGGTAATCCCTCCTATTTTTTCTTTAGGAACATGGGGAGAATGGTTTTATAAAGGACTTGAACTACTTGTCATAGCATGTCCGTGTGCACTAGTTATTTCGACTCCTGTAGCTATTGTTACTGGGATTGGTAGCGCAGCAAAAAAAGGTGTACTTATCAAAGGTGGCAACCATTTGGAAGCTTTAGGTACACTTTCAGCTTTAACTTTTGATAAAACTGGAACGCTGACTGAAGGACGCCCAAAAGTTTCAGAAATTAAAACAATCGAATCTGACAAAGAAATGTTTTTGAATATTGCGCTAAGTTTAGAATCATACTCAACGCATCCAATTAGCAATGCAATTGTTGATTATGTATCACAATTTAAATCTATAACATACGATGTTACTGATTTTGAAAATATTGTTGGACGAGGTATTAAAGGTAAAATTGACCATAATATTATTTATGCAGGAAACATAAAGTTAATCGAATCTATAAATGAAAATATTGTAAATTATAAAGAAGAAATATATTCATATGAGCAACAAGGATATACAGTTATTATTATTGCAACAGCAGATAAAATCCATGGTTTTATTACTGTTGAAGACCCATTAAGGTCGGATATTAAGCAAACATTACAACAATTAAATGGAAGTAATATTAAAAATACTATAATGCTTACAGGTGATAATAAAGGAACTGCACATAAAATAGCGCAACTTTCAGGTATCAAAGAGGTTTATGCTGAGTTAATGCCTGAAGATAAATTATCAGCTATCAAAGATTTACAAAGCAAAGGCTATCGTGTAGGAATGATTGGTGATGGTATCAATGATGCCCCTGCTTTAGCACAAAGCGAAGTTGGTATTGCAATGGGCGGTATTGGTTCAGATACTGCAATGGAAACAGCAGATGTTGTATTAATGTCAGATAATGTACATCAACTAACAGACACTATCACTATTAGTAACAAAGCTAAGAATATAATTAAACAAAATATATATTTCTCTATTATTATTAAAATGATTGCTTTTATCTTAGTATTCCCTGGGTTACTAACACTTTGGTTAGCCGTATTAAGCGACACTGGCGCAGCGATATTAGTTATACTAAATTCATTGCGCTTATTAAGAACTAAGAAAAACAATTTATTATAAGTTTGTCCAACAGTTTGAATGAAATAATATTAACTAATACAAAAGCTAGAACAGTAAATGCTGTTCTAGCTTTTGTATTTACTTCTATATTAAGTGAAATTATTATAAAAATAAAAGATACGTTCTGTAATTTCACAAATTATTGCCAAACTCTGGAACGTATCTAAATAATTAATTTTATATTTAAGGTGTCTACTTTGACGGTAGTGGTTTATTTGGCAGGTTGATGGTTATTTTTTAACTATAAATTTCAGGAACCGTCTTTTTAACGGGCTCAATTGGGCGATAAACTTATGTGTGTTGCCCTTTTTTCAATATACAAATTAAAACAACACAAAAATATCAACAAATTATATAAGCAAGCAGTTTTATAATATTTTAGTAATTCATTGAACACATAAATCATAGTGTGGTCATATATATGAAAATACTTAGTGGACAATCTACTATGAGTTTTTAAATTGTTTATAAGTTAAGCTATTTTGACTCTAAGACATTTATTTATATATAAGACTCGCAATAACCAAAAAGTAATTAACAAAAAGATATTGTAATCATTTAATGTTTTGTAGTTAATATCTTGAGGGATAATGCAATTAAAGTTGTACCAACGATATAATCGAAACACATTTTAACCTTAGGTTTTTCAAAGATGATTTTTATGTAATTAAAGACCAAAGTACATAAACTAAACCATGTGATTACAGTTATTATAAATAGGATTGAAAATATTGCTACTTGGATACTTTGGTTACTTTGATGGTTTATAAATTGAGGTAATATACTAATATAAAATAGAATTGCTTTTGGATTTAAAATCATAGTGATGAATCCTTGTTTATATGACTTAAATAAATCGGGTTTTTCTGTATTTAAGCCATCTGATTTATCATACTCAAATTTGTGCGCATTCAGTATGTTTTTCAAACCAAGATAAATAATGTAAGGCTGCACCTAATATTTTGATTAATAAAAATATAGTTTGTGAACTTACGAGTATAAAAATAAGTCCAAGTGTTGCTAATGTAGCGTAAATTAAATGGGCACTGGCGATACCTAATGTTGTGGAAATACCGCTTTAAATGCCACCATGTGTACTGTTTTTTATAACTGCAAAAAAACTAGGCCCCGGTACGATAAGTATGAGTAATGACATAATAATAAAGTTAATCCAATGATTCATATGAAATTCCCCCTTATATTGAATTTTAGAAATGAGTTACACCTTGTTTTCATGTTAATTTAATAATATGCAAAATCAAATAAATTAACAACTCATTCAAATAAATAGTTAGCTGTTTTTTAAATTGCGAAAATGGGCGAAATGGTTGGTTGGAAATAGTAAGGACAGAGAAACAATAAAAAATATTCAAAGGCTCTACGTTCTAATAAACGTAAAATATACAGATTTAGTGTTTGGCTATTGTTTCCATTACAGTGATATTTAGTATCATATTCTACAAAATGATTCACAATATATGCTTAATCGTATATGCTTAACGTTACTTACCACTCATATCATAATGTCTATAACTTTCAACATAGTTAAATGGAGGTAGAACGATGGATAAGGTAATGGTTGTTGGGTCTTCTGGATCAGGAAAATCAACGTTTTCACGTCAATTATCAAAGATACTTAAAGTCCCTGTTTATCATTTAGATATGTATTTTTGGAAACCAAATTGGCAGATGATGCATTATGATGAACAAATTAAGATACATAAGCAATTGATTCAAAATAATAAATGGATAATTGATGGCAATTATTCAGCGCTATTTGATGAAAGAATTAATGAAGCAGATACAATCATTTTTATAGATTTACCTAGAGTCGTTTGTTTTTACAGAGTGTTTAAAAGATATCTTTCAAATATAGGAAAAACACGTATAGATATGAGAGAAGGTTGTGAAGAAAGATTAACTTTCACATTCTTAAAATATATTTGGCGCTATCCAATTGATAGAAAACCACAAGTGCTAGAAAAAATTAAAATGCAAAGTAACCATAAACATGTATTTGTATTGAAGGGTCAAAAGCAAATTCGAAATTTTTTGAGGAATTGTTAATTTATATGACGCAATATGATTAAAATTCCAGATTTTTCATCTTATACTTAGAAGGTTGAAATATTGATTTTTCTATTAAATATATTCCTATAATATATTTAATGATTATATGTGTAGTATATGGTTATTGTATGTTAACGTAAGATAAGACTTTCTCAAAAATTAATTTTTAAGTATTCAATTATATCTACAACTTAGATTATAAAAGTGTTAGAAAACATTTAGCATTACCATATATAAGTATCAAACAGAATTTATTTAAAAGGGGATTCATGCAATGAAGAAATTGCTATCTATCATAGTACCTGTATACAACAAAGAGTTATTTTTAGAATCATGTGTAGAGTCTATTAATAATTTAAATATAAATAAAGAAGCCATTGAAGCAATTTTTGTAGATGATTGTTCTAATGATCAGTCTTTAGAAATAATAGAAGAATTTGTGGCTAAATACAATTTTATTAAATTGATTAAATTAAATGAAAATACAGGGAGCCCTTCGGAACCTAGAAATGTAGGGATAAACAATGCGCAAGGTGAGTATATTACGTTTTTGGATGCCGATGATTGGTTAGACGCAGAAGGATTGCCAACATTATTAAATCAAGCAGTGGATCATCATTCAGATGTTGCATTTGGTCAAAGTGTTAAACATACTGAAAAAGCAATTAAAAAATTAGGTAGGTTTAGCTCGTATAAAGTCGCCAATTATTTAGTTCCTTATGAAATTGAACGTATATTTAGAGCTGTAGGTCCACCTGGAAAAATCATAAAACGTCAAATTATTTTAGATAATAATATAAAATTCAAACATATGAAGTATGGAGAAGATAAGTTATTTTTTATAGATGCGATCTCAAGATGTCAAACGGCGTCGATGAATCCGAGTCCGGTATATCATGTTAACCGTTATTCTTATAACCAATCTTTAGTCGGCGAAACGAGCATTATTGAGAAAACACAATTAAACTTATCTGTTTTAGAAGAAGTACTAAAATTAGATATTCCTGAAAACGCTGAATATCAAGCGATTAGTAGAATTATTGAAATGGATTTTATGTCGCGTTTATTTAATAACAAGCGATTTTTAAATGCTGAAGATAAGCAAGCGTTTTATGATTTGTTTAATCAGATGGAGCGCACGCTAGAAACTCATAGTAAAAATTTAGAATACTATTTATTAAATGATAAATTTAGAAATATCTATCACTTTTTAAAACATGAGTCATATCAGGAATTATGTGATTTCATAAAATTGGTTATACAAGGTGGAAACGCTAAAAAGTATGTTAAAGATAACCAAATATATTTTTTAATGTCTGATAATTTAACAGAAGCGTTACCTATCAAAGAACCCCTTTTCGCAGTTTATGAAGGCACACACTTTATCGATAATGAAATGAAAGAGGTCGTTCGTTTATATAAAGATGATAAAAAGGTAATTAACAAGGTTGTAATGACTGAACTTAATAATGAAATCAATACAATAGATGTAGAATTTGAGGAAAAAAATCAATATATTTATTTTAGGACTGATGATTTGAAGCAATGTGATTTTGATTTCAATATTAGTATTATTTACGATGGTTATAAATTCGTAAACGTCAATATGAACTTACCCAATGCAAATACTACTATAAATCTTAAAAGACAAGGATTTAAAGCAGAGTTCATATCAACAACAAAACCGAAGTCCAAAAAAGTGGACGATAATAAATATTTAACATATAAACCTAAAGCGGTTTCTCTTGTGAAACAAGCCAAACTGTATGATGATGTTGAATTTAAACAACCTGCTCAAATAACCATTGAAATGGGGGAATTAATAAATATTAAATCATTGGTATATACGCGAAACGGGACACCAAGACTTCAGACAGAAAAAGGTCACTATTTAACTGCAAATAAGCAATTTATACAAGCAGTTAATAAATCGAAACAAGCCCAATATATTTATAATCAACCTCGAAGCGTTAACATCTTGAAAAAATGTAAGGAATACTCAAACAGAAAATTCGATGGAGAAGCAGTGAATGTATTATCTGTTAGCGATCATGTAGATATTCAAAAAATTGTATTATCACCTAAGGGGACGCCAAGACTCAAAACTTTTAAAGATACATTTATCACTGCTAATCGTGATTTTGTAGAGGAAAGTTAAGATCCAAGAGATTTAAATTTGGTCCATAAAACGAAAAGTAAAAAAACAAAGCGAGCGACAGAAATCGAATGGTCAATAACGATTTCATAGTTCCATCTAGCCATTCACTAACTGGCTAAAAAGACTAAGACATTTTTTATGTGCTTAGTCTTTTTTTTGTAAATAATGATTAATCTCTAAAACACATTGCTGTTGATGTGCTTATACTGCATTGATTAGGGCATGGCATTTTACTTTATGGCCTCTATTTATCATACTTTTTAAATTAGCATCCATTTTGCGGTTAGATCATGAAAGTAATATTCAATTTCATACTTTAAAATACTAAACAAACTCAAAAGAAATATTTTGTTTATTTAATTTCGCAATATTAAATTGCATATAATATAGTTAGGCATGCGATACTGTTTTGAATTTGAGATAAAAGGACAGTTAAAGCCAATTTATGACTAAGTAAGAAAAATCGCACAATTAAATCACGTCATATCTTATAGTATATATATCGAACGATAGCTAGACGAAATAAGATTTTGTAAATATCGTTCACTACATTAAAAAAGTCATAATCATCTAATTTTTTATCGAGGGGTGTTTATAATGGAAGGTTTATTCGAAGCAATCAAAAACACTGTACAAGCAGGCATCGCTGGAGACGGCGCGAAATTAGGTACAAGTATCGTAAGCATCGTAGAAAACGGTGTAGGCGTATTATCAAAATTATTCGGATTCTAGTATTATTAATATCATAAACAATGGTCAGGGTGATAACCTTGGCCATTTTTGTGTTATATAAGAATAATATGGAGAAATTAAAGAATATGATATATTTGAAATAAATATATTTAAGCGTACTAGAGGGTGACAAAATGAGAACGAAAAGTTTACTTATAGATTTTGATGACACATTGGTGGATTTTGATGATGCAGAAGCATATGCATTTTATGAAATGACACAACAATTTCAAATAAAGACCAATCAAAATGATTTGCATACATTTAAAAAAATAAATCAGGCACATTGGGATGCTTTTCAAAAGAATGAATTAACTAAAGATGAAGTTTTAAGTAAACGTTTTGAGGCATACTTTCATTTACATCAAATGAAGATAGATGGTAAGTTAGCTGATCAAATCTTTAGAGATGAACTTGCGAATGCACCGATTAAACATTTTGATCAAACAATTGAAACTTTAAAACAATTAAAAGAACATCACGATTTGTATATAGTGACTAATGGTGTTTTAGAAACACAAGAAAGACGAATTGAAAAAACGAAGATAGGCCATTGGTTTAAAGATATTTTTGTTTCTGAACAAACAGGATACCAAAAACCGATGCCTGAATTTTTTGATTACGTATTTAATAAGATAGGTGAAGATAAACGAGGTTACGCAATGATTATAGGTGATTCTATGTCTTCTGATATTTTAGGTGGGAAAAATGCGAATATCGAGACATGTTGGTTTAATCCAAGAAATAAAATAAATGATACGGAAATTAAACCAGATTATGTAGTGAATTCGTTAAAAGAAGTAATCGCGTATGTTTAACCGTTAATTTAATTATTACTAAACGAATTCAAGTCATATAAAATGCCCTTCAAAGTTTTCATTTTTTAATGATTGCTTTGAAGGGCACTTTTCATTTTATTAGGACCCGTTTGATTATGGAGTCCAAACTAAAACATCATGACCATCTCTATTTGTTTCTTCTAAATCTGTAAAACCTTGTTTAATGAAAAAATCTTTAGATTGATTTCGTGCGATGACTTTGATTGGTAAGCCTTGATCTTTGGCAAAATCTAATAAAGATGTACCGTAACCACGATCTTGAAAATCACGTAGCACTTCTAATTTCCAAATCACGTTATAATCATCAAAGCCCGGGAAATGAGTTTCCTCAACTTCACCTTTACGATATAGTGCCATTCGAGCCCCTAAACGATCACCTACATAAATACCATAGAAAGGTGAATCTGAACTTGCATCAATCATTTCTCCTCGAAGTTCATCTACTAAATACAAATCTTTATTACCGAAGTTTCTGAAATCTTCGAATAGTTCGTCTGTTTTATAATTTATATCAAGACGCTTTACACTACTCATCGCATCTTCCCCCTTTGTTATCATTTATTCTATTATACCTTATTTTTATTGTTTTTTCACAAAAACGATAGTTTAAACATATATGTATAGTTGTTTATATTTATAAAAAATAGATACTGAAGTTTTTTGAAAAATGCAGTGATCCAAGTGTGTACTTATTATATAGGTTATTAAAAATTTGAAAATTATAAGCCGTTAAATTGTCAATGATGTATATAAACTTTATACTAATTAGGAATAGAGTATCATAAGGAGAATTACGCATGGATTGTATGATTACAAAACTTAATGAAAAAGATCAATTTATTTCTAAAATTAAAGATAGTGATTCAAAAATAGGACAGTTTTATCACTTTGATGCTATGCAAGAAAAGAGCTATAGTGAACGTTTATCAATGCCGAATAATGGCAGAGAAGTGGCATTAGCTCAAGTTATTAAAAATTACATGAGCGACTTAACATTAACAGAGAAGCAATTGCAAAATATTTCATTATTAAGCGAAGGCGCAAAAGTCATCATAGGTGGACAACAAGCTGGATTGTTTGGTGGGCCTTTATATACTTTTCATAAAATATTTTCTATTATAACGATGAGTGAAAAACTCTCAAAAGACTATAATACAAATGTAATACCAGTATTTTGGATTGCTGGTGAAGATCATGATTTTGATGAAGTAAATCATACTTATGCCTATAATGCTCAAAATGCAAAATTACAAAAAATAAAATATCATACAATGACGCCACCTGAAGCAAGCGTCTCAACATATTATCCTGATAAAGCGCAATTAAAAGACGCGTTGAAACTATTTTTTAAAGAAATGAATGAAACAACACATTCTAAGCAACTGATTGAAATGTGTACGAAGATTATTGATCAGTATGATAGCTGGACGGATATGTTTAAAGCGTTGTTGAACGAAGTGTTTAAAGCATATGGTTTATTATTGATTGACGCAAACAATACTGAATTACGTAATTAGAACAACCATTTATCCAAAAAATTATTGAACATCATCAAGATGTAGATGCATCATTTAGAAATAATCAACAAAACACGATTGCTAGTGGATTAGAACAAATGATACAGACTGATACGAATGTACATTTATTTTTACATGAAGATAACATGAGACAGTTACTTACTTTTAAAGATAATCAATTTTACCTAAGTAAATCAGATAAATACATGACTAAAGAGGAATTATTACAAATACTTGAAGTTGAACCAGAACGTTTTTCAAATAACGTAGTCACACGACCAATAATGGAAGAATGGTTATTTAATACAGTTGCTTTTATTGGTGGTCCAAGTGAAATTAAATATTGGACGGAACTGAGTGAAGTTTTTAATACATTGGATGTATCGATGCCAATTGTATTACCACGATTAAGAATTAGTTACTTGTATCCACGAATTGAAAAATTACTTAGTCAATATCAATTAAAACAGCGTTCGATTATAGAACAAGGTATTGAAAAAGATAAGGAAAAATTCATACGTGCGCAAGCATCTCAAACATTTGTTGATAAAGTGGAAGAAATTAAGGTGCAACAAGAAAAATTGTATCAATCACTACTAACTGAAGTTGCTGGTAATAATGATAACCAGTTATTAGTAGAGAAAAACAATCATATACACCAAAAACAATATGAGTATCTAATTAATAGGTATTTATTGAATATTGAAAGAGAAAATGAAATAAGTATGAAGCACTTTAAAGAATTAAGTGAAACACTTCATCCGATGGGCGGATTGCAAGAAAGAATTTGGAACCCACTTCAAATAATGAACGATTTTGGGATAGATGTGTTCAGTCCCTCCACCTATCCCCCACTTTCTTATACATTTGATCATATTATTGTTAAACCTTAGATATGAAAGGGATTTACCCGATTCATCAAATTGATGAATCGGGTATTTTTTTACGCTTTTTAAGAAAAATTAGTTAAATCTGTATAATTAGTGGAGGATAGTGGTGAGATGTGGTAAATTATATATATGAGAAGGTGAGGTGATTATAAATGTTCATGGGAGAATACGAGCACCAATTGGATACAAAAGGACGTATGATCGTTCCATCCAAGTTTCGCTATGACTTAAATGAGCGTTTTATAATCACTCGCGGCCTTGATAAATGTTTGTTTGGCTACACTTTAGAAGAATGGCAACTCATCGAAGAGAAGATGAAGACATTACCAATGACTAAAAAAGACGCACGTAAATTTATGCGTATGTTCTTCTCTGGTGCTGTTGAAGTTGAGTTAGATAAACAAGGGCGTATTAATATTCCACAAAATTTACGCCAATACGCGAACTTAAGTAAGGAATGTACAGTAATAGGGGTTTCAAATCGCATTGAGATTTGGGACAGAGAAACTTGGAGCAGTTTCTATGATGAATCTGAAGAAAGTTTTGAAGATATTGCTGAAGACTTAATTGATTTTGATTTTTAAATGGAGGTGCTAAATTGTTTCATCATGTCAGTGTAATGCTTAAAGAGACCATTGATTATTTAAATATTAAGGAAGATGGCGTGTATGTCGACTGTACATTAGGTGGAGCAGGCCACGCACTCTATTTATTAAATCAACTCGGAGACGAAGGTAGACTTATTGCGATAGATCAAGATACAACAGCTATAGAAAACGCAAAAGAAGTATTGAAAGAACACTTACATAAAGTGACCTTCGTCCATAACAACTTTAGAAAAATAACTGAAATTTTAAATGATCTGAATATTGAAAAAGTAGATGGTATTTATTACGACCTTGGTGTTTCTAGTCCGCAACTGGACGTTCCTGAGCGAGGTTTTAGTTACCATCATGATGCAAAACTGGACATGCGTATGGATCAAACACAATTATTATCTGCTTTCGAAGTAGTAAATGAATGGGAATTCGAAAAATTAGTCAGAATATTTCATCGTTATGGCGAGGAAAAATTCTCTAAACAAATTGCCCGACGCATAGAACAAAATAGAGAGCAAAAGCCAATCGAAACGACATTAGAACTTGTAGATGTTATTAAAGAAGGTATTCCAGCTAAAGCAAGACGTAAAGGTGGACATCCAGCTAAAAGAATATTCCAAGCAATTAGAATTGCTGTAAATGACGAATTATCGGCATTTGAAGATTCATTAGAACAAGCAATTGATGCAGTAAAAGTGAATGGTAGAATTTCAGTCATCACATTCCATTCATTGGAAGATCGGTTATGTAAACAAATGTTTCAAGAGTACGAAAAGGGGCCAGATGTACCAAGGGGATTACCAGTAATACCTGAAGCATACACACCTAAATTGAAACGCGTTAACCGTAAACCTATTATCGCAACTGACGAAGATCTTGAAGAAAATAATCGAGCGCGTAGTGCGAAGTTACGTGTTGCAGAAATATTAAAATAAGGAGTGAATGTTGAGTGGCAGTAGAAAAGATATATCAACCTTATAACGACATAGAGACACAAATACCTGAGTCGCCACCGTCGACCCAGACCAAAACCGTAAAACGCAAGGTAGTAGTTCAACTTACAAAGTTTGAGAAGATGTTATACATAGGACTAATAACAGTAATTGCTTTAATAAGTATATATATGCTATCTTTAAAAATGGATGCGTATGATACTCGAGGAAAAATTGCAGATTTAGATACAAAAATCGAAAAACAATCAAGTGAAAACAGCGCAATAGAATCTGAAATTAAAAAGAACTCTTCATATGAACGCATTTACGATAAGGCTAAAAACGAAGGAATGAGCCTTAAGAACGACAATGTAAAGGTAGTGCGTAATAATGGCGAAGCGAAAAATTAGATTTAAAAAACCCAAATTTCAAATAAAACAAAGTAAAATAGGGGCAGTCCTACTCATCCTTGGATTCGGACTGCTCTTTTTTACGTTGGTTTTAAGATATTCATATATTATGTTGACCGGACATTCTTCTGGTGAAGACTTAATAATGAAGGCAAATGAGAAATACTTAGTAAACACCCAAGAACAACCAGAACGAGGGAAAATTTACGATCGAAACGGCAAGGTATTAGCTGAAGATGTTGAACGGTATAAAGTAGTTGCAATTGTTGATAAAAAAGCAAGTGAAGGTAGCGATAAACCTAAACATGTAACTGACAAAAAGAAAACTGCGAAAAAATTAGCTACCGTTGTTGATATGTCGGCTAAAGAAATTGAAGATAAATTAAATAATAAAAAAGCTTTCCAAGTTGAATTTGGTCAAAAAGGTACAGATTTGACTTATCAAGAAAAAGAAAAAATAGAAAAAATGAAACTTCCAGGTATCACACTATATCCTGAAACCGAAAGATTTTATCCTAATGGAAACTTTGCGTCTCATTTAATCGGTATGGCACAAAAGAATCCAGACAATGGAGAATTAAAAGGTGCTATGGGCGTAGAGAAAGTTTTTAATAGTTATTTATCTGGTCAAAAAGGTGCATTATCTTATATTCATGATATTTGGGGATATATAGCGCCAAATACTAAGAAAGAGCAAACACCTAAACGCGGTGATGATGTTCATCTTACACTCGATTCGAATATTCAAGTATTCGTTGAAGAAGCATTGGATGGCATGGTAGAACATTACAAACCAAAAGATTTATTTGCAGTAGTGATGGACGCACATACTGGAGAGATATTGGCGTATAGCCAAAGACCAACTTTTAATCCTGAAACTGGTAAAGATTTTGGTAAAAAATGGGCAAACGACTTGTATCAAAATACGTATGAACCGGGGTCTACTTTTAAATCATATGGTTTAGCAGCAGCTATTCAAGAGGGTAAATTTGATCCAGATAAAAAATATACAGCTGAACCAAGAGAAGTAATGGGTTCAAAAATTTCTGACTGGAATAAAGTGGGTTGGGGTAAAATCCCAATGTCGCTTGGTTTCACTTATTCTTCAAATACATTAATGATGCATTTGCAAGATTTAGTAGGTGCAGATAAAATGAAGGATTGGTACGAGAAATTTGGTTTCGGTAAGTCGACAAATGGTATGTTTGACGGTGAAGCTACAGGCGGCATTGCTTGGGATAATGAAGCTCAACAGAAAACATCTGCCTTTGGTCAATCTACAACAGTTACCCCAGTGCAAATGCTAAGAGCACAATCAGCATTCTTTAATGATGGTAATATGTTGAAACCATGGTATGTTAACAGTATTTCAAATCCAGTAAGCAAAGATACTTTCTTCAAAGGTAAGAAAGAATATGCAGGCAAACCGATAACTAAAGATACTGCTAAAAAAGTTCGTACTGAATTAGATAAAGTAGTTAATAGTGAGGATAGTCACGCGAAAAATTATCAAATTGATGGTTATGATGTAGCTGGTAAAACAGGTACCGCACAAGTAGCTGACTCAGATAACGGTGGTTATGTTAATGGAGAAAATCCTTATTTTGTTAGCTTTATTGGTGATGCACCTAAAGATGATCCAGAAGTGATTGTTTATGCTGGTATGAGTTTAGCTCAAAAAAATGATCAAGAGGCATACGAAATGGGTGTCAGTAAGGCGTTCAAACCAATTATGGAAAACACATTGAAATATCTAAATGTTGGAGATAAAGAATCTAAAGACAAGTCAGATGTTAAATATAGTGAAGTGCCTGAAGTTGAAGGTCAAGAAACTCAAAAAGCGCAAGATAAAATGAATAGCAAATCGTTAGAACCAATCGTTATTGGTGACGGTGAGAAAATTACAAAACAATCGGTAACTGCAAATAAAAAAGTATTACCAAACAGTAAAGTCTTGTTACTCACTGATGGCGATATAACAATGCCAGATATGTCAGGTTGGACAAAAGAAGAAGTGGTAGCATTTGAAAATCTTGCGAATGTGAAGATAACGACTAAAGGTAGTGGATTTGTTTCACAACAATCAACAACCAAAGGTCAGAAAGTAAGCAAAAATGATAAGATTGAAGTAACTTTATCTTCAGAAGCTATTGATGGTCAGTCCTCAGAGAAGCAAGATAGTGAAAAAGATTCGAAAGATAGTAAAGATTCATAGCACATAACGAATACGGTATTACATTGATATTATCATGCATACCTTTGTACTAAATTGAGGTTTTAAACAATAGTGCGAATATTTTAAAGTGGAGTCAACACTGTGGAATGTTCGCCTATGACCTCTATACATAGTTTTAAACACTCAGCATAACGACATAATCCAATTAATTAAGTATATAAAGGAGCATAATATGGTTTATCTACTCGCAATCATCGCACTTTTAATCACATTTATATTAGTCCCAGTATTAATACCGACACTGAAAAGGATGAAATTTGGGCAAAGCATCCGAGAAGAAGGTCCTCAGAGTCACATGAAAAAAACAGGTACACCAACAATGGGTGGACTCACTTTCCTAATTAGTATCATCATAACTTCAATTTTAGCGATTATTTTTATAGATAATTCTAATCCTATTATTTTATTGTTATTTGTAACAATTGGATTTGGTTTGATTGGCTTTATAGATGATTACATTATTGTTGTAAAGAAAAATAACCAAGGCTTAACTAGTAAACAAAAGTTCTTAGCTCAAATCGCGATAGCAGTTATATTCTTTATATTGAGCCAAGTGTTTAATTTAACGGACTTTTCAACAGGAATTCATATACCATTTATCAATTTTGAAATTCCTTTGTCAATTGCGTATGTAATTTTCATAGTTTTTTGGCAAGTTGGTTTTTCAAATGCAGTTAATTTAACAGATGGCTTAGATGGTTTAGCAACTGGACTATCAATTATTGGTTTCGTAATGTATGCAATTATGGCTTATTTCCAAGGTGCAACATCTATTGGTTTATTCTGTATTATCATGATTTTTGCATTATTAGGATTCTTACCATTTAACTTAAACCCTGCAAAAGTATTTATGGGTGACACAGGTAGTTTAGCCTTAGGTGGTATCTTTGCTACGATTTCTATTATGTTAAACCAAGAACTTTCATTGATATTTATTGGATTTGTATTCGTAGCTGAAACATTATCAGTGATGATACAAGTAACATCATTTAAATTAACAGGTAAACGTATTTTCAAAATGTCACCTTTACATCACCATTTCGAACTTGTCGGTTGGAATGAAACTAAAGTAGTAACGGTATTTTGGACAGTCGGTCTAATTACAGGACTAATTGGTTTATGGATTGGAGTGAGTTAACATGCTTAAATATAGAGGATTAGAAAATAAAAATGTTTTAGTCATTGGACTAGCAAAAAGTGGCTATGAGGCAGCGAAATTATTAAATAAACTTGGCGCAAATGTGATTGTGAATGATGGTAAAGATTTAAGTCAGGATGCACATGCAATTGATTTAGAAAATGAGGGTATTAAAGTCATTGGTGGAGAACATCCATTGTCTTTACTGGATAGTCATCCCATTATTGTGAAAAATCCGGGGATTCCTTATACAGTACCTTTGATAGAAGCGGCTGTTGAAAAAGGTTTAACTATTTTAACTGAAGTTGAATTGAGTTACTTAATATCGGAAGCACCAATTATAGGTGTAACGGGTACAAATGGTAAAACAACTGTGACTTCATTAATTGGAGATATGTTCCAAAAAAGTAGAGTGACTGGGAAATTGTCTGGTAACATTGGCTATGTGGCTTCTAAAGTAGCACAAGAAGTGACTGCTGACGATTACTTAGTGACTGAATTATCATCATTCCAGTTATTAGGAATTGATCAATATAAACCTCACATTGCTATTATTACAAATATCTATTCTGCGCATTTAGACTATCATGAAACTTTAGACAATTATCAAAATGCCAAAAAGCAAATTTATAAAAACCAAACTGAAAATGATTATTTAATATGTAATTATCATCAACGCCATTTAATTGAATCAGAGACACTAAGAGCAAAAACGTATTATTTTTCAACACAACAAGAAGTTGATGGGATATATGTTAAAGATGACTACATCGTTTTCAAAGGTTTTAGAATTATCCATAAAGACGATTTAGTATTACCAGGAGAGCATAATTTAGAAAATATTCTTGCTGCTGTATTGGCTGCGCTGCTTTCAGGTATATCCGTTAAAGCCATCATTGATAGTTTGACTTCTTTTTCTGGCATTGAGCATAGATTACAATATATTGGCACGAATAAAACAAATAAATATTATAATGACTCTAAAGCGACGAATACACTTGCGACACAATTTGCATTGGATTCGTTTAAACAACCAATAATTTGGTTATGTGGTGGCTTAGATAGAGGAAATGATTTTGATGAATTAATTCCTCATATGAAAAATGTCAGAATGATGGTCGCTTTCGGTGAAACGAAAGAAAAATTTATCAAATTAGGTGAAAGTCAAGGAAAGTATGTAATTACAGCAAACGACGTGCAAGATGCTGTTGATAAAATTCAGTCAGTTATAGAGCCAAACGATGTTGTGTTACTTTCTCCGGCTTGCGCAAGTTGGGATCAATACAATACTTTTGAAGAGCGAGGAAATAAGTTCATTAAAAGTTTCCAAGCAAATTTACCTTCTTTTTAAAGGGTGTGAAAATGAATGGCTGATAAAGTAAAAGAATTTGATTCGGATTATTTGAAAGAAAAAAGAGCAAAACGACGAAAAAGACAGAAACAAATTCAATATTCAATATTTGGTGTTTTGTTATTCATCATCATTTTAATCTTGATTTATATGTTTACACCCTTAAGCAAAGTTAATAGTGTGAAGATAGCTGGAAACGATAATGTTTCTAAAAGTACGATAGATAAAGCTATTAATGTAAAAAGCAGTTCACGAATGTATACGTATAGTACTACAAAAGCTAAAAACAATTTAGAAGACAATGAGCTTATCAAAAGTGCAGAAGTTAAAAAAGTTTTTCCAAATAAACTATCCGTTAAAGTGACTGAAAAGCAAATCGTTGCGATGGTTCAAAAGAAAGATAATTATGTGCCAATTTTAGAAGATGGATCAGAGTTAAAGAATTATGATGGAAATGCGACGGATGATGGTCCAATTCTTGAAGGGTTCGAAAAAGATAAAAAAGAAAAAATTATTCATGAATTATCAAGCATGCCAGCAAATGTGAGAAGCATGATTGCAGAAATTAAATACGATCCTCAAGAAAATGCGCAAAGCCAAATCAAATTATTTACAACAGATGAAATACAAATAGTAGGTAATTTAAATACAATTACTAATAAAATGAAGTATTATCCACAAATGTCGCAATCCTTAGAACGTGATGAATCTGGTAACTTGAAAAAATCAGGGTATATTGATTTATCAGTAGGTGCATCATTTATTCCATATAGTGATGGAGGTAGTACAAAATCTACGAGTGAGCAAAATGTACAGAAAAAAACAAGCGAAGAAAATGAAGCAAAAGATGAGTTGCAAAGTGCATTAAATAGAATTGCAGATAAGTCAAACGAAAATAATTAAAAATTTAGACAAATACATGTGTTTATAGTTCACAAGCGTTAAAACGTATTGTAAACTGTTAATAGTGTGAACTTGAATAAGTGATTGTCAGGAGGTGCCTATCTATGGAAGAGCATTATTATGTAAGTATAGATATCGGTTCATCAAGTGTTAAAACAATAGTGGGCGAAAAATTTCACAACGGAATAAATGTGATAGGTACAGGACAGACCTACACAAGTGGGATTAAAAATGGTCTTATTGATGACTTCGATATTGCGAAACAAGCGATAAAAGATACAATCAAAAAAGCCTCTATTGCTTCAGGAGTAGATATAAAGGAAGTCTTTTTAAAACTTCCAATAATCGGAACAGAAGTATTTGATGAGTCTAATGAAATAGAATTTTATGAAGATACTGAATTAAATGGTACGCACATTGAAAGTGTGCTTGAAAGTATTAGAGACAAAAATGATGTACCAGAAACTGAAATTATTAACGCATTTCCAATTAAATTTGTTGTTGATGGCGAAAATGAAGTTTCTGATCCAAAAGAACTGATTGCAAGACATAGTTTGAAAGTTGAAGCAGGCGTCATCGCAATTCAAAAATCAATTTTAATTAATATGATTAAATGTGTTGAGTCTTGTGGAGTAGATGTACTAGATGTTTATTCTGACGCATATAATTATGGCTCAGTGCTTTCTGCTACTGAAAAAGAATTAGGTGCTTGTGTAATTGATATTGGTGAAGACATCACACAACTTGCGTTTTATGAACGTGGAGAATTAGTTGATGCAGATGCTTTAGAAATGGCAGGTCGTGATATTACTGAAGATATAGCCAAAGGGTTAAATACTTCATTTGAGACTGCTGAAAAAGTTAAACACCAATATGGACACGCTTTCTTTGAATCTGCATCGGATCAAGATATCTTTACTGTTGATCAAGTAGATAGCGAAGAAGATGTTCAATTTACTCAAAAAGATTTAGCAGATATTATCGAAGCACGAGTTGAAGATATTTTCTTCAATGTATTTGAGGTTTTACAAGACTTAGGACTTACAAAAGTAAACGGCGGTTTCGTAGTTACTGGTGGTTCGGCTAATTTATTAGGAGTCAAAGAATTGTTGCAAGATATGGTGAGTGAGAAAGTTAGAATTCATACACCATCACAAATGGGAATTAGAAAGCCTGAATTCTCATCAGCAATTTCAACAATTTCTAGTAGCATTACTTTCGACGAATTGCTAGATTATGTTACAATTAGTAATCATGACAGTGAAGAATTCGAAGAGGAAGTCATCGAATCTGATGAAAGAGAACACAGTACAAAATCAAGTGGATTTGATTGGTTCAAGAAAAAATCGAACAAGCAAGATGATGAACTTCAAGCTACTTCTTCAGAATCAACTCGAACAAAAGAACCTGTTGTTGATGAAGAAGAACCAGAGGTATACGACGATGAAGTAAATGTCGACCACGATGAAGAACGTAAACCTCAGGAAAAAGAAGAAGGTAAATTTAAAAAACTTATGAAATCTCTATTCGATTGATTGGCCATTAAAACTAGGAGGAAATATAAATGTTAGAATTTGAACAAGGATTTAATCATTTAGCGACGTTAAAAGTCATCGGTGTAGGGGGCGGCGGTAATAACGCTGTAAACCGTATGATTGACCATGGTATGAATAATGTTGAGTTTATTTCTATTAATACGGATGGACAAGCTTTAAACTTATCTAAAGCTGAGTCAAAAATCCAAATTGGTGAAAAATTAACTCGTGGTTTAGGCGCTGGCGCTAACCCTGAAATTGGTAAAAAAGCAGCTGAAGAATCACGTGAACAAATCGAAGATGCAATCCAAGGTGCAGATATGGTATTTGTAACTGCTGGTATGGGTGGCGGTACAGGTACTGGTGCAGCACCTGTAGTAGCTAAAATTGCTAAAGAAATGGGTGCGTTAACAGTTGGTGTTGTAACACGTCCATTTGGTTTTGAAGGTCGTAAGCGTCAAACTCAAGCTGCAGCAGGTGTAGAAGCTATGAAAGCTGCTGTTGATACATTAATTGTTATTCCTAATGACCGTTTATTAGATATCGTTGATAAATCAACACCTATGATGGAAGCATTTAAAGAAGCCGATAATGTATTACGCCAAGGTGTTCAAGGTATTTCTGATTTAATCGCAGTATCAGGTGAAGTTAACCTTGACTTTGCAGACGTTAAAACAATTATGTCTAACCAAGGTTCAGCATTAATGGGTATCGGTGTTTCTTCTGGCGAAAATCGTGCTGTTGAAGCTGCTAAAAAAGCAATTTCATCACCATTATTAGAAACTTCAATCGTTGGTGCACAAGGTGTGCTTATGAATATTACAGGTGGAGAATCATTATCATTATTCGAAGCTCAAGAAGCAGCAGACATCGTACAAGATGCAGCTGACGAAGATGTTAATATGATATTTGGTACTGTAATTAATCCTGAACTACAAGATGAAATTGTTGTAACAGTAATCGCAACTGGTTTTGAAGATAAACCTTCATCACAAGGTCGCAAAGCTTCAAACACAGGATTTGGAAGCAGTGCTACAAGCAGCAATACAACTAAAGAAGACACATTCGCTTCAAACACAACGAATGCGTCTCAATCATCAGATAGTGCTAGTGAAGGTAGAGCACATACTACGAATGAAGATGACATTCCAAGCTTTATTAGAAATAGAGAAGAAAGACGTTCAAGAAGAACTAGACGTTAATTTAAAATCTTTTTGTAATATATGATTATAAATAAAAGTTGAGTCTGAGGCATAAACAATGCTTCAGGCTCTTTTCTGATATGATAAAGTATCGCTTATCCATAGAACTACTTTATAGAACTACTTTTCAGAACTACTTTTTCATTTATGAATAATAGTAGTTCTTATACATGAGCTTTAGCTCAGGTAATCCGTTTTCTTACTGTTTCTTTTTCAAATTTAAAGAAAATAAAATGAGTCTCGGCTTCTAATTACAAATGGATCTACTCATAGATTTACAAATGCTAGTATAAATAGAGATATTTTATTATAATTAAAGTGTGTCTGTAATGTGAATGACAAATGTTTTTCAGATAAGCAGAAAGTTGAAACTAGCCATTATTTTGGAAGGGCATGTTGATTCATAATATTAAAATTGAATAATATAAATTAATGGAGGTTCGTTGTGATGCAAGATAAATTTATTAAAAAGCGTCATATCTTGGAATATGAGGATAAACAATTAATAAATGTAAAACTGGGTATAACAACAAGAGAAGACGGTTTAAGTCCATATCCTCAAAATGCGTTTAATATGGCAAGATATATTGATGATTCTCAGCAAAACATTACGAAACATCAAGAAATGCTTGCAACAGTTATTGGATTTCCAAGAGAACAATGGGTCTTCCCTATCCAAACACATGAAAACAAAGTTGTTAAAGTAACTAGCAACGATAAAGGAACAAATATTGATGCCTTAAATGATGCATTGCATGGTGTAGATGCACTATATACTTATGAACCCAATCTATTACTTACAATGTGCTATGCAGATTGTGTCCCAATATATTTTTACAGTGAAAAACATCATTTTATTGGACTGGCGCATGCTGGTTGGAGAGGCACGGTTGGACAAATCGTGAATGCATTAATCTCAAATATTGATTTTGACTTAAATGATTTAAATGTTGTTATTGGACCTGCTACTTCGACATCATATGAAATTAATGATGATATTAAATCAAAATTTGAAACGCTTCCCATTGATATCAACCAATATATTGATACTAGAGGCACAGACAGACATGGTATTGATTTAAAACGCGCCAATGCATTATTACTTGAAAATGCGGGTGTCCCCAAAGATAATATATATATAACAAATTATGCGACATCTGAAGATTTATCTTTGTTCTTTTCCTATCGAGTTGAAAAGGGGAACACAGGTAGAATGTTAGCATTTATTGGTCAATAATGAAGAGGTGTTTAAAGTTGGATGTACAATATAATTTAGAAAAAATAAATGAACAAATTGAAACACATTGTAAAAAAGGTAATATTACAACGAAGCCAGACGTGATAGTAGTGACAAAGTATGTTACAATAGACCGAGCTAATGATGCATATAATGCTGGCATTAGACATTTCGGTGAAAATCGTTTAGAAGGCTTTCAACAAAAGAAAGCAGCTTTACCAGATGATGTTGTGATGCACTTTATTGGTTCATTGCAAACACGAAAAGTTAAAGATGTTATCAATGAAATAGATTATTTTCACGCGTTGGATCGGTTAAAATTGGCAAAAGAAATCAATAAACGTGCTGAACATAAAATTAAGTGTTTTGTTCAAGTCAATGTTTCAGGTGAATCATCGAAACAAGGTGTTTCATTATCTGAAGTAGAAACATTTATAAAAGAATTAAAGCAATATGAAAATATAGAAATTATAGGACTTATGACTATGGCGCCATTAACTGACGATGAGTCATATATTAAACGTTTATTTCAATTATTAAAATTAAAAAGAGATGAAATTAAAGCGCTCAATTTAAATTATGCACCATGTACTGAGTTGTCAATGGGAATGAGTAATGATTTCCATTTAGCGGCTGAAGAAGGTGCATCATTTGTGAGAATTGGGACTAAACTTGTAGGAAAAGAGGAGTGAGCCCCGTGGCTTTAAAAGATTTATTTAGTGGATTTTTCGTGGTTGAAGAGGAAGATGACGAATTAGAAGCACCACCAGAAGAAAATGAGCAACAAGAAAGACAACAACCTAAACAACAAGCGCAGTCTCAAAATCAATTTACAGAACAACCTAGAAATGTGAATTCAGAAAGACTGAGATCGATTCAATCCGTGCCCAAAAAGCAGTCAACTAGATTACAACAATCATCGGGTGAAAGGAAGTATCAAATGAATAACACTACATCAAAAAATAATGCTAGGAACGTTGTGAATATGAATAATCAAGAGCAAGAAAATTATGATTTTACACAAGAAAGTTCTAAAATGTGTTTATTTGAACCACGTGTTTTTTCAGATACACAAGATATAGCTGACGAATTAAAAAATCGTCGTGCAACATTAGTTAACTTACAACGTATCGATAAAGTATCAGCTAAACGCATCATAGACTTTTTAAGTGGTACTGTATATGCGATTGGTGGAGACATCCAACGCGTCGGATCAGATATATTCTTATGTACACCAGACAATGTTGAAGTTGCTGGCAGTATCACGGATCAAATAGAAAATATGGAATACCAAGGTGAATAGAGGTTAAAAATAAATGGATATAGGTTTATTAGCAAATATATTTAATTTTATTTTATTCTTGGTTCAAATTTATTATTATGGAATGATTGTTTATTTCTTTATGTCGTGGATTCCAAATGCACGAGAAAACAGATTTGGTCAATTTTTAGCCAAAATTTATGAACCATTTTTAGAACAATTCCGTAAGATTATTCCGCCGCTCGGAATGATTGATATTTCGTCAATTGTTGCCATCATTGTACTTGTATTATTCAGAAGTGGATTGGCAAGTATCTTCAATCTTATTTTGAGTAAATTAATGTAATGATTAAAGCAATAATTAATATTTAGAGTGAATTTAAAAAACTACGTATAAAATAAATGATAAGCACCTACGTTCATAGACGCGAGGTGCTTTGTCTTGTATTTGGGGTGAGCGTCATAGATATATATCAGCATTTCAGAAAAGAAGAGCATGAATTAATAGATCAACTTATAGATAAATGTAATCGGGCTAATGATCAATATTCGCCTATTTTAACGCCATTTTTAGATCCACGTGGTCAGTATATTATGAATGTGGTGGCTGGCAGTTTTGAAGATTTAGAAGTTACATTTTATGGTGGGCCATTCGCGGAAAGAAAAAGAGCGATGATTGCGCCAAGTTATTTTCAACCAGATGCAGAGGCATTTGAAATTGTATTAATTGAAATAGATTATCCTCAAAAATTTGTAACATTACAGCACCAACACATATTGGGTACAATCATGTCTTTAGGTATTGAAAGAGATCAACTAGGTGACATTGTTGTAGATGATCGAATTCAATTTACTTTGACAAAACAATTAGAATCTTATATTATATTGGAATTAACTAAAATCAAAGGTGCTTCAGTTAAACTTAATTCTATTCCTATAAAAGATATGATACAATCAAAAGAGCATTGGCAATCTTTTGAAACGACTGTTAGTGGTTTAAGATTAGATGTCGTATTAAAAGAGATGGTACGTAAATCACGCTCGATAGCTAAGCAACTTATTGATAAAAAGCGTGTTAAAGTCAACCATACAGTGATTGATGCTGCAGATTTCCAACTAGATAGTGGGGATTTGTTGTCTATCCAAGGATTTGGAAGAGCGATGATTACTGATATTGGTGGTAAAACAAAAAAAGATAAAATACGCATTTCATATAAAACGCTGTTTAAATAATATGAAGTTTATGAAAGCGAATATAAACACTTTGCACAATTAACTAAATGATATATTATAAAAGAATATTGTAGGAAAAACACTATTTATCTTATTTAATCAAAGCTGATAATAGTGTATTATAGAAGGAGGATCATGTATGCCTTTTACACCAAGTGAAATAAAAAACAAAACATTTACTCAAGTAAAAAGTGGGTTTGAACCTAAAGAAGTTGAAGACTATTTAGAACAATTAAGTAATGAAATTGAACGTCTAAAAGAAGACAAAGCTCAGTTAGAAAAAGTCATTGAAGATAAAGAAACAAATATTCAATCTTACAAGGATGTACATCAATCCGTAAGTGATGCTTTAATTCAAGCAAAACATGCTGGTGAGGAAACTAAAGCAGCTGCTACAAAAGAAGCAGAAGCAACAGTAGCAAAAGCAAAAGCAGAAGCGGATAAAATTGTTAATGATGGTGTGGAAAAAGCACGTCGCTTATCTTTCCAAACAGAAGATATGAAACGTCAATCAAAAATTTTCAGATCGCGTTTCCGTATGCTAGTTGAAGCACAATTAGATTTACTTAAAAGTGAAGATTGGGATTACTTATTAAATTATGATTTGGATTCTGAACAAGTGACTCAAGAAAATATTAATCATTTGAATGAAAAGGATTTAACTGAAGAAGAAAAAGCTATGAAAGCAAAAGCAGAAGCAGATAATACTGCACAATCAAATGATGATTCGAATAAAGCATAAGGATAACAGACACGTTTGAAACGAAACACATATCAAAGCGAGTTAGGAATAGTGAGAGCCTTTCATATGTGCGTTTCTAATATCACTGTTGTCACAACTTATATAACATAAATGAGAGAACTCTAAGTTGAGTTAACCAGGGTGGTAACGCGGTCAATATCGTCCCTGTTAATTGAACTTAGGGTTCTTTTATTGTATAAAATGAACTAACTTAGAAAATCGGAAGAAGGAGTGTATTGAAAATGGATTATAAAGATACGTTGTTAATGCCAAAAACAGATTTCCCAATGCGTGGAGGTTTGCCAAATAAAGAGCCAAAAATACAAGAAGAATGGGATGCCAAAAATATTTATCAAAAAGTATTAGATAAAAATGAAGGTAATCCGTCATTTATTTTACATGATGGACCACCGTATGCGAATGGTAATTTACACATGGGCCATGCCTTAAATAAAATTCTTAAAGATATTATTACGAGATATAAATCCATGCGTGGTTACTATGCACCATACGTTCCAGGTTGGGATACACATGGTCTTCCAATTGAACAAGCATTGACTAAAAAGGGCGTTAAACGTAAAGAACTATCAATCGCTGAATTTAGAAAAAAATGTGAAGCATTTGCATTAGAACAAATCGACAACCAGAAAAAAGATTTTAAACGTTTAGGTGTGAAAGGTGATTTTAATAATCCATACATTACGCTTAAAGCTGAATATGAAGCAGCTCAAATTCGTTTGTTTGGTGAAATGGCAGACAAAGGATTAATTTATAAAGGTAAAAAACCTGTTTATTGGTCACCATCAAGTGAATCGTCATTAGCTGAAGCTGAAATTGAATATCAAGATAAACGTTCACCGTCTATTTATGTAGCTTTTGATGTTATAGATGGTAAAGGTATTGTAGATGACGATGCACAATTCATCATCTGGACAACAACACCATGGACTTTACCTTCAAATGTTGCCATTACAGTACACCCAGATTTAACTTATGGTCAATATAATGTTAACGGCAAAAAATATATTATCGGTAAAGATTTAGCGAGTGATGTGGCTGAAGCGCTAGATTGGGACGAAGATACTTTAGAATTAGAAAAAGAATTCAAAGGTAAAGACTTAGAGTACATTAAAGCGCAACATCCATTCTTTGATCGTGAATCATTAGTTATCAACGGGTTACACGTAACTACTGATGCAGGTACGGGTTGTGTACACACAGCACCAGGTCATGGTGAAGATGACTATATTGTTGGTCAAAAATACAATTTACCTGTTATCAGTCCTGTTGATGATAAAGGTGTGTTCACTGATGAAGCAGGTCAATTTGAAGGCATGTTCTATGATAAAGCAAACAAAGAAATCACAGATTTATTAAAAGAAGATGGCTCATTATTAAAATTAGAATTTATTACACATAGTTACCCTCATGATTGGCGTACTAAGAAACCAGTGATCTTTAGAGCGACACCACAATGGTTTGCTTCTATTGATAAAGTACGTGAGGACATCTTAAGTGCAATAGACGATACGCAATTCAAAGTTGATTGGGGTAAAACACGTATCTATAATATGATTCGTGATCGTGGAGAATGGGTTATTTCTCGCCAACGTGTATGGGGTGTGCCATTACCAGTATTTTATGCAGAAAATGGTGACATCATCATGACAAGTGAGACCGTAAACCATGTTGCAGATTTATTTGAAGCAAATGGTTCAAATATTTGGTTTGAACGTGAAGCGAAAGATTTACTGCCAGAAGGTTTTACACATCCTGGTAGCCCTAACGGCGAATTCACAAAAGAAACGGATATCATGGATGTATGGTTTGATTCAGGTTCTTCACACCGCGGTGTATTAGAGGCACGTCCAGAATTATCATATCCTGCAGATTTATATCTTGAAGGTAGTGACCAGTATCGTGGTTGGTTTAACTCTTCAATAACAACTTCTGTAGCTACAAGGGGACAATCACCATATAAAATGTTACTTTCTCATGGCTTTGTCATGGATGGCGAAGGTAAAAAAATGAGTAAATCATTAGGAAATGTGATTGTTCCTGATCAAATCGTTAAACAAAAAGGTGCAGACATTGCACGTCTATGGGTAAGTAGTGTAGATTATTTAGCAGATGTTCGTATATCTGATGAAATCTTAAAACAATCTTCTGATGTATATCGTAAGATTAGAAATACGCTAAGATTTATGCTAGGAAATGTGAGTGATTATAACCCTGCCACAGACGCTATCGCAGAAAAAGATTTACTAGAAGTAGATAAATATATATTAAATAGATTACGTGAATTTACTGCAAACACATTAGATCACTATGATAACTATGATTATTTAGATATTTACCAAGAAGTTCAAAACTTTATCAATGTGGAATTAAGTAATTTCTATCTAGATTATGGTAAAGATATTCTATATATTGAAGAACGTGATTCACACAAACGTCGCAGCATGCAAACGGTGTTATACCAAATTGTAGTAGATATGACAAAACTACTTGCACCGATCTTAGTTCATACTGCTGAAGAAGTTTGGTCTCATATTCCACACGTAGAAGAAGAGAGTGTACATTTAACAAATATGCCAGAGCGCGTAGAAATTGATCAAGCGTTTGTTGATAGATGGAATACATTTATGAACTTACGTGATGATGTTAACCGTGCATTAGAAGTTGCACGTAATGAAAAAGTAATCGGTAAATCACTCGAAGCAAAAGTTGTGATTGGCTCTAATGAAAACTTCGATGCGACGACATTCTTACAACAATTCAAAGATTTACAACAACTATTTATCACTTCTCAAGCTGAAGTTGTCGATAAAGTAGATGACGGTGTTGCATATCAACATGGTGATATCCGTATCGAACATGCTCATGGAGAAAAATGTGAACGTTGTTGGAATTATAGTGAGGAATTAGGTTCAGTAGGTGAATTAGATAACTTATGTCCTCGTTGTCAAGCAGTTGTAAAAACACTTGTATAAGAATTAGAAAGTAAGTAAAAATGATTCAATAAGTTCAAAGGTTACTTATATTTGCATTAAGCAAATTAAGTAACCTTTTCTTATGGCAATAATTGTTGTTATAATTTAGTGAAAATAAAAAGCTAATGGCGCGGATGTACAGTAATATCAATAATGAAGGACGTATGAATTAGCATAGGTAGATAGATAAAAATTAAACGTAAAGTGTCATTTTAATGAATAAGAAATTGGCATTTGGAAAGGTGTTTGTCATGTTTCATAATCAAAGTGCGCATTTTGTAAATGGCATCACATTAAATGTAAGAGATAAAGAATCAATGAAGCATTTTTATCAAGACATATTAGGATTGAATGTAGTGAATGAATCACTATCTATTGTTCATTATGAAATAGGAAATATGAATCATTTTTTAACATTAAATCAAATAAATATGGGGAGAGAGCCATTAACATCGGAAGCTGGCTTATTTCATTTAGCTATAAAGTTACCTTCAAAGACAGACTTAGCAGATTTACTTGTACAGTTAAGTGAATATACAATTCCAGTTAACGGCGGTGAACACGAAACGGCTACCTCAATTTTTCTAGAGGATCCTGAAGGCAATGGACTTGAATTCTATGTCGATAATCCAATGGAAGATTGGTCTTTTGAAAATGGACAAGTTGTATTAGAGACCCAACCGATTAATGTGCCACATCTATTGACTTATGTATCAAATGAAAAGTGGCAAGGCATTCCAGATGAAAGTATTATTGGTTATATTAATCTAAAGACAATAGAGTTAAAACGTATTAAATTATATTACAAGCGATTTTTTGGTTTAGAACCATCCGCTTTAGAAACCAATCATTCAGTATATTTATCATCAAATGGTTATCATCAGCATATCGTTGTGAATAATTGGTACTCTAGTATCAAACGTATTGAAAATGAACGTACCTATGGTTTGGCTTGTGTAGATTACCATTATCCTGAATCGACTCATAAACGCTTAACTGGACCCGATGGGATTCAATTTAGATTCAATTTCTACAAAGTGATATAAAGAAGCGAAATAAAAAATGAAAAGCATAGTTAGAAATTTCCTGATTGCATCGGTATAATTTTAAACGTCAAAATTTCGTATAGGAAATGTAGTTTTTTTTACAGATAATGAAACTGTAACTTTTTTTATAAGTTTGAGTAGGATATAATGAGAGTTGTTGTAAAAGCGACTGAACGTAGAATAGGAGGTACGGACATGAAACGTCAGTACTATATTGGTATTTCTTTATTCATAACAATCATTATATTAGTATTAGATCAAATCACAAAATTTATTATTGCTAGTTCAATGAAAGTGGGAGATTCATTTGAAGTTATTCCCAACTTTTTAAATATAACTTCGCATCGTAATGATGGTGCAGCTTGGGGAATTTTAAGTGGAAAGATGAGTTTTTTCTTTATTATCACAATCATTATACTGGTTGTACTCATCGTATTTTATATTAAAGAAGCGAAAAACAATTTATTGATGCAAATCGCAATTAGTTTATTGTTTGCTGGTGCATTAGGGAACTTCATCGATCGTGTGTTACATGGAGAAGTTGTAGACTTTGTAGATACATATATCTTTGGATATAATTTTCCAATATTTAATGTAGCTGACTCAAGTTTAACGATAGGCGTTTTATTAATTATTATCGCTTTGCTAACAGATATGAAGAAAGAAGAATAGGAGAGATATTGTATGGATATACATGAGTTTAAGATTGAAAATCCAGAAGATACAGGCCAACGTATCGATAAATTACTACCTGAATATCATTCGGAGTGGTCACGTACACAAATTCAAGACTGGATTAAAGCTTCTCTAGTAAAAGTAAACGATCAGGTCATTAAATCTAATTATAAGACAAAAATGAATGATCACATTGTTGTAACCGAAAAAGAAACCGTTGAAGCGGATATTCAACCAGAAAATTTAAATTTAGATATTTATTATGAAGATGATGATGTAGCGATTGTATATAAACCTAAAGGTATGGTTGTGCATCCATCTGCAGGTCATTATACCGGTACATTAGTGAATGGTCTAATGTATCAAATGAAAAATTTATCAGGTATTAATGGTGAAATACGTCCAGGTATTGTACATCGTATTGATAAAGATACCTCAGGCTTACTCATGGTTGCTAAAAATGATGTGGCACATCGTAGTTTAGTTGATCAACTCGTTAATAAAACCGTGACACGTAAATATGTCGCTTTGGTACATGGTAATATTCCTCATGATTATGGTACTGTTGATGCGCCGATTGGTAGAAATAAAAACGATCGTCAATCTATGGATGTTGTGGATGATGGTAAAGAGGCGGTTACACATTTTAATGTTTTAGAACATTTTAATAAATACACATTAATAGAGTGTCAATTAGAAACCGGACGTACCCACCAAATCCGTGTGCATATGAAATATATTGGTTATCCATTAGTTGGTGACCCCAAATATGGCCCTAAAAAAACATTAGATATAGGTGGCCAAGCGCTACACGCTGGAATTATTGGCTTTGAACATCCAGTTACACATGAGTATATTGAAAAATCAACTGCATTACCTGAAGATTTTGAACAGTTATTATCAGAATTACGTAGAAGTGATAAATAAAAATGATAAAATTTTATAAAATGGATTATTAAACATTCATAGTGCCTAATTTTTAATTAATCACACTGTCATTTCCACTAAAGATACACATTTTAAATTGAAACAAGCATACCGTTTTCTGTCTCACTACTGTGTTTATTTCTTAAGTGGCTTGCAAGTGAATGCGTTTCATGGTAGTATGGTGACAGTTTAATAAAGAGCGTACGTCTTTAATTGTAAGTCCAGAGAGGCTTCGAAGACATGTATTTATTAAAGGTAGACAAACAATATTTTTCTCATTTGAGAAAAATACCTGTTGTAGTTAGTATCATATAACGCAACGGAAGATACAGTCGTTAGTAAAAACACTGTAAAGAGAAATCAGCTTGGATAAGAAAGCATATGTCTCTTATACGTTTGTCATACACTTTAACAAACCTCATGTCTTAATAAAGACATGAGGTTTTCTTTATATCATCATCATTTTAAAAGGTAGGTGCCTAAGATGTCAGAACGCATTATTATGGATGAAGCGGCAATTCAACGTACTGTGACACGTATTGCACACGAAATTTTAGAATATAATAAAGGTACTGATAATTTAATCTTATTAGGTATTAAGACACGTGGCGCATTTTTAGCAAGAAGAATTCAACAAAAAATTGAGCAAATTGATGAAATTGCTGTGCCTACAGGTACAATCGATATAACACAATTTAGAGATGATTTGAAACAAACGATAAATCAAGTAGATGAAAGATCATATGAAATTGATGTAAACATTACTAATCAAGTAGTCATTATTATCGATGATGTCTTATATACTGGTAGAACTGTAAGAGCGTCACTAGATGCAGTGTTACAGTATGCTAGGCCGAAGAAGATTGGGCTAGCGACACTAGTAGATAGAGGGCATAGAGAGTTACCAATAAGAGCTGACTTTGTAGGTAAAAATATCCCGACAGCCAAGGAAGAAGATGTTTCAGTATATTTAGAAGAAATAGATGAAAGAAATGCAGTTGTAATTGAATAACACCTTTTAATTCGGTACGAGAGACTGAAAAAGGGAAGAGGGTTAAACGGATGCAATAATATCGATAAATGTTTTATTGTAATACATCCGTTTATAAATTAAACAATTAATGAAACAACCTCTTCAATTATCTAACTTTATTTTTAAAGCACATTAATATTATAGAAGTTACATAACTTTTTATATGTGCATGAGTAAATTAGATAATATACTTTTTAGTCTCTTTACATGAATTTAATGTAAAGAGATTTTTTTATGAGAGGAAGCATAACCATGGAAAATGAAACAATGTTTGAACGGACAGTCAAGCCAGTATTAGATGTACAAGATAAACCAAAAATTGGACAGTGGGCATTTTTAAGTACACAGCATTTATTCGCAATGTTTGGTTCGACCGTACTTGTACCATTTTTAACTGGATTACCCATATCATCAGCGCTTTTAGCATCAGGTATAGGAACATTGCTTTATATCCTAATAACAAAAGCTAAGATACCAGCATATTTAGGATCGAGCTTTGCATTTATCACACCGATTATAACAGGGTTAAATTCTCATAGCCTTGGTGATATGCTGATGGCACTCTTTATGAGCGGCGTGATGTACGTATTAATAGGCTTAGCAATTAGATTGAGTGGTACGGGCTGGCTTATGCATCTTTTGCCACCTGTTGTT
Organism: Staphylococcus sp. Z5-21; assembly: GCF_056529615.1. NCBI lineage: Bacteria > Bacillati > Bacillota > Bacilli > Caryophanales > Staphylococcaceae > Staphylococcus > Staphylococcus sp. Z5-21. The sequence goes on along the minus strand of NZ_CP096462.1, from coordinate 1,639,299 downwards.
GTAGGACCAGTGATTATGGTCATAGGATTGAGTTTAGCACCAACAGCAGTTAATATGGCCATGTTTGAGAACTCAGGGGACATGAAAGGTTACAACTTAAGTTACTTGATTGTAGCTATGATTACGTTATTAGTAACAATCATTGTTCAAGGTTATTTTAAAGGATTCTTATCACTCATTCCTGTTCTAATAGGAATCATAACAGGTTACATCGTTTCGGCTTGTATGGGATTAGTCAACTTTGCACCGATTGCTAAAGCGAAATGGCTACAGTTTCCAGAAGTCTACATACCATTTAAAGATTATACACCTTCGTTTCATCTAGGACTCATACTCGTCTTGATACCTATTGTATTTGTGACGGTAAGTGAACATATCGGGCACCAAATGGTTATCAATAAGATTGTAGGACGTAATTTTTTCAAGGATCCAGGCTTAGACAAATCAATCATTGGTGATGGTGTTTCAACGATGTTTGCAAGTATTATCGGTGGTCCTCCAAGTACAACATATGGTGAAAATATCGGCGTTTTAGCAATCACAAAAATTTATAGTGTTTATGTGATTGGTGGTGCAGCAGTCATTGCAATCATTTTAGGATTTGTCGGGAAATTTACAGCACTGGTTTCATCTATACCAACCCCAGTCATGGGTGGGGTATCCATCCTGTTATTTGGCATTATCGCAGCAAGTGGTTTGAGGATGTTAGTGGAAAGTGAAGTAGATTTTGCGAGCAATAGAAACCTAGTCATTGCATCGGTCATACTTGTTATTGGTATTGGCAATCTAGTATTCAATTTAAATGGATTAGGGATTAACTTAGAAATAGAAGGTATGGCATTAGCAGCGTTAGCAGGTATTATACTTAACTTGATTTTACCTAAAACAGCACCAACCAATAATTAAAAGAAATTCTGATGATGAGGGAGCTGAATAAAAATGGATAATTTACTTTCAATGGAATACTTAAATACGACTGAAATTTACGATCTAATACAACGTGCGAGCGCTTTTAAAAATGGTAACGCGCAGCCAGGATGTTTTGAAGATAAATTTGTCGCTAATCTATTCTTTGAAAATTCCACACGTACAAAAAGTAGTTTTTTAGTAGCGGAACAAAAATTAGGACTAAAGTTAATAGATTTTGAGACAAGTACATCATCCGTTCAAAAAGGTGAATCATTGTATGATACTTGTAAAACGCTGGAACAAATTGGCGCCAATGTGTTAGTTATTCGACATTCACAAACAACTTATTATGATGAATTAAAGCATTTAAATATACCTATCATCAATGCTGGAGATGGTAGCGGACAACATCCGACACAAAGTTTACTAGACCTCATGACAATTTATGAAGAATACAAGACTTTTGAAGGTTTGAATGTACTTATCTGTGGTGATGTCAAGAACTCACGTGTAGCGAAAAGTAATTACCAAAGTCTAACAGCATTAGGTGCGCATGTCATGTTCTCTAGTCCAAATGAATGGAAAGATGAAACATTAGAAGCACCTTATGTTGATATTGATGAAGTGATCGATCGAATCGATATTGTCATGTTGTTAAGAGTCCAACACGAGAGACATGAGGATAGTGAAGTTACTAGCTTTGAAGTGAGTCAATATCATGAAAATTTTGGTTTAACGCAATCACGTTATGATTTATTGAAAGATCGAGCAATTATCATGCATCCTGCACCAGTAAATCGCGGTGTAGAAATTGAAGATACATTAGTAGAAGCACTGAAATCACGTATTTTTAAACAAATGGAAAATGGTATGTATATACGTATGGCAGTTATAGATCATATCTTACAAACGGAAGGGGCAACAGCAAAATGAAATTATTAACAAATGCAAAAATCTTAAAAAATGCTGAATTAACGACGGTATCGATTTTAATTGAGGGACAACATATTAAAAAAATCGCACCACACATTGATGATACATCAGAGACTGAAGTCATAGACGTTAAAGGACAATTCGTTTCGCCAGGATTAGTTGATGTCCATGTCCATTTACGTGAACCAGGCGGTGAACACAAAGAAACAATAGAAACGGGTACGAAAGCAGCGGCGAGAGGTGGATTTACTACAGTATGTCCAATGCCGAATACGAAACCTGTGCCTGATTCAGAAGAAAATCTGAATCGCTTAAACCAATTAATTGAAGAAAATGCACAAGTAAGAGTATTGCCATATGCAGCAATCACAGTTAGACAGGCTGGGAAAGAACACGTGGATTTTGAAACACTTGCTAACAACGGTGCATTCGCATTTACAGATGATGGTGTTGGTGTACAACAAGCTAGCATGATGTACGAAGCTATGCAAGCGGCTGCAAAAGTAAATAAAGCAGTTGTTGCACATTGTGAAGATAACAGTTTAATATACGGCGGAGCGATGCACGAAGGTCAGCGTAGTGAAGCGTTAGGTATACCAGGTATTCCAAATATATGTGAAGCAGTACAAATCGCGAGAGATGTTTTACTGGCAGAAGCAGCAGGCGCACATTATCATGTATGTCACGTATCTACAAAGGAAAGTGTCAGAACAATTAGAGATGCTAAAAAGGCAGGCATTCATGTAACTGCTGAAGTCACACCACACCATTTATTATTAACAGAAGATGATGTACCAGGTGATGATGCTATTTATAAAATGAACCCGCCTTTAAGAAGTAAAGAGGATAGAGAGGCATTATTAGAAGGTTTATTAGATGGCACGATTGATTGTATAGCTACGGATCATGCACCACATGCAGCAGAAGAAAAGAATCAGCCAATGACGAAAGCACCATTTGGTATAGTTGGAAGTGAAACAGCGTTCCCATTACTATACACTCATTTCGTTAAAAATGGAGATTGGACACTTCAACAATTGGTAGATTATTTAACAATCAAACCTGCACAAACATTTGATTTACCTTTTGGAAGATTGGAAGAAGGTTATTTAGCAGATTTAACAGTCATTAACTTAGAAGAAGAAAGCGAAATTAAAGCAGAAGATTTTGCATCTAAAGGAACCAATACACCATTTATCGGTTACAAAGTTTACGGTACACCCGTATTAACAATGGTTGAAGGCGAAGTTAAATTTGAGGAGGAAAAATAATGTTGAAAAAACGTTATCTCGTATTAGAAGATGGTTCATATTATGAAGGTTATCCAATAGGTTCAGATCAATTAACATTAGGTGAAATTGTATTTAACACAGCTATGACTGGTTATCAAGAAACAATTTCAGATCCATCATATACTGGTCAAATTATTACATTTACTTATCCATTGATTGGTAATTATGGTATTAACAGAGATGATTTTGAAGCACTTGTTCCAACGTTAAATGGTGTTGTAGTGAAAGAAGCGAGTCGCCAACCAAGTAATTTCAGAAAGCAAAAGACATTCCATGAAGTATTACAAGAATATGATATACCAGGTATTTCAGGTGTAGATACACGTAGCATTACACGTAAAATAAGAAACCATGGTGTATTAAAAGCAGGTTTTACAGATGAAAAAAGTGAAATTGATTCAATGATTGCAAAGCTGCAATCCGTTGAATTGCCGCGAAATGAAGTCACAACTGTTTCTACTAAATCACCATATGTTTCTACAGGTTATGGACTTAGCGTCGTACTAGTAGATTTTGGAAAAAAACAAAACATAGTTAGAGAATTAAACGCGCGTGGTTGTAATGTAACTGTAGTGCCTTATGACACTTCAGCAGAAGCGATTATTCGTATGTCACCTGATGGTGTTATGCTGTCAAATGGCCCAGGTGACCCTGAAGAAGTCCATGTAGCTGTTGAAATGATTAAAGGCATTTTAGGGAAAATACCATTTTTTGGTATTTGTTTAGGACATCAATTATTTGCATTATCACAAGGTGCTACGTCATTTAAGATGAAATTTGGTCATAGAGGGGCTAACCATCCGGTTAAAGATTTAAAAACCGGAAAGATAGCTTTAACAAGTCAAAATCATGGTTATGCCATTGACAAAGCATCTCTAAAAAATACTGACCTAGAAGTGACACATATTGCAATTAATGATGATACGGTTGAGGGCTTGAGACATAAATCATTACCAGCTTTTTCAGTACAATATCATCCAGAAGCATGTCCAGGACCATCAGATTCAAACTACTTATTCGATGAATTTATAGACATGATAAATGAATATAAAACAAAGGAGCTTACAAATAATGCCTAAACGTCAAGATATAGAAACCATTTTAGTAATAGGATCAGGACCAATTATTATCGGTCAAGCTGCAGAGTTTGATTATGCTGGAACTCAAGCTTGTCTTGCGTTAAAAGAAGAAGGATACCGCGTCATTTTAGTGAATTCCAATCCTGCAACAATTATGACGGATAACGAAATTGCAGATAAAGTTTATATTGAGCCTTTAACACATGACTTCATCACACGTATTATACGTAAAGAACAACCAGATGCATTATTACCTACACTTGGTGGCCAAACTGGTTTGAATATGGCGATTCAGTTGCATGATAGTGGTGAACTAGAAGCGAATAATGTAAAACTATTAGGTACTGAATTGGAATCAATTCAACAAGCGGAAGATAGAGAGTTATTTAGAACACTTATGAACGATTTAGGCGTACCAGTTCCTGAAAGTGATATCGTTAATACAGTTGAACAAGCTTTTGCTTTTAAAGAAGAAGTGGGTTATCCACTCATCGTTAGACCTGCATTCACAATGGGTGGCACAGGTGGCGGTATTTGTCACAATGATGCAGAATTCAAAGAAATTGTAACAAACGGTCTACATTATAGTCCGGCAACACAATGTCTAATTGAAAAATCAATTGCAGGATTTAAAGAAATAGAATATGAGGTTATGCGTGATAAAAACGATAACGCAATCGTAGTTTGTAATATGGAAAATATTGACCCTGTCGGCATACATACAGGTGATTCAATCGTTGTTGCACCAAGCCAAACACTATCAGATGTAGAGTATCAAATGTTACGTGATGTATCATTGAAAGTTATTCGAGCGCTCGGTATAGAAGGTGGATGTAATGTGCAATTAGCATTAGACCCACACTCATTAGATTATTATATTATTGAAGTGAATCCACGTGTTTCAAGATCATCTGCATTAGCTTCAAAAGCAACGGGCTATCCGATTGCTAAATTAGCAGCTAAAATCTCTATTGGTTTAACACTAGATGAAATGTTAAATCCGATAACAGAAACATCCTATGCAGCATTTGAGCCAACTTTAGATTATGTAATTTCTAAAATTCCTCGTTTCCCATTTGATAAATTCGAAAAAGGAGAACGTGTCTTAGGAACTCAAATGAAAGCAACTGGTGAAGTAATGGCAATTGGTAGAACATATGAAGAATCACTACTAAAAGCAATTCGTTCCTTAGAATATGGTGTACATCACTTAGGATTACCTAATGGTGAAACATTTGATTTAGGTTATATTAAAGAACGTATTCAAGACCAAGATGATGAACGTTTATTCTTTATAGGTGAGGCAATTCGCAGAGGTACTACATTAGAAGAAATACATGAAATGACAAAAATAGATTACTTCTTCTTAAATAAATTCCAACACATCATAGATATTGAACACGATTTGAAATCAAATAAAGGTGACATTGATTATTTAAAATTCGCAAAAAATTACGGTTTTAGTGATAGAGTAATCGCACATCGATTCGATATGACAGAAGAAGAAGTGTACGATTTAAGACAACAAAACGGCATTATACCAGTGTATAAAATGGTAGATACATGTGCTGCAGAATTTGAATCTGCTACGCCTTATTATTACGGCACGTATGAATATGAAAATGAATCTGTAGTCACAGAGAAAGAAAAAATTCTTGTCTTAGGTTCAGGACCTATTAGAATTGGACAAGGTGTAGAATTTGATTACGCCACTGTACATGCTGTATGGGCGATTCAACAAGCGGGATACGAAGCGATTATAGTTAATAACAATCCAGAAACTGTTTCGACCGACTTTTCTATTTCGGATAAATTATACTTTGAACCATTAACTGAAGAAGATGTCATGAACATTATAGATTTAGAGCAACCTAAAGGTGCCGTTGTACAGTTTGGTGGGCAAACGGCCATTAACTTAGCCGATAAACTAGCGAAACATGACGTGAAGATTTTAGGAACATCATTAGAAGATTTAAATAGAGCAGAAGACCGTAAAGAGTTTGAAGCGTTATTACACACGATTGATGTACCACAACCTAATGGTAAAACTGCAACGTCACCACAAGAAGCATTAGAAAATGCACGCAGTATTGGCTATCCAGTCGTCGTCAGACCTTCTTATGTATTAGGTGGTCGCGCTATGGAAATCGTTAATAGTGATGCAGAATTAGAAGACTATATGAATCAAGCAGTTAAAGCAAGTCCAGACCATCCGGTATTAGTCGATAGATATTTGACAGGTAAAGAGATTGAAATAGATGCGATTTCTGATGGTGAAACAGTGATTATACCAGGTATTATGGAACATATTGAAAGAGCGGGAGTCCATTCAGGTGATTCCATTGCTGTTTATCCACCACAAACGTTAACGCAAGAAGAAATGACAACATTAGAAGACTTTACGATTCGTTTAGCAAAAGGCTTAAACATTGTTGGTTTAATTAACATTCAATTTGTAATTGCGCATGATGGTGTATATGTATTAGAAGTGAATCCACGTTCGAGTCGTACAGTACCATTTTTAAGCAAGATTACGAATATTCAAATGGCACAGTTAGCTATGCGTGCAATCATAGGTGACAAGCTAGTGGACTTAGGATATCAACCAGGCATCCAACCGTATACAGAAGGTGTCTTTGTGAAAGCACCCGTATTTAGCTTTAACAAATTGAAAAACGTCGACATCACGTTAGGACCTGAAATGAAGTCAACAGGTGAAGTGATGGGTAAAGATGCAACTATGGAAAAAGCACTGTTTAAAGGTTTAACAGCTAGTGGGATGGAAGTTAAAGATCATGGTACGGTCTTGATGACAGTCAGCGATAAAGATAAAGATGAAATTGTCTCTATTGCACAACGATTAAATGAAGTAGGATATAGAATCTTAGCAACACAAGGTACTGCACGAAAATTAGCCGAGAATAATATACCTTCAGAAGTAGTAGGAAAAATTGGTGGCGAAGATGATTTACTGACGCGTATACAAAATGGAGAAGTACAAATCGTTGTGAATACGATGACCAAAGGTAAAGAATTCGAACGAGATGGTTTCCAAATTAGACGCGCCTCCGTAGAAAATGGCGTGCCTTGTCTAACATCATTAGATACGGTTGTTGCATTAACACGTGTAATTGAAAGCATGACATTTACAATGAAAAATATGTAGTAATGAATAAGGAGAGAAATGTCACAACAATGAACAATCATTGACTTTGTGATGGATTAGATAAGATGAAATAAAAAAGGTTAGGATGTAGAGCTAGATGAAAAACTTGCCAATTATTGCTTTAGATTTTGATTCAACAGAAGCTGTAGATCAGTTTTTAGACCAATTTAATGAACCACTATTCGTGAAAATTGGAATGGAACTCTTTTATCAAACTGGACCTCAACTGATTGCTTCAATAAAGGATAGAGGACATGACATTTTTCTTGATTTAAAATTGCATGATATTCCTAATACGGTTGGCAAAGCAATGGAAGGCTTAAGCAAATTAAATATCGATCTTGTGAATGTGCATGCGGCAGGTGGTACAGAAATGATGAAACAAGCCTTGAACGGTTTGCAAAAACACAACCCCGATATTAAATTAATTGCAGTTACTCAATTGACGTCAACAACTGAAACGATGTTGCACAAGGAACAAAACATTCAAACTTCAATTGAGGAGGCTGTTTTGAACTATGCAACTTTAGCACAATCATCAGGTTTGGATGGCATCGTATGTTCACCACTAGAAGCAGAATTAGTGAAAAATGAATTAGGTAATGACTTTTTAAAGGTAACACCTGGTATCAGACCAAAAGATGCTAGTTCAGACGACCAAAAACGTATTACAACACCAGAAGATGCTAAAGAATTAGGTTCAACACATATTGTTGTTGGAAGACCAATCACCAAAAGTGAAAACCCAGTAGCAAGTTATCATAAAATCAAAGAAAGTTGGTTAGGTTAATATGGCTAAAGCAATTGCAAAAGCATTATTAGAAATTGAAGCAGTATCACTATCCCCGAATGATCCATTTACTTGGAGTTCTGGTATAAAATCACCAATTTATTGTGATAATCGTGTAACACTTGGATATCCAGAAGTACGTCAACATATTAGAGATGGACTGTGTGACTTAATCGAAACATATTTTGGAGACGTGGAAATAGTTTCAGGTACTGCCACAGCTGGTATACCCCATGCTGCGTATGTTTCTGAAAAATTAGCTTTACCGATGAATTATGTTCGTTCTAAAAGTAAGAGTCATGGCAAACAAAATCAAATTGAAGGTGCTTTAAGTAAAGGAAAAAAAGTAGTTGTTATTGAAGATTTAATTTCAACGGGTGGTTCATCAATTACCGCAGTCGAAGCTTTAAGAGAAGCGGGGGCAGATGTTATTGGTGTCGTAGCTATCTTTACTTACGGTTTAAAAAAAGCAGATGAACAATTCAAACAAGCGCAAATGCCATTTTATACATTAAGCAATTACAATGAATTAATTGATGTTGCAAAAGAAAATGGAGAAATTTCTGATAATGATATTAGGTCTTTAGTTGATTGGAGAGACAACTTGTCATAATATACTAAGTGGAGGGGATGTTATGACAAAAGACCCGAAAGAAGCTTATAATCATTTCGCACATTTGAATAAATTTTTGAATAAAAATGAAGATTATAGAGACCAAAACACATCAGATATTGATTACGAAATGTTAAAGCAAAAATCAGAAGAAAATATATATAAAAAATCTAAATCAACTATAAAGCAAAAAGGGCATATTAAATAATAAGCCAAGCGAATAGACGATTTAAGTTAACAACATGTCAAATAAGTAGGGGCTAACCAAATTTATTTTATTAAATAAGTTTGATTAGCCCTATTTGAAATAAGAATGGGAACAACATTTATATTGATTATCATGAATTGTTGATTTCAATTATAGGTGCCCCGTACGTTATAAATTTTTTAATAGCGTATTAGCGGATCATTATTTTAATGATGATATAGCCTACAAGTAATACAAGTGCTGCAATAAGTAAAGGAATAATATAAAAAGACATGAACATTACCTCCAATGTAATTTAATTTCATTTTAACTATAGAAGTTAAAATGGTAAAAGAAAAAGCTATTAGTTTAAGTATAACAGTTAATAAGTATATTCATATGATATGCTTAGTTTACTAAAAAAAATTATTAAAGTATCAAATGATTTATAAACTATGTATTTAAGATCTATATACTTATTTTAAAATAAATTGTAAAAATAAGATATTAAAGCTTTGATATTTTGGTAAGAGGGGACTTGTATGCAAAAAATTCGACAGTTACTTAAAAACAATACAAAAGATATGATCATTTGTCTTATTGGTTCTTTTATTAGTGCTATTGCAGTCAATTGCTTTATTCTAGGGTCAAATTTAGGTGATGGTGGCACCGTCGGCATGTCATTAGCGCTTAAGTACGCTTTCGGTTGGTCACCAGCACTTACATCTTTAATTATTAATACCCTCGTCATTATTGTTGGCTGGAAATTTTTAAGCACAAGAACGGCTATTTATACTGTGGTCGCTAATACTTCCATTTCTATATTTTTAGATTTAACTGAACATTGGAAGACAGGGGTAGATAATTTTGTAATTAATGCAACGTTTGGTGGTGTACTAGTCGGTGTGGGCATTGGGTTAGTTATTGCATCCGGTGGTGTTATAGGTGGTACATCAGTTATTGCAAAAATGCTTAATAAGTATTTTGATATTAAAACAGCACAGGGTATTTTTGTATTAGATGGTTTAGTCGTACTATCATTTTTATTTGTATTGCCACTCACGAACGTGCTATTTACAATTATAATGATTTTCATTACTGAGCGTGCAACCTCATTTATAATTGAAGGTTTTAATCCCAAAAAGGCAGTTACAGTCATTTCTAGTAAAAACGAAACGATTAGTGATAAAATCAACAGTTTCACAGGTAGAGGCTCTACGATACTAAACGGTAAAGGTGGTTATGGTAAACATGAGACAAGCATGTTATACGTTGTTGTGCCACAATCACAAGTAACAAGAGTTAAAAAGTTAGTAAATGAAGAAGACGAAAATGCATTTTTAGTGATTCATGATGTACGTGACGTACTTGGTAATGGATTTATTAACTTATCTTAAATTTAGAAATTTACGAACATAAAATGCATAAATTCGATTTTTGATAGTATATCTTTTATTCTAAAGTGTATAAAGGTTTAGGAGGTAGAATAATGGCAATACCTAAGATAACAACTTTTCTGATGTTTAACGGCAATGCAGAAGAAGCTATTAATTTATATGTTAATACATTTGAGGACGCTGAAATATTAGCGTTGGTAAGATATAGTGAAAGTGATGAAGAACCAACAGGCGCTGTTCAACATGCCATTTTTAGATTAAAAGATCAAGTATTTATGGCAATTGATAATATGAATGGGGTAGATATTGAGATGAACCCTGCAATGTCATTATACGTGACAGTTGATAGCGCAATTGAAATGGAGAGATTATTTAGTAAACTGAAAAGTGGTGGCGCCATTTTAATGCCAAAAACAGAAATGCCACCTTTTAGAGAATTTGCATGGATTCAAGATAAGTTTGGTGTTAATTTCCAATTAGCCTTACCTGAGAAAAATTAAATACTAATATAGAAGCGGGACGATGAAATCAACATTTCTAAAATTGATCTCATCGTCCCGCTTTTGTTTGTTATAGGATACAACCGTAATATTATATCGTATTTACTTTACTTTCATTTTTTGAATGTGATCATAATCGGGTGTTGCATAAAGTGTTTTTTGGTTATCATAAGTTACAAAACCTGGTTTTGCACCTGAAGGCTTATGCACGTGTTTAATTTCAGTAAAGTCAACTGGAATTTGAGCTGAACTACCTGCTTTTGAGAAGTAACCAGATAACATGGCCGCTTCTTTAATTGTTTCTTCACTCGGATCATCACTTAATATGACGACATGTGATCCGGGAATATCTTTCGTATGGAACCAAAGTTGATGTTTCTTAGCTAATTTATTCGTTAAATAATCATTTTGTTTATTGTTTTTACCAACCATGATTGTATCTCCATCTGTAGATACGTATTCTTGTAACTGCATAGTTTGTTTCTTTTTCTTCTTACTCTGTTTACGTTGTTTCATATACCCTTGCTCGGCTAATTCATCGCGAATGTCATCAATATCATTGACTGAAATATGAGCAAGTTGTTGTTCTATACTTTCAAAATAATTAATGTTTTCTTTGGTTAAATCGATTTGATGGTGCAATTCATGTTCTCTTGTCTTTAATTTATTATACTGTTTGTAATAATTTTGTGCATTCACTGCTGGTGCCTTTGTAGGGTTAAGCGGTATAGTGACTTCTTCACCAGTGTAATAATTTAAGGCTGTGACCGATTTGTCACCTTGTTTAATACGATAAATGTTAGCAGTGATAAGTTCCCCATACAATTGTTGTAATTCTTTTTCTTTTGTACCTTCTTGTTCATCAATCAATTTATTTAATTTATTTTGAAATTTATGCAATTGTTGTTGTACAAATTTCACTAAATCATTTGCACGTTGTTTTACACGCTCTCGCTCTCCACGTGCATCATAATAACGGTCTAATAAATCATGTAATGAGTCATATTCTGTTACATCATCATAAAATTGATTTAATTTCATAAAGTAAAAATCTTCTTTACCCGTCTCGTGATTTTTATGAAAAACGGGTGTAGGTGTATGGTTAATTTCATTGATGACTTCATCAAATGCTTCTGGTAACGTATCATTTGTCATAAATCGTTTGCGATTCACAATTTCATTTGTAATTAATGGACTAAAGCCTTCGAAATGATCAAGAAGTTGACGTGCAATTTTGCCCTTATTGAAATCGATATATTGTATGACTTTATTACCAGTTATTTCAAAAGGATTAATTTTATTTTGAGTTGGTGGTGTTTCATATTGAAAGCCAGGCATTACTGTGCGATATTGATTGGTATTCGGTGTTAAATGCTTAAAGCCTTCAATGATTTTACGCTGATCATCAACTAATATTAAGTTACTGTGTTTACCCATAATTTCTAAAATTATAGTTCTATATATTGTATCTCCAATTTCATCTTTGCTTTGAACATCAATTTCTACACGTCTATCATTCCCAATTTGTCTTACTGCTTTAACGATACCACCTTCTATATGTTTACGGAAAACGCGTGCAAACATGGGTGGATCAAATGGATTATCATATTTTTTATTTGTTAAATGCATTCTAGCAAAGCTAGGATGAATAGAAAGTAGAAGCTGATGATTTTTTCGGTTTTGTCGAATAACGACAAGAAGCGTGTCGTTTTCTGGTTGATTTATTTTATGGATTCTTCCGTCTACAAGAAATTGTAACGATTCCACCATTTTTCTTGTAAATAAACCATCATATGCCATTACTATCAGCCACCTTATTTTTAGTCATTCATCATATTGTAACATGGCATAAAGAAATGGTCATGACCAAAGTTTGTGCTGTTGGACGCTATACAACTAAATGAAAATTGTGGTATCATAGTTTAATAATAGAAGAATAGTTTAGAGAGGTAGTAAGTCATGGATAATGAGAAAGGTTTGTTGATTGTACTATCTGGACCTTCTGGCGTTGGGAAAGGTACAGTTAGAAAGAAAATATTTGATGACCCGTCCACATCTTATAAATATTCTATTTCGATGACGACACGTGATAAGCGTCAGGGTGAAGTCGATGGTGTTGATTATTTCTTCAAAGCAAAATCAGAGTTTGAAGAGTTAATAAAACAAGATCAATTTATAGAATATGCAGAGTACGTAGGAAATTATTATGGGACGCCTGTGCAATACGTTAAAGACACTATGGATCGTGGGCACGATGTATTTTTAGAAATTGAAGTAGAAGGTGCAAAACAGGTACGTAAAAAGTTCCCAGATGCATTGTTTATTTTTCTTGCGCCACCAAGTTTAGATCATTTACGTGAGCGCTTAGTAGGTCGTGGTACAGAATCCAGTGAAAAAATTCAAAGCCGAGTGCATGAAGCTCGTAAAGAAGTGGAAATGATGAATTTATATGATTATGTTGTAGTTAATGACGAAGTTGAGTTAGCTAAGCAACGTATTCAATCTATTGTTGAAGCTGAACATTTGAAGAGAGAACGTATAGAAGCAAAATATAGAAAAATGATACTGGAGGCAAAAAAATAATGTTACAACCACCATTAAACCAATTAACATCAAAAATTAATTCAAAATATTTAATTGCAACTACAGCTGCAAAACGTGCGCGTGAAATAGACGAGAAACCTGAAAGTGCATTATTAACAAAATACATTTCAGAAAAACCTGTTGGTAAAGCTTTAGAAGAAATTGCTGACGGTGAAGTTTTCCCAGACGAACTATTCTTAAAAACGTATTAATTAAAAAGCCTAGATATTGAATTTTATATAGCCATCTATGTGTTATTAAATGAATATCTTTCAAGTGCACACCATGCAGTCGCAAGGTGTGCTTTTTTTATTTAACTGATAAATTGTGTATAATGAACAGTAATCGAAAAGTTAATTTAATTATGAGGGACATACATTTTGATTTTCAATTATAAGAGACGTCACCCACGTCTGATCTAATTCAATCGAAGGAGAATGACTATATAATGAAACGAATATTACTTGCTGTTACAGGTGGTATAGCTGCATATAAAGCAATTGATTTAACGAGTAAACTGACGCAGGCTGGATTTGATGTCAGGGTCATGCTTACTGATCATGCTCAGGAATTTGTTACCCCACTAGCATTCCAAGCTATTGGGAGAAATCCCGTTTATACGAGTACATTTATAGAGCAAAATCCTCAAGAAATTCAACATGTTGCGCTGGGTGATTGGGCAGACGCAATTATCGTAGCGCCAGCAACTGCAAATACAATTGCTAAATTAGCAAATGGCATTGCAGATGATATGGTTACGTCAACGTTGTTAGCAACTGAAACGCCTAAATTTATTGCACCTGCAATGAACGTGCATATGTATGAAAATAAGAGGACACAACATAATTTAGCGACTTTAAGTTCAGATGGTTACTATTTTTTAGAACCTGGAGAAGGTTTTTTAGCATGTGGATATGTAGCGAAGGGGCGTATGGAAGAACCTTTACAAATTGTAGAGCGCATAAAGCAATACTTTAATGACATAAAACAAAAAGCTGTGCCAGCATCAAGTAGCTTTATTGGTAAACATGTATTAATTACTGCTGGACCCACTGTAGAAGAATTAGATCCAGTTCGTTTTTTATCAAATCGATCTTCAGGTAAGATTGGATACGCGCTTGCTGAATCTTTAGCTAAACGAGGTGCAGAAGTTACTTTAGTTTCAGGACCGACACATTTAACACCACCGAAGCATGTTGATGTAGTACACGTACAAAGTGCAGAAGAAATGTTCGAAGCGGTTCGAAGTCGTTTTGCTAAACAAGATATCGTTTTTAAAGCTGCTGCCGTGTCAGATTATGCGCCAGTAGAAATGTTGGATCATAAATTAAAAAAACAAGATGGTACTTTATCTGTAGAATTTAAACGTACACCAGATATTTTGAAATATTTAGGAGAACATAAAGAATCACAATACTTAGTTGGATTTGCAGCAGAAACACAAAATATTGAAGCTTATGCACAAAAAAAATTGCATAATAAAAATGCAGATGTGATTATTGCGAATAATGTTGGAGACCGTACGATTGGCTTTAGTTCCGATGACAATGATTATACGATGTATTATAAAAATGGAGACGCTATACCTTTAGGCAAACACAAAAAAGTCGAATTAGCTGAGCATATATTGAATAGTTTAGAAACAAGGTGGAAATAAAATGATAGCAAAAGTAATTGTTGATATACCTTCTAAGAGTGTTGATTTTACATTTGATTATATAATTCCTATAAGGTTACAATCAATGATTCAAATAGGTATGCGTGTCATTGTTCCATTTGGACCAAGAACAATTCAAGGTTATGTTATGAAGATAACAGACCAGCCTGATAGCAATATAGATATAAAAAAATTAAAAGAAATTAAAGAAATTCAAGATATAAAACCCGAATTGACTGAAGAATTAATTCAATTTACTGAGTGGTATAACAATTACTTCGTTACAAAACGTATTTCAATGCTTGAAGTTATGCTGCCAAGTGCAATTAAAGCAAAATATACCAAGGTCTTTTCTATTGAAGATACGAATGCACTGCCTGAAACTTTAGCAGGGAAATTTGACTCATCAGGACACTATGCATTTAAAGCAGCACAGCAAAATGATGATTTAACACAAATTGCGCCATTATTAAAACAAGGTATTGTATCTGAAGTAACCTTACTATCACAAAATGTAAATAAGAAAAAACAACGTGCCATATGTGTTGTTGAAGGATTTAACTATGATAGTGTGCTAAATTCATTAGAAAAATCTAAGAAGCAATATGAATTATATGCCTTTTTATTAGATGAACAACATCGCATCGTTTTACTTAAAGAGATAGAAGCAATGGGTTATTCAAAATCTAGTGTAGATACATTAATTCGCAAGGGCTTTGTTGAAAAATATGATGCTGTCGTTGAACGTGATCCATTTGAGACTAGGGTCTTTGAACAAGATGTGAAACAACATCTGACTTCAGACCAACAACGTGCATTTGAAGCCATATCAGAAAAGATACATGCTCATGAACAATGTACCTATTTATTGCATGGTGTGACAGGATCAGGCAAAACAGAAGTGTATTTACAAACAATTGAAGAAGTACTAAATCTTAATAGACAAGCAATGATGTTAGTTCCAGAAATTGCCTTAACACCACAAATGGTATTAAGATTTAAACGTAGATTTGGAGACGAAGTTGCTGTACTACATTCTGGATTATCCAAAGGTGAACGCTATGATGAATGGCAAAAGATTAGAGACGGTAAAGCACGTGTGAGCGTAGGTGCACGTTCAAGCGTCTTTGCACCATTTAAAAATTTAGGGATGATTATTATAGATGAAGAACATGAATCTTCGTATAAGCAAGAAGATTATCCTAGATATCATGCAAGAGATATCGCGCAATGGCGTAGTGAGTATCATCAATGTCCTTTAATATTAGGCAGCGCGACACCAAGTTTAGAATCATTTGCACGAGCTGAAAAGGGTGTATATGAGTTACTATCGTTACCTAACAGAGTTAATCAACAAGCTTTACCTGAGGTAGAAATTGTAGATATGAGAGAAGAATTGAACTCTGGAAATCGCTCTATGTTCTCTAATCAATTACGAGATGCAATACAACAACGCTTAGATAATCAGGAACAAATTGTACTCTTTTTAAATCGACGCGGTTATGCTTCATTTATGTTGTGTAGAGATTGTGGGCATGTTCCACAGTGTCCGAACTGTGATATTTCATTGACTTATCACAAATCAACAGATCAATTGAAATGTCATTATTGTGGTCATCAAGAAGTACCACCTAATCAATGTCCTAATTGTGAAAGTGAGCATATTAGACAAATGGGTACTGGCACACAGAGAGTTGAAGAACTTTTACAAGAAGCGTTTCAAGAGGCTCGTATTATACGGATGGACGTGGATACTACTTCTAGAAAAGGTGCTCATGAAAAGTTATTAAATGATTTTGGTTCAGGAAAAGGGGATATCTTGTTAGGGACACAAATGATTGCTAAAGGATTGGATTTTCCTAATATTACGTTAGTAGGTGTTTTGAATGCTGACACAATGTTGAATTTGCCAGACTTTAGAGCAAGTGAGCGAACATACCAATTGTTAACGCAAGTTGCTGGTCGAGCTGGTCGTCATGAAAAAGAAGGACAGGTGCTTATTCAAACATACAATCCAGATCATTATGCTATTAAAGATGTCCAAGAGAATGATTACACAGCCTTTTTCCAAAAAGAAATGAATTATAGGAAAATTGGAAAGTACCCACCGTATTTCTTTTTAATTAATTTTACTATTGCGCATAAAGAAATGAAAAAAGTTATGGAAGCATCCAAGCATATTCATAAAATATTACTGCAACATTTAACAGACAAAGCACTTGTACTTGGCCCATCTCCGGCCGCATTATCAAGAATCAATAACGAATATCGCTTTCAAATATTAGTGAAATATAAACGAGAACCTGCATTACACGAAGCATTAAAATATTTAGACGATTATTATCATGATCAATATTTAAAAGAAAAATTATCTTTGAAAATAGATATCGCACCGCAGATGATGATGTAATATTAAGCACGTTATATAACGAAGCTAATGTATACTGACTTTTGTATAAAAATATTAGAAAAAAGAACAAATTGTTTTGCTAGGTAAATGATTAGCCATTAAAATAGTTTGTTCTTTTTTTTTTGGACAAAAAAACATAAAAGTTAGATATAAATATGAAGTATAGTGATGGCGCTATGGATATAATCTTAACAATTAACTAATATTTATTAAAATTTATAAAAAATAATTTGCTACATTTTTTGCATTTAATATTAATTAAAGTTATATTAAAGAGTAACGAGTCACGCATAAATGATTAGAGTACGTATTGAGAACGACAATAACGATTAAGAAAAGCAACCGACTAAGTGAGAAATGAGATCAATATCTTTTTATGTCTAATCTAAGTAGTACGCCTATGAGTTTAATTCGAAATAGAAAAGCAATTGGATTAAGTATCAATGAGTTGTCAAACAGAATTACGTCCCTTTACGATATCGTATTAAATCCAGAGATGATTAAGCAAATTGAACAACAACAATTAACACTCAATCAAAATGACGCTAAAATATTAGCTGTTTTTTTATTACGACTGCGGAAGATTTACTTTAGTATAGTAACGTTAGTTTATGCTTTAGGGAAAAAAGGAGTGTTCATGTGCGATATAATGAGTTTAAGCAACCCATTGGTGAAGAACAAAATGAGTTTAAACAAGCTCATTTACCCAATGTGAAAGTTTTAGAAGGGCAATATTGCAGATTAGAAAAGTTAGCGCAATGTCATATTCAAGATTTATTTAATTATTTTTCTGATGAAGCGGATGCGCCGAATTGGACATATTTACCTGATGAGCAACCTCACGACTTTCAAGCATTTGAAAATTATATAGATAAGAAAATCAATTCTACTGATCCGTATTTTTTCGCCATTATTGATAAAGAAACATCTGAAGCAGTGGGCATTTTATCTTTACTCAGAATTGATCGCCATAATGGTTCAATTGAAGTTGGTCATATACATTACGCTAATGTCATGAAACAAACACGTATTGCCACGGAAGTGCAATTTTTATTAGCCAATTATGTATTTCAAACATTAGGTTATAGAAGATATGAATGTAAATGTGATGCTTTAAATGAACCGTCTATTAAAGCAGCCCAACGGCTAGGGTTTAAATTTGAAGGTATTTTTAGAAATCATAAAGTGTATAAAAATCGTAATCGTGACACATATTGGTTAGCAATGATTGATAAAGAGTGGCAGCAAAATAAACTTAAATTTGAAAGTTGGTTAGCAGCACAAAATTTCGATGAACTTGGTAATCAAGTGAATCGGTTAACGATTCTAGATTGATGAAAAACAATAAGCTTAAAGAACGATCAATGCTCAATATATAATGAAAAATGTAAAGGTTTGAAATATGTCTTGTATACTATGAACATCGTTTTAAAGTGCAGTATAGATAAAAAGCCCATTTAAATATGAGCAGATATCTATTTCTGCACTTTTTATATTTTATGAATATAGATTGAATGAAGACTTATCCTACTACTTACTCAATATGTTCAGTAAAGTATTCTTTCAATGAATGGTGCAATTTCCACTAAAATAAGTTATAATAATATGATGAATTTTTATGAGGAGAAATCGATATGACAATCAAACAACTTGTAACAAGCAAACACCCTATTCTTAATAAGCCTATACCGGATGTGACAAAATTTGATGAAAATTTAGAACAATTATTGTTAGATTTAGAAGATACAATGTATGATGTTGAAGCATCTGCGATATGTGCGCCGCAGATAGGTGTTGCACAAAAAGTAGCGATGATAGATATGGAAATGGATGGATTGTTACAACTGATTAATCCTCAAATTATAAGTGAATCGGATACAAAAGTGACTGATTTAGAAGGGTCTATCAGTATACCTAATGTTTATGGTGAAGTGGAAAGAAGTAAAATGATTGTCGTTAAGAGTAATGATAAAAAAGGTAATGAAGTTGAGATGACTGCATATGATGATATCGCGAGAATGATTTTACATATGATAGATCATTTTGAAGGAAGATTGTTTACTGAACGTGTAGAGAAATTTTTAAGTGAAAGTGAAATGGAGGCGTATTTTGATAATGAGTAAAGTCATTTTTATGGGAACACCAGATTTTTCAACAAAAGTGCTAGAAATGTTAATTGCTGAACATGATGTGATTGCAGTAGTCACGCAACCAGACAGACCAGTGGGTAGAAAACGTGTTTTAACACCTCCACCAGTGAAAGAAGTTGCAATTAAGCACGGTTTACCAGTATATCAACCAGAAAAATTAGCCCAATCATCAGAGTTAGAACAACTTATTGACTTAGAAGCAGATTTAATCGTAACTGCAGCCTTTGGGCAAATATTGCCTGAATCATTATTAAATGCGCCAAAGTTAGGGGCAATCAATGTCCACGCGTCGTTATTACCTAAATATAGAGGTGGAGCGCCGATTCATCAAGCTATCATGGATGGTCAAACAGAAACAGGTATTTCTATAATGTATATGGTTAAGAAATTAGATGCAGGAGATATCATTTCTCAACAAGCAATAGAAATTGAGCACCAAGATGATGTCGGTACCATGCATGATAAATTGAGCTTTTTAGGTGCAGAATTATTAAAAGAGACTTTACCTTCTATTATTAATGGTACAAATAACCGCATTACACAGAATGAAAGTGAAGCTAGTTTTGCTACTAATATAAGTAGAGAACAGGAAAAGATTGATTGGTACCAATCGGCTGAAGTTATTTACAACCATATAAGAGGTCTGTCACCATGGCCAGTAGCTTATACAGTTATGGATGATGGTAACATGAAAGTATATGCATCCCGAATTGAAAAAGGTAAAACAGGTGAACCAGGTACAATTATTGAAACAACGAAAAAAGCAATCATCGTTGCGACAGGTTCCGACGATGCAATTGCATTAACAGATATTCAAGTTGCAGGGAAAAAACGTATGTTAACTGCAAACTACTTAAGTGGCGTGCAAACTTCACTTGTTGGGAAGGTACTAACATGACAATAGAAACAAATGTGCGAGCGTTAGCATTTGAAACCATTCAAGATATTATAAATGATAAAGCCTATAGTAACATCATCATTAATGATGTGTTATCAAATAATGAATTAAATAGAGCAGATAAAGGATTATATACAGAATTAGTATATGGCACGTTAAAAAGAAAATATACTTTAGATTATTTGCTGAAACCTTTTGTTCAAACAAAGTTAAAAGGTTGGGTCAGACAGTTACTTTGGATGAGTATTTATCAATATGTCTATTTAGATAAAATACCTGAACACGCGATTATTAATGAAGCCGTTGAAATTGCTAAATATAAAGGCGGTCCGCATAATGGTAATGTTGTGAACGGTATACTAAGAAATATTATGCGCAGTGACTTACCAGATTTTACTGAAATTACAGATGACAAAAAACGTATCGCGATCGAATACAGTTTACCCAAATGGTTGGTTGATCACTGGACAACGCATTTTGGTATTGAAAAAACAGAAACAATTGCGCAATCATTTTTAGATAAAGTAACTACAACCGTACGTGTTAACTTAACTCGTATTTCAGTAGACGATGCTATTAGAAGACTCACTGATGATGATTATATTGTAGAACAAGATAGAGAAATCGAAACTTGTCTACATATTAGTGGTAAGTCAATTATTGAATCTCGTATGTTTAAAGATGGACTGATATCTATTCAAGATAAGAGTTCAATGTTTATTGGTGAATTAATGGCATTAAAAGAAGGTGACCAAGTTTTAGATGCTTGTAGTGCACCTGGTGGAAAAGCTTGTCATATTGCTGAAATATTAAATGGTACTGGACAGGTTGATGCGACGGACATTCATGAACATAAAATAGATTTAATAGATTTTAATATAAGAAAATTACGTTTATCTAACATTTCTGCATTTGAACACGATGCAACTGAAAAATATGATAAAGTGTATGATAAGATTTTAGTAGATGCGCCATGTAGTGGTTTAGGTGTTTTAAGACATAAACCAGAAATAAAATATGAACAATCGCAACATGCAATTGAATCTTTGGTTGAAATTCAATTGGAAATCTTAAATAATGTGAAATATAATGTGAAACCTGGTGGTACAATGATTTATTCAACTTGTACGATTGAGCAAATGGAAAATGAAAATGTTGTATATACATTTTTAAAAGAAAATAAAGATTTTGAATTCGATCAATTTGAACATCCAATAACTGGAGAAAAAGTAAAAACGATGCAAATTTTACCTCAAGATTTTAACTCTGATGGCTTTTTCATAACTAGGATAAGAAGAAAGGAAAATTAAAATATGATAACTGCAGAAAAGAAGAAAAAAAATAAGTTTCTTCCCAATTTTGAAAAGCAATCAATTTATTCATTAAGATACGATGAGATGCAAGATTGGTTGGTACAAAATGGTCAGCAAAAATTCAGAGCGAAACAAATTTTTGAGTGGCTTTACGAAAAACGCGTCGATGACATTGATGATATGACAAATTTATCTAAAGAATTAAGAGAAGTACTTAAAGATAATTTTACAATGACAACCATGACAACAGTTGTAAAACAAGAAAGTAAAGACGGTACAATTAAGTTTTTATTTGAATTACAAGATGGTTATACAATTGAAACGGTCCTTATGAGACATGAATACGGGAATTCTGTTTGTGTAACCACACAGGTTGGTTGCCGTATTGGTTGTACGTTTTGCGCTTCTACATTAGGCGGTTTAAAACGTAACTTAGAAGCTGGAGAAATTGTTTCTCAAGTATTAACAGTTCAAAAAGCTTTAGATGAAACAGAAGAGCGTGTATCACAAATCGTTATCATGGGTATTGGAGAACCATTTGAAAACTATGATGAAATGATGGATTTCTTAAAAATTGTTAATGATGATAATGGACTAAATATTGGAGCGCGTCATATTACAGTGTCAACTTCAGGAATTATTCCAAGAATATACGATTTCGCTGATGAAGATATTCAAATTAATTTTGCGGTTAGCTTACACGGTGCAAATGATGAAATTCGATCACGTTTGATGCCGATAAATAGAGCATATAATGTAGAAAAATTAATGGAAGCTATTCATTATTATCAAGAAAAAACAAATAGACGTATTACTTTTGAATATGGTTTATTTGGTGGCGTCAACGACCAAATTGAACATGCTAGGGAATTAGCGCATTTAATTCAAAAATTGAATTGCCATGTTAACTTAATACCAGTGAATCACGTACCAGAAAGAAATTATGTGAAGACACCTAAAGAAGATATCTTTAAATTTGAAAAAGAATTGAAGCGTTTAGGGATAAATGCAACAATTAGACGTGAACAAGGTGCCGATATTGACGCTGCTTGTGGTCAATTAAGAGCTAAGGAACGAAAAGTAGAAACGAGGTAGGGACATGCTAAAAGCACAATTTTTTACTGACACGGGTCGATACCGTGATAAAAATGAAGATGCAGGTGGCGTATTTTATAATCGTACAGAGCAACAGCTATTAGTGCTTTGTGATGGTATGGGTGGTCACCTAGCAGGAGAAGTTGCGAGCCAATTTGTCACTGATGAGCTTCAACGTCGTTTTGAAGTGGAAAATCTTATCGAAGCTGATCAAGCTGAAAATTGGTTGAGAACAACTTTAAAAGCTATTAATCGTGAGTTATATGAAATGTCAGTAGAAAACCCAGAATATAAGGGTATGGGTACAACTTGTGTCTGTGCTTTAGTATTTGATAACTATATTGTAGTCGCAAATATTGGTGATTCACGAGCTTATTTAGTGAATAGTAGAGAGATTGAACAAATTACGAATGATCATTCGTTTGTTAATCATCTCATGATGATTGGGCAAATTACTGCTGAACAAGCATTTAATCATCCTCAACGAAATATCATTACCAAAGTGATGGGGACTGATAAGTTAGTGACGCCAGATATATTTGTGAAAAAAACGAATTTCTATGATTATTTAATGTTAAATTCTGATGGTTTAACCGATTTTGTACGTAACCATCAAATTCAAGAAACATTGGTACAAGCGAAAGAATTAGAGACACACGGTCAAGACTTAATAGAACTTGCACTATCTGAAGATACGAATGACAATGTAAGTATTGTATTGGCTGAGATTGAAGGTGATAAAGTATGATAGGCAAAATAATAAGTGAGCGCTACGAGGTCATTAAAAAACTCGGTGGTGGCGGAATGAGTACTGTCTATCTTGCCGAAGACACAATTCTCAATCGTAAAGTAGCGATCAAAGCAATTAGGATTCCTGCTGGTGAGAAAGAAGAAACTATTAAACGTTTCGAAAGAGAAGTACATAATTTAACACAACTATCACATAAAAATATAGTGAACGTGTTTGATGTTACGGAAGATGATGATAATTTCTATTTAGTAATGGAATATATAGAAGGACCGACATTATCTGAATACATTCAAAAAAACCAACCTTTGGAGACCACAACAGCACTCAACTTTACCAATCAAATTATTAATGGAATTAAACATGCTCATGATACTAAAATCGTACACCGTGATATTAAACCACAAAATATTTTAATAGATAAGCACCAGACTTTGAAGATTTTAGATTTTGGTATTGCGAAAGCTCTAAGCGAAACAACAATGACACAAACGAACCATGTATTAGGTACAGTTCAATATTTATCACCCGAACAAGCACGTGGTGAATCGACAGATAATGGTACCGATATTTATTCAATTGGTGTTGTATTGTATGAAATGCTTATTGGTAAACCACCGTTTTCTGGAGAAACAGCAGTAAGTATTGCAATTAAGCATATCCAAGATCCTATGCCTAATATTACTGATGAACGCTCGGATGTACCTCAAGCACTAAGTAATGTTGTACTGAAAGCAACGGAAAAAGATAAGACGGTGCGTTACCAATCAGTAAGAGATATGCAAAGTGATTTAGAAAATGTATTGTCTGAAAATCGTGAGAATGAAGCGAGGTATCAATCCGTTGAGGAGAATACCAAGACAATTCCTATAAATAAATCAGATATTGTCAACCAGACGAGAGATGAAGATAAAGGAAAAAACATAAAAGAAACAATGCAGATTCCTATCGTCAATCAACAACAATTTCAATCAAGTGAAGAACATATTTATGAGGTACCACAAAAAAAGCGTACAAAGAAAAAGAAGTTTTTCTATACACTTATAATCGTCTTATTGCTGTTTGGTTTATTTGGATTCATGGCAATGGGTATGTTTGGAAATAAATATTTAGAAACACCAGATTTATCAGGTAAGACAGAAAAAGAAGCAGAACATATTTTAAAAGAAAATAAATTACAAATGGGTAATATATCGCGTGAATATAGTGATAAATATCCAGAGAATAAAATTATAAAAACGACGCCTGAGAAAGGGGATCGTTTAGAACAACAAAGTAAAGTTGACATTGTTTTATCTAAAGGACCTGAATTGACGGAAATGCCAAATTTATTTGGTATGACAAAATCCGAAGCTTTAGATAAATTAAAAGATTTAGGCATCAAAGATTCAAAAGTGAAACAAGCGTACACGAAACAAAATATCGCTAAAGGTTTAATTGAATCACAAAATGTGAATCCTGGAGATAAAGTGAAAGTGAATGATAGTAATATAGAGCTTACTGAATCTTTAGGGACAAAACAAGTTTACGTTGATGACTATGAGAATAAAGCTTTTAAAACGGCAAAATCAGAGTTAGAGGCAAAAGGATTCAAGGTAGTTGTCACTCAGGAAACTGAGGACAAGAAAGTTAAAAAAGATAATGTTATCAGCCAATCACCAAAAGATGAAGAAATAGACGAAGGTTCAACAATTGAATTCACCGTTTCAAAAGGCGCTCCAAAATCTGATGATCATAAAGAAGATGAGGAAAAAGACGCTGACGATAAAGATAAAGATGACAAAGAATCTAAAGATGATGAACCAGCGACTAAAGATTATACAGAAACGTATGAAGTTCAATATACTGGTAAAGATGACGACAGCCAAGAAGTAAAAGTGTTTGTAAGAGACAAAAATGGCGAAGGGACATCACCTTCACAAACATTTAAAATAAAAGACAATAAAACCATTAAAATACCGATGACAATAGAAAAAGGTAAAACGGCTGGTTATACCGTTCGTGTAGATGGTAAAGTTGTTGCTGATAAAGATATACCTTATGATTTTTAGCGACACTTAGCGAGCGAAGAGAGCATAGTGTCGCTTATGCAAGAGCGAAAGCTCTAGCGAACCACAAATAGAAGATATAAAATGAGCACCAATTTAGTCGAATTTGGATTAAATTGGTGCTTTTAATTTATTATCTCAATTTCATTCATAGAATAATTAAGTGGAAAAGTATCGTTATCGATATTTACAACTGAAAATTTAGCCGAAATCGTTTCAAATCATATTTAAATCAAAAATGCTTTGCTATAATATAAATGGTAAAAGTATTTAAAAGAGGGGTGCCTAAGTGAAAACAGGACGCATCATAAAATCAATCAGTGGTGTTTACCGAGTTGATGTAGACGGTGAAATGTATGATACAAAACCACGTGGCCTTTTTAGAAAAAATAAATTTTCACCTATTGTAGGTGATGTCGTTGATTTTGAAGTAGAAAATGTAACGGAAGGTTATATACATCATGTACATGAACGAAAAAATGAAATAAAGCGACCGCCTGTTAGTAATGTCGACCATCTCATTCTTGTAATGAGTGCTGTAGAACCAGATTTTTCTACACAGTTACTAGATAGGTTTTTAGTAATTGCGCATTCTTATCATATGCGTCCGCGTATTCTTGTAACTAAAAAAGATTTGACATCTTTGGAAAAACAACACGATATTGAAAAATTGCTAGAAGTTTATGAGAATATGAGCTATAAAACACAATTCATAAGTATTAATGAAGATATTGAACAAGTCTTTTCAAGTTGGGGTGATGGTTTAGCTGTGTTGAGTGGTCAATCAGGTGTTGGTAAATCAACGTTATTGAATAAATATTTTCCTAATATAGAGATTGAAACACAACACATTTCTAAAGCGTTAAATCGTGGTCGTCATACAACACGTCATGTTGAATTGTTTGAGAGAGCTAAAGGCTTTATAGCAGATACGCCAGGCTTTAGTGCTTTGGATTATGATCATATACAAAAAGATGAAATCAAAAATTATTTCATGGAAATACATGAATATAGTGCGACATGTAAGTTCAGAGATTGTAACCATATTAATGAACCGAAATGTAATGTTAAAGCTGAATTGGAAAATGGCAATATTGCCCAGTTTAGATACGATCATTATTTACAGCTATTTAAAGAAATTTCAAATAGAAAGGAAAGATATTAAGTGGCAAAATTATATCCATCATTATTATCAGCAGATTTTTTGAATTTACAACAAGAGTTAACTGCTTTAGAAAAGGCAGGCGTTGATGGGGTACATTTTGACGTCATGGATGGACAATTTGTACCTAACATTTCAATCGGACTACCTATATTGGATTCAGTACGTAAAGGTACAGATTTACCTATTGATGTGCATCTTATGATAGAAGAACCTGAAAAATATGTTGAATTATTTGCTGAGCATGGCGCTGATATGATTTCAGTACATGTTGAAGCAACACCCCATATTCACAGAGTGATTGAACAAATTAAGAATAAAAATGTAAAAGCTGGTGTGGTGATTAATCCTGGGACGCCAGTTGATTCAATTCGTCCGGTATTAAAAATGGTAGATTATGTATTGGTTATGACAGTAAACCCTGGTTTTGGTGGTCAAACATTTATAAATGATTGCGTAGAAAAACTGGATCAATTATCTGAAATCAAAAAAGCGCAAGGCTTAAACTTTGATATTGAAGTAGATGGTGGTATTAACAATAACACTGTTGAAACTGTAGTTAACCATGGTGCGACAATGTTAGTTGCAGGGTCATACTTTTTTAAACACGATGAATATCAAACGGTAACTAACACATTGAAAGGTTGACATAGATGAAAGCCAATTTATTATGTGGCAATAGAAATTTGCCCAAGCATATTTTAGTGGAACATAAACATGAACATTGGATTGGTATAGATAGAGGCACCTTGATCTTGCTAGAATCTGGGATTACACCTCAATTTGCAGTCGGTGATTTCGATTCTATTTCTGATTCAGAGAGGAACTTTATACAACAACAGATAGAGATAAATCCTTATAATTCTGAAAAAGATGACACAGATTTAGCTTTAGGCATTGATCAAGCAGTAAAGCGTGGCTATCGAAATATTGATGTTTATGGTGCGACGGGCGGTAGACTAGATCATTTCATGGGCGCCTTACAAATACTGGAAAAACCGGAATATACAAAAATGAATATCAACATTAAATTAATAGATGACACAAATGAAATTCAATTTATACAAAAAGGTCAGTTTAATGTGACATATAGTGAACAATTTCCATATATTTCATTTATACCAGTCATCTATCCAACTGTAATTTCATTGAAAGGCTTTAAATATAACTTACAAAATGAAACACTGAAACTTGGTTCAACGCTTACTATTTCAAATGAATTAAGTCAATCTTGTGGGAATATAGAAATAATTGAAGGCAGTGTATTGATGATTCGAAGTAAAGATTAAATGAGGATTTTTAAATATACGCTGATATCTAAAAGAAAATGAAATAAAAAAAGACCAATCCTCCACATAAGGATTGGTCTTTTCGTGCATTATATTTATTAAACTCTAGTTACTTTACCAGATTTTAAAGCACGTGCAGAAACCCAAACTTTTTTAGGTTTTCCGTCTACAAGAATTCTAACTTTTTGAAGGTTAGCATTCCATCTTCTTTTAGAAGAATTTAAAGCGTGAGAACGATTGTTTCCAGTTGAAGCTTTACGACCTGTTACGAAACATTGTTTGCCCATGAAAGTACCTCCTTTAATAAATATAAATACACGTATCTACTACATACTTGAATAATGTACCACAAATAAGTATAGATAGCAATAAAACGAGAAAAATTTTTCGTTTACATGAATAATACTTTTGTTAATATTAAATTATGGTATAATTGTAAACTGTGGATAAATATAGTATTTTTTTAATAAGATAATCAAGACGCATTGTTTATTATTGGCGATTATGATATAACCATAAACTTAGGAGGCCCATTTTATGACATTAGAAATCACAAATGATTACGGTAGTATAGACATTTCAAACGAAGTAATATCTTCAGTTGTGGGTAGTAAAGCAGTAGAATGTTATGGAATTGTAGGCATGGCTTCTAGACAACAAGTTAGAGATGGCATTGCAGAAATACTCGGACATGAAAATTATGCTAAAGGTATCATTGTACGAGAAGATAATGGCGTTGTTGATGTAGATATGTACATTATTGTAAGCTTTGGAACAAAAATATCTGAAGTAGCTAGCAATGTACAATCAACTGTAAAATATACATTAGAACAAACATTAAAAATAAAAGTAAATTCAATCAATATATTTGTACAAGGTGTGCGCATTAATAATGGCACGAAAAACTAGGAGGACATTACGCAATGGTAAGCAAAATAGATGGTAAATTATTTGCCGAGATGATTATACAAGGGGCGCAAAATTTATCAAATCATGCAGACTTAGTTGATTCATTGAACGTTTATCCAGTACCAGATGGAGATACTGGGACGAATATGAATTTGACGATGACATCAGGGAGAGAAGCAGTCGAAAACAATTTATCTCAACAAATTGGTGAACTAGGTAAGACATTTTCTAAAGGTTTATTGATGGGTGCTAGAGGGAACTCTGGTGTGATTTTGTCACAATTATTTAGAGGGTTTAGTAAAAGTTTAGAAACATATGAAACAATTAATGCTAAACAATTTGCTGAAAGTTTTAAAGCAGGTGTAGATACAGCGTATAAAGCAATCATGAAACCAGTTGAGGGAACGATTTTAACAGTAGCAAGAGATGCAGCTGATGCAGCTATACAAAAGGCAGAAGAAACCGACGATTGTATTGAATTAATGGCTTACATTCTCGAAGAAGCAGAAGTCTCACTTGAAAACACACCGAATTTATTACCAGTATTAAAAGAAGTCGGTGTTGTAGATAGTGGAGGTAAAGGCTTAGCTATTGTTTACGCTGGATTTTTAAAAGCATTAAAAGGTGAAACGGTATCTGCACAGTCACCAAAATTAAATAAAGAGTCTTTAGTTAATGAAGAACATGATTTTCATGGCGTAATTAATACGGAAGATATCGTTTATGGCTATTGTACTGAAATGATGGTTCGTTTTGGAAAAAATAAAAAAACCTTTGATGAGCAGAGTTTTAGAGAAGACATGAGCCAGTTTGGGGATTCTTTATTAGTTATCAACGATGAGGAAATTGTTAAAGTACATGTGCATACAGAAAAACCAGGTGACGTATTTAACTATGGTCAACAGTATGGTGAATTAATTAAGTTAAAAGTCGAAAATATGCGTGAACAACATCGTGAAGTTGTGAAAAAAGAACATGACGGTGGCAAAGCAACATCTACAGAAGAAACGCAGGCAGTCGACACTGCAGTCATTGCAATCTCCATGGGTGAAGGTATTTCAGAGATTTTCAAGTCAATGGGTGCGACACACATGATTAGTGGTGGACAAACAATGAATCCATCAACAGAAGATATTGTCAAGATTATTGAACAATCACAATGTAAACGTGCAATCATTTTACCTAATAATAAAAACATTCTAATGGCTAGTGAACAAGCTGCTGAAATTGTAGAAGCTGATACTATAGTCATTCCGACCAAATCAATACCACAAGGCATTGCTGCGTTATTTAATTATGATGAAACTGATTCACTCGAATCTAATAAATCAAGAATGGTGGAATCTTTAGAAGCAGTACGTTCTGGTTCAGTGACATACGCTGTGAGAGATACTAAAATTGATGGTGTTGAAATTAAAAAAGACGCATTTATGGGCTTGATTGAGGATAAAATTGTAACAAGTCATGCTGATCAATTTGAAACGGTTAAGGGATTAATGGCAGAAATGATTAATGAAGATAGTGAAATCATTACGATGATCGTTGGTATGGATGCTGATAAAACAGTTACTTCAGACATTGAAGATTGGATGGAAGCAACATATCCAGACGTTGAATTAGAACAACATGATGGTCAACAACCTGTTTATCAATATTTGTTTTCTGTAGAATAATATAAATCACAGCATTAGAATCTTAAAAGAGTATCATTTATACAATAGTATATGACTTCAAAAGGAAAAACATCGACTATATCAGTCATGTTACAGATGGGAGTGAGAAAATCAGATTTTAAAATTTGATTAATTCTTACTTCCATATTTTTTTGAAATAATGACATTTTTTAAATGATTTTAAGGTTGTCAGCAATTTAATTTTGCATTTAATAAGAACAATACAACCAGTTTTGGTTTATAATGTTTATTGAACTTGTTATAATAAACAAGATGTTTAAGAATGAAAGCGCAACACTTTAGAAACATTAAAAATAAGAGTGGGGTATAATTATGAAATATAAAACAGTCTTCGATATAATTGGTCCTACAATGGTAGGCCCTTCGTCTTCTCATACTGCAGGCGCAGTGAGAATTGGTTTAGTAGCTAGAGACTTATTTAATCAATTACCGAAACAAGCTGATATATATCTTTATGGTTCATTTATGGAAACATATAAAGGACATGGCACTGATGTTGCTTTAGTCGGTGGCTTGTTAGGCTACGATACTGATGATGATCGTATACAAACAAGTTTGGAAACTGCTGAGGAAGCTGGGATGAAAGTCAACTTTATTGAAATGGCAGAAGAAAGATCACATCCGAACACGGCTATTATTAATATGCGTGATGGAGACAAAGAAATATCCGTTGAGGGTGTTTCAATTGGTGGCGGAAAAATTGAAGTAGTAGCAATCAATGGATTCAATATCGCGATTAGTGGTAATTACCCGGCATTACTTGTATTCCATAAAGATACGTTTGGTACTATTGGTCGTGTAGCCAATATACTGGGAGACTCAAGTATTAATGTAGGTAGTATGCAAGTATCTAGGAAGGAAAAAGGCGATCAAGCATTAATGACTTGTGAATTAGATGATGCAGTGAATGATGAAATAATAGAGAAAATTAAAAACGTCGATGGTGTAGTGACGGTTTCACTCATGGGAGACGCCTAATGGAGGTATTGCATGTTTAAAAGTGTGAAAGAATTAGTAGAAATATGTGAAGAGCAAAATAAAAAAATCCATGAAATTATGCTTGAACAAGAAATGGAAGTTACAGGACTATCTGAGGCAGATGTTTATGCACATATGGACAAAAACTTACAAACGATGGAGAATGCTTTAGACGAAGGTTTAGCAGGGGTTACATCTACAACAGGGCTCACTGGTGGAGATGCTGTACTAATTAAAGAATATTTGAAAACGGGGAAATCACTCGCAGGACCAACTTTGTTAGACGCAGTTAGTAAAGCTGTTGCGACAAATGAAGTCAATGCAGCTATGGGGAAAATTTGTGCAACACCTACAGCAGGTTCTGCAGGTGTTGTACCAGGCGTGTTATTTGGTCTTAAACCGCGTTTAGAACCATCAAGAAAAGATATGTTAAATTTCTTATTAACTTCAGGTGCATTTGGTTTTGTTGTTGCTAATAATGCATCTATTTCAGGTGCTGCTGGTGGTTGTCAAGCAGAAGTCGGTTCAGCTGCGGCGATGGCAGCTGGAGCAACTGTAGAACTTGCAGGTGGAACGCCGCAACAGTCAGCTGAAGCTTTTGCAATTTGTTTGAAAAATATGCTAGGTTTAGTATGTGATCCAGTAGCTGGTTTAGTAGAAGTACCTTGTGTTAAGAGAAATGCTGCAGGTGCATCAAACGCAATCGTATCTGCGGACATGGCTTTGGCAGGTGTGACTTCAAGAATTCCTACAGATGAAGTGATTGAAGCAATGTATAAAATCGGTCAAACGATGCCATCCGCTCTACGTGAAACAGGTCGTGGAGGTTTAGCAGGTACACCTACGGGTCAGCGCCTAAAACAAGAAATATTTGGTGATTAATTATGTCAAAAGTCAATTTAATTGAAAGTCCATTTCCATTATCTCAAATAAAAGGATTAGGTCCGAAACGCTTAGCAGTATTGAATGAATTAAATATTCATACTGTTGAAGATTTAATTCTATATTTACCAACACGTTACGAAGATAATACTGTAATTGACTTAAATAAAGCTGAAGATCAAGCGATAGTGACAGTGGTGGGTGAAGTTTATTCAACACCAACTGTCGCTTTTTTTGGTCGTAATAAATCTAAATTAACAGTACATATCATGGTCGACCAAATTGCTGTGAAATGCACATTTTTCAATCAGCCTTATTTAAAAAAGAAAATAGAATTACATGGAACCGTAACAGTCAAAGGAAAATGGAATAGAGCAAAGCAAGAAATCAACGGTAACAGAATGTTTTTTAGCCAACAAATGGATGAGAGCGGACAATATGAACCTGTATATCGCATTAAAGAAGGTATTAAACAAAAGCCTTTAAGAGATATGATTAGACAGGTACTAGATCAGGTGACGATTCAAGAATGGCTCTCTGAAGACTTAAGAAAAAAATACAAATTAGAAACTTTAGAAGATACAATTAAAGCTTTGCATTTTGCAACTGATAAAGCATCTTTACTGAAAGCACGTAGAACATATGCTTTCACAGAATTATTTATGTTTGAATTAAGAATGCAGTGGTTGAATCGTCTTGAAAAAACATCAGATGAAGCAATTGACGTAGACTATGATATTAATTTAGTTAAACATTTTATAGATAGTCTACCGTTTGAATTAACAGACGCTCAGAAACATAGCGTGAATGAAATATTCAGAGATTTGAAAGCACCCATTCGCATGCATCGTTTATTACAAGGCGATGTAGGTTCTGGTAAAACAGTTGTCGCTGCTATTTGTATGTATGCCTTGAAAACAGCAGGCTATCAGTCAGCTTTAATGGTTCCGACAGAAATATTAGCGGAGCAACATGCAGAAAGTTTAGTTGACCTATTTGGTGATAGAATGAACGTGGCTTTATTGACTGGCTCTGTTAAAGGAAAAAAACGGAAGCTGTTATTAGAACAACTGAATAATAATGAAATTGATTGTATCATTGGAACACATGCATTAATTCAGGATGATGTTAAGTTTAATAATGTGGGTCTTGTTATTACAGATGAACAACATCGTTTTGGTGTTAATCAGCGACAGTTGTTAAGAGAAAAAGGTGCTATGACCAATGTCTTATTTATGACAGCAACGCCGATACCAAGAACATTAGCCATTTCAGTATTCGGTGAAATGGATGTTTCTTCAATTAAACAATTGCCTAAAGGTAGAAAACCAATCATCACTTCTTGGTCTAAGCATGAGGCTTATGAAAGTGTATTAAATCAAATGACTTCAGAACTGAAGAAGGGTAGACAAGCTTATGTCATTTGCCCACTGATTGAAAGTTCAGAGCATCTTGAAGATGTACAAAATGTTGTTGAATTATATGAATCATTGCAATCATATTATGGAGTTGAAAAGGTTGGTCTGCTTCATGGTAAATTACATTCAGATGAGAAAGATGAAGTGATGCAACGATTTAGCAATCATGAAATTGATATATTAGTGTCAACAACGGTAGTTGAAGTAGGTGTGAACGTGCCAAATGCGACGTTTATGATGATATATGATGCTGATCGTTTTGGTTTGTCTACGTTACATCAATTGCGTGGACGAGTGGGGAGAAGTGAACAACAAAGTTACTGTGTATTAATCGCATCACCGAAAACAGAAACAGGTATTGAACGTATGAATATCATGACCCAGACTACAGATGGCTTTGAACTTAGTGAACGTGATTTAGAAATGAGGGGGCCAGGCGATTTCTTTGGTGTAAAGCAGAGCGGTTTACCTGATTTCTTGGTTGCAAATGTAGTGGAAGATTATAAAATGCTAGAAGTTGCTAGAGATGAAGCCGCCGAATTAATACAGTCGGGTGTCTTCTTTGAACCACAATATAATATATTAAAATCTTTTATTGAAGAAAATTTATTGTATATGAGTTTTGATTAAAAATTGTTGGTTTGTATTTCATGCAAATCCATTGTATACTTTCTATTATATTCTAAATAAAAATGACACTCGTAAATAATTTAATTATTTACGAATGCCATCCGAAGTTAGAATATGATTTATTGTGGGAGTCTGTTAGATAATTAATTATTTAACAGGCTTTTTAATTTACGCCAACTTCTGTCCAAGCCTTATCAATAGCGTCAGCTTCAGCGCTATTATCACCATAAAGTTTATTTGCGGCTTCTTTTAAAGCTGTTTTAGCATCTGAAAATTCTGAATTTTGCGTCAGATATTGAGTTAATGCAAGGTAGTAAATTTGTTCAGCTTTATCTTTTCCAATTTCATTAATTGTCAGATATGCAGCCTTGTTAGGAATACCACTATTTGTGTGTACACCACCATTATCCTGACTACCTGATTGATATTGATCCATGTGTGCCGGTTGATTATATCTTTCAGGGTCTTTTAAGCTTCTAAGACCATCTCCTTCAGTTCCAGGTGTATATACATCTTCACCCATTAACCAGTCATCTGGATCTACAAAATACCCAAATACATCTGAAAATGATTCATTCAAAGCGCCTGATTGATCTTGATATTTTAAGTTAGACGTACGCTCAGTTACGGCATGTGTTATTTCATGAGCGATGATATCATTGGCTCCTGATAATGCTTTGAAGGTTTGTCCATCACCATCACCGTATATCATATATTGCCCTGTCCACGCAGCATTATTGTAATCTTTATCATAGTGTACGACAGAGTCAATCTTTCCTCCGGCGTTATCATAACTATCACGATGATGTTTATCTAAATAATAGTTATACACTTCATTAGCATAATAATGTGCATCTACGCCAGCCTTGTGTTCTTCCTTGTCGAAATTATTACTATCGTTTGTGATTTCTGAAAAATCATCTGTAATATTATTAGCAGTTTGTGTATGCATTTCTGCATTTTGCGTTGTATCTTTTAATGTGTATTCACCATTATTCTCTGTTAAATTCAATGGTGACTTTTCATCATCGTTCACGCCTGTACCTTTTCCTGTTGCTGAGGCATTTTTGATGACATTTTCTTTATTCAATATTTCTCCAGTGCTAGCATCGACTTGAATTTTCCAATGAGCGGCCTTAGGTGAAATATAGTTTAATTCAACATCGTATACAAGTTTTTGACTGTCGCTGTTAATATCTAATTTGTTTTTATTTACGATATCATAGCCTTTGATATTGTTAACATCTGCCTTGTTTTTTCCTATAGCTTTAAATGCGTTATTTTCAGCATCAACTGCAGAAATTTTCACTTCGTTGTCAACCTTGACAGTTGGTTTATCAATGCTACCGTTTATTAAAGTGACATCACCTTGTTTGTTTACATGAACTTTTAATGC
This sequence comes from Staphylococcus sp. Z5-21, assembly GCF_056529615.1. Lineage (NCBI taxonomy): Bacteria > Bacillati > Bacillota > Bacilli > Caryophanales > Staphylococcaceae > Staphylococcus > Staphylococcus sp. Z5-21. Next base: position 1,603,173 of record NZ_CP096462.1, on the reverse strand, counting down.
GCTATCTTCAGCAGTTATACCATTGACTTTGGGTTTCAAGGTATAATGAGTGATTCCAGTAGCGTCTTGTTGTTTATCTGTAATTTCATATTGCTCAAATGCATTATCTTGAACATTAGCATTTCCAGATTCTTTAGATTCCTTGATAATCTTTGATACATTATTTTGTAAATATGCTTTTACATCTTGATTATTATGAACTTTTGTATTTATGGGTTTCTTGAGACTTTCTGGTTTGATGCTATTGTTTTCTTGCGCATGTGCTTGTAATGATGTGACAGATATCAGTGAACATGTTACGAGTGTTGTGGTAATCAATTTCTTCATCATGTAATCCTCCTAATTATTAATCTTTTGGCTTTAGAAACAATTGCTTTTCATATAAATATTTATTTACATAAAATATCACACCCTTTTAAATTATTTTGAATTATACGTTCCAAATATTTTTATTTCAATAGTGCACTACAAATAATCTTTTAATTGTTACATTTGTAATAAAATAGTAATGTTAAAAGAGTTTTTTTGATACTATATAAAAAACTTATTATTAAACTGAGCTAATGCTAAAGCAAATTTAATTTAGCGACAGCATATGTTTTTTGTTGAGCAAATGAAATAGAAAGTGTTATGATATGTTAGGAATGTTTAAGACTTGGTACTAAAAACATGGGAGTTTGAATGCGATGAAATTAAAAAAACAAGAACGACGTAATGAAATAAAAAAAGAAATAGAGAAAAATCCTTTTATTACTGACTTAGATTTAAGTGTGTTATTCTCGGTGAGTATTCAAACGATTAGACTTGATCGTACACATTTAAATATTCCTGAGCTAAGAACACGCATTAAAACTGTTGCAAAAGAAAATTACGAAAGTATTCGCTCTATAGAAGGTAGTGAAATTATTGGGGATGTAATCAATGTACAACCTGATCAAACTGCCACTTCAATTATAAGAATAGACGAAGAATCTGTGTTTACTAGAAATAAAATTGCTAGAGGACATGTATTGTTCGCACAAGCAAACTCCCTGTGTGTGGCACTGATACATAAACCAGTTGTTTTAACAAGAGATAGTAATGTAACATTTATAAAAACAGTAAAATTAAATGAAACGGTACGTGCTGATGCACAAACTATTGAAATTACAGATAAATTTTATACGATAAAAGTGCGATCATATGTAAAAGATACGCTCGTTTTTAAGGGAACTTTCAAAATGTATTATACAAGTGAGGATGAACAAAATGGTTAAATTAGCGATTGATATGATGGGTGGAGATGATGCACCTGGAATCGTTTTGGAAGCTGTTGAAAAAGCGGTTAATGATTTTAAAGATTTAGAAATAATTTTATTTGGAGAATCATCGCAATGTACATTAGAACATGATCGTGTAGAAGTGCGTCACTGTACGGAATCTATCACGATGGATGATGAACCAGTAAGAGCAATTAAACGTAAAAAAGACAGCTCTATGGCGCGTATGGCTGAAGCAGTTAAGTCGGGTGAAGCCGATGGATGTGTTTCTGCTGGTAATACTGGCGCACTGATGTCTGCTGGACTATTCATCGTTGGTCGTATTAAAGGTGTAGAACGACCTGCATTGGTTGTTACGCTACCGACTGTATCAGGTAAAGGTTTTGTATTTATGGATGTAGGTGCTAATGCTGATGCAAAAGCAGAACATTTATTGCAATATGCTCAGTTGGGTAATATTTACGCTCAAAAAATTAGAGGTATTGCTGAACCATCTGTAAGCTTGTTAAATATTGGTACAGAAGCAGCGAAAGGTAATAGTTTAACTAAGAAAGCATACCGTTTAATGGAAGATCAACATGATTTTAACTTTACAGGTAATGTCGAAGCGAAAGGTTTAATGAATGATGTTGCTGATGTTGTAGTCACTGATGGCTATACAGGTAATATGATTCTTAAAAATCTAGAAGGTGTTGCAAAAGCAATGGGTAAAATGTTTAAATCTACACTGTTAAGTAGTTTTAAAAATAAAATGGCAGCACTGATTTTACGCAAAGACTTGAACGGTTTAATGACAAAAATGGATTATGCAGAATATGGTGGTTCAGTATTGTTAGGATTAAATGGTACGGTAGTAAAAGCACATGGCAGTTCAAGTGCAAAAGCATTCTATTCTGCAATTCGTCAGGCAAAAATTGCTGGTGAACAAGAAATTGTGAAAACAATGAAAGAAACGGTGGGTACAGAAAATGAGTAAAACGGCAATTATCTTTCCAGGTCAAGGTTCTCAAAAAGTTGGTATGGCGAATGATTTATACGAACATAATGAAGCAGCGACTACAATTTTAAATCAAGCCCAAAATGCTGTGGATTTTGATATTTTAGAAACGATGTTTACAGATAAAGAAGCAAAGTTAGGCCAAACAGAAAATACGCAACCAGCTTTATTAACGCATAGTTCAGCTTTATTAAACGCCCTTAATGATTTAAATGCAGATTATACTATGGGACATAGTCTGGGGGAATATGTGAGTTTAGTTGCAAGTGGTGTATTGAAATTTGAAGATGCAGTAAAAATTGTAAGAAAACGTGGTCAACTTATGGCAGAAGCCTTTCCAGATGGTGTGGGTAGTATGGCAGCCGTACTTGGACTGGATTATGAAGCGGTTGACGCAATTTGTAAACAGCTTTCTACAGAGAGTGAAATTATTGAACCAGCTAATATCAATTCACCGGGTCAAATTGTTGTATCTGGCCATAAATCATTGATTGATCAGTTAGTTGAAGAAGGGAAATCGCTAGGTGCTAAACGTGTAATGCCATTAGCAGTTTCAGGTCCATTCCATTCATCAATGATGCAAGTTATCAAAGATGATTTTGCAGATTTTATTGACCAGTTTGAGTGGTCTGATGCTCAATTCCCGGTTGTACAAAATGTGCATGCACAAGGTGAAACAGATGCAAATGTAATTAAAGCGCATATGATTGAACAATTATATTCACCAGTGCAATTTATTGATTCTACAGAGTGGTTAATTGAACAAGGTGTTGATCATTTCATCGAAATTGGTCCTGGTAAAGTACTTTCAGGATTAATTAGAAAAATTAATGAAAATGTAAAAGTTACCTCAATTCAAACATTAGAAGATGTGAAAGGTTGGAATGAAAATGACTAAAAGTGCATTGGTTACAGGTGCTTCAAGAGGAATAGGACGCAGTATTGCTATACAATTAGCGGAAGAAGGCTATAAAGTTGCAGTGAACTATGCTGGAAATAAAGAAAAAGCAGACGCTGTTGTGGAAGAAATCAAAGCTAAAGGCGTTGAAGCTTTTGCAATTCAAGCAAACGTTGCAAATGGTGACGAAGTTAAAGCGATGATTAAAGAAGTCGTTAGCCAATTTGGTTCAGTAGATGTGCTTGTTAATAATGCAGGTATCACACGCGATAATTTATTAATGAGAATGAAAGAACAAGAATGGGACGATGTCATTGATACAAATTTAAAAGGTGTATTTAATTGTATTCAAAAAGTAACACCACAAATGTTAAGACAAAAGAGTGGCTCAATTATTAACTTATCAAGTGTCGTGGGTGCAGTAGGTAATCCTGGACAAGCTAACTATGTTGCTACAAAAGCGGGTGTAATTGGATTGACTAAATCAGCAGCTAGAGAGTTAGCTTCTAGAAATATTACAGTGAATGCTGTAGCACCTGGTTTTATTGTTTCTGATATGACAGATGCTTTAAGTGAGGAACTCAAAGCACAAATGTTAGAACAAATTCCATTAGCTAAATTTGGTGAAGATTCTGATATAGCCAATACTGTAGCGTTTTTAGCTTCAGAGAAAGCAAAATATATTACTGGACAAACGATTCATGTCAATGGCGGCATGTACATGTAAGTTGATTTAGAAAAAATAATCATCGCTACAAGCTTTTAAACAATAGTGGTATGACTGATTATATTTTTTAAGTAAAATGTCATTTTGGATGTCTGACACATGCGTCATGATACGGTATAATTGTCAAATTTAGTAGATTATGTGTATTTCTAGTGTATCAATTGAAATACTACTTGTATTTCAATTGATAAAATGGGAAAATATAAAAGTCTATCAATAGACTTTTAAAGGAGGTGAATCGACGTGGAAAACTTCGACAAAGTAAAAGATATCATCGTTGACCGTTTAGGTGTTGACGCTGAAAAAGTAACTGAAGATGCATCTTTCAAAGATGATTTAGGCGCTGACTCACTTGATATCGCTGAATTAGTTATGGAATTAGAAGATGAATTTGGTACTGAAATTCCTGATGAAGAAGCTGAAAAAATCAACACAGTTGGTGACGCAGTTAAATTTATCAACAGTATTGAAAAATAATAAACAAATATCTGAGTCGTTGTCATTACGGCTCAGATTTTTTGTTTTTTTGATAGAATCAATGAATCTTAACGCATGATTTTTTGTACCTTCGATATTAATTACATCCATGACTTGTCGCTGTTTTACATGCGAAAAACAACAGTTTTTTCTTTAGTTTTGATGTGATTTCACGTAAAATATAAAGGTATACAGAATCCTAGCGCTATTTCTGAGGAGGAACTAGATTGACCAATCAAAAAAAGAAAGAAATGGTACAAACATTCCAAAATAAGTTTGAAAAAAAGATGCAAGAATTAAATTTAGATTTTAACCGAGTAGATTTATATCAACAAGCTTTTTCTCATTCAAGCTTTATCAATGACTTTAATATGAACAGGCTTGACCACAATGAGCGATTAGAATTTTTAGGAGATGCGGTATTAGAATTGACGGTTTCACGCTATTTATTTGATAAATACCCAGAATTGCCTGAAGGTAATTTGACTAAAATGCGTGCAACAATTGTTTGTGAGCCCTCACTTGTAATATTTGCGAATAAAATTCAGCTCAACGATTTAATTTTATTAGGTAAAGGCGAAGAAAAGACAGGTGGTAGAACACGACCTTCACTTGTATCCGATGCGTTTGAAGCATTTGTCGGAGCGTTGTATTTAGACCAAGGATTAGAGGCAGTCTGGCAATTTTCTGAACAAATCATTTTCCCATATGTGGAAGATGATGAATTGGACGGTGTTGTAGACTTTAAGACGCAATTTCAAGAATATGTGCATAGACAAAATAAGGGAGATGTCACATATCGTCTGATAAATGAAGAAGGACCGGCGCACCATCGTCTTTTTACTTCTGAAGTGATTCTAGAAGAAGATGCCGTAGCAAAAGGCAAAGGTAAAACAAAAAAAGAATCTGAACAAAAAGCTGCAGAACGTGCATATAAAATATTGAAAAATAAAAACGCTTAACATTGGATGCGTTTAAACATCATGATTCACTAGATGGAAATATCATAGTTATAAGTATGATTAATGATGACATAGCATTTATATAATGAAAAATTGCGTTTTTAAATATACAGCTAAGATTAAATAATTAAGTTAATCATAATAAGATGGAATAAGTGTTATGAATGGCGAATGAAGTTAAAATGAATTAGCCATTTCATTCCCGTGCTGTAGAACAGTCAGGAATATTTTAAAGGAGAATAGTATGGTTTATTTAAAATCTATAGATGCCTTTGGTTTTAAGTCATTTGCTGAACATACAAATGTCCAATTTGATGAAGGTGTAACAGCAATTGTTGGACCTAATGGTAGCGGTAAAAGTAATATTACTGATGCGATAAAATGGGTGTTAGGTGAACAGTCAGCTAAATCATTACGTGGCGCCAAAATGGAAGATATTATATTTTCAGGCGCCGAGCATAGAAAAGCTCAAAATTATGCAGAAGTAAAATTGAAATTAGAGAATAGTTCTGGAAAGTTACAAGTTGATTCAACTGAAGTAACAGTTACACGTCGTTTGTATCGAAGTGGCGAAAGTGAATATTATTTGAATAATGATAGAGCAAGATTGAAAGATATCATTGATTTATTTTTAGATTCAGGGTTAGGAAAAGAAGCGTTCAGTATTATTTCGCAAGGACGTGTAGACGAAATATTAAATGCTAAGCCTATAGATAGAAGGCAAATATTAGAAGAATCTGCTGGAGTTTTAAAATATAAAAAAAGAAAAGCAACTTCTGTTCAAAAATTGGATCAAACAGAAGATAATTTGTCACGCGTAGAAGATATACTTTATGACTTAGAAGGTCGTGTAGAACCATTACGTGAAGAAGCCGCGATTGCAAAAGAATACAAACACTTATCCAAAGAAATGGAAAAAAGTGACGTCTTAGTAACGGTCCATGATATAAAACAATATAGTGACAATATTAATGAATTAGATGATAATTTAAACCATTTAAAAAGTCAGCAGGCAACAAAGGATGCTGAAAAAGTACAACATACACAATCTTTAAATAAATATAAAGCTGAAAGACAACAATTAGATACACGCATCGAGTCATTAAATTTCGAGTTGGTCAAAGCAACTGAAGAAGTAGAAAAATTCACAGGACAGCTCAATGTATTGGAAGAACGAAAAAGAAATCAATCGGAAACGAATGCACGCTTTGAAGAAGAACAAGAAAGTCTATTAAATCAAGCTGAGAATTTAAATAAAGAGAAGACAGAAGTTCAGTTAGAAATCGATAGATTAAAAGCCCAACAAAAAGAATTAAATGAAAAAGTACAATATTTAGAATCACAATTGTATGTTACTGATGAACAACATGATGAAAAACTTGAAACCATTAAAGATGAATATTATCAACTTATGTCTGAACAATCAGATGTAAATAATGATATTCGCTTTTTAGAACATACGATACAGGAAAATGAATCAAAACAATCACGTTTAGATTCAAGGTTAGTAGAGGCGTATGAACAATTAAAGCATATTCAATCTGATATTAATGAGGCAGAAAAGCAAAGCACAACAACGAAAAAAGAACTGAAAAACTCAGAACAACAATTGAATGAATACGAACGTAAATTAACACAATTAAAACAACAACGTAGTGAATATGAAGAAAAATTACATCAAGCATATCGTTTTAATGAAAAGTTAAAGTCTCGTATTGATAGTGCGGCAACACAACAAGAAGAATATAGTTACTTTTTTAATGGTGTAAAGCATATTCTGAAAGCTAAAAACAAACAACTTACAGGTATACGAGGGGCAGTTGCTGAAGTTATTCAAGTACCTTCTGATTTAACAAAAGCGATTGAAATAGCTTTAGGCGCCTCTTTACAACATGTAATAGTAGATTCTGAAAAAGATGGCAGACAAGCGATTCAATATCTTAAACAAAATGGATTGGGTAGAGCGACCTTTTTACCATTAAATGTGATACAACCAAGACATATTGTGAATGATATTTTAAATTCTGCAAAAACGTCCCAAGGATTCATTAATATTGCATCAGAGGCTATCCAAGTCGATTCAGATTATCAGAATGTATTACAAAATTTATTAGGAAACACCATTATTGTCGATGAATTAAAAAATGCAAATGAGTTAGCAAGAAAAATTCGTTATCGCACTAGAATTGTTACGCTCGAGGGCGATATCGTTAACCCAGGTGGATCGATGACTGGTGGTGGTGATCGTAAAACTAAAAGCATATTGGCACAAAAAGATGATCTAGCTAAAATGCGAGCACAACTAGAAGACTATCAACAACAAACCATTGAATTCGAAAAGCAATTTCAAGCAATTAAAGAAGCGTCAGATCAAATTAGTGAAAATTATTTTGAAACAAGTCAACAATATAATTCTGCAAAACAAAGATTACATGATTTTGAATTAGAATTAGACCGTTTGAGAAAAAGTGAAGCACATTTGAAAGATGAACATGAAGAATTTGAATTCGAAAAAAATGATGGTTATCAAAGTGAAACAAGTAAGCAGACGTTAACAGAAAAGAAACAAATACTTGACCAAATTAAAGCGCAATTACTTAAACTTGAAGAAGACATCAATCTTTACACTAAATTATCAAAAGAAGGTAAAGCAAGCATCACTCAAACCCAACAACAATTACATCAAAAACAGTCAGATTTAGCTGTCGTAAAAGAACGTTTAAATGCCCAAAAACAATCTCTTACAAAAATCACTAAACAATTGGAAAGTGTAGAGAAGCAACAAGAAAAATTGGATGAGCAAATTAAATTATTTAACTCAGATGAAATGACTGGGGAAAAAGCATTTGAAACGATTCAAAGTCATATTGAACAAAGTAAGGTTACTAAAGAAAAACTTACTGTTGATATAGAAGACGTTAAATCGCGCAGACTAGAATTGAATGATACAATTGAAGAGACAGATCAAAAACTTCAAGAGGCTAACCAAGATATATTATCTATTGAAAATCGCTATCAAGATATCAAGGCAGAACAGTCACGTTTGGATGTGTTAATCAATCATGCGATTGACCATTTGAGCGATGATTATCATTTAACTTATGAACGTGCAAGTGAATTATATGAATTAGATGAAGCGATTGATGTATTACGTAAAAAAGTAAAATTAACAAAAATGTCAATAGAAGAACTAGGGCCTGTTAATTTGAATGCAATTGAGCAATTTGAAGAAATTAATACGCGCTATACGTTTTTAGATGAACAACGTGCTGATTTAAGAGCAGCTAAATTAACTTTAGAACAATTGATTGATGAAATGGATCAAGAAGTAAAAGATCGTTTTAAAGAAACGTTCCATGCAGTACAAGGCCACTTTGCTGATGTGTTTAAATCTCTTTTTGGTGGCGGACAAGCAGAACTACGCCTTACTGATGATGATTATTTATCAGCGGGTGTGGATATTATTGTGCAACCACCTGGTAAAAAACTACAGCACTTATCGTTATTAAGTGGTGGGGAAAGAGCACTAAGTGCTATCGCATTATTATTTGCCATACTTAAAGTACGCTCAGCACCATTTGTAATTTTAGATGAAGTTGAAGCCGCTTTAGATGAAGCTAATGTAATACGTTACGCGCAATACTTAAAAGAATTATCAGATCAGACTCAATTTATAGTTATTACACATCGTAAAGGCACAATGGAATTTTCAGATAGATTATATGGTGTGACGATGCAAGAATCTGGCGTATCTAAATTAGTGAGTGTTAATTTAAATACAATTGATGAAGTCATTAAGGAGGAACAAGTATGAGCTTTTTCAAACGGTTAAAAGATAAATTTGCTTCTTCATCAGAAGCGGAAAATAAGCAAGAATATTTAGAGCAATTACCTGAATTAGAACAACAAGATACGGATCAAACGAAAGAAGACGAACCAAAGAAAAAACCTAAAAAATTAAAAGAAGCCGATTTTGATGATGATGGTCTAATTTCTATAGAGGATTTTGAAGAGATAGAGGCACAACAATTAGGTGCGAAATTTAGAGCAGGTTTAGAAAAATCAAGAGAAAATTTCCAAGCACAACTAAACAACTTAATCGCACGTTACCGTAAAGTAGATGAAGAATTCTTTGAAGCATTAGAAGAAATGTTAATTACTGCAGATGTTGGTTTTAATACAGTTATGCAGTTAGTTGAAGAATTAAGAGAAGAAGCACAAAAACGTAATATATCCGAAACAGAAGATTTACGTGAGGTTATCGTAGAAAAAATTGTTGAAATATACCATCAAGATGATGAACACTCAGAAGTCATGAATATAGAAAACGAAGGTCTGAATGTTATTTTAATGGTTGGTGTAAATGGCGTAGGTAAAACAACTACAATTGGTAAGTTGGCTCATCGTTACCAAGCTGAAGGTAAAAAAGTTATGCTTGCTGCAGGTGACACTTTCAGAGCAGGCGCAATCCAACAGTTAAAAGTATGGGGAGAACGCGTTGGCGTTGATGTTATGAGTCAAAATGAAGGTTCAGATCCTGCTGCTGTGATGTACGATGCAATTAATGCAGCGAAAAGTAAAGGCATTGATATTTTAATTTGTGATACAGCGGGTCGTCTACAAAACAAATCTAATCTGATGAATGAATTAGAAAAAGTAAAACGTGTTATCAGCCGTGCAGTACCTGAAGCACCACATGAAGTACTGTTATGTTTAGACGCAACAACTGGACAAAATGCCTTATCACAAGCTAAATCGTTTAAAGAAGTGACTAATGTAACAGGGATTGTGTTAACTAAACTAGATGGAACTGCTAAAGGTGGTATTGTATTAGCGATACGTAATGAATTGCACATACCAGTTAAATATGTTGGCTTAGGTGAAAAATTAGATGACTTGCAACCATTCAATCCTGAAAGTTATGTATATGGTCTGTTTGCTGATATGATAGAGCAAAATGTAGAAGAAGTCGATGATGTAACTGATGAACAATCGAACGAAATTGAAGGTCAATCTGATGAGTCAAAATGATTTAATAAAAACAATTCGTATGAATTACTTGTTTGATTTTTATCAAGCCTTGCTCACTAAGAAGCAAAGAAATTATTTAGAATTATTTTACCTGCAAGACTATTCATTGAGTGAGATAGCTAATACATTTGATGTGAGTCGCCAAGCAGTGTATGATAACATAAGAAGAACTGGCGATTTAGTGGAAGATTATGAGGAAAAATTGGGATTATATCGAAATTTTGAACAAAGACAGAACTTATATGAACAAATAAAACAACATATTAATGATCCAGAACAAATAAAAAAATATATTCAAGCACTTGAAGATTTAGATTAATTAGAGAACAAAAAGGAGGGTATTTGATATGGCATTTGAAGGATTATCCGATCGTTTACAAGGAACGATGCAAAAAATCCGTGGTAAAGGTAAAGTGACAGAAGCAGACATTAAGCTAATGATGCGTGAAGTTAGACTCGCATTATTAGAAGCCGATGTTAACTTTAAAGTTGTAAAGGATTTTGTCAAAACTGTATCAGATAGAGCTTTAGGTTCAGATGTTATGAAATCATTAACACCTGGACAACAAGTGATTAAAATTGTTCAAGAAGAACTTACCCAATTAATGGGTGGGGAAAATTCAACAATTACGATGGCAAATAAACCACCTACTGTTGTGATGATGGTTGGTTTACAAGGTGCCGGAAAAACAACAACTGCAGGTAAACTCGCATTATTAATGCGTAAAAAATACAATAAAAAACCTATGCTGGTAGCTGCTGATATTTATCGTCCGGCTGCAATAGATCAATTGCAAACAGTTGGTAAACAGATTGATATACCAGTTTATAGCGAAGGTGACCAAGTCAAACCGCAGCAAATTGTAGAAAATGCAATTAAGCATGCTAAAGAAGAACATTTAGACTTTGTTATTATTGATACAGCAGGTCGTTTACACGTTGATGAAGCATTAATGCAAGAGTTAAGTGATGTTAAAGAAATCACAAAACCTCATGAAATCATGCTTGTCGTGGATGCAATGACAGGTCAAGATGCAGTTAATGTTGCACAATCCTTTGATGAACAATTAGAGGTATCTGGTGTAACGCTAACTAAACTCGATGGTGATACGCGCGGTGGTGCTGCGTTATCCATTAGATCCGTAACTCAAAAACCAATTAAATTTGTTGGTATGAGTGAAAAATTAGACGGTTTAGAACCATTCCACCCTGAACGTATGGCATCTCGCATTCTCGGTATGGGTGACGTACTAAGTCTAATAGAAAAAGCACAACAAGATGTAGATGAAGACAAAGCAAAAGATTTAGAAAAGAAAATGCGCACGTCTTCCTTCACTTTAGATGACTTTTTAGAACAACTTGATCAAGTGAAAAATCTTGGTCCTTTAGATGATATTATGAAAATGATACCGGGTATGAACAAGATGAAAGGTATCGATAAACTTAATATGAATGAAAAGCAAATCGATCATATTAAAGCAATTATACAATCCATGACACCAAGTGAACGTAACGATCCAGATACTTTAAATGTATCTCGAAAAAAACGTATCGCTAAAGGCTCAGGACGTTCAGTTCAAGAAGTTAACAGATTGATGAAACAATTCAATGATATGAAGAAAATGATGAAACAATTTTCCGGTGGCGGCAAAGGTAAAAAAGGAAAACGTAAACAGATGGAAAATATGATGAATGGTATGAATTTACCGTTTTAAAATGTGTTTCTTAAATTGAGTAATAATTAAAAAGTAGTAATCCACAGCAGAGTCGTGGATTACTACTTTTTTTGTGCTATATCCAATCTATAAACTAATAGAAAGCGTACGATGTTGAATCACTATTAAATTCCAATATTTTCTCTAAATGTTGTACCTTCGTATTCAGTACGATACAATCCACGTTTTTGTAATTCAGGCACAACATCATCGACAAAATCTTCTAAACTATTTGGAAATTCTGGAGGCATTAAGTTAAAACCATCCGCAACACCCGCGTCAAACCAGCGTTCCATTTCATCTACAATATCCTTTGGTGTTCCGATGAGTGTTAAATGCCCACCTCCAGCACTTAAATAACCTAATAACTCACGTAATGTTGGATTTTTATCTTTAATGATTTCTAGCACAGTTTGATAGCGTCCTTTAGGTCCTTTAAAAGATTCGACAGGTGATAATGGTGGTACCGGTTCATCCAAATCCCAGCTATGGCAATTTTGACGAATAAAAAAGGCTAATTGATTTAAAGCGGTATCAACTTCTAAAGATTCATCGAGTTTTTGTTTTTTTGCATAAGCTTCTTCATAAGTTTGTCCGACATATGTAACTAATCCAGGAAATACTTTCAAACTATCTATGGGCTTACCTTCTTGTATCAATTTTTGATTTAATTTGTTCTTGAAAGCGCTAGCTTGATTGAAATTCCAAGCAACAGCATAAACTGCATCAGCATATTTAGTTGCTAATGCGATACCAGGATCGGAGGCGCCCGCTTGCATTGCAATGGGTTTCTCTTGAGGGCTACTTGGGGTTGTTAAAGGTCCACGGACATTGAAATGTTCTCCTTCATGATTAATAGCGTTGATTGCTGATGGATTGATTAACTTATTATCTTCTTTATCGTGTAAAAAGTCATCCACTGACCATGATTCGAGTAAACGATTCATCACTTGTGCAAATTCATCTGCTTTTTTATAGCGTTCCTCGTGTTCAGGTAAATGGTCCATACTATGATTAGCAGCTTCCATATCAGTCATTGACGTTACTAAATTCCAACCAGCACGACCTTGACTCATATGGTCTAGACTGAGTAGTTGTCTAGCAGCTGTGAATGGATTGGAGAATGTACTAGATATCGTAGCAACTAGGCCCACATGTTGTGTAACTTGTGATATTGCTGCTAAATTAACGAGGGGATCAAACCAAAATGCAGGCATATCACTTTTCGAACTAGCTGGAAAAGATTGATTGTCAGCAAAAAATATGGCATCAAATAAGCCTTGTTCTGCAGTTCTTGCTAATGATTGATAATAAGTAATATCACCAATACGCTCAATGCTTGAATGTGGCATACGCCATGCAGCCTGATGATGGCCACAAGCATAGATAAGTACACCGATGTTTAAATGTTGTGCTTGTGTCATTGAATGACTCAGTCCTCCTTATTAGTTCATTGTTAAGCCACCGTCGACTGTAAAATTTTGACCTGTGATGCCATTTGCTTCATCTGATAAGAGATATGCAACCATATTAGCAACATCTTGTGGTGCGGTTACCTTTTTTATTGGAGTGGTTTGAGCAATTAAATCGAATACTTCAGTAGTGGTACTTGCACTTGCATCCGTTGTCTTTAATAAGCCGCCAGAAACGACATTAGATGTGATACCATATTGACCTAATTCTGCAGCTAAATTGCGTGAAAAACCAATCAAACCAGCTTTAGCTGTTGTATATTCATGATAAGGGACGACAGGATTTTGAAATAAATTTGTACCAATTGAAATGATATGGCCATTTTGTCTTTCGATGAATTGAGGTATAACACTTTGACACAAATTAAAAGCAGCTTTCAATGTACCATCAATTTGTTGTTGATAATCCTCCCATGTAAGGTCAACAAATGCTTGTTGTTGAACAGGGTCAAATTTAAAGCCAACAAGTGCATTATTGACTATAGCATCTATGTGACCAAAATATTGCGTAGCTTTCTCAACTAACGCGTCTATTTCATTGCGTTTTGTAACATCTGCTTGGATAGCGATTGATTGATGAGTTCCAATTTCATCTACAAGTTGTTGTGCAGCTTGTCTGCTGTTGTGATAGTTTATGACAACGTTATGTCCTTGTTGCGCCAATGTGTTCACGATTGTCGCACCTAATCCTCGACTGCTACCAGTTACAATTACAGTTTTTTTCATTTTATACACTCCTTATTTTCTATAAAAAAATACACAACGCTCCTGAAAGAAGGTTGTGTATAATGAATATCGACATATGTATCAAAGTACTTCAAAATATTGAAATATGCTAGACTTCACACTTTCCTCCGCTAGTTTAAACTAGATCAGGTTCAAAGGGTTTGAGTCAGACTCATCTCAGTTAGAAACACCCCTAGTGCATTTGTTATGTAATTTAAGTTAAATGTATATTTTTTAGTGAATTATGTCAAGTTAAGGGTGATTAAGGAGATGTGGCTTCCCAAGAATTAAAGTAGAAAAAGAATTTTGCGTAATAATGAAATTGGTAAAGAAGAAACTCTTTACAAATTATTGAATTACTGTTATTATTATTTCTTGTAGAAAATAAAAACTATGAAAACAAAAGGAGCGAATATAAATGGCAGTTAAATTACGTTTAACACGTTTAGGTTCAAAAAGAAATCCATTCTATCGTATCGTAGCAGCTGATGCTCGTGCACCACGTGACGGTCGTAATATCGAACAAATCGGTACTTACAACCCAAACAATGTGAATGCAGCTGAAGTTAAAATCGACGAAGAATTAGCACTTAAATGGTTAAAAAATGGTGCGAAACCAACTGATACAGTTCATAATATCTTATCAAGAGAAGGCATCTTGAAGAAATTTGACGATCAAAAATAGGATTTCGACAAATAAACAAATATATGATTTGTAAGGGTACCTTGAAGGGTACTCTTTTTTTATAGACATTATCGATAATAATATAAGCAAGTTGATATTTTAAAAATGTCATTACATGAATATTGTATTTGTGTCACTGCTTATAACTTCACATGTTATAATAATAAGACAAATCATAGCATACATAATCAATTTTAATAGATAAATAATAGTGGAGGCACGTATATGAAGGTAGAGATAGGTAAAATTGTTAATACACATGGTATTAAAGGAGAAATAAAAGTAAAATCAAATTCAGATTTTACAGAAACACGCTTTCAGCCTGGGGAGCTTGTAATTATTGAACGTAAAAATAAAGAGCCATTAGAATTCACAATTGCTTCTTATCGTATGCATAAAGGTCTTCATATGTTGACATTTGAAGGCATTAATAATATTAATGATATTGAATATTTAAAAGGTGAAACCATTATGCAAGAACGAGATCATGAAGAAATAGAACTCGGTGAACATGAATTTTATTATTCAGATATCATTGGTTGCACTGTATTTGATGACGATGATACACCAATTGGACGCGTTACAGAAATTTTCGAAACAGGCGCAAATGACGTGTGGGTAGTTAAAGGTGACAAAGAGTACTTGATTCCATATATCGCTGATGTTGTTAAGGATATTGATGTAGAGGGTAGACGTATTCAAATTACACCAATGGAAGGATTGTTGGATTAATGAAGATTGATTTTCTAACTTTATTTCCAGAAATGTTTAATGGTGTTTTAAACCAATCCATTTTAAAGCGTGCACAAGATAAAAATATGTTAACAGTCAATACAGTTGATTTTAGACATTTTGCAGAAAATAAACATAATCAAGTGGATGATTATCCTTTTGGTGGTGGTCAAGGCATGGTATTAAAGCCTGAACCCATTTTTAATGCAATGAAAAGTATTGAAAAAACAGATGACACAAGAGTGATTTTAATGTGTCCGCAAGGCAAACCATTTACACAAGCGATAGCAAATGAACTAAGCCAATCAGAACATGTAGTGTTTATTTGTGGTCATTACGAAGGCTATGACGAAAGAATACGTGAACACTTAGTTACAGACGAGATTTCTATGGGAGACTATGTATTAACGGGAGGCGAATTACCTGCAATGGTGATGACAGACGCCATAGTGAGATTATTACCAGGTGTTTTAGGTAACCAACAATCTCATGAAGATGATTCATTCCAAGATGGCTTATTAGAATTCCCACAATATACAAGACCACGAGAATATAAAGGGATGAGTGTACCGGATGTATTACTTTCAGGTAATCATGCTCATATTGATCGATGGCGACATGAACAAAAAATTCTACGTACATTTGTAAAACGACCAGATTTATTAGAACGGTATCCAATGACAGTTGAAGAAAAAGATATTGTAGAAAGATACAAAAAGCAATTGAAAAAAGACTAGCAATGTGCTAACATATTTTAAGTGTGCGACACACGAAAAATCACTATGATCCGCTGCTATATTTTGTCGAGGCAAGAACATAGGTTGAAGGAGAGAAAAAATAATGAGTAATCACAAATTAATCGAAGCAGTAACTCAATCGCAATTACGCACAGATTTACCTTCATTCCGTCCAGGTGACACTTTAAAAGTGCACGTACGTATTATTGAAGGTACACGTGAACGTATCCAAGTATTCGAAGGTGTAGTAATCAAACGCCGTGGTGGAGGTATTTCAGAAACTTTCACTGTTCGTAAGATTTCTTCAGGTGTAGGTGTGGAACGTACTTTCCCATTACACACACCAAAAATCGAAAAAATCGAAGTTCCACGTCGTGGTAAAGTTCGTCGTGCTAAATTATACTACCTACGTGAATTACGTGGTAAAGCTGCTAGAATTAAAGAAATTCGTTAATCAGCATATTAAGCATATAAAAAGCGGTTCTCATTATGAGAATCGCTTTTTTATTTAAATATATAGCCCACGACGATTAGTAAATGGCAAAGTCGTGGGCTTTTAATATGACCAAATAGGGACTAAAAAAATATGTCCTTAAATTTCTCTTTTTGAAGATTTTGAAATGCGCTTTGTAAAAATAATATTTGAGATGATACCTATCACCGTCAAAATAATTAATGTTTTATGGTAAGGTGGTGCATATTTGAGTTTGATTATTTCTTGTCCTTTATCAACAGGAATGACAGTCATTATACCATTACCTTGCTTTACAGTGACTTTTTTATCTCCTTCATAGGCTTGCATCCCATCTCTATACGCCATTGGCAAGACTAAGTAGCCTGCATCATTTTTATGCTTATGAATCGTATAGCCATTACGTTGTTGTGTGACTTTAACAGCGTCTAATGAACTAGATGCATGGCGCAAGGTATGATAATCTTCGCCATATATGCCTTTAACATTCACTCGATACTTACCTTTAGACAATTTAAGATTAAGTTTTTCGTTTGCTTTAACCCTCATTGTGACTGGTGTTACAAAACGTCTATATTTATAAGATAACTCATTACGATGTTGATTGTATTCGTTAATACCAACGTCATGTTCCTTATCTGGAGAAAGTAATTCAACATCCATTTCAACGTACATATCTTTATATTTATTAGCAATAGACGAAGGCAATTGGTAACTTATACCACCATTGTCTTTTTCTATAATCAGTTGATGATTATCTAATCTATGTGCATCTTTTAGTGTTGCAGAAGCATCGGATAATAAGTTTTTATTCGGCTTGAACGATTGATTGGCTTCTGTATTATTGTCAAAAACGACACCTTGTAGCATGGCTTGTTCTTTATCTAAGGGTGATTTTAAATCATTCGCATTATAAACCTTATCTGTAATGTGTGCACTTGGATAATGGATTTGATTAACTGAATGTATAAATGATTCTTTTTTAGAATGATGAACTATATCTTTCTGTGTAAATCCATAGGGCATATTTAAATCATCAGGCCGACGAATACGGTCTTCTACATGCCATAAAGCCATTAAGTTGGCGCGATTAGATAATAAACGATACGTGCTGTTTTTATCTGTATGCATATTGATTTGTAGTGTTTTATCATAATATTTTAAAATATCGCCATCGAAAATACTTGAATATAAAGCAATGCCATTAAAATGGTAAATCATTGGTGAATTTAATCCATATTGAGACATATAATCGATACGATGTAATGGATCATCTTGCTGGTGGTTGATTGCATTTATTTTTTTGGCTAAAGCTGGGCTATGATAATCAGAGTCCTGTATGGCTTGTTTTGTAGATTCATATCTTTTCACATTATTATAGTAATCATTAGATAATATGAATGCTTGTTGAATTACAAATAAAACTATTATGGATACCTTAAACCAATGATTTTGTAATAAGTTTTTCTTAAATAATAATAAAGCGATAAATACCATAAGTATGAAACAAATAATCATCCATGACATTTTTTGATCTGTAACGATAATATTCATGACTAGCATGATGATACATACTGGAATGCAGGTTAAGATATAGGGTTTCAGAGTTAATTCCGATAGGTGCTGGATAAATAGGGCGATTAAGCCAGCAGACATGATTGCAAATATGTATACCCATCTACGTTCTGGAGTTGAAAATCCATTGAACATGCTATCGAAATGTGGTGTAAGTGACCCAATCAACATGATCCACGTAGCAATTGCAAATAATCTATAATAATAATGTTTGTATAGTTTAAAAGATAATAAAGCGACCACAGTTATTATAGACACTGTAATATAAAAACCATTTGTGAAAAAATGCTTTTGACGTGCGAAATCAGTGAACAGTGGAATTTTAAAATACGGGTTACTAACTCGATCGTTATTGAAAAATGAAGTAACGCCCGTATAAAAGCCCCAGATGCCTATTAAAGTACTTAAAATAACTGCAATAGGAATCAAAATAAGTTGTTGTTTCCGAGAAACCAAATCAGTTGGATGTAGAAAGATAAACCTATAAGCGACGTATGCTAGGAGGACAATCGCTTCGTAATAACTAAAATAAAAATTTGAAAATAAGGTTAGTGCAATGGCGAATATGAATAAACCAATTTTCTTTTCTTTATAAAATCGTTCAACACCTAGTAATGATAAAGGAAGGAAAATAAGTAAATCACCGTAATACGACCAAGTGAAATTAAAATAAATCACAGTCGTTGATGAAGCATAAAGCATTGCAGCAAGCAACGTAGCATAATTTTTAAATTTTAAATATTTAAAAAAGTAAAATGAAATGACAAACGTGACAACACCTTTGACAAAAGCAACAATAATTTGATTGCTTGCCCAATAACTTATTTGGTTAGGATGACTATTAAATAAAATCTCTGAAAACCAAACAAAAATGAAGTTAATCCATGTTAAAGGTGAGGTCGAATAATAATATGATAAGTCTTTAACATAATCGCCACCTAGCCCAAATGAGTGATCATAAAGTTGTTTGAATTGGCTAAAGTGTTCATAAAGGTACATTTGAAAGGGCATCATTTGCCTAAAACCGTCACCTGATCCACTAAATACATTACCTTGCGTTATATATCGATAGATGTACGGTGTAAATGTTAATAGTGCAACTAAAATGCCCATTGCTATAATACAAAATAATCTTGAAACTTTGTGAGACCAAAGTTTACGAAACATGGTTATACCTCATCTCCGACAAACTCCTTTTAAATTATGAATTTATTTGTTTTTATATCTCTTTCTCATAAACCATGATAGCGATCCTATAATGAAAATAATTGAAATAGCAGTAACCGTATACCAATATTTTGGACGATATTTGATTATGATTTCTTTGCTATCTTTTGAAACTGGCACGCCAGTCATCATATAATTCACATTTAATGGTTTAATTTTTTTGTTGTCGACATATGCAGTCATGCCTTCACGATACGGTATATTAATCGTAGCGATTCCTTTTTCGTGAGGACCTAACTTAACCTTCACGCCATTTTTAATATCTGTATAATGTCCATCGTTATTTTGCTTTGCATATGCTGATTTTAAATGATTGTAGTTTTCACCATGCAAACTTTGAATATCTAGATAGTAATTACCTGTTGGGCTTAGCCCAACATTTATATTACCATTTTTATCAGGTTGTGTTCTATAAAGTTGTGTATCCACACCTGTTCGATAAGTCGAATTGTTGTACAAGCGGTTATTTGTATAGTTATTTATTTGGACTGAAAAATTACTATCTGGTAGACCACGTTTGACTTTAATCGTTAAATAAAAGTCATGATAACGTTGTCTTAAATGTTTAGGTATATGAATTTGTACATGGCTATCGTTTTTAGAAGCATGTATTTGATGATTGCGTTTGTTATCTATATCTTTGTACGTGATACGAGTTTGATTTAATAAATTTGGTGCCTTTGCCGTATAAGATGCACCTTTATTATTTAAAATAACGCCATCCATCATTGCATGTTCTTTATCAATAGGGTTATGTAAATCATTTGAATTATACTTTTTATTAGAAACACGTACAGATGGTAAATTTAAAGTGTTTTCATAAATTTCATATTGACCATCGTTTTTAATCTTTTTGAAGTATGCAGGAATATTATGTTGATAGCGCTTGACCATTAGATATTTAATAGAAAATAAACTGCTCATATTTTGACGCCCATTGGTTGATTGATATCTACTCACTGATTCTTCTTGCATATTGATTTTTAGCTCATCATAGTAAAAATCTAATATGTGATGATCAAATATACTAGAATAGATACTTAGTCCTTTAAATTGTTGATACATGGGCGTATTGTCTTGTTCATTGACACGCCAATCTATGCGCTCATCTTCAAGTTTATGTGTATTCATATCTTTAACTAATTGCTGTTGTAATGGTGTGTTAAAAAGGCTTGCATTCACAAAATAAGCATTAGCACGTTTGACATGGTCTTCAAAATAAATTTGATTTCGTATAAATACAGTAGAAACTAAGACTGTTAAAATCATTATTGATAAAACAAATAAATGTGTAAGTTTAAGTTTGATATGAGATTCATTGATTAATAGAATTAAAAAGCCAATTAAACTCACTATGGGTGCGAACCAAACCCATGCTACAACATCATCATAATACCATGCACTTAAGCCAATAATACTTAATGAGATAACGGATGAAAAAATATAGTTTGGTATAGAAATTGTCCGAAAATATTTTACATATAAGCCAATTAAAACTGCAGAATTAAATGCTATTAAATAATGCCAACGTTTTTGTGGCGCTGAAAAGCCATTAAATATCTGATCGATAAAAGGAACAAAACTAGCACAAATTAATATAAGCGTAGAAATTGCAAATAATTTGAAATAATAATGTTTGTATAATTTGAATGATAATAACGCCTGACCAGTGATAAATAATATTACGATTAAATAATTATCATAAAAAACATTGGTATTTTGATTGAATGGCTCAAATAAATCTACATTACCGTCAAAAGGTGTGCGTCTATTATTAAAGAAACTTTGAATTGCTGGGAAAAAGAATGGAAGACTACATCCTAATCCAATAACTGATGCAATAAATAAAGACATGAAAGACTTGAACCTAGGAATGATATCAGCTTGATGTCTAAACACTAGTCTGATAGTTAAATAAATTAATCCAGTTAATAATTGATAATATGCAAAATAAAAATTATTGATTAATGTAATGGCTACTATAATGATAAAGAAACCAATCTTCCCACTTTTTAAAAAACGTTCGATTGACCACAATAACAACGGTAACCAAATAAAAACATCACTGAAAAATGGCCAATATACTGTGAACCTGAAATAGATTGGTGAAATTACAAAAATGAACGCAGCTAGAACGGCAATTTTTTTATTTAAAGCTATATAACGGACATATAGATAAGTCGCAAGCATTGCAAGCGCAGATTTAAAAATAGAAACAATGAGTGCATTGGTCATCCAAAACATAATATGAGTAGTATCCAGTGTTATAAACGTCTTTAATAAAACAATTACAATCACATTTATGATAAAAATAATATTTGTGGAGAAGTAATAGCTTAAGTCACTAAAAAAATCACCACCGAGTCCAAAATCTGAAGCATAAAAGAAATTACCATGATGCCAGTTATCAAATAGATACATTTGTATCGGCACCATTTGTTCCATACCATCATTAGGACCCGTGAATAAAACACCATCATGAATAAATCTATATATGATGTAACTATGGCCAACGACTGCCAATGTTACGAATAAACAAAGATATAATAATTTTTGTTTCATAGGCAATCTCCTATTTATTTGTTTAATATAATTCTATTGTATCTACATTTTTAGTATTTAGATAAAAATAACTATTATTATTTAGAAAAATTTTAATTTTGAATGTTAGGTTTTTAATTTTTACAAAGAAAGGTTAGAAATTCAAGTTATTGTTTAATGAATTATTGGTATTGTAAATAAAAATGAAAATATCATGCACTTGCTGTTTTTTTTGTTATAAAATTAAGAATGAACAGTGATTATCTAATTAATTTGTTTATAACACATGCACCAACGTGTTATGATGCTAAAGCAAACTAAACGGTATGAACGAATAAAATAATAAACAAAATTGATAAAAGTCATAAGTAATAGAAGGGTGAGATATATGGTAATTCAGTGGTATCCAGGTCATATGGCCAAAGCAAAAAGAGAAGTTTCAGAGCAATTAAAAAAAGTAGATGTTGTATTTGAACTTGTAGATGCGCGCATACCTTATAGTTCTAGAAATCCAATGATTGATGAGGTTATACAACAAAAGCCTAGAGTCGTTATTTTAAATAAAAAAGATATGGCAAATTTAAAAGAATTAGAGAAATGGGAATCATATTTTAAAGAAAAAGGCTTTTATCCAGTTGCAATTGATGCGAAGCATGGTAAAGGTCTAAAACAAGTTGAACAAACTGCTATCAAAGCAACCAAAGAAAAATTTGAAAAAGAAAAACAAAAAGGATTAAAACCACGTGCGATTAGAGCAATGATAGTAGGGATACCCAATGTAGGTAAATCAACATTGATTAATAAATTAGCTAATAAATCAATTGCAAAAACGGGTAACACGCCTGGTGTTACAAAGCAACAACAGTGGATTAAAGTAGGTCAATCGCTACAATTATTAGACACACCAGGTATATTATGGCCAAAATTTGAGGATCAATTGGTTGGAAAAAAACTAAGTGTTACGGGTGCAATCAAAGATAGTATTGTTCACTTAGATGAAGTGGCAATCTATGCGTTAGACTTTATGAAAGCACATGATTATGACGGTTTAATACAGCACTATAAAATAGATGTTTCAAAAGAAGCAGAAAATATAGAGTGGTTTGATGCGATAGGCCGTAGAAGAGGATTGTTAAGACGAGGTAATGAAATTGATTACGAAGCGGTCATAGATTTAATTATACACGAAGTGAGAAACGCTAAAATCGGTACGTATACATTTGATATTATTTCCGAAATGGACGTGTAATGGATTATGAGCGAAACGATAAAGGACATTAAAAGTAAGTTACAGCATATGCTGTCAATAAGTGAATTAGAGCGAAGTGAATATAATAATGATGCACGCAAAGGTGTGCAAAATGCAATGATACAAAGACGTAAACAATTAGAAAAAGAACAAGTGTTATTAGATAATTATGTGAAAATGACAGAATTTGAAAATAGCATCTTAGCAGAAAATCCAGACGCGCTTATTTGTGGTATAGATGAGGTGGGGCGTGGTCCATTAGTAGGTCCAGTTGTTACATGTGCAGTTATTTTAAATAAAAATCATCATTTCACAGGGTTAAATGATTCTAAAAAACTTTCAGCAAAACAAAGGCATTCAATCGAAGGTCAATTACTGAATGATGTGTATGCTTATGCATATGGATATGCTTCGGTGGAAGAAATAGATGAAATAAATATTTATGAGGCAACGAAATTAGCAATGCACAGAGCGATTGAAGGATTGAGAATTAAACCAACACATCTACTTGTAGATGCTATGACATTGGATATTGATATACCGCAAACATCTTTAATTAAAGGTGACGCTAGAAGTGTTTCGATAGCTGCTGCTAGTGTCTTAGCTAAAGAACACAGAGATCAATATATGCGAGATTTAGGTAGAAAATATCCAGGTTATGGTTTTGAAAACAATGTTGGATATGGTACGCAACAACATTTAGATGGAATTAAAAAATATGGCATTTTAAATGAACATCGAAAAACATTTGAACCAATTAAATCTTTGGTAAATTAATAGTTAAAATAAAATAATTGGATTAAGTAGGATAAATGAGTTTACAATAGCGCTTTCATTTCTTATAATTGAATATGAACTTAACCTAAGAAACAGGAGGATGGAGAATGAATATCCACGAGTATCAAGGTAAAGCAATATTTCGTTCTATGGGCGTTGCTGTCCCAGAAGGACGCGTAGCATATACTGCTGAAGAAGCAGTAGAAAAAGCAAAAGAATTAGATTCAAAAGTTTACGTGGTTAAAGCACAGATTCACGCAGGGGGCAGAGGGAAAGCAGGCGGTGTTAAAATCGCTAAATCTCTTTCTGAAGTTGAAACTTATGCTAAAGAATTGTTAGGTAAAACACTTGTTACACATCAAACTGGTCCAGAAGGTAAAGAAATTAAACGCCTTTACATAGAAGAGGGCTGCGATATTCAAAAAGAATATTATGTTGGTTTTGTCATCGATCGTGCGACAGATAGAGTTACTTTGATGGCTTCAGAAGAAGGCGGTACTGAAATTGAAGAGGTTGCTGCTAAAACACCTGAAAAAATATTCAAAGAAACAATTGATCCTGTTGTAGGATTGGCACCATATCAAGCTAGAAGAATTGCTTTTAACATTAATATTCCTAAAGAATCTATAAATAAAGCAGCTAAATTTTTAGTATCACTTTATAATGTTTTCATCGAAAAAGATTGCTCAATCGTTGAAATCAACCCACTTGTTACTACGGGTGAGGGTGAAGTTTTAGCATTAGATGCTAAAGTTAATTTTGATGATAACGCATTATTTAAACATAAAGATATTCAAGAATTACGTGATTTAGAAGAAGAAGATCCAAAAGAAACCGAAGCTTCTAAATACGATTTATCATATATCGCTTTAGATGGTGATATTGGTTGTATGGTTAACGGCGCTGGTTTAGCAATGGCAACTATGGATACAATCAATCACTTTGGCGGTAATCCGGCTAACTTCCTTGACGTAGGGGGCGGCGCAACTAAAGAAAAAGTTACTGAAGCATTTAAAATTATCTTAGGTGATGAAAATGTAAAAGGTATCTTTGTAAATATCTTTGGTGGCATTATGAAATGTGACATTATCGCTGAAGGTATTGTTGCTGCAGTTAAAGAAGTCGAGCTTACTTTACCACTTGTCGTACGTTTAGAAGGTACAAATGTTGAAAGAGGTAAAGAAATTCTTAAAGAATCTGGATTAGCAATTGAACCAGCAGCTACAATGGCTGAAGGCGCACAAAAAATCGTAAAACTTGTTAAAGAAGCATAAGGAAAGGATGGGAGCACGAAGATGAGCGTATTTATTGATAAAAATACAAAAGTAATTGTACAAGGTATCACAGGGTCAACTGCCCTTTTCCATACAAAACAAATGCTTGAATATGGTACACAAATTGTTGCTGGGGTAACTCCAGGTAAAGGCGGACAAGTTGTTGAAGGCGTTCCAGTATTCAATACAGTTGAAGAAGCACAAAAAGAAACAGGTGCAACAGTATCAGTTATTTATGTACCAGCACCATTTGCTGCTGATGCAATTTTAGAATGTATCGAAGCTGAACTAGATTTAGCTATTTGTATCACAGAACATATTCCTGTAATTGATATGGTTAAAGTAAAACGTTATTCAGAAGGTAAGAAAACACGTGTAGTAGGACCTAACTGTCCAGGTGTCATTACTGCTGATGAATGTAAAATTGGTATTATGCCAGGATACATCCATAAAAAAGGTCATGTAGGCGTTGTATCACGCTCTGGTACATTAACATATGAAGCGGTACATCAATTAACTGAAGAAGGTATCGGTCAAACGACTGCGGTTGGTATTGGTGGCGACCCAGTTAATGGTACAAACTTTATAGATGTATTAAAAGCATTTAATGAAGATGATGAAACTAAGGCTGTCGTTATGATTGGTGAAATCGGGGGTACTGCAGAAGAAGAAGCTGCTGAATGGATTAAAGCTAATATGACGAAACCTGTTGTAGGCTTCGTAGGCGGTCAAACAGCTCCTCCTGGTAAACGTATGGGCCATGCTGGTGCGATTATCTCAGGTGGTAAAGGAACTGCAGAAGAGAAAATTAAAACACTTAACAGTTGTGGTGTAAAAACAGCAGACACACCTTCTGAAATTGGTACAACTTTAATTGATGCAGCTAAAGAAGCTGGCATCTATGAACAATTATTGACTGTAAAATAATTTTATTTATTAAAAGTCAGCGCAAATTCCGATAGTATGTCGGAGTTTGTGCTTTTTTAGGTTGTATGAGCCGATATTAAAATTAAAAAAATGCATTTGATAAAGTACTTTATATAGTAGAAATGCGACCGCTAAATTAAAGATAAATAAAATTAATATCTCCAATTGAAACATCAGATGTTGTCAATTTAGAAATTTAAAATTACTCTTTAAAATCATATGACTTATTACGATCATTTGACAAAATTTTGTAATACGCAGCATATATATTTTATCGTATAATATGAGATATAAAGGAGTATGATAAATGAACGATTTAGACCTTTTAAAGCTTCGATTTGCTGGACTATCTACACAACAAATACATCGATTATTAAGATTTTCTCCCTCTTTTATGAAATATAGTAAGGTAGATAAACAATACATACTCAAACAATTTTTGGGAACAGTAAAAATAACTGCAAAAAATGAAAATGTATACCGATTATATGTGACAACTAATTTTGAAGTACTATTCAAACAATTAAAAGCATGGAAAGTTCATTTCATAACAATTAATCACCGTTTATATCCACAGTTATTGCGAGAAATTTATGATCCACCCCTAATCCTATTTTATCGCGGTAAGCTCACTTTAATGCAATCTCCTCGTACCCTAGCTATTATTGGATCTAGACAAGCGACACAATATACATGGCAATCACTTCAAACATTTTTTCCTTCATTTAAAAAACATCATTTGACGATAATATCAGGGCTTGCAAAAGGTGCAGATATGATGGCGCATCAACATGCTTTGTTATTTAAGTTACCTACAATTGCGGTATTAGGATTTGGACATATGCATCATTATCCGAAAGAAACTAAAGAGATAAGACAGCAAATTGAAAAAGATGGAATAGTTATAAGTGAATATCTCCCTCTCGAAAAGCCCAAAAGATACCATTTCCCAGAAAGGAATAGATTGATTAGTGGACTTTCTAAAGGTATCTTTATCACAGAATCTGCAGAAAATAGTGGCACAAGTATCACGACGCGATTTGCATTAGAACAAAATAGAGATGTGTATGTCTTACCTGGTACAATATTTAATAAAATGACATTAGGCAATTTGCGTAGTGCTCAAGAAGGTGCGAAAATTGTATTGAATGCGGATGATATATTAGAAGATTTTATTATATGAAAAGTAAATAACACACAACTTTAAAACAGATTTTATTTAACGCTTTGTTTTTTAATAATATATGAAAAAATACTGCTGATTGATAAAGTTTGGGATGAAATAACGGTATAAATTTAATCAAGTCAAAATTAAAAACATTGACAAAAACAAAATACACCGTTTATCATTTATCTTTGTAATTAGAAAATGCAAGGGGGTAACTACTTTGGCAGAAAATTTAGTCATAGTTGAATCGCCTGCAAAAGCTAAAACCATTGAAAAATATTTAGGTAAAAAATATAAAGTAATCGCATCAATGGGGCACGTTAGAGACTTGCCTCGTAGTCAAATGGGTGTAGATGCTGAAAATGATTATGAACCCAAATATATTACGATACGTGGTAAAGGTCCAGTTGTAAAAGAATTGAAAAAACATGCTAAGAAAGCGAAAAAAGTATTCTTAGCGAGTGACCCCGACCGTGAAGGTGAAGCTATTGCTTGGCATTTAGCGAATATATTAAACTTGGAAGATTCAACAGAAAATAGAGTAGTGTTTAATGAAATAACAAAAGATGCAGTAAAAGATAGTTTTAAACATCCAAGAGGCATCGAAATGGAACTCGTTGATGCGCAACAAGCACGACGTATTCTAGATCGTTTAGTCGGTTATAATATCTCACCTGTATTATGGAAAAAAGTTAAAAAAGGGTTATCTGCTGGTCGTGTACAATCTGTGGCATTAAGACTAGTTATAGATCGTGAAAATGAAATTAGAAATTTCAAACCAGAAGAATATTGGAAAATTGAAGGCGAATTTAGATATAAGAAAACAAAATTCACAGCTAAATTTCTTCATTTTAAAAATAAACCATTTAAATTAACTGAAAAAGCAGATGTTGAAAAAATTACTACGCAGTTAGATGGCGATCAGTTTGAAGTGACTAAAGTGACTAAAAAGGAAAAAACGCGTTATCCAGCTAATCCTTTTACAACGTCAACACTTCAACAAGAAGCAGCTCGTAAATTGAATTTCAAAGCACGTAAAACAATGATGTTAGCCCAACAACTATATGAAGGTATAGATTTGAAAAAGCAAGGTACAGTTGGTTTAATCACTTATATGCGTACAGATTCAACAAGAATCTCAGACCAAGCGAAATCAGAAGCGAAAAATTACATTCAAGAAACATATGGTAATGACTATACATCTAATCGAAAATCAAAAGGTCAAGGCGATCAAGATGCCCATGAAGCTATCAGACCGTCTAGTACTTTACGTACACCAAATGAAATGAAAAATTTCTTAACTAGAGATCAACATAGATTATATAAATTAATTTGGGAACGTTTTGTTGCCAGTCAAATGGCACCTGCAATTTTAGATACAGTTGCAATGGATTTGACGCAAAATGACATCAAATTCCGAGCAAATGGACAGACAATCAAATTTAAAGGTTTTATGACTTTATATGTTGAAACCAAAGATGACAGTGAAGATGGTAAAGATAACAAATTACCAAATATTGGTGAAGGTGAAATGGTTACAGCTACGAACATTGAACCATCACAACATTTTACTCAACCACCACCACGCTATACTGAAGCGCGTTTAGTGAAAACAATGGAAGAATTGAAAATTGGACGTCCTTCCACATATGCACCAACAATCGATACAATCCAGAAAAGAAATTATGTGAAAAATGAAAGTAAACGTTTTGTGCCAACTGAATTGGGCGAAATTGTTCATGAACAAGTTAAAGATTACTTCCCAGAAATTATCGATGTTGACTTTACAGTAAACATGGAAACATTATTGGATAAAGTTGCCGATGGTGAGATTGGCTGGAAAAAAGTGATTTCAGATTTTTACAGTAGTTTCAAACAGGATGTAGAACGCGCAGAAGAAGAAATGGAAAAAATAGAAATAAAAGATGAACCTGCTGGTGAAGACTGTGAAGTCTGTGGTTCACCTATGGTTATTAAAATGGGTCGTTATGGTAAATTCATGGCTTGTTCAAATTTCCCAGATTGTCGAAATACAAAAGCTATTGTTAAGACAATTGGTGTGACTTGTCCTAAGTGTAAAGAAGGCGACGTTGTAGAACGTAAATCTAAAAAGAATCGTATTTTTTATGGTTGTTCTAAATATCCAGAGTGTGATTTTGTAACTTGGGATAAACCGATAGGAAGAGATTGTCCTAAATGTGAGCATTACTTAGTTGAGAAAAAACAAGGACGTAAGAGCCAAGTAGTATGTTCAAATTGTGATTACAAAGAAGAAGAGCAAAAGTAATATAGTATAGCGAATTTACGCTTGCAATCGTATTTATGAAAGAAATAGTTTAAACAATAACAGCAACTTATGACACATATATATAATGTAGATGCATGTATTTATATTTATGATACGATGTCTAAGTTGCTTTTTAATTATGGGAGGAAATCGAATGACTCAAGTTGTAAATGTAGTAGGTGCTGGTTTGGCTGGTTCAGAAGCAGCATATCAATTAGCGCAACGAGGCGTAAAAGTAAATCTTATAGAAATGAGGCCGGTGAAACAGACACCTGCACATCATACCGATAAATTTGCAGAACTCGTATGTTCGAATTCACTACGAGGCAATGCTTTAACAAATGCTGTCGGTGTACTTAAAGAAGAAATGAGACAGTTAGATTCTTTAATTATCAGTGCAGCGGATAAAGCGCGTGTGCCTGCCGGTGGCGCTCTAGCAGTCGATCGACATGATTTTGCTGGCTATGTGACTGAAACATTAAAAAATCATCCAAATATCACAGTTTTAAATGAAGAAATTAATAGCATACCTGAAGGATATACGATTATTGCAACAGGTCCTCTAACGACAGACAAGTTAGCAAACGAAATTGTGGAGGCAACTGGAAAAGATCAGTTGTATTTCTATGACGCTGCGGCACCAATTATTGAAAAAGACAGTATTGATATGAATAAAGTGTATTTGAAATCCCGCTATGATAAAGGTGAAGCCGCATATTTGAATTGTCCTATGACAGAAGATGAGTTTAATACATTTTACGATGCGCTCATGGAAGCTGAAGTTGCACCTGTAAATGAATTTGAAAAAGAAAAATACTTTGAAGGTTGTATGCCATTTGAAGTAATGGCTGAACGTGGTAGAAAAACATTATTGTTCGGTCCAATGAAACCCGTGGGTCTCGAAGATCCTAAAACAGGCGAAAGACCATATGCTGTCGTACAACTACGCCAGGATGATGCTGCAGGAACACTATACAACATTGTAGGTTTCCAAACACATTTAAAATGGGGAGCTCAAAAAGATGTCATCAGATTAATTCCAGGATTAGAAAATGTTGAAATAGTTAGATATGGTGTCATGCACCGTAACACATTCATCAATTCGCCTGATGTTTTAACTGAAACTTATGAATTAAAAGGAAGAGAAGAACTTTATTTCGCAGGTCAAATGACTGGTGTTGAAGGATACGTAGAGAGTGCCGCTAGTGGACTCGTTGCAGGTATCAATGTAGCACATAAAATGCTTAACAAGGGAGAAGTCATTTTCCCTAGAGAAACAATGATAGGTAGCATGGCATATTATATTTCACATGCCAAAAATGAAAAAAACTTCCAACCAATGAATGCTAACTTTGGTTTACTACCAACATTGGAAAAGAAATTAAAAGATAAAAAATTACGTTATGAAAAATTAGCAGATCGTGCTTTAACATATTTAGATAATTATAAACAAACGCTATAAAATATTGTATTTTTATAATTCTTTCCGAAAATTTTGAAAGTTTTACTCAATTTAATAGTTATTTTTCGCAGACCCCTCTATCAATATGCTACAATTTATGTTGATGGAGGGGTTTTTATTGGAAAAAATCCAACAAGCGTATTTATATATGCTAAAAGTAGAAAAACAATTTTCAGAGCACACTTTAAAATCCTATCATGATGATTTAGAACAATTTAATGTTTTCTTAGCTCAAGAACATTTAGATTTGAATGCGTTTGAATACAAAGATGCTAGGAACTATCTCAGTTACTTATATTCAAAAAACTTGAAAAGAACCTCAGTTTCACGTAAAATTTCTACGCTGAGAAGTTTTTATGAATATTGGATGACACAAGATGAAGCGGTGGTAAATCCGTTCATACAATTGGTACATCCGAAAAAAGAACATTATTTACCACATTTTTTCTATGAAGAGGAAATGGAAGCATTATTTGACACGGTTGAAAATGATGCAAAAAAAGGCTTGCGAGATAGGGTAATCTTAGAACTACTTTATTCTACTGGTATTAGAGTTTCAGAGTTAGTGCATATAAAAGAACAAGACATAGATATGACGTCGCCAGGTGTAAAGGTATTAGGTAAGGGTGGCAAAGAACGTTTTATCCCCTTTGGCGAGTTTTGTAAACAAAGTATGGAACGATATTTAGCGTCATTCAAACCTAAATTAAATAGTGATCACGATTATTTATTAGTTAATATGAAAGGCGATCCTATCACTGAACGTGGCGTTCGTTATGTATTGAACGACGTAGTGAAACGAACGGCCGGTGTTACAGAGATACATCCTCATAAACTTAGACATACATTTGCGACACACATGTTAAACCAAGGTGCAGATTTAAGAACAGTGCAATCTTTGCTCGGTCACGTTAATCTGTCAACAACTGGTCGATATACACATGTGACAAATGAACAATTAAGAAAAGTATATTTAAATGCACATCCTCGTGCAAAAAAGGAGAATTAAATAATGAGTACATCTATACATGCAACAACAATATTTGCAGTACAACATAATGGACATGCAGCAATGGCTGGAGATGGTCAAGTTACTCTAGGTGAACAAGTCATCATGAAACAAACAGCGAGAAAAGTGAGACGTTTATATAATGATAAAGTATTAGCTGGTTTTGCTGGAAGTGTAGCAGATGCGTTCACTCTATTTGAAAAATTCGAAACAAAATTACAACAATTTAGTGGGAATTTAGAAAGAGCTGCAGTGGAATTAGCACAAGAGTGGAGAGGCGATAAACAATTACGTCAGCTAGAAGCTATGTTGATTGTAATGGATGAAACATCAATCTTAGTAGTTAGCGGTACAGGAGAAGTAATCGCACCAGATGATAATTTGATTGCAATTGGATCAGGTGGTAACTATGCGTTAAGTGCAGGTAGAGCGCTAAAACGTAATGCAACACATTTGTCTGCGAGCGAAATGGCTTATGAAAGTTTGAAAGTTGCTTCAGATATTTGTGTATTTACAAATGACCAAATTATAGTTGAGAATTTATAGCTGAGTAAATAAATTAATGAAAATGTCTAAATTTAGAATTAATTGGCAATAGTAAACATGTATAAATTATAAGTTGTTTTAAAGCACAAAATTAATGGAGGTAACGTATCATATGGAGACAAATGGAATAAAATTAACACCTAGAGATATTGTATCAAAACTTAATGAATATATTGTTGGTCAAGACGATGCTAAACGTAAGGTTGCAATTGCATTAAGAAATAGATATAGAAGAAGTCTATTAACTGAAGAAGAAAAACAAGAGGTCGCACCTAAAAATATTTTGATGATTGGACCTACGGGTGTAGGTAAAACGGAAATTGCAAGACGTATGGCTAGAGTAGTTGGCGCTCCATTTATTAAAGTTGAAGCAACTAAATTTACAGAAGTAGGTTATGTTGGACGTGATGT
This sequence comes from Staphylococcus sp. Z5-21, assembly GCF_056529615.1. Classification (NCBI taxonomy): domain Bacteria; kingdom Bacillati; phylum Bacillota; class Bacilli; order Caryophanales; family Staphylococcaceae; genus Staphylococcus; species Staphylococcus sp. Z5-21. The sequence continues at coordinate 1,569,830 of NZ_CP096462.1, read as the reverse complement.
AGAAAGCATGGTTAGAGACCTTGTAGATGTTGCTGTTAGACTTGTAAAAGATCAAAAAAAGGCATTGGTACAAGATGAAGCCCAAGATAAAGCGAATGAAAAGTTAGTGAAATTGTTAGTACCTAGTATGAAGAAAAAAGCTAATAACAATACGAACAGTAATAACCCATTGGAATCTTTATTTGGTGGTTCAATCCCTAATTTTGGTCAAAATAATGATGACGAAGAAGAAACACCTACTGATGAAGTGAAAACGAAACGTGCAGAAATTAAGCAACAATTATTAAATGGTCAATTAGAAGATGAGAAGGTACGCTTAAAAGTTGAACAAGATCCAGCTGCTATGGGCATGTTAGGTACGAACCAAAACCAACAAATGCAAGACATGATGAACCAATTAATGCCTAAGAAAAAAGTTGAAAGAGAAGTTCCAGTTAAAACTGCACGTAAGATATTAACTGATGAATTTGCTGATGAATTGATTGATCAAGAAACAGCTAACCAAGAAGCTATTGAATTAGCTGAACAAATGGGCATTATATTTATTGATGAAATAGATAAGGTTGCGACAAATAATCAAAATTCAGGGCAAGATGTATCTCGCCAAGGTGTTCAAAGAGATATATTACCAATTCTTGAAGGTAGCATGGTTCAAACAAAGTATGGTACTGTTAACACTGAACATATGCTATTTATTGGTGCTGGAGCATTCCACGTGTCTAAACCAAGTGATTTAATTCCAGAGTTGCAAGGCCGTTTTCCAATTCGCGTTGAACTAGAAAGTCTTTCAGTTGAAGATTTTGTTCGAATCTTGACGGAACCTAAATTATCACTTATCAAACAGTATGAAGCGTTACTACAAACAGAACAAGTAACGGTTAAATTTACAGATGAAGCAATTAAACGATTAGCAGAAATTGCATTCCAAGTAAACCAAGATACTGATAACATTGGTGCACGTCGATTGCATACTATACTTGAAAAAATGCTAGAAGATTTATCATTCGAAGCACCAAGTATGCCCGATGCGGTTGTAGATATTACACCACAATATGTTGATGATAAGTTGAAATCAATTTCAACAAACAAAGATTTAAGTGCATTTATTTTATAATATAAATATAAAGGAGTAGGAATATGAGCTTATTATCAAAAACGAGAGAATTAAATACACTTTTGCAAAAGCATAAAGGTATTGCGGTAGATTTTAAAGATGTAGCACAAACGATAAGTAGTGTGACAATAACAAATGTTTTTATAGTTTCAAGAAAAGGTAAAATTTTAGGTTCGAATTTAAATGAATTATTAAAAAATGAACGTATCATCGAAATGTTAGAAAATAGACATATCCCTGTAGAATATACAGATCAATTGATGGATGTGAAAGAAACACAATCCAATATTGGTATTGATAATGTACTAACTGTTTTCCCACCTGAAAATAATGATTTATTCGGTGATAGCAGAACAACAATTTTCCCAATTTTAGGTGGTGGCGAAAGACTTGGTACATTAGTTCTAGGACGTGTGACAGAAGATTTTTCTGAAAACGACTTGGTATTAGGTGAATACGCAGCTACAGTTATCGGTATGGAAATATTACGTGAAAAACATAATGAAGTAGAACAAGAGGCAAGAGATAAAGCAGCTATTAGTATGGCGATCAACTCATTATCATATTCTGAAAGTGAAGCGATTGAACATATATTTGAAGAACTAGGTGGTAAAGAAGGCTTACTAATCGCTTCAAAAGTTGCAGATAGAGTCGGCATTACACGTTCAGTTATTGTAAATGCCTTGCGTAAACTAGAAAGTGCGGGTGTAATCGAATCTCGTTCATTAGGTATGAAGGGTACATTTATTAAAGTTAAAAAAGACAAGTTCTTAGATGAACTAGAAAGAATCAAATAAAATTTTATTGCGTAACGACTTAATTGAGAACGACTAATAGATGGGCTTAGTCGTTCTTTATAATGTGTAAATTAATGGACAAAAACTATTGATTTGCATAGGTAAATATGATATATTTATTGACGGCTATGAAGCCAATACACACACAGAAAGTTAAAGTATAAAGGGTGCGATATTTAATTGTCGTGTTTATATGAGCTTTTTGTGGAGGTAATAAACCAATAGGAGGAATTTATTATGGCAGTAATTTCAATGAAACAATTGCTAGAAGCAGGTGTTCACTTCGGTCACCAAACACGCCGTTGGAACCCAAAAATGAAAAGATACATTTTCACTGAGAGAAACGGTATTTACATTATCGATTTACAAAAAACAGTGAAAAAAGTAGAAGAAGCTTATAACTTCATTAAACAAGTATCAGAAGATGGCGGAAAAGTTTTATTCGTTGGTACGAAAAAACAAGCACAAGATTCAGTTAAAGCTGAAGCAGAACGTGCTGGTCAATTCTATGTAAACCAAAGATGGTTAGGTGGAATCTTAACTAACTATAAAACAATTTCTAAACGTATTAAACGTATCTCTGAAATTGAAAAAATGGAAGAAGATGGCTTATTCGAAGTATTACCTAAAAAAGAAGTTGTAGAACTTAAAAAAGAATATGACCGTTTAATTAAATTCTTAGGCGGAATTCGTGATATGAAATCTATGCCTCAAGCATTGTTCGTTGTTGACCCTCGTAAAGAGCGCAACGCAATTGCTGAAGCACGTAAATTACACATCCCAATCGTTGGTATTGTAGATACTAACTGTGATCCAGATGAAATTGATTACGTTATCCCTGCAAACGATGATGCTATCCGTGCCGTTAAATTATTAACTGGTAAAATGGCAGATGCAATCTTAGAAGGTCAACAAGGTGTATCAAATGAAGAAGTAGCAGCTGAACAAAATATTGATTTAGATGAATCAAAAGAAGCTACTGAAGCAGAAACAACTGAAGAAAACACTTCTGTTGAATCAAACTAAGAATAATGTAAAATGGGTGATAAGATATTGAAGCTTATCACCTTTTTTTAAAATAAATAAAATAAAATTCATTAAATAATGGAGGAATTTGAAATGGCAATTTCAGCTAAACTTGTAAAAGAATTACGTGAAAAAACTGGCGCTGGTATGATGGACTGTAAAAAAGCGTTAACAGAAACTGATGGTGACATCGATAAAGCGGTAGACTTCCTACGTGAAAAAGGTATCGCTAAAGCTGCTAAAAAATCTGACCGTATTGCGGCAGAAGGTTTAGTACACGTTGAAGAAAGAGGAAACGAAGCAGCAATTGTTGAAATCAATTCTGAAACTGACTTCGTTGCTCGTAATGAAGGTTTCCAACAATTAGTGAAAGAAATTGCTATCCAAGTATTAGATACTAAAGCAGAAACAGTTGAAGCACTTTTAGAAACTAACTTACCAGATGGTAAATCAGTTGACCAACGTGTTAAAGAAGCTATCTCAACTATCGGTGAAAAATTAAGTATCCGTCGTTTTGCTGTTAGAACTAAAACAGACAACGATTCATTCGGTGCTTATTTACACATGGGTGGACGTATTGGTGTATTAACTGTAGTTGAAGGTTCTACTGATGCTGAAGCAGCTAAAGATGTTGCAATGCACATTGCTGCAATCAACCCTAAATATGTTTCATCTGAACAAGTAAGCGAAGATGAAATCGCTCATGAAAGAGATGTTTTAAAACAACAAGCTCTAAATGAAGGTAAACCAGAAAATATCGTTGAAAAAATGGTTGAAGGTCGTTTACGTAAATATCTACAAGAAATTTGTGCAGTTGACCAAAACTTTGTAAAAGATCCTGATCAAACAGTTGAAGCTTTCTTAAAATCTAAAGGTGGTAAACTAGTTGACTTCGTACGTTATGAAGTAGGCGAAGGCATGGAAAAACGTGAAGAAAACTTTGCTGACGAAGTTAAAGGACAAATGAAATAATTTTTCATAAGTTAAAACAAGGAAGAAGACACCTTTTGTGCTCCGTATGAAAGATTCACTTTTGTATTGGAAGACCTATTGTGTCTTCTTTACTTGTATAATTTACATATTTTTACAATAGAGAGGATAAGACAATGGCTCAAACTTCTAAATACGAACGTGTTGTATTAAAATTAAGTGGCGAAGCACTCGCAGGTGACGATGGATTTGGAATTAACCCAATTATAATCAAAAGTATTGCAGAACAAGTAGCTGAAGTAGCTAAATTGGACTGTGAAATTGCAGTTATCGTTGGTGGCGGTAATATTTGGAGAGGTAAAACTGGTAGCGATTTAGGCATGGATCGTGGTACAGCAGACTACATGGGTATGTTAGCTACAGTAATGAATGCATTAGCTTTACAAGATAGCCTCGAACAATTAGAATGTGACACACGTGTTTTAACTTCAATAGAAATGAAACAAGTTGCAGAACCTTATATTCGTCGTCGTGCAATCAGACATTTAGAAAAAAATCGTGTGGTCATCTTTGCAGCCGGTATAGGTAACCCTTACTTCTCTACTGACACAACTGCAGCATTGCGTGCAGCTGAAGTTGAAGCTGATGTTATCTTAATGGGCAAAAATAATGTCGACGGTGTTTATTCTGCTGATCCGAAAGTAGATCCAAATGCAATCAAATATGAGCACCTAACGCATATCCAAATGTTACAAGAAGGTTTACAAGTTATGGATTCAACAGCTTCATCATTCTGCATGGATAATAATATTCCATTAAATGTATTTTCAATAACTGAAGAAGGTAATATTAAACGCGCTGTCATGGGTGAAAAAATAGGAACATTGATTACAAAATAATTAGAGGTGTATGACTATGAGTGACATTATTAATGAAACGAAATCAAAAATGCAAAAATCAATAGACAATCTTTCAAGAGAATTAGCTAATATCAGTGCTGGTAGAGCGAATTCAAACTTATTAAATGGTGTAAATGTTGATTATTACGGTGCGCCAACACCAGTTCAACAACTTGCTAGTATTAGTGTGCCAGAAGCACGTTTATTAGTCATTTCTCCATATGATAAATCATCAGTTGGCAATATTGAAAAAGCAATCAATGCAGCTAACTTAGGTGTTAATCCTTCAAGTGATGGAGAAGTTATCCGTATCAGTGTACCAGCATTAACTGAAGAACGTCGTAAAGAGCTTGTTAAAGATGTTAAAAAAATTGGCGAAGACGCTAAAGTTGCAGTAAGAAATGTGCGTCGTGACTCAAACGATGAGCTTAAAAAACAACAAAAAAATTCTGACATCACTGAAGATGATTTAAGAACACAAACAGATGATGTACAAAAATTAACTGACGATTCAATTAAAGAAGTTGAAAAATTGTTAGAAGAAAAAGAACAAGATATTATGTCAGTATAAACATGGTAATGATGATAATGGCTTCAATCATTAAGGCGATATAATTGAACTTATATTGTTGCTGATTAAGAGGCTAATCATATTCTTATCTGAACTGTATCAAATCAGACTTTGGTACAGTTTTTTTATTTGTTTATTCAATGCAACAATCTAGTATGATAAAATGGTAGATAATTGCATCTAGAACCTATTATAATAAACATAGATGATCACGCTCGGAGGAAATACCATGTTTAAAAAGTTAATTAAAAAAAATAAAAATCAGCCAATCCAATCAGAGTTTGGCTTGGACTTACATAACATACCTGAACATGTTGCTATAATCATGGACGGTAATGGTCGCTGGGCAAAACAAAGAAAATTGCCTAGAATTAAAGGTCACTATCAAGGTATGCAAACAGTTAAAAAAATCACAAAAGTTGCTAGTGATATTGGAATTAAATATTTAACATTGTATGCATTTTCTACAGAAAATTGGACTAGACCTGAAAATGAAGTCAATTATATCATGAACTTGCCAGTTAACTTTTTAAAAACATTTCTACCAGAGTTGATAGAAAATAATGTAAAAGTCGAGACAATTGGTTTTATGGAATATTTGCCATCATCTACACTCAAAGCAATCGCTAAAGCCAAAGAAGATACTAAAGATAATACAGGTTTAAAATTAATCTTCGCGATTAATTATGGTGGTCGTGCTGAAATATTAAACAGTGTGAAAACAATCTATGATGAACTAACTGCTAAAGGATTAACTAGTGATGACATTACAGAACAGATGATTGATGATCATTTGATGACACATGCCTATCCTGACCCAGATCTTTTGATAAGAACATCAGGTGAACAAAGAATAAGCAATTTCCTTATTTGGCAAGTATCTTACAGTGAATTTATTTTCAATGAAAAGCTATGGCCAGATTTCGATAAAGAAGAATTAATAAATTGTATTAAAATTTATCAATCAAGGCAGCGCCGATTTGGTGGATTATAAATAGTTAGGAGAATAGTATGAAAGTTAGAACTTTAACGGCAATTATAGCACTTATCGTTTTCCTCCCAGTTTTACTTAAGGGTGGCCTTATTCTAATGCTATTTTCATATTTATTGGCATTCATCGCTTTAAAAGAATTGCTTAATATGAATATGATTAAGTTCTTATCAATACCAGGGATAATTAGTGCATTAGGTATTTTAATCATTATGTTACCTCAAGACGCGGGGAGCTGGGTTAACGACCTTCAATTAAAATCGTTAATAGCAATGAGTTTTATTTTATTAAGTTATACAGTACTTTCTAAAAATAGATTCAGCTTTATGGATGCGGCATTTTGTCTAATGTCCATCGCATATGTAGGTATCGGATTTATGTATTTATATGAAACACGCTCAGAGGGTTTACATTACATATTATTTGCGTTTTTAGTGGTTTGGTTAACTGATACAGGTGCGTATATTTTTGGTAGATTGATGGGTAAACACAAATTATGGCCAGTCATTAGCCCTAACAAAACTGTTGAAGGCTTTGTAGGTGGTTTGATTTGTAGTTTAATCGTACCGCTAGTAATGATGATCTTTGTAGATTTCAATATCGCACTATGGTTATTGCTAATCATTACGATTATTTTAAGCATGTTTGGTCAATTGGGTGACTTAGTAGAGTCAGGGTTCAAGCGTCACTTTGGCGTAAAAGATTCTGGAAGAATTTTACCAGGTCACGGTGGCATTTTAGATCGTTTTGATAGTTTTATGTTTGTCTTACCATTATTAAATATTTTATTAATTCAAATATAATACATTTACGATATGACTTTTATAATTTTATAAAAATGCGAAAGGAGTTAATGGATTGAAATAACTGGTTATTTAATAACAGTTAATGATATTCTTAACTCCTTTTGACAAGGTCGAAAGATTTCACAATGCTAAATTAAATTTTCAATATTTATAAGTTAGCATGTTGATAACTGTTGAATAAAAATGATTAGAGTTACGTGTATGACAAAGTATAGTTGTGGTATACTTTTATAACTTAAAGTTGGTAGTATACATTACTGACACATTGCATGTTATCCAACATGCAGTTAATTTATTAAGAAAATATGAGGTGTATCAAATTGAGTTTTCTAGTAACAATTATTTCTTTTATCATTGTTTTTGGTGTCCTCGTAACCGTACATGAATATGGGCATATGTTTTTTGCTAAACGCGCAGGAATTATGTGTCCAGAATTTGCTATTGGTATGGGACCTAAAATATTTAGTTTTAGAAAAAATGAAACATTATATACGATACGACTATTACCAGTTGGTGGTTATGTGCGTATGGCTGGTGATGGTTTGGAAGAACCGCCGGTACAACCAGGTATGCATGTTAAAATAAAATTGAATGATAAAGATGAAATTACACATATCATTTTGGATGACCAACATAAATTCCAACAAATTGAAGCGATAGAAGTGAAACAATGTGATTTTAAAGATGGCTTGTATATCGAAGGTGTAACGCCTTATGATCAAGAACGTCATAGGTATAATATTGCTAAAAAATCATATTTTGTTGAAAATGGTAGCTTAATTCAAATTGCACCAAAAGATAGACAATTCACGTATAAAAAGCCTTATCAAAAGTTTTTAACATTATTTGCTGGACCACTATTTAACTTCTTACTTACATTGGTATTATTTATCGGTCTTGCGTATTATCAAGGGACACCGACAAATGGCATTGATGAAGTCATGAAAGATTCACCGGCACAACAAGCTGGTCTTAAATCTGGTGATAAAATTGTTAAATTAGATGATAAAAAAATTGAAAATAAAGGTGATATAGATAGTGTTGTAAAAAATATTAAAGATAATAAGACAGAAGTTACGGTTGAACGTGATGGAAAAACACATACGATGGATATCAAGCCTAAAAAAGTAGAACAAAAAGTAACGAAAACTAATACACAAACTAGATATTTATTAGGCTATAGTGCAAGTACCGAACATACAATATTTAAACCAATTGCAGCTGGTGTTGAACGATCACTAGAGGCGGGTAAATTAATATTTACAGCTATTGTAAGTATGATTGCCAGCATATTTACTGGTCATTTTTCTTTCGATATGCTAAACGGACCAGTTGGTATATATCACACTGTGGATTCAGTAGTTAAAACAGGTATCATTAATTTAATTTCTTGGACGGCACTATTAAGTGTTAATCTAGGCTTAATGAACTTGTTACCAATACCTGCACTAGACGGTGGCCGTATTTTATTCGTCATATATGAAGCGATATTTAGAAAACCGGTTAATAAGAAAGCCGAAACAACAATTATTGCGATTGGTGCTGTTTTTGTACTTATTATAATGGTCTTAGTGACATGGAACGATATTCAACGTTATTTCTTATAAAAGGGAGAGAGGTAGTTAAATGAAACAATCAAAGGTATTTATTCCAACAATGAAAGAAGTACCAGCAGGAGCAGAAGCACTGAGCCATCGTTTATTACTGAAAGCTGGTTTAATTAAACAAAGTACAAGTGGGATCTATAGTTATTTACCTTTAGCTGCACGCGTACTGAATAATATTGAAGCAATTGTGCGTGAAGAAATGGAACGCATAGATGCGGTTGAAATCTTAATGCCTGCATTACAACAAGCAGAATTATGGGAAGAGTCAGGTCGCTGGAGTGCTTACGGTCCAGAACTGATGCGTTTACAAGATCGTAACGGACGTGAATTTGCATTAGGACCAACACATGAGGAAGTTGTAACGTCCATCGTTAGAGATGAATTGAAGTCATACAAACAATTACCACTTACGTTATTCCAAATACAATCTAAATACAGAGATGAAAAGCGTCCACGCTTCGGTTTGTTACGTGGTAGAGAATTTATCATGAAAGATGCTTATTCGTTCCATGCGGATGAGGACTCTCTAGATGCATCTTATCAAGACATGTATAACGCATACGGTCGCATATTTAAACGTGTTGGTATTAATGCGCGACCAGTTGTTGCAGATTCAGGAGCAATTGGTGGCAGTCACACACATGAATTTATGGCACTAAGTGAAATCGGCGAAGATACGATTGTGTATAGTGAACAGAGTGACTATGCTGCAAATATTGAAAAAGCGGAAGTAGTCTATCAAGCCAATGAAAAACATGAAGATTTACAACCATTAACAAAAATAGAAACACCAAATATTCATACTGCGCAAGAACTGGCTACATTCTTAGACAAACCCTTAGACGAAATTACTAAATCTATGGTATTTAAAATAGATGGAGAATTTATTATGGTCTTAGTTCGTGGTCACCATGAATTGAATGATATTAAGTTAAAAGCATACTTTGGTACGGATAATATTGAATTAGCTTCTGAAGACGAAATTGTTAATCTTTTAGGTGCGAAACCTGGCTCGCTAGGTCCAGTTTTTGATAAAGAGATTAAAGTCTATGCCGATAATTTCATTCAAGATTTAAATAATATTGTCGTTGGTGCAAACGAAGATGGCTATCATTTATTAAATGCTAATATTGGTCGTGATTTCGAAGTTGATGCTTTCGGAGACTTTAGATTTATATTAGAAGGTGAACCATTATCAGATGGCTCCGGACCAGCTCGCTTTGCAGAGGGCATTGAAGTTGGACAGGTATTTAAATTAGGAACGAAATACTCTGAATCAATGAATGCAACATTTTTAGATAATCAAGGTAAAGCACAGCCACTATTAATGGGTTGTTATGGAATTGGCGTATCAAGAACATTAAGTGCGATTGTTGAACAAAACAATGATGAAAATGGCATCATTTGGCCAAAATCTGTAACACCATTTGATTTACACTTAATTACGATTAATCCTAAAAAAGATGATCAACGTGAATTAGCAGATCAATTATATACCCAGTTAAAAGAAAACTACGATGTTTTATATGACGATCGTAAAGAACGTGCAGGTGTTAAATTTAATGATGCTGATTTAATTGGATTGCCAGTGCGTGTGGTTGTTGGTAAAAATGCAGCAGAGGGTATAGTAGAAGTGAAACGTCGTGATACAGGTGAAAGTGAAGAGGTCTATGTGGATAATTTAATTAATTATGTAAACACATTGTATTCTAATATCTAATTTTAGAGCAGGAACTAGGATAATTTGTTATAATATACAAAGTAAACTGTGCGTTAAAAAGTATAAATATGGGAGATAGGTAGAAACCGAATTTTTCAAAAGGTTTCATTGTCCCAGCTTGACAATTATGACTAGGGTAGATGATTACTTGAATTGAAGCTCATGTATAAGAGTGAGACTTTACATCTACTGCCAATTGACAAAAAAGTCTGAGACATCTATTTGTGTCTCAGACTCTTTTGTTATTCATGTAAAGTAATATCATAGTGCGACAAGTTGAACTAATAGAAATTTTTAGATATTCCGTTATAGTATAGAACATGTAAATTCATACATACACCGTCATAAAATATAAGTATCTATATATAAGAAAAGTAGTGTAATTAATAGTAAGGTGGTTATCGTCATGGCAATGACAAATGAGGAAAAATTTAAAATACTAGCTGACCAAATCAAAATTGCTGAGCATTTAGATTCAGAAATATTGGAAAATAGTGAATTAACACGTGTTGATGTCAAAACATCAAATCGAACTTGGGTATTTCAAATTACATTCCCACATTTTTTAACAATTGAAAATTATTTGCTTTTTACAGGTGCAATCATTGAAGAATTTAAAACGATTGCAGATGTAAAATGTAATTTCACGGTAAAAGATAAAACAAATCAAGATGAATTTGCAATAAAATATTTTAGCCACTGTATTGATCAAACAAAATTATCACCCAAAGTAAAAGGACAATTAAAACAAAAACGCTTAATTATGTCAGGTGATGTATTAAAAGTCATGTGCCAAAACGATGTTGAACGAGATCACTTTGATAAAGCGTGTAATGGTAGTTTGATTGCAGCATACCAACAGTGTGGGTTTAATATAAGTAAAGTCGTTTTCGAAACAGATAGTGCAGTTAACCATGGGGATTTAGCGTCATTAGAAGCACATATTCAAGAAGAAGATGAGAAAAGTGCGCGTGAAGCAACAGAAAAATTAGAGAAAATGAAGGCTGAAAAAGCAAAACAACAGGACAATAACGAAAGTGATGTTTCAAAATGTCAAATTGGTAAACCAATCCAAGTTGAAAATGTACGTCAAATTGACTCAATTATCGAAGAAGAATTTAAAGCTGCTGTAGAAGGTGTTATTTTCGATATCAATTTAAAAGAATTGAAGAGTGGGCGTCATATTGTAGAATTAAAAGTAACAGATTATACAGATTCTCTTGTCTTGAAAATGTTCACACGTAAAAATAAAGATGATTTAGCGCATTTTAAAGCTTTAAGTGTAGGTAAATGGGTTCGTGCACAAGGGCGTATTGAGGAAGATACATTTGTACGTGACCTAGTTATGATGATGTCAGATATCGAAGAAATAAAAAAAGCTACAAAACAAGATAAAGCTGAAGACAAACGTGTTGAATTCCATTTACATACGTCAATGAGTCAAATGGATGGTATTCCAAACATATCAGATTATGTAGATCAAGCTGCGAAGTGGGGACATAAAGCCATTGCGGTAACAGACCATAATGTTGTGCAAGCATTCCCAGATGCACATAGTGCTGCCGAAAAAAAAGGAATTAAAATGATTTATGGCATGGAAGGTATGCTGGTAGATGATGGTGTACCAATCGCATATAAACCAAAAGATTGTGACCTGAAAACAGCTACTTATGTAGTATTTGACGTTGAGACAACGGGACTTTCAAATCAATACGATAAAATTATTGAACTTGCAGCTGTTAAAGTAAAAGATGGCGAAATTATTGATAAATTTGAACGATTCAGTAATCCTCATGAACGATTGTCAGAAACAATTAAAAACTTAACGCATATTTCAGATGACATGTTAGTAGATGCCCCTGAAATAGAAGAAGTGCTCACTGAGTTTAAATCATGGGTAGGCGACGCCATTTTTGTAGCGCATAATGCATCATTTGATATGGGTTTCATCGATACAGGCTATGAACACGTTGGCATTGGTGCTTCCACGAACGGTGTCATTGATACATTAGAATTATCTAGAACAATTAATACAGAATATGGTAAGCATGGCTTAAATTTCTTAGCTAAAAAATACGGAGTTGAATTAACGCAACACCATAGAGCGATATATGATACAGAAGCAACGGCCTATATGTTCATAAAAATGCTTAAGCAACTAGAAGCGCTTGGTGTTCACAACCATCAAGATATCAATACGTCATTGTCAAATGAAGATGCGTATAAGCGTGCACGACCAAATCATGTAACACTCATTGTGCAGAACCAAGATGGTTTGAAAAATCTATTTAAAATTGTGAGTGCTTCTCTTGTTCAATATTATTACCGTACACCAAGAATTCCACGTTCTTTGTTGGATGAGTATAGAGAAGGAATACTTGTAGGCTCTGCGTGTGATGAGGGCGAAGTATTTACAGCAGTTATGCAAAAAGACCAGTCTCAAGTAGAGCGAATTGCCAAATATTACGATTTTATTGAGGTTCAACCGCCAGCACTTTATCAAGATCTAATTGATAGAGAGCTAGTAAGAGATAATGAAACTTTACATGAAATTTATAATCGTTTAATTCGAGCGGGGGATGTAAATAATATTCCAGTGATTGCAACAGGTAATGCACATTATTTAAATGAACATGATGCGATTGCTCGTAAAATATTAATTGCCGCTCAACCGGGTAATCCATTAAATCGCTCTACTTTACCAAAAGCGCATTTTAGAACAACGGATGAAATGTTAGATGAATTACACTTTTTAGGTGAGGAAAAAGCATATGAACTTGTAGTTCAGAATACGAATGATTTAGCAGATAAAATAGAACGTGTCGTACCAATTAAAGATGAACTATTCACACCGAGAATGGAAGGTGCGAATGAAGAAATACGTGAAATGAGTTACGATAATGCAAAAGCACTTTACGGCGATGATTTACCACAGATTGTCATTAATCGTTTAGAGAAAGAATTGGAAAGTATTATAGGTAATGGTTTCTCAGTAATATATTTAATTTCTCAAAGATTAGTTAAAAAATCACTGAATGATGGTTACTTAGTAGGTTCACGTGGTTCTGTTGGTTCGAGCTTTGTGGCAACAATGACTGAAATTACAGAAGTGAATCCCCTACCACCACATTATATTTGTCCAGAGTGTAAGCAAAGTGAGTTCTTTGATGATGGTTCTGTTGGTTCTGGATTCGATTTACCAGACAAGAAATGTGAATCGTGCGGTTGTGATTTGATTAAAGAAGGCCAGGATATTCCATTCGAAACTTTCTTAGGATTTAAAGGAGATAAAGTACCTGATATTGACTTGAACTTTAGTGGTGAATATCAACCTGAAGCGCATAACTATACTAAAGAGCTATTTGGTGAAGATAAAGTATTTCGTGCGGGAACGATCGGTACGGTTGCAGAAAAAACTGCTTTTGGTTTTGTGAAGGGATATTTAAACGATCAAGGTATTCATAAACGAGGAGCAGAAATAGACAGACTTGTAAAAGGTTGTACTGGTGTTAAACGTACGACTGGACAACATCCAGGTGGTATTATTGTTGTTCCCGATTATATGGATATTTACGATTTTACACCTGTTCAATTCCCAGCAGATGATCAAGGTTCTTCTTGGATGACAACGCACTTTGATTTCCATTCCATTCATGATAATGTGTTGAAATTGGATATACTGGGTCACGATGATCCTACTATGATACGTATGTTGCAAGATTTGTCAGGTATTGATCCAAAAACGATTCCAGTAGATGATAAGGCGACCATGGGCATTTTTAGTTCACCAGAGCCTTTAGGTGTCACTTCCGATGAAATTTTATGTAAAACAGGTACATTTGGTGTACCAGAATTCGGAACTGGATTTGTTAGACAAATGTTAGAAGATACGAAACCAACAACATTTTCTGAATTAGTTAGAATTTCAGGGCTATCTCATGGTACGGATGTATGGTTAGGTAATGCACAGGATTTAATACGCTCTGGTAAATGCGATTTAGCAAGTGTAATTTGTTGTCGTGATGATATCATGGTCTACTTGATGTATAACGGTTTGGAACCTTCATTAGCCTTTAAAACAATGGAATTTGTTCGTAAGGGTAAAGGTTTAACTGATGATATGGTAGAAGCGATGGTTGATAATGAAGTGCCAGATTGGTACTTAGACTCATGTAGAAAGATTAAATACATGTTCCCTAAAGCCCACGCAGCAGCTTATGTACTAATGGCTGTACGTATTGCTTATTTCAAAGTGCACTATCCATTATATTACTATGCTAGTTACTTTACTGTACGTGCTTCAGACTTTGATTTAATCTCAATGATTAAAGATAAAGAAAGTATACGTAACACGGTAAATGATATGTATTCACGTTATATGGATTTAGCAAAAAAAGAAAAAGATACGTTAACGGTGCTTGAGATTATGAACGAGATGGCGCAACGTGGCTACCGAATGCAACCAATCAGTTTAGAGAAGAGCAAAGCATTTGAATTCATAATCGAAGGGGATACTTTAATTCCTCCATTTATTGCTGTACCAGGTTTAGGTGAAAATGTTGCACAAAGAATTGTAGAAGCGCGCGATGAAGGGCCTTTCTTATCTAAAGAAGATTTAAATAAAAAAGCTGGTTTATCTCAAAAAGTTATTGAGTATCTAGATGAATTAGGTTCATTACCTAATTTGCCAGATAAAGCACAGCTTTCCATTTTTGATATGTAATCCTTAAATATGATTTACTAGAGACTATTTAAATTTCAATTAAGTGTATTATTTTATAGATTTAGTAAAAGTATAAGAGGTTGATATATTTTACTTGAATTTGACATTAATTAAATATAAGTAAATTTGAGAATAACTTAAGTAAGTTGTCATTGTGCCGTTTAACAAATATAGTTATTTGTATAGAAAATGAACATATGGTATAATAATAGTGCTTAAAAAATTAGACTCAGGCAGAAAGAGTGGGCATAATACCCGCTCTTTTCTATTTGCCAAAAAAGGAGGTCAGCATGAGTAAAATAACTGAGCAAGTTGAGACTATCATTCAACCTGTCCTTAACGACTTAAATTTTGAATTAGTAGAAGTTGAGTTTACCAAAGAAGGAAAAGACCATTTTTTAAGAGTATCTATAGATAAAGAAGGCGGCGTTGATTTAAACGATTGTGCGCTAGCTTCTGAAAAAATCAGCGAAGTCATGGACGCGGAAGATCCTATACAAGAAATGTATTATTTAGATGTCGCGTCACCTGGTGCTGAAAGACCAATTAAAAAAGAAAAAGATTTCCAAAACGCAATAACAAAACCAGTATTTGTTTCTTTATATGCACCAATTGAAGGTTCTAAAGAATGGTTAGGTATTTTACAATCTGTTGATGAAACAAACATTGTTATGGAAGTTAAAGAAAAGGCTAAAACAAAGCAAATTGAAATTCCAAGAAATAAAATCGCAAAAGCACGCCATGCTGTAATGATATAACGTGATGAGGAGGATGATAAGTCGTGTCAAGTAATGAATTATTATTAGCTACTGAGTACTTAGAAAAAGAAAAAAAGATTCCTAGAGAAGTATTGATCGATGCCATTGAAGCAGCTTTAATCACTGCTTATAAAAAGAACTACGATAGCGCGAGAACTGTACGCGTAGAATTAAATATGGATCAAGGTAGTTTCAAAGTAATCGCTCGTAAAGAAGTGGTTGAAGAATCAATGGATGATAGAGAAGAAATTAGTTTAGATACTGCATTAGTAAAAAATCCAGCCTATGAAATTGGTGATATTTACGAAGAAGATGTAACGCCAAGTGACTTTGGTCGTGTAGGTGCGCAAGCAGCGAAACAAGCTGTTATGCAACGTTTACGTGATGCAGAACGCGAAATCCTTTACGATGAATTCATCGATAAAGAAGATGATATTGTAACAGGTTTAATTGATAGAGTAGACCACCGTTATGTATATGTGAATTTAGGGCGTACTGAAGCTGTACTATCTGAAGCTGAAAGAAGCCCAAATGAAAGCTATATTCCGAATGAAAGAATTAGAGTGTACGTAAATAAGGTTGAACAAACTACAAAAGGTCCACAAATTTATGTTTCTAGAAGTCATCCAGGCTTATTAAAACGTTTATTTGAACAAGAAGTGCCTGAAATATTTGATGGTACAGTTATTGTTAAATCTGTTGCACGTGAAGCAGGAGATCGCTCTAAAATCAGTGTGCATTCTGATAACCCTGATATTGATGCAGTTGGCGCATGTGTTGGTGCTAAAGGTGCACGTGTAGAAGCGGTTGTAGAAGAACTTGGTGGCGAAAAAATTGATATTGTTCAATGGAATGAAGATCCTAAGGTATTTGTTAAGAATGCATTAAGCCCTTCACAAGTGCTACAGGTTATCGTGGATGAGCCAAATCAATCAACAGTCGTTGTTGTCCCTGACTATCAATTATCACTAGCAATTGGTAAACGCGGTCAAAACGCGAGATTAGCAGCAAAATTAACTGGTTGGAAGATCGATATTAAATCAGAAACTGATGCGAGAGCAGCAGGCGTTTATCCTGCAGAAGAAGCATTAAATGAAGAAGATGAAATGCAATTAGATGATGTTGTGTCGTCTGAAAATATTGAAGTAGAAGAAGATACTACTGAATCGCAACCAACAGAGACAGTTGAAATAGAAGACGAAGACGCAGAAAAATAAATTGGAGTGGATACTTTATGAAAAAGAAAAAAATTCCAATGCGTAAATGTATACTATCAAATGAAATGCATCCTAAAAATGACATGATTCGAGTTGTAATCAATAAAGATGAGCAAATTTTTGCTGATGCGACAGGTAAACAACAAGGTCGTGGTGCCTACGTATCAAAGGATGTTAAGCTAGTAGAAGAAGCTCAACAAAAAGGTGTTTTAGAAAAGTATTTTAAAGCTGATGCTGATACATTAGAGCCTGTGTATAAAGAAATTATACGTCTTATATACCGTGAAGAGATACCTAAATGACCAAAGAACAAATCGTAAATTTTTTAGGTTTAGCAATGCGTGCTGGAAAAGTAAAAACAGGTGAATCAGTTATTTTAAATGATTTGAAAAAGAACAAACTAAAGCTCGTAATCATTGCAACGGATGCTTCTGATAACACAATTAAAGTGATACAGAACAAATGTGAAAGTTACCATATATCATTACGTATATTTGGAACGAGAGCTGAATTAGGACAAGCTTTGGGTAAAGCAGAACGTGTAAACATTGGAATCACTGATCAAGGCTTTGCTAAAAAGTTATTGTCAATGATTGATGAATATCGTAAGGAGTGACTATATGAGTAAAAAAAGAATTTACGAATACGCAAAAGATTTAAAAATTAAAAGTAAAGAAATTATTGATGAATTGAAAAAAATGGACGTTGAGGTAACGAGTCATATGCAAACGTTAGAAGACGACCAAATTAAAGCTTTAGATAAAATTTACAAACCAGAAAAAGCAGAACAAAGTGAGAAATCACAACAAAAGAATACTCAAAATAAACAACAAACAACTCACAATAAAGGTAACCAATCGAATAAAGGTAACCAAAATAATAAGCCGAATAATAAGAAAAATAATAAAAATAACAAGAACAACAAAAATAATAAAAATAACAAACAACCTAAACAAGAAGAACCAAAAGAAATGCCATCAAAAATTACCTACCAAGATGGCATAACAGTTGGTGAACTTGCTGAAAAATTAAATGTTGATTCTTCAGGTATTATCAAAAAATTATTCTTATTAGGTATCATGGCTAATATCAATCAATCACTAGATGACGAAACATTAGAACTTATTGTAGACGATTATGGTGTTGAAATTGAAAAAGAAATCGTAGTTGATGAAGAAGACTTGGCGATTTATTTTGATGATGAAACAGAAGATGAAAATGCAATAGAACGTCCAGCAGTAGTTACAATCATGGGGCATGTTGACCATGGTAAAACGACGTTATTAGATTCTATTCGTCATACGAAAGTGACAGCTGGAGAAGCTGGTGGTATTACACAACATATCGGTGCTTACCAAATTGAAAATGATGGCAAAAAAATCACTTTCCTTGATACACCTGGTCACGCTGCTTTTACAACAATGCGTGCACGTGGTGCTCAAGTTACCGATATTACTATTTTAGTAGTGGCAGCTGATGATGGGGTAATGCCTCAAACAATTGAAGCAATAAATCATGCCAAAGAGGCTGAAGTGCCAACAATTGTAGCTGTAAACAAAATTGATAAACCTACTTCAAATCCAGACCGTGTGATGCAAGAATTAACTGAATACGGTTTAATTCCAGAAGACTGGGGTGGCGATACAATCTTCGTTCCACTTTCAGCATTAAGTGGCGACGGTATTGAAGATTTATTAGAAATGATTGTATTGACTTCAGAAGTACAAGAATTAAAAGCTAATCCAGAAAAAAATGCTGTAGGTACAGTGATTGAAGCTGAATTAGATAAGTCACGCGGTCCGTCTGCTTCATTATTAGTTCAAAATGGTACACTCAATGTGGGTGATTCACTCGTAGTTGGTAACACGTATGGTAGAATTCGTGCAATGGTTAATGATTTAGGCCAACGTATTAAAACGGCTGGTCCTTCTACACCAGTTGAAATTACTGGTATTAATGATGTGCCACAAGCTGGTGACAGATTTGTTGTATTTAAAGATGAAAAACAAGCAAGACGTATTGGTGAAGCACGCCATGAAGCTAATGTGATGCAACAACGTCAAGAAAGTAAGAGTGTTTCATTAGATAATTTATTTGAACAAATGAAACAAGGTGAAATGAAAGATCTTAATGTCATCATCAAAGGTGACGTTCAAGGTTCAGTTGAAGCACTTGCTGCGTCATTGATGAAAATAGATGTTGAAGGCGTTAATGTGCGTATTATACACACAGCTGTAGGTGCTATAAATGAATCAGACGTTACTTTAGCTAATGCCTCTAACGGTATTATTATCGGTTTCAATGTTCGACCAGATACTGGTGCAAAACGTGCGGCAGATAATGAAGGCGTAGATATGCGTTTACACCGTGTCATTTACAACGTTATAGAAGAAATAGAATCAGCAATGAAAGGTATGCTAGATCCAGAATTTGAAGAACAAGTTATTGGGCAAGCAGAAGTTCGTCAAACTTTCAAAGTTTCTAAAGTCGGTACAATTGCAGGTAGTTATGTTATTGATGGTAAAATCACTCGTAATGCAGGTGTACGTGTCATTAGAGACGGCATTGTACAATTCGAAGGTGAACTAGACACATTGAAGCGTTTTAAAGATGACGCAAAAGAAGTAGCTCAAGGTTACGAATGTGGTATCACAATTGAAAAGTATAATGACCTTAAAGAAGGTGACATCATTGAAGCGTTCGAAATGGTAGAAATTAAAAGATAAAATTTAAATTAAAATAAAGATTCAGGCATATAATCACCTCAGACTAACGATAATCATTTTCTTTATTGAAATCATCATAAGCACGCCAAAAGTGAGATTAAAATCTCATTTTTGGCGTGCTTTTTTATTATCAATGAAGTTTCTGTATAAGGGCGTAAATTGAGTCACCATCAGTCATCATTAGGGACTTTTAGATTTAATTAAGATATGTTTATGAATCGATGAGAGTATATCTGTTAACAACTAAATAGATTATATTTGATAATGATGTAAAGCTTTCGTACTCTGAAGCATCGTATAAAAGAGAGTGTTGATAGTAGATGTGAAAAATATCAGAGATGTTGATTTTACGTATTATGTTGTTATATAATATATATTCCAAAATTCGATGGCTTATCAGTGATTCGAATTTTAAGTATACGTCTTTTATAGTTTATTAAACAATTAATATCAAAAGATATTAAAATTAAATAATTGAAACATACAAATTTTATCGCACTATTTTATATAATTAATAGATGTTTTTATAGTTGTAAATTAGATATAAAAAATATTGTAAAATTACCTTTATCTATATTGGCTGACACTGGCTGTCTATGTGCATGATTAAACTTAGAATAAATAGGAGGTTATAAATGATGAGTGAATATTTAAAAGAAATAAATGAATTCTGGCAACAATATTTAGATCAATATAACTCTATTTATGATGAATCGACATTAAAAGCAATCATTAAAAATAATGATACTACAGCATTTTTACATCCTAGAGATTTAGAATATATAAAAAAACATTTCGGTGAAAATTTTATGGAAATTCCAAGATTTAAGAAAATGATTGATTTCGCTAATGGTAAAGTGACAGTTAATAAAAATAGACAAAAAGTGACATTCGAAAATGCTGAACTTAATCCTGCGACTGCGCGACCTTATTTTGGAAATCCTGAAATTGCAGATATCGTTATATTAAAAAAACAACCCGAAAATGATTTTAAAACATACGAACTCAGTTTGCCTGAAGCTGAAGCAATAGAGTATAGAAAGAGGATCTTGTTAGATATTCAAGGTAAATTAACATTTGAGGGTCAAAAATTATTTTTACCTTATATTGATCGCCATAGATGGTTTGTAAAATATTTATATAGTAATGCGTCAACTTTAAAATACTTTAATATTGACCCTAATCGTTTAATGGTTATTAAATTTTTCCCTTATCAAACAGGTCATGCAGCAGGTATACCGAAAGATTTCTTATCATTTAAATATATACTTCCTTCCCAGAGGCAAAATTTTAACTTGTTAATTAAAATGCTAAAAGATGATAAAAAACGAATTTATATCGTAAGTGAGGAAGAATTATATATATCCATTTTCAAAAATTTTGCGGATAGTGATATTTGTGAATATTTAATTGAAAACCTATTTGTATTATCTTCTAAACAAAATAGACATCTTACGTTATGTAACGTATTGAGTTATAAAGAGCATAGGGAACGTCTGAGAAAAAAACAAGCGTTATCAAAAATTGAGTATTACAAATGGAATCAAGAACAAAAGGCTGCACGCGAAAATGGTGATTCTGATTTTCACAAGAAAATGGATTCTATGAGATATGAATTTTCTAATTCTAACTAATAAATAAAAAAGCTTATAGTATGTGTGTATCACTAACTGTAAGCTTTTTTTAAATGTCGTAATTATTGAATAAAACTTGTATTTTTCTTTTAAATTCATCGACATAGGATTGTGGTTGTAGAAGTATGATAGCCTGAGGATATAGATACGCTAAATGCATACTTTCTTCTTTTGAAATAATTAGGTTAACGATAGTCCCATCTGTTGAAGGAGTAGTATCTAAGATAATGAATTGTCTCTTTATTTCTGGCCAAATATCATCTTTCACTAGCAGTTTCACTTGTTTAATATGATTAAAGATATCGCGTTCAAATACTTGATTTGTTAGTTTAATATCTGTAATTGTTGTTAAATCACGCGTATATATTTCTCCCTCATATAAGTACGTAATCCAATACACGTTATCAAAATAGCGCGTATAAATTGGAATGATGTTAGGGAGCTCGACATTATCAAGTTGTATAGTGAGTTTATGATTATTCTCGATTGCAAGTTGAATTTTATAGATTAAAGTAGACTCATTGAGTTCACGATGTATTTTGAATTGGCTTAATAATTTATTAGATAATAATTTTTCTGCTAGATTTGAATTAGCATTCAAACCACGAATGAGATTATATGTATCTTCATGAATAACCGGGGTGAAATCTTTCATTCGAAAAATAAGATTTAGCAATCTATTATTTTTAAATTTATATCTATCAATCTTTAAGCGATGTTTTTCAATTGTAGTATCGTATATTACTTTGCCTTCAAGACCATGCCATTCATGATCTTCATAAATAAAATTATTTATATCACTAATGTCTCTTTGAATCGTACGTATATTAACTTGTAGTTTTTGTGACAAGGCTTCTTTGCTTATCGTTTTACCATTTAGTAATCGGGTGTAAATATAGAGCAGACGTTCTGGTTTTTCCAAAAAAGATGCAACTCCTAAAGTTTTAAAATCAAATCAATTATAATATCGATTAGTTTTATAGTATAGCACTATATTTTTATAAATGTGTAAAATCATTATGAATTGACGTACTAAAGTTGATGGCTTTGATGAAAAACACATGCCATTTACACTTAAGCATAAAAATTCATCGCTTAGGCAATTTAAATATAAAATTATAGCGTTCTTATGAAATAATGTTTCAAAAATTAACAGTTAGGAATTAAAATTATGCTCAACTGTCATATAATATGTTGTATTTATATATGACATGCAATATATTGTAATGACAAACATAACTCTACTGATTCGATAAAAGGGAATACAAAGTAATAATATTTGTTTGACGTCATGAAATAAACTGTCATATAATTTGTTAGTAAGGAAACAATTGACGAAGTAAGATATATGTGAGGTGAAAAATATGAATATGAGAGCAGAACGTGTAGGCGAACAAATGAAACAAGAAATCATGGATATCGCTAATAATAAAGTTAAGGATCCAAGAATTGGTTTTTTAACAATTACTGACGTACAATTAACCAATGATTTATCTATTGCAACGGTTTATTTAACTGTTTTAGGTAATGAAAAACAAAAAGCAGATACCTTCAAAGGCTTAGAAAAAGCTAAAGGCTTTATAAAATCTGAATTAGGCTCTAGAATGAGACTCCGTATCATTCCAGAATTGAATTTTGAATATGATGAATCGATTGATTATGGTAATAAAATCGAAAGAATGATTCAGGATTTGCATAAAAAAGACTAAATATTAATTAGCATGTCTTTGATTCAATATGAAGTGGACAATTGATTAATATATTTTCACAGGATGATTACATTCTATTTAGCTCAATATTTGAATTTAGATTGTAGATTCTTAGTGTAGGAGCGAGAACTTGAAATCGAATAGATTTCAGTCTCGCTCTTTTTTACATAAACGCGTAAATCAATACATGTTAGTATAGTATATATAATAAAAATGAGACTCTGAAGGTGAATTGAAAATGTATAATGGGATTTTACCGGTGTTTAAAAATCGTGGATTAACAAGTCATGATGTTGTATTCAAGTTGAGGAAAATTTTAAAAACGAAAAAGGTTGGTCACACGGGTACGCTAGACCCAGAAGTTTCAGGTGTTCTACCAATTTGTATTGGCAGTGCTACGAAAGTGAGTGACTACATTATGGAAATGGGTAAAACTTATAAAGCTACAGTTAGTTTGGGCATAACAACGACGACTGAAGATCAGACTGGAGAAATATTAGAACAAATAGCTGTTAATGAGCAAGATGTTTCTGCTAAGTCGATAGATGATGTTTTACAACAATTTAAAGGTGAGCTGATACAAATTCCACCAATGTATTCTTCCGTAAAAGTAAATGGTAAGAAACTATATGAATATGCAAGAAACAATCAAGTAGTTGAAAGACCAGAGCGAAAGGTCAACATTTATCAAATTAATCGAATTTCAGATTTGCGTTTTGTAGACGATACTTGTCAATTTGATATGATAGTTGAATGTGGTAAAGGTACATATATTAGAACACTTGCCACAGATATTGGTAAAGCACTTGGGCTACCTGCACATATGTCAAAATTAACACGTACGCAAAGTGGTGGGTTTGATATCAATGATAGTCTAACACTTGAAGATATAAAGTCACTGCATGAGCATGACACGTTACTTGAGAAATTATTTCCTATAGAATATGGTTTGAAAGGTATTGAACAAATTTTAATTACTGATAACGCCATTAAAGGAAAAATATTAAATGGACAAAAGTTTTACAAAGCTGAGTTCAAGCAAAATATAGACGACATCGTTATAATGGTAGATAATGAAACACATAAAGTGTTAGCAATTTATGAACCACACCCAGAAAAACTTGATGAAATTAAACCTAAAAAAGTGTTTAACTAAAGGAGTCATACACATGAAAGTGATAGAAGTAGCTCATCCAATTCAAGATAATCAATATATAACAGAAGTGGTTGCGATGGCTTTTGGATTTTTTGACGGTATGCATAAAGGTCATGCAAAAGTATTTGAAACATTAGATGCCAAAGCAAAATCCCAAAATTTAAAAAAAGCAGTCATGACATTTGATCCGCACCCTTCAGTTGTATTAAATCCTAAATTAAAGAGAACAGATTATTTAACACCAATTCAGGATAAGGTGGAAATTTTAGAGTCATATGGTATAGATTATTGTATCGTTATTAATTTTTCATCTAAGTTTGCTGAAGTTACAGCTGAAGAATTTATTCAGGATTATATTATCAAAAATAATGTAAAAGAAGTGATTGCTGGCTTTGACTTTACATTTGGTAAATTCGGTAAAGGGAACATGATGATTCTTGACGAAATGTCTGAGTTTAATACAACAGTTGTGAGTAAACAAGAGATTGAGTCAGAAAAAATATCTACAACAGATATTAGAAAATCGCTTAAAACAGGCGATTTGCAGAAGGCCAATGAAGAATTAGGTTACCGATATCGTATTAAAGGTACAGTTGTTCAGGGTGAAAAACGAGGGAGAACAATTGGTTTCCCTACGGCTAATGTGCAACCGAGTGGTGATTATGTATTGCCGAAAAATGGCGTTTATGCTGTCAGCATGGAAATTGGTGTAAACAAAGAAACATATCGAGGCGTAGCCAATGTTGGGGTTAAACCGACGTTTCATGATCCTTCCAAAGCACAAGTAGTTATTGAAGTGAATTTATTCGACTTTAGTGAAAATATTTATGGTGAACGTGTAACCGTATATTGGCATCACTATTTAAGACCAGAAATTAAATTTGATGGAATAGATCCTTTAGTTGAACAGATGAACAAAGATAAAGAAAAAGCAAAATATCTATTATCGGTTGATTTTGGTGATGAATTATCATATAATATTTAAGTCGAATGTGTAATCCACATTTATGCACCTTTACCTTGGCAGCTCGAGACTCCGACGTTTTGCTCGGATAAAGGCGAATAAAAATTAAAAGGAGGAAATTGACAATGGCAATTTCACAAGAACGCAAAAATGAACTAATTAAAGAATATCGTACACACGAAGCAGACACTGGTTCTCCAGAAGTCCAAATCGCTGTATTAACTGCAGAAATCACTGCATTAAACGAACATTTACGTGAACACAAAAAAGATCATCATTCACGTCGCGGATTATTAAAAATGGTAGGTCGTCGTAGACACTTACTTAACTATTTACGTGACAAAGATGTTCAACGTTACCGTGAATTAATTAAATCATTAGGTATCCGTCGTTAATTTTAAGACGTTTATTGATAGGGAAAGAACCTTTAGGGTCCTTTCCCTTTTTTATAATTTAGAACAGCTATTTTTTAAAAAGGAATATACTAATATAAAATTATTCTAAGAAATGATATGATAGAACTAATAGATATATGAGAGGAGATTCGTAATGTCTCAAGAGAAAAAAGTTTTTAAAACCGAATGGGCAAACAGATCATTAACGATTGAAACAGGTCAACTTGCTAAACAAGCTAATGGTGCCGTACTCGTTCGTTATGGTGATACAGTAGTTTTATCTACTGCAGTAGCTTCAAAAGAACCACGTGATGGTGACTTTTTCCCATTAATGGTTAACTATGAAGAAAAAATGTATGCAGCTGGTAAAATTCCAGGTGGATTTAAGAAACGTGAAGGTCGTCCAAGCGATGAAGCAACGTTAACTGCACGATTAATTGATAGACCAATCCGCCCATTGTTCCCTAAAGGTTATAAGTATGATGTTCAAATAATGAATACTGTACTTAGTGCTGATCCAGATTGTTCACCAGAAATGGCAGCTATGATAGGTTCATCTATGGCATTGAGTGTTTCTGACATTCCATTCCAAGGGCCTATTGCCGGTGTGAATGTGGGATATATTGATGGTGAATACGTAATCAATCCAACGGTAGCACAAAAAGAAGTGTCGCGTTTAGACCTAGAAGTTGCTGGTCATAAAGATGCAGTGAACATGGTTGAAGCGGGCGCTAGTGAAATTACTGAGAGTGAAATGCTAGAAGCTATTTTCTTTGGACATAGCGAAATTCAACGATTGGTTAATTTCCAACAAGAAATTGTTGATCATATCCAACCAGAGAAAAAAGCATTCGTTCCTGTAGAAAAAGATGAAGCATTAGTTGAAAAAGTTAAACAACTAACACAAGAGAACGGTTTAAAAGATGCTGTTTTAACATTTGATAAACAACAACGTGATATCAATTTAGATGCGCTCAAAGAAAAAGTAGCAGCTGAATTTATTGATGAAGAAGACGCAGATAACGAAGCGTTAATTAAAGAAGTGAATAGTATATTAAATGACTTAGTGAAAGAGGAAGTTAGACGTTTAATTGCTGAAGAAAAAATCAGACCTGATGGCCGTAAAACAGATGAAATTCGTCCATTAGAATCAGAAGTAGGTGTCTTACCTAGAGCGCATGGTTCTGGTTTGTTTACACGTGGTCAAACACAAGCACTATCTGTCCTAACTTTAGGTTCAATGAGTGAATATCAAATCCTAGACGGTTTAGGGGAAGAAGAACAGAAACGTTTCATGCATCATTATAACTTCCCAAACTACTCAGTAGGTGAAACGGGTCCTGTTCGTTCTCCAGGTCGTCGTGAAATTGGTCATGGTGCATTAGGTGAACGTGCATTGAGCCATATTATACCGGATTTGAAAGACTTCCCATATACTGTAAGAATTGTAAGTGAAGTATTAGAATCCAATGGTTCGTCTTCACAGGCATCAATTTGTGGGTCTACATTAGCATTAATGGATGCTGGTGTGCCGATTAAAGCACCTGTTGCAGGTATTGCTATGGGCTTAGTGACACGTGATGATAGTTATACAATCTTAACAGACATTCAAGGTATGGAAGATGCACTTGGCGATATGGACTTTAAAGTTGCAGGTACAGCTGAAGGTATCACTGCAATTCAAATGGATATTAAAATTGATGGTTTAACAAAAGAAATTATTAAAGAAGCGTTAGATCAAGCACGTGAAGGTCGTCTAGCTATATTAGATCACATGCTACAAACTATCGATACGTCTCGTAGCGAATTAAGTGCTTTTGCACCTAAAGTAGTTACGATGACAATTAAACCAGAGAAAATTAGAGATGTCATTGGACCTGGTGGTAAAAAAATTAATGAAATCATTGATGAAACTGGCGTGAAACTTGATATCGAACAAGATGGTACGATCTTTATTGGTGCAGTTGATAAAGATGCCATAGCACGTGCACGTTCAATCATTGAAGATATTACACGTGAAGCAGAAGTTGGACAAGTTTATGAAGGTAAAGTCAAACGTATTGAGAAATATGGTGCGTTTGTTGAATTATTCCCAGGTAAAGATGCACTTGTTCACATTTCGCAAATTGCGAATGAACGTATTGATAAAGTCGAAGATGTTTTAAAAGTCGGCGATATTTTCAAAATCAAAGTAACTGAAATTGACAAACAAGGTCGTGTCAATGCATCACATAAAGCATTACTATAAATTAGAGTTTTATCATAAAATTGGTATTGTAACTATAACGAGAGACTAGTTAACTGAATGTAACTTCCTACAATAGCATGTCATCGATTCTATTGTTGGAAGTATCACATTGCAGTATTTGCTAGTTTCTTTTTTTATACATATAAAAATGCTAATAAGGAAGTTTGTAATTATAAATAGTATATAAACGGAATTTCAGTTTGTGGAAAATTTTCAAGTCGCATTGTATATTAAGTCAATATAAATTGAGTGATTATAGAATTAAAATAGATATAAACTATTTGTTGTAATTACTTTAATAGTGTACATAAAGCGCATTTTAACTTATAATAAATTATGAGTTTATATATGGACGGGGAAATTAAATAGGAGGTAACATTTTGAGTTTAATAAAGAAAAAAAATAAAAACATTCGTATCATTCCACTCGGCGGAGTTGGAGAAATTGCGAAAAATATGTATATCGTCGAAGTGGACGATGAAATGTTTATGCTTGATGCTGGTTTAATGTTCCCAGAAGACGAAATGCTGGGCGTAGATATTGTTATTCCAGATATTCAATACGTAATAGAAAATAAAGAAAAATTAAAAGGGATCTTTCTAACGCATGGACACGAACATGCTATTGGTGCTGTAACGTATGTGTTAGAACAAGTTGATGCTCCGGTATACGGTTCGAAATTGACGATTGCTTTAATTAAAGAGAATATGAAAGCACGCAATGTAAATAAAAAAGTTAGATACTACACAGTGAATAATGAATCAGTGATGCGTTTTAAAGGGGTAAATGTCACTTTCTTTAATACGACGCATAGTATTCCAGATAGTTTAGGTATTTGTATCCATACTTCTTATGGCGCAATTGTTTATACGGGTGAATTTAAATTCGACCAAAGTTTACATGGACATTATGCACCAGATTTGAAGAAAATGACTGAGATAGGCGAAGCGGGTGTGTTTGCTTTAATTAGTGATTCGACTGAAGCTGAAAAGCCAGGTTATAATACACCAGAAAATGTGATTGAATCACATATGTACGATGCATTTACAAAAGTGAAGGGCAGATTAATTGTATCTTGTTATGCTTCTAATTTTATAAGAATTCAACAAGTATTAAATCTTGCGCAAAGATTAAATAGAAAAGTGTCATTCTTAGGACGTTCACTTGAAAGCTCATTTAACATTGCTAGAAAAATGGGATATTTTGATATTTCAAAAGATTTATTAATTCCAATCAATGATGTTGAAAATTATCCTAAGAATGAAGTGATTATCATAGCCACTGGTATGCAAGGTGAACCTGTTGAAGCGCTTAGTCAAATGGCTCAGAAAAAGCATAAGATAATGAATATCGAACCAGGGGACTCTGTCTTTCTAGCTATTACAGCTTCTGCCAATATGGAAGTGATAGTAGGTAATACTTTAAATGAATTAGTACGTGCAGGTGCTGAAATTATACCAGATAGTAAAAAGATTCATGCTTCTAGTCATGGTTGCATGGAAGAGTTGAAGATGATGATTAACATAATGAAACCAGAATACTTTATACCAGTAAATGGAGAATTTAAAATGCAAATTTCTCATGCTAAATTAGCTAATGAAGCAGGTGTACAACCTGAAAAAATCTTCCTTGTAGAAAAAGGCGATGTTGTTAACTACGATGGTGAAGAAATGATTTTAAATGAAAAAGTAAATTCTGGAAATGTACTTATTGATGGTATCGGTGTAGGAGATGTCGGTAATATCGTATTAAGGGATCGTCATTTATTAGCGGAAGACGGTATATTTATTGCTGTGGTTACGCTTGATCCAAAAAATAGAAGAATAGCGGCAGGTCCAGAAATTCAATCAAGAGGTTTCGTTTATGTAAGAGAAAGTGAAGCACTTTTAAATGAAGCTGAAGAAAAAGTCCGTGAAATTGTCGAATTAGGTTTACAAGAGAAACGCATTGAATGGTCTGAAATTAAACAGAGTATGCGTGATCAAATTAGTAAATTATTATTTGAAAATACGAAACGTCGTCCGATGATTATTCCAGTTATTTCTGAAATTTAATAATTTTAATACTAAACAAAGAGGTTAAGACATACGCTTAGGTAAATATATTTAAAAGTAGATTAAGGTGACATGTTAAGCAATTTTGCCATAAATCCAACCTTTAAATGCACTAAGAGCGAAAAAATGTCTTACCTCTTTTATGTTATTATGTAAGAATGCGAAACTTTATTTATACATAAATATTAATAACTATGAGAAACATGCATATATTTTAAACGAAAATGTTATATCACATATGTAGGAATTGAACATATGATGACGCATATTTGAAAACTGAGTCGAAAAGAAGGTGTTAAATTTGGCACAAACGAAAAAAAGATCAACAGCTAAGCGAAAACCTGCAAATACAAGAAGAAAGACATCCAATAAGAAGAAACAACAAGGTGATCATCCCTTAAGATATATATTGGCAATTGCAATTTTTGTCATCATCGTCTTAGGTGCTTTTCAACTTGGTATAGTGGGAACAATGATTGATAGTTTCTTTAATTATTTATTTGGTAACAGTAGATTTTTAACTTATATACTTATTTTGATTGGAACTATATTCATTACATATTATAAAGCATTACCTAAAACGAGACGTACAGTGGGTGCCTTCGTATTACAATTAGCTTTATTGCTAGTTACACATATTGTTTTTTATTTTACAAACAAGGTACAAGCGCAACGTGAACCAGTATTGTCATTTGTATATAGTTCATATAAACATACGAATTTTCCGAATTTTGGCGGAGGACTCTTAGGTCATTATTTATTATCGATATCTATACCGCTTATTTCAATTGTAGGTATTATTATTGTCACAATTTTACTTATAGCTTCAAGTATTATTTTACTTTTAAAACAAAAGCACCGAGATGTATCTAAAATATTATTTGAAAAGTTAAAAGTTAAAAGTCAGGATGCTTCAGAAAATTATAAAGAAAAGCGCAAACAAAATAAAATCAAAAAAGAAGCGAATGCACGCGTAAAAGCTGAGAAGAAAGCTGAGCGTGAGAAACAACAACTAGAAGCGACTGAGCAACAAGACATTAAAGATGTTAGCGAGCTAGAAGAAGTACCAAACGAAACAAGTAACCAACAATTATCTATCCCTATATACGGACATAGTGAAAATGATGAAGAATCTACAAATCAAAGTCCAAATACTAAAAAACAACGTACTAAACGCATGTACGATCATGAAGCGGATAATGTTCAACATACAGAGCATGATACAAATGATGCGGATTTGGCTTCATTAGATCAATCTATGGATGCTACTGAAGAAACTGAAGATAGTCAAAGCGATGCGGTTAACTCGATTTCAGAAGCTGGAGAAGTGGAAAACGAGGCATACACGATTCCACCACTCTCATTACTTAAGCAACCAGCGAAACAAAAAGCAACTTCAAAAGCAGAAGTTCAGAAAAAGGGGCAACTGCTAGAAACAACACTTAAAAACTTTGGTGTAGATGCTAGAGTGACACAAATAAAAATCGGTCCTGCGGTAACACAATATGAAATTCAACCTGCACAAGGTGTTAAAGTAAGTAAAATTGTAAACTTGCACAATGATATCGCACTTGCACTTGCAGCTAAGGATATTCGTATTGAAGCACCTATTCCAGGACGTTCTGCAGTGGGTATTGAAGTACCAAATGACAAAATTTCACTTGTATCACTTAAAGAAGTATTAGATGAGAAGTTCCCTGCAAAAAATAAATTAGAAGTAGGATTAGGAAGAGATATCTCAGGTGATCCTATAACAGTTGAATTAAATAAAATGCCTCATTTACTTGTTGCTGGATCTACAGGTAGTGGTAAATCCGTATGTATCAATGGTATTATCACTAGTATTTTACTTAATGCAAAGCCGCATGAAGTAAAACTTATGTTAATTGATCCGAAAATGGTAGAATTGAATGTATATAATGGGATTCCCCATTTATTGATACCGGTAGTTACAAATCCTCATAAGGCATCTCAAGCTTTAGAAAAAGTTGTGGCCGAAATGGAGCGTCGTTATGATTTATTCCAACATTCATCTACAAGAAATATAGAAGGTTACAACGAAGCGATTAGAAGACAAAATCTTGAGCTAGATGAAAAACAAGCTGAACTACCTTATATCGTGGTTATTGTGGATGAATTAGCTGATTTAATGATGGTTGCTGGTAAAGAAGTAGAAAATGCAATTCAAAGAATTACTCAAATGGCTCGTGCAGCAGGCATTCATTTAATCATTGCAACACAACGCCCTTCTGTGGATGTGATTACTGGTTTAATCAAAAATAACATTCCAAGTAGAATTGCTTTTGCTGTTAGTTCACAAACGGATTCTAGAACGATTATTGATAGCGGTGGCGCAGACAAGCTATTAGGAAAAGGTGACATGCTATATGTTGCAAATGGTGGTTCTACAAGAACGCGTGTGCAGGGTGCATTTTTAAGCGATCAAGAAGTGCAAGACATTGTTAATTATGTAGTAGAACAGCAAAAAGCGAATTATGTTAAAGAAATGGAACCAGATGCACCAGTAGAAAAATCAGAAATGAAGAGTGAAGATGCGCTTTATGATGAAGCATATTTATTTGTCATTGAACAACAAAAAGCGAGTACTTCTTTATTACAAAGACAATTTAGAATTGGTTATAATCGCGCTTCCAGATTAATGGACGATTTAGAACGAAATCAAGTTATTGGACCACAAAAAGGAAGTAAACCTAGACAAATATTAGTGGATTTAGATAGTGATGAGGTGTAAAAATGGAACTGACTTCTGTTTATAAAGTTAAAGAGTGGATGATACAACAAATCAAAGATGGCAAATTACAACATGGTGAACCATTACCAAGTAATTTAGCAATAGCTAGAACATTAAATGTAAAGACAGATGATGTCTATGATGCAGTAGATGAATTAATCACTGAACAAGTTTTATCAAATAATTTAGAAGAAGGTGCACGTGTTAAATCACTGCACCCATTCTATTATCCTTTAGGAGAAGTTGTAAGTATAAGTAGAATGATTGAAGATCAGGGTTATAGTGCTGGGACAGAATATATTAGTTTTGATGAAAAACCAGCGACCTCATTAGATTCAAAACGATTAAATATTGCAGATAAGGCAAACGTTACAATTATAGAACGTGTCAGAACGGCAAATAAGAAACCCGTAGTATATTGTTTAGATAAAGTGCCTGCGAGTGACTTAACATGCGCACAATATCAAAATAGCGATGAATCGTTACTAGGTGCTATCGAAGCACATGCGGGAAAAAAAGTGGCATATGCTGATACTGAAATGGAGGCCATCAGTTATGAGCCGCACATTTCAGACATCTTAGGTGCATCACCACATGAAGGGCTTATGTTATTGAAATTAGTCCATTATGATAAAGATGACCAACCAATACTTTATTCTTTTAATTATTTCAAAAGTAGTTTAGTAAAATTTAAAACGGTTAAAAATAGTTTATAATAAGAAATTTATGAAAGTGAGGCATGACAATTTGAAGAACAAAAATACTCAGAATGACATACATATTAAAGTAATGCCAACTACAAAATTTAAAACGACCACAATAACGTTGAAATTTATGGCTCCCTTAGAAAGTGACACCATGACTGCGCGTTCGATTCTAAGCAAAGTATTAGTTCGAGCAACCAAACAATGGCCTACAGATAAAGCATTCAATAGACATTTATCACATTTATATGGCGCCTATGTGAATAGTTTTGTTTCAAAATTTAAAGATAAGCATGTTATAAGCATTTCATTAGAGTTAATTAATGAACGTTATTTGAAAGACCAAACACCATTATTTGAAAAAGGTGTGGCATTGTTAAAAGAAATTATTTGGAACCCGTTAGTGACTGATCAACAATTTGATGAGGTTTTTGTGTCACAAGAAAAATCTTTATTAGGTAAAAAACTAGAAGCGATGGTTGATAACAAATCGCAGATTTCATTTTTAAATTTATTAAAACATATGTTTGGAGAACATCCTTATAGACATTTGGCTACAGGTCAAATAGAATACATAAAAAGTGTAACGCCAGAAACTTTATACGATACATATCAATCTATGCTACAGAATGATTATTGTGCAGTTTACGTCGTTGGTAACGTAGATGAAGCACAAGTTAAAACGCAATTGAAAACTTATTTCGATATCAAACCTTTCCACTTTGAATTAACGCAAGACGCACCTATGAAACAAGCACATACATTACCACAAGAAATTGTTGAAGTGGACGATGTAGATCAAGCTAAGTTGAATATGGGCTTTAGAATGCCTGCAAAATATGGCGACGCAGCGTATTTTACAATGGTTGTATTTAATGTAATGTTCGGTGGTGACCCTTCATCTGTATTATTTAATGAAGTCCGTGAAAAACAAAGTTTGGCATATTCAATTCATTCACAAATTGATGCAAAAAATGGCTTCATGTTTGTACTGAGTGGTGTATCCATAGATAAATATGAAGTTGCAAAAGATACAATTATCAAAGAATTTGAAAAGTTCCAAAACGGTCAATTTGAAGAAGATAAGCTAGCATTAGCTAAAAAAGTAATTCTTTCGCAGAGACAAGAATCACATGACAGACCAAAAAGTATGATAGAAATTTTAAACAACAATATCTTATTAGATGAGCCTATGTCAGAAGAAAGTTATTTTGAAGGTATCCAAAGTGTTACAAAATCAGATGTGCAACAATTAGCGCAAGCGGTTGTGCTTGATACCATTTATATTCTGACAAAAGGAGGTAATGACTAATGCGAGAAAATTATTATGAACAAATAGATGAACGTGTATTTGAAGCAGAATTAAATAATGGATTGAAATTATTTATTATCCCCAAAAAAGGGTTCCAAAAAACATTTGTGACGTATACTACAAAGTTCGGCTCGTTAGATAATAAATTTAAGCCACATGGTAGTGATACTTTTGTCACTGTTCCAGATGGTGTAGCGCATTTCTTAGAACATAAATTGTTTGAAAACGATGATGAGAGTGAAGATTTATTTACGGCATTTGCTGAAGATAATGCACAAGTCAATGCATTCACTAGTTTTGATCGTACAAGTTATCTATTTAGTGCAACAGATCATGTGGAGCGTAATATTAAACGCTTATTAACAATGGTTGAGTCACCTTATTTCACTAAAGAAACAGTAGATAAGGAAAAAGGCATCATAGCTGAAGAAATTAAAATGTACCAAGAACAGCCTGGTTACAAATTAATGTTTAATACATTGAAAGCTATGTATGATACACATCCTATTCGTGTGGATATTGCAGGCAGTGTAGAGAGTATTTATGAGATTACTAAAGATGATCTTTATTTATGTTATGAGACATTTTATCATCCATCGAATATGGTACTCTTTGTTGTCGGCGATGTAGATGTAGCAAATATTTATGATGTCGTGGCAACGCATGAAAATCAACGCGATAAAGAAGCACAACCGCAAATAGTTAGAGATCCATTGATAGAAAAAGCAACTGTAAATGAATCCAAAGTGACTGAAACTATGAAATTGCAATCACCTCGATTGATGTTAGGCTTTAAAAACAATCCGTTAGTTGATGAACCCGACGCATCTTTTGTAAAGAGAGATTTAGAGATGACACTTTTCTATGAAATGTTATTTGGTGAAGAAACAGATTTTTATCAATCTTTACTTAACGAAGATCTAATTGATGAGACATTTGGATATCAATTTGTATTAGAACCGACATATAGTTTCTCAGTAATTACGAGCGCAACACAGTATCCTGATAAATTAAAAGCGTTACTTTTAACAGAAATTGAAAACAACCAAGGACAACTGAATGATGAAGAAGCATTTAGTTTACTAAAAAAACAATTCATAGGTGAATTTATTTCAGGGTTAAATTCTCCGGAATACATAGCGAACCAATATACGAAATTATATTTTGAGGGCGTAAGTTTATTCGATTTATTGGAAATTGTTGAAAGCATCACTTTAGAGAGTGTAAACGAAACTTCAAAAATGTGCTTGAACCTAGAGCAAGTTGTTGATAGTCGTTTGGAGATGAAATAAAAATGAAGGCATTAGTGATGGGTGGTTCTGGTAGTATAGGTACAGCTATCGTTGATCGTCTATTGTCTGACGGTTATGAAGTTATCATTCAGTATAATCAGGCTAATGTTGATACACTGCAGTCGCAATATAAAAGTCAGCCTGTACAATTCATACAAATAGATTTAATGCAGGACATCGATTTTGCGGATTACTTTGATTTTATTACTAATTTGGATTGCCTTATTTATGCGAGTGGCACTGCATTATATGGACAAATACAAGATATGACTGACGAAATGATTGATTTAGCTTATCAAATTCACGTAAAACAATTCATACGTG
The DNA here is from genome assembly GCF_056529615.1 of Staphylococcus sp. Z5-21. Taxonomy (NCBI): domain Bacteria; kingdom Bacillati; phylum Bacillota; class Bacilli; order Caryophanales; family Staphylococcaceae; genus Staphylococcus; species Staphylococcus sp. Z5-21. The sequence goes on along the minus strand of NZ_CP096462.1, from coordinate 1,533,401 downwards.
TTTGTAGGTATTTTGTTGATCAACTAAGACAAAGTCAGAGTGGTAGGATTGTTGTTATTTCATCTATTTGGGGTGAAACAGGTGCAAGTATGGAATCAGTTTATTCTGCAATGAAAGGTGCCCAAATTGCTTTTGTAAAAGCATTGAGTCAAGAACTTGCAATGACTTCAGTAACGGTGAACGCTATTGCACCCGGTTTGGTAAGTGGTAATATGGCTCGAGTTTGGAGTGAAGCGGAATTGGCAGTAATTACTGAAGACTTGCCACAACAAAGATTGATAGATCCGACTGAAATTGCTCACACATGTAGTTATCTATGTCATCCTTTTGCGAAAAGTATCACCGGAACAATTCAAAAAGTGAATGGCGCTTGGTACTTGTAAATAATTTAAGTAAACTATAGAAAATAAAACAACTTTGAAACATTCAATGATATAATGTCAGTAAGTATGAGGAAGTAATTTTCTAAAAAGTTTTGTATTACTATTTAACTTAGATGACTGATGAAAGGATTGCTATAGCTAAAGTGAAGTAGCACGTTTGTAGTTCATTCTAGTCGTTAGTTGTTCATATGATCTAATAGGATGATTCTTATATTTATCCTCAGCTAATAAAACAAAACGTCAATGATATAATTTATAAAATAATGTTTATTTAAAGTGTATCATTTGCTGTTTATCATAAAAGACAACATATGGTTTATAAACAAAGGGGTGTTTATTTCATGACAGTAGCAACTAAAAAAGAATGGTATTTAGAATATGAGATAACAATGAACCGAGCTGGCCTTTTAGGAGATGTTTCTAGTTTATTAGGTTTGATGGGAATTAGTATTGTGACTATCAATGGTATTGATGAAGGTCGTAGAGGGCTATTAATAAAGTCAGATAGTCTAGATAAAGTGCATAGATTTGAAAATATCGTAACAGAAATAGATGATATATCTATAACAAAATTGCGTAAACCAGAGTTACGTGATCGTTTAGCTGTGAGACATGGAAGATACATAGAACAAGATGCAGATGATAAAAAAACGTTTCGTTTTGAAAGAGATGATTTAGGTTTACTTGTTGATTTTATGGCAGAATTATTTAAAGAGAAAGGCCATAAATTAATTGGTATTAGAGGTATGCCGAGAGTAGGTAAAACTGAATCAATCGTTGCAGGTAGTGTGTGTGCGCACAAGAGATGGTTATTTATCAGTTCAACGTTAATTAAACAGACTGTTCGTAGCTCTTTAATTAAAGGAGAATATGATTCTGATCATGTTTATATTATCGACGGTGCAGTCACAGCGAGAGAGTCTAGTCAAAAACATCAAGAATTAGTTAAAGAAGTTATGAGTTTACCAGCAATAAAAGTAGTCGAACATCCTGACTTGTTCGTTGAAACGAGTGATTATGAAATGAGTGATTTTGACTATATCATCGAATTACGAGAAAATAAAAATCAAGAAATTCAATATGAAGAAATGAAAAAGAAAACAGTTAAAAGTAAAAATAACTTAGATTTTGGTGATGATACGTTTGGTGGCGGATTTGGATTTTTTGAATAAAATATGAATAGTTATTGAGGAGGACTAACATTTTGAATTTAGTTGGTCAAACTTTAAAAGGACGTCGAGAACGTTTAGGTATGACACTAAACGAACTTGAAACGCGTACCCAAATAAAAAGAGAAACACTTACACTGATTGAGAATAATGATTTTGAATCGTTGAAAAATGTAAATTATGCAGAAGGTTTTATTAGGAAATATGCAAAAGCAGTGAATATCGACTCAGTACAGTTAATTGAGGCGCATAGAGAAGAAATTCCTAGTAATGATGAATCGCTTCAAAATACAATAACTGCTTTTTCAAAAGAAGATAAACCGACTTATCGAACTAAAAATAAAGAACCATTGCAAGTGGCCGTTGTAATAAGTATATTTGTTATTATTACAGCACTTTTATGGATTTTTTCAGTATTAATTTTTTAATCTGTAAGTCCAAGTACGTCATAAGTTATAAATAGAAAAGAGGACTTTGTATGAATATACCGAATTGGATAACTGTATTTAGAGTTATACTCATTCCAATCTTCCTATTGTTTGCTCTAGCGGATTTTGGATTTGGTAAAATTTCATTTATCGGTGGTAATGAAATTAGAATAGAATTATTAATTAGTGGCATTATTTTTATCGTCGCATCATTAAGTGACTTTGTAGATGGTTACTTAGCGCGTAAATGGGAACTTGTAACAAACATGGGTAAATTTTTAGATCCATTAGCAGATAAATTACTAGTATCAAGTGCTTTGATTGCGCTCGTACAAGTAGATTTAACCAATTCTGTAGTTGCAATTATTATTATTGCTCGAGAATTTGCTGTTACGGGATTACGCTTATTACAAATAGAACAAGGTTTTGTTAGTGCTGCAGGTCAGTTAGGTAAAATAAAAACTGCTGTTACTATGGTTGCCCTTGTTTGGATTCTTTTAGGCGATCCATTGTCTAGCTGGATTGGTTTTGAATTAGGACAGGTATTACTATATATCGGTGTATTTTTCACTATCCTATCAGGAATTGAATATTTTTATAAAGGTAGAGATGTGTTTAAGGCAAAATCATAAACACATTAACATCATAACGCTATAAATCGGGGCATGTAGATAATTTGGACATGCTTCGATTTTTTTAATTTTTATAAACAAGTCGTATAGAAGCGCTTTTACATGAACGAATCTTTCGTTATTTATGGTTTTTCATTTTATAATATAGGGAAGTAGAAATATATTGTTAATTAGAAGCTATAAGGAATAAATTATTTACAAAAATGTAAATGTCTCAGGAGGAAGCGTTTTGAATATATCTATTATTGCGGTAGGATCAGAATTATTATTAGGACAAATCGCTAATACTAATGGTCAATACTTATCAAAATTATTTAATAGTGCTGGCCATAATGTGGTTGAACATACAGTGATTGGTGATAACCCACAAAGATTAGAGAGAGTAATTAATAAAGCATTAGAAAATTATGATACCGTTATATTAACTGGAGGCTTGGGCCCTACAAAAGATGATTTAACTAAGCATACAGTTGCGAAAGTATTAGATCGAGATTTAGTTATCGATCAAAATGCACTCGACTACATCGAACAATATTTTAATGAACAAAACGTCGAAATGACGCCAAATAACCGTCAACAAGCGTTAGTCATTGAAGGTGCGCATGTCTTGGATAATAAGGTCGGTATGGCCCCAGGAATGCTTGTCCAACAACATGGAAAGCAAATTGCTTTGTTACCAGGTCCACCAAAAGAAATGAAACCGATGGCTAAAGAGGCGTTATTACCTTATTTTATAAATGGTGAAAATACAATATTTTCAGAATTACTTCGCTTTGCGGGTATAGGAGAATCAAAGGTCGAAACAGAATTAATGGATTTAATCGATCAACAAACGAACCCTACGATAGCACCATTAGCTGGGTCTCACGAAGTCAATGTAAGATTGACAGCAAGTGGTGAGACAAAACAAGTATGTGAAACGTTAATAGCGCCGCTTAAAGAAGAAATTTTAGAACGTATCGGTAAATATTATTATGGTTCTGATGATATTGTTATAGAACAAGCATTTATGAATAATATGACAAAAACATTTGCCATTTATGATGGGGTGACAGATGGTATATTATTTTCTCGGATGAAAAATTTTGATAATAATCAGTTACTTCAAGGTATGTTATCTCACCACACGCAATTTATAGATGAACGTGATATAATAACATCTCAACTTTCAGTATCTGCTCAGATTGTCAAAGACATGTTTAACACGGAAATAGGTATTTCAGTGATACATCAACATGATACGGTATATTTAGGTATTTTAGAAAATGATGAATTAGCTGTACAATCATTTAAAATGACACAAAGAAGACATTTAATTAAAAGCAGAACTCAAAATTATGTGTTGATTAGATTACTAAATTGGTTTAAATAAATACGAACAGTATACAGAAAATGCGAAAAATAGCACGTGTGTTCTATTTTAGCATTATTGAATTCAAATATTAGCGAACAAATATTCGCAAAATACTTGCGAAATTATCTGAATCAAGGTATAGTGAATATAAGATATTTTTTCGAGAGATAAATCTCATTTAGGAGGTCCAGCATTGGATAACGATCGTCAAAAAGCTTTAGATACGGTAATTAAAAATATGGAGAAATCATTTGGTAAAGGTGCTGTTATGAAATTAGGCGACAACAAAGCGCGCAAAGTTTCGAGTGTATCAAGTGGTTCTGTAACATTAGATAATGCTTTAGGTGTAGGTGGTTACCCTAAAGGAAGAATCGTAGAAATTTATGGTCCAGAAAGTTCTGGTAAAACAACTGTAGCGTTACATGCTATCGCTGAAGTACAAAAAAATGGCGGTGTTGCAGCGTTCATAGATGCTGAGCATGCATTAGATCCTGTTTACGCAGAAGCTTTAGGCGTAGACATACAAAATTTATATTTATCTCAACCTGATCATGGGGAACAAGGTTTAGAAATTGCCGAAGCATTTGTTAGAAGTGGCGCTGTTGATATCGTTGTGGTCGATTCAGTTGCTGCGCTTACACCTAAAGCTGAAATTGAAGGTGAAATGGGAGATACGCACGTTGGTTTGCAAGCACGTCTTATGTCCCAAGCTTTGAGAAAGCTTTCCGGTGCAATTTCAAAATCAAATACAACAGCAGTATTTATCAACCAAATCCGTGAAAAAGTTGGTGTGATGTTCGGTAATCCTGAAGTTACACCAGGTGGACGTGCTTTGAAATTCTATAGCTCTGTTCGTTTAGAAGTGCGCCGTGCGGAACAATTGAAACAAGGTCAAGAAATTGTTGGTAATAGAACAAAAATTAAAGTCGTTAAGAATAAAGTAGCACCACCATTTAGAGTTGCAGAAGTTGATATTATGTATGGTAAAGGTATCTCTAAAGAAGGAGAATTAATTGACCTAGGTGCTGAACATGAAATTGTAAATAAATCAGGGGCTTGGTATTCATACAATGGTGAACGTATGGGACAAGGTAAAGAAAATGTGAAATTATACCTCAAAGAAAACCCTGCTATTCGAGAAGAAATTGATCAAAAATTACGGGAAAAATTAGGTATCTTTGACGGTGACGTTGAAGAAAAAGAAGCTGAAAGTCCTGCTAAACTTTTTGATGAGGAAGAATAACTAAAGTTCTGGTTATCAGTAGAGCGTTATAAAATATAATTTGAGTTATTTATTACTAATAACATAATAATAAGCTTAGACATTCAAGCGTGTCTAAGCTTATTTTTTGTATATGAATAAGAATATAAAAATATTATATGAAAATATTTTTCATTTCAAATGTGCTGTGAGTTAAGTAAGCGCAATCGGTAAAGTAAATATTGTGTAAAAGGAACGCTTCAAATATTATATTAATGTGTATGGAAACCTTGACACTTCTTAGCTGTAAACCGTACAATTACATTGTATGATTCTTTTAGAATTTCATATAATCATATTTAATCATATTGAAATTTGATATACAGAGCAAAATCCTAGATAAAAAGGGGGTGTTTGTGTGAATTTATTAGGCCTCCTACTCATTTTGCTAGGTATTATTCTCGGAGTTGTTGTAGGGTATATTGTTGCCCGAAATTTGTTGCATCAAAAGCAATTACAAGCAAGACAAACTGCCGAAGATATTATCGAACAAGGTAATAAAGAAGCAGAGAATATTAAGAAGGAAAAGCTCCTAGAAGCTAAAGAAGAAAATCAAATCATAAAAGAGCAAAGTGAAATTGAACTTCGTGAAAGACGTGGTGATCTTCAAAAGCAGGAAGCAAGACTTCTACAAAAAGAAGAAAACTTAGAGCGAAAATCTGATCTATTAGATAAAAAAGATGAGATTTTAGAGCAAAAAGAGTCTAAACTTGAAGAACGACAACAACAAGTAGATGCAAAAGAGAGTAGTGTTCAAACATTAATAAATAAGCATGAACAAGAATTAGAACGCATCTCTGGTCTCACTCAAGCAGAAGCTGCACAAGAGCAACTTCAAAGAGTTGAAGATGAATTGTCACAAGATATTGCAATACTTGTTAAGGAAAAAGAGAGAGAAGCAAAAGAAGCAGTCGATAAAAATGCAAAAGAACTATTAGCGACTACTGTTCAAAGGTTAGCTGCAGAGCATACTTCTGAATCTACAGTTTCTGTTGTTAATTTACCGAATGACGAAATGAAAGGTCGAATCATTGGTAGAGAAGGTAGAAATATCAGAACGTTAGAAACGTTAACTGGTATTGACTTAATTATAGATGATACACCAGAAGCCGTAATTCTTTCTGGTTTTGACCCAATTAGACGTGAAATTGCAAGAACTGCATTAGTAAATCTTGTTTCGGATGGTCGAATCCATCCTGGACGAATTGAAGATATGGTAGACAAAGCTCGAAAAGAAGTAGACGACATTATTAGAGATGCAGGGGAACAAGCTACATTTGAAATAAATGTACATAACATGCATCCAGATCTTGTTAAGATCTTAGGTCGTTTACAGTATCGTACTAGCTATGGACAAAATGTATTGAAACATTCTATCGAAGTTGCTCACTTAAGTGGTATCTTAGCAGCAGAATTAGGTGAGGATATTACATTAGCTAAACGTGCTGGCTTACTTCATGATGTTGGTAAAGCTATTGATCACGAAGTAGAAGGTAGCCATGTTGAAATCGGTGTAGAATTAGCGAAAAAATACGCTGAAAATGAAACAGTCATTAATGCAATACATTCCCATCATGGTGATGTTGAACCAACTTCAATTATTTCTATCTTGGTTGCTGCAGCAGATGCACTTTCAGCTGCGAGACCGGGTGCTCGTAAAGAGACTTTAGAAAATTATATTAGAAGATTGGAAAGATTAGAAACACTATCTGAAAGTTATGAAGGTGTTGAGAAAGCATTCGCAATCCAAGCAGGTAGAGAAATTCGAGTTATTGTATCACCAGATACTATCGACGACTTAAAATCACATCGCTTAGCAAGAGATATTAAGAGCCAAATTGAAGATGAACTTCAATATCCAGGTCATATAAAAGTGACAGTTGTTCGTGAGACTAGAGCAATTGAATATGCAAAATAAAAGTTAATTATTAAACGATTAATTTTTGAAATTTAAACAAACTAAACGATATTTCGTTTAGTTTGTTTTTTTTAATATTTTAGAATAAAAGAACATCCGCGACAATTTATTTATGTCGCGGATGTTTCACATTGAGGTTAAAAATAACTGCAATGAAAAGTATTGGTAACAACTCATTAAGATAATGTAGTATATGTCATACTTTTATACAGTTTATCGATACGCTCAATGATGTATATGGATTTAATAATCCAAGTTCATTGTAATTAACATATTAAAATTTAAGTGAGCTCTAAATCTGCCTGTTGTACTTCTTTAATTATTTCTGCAGTATCATAACAGTTTGTAGAGATATTGGCATACCTTTCAGCTAAACGGTATGCATTGATATATAGCTCCAAACTTTCTTTAGCTATGTCTTCTGCATCTTCACTTTTTGATGGATTTGCTGTAACAACTAAGTCAGCAAAATGTTGTGGATCGATATTAATTGACATGTATTACTTCCAACTCCTATATTTTGGATTAGCTCTTAACTACTATAATCTATACCACTATTTTTATAATTAAAACTTAGCTAATTTAATAAATTTTCATCAGCACCTTTTCATTGTAAATAAATTGAATTAAACTAACACTAAGAGAGGATGAACACGTAAATGAGATTATTATTTATTGGGGATATTGTAGGAAAAGTAGGGCGCGAGGCCATTACAACATATTTATCAAGACTGAAGCAGACATATCGTCCTACAGTTACAATTGTGAATGCTGAAAATGCGGCACATGGTAAAGGCCTGACAGAAAAAATATACAAAGATTTATTAAGAGAAGGCGTAGATTTTATGACGATGGGCAACCACACATATGGTCAGCGTCAAATTTATGATTTTATAGATTCAGCAAATCGTATGGTAAGACCGGCTAACTTTCCAGAAGAAGCACCAGGCGTAGGTATGCGATTTATTCAAATAAATGAAATTAAGCTAGCTATCATCAACTTGCAAGGTCGTGCTTTTATGCAAGATATTGATGATCCTTTTAAAAAGGCAGATGAGCTTATAAACGAAGCAAAAAAAGAAACGGATTATATATTCGTAGATTTTCACGCTGAAACGACATCTGAAAAAAATGCTATGGGTTGGTATCTTGATGGTAGAGCAAGTGCTGTTGTGGGCACGCACACACATATACAAACTTCGGATGAACGTATATTACCAGGAGGGACAGGTTATATTACGGATGTTGGTATGACAGGTTTTTATGATGGTATATTAGGTATAAATAGACATGAGGTGATTACGCGTTTTATTACAAGTTTGCCACAAAGACATGTTGTGCCAGATGAAGGTCGCAGTGTATTATCGGGCGTGATTATAGATATCAATAAAGAAGGAAGAACCACACACATTGAACGTGTATTAATCAATGACGATCATCCTTTTTAAAATATCGTCCATTAGTATGAATTTAAAAAAAGTACCACTCTGTACATAGTAATAGGGTGGTTTATTTTGGTATGATGAACAATGAATTATTATAACCACTAGGAGGCAAGATGATATGAAATCACAAGTATCATGGAAAGTGGGCGGTCAACAAGGCGAAGGTATTGAATCTACTGGGGAAATCTTTGCTACTGCTATGAACCGTAAAGGATACTACTTATATGGATATCGTCATTTTTCAAGTAGAATCATGGGCGGACACACGAATAATAAAATACGCGTATCCACGACACCAGTGCATGCAATTAGTGATGATTTAGATATCTTAATTGCATTTGATCAAGAAACAATCGAATTAAACCATCATGAAATGCGTGAAGACAGCGTAATTATTGCAGATAGTAAAGCAAAGCCAGAGAAACCAGACAACTGTCGTGCTCAATTGATAGACCTACCATTTACTGCAACTGCTAAAGAATTAGGTACTGCATTGATGAAAAATATGGTAGCGATTGGTGCCACTTGTGCTGTTATGGACCTCGATATTTCAGGTTTTGAAACATTAATTACAAACATGTTTACTAAAAAAGGTGACAAGGTTGTAGAATTGAATATAGAGGCGTTAAATGAAGGTTATCGTTTAATGAATGAACAGTTAAATAACGTTGATGCTGATTTTATCTTAGATAAAACGGATGGAAAGCCACATCTATATATGATTGGTAACGATGCCATTGGTTTAGGTGCGTTATCAGCTGGATCAAGATTTATGGCGGCTTATCCAATAACACCAGCTTCAGAAATTATGGAATATATGATTGAAAATCTTCCAAAAGTGGGCGGAACAGTTGTACAAACTGAAGATGAGATTGCTGCAGCAAACATGGCAATCGGTTCAAACTATGCAGGTGTACGTGCATTTACTGCTAGTGCGGGACCAGGACTATCGCTAATGATGGAAGCGATTGGTTTATCAGGTATGACAGAAACGCCTTTTGTAGTTATAAATACACAGCGTGGTGGCCCTTCAACAGGATTGCCAACGAAACAAGAGCAATCAGACTTAATGCAAATGATTTACGGTACACATGGTGATATTCCTAAAATTGTAGTCGCGCCTACTGATGCAGAAGATGCATTTTATTTAACTATGGAAGCTTTTAATTTGGCTGAACAATATCAATGTCCAGTCATAGTATTAAGTGATTTACAACTTTCATTAGGTAAACAAACGGTTGAACAATTAGACTATAATAAAATAGAAATCAATCGTGGTGACATGATCCAATCCGATATAGAACGTGAAGAAAATGACAAAACTTACTTTAAACGATATGCATTAACAGAAAGTGGTGTTTCCCCAAGACCTATTCCTGGGTTAAAAGGCGGCATTCATCATGTTACAGGTGTTGAACATAATGAAGAAGGAAAAACGAGTGAAGCTGCAGATAATAGACAACAGCAAATGGATAAACGTATGCGTAAAACAGAAAACCTATTAATACAAAATCCAGTAGAAGCTGATGTACAACATGAAACAGCAGACATACTATATTTAGGATTTATTTCAACTAAAGGTGCAATTCAAGAGGGTAAATCAAGATTAGAATCACAAAATATTAAGGTTAACCACATACAAATTAGACAATTGCATCCATTCCCTAGTGAAACGATTCAAAAAGAAGTCGACAAAGCTTCAAAAGTCGTTGTAGTTGAACATAATTATCAAGGTCAACTTGCCAATATATTAAAAATGAACGTAAATTTAGGTGATAAATTAGTAAATCAAACGAAATACGATGGCACACCATTTTTACCACATGAAATTGAAGCTAATGGACTTGAGATAGCTAAAGAAATAAAGGAGTTGGTATAAATGGCGACATTTAAAGATTTTAGAAATAATGTAAAACCTAACTGGTGTCCTGGTTGCGGAGATTTTTCAGTACAAGCAGCCATTCAAAAGGCAGCAGCCAATGTTGGTTTAGAACCGGAAGAAGTAGCGATTATTACGGGGATTGGTTGTTCTGGACGTTTATCAGGATACGTAAATTCATATGGCGTTCATGGTATACATGGCCGTTCATTACCATTGGCACAAGGTGTAAAAATGGCTAATAAAGATTTAACGGTTATTGCTTCTGGTGGTGATGGAGATGGTTATGCCATTGGTATGGGTCATACGATTCATGCATTACGTAGAAATATGAATATGACTTACATTGTTATGGATAATCAAATTTATGGCTTAACTAAAGGTCAAACGTCACCTTCTTCAGCTCAAGGATTTATTACTAAATCTACACCAAAAGGAAATATTGAACAAAATGTAGCACCTTTAGAGTTAGCACTTTCATCAGGTGCAACATTTGTAGCGCAAGGTTTTTCAAGTGACATTAAAGGACTAACAAAAATGATTGAGGACGCAATTAATCATGATGGCTTCTCATTTGTGAATGTATTTTCTCCATGTGTAACATATAACAAAGTGAATACGTATGATTGGTTTAAAGAAAATTTAACAAATATCGATGATATTGAAGATTTTGATATTAAAGATAAGCAAAAAGCCACTCAAAAAGTGTTAGAATATAATTCATTAATAAAAGGTATTGTTTATCAAGATACTGAAACACCTTCATATGAATCACAAATTGAAGAAATGAACGGTACACCTTTAGCTAAACAAGACATTCATATCGATGAAGAACAATTTGAGGCATTAACGAAACAATTTGTATAAAATATTTTTAACTAAATAAGCTAATGAACTGTCACATTATTAACGAAATAATCATGCACGCATTGATTGTCGTATTGAGCATGTGACAGTTTTTTTGTATGTTTGAGTAAGCATGATTTGTAGAACATATTTTCATTACACGATAGAGAGGACATTCATTATGATAGATCAATTTATGTCAATGTCAGAACTGATTGATCACACCGAAGAACATAAAGATTGGCAAATTTTATATAACGAGCGTGTTGCAAAAAGTTTAATAACAGCTGTTCATGGTGGTGCGATTGAACGTGGCACATCAGAAATTGCACAATTAATTAGTGAAATTGGTGGTTATAGTTTTTATACATTTAAAGGAATCAGGAAAAATAAAAATCATGAACTTCATGTTACATCAAAGCATTTTGATGAGCCCATACTTAATGAATTAGTACCGACACATGAAGCTGTAGTATCGTTACATGGTTGTATGGGTGATGATGTAGCACTTTATATTGGAGGTAAAGATTTAGAATTATCCTATGAAATTACACAACAATTACAAAAAATAGGCATAAAGGTCAAACCGGCTCCAGCACATATAGCTGGTATGCAAACAGAGAATTTTGTAAATAAGGGTAAACGTGACGCAGGTGTACAATTAGAACTAACTGTGGCATTAAGGAAACAATGTTTTAAAAATAATAAATATAATTTACATGATAGAGAGAATCGAGAGAATTGGTCGCAGTTAATGTTTTCATTTTCTACTGCAATTGCCAATGCTTTAAAAATATTAAATGATTAGGTACGACTTTACAAAATCTTAAGATAATAGTGCTTAAGTTAGGGAATAGGTTGAATAGAAACTATGAAGGGTGTTTATTTATGGCAGATAAATATAAATCAATGACTGAATTGGCTGAATATACGACTGAAAATAGTGATTGGTCAGTGGTTCGTCGCGACTTAGATAGCCAAGTTATTATTTCGGCGATTCATGGTGGAGCGATTGAACCTGGTACAACGGAAATTGCTGATTTAACAGCACAAAAGGGTGATTTTGATTATTTTACTTTTAAAGGAACAAAATCAAAAGGAAATGAAGCGTTACACGTAACCTCTCGTCATTATGACCAACCGGATATGATGGAAATGGTCAAAAATAAGACACACGCAGTAGCAATTCATGGTTGCGTGGGTGATGATAGCATTGTATATATGGGCGGCAAAGATGAAAGTTTGATTCGTGCATTAAAAGAACAATTTGAGCAATTAGATATTAAAGTAGATCAAGCGCCTAAACATATGTCTGGTGCACACGATGATAATATTATCAATTGTTGTAGCACAGGTGAAGGTGTACAGCTAGAATTAACTTCGGGATTAAGAAAATTGTGCTTTAAAAATCAAAAATATAATAAACATAGCCGAGAAGACCAAAGTAATTGGAGTCAGTTTATGGATAACTTTACAAGTGCAATCGTTCAAGCGATACAAAAGGTGTAGTAACGCTTGTAAATAATGGACACTTAAGCTATTATAGATTCAAGATGTCTATAATAGGAAGATGATGATAAATGAAATATTCTAAAGCGACCAATTATGCGTTACACGCGTTATTATTTATGATCAAAAATAATGGTGATGTTCAACGAATTCCGGTACAAGATCTTGCTAAAGCATTAGGTATTTCTACAACTTACTTGTCAAAAATTTTAACAAGATTAGTTAAAGTTGGTGTTATTTCAGCGAGTAGCGGTGCTAAAGGTGGATACCAATTAAGTTTAAAGTGGCAAGATGTAACAATCTATGAAGTGATTACAACAATTGATGGTAAACAAAGCTTGTTTGAAGATAGTTTTAATCATGGTGATAGTTGTCCAATTAATAAGTTAATGATTGAAGCGGAGCAAGCGCTCATAGGCAGTTTGAAACAAAAAAAGCTAAAGGATCTCATATAAATAATTGAGGTTCTTTAGTTTTTTTGTACGAGTAATTTAGATATTGGATGATTATAAAGCTGTACATCATGAGTACACATGATGAAATGATAATTGCATTGTTGTACATTAGTTTTCATTTTGTTTTTGAATAAAGTAACACGCGAATAACTGTGCGTATTATGTTTAATTTGCTAAAATATAAAGTAAATAAAGTAATTAAGGGGTTGACGTAGTATGAATGATACATTAATGAGTATTCAGATTATTCCTAAAACTGCTAACGGAGAAGACGTAATTCCATATGTTGATGAAGCGATTAAAGTAATAGATGACGCAGGTTTAACGTACCGAGTAGGTCCATTAGAAACAACAGTACAAGGTGAAATGAATGAATGTTTAATATTAATTCAAAAATTAAATGATCGCATGGTTGAACTAGAAATTCCTAGTATTATAAGTCAGGTTAAATTTTATCATGTACCTGAGGGGATAACGATTGAGACACTGACTGGGAAGTATGATGAACTTTAAAAAGTTCAAATATAGATTTATGTATGCGCCAGATTTATTTTATAAATAAACTGTTTTTTAGAACCACTTCTCAATTTATTGAGATAGTGGTACTTATGCAAGTGCAAAGGCACTTGTAAACCCAAGCTGATACTTCTCAATTTATTGAGATAGTGGTACTTATGCAAGTGCAAAGGCACTTGTAAACCCAAGCTGATACTTCTCAATTTATTGAGATAGTGGTACTTATGCAAGTGCTCTGGCACTTGTAAGCCCAAGCTAGAGCTGCTCAATTTATTTTCTTCATATTGCTTAATCTATAAACTTTAATTGCTGAAAGTCATTGATTTCATACTGACATGGCTACTTTTGATTATATTTTTGAGCGCGGCCACATTTATTGAATGATGAAAGTTGTTTATAAAGGTTAACTGCAAAAAAAGTTGACTTTAATTATTTACAAGTCTTTTTGCACTTTGTGTTCAAATTTAATATAATGTAATAATGATTATGGATAAAGTTATAGAACTTAGAACTACGAGGTTGTTAAACAAAATGATGCGAAATCTTTTGAATTACTTGTTCTTAGTTTTTATGATATAGAAAGGATTTTGTAGAGTGAATGAAGAACAAAGAAAAAGTACTTCTATTGATATCTTAGCAGAACGTGAAAAAAAGACTAAAGATTATAGCAAGTATTTTGAACACGTGTATCAGCCCCCGAGTTTAAAAGAAGCACGAAAACGTGGTAAAGCGGAAGTTAATTATAATGACGATTTTCAAATAGATGAAAAGTACCGAAACATGGGACAAGGCAAAACATTTTTGATTAAAACATATGGTTGTCAAATGAATGCGCATGATACAGAAGTCATGGCAGGCATACTTGGAGCATTGGGTTATACAGCAACGGAAGATATTAATCATGCAGATGTTATATTAATTAATACATGTGCGATTCGAGAAAACGCTGAGAATAAAGTATTTAGTGAAATAGGTAATTTAAAACATTTGAAAAAAGAAAAACCTGAAACGGTCATTGGTGTATGTGGTTGTATGTCACAGGAAGAGTCTGTGGTCAATAAAATATTAAAATCTTATCAAAATGTTGATATGATATTTGGAACACATAATATTCATCGTTTACCTGAAATTTTGGAAGAAGCTTATCTTTCAAAAGCAATGGTTGTTGAAGTATGGTCTAAAGAAGGAGACGTCATTGAAAATCTTCCTAAAGTAAGAGAAGGTAATATCAAAGCGTGGGTTAATATTATGTACGGTTGTGACAAATTCTGTACATACTGTATAGTGCCTTTTACTAGAGGTAAAGAGCGAAGCAGACGACCAGAAGATATCATAGATGAAGTCCGTGATTTAGCGCGCCAAGGCTATAAGGAAATCACATTATTAGGTCAAAATGTTAATGCTTATGGTAAAGATATTGATGGCTTAGCATATGGTTTAGGAGATTTATTAGAAGACATTTCAAAAATTGATATTCCGAGAGTAAGATTTACGACGAGTCATCCATGGGATTTCACAGACAGAATGATTGAAGTCATTGCAAATGGTGGAAATATTGTGCCACATGTCCATCTTCCTGTACAATCTGGTAATAATGCAGTGCTTAAGATTATGGGACGTAAATATACACGTGAAAGTTATTTAGATCTCGTTAACAGAATTAAGACACATATTCCTAATGTTGCACTTACAACTGATATTATAGTTGGTTATCCAAATGAAACAGATGAACAGTTTGAGGAAACTTTAACATTATACGACGAAGTTGAGTTTGAACACGCATATACGTATATATACTCACAAAGAGATGGCACCCCTGCAGCTAAGATGAATGATAATGTGCCATTGGATGTAAAAAAAGATAGATTACAGCAATTAAATAAAAAAGTTGCGTATTATTCTGAACGTGCAATGCAACAATATGAAGGACAAACAGTTCAAGTATTATGTGAAGGTGTAAGTAAAAAAGATGATACGGTCTTATCTGGTTATACCTCAAAAAATAAATTAGTGAATTTTAAAGCTCCTAAATCAATGACTGGAAAAATAGTTAATGTATATATTGACGAAGCTAAACAATTTTCACTTAATGGTACGTTTATCAGTGTGAATGATAAAACGGTGGTGACACAATAATGTATGAAAAAGATGATATTTTAGCTGAAGCAGAACGTTTGAGTGAACGTATTAAATCTCTAGATACTGTCAAAGAATATCATAAAGTAGAATCACAAATTCATCATAATGAAAATTTAGAACAACGAATGAAAGAATTAAAGAAAAATCAAAAGCAATCGGTCAATTTGCAAAATTACGGTAAAATACATGCCTTACAGGCCTCGGAAGAAAAGATTCAAGACATCGAAGAAGATATCAATATACTGCCAATTGTAGAAGAATTTAGAGAATCACAAGCAGAAGCCAATGATTTATTACAAATGATGATTCACACAATGTCCGATAGATTAAATAAACACCAAGAATAAGCAATTTTTTATTGCACTTATGGAAAGGGTTTGAACACTATGAAGACTAAAAAGTTAACATTAACAGCAATTTTTATTGCTATAAATGTTGTGTTAAGCAGTATAATTGTGATTCCACTAGGTCCTATAAAAGCAGCACCTATGCAGCATTTAATTAACGTACTTTGCGCTGTATTTGTAGGTCCTTGGTTTGGACTTGCTCAAGCTTTCATTTCATCAATCTTGCGCATGATTTTTGGTACCGGTAGTTTCTTTGCCTTTCCAGGTAGTATGATTGGTGTATTACTCGCTAGTGGTTTTTATTATTATAGAAAGCACCTATTTATGGCAGCTGTGGGAGAAGTGATTGGCACTGGAATTATCGGTAGCATCATGTGTATACCACTTGCTTGGGTCCTTGGTTTTTCAAATCTTGCAATTAAACCATTAATGCTCGCTTTTATTGTTTCAAGTGTAATTGGGGCAATTATTAGTTATATCATTTTAATGATATTGAAGCGAAAAGGCATTTTAAAACGCTACTTATAAAACACTATTATTATGAGATTGAGACATATTATTTTAATCAATAAGTAAATTTATGAAGTTAACTTGTAATCGTTAAGGTCATTTATTACTTAAAGATAAAATAAAGTGTCTTAATCTCTTTTGTTATATATGGGAGTTGGATTATGAAATCTCTATTAGAAAATTTGATTTCTGTCCCGCTCCCATTGAATTTTTAATATGATGAGAAATGTTTAAATTTAATAAACAGGCGTAAATTGAAAACTTATGTTAAAATTTAAGAGTTAAATTAGCTAGAAAAGCTAAAAATAGTGTGGTTATTAAAACAAATTTCAAACAATATAACGAGATAGTAAAATGATATTAGATGTAAGTACATCTCTTATAATCAATGTAGGATGAGATGCAAAAAGACAAAACTTACTTTCTATGACTAAATCAATGAACTAAGTGAAAATAAGAAAAATAAAAGGATTGTGAAATATATTTATGACAAACCAAACCCCAATGATGCAGCAATATTTAAAAATAAAATCACAATATCAAGATTGCCTATTGTTTTTTAGATTGGGTGACTTCTATGAAATGTTTTTTGAAGATGCTAAAGTAGCATCGAGAGTACTAGAAATTACTTTGACAAAACGTGATGCAAAAAAAGAAGACCCGATTCCAATGTGTGGTGTGCCATATCATTCAGCTGATGGCTACATTGAGACATTAATAAGTAACGGTTATAAAGTAGCCATTTGTGAACAAATGGAAGACCCTAGACAAACTAAAGGCATGGTTCGACGTGAAGTTGTTCGTATTGTCACCCCTGGTACAGTAATGGGTCAAGGCGGTGTAGATGAAAAACAAAACAATTATATTCTGAGTTTTATTCAAAGTGCATCAATGTATGCATTGAGTTATTGTGATGTTTCAACAGGTGAATTAAAAGTAACTCATTTTGAAGATGAAGCAACTTTAATTAATGAAATTACGACAATAAATCCAAATGAGATTGTTGTTAAAGAAGCCATTGGTGAATCGCTAAAACGACAAATTAGTCTAACGACAGAGACTATCACGGTGCTTCCAGATATTTCTGATGTAAAATATGATGTTAATACAACGAATGATAGCCATTTATATCACGTAACACAATTATTATTAGATTATATTTATCATACGCAAAAAAGAGATCTTTCTCATATTGAATCTGTGATTACATATGAAGCAGTAGACTTTATGAAAATGGACTTTTACGCAAAACGTAATCTTGAATTAACAGAAAGTATACGTTTAAAATCAAAAAAAGGAACGTTACTTTGGCTAATGGATGAAACGAAAACACCTATGGGTGCCAGACGTTTAAAACAATGGATCGATAGACCGCTTATTCAAAAAAAGCAAATTGAATCACGTCTTGATACAGTAGATCAATTTATCAATCATTTTATTGAGAGAGATACATTGAGAGGCTATTTAAATCAAGTGTATGATATTGAACGTCTAGTTGGTCGTGTGAGTTACGGCAATGTTAACGCACGTGATTTAATTCAGCTAAAACATTCTATTTCAGAAATACCCAATATAAAAAATCTCTTACAAGCTTTTGATGAACAAATGACAGCACAGTTTGAGGCGTTAGAACCACTAGATGATTTGCTGAATTTATTAGAAGAAAGTTTAAAAGAAGAACCACCCATTTCAGTTAAAGAAGGCGGTTTATTTAAAACTGGATTTAATGAAACGCTTGATAGCTATTTAGAAGCTTCAAAAAATGGAAAAAATTGGTTAGCAGAATTACAAACAAAAGAAAGACAACGAACTGGAATTAAGTCATTAAAAATTAGTTTTAATAAGGTTTTTGGTTATTTCATAGAAATTACTAGAGCTAATTTACAAGGGTTTGATCCCACTGAATTTGGATATCATAGAAAGCAAACACTTTCAAATGCAGAACGTTTCATTACCGATGAATTAAAAGAGAAAGAAGATATCATTCTAGGTGCAGAAGATAAAGCTATTGAATTAGAATATCAATTGTTTGTGCAACTTAGAGAACAAATTAAAGCATATACGGAAAGATTACAAAAACAAGCAAAAGTAATCTCTGAACTGGATTGCCTGCAGAGTTTTGCTGAAATAGCTCAAAAATATAATTATGCTCGCCCGACTTTTAGTGAAGATAAGACATTAGAACTTGTTAATTCACGACACCCAGTTGTAGAACGGGTTATGGATCATAATGATTATGTGCCTAACGATTGTGAATTAGATAAGGAAACGTTTATATATTTAATTACTGGCCCTAATATGTCGGGTAAATCAACATATATGAGACAAGTCGCAATTATTAGTATCATGGCTCAAATGGGTGCTTATGTACCATGTGAATCGGCAATATTACCTGTGTTTGACCAGATTTTCACTAGAATAGGTGCAGCGGATGATTTAGTTTCTGGGAAAAGTACTTTCATGGTAGAAATGTTAGAAGCTCAAAAAGCACTTGCACATGCTACAGAACACAGTTTAATCATATTTGATGAAATCGGTAGGGGTACATCGACATACGATGGTTTGGCTTTAGCTCAAGCAATGATTGAATATGTCGCACATACGTCGCATGCTAAGACTTTATTCTCAACACATTATCATGAATTAACTACGCTAGATCAATCATTGGCATGTTTGAAAAATGTGCATGTTGCTGCAAATGAATACAATGGTGAATTGATTTTCTTACACAAAGTTAAAGATGGCGCCGTAGATGATAGTTACGGTATACAAGTAGCTAAATTAGCGCATTTACCAGAGGAAGTGATTAATCGAGCGCAAGTGATATTGGATGCATTTGAACAATTGAATAATCAAACAAACAATAAGAATACCATGAATCATGTTGATATTCCTACTGATAAAAATCTAAATGCTTCAAGTGATGAAGTGACAGAAACAAAAGCTACGTATTATGTTGATAATGAACAGTCAGCTGCAACACAACATGCAAAAAGTGATGGACAATTTGAGCAAGCTGCCTTTGATTTATTTGATTCTCCTGCAAAACAAAGTGAAATAGAAAATGAAATTAAAACATTAAATTTATCAAATATGACGCCAATTGAAGCATTAGTAAAACTAAGTGAATTACAAAAACAATTGAAATAGAGGTGAAGTCATATGGGTAAAATTAAAGAACTACAGACATCCTTAGCGAATAAAATTGCTGCTGGCGAAGTTGTAGAACGACCTGGATCAGTAGTGAAGGAATTGTTAGAAAATGCGATTGATGCCCAAGCGACTGAAATCAATATAGAAGTTGAACAATCCGGCGTAGCATCTATACGAGTTGTGGATAATGGCACAGGTATCCACATAGACGATTTAGGCCTCGTCTTCCACAGACATGCTACGAGTAAATTGGATGCAGATGATGACTTATTCCATATACGTACACTCGGTTTCCGAGGTGAAGCTTTAGCAAGTATCTCTTCAGTAGCAAAGGTTACATTAAGTACATGTACAGATAATGAAGAAGGACAACAGATTTATGTGGAAAATGGTGAAATATTAGATCAAAAACCTGCTAAAGCGAAACGTGGTACAGATATCTTAGTAGAATCGTTATTCTATAATACGCCAGCGCGTTTGAAATATATTAAGAGTTTGTATACGGAATTAGGCAAAATTACAGATATTGTTAATCGTATGGCAATGAGTCATCCAGATATTCGTATTTCATTAATATCAGATGGCAAAACGATTATGAAAACAAATGGTTCGGGCCGTACAAATGAAGTAATGTCAGAAATTTATGGTATGAAAGTGGCAAAAGATTTAGTGCATATTTCTGGTGACACGAGCGATTATCATTTAGAAGGTTTTGTTGCAAAACCAGAACATTCACGTAGTAACAAACATTATATATCGATTTTTATCAATGGGAGATATATTAAAAATTTCTTGTTAAATAAAGCCATTTTAGAAGGTTATCACACCTTGCTCATGATAGGTCGTTACCCAATATGCTATATCAATATTGAGATGGATCCAATTCTAGTTGATGTCAACGTTCATCCGACTAAATTAGAAGTAAGACTGTCCAAAGAGGATCAATTATTTAATTTAATAGTTGAAAAAATACGTGAAGCTTTTAAAGATCGTATTTTAATTCCGCAAAATGATATGGATAAAATTACCAAAAAGAATAAAGTGTTGGATCAATTTGAGCAACAGAAATTAGATTTTGAAAAGAAACAACAACAAGAGAATCATTCACAACCTGTAAATAGCCATGATGAAGATGAAAAGAATGACGACAAAGCATATCATTCCAGTCAAACTCATTACGAACCTACAGATTATATACTGAAAGAGGAAAACACCACATCAGTTTCTACATCGCTTAATAGTGATGATGACTATACCCAAACGCAAAAATCTGTTTTATATGATTTAGAAAATGAAAATCAATCTGAATTTATAAATGAAGCTGATTTTGATTCAGATATAAGCAATCACTCAGATTATGATATTAAAGGAAGTGTCAGTAAAGACCCTTCACGTCGTGTGCCTTATATGGAAGTGGTCGGACAAGTTCATGGCACATACATTATCGCTCAAAATGAAAATGGTATGTATATGATTGATCAACATGCGGCACAAGAACGTATCAAATATGAATATTTTAGAGAGAAAATTGGTGAAGTGACGAATGAAATTCAAAATTTGTTAATTCCGTTAACTTTCCACTTTTCAACTGATGAATTAATGATTATTAATCAGCACAAAGAAGAGTTAGATAAAGTAGGCGTTCATCTTGAACCATTTGGGGGTAATGACTATATTGTAGATAGTTATCCGGTTTGGTTTCCCACAGCTGAAGCAGAAGAAATTATAAAAGATATGATTGAATATGTTTTAGAGCATAAGAAAGTAAATGTAAAAAAAATTAGAGAAGACGCTGCCATAATGATGAGTTGCAAAAAATCAATTAAAGCAAATCACTATTTAAAAAATAATGAAATGGCAGATCTAGTCAACCAATTGAGAGAAACTGAAGATCCTTTTACTTGTCCACATGGTAGACCAATTATTATTAATTTCTCAAACTACGAATTAGAAAGATTGTTCAAAAGAACTATCTAGGAGGTAAGTGGATGAAACCATATATTTTACCAGCAATTAGATCAATGAAAGATTTAGAAAAAATGACGCAAACAGATTATAAAGAATGCGTATTGCTCGATACACATATTGGTCATATTAAAAGTATAATGGATTTATTAAATAAGCATCACATTGAAACATATATGCATATTGATTTAATTAAGGGCATGAGTCACGATGAATTTGCCTGTGAATATATTATTCAAAATTATCATCCTAAAGGTATTGTCTCTACTAAGACTAAAGTGATCAACAAAGCCAAAGCATTGAATACGACGACTGTGTTCCGTGTTTTTGTATTAGATAGTCATGCATTACGTAGAAGTATTGAATTAATCAAACGTGTAGAACCAGACTATGTTGAAGTATTACCGGGAGTTGCAACTAAAGCAATACAAATTATCAACGAGGAAACGAACACGTCTGTAATTGCAGGTGGATTAATCAATACGGTAGAAGAAGTTGATATCGCAGTTAAAAATGGTGCTAAATATATAACGACAAGTGATCGCCATTTATGGTAACCATCATGAAGAAAACATCAATTCTATTTAAACAAAATTTAAGATAAAAGCTAGGCTAGCCAAACACAGAGATAATATTGCTATTTGACAAAGATATTAGCGATACTCTGTTAGCGCTAGCCTTTTTTTCTGATATTGTTAAAGGATTCAATATATATGTTATGATTAGTGAAATTTTATTAGATTGTGTTAAGGGGTGATTTGATGATTAAACCAAAACAATTAAAGCGTGGCGATACGGTAGCAATTGTTTCTTTATCATCAGGACTAGCTGGTGAAACTGACATGTTATGGCGTACGTATCAAGGTATTAATCGATTGAAATATGTATTTGGTTTAAATGTGAAGGTAATGCCAAATGCTTTAAAAGGAAGAACTTATATTAGCCAACATCCCGAAGCGCGGGCTGAAGATTTTAATAATGCCGTTAAAGATCCCACAATAAAGGGTATTATCAGCTGTATTGGTGGTGATGATGCTATTAAAATATTGCCATTTGTGAATCTAGAAGCACTACGGGAGCACCCAAAAATTTTTTCGGGCTATTCTGATTCAACCACGGTTCATATGATGTTTTATAAAATGGGTGTTGTCAGTTTTTATGGGCCTGCATTACTGACAGATTTTGCAGAAAATATTGCTATGGACGATTATACGGTTCGAGATATAGAGAAATTTTGGTTTAATACTAATATAATAGGTGAGATTCTTTCAGCAAAGTATATTAGACCATTTGGATTAGCGTGGTATATAGAAAATAAAATGATTGCTAGACAAACGATACAACAACAAGGTTATGAGTTGATTCAAGGATATGGTATTCAACAAGGACACTTAATTGGTGGGAATTTGGAAACATTAACAAGTTTAATAAACACGGACTTATTTCCAAATAAGACAGATTTTGAAGATGCTATTATATTTTTAGAAACATCTGAAGATACACCAGATCCTCAAGCATTTGAAGCGATGTTGGTCCAATTAATTCAACAAGATGCATTAAAACAGTGCAATGGAATGATTATAGGTAAACCATTTGATAATGTGTATTACACAGCTTATAAAGAAAAAATATTAGATGTATTGAAACAATACAATTACACGAATATACCAGTATTATACAACATGTCTTTTGGTCATAATGAGCCTAAGCACATGCTACCGTATGGTTTACAAGCAAAAATAGATTGTAATAAAAAACAATTTAAAATCAAGGAAAATGCTGTCAATACCACTTGAAATGTGACAAGATTTTTACAAAAAGATTGACAACGCTTACAAAATCGGTGTAAGATGAACACAAGTTAATAAATAGAACAGAGATGGGAGATTTCTACAGTAATTAAACCGGTGGTTCGCAACTGGCTATAATTGTAGGAATCTCTCTATCTTTTTTTAGGAGGAGTCTCTATGAGTGTGTATTTTGCTGAATTTTTGGGAACAGCAATACTAGTATTATTTGGGGGTGGCGTTTGTGCCAACGTCAATTTGAAAAAAAGTGCCGGTAACGGTGCAGATTGGATTGTTATTGCATTAGGTTGGGGGCTTGCAGTTTCAATGGGTGTATATGCGGTTGGAAATATTTCCGGAGCGCATTTAAATCCCGCAGTTACATTAGCGTTTGCTATGGACGGCGCGTTAAGTTGGAGTATGGTACCAGGCTATATCGTTTGTCAAATGCTCGGCGGTATTTTCGGTGGTGTTTTAGTTTGGTTAATGTATTTAGCACATTGGAAACAAACAGAAGATCAAGGCGCAAAATTAGGTGTATTCTCTACAGCACCAGCAATTAAAAATTATTTTGCCAATTTTTTAAGTGAAATCATTGGTACTGCTACACTTACTTTAGGATTACTATTTATTGGGATGAATAAAATTGCTGATGGATTAAATCCATTAATCGTTGGCGGTTTAATTGTAGCGATTGGTTTAAGTTTAGGTGGACCAACTGGCTATGCCATTAATCCCGCGCGTGATTTAGGACCTCGTATTGCACATGCGATATTACCAATTGCTGGGAAAGGGAAATCTAATTGGAGCTATGCGATTGTGCCAGTTTTAGGCCCAATTACTGGAGGAATGATTGGTGCAGTCATTTATAGATTATTCTATAAAGGCGCGTTTGATACAATGTCAGTTGTAGCGATTGTATTACTAATTGTTACTATTGCGCTTGGTGTAGTGTTAAATAAAGCTAAAAGTGCAAAAGGTATCGAATCTGTATATTGATTAAGTTTTAAACAGTCCTGTTTATAAGTTAAACTATAAGTAGGCTTTATATTATAACAATTTATGATTTAGATTAATGTTTGTAAAAATGAATATATGGCAATGTGTATAATAACGTGTAAAAACGAGTTACATATATATAGCCGCGATAAACGAGATAAGAGGGAGATTTTAATTATGGAAAAATATATTTTATCAATTGACCAAGGAACAACAAGTTCAAGAGCAATTCTTTTTGATAAAGAAGGTAAAATTAAAGGTGTCGCACAACGTGAATTCAAACAATTCTTTCCAAAATCTGGTTGGGTAGAACATGATGCTAATGAAATTTGGACATCTGTTTTAGCTGTTATGGCAGAAGTATTAAATGAAAGCAATGTAGGAGCAGAACAAATTGCTAGTATTGGTATCACAAACCAACGTGAAACAACAGTTGTGTGGGATAAACATACGTCACGTCCTATATATCATGCAATTGTATGGCAATCTCGTCAAACACAAGGTATTTGTCAAGACTTAAAAGAACAAGGCCTTGAAGATAAATTCCGCAATAAAACTGGTTTGCTTTTAGATCCTTATTTTGCAGGTACAAAAGTGAAATGGATTTTAGATAATGTGGAAGGTGCAAGAGAAAAAGCAGATAACGGTGATTTATTATTTGGTACGATTGATTCATGGCTTGTTTGGAAATTATCAGGTGGACAAGCGCATATTACAGATTATACAAATGCAAGTCGTACATTAATTTATAATATTTATGATTTAGAATGGGATCAAGAATTATTAGATATTTTAGAAATTCCTAATACAATGTTACCTGAAGTCAAAGCATCAAGTGAAGTTTATGCACACACAATTGATTATCATTTCTTTGGTGAAGAAGTACCTATTTCAGGTATTGCTGGCGACCAACAAGCAGCATTATTCGGACAAGCTTGTTTCGACCGTGGAGATGTAAAAAATACTTACGGTACGGGTGGATTCATGTTGATGAATACAGGTGAAGAAGCTGTTTCATCTAAGAGTGGTTTATTAACTACGATTGCTTATGGTTTGGACGGTAAAGTGAATTATGCTTTAGAAGGTTCAATATTTGTTTCAGGTTCTGCAATTCAATGGCTAAGAGATGGATTAAGAATGATTAATTCAGCGCCACAATCTGAAAATTATGCTGAACGTATTGAATCAACAGAGGGTGTATATGTCGTGCCTGCATTTGTAGGTCTTGGTACACCATACTGGGACGCAGATGCACGTGGTGCAATCTTTGGATTAACACGCGGTACAGAAAAAGAGCATTTCATCCGTGCAACATTGGAATCACTTTGTTACCAAACACGTGATGTATTAGAAGCAATGGAAAAAGATTCTGGCATCAAAGTAAATAATTTACGTGTTGATGGTGGCGCGGTAAAAAATAATTTTATTATGCAATTCCAAGCTGATTTATTAGACGTAGGTGTTGAGCGTCCAGAAATTAATGAAACAACAGCATTAGGTGCAGCGTACTTAGCAGGTTTAGCTGTAGGTTTCTGGGATAGTAAAGATGAAATTGCTAATCGTTGGAACTTAGAAAAAGAATTCCAACCAGATATGATTGAAAAAGATAGAGAAAGATTTTATAAAGGTTGGAAGAAAGCTGTAGAAGCAACACAAGTATTTAAATTAGAAGATGAGTAAAAAATTAGACTTAATATTGTTATATATGCTACAATACGGGTAAGTTAATAATATCGAGATGAGAAATGAGAGATTCAATTCGTACAATTATATATGTATGGGATTAATCTCTCTTTTTTTAATACTTTAGGAGGCGCTTGTTTATTATGAGTTTATCAACGTTGAAAAGAGAACAAATAAAAAAAGATTTAAAAGATCAAGAATTTGATGTCGTTATCATTGGCGGAGGTATCACTGGTGCTGGTATTGCTTTAGATGCAAGTGAAAGAGGTATGAAAGTTGCACTTGTTGAAATGCAAGACTTTGCACAAGGAACAAGCTCACGTTCTACGAAATTGGTACATGGTGGGTTACGTTACTTAAAACAACTTCAAGTTGGAGTGGTAGCTGAAACTGGTCGTGAACGTGCGATTGTTTATGAAAATGGACCGCATGTTACTACACCAGAACGTATGCTTTTACCAATGCATAAAGGCGGTTCAATGGGCAAATTCACTACTTCTATTGGATTAGCAATGTATGATAGATTAGCAGGTGTTAAGAAAGCTGAACGTAAAACAATGTTAAATGCTAAAGAAACATTAGAAAAAGAACCATTAGTTAAAAAAGCTGGTCTAAAAGGTGGCGGTTCTTATGTTGAATATCGTACAGATGACGCGCGTCTAACTATTGAAGTTATGAAACGTGCAGAAGAAAAAGGTGCGAAAGTTATTAATCATACAAAATCAGTACATTTCACTTATGATTCAAATGAAAAAGTCAACGGTATACAAGTTGAAGATCAAATCAATAATGAAACGTATCCAATCAAAGCTAAAAAAGTCATTAATGCAAGTGGCCCATGGGTAGATGAAGTTCGCAGTGGAGACTATGCACGTAACAATAAACAATTACGTTTAACAAAAGGTGTTCACATTGTTATTGATCAATCTAAATTCCCATTAGGTCAAGCAGTTTATTTCGATACTGAAAAAGATGGACGTATGATTTTCGCTATTCCTCGTGAAGGTAAAGCATATGTTGGTACGACTGATACGTTCTATGACAACAATAAAACTTCACCATTAGCTAACCAAGAAGATAGAGACTATCTCATCGATGCTATTAATTACATGTTCCCAGATGTAAATGTAGCTGATGAAGATATTGAATCTTCATGGGCAGGTGTCAGACCGTTAATCTTAGAAGAAGGTAAAGATCCATCTGAAATTTCACGTAAAGATGAAGTATGGGAAGGTAAATCTGGTTTATTAACAATTGCCGGTGGTAAATTAACTGGTTATCGTCATATGGCACTTGAAATTGTGGATTTACTATCTAAACGCTTGAAATCAGAATTCGGTCTTAAATTTGATAAATGTGCGACGAAACACTTAACTATCTCAGGAGGAGATGTTGGTGGTAGTGCGAACTTCGATAAGTTTATTGAACAAAAAGTTGAAGAAGCAAAATCTTATCAAATTGATGAGTCAACTGCACGTCACTTTGCTTCAAAATACGGTTCAAATGCTGAAGAACTATTCAAGATTGCACAAACAGCACAATATCAAGAAACTGGTTTACCTTTAGACATTTATACTGAATTAGTTTATTCAATCCAAAACGAAATGGTATATCGTCCAACAGACTTCTTTATTCGTCGTACAGGTAAACTATACTTCAAAATTGATGACGTCTTAAATTATAAAGAACAAGTTATTGATGTCATGGCTGGCTTATTAGGATACACAAATATTGAAAAAGAAGCTTATACAAAAGAATTACAAATTGCAATTGATGAAGCACAAACTGGTAATCATCAACCAGCAGTAAAAGAATAATTAAAGTACTTTTTCAATAATATAATTTAAATAGAAATAGCTGCTAACTTTGCGAGGTTGGCAGCTGTTTTTTTAACCCAAAATGGTAATTTAAAGCATGATTAAAATTTGAAAATACTTTTATTAAAACAATGTTTGTATATACTGAGCTGATTGCGTACTATTTGATAACATGCTCATTTGAAGGTATATTGTATAATATACAAAAATATAAGTCGTAAAGTATGGGAGGCCTATAACATGAGTAAAAATGAATTTAAAATTACAGTTGCAGATGGCACAATGATAGAAGTTAAATTGAATAAAGCTAAAAAAACAACTATCGGTGTCGTGCATATACTTCATGGAATGGCAGAGCATATGGATCGATATGATCAGCTTGTGGAATCATTAAACCAACAAGGTTATGATGTGTTACGACATAATCATCGGGGCCATGGCAAAGATATAAATGAAGATGAACGTGGACAAATTGATGACCTGTCTCAAGTTGCGGAAGATGCATATGAAATTGCTGAAACGGTGTGTTCACATTATCTACATATCCCATATATTATTATAGGACATTCAATGGGATCAATTGTGGGACGTATATTCGCTCAAAGATATCCAGATGCAGCTCAAGGTATGATATTAACCGGAACAACGCAATATCCAACCTTTTTGAACATTTCCATTTGTACATTACTAAAAATAATTACATTGGTGTTAGGAAAACATCGTAGATTAGATTGGTTAAACAAAATAATGTATAAATCGTTTAATAAAAATATTAATAACCAAAAAACGACAAGTGACTGGCTCTCTAGTGATGCGAATGAAGTAGAACAATTTATAAAAGATCCATATACAGGATTTTTAGTCTCAAATCAGTTGATTTATCAAGTTATGAAACAAATGGTATCAACAAGTCGAATGAAAAATATAAAACAAATGAACGCCAATCTTCCTGTATTGTTAATTTCAGGTAAAGATGATCCTCTAGGAGACTATGGTAAAGGGATTAGGAAACTGGGTAGATTATATAAAAAAGCAGGTATTAAACATATCACAGTACAACTGTATAAAAATAAAAGACATGAAGTACTTTTTGAAAAAGGCTATGTTGAAACATGGCATCATATGTATGAATGGATAGAAAAACAAATTTTAAAAAAGAAAAAGTAAATAGCAAATAAATAAAGAGAGATGATACACGTGGAAAACGACAAGCCCTTTATAGTTGTTCTTGTTGGACCAACTGCAGTAGGTAAGACTGAATTTAGTATTGAATTGGCCAAAAAATATAACGGTGAAATTATCAGTGGAGATTCAATGCAAGTTTATAAAAATATGGACATCGGCACAGCAAAAATAACACTTGATGAGATGTCTGGCATACCACATCATATGATAGACATATTAGAACCCGATGAACCTTTTTCGGCTTATGAATTCAAAAACAGAGCACAAAAATTAATCAAAGAAATTACTCATAGAGGCCGTGTGCCAATCATTGTAGGTGGCACAGGTTTATACATACAATCACTTATTTATGATTATGCCTTCGAAGATGAAACTATTTCAGAAGCGCATAGCGAAAGTGTAGAAACGCAGCTAGCGGAACTTGATCAACTATCAAATGATGAATTACATCAGTATTTGGCATCGTTTGATGAAATTTCTGCGCAAGATATTCATCCCAATAATCGAAAAAGAGTTAGACGTGCTATACAATATTATTTAAAAACAAAAAAACTTTTGAGTTCACGTAAGAAAGTACAACAATTTACAGAAAATTATGATACATTATTATTAGGGATAGAAATGTCGCGTGACATATTATATCAAAGAATTAATAGACGTGTTGATATAATGTTGGAACGTGGATTATTAAGTGAAGTGAAACAACTCGTTGAAAATGGTTATGAAACAAGTCAAAGTATGCAAGCAATTGGCTATAAAGAGATTGTACCCGTTATTAACGGACAAATTAGTCTAGATGAGGCAACTAATAAATTAAAGCAACATTCTAGAAATTATGCTAAACGACAAATGACTTGGTTTAAGAACAAATTAGACGTCTTGTGGTTAGATAGAGAGAAAATGTCACTTTCACTAATGTTAGATGAAGTTTCAGTCCAAATACAGAAAAGGAGAACATAAAATGAATACAACAGAAAACATCCAAGACAAATTCCTAGGACAATTTAAGGCTGATCAAACAAAAATAATTGTATTTTTAGTGAATGGTTTTCAAATGAAAGGTACGATTGAAGATTACGATAAATACATCGTATGTCTATTATCTCAAGGAAAACAACACCTTATTTATAAGCACGCCATAAGTACCTTCACTATTGACGAAGCAGCCACAACTGAAGAAAGTTAATTTACATTTAAAAATTATGAAAAATACTTAAGTAAAACCGAGGTTGGAACAAATAAATGTTTCAACCTCGGTTTTTTGTATTAAAAAGCATTGCCGTGTTTAAGTAAGGATACGACAATGCTTTTTAATATCATATATAAAATTGTATTTTCAGTTATAGTAATGCTTCAATTTCTGATTCCAATTGACTTGGTTTTTTCTGTGGTGAAAAACGTTGAACCACATCGCCATTTTTATCCACTAAAAATTTAGTGAAATTCCATTTTATTTTTTCATTGAAAAATCCATTTTGAGCTTCAGTTAAAAATTTAAATAGAGGATGTTGTTGTTCACCTTTAACATCAATTTTTTCATGCATTGGGAAAGAAACACCGTAATTGATTTTACAGTTTTGAGTAGCTTCCTCACCTGTACCAGGTTCTTGGCCACCAAATTGATTACAAGGGAATCCTAAAATGATGAAATCTTGATCTTTATACTTATCATATAATGCTTGTAGCCCTTCAAATTGTGGTGTAAATCCACATTCACTAGCCGTGTTTACAATTAACATCACTTTGTTTTTATAAGCATCTAATTTATAAGCATCTCCATTTGGTTTTTGCACTTCTATGTCGTAAATAGTCATAATACTTCACCTCTTTTTATTAATTTAACATAATTTAAGTTTATAGTCTTTATTTTGGCACTATGATAGAATGGCAAAGAATACTTTGAAAAGAGGTGCATGTTATGACCCAACAACAAACATATACAACGGAACAGAGTTTAGAAACAGCAATATTAGTTGGAGTACATGCTCAAACGGATGAAGACTTTAACTTTGAGTCAACAATGGAAGAATTAGCGTCTTTATCTCAGACATGCCAATTAAACGTAAAAGCACAGTTTAGCCAAAATAGAACTAACGTAGACAATAAATTTTATGTTGGTAAAGGTAAATTGGATGAAATTAAAGCATATGTTGAATTTCATGACATAGACGTTGTTGTAGCCAATGATGAGCTTACAACTGCACAATCCAAAACTTTAAATGGTAATTTAAACGTCAAAATAATTGATAGAACGCAGCTTATATTAGAAATATTTGCTCTACGCGCACGTAGTAAAGAAGGTAAACTACAAGTAGAATTAGCGCAATTAGATTATCTTATGCCCAGATTGCAGGGTCATGGCCGAAGTTTGTCTCGACTAGGTGGCGGCATCGGAACAAGAGGTCCTGGTGAAACGAAATTAGAAATGGACCGTAGACACATCAGAACGAGAATGAATGAGATTAAACACCAATTAGAAACGGTAGTAGAACACCGTGAACGCTATCGTAATAAAAGAGAACAAAATCATGTATTTCAAGTAGCATTGGTAGGTTATACTAATGCTGGGAAATCGTCTTGGTTTAATGCATTAGCAAAGGAATCTACTTATGAAAAAAAACTGCTTTTCGCCACACTTGATCCCAAAACGAGACAGATACAGATAAACGACGGCTTTAATCTCATCATTTCAGATACAGTAGGATTTATTCAAAAACTACCAACAACGCTTATAGCGGCTTTTAAATCAACTTTAGAAGAAGCAAAAAATGCAGATTTATTATTACATGTTGTCGATAGTAGTCATCCTGAATATCGCGCGCAATATGATACCGTTAATCAAATTGTAAATGATTTAGATATGGGACAAATACCTCAGGCCATCATTTTTAACAAGAAAGATTTGCATGATGGCTCATTACCAGCTACAAACAAACCTCATGTATTTGTTTCTAGTAAAGATGAAAAAGATATAGAGAAAGTAAAATCATTGTTATTTAATCAAATTAAACAAGTGCTTACTTATTATGAAGAAAGTGTACCGAGTGCAAATGCAGATCGCTTATACTTTTTAAAACAACATACGCTGATATCAGAATTAGTATTTGACGAGATAAATGCTAATTATCAAGTTAAAGGATACAAAAAAGAATAGAAGGAAGTTATGAAAATGAAAGAGATGAAACAACTGATTGCGGACACAGAGGCTACATTAGCGCCATATTTTAAAGCAATAGAAGAAACCGCCTTTGTTAATCAGGAAAAAGTACTTAATGCGTTTCATGAAGTGAAAGCTACTGAAAGTGATTTACAAGGGACGACAGGTTACGGGTATGATGATTTTGGTAGAGATCATCTTGAAGAAATTTATGCACACACGTTTAAAGCAGAAGATGCTTTAGTTAGACCTCAAATCATCTCTGGTACACATGCAATCACGATTGCGCTGCAAAGTACTTTGAAACATGGTGATGAGTTATTATATATCACTGGCAATCCTTATGATACTTTATTAGAGGTCATTGGTATCAATGGCAATGGTATTGAAAGTCTTAAAGAACATGGCGTCCAATATAATAAAGTGGATTTGAAACATGGTGATATAGATATAGAAACGGTAATGCAACAAATTCATAGTCGAACAAAAGTCATCGCTATCCAACGTTCCAAAGGCTATGACCAACGTCCTTCTATCAATTTAAATTTAATCGAAAAGGCCATACAACAAATTAAGGCGCAATATCCAGAAATCATTATTTTTGTCGATAATTGCTATGGTGAATTTGTAGAAGAACGTGAACCTATTGAATGTGGAGCGGATTTAATTGCAGGCTCATTAATTAAAAATCCAGGTGGCGGTTTAGCAAAAATCGGCGGTTATATTGCAGGAAAAAAAGATTTAATTGCACGTTGTGGTTATCGTCTAACTGCGCCTGGTATAGGTAAAGAAGCAGGTGCATCACTCAATTCGTTACAAGAAATGTATCAAGGGTTC
Source organism: Staphylococcus sp. Z5-21 (assembly GCF_056529615.1). Taxonomy (NCBI): domain Bacteria; kingdom Bacillati; phylum Bacillota; class Bacilli; order Caryophanales; family Staphylococcaceae; genus Staphylococcus; species Staphylococcus sp. Z5-21. The sequence continues at coordinate 1,500,027 of NZ_CP096462.1, read as the reverse complement.
TTTTTGGCACCACATGTTGTTAGTCAAAGTTTGAAAGGGGCTTTATTTACAAGTCTTCTTCTAGAGAAGATGGATATGCGAACAAGTCCAAGATACGATGAAGCGCGAACAGATTTAATTCAAACGGTTTCTTTTGAGAATAAAGAACAAATGATTCAGTTTTGTCAAAGTATACAACAAGCCTCTCCCATTAATGCACATTTCAGTCCTGAGCCAGCTTATATGCCAGGATATGAAGACGATGTAATCATGGCGGCAGGGACATTTGTACAAGGATCTTCTATTGAACTTTCTGCTGATGGGCCAATTAGACCGCCATTTGAAGCCTATGTTCAAGGCGGATTAACATATGAACACGTAAAATTAGCTGTCTCAAGAGCAGCGAGAAATCTAAAATCACAACAATTGATTTGATTTTTGAATGAACTTCCATATATGTTTTGTAAAAAGAGATAGTATATACATGCTATTTTAATTTATAATCCCATATATATGGATTTTTTTTGAATAAATTTAAGGAATTTTCTAAAAATTATAGATTTAAGACGACGAATTAACAGATGAAAGTAGTCATATCAAGGGATGAGAACTTCATGTTAGAAAACCTTACATATCTTTGAATTAATCTGATTATTATGCTAAATTTATTACAAGTTCAAAAGTAGAGGTGATCGGATTGAAGTCAAATGATACATTACGACGAAGTATGCCCGTTTTCCCTATGAGTGTTGTAACAAAATTAAGTGAATTGTCTGCTAGGCAAATTCGTTATTATGAAACACATGAACTCGTTAAGCCACAACGATCAGAAGGAAACAAAAGACTTTTTTCATTAAATGATTTAGAACGCTTACTTGAAATTAAGAAGTTAATTGAAAAAGGGTTCAATATTAAAGGTATTAAACAAATTATTAATGATGAACAAGATCACCTTACTGATGATGAACAAGAGACAAGAAAACAAATGATAGTTGAAGCTACACAGAAACCACAGCGAGAAGCAATTCCAATAAATCGTGGTGACTTATCACGTTTTATTAAATAAAAATACGGGGGACATATATTATGCCAAAACGTTCATTTACAAAAGAAGATATTCATAAGTTTGCTAAAGAGGAAAATGTAAGATACTTACGACTACAATTTACAGATATATTAGGCGTTATTAAAAACGTTGAAGTACCAGTAAGTCAATTAGAGAAAGTATTAGATAACGAAATGATGTTTGACGGATCTTCAATTGAAGGGTTCGTACGTATTGAAGAATCTGATATGTACTTATATCCAGATTTAGATACTTGGGTTATTTTCCCATGGACTGCTGGTCAAGGAAAAGTTGCACGACTTATTTGTGATATTTACAAAACAGATGGTACACCATTTGAAGGGGATCCACGTGCAAACTTAAAACGTGTCTTAAATGATATGAGAGAATTAGGTTTTTCTGAATTGAACTTAGGACCTGAACCAGAATTCTTCTTATTCAAATTAGATGAAAAAGGAGAGCCAACATTAGAATTAAATGATGATGGTGGTTACTTTGACCTTGCACCAACGGATTTAGGTGAAAATTGTCGTCGTGATATTGTATTAGAATTAGAAGATATGGGCTTTGATATTGAAGCGAGTCACCATGAAGTTGCACCTGGACAACATGAAATTGATTTCAAATATGCAGATGCAATTACAGCATGTGATAATATTCAAACATTTAAGCTTGTAGTTAAAACAATTGCGCGTCAACATAACTTACATGCAACATTTATGCCAAAACCATTATTTGGCGTTAACGGAAGCGGTATGCATTTTAATATGTCATTATTCAAAGGTAAAGAGAATGCGTTCTTTGATCCAAATGGTGATATGCAAATGACTAAAGATGCTTTCCATTTCGTAGCAGGTATCTTAAAAAATGCACGTGGATTTACAGGCGTATGTAATCCATTAGTTAACTCATATAAACGTCTTGTTCCTGGCTATGAAGCACCGTGTTATATTGCATGGAGTGGTAAGAACCGTTCACCATTAATTCGTGTGCCATCATCTCGTGGACTATCAACACGTGTTGAGGTGCGTTCAGTAGACCCGGCTGCCAATCCTTACTTAGCATTAGCAGCAATATTACAAGCTGGCTTAGATGGTATTAAAAATAAACTTGAAGTACCAGAACCAGTGAATCAAAATATCTATGAAATGAACCGTGAAGAACGTGAAGCGGTTGGTATACAAGATTTACCTTCAACTTTATATACTGCAATTAAAGCAATGAGAGACAACGAACCAATCAAACAAGCACTTGGTAATCACATCTATCACCAATTTATTAACTCTAAATCAATTGAGTGGGATTACTACAGAACTCAAGTTTCTGAATGGGAAAGAGAACAATACATCAAGCTTTACTAGGTGCTAAACAAAGGGGTTAAACACTAGGAATATAAGCAATCCATTTATTCTTTATGAATAGATTGGGTTGCTTTTTTGCGCCCACTCATTAAAAATAACCAACTATACCTTTAGCGAGTTATAGATGGTCATAAAAATAAAATAATCATAAAACTGTATCGTTTTTTTAAAGCATGTAATTAACCGATACACACAGTGTGTTACCAATTTGTATGTATCAATAAGAATAATAAAAAATGATCAAATATTTGAGTTATTCAAGCTATATTAGATTTATCAGATTTAATAAAAAAGATAGAATGCACTCGTAAAAGTTAACGAGCCATTCTATCTTTAAACATTAGTGATGAAACTAATGCTTAACCAAATATTGCGTGCGAAAATGGTATTAAATATAAGACGATTAATGTAAGACTTACTAAAAAGTATATAATAAACGCACGCACTTCTTTTGACTTAAAGAAGATAATCACCTCACTCATGTTTAGTGAACTTTAATTGTAGAACAAGCGAATTTATCAGTCAACTTTGACTTATTAATGGGAAGAAGATTGACTAATTACCTTTAAAATTTGTGTGCAATATAAACCCATAGTATAATATACTTAATAAAATTTACTTATCATAAGGGGATGGAATCATGCAAGAAGTAAAATTAGTAACATTAAAAGCACTTTCACTAGATGATTTAGAAAAAGAAATTAATAACTATTTAAAAACAGACGAAATATCTGGTTATAAATTATTAAATTCTACTGTACGTGAAGTTGAAGAACGTACATTTTCAGCTAACGAGCAAGAATTTCATGCATTTTTAACATTTACAAAAGATATTTAAATGGCATATCATTAATTGAAAATACTGCGTAGAAAGATTAATTTCTTTCTGCGCAGTATTTTTTTGTGCCAAAGCTAATATATAAACAACTATAATAATATTATGTAAACTTTATAATTTCATGATATTCATTTTACTTAATGACATTTGTCATATGTAATTTATGACAATATTCACTACTGCCTTTCTATTAGATTCGTCATACTTAAAGTAGGAAATGAAAGGAGTGTATAAAATGATTAAAATAAAACATTTAACTAAAACTTATAAACGAGTAAAAGTCGTTGATGATGTGACGTTTGATATAAATGAAGGTCATTGTACTGCATTAATAGGACCGAATGGCGCTGGTAAATCTACGCTTATAGACATGATTATAGGTGATCGACATGCAAATAAAGGCGAAATACTAGATACGGCACAATTATTGGATTCTAAGAATTTAGGGATTATGTTTCAAAAAACAAATTTTCCAGATTTAATAAAAGTAAAGGAACTTTACCAACTGTTTGCTCATTTATATACGGATGCCATTACTTTAAAAGAGTTTAGTGAAATTACACTTTTTAATGAAAGTCAATTAAATCAATATGCTAATAAATTATCGGGTGGGCAAAAGCGGATTCTTGATTTTGCACTCGCACTTATAGGTAAACCCCAATGTATAATTTTAGATGAACCGACGAGTGCCATGGATGTACAAATGCGTGGCCATTTTTGGGAAGTTGTAACGAAGCTGAAGGACGACGGGGTAACGATATTTTACACCTCCCATTATATAGAAGAAGTAGAGCGTATGGCTGACCGAGTAATTGTTTTGGAAAAAGGACGTGTGATTTTAAATGACAATCCGGAAACGATAAGAACACGTCAACATACATCAATCATTAGTTTACCAAGCAAATACCAAGACAAAGTTGAAACGAATTTATCTAGTAAGCACTTCGAATATACATTAGAGAATCATAAAATACGGATAACTACGACAGATGTACAAATGATCATTGAATATCTCATTTCGATACATGTCGATTTGAATGAAATAGAGATCAATAAAGCAAGTCTGTTAGAAACCGTATTTAATAAAGAAGAGGTGAAGTAGTATGTTAACTTATTACTTAAAGACAGAAATTCAATTATTATTTAGAAAGAAAGTGTATTTGGTGCTATCTATACTGGTACCACTTGCTTTATATTTATTATTTACATCTATACTGGATTTGCCTGAAGAAGCGAAAAAACCATTTTATAAAGAATATATGTATAGTATGACGGCATTTAGTTTATCGAGTTTTTGTTTAATGCAATTCCCGATAGATTTAATTAATGAAAAGACGACAGGTTGGTATAAAAATTTAATGCGTACACCACTACAGTCACATCAATATTATATGGCTAAAGTCTTTAAAATGATGTTCCAATTTATTTTAGCCATCTTACTTATTTTTATTGTCGCACACTTTATGAAAGGTGTTGAAATGTCAACTTCAGATTGGTTACTTTCCGGTTTAATATTATGGATTGGGGCGAGTACTTTTTTATCTGTTGGGGTATTGATATCACAAATCAATGAAATTCAAAAAGCAAGTAGTATTGGTAATATTTTGTATTTAAGTTTAGCTATTCTTGGAGGTCTATGGTTTCCTGTAAGTCAATTTCCTGAATGGATGCGCAAGATTGCTTATGTCACACCGACTTACCATTTGAAGCAAGTCGCTTATGAAATTGGTAAAGGAGGGACGCTAGACTATTTATCACTTTTTGTTTTAGTTGGTTATAGTATACTCTTTTTAGTAGTTGCACTTATTATTCAAAAGAGAAGAGACGTGGATATATGATTAAAAGATTGAAAGTCAATGTAATTGATTTATCGAGTTTAGTATATCTCATATTTGCAGTGATACCATTGTTTACATTTGACTTAAAAGGGTCATATTGGATGTATGTTATTATATTTATTATTTTTACAATTTCATATACTGCTTTGGCCATATTTACGGAAGTGTTATCAACAAAAATGATATATACTTTTCTAATTTTACATTATATTGGTATCACTTATTTTGTTTATAGTGTCGGGCCAGCGACGAGTTTATTCTTTTTCTTTAGTTCATTTATTTTACCATATGTATTGAAAGTGAAAATGAAATCTATAGCCTTTTTAATTTTCATTGTTGTCATGCTTATTAATTTTATTTTAATTTATGTCACAGATCCGCTAAGTTTAGGCTTTATAGCAGTCATGCATATCGCTATATTACTTATAACTGTTGGAAACTTCAAACAGAGTGAAACAATAAAAATGAAAAATGCACTGGAAGAAAAGAATAAGCATATCAATGTACTCATTGCCGAACAAGAACGAAATCGCATTGGACAAGACTTACATGATACGTTAGGTCATGTTTTTGCAAGTTTAAGCATAAAATCAGAACTAGCAATCAAACTGATTGATAGCGATTCAGAAAAAGCAAAATTACAAATGATTGAAGTTAACAATATATCTAAGGAATCATTAAATAAAGTTCGCAGTATCGTGAATGATTTGAAAATACAGTCATTTGAAGAAGAAGTAGCTTCGATGGAAACGTTGTTAAAAAATGCAAATTTAAATTTTGAATTTTTTAATGCCGAACTAGCAAAAGGTATTAGTCCAGCTAAACAAGCTATTTTGGCGATGATTTTGAGAGAGGCAATTAATAATGTGTTGAAACATGCTCATGCAACATCGGTAACTGGTTCATTAATAGAGACACAAAATGATATTACATTGACTATTATTGACAATGGGATTGGCATGGATGATTTAAAAGAGCATGATTTGAAGAGTATTAAAGAACGTGTAGCCCTTATGAATGGATCGATTGAAATACAATCGAATCATGGCTTATGTATATCCATTAAAATATCTCGAGGTGACGCATGATGATAAATATCATACTAGCAGAAGATCAAACGATGTTAAGAGAAGCAATGGTTCAGCTTATTAATTTAAATGAACAGTTAGAAGTAGTTGGAAGTTCAGGTAACGGAAAAGAAGCGTATGAATTAATTAAAGTAAGACAACCACAGGTTGCTATCTTAGATATTGAAATGCCTGGCATGACAGGTTTAGAAATATTGAGAAATATTAAAGAACAACAACTTGATGTGAAAGTAATTATAGTTACAACATTCAAGAGACCCGGTTATTTTGAATCAGCGGTAGCGAACGATGTAGATGCTTATGTATTGAAAGAACGCTCTATAGATGAATTAGTCACAACGATTTATAAAGTATTGAATAACGAAAAAGAATATAGTGAAGCACTGATGACGTCGCTATTTAAAGAAAAAAATCCATTAACGCCTAAAGAACAATTGGTTTTAAGAGAGATAGGTGAGGGCCATACGAGTAAAGAGATTTCCAAGCATCTCTTTTTATCTTATGGAACAATTAGAAATTATACATCTACGATTATTGATAAACTTGATGCCGAAAATCGATTTGAAGCATGGAATATTGCTAGAAATAAAGGATGGATTTAAATGATTTAGCACTTGCTAAATATGTTGTATGGTTCAAATTAAATAATAAAAACTGCCGATAAGTCTATAACGGCAGTTTTTATTATTTACGTTTATTTTTGGATGCGATAGATTGGATAATGAAAATGATAAATCCGATTAATATGCCTAATAAAACTGCTACAACGGCAGAAACCATTAGCGGTAGTTGAAATTGGTTTTGTAAGATTAGACCTACGATGACGGCAATGACAACTGCAATAATCGTTATCATGTTTTCTTTGAAAATGCTCAATTTGTTCACTCCTATTCAAGATTATTATAGCACGAGTTATTTACATAGATAAACAATATCATGTTATTTAAAACATCAGCTAATTTATGAGTTAGTGTATAATGTGGTCTTGACGATAGTTTGCTTTTTCTATATGATAATTTGGAATATTTAAAAGAAGTGGGTGCAACAATGAAATCTAAGAAAAAAATGACTAGTTTAGTCGTTATCGTAGTAGTGTTAGGTGTATTAGCTTTTCAATATATTAATCAAACAGGACCATTTCAAAATAATGGTGCAGATACGTCAACAGGACCACAAGATTCTGAAAAAGTTCATGTGTCACGTGTTGTAGATGGAGATACATTCGTTGCTGAAAATGACAATAATGAGCAATTGAAAGTTAGACTGATTGGCGTTGATACGCCCGAAACAGTTAAACCCAATACACCGGTACAACCTTATGGGAAAGAGGCTTCTGATTATACTAAAAAGCATTTAACAAATAAAGACGTGTATTTAGAGTACGATAAAGAAAAAGAAGACCGATACGGTAGAACATTAGCTTATGTTTGGCTTGATAATAAGACAATGTATAATGAGCAATTAGTCAAACAAGGCTTAGCTAGAGAAAAATATTATTCTCCAAATGGAAAATATAGAGAAGCCTTTGAAAAGTCTGAAGACATTGCTAAAGAGAAAAAATTAAATATTTGGAGTTAAACTTTGAATTTATAATGTGAAAAAAAGCCGAGACGTATATTAATGTCTCGGCTTTATAATATTATATTTTTCATAACGTATTGGCAGTAATTTGGGCCGACTCCTGTGGAAAAGCACTGGCCGAAGACTACAGGCTAAGGTTGTGTCCACGGAAAGCGTGCACAAAAAACTGCCCACAAAGACGGAGGCTTTAGCTAAAGTTTGAAGAGTCTGAGACATCTATTTTTGTCCCAGACTCTTCTTTCCTATATAGTATATTAATTTAATAAAAACGTGCTACTAATTTATCATATTGCTTTTTAGTCAATGCCTGATCTGTTGATTGAACAGTATCTCCAATAATTTGTTGTAAGGAAGATTTAGATGAGACTGTTTCAACGTAATCACCTCTTGTAGACGGGCCGTCAATAATATTTACGCTACCATCAGTGAAATAAACAAGTCCAATATTCTTGATTTGTTGATTGAGTTTCTCATATATCTTAGCCTCTAAAGCCTGTGTATTGATAGATGATTGTTCAAAAGGATCATAATTATAAAAATCATAGGTTACAGAATTATTTTTAATACGTTCAATGAATGTATACGTTGTCGAACGTGTTGATTGAAACTGACTATGAAATTGATTAGCAATATAACGTCCTACAGTTTGGTCTATATTATCATTCACTTTAGATTCATTGCTGTTTGTTGTATCTGCAGTGAAATGATAAAATGTTTTTTGCTTCCAATTTTTAACATTGATATTAAAAATGCCTTTTTCTGTAATTACAACATAATCGAAAGTTCTAGCGTACTCAAAAAGGGGATGTTTTACAGCTAAGTTACCAGTAGCTATAATATCAAAATGTTGAATGACACCTTCGTTTTTATATTGATTTAAGATACTATTTAAATCTTGCTTCGCTTTTCTTAAACCATGATGGTGCGTATCATTGTTTCCATCTATATTCAGCATTTGATTTTTTAATTGTGTATTTTCTCGAGTTACTGTACTTATTTTTGTAACTAATTGATCTTTTGAATACGTTTCAGTTTCAAGTTTATTTTGCATTACTCGATGGTCAATTATTACAATAACAATTAATAGTATTATAATTACAATTAATATTAAAGGGAAAAACATATGTATCATCCTAATCTTATTTAATTTTTTATTATATCTTATTTTACGCTTTTATTTAGTTTAGCACAAATTCTATAATTTTAAATTAGTATATTAGTGCTATGACAATAGAAAGACCATTACTTACAAAAGCAATATTTTGATGTAATATTACTAAATAAATTTTATTGGTTCTTTAAAACTGTTGTGGAATTTGTATAATTCAAGTCATTAAACAGTTATAATGAATTACGCACAATATCTTTCAATGAAGAAGGTGAATAGCAAGTTGAGCAATATAAAACAATATTTTGAACATATCATAGAAACGATCCAGTGGGACGATATTATTGCATTTGATAATCATCCGTTTGCTTATAAAATGATAGATGAACTATATAAAGCAAATATAAAAATATCAGTAATAAGTTATTCTACAGATATTATAAAGTATGTATCAAAATATACAGATTTTAATATAATCATTCCAAATGGTATAGTTGATAGCGCTAGTCATGTGATAATAGGCAAAGGTGTATTAGAAACCTTTTCAAAATACCAAATTCGCTTTTATTTTGTTTCAGCACCTTTTATGAATGAAGATAAGTTATATCAAACCGTACCTGCAATAGCAGAAATACAAAATACGATAAAGAACTGTACTCATAGTGTGCTCCTAATGAATAGACCAGATCCTATTATTGGAGATTCAAATGGTCAATACATAGAAATTGGTGATTTTTAAAATTATTTGTGCTTTATTTCACATTTTTGCGCTTAATGCATTGAAAAATGCGCATACAAATTATATAATATGTATTATTGAAAACGCTTACTTTTATAGGAGGTGCACTTTTGGATAATGAAAATAATGAAAAAGTTAAAGACATTGTAAAATCTTTAAATGAAAATGTACCTAACTTATTTAAATTTAATGGTGAAGTTGCCAAACAACTATTTTTACGTGACGAATTTAACCTGAATGGTAAAGTTGATATCAGCGTTGAAAGAAAATTTTTAGGTGAGGTCTTAAAATATATTCCTAATGACAATCGTAAGGTGCTCCACGATACCAATCACGCATCATCTAATTATGACGAATTAAATTTCGAAAATATTACACATGCAGAAATATTTGATGGTGAAAAATTAATTATGACTATCATTGTCTATGATGTTGAAGATGAAGAATGGATGTTTAGATGGAATCATAATATTCGATTGCCAGAAAAAAATATTTATTTTCACTCTATTAAATGGGATGTAGACTATATTAAGCCAGAAATCGTTTTAATGTATGAATTATTAGATCCTATTGATTATCATCAATTACCAAATTATAGAAGTGTTATAGATTCATTGAGTTATTATCAATTTGTAATACTACGTTTAGTAGTGGGCGATGAAAGAATTAATCAAGTGCTTATATCAGAGAAAAAAGCCATATAAAATCCTTCAAATCATTGGAAAGTTTAACCAACAGATACAATGAATTTGAAGGATTTTTGTTTGGCTTGATTTATGAAATATTATTTAAAGCGAGTTTGAATTTGTATGACTTCAATCATATCATTAAAACTACTTTAAGTATCTTTTGATTTATATAACGATAATAAAAGCTACTTAAGATTTTAAACATATGCCATTATAACAATATTCATAAGTGGATTTGACTGCTTTATCGGCATCAGAGACATGTATACCAAACATGATTGATATCTCTGATGCCCCTTGATTCATCATTTTTAAATTGATATTCGATTCAGCTAACGCGTGCGTAATTGTATTTGCAGTACCGACAATTCTATGCATACCTTCACCAACAATCATTAAGATAGCTAAATCATGTTCCACACTTAACTCATCAACATCGCAATTTTTTCGAATGTCATTTAAGACTTGTTCTTCTCTATTTTGGATTTCTTTGGAGCGCATAATAATACTAATATTATCTATACCTGATGGCATATGATCAAATGAAATATCATAATCCTCTAAGACAGCTAATATTTTTCTTGTAAAACCAACTTGTCTATTCATTAAATATTTTTTAATGTTTAAAACTGTAAACCCTTTATCACAACTAATACCACTGACAATGTTATTAGAATTTATTTCTCTATCATGGCGAATATATGTACCAATATCATCAGGTCTATTTGTATTTTTTATGACAACTGGAATTCTATCTTTGTGTAAAGGTTGTAAAGCTTCATCGTGAAACACTCCAAATCCAGCATAAGAAAGTTCACGCATTTCTCGATAGGTAATTTCATCGATGACTTCAGGATTTTTAACAATCGTAGGATTTGCTCTAAAAATACCAGAGACATCAGTGAAATTTTCATATAAGTCTGCCCGTACACCTCTAGCTACTATAGCACCTGTGATGTCAGAGCCACCTCTTGGAAATGTAACAATATAATTTTGTCGTGAAACCCCAAAGAATCCAGGAATTATGAGTTTTTCATTATATTCACGTAATTTATATAGCGTATTATAAGATTGCTCTAAGATTTGTGCATTTTGTGGTAAATCAGTAACTTGAATGCCTGCCTCACCAGGAGATACATATCTTGTAGGAATACCTTGGCTATTGTTATATTCTGCAATGAGTTGCGCATTAAAATCTTCTCCACAGGATAGTAATGCGTCTAATAAACGAGAAGGTTTATCTTTTAATGTAGCAATGTATGACTCTAATGTTTCATCAATTGAAGTTAGTAAATGATAATCCATGTTTAATTCATCTATGATATCTGCGTATCTTTGAATGATTTCTTTCTTTTTAGACGTGTAATCTAATCTATCAATCACTTTTTCATACAAACGAATTAGTAAGTCCGTTGTTTTTACATCTTCGCTGTGACGTTTACCCGGTGCTGATACGATGATAATTTTCCGATCAACATCTGAATTTACGATATTTAATACTTTTTTTATCTGTTCTGCATTAGAAACAGAACTTCCTCCAAATTTAGCTACTTTCATTGTAAATACCAACCTTTCTAAAAAATCAGAAAATTTTGTTTAGTTTTTATCACGGGAGTGATAGGATAGATATACGATTAAATATTGAACCTTTACAAAAATAATGAATGAATTTATACTATACCATATTCAAGTATTTTTCAACTGTACAATTGTATTTTTAAGAAGAACAACGGAGGAATGAAGTTATGAGAGAATTAAACGTAGCCTTACTTGGTTTAGGAACTGTAGGTTCTGGTGTAGTTAAAATTATAGAAGAGAATAGAGAACAAATTAAAGAAACAATGAATAAAGATATCAATATTCGACACATTTTAGTTAGAGATAAATCAAGACAAAGACCAATAAATGTGTCGAGTTATCATTTAACAGAAGATATTGATGAAATATTAAATGATGATTCAATTGATATCATTGTAGAAGTTATGGGTGGTATTGAACCAACTGTGGATTGGCTAAAACGTGCATTAAGTCAGAAGAAACACGTCGTAACAGCAAATAAAGACTTATTAGCAGTCCATTTAAATGTATTAGAAGATTTAGCGCAAGAAAATGATGTTGCGTTGAAATATGAAGCAAGTGTTGCAGGTGGTATTCCTATTGTAAATGCTATAAATAATGGGTTGAATGCAAACAACATTAGCAAATTTATGGGCATACTGAATGGTACGTCTAATTTTATTTTAAGTAAAATGACTAAAGAGCAAACAAGTTTTGAAGCTGCCTTAGACGAGGCTAAAGCATTAGGTTTTGCAGAAGCAGATCCTACAGATGATGTAGAAGGTATTGATGCGGCAAGAAAAGTGGTCATTACTTCTTATTTATCATTTAACCAGGTTATTAATTTAAATGATGTCGATAGACGTGGTATCAGTGATGTTGAATCTGAAGACATTCAAGTTGCAGATCAATTAGGTTACAAAATTAAATTAATCGGTAAAGGTACATATGAAAATGGACAGGTACAAGCTTCAGTTGCACCGACGTTCATTAATAAAGCGCACCAACTTGCAGCGGTAGAAGATGAATTTAATGCAATTTATGTTATTGGCGATGCTGTTGGAGAAACAATGTTTTACGGAAAAGGTGCAGGCAGTTTAGCAACTGGTAGTGCTGTAGTCAGTGATTTATTAAATGTCACATTGAATTTTGAAACTAACTTGCATACATTACCGCCTCACTTTGAATTAAAAACTGAAAAAACCAAAGAACTGATGGATGAATCAGAAACTGTTTCACTTAAAGAGAAAGAAAGTTATTATGTTGTAGTTCAAACTGATGGTGAAGAAGTAAATAAAGTTGAAACGTTACTTAAAGGTCAATTACCGTTTCATAAATCATTGGCCGTAACTGAGCGAGATGCTCATACGGTTGGTGTTGTAATTGTTGGTATAGATGAAAATCCTGAAGCATCCATCACAGAATCTGGATATATCGTTAAGAAAATTTATCCAGTAGAAGGAGTTTAATAACTATGAAAAACTGGCAAGGTTTAGTTGAAGAATTTAAAACATATTTACCTGTAAATGAAGCAACACCATCACTAACATTAAATGAAGGACATACGCCACTCATATATTGTGAACGGATGTCTGAAAAATTAGGCATTGAACTCCATGTGAAATATGAAGGTTCGAATCCTACAGGCTCTTTTAAAGACAGAGGTATGGTTATGGCGATGGCCAAAGCCAAAGAAGAAGGGAAAAAAATCGTAATCTGTGCATCGACAGGTAATACGTCAGCATCTGCAGCTGCATACGCTGCTCGAGCTGGCTTAAAAGCAATCGTAGTAATTCCTGAAGGTAAGATTGCACTAGGTAAATTATCACAAGCTGTTATGTATGGCGCAGAAATTGTTTCAATCGAAGGTAATTTTGATGAAGCATTAGAAATCGTGCAAGAAGTTGCAAAAAATGGAGAAATCGCATTAGTTAATTCAGTCAATCCTTATCGACTTGAAGGTCAAAAAACTGGCGCATTTGAAGTTATTCAACAATTGGGTGGTTCGGCGCCTGATATACTCTCTATACCGGTTGGTAATGCAGGAAATATTTCTGCATATTGGAAAGGTTTTAAAGAATATAGGGATAAAAATGGCACTCAATTGCCTAACATGTATGGTTTTCAAGCAGAAGGTGCCTCTCCTATCGTTCAAAATAAAGTTGTTAAAAATCCTGATACAGTGGCAACAGCAATTAGAATTGGTAATCCAGCAAGTTGGGATAAAGCGACGAATGCACTAGAAGAATCAAATGGTTATATTGATAGTGTGACAGATGAAGAAATTTTAGAAGCATACCAATTAATGGCTCGCAATGAAGGTGTATTTAGTGAACCAGCAAGTAATGCATCAATTGCAGGATTGATAAAGTTACATCGCGCTGGTAAATTGCCTCAAGGCAAAAAAGTTGTTGCAGTTCTAACAGGTAATGGACTGAAAGACCCTGATACAGCCATTTCACTATTAGATAATCCAATTAAACCATTACCAAATGATAGACAGAGTATTTTAGATTACATCAAAGGGGCACTATAGCATGAAAGAAGCGTTACATTTAAAAATTCCGGCATCTACAGCTAACTTAGGTGTCGGATTTGATTCTATAGGAATGGCTTTAAATAAATTCTTATATTTAGACGTTACTGTGAACGATGAAGATCAATGGTCTTTTAATCATATTGGACCTAATGTAGATGAACTGCCTAATGATGAGAGCCACTACATTTACCAAATCGCACAAAAAGTTGCTGAAACATATGAAGTTGAATTGCCAAATTTAAATGTAGAAATGAGAAGTGAAATTCCTTTAGCAAGAGGATTAGGTTCATCTGCTTCGGCTTTAGTGGGTGCATTGTATATCGCTAACTACTTTGGAGATATTGAACTATCTAAATATGAACTATTACAACTTGCGACGGATTTTGAAGGGCATCCAGATAATGTAGCGCCAACAATTTATGGTGGTCTTGTGCTTGGTTATTATAACGGTGATACAAAAGTTACAGATGTCTCCTACATTGATACACCTAAAATTGATATTATTATAACGATACCAAGTTATAAATTAAAAACAATTGATGCAAGAAACGCATTACCTGATACATTTTCTCATGAAAAGGCAGTTCAAAATAGTGCAATTAGTAATACGATGATTAGTGCATTAATTCAACATAATTATGAATTAGCTGGAAAAATGATGGAACAAGACGGTTTCCATGAACCTTATAGACAACATTTGATTCCAGAATTTCAAACAATTAAAGGTATTGCGAAACAACATCTAGCATACGCAACAGTAATTAGTGGTGCCGGCCCAACAGTACTCACATTAATAGCACCTGAACGAAGCGGCGAATTAGTACGTGCACTAAAGCGTGAATTTAAAGATTGTAGATCAGAACTTGTTACAATCAATGAAACAGGTGCAACGACTAAAGTATTGTACCAACGTTAATAATCTGTTGTAATATAGAATATAGACGTTGAAGGGAGATTAGCAACATGGGTAAGTATAAAATGGTAGTCATGGACATGGATGACACATTGATGAATAATGAAAATCAAATGAGTCCAGAAACAGAATCTTATTTATTAGATATACAAAAACAAGGATATAAAGTCGTATTAGCATCTGGTAGACCTACTGAAGGCATGTTACCAACTGCTAAAAAATTAAAACTTGATACATATCAAAGTTATGTAATTAGCTATAATGGTGGTAAAACTGTCAATGTGAATACTGAAACTGTAGAAAAAAGTCGAACGGTAACTAAGGAAAATTTCGATTTAATTGTGGATTATTGTCGCAAAAATAATTTATTCATTTTAACATATGAAGATGGTCATATTGTTTACGAAGGTGAACATGAATATATGAATATAGAATCGGAATTAACTGGGTTACCTATGGAACATGTAAATGATTTAAAGGATTTCATCCAGGATGACGTGCCTAAAGTAATGGGTGTAGATTATGTATCAACTATCTCAAAACTTAACACTGACTTAGCTGGTCACTTTAATGAAGATATAGATGTGACAACAAGTAAGCCGTATTTCTTAGAATTTATGGCACAGGGTGTTTCTAAAGGTAATGCAGTAACAGATTTATCTAAAAAATTAGATATTGCATTATCTGAAGTAGTTGCATTCGGAGATAGTTCAAACGATATTTCTATGCTGCAAGTGGTCGGTCATGCTGTTGCTATGGGCAATGCCAATGACCAGGTGAAAGCAGTTGCTGATGAAATTACATTGAGCAATAGTGACAATGGCATTCCACATACATTGAGACAGATTTTATAAAAGTTAAAGCGTTTAATGTATTAATATCGTTTTTGTAATTATTTGTTTGTATGCGCACTGAAATTACGATTTGTAGTATTTAATAAAAAAGAGGTTAGAACTTCAAATAAAAGTCCTAACCTCTTTTTTAATAGATGTATTTATTTTGCAGTATGTGTCCATTCATTTTTACCTCGATGTCGTTTTACATGTGCATAGACATGGTCTGCAGCATAATCTAGGTTTGTATAAACAGTGATTGAAAATGCGGACTGATCCTCCTCAAATGTTTCTTCTAAAAATAGGTCTTTTAAATGTTCAAAGAGGCTTTCCATTTGTGAATGCTCTAAACTACTGTATTCTCTTAGTGTGCGTTTAATTAAGCGTTGATGCTTTTCCTCAAGTGATTGCACAACTATAACGAAACGTTCTTCAGTCTCTAATATGTCATCAAATAAATTCGTTTGTCCAACCATAGTTTCCACCTCTAGGTTAAGTCATTATTATATGTTATTATACTACACTTCTTGACCAGTGAAAATATCCTTACTTCTATAATTAAATTGTTAGCAAATTAAAAAACATCGGAATAAACACATAACAGTTTATTCCGATGTTTTAATTTTAATTATAATCGTGTCTCTTCAAATCCATCTCACTGAGTTTGACGATTTTAGTTTTCTTAATAAATTTGTGAACGATATAAATTACAAATAAAATAATCATAGGTGCTAAATTTCTAAATAGTGCGGCAAAATCTCCAGATAAAGCAGCATCTAACGAGTTACCAACAAATAAGAATAATAACGCTATAATGACAATAATTGGTCCAAATGGATAAAACGGTGCTTTGTAAGGCAACACTTCATTTGGATCTTTATTTTGTTTCTTAATAGCAGAGCGTAACCTAATTTGTGATAAGATACTAGACGCCCAAATCACAATAACGAGTGATCCTATAATATTTAATAACGAGAACACTATATCTGATTTGAATTGCGCTAGTATTATGATGAACAATACAATTACAAATGTAGCAATTAATGCAGTCATTGGTAATTTTGTAGTCTTGTTTAATTTAGATAAGAACTTAGGTGCTTGTCTATCTTCTGCCATAGAGAATAACATTCTACTTGTAGTATAAATCCCAGAATTAGCTGCTGATAATAAAGAAGTTAAAATAACTGCATTTATTACTGAAGCTGCAAATGCAATGCCAACACGATCAAACACAATAGTAAAAGGGCTTTGAGAAACCGATTCGTTTTTATTCAATAACATTGGGTCTGTATAAGGAATAATTGCTGATATAACTGCGATTGATAATACATAAAAGAGTAAAATTCTCCAGAAAACTTGTCTGATAGCTTTTGGCATTGAGCGATCAGGGTTAGAAGATTCGCCTGCAGTAACAGCAACGACTTCTGTACCTCCAACTGAAAAGCCTGCTACCAAGAGGACGCCTAGAAAACCTGAAATACCACCAACAAATGGTGCCTCACCAGTTGTGTAATTCGATAATCCATAAGTTTTCCCACCTAATATTCCTACAATCGTTAATACACCAATGAGAATAAACACGATGATGGTTACAACTTTGATGAGAGATAACCAAAATTCTGTTTCACCGAATGCTTTAACAGAAAATATATTTAATAAGAACAGTAAGCATAAGAATATAATGCTCCATGTGACAGGACTGAAAAATTGAAAAGCATCCCAGTAATAAAGTACACTTGAAGAAATAATAATATCAACGCTCGTTACAAGTAGCCATATTGCCCAATATAGCCAACCCATGGTAAACCCTAATGATTTATCTACAAACCTTGTAGAATAAGAACTAAACGATCCAGAAACAGGATAGAAAGTTGCTAGCTCCCCGATTGATGACATTAAGAAATACAACATAATTCCAATAATTAAATAAGCTAATATAGCGCCACCAGGTCCTGCTTGAGAAATGACATTCCCAGTTGCAACAAAAAGTCCAGTACCAATGGCACCACCAATTGCAATCATTGAAATATGACGAGAATTTAGACCGCGATTCATATTGTTTTGTGCCATAAAAAGTCTCCTATATTCGATTGAAATTTTATATATACAATCCATTTTAATGCTTTTACTGAATACAAGCAATGCTTTTTGTGAGTAATAATTACAAAATGTTTAAATATTGCGAAAATTGTCAATAAAATTAGTGAGCCAATGTTTGCTTTTACGTGGAGGATACATTAAAATAAATACTAGATAATAATTATTATTATCTAGATGAAGTAAGGGGGAAGTAAAATGAGCAATAATAAAAAATTGACAAGCCTTTTCGGTGCGCCAGTCTCAGATAGAGAGAACAGTATGACAGCGGGTCCAAGAGGACCGTTATTAATGCAAGATTGGTACTTTTTAGAACAAATGGCACACTTCGATAGAGAAGTGATTCCGGAGCGCCGTATGCACGCTAAGGGTTCAGGTGCTTTTGGTACTTTTACGGTAACAAATGATATTACACAATATACTTCAGCAAGTATTTTCTCTGAAGTAGGTAAACAAACAGAAATGTTCGCACGTTTTTCAACAGTAGCTGGTGAACGTGGTGCAGCTGATGCAGAACGTGATATTCGTGGTTTTGCATTGAAATTCTATACGGATGAAGGTAACTGGGACTTAGTTGGTAATAACACACCAGTATTCTTCTTTAGAGATCCGAAATTATTCGCAAGTTTAAACCACGCAGTTAAACGTGATCCTAGAACAAATATGCGTAGTGCTCAAAACAATTGGGACTTTTGGACATCATTACCAGAAGCTTTACATCAAGTAACAATCTTGATGACAGATCGTGGTATTCCAAAAGGCTTTAGAAATATGCATGGCTTTGGTTCACATACGTACTCAATGTACAATGATAAAGGTGAACGTGTTTGGGTTAAATTCCATCATAGAACACAACAAGGTATTGAAAACTTACAACCGGAGGAAGCGGCACGAACAATTGCAGAAGATAGAGAATCTTCACAAAGAGATTTATTCGAAGCAATTGAAAATAAAGATTATCCAAAATGGAAAACGTATATCCAAGTAATGACTGAAGAACAAGCAAGAAATCATAAAGATAATCCTTTTGACTTAACTAAAGTATGGTATAAAGGCGACTATCCACTAATCGAAGTTGGAGAATGGGAACTTAATCGCAATCCAGATAACTATTTCCAAGATGTAGAACAAGCAGCATTTGCACCAACTAACATTGTACCTGGTATTGACTTCTCTCCAGATAGAATGTTACAAGGACGTTTATTCTCATATGGTGATGCACAACGTTATAGATTAGGTGTGAACCATTGGCAAATTCCAGTAAACCAACCTAAAGGTGTAGGGATTGAAAATATCTGTCCATTTAGTAGAGATGGTCAAATGAGAATTCTGGATAACAATCAAGGTGGTAGTACACACTATTATCCAAACAGTGAAGGTGCATTTGAAGATCAACCTGAATTTAAAAAACCTGGATTAAAAGTAGAAGGCGAAGCTTACGAATATGATTTCCGTGAAGATGACGATAACTACTTCGAACAGCCAGGACGTTTATTCAGATTACAATCTAAAGAACAACAAGAGCGTATTTTTGAAAATACAGCGAATGAAATGCAAGGTACAACATTAGAAGTACAACACCGTCATATTCGTCATTGTTATAAAGCGGATAGTGAATATGGTAAAGGTGTAGCTAAAGCATTAGGCATTGACATTAATGATGTTGATCTTGAAGTTAAAGACTAATTTAACACAATTTAAGAATAAAATAAGCACAAGTTGAATAAACATCATATTTAAAGCCAACGAAATTTATTTCGCTGGCTTTTTTGAGGTAAGGCTTAATTTTATTAACAAAAGTAGGATGACTAGGATTGAAAAGTTTTGAGAGCTGAAGCGCATGTATAAGTCTACTAGCATTTTTATACATAAGAACTACTAATTTTCATAAATAGAAGTAGTAATTCTTTAAAGCAGTGGGACTTTACATTTTCTATTCAGTCATCTACTGCCTAAACGAAAAAGAGTCTGAGACATCTATTTTTGTCCCAGACTCTATTGTTCAAAACTCAGAACATTAGACTAATATGCTGCTTTTTAAATTAAAAAAACAACATATATTACAAATTCCAATTTTTAAATGTCGTATTTAAAAGATAAGTAATGAAATGTACTACTTAGTTTCACGATGTAACGTATATTTATTTAATCTTGGACAAAACTTTTTAAGTTCAATACGTTCAGGATGATTACGTTTGTTTTTTGTAGAAATATAATTACGATCGCCACATTCAGTACATGCTAATGTAATATTTACGCGCAAAGTTAACACCTCTTTCTTAATAGTAATGATTACGTTTTATAATATTACCACATAAAATTTAATCTTTCAACATTTTAATAATGTGCAATTTGAAGGATTACATTAAAATACATATCCACTAAAAATTAATTAAAGATTAAAGATTGAATAGATAGAAAAATATGTTATGATATAAAACGTAATAATTGCGATTTGTAAAAAGGAGAGAAAAATAGATGGCAAAAAAATCTAAAATAGCAAAAGAGCAGAAAAGAGAAAAGTTGGTTGCACAGTTTTACGAATTGAGAAAAGAACTAAAAGATAAGGGCGATTATGAAGCTTTAAGAAAATTGCCAAGAGATAGTTCTCCTACGAGATTAACAAGAAGATGTAAAGTAACTGGCAGACCTAGAGGTGTTTATCGTAAATTTGGTATGTCACGCATTGCATTAAGAGATTATGCACATAAAGGGCAAATTCCAGGAGTGAAAAAATCTAGTTGGTAATTTACGACTAAAGTCAGTTTACATTTGATATAAAACAATGTATATTATCTATTGGAAAAGATAAATAAAAAAGTTATTGTTCGGAAAAATGATAAAATTATCAATTATTTCAATAATAATGCTCATTAACATCATGAAAATCTTACCATTATATAAAAGTTTTATTAAAAATGTTAGGGGTTTGTTAAAATGAAAATTTTTGATTATGAAGATATACAACTTGTACCAAATAAATGTATTGTAAACAGTCGTTCGGAATGTGATACAACAATTCAATTTGGACCTAGAAGTTTTAAACTACCTGTAGTACCGGCAAATATGCAAACAGTAATGAATGAAACATTAGCGGAATGGTTCGCTGAGAATGATTATTTCTATATTATGCATAGATTTGATGAAGAAGGTCGTATTCCTTTTATTAAAAAGATGCAAGAAAAAGGTTTATTTGCTTCAATTTCAGTTGGTGTTAAAGAACGCGAATTTGGTTTTGTTGAATCATTAGCTGCTGAAAACGTGATTCCTGAGTATATTACGATTGATATCGCTCATGGACATTCTGATTCAGTTATCAATATGATTAAACATATTAAAAAACATATTCCAGAAGTATTTGTAATTGCTGGAAATGTAGGTACACCAGAAGGCGTACGTGAATTAGAAAATGCAGGCGCTGATGCAACAAAAGTAGGTATTGGACCAGGTAGAGTATGTATTACTAAAATTAAAACTGGATTTGGTACAGGTGGTTGGCAATTATCTGCTTTAAATCATTGTAGTAAAGCAGCGCGTAAACCAATAATAGCTGATGGTGGTATTAGAACACATGGTGATATTGCAAAATCAATTCGTTTTGGTGCATCAATGGTTATGGTAGGATCATTATTTGCTGCACATGAAGAATCACCAGGTGAAACAGTGGAATTAGATGGCAAAATGTATAAAGAATATTTTGGTAGCGCATCTGAATTCCAAAAAGGTGAACATAAAAACGTCGAAGGTAAAAAAATGTTTGTTGAACATAAAGGCTCACTTTTTAGTACTTTAACTGAAATGCAACAAGATTTACAAAGTTCAATTTCATATGCAGGTGGCAAAGACTTAAATTCATTAAGAAAAGTAGATTACGTTATCGTAAGAAACTCAATTTTTAATGGTGATAGAGACCAAAAATTATAGTAGGTGTTTAAAATCAGAAGACTTTTATTATATATAGTCATTTTTTTGATTATTGTATTAGTCGTCCCTATCAAAGAAACGGCACCTATGACATCGTTACAGCAGCAACTCAAATCGAGTGTTGATAGTTGGACTTCAAGCGAAACAGCAACGAACGATGAACTGAAAGTACCTAATAAACAAGATTTTGCTGTGAATAATATTCAAATGAATATGTCAAAACAGGACGTCGATAACAAACTTGGCAAAGCTAAACGAGTGACATCAAATGAATATGGCACACAGTGGCATACGTATTATTCTGATGATTATAGAGCATTTGTAATGGTAAGTTATATTGATGATAGAGTGAATGCACTTTATAGTAATCAAAATCTAATTTCTTCTAAATCGAAAATTAAATACGGTACACCTAAACAAATTGTGCGAGATAGACTTGGCGAACCAATTAAAGATAAACAAAAAGGTAACGTAAAATTTGATGTTCAAGACGATGAATATGATAATTTTCATAAAGACAGTATTTATACAACGGCATTTTATGATAAACATGAGAACAATAACTTAACTGCGCTTTTACAGGTTAGTGACAAAATGGAAAATCGTTTACAACAACAATATGGTGCACCTTCTGATAATTTAGCCCAAAGTTTCGAACTACAAAACTTTGATTTAGTAAATGCTGAAAGGGTTCAACATAATTTAAATACATTAAGCTATTCATCTAGTATTTCAGATACTGCCAGAAAACACAGTAAAGATATGGCTGATAATAACTATTTTGATCATAACAATTTATCAGGAGAATCTCCTTTTGATAGATTGGAGGCAGATGGACATGATTTCAATGCAGCAGGAGAAAATTTAGCATATGGTCAAGCAAATAGTATTTATGCACACCAAGGTTTAATGAATTCATTAGGTCATAGAAAAAATATACTTAAAAAAGAATTTAATACTCTTGGTGTGGGTGTCGATTTTAATAAAAATAGGCAACCTTACTGGACAGAAAATTATACAGGCTAATGTTTTATTATAGTTGTATACGGGTATCCATGATTTGTGAGGATGGATAAGTTATGACAACAAATAAAAAAGATAAAACAGAAGATATACTTGAAAAAGTTAAAGAAGTTTTAGAAAAGAATAGAAAAAAATAGGCGAATGCGCAATTGCGCATTCGCCTATTTTTTTGAGAGTGTCTTAAATTGCTCTAAATTACCAATTACATTTCTCTAAATAATCCGACCACTTTTCCTAAGACAGTAACTTGATCTAAATAAATAGGGTCCATTGAATTATTTTCTGGTTGTAGACGGTAATGTGCTTTTTCCTTAAAGAAGCGTTTGACTGTAGCTTCATTTTCTTCAGTCATAGCGACAATAATATCACCATTTTCGGCAATTGTTTGGCTTCTAACAATGACTTTGTCTCCATCAAGAATACCTGCTTCAATCATACTATCTCCAACTACATTTAAAATAAAAATATCACTATTGTGTGTAGATGTGAAATGTTCTGGTAATGGGAAGTACTCTTCAACATTTTCAACAGCAGTTATTGGTATACCTGCTGTTACTTTACCAATTACAGGAACATGAATTGTTTCTTCCATATTAATAGGTTCACCTAATTGTTCAGTTACTATTTCAATGGCACGTGGTTTAGTAGGATCTCTTCTAATATAACCTTTTTCTTCTAATCTAGATAAATGACCATGAACTGTTGAGCTAGATGCGAGACCAACAGCTTCACCGATTTCTCTAACACTTGGTGGGTATCCTTTAGCGTGAACAGTTTGTTTTATATATTCAAAAATCTCATTTTGTCGTTTAGTTAACTCTCTCATAATAGGCACTCCCTAATCTAATTTAACCTAATTATAGCATGTGTATATCTGTTTTACAAACGTTTGTTCGTTCCGGTGTTGACATAGAACAAATGTTCTGATAAAGTAACTATACAAACAAACGTTCTAGGAGTGACTATAAATGATAAAAATATATAAATCTCAAATAAAAGCTTATACAATGGTGTTAATTGCAACTATGGTTCTTTGCGCAATTTTTATATTAAGTGCTTATAACAACGCTAATTCAGAACAGACGTACGAAATGACAGATCACCAAATAACGCAACAATCTAACAATAGCGAACAAAACAATACTAAATTGGAGCAGAAAAGCGAACAAGATTCACAACCCGTAATGGCATCAATGTATTAAAATATATATAAAAGACAATGATTAATGATGATAATAAGGTTGGGTTAAGGTGAGCGAAACAATTTAGTTTCGTTCACTTTTTTGTTATATTTTTTATATTAATAATAACGGAGGTTTATAATGTCTCAAAAAGATGGTGTAGATATAAAAAGAATTAATAAATTAGCAAAAAAGAAAAAGGAACAAGGACTTACAGAAAATGAAGCTAAAGAACATTCGAAATTGCGAAAAGCTTATTTAGAATCTTTTAGAAAAAACTTTAAACAACAAATTGAAAGTACAAGAGTCATTGATCCTGAAGGTAATGATGTCACTCCGGATAAAGTGAAGAAAATTTTAGATGCGAAAGAGAAAGAAGATAAATAGAAAATCAATATTTTGTTAAATAGATATTAAATAAGGTATAATGATATAGAATCTTGTTAGAAGAAAGGAAGTCATTTAGATGAATAAAGAAAAAGATCAATTAGCGGTTGATACGATTAGAGCATTGAGTATCGATGCTGTTGAACAAGCCAATTCAGGACACCCTGGATTACCAATGGGTGCTGCTCCAATGGCATATACACTATGGACACGCCATTTAAATTTTAACCCCCAATCAAAAGATTTCTTTGATAGAGATCGCTTTGTATTATCTGCTGGACATGGTTCTGCTTTATTATATAGTTTATTACATGTTTCAGGTAGTTTAGAATTAGAAGAGTTAAAACAATTTAGACAATGGGGTTCTAAAACACCAGGACACCCAGAATTTAAACATACAGATGGAATTGAAGTAACAACTGGTCCACTTGGACAAGGTTTTGCTATGTCTGTAGGTATGGCGATGGCTGAAAAACACTTAGCTGGTAAATTTAATAAAGAAAATGCTAACGTTGTTGATCATTACACATATGTTATTGCTTCTGACGGTGACTTAATGGAAGGTATTTCTCATGAAGCAGCTTCTTTAGCAGGTCATAATCAATTAGATAAATTAATCGTTTTATATGATTCAAATGATATCTCGTTAGATGGAGATTTAGATAAAGCATTCTCTGAAGATGTAAAAGGTCGTTTCGAAGCTTACGGTTGGAAACACATTTTAGTTAAAGATGGCAATGATTTAGATGCAATTGATAAAGCTATTGAAGAAGCTAAATCACAAGATGTTCCAACAATTATAGAAATTAAAACTGTAATCGGTTTCGGTGCGCCTAATAAAGAAGGTTCTCACGGTGTGCACGGTGCGCCACTTGGAGAAGATGAAAGAAAATTAGCGTTAGAAAACTATGGTTTAGATCCAGAAAAACACTTTAATGTACCAGAAGAAGTTTATGAAATCTTCCAACAAAGCATGTTAAAACGTGCAAATGAAAAAGAAGAAGCATGGAATAAACTTGTAGAAACTTACAGTAAAGATTATCCTGAGCTTGCAGAAGAATTTAAATTAGCAATCAGTGGTAAATTGCCTGTCAATTATAGTGAAGCATTACCTCATTTTGAAGCTGGACACAGTGGCGCGTCACGTGCAGACTCAGGTGAAGTGATTCAAGCATTAAGTAAAACAGTGCCTTCATTCTTTGGTGGATCAGCAGATTTAGCTGGTTCAAATAAATCAAATGTTAAAGATGCACCTGATTTCGATAAAGAAACGCCAGAAGGTAAAAATATTTGGTTTGGTGTACGTGAATTTGCAATGGGTGCCGCTGTAAATGGTATGGCTGCTCACGGCGGATTACATCCATATGGCGCAACATTCTTTGTATTTAGCGACTACTTAAAACCAGCATTACGCTTATCATCAATTATGGGTCTAAATTCAACATTTATCTTTACACATGACTCAATCGCTGTTGGTGAAGATGGTCCAACTCATGAACCAATCGAACAATTAGCTGGTTTACGTGCAATTCCAAATATGAACGTTATTCGTCCAGCAGATGGTAACGAAACACGTGTTGCTTGGGAAGTTGCTTTAGAATCAGAAGGCACACCAACTTCATTAGTATTAACACGTCAAAATCTTACAACTATGGATCTTTCTAAAGAAACTGTAGAAGAAGGTGTTCGTAAAGGTGCTTATGTAGTATTTGAATCAGATAAAGCACCAGAATTCTTACTATTAGCTACTGGTTCTGAAGTTAACTTAGCTATAGAAGCTGCTAAAGATTTAGAAGCTCAAGGTAAAGGTGCACGTGTTGTTTCTATGCCAAACTGGAACGCTTTTGACCAACAACCTGATGAATATAAAGAATCTGTATTACCATCATCAATTACTAAACGTGTTGCTATTGAAATGGCATCACCACTTGGTTGGCACAAATATGTAGGTACAGAAGGTAAAGTAATTGGTATCGACGGATTTGGTGCTAGTGCTCCTGGAGACTTAGTTGTTGAAAAATATGGCTTTACTAAAGAAAATGTATTAAATCAAATTCAAACATTTTAATTAGTGTAGTGAAAATTGATTTTGTTGGTATGAGAACTTAAGTTCTCATACCATTTTTTATTTTATAATTAAAATAAGCTTATATTTACAAATTGATTTTGAAATTGATATAATACATGAGTCGATAATTTATATAAATAGAGTTGCTCTTGAAAATGAGCACTAATTTTAGTAAAATTCATTAGGATAGGAAAGTGGGTGAAACAATGGCAACTTGGTTAGCAATCGTATTAATCGTGTTAGCATTAATTTTAGGTTTAGTAGGTGGATTTTTCCTTGCAAGAAAATATATGATGGATTATCTTAAAAAGAACCCACCAATCAATGAAGAAATGCTACGAATGATGATGATGCAAATGGGTCAAAAACCTTCTCAAAAGAAAATAAATCAAATGATGACAATGATGAATAAAAATCAACAAGATCAATTGAAAAAATCTAAATAGAACATCATTAAAGGGCTGGGAGCTACTTGTAAAAAGTAACTTTCAGCCCTTTATTTTTTGCTCTGGCAACACAGTGGCAAAATGACTATGAATTTTTAAATCGCATTTATAAATACATTGTTTAGTATTTCATAACTTCTTTTTCATTATTCGGGTACAAAATTATGAATTAAAAGCATTTGGAATGTTTTTGAAAATAATAATTTCAGATGATGAAAATATACCTTTTCTTAATACTACAAATGTAGATAATAAAGGGTATGAAAGTGCATCAAAAAATCAAAGGAAGTGGTTGCTCGATGGTAACACTCAATTCCCAAATTCGATTCAAGTTGCAAAGGTTACCTTCACAGCTGTAACTGATGAAAAAGATAAAATTCACTACCCAACAGATAGTGTAAGTCAAAAGTTATAAGATGAATATATGAATGAGGATATTGAGAATTTTAAAAATAAGTTATATAACATTCTTTTTGAAAAATAAGAATACAATAATCAATTTACAATATATTCTTATAGGTAATTTATAGAATGAATACGTAATTAGTGTAGGAGAGTATAACAATAAAAATTGGAATATTCAGAAAAATAATTGATTATAGATTGTAATTTGTTATAATATGAATATAAGGGAGGTAGTAATAAGTGAAGGATGCTTATGCCATGGAAGATAAAGAAGTACTTGATCGACTAGCAAATATGCATATTAACTTTCAGACCGACGAAGCATTTAAGAAATATCATAACGCGATGCAATTACATGATATGAATTATCTTAGATACACTTTAAACGATGCATTGTCCGCATGTACACAAACAAATGCAATATAAATAAACATGTAGTAAAATCAGCTTAAATATAAGCTGGTTTTATTTTGTGTATATTGTGAATAAGCATTTGACTATGTCGTTTTCTACATAACTAAAAGACATGATATGAACATTAAGCCTTAAATTTTGAAGATTAAATAATAAATTAGGCTATAAATACTGATTATTAATTTATTAAGTGATATACTATCCAAGGTAAATATCATCTTGTAGAAACGCAAAGAAGGTGTAAGCATGTTGTATTTAGTATTTTCAATAGTTTTCGCATTTTTAATGGGTATTGGTGTCATTATAGTCAGAATGAAAGCACAACAATTTCCCGTAAATGAAAAGAAAATTATACTACCTCCATTTTTTATGGCAACAGGTGCATTGATGTACGTGGTACCTTATTTTAGATTAACTGGAACTGAGATTTTAGAATGTATCATTATGGGGTTATTATTTTCTACCATATTAATTTGGACATCTAGATTCGAAACACAGGGTAGTGAAATTTACATGAAACGTTCAAAAGCGTTTCCAATTATTCTTATATCATTGTTGTTAATTCGTACAGTAATCAAAATATTTATAAGTAACCAAATTGATCCAGGGGAAATTGCAGGTATGTTTTTCTTATTAGCATTTTGCATGATTGTACCTTGGAGAATAGCAATGTTATATAAATTCAAAAAAGTTAAAAGTAATTTAATTCAATAAATTATTGCCGTTTATCTATAAAGGTAAACGGCTCTTTTAATATACTTGAAGCGTTATGAAAAATATAATAAACTATTAATACGAACAAACGTTCTAAGAGAGGGCGATATAATGAAAATCATACATACTGCGGATTGGCATTTAGGGCGAATATTAAATGGGAAGTCGTTACTAGAAGACCAAGCGTATATACTAGATAAATTTATTGAGGCAATGAAATTAGAACAACCAGACGTTATTGTCATTGCGGGTGATCTATATGACACAAGTTATCCAAATAAAGATGCGATTCAATTACTTGAACAGACAATTGATATATTAAATTTAGAAATGAGTATTCCTTTAATTATGATTAATGGTAACCATGATAGTAAGGAAAGATTAAATTATGGCTCAAAATGGTTTGAAAAATCACATATGTACATACGTACTGACCTTAATGATATGAATAAACCAGTAACGATTGGGAACGTTGATTTTTACACAATGCCTTTTGCCACTATAAATGAAATGCAATATTTCTTTGATGACAAAGCTATAGAAACACACCAACAGGCTTTAAACAGAGTGTTGGCATATATGCATGAAGTCATAGATGAGAATAAAGTGAATATTTTTGTTGGTCATTTAACAGTACAAGGTGGAATTCGCTCTGAATCTGAAAGGCCGTTGACTATAGGTACAGTTGAGTCAGTTGATGAGAATCTATTTAATCAGTTTGATAGAGTTATGCTTGGACATTTACATCATCCTTTCAGTATTGAATCTAATTTTATAAATTACAGTGGTTCATTGTTACAATATTCATTTTCAGAAACGAAACAACCAAAAGGTTATAAAATAGTAGAAATTAAAAATCAAAAAATAACAGACAAATTTATACCATTAAAGCCTCTAAGACAATTAGAAGTGATTGAAGGTAATTATGAAGATGCAATACAAGAAAAGTTAGAAGTAAAACATAAAGAAAATTATTTACATTTTAAATTAAAGCATATGTCACATGTGAGTGATCCTATGATGCATTTGAAGCAAATTTATCCTAATACTTTAGCGTTAACCAATCAGACGTTTGATTTTAATATATCTATACACCATGAAAATATTGAAATTCAAAAATTAGATGATGAAACAATAATTGATAATTTTTATAATAGTATAACGGATGAACATTTAACTACGAATCAAAGTAAAAAAATAGAAAAAATTATGACAGCATTACTTGAGGAGGGTTCTAAATAAATGAGACCCATTAAACTGAATTTAACTAATTTCGGTCCCTTTTTAAATGAAACAATTGATTTTAATAATGTAGAAAATAACCAACTCTTTTTAATCAGTGGAAAAACTGGTTCAGGCAAGACGATGATATTTGATGCTATTGTGTTTGCATTATTTGGTGAAGCTTCCACAAAAGATAGAAAAGAAAGCGATTTAAGGAGTCATTTTGCTGAAAGTAAAAAACCAATGGTTGTCGAATTTGAATTTAAATTAAGAAATCAATATTTTAAAATTCAAAGACAAGGTGCATTTATAAAGGAAGGTAATAAAAATAAAACACTAGGGCAACTAGCAGTTTATCAATATGAACAAGATGATTATGCACTTAGAGAAAGTAAAATTAATAGTGGTAATCAATTTATCAAAGCGCTACTAGGTGTGAATGCTGAACAATTTCGACAACTGTTTATATTACCACAGGGTGAATTTAAACGATTTTTACTCTCGAAAAGTGTGGAAAAACAAGATATATTAAGAACACTGTTTAACAGTCAGAGATTTGAAGAAATTCAAAAAAAATTATCTGATGATGTAAAAGAAGTAAGAGAGCAAATAGAAAAAAGGTACAACGATTTAGAAAATCATTGGAAAGAATTGGAAACTTTTGATGATGAAACATTATGCGAGCATAAAGTAATAAGTGCTAGACAAACGAACAATATCATTAAGGTATTACCAGATTTTAAAATGAAAGCACAAATAATACGAGATGACTTTGAACAGAAAAAAGAAATATTAAAAAATAAAGTCAACAGTACAGAAAATGCTTTAAATAATAATATTAAATTAGAGGATGCTTTAAATAAGCTCAATGAAAATCAACAAAAATATGAAGCATTATTAGTTAATGAACACGAAATCCAAGAAAAAGTTAAGCGTGTAACAGAAATCAACGAAGTAAGACCCATTACGAATTTATTAGAAGTAAAAGAAAATACAATTTCCAAAAAAGGTAAAGTAGCGCAAAGTATTGAAGAAAAATCTAAAAGTATCTTTGATTTGGAGGATAAGATAAAACAAAGTAACCTTGAAGCGGATAACCTTAAAGAGAAGCAAGATGATATTGAGGAACTAAGGCGTTTTATTGAACAGACGCAATTGTTTTTTGAAAAAGCAAATAAATATAAAGATGCCTACAACAATTATCAGTTCACGAAAACAGCATTTACAGATTTAGAAGCGTATTTAACTCAAAAAAATGAGGAAATCAAAGATACTACAGCTAAATTAAATCAACGTCAGCCTGATTATCGAAAGATAGAACAAATTACGGAAGCAATATACAACCTTAATAATGATATTAAACAATTGAAGCAAAATGAAAAAGATAAAATTGAGTATGATGCATTACAGAAAAGAAAAATGCAAAAGCAACGTAATCTTAAAGATTTAAGTCAAAAGCGTGTGCAACTCAATGAGGAATATAATAATATTGATAAATCTAAATTAGATTTAAACAACAAACAAGATGTAATTGCAACAGTACAAGCAGCTCTACATACTGGTGAAACTTGCCCAATCTGTGGTAATGAAATTCATACATTATCGAGTCACGTGGATTTTGATGAAATAATGGAAAGACATCAACAGCTCACGCTATTAGAAGAAAAAATAGCTACTGTAAAAGGAGATATTATTAAATGTGAAAGTGAATTGTCACACATTGAGGAGCAATTATCAAAATATACTATAGCTTCATTGGAAAATATAAATTATGAAGCTATAGAAGATGAAGTTGAGAAGAAATATCAAGAAAAGAAAAAAATAGATGAAGAAAATAATGAAATAGAAAAATTAAAAGACCAATTACAACAATATGAAAAAAGTTCACACGATTTACAGATGAATATTCAAAAAAAAGAACACATATTAAAAGAAAATGAAACTGCGATAAACGATTTTGAAAATACAACAGGTTATAAACGGGTTGATGAATTTTTAACAAAATTTGAAGATGCTTATAATCAAATACGCCAATTTGATCAAACGCTAAATGAAATTGAACAAAAAATACAAAATTATAAGAGTACTTTAGCAATAGAAAAAAATAGTGTAACTTATTTAAAAAATAACCTTGCTGAAATAGAAACTGAAATCAATGAGACTGATATGAAAATCAATGAGGAAATGCAACGTATTGGTTTTACATCATTAGAACAAGTTGAAAAAGTAACAGCACAAGCATCAGAAAAGCAAAATTTAGAAAAAGAAATTGAAACTTTCAAAAAAGAGAAACAATCTTACGAATTATATATAGCGCAACTAAAAGCTGAAACAAATAATAAGAAGCTAGATGATACACAACAACTAAAAGAACGATTTGAAGAAATGCAACAAGCATATGAAACAGCTTCAACTGAATTAAGTCAACATGACTATAAAATGGAGTTTAATTCTAAAAAAACAACTGAAATAAATAAAATTATAGATGAGTTAAATAGTGAATTGCAATCTCAACAAGAAGTATTTCAATTAGCAGAAATTTTAGCAGGGAAAAATGAACAAAAATTAACGTTGGAAAATTATGTATTAATATATTACTTGGAGCGTATTCTTACTCAAGCTAATCAGCGCTTAGCAATTATGACGGGACAGAGATACCAATTAACGAGACGAGCTCAAATATCTCAAGGCTATAGTGGACTAGAAATAGATGTGTTCGATGCACATTCAAATCAATCACGCCACATTACATCGTTATCTGGTGGAGAAACATTTCAGGCATCATTAGCATTAGCATTGGGATTAAGTGAAATTGTGCAACAAGAATCAGGTGGGATTTCACTTGATTCAATGTTTGTAGATGAAGGATTTGGTACTTTAGATCAGGAAACACTAGAAACTGCACTAGATACATTGCTAAGTTTAAAATCAACGGGTCGCATGGTTGGGATTATTTCTCACGTAAGTGAACTCAAGCAAAGAATACCGCTTATATTGGAAGTAACCACAGAACAATATCAAAGTACAACGCATTTTAAAAAACAATAGAGTATAAAAAAATATATTTAAATAAGAAAAAAGCCAAGACATTTTGAAATGTCTTGGCTTTTTTGATTTAAACTAGAGCGAACTATGAAAATTTTTAAAAAAGCTTAATTTTTTTCGCTTTATACTAATTAAATCGAATTAATTTTTTTCACGTAATAAGTCGCGGATTTCCGTTAATAATACAGTGTTTTCTTCGATTTCTTCTTCCTCTTCTTTCTTCATTAACGTATTAGCAATTTTAACGAAAAGGAATAAAGCGAATGCAATGATGATGAAATCAATAATTGATTGAACGAACATACCATATTTAATACCCATAAATGACCAGCTTTCAGCAAAGTCAACAGTACCGAAAATTAAACCAATTAATGGCATGATAATGTATGAAACTAAAGCAGTAACAATTTTATTAAATGCTGCGCCCATAACTACAGCAACTGCTAAATCTAAAACATTACCTTTAAGTGCAAACTCTTTGAATTCCTTTAACATATAATTAACTCCTCTTAATTAAATTTAAAGTTTATTATACATTATATGTAAAGTTTAGAAAATAGTTTATTTAATGAAATTTGATATTAACTCATTGTTTTGTTATTGTAATACGTGGCTATTACATAAAATAGTAGTGTTTAGAAATTCTAATCATTCTATTTTAGATTCGAAAATTTAATATGATAAGAAAGGGAGTAATTAATTATGAATTCTTCTAGTAACCAACCTAATGGTAAGAAGATATCTCCAGTTTTTATCTATAGTGCGATTATCGTAGCGATTGTTGTTATTATCGGCGCAGTGTTACCGGAACAATTTGATCATGTTACGAATACAATTAAACTATGGATTACAGATAAACTAGGATGGTATTACTTAATTCTTACAACGTTTATTGTATTCTTCTGTATTTTCCTAATCTTTAGCCCGATTGGTAAATTGAAGTTAGGTAAACCGAACGACAAACCTGAATTTAATACAATTTCATGGTTTGCTATGTTGTTCAGTGCTGGTATGGGTATTGGGCTTGTATTCTATGGTGCAGCAGAACCAATGGCTGACTTTGCAGCGCCGCCAAATGCGGATCCGAAAACTGCAGCAGCTTATACCGAGGCCTTACGTTCAACATTTTTCCATTGGGGATTCCATGCATGGGCAATTTATGGCGTAGTTGCATTAGCGCTCGCTTATGCCCAATTTAGAAAAGGCGAACCTGGATTAATTTCTAGAACATTACGTCCTATCTTAGGAAATAAAGTTGAAGGCCCAATTGGGACAATCATTGATGTGCTTGCTGTATTCGCTACAGTAGTAGGTGTTGCCGTATCACTAGGTATGGGCGCATTGCAAATCAATGGTGGGCTTCACTATTTATTTGGCATACCAAATAATGTTTGGGTACAAGCAATTATTATTGTAGTTGTAACTATTCTATTTATTATGAGTGCTTGGTCTGGTTTAAGTAAAGGCATCCAATATTTAAGTAATTTAAATATTAGTTTAGGTGCAATTTTAATGATTGCTGTTTTAATCATTGGACCGACAGTATTGATTTTAAATATGATGACAAGTTCTACAGGTAGTTTGTTGAACTCATTCTTATTAAATACGTTTGACACTGCAGCTTTAAACCCTCAAAAACGTGAATGGATGTCTAGTTGGACACTTTACTATTGGGGTTGGTGGTTAAGTTGGAGCCCATTCGTAGGTATTTTCATTGCACGTGTATCTAAAGGACGTTCTATTCGTGAATTTATTGCTGGGGTACTTTTAGTACCAGCGTTAGTAAGTTTCGTTTGGTTCAGTGTATTCGGTGTACTTGGAATTGAAACTGGTAAGAAAAATCCAGAATTATTCGATATGACTGCTGAAACACAACTCTTTGGTGTGTTCAATGAAATTCCACTAGGTATTATACTATCTATTATTGCATTAGTATTAATCGCATCATTCTTTATTACCTCTGCTGACTCAGCAACATTTGTATTAGGTATGCAAACGACAAATGGTTCATTAGAGCCTTCTATTATGATTAAAGTTACATGGGGTATCGCACAATCATTAATTGCATTCGTATTATTATTTGCTGGTGGAGGTAATGGTGCTGAAGCATTGAATGCGATTCAAAGTGCCGCCATTATAAGTGCCTTACCGTTCTCCTTTGTAGTGATCATGATGATGATTTCATTCTACAAAGATGCGAACCAAGAGCGTAAGTTCTTAGGACTTACTTTGACACCAAATAAACATAGATTGCAAGATTATGTACAACATCAACAAGAAGATTATGAAGATGATATTATTGAAAAACGTACACCATTAAGAGATGCAGAAAAAGCAGAAAAATAATATTGATTAATAGTCAAAAACTGAGAATCCAATTGGGTTCTCAGTTTTTTTGTAGGATAATGAAATTAGCTGATAATGATTCTCAATTGATAATAATAACTTATTACACCTGCATTTAGCAATAAGTTTTGCTTATGTATACTGATTGAAAAATCAAATCTAATTTAGCCATGTTTCTGGCTCTATCTAGTTGTTTTAAACTACATATAATTATACAATTTAACTAACGGCATATATTAAAAAAATTCAAGGGGGATTTATATGGCTTCTAATATTAAACAGCAAGCGAAAAAATCGTTTGACTTAAATGGGAAATCATACACGTATTATGATTTAAACACTTTAGAAGAACAAGGTTTAACTAAAGTAGCGAAACTGCCATATTCAATTAGAGTATTACTAGAATCTGTTTTAAGACAAGAAGATGGTTTTGTAATTACAGATGAACACATCAAAGCGTTATCTGATTTTACTGAAGGTGCAAAAGGAGAAGTGCCTTTCAAACCTTCACGTGTAATTCTACAAGATTTCACAGGTGTACCTGCTGTCGTAGACTTAGCTTCATTACGTAAAGCCATGAATGATGTAGGTGGCGACTTAAATAAGATCAATCCAGAAGTGCCTGTTGATTTAGTTATCGACCACTCAGTACAAGTAGATAGCTATGCTAATCCAGAAGCACTAGAACGAAATATGAAATTAGAGTTTGAAAGAAACTATGAACGTTACCAGTTCTTAAATTGGGCAACTAAAGCATTTAATAATTATAGTGCTGTTCCACCAGCAACGGGTATCGTACACCAAGTTAACTTAGAATACCTAGCTAACGTTGTGCATGCACGTGAAGTTGATGGTGAAACTGTTGCATTCCCAGATACATTAGTTGGTACCGATTCACATACGACAATGATTAACGGTCTTGGCGTATTAGGTTGGGGTGTCGGTGGTATTGAAGCCGAAGCTGGTATGTTAGGTCAACCTTCATACTTCCCAATTCCTGAAGTTATTGGTGTTAGACTATCAAATGCTTTACCACAAGGTGCTACTGCAACGGACTTAGCATTACGTGTAACACAAGAGTTACGTAAAAAAGGCGTTGTAGGCAAATTTGTTGAGTTCTTCGGTCCAGGTGTACAACATTTACCATTAGCTGACCGTGCAACAATTGCTAATATGGCTCCTGAATACGGTGCTACTTGTGGTTTCTTCCCAGTAGATGAAGAAGCATTAAAATATATGCGTTTAACAGGTCGTTCTGAAGAACAAATTGACTTAGTTAAAACATATTTAGAAGAAAATAGCATGTTCTTTACTGTAGAAAAAGAAGATCCTGAGTACACAGATGTTGTAGAACTTGATTTAGCTACTGTTGAAGCTTCATTATCAGGTCCTAAACGTCCACAAGATTTAATCTTCTTGAGTGACATGAAAAAAGAATTCGAAAAATCAGTAACTGCACCAGCGGGTAACCAAGGTCATGGTTTTGATAAGAGTGAATTTGATAAAACTGCAACAATTGAATTTAAAGATGGCACTTCAACAACTATGAAGACGGGTGATTTAGCGATCGCTGCGATTACTTCATGTACGAATACATCTAACCCATATGTTATGTTAGGTGCTGGGCTTGTTGCTAAAAAAGCAGTTGAAAAAGGTCTTAAAGTACCTGAATATGTTAAAACATCATTAGCTCCAGGTTCAAAAGTTGTTACTGGTTATTTAAGAGATTCTGGTTTAAATGAATATCTTGATGACTTAGGATTCAACCTTGTTGGTTATGGTTGTACAACATGTATCGGTAACTCTGGTCCATTATTAGAAGAAATTGAAAAAGCGATTGCTGAAGAAGATTTACTTGTTACTTCTGTTTTATCAGGTAACCGTAACTTTGAAGGTCGTATTCATCCATTAGTTAAAGCTAACTATTTAGCATCACCACAATTAGTGGTTGCTTATGCTTTAGCTGGTACAGTAGATATTGACTTACAAAATGAACCACTTGGTAAAGGTAAAGATGGCGAAGATGTATATCTAAAAGATATTTGGCCATCAATCAAAGAAGTTTCAGACACAGTTGATACTGTTGTTACACCAGATTTATTTAAAGAAGAGTACGAAACTGTATATAACAATAACGAAATGTGGAATGAAATTGATGTAACAGATCAACCTTTATATGATTTTGATCCAGAATCAACTTATATCCAAAATCCTTCATTTTTCCAAGGTTTATCTAAAGAACCAGGAACAATTGATTCATTAAATAATTTACGAGTAATGGGTAAATTTGGTGATTCTGTAACGACAGACCATATTTCTCCAGCAGGTGCGATTGGTAAAGATACACCAGCAGGTAAATATTTAATTGAACATGGCGTGCCAATTCGTCAATTTAACTCATATGGTTCTCGTCGTGGTAACCATGAAGTTATGGTGCGGGGTACATTTGCGAATATTCGTATTAAAAACCAACTTGCACCTGGTACTGAAGGTGGCTATACTACTTACTGGCCTACAGGTGAACAAATGTCTATATTTGATGCAGCTATGAAATATAAGGAAAACGGTACTGGATTAGTTGTATTAGCAGGTAACGACTACGGTATGGGTTCTTCACGTGACTGGGCAGCCAAAGGTACAAACTTATTAGGCGTTAAAACAGTTATTGCGCAGAGTTACGAACGTATTCACCGTTCAAACTTAGTAATGATGGGCGTATTGCCGCTACAATTCCAAGAGGGCGAATCAGCTGATAGTTTAGGTATCGATGGTACTGAAGTTATCTCTGTAGACATTGATGAAAATGTTAAGCCACACGACTTAGTTAAAGTCCAAGCTAAAAAAGACAATGGTGAGGTAATTGAATTTAAAGCTATTGCTCGTTTCGACTCAAATGTAGAAATGGATTACTATCGTCATGGTGGTATCTTACAACTTGTATTAAGAAATAAACTAGCTGGACAACAATAAAAAAACAAACCTGTATAATAAGTTTACTGATGGACTGGCCATATGCTAGTCCATCTTTTTTATGTTAATATTTAAGGTATGATATGTATCAGTAGAAATATTGAAAAGAGGATGCAAAAATGATTTACAGTATGACACAAATTGAAGCACGTTATTCAGAAACTGATCAAATGGGTGTAATCTATCATGGTAATTATCCTACGTGGTTTGAAGTAGCAAGAACAGATTATATTTCTAAACTAGGTTTTAGTTATAAGGATATGGAAGATAGTGG
Source organism: Staphylococcus sp. Z5-21 (assembly GCF_056529615.1). NCBI lineage: Bacteria > Bacillati > Bacillota > Bacilli > Caryophanales > Staphylococcaceae > Staphylococcus > Staphylococcus sp. Z5-21. The sequence continues at coordinate 1,461,380 of NZ_CP096462.1, read as the reverse complement.
TATTATTTCGCCAGTAATCGATTTAGATATCAAGTATATTAAATCGATCTTTTATCCGGAAAAAGTAACAATAAAAACATGGGTTGAAAGATATTCACGTTTGCGATCCATATATAAATATGAAATCTATAATGAAGCAGGGGAACTTGCAACAACAGGTTCAACGGCATTGACTTGTATAAAAAAAGAAGATTTCAAACCAATTAGATTAGATAAATATTTCCCTGAGTGGCATGCAACTTATAGTGAAGTTGATAAAAGAAACAAGGCTGGAGAGTGCTTAGAGGTCATAAACGGCTTATAAAACGAAGTGGTTAATATCTATATCTATATATAATAAAAAGCGTCTGACACTTGAGCCAGGCGCTTTTTATTATATAGGTTATTTTGTAGCATATGAAATTTCATCAATGCCATCATTTACGTCAATAAATAAATTATGGTCTTCAAAATACCATAAATCTTTTTCAGCAATTACGACATCTAAACCGTCGTAATGATTTTCATAACCAATTTCAACATCCTCTTTTTTGTCAACGCTAAATGCAGGACTGAATCCTTGTTTTAATTGGAATTCGCCACCATAACGTACAAAGAATTGTAAGACTTTGTCACCTTCAGGTAATTCAAGTTCTTCTTTAAACCAAGACACGGCATTATTTGAAAGTTCTATTTCCATAATAAAAGTCTCCTTTCGGTTCACAAGTACTTAACTTATGACTATTGGCAACTAAATTGAATTAGTATTTTTATATACTACCCACTTTCAGTAATATTAAAAGTAGTATAACATAATTTTTCAATTAGTTATGTCAAATCATTCTACAATGCGGAGAAATATATATAACGCATGATAATGATACATATAAGTAGTATAATAGAATTAATGATCATAAAGCTGTGTTTAAATCTTACGATTCAATATGTGATATAAAAAAGCTGGAGGCATTAACGCCCCAGCTCAAATTTTGTTTACAACATATTATTTTGTAGAACGACTATTGTAATAGTTACATCCATTTAATTTTAGGTTCTTCACCCTTAAATATCCTTACAATATTAGTTCGATGTCTAATAATAAGCAATACACCGACACCAATACTAACAATAAATAGGATATAGTCTCGAATTAATAATGCACCAATGACGCAACAAATAGATGCAATGATACTTGATAACGATACATATTTTGTTAAATATAATATTCCAAAGAAAATTGCTGCTAATATTAATAATAAGACAGGATTGACACCTAGTATGACACCAGCACTTGTTGCAACGGCTTTTCCGCCTTTGAATCCAAGATAAACTGGATATACATGGCCTAAAATTGCAAAAGCACCAACAATAAGTCCATTTGTGAAAAATGTAGTTATTGGGCCTTCAGCTTGGACAGGTAACCATAGTGGAAAGAACACTACAATGAACCCTTTAAATATGTCTAGGAAAGTTACAAGAAATCCAGCAGGTTTTCCTAATACTCTAAAGCTGTTTGTTGCCCCAGTGTTACCACTTCCGAATTGACGGATATCTTTTTTGAAAAATAGTTTACCTATTACATAGCCACTTGGGAAAGCACCGATAAGGTAACTTAGTATTAACATGATTACAATCATCATATATAATCCACATCCTTTAATGACATTAAAATTATTTTACCATATAAGCATAGGATAATACGAATGAAAATTTAAAATGGGTATTATTTCTCAATTGAAAATTCATTTGATACTTGCATTTTATCAAGATTTATATAAGAATAACTAATGTATAGTTTTAAAAACGAACGTACGTTTGTAGGAGGGCGAAACGATTGGCAATGAATAAGAAAAATAATTATTCGGATGATTCCATTCAGGTACTTGAGGGATTAGAGGCCGTAAGAAAAAGACCTGGGATGTATATTGGTTCTACCGATAAACGTGGATTACATCATCTAGTATATGAAGTTGTCGATAATTCCGTCGATGAAGTATTAAATGGTTTTGGTAGCGAAATCCAAGTTACAATTAATAAAGATGAAAGCATTACAATTGAAGATAATGGTCGTGGGATGCCAACAGGTATACATACATCTGGAAAACCTACAGTACAAGTCATTTTCACAATACTTCATGCTGGTGGAAAATTTGGACAAGGCGGATATAAAACATCAGGTGGATTACATGGTGTTGGTGCATCCGTTGTTAATGCATTAAGTGAATGGTTAGAAGTAGAAATATACAGAGATGGCAATATCTATACTCAAAGTTTTGCACAAGGTGGTAAACCAACAACTGGTTTGGTTAAACACGGGAAGACTAAAAAGACTGGAACTAAGGTGACATTTAAACCAGATCCAGAGATATTTAAATCAGCAACATCTTTTAATTATGATGTTTTAAGTGAGCGACTTCAGGAGTCAGCTTTTTTACTTAAGCGTCTTAAAATAACATTGAAAGACTTAAGAGCTGGAAAAGAACGTGAAGATGTTTTTCACTATGAAGATGGTATTAAAGAATTCGTTGCTTATGTTAATGAAGGAAAAGAAGTTTTACATGATGTAGCCGACTTTTCTGGGGAAGCTAATAATATCGAAGTTGAAGTTGCATTCCAATACAATGATCAATATTCAGAAGGTATTTTGAGCTTCGTTAATAATGTGCGTACAAAAGACGGGGGTACACATGAAGTTGGCTTCAAATCTGCAATGACACGTGTATTTAATGATTATGCACGCCGTATTAATGAACTAAAAGAAAAAGATAAAAATTTAGATGGAAATGATATTAGAGAAGGGTTAACAGCTATTATTTCCATCCGTATTCCGGAAGAGTTACTTCAATTTGAAGGACAAACAAAGTCTAAATTGGGTACACCAGAAGCTAGAAGTGCAGTGGATTCTGTAGTAGCAGACAAACTTCCATATTATTTAGAAGAAAAAGGTCAGTTATCAAAATCACTTGTTAAAAAAGCGCTGAAAGCACAACAAGCTAGAGAAGCTGCGCGTAAAGCTCGTGAAGATGCACGTTCCGGTAAGAAAAATAAACGTAAAGATACTTTACTTTCAGGTAAATTAACGCCAGCTCAAAGTAAAAATACTGAGAAGAAAGAACTTTATCTTGTTGAGGGTGACTCAGCAGGTGGTTCAGCAAAATTAGGTAGAGATCGTAAATACCAGGCTATTCTGCCTTTAAGAGGTAAAGTCATTAACACAGAAAAAGCACGTCTAGATGACATATTTAAAAATGAAGAAATTAATACGATTATTCATACTATTGGTGCTGGTGTTGGAAATGAATTTAAAATTGAAGATAGTAATTATAACAGAATAATTATTATGACTGATGCGGATACGGATGGTGCACATATACAAGTACTGTTATTAACATTTTTCTTTAAATATATGAAACCACTTGTAGAAGCTGGAAGGGTATTTATTGCCTTACCCCCCCTCTATAAATTAGAAAAAGGGAAAGGCCCCTCAAGAAAAATCGAATACGCATGGACTGATGAAGAATTAGAAAAATTACAAAAAAAATTAGGCAAAGGTTTCTCATTACAACGTTATAAAGGTTTAGGTGAAATGAACGCTGATCAATTATGGGAAACGACAATGAACCCAGATACAAGAACACTCATCAGAGTTCAAGTTGAAGATGAATTACGTTCTTCTAAACGTGTAACAACATTAATGGGTGACAAAGTTGCGCCTAGACGTGAATGGATAGAAAACCATGTTGAATTTGGATTACAAGAAGAACAAAGTATATTAGACAATAATGAAATCCAAATTTTAGAACAGGAACATCCTAATGAGGAGGAAATCAATTGAGTGAAATAATTCAAGATTTATCGCTAGAAGATGTTATTGGCGATCGTTTTGGTAGATATAGTAAATACATCATTCAAGAGCGTGCATTGCCAGACGTTCGTGATGGGCTCAAACCTGTTCAAAGACGTATTTTGTATGCTATGTATTCTAGTGGTAACACATATGATAAAAATTTCCGTAAAAGTGCTAAAACAGTCGGTGACGTAATTGGACAGTATCACCCTCATGGCGACTCATCTGTGTATGATGCTATGGTAAGACTCAGTCAGGGATGGAAGCTGCGTCATGTGCTCATAGAAATGCAAGGGAATAACGGTAGTATCGACAATGACCCGGCTGCAGCAATGCGTTATACAGAAGCTAAGTTAAGTCGTATTTCTGAAGAACTTTTAAGAGATATTAATAAAGAAACAGTACCATTCATGCCAAACTATGATGATACTACTTTGGAACCGATGGTATTACCAGCAAGGTTACCTAATTTATTAATTAACGGAAGTACGGGTATTTCTGCTGGTTATGCAACAGATATTCCACCACATAATTTGGGTGAGGTGATTCAGGCTACACTTAAATTTATCGATAATCCTGATATCACAGTAGCTCAGTTGATGAAGTATGTTAAAGGACCAGATTTCCCAACAGGTGGCATTATACAAGGTATAGATGGTATAAAAAAAGCTTATGAAACTGGTAAAGGTAAAATTATTGTTCGTTCAAAAGTCGAAGATGAAGAATTAAGAAATGGCAGAAAGCAATTAATTGTTACTGAAGTCCCATATGAAGTGAATAAGAGTTCACTTGTTAAAAAGATGGATGAATTACGTGCTGATAAAAAAGTGGATGGTATTGTTGAGGTAAGAGATGAGACAGACCGTACTGGATTACGTATTGCCATTGAATTGAAAAAGGACGTAAATAGTGAAGCTGTATTAAATTACTTATACAAAAATACAGATTTACAAGTTGCTTATAACTTTAATATGGTTGCTATTAGTGAAGGTAGACCAGTATTAATGGGGATTCGTCAATTTATTGATAGTTATTTAAATCATCAAATTGATGTTGTGACTAAACGTACACGTTATGAATTAGATCATGCTGAAAGCAGAATGCATATTGTTGAAGGTCTTATGAAAGCATTATCTATTTTAGATGAAGTTATCAAGTTAATTAGAGCTTCTAAGAATAAAAAAGATGCTAAAGACAACTTAGTCGCTGAATTTGATTTTACAGAGGCACAGGCCGAAGCGATCGTAACACTACAATTATATCGTTTAACGAACACAGATATTGTGCAACTACAAGAAGAGCACGATGAATTAAAATCACTAATTGGACGTTTAAAAAATATTTTAGATGATCATAGTGCACTTTTAAATGTAATAAAAGAAGAATTAACAGAAATTCGCAATCGTTTTAAACAAGGGCGTTTGTCTTCAATAGAAGCAGAGATTTCTGAAATTAAAATTGATAAAGAAGTTATGATTCCTAGTGAAACGGTTATTATGAGTGTTACAAAACACGGTTATATAAAACGCACTTCATTACGTAGTTATAATGCCAGTGGCGTAAATGAAATTGGTGTAAAAGACGGTGATGTACTTATGAAACATCAAGAAGTCAATACACTTGATACTGCATTGGTCTTTACTAATAAAGGGCGTTATCTATTTATTCCAGTACATAAATTAGCTGAAATTAAATGGAAAGAATTAGGTCAACATGTTTCTCAAATTGTGCCACTTGATGAAGGTGAATTTATCATCGATGCGTATTGTGAAAGTGATTTTAAACCAGACGCATTTTATATTTTAGCTACGCGTCATGGAATGATTAAACGCAGTAATGTTTCTATGTTTAAAACATCACGATTCAATAAACCTCTCGTTGCAATGAAAGTGAAAGATGATGACGAAATTATTAATGTCATGCGCATAGACTCTACTCAATTAATTACTGTTATTACAAACAAAGGTATGTCATTAACCTATAGTAGTGATGAACTCTCTGATACAGGATTGAGAGCAGCTGGCGTTAAATCAATTAATCTAAAAGATGAAGACTTCGCCGTGTTAACACAGGTCATTAGTGCAAACAACTCAATTTTAATGGCAACACAACGAGGATCACTAAAACGTATTGGTTTCAAAGTACTACAAACAGCCAAACGTGCACAACGTGGAATTACATTACTGAAAGAATTGAAAAAATCACCGCATCGTATTGTAGCGGCTGACGTAATTCAACCTGAGCACACGACTTACACGATTTATTCTGATAAACAACAAGAATCTGGCGCCATTAAAGATATTCATTTGTCTGAACAATATACAAATGGCAGCTTTATTGTAGATACAAGTGAATTTGGTGAAATTATTGACTTAGAAGTTAATTAGGGGTAATTTTTTAAAAATTATTAGTAAATACAGCTATATGGTGATAAAATACCAGTTAGGTGCAATAAATTATTAAAAAAGAGGTTTATAGCAGTGTGAAAAGTATCGTATTAGGCGTATGACTAGGGCGTACTTTTTCATCATTTTATAAGTGGCATGTAATGAAATGTTACAATTCCTTATAAGACTGTCTATAAATCTCTTGCTCTAATTTGAAATTAAATATTACATAGATGAGAGGGATTAAATTGAAAGATTTTGATAGTTTAATTCCAGATTGGTTCAAAGCTTTTGTTCAAGTCGGGAATGATTTAATCTGGTCACAATATCTAATTGGACTTTTAATAACAGCGGGTATATTCTTTACTATCGGCTCTAAATTTGTGCAATTAAGATGGATTCCAGAAATGTTTCGTGCTATTGGTGAAAAACCTGAAACATTAGATAACGGTAAAAAAGGTATTTCTCCATTCCAAGCATTTGCGATAAGTGCTGGTTCTAGGGTTGGTACTGGTAATATAGCGGGTGTTGCTACAGCTATAGTACTTGGTGGTCCTGGTGCAGTCTTTTGGATGTGGGTTATTGCATTTATAGGTGCAGCGAGTGCGTTTATTGAAGCAACTTTAGCACAAGTATACAAAGTGCCTGATGAAGAAGGCGGTTACCGTGGTGGACCAGCTTATTACATAACTAAAGGTTTAAATCAAAAATGGTTAGGTATCGTGTTTGCTGTATTAATTACGGTTACTTTTGCTTTTGTATTTAATACAGTTCAATCTAATACAATTGCTGAATCATTGAAAACACAATATAATGTAGATCCTATAATAACAGGCATTATTTTAGCGGTACTTACTGCTATCATTATATTTGGTGGTGTACGTAGTATCGCCAATTTATCTTCAGTTATTGTACCTGTTATGGCTATTATTTATATCGGTTTAGTTCTAGTGATTCTTATCATGAACTATGATCAAATTATTCCAATGATTTCTACAATTATTAAAAGTGCATTTGGATTTGAACAAGTAACAGGTGGTGCAGTTGGTGCTGCCATACTACAAGGTGTAAAACGTGGTCTATTTTCTAATGAAGCTGGTATGGGTTCTGCGCCTAACGCAGCAGCGACAGCAGCACCACCACACCCTGTTAAACAAGGTTTAATTCAAGCACTCGGTGTATTCTTTGACACGATGCTAGTTTGTACAGCAACGGCTATTATGATATTGCTTTATAGCGGTTTAGAGTTTGGTGAAAATGCATCACAAGGTGTTGCCGTAACGCAATCAGCTTTAAATGAGCATCTTGGTAGTGCTGGTGGTATATTCTTAACGATTGCCATTACACTCTTTGCATTTTCTTCAGTAGTTGGTAATTATTACTACGGCCAATCTAATATTGAGTTCTTATCAAAAAATAGAACAATATTATTTATCTTTAGATGTTTAGTTGTCGTATTAGTGTTTGTTGGTGCAGTAATTAAGACAGAAACTGTTTGGAGTACTGCAGATGTATTTATGGGATTGATGGCGATTGTCAACTTAGTAGCAATCATAGGTCTTTCAAACATTGCATTTGCTGTTATGAACGATTACCAACATCAACGTAAAGCTGGCAAAAAACCAGTTTTCAAACCAGAAGAATTAGAAATCAATTTATTTGGTATTGAAAGTTGGGGCATGAAAAAATAATCAAATTGATAATTAGTTCATAAATATCAAAGCTTAAAGCGTCTTTTAAGATTGTCACGATAAAGTGACATCTTAGAGGCGTTTTTTGTTTTTTTAATCAACTCGTAAGGCATATTTATTAATTAGAATAGAATAATTCTTTCATTTTATAATTAGTCACTATATAATATTGAGTAAGATAAAGATAAGGATGATTGATGTGAATGATTTCTTAATAACTAAGGTTCTCAATAATAATGTGATTATTTGTACAAAAGCACAAGCGGAATATGTATTAATTGCAAAAGGCATTGGGTTTAATAAAAAAAGTGGCATGATTTTACAAGAGAATCAAACGATAGAAAAAATATACATATTGGATCAAAAATCACAGCAAGACCATTATAAAACATTAATGGAGCTAGCAAATGATACTTTAATTCAAGCAGTGATAGAAGCAGTTAATATTATTACGAATTCGGAAATGAAGGTAGATAACCAAAAATTAGTCATTTCATTAACCGATCATATTATTTTTGCTTATAAGCGGTTGAAGCAAAATCAGTTGATTAATAATCCTTTTATTGTAGAAACTAAACAGTTGTATAGCAAAGAATACAAAATAGCTGAAAAAGTAATTGAACGTTTAAATCACGTATTGGAGGTTCACTTTCCTGAAGATGAAATTGGTTTTATTGCATTACATATTGCTTCGAATACTGAATCATTGTCCATGCGTGAGATGGATTTAATCAACGAACTGATTAATAAGAGTGTTTTTATTTTAGAAAATGATTTGAAACAAACGATAGATAAGGATACTATTCAATATCAACGTTTTATAAGACATATTCAATTCTTAATTAAACGATTACGAAATGGTGAATCATTAAAGAAAACCAATGCTTTTGAAGCACTACTCAAAGAACAATATCCATTATGTTTTAATATTGCATTGAAAATCATGCGACTTTTACAACAAGAATTGAAAATAAAAGTGTATGAGGCAGAGGTTATCTATTTAACGCTACATGTCTACCACTTTATGGAAAACCATAAATCTTAACAAGATAGTAGTTAAACAGAAAGTCATATATAAAGTGGATTGATAATTGAATGTATAATAAAAACAAACCAGATGCTATATTTGCCATCTGGTTTGTTTTTTGTATTTGTGAATCATATCCATAAATGATAGGCGTCATAGGATATAACAATTTAATTATTTATTAGTTAGCGCTGGCGTGAAGACTGATATGAATGTTTTTGCCATAATATTGTTGGTCATATGTATTTATAGGTTTATTTAGTACAATTTCTATTTGTTTTGGTTGTTTTTGTGAATCTAATTTAGTGAATGCATAGCCACGTTTCTTAGTACCTGAGTCTAACTCATCTACTAGAGTGGTTGATTTTGGCATATTTAATTTTGTTTTTTTATCTAATATGATTTTTACATCACCAGTATATTTTATAGGTACTGGTGTTTCATTTATAACGTCACCAAAATATCCTAAATAAAGGTCATGTGTCTTTGTATTTTCAATTAGTAAATAGGAAAATGCTGTTCTAAAAGTTTTGTTATTTGTTGATGTTATACCTGTTTTAGATGAATGGTTATTTGTATATTTTTGAACTGATTTATAAGTAGTATCATTATTTTTAGAATAAAATGTGCTACCTATCTCAGCTTTAGCAAATATCAGTGGATCTGTCATTTGCTTTTTTGAACTTTTGGTATAACTGTAACCAGCTAAACCGATTAGAAGAATTAATATAATGACTATTGTCTTTTTCAATGAAATGCTCCTATTTTAAGTCGTGTATTATATGTGTAATTATATTATACGATTATAAAATGAATAAATAAAGATGATTAATGAAAAATAATATATTAATTGGTGTAAAACTAAAAGAAAATGATTAATGTTTGTTAATTGTGTGTAATGTAATTATTAAGATTTATAATTTGATTGTAAATTCTATTTACAAGTATATTGAATCATCTTATACTTGGTGTTCTGTCTGATTTGAATTTAGGGGGACGTACGTGTATGAAGTATTATGATGAGGTACCGATAATAAGATCTGTTGCCGCTATGTTAGTTGTGGCGATACATACAATTAATAGTATAGCTTTGTCAGGAGGGACATTTACATCAGATGGCTTAGGTTACGTTAACCAAATAGCAAGGTTAGGAACGCCTATATTTGCTGTAATAAGTGCGTTTTTATTAACAATCTCAGTAGTGAATAAAGGGTTTAATTTAGATTATTTTGTTAAATCACGTTTTAGTAAAATATTTATTCCTTATATCATTTGGACAGTATTTTACTTATTATATAGAGCCTTTTATTTACATAATCTTGAAGATGATGGGAAATTATTGAATTACTTTGTGTATGGAAAAGCAAATTTCCACTTGTATTTTATTTTGACTGTTATTCAGTTTTACTTTTTATTTCCGTTATTACAGAAAATCAAAAAAGGTTGGCCTATTATTATAGTGTATATATTAGCGACAATCGCTAATATCATTTGGATTAGAATGGGGCCAGTTTCATTAGGTGGCGGTGGTGTCGAACGTTTTGTGAATGATAAATTATTCATTATGAATTGGATATCATTCTTTATGTTAGGTATTGTATATGCTAAATTTTACAATGAAATTAGAATCCTCATCTTTAAGCACAAAGCCATATTATCTACTATTATAGGTATATTATTTATCGATTTCCTATTGAGTATTGATTTGGATCATTTACAAAGTTCAATTACTGTGTCGAATATGATTTATATTCCATTTTTCATTGTGTTTCTAAATTATTTATATGAACATGTTAAAAAGAATCACACCATTTTAAAAACCTTAACCTTAATTGGTAATTATTCTATGGGAATTTATTTAGTGCATTACGTGGCAATTCAATTCGTAAAACGTTTGCCTATAATTGAAGATATCGTGCCACAAAGTAAATTTATGGGCGTATTTATATTAACAGTAGCAGTATCTGTATTGATTGTTTATCTAATAGGTAAAATCCCCTATGGTAACTATATTGTTCCAATTCCAAAGAAAAAAGCAACGCAAACCACAGATGTAGACAAAAAGAAAGTTACTCAAAGCAAAAACACACCTAATTATAATTTATGAGCATATTATAAAATAAAGTCTGAAGCATTGATGATAAATGTTTCAGGCTTTTTTATGCGAAAAAGGGTATGACAATGGTTTTATATTATTGGGGATATATTTAAACTAGAATTATTAAGACGTATGAATTAGGGTACATATATGTTATAAAAATAGATATGTGAAATGTTAATAATGTGATATGATGAGGATTAGTAATTAAGACGATTAAAGCATTCTATGATATAATTTTGTACAGTATTTTTTATCTGGTAGATTATATGATTATAATTTTTAAGAATTAAGTTAAGGTATGGTGAGTTATATATGTCGAATGAAGACAATGTTAGACAAGAAACAAAAAATAAAAAAGAAAAATTGAGACTTAGTTTTCCAGAGACCCGCTTCATGAAATTTATGGGAGGCAAAGATTTATTATTCGCCTTAATCATGCTGATACTCATTGGTATTGCGATATTTATATTTGATCAAGTATCCTATATATTTAAACCATTTATCATTGTATTTAATACGATTGTAGCACCGATTATTGTATCCATCATTCTATACTATTTATTCAATCCATTAGTCAATTTGATGGAACGCTATAATATATCACGTCTTTGGGGCGTTATTATTTTATTCCTAGTTATTATTGGGGTTATCGCGTTAGCAATTAATTTATTGATACCAGTCATTGGTACTCAATTTAAAAGTTTCGGTAATAATTTTCCGCATTATGTAGATAAAGTGAATCAATTTATTGATAATCTTACTAGAAATTCCTTGATTTCTAACTTTTATGGACAAATACAAGAACAATTAGATGCTTTAGCTAACAAGGTACCATCAATGGTTTCTGATTATTTTAATGGTTTCGGTTCAAAAGTGAAAAACTTTGCTGAAGCTATTGTAAATGTAGGGGTAGTCATTGCCACAACACCATTTGTCTTATTCTTTATGTTAAAAGATGGCCATCATTTCAAAGAATATTCTACGAAATTAACGCCACCAAAATTCAGAAAAGATTATCATGATTTATTAGACAAAATGAGTGTACAAGTTGGATCTTATATCCAAGGACAGATTATTGTTTCATTTTGTATCGGTATTTTACTATTTATTGGTTATAGTATTATCGGATTAGATTATAGTTTAATTTTAGCATCTATAGCTGCTGTGACGAGTGTTGTACCATATTTAGGGCCTACAATTGCAATTTCTCCTGCTATCATTATTGCTTTAATTACTTCTCCAATTATGCTCTTGAAATTAATCATAGTATGGACTGCAGTTCAATTTATAGAAGGTCACTTCATATCGCCTAATATTATGGGTAAAACGCTGAAGATCCACCCACTCACAATTATCTTTATCTTATTGAGTGCAGGTAATCTTTTAGGTGTTGTTGGTGTCATCTTAGGTATTCCAGCCTACGCTATATTAAAAGTGTTAGTGTCACATTTATATTCAATGTATAAACGCAGATATAATAAATATTATGGCGATGATGCAGGTGAATATGAAATTACAAACGATGAACAAATACGCTAGAATTTACAACTGAATACTTCATTATTCATCATACATGTAAGAGATTGATAAATGAGTCTGGGACAAAAATAGGTGTCTCGGACTCTTTTTCGTTTAGGAAATAGTTAACGGAATTAAAAATGTAAAGTGTCACTTGTTTAAAGAAACGATTTTTCATTTTTACGGGCCTAACAATTATGTTAGAAGTTATTATTAAAATTTTATTTCTTATATATTATTATTGTGCTATATTTTTTATTGAGCTTAGATTATTAAAAAGTGAAGTGAAAACATGTCTAAAGAAATGAGAAGTAGATTATTTTCTATTTTAAAAGTTGTGTTTGCGGTGGCCTTATTTAGTATCGTAGTGTTTACTTTATATAAGGAATTGTCGCATATTAATATTAAAGAAACGATTCAGTCGTTTGGAAAAATTAATCGTGTATGGTTAGTCGCCTTATTTGTAATTGGCGGGGCATCCATTGTTGTACTTTCGATGTATGATGTCATATTAGCGAAATCATTAAATTTAAAGATTTCTTTATTAAAAACGATACGTGTTGGGTATATTGTCAATGCGCTTAATGCTGTCGTAGGTTTTGGTGGTTTTATTGGCGCAAGCGTGCGTTTTTTATTTTACAAAAATGCCACCGATGATAAAAGAGCGTTACTGCACACGATTTCTATTGTATTGATTTCTATGTTAACAGGGTTAAGTTTATTATCCATTTTAGTAGTCATCCATGTATTTGATGTATCACATCTATTTACACCATACCCATGGATTAAATGGCTAATGTATGTTGTAGCCTTGTTCTTACCGGTGTTTGTAATTTTTACGATTTTACGACCATTACAAGAAAATCAAAAGTTATTAGGTGTTTATTGTACGATTGTATCAAGTGTTGAATGGCTTGTTGCGGCACTCGTTTTATATATGGCTTTAACAATGGTAGGCGTTCATGTACCAATCTCAATATTTATGGGCATATTTATCATTGCAGCTTTATCAGGACTTATCAGTTTTATACCTGGTGGATTTGGTACATTTGATTTAGTAGTATTACTTGGGCTTAAGCATTTGAATATAGATGAAGAATCTATAGTTTTAGGGTTATTACTTTATCGTTTTGCGTATTATCTATTTCCTGTGCTCGTTGCTTTAATTTTATCTACATTTGAATTTCGTGGTACAGCTAAACACTACTGGGAAGATGCAAGAATACTTGTTCCGGTGAGAGATATGACATCATTATTATCATCTTACCAAAAGGATATTATTGCACGTGCACCCTCGTTTTCAATTGCTATTTTATTAATGTTTACGAGTCTATTATTTTTCTTGAATAATCTAACTATTATCTACGATGGCCTATATGATCCGAATCACTATATCTATTACATTATCGTATCGGTTCACACATGTGCATGCTTATTATTACTTTTAAATGTGGTAGGTGTATATCGCTTATCTAAACGTGCCATCTTATTTTCGATTATTTCTATTATATTAATTTTTATTGTAACAGCCTATACGTATGCTTCATTTATATTACTTAGTTGGCTTGTTGTAATGTTAATTTTATTGTTCATTTTTTACAGAAGAGCACGAGTTATAAAACGTCCATTTAGATATTTAAAATTATGCTTAAGTTTTATAATGGGTGCGCTCGTACTTTATATTAATCATATTGTTATTGCGAGTACGTTTTATACATTAGACATTTATCATATTGAGATAGACACCTCTATTTTGAGATATTATTTCTGGTTTACTATCTTATTGGTAGCGGTTATTGTTGGTCTGATTGTTTGGTGGTTTGAATATCGTTATAGAATATCTAATACACGAGAAGATACTAAAATATGTGCGTCTATTGTAAAACAATACGGTGGTAATTATTTAAGTCATCTCATGTATAGTGGCGATAAAAAATTTTTTATTAATGAAAATGAAGATGCCTTTATAATGTATCGTTATCAACGCAATGCATACATTGTACTTGGAGATCCTATAGGTAATCCCCAATCTTTCTATAGTTTACTAGAGTCTTTCTATCAAGAAGCAGAGTATCTTGGCTATGATATTATTTTTTATCAAGTAACGGATAGAAATATGTCTCTTTATCACAGTTTCGGTAATCAATTCTTTAAATTAGGTGAAGAAGCGGTTATCGATTTGAATGAATTTACGATTTCTGGTAAGAAAAAACGTGGTTTACGGGCAACTTTAAATAAGTTAGATGATTTAAAATATACTTTTGAAGTTATAGAACCTCCATTTACACAAGCTTTAATTACGGATTTGAAAACAATTAGTGATGAATGGCTCGCCGATAAAAAAGAAATGCATTTTTCAGTAGGTAGTTTCAATGAATCGTACTTATCAAAAGCACCCATTGCAATTATAAAAGACAGTGATGGACTTATTATTGCATTTTGTACGTTGATGCCAACTTATTATAAAGGAACGATTTCTGTTGATCTCATACGTTGGAAACCAGATTGCACATTGCCATTAATGGATGGTTTATATTTAAATATGTTGTTATGGTCACAAAAACAAAATTATCAACATTTTAATATGGGAATGGCTACGTTATCGAATGTAGGTCAATTACCTTATTCATTCTATGGAGAACGTATTGCAGGTCGTGTTTTCGAACATTTTAATGGTTTATATAGATTTCAAGGTTTGAGAAAATATAAAGAGAAATTTAATCCAAATTGGGAACCAAGGTTTCTTGTTTATAGAAAACGTCATTCCTTATGGCTTAGTATGATAAAAGTAATGCGTGTCATTAGAAAACATAAATAATATGAATGACAAAACACCCCACATGTGCTCAGCATGTGGGGTGTTTTTAGGAGTTGATAGTGCTTAATGGTTTTGGTGTAATTAATTACTGGAGAAGTTATTAATTACATTAATAAACTAACTATAAAATTTCTAAATATCATTTTGACTCTAACTATGAATTTAACATTACCTTGTTACTTAAGGTATAACCATAATATACCACCAATAGAAAACGCTTTCAACAAGGTATTACCATATTATTTCTTTTCTTTTTAACATATTATCTCTATATATTCTTTTTAAATATTAAAGGTATTATTACACTATGAATCTAATGTTATCTATTCGAAATGATTTTTATTGTAGCTAAATAGCTATCCTAATTATTTATGTTATATCAATAATAACAATTTTAAGCATTATAATTATAGTGTGAAAAAATAATTAAATAACAAGTTTATGAAAATAGACTATTAAATAGTAAAATCTTATGTTAACATGAAAACGGTTACATAAAAGAGGTGAAACATGGCAACGATTAAAGATGTAGCGACTTTAGCAGGATGTTCTGTAGCAACTGTCTCAAGGGCAATTAATAACAATGGTTATGTTAAGGCAAAAACACGACTTCATATAGAAGAAGCAATTGCCGAATTAAACTACCAACCAAATGAAGCAGCACGCACATTATATAAAAGAAAGTCTAAACTAATAGGTTTATTACTGCCGGATATGAGTAATCCTTTTTTTACACTTATCGCTCGTGGCGTTGAAGATGTTGCTTTAGCACATGGTTACCAAGTACTTATTGGTAATAGTGAAAATGATATAAAAAAAGCACAAGACTACTTAGCAACATTCGTATCACACAATTGTACAGGCATGATATCTACAGCATTTAATGAAAATATTATCGAGAACACACTGACTGATCATCACATTCCATTTGTTTTTATAGATCGTATTAATAATGAGCATAATGGGATTTCAACGAATCACTTTAAAGGTGGTCAACTTCAGGCAGAGGTAGTACGAAAAGGTAAGGGTAAAAACGTTTTAATCGTACATGAAAATTTATTAATCGATGCATTTCATCAACGCGTCCAAGGTATTAAGTACATATTAGATCAACAGCGTATCGATTATAAAATGTTAGAAGCAACGTTATTAGATAATGATAAAAAATTTATTGACTTAATTAAGGAACTTAGCATCGACAGTATTATTTGTAGTAATGATTTATTAGCGATAAACGTTTTAGGCATTTTACAAAGATATCATTTTAAAGTTCCAGCAGAAATACAAATTATTGGATATGATAATATTCCATTTTCAGAAATGACCTATCCACAAATTACTACTATAGATCAATCAGCATATCATTTAGGTGAAATTGCCGTTTCCCAACTATTAGGTTTGAATACGGATAATTTAACAAACAACCATAAGCAATTGGCACTTGCAGTTAAACATAGAGGAAGTACACGTAATTAAATGACATTATGTAACGGGTTACATATAAGGAGGTAAATTTTATGTATAAAACAGGGATATTAAATAGCGATATTTCAAAATTACTTAGTGATTTAGGTCATACAGATGAAATTATGATTGCTGATTGTGGTCTTCCAATTCCAAACGGTGTTAAAAAAATAGATTTAGCATTGGATTTTGGTAAACCATCATTCTTAGATGTATTTCATATTGTGAAATCGCATATGGCCATCGAAAAAATGACTTTAGCAAGTGAAATGAAAACTGAAAATGAATCACTTTATAACGTTTTAAAAGAAGAAGAAATTAAATTGACTACTGAATCCCATGAATTATTAAAGCAACATAGTAAGCATGTAAAAGCTATCATTCGTACGGGTGAAGCGAAACCTTATGCGAATGTCATATTAGCTAGTGACGTTTTATTTTAAAGGAGGGATCAATGGATGATTGAAATGAAGAATATTTATAAATCTTTTGGTCAGAATGATGTTCTTAGAGGTGTGGATTTTGATATTGCGGATGCCGAAGTTCATGCATTGATGGGGGAGAATGGTGCCGGCAAAAGTACGTTAATGAAAATTTTAACCGGCGTTTATGAAGCAAATGGTGGACAAATTTTAGAAGATGGTAAACCACTTCAATTTAAAAATACAAAAGACGCTGAGCAACATGGTGTGTCATTTATTCAACAAGAATTAAATATTTGGCCTAATTTAACGGTTTTAGAAAACCTATTTTTAGGTAAAGAACCAACGAAGTTTTTAGGGATAATTGATCATAAAGTGATGAGAAAGCAAGCGTTGGAAATATTTAACAATTTAAATATACAGCTTGATTTGAATCAAATGGCTGGGACGTTATCAGTAGGTATGCGACAAATGTTAGAAATTAGTAAAGCATTAATGCAAGATTCTAAAGTCATTATTATGGACGAACCAACGGCAGCTTTAACGACTAGTGAGATTGAAGTGTTATTCACACAAATTAATAAATTAAAATCTAAAGGTGTTTCATTTATTTATATTTCACATAGAATGGAAGAAATTTTTAATATTGCAGACCGTATTACAGTGATGAGAGACGGCCGGTCTATATTAACTTCGAACACGCAAGAGACCTCTAATGCAAAAATTGTAAAAGCCATGATTGGTAGAGATTTGTATAACCAGTATCCAGAAAGAAATTATAAGCAAGATGAATTAGTGCTGTCAGTTAATCAGTTAAGTTCTACGGTATATGACTTAAATGATGTACATTTTGAGTTACACAAGGGTGAGATTTTAGGATTCAGTGGACTTATGGGTGCTGGTAGATCTGAAATCATGCGCGTGTTATTTGGCCTAGACAAAGGACAAATGCAAGTAACACTTAATGGTAAAACCATTCACATGAATAATCCTAAGACGGCCATAAAGCACGGGTTAGCGTTTATTACTGAAAATAGAAAAGAAGAAGGTTTAGTTTTACAAGATTCTATTATAGAAAATATTTCATTACCTGCATTGAAAAGTTTTTCAAAGGGTGTTTTTTTAACACCAACAGCGATGAACAATTATACAGAACAGATGATTCAGCGTTTGAATATCAAAGGTGGAAAAGATGATATTTGTATGGATTTATCTGGAGGAAATCAACAAAAGGTTGTTTTGGCTAAATGGATTGCTACTGCACCACACGTTTTGATTTTAGACGAACCAACTAGGGGAATTGACGTTGGCGCAAAACGTGAAATTTATCAATTAATGAATGAACTGACAGAACGTGGTATGTCTATCATTATGATTTCATCAGAATTACCAGAAGTGATAGGAATGAGTGATAGAGTTGCCGTTGTACATGAAGGTAATATTGCAGGTGTTTTAAATAAAAAAGATCTAACTGAGGAACGTATTATGACATTAGCTACAGGAGGGAATATCAATGAAACAATCTAGCTTATCATTTTCATATTTAGAAAAAATTATTCCATTTATTGGTTTAATATTATTAGTCATTATCATTAGTGTATTAAATAGTGCATTTTTAGAACCATCTAATCTGTTTAACTTATTGAGACAAGTTTCTATAAATGGATTAATTGCATTTGGTATGACATTTGTAATTTTAACGGGCGGCATAGACTTATCTGTTGGTTCTACACTAGCGTTATCCAGTGCGCTTATAGCTATTTTAATGGTCTCAGGTGTAGATTCTATGATTGCGCTATTAGTAGGCTGTATTTTTGGTGCGATTTTAGGTGCTATTAACGGGCTTTTAATTACGCTTGGTAAGATGGCACCATTTATAGCGACTTTGGCTACAATGACTGTCTTTAGAGGTTTGACACTGGTTATTACAGATGGCAATCCAATTACTAATTTAAATGGCAGCTATGCCTTTCAATTATTTGGACGAGGTTATTTTTTAGGTATTCCAGTTCCAGCAGTGACAATGTTTATTACTTTCATTATTTTGTATATCATTTTACATAAAACAATATTTGGTAGACAAACTTATGCTATGGGTGGTAATGAAAAGGCAGCTTTTATCTCTGGTATTAAAGTGAATAAATTAAAAATCATGATTTATAGTCTAGCTGGTTTAATGTCTGCAATGGCTGGTGCGATTCTCACATCTCGTTTAAACTCAGCGCAGCCAACTGCAGGTATGTCATATGAATTGGATGCAATCGCTGCTGTTGTATTGGGTGGTACATCTTTAACAGGTGGTAAGGGACGTATACTTGGCACATTAATAGGTGTATTAATTATAGGTGTGTTGAATAATGGACTAAATTTATTAGGGGTTTCTTCATTTTACCAACAAGTAGTTAAAGGAGTTGTCATTATTATTGCAGTACTCATTGATAGAAAGAATAAATAAAGTAGGAGGTTTATCATGAAAAAATTATTTTTAAGTATGATGGCAATGATACTGTTGTTAGCTGGTTGTTCTTTAGAGTCTCCTCTAGAAAAGCAAGATAGTGGTAAATCAGACAAGAAAAAATCAGATATTGTGGTTGGTGTAAGTATTTCTACATTGAATAATCCATTTTTTGTGAAAATTAAAGATGGTATATCAGCTGAGGCGAAGAAACAAGGTATTAAGGTTCAATTTGCAGATGCTCAAGACGATGCAGCAAAGCAATCTAATGATATTGATGATTTAATACAGCAAAATGTAGATTATCTTATCGTGAATCCAACTGACTCAGATGCTATTTCAGGTAGTGTTCAAATTGCGAATGATCAAAATATTCCTGTTATCACATTAGATAGAGAGGTTGCTAAAGGAAAAGTTGCTTCGTTTATTGCTTCAGATAATGTTAAAGGTGGAGAAATGGGCGGCAAGCTCATTGTTGATAAATTTGGTAAAGGTACAAAAGTAGTAGAGCTTGAAGGCATACCAGGTGCTAGTGCAACTCGTGAGCGTGGTAAGGGATTCCACAACGTTGCTGATGATGAGTTAGATGTCGTATCAAAACAAAGTGCCAAATTTAATAGAACAGAAGGTCTAAATGTAACGCAAAATATGATTCAAGCGCATCCTGATATTAAAGCAATATTTGCACAAAATGACGAAATGGCTTTAGGGGCTGTTGAAGCGGTTGGTAATAAAGATATTAAAGTTGTTGGATTTGATGGTAATGAAGATGCAATAAAATCTGTTGAAAACAACAAACTATTTGCAACAGTCGCACAACAACCCAATTTAATGGGAGAAGAAAGTATTAAAACAGTTATGGATTTATTTAATGGTAAAAAAGTTCAAGAAAAAAATAAGATACCTTTAGAAATGAAAAAACAAAAATAGGATTTATGAGAAAAAGCCGGATACAGTGATCATCGTACTGTTTCCGGCTTTTTGTTTATTTATCTGTCTGTTGCTTATAATTTTGACGGTCTTGTTGTTCTTTGGCGTAACGTTCTGGATTTTTTTTATAAAAATCTTGATGTTCTGGCTCTGCTTCATAAAATGTAGCAGCAGGTAATACTTGTGTTGCAATAGCTTTATCTTTATCGATTGTTTCTTTGAGTTGTTCAATATATTCTTCGGCAACATTTTTTTGGTCTTCATTGGTATAGAAGATAGCAGTTTTGTACTGTGCACCTCTATCTTGAAATTGTCCGCCTTCATCTGATGGGTCTATTACTGAAAAGAAAATTTCTAATAATTTATTGTATGAAAACAGTGCTACATCATATTCGATTTCAACAGTTTCCAAATGTCCAGTGTTGCCTGTCTTAACTTGCTCATATGAAGGATTATTCACATATCCTCCCATATAGCCAGAGGTTACGCTTTCAATACCTTCAAATGTGTCGAAGGGTTTAACCATACACCAAAAGCAACCTCCTGCGAAGTAGGCTTTGTTTATATTCATGCTTAACATCCTTTCCGTATTAGACCTTAGTACCATATATTAAGATATTACTTGATTTTTATACTCTTTTTATATAACTTTAATATATGTTAATTATAGTACATAGAAGTGCAATTTTGAAGATATAAGGTTGATACTAATGAATGAAGACAAACTAAGAAGTAGTAAGAACACACAAGGCAATACTAATCCTCCGCCAATGCGTAGGGGGAAAAAGAAGCGGTTTAGGAAACTACCATTTATTATTTTGATTGGTATTATTATTTTAGCAATTATCATAGGCTATTCCGTACATGGTTATAATTCCGGCATAAAATATGCTAAAGATCATGGTAAAACGTTGAAACAGCATAAATTTAATGGTGCCGTAAAGAATGATGGTAAAATTACGGTTATGGTACTAGGTGCTGATAAAGAACAAGGCGGAATTTCTAGAACGGATTCTATTATGATAGCGCAATACGATTATATTCACAAAAAGATGAAAATGATGTCTGTGATGCGTGACATTTATGCTGATATTCCTGGAAACGGACAGCATAAAATAAATTCTGCATATTCTATCGGTGGACCAGAATTGTTAAGACAAACATTGAAGAAAAATCTTGGCATTGATCCTGAATATTATGCGATCTTAGATTTTACTGGATTTGAAAAAATGATAGATGAACTAGAACCTAATGGTGTGCCAATTGATGTTGAGAAAGATATGTCAAAAAATATTGGCGTGTCATTGAAAAAAGGACATCATCGTCTGAATGGTAAAGAATTATTAGGTTATGCTAGATTTAGACATGATCCAGAAGGCGATTTTGGTCGTGTACGTAGACAACAGCAAGTAATGCAGTCTCTTAAGCAAGAACTCGCAAGTTTGGATACATTACCGAAGTTACCAAAAGTTGCTGGTATTTTAAGAGGTTATTTAAATACGAATATGCCAGATTCTGCATTAATACAATCAGGTTTAAACTTTGGTATCCGTGGTGATAAGAAAGTCGACTCTGTTACATTACCTATTAAAGGTACTTATCAGGATATTCAAACACCAATGGACGGTAGTGCTTTAGAAATTGATAAAGCCAAAAATAAAGCTGAAGTTAAAAAATTCCTTGAAGAAGATTAAGATAGTTTCGACATAAATAAAAAGCGTACGTTACCCTATGGATAGCGTACGCTTTTTTTATATAGAAAATTTTTCATTTGTAATCAGGTGGGTTAGGTGATGAACTTGATTACATTTTTGATCATTAATTCTGTTTTTATTGATCAGATTTTCTCACACCAGCTACGCCATAGTGAGATGCTTTCATTTCTTCTATGACAACTTTTATCGCCTCTTTATTAGCACCTGTTGTTTTTTCTACAGCATTTGTAACCTCAGTTACCAAATTTTTAAGTTGTTCATCTGAACGTCCTTCTAATAACTTTACATTTACGATTGGCATATGTAATTCCTCCTTTAATAATTTAAAGATATTATAGCATGAAAATTCGGAAAATTATAAACATATCAAATCGAAACATTTGTTCTTATCGCTATTGAAATAGAACATTTGTTCGTATATAATAAAATTAATTGAGGGAGGCATGAGATATGTATGATTATAATCTGGTGGAAGAGAGAGATGTATTGTGTATAGATCAAAAAAGTTTTTTTGCTAGCGTTTCTTGCATACAAAAAGGATTAGACCCAATGAAAGAAAAATTAGCTGTTGTTGCTGATACTAAAAGACAAGGTTCAGTTGTGTTAGCAGCAACGGGACCTTTGAAAGCATTAGGTGTAAAAACGGGATCTAGATTATTTGAAATACCACATAGAAATGACATATATATTATTAATCCAAGTATGAGAAAGTATTTAGAAGTTTCTGTAGCAATATCAAAAATTGCATTGCGCTATATTGCTCCTGAAGATTTACATCAGTATAGTGTAGATGAGTTTTTTATGGATGTGACCAATAGTTATCATAGGTTTAGTAGTACGGTTCAATCTTTTTGTCAAAAATTGCAATTTGAAATCAAAGAAGAAACAGGCATCAATTGTTCTATAGGTATAGGATCTAATATGTTATTGAGTAAGATTGCCATGGATGTAGAAGCAAAGCATACTAAAAGTCTAATTGCAGAATGGCGTTATCAAGATGTTCCAAAAAAACTTTGGCCAATCCAACCATTAAGAGAATTTTGGGGAATTAGTAGAAAAATTGAAGCGAAATTGAATAAAAGAGGTATTTTTACGATAGGCGATTTAGCACATTATCCTCACCAATACTTAAAAAGAGATTTAGGTGTTATAGGTGTGGATTTACATTTACATGCGAATGGTATCGATCAAAGTAGAGTGAGAGATAAATATAGAGTAATGAATCCATCTATTTGTAAGAGTCAGATACTGATGCGTGATTATCGTTATGAAGAATCTAAAGTAGTGATGCGAGAATTAATTGAAGATGTGGCGAGTCGTGTTAGAGGGCGAAATCAATTGGCAAGAACAATTCATTTTTCATTTGGTTATAGTGATGAGGGTGGCATAAATAAACAGTATACATTAGAAGAACCGACGAATTTAGAAGACAGTATTTTTAAAGTTGTCGAATATTTTGCTGATAAATTATGTGATCGTACCGCATTGATTCGTACAGTAAGTATTTCATTAACACAGTTTATAGAAGAGACAGATAGACAATTGAATTTGTTTATAGATGAATATGAAAGAAAGAGAAATGAAAAATTAGCTAAAACGATTGATGCATTGCATCGCAAATTTGGACGAGGTATTGTATCTAAAGCTGCTTCTTACACTGAAGCAGGAACAAAACACGGGAGATTAGGGCTTATGGCTGGCCATAAAATGTAAAGTCCCAAATAGCATTCTACTGGGCTTATACATGGAAGGTAGCTCAGGTAAATCTAAAAAATACTGCTTCATCCATTAAACAAGTAGGACAACGAAAATCAAATTTACCAAAAATGATTTCGCTGTCCCACTCATAAAATTTCATATATTAATCAAAATAAGTATCAAAATCACTAAGCGCATCTGCACCATCTTTGCGATCTTGTGGGTTTTTAAAACTAACTCGAAGTG
Organism: Staphylococcus sp. Z5-21; assembly: GCF_056529615.1. NCBI lineage: Bacteria > Bacillati > Bacillota > Bacilli > Caryophanales > Staphylococcaceae > Staphylococcus > Staphylococcus sp. Z5-21. The sequence goes on along the minus strand of NZ_CP096462.1, from coordinate 1,437,082 downwards.
CACCATAAATATCTTCACGAACTTCTAATATTCTCAAGTTGCTTATAGAAATATTATGTAAACTTAGGATGTTTGTAACTTTGCTTATCATACCCGGTTTATCCGGAATGTCTACATATAGATCATACTCCACAGATAGTGCACCTTGTTGTTTAAGGGGTAACTGATCACGATAAACTTTAGCATCGTTGAAAAAATCATAAAGTTCATCAGGATTATTGTGTTCGATTATATTAATGACATCAGACATTTGATTTTTCCATTCTTTTAAAATGCGCAATATTGTATTTTTATTTTCAATAGTAATATCACGCCACATAATAGGATTACTACTTGCGATTCTAGTAATATCTCTAAAACCACCAGCTGCAAGCGTCTTAACAAGTGAAGAATCTTCGACATGTTGCGCATTCAAATGAACGAGACTTGAAGCAATGATATGAGGGACGTGACTCACAATACCAGTGACAAAATCATGTTCTTCCGCTGTTGTAGAAATAAATTTAGCACTCGTTGTTTGTAATAAGTGCTGTATTTCCTCAAAAGCAGCATCATTATCAGTTTCATTATGAACTAAAATATAAAAAGCATTTTCAAATAAATGTTTTTTTGCATTTAATACTCCAGATTTATGGCTTCCTGCCATAGGATGGCCACCAACCAAATGAATATCATGATTTAAAAGAAACTGCTCATATTGTTGAATCGTTGACTTTGTACTTCCAGTATCTGTAATAATTACATGTTTTTTTAGTTGATAGTTTGGTAAATCTTGTAAGTATTTAACAGTCTGCTGTACCGGTGTTGCATAAATAATAATGTCAGCATTTTCAACACTAGTTTTATAGTCAGTTGATTGATAATCTATGATACCAATAGACAATGCTTTATCTAATTGTGAAGTATCCGCATCAAAGGCGGTTATTTCGATATCATCATGATAATATCTTAAGTTACTCGCTAAGCTTCCGCCAATAAGGCCTAAGCCAACGAAAAGAATTTGTTTCATTTAACAAACCACCTCTATCAAAATTTTCAGAATAGTAACATTGTATAGTAGCGTATACAATTTCGCAATATGAATTAAAAGTAGAAGTAAAAGTGAATAACTTTATAGAAGGTATGCTAAAGTAAACATATTATGCTTACTAAAATAAACATAGCATGGATTAGGAGAGAAGGCATTGGAAATAAATCATATTTTAATAGCCGGTGACTATAAATCAATTTTCCAAAAATATTTAAAGGATTTAAAGAATTACCAATTAAGTTTTAAGTCAGTTGAATCAATTACAAATGAAGATTTAGATTGGGCAGATGCTTATGTGGGATTTGAGCCATGTGAGCAATTTAAACCATCACAGGTGAAATGGGTGCATACGTTTAATGCAGGCATCAATAACTATTTAGCTATAGACGACTGGCAAACATCGCAAACTTTACTCACAAGAACAATTAGTGATTTTGGAGAAAAAATGAGCGAATATTGTTTGAGCTATATATTAGCTGATTTACAACATCATAAGTTATTTGAAGAACAGCAAGATGAAAACATTTGGCTCAAACAATCACCACAAGCATTGCGAGATCAAACTATAACTATTTTTGGTACTGGAGAAACTGGACAAACCATTGCTAAGATATTTTCATTATTAGGTATGACTGTCTACGGTATTTCTAATAGTGGGAAAGCAAAAGCCTATTTTAAAAAAATGCTTCCTATCCATAAAGCTAAGACATTAGTTCAGCAAGCAGATTATATTATCAGTACTTTGCCACTAACAACAAAAACAGAAAAATTATTCAATCAAACTATGTTTGAAGCATTTGATCAAGCTTATTTTATCAATGTTGGTAGGGGACAAGTGGTGGATCAAGAAAGTTTAAAATCAGCTTTAAACAAAGGTAACGTCAGACATGCGGTATTAGATGTTTTTGAGTCAGAACCATTACACAAAAACTCTGAATTATGGCAAAGAAATGATATCACTATCACACCTCATATTTCTGCATTAACCGATTTGAATGAAGCTGTCACATGTTTTTATCATACTTTGAAAAATATAGAGCATGGTGAAATACTTGAAAATCAAGTGGATTTAAAAAGAGGCTATTAACAACGAACAAGCTGTACATATAACAAAAGCAATCATAAAGCTGTTTCTAAAAGTAAAATAAAGCTACTATCATCATCTCTATGTAAAGGATAGTAGCTTTATAATTAAAATTTAAGTATGTTTGGCAACATCAATTTAGCATATGGTTTTAAAATGTTATTGTATATTTTTAGATTTAGAATTTATATTTAACCTTTTTTCTAATACAGATATAAAAATAAAATTAACTAAAACAACTAAAAAAATAGTGCCAATATTTCCAAGTAAATGAGGCAAATCAAAATATAGTATTATAATCATCAATAGGATATTTGTATAAACATAAATATAAACATGAGTCATTATTTTTCGTTTAAGTTTATTTGATGCTGAGCCGAAGAATTTGAGAAGGCTTAATAAACCTAAAATTAATAAAAAACTTATTGCAATCATACTAGTGAAAACGTTATATTTTGTTGAGCTTGAAGTCAGAAAGATATTTAATACATATAAAATAAAAAAGATTATAGATATCGTATATCTTAATCTAACTTCCAATTTTAAAAGTTTGTCATTTTTCATAAAGTTATATACACCCCTAAAGCATAATGATTATTTAATACATATTATTTAGAATTTCAAAATAATATTTAAAAATGTTGTTGTATGCAATGTAACATAAATTTTTAAATTCAACTATGTATTTTAAAAGGGATATAGTATTAATGGTATTATTTTTAAAATTTAAACGTTAGACTATATATATAATATATTTGGAGGGGGATTAGATGTCAGAATCAATTTTTAATACAATTCAAGCATTGACGGCAATAAATAGTCCGTCGGGGTACGCAGAAAAAGCCATTCAATACGTAAAAGGTGAAGCAGAACAATTAGGCTACCCAACAGAAGTGACTAACAAAGGAGCGCTATTAATCACAGCAAAAGGTGAAAATGATGAAGCGCAAAAATGTGTTACAGCACATGTGGATACGCTTGGCGCTATGGTCAAAGAAATTAAGGAGGATGGTCGTTTATCACTAGATTTAATCGGTGGGTTTAGTTATAACGCAATAGAAGGGGAATATTGTGAAATTGAAACTTCGTCAGGACAAATCTATACAGGAACCATTTGTTTACATGAAACAAGTGTACATGTATATCGCAATAATGACGATATCTCGAGAGATATTGAACATATGGAAGTAAGAATAGATGAAAAAGTCTCAACCAAAGAAGAAACTCAAAGTTTAGGTATAGAGGTAGGCGATTTTATAAGTTTTGATCCAAGAACACAGATTACATCATCAGGTTTTATTAAATCACGCCATTTAGATGATAAAGCAAGCGTAGCCATGATTATTGAATTTTTAAAGACTATAAAAAATAAAAATTTAACTTTACCACATACGATTCAATTCTATATATCAAATAATGAAGAAATTGGTTATGGTGCTAATGCGTCTATATCTCCAAAAATAAGTGAATTTATAGCATTTGATATGGGAGCATTAGGAGATGGACAAGCATCGGATGAATACACAGTTTCTATTTGTGCAAAAGACGCATCTGGTCCATATCATAAAGGGTTACGAGAGCAATTGGTTGAATTATGTAAGATAAATCAAATACCGTACAAGGTAGATATTTATCCATATTATAGTTCTGATGCTTCTGCAGCATTAAAAGCGGGTGCTGATATCAAGCACGGTTTATTTGGTGCAGGCATTGAATCCTCTCATGCATTAGAACGGACACATATCGATTCTATAAAGGCAACGCAAGCATTGTTACAGGCTTATTGTCTAGCAGCTATACAGAGCTAAATGTTTATACTAATTGTTTAAATTATTAGTTGAAAAGGAGAATTTGAGTGGAACAGTCACTACTTTGGTCAAGAAAATTCATACCTGTGTATTTCATAGTAGCAGCGCTACATTTCATATTTTTTAAGATGTATATCCAAACAGACAATTATTCTATTTATTTGATGACTATTTTACTTGTTGGTTTAGGTATTGCTTCTTGTATATATAATTATAGAAATAGGTTATAATTTAAATGAAGTACCAGCTATGTTAATGGAATTAGAATCTTTGATGCCATAAAAACATAGATATATTAAAAAAAGAGCCATTTATGGCTCTTTTTTTGGTTTGAAAAATCATAACAGTCTAGTAAGTGAATTCAACAAAGTTAATGAACAACTTAAACAATAAATAAATTTAAATGAAAACTCAGACATCTTATTGATAATCAATATCAATTACTGCATAATAAAATGATATTGAAAGAATATACTAAAAGGGATGATAGGATGAAAAGATTAATTGTTTTATTTTTAAGTTTATTAATTATTTTGTCTGCTTGTGGTCAAAATAAAGACTCGAATAAAGAAACAAAAACGTTTAAAACGCAATCAGGAAAGAGTATTAAAATACCAAAGCACCCAAAAAGGATAGTAGTTTTAACTTCAAATTTCGGTAATTTTAAAGATTTAGGCGTTACACCTGTGGGTGTTAATAATGATTTTCCAAAATCAAAATATATCAATGAAAAAGGTGCTAAACGTGTAGGTTCAGAAGATGTTGAAGGTGTTGCAAAATTGAAGCCAGACCTAATTTTGACTTATGATGTAAATACTAAAATAAAAAAATATCAAAAAATCGCACCTACAATACCAATAAAATACAATGATTATTCATATAAAGAAATGCATCTTGCAATAGGGAAAATACTAAATAAAGAAAATGAAGCTAAAAAACAAATTAAAGATATGGAGAAACAACTTCAATCTGATGGAAAGGTAATTAAAGATAAAATAGGCTCAAATAAAACTTTTACCGTAATGGAAATCAAACCTAAGCAACTTTCAATTTTTGGTGAAAATTTTGGTAGAGGCACGCCAATAATATATCAAGAATATCAATTACCATTTCCAAAAGGTGTAAAGGGAATGCTTGATAAAGATGGCTTTAAAACAATACCACATGAGCAATATAGCAAATATACTGCTGATTTTATATTAATTCCGACTGAAAAAGGTAACCCTATCAACAATGAATTTACAGAATCATCGCTTTGGAAAAATCAGCCAGCTTATAAAAATAATCATATATATTATTATCCTAAAAATGAGGCTACCTATTCTGATCCTTCATCGCTTAAGAAACTTTCAAATTATTTCAAGGATAGATTGCTAGAGCAAAAATAAACATATGATGATATTGAAGTGACATCTTTGATTATGGTATATAAAATTGTACTAATCAAAGATGTCTATATATTACTTATTAAAGAAAGATAATTTCAATGGCCAAAATGATTTAAATAACGCGTAGGGTGGTTTTTAAACTGAAGAAAACGCTGCTTTATTAGCTTTTTTAATAATAATGAGCCGTTTATAACAATTTAAGGGTAACTGTTGGCATCTCGATGTATATACCATTAAAATAGAATTAACGACTAACTATAAAAAAAGCAATCAAATGTAATATGGGAGTATAAAATCATGAAAAAACCGAGTTTAAGAACGTTATTGTTAACGATATTTTGGATATTAGTTTTACTATATGCGATGTATGTAACATTTGCTGACCATAAATTTCAATATCATCCAATTATCTTTTTATTCTTATTTGCCATGGGTGCAAATTTAATCAAAAAAGTCGCTCCAAAAGATAATTATGAAAAATATCAAAATAATAAAGACAAGCTAGAATAGGCTTACCAAATATGGCTTTGTAATATAATCGATGTATTTTTCAATAGCACGGAAAGTATAAAAATGAAATTAATGATTGACAAATTGATTTTATCCTAGTAGGATTCTAGGTAATTACTTTTTGCAACGAAAGTTGCCATTTGAAAGATAACGTAGCAAATATGTCATGTAGCAAAAAGAAAGCTAATGGTTGATGAAAATTAGCACTGCATATATTGTGAATTGGGCTTTTAAATGTACTAAATTAATAGCAATGAAAGTGAACAATGAATTTGTTAACTAAGGTGGCACCACGGTAACGCGTCCTTACAGTATGTATGCGTTAATGTGGTGTTTTTTTATATTAAATTTGAACTGAATTAGAAAACAAAATGAAGTAAGTTATGGCAGGGTAGTTACAGAAAGTTAGTGGTTGATGCAAACTAACACCCACATATACTGAAATTGGGTTTTGTTGGATTAAAACGAATAAAACAAAGAGCGAGTAGATGATTTTAAATTAATTGTTTATCTACTAATTTTAGGTGGTACCGCGCGTCAGCGTCCTTAACATAGTTTAAGGGCGCTGTTTTTTTATAAGGAGGAAAGTTAAATGAAAGTACAATATCAAAAGTTAAATGCTGAAGTTACCCCAGAAGCATTAGCAAGATTAAGAAAAAATAAAATGATTTTAGAAAGCTCAGATCAATCACAATTAAAAGGACGTTATTCTATAGTGATTTTTGACACTTATGGAGCAATTACTTTGGATAATGATGAAATGACTATTCAAACAGCTACTAACAAAACGATAGAACAGAATCAACCTTATGAAAAAATGCAAGCTTTTATAGATCGATATAAAACTAATATAGAGGATGCAATATTAGAAGATTTACCTTTTATTTCAGGTTTCGTTGGTTCGTGTAGTTTTGATTTGGTAAGACATGCATTTCCTGTTTTAAAAGAAATTGAATTAACAGATCACCCACAACACGACGCAAAATTATATATGGTAGAAGATGTTTATGTTTTTGATCATTACAAAGAACATTTATACGTCATCGCAACGAATTTATTTTCTAATCAAAGTGATGAACAATTGAAAGCACGTGTGCAACGTCGTGTAGAAGAATTACAACGAATTAATATCTATCCTTTACGAAATGAACAAAAAGTAACAGAAAAAAACATAAAATCTAATATGGCAACGGAACAATTTATAGCAACAGTAGAAAAAATGAAGCATCTTATACAACAAGGTGATATGTTCCAAGTTGTGCCATCTATCATATACAGCTATGAACACAATTTTGGACAACAGTTACATCAATTATCTTATCAGTTGTATCAAAATTTAAAACGTCAAAACCCAAGTCCGTATATGTACTACTTGAACATGGATGAACGCATTGTCGTCGGCAGTTCACCTGAGAGTTTTGTAAAAGTTCAAGGTCAAACAGTAGTGACCAATCCTATTGCTGGAACAATAAAAAGAGGAAGCACTCTGGAAGAAGACAATGCAAACGAAACACAATTGAAAAACGATCACAAAGAATTAAGTGAACATCGCATGTTAGTTGATTTAGGAAGAAATGATATTCACAGAGTAAGTGAAAGAGGTACTTCTAAGATACAAAAGTTAATGGCAATTGAGCGTTATGAACATGTTATGCATATTGTAAGTGAAGTAACAGGACAACTTAAGCAAGACTATTCTCCAATGTCTGTGATTGCGAGCTTACTACCTACTGGTACAGTGTCGGGTGCTCCAAAACTAAGAGCCATTCAACGTATCTATGAAGCACAACCACAAAAACGAGGTGTCTATAGTGGCGGTATAGGCTACATCAATTGTAATCATGATTTAGATTTCGCCTTGGCAATACGTACAATGATGATTGATGAAACACATGTAAATGTTGAAGCTGGATGTGGCGTTGTCTATGACTCAATACCTGAAAAAGAACTAGAAGAAACAAAGTTAAAAGCTAAGAGTTTATTGGAGGTGTCACCATGATATTAATCGTTGATAACTATGATTCATTTACCTATAACCTAGTAGATATGATAGCCAAAAATAATGAAGTGATAGTGAAATATCCTGATGATCCGGAGATTTATCATTTAGATGTAGATGGTGTAGTCATATCACCTGGGCCAGGGCACCCATTAGATAAAGAAGATTTAATGAAAATTATAAAGCATTATGAAAATAAACCAATCTTAGGTGTATGTTTAGGTGCTCAAGCATTAACATGCTATCACGGTGGAGATGTTATTCAAAGTGAATTCATCATGCATGGTAAAACGGATCAAATGAGAATCATAAAAGATACAAAGTTGTATAGAAATATTCCAGAATATTCTGAAATAATGAGGTATCATTCACTGATTAGTAATTCAAAAACAATACCTGAAGCATTTATTATAACAGCAGAAACAAAAGATTGTATTCAATCATTTGAACATAGTCAATTGTTACACTTCGGAATTCAATATCATCCTGAATCTTTTGCAACAGCGGATGGTGTACAAATCATCAATAATTTTTTGAATATAGTAAAGGAGGACAAAAGTAATGGAACTACAAGCACAATTAAAACAGTATAAACCATTAAATCAGCAACAAATGAATGAATTTATAGAACTACTTATTGCTGATGATATATCAAACGAAGTAAAAGCAAATTTATTATCATCGTTCTCAGAAAAAGAGATTACTCAAGAAGAATTAACATATATTTCAAAAAGTTTGATTCATTCTATGTATCGACAGCAGCCTTATTATCCGAATGGTATGTGTGTTTGTGGTACAGGGGGAGATAAATCAAATAGCTTTAATATTTCAACGACAGTTTCATTTGTAATTGCTAGCGCAAATATCCCTGTGATTAAACATGGCAATAAGAGTGTTACCTCATCATCAGGTAGTACAGATTTGCTAGAGGCAATGGGTATAAATACAAGTTCTGTTGAAGCAACACCAAGTCAATTGAATCAAGTTGGTTTAGCTTTCTTGAGTGCAACAGATACGTACCCGATTATGAAAAGCATTCAACCTATTAGAAAAATGATGACTAACCCAACAATTTTTAATATAACTGGTCCGATTATTAATCCATTTAAATTAGATTATCAAGTGATGGGTGTATATGAAACATCAAAATTAGAAAAGATTGCTCAAACACTTAAAGATTTAGGCCGTAAAAAAGCAATCGTTGTCTATGGAGCCAATGGCATGGATGAAGCAACGCTTTCTGGTGATAATATGATATACGAAGTAAATGAAAACGAAGCTACTAAAAATTATACTGTAAATCCAAAGGACGTTGGTTTAGCGTATGCACCAAATGAAGCGCTCATTGGTGGTACACCACTTGAAAATTTAGAGATTACCAAAAATATTTTGACGGGTGTTGATCGAAGCGCAAAACGTGATGTAGTGGTGTTTAATGCGGGTATCGCTTTATATGTTGCTGAGAAGGTCAGTTCTATTAAACAAGGTGTAATTGAAGCACAACGCTTAATTGATAATGGCAATGCTATTGCACAATACAACAAAATGGGAGGAATGACATATGACTATATTGGATGAAATCGTGGATTATAAAAGAAATTTAATAAAAGAAGGTTACTATGAAGAGAAATTAAAGACATTAAATGAGGTAGACATTACGCATAAATCTTCGTTTAAGTCGCAATTAGATGAGTCTAACCAATTAGCAGTAATCGCAGAGATTAAATCTAAAAGTCCAACATTAGATCAATTACCAAATAGAGATTTAGCACAACAAGTTAAGGATTACGAAGCTAACGGTGCAAATGCAGTCTCAATTCTCACAGATGAGCATTACTTTGGAGGTAGCTATGAAAGATTGCAAGATTTAACATTACAAACGACTTTACCGGTACTATGTAAGGACTTTGTTGTCGATAAAATTCAAATTGATGTAGCAAAAAAAGCCGGAGCATCAATCATATTGTTAATCGTTAATGTATTAACAGATCAACAAATGAAAGATTTATATCAATATGCGACATCACTAAATTTAGAAGTACTAGTAGAAGTACATGATAAAGAAGAATTGGAACGCGCTTACAAATTAAGCCCGCAACTTATTGGTGTAAACAATAGAGATTTGAAACGATTTGTCACAGATGTGTTGCATACAAATGAAATATTAGAAAACAAAAAAGAGGGCTACCATTATATTTCGGAAAGTGGGATTCGGGATGCACAGGATGTAGCGAATGTGGTTGAGTCAGGTATTGATGGTCTGTTAATAGGTGAATCGTTAATGAAATGTGAAGATTTAAGTCAATTTTTACCAGGATTGAAATTAACTAAGGTGACAAAGTGAAAATAAAATTTTGTGGATTTCGTACGTTAGAAGATGTTGAAAAGGCAAAAGCATTGAATATCGACGCTATGGGCTTTATACATTTTACTGAGAGTAAGCGATTTGTTGATATTCAAACGATTAAACAATTTACAGATATTATACCAAATGATAAGGAAAAAGTGATTATTCTAGTAAATCCTGAACGCGCTACAATAGATAGCATAATTAATCATACAGGTATTACAACAATACAACTTCATGGAAACGAACCTATAAGTACGGTGCAATATATTAGACAACAAAATAGTAACTTAAAAATTATTAAAGCATTACCTGCAGTAAATCAACAAACATTATTAACATCAATAGATGATTACAAGCATTCAGTTGACCAATTTATTATTGATACACCATCACAATCCTATGGTGGTACTGGCAAAACGTATGATTGGAAAATTTTAGATACCATACATGATGTTGATTATTTAATTGCAGGTGGCATTAATTATGAAAATATACAAAAGATAGAAAACTTATCACTTCATCATACTGGTTATGATATTGCAAGTGGCATAGAAACGAATCATAAAAAAGACTTAAATAAAATGTTAGAAATTATAAAACTTTTAAAAGGAGCTCAATAAACTATGATTGAAAATATACAAACAGAAGCAGATGCATTTGGTTTTTTCGGTAATTATGGTGGACAATATGTACCAGAAACATTAATGCCCGCAATACAAGAATTGAAACAAGCTTATCAGGACGCTAAAAATGATCCTCAATTTCAGATAGAACTTGATGATTACTTAAAAGATTACGTAGGTCGTGAAACACCGCTAACATATGCTAAGTCTTATTCGGAATTACTTGGTGGTGCAAAAATCTATTTGAAACGTGAGGATTTAAACCATACGGGTGCACATAAAATTAATAATGCACTTGGTCAAGCACTGTTAGCTAAACGCATGGGAAAAAATAAATTAGTAGCCGAAACTGGAGCGGGGCAACATGGTGTTGCTAGTGCAACTGTAGCTGCCTTATTTGATATGGAACTCGTTGTGTTTATGGGTGAAGAAGATATCAAAAGACAATCATTAAACGTGTTTAGAATGGAACTATTAGGCGCAAAAGTGGAATCAGTCACTGAAGGACAAGGCACATTATCTGATGCAGTCAATAAAGCATTACAGTACTGGGTAAGCAATGTTGATGATACGCATTATTTGCTAGGCTCTGCACTGGGACCTGATCCTTTTCCTACTATTGTAAGAGACTTTCAAAAAATTATTGGTCAAGAAATTAAAGCACAAGTTCATGAAAAAGAAGGTCAATTACCAGATGCTATTGTCGCATGTGTAGGCGGTGGTTCTAATGCCATCGGGACGTTTTATCCATTTGTAAAGGATGATGTTAAGCTTTACGGTGTTGAGGCAGCGGGCGACGGAATAGATTCAGATAAACACGCGCTTGCTATAAATAAAGGTAAAGAAGGCGTGTTACATGGTACAAAAATGTATTTAATTCAAGATGATGATGGTCAAATACAATTAGCACACTCAATATCTGCAGGATTGGATTATCCTGGCGTTGGTCCAGAGCATTCATATTATCATGACATTGGAAGAGTGAAATATGCTACTGCAAGTGACAAACAAGCGATGGATGCTTTAGTGCGATTTACTAAAGCGGAAGGTATCATACCAGCTATCGAAAGTGCACATGCCTTAAGTTATGTAGAAACATTGGCACCTACGATGCGTAAAGATGAAATACTTGTGGTTACAGTATCAGGCCGCGGTGATAAAGATATGGAAACGATCAGAAATTATATGAAACAGGAGGGTGACACGCATGCATAAATTATTTGTACCTTATGTTATGGGCAACAGAGACTTTATTGAAAATGTAAAAACACTAAGTGAAGCAGGTGCAGATATAGTTGAAGTGGGTGTTCCATTTTCAGACCCTGTTGCTGATGGGCCGGTAATCATGAATGCTGGTAATAAAGCAATTCAAGAAGGCGTTAATATACAATATATTTTCGATCAACTTACAGAAAATCAAGATGAGATTCAAAGTAAGTATGTGTTAATGACATATTACAATATCATAAATCATTATGGTGAATTAGCATTTTTGAATGCTTGTGAAGAAGCAGGTGTGTATGGTTTGATCATACCTGATTTGCCTCATGAGTTGGTGCAACAACTTAAAGCGCGTCATCCAGAACGAAAAACAAATATTATTTCATTAATTGCTATGACAACTTCAAATACTAGAAGTCATCAAATAGCTAAGGATGCAGAAGGATTTATTTATACTGTAACGATGAATGCGACTACAGGCGAAGATGGTAAATTTCATCCAGAGCTAAAAAATAGAATTAAAGATATAAAAGCACATACTGAAGTTCCTGTAGTAGCTGGATTTGGTATAAGAACAGCAGCACATGTAAAAGATATTATTGAAGCTTCAGATGGCGTAGTGATAGGTAGTGAAATAGTAAAACGCTTTGAAAATGACGATAAACAAACTACCATTGAGTATTTAAAAACAATAAGAAATGTCTTGAATTAAGCAAAGATTGTCATATATTTTTATGTGTATGCATTAAAAATAAGGGTAATATGATATCAGAGGAAGAGTTAGATAAATAGTATCGTTGGTATTATTTATCGTTCATACCTTTATTTTTAAAAGAGGTGACTTAATTTGAGTAAAAAAGTATTATTCATAATTACGAGTAGAAGTCAATATGATGATGGCACGCCAACTGGACTATGGTTAGAAGAGGCGAGCGAACCTTATAATATATTAACAGAAGCAGGTATTGATGTGGATATCGTGTCGATTGAAGGTGGAGAAATTCCATTAGATCCAAATTCTACACAAAATGATGAATTAAATCAGTATGCTAATTTTGTTGAAAAGTTAAAACAAGTACCAAGTATTGAAAATATTGATGTATCACAGTACGATGCAGTCTATTTACCTGGTGGACATGGTACCGTATTTGATTTTGCACATAACCAACAATTAGCAGATATCCTTGCAGACTTTAAAGAAGAAAAGAAAATTATTTCTTCAGTATGTCACGGACCAAGTGCATTTGTGGGTGCCAAAGATAAACAAGGCAATTTCTTAGTTAAAGGTGTTACATTAACATCATTTACAGATAATGAAGAACGTACGATGGGCTTGGAAGACAAAGTTCCATTTTTAACTCAAACGGAATTGGAAAATCAAGGTGCTAAGTTTGTGACAAAAGATGATTTTACAGAGCATATTGAATCTGATGCCCAATTTATCACTGGTCAAAATCCACAATCAAGTGTAGCAATAGGTAAAGCAATCAGAGATGCTTTATAATTAGAAACTTTTTCTTGAAATAATATAAAACCGGAGAACGAGATAAGTTCTCCGGTTTTATCATGTATTTACAAATAAATTAAGTGAAGATGACAGTAAATATATAATTAAGGTAATAAAACCAAAAGTTATTCATAATTAAATTATAAATCTAACATGTTAAATATGAATAAATGCTTACGCTTTGTTAAAATAAAAGTAGTGATATAATTAAATAATACATAAAACGCAGTGTAATCATTGCATTAGAAAGATTATGTACAGGCTAATGATTTAGTTTTATAAATGAATATTGTATAATAATCTAGATTGAGAATTAAACTCGAAAATAGAACTATAGATAAATAGGAGTATATAAAAAATGAAATTTACGAATTTAACTGCAAAAGAGTTCGGTGCATTTACGGATAAAATGCCGAATAGTCATTTTACGCAAATGGTTGGAAATTATGAATTGAAAATTGCAGAAAGTACAGAAACACACCTAGTAGGAATTAAGAATAATGATAATGAAGTAATTGCAGCATGTTTACTTACAGCTGTGCCTGTTATGAAATTCTTCAAGTATTTTTATTCCAATAGAGGTCCAGTCATAGATTTTGAAAATAAAGAACTCGTGCATTACTTCTTTAACGAATTAGCAAAATATGTAAAAAAACATAATGCCTTATATTTACGAGTAGATCCTTATCTTGCTTATCAATATCGTAATCATGATGGTGAAGTATTAGCAAATGCGGGTCACGATTGGATTTTTGATAAAATGAAACAACTCGGTTATAAGCATGAAGGTTTTTTAACTGGCTTTGACCCAATACTTCAAATAAGATTCCATTCTGTTTTAGATTTAGCTGGAAAAACTGCTAAAGACGTACTTAATGGTATGGATAGTTTACGTAAACGAAATACTAAAAAAGTACAGAAAAATGGTGTGAAAGTAAGATTTTTAGGTGAAGATGAGTTGCCAATATTCCGCTCATTCATGGAAGATACTTCTGAAACAAAGGATTTTGACGATAGAGATGACGATTTTTATTATAATAGGTTAAGGTATTATAAAGATCGTGTGCTTGTCCCATTAGCTTATATGGATTTTGATGAATATATAACAGAATTAAAGGCTGAACGCGAAGTATTAAGTAAAGATATAAATAAAGCAGTTAAGGATATAGAAAAAAGACCAGAAAATAAAAAAGCGTATAATAAAAAAGAAAATTTAGAACAACAACTGATTGCAAACCAACAAAAAATAGATGAAGCCACTGCGTTACAAGAAAAGCATGGTAACGAATTACCGATTTCTGCAGCTTACTTTATTATTAATCCTTATGAAGTCGTTTACTATGCAGGTGGTACATCTAATGAATTTAGACATTTTGCTGGTAGTTATGCAATACAATGGAAGATGATTAATTATGCTATAGATCATAATATAGATAGATATAATTTTTATGGTATTAGTGGTCATTTTACTGAAGATGCAGAAGATGCAGGTGTTGTTAAATTTAAAAAAGGTTTTAATGCAGATGTAGTAGAATATGTTGGTGATTTTATTAAACCGATTAATAAGCCAATGTACAAAATTTATACGACATTGAAAAAAATTAAGGATAAAAAGAAATAAACATAAATAGAAGGGAACTAAGCTAGAATGAAATTTACAGAGTTAACTGTCAAAGAATATGACAATTTTGTACAGAATCCAGCATTAGAGAGTCATTATTTTCAAGTGAAAGAAAATATTGCGACAAGGGAAGAAGATGGATTTCAAGTTGTATTATTAGGCTTAAAAGATGACGATAATCAAGTTATTGCTGCTAGTCTTTTCTCTAAAATTCCTACAATGGGAAGCTATGTTTATTATTCAAATCGCGGTCCAGTTATGGATTATAATGATTTGGGGTTAGTAGATTTCTATTTACGTGAATTAGACACTTATTTGCAACAGCATAATTGTTTATATGTCAAAATGGATCCATATTGGATTTATCAAATATATGATAAGGATATTAATCCATCACCTAATCATGATAAGAATGATGCACTCGTTAATTTATTCAAATCTCATCGTTATATACATCACGGATTTACAACATCGTATGATACATCTAGCCAAGTTAGATGGATGGGCGTATTAAACCTTGATGGTGAAACACCAGCTTCATTAAAAAAACAATTTGATAGCCAAAGAAAACGTAATATAAACAAGGCAATTAATTTTGGCGTGAAGGTAAGGTTACTAACAAGAGATGAATTTGATATTTTCTTAGAATTGTATCGTGAAACAGAAGAACGTACTGGTTTTGTTTCTAAAACGGATGAATACTTTTATAACTTTATAGACAATTACGGTGATAAAGCATTAATCCCATTGGCATACATTGATTTGGATGAATATATTAATCATACTCAAGAAAGCATTAATGAAAAAGAATCACGCCGCGATAAAATGATGCAAAATGAGAATAAATCTGATAAGCAATTGAAGAAAATTGCAGAGCTAGACAAACAGATTGAACATGATAAAAAAGAATTACTTCATGCGAGTGAGTTAAGACTAACTGACGGTGCTGTTTTAAACTTAGCCGCGGGTGTTTATTTTGCAAATGCATATGAAGTGAATTATTTCTCAGGTGGTTCATCAGAAAAATATAATCAATATATGGGACCCTATATGATGCACTGGTATATGATGAATTATTGCTTTGATCATGGCTATGGTCGTTATAATTTCTATGGTCTATCAGGTGACTTTACTGAAAATAGCGAAGATTACGGTGTATATCGCTTTAAACGAGGCTTTAACGTACAAATTGAGGAATTGATTGGTGATTTCTATAAACCAATTAAGAAATCGAAATATTGGTTATTTAATACGTTGAATAATGTTAGAAAGAAAATTAAAAAATAATATTAAAAAGAAAGCATACTGGTTGTAAGCGTATATCAGTATGCTTTCTTTTGTTTAGGATTCGTTATAAAAGGATGGCTTTCCAATATAACGGTAATCTAGTATGTGGCATATTCTATGAGGTTGATTCTAGTTGTTAGCCACATTTTTTATTATAGCATAAAATTATATAATATCAATATAACAATAGCATAATGATTTAAAAAAGTAAATATAAAAAATATATATATTTACTCGGTGTAAGTAATAAAATAGGTTAAAAAAACCATGTTGTAATTCGACAAATCACAACATGGTTTTTATGGTTTTTGATTTTTATGATTAAGCGCCCTAGTTAAAATATAAAATTTCATTTGCTATATTAAATTAATTCAAAGCATCAATAATATATGTGATACCTATGATAAAGAATACAATACACATAAATATAGCAATAATTACCGCAGCGATTAACGGGTTGAATAATAAAATAATACCAAAAACAATTTCAATTACATTTAGTAAAATTGAAAAAGTATGGAAAGCTTTATTCGACTTTTCAGCTGGTGTTACGGTGAATATATTGAAAATAGCATTAATAATAAACCAAATAGCAAATAAATAAATAATAAAGGTTGTACTCGTTACGACATTAAATAGGATTAACAAACCGATGATTATATTAATTATACCAAGTATAATCAGTAATTTGGAGCCCCTTTGTGTCGCTTTTTTCATTATACGACGGATGAAAATTTCTATAAAACCATTAATAATAAATAAAAGACCAATTAACCAAGTTATAGCAAATAAGTTTTCTTCTGGAAAACTAACGATAAATACGCCAATAACTAAGAAAATAACACCAATGATCAAACTTGACCATTTAATACCTGAAGATCGTTGCATAAATTTCACTCCTAAAATATTCTCTAAACAGTATATACCCAAAAAAAGAAAAGGAACACTAAAAGATTTTAAGATTATCATATTTATATTATGTAAACCTATAATGTAGTTTGAACTTAATAAAAACCATTTATTTAAGGATTACTGAGATTGTGATAGCGATTGGATATCTTATTTAGTAATTATTTTAGTAAGCGTTAAACATAGGCGCTGAGATTTGCATTTCTGAGCATTTTAAAATGATATTGTGGGTACTTTGTTCATGTGATTGCAAATAAGTAACTTAAAATGAAATGGCCATTTGTAGTCATAACAATAAGTGTTGAAATTATCTATAACAAAGAAATGATTTACAAATAGATAACTTAAGTGAGAATCAAATTTAAAATCATGTGTATCATACGTAACATTAAACAGAACAATTAAGTATAAAAATCAGGTAATTCATTATAGTTACTAAGTTAAGGTTAAATGCTATGAAAGCATAATAATTTTCCAGTAAAAATATTTTCTGTATTTTAGTTTACATAATATATATTATAGGAAGTTATGTATATTGAGATATTTTCCAATTTCGGAACCCTTTTTCTTAGTACATGCTTGTACTATCTATATAATTTCTATGCTAATATGAATACATTACATATGCTTCACATTGTTTTAGCTTGATTATAATTTGCTAAATCATTATTGCTCGTTGACTTTCTTTAATATGATAATTATACGTATATTGATAATCTCATATGTGTTATTTCCTGTAGACTTAATCATTAGACTTAATCATTGCATTGGTATGTTAATTCGAAATTGCTATGAACTTCACACAATCATTTAGTATTTCTAAAATCTCTAATTGATAATGATTTTCAATTAATATATAATTAACTTTTATATTAAAGGAGAGATTGTATATGAATAAGTTTATATGTATTGCATTAACCGCCCTTTGCTTTTTATTTTTAGGTGCTTGTAGTCATACCCAAAGTAATAAAGCATCTAAAGAAACAGTTAAAATTGAAACTTCTTATGAGTTTAAAGATAAAAATCAAGATCATAATAAAGGCGAAATTAAGCATGAAGTTGTAGAGGTTCCGGTTAATCCTAAACGCGTTGCAGTAATGGATTACGGTGTGTTAGATGTGATGCAACAATTAAAATTGCAAGACCATATCGTTGCTATTGCTAAGGGTCAAGGTGCTTCATTTTTACCAGACAGCCTAAAAGCATTTAAAAGCAGCCAATACAACAATATTGGCAACCCAGGTCAACCTAATTACGATAAATTAGCAAAATCTAAACCAGATGTTGTTTTTGCTTCTTTCAGGCAAGCACATACTAAAACTTTAGAAGAAATGAAAAAAGCTGTACCAAATGCTAAAATTGTTTTTATTAGTCCTCAAAACGATGATTACATAGCTTCAATTAAGAAAAATACTGAAAATATAGGTAAAATTTTTGACAAGCAAAAAGAAACAAAGGCATTAATTACAGAACTGGATGATAAGGTTGCTGAAACTAAAAAAAGAATTGAAAATGAATCTGTATTATTTCTAAATGTAGATGATAAAGGTATAAAAACCTATGGTACTACTGGTAGATTCGGTGGTTTTTTAAATGAAGATTTAGGCATTAAACATGCTGATAAAAAAATGAAACCGAACTCAAGTGGTATACTTATTTCAAATGAATATTTAAATGAAATGAATCCAGACAAATTATTTGTCATTGATCGAACTAAACATGGAAATGTAAAAAGTGAAAGTATGCCGCAAGCGTTACAGAATGATGTTATAAAAAATTCAAAGGCAATTAAAAATAATGACGTTACATTATTTGAAGCAAACAGTTGGTTTTTCGGTGAAGGTGGTATCAAAACTATCCTATTTAGTGGCAATAATAAAAGGCATTGTAATGTAACCCACTACAATGGCTTTTATTATATCTATCTTTTTTCTCGATAGTTCTCAATTTCATCTTTAGGAATACCACCACGTTTACGAATTTCTTTTTTCGCTTTTTTCTCGCGACGGCTTCGTCTCCAATTGCGTGTGAAATACCAAATTAAGAAACTAATAATTAAACTGATTACAGCCATAAATGCCGCAAATCCTAATAATGGTTCATATGTAATATCTTCAAAATTAGGAATCAAGAAAGCAGCTATTCCTAATACGACGATTGTTAATACAGCTGGGACAAACCATTTATTTAAAGCTAGATTACAGAAAATAGTTACTAATATCACAGCAACTACTGAAATCCATAAATAATTAGGCATATCAAATATTGTCATGTGTTGCACTCCTTACATATCTTTTGTTTATAATTTTAACTTAATGATTAAGATTATACTACAATTTACCACAATCTTATTCGGACTATAGTAGTATGTACTAATCTTTTGTTTTAAAGACAAAAGATTCCATACATTTCATCTAATTACCTTCCCTGTTTCAATGATAATTAAACTTGCAATTGTGCTTTGTTATCGTCTTTCATGTATAATCAATATGAAACCTAAATTATGTGAAGGAGTGATTAAATGACTAGAACATTACAGTTTAGAAGTGATGTCCCTAAAGACGAAACTTGGGATATTACTGAATTATTTAGTTCTGATGAAGCATTTTATCAAGTGTTAGATGAAACTTTAGAAGCAGCCAAAGCATTTAATAAACAATATACAGAACGTTTGAATCATGCTGAAATGATTGAAGTTGCACTCAATGCATATTCTGATATATTAATTCAATTGGACAGAATGGCAAATTACGCCGAATTGAATTTAAGTGTCGATACGGCTAATGAACAAGCACAAACATTGAGTGCTAAATTTTCAACTTCCTATGGAAAGATAGCAAGTGAATTATCATTTGTTGTTTCAGAGATTATCGAACTTTCAGATACGACATTAGATGAATTAATTAAAACATCACAATATCCACATTTTTTAACAAAAATTAAAGCTAAAAAAGCATATAAATTATCTCCAGAAGTTGAAAAAGTTTTAGCTAGTTTATCCCCTACTTTTGACGGTGCTTTTGATTTATATGGAACAACTAAAATGCTAGATATTGACTTTGAATCATTTGAGCACAATAATCAAAATTATCCTTTAGATTATGCAACATTTGAAAATGAATACGAAGATAATCCGGATAGAGGTTTTAGAGAAACAAGCTTTAAATATTTTAGTGATGCGCTACGTAAATATCAGCATACAACAGCAGCAACTTATAATTTACAAGTTCAACAAGAAAAAATTGAAGCTGATTTAAGGGGCTACGAGTCGGTTATTGATTACTTATTACAAGACCAAGAAGTTACACGTGATATGTTTGATCGACAAATTGATGTAATTATGAGTGATTTAGCGCCTATTATGCAAAAATATGCTAAGTTAATCAAACGCGTGCACGGTCTTGATGTTATGGGCTTTGAAGATTTAAAAGTATCTATTGATCCAAATTATGAGCCAGAGATTTCCATAGAGGACTCAAAACAATATATCTATGGTGCATTAGATGTACTTGGACAAGATTATTTGAAGATGGTCGAAGCTGCATATGAAGAAAGATGGATTGATTTTGCACAAAACAAAGGTAAAGATACAGGCGCTTATTGTGCAAGTCCTTATGCTTCACATTCTTATGTATTTATTTCTTGGACAGGTAAAATGACTGAAACATTTGTCTTAGCGCATGAGTTGGGTCATGCTGGCCATTTTACATTAGCGCAAAAACACCAAAATTATTTGGAATCAGAAGCATCAATGTATTTTGTTGAAGCACCTTCTACAATGAATGAGATGTTGATGTCTAACTATTTATTTAAAAATAGTGATGATCCGAAGTTTAAACGTTGGGTAATTGGTTCAATTATTTCTAGAACGTATTATCATAATATGGTTACACATTTACTAGAAGCAGCCTATCAAAGAGAAGTTTACACAAAAGTCGACAATGGTGAGTCGTTAACAGCACCTGTGTTAAATCAAATTATGTTAGATGTTTATAGTCAATTTTTTGGAGATAGTGTGAAATTAACTGAAGGTACAGAATTGACTTGGATGAGACAACCACACTATTATATGGGGTTATATTCTTATACTTATTCTGCAGGATTAACTATTGGTACAGTTATGTCACAACGTATTCAAACTGAAGGCCAACCTGCCGTCGATGCATGGTTAGAAACATTAAAAGCTGGTGGCAGTAAATCACCAGTTGAATTAGCTGACATTGCAGGTATTGATATTCGAACAGATGCGCCATTGA
This sequence comes from Staphylococcus sp. Z5-21, assembly GCF_056529615.1. NCBI lineage: Bacteria > Bacillati > Bacillota > Bacilli > Caryophanales > Staphylococcaceae > Staphylococcus > Staphylococcus sp. Z5-21. The sequence continues at coordinate 1,415,489 of NZ_CP096462.1, read as the reverse complement.
AATCAACCATTGGTTATATTGGCAAGCTTGTTGACGAATTAGAAATGCTGACAGACGAAATTGAAGCAGAACAATAAAAGAAAAGCGCAGTGAGTAGAAAATCAATTTCACACTCACTGCGCTTTTCTTTGTTATTTATTGTAAGATTCGTAACGATTACCAGTAATAAAGAAATATATATTTTCAGCAATATTCGTAATGTGATCTCCGATGCGTTCTAAATGACGTGCTGCTAGATGCGCTTGTCCGGCAACAAAAGGATCATTATCAATGAGATAGGTAGTGTTAACAATATTTTTATATAGATCATCAATATCCTCATCGCGTTCAATGATTTCTTTAATAAGTGTGATATCATTGTTTCTAACCGCATCATTTAAATCTTTTAACATTAACAATGCTAATTTACCCATTGTGTTGAGCCTTGTTAGCACATATTTATCTATAATCTTTGCTCTTAATCTAATTTCAGCAATATTAGCAGCGTTATCTCCTATACGTTCAAAATCAGAAGCAATTTTTAATGCTGCCATCATCAATCTTAAATCAGTAGCAATTGGTTGCTGTTTAGTAATCAGCATAATAACTTTTTCATTAATTTCAGTTTCAAGTTCATTAATATTTTTATCTTTTGCAATAGATTCTCTTGCATAGTTTCTATCTTCTTCACTTAACGACATTAATGCAAATTCAATATTATGATATACATGAAGACCAAGCCGACGCAGATCTTTCATTAAATCATCGAGTTGGCCTTCGTATTTTTGTCTGATTATAGCCATAGATTAATCAACCGAAACGACCTGAGATATAATCTTCAGTTTGTTTATCAGAAGGATTAGAGAAGATTTTATCTGTATCATCGTATTCGTTTACATAGCCGTTAAGGAAGAATGCTGTTTTATCTGATACACGTGCTGCTTGTTGCATGTTATGTGTAACGATAATAATTGAATATTTTTCTTTTAATTCTTGTACTAATTCTTCAACTTTTAATGTTGAAATTGGATCTAATGCAGATGTTGGCTCATCCATTAAAATAACATCTGGTTCAATTGCTAATGTACGTGCAATACATACACGTTGTTGTTGACCACCTGATAAGCTATAGGCATTTGTATCTAAGCGGTCTTTTAACTCATCCCAAATTGCAGCGCCACGTAAAGATTTTTCAACAATTTCATCTAAAACTTTTTTGTTTTTAATGCCATGGATTTTTGGACCATACGTAATATTATCGTAAATTGATTTAGGGAATGGATTTGGTTGTTGGAATACCATACCTACATTTGTTCTTAATTTTTCTACTGAATGTTTGTCGTCAAAAATATTTTTATCACGATATAAAATTTTACCTGCAGTTTTAACAGATGGTACAAGTTCTACCATACGGTTTAAAGCCTTGATATATGTTGATTTACCACAACCTGATGGTCCTATAATAGCAGTGACATTATTTTCTAGAATGTCTAAGTTAATATTTTTAAGTGCGTGATTCTCGCCATACCATAAGTCTAAATTTTTTGTAGAATAGACAATTTTCTTTTCACTATCTGGAATTTTGTTCTCTTTATGATTCGATTCAATTGTTGCAATAGGTTTATCATTGCGATCTGTATGTGCTTGTAAGTCATCATTTTTATCAATTATTTGTTTATTAGCCATAATTAAAACTCCTTTTTTATATAAGGCTAGCCAGACTATAGATTTAATATCCATAGTATATTCCCAGTAGACTAGCCTTGGTTAAATACACTTTATATTTGAGTACGATTAGAATTTTTTACTGTATTTGTTTCTTAAGAAAATAGCAATTGCGTTCATCAATAATAAGATGACGAGCAATACGATAATGCCTGCTGATGCGACGTTTTGGAATTCTGCTTGTGGTAATTTCGCCCAGTTGTATATAGCCATTGGTAAAGCTTGGAACTGATCAAAGATACTTGATGGTAATTGTAATAATACTGTCGGGATACCAATTAGAATTAAAGGTGCCGTTTCACCTAACGCACGTGATAGTGCCAAGATAAATCCAGTTAAAATACCAGGGATTGCAGCTGGTAAGACTACACGGCGTATTGTTTGCCATTTATTACCACCTAATCCATATGATGCTTCTCTTACTGAATTAGGTACTGCTCTGATTGCTTCCTGACTCGCAACAATAATTACTGGTAAGATAAGCAGTGACATCGTGAGTGCGGCAGCTAATATGGAATTACCTAGTGCTAATGATTCGATACCCATACCTCTTACAAAAATTGTTAAGCCTAGTAAACCGAATACGACTGATGGTACACCAGCTAAATTCGAGATACTTACTTTTATGAAACTTGTGAATGCATTATCTTTTGCATATTCTTCCAAATAAATTGCTGTACCTACGCCTAAAATAATAGAAATAGGAATAATTGTAATCATCAACCATACAGTACCAATCAAGGCGCCTTTGATGCCGGCCATTGATGGTGTTGAAGATGAGAAGCTCGTAAAGAATGAAGGAGTTAAATGTCCAACACCTTTAATTAAAGTATCAATAATTAATGCCGCTAAGACGAGTAAGCCGATCATTGTACATGCAAAGAATGCCCACTTATTAAGTTTATTTATCGACAATCTCCCAGAGAGTTTCTTTTCAACGGTGTTTTGATCGACAAGTGCTTTACTATTGTTGTTAACTTCAGCCATTTTAATACTCCTCTCTGAAACGTTTCGTAATCCAATGTGAAATTAAGTTCATAATTAATGTGAATAAGAATAATGTAAAACCTACTGCATAAATACTGTAATAAATATCTGAACCGAATGTCGCATCACCTGTTGCTACTTGCACGATATAACCAGTCATTGTTTGAATAGATCCTGTTAAATCTAATGATGAAGACGGTGTACTACCTGCAGCTAATGATACAATCATCGTTTCACCGATTGCACGAGAAATTGCTAATACAATTGAAGCCATGATACCTGATGTTGCAGCAGGTAAAACAACCTTAGTTGCAACTTCAAATTTAGTAGCGCCTAAGCCTAAAGCACCCTCGCGCATTTTATTTGGTACAGATGACATAGCATCTTCACTCATACTTGAAATTAAAGGTATAATCATGACACCTACTACAATTCCGGGACTGATAGAGTTGAAACTACCTAGTTCTGGAAAGACAGAACGTAGTATAGGCGTTACGAATGTAAGTGCAAAGAAACCAAATACAATTGTTGGAATACCTGATAAGATTTCTAGTATAGGTTTGATAATGCTTCTTGCTCTACTTGAAGCATATTCACTTAAGTAAAGTGCAGCACCTAAACCAATTGGTACAGCTACAATAGTCGCGATAACTGTAATTTTCAATGTACCTAGAATCAATGCCCAAATACCATATTTAGGTGTTGATGAAAATGGATTCCAGTCCATTGTTAGGAAAAAGTCTGCAAATGAAACTCGTGTAAAGAATGTAATTGTTTCAGTTAAAAGTGTCACGATAATTCCGATAGTTGCTAAAATAGAAAAAACTGCAATGATTCCTAAAATGACCGGTGCAATTTTATCGCTTGTACCATTCTTTTTAGCGTTGTTTTTTTCAATCATTTCACTTACGGAAAGATTATTATTCGCCATGTGAATTCCTTCCTTCTTGTAAACTCCCAATTATTTAAAAAAGTTGGGTCTGGAAAAATGACAAAGTAGCGTACGAATCTAACTTTGCCCCATTCCAGAATCCCAACCCTAAACGATCTTACTATAATTATTTACTGTCTTTGTCGTCGTCTTTTTTACTATCTTTACCAATGATGTCATCTAATTTAGATTGTTGTTCTGTGTAGTCTTTCTTAGGTAATGCAACAAATCCTGCATCTTCAGCTGATTTACCTTTGTCTTCAAGAACAAATTTCATGAAGTCTTGGAATCCTTTGTTATCTTTTAATTTTTTCTCGTTAGTGTAGATATACAATGGTCTACTCAATGCATATGAACCATCTTGGATAGTTTTCTTAGTTGGTTCAGTTGTTTTACCTGAATCATCTTTAACTTTAACTTCTTTTAATTTATCTTTATTTTGTTCATAGAAGTTATAACCGAAGTAACCAATACCTTGTTCATTTTTTTGAACAGATTGTACAATTACATTTGTATCAGCATTTTTCTCTGCTTTGATATCCCCTTTGTCCATAACTTCTTCAGTGAAGAAATCGTAAGTACCATGTGATTGGTCAGGTGAGTAAGCTTTGATCTCTTTAGATGGCCATTTTGGATTTACATCTTTCCAAGTTTTAGCTTTACCTGAGTAAATTTCTTTAAGTTGTTCTTTAGTAAGTTCGTCAACGAAATCATTATCTTTATTGACTGTGATTGTTACACCGTCTTGAGCAATTTTGAATTCATCGTATTTAATACCTTTGTCATCCAATTTTTTCTTTTCTTCATCTTTTATTGGTCTAGATGCATTTGAAAAATCAGTGCTACCTGAGATGAATTTTTCAAATCCCCCACCTGTACCTGAAGTACCTGATGATACTGTTACATCTTTATTATCTTTAGCAAATTTTTCGTTAAGTTTTTCAATGATTGGACCTACTGTTGATGAGCCATCGCCTTTAACTTCTCCTTCGCCTTTACCTGAATCAGCGTTACCTCCGCCGCCACAAGCACCTAATAAAAGTGAAGCACCGATTGCTGTAGTACCAAATAATTGCCATTTTTTCATTGAAACATCCTCCTAATAAGTGAATAACCCAAAAGTTATATGTATTTCTTACAGTCTCTATACTACACACCTTTTATTAAATACAAATATAGATAATGTAAATGTTTTGTTAAGGAATTATTGTTGTTGTTTACAATATTTATATTTGTAATGTTAGGTGATCACTTTGGTTCAAAAATCGCTTTAAATCAACGTTATACTCCTCTTTTAATATTACAGAAGTTTTGAATTTGTAATGTTAAAATACAAAAAAACCTAAAAATAACTACAAAAAAGTAGTATTTTTAGGTTTTAATATTGATTGCTGTATGATGTTTTACTGAATCAATGAATAGCAATTGTAATAAAGTGCTTAAATAATGAAGTGTGATTTAAATTTCATTAATTCAATCGTTCACTGCTTTATAATAGAAGAAACTATTTTTCGATTCTTGCCCAACCTTTTTGGGTTAAGGCAATTTTACCACTTTCGATCGTGATAATTTTATTTTTATAAAGATGGCCTATTGCTCTCTTGAATGAGCCTTTACTCATATTAAATATTTCTTTGATTGCTTCTGGACTAGATTTGTCTGAAAAAGGTAACTCCCCATCATATTCAACTAATAAGTCAAATATGTGTTGGCCATCATCATCTAATCGCTCATGTGCTAAGGGTAAGAATGAGCCATTTAGTTCCCCTTTTTCATTATGACCAATGATACGAACGCTAACATTTTCACCTAATCGAGGTTCTTCTTTACGTTCTGTTTCATGAACGAATATTTTATAACCATCTTTAGATAGTAAGAAACTGCCAATTCTTAGTAAACGATAAGGTCTTGCTTCTATCACTTGGTTTTGCTTCTCGTCATCGAACACAGGTGTATACATTTGTTCAACGATTGTTTCTGTCGCTAATCGAGCAAACATGTTGTTATCTCTGTCGATACGTAAAGTAACAAATAGTTCATCACCTTGTACTGGCCAAACATCTTTAACTTTCGGAAGATCTTCCCAAGGAATCAGTACTTCTCGTGGTAACCCAACATCTACGTGTGCACCATCTCTATCAGTTTTTAAAACTTTTACAAAATCATATTTATTCGTAGTAATGTCAGGCATATTTTGAGTAGCGAATAATGCACCTGATCTATTAGGATATACAAAAAAGCTATATTCTTCACCTATTTGTAATTCATCTTCATCATTAATTTCAGATTGGTTTAATTTAACTTCTTCACCATTGGGTCCTTTTAATTTGTAAGTGGAACTTTCTAAACCTACAACTTCAAGGAATTCTATTGAACCTACAATATCTTTTTCATCTTGGGCCATACTTTTCTCCTTCGTTCATAAAATTTATTCTTCTATATTATAACATGCTATAGGAAAACAAGCATCAGTCTAGCGCGAAAGGTCGAAAGTGCAAGATAAGTGTGTTATAATTTGTGCGGTAGATTAACGAAAAGGAGTAAATGCATGTTACAAGTTACTGATGTAAGTTTACGATTTGGCGATCGTAAGCTATTTGAAGATGTAAATATTAAATTTACAGATGGCAATTGCTATGGTTTGATAGGTGCAAATGGTGCAGGTAAATCAACGTTCTTGAAAATTTTATCTGGAGAATTAGATGCACAAACTGGTCATGTTTCAATGGGGAAAAATGAACGTTTAGCAGTATTAAAACAAGATCATTTTGCATTTGAAGATGAACGTGTTATAGATGTTGTTATTAAAGGTCACGAACGTTTGTATGCTGTTATGAAAGAAAAAGATGAGATCTATATGAAACCTGATTTCAGCGATGAAGATGGTATTAGAGCAGCAGAATTAGAAGGCGAATTTGCAGAAATGGATGGATGGAATGCAGAAGCAGATGCTGGTTCCCTACTATCTGGTCTTGGTATAAAAGCAGATTTACAAGATAAAACAATGTCAGAATTAGAAAATAATCAAAAAGTTAAAGTCTTATTGGCTCAAAGTCTTTTTGGTAAACCAGACGTATTGCTACTAGATGAGCCTACCAATGGTTTAGATATCCCTGCAATTAGTTGGTTAGAAGATTTCTTAATTAATTTTGAAAATACAGTTATTGTAGTTTCTCATGACAGACACTTTTTAAATAACGTATGTACTCACATTGCCGATTTAGATTATGGGAAAATTAAAGTTTACGTTGGTAACTATGATTTTTGGTATCAATCTAGTGAATTAGCAATGAAAATGGCACAAGATCAAAATAAGAAAAAAGAAGAAAAAATCAAAGAATTACAAGATTTCGTTGCGCGTTTCTCTGCAAATGCTTCAAAATCAAAACAAGCAACAAGTCGTAAGAAACAACTTGAAAAAATCGAACTCGATGATATTCAACCTTCATCGCGTCGTTACCCATTTGTTAAATTCACTCCAGAACGTGAAATTGGGAATGACTTATTGTTTGTAGAAAACCTTTCAAAAACAATTGATGGTGTTAAAGTTCTAGACAATATTTCATTTACAATGGATCCTAATGATAAAGCTGTATTAATTGGAGATAGTGAATTTGCTAAATCAACATTATTGAAAATCTTAGCTGGTGAGATGGAACCAGATGAAGGTTCAGTAAGATGGGGTGTCACAACTTCACGTAGTTACTTCCCTAAAGATAACTCTGACTACTTTGAAGGTGTAGACATGAATCTAGTAGATTGGTTACGTCAGTATGCACCGGAAGACGAACAAACTGAAACATTCTTACGTGGCTTCTTAGGACGTATGCTATTTAGTGGTGAAGAAGTTAAGAAAAAAGCAAGTGTGCTTTCAGGTGGAGAAAAAGTACGTTGTATGCTAAGTAAAATGATGCTATCAAGTGCAAACGTGCTATTGTTAGACGAACCGACAAACCATTTAGATTTAGAAAGTATTACTGCGGTAAATGATGGATTAAAGAACTTCAAAGGTTCAATCATCTTTACGTCATATGATTTTGAATTTATTAACACAATCGCGAACCGTGTTATTGATTTAAATCCTGCTGGTGCAGTTTCAAAAGAGATTTCTTATGAAGCCTATTTAGAAGAAACTGGTGTATTAGCTAAATAATTGTAATCATATTTAAGCGTCTAAGACATAAATAAATGTTTTAGACGCTTTTTTCATATCATCACCTAATTATTGTAGTTATGACATCACATTTTTGAAAATAGACTTTTGTCACGTTTTTTCATTCCCCTACTTTAAAAAGAGGTATAGGCCGATTGCTTTAAAAAGCATTTTCACAATTATATAATCATAATTAATTAACTGTAGGAGGAATGTTTAAATGAAAAATTTAAATATGATTGACGGTCAAGTATTACCTCAAATTGGATTTGGTACATATAAGCTTAATGGTGCGCATGGTGCACACGCAATAACGAATGCATTAAATCAAGGATATCGCTTGTTAGATACAGCATATAATTATGAAAACGAAGGTACTGTGGGCAAAGCGATTGACAATAGTCATGTGACAAGAGATCAAGTTATCATTACTTCAAAATTACCAGGTCGTTATCAAGATTATGATGCAGCTATGGTTGCGATTCAAGAATCAATCTATCGTTTAGGTGTTGAGTATTTAGATTTATACTTAATCCACTGGCCTAATCCTAAACAAGGCAAGTATGTAGAAGCATGGCAAGCAATGATAGATGCGCAAAAAGCTGGCTTGATAAAATCTATTGGTGTTTGTAATTTCTTACCAGAACATATTGAAAATTTAGAAAAAGAAACAGGTGTGTTGCCTGTAGTTAATCAAATTGAACTGCATCCCTATTTTAATCAGCAGGACATGATTGAATATCATAATCAAAAAGGCATCATTACACAAGCCTGGAGTCCTTTAGGTCGTGCATCTGAGGTGATTAAGGATAAAGATATTGCTGTTATAGCAGAAAAATATAATAAAACAATCCCTCAAATCATTTTAAAATGGCATGTACAAAATGGTATTGTCCCTATTCCTAAATCAACATCGATTGCGCGACAAATTCAAAATAAAGATATATTTGATTTTACTTTAGAACAACAAGATATTGATAAAATTAATAGTCTGACACAGCAAGATGGCCGACTAAAAGGTCAAGATCCGGCATCGTACGAGGAATTTTAAAAGAATCATCATTTTGTGTTTTAAAAAAGCAACACCTCAAAAAGATATCATTTTACACTCTTGAGGTAAAAAACACTCCTTAAATGTCATATTTTTCAGTAAATTTAAAAAATTAAAGAAAAGCGGTTTACAGTACATGTAAGCCTATGTATAATGTGAAACATAAACAAAAATTTAATAAGGTTTTGATGAGGCGCATCAATCATTAGTAAAGATTAGAAGAATCTGACTGCTAGCAGCTAATTTTGAAAGGGTGAGATGCCGAAACGGTTATAATAGCAGCTTATAACATGTTGGACTTTATGGTTAAGAGCTAAGAGTCTGTCATTATTTTAAGATAATGGAGTGCATCACTTGTATATATAATATAGAACAGGTTCGCATTTCGGACTTGTTCTTTTTTTATATAACTGTGATTCTCCCCTATTCAACGAGGAGGATATGAATTTGGAAAGAAGTGTTTTGAAATTTGGTGGTTCTTCAGTTAGTGATTTTACTAAAATTAAAAATATAGCTGAGATGTTAAGTTTGAGAATTGCACAAGGAGAACAACTTATTGTCGTAGTAAGTGCTATGGGTAAAACGACCGATGAGTTAATGGCAAATGTATCTACATTAACCACTAGTCCAAAGGATCAAGAATTAGCGCTATTACTCACAACTGGTGAACAACAAACCGTTTCATACTTATCGATGGTTTTGAATGACATTGGCGTTCGAGCTAAAGCTATGACAGGTTATCAAGCTGGTATCAAAACGGTTGGGCACCATTTGAAAAGTCGTATAGCTGAAATTAATCCTGAAACATTTGAACAAGCATTTGAAGAAAATGACGTGCTTGTTGTGGCTGGTTTCCAAGGTGTTAATGATGATTTAGAAGTAACGACTTTAGGACGTGGAGGTTCTGATACGACTGCTGTTGCATTAGCTGCGAGTAATCATACGCCTTGTGAAATTTATACAGATGTGGATGGTGTTTATGCTACAGATCCTCGCCTATATAAAGATGCGAAGCGACTCGATTATGTATCGTATGAAGAAATGATGGAAATGAGTGCTTTAGGTGCAGGCGTATTAGAAACAAGAAGTGTTGAATTAGCAAATAATTATAACATTCCCCTATATTTAGGTAGAACTTTATCAAATGTGAAAGGAACATGGATTATGCCACAAACAGAAATTTTAGAAAAGAAAGCCGTCACAGGTGTTGCATTAGATACACATATGATGCATGTTACAATTAGTTACCCCTTACCAGATAATAAATTACTCACAAAATTATTCAGTCAATTAGAAGATGGTTCTGTAAATGTAGATATGATATCTCAAATTGTTAATTTAGAAGGCTTACAAATGTCTTTTACAATTAAAGATACGGATGTTGCACAAATTTCATCTATACTGGAAACTTTAAAAGAAGACTTTAGTGCCTTGGACTTCAGAATTAATGAAGAATACGTTAAAATTTCTTTAATAGGTTCAGGTATGAGAGATATGTCTGGTGTAGCTTCAAAAGCATTTATTACTTTAATTGAAAATGATATCTCATTTTATCAAACGACAACATCGGAAATTAGTATTTCATGTGTCATCGATGCTGAAAACGGTGAACGTGCTGTACAGACTTTATATCAAGCTTTTGATATCTGAATTTTCAAAACTTTTTAAAATCAACTAATAAAAAATGGAGTGTTTTGTATATGACTAGATTAGCTATTGCAGGTGCAACAGGATTAGTAGGAAGAAAAATGTTAGAAACAGTAGATAGAAAAGGCATTGCCTTTGATGAGTTAGTATTATTCTCTTCAGCGCGATCAGCGGGAGAACAAATTGAATTTCAAGGTAAAACATACACAGTACGTGAATTGACTGATGAAGCAGCTAGCGAACCTTTTGATTATGTATTAATGAGTGCGGGTGGTAGTACAAGTGAACATTATTCCCCTATTTTCGAACAAGCAGGAGCTATCGTGATTGACAACTCTAGTCAATGGAGAATGACTGAAGGTATTGATTTAATAGTACCAGAAGTGAATGAACCTAAATTAGATAGAAAAATCATTGCCAATCCAAACTGTTCTACGATTCAATCTGTCGTGCCACTTAAACCATTACAAGAAGCATTTGGATTAAAACGTGTTGCATATACAACTTATCAAGCAGTATCTGGTTCAGGAGTGAAAGGTAAACAAGATTTAGCTGAAGGAGCAAATGGTAAAGCGCCAGAGGCATACCCTCACCCTATTTATAATAATGTGTTACCACATATAGATACTTTTCTCGAAGATGGGTATACAAAAGAAGAACAAAAAATGATTGATGAAACACGTAAAATTTTACAAGATGATCATTTAAAGGTAACAGCTACTTGCGTCCGTGTACCTGTACAAGACAGTCATAGTGTACACATGAGTGTAACATTAGAAAAAGAAGCAACAGTTTCAGCCATTCAAGAGTTATTTGAAAAAGATGATCGTGTTGTACTTGTAGATAATCCTCAAAACAATGAATATCCATTAGCAATTCATTCAACTGGTAGAGATGAAATCTTTGTTGGACGCATTCGTCGTGACGATAGCTTAGACAATACTTTCCATGTATGGTGTACTTCTGACAACTTATTAAAAGGTGCAGCATTAAATGCAGTACAAATACTTGAACAAGTTATGAGCTTGAAAGGAGTAAAATAATATGGGACATATATTTGAAGGTGTAGGTGTTGCACTAGCAACACCATTTACACACAATGAAGTTGACTTTGATGCATTGAGAAGACATGTGAAATATTTACTAGATAATAATGCCAAATCAATCGTAGTCAATGGTACTACAGCTGAGAATCCAACATTAACTGATGAAGAGAAGGATCAAATTTTAGAAGTCGTTGTCAATGTTGTTGATGGTCGTGTGCCTGTCATTGCAGGTACTGGTACGAATAATACTCAAAAGTCTATTCAAGCTTCTGTGCGTGCAAGAGAAATTGGTGCTGATGCGATTATGCTTATTACACCATACTATAACAAGACAAATCAAAGAGGTTTAATTGCCCACTTTACAACAATTGCAGATGCAGTGAAATTGCCTGTTGTATTATATAATGTACCGTCACGTACTAATATGACAATCGATGCAGAAACAGTGGAAACTTTAAGTGAAAATGAGTATATCGTTGCATTAAAAGATGCGACAAATGATTTTGATTACTTAGAAGACTTAAAACAACGCCTTAATTTAGATGAGTTTGCTTTATATAGTGGCAACGACGATAATATTGTTGATTATTTCAATCAAGGTGGTCACGGTGTTATCTCGGTGGTTGCCAATGTTATTCCAAATGCTTTCCAATCTTTATATGATGCAAAACAAAATGACGAAAACATACAGTCTCAATTCCAGCCTATTCAAACGTTATTAGATGCGTTAGCAGTAGATGTTAACCCTATTCCTGTAAAAGCATTAACAGCAGTTGAAGGATTTGGTAACTATGAAGTACGCTTACCACTTGTTACACTTGAAGACAGTGATCGCCAAAAATTAGAACAAGCTTACGAACAATTTAAAGCAGGTGGAAATTCATGAAGATTTTATTGATTGGATATGGTGCTATGAATCAACGCGTAGCAAGGTTAGCAGAAGAGAAAAATCACGAAATCGTTGGGGTTATTGTGAGAAACAGTGAAAAGCACTATCCCTACCCTACTTTTGAACATATTTCAGAGGCTACAGAAGCGGATGTTGCTATTGACTTTTCAAATCCTGAACTACTCTTACCATTATTAGAAGAAGACTTTAATTTACCAGTTGTCATTGCTACAACGGGTGAGAAAGAACAAATCATAGATAAATTAAAAGCGTTGAGTACAGATATGCCAGTGTTTTTCAGTGCGAATATGAGTTATGGTGTACATGCACTTACAAAAATCTTAGAAGCAGCTGTACCGCTCTTGCAAGATTTTGATATTGAACTTACAGAAGCACATCATAATAAAAAAGTTGATGCACCGAGTGGTACATTAGTGAAATTATATGATGCTATTGAGTCTTTACGTGAGACTACAACGCCTGTATATGATAGACATGAAACGACTGAAAAACGTACCCAAGATGAAATAGGTATTCATTCTATTCGTGGCGGCACGATTGTTGGAGAACATGATGTGCTTTTTGCAGGTACGGATGAAACAATTGAAATTACACACCGCGCACAATCTAAAGATATATTTGCCAACGGTGCGATTGGCGCAGCAGAAAAACTAGTACAAAATAAAAATGGTTATTATACATTTGATAACTTATAAACCCTAAGGAGCGAATTTAATTATGGTACAACATTTAACGGCAGAAGAAATTATTCAATATATAAGTGATGCAAAAAAATCTACACCATTAAAAGTCTACATCAATGGTGATTTTGAAAACATTACTTTCCCAAGTGATTTTAAAGTATTTGGTTCATCTGATTCCAAAGTTATTTTTTGTGAAGCAGATGATTGGAAACCATTTTATGAGTCTAATCAATCAGTTATTGATGAAATTGAAGTTGAAATGGATCGACGCAACTCAGCTATTCCATTGAAAGATTTAACAAATACGAATGCACGTATTGAACCTGGTGCATTTATTCGTGAACAAGCCATTATTGAAGATGGTGCTGTAATCATGATGGGTGCAACAATTAATATTGGTGCTGTTGTTGGAGAAGGCACAATGGTTGATATGAATGCTACATTAGGCGGACGTGCTACAACAGGTAAAAATGTACATGTCGGTGCTGGTTCAGTTTTAGCTGGTGTAATCGAACCACCAAGTGCTTCACCTGTTATTATTGAAGATGACGTACTTATTGGTGCTAATGCAGTCATTCTTGAAGGTGTGCGTGTCGGTGCCGGTGCCATTGTCGCTGCTGGTGCCATTGTTACTCAAGATGTACCCGCAGGCGCAGTTGTAGCTGGTACGCCAGCAAAAGTGATTAAACAAACAACTGAAGTCGAAGATTCAAAACGTGAAATCGTTTCGGCACTAAGAAAATTAAACGACTAGAGTACTAAGTATATAAACTTATACAAGTTATATATTACCGTATGTATTTTACACAAAATGATACGGAATTATTTTGTTGAATATAGGAGGTTTAGACGAGACAATATTTATTTTACTATGATGTCTCCCCTTATCTATTGCTAAGTGTTAAACTACGCTTTGTTTCGATAAGTTTGTCTATCCTCCTATTTTTATAAATTAAATACATAATACATAGCAAACTAACAATTATGCTTATTTAGTGTAATTAATATAATAATTTAAAGGATTTGATATCGATGACTGAGTTGGAATTTGTAACAGAACATAGACGTTATTTACATAAGCATCCAGAATTAAGTTTACATGAATATGAAACAACAAAGTATATTGCGCATTTTTTAGATGATTTAGGTGTGCCATATGAGCGTCCATTAGATACAGGCGTTATCGCCTATTTATCTGGAAATAGTACACATACGATTGCATATCGTGCTGATATAGATGCATTACCGATTTACGAAGAAAATGACGTATCCTACCGAAGTGAAGTAGATCATGTTATGCATGCTTGTGGACATGATGGCCATACAACTGCCCTTATGCTATTTGTTAAACGATGTAAAAATTTAGCTGATAAGGGCGAACTTCCTCAAAATATCGTCTTCATATTTCAACCTGCAGAAGAAACTGGAGGTGGCGCGAATCGTTTAATACGTGCTGGTGCATTTGAAAAATATCCTATTGAAGCAGTTTTTGGTATACATGTCATGCCATTTGAAAATGAAGGCCGTGTTGTGATTAGAGATGAAGAAATTACAGCAAGTGCTACAGAGTATAGATTCTATTTGCATGGTCTTTCAAGTCATGTTGCTGATAAAGAGCAAGGGCATTCATGCGGTGAGGCATTACAACATGTATTGACTCAAGTAGGACAGATACAGCAATATCATTTAAATGGATTGAAACGAAACATTGTCCATATGGGACATTTTGAAGCTGGTGAAGCCATAAATACGGTTCCAAGTAACGGCTATTTAGAAGGTACTATTAGAACATATGATGTGAAAGATTTAGAGATTGTAAAACAGCAAATGACGAAAATTAGCGAAAGCGTTAAATTATTATTTAATGTCGAGTGTGAAGTGAAATTTGAAGAAGGTTACCCTCCTACTTTTAATGATCCTCAATTACGCAAACATGTTGAAAATGGATTAGTAAATGCTGAGTTTGAAGTGATTGATAAACCTACACCTTACTTATTTGGTGAAGACTTTAGTTTCTATAGTCAAATTGCACCAAGCTATTTTGTATTTGTTGGAGTTCGAGATGAAGCAAAAGGATACGTGACTGGTTTACACACTTCTCATTTAAACTTTAATGAATCTATATTAATACGTATTGCAGATTACTATGAACAAATACTCAAATCTTATAGTGAGGTACAATCGCAATGACAGCCACATGGTCAGTAAACCGACAATTATTTAAAGAAAACGCTAAAAATGTTAAACAAGATAACCAAATAATGGCAGTAGTAAAAAATAATGCGTACCATTATGGACTTGAATTTGCAGTAGAACAGTTTTTAGATATAGGGATAAATACATTTAGTACCACATCACTTAAAGAAGCAATTCGAATTCGCAAATTAGCGCCAAATGCTACTATATTTTTGATGAATGCAGTTTATGAATTTGATAAGATACGTGAGAATCAGATTCAAATGACTTTGCCTTCCCTTTCTTTTTATTATGAAAATATTAACGAATTATATGACATACAAGTTCACTTGGAATATGAAAATTTATTACATCGTTCAGGTTTAAAGACACTTGATGAAATTAAAGAAGTCATTCACCATCATAATCAGAATAAAAATGAACATAAAATGCACATTAGTGGTTTGTGGACGCATTTTGGATACGCAGATGAATTTGATGTTCCAGATTATAATTTAGAGCGTGCCGCGTGGTTAGAGATTGTAGATACGCTACTTGATGAAGGATATGAATTTGAGATGATACATGCACAGAATAGTGCAAGCTACTATCGTGAGCAAGGTGTATTACCTAACCATACGCATGCGCGTATTGGTATTGCATTGTATGGTTCTAGACCCTATAGTACAATCAATGAATCAGACATACAGCAATCGCTAACAGTTAAAGGTAATGTCATACAAGTGCGTGAAGTCAATGCGGGAGAATTTTGTGGTTACAGTTTTGTTTTTGAAGCGACAAAAAATAACACAAAATTGGCAGTCGTTGATGTTGGTTATGGTGATGGTATACTCAAAGCAAGAGCACAACATGAGGCTTTGATAAATCATAAGCGCTACCCTATTCGTGCGCTTATGATGAGTCATATGTTTGTAGAAGTTGATGACAGTGTCAATGCACAAGATGAAGTGATACTATATAATAACCATATACGTGTCGATGAATTTACTTTTAAAGGCGTTGGCGCTAATTCAGAACAATTAAGTGCAATGAATCACGACTCATTAATAAAGGAGTATAGATAAATTATGGTAGTAGAATATAATAGCAATGGCGAACTTACAATGGGAGGCACAAGTCTAAAAACGATAGCGCAAAGTTTTGGGACCCCTACTTTTGTATATGATGAAGTACAAATTAGAAACCAAATGAGACGTTATCATGAAGCGTTCAAACAAAGTGGATTAGCATACAATATTTCATATGCATCAAAAGCATTCACATGTTTACAAATGGTTAAATTAGTACAAGAAGAAGGACTTGAATTAGATGTAGTGTCTGAAGGAGAATTATATACAGCATTAGAAGCTGGTTTCGATCCAAAACATATTCATTTTCACGGTAACAACAAAACAAAACATGAAATTCAATATGCTTTAGAAAGCAAAGTTGGTTACATTGTTATTGATTCATTAGAGGAAATCGATCTGATTGAGCGATATGCAAGTGAAGAAATTGATGTTGTTTTAAGATTGAATCCTGGCGTTGAAGCCCATACGCATGAATTTATACAAACAGGCCAAGAAGATAGTAAATTTGGCTTATCAATTAAGCACGGCTTAGCTATTCAAGGTATTGAAAAAGTGCGAGATACTCAAAAATTAAACCTCAAAGGTGTTCATTTCCATGTTGGATCTCAAATTGAAGGCACAGAGGCTATGGTTGAAACTGCTAATATTGTGATTAATTGGTTGAAAGCAAATGATATCAAAGTTGATTTAATTAACTTAGGCGGTGGCTTTAGCATTAAATATGTTGAGGGTGATGTAAGTTTCCCTATCGAAGAAGGCATCGCAGAGATTACTGCTGCTATTAAATCAATTGCCGAAGATGCAGATTATCCGGTACCAGAGATTGGTATCGAACCAGGTCGTTCAATTGTTGGTGAAGCAGGTATTACTTTATATGAAGTTGGAACAATCAAGGAAATTCCTCAGGTCAATAAGTATGTTTCCATTGATGGTGGTATGAGCGACCATATTAGAACAGCGCTTTATGATGCAAAATACGAGGCCTTATTAGTTAATAGAAATGATCCTAAAGACGAAACAGTAACAATCGCTGGTAAGTTATGTGAATCTGGCGATATTATCATAAAAGATGCCCAATTACCAAGCACAGTGAAGCGTGGAGATTATCTAGCGATACTTTCAACTGGTGCATACCATTATTCTATGGCATCTAATTATAATCAAATGCAGAAACCGTCTGTGTTTTTCTTAAAAGATGGTAAAGCAAGAGAAGTTATTAAACGTCAATCATTACGTCAATTAATTATCAATGATACTAAATAATCCAAAGGTGGCTGTGTCTCTGAAAAGGCGCTCAGTCACCTTTTATTGTCCTATAGTGTAGATATATGCATTAAGATATTAGATAAAGTATATAGTGGTATACATGCAGTTTCGCATGCATTAAGAGCCCCTAATCTCATAAAGAGATAAGGGATAAAGTGGTATACATGCGGTTTCGCATGCATTAAGAGCCCCTAATCTCATAAAGAGATAAGGGATAAAGTGGTATACATGCAGTTTCGCATGCATTAAGAGCCCCTAATCTCATAAAGAGATAAGGGGCTCTATAAAAAAAAGAACCTTTAACAAGGTTCTTTAGATAAGTCAATATTGCATCTATATTATAGTTTTACAACGTTTGCAGCTTGAGGACCGCGGTCGCCTTCAACTACTTCAAATTCAACTGATTGACCTTCTTCTAATGATTTATAACCTTCTTGGTTAATTGCTGAGAAGTGTACGAATACGTCGTTTTCTCCTTCAACTTCGATAAAACCAAAACCTTTTTCAGCGTTAAACCATTTTACTGTACCTTGTTTCATAAATGTGAAACCTCCAAGACTAATATTCATTCAATATGCGTTATTCGCATATTACAAAAAATACAATGACACAGTATTATAAAAAATTACTCGTACAATATTCTTTGCAATATGGAATAAAACAATTGCTTGACTAATATTATAAAGCATTTTTTAGTAAATTGCAAGACTAATATGAATAAACTGTTTATTCAATATTAGGTAAATTATAATAAACTTCATTATTATTTAAAACAATATAACTATAGAATATTTGTAAATCTTCATCACAATCTTCACAAAATCCTAATTCACAATTATTATAAAATGCATGTATATTGTATTTGCCGACTAAGTAATTATCATAGTGGCGTTTACTTTTTAAAATTAAAGCATTATAAAAAGCCATCATTGCTTCATAAGTCTCGAAATTATGCTGTTCCACGATTTGATCAGTCCAGTCACTAAATAACCACCAGCCTTCATAATCAGCTCGAATTTTTGCAACTGTCCACATTTTATTTCACCCTTTCACAATTAGTCTAAAATGAATTTTTGGTATTATAATGCATACCTTTTAGACTTATAGTGCAAATTGGATATACATATGTATGTTGTATGATACATTCACTCTAAATAAAAATCCCCCATGTTTATAAATAGAATATGAATAAGACTAAATATAGAATTCATTATTTAAATTCAGAGACGTACAATTTTTGCCTATGTGTAATATTCTAACGAGTTAAGCGACAAAATCAAGTTATCTGTCTCATACTTTTGGCCTATATACAACTGGATTATAAACGTAAATATTAGTTTTGTAGAGTGAAATTTCGTATAATGTTATTAAGAGGTGATTTTATGCAACGTAAACATATTAAAGTATTTGGAATGGTACAAGGCGTAGGTTTTCGTTATTATACAGAAAAAATAGCACAAAAACACAATATAGTTGGTACTGTTGAAAATATTGATAATTATGTTGATATTTATGCTCAAGGTAATGAGCCATCCTTAACTGAATTTATTAACGCTGTTACAGAAGGTGCCTCTCCAGCATCACATGTTGAAGATTACACAATAGAAGCATTAGATTATGATCAATCATTGAAAAAATTTAGAACGATATAAAGGAAGATGAATTTTGAGATATAATATTTCTCGTATTTTTGGGACAATTATTGCTTTACCAGCAGCAGTTATTGCTTGGTTTGCTAGTATCTTTGCATTAGATATATATTTTATTTTCGATGTGTTAGTAGCTGCTGCAACATTTATTGTATTTTACTTTCCTACCCAACGTTTAACTT
The DNA here is from genome assembly GCF_056529615.1 of Staphylococcus sp. Z5-21. Lineage (NCBI taxonomy): Bacteria > Bacillati > Bacillota > Bacilli > Caryophanales > Staphylococcaceae > Staphylococcus > Staphylococcus sp. Z5-21. The sequence continues at coordinate 1,396,014 of NZ_CP096462.1, read as the reverse complement.
CTAGAAAGTATCTAAGAGAAATTGGTTTGTCTCGTCGAGATTATCATTTTGTAAATGGTCAATTAAATAATGCTCAGGATAAAATTAGAAGAATATTTAAAACATTTGTGAATGTTAGATCGATTAAAGATTTTAAACAAGTCAACGAGATATATCGTTTATCCCGTGCAATATATTTTGCTGTTAAACAGCGACCAGGGTCATTTTTCAAGGTGGAGAGTTTCTTTTACTCTCATATAGATAATGCTTTAAATTTAATTGAAGCTTATACGAGATTATCTAAATCACCTAAAAAATCTAAAGAAGAAAAACAAAAATTAGAACAAACGCGCATCACATTAGATGAAGTGAAACGAACTTTGGTTGCTGATTTAAGAAGGATTAATGACGAAGATTATAGCCAGCTAGATATTGAAATGGAATTGAATAAAATTGAGCAGAAACGCAACAAATAAATAGATAATTAAAGGCAGAATGGAGTGGAATTTTATGGCTAGAGAGCAAGACTCAATTAATTCGCATCCATTGGATAAGTATATTGATGAAAACTCAGCAAATGGGTCTGAAATTATAAAAAGTTCAAGTCAGTTTTCTCATGAAGATCAACAAAAAATTGATAAATTGAGCAAACAAATTAAACCAATGGATAATGATGGTTTGTTAAATTATGGTACCGAAGCGCAATCGAATATGTCACAATTCTCACACCGAATTTTAAATGAAGTCAAAACTACAGATGTGGGACCTGTAGGTGACTCATTAAACGGATTAATGAGTAAATTAAAATCGGTCAATCCAGAAGAATTAAATCCGGAAAACCAATCCAAGCTGAAGCGTATTTTTAAACGAACAAAGGCATCAGTTAATGAGATATTTTCAAAAATGCAATCTGTCGGTTCACAAATTGATCGTATCTCAATTGAACTAGATAAACATAAAAACAATTTAAAAAAAGATATAGATATGTTGGATGAATTGTATGATATGAATAAAGACTATTTTGATGAGTTATCATTATATATAGAAGCTGCTAAACACAAGCAATACGTTTTGCAACAAGATGAAATCCCTAAATTGAGAGAACAAGCGAAATCTACGGGAAATCAAATGGATGTGCAAGCTGCTTCTGATATGGAACAATTTGTTGATCGTTTAGATAAGCGTATTTATGATTTACAACTATCAAGACAAATTGCTATACAAACTGCCCCACAAATACGAATGATACAAAATGTGAATCAAGCACTTGCAGAAAAAATTCAAAGTTCAATATTAACGAGTATTCCATTATGGAAGAATCAAATGTCTATCGCACTGACATTAATGAGACAACGTAATGCGGTTTCTGCTCAAAAAGCAGTTACGGATACTACAAATGATTTATTACTAAAAAATTCCGAGCTGTTGAAACAAAATGCTCTAGCAACTGCTACTGAAAATGAGCGCGGAGTTGTGGATATTGAAACATTGAAAACAACGCAAAAAGATATCATTGAAACGATTGAACAAACGTTACAAATTCAAGAACAAGGCCGTACGAAACGTAAACAGGCTGAATCAGAATTAAATGAACTTGAAACAGAATTACAAAATCAATTGTTAGATATGAAAGAAAATAAATAATTAAGTATATAAAAACACGGAATTACTGTGATAAGTAATTCCGTGTTTTTTAGTGCTTATTATCTGAAGATCTTTCTTCTAAAATGTTATCTTTAGTATGATCTTGTTTATTTTCAGTAGTGATTTTTTGTTCAACAGCTAATTTATGCGCAATTTTTGGTGCTGTCCATATAGCCGGTAACATAATGATTGATATGGGAACGGCGGTGATGATGATAAATGATTGAATAGCGTTAATACTACCCTCACCAATATTTATCAAGATAATAGAAATAACACCCATAATGACTACCCAGAAGAGCCTAATCATTTTAGGTGGATCTCCCTCTCCAGTTACTGACATAGATATTGAGAATGACATCGTATCCGCAGTTGTGATTACGAAAATTAAAGTTAGTAATAATAATACAATGACCAGTGCAGTACCTAATGGTAGATGTGATGCGATTGATATAACTGCTGCTGGCAGTCCATTATCAGCTAACGGGTTACTAATCGCCCCACTATCTTTAGTTTCGTAAAAGAGGCCACTACCACCAAGTATGGAGAACCATAAGTGCGACACAACAGCAGCTACTATAGAAACGAGTAAGAATATCTCTCTGATTGTACGCCCTTTTGAAACACGTGCAACTAACATGCCCATTAATGGCCCGTAACCAATAAACCAGCCGAAAAAGAATAACATCCATGCTCCAGCCCATTTGTCATCTCCTCTGAATGTACTAATTTCTAAAAAGTGAGTAAGATATACGCCGTAAGAAGAAATGAATGTATCAATAATAAAACGGCCAGGCCCTATTAATAAAATAAATACGGCAAGTGCTAAAGCAAGCCATACATTAAGTTTACTTAAAAACTGTATCCCTTTATCAATACCTGTCGTGGCAGAAATTGTAACAACGACCATTAAACCAGCTACAGATAAAATTTGGGTGATAATATTATCTGGGATACCAAATATACTATGTAACCAATAACTAAATTGGAAACCAAAGAAGCCGATTGTGCCAATTGTACCTGCAACTGCACCTAAAATACAAAATACATCGATCATCCATCCAATTTTATTCTTTTCAATTTTACTTCCAAAGATTGGATACAACAGCGTACGTGGACGCATTTTCATGTTTTTATTGTAGTGTGCATACATAATAATAATGCCACTGACTGCACCATAAACTGCCCATGCTGTGAATCCCCAGGATGTAAAGCTTTGTGCCATGGCAGCCGGAATGGCTTGAGTACTGCTATTTTTAATATTTGGATCCATTGTTGGCGGTACATCTATAAAATAATACATTGGTTCCGCTGCTGCCCAAAAAATCGCACCAGCTCCTAAACCAGATGTTATTACAATAGCAGCCCATCTGAAATAACCCATTTCAGGTTTAGAGGCATTACCTAATCTTACGCGTCCGTATTTGGAAAAAGCTAAAAATGCTCCAACAGCAAAAGTAGCTAGCAGTAAAACTTGCCAAAAAGCACCAAAATATGTAATTGAAAGCTGAAATCCTTTTTGAACTAATGTTGATGTTGTCTTAGTGAATATTGATGACATCAGTACAAATAAGACAAGTATGCCCCCGCTTATTAAAAATACTGGCCAATCTAGTTTTTCTTTCCATTGAGAATATTTAATATTATTCGACTCCTCTATGTTACGTGTTTTCTTTTTCAAACGATTTACATTGCTTTAGACCAAAATGTTAAAAAGTTTAATTATGACGAAACACTTGAAGTAAAGAGTATAGCTTACTTTTGAAAAGTAATCAATTGGGCATTTAAAATAATTTGATTCTATAATTATAAAAATATTTAAAAATAGCTTTATAATAGTAAAAGAAGATTCCGAAAATAATTGGAATCTTCTTTGAAAATTTATATTTTGTTTTAGAGATGATTATAGTTATTCTTTTTCATACACAATCGGTTTTTGTTTTTTAACCATTGCCGCTACAATATATCCAATAATTGTAGTTACAATCGCGATTGGGAACCATTCTAATGAATATGATTTTAACGGTAAACTATCAATGAAGCTTAATTTTATCCAACCTTGTGTATGGATCACACTGAGGATTGATACAATAGAAACGATAGCGACTGGTATTTGTTGTGCAATGGGTTTTGTTGGTACAAAACGAGCTAATAAAATAAGTAGTACGGATGTAATCGCAATAGGATAAACAATACTCAATACAGGTACAGACATTGTAATGACAGAGTTTAAGCCTTGATTAGCTAAGATAAAACTAATTAATGTGAAAATAATTACGTAAATTTTGTATGAAATTCTTGGGAAAATTCTATGGAAATACTCTGATACTGCTACGACTAAACCACAAGCTGTAGTTAAACAAGCAAGAGCAACAATAATGCCTAATAAATATTTACCAAAAGTTCCAAATCCAACACTTGCCATTGTAGTTAATAAATAGGTACCGATATTTTGATCATTTGCAGTCAAACTCGCGATTTTTTCTTGAGAAACTGCCATATGATTGCCGATGTAGCCTAATGATATGTAAATAAACATAAGTGCTACGGCAGCAATAATACCAGCCATCAATGTTTGTTTGAATATTTTATTTGCATGTGTGACACCCGTTGCTTTTACTGCATTTACAACAATCATTGAAAAAGCAATCGCAGCAATCGCATCCATTGTTAAATATCCGTTCGTAAATCCTTGTGAAAAACCACTGAAGTTTGATGTGAAAGCATCAGTTGCTTGGCTATGTGAATTACTACCGTAATCAACGAATCCTTTAACAATCATTGCTAAGATAGTGATCAATAGTAACGGTGTTAATAATGATCCAATTCGATCAACCATTCTGCTAGGATTAATACATAAATATAAAACAATTAAGAAATAAATAACTGTGAAAATAAATAGTGCTAAATTACTATTCGTATTTGCTATTGGCGTAACTGTCATTTCGAATGAAGTAGATGCAGTACGTGGAATTGCAAATAGTGGTCCGATTGTAAGATATATAATAATTAAAAATATGATTGAAAATTTAGGTGAAATTTTATTTAATGAACCAATGTAACCTTGTTTATCCAATGCACCTACAATAACACCTAACAGAGGTAATCCAATACCTGTTAATGCAAATGCGAGTATGGATGGCCAGAAATATTGCCCACTGTCTAAGCCTAAGTTTGGTGGAAAAATGAGGTTCCCTGCACCAAAAAACATTGCAAATAGTGTGAAACCTATAATCCATGTATTTTTATTCATATGTCGTTCTCCTTCTAACCAATAAAATAATATTATCTATTCTATCATGTTTGATTAGATAACGTCTATATAAATTTCAGAATATTTAAAAATATAAAAGCCATTTATAACTATTTGTTTTATTAAAAAGACTTTAACAACAGTTTTTTTAATAATGGTGACAATTGTGCAGGTAAATTTTCAACACCTTCAACAAATAAAGCATATTGACCATAGATATTATGGATTGTTTGTTCAATGTCTTCTGTAATAGGTTCTTGACTAAGGAAAACATTAAACACTTCGATACCCATTTTACGAGACATCTCAACAGCTTCATAAGTATCTAAGATACCATCTTGACTATAATTATAGGCAGACGGTTCACCATCTGAAAATACAATTAAAAATCTTTGATTATGTGAGCGACGCATTAGACGCTCACTTCCAACTCTAATAGCGACACCGTCCCTATTATCATCTTGCGGTTCAAGCGCCATAATTCTTGGCCCATCTTTTTCTAATGTTGAATGATCATAAGAAATGATTTCATCAATAATATTTGGTTGGTTAGCATCGTCAGCATCAAAGGCATCTTCATTAAAGGCTAGAATCTCGTGTTTGACATTTAAAGATTTTAAGGTTTCATGAAAAAGGACAACCCCTTTGATTGTTTCTTCCATTTTATCTTGCATACTTGCTGAAGCATCAATAAGTAGCGTGAAAGTAGCATCGAAAGATTGACTTAAGTCTTGTTTTTTATAGAATAATTTGTATTGGTCATCAATGAACCAATTTAATAAATTCTTTTGCAGTCTGCCTTTAGTTAAATTATGTCGCTCATCAACATGTTCTCTGTCTATGGTCTTCTGGATGATTTGTATTAAATCTTTTATTTCAAATTGAACATCTGATTCAACGTTTTTGTATGCTTGTACATATTGTGGTTCAATATCTGGTATATTCCATTTAATTTCAACTCGCTCATTGATGCCTTTTAATGCAAAAGCTTGATTTTGTCCGACTGAACCGCCCTCATCGTCATCGATTTGATTATTGGTTAGGCCTTTCCCTTTTTTGGTTTGCATGTCAGTCATATCATCGCTTGTATCACCTTCGCGTGCGTTATCATTGTCCCCCATGACTTCACTATTTTCACCTTCATGTAATTCCATTTCTAAATAGGCACCACCTTGAGAAGCACTATCTTGATGGTTAGATTCCATGTCTTCACTAACTGTATTGTCATCACTTTGCTCTTCTGATTTGCCATCTGAATTACTGGCATCAGTTCTTGTTAAGTCTTCGAATTTGAGTGCCTCAATCGCTTCGTATACTTTTTTAGGTAAGTGATAATACTCATTTAACATATCTTCTTTTAATATGTCATCAATTTGATACATGATTCTTTCTGCTAAATACATATTGTCTTCAGACGATTGATTATAGAAAAAATTATGCAAATACATATACATATTGTTTAAAATATCGTCAATATGTGGATGGATTTGAGGAATATCATAAAAATTTTCAGTTATAAAAGATGCTTCTAAATGTAAAAATAGTAAGTCAGTGAAAGTGGTTTTAGTTTTATATACTTTAATTTGTGTTTTCGTATAATTTAACCGTACCTCTTTACGCATTTGAATAGCGGGTTGAATCGATGGACGTTGTCTTGCAATGGCATTTAAAATACGTTGATCTTCAAGTAATTTGAATAGTTGTTGGAAAAATTTTGGATGTTGAAATGTTGTATTATGAATCACTTCATTAACGATTTGTTCATCCATCATTTGATAACCATAAGCAGCAAGCATGACATCGGTCTTCAATCCTGTAGTTTCTATTGCTATATCTCTATGTGACCAAAATGAACTTGTAATTAGGGTATTGTTTATTGGATCATAATATGGAAATTTTTGTATTTTTACTTGTGTTTGATCATTTTTTAATAAAAGTCGGGCTAAATCTTGAAGCATCATGACTTGCTTAGCGTCTAATTGTTCATCATTAAATTTTATAAAACGATCACTCATGATTATCCCTCACTAAAAATTTAATTCTACTGCATTTAAAATAGCTTGTTGCTCACGTTCATCTTCTAGTTTGTCTATAATTGTACGTTGTATTGCACGTTCGATAGGCATAATCGTAGCTAAATCACTTAGATCTATTAATGCTCTTATACTTGCCGCTTCTTCAGAAATTTGACCTTGTTTTGTCATTGTACGCAAATCTTCATTGAATTTAATGATTTTTTGAATCATTATGTCATCACTGAGTTGGCTTTGTTGTTTGATTACATCACTCAAAATATCTCCATCAATATAATCTACTTGAATAACAACGAAACGGTTTTTTAATGCTTCATTCATTGGTAATGTACCAATATAACCTACGTTGATAGCTGCGATCACATTAAATCCAGGTGCTGCATTAACGATTTCACCTGTAAATGGATTAGTTAATTTTCTACGATAATCTAATACACCATTTAATATAGGTAACGTTTCGGGTTTGGCCATATTAATTTCATCTATATAAAGAATATGACCTTCCTTCATAGCTTTTATGACGGGCCCATCAATAAATACTATTTCTTGTGACCCATTTTCGTTTGTTTGTATTGTTTTAAACCCGAGAAGACTTTCTGCATCTAAATCAACGGAACAATTAATTTGGTGCATAGGTCTATTCATTGTCTCACTTAATGTTTCAGCTAATTTTGTTTTTCCTGATCCAGTCGGTCCTTTTAGTAATATATTTTTATTAAGTTGCATTAATGATTGCGCATCATTGAATACAGTTTCATCTCTATTAATATAATTGGTATTTGCCATCACTTTATAATCTCCTTTTTAAAATGGATAAAATAGTTAGTTTTTCAATCAATAAAAATAGACTGGGGCATGAATCGTTAATCGTTCGTTTGCCCTAGTCTTATTAGAAAAGTATTATAAATACGCAAACAGTGTTCTGCGTACAGTATTCAGTTTAAACTTCTTTAAAATAATCTTTATAATAACCACCGACAAGTCCAGAGTTATCTATAATTTGATAATATTCTTCAGTTTCATTGATAACATCATACTGCTTACCAATTGTTAACATATCAGAAACAGTAAATTTTTGTGCATCTGTATGTACGACTTCTACTTTCTTTATAGGTGTATTATTTTTCCAAGTTTCATGTAACATAATATATACCTCGCTTATTCTTTGATTTCTAATGTTAATATGAAAGTGATACCACTTTTTTCACTAATTCTAAGAGATTTTTCGCCATCTTGATCTAATGATTGATAAGGAATGCCTATAGATTCTAGTTGTTGTAATGCATTCTGGAACTGTGCCTTAGACTCTGTAGCGAATTCAATTTGTTCAACGATACCATGTTCAGGCATTTTAATCTCTTCGGAGGAAGCATATAAATGCAATTCTCCACCTAAACCACCTTCTCCTATACGAAATACTTGTACTTTATAATCCGCATCTGGATGTGGTGCATATTCAGCAAAGTGTGTTAAACCGAATACTTTATCTAAAATAGATTGAGTTAATAATAATTCATTGACCTTAAGTAAAACAGGACCTAACCCTTGAATTTGATGTAGTGGGCTAACAGTGCTATCAAATGTAGGCATACCTAAAGGTGCACCTATATTATGTTCATTTGAATAAATATTAAAAGACTGTTTATTTTGATCTTGAAATTCAAAATAGTTATGTCCATTCAAATCTGTTACTTCACTATGCTCAATATGATGCTGATCTAATATGGTTTTATACTCATCTAGACCTTCATCACTTGGAATTCTCAAACCAATATTTTCAATATGATTATAATCATTTTGATATTTTGGAATTTCTACAAAATGAATACGTGTCCCAGAAGTGAGTTCAGCGTCTCCAAAACGTAAAGCATTGCCTTTATCAGCAACATTTAATCCAAGTATGTCTTTAAATAAAGTCTTAGTTTTTTCTAAATTATCTGTCCCGGTTGTTACACTTCTTAGACCATTCATTATATTAACCCCTTTATTTATCACTTTTCAATTTATTATAACGTATTTTTAATGTGATTAATATGATGATGTTTGTTAGTAAAGAACGTTTTATGAATTTTTAAGATTATACATTGGACGTTTTTAAAATATGTATTAATATAGATATATAACGTATTTAAAATTTTTAATGAAAGATTAAAAAATAGATGGAATATGATATATAGGAGGTAGAAATATGACTGGTGTATGGATTGTTTTTGCAATAACGGTACTTATTGCTGTTTATTCTGGCATCACTTTCTTTTCTAATTTAAATAGTAAAGCGAAAGAAAAAAATGCCAACGCTAAAAGTGTTAAGAAGAATAATATATATGGCATAGTATTCTTGGTCTTTTTAATTATTGCCATTATAGAATTATTTGTATATATAGCGTAAATACTTAAATTTCATATTGTTAAATTAAGGCTTAGCTTTATGAAATTGATTAAGCATGAAAATAGCCCATCGATTACTTGTTTAAGTGAGCGATGGGCTATTTTCATTCTATTATTTTTTTTTATATAAATATATTAAGGGGCAAAAAGCAATAAATTGGTAAGCAAATGAAATTAACACTAGTACAAGAAAGTTAAGGTCATATATTTGTATTGAATCCTCTGTTAAATAAGATAATAAATTATTGATCGGTGGTAGTATCCATAATATCCATTTTGTAAAAGGAAGGTTATTAACAATTATTATTTTGATTAATGACACAATAATGAAAAATACAGTAATCAGCCACCAGTAAGGTTTAAAAATAATATTTGTATTTGTTATGTAAGTACCTAACAAAATACCAAATCCCCCCATAAGTATGTGGATGATTAATCCTATGAAAAATAAATTGAGTGTCATTGATTTATCAAAATTACCAAGTAATATTGGATAAAATAGAGATATGATGTTTAGCGTAAATACTATAAGAAATATGTAAGTCATTTTAAAAATTAAATACTTGAGTTTTGAAGATAATTGAATATAAAATACATACCGTTCATTAATAGAATCAGTTTTGAAATTAGTTATAGTCAGCCAAGTTGAAATGATATATAGGCCTACTGAAGTCGATCCATAACTAGATAAAATAGGAATGTCTGTGTATATATAAATACCAACGACCCAGATTAAATATAAAAATATAGGTGCAATGAATTGAAATGATTTAATAAATTTAATATTTTCATATTTTAAAAATGTTAGTAATATACTACTCGTCCTTCACTTCTAGTATTTTATAATTATGCTTGATTAAGTTATTCAAAATAATATTTGTATCATTTCTATCTATGTATATTTTTATTGAATTATTATTAATATTAATTTGATTATGTATTTTCTGAACTAATACTTGAGGAAAATTGATAGATGCATTTTTAGAAGTCAAAAATGTAATAGCTTTAAATTTAGGGTTTGTATTTATTGTCTTAAATTTGCCGTTATGCAAATTTAATTCATGTGTTGCAAATGATTGAACGATATTGCTTTCATGAGAAGTCAAAATAATTGTTTTTGTTTTTGACAGTTTTTTTAATTAAGAAATAAAGTTACTCTCTGTTTTTTTATCCAAGCCATTAAATGGTTCATCAAAAATAAGTATTTCTCCATTTGATAACAATGCTTGTATGATATTTATTTTTTGCAATGTCCCTTTTGAAATTTGGTTTAATTTATCTTTTTCAAATGAAGATAAATTAAATGATTTACTATAATATTTCCAATTATGGTCATAGTTATTATTTAAGTTTTGTATCGTTTCTAAAAATGTATGGACTTTTATTTTTAAATTATTTGGAAATTTATCAGGCGCATAGGCAATACGACCGTTAGTCTGAATCTTACCTTTTGTTGGTCGTATTAATTGTGCTATTAATTTTAATGTAACACTTTTTCCTATACCATTGTCGCCCTTGATTAACGTAATGGAACCTTTTGGTATTTCAAAAGAAAGATTAGAAACAATATATTTATTATTAAGCTTTAAGGAAACATTTTTCGCATTGACTGCTACATTCAAACTTATCATTCCTTTTTATATTAATCTTTACTATATATCAATTGAACAACACCACTTTTAAATGTGTTTGTTTGTATGTGTGATAGATTAAGTTGTTTATGGATATTTTCAAAGAGTGGTTTACCTGTCCCTAGTACAACGGGATGGATGGATAGCCGATATTCATCTATGAGGTCGTGTTTAATAAATGACGTAATGAGCTCCGAACCACCATACAACCATATATCTTTTTGTTGTTGTGATTTGATGTCATTCACTGTTGTATACATGTCCTTAGGTTTAATAAATTGTGTTTGGTCATGGTTGAAACGTGTTTGGTTGGTAAATACATATTTATTTTTGCTATGAATTAATTGCCACATCAATTGATCATCGTTTTCTTGTTCATCATCAGGCGTATACGATCCCCATAAGTCATAGCTTTTACGACCATAAATGATAGCGTCAATTTAGTTTAAAAATGCAGTGAAATTCATCTCAGACTCCATGATACACCAATCAATTTCTCCATTTGGTCCTTCAATTAAACCATCTAAAGTAACAGCTAAATCTAATATGATTTTGGAGTTGTTATTCATGTAAACACCCTCATTTCGATAAGATTATATCAAGTGTAATGGAAGTGCTTTTCAAATATCAATTAAAGTGTGTACATTTAATTGCAACGTTTTAAATATATTAAACCAACATCGATGAATAAAAAATGGTAGCATCGTCACTTAAGGACGATACTACCATAGAAAATTTTGAGGTATTAAATACTGTCGAATTGTACTGTTTTAAGTGATTCTGATAATTTCTGTATGGCATCAATCATAGCGATAGAAGTTAATGCATCCTTTGGATGAACGTAGTTATTACTATCATTATTGATGCAGTCATAAAAGGCATTAATTAATTTTCCGTGACTTGGCCCGTAATACGTTTTGTTACCGGTCATTTTTTCATCTTCAGCAATTTTTATCTTTTCGCCCGCTTCATTAACACGAGTAAGTATATTATCTTTGATTGTAAATTTTTCATTTTCAAAGATAATCTGTAATTCAACACTTGAATTTCCGAAATTCGCATTTGTAGCAAAGAACATACCATTTGCTTTGTTTTCAAACTTGATATGTGCAGAGGCAGTATCTTCTACTTCAATATCGTAGTCCAGTAACTGAGAAACAGTGCCTTTGATTGATGCAATTTTTCCACATAAAAGTTGCATTAAATCTAATGCATGAGTGGTTTTAGTGATTATTCTAATTTCTACAGAAGATTTAAAACATCTTATGGTTGTAGTTCAAGAAAATATTATCAGCGACATTTAACGTCATGATGCTTAAAAGCATTATGACGATATCTGTCACCTGTAATTAGAATGGTATTTATTGTGGTGATAAAAGACTAACAATTTAAGGAGATGTGATGAAAGCAAATGCATTACACATCTCAGTTTCCGTAAATTAATGTAGAACAATGCTAAAAGCTACATAAATTAACAGGCATGACATAATAATATTAAATAGTAATTCATGTTTGGTAATCCATTCTTTTAAGAGCGTACCTATTGCAGCCCAACTTAAAGTACCTAGAAAGCCAATAAAAGCCAATAAAATTACTAAATTCAATTGCACTATCCAAGTGGAATAATTAGGTGTCACAAAAGTTGAGATAACTGTTAATGCATAAATTACACCTTTTGGATTAATAAATTGAAGTATCATTGCATATTTTATATTACTATATTTTTCATCAAAGGATTTTTTTGGCCCACCGATTGAACTTATTAATACTTTATAAGCTAAATATAAAAGATAAATAAAAGCAAAAATTTTCATGTATATTTCAATTTTAGGAAAAACTGTATTGAGTGATTCATTAAAAATGTTGGATAAACACAGTAAAGCTAAAAAACCAAATCCAACACCTAATGAAAAACGAAATGCTTTTTTAAAGGTTAAATTTTGCGAGAAAAACAAGGCCATAATATTGTTTGGACCTGGTGTAAAGCTTGCTACAACAGCATAAATCAGCATGTTGAGTAGTAACAACGCACTCCCCCCTATCGTGAAAAACGTTATAAAGTTTTTAAATGCGTTATAGCGTTTTTACTTTAAAGTATACTTTATGTACGTTATATTGTAAATAGAGGTGTTTAAAGAATGAAAGAAATCAATAATATTATTGCTGAAAATTTAAAACTCTATAGAAAACAAAATGGATATTCACTGGAACATTTATCGTATCTTACTGAAGTAAGTAAAACGATGCTAGGACAAATTGAACGTAAAGAATCTATACCATCCATTACGACACTTTGGAAAATAGCTAATGGTCTAAAAGTGTCATTTACTGAGCTTACTCAAGAAAATGATGAAATCATTAGAAAGATCACTTTGAATGATATTCAACCTTTAGCATCAGAAGATAATAAATATCAAATTTATCCGTATTTTAAATTTGATATTGAGAAAAAATTCGAAAGCTATATGGTGCTTATTGAGCCTGGAGGGACTATGAGCGGCGAACCACATGGATCTGGCACTATGGAATACATAACCGTATTTGATGGCACATTGACGCTAACATTAGCAGATGAGCAATTTATCATTAAAGAAAATGAATCAATAAAGTTTAATGCGAATATGTTTCACAATTATGCTAATAACCATGATGCAACGATTCGTATAAATATGGTTATACATTATTAATAATAAAGGCATCGACACCACTAAAATGTGGAATCGAGGCCTTTGTTTTATAGAATATAAAAATGTACTCTTAAGATTAATGATTCTCATATCGACGTGTTTATAATGCTGATATTTAATTTATTAAACGATTAAAAATCATTTCTTTTTCATATTCTCTTTTCCTAATATAAAATACGATAGTAATAAACCAACACCAACTATTATCAGACAAAGTACTATTCTCCCTACTAATGTTTCAGGCATCGGGAAAATATAAAACATTGTACACATAACTAATGCCATAATTATACCGAACCTCAATGAATTTTTAAGAGTCATAAAATCACCTCTTTTTTATTGATAACCCCAATTAGTACCTTGAAACACGTAATTACCAGCGGCATTTTTTACAGATTTCATATTTATATAAACACCCTTACTTATGTCTAAGGCTGAACTAGCCATAGCACCTAGGAGACTATCAATAGATCCACCTAAAGGATCGCTTGTAGCCAAAGTTGCGAATAATAATTTTTTCAAAATCATTCCATCTTCTCTACTTAATTATTTATATCAAATATATTATATCATTTTATAATGTAAGCGATTTATTTTTTGCTAAGTGTTTGATTTTATTTCATAACTGTTGTAATATGCCTGTTTTTTGTCACAAAATACAAGCTAGTAAATCAAAGGACTCATAATTTAGGAGAGATCCCGTGTGTATTTCAAAAATGCATAAATACATAAAAAATACAACGACGTTAAACGCCGCTGTATTAGTGTTAGTAAACTATTTTGTGTTGTGGATTAAGATTCTAATAGTAAATCTTCTGGGTTTTCAATTAATTCTTTGATTGTTTTTAAGAATCCTACTGCTTCTTTACCATCGATAATTCTATGATCATAGCTTAATGCAATATACATCATTGGGCGATTTTCAATTGTATCTGCATCGATAGCAATTGGACGCGTAATAATTGAGTGCATACCTAGAATTGCAGCTTGGCTACCATTGATAATTGGTGTAGACATCATTGAACCAAAGATACCGCCGTTGGTAATCGTGAATGATCCATTAACCATGTCGTCTAAACCAAGTTTTTTGTCGCGTGCTTTCTTCGCTAAGTTGCCAATTTCATCTTCGATTTCAGCAAAGTTTTTCTTATCGCAATCTCTGACGAAAGGTACAAGTAAACCATCTTCTGTAGATACGGCAACTCCAATATCATAATATTGTTTAGTAATCATATCGTCTCCATCAATTTCAGCATTGACTTCAGGATATTTCTTCAATGCAGCAACTGCAGCTTTTGTGAAGAATGACATGAAACCAAGTTTAGTACCGTCGTGATCTTTAATAAATTGTTCTTTTTTACGTTTACGTAAATCCATAACATTTGTCATGTCAATTTCATTAAATGTAGTTAACATAGCTGTGTTATTAGAAACTTCTAATAATTTTTTCGCTGCTGTTTTCTTACGACGAGACATTTTTTCTCTGATTACAGGTTTTGATGGATTTTGTTGTGTTGGTTTTTTCATTTCTTCTTTAGGAGCCGGTTGTGCTTGTTGTTGAGTGCTTGTTTGAGTTTGGCTTTGATCAACATGTTCTTTTCTAACTACATCATTTGAAGCTGCAGCTATTTCAGATAAATCAATACCTTTTTCGCGTGCGTATTTACGTGCAGATGGTGTTGCATTAACGCGTTGGTTATTATCTTGTGATTTATCATCTGCATCATTGCTAGTTGATTCAGCTGGTTGCGCTGATTTGTCGTCTGTAGATGTTTCAGTTTCTTGTTTAGGTGCTTCTTGTTTCGCAGGTGCTTCTGAAGTGTTATTACCACTGCCTTCACCTACAACTGCAATAGCTTGGCCTACTTCAACCGTATCGCCTTCATTTGCTAATAATTCTTGAAGTACACCAGCTTCTTCTGAAACGACTTCAACGTTAACTTTGTCCGTTTCTAATTCAACGATAGCTTCGCCTTTATCAACGCTATCACCGACTTGTTTTAACCATTCTGCAATGGTACCTTCTGTTATGGATTCTGCTAATTCTGGAACTTTTACCTCTGGCATGCTTAACTTCCCCCTAGTTAATGTTTGTACTTTGTTCTATTATCATATTTTGTACGAGTTTGTGAATTTCACCGTCACCTTCAGCTGGCGCTGAACGTTGTATACGACCATGATAACTCAAATCGTATTTGTCTGTTGTTAACTCTTTTAGATAAGGATATACGAATGACCAAGCCCCTTGATTTTTAGGTTCTTCTTGTACCCAAGCTGCATGTTCTAAATTAGGTAACTCGCTTAACAATGCATCGATTTCATCTGCAGGGAAAGGATACAATCTCTCTACTGCTACAAGTAAAATTGACTCATTTGGATTTTTTGTCAGATACTCTTTTAAATCAATAAACATTTTTCCTGATGCTAAAATAACTTTTTTAACAGATGCTTTATCATGTGCTTCTGGTAAAATAGGTTCGAATTTACCTGAAGTGAATTTGCTGATAGGATCTGCAACTGTTTTATTACGTAATAAACTCTTAGGCGACATCACAACTAAAGGTCTCATAGATTGTGTACCTAAGTTAGCAGCTTGTGCACGTAATAAATGGAAATAGTTACTAGAGCTAGATAAATTAACAATTGTTGAATTATTTTCACCGGCAAGTTGTAAAAATCTCTCTAAACGTGCTGATGAGTGTTCAGGACCTTGTCCTTCAAATGAATGTGGTAAGAATAGTGTTAGCCCAGAACGTTCGCCCCATTTGGCACGAGAACTAAATAAGAAATTATCAAAAATCATTTGAGCCATATTTGAAAAGTCACCATATTGGGCTTCCCAAATTGTCATACATGATTTATTTTGAACATTATAACCATATTCAAAGCCCACTACTGCGGCTTCAGACAATGGTGAATTACGCACTTCAAACGTTGCTTTTTGGTCAGGCACATTGTGTAATGGAACATATTGTGCGCCTGTGTCTGGGTCATGTAATACAGCATGACGATGACTAAATGTACCACGTTCACTGTCTTGGCCAGTTAAGCGTATAGGTGTACCATTTTGAGTTATTGTAGCAAATGCTAATTGTTCTGCTTGAGCCCAATCAACTAATCCGTCTTCACTTTCAAATGGTTCTCTACGTTTTTCTAATACTTTGTTAAGTTTTTTCAGTACATTGAAATCTGATGGGTACGATAGCATTGCATCGTTGATTTCTTTAAGTTGTTCATAGCTTACTTCTTCATCTTTAGTTTGGATTGGTTCTGCCAGACTATCTGGTTTTTGCATATCTGGATTATCCATTTTATCGTTTTTATCGATTTTGTCATGAGCTGCACGTAATGTATTTTGAACATCATCAAAAATTTGATTCATTTGATCTTCAGAGATAATGTTTTCATTTACGAGTTGTTTACCGTATAGGATATCAACAGACTCATGCTTACGTATTTCATGATATTGTAGTGGGTTTGTGATGGATGGTTCGTCCATTTCATTATGACCGTAACGACGATAGCCGACTAAGTCAATCACGACGTCTTTGTTAAATTCTTTTCTAAATGCCATTGCAATTTCTATTGCTTCGATTGTAGCTTCAACGTTATCTGCATTGACATGCATGATTGGCACATCATAACCTTTAGCAACATCTGAAGAATATGTTGTTGAACGGCCATCTTCAGGTTCAGTCGTAAAACCAATGCGGTTATTAGTAATGATGTGAAGTGAACCACCTGTTGAATAACCTTCTAGATTACCTAAATTCATTGCTTCAAAGTTAATACCTTGACCTGGGTAGGCAGCATCACCATGTATTAAAATCGGCATTGATTTTTTAAATTCAGTAGTAACTGCACCTGGTTTATCTGTTGTATCTTGATTTGCACGAGTCTTACCTAATACTACTGGTGCGACGATTTCCAAATGACTTGGGTTATTTGCTAATGAAATGCGTTGTTCACTACCGTAAGATTGCGTAGTTTTAACACCACCAAGATGATATTTAACGTCTCCAGTCCATCCTGAAGTTAATTGTAGGCTACCGTCTTCAGGTAAGAATTTCATAGGATCTGTGTGCATAAATTCAGAAATCATCATTTCATAAGGCTTTTCTAATACGTGGGTTAATACATTTAATCTACCACGGTGTGCCATACCTATTTGAATATTTTGTATGCCTTCATCGCTCGCAATTCTTAATGTCTGTTGAAGCATTGGTACTAAAGTATCTACACCTTCAATAGAAAAACGTTTTGCGCCTACGAAGTTTTTATGAAGATACTTTTCAAAACCTTCAACATGAGCTAAATTTTTAAATAATTCAATTTTTTGATTGTCATTCAATGTTGCTTTGTATGGAGTTTCAATTCTGCGTTTTAACCATACACGTTCACGATTATTGTTAATGTGCGTATATTCAAAAGCGATAGGACCTTTGTAGCGTTTTTCCATACGCACAATCGCTTCATAAGCATTATCGTATATGTCTTTAAAATGTTCAGACACAATACCTGCTGAAATAGATTCTAATGTTTCTTGATCTAAGTTGAAGTCTTCGATGTTTAATTTCGGTACGTTTTCTCTTTGAGGTCGGTTTACAGGATAAATATCTGCCAATAAATGCCCATATTGACGAATGTTATCGATTAGGCGCATAACACGTTTGATTGTGCTATCTCCTTTAGTCACATTTGATTGACCTTCTGTGTTTGTTGCGATGTTTGCTTCACCGTTTTTAATTGTACTAAATAGGACTTGTAAATCTTCTGGAACTGCACTAGGATCGTCTAGATATATGTCATATAAGTCTAAAACATATCCAAGATTTGCTCCGAAATTTACAGGTGCCTCGGAAACCTGACTTTCGTTGCTCATATTACACCCTCCACAAAATAGTTGAAACGCTTACAAATCAATAATAGCACTTATTATATACAAATTAAAGTACCAATAGCGCACTTATTACTAAAAAAGCAGAACCTTTTTTACTTTGGTTCTGCTCATAAGTTTTATATATAATAGGGTGACATATATGTTGTTAGAAAAAACATTTTGCACCAATTAGTTTTGAATGTTAAAAAGTAATCTTAAACGTTGTATATTTACCAACTTCACTATCGACATGTATAGTACCATTATTTAGTTCTATGATTTTTTTAGCGATAGATAATCCCAATCCATTACCACCTAATTTGCGAGAACGTGATTTATCAACTCTATAAAATCTATCAAAAATAAATTCTATATCTTCTTTAGGTATACCCACACCGTGATCAGTAATTTCAATAGAAATTTGTTTGTTTCTCAACTTTGTTTGTATCTGAATGTATTTATTTATCTGATCATATTTCATAGCATTATCAATAAAGATGATCAGCATTTGTTCAAATTGATAACGATCAATTCTTATGTTTAATGGTTTAGGAAACGCATCGAATTCAAATGTATAATCACTGTGCAATTGTGATAAAGATTTAATTCGAGATGCAATCTCTTGATTTATCTCAACATTTTCAATTTCACCGTCTCTACTGTTATTATTGTCTTTTGTAAGTAATAATAGTTCTTCTACAAGTTTTGTAATTCTTGTCATTTCTTCTAATGAAATATCTAAAGACTCTTCTAATATAGCAGCATCTTTTTTACCCCAGCGATTGATGAGATTAAGATGGCCTTGAATGATCTGTAAGGGAGTACGTAATTCATGTGACGCATCTTCGACAAATTGTCGCTGTTGATTAAAAGATTCTTCCAATTGGAGCATCATCTCATTAAATGTCACAATTAAGTTGTCTGTTTCTTCGTAATTTGTACTTAATTCTACTTTTTCTTGGAAACCATCTCTCCGAATTTGTTGCATCTTATTCGACATCAATATTAACGGTTTTGTAATTTGCGAAGAAAAGAAATAACTAATAATTGCAGTTATAAACGTTGCTATCACACCAAATATTAGAGCGATAAAATATAAAGAGTTTACAAGTGCTTTATAGTCTTCTAAAGAATGCACTATCACACTGTAACCATTAAATTTTGGTGACTCAATATGATCTGTGATGATGAGATAATCTTTTTTGTGATCACTTTTAACTGCTATACGATTTACATTTGTCGGTGCGATATTCGGAGAAAACGTAATGGAGTTATCATTTGATGTTTCCATTAATTTGTGACCATCTTCATTAAATAACATGACTTTTTGAAAATTACCTAAGGATGCATTTAAATCAAGTGGTGTGACGTGTTCAATTTGTTTAGATTCAAATAATTTAACTATATCTTCTGAACTACGTTCAGCCTCATCTACTTCATTATGTCTTAATGAATTACTGAGGAAGAAAATGATTATGATGCTAAAAAGAAAAATGGTTAAAAACGTAATCGTCGTAGTAATCAACATCCATTTAGTTTTAAGTTTACGTTGTTTCATTGTCTTACTACGTACCCTACACCGCGTACTGTTTCGATACACTTATCTTTACCAAAGGGTTTTAATTTGTTTCTTAAATATCGAATGTAAACATCTACTACATTTGTTTCTACTTCTGTATCGTATCCCCATACGTCCGTAATGATTTGTTCCCTTTGCAGAACGTGGTTTCTGTTTTCAGCTAGTAAAAATAACAAATCATATTCTGTTTTTGTTAAATCAAGTGGTTGTCCATCCACAGTGACTTTAAAAGCATCTTTATCTATAATGATGCCTTTGATATCGATTAGATTCTTTTTTGGTTGTCTTCGTAACATAGCTCTGATTCTTGCTAATAATTCTTCTATATCAAACGGTTTAACGATATAATCATCCGCACCGTAATCCAAACCAGCCACCTTATCGTAAGTATCACTTTTAGCAGTGATGATAATGATAGGTGTAGTTTGATTTTGACGAATCTGACGACAAATTTCTAAACCATTTATATTTGGAAGCATTAAGTCTAAAAGAATTAAATCATAAGTATTTGATAATGCTTTTTCTAAACCAGGCTTCCCATCATATTCAATATCTACGTCATAATTTTCATGTTCAAGTTCAAGCTCTATAAAACGCGCAAGGTTTTGCTCGTCTTCTACTATTAAGATTTTTGTCATATGTAGCACCTCAAATTATATATTATAATAAATGCTTGTTTGTAGAAAGTTATTGCATAAAAATTTCAAAATGTTTTTAAAATACTTCATGATTTTAATCACTTTTATTGTAATATATAGGTATTTCATAAAATTTGAAAAAATTATTCGAATTCAATTGACAATCATTCTCAGTGTTGTATAATGTAATTGAAAATGATTATCAATACCAAAAATAAGACATTCCCCCCCACATATTTCGTTCTTATTTGGATTGTTCATTTTCAAAAATATCCCCTTTTATATGCCCGTAAAAGACTAACGTTGCGAGACAACGTGAATATAAAAACCGGTTTTACATTGTGAAATCGGTTTTTATAATAAATTTTGACACATAAAAGCAGTTAGATGAATTTATTCACCTAACTGCTTTTTTACTGTGTTTTTAAATAAATTATAAGTTACATCAGACACTATGGATGCACATAAGTTGAATTGAATGGAATTATACTTGCAATTTATGGCGTAATATTAATGTTGATAATACGACACAGAATGCGCCACCAATAATACCTGCTATAATATCTGTAGGATAGTGTACACCAAGATAAACTCTTGATGACGATATCATAATGATAAATAAAGCTGAGAGACCAATCATAAAGGCTTTAGATTTACCCTTCATAACTCGATTGGCGATATATATCGTACTTCCAAAGAATGCTGTAGAACCCATCGCATGACCACTCGGGAAACTAAATCCTGAGATCTCAATAAGTCGAAGTAGCGTTGGACGTTCTCTATCAAAGATATTTTTAAGTAATGGGTTTAATGTACTCGATAAACTCATTGCAATTGCGAAAAATAAAGCCTCAATATTTAAACGTTTTAACATTAAATAAGCAACGAGCAACAGAGATAAACAAACCATTGCCCAAACTTCTCCAACTTTGGTTACACCGAGAAATATCGTTGTGGTGATGAAACTTTCAGAAGAATAAATGAACTCATATACTTCATTATCAATCCACTTTCCCAGTCTTGATTCGTGGAAGAATGCAATGATGCCAAATATTAACGTAAAAATAATGAGTAATGATATTCTTTTCCAACGACTCATTGCATGTACCTCCTATTCGCTTAAAGCATCGTTTATTATCTTTTGGAATAAATCCTGACGCGTAAAGCTTTCTTTATATGTTTGCATTTGTTTAATGATATCATCGCGATTGGTTTCAATTTCTCTCAATTGTGTTTTTAATTCATTTTCAGTTAATGTATCTTCGAGAATTGTTTTACCAAATCCTTTTGATTCAAAATGTTTAGCATTGTCAATTTGGTCGCCACGTGATTGATCTAAACCTAAAGGAATTAATAACATTGGAATGCGTAGCGCTAAAAATTCATAGATAGCGTTAGAACCAGCACGACTAATCACTGTATCTGTAATAGCAAGTAAATCCGTTAAATCATCTTTAACAAATTCAAATTGAATGTAATCTTTAGTGCCAACATATGAATTGTCTAATAGCCCTTTTCCAGTTAAATGAATGACTTGGTAAGACTCTTGAAGTGTCTCGAGATTTTGTCTTATAATGTCATTCAATTTTTTACTGCCTAGACTGCCACCCATGACTAATAATACTTTTTTATCATTATTAAATTCTGTCAGTTGATAACCTCTATGTTTATCTCCAGTTTTTAAGTCTTCTCTCACTGTTGCACCAACAAAATTTGCTTTATCTTTAGGTAAATAATTTAATGTATCTTCAAAGGTAGTATATATTTTTTTAGCGAATTTTAATGAGATTTTATTTGCTAAACCAGGTGTTAAATCAGATTCATGTATAATCGTAGGGATTTTTAAAGATTTTGCAGCAATAACGACTGGTACTGAAACAAATCCCCCTTTAGAAAATAGTAAATCAGGCTTTTCTTTTTTTAGCACACTTCTAGCATCTAATACACCTTTTAACACCTTAAATATATCTTTAATATTATCCCAAGAAATATACCTTCTTAATTTACCACTAGATATAGAGTGGTATTTAATTGAAGGTAATTGAGATTCAATCATTTCACGTTCAATCCCATTTTTTGATCCGATATAAAAGGTATCGTATCCTTCTTCTATTGCAGTTGGAATCAAACTTAGGTTTACGGAAACATGTCCAACTGTACCTCCACCGGTAAATGCGATTTTCGTCATAATATAACCTCTATTCTTCTAAATTTTTATAATAGGCATAAAATGGTTCACCTTTATTAAAAGGATGATAATCAATTTTTGCTTCGCCTACTTTGCTAAAGCCAAATTTAGTAAACAGTCCTTGTGCGCGCTTATTTAAAGCAAATGTATCGGTTAATAACACATGAATATTATGATCCAGTGCTAAATTAACTGCAAAATCAAATAGTTGCGTTGCAGTACCTTTATATTCAGATGATCCTGCCAATCTATGAATAACATAGGCACCTTTTCTGTCAATTGGCCATTCTAATTCATCATACCATTCTGATTGCTGTTGGTCGACAACTATAAAAGCATAAATAATAGAATTTTCTTCTAGAACAAAAAGTGTGTCTTTTTCAATATCTTCTTCAAAATGTTCTTCTAAAGGATAATGTTCATCCCATTGATTGTTGTTGTCTTGCTTCATAATAGTTTTAGCTTCTTCTACAATGTTTAAAATACTAGATAAATCATTTTTATTTGCTTTTCTAATCATAAACCGATGACTCCTCTTAAATTAATTTAGTTTTTTTAAAAGCTCATTTAATACGGTGTCTTCTTTGTTTGCTTTTTCAACAAGTTGCTGTGTGAATTTTTCATTCGTTGACTTGTTAAATGTGCCATTTACATCTAAATTTTTTTTCTTTTGGAAGGATTTGAGTGCATCCTCTAGTTCGCTATCAAATTCAGTAGACTGATTATTAATATGATAGCCTAATGCATTCAATCCCACCTTCATTGTTTTAACATTTTTATCATCGTCACCCAACTGATATGTTTTATTGCTTGGGATAACATTTAATGATTGATATGCAGGTTCTTCTATTTTCTTATCAGGAGTAATGCCTTTTCCATGAATATAATGAGATTTTGGCGTTAACCATTTCATATTAGTGAATTTTAATAATGAACCATCTTCAAATTCTCGTGTAGTCTGCACAATGCCTTTACCAAATGTTTTTGAACCATAAACTTTGGCTTTATTATAATCTTTCATAGCACCTGTGAAAACTTCTGAAGCACTAGCTGAGCCTTTATTTACTAAAATAGAAACATCCATATCTTTGGCTTCTTTTGAGGCATCATTTGAAGCCTTAATTGCTTCTTTATGTTTGCCTTTTTCTAATTGAACAACTGTTTCATTTTTATCAATGAAAATGTTTGCCATTTTAACAGCTTCATCTAATAAGCCTCCAGGATTATTACGTAAATCCAATACAATTTTACGGATGCCATCTTTGTGTGCTTTAATGATGGCAGATTTTAATTCGCCTGATGTACTATTTTGGAATTTATTGATAGTAAAGACACCGACATCGCCATGTTTTTGGTATTCAACACTTTTGACATGAATTTTATCTCGTTTTATTGTGATGTCGTGAGCTTGTCCACCGCGTTCAATGGTTAGTGTTACTTTTGTACCTTGTTTTCCTCTAACTTTTTTAACAATTGCTTCTAAAGGCTGTCCTTTAATCGATTTACCATTCACTTTAGTAACCACATCTTTAGGCTGAATTCCGGCCTTTTCAGCAGGTGATTGTTTCATAGGGCTTGTAATTTGAATTTGATTCCCTTTCTTTTGCATTTCAGCCCCAATACCTACAAAATCACCTGATACATCTTCATTAAATGATTTAGTTTCTTTTTTGGTCATATAGTCTGAATAAGGGTCATCCAATTTTTTTACCATACCATCAATCGCTGCTGTCCCCAGCTCTTCTGAACTAGTATCTTTATAGTATTCATCATCTAGTGTTTGATAAACTTGCTCTACTTTTTTCATCTCAGCACGTTGATTACTATTTAAACCACTTGTCCAATGACTGATCCCAATCGTTGCAAATACTGCAATCACAGCAGTTACAAGTATTGTAACTATTAATATAATAATAAAGTGACTACGTTTGAAATTTATTTGTTTCTTTGTTGATTGCGATGATGCTTTTTCATTTACTTCTTGATTCACTTCAGTTGTGTCTTTACTTTCTGACATTTAATCACTTCCAATACATATGTAAAAAATTAATATTGTAAAAAATCATTACAAATAAAATGAGCTGGGATTGAATCATTTAGATTAATCCCAGCAACAAATGATACCTTATTATTTTAATATATTTTAATCGTGCTACTCAAATGTTAAAGTAATTAAAATTTTAACCATTCGGTATATTCCTCGTATAAATCATCAAAAACGGATAATGAAATAGTATAATGCCCTTGTGTTTCTATATAATCTGACAGTATATGAAAGTCTTTTTCATGTTTTGGAAAAGATAAATCATCAAATATTTCTTCTGCTAATTCACCTTTTTCATCTTTACGCCCACGTGCTGTAAGGGCAAAATGATAAAATGAATGGTCTTTCATTAGTTCATTGTCACATCAACAATTTTAGTTTCACCTTTAGTCACAGTTGTTACATCAGCCACTGAAATAGATGCTGTGTTGTCAGAATTTGTGATAATAATTGGTGAAACAACTGATTTTGCATTTTCTTTTATATAGTCTAAATCAAATTTTAATAATGGGTCTCCAACGTTAACAACGTCGCCACTTTCAACTAGAATGTCAAAGCCTTCACCATCTAATTGCACGGTATCAAGACCAATATGAACAAGTAATTCTAGGCCATTTTCAGCTTTTAATCCAATAGCATGTTTCGTTGGGAAAACATTATCTACCTTACCATCGATTGGTGAAACAACTTCACCTTCTGTTGGATTTATACCAAAGCCTTCACCCATCATTTTTTGAGCAAATACTGGATCTGGTATATCTTCGATTTTTACATATTCCCCAGTGATTGGTGCATAAATCGCGCTTTCTTTATTGACCTCTTTGCCTTTACCAAATAATTTTTTAAACATAATATGTTCGCTCCTTATTTTTCAAAATGTGGTATTAAATCTCCATATCCTAGTTCTTCTAATTTTTCATATGGTATAAATTGTACAGCTGCTGAATTAATGCAATATCTCAGACCGCCGCTTTCTTTTGGTCCGTCATTGAATACGTGACCTAAATGGCTATTTGCATCTTCAGAACGTACTTCAGTGCGCACCATGCCAAATGTTTTGTCGACTAATTCAACGATTTCTTCATCGGCTAATGCCTTAGAAAAACTTGGCCAACCACAATCTGATTCGAATTTTTCTTCAGAAGTGAATAATGGTTTACCTGAAATTTTATCAACGTAAATACCTTTTTCAAAGTGGTTCCAGTATTCGTTTTGAAATGGCGGTTCTGTACCATTTTCTTGTGTAACTAAATACTCCATTTCATTTAAATCATTTTTATTCTTTTTAATCATTTTGTTTCCCCCAATGCTTTTCTATAAAATTTTTCCGACCTGATCCACGTTGATACTGTTCATAATGCAATGGATTCTTTTTATAGTAATCCTGATGATAAGTTTCAGCTGGATAAAAGTTTTTATATGGTTTAATGGGTGTAATGACAGGTTTGTTAAAGATACCTTGTTCATTTAATTGTTGAATTTTAGCTTCGGCTGCTTTTTTCTGATTTTCATCATGATAAAAAATAGCAGGCTCATAATGTTCTCCACGATCAAAAAATTGACCACCGTTATCAGTAGGATCAAACGTTTTGAAATAAACGTCTAATATATTTTCGAAGGAAGTAATTTCTGAGTTATAAGTAATTTGGACTGCCTCGACATGCCCAGTTTGATTTGTACTTACACTTTCATAAGTTGGGTTATCTGTATGTCCACCACTATAACCAGAAATAACATTTTCGATACCAGGATATGAAGTGAATGGTTTAACTAAACACCAAAAACATCCTCCTGCTAATGTCGCATAAGCCATAATATACCTCCTATATCTATTTTGTCATAAAGTTACCATTATTTTAAGCGATTTGCTATGAAACTGTTTATATATTAAATAAGACCAATTTCATTTTGAGTATAGTCATAGCGCGCTTTGAAGTAGTACTTTATGATCGTAATACGACTAAACCGATAGCACCTTGTCCTGTATGTGTTGAAATGATAGGTGTTGTAACGTTCGTGTCGAATTTTGTAAAGTTGAACTCTTCTGAAAAATGTTTTTTTACTTTGTCTACGAATTCAATAATATTTGCATGTGCAATACCGATAGATTTTACATTTTTATCACCGATAAACGCGCTCACTTCTTTTTTGAGGAACTGAACACTTGCATTTTGAGTTCGAGAATTATGAATTAATTCAATCTTTCCGTCTTCGAGTGTTCCGATTGGTTTGATTTTCATCATATTACCAATTAAACCTTTCGTTTTGCTAATACGTCCGCCTTTAATTAATTGGTTTAATTGTCCTATAACAACATAAAGTTTAATGTTTTTTTGTAGTTCAACAATGTTTTCAACGATTTCATTTGTTGATAGTCCAGTATTATTCCAATCAACAATGTGTTGCACTTGGTAACCTAAACCAAAAGAAATAGACTTAGAATCAATGACAGTAACTTTACTATCAGTCATTTCGCTAGCTTGCAGTGCAGTCTGATAAGTTCCACTTAAACCTGATGTCATATGAATGCTTATGATTTCAGAACCATCTTCGCCTAGTTCATCGTATAATTCAATGAACTTACCGATAGCAGGTTGACTTGTTTTAGTATCAGCATTTTCTTCCAGTTTTTGAATATATTCTTCCGACGATATATCTATTTGGTCAATGTAGGATTCACCATCAATTGTTAAATTAAGAGGTATCACATGAATATTATTTTCATTTAAATATTCATGTGATAAATCAGATGTTGAATCAGTAACAATTTTCTTTTTTATCATAAATTTCCTCCTATGAAGTTCCCTTACGGATTAAATGTAAAAAGGTATGAGGAATCGTATTTTTTTCATCCAATACACCTTTATTTGATGATGCGACTTCCCAGTCTTTAAATGTATATGGTGGGAAAAAAGTATCACCGTTATATTTATCTTCAATAACAGTAATATACATATCATCAACCTTATCTATCATTTCTTCAAATAAGGACTGGCCACCAAATATAAAAACATGGCCAGGTAAGTTGTAGATTTCTTCGAAAGAATGGATAACATCCACACCCTCTGGTTTAAATGATTTATTTCTAGTTAACACAACATTTCTTCTATTAGGAAGAGGTTTCCCGATAGATTCAAATGTTGCACGACCCATGACAAGCGTATTTCCAGTAGTTAACGACTTAACGTGCTTTAAATCACTAGGTAAATGCCAAGGCAATTGGTTATTTACGCCAATAACCCGTTGTTGATCATGGGCTACAAGTATTGAAAGTGTCATAATGTTCCTCCTAATATTGAAATGAAAACAGTTTAATATGAAACACAAAGTGCATTATATAATAAATTATTGATGTTTTTAAGTCACTTCTCATTTAAACTGCGATGGGTGCTTTAATCGCTGGATGTGATTCATAATCAACAATTTCTAAATCCTCGTAATCAATATCAAAAATAGAGGCATCTGAATTGATATTAAGTGTTGGTGGATTATAGCTTTCTCGTGCTAATTGTGTCTCAATAGCTTCGATATGATTAGAGTATATATGTGCATCGCCAAAGGTGTGTACAAATTCTCCAACTTCAAGGCCACATTCTTTCGCGATGAGGTGAGTTAATAAACTATAACTTGCGATGTTAAAAGGAACCCCTAAAAAGATGTCTGCACTTCTTTGGTATAATTGACAACTTAATTTGCCATCTTGAACATAAAACTGAAACATTGTATGACAAGGTGGTAACGCCATTGTATCAATTTCTGTTGGATTCCATGCAGATACGATATGACGTCTTGAATTAGGATTCGTTTTAATTTGATTGATCACCGTTTTTAATTGATCATAATGATTACCATATTTATCTTCCCAATCACGCCATTGTTTACCATAAACATTACCTAAATCACCATATTTTTTAGCAAAATCATCATCATTTAAAATACGTTTTTTAAATTGGTTCATTTCGTCTTTATAGATTAGGTTAAAGGACTCGTCTTTTTGTGCCCTATGGCCAAAATCAGTCATGTCGGGTCCGTTATAGTCTTTGGATTGAACAAATTTTTCGAATGCCCACTCATTCCAAATGTTGTTATTATATTGAAGTAAATACTTAATATTTGTATCTCCTTTGATAAACCATAAGAGCTCTGTAGCAATTAATTTAAATGATACTTTTTTAGTTGTTAGTAATGGGAAGCCTTTTGATAAATCAAACCTCAGTTGGTGACCAAATTTTGAGATGGTTCCAGTATTTGTGCGATCATTCTTTTGTTTACCGATTTCTAAAATTTCTTCACATAATTGATGATACGCTTGATCAAAAGCATTTAACATTTAATCCACTCCTTCCAAAATTAATTTTATTTGTATCTTATTGGATAATTGTTATAAGTTAAAGGATTTAACATTAATTATGTAAAAATAATGTACTTTGAGTAAATTATACATCATTTTTTGTAAACGTTATACGCGTTAGTACTTATTTTTATGGAATAAATGCCAACTTACTATATCTTATTGGCTTGTTTAGACACAGTAAGTTGGCATAATGACCATTTAATGAATTTTTACGCTATGTTATTCAATACGATTTAAAAGCGATATTTATATAACCATACGAACCATTTAGCAGTAATCGTCAAATGCGTCTTTAATGTCCATACAAATATCTTGAATATCTCTACCTTCAATGTGTTCACGAGGTATAAAATGTTTCAATTCTTGTCCTTTGAAAAGCGCATAGGATGGACTAGATGGAACCTGTTGGATATAATCACGCATTGTTGCAGTAGCTTCTTTATCTTGACCTGCGAATACTGTTACTTTATTTGTAGGTTTTTTATCATTTTGTTCTACAACTGTAACAGCCGCTGGTCTTGCTAAACCAGCTGCACAACCACATGTTGAATTAATAACAACAAATGTTGTATCGTCACTACCCACATTTGTCATAAAGTTAGATACTTCATCTGCGGTTTCTAAACTTTTGAAATCACGTCCAGTTAATTCACTACGCATTTGAGTTGCAAGTTCATTCATGTATGCTTCATATGCATTCATTTAAAACACTCCTTTATAAATTCATATCATCAAATTATTACGATTTATTTCTATTAGCAATTTGTTTCCACACAGAACCTAATGCTTCATCACCATTTTCAATTCTTGCTATTGCCATTTCTATTTGAAGTTTAACTTCATATGCAGGGTCATTTTCATGTGTGCGAAGTGCATCAAGTTGTTCAGGACCGCCTTCATCAAATATAAACATAGCAGCTCGCCATCTTACTATTTTATGGGGATCATCTAATGCTTTTTCCATTTCAGGCAAAGCTTGTTTGAATCCTAAATCGCTTAAACAATCACCAGCTGTTCTTCTGACTGCTGGACTTTTATCATGTAATCCTTTAAATAAATAAGGTAATACTGCTTTATCTTCTATCATACCAAGCAACACGATCGCTTCACGTCTTAATGGTGTTTTCTCTTCTTCACTAACAGCATCACCTAATAATGGGAAATCTCTTTCTGTTGGTGTTGGGAAAGCTTTTAACATTCTTAAGCGTTCTTTCCAATCATCAGTTGCTTGATAAGTCTCAAGCGTCACATGTTGGTATTTTTTTTCAGGAATAACGACATCTGTATTTAAAGCATTTTCTACAAGATGGTTTAAATCTTTTTCAGGATAAAGTGCTAGGATTTCTTCAGTGACTTCAGACATAATATCATCTAATTCACCATAACGTATACCTAAGTCTTCCCATTTACGTTGGAAAACGATATTGTCATCATCTTTTTGAGCTGCAAGCATACTATCAATATACACTTCAGGTAATTGCTTACGTTTTTCTTCAGTACTAGAAGTAAGTTTAACCTGGTATGGGATCCCTTTGAACTCAAGTACTTCTGCCCTAACTTCGCCAAAGTGTTCATCTGGTGCTGGTGTAACAATAGATTCAGATTCGTCGCTTAATGTTGCTGTTACTTTAGGTAATAAAACTTCCCAATCATATTTGGGCTTTTTATCTACAGCTAAAAAATCCATAACGTAAAATATAGATTTCACACCATCAACTGCTAATACATCATTGATAAACTTGGGCTGATTATCAAGAATAGTTGTATACGTATTTGACTTATTATCTTTTCTTTTCTCATTCAAAACAATTTTCATTGTGTTGGGACTGGGCGTTGGTTCGACACGTACAATTTCCATTCAGAAAACTCCTTTTTATATTTCTTCTAAGGTTTTAGTTACTTCAGGTAATAGTGTTTCCCACTCATAGTCCGCCTTTTTATCTACGGAGATAAAATTCATTGCTTGGAAAATAGATTTTATTCCTTCGATTTGTAAAATATCGTTAATAAACTCAGGTTGATTATCTTTTACTGCAGTAAAGGTATTCGGTTTGTAATCTTCACCTGATAATTGTAAAACGATTTTCATTGTATTTGGGTTTGGTGTTTGTGATACTTCTAAAATATCCATAATAAAATGCCTCCTAATTATTGTAACTCATTTCCTAATTGTTTAATTTCTTTGCCGATTGAACATTCATTTATACAAAAATGATGTGCTTGTGTTTTACCTTCTGACTTTCTTATATGATGTTTGAGTAAACATGATTTGCAATAAGTGTTCATTAAATCATCTATTGAAGCCATAGCTTCTTTTTCAGAATAAGTAAGAATGTTTGTCACGCTCCTATATTACTTAAAATATCATATTTCTATCGATTGATTCATTTTATAATGTTTTGACACTTGAAGACATTATATCATTTGTAACTAGGATTGTTTAATCTTTAAATTTATGAAAATAGATATTCAACTTTTTATGTACGATATGAATAAACACACTTGTATTTTTAATTTTTTCTGATAAAATTACTTAGTTGTTTATTTTGCGGTTTCTAAACTCCCGCATTATCAAAATTTAGGAGGAATTTAAATTGTTTAACGAAATATTTGGTGTACTAACATTTTTAGTTACCTTTTTATTATTAGTAGCTATGTATCGCTTGTTTGGGAAACAGGGATTAATCGCATGGATTGCAATTGGAACTGTACTTGCTAATATCCAAGTTCTTAAAACAATCGACATATTTACTATTTCAGCAACATTAGGTAATGTAATGTTTGCTTCTATATATCTTGCCACAGATATTTTAAATGATATTTATGGTAGAAAAGTTGCAAAGCGTGCAGTCTGGATTGGCTTTAGTTCAACACTTGTTATGATTATCGTAATGCAAATGTCGCTGCATTTTACACCATCATCTATTGATACTTCGCAAGGTGCGTTGGAATCAATATTTAATCTTGTGCCAAGAATTGCATTGGGATCAGTGGTTGCCTATATAATCGGACAACATTTAGATGTACTACTCTTCTCGTTAATAAAAAAAGTGTTTAGCTCAGATAAAACATTTATCATTAGAGCATATGGTAGTACGATCATAAGTAACATAATCGACACTGCTTTATTTGTAACCATTGCATTTTATGGTTCAATGCCAAATGCAGCAGTATTTGAAATTTTTATTACTACGTATCTATTGAAAGTAATCTCAACGATATTTAATGTACCATTTGGTTACTGGGCGAAATCCATGTATCGTAAAGGAAAAATTAGTAAATTAGATGAAGGTTATTAAAAACTCTGAAATTGGTTAAATGCCAATTTCAGAGTTTTTATTATTTAAACTAGCAGTGATTTGATTTTTAAGAAAATCAAAAGTAAGATAACCATCGCAATCTTGGAAGTGTCCATTATGATGCAGTTCGACTGTTTCTGTATTTAATTGTTGAGATAATCGGTTTGTTGCATTTATGTCGACAATTGGGTCATTATCTCCACCTATGGTCATGATATGTTGCGCATTAATATTTTCAAATTGTACTTGTGTTTGATTGATAAATTGATTCAATTCAGGGAGATTGTGTAAAGGTTCATTGAAACCTGAAATTAAAAACAGCCCTTTTATATTACTAAATACCTCTACTTTTGATAAATAATTTAAAACGGTAACCACACCCAGGCTATGAGCAACAATGATAGAATCTTTATCGAGTTTATGATTTAAACTATGTTGAATTGCGCTGTCCCAAGCATCTAAATCGGGGTCATTAGTATTTGGTAAATACACGATTTCAGTATGATAATCATAGGATTTCATCTGTGTTGCTAACCATTCAAACCAATGACTTTCGGTGCTAGCTTGGTAACCATGTATGATGAACATATTTTTCAATATAACAGCCTCCTTTAATTCCGACCTTTATAGTATGTTATTTATTATACATCACCTTACGTCAAAATGTCTAAATATCCGATTAGTATCGTTTCACTTATATAGAACAAGTACCATTTGTTTGGTAGTATAAATGTAAATATAGTTATAAGGATGATATGAATGGCGAAAATATATTTTGATGCTGCTACAGCTGGCAACCCTGGTGAAAGTGCCAGTGCAGTTGTCATTATCACAGAAGAAGAACGATTTCATTACACGAAATCATTGGGTCAAATGGATAACCATAGTGCTGAATGGGCATCGTTTCAGTTCGCGTTGGAATGTGCTATAGCACATAATATAACAACTGGCCTTGTATATACGGATTCTAAACTTATCGAAGATAGTTTTAATAGAGGGAATGTAAAAAATGAAAAATTCAAATCTTACTATAATGAAATTATAAAATTAGAACAAAAATTTGAATTACTCTTTGTTCGTTGGGTACCGAGAAACCAAAATAAAGAAGCGAATCATCATGCAAAACAAAGTTTATATCAAATAACCAAACATAACAAAAAATCATAACGCTATCTAAAGCTACTACAAAGAAGCGGTTATGAATCGAAAAACGAGACTGAGACATTAATAGTTGCCTCAGTCTCGTTTTTAAATAAAGAAATAACTGTATAATCTTGCACTTTATCATCTTATTTGTCGATTCAAAAAATGAGTTAGGTTTGTAAATTTTTAAATTAGCCAGCTTTAATCATTTGGTGCAAAAAAACATTTTCTATCAAAATCTTTTCCTGTGTCTTGCCTACTACATTATTCACATTGTTATGATAGTTAAATTATGAATTTAACTGAAATGTGTGGATAGATATTTACCAGAAACATACAACTCATGTTCTTTACATATATTAAGAATTTTAGTAAGTTCTGTTCCAAATTGCATCTTATCCAGCAAATCGACTGTATTTAGAGGCACTTTGGTATGAATTTCTGCTAATGTTTTTGACAATTTAAGGTTATCGATATTAGCTTCGATTTTAGTTCTTTGACCTGGTGTTAATTGATCTAATGCATTTAAAACAGATTCTACAGACCCGTGATTTTGAATGAGTTTAATTGCTGTTTTTTCACCAATCCCTTTCACACCTGGATAACCATCAGCTGTGTCTCCCATAAATGCTTTGACATCGATTAATTGTAAAGGATTCAACCCGTATTCACTTTGAAAACGATCTAAAGTATAACGGTTATAAATATTAAAGCCTTTTTTAGTTAGCCATATTTCTACATTAGGATTAATACATTGCAAAATATCTTTATCACCTGTTACGACATAAACTTGATTTTGATCAGAATATTGTTGTGCAAGTGTACCGATAACATCATCAGCTTCATAATTTTGAACGCCAATATTTACAAATCCAAATTGATTAGAAACTTCTTTGACATAGTCAAATTGTGGAATCAATTCTTCTGGTGGTGTAGGTCTATTTTGTTTATATCCATCAAACATATCATTTCTAAATGTTGATTTACCCATATCCCAGCACACTGCGACATGAGAAGGCTGTATTTCATTGATAGCGGTAAACACATGGCGAACAAATCCTTGAACACCATTTGTAGGTATACCTGATGAATTTCTCATAAATTGTTTATGCAAACTTGTTGCAAAGAAGTGGCGAAATAATAAAGCCATGCCGTCTATTAGTAATATTTTTTTGGTCATATTGTGTCCTCTTTCTATTTTTACAATAATGCTTTTAATTTTTCGTTTGTTTCTTGTAATTGTTTAATAAGAGCGTCGTCCATTTCAAATGCTAATAGTTCTTGAATTTGATGATGCGCTTCTTTTTCTAATGTTTTGAATTTAGTTTCAGCATTGTAATCCATTGTAGAGACAATGTCGCTCATTGCTTGTCTTAAATTTGCAATACAAGGTGCTAAAAGTGCTATGGTTTCGTGTGTGATTTGTTCTTGAATCGCACTTTGAGATTTAGGTTGCAAAATCGTTTTCTTAGTTAAACCTTTTGGTAAAGCATTGAGCATGGTTTCTAAATCAATTTTTAAATAAGGGTCATCAAGTTCAATCATTTCTTGACTAAACTCAGGTTGTATAAATACATGTACTTGTTCAAGCTTTTGTTTTAATGGTGCAATCTCTGCATATACTTGTTCATGAAAATACTTCTTGATACGTTCTACTAAAAGGGACTGTTCTAAATATAGACGTTGGTGAATCTGATCTAAGTAAATTTTGGTTGATTGACGTTTTTCATCATTAAAATTACTATTTTTTGTCATTTGTCCATTGTAAATAGATTTAACCTCGTCTTGTAATTGTAGTTTTAATCGTTCATTTAAATGGTATAGTTGATCTTCTACTTCATTTGATGTGCGTTGTTCAGCAATTTGTAATATATTATTGTTGAAAATTGAAGAATTTTTATATTCTTGTAGCTTTTGTTTTCTTTGTTCAATTTGTTTTTTATTATTGTTAAATTCTTCAATCATTTGCTCATAAGCTTCAGAAATATTTTTTAATTGATTTAACATTTGTTGCTGTAAGATATCTTTGGATTCGATTTGAGTAAAGTGCTGAATACTGTCTTGAAGGCGTTTGATACCCTCATTGCCTGATTTCAGTGCTTCTCTACTTGATACTGCAAAAATATCTGAATCCATATTGACTTGACTTAAAGCATCACCGACATACTCAATAACAGCATTTAAATCCTCTTCCGTTTCTGCTAAATCAGTAGCATTGACAATCATTTTAAAGGCCTGATTTTCGTTCAATTGATTCATTTCTTTCATATGTTCAATAAAACGTTTATCATTTTCCGTAAATGAATGATTAAAATAACTAACATAGAGTATTAAATCGGAAGAAGTTAGTACTTTTTCTGTCTCATTCGTATGACGCTGATTATTTGAATGTAAACCTAATGAATCTACTATAATTTTATCTTTCAACCATTCTAAAGGTATATTTAGATGAACTGTATTAACAAACGTTGCATATTCATCCTCTGCACTCCACTTTTTAATTTCATCTTGTGCAATCGTATGTGTTTGCCCATCTTTGAGCATGTCTTGGTACATATCGT
Organism: Staphylococcus sp. Z5-21; assembly: GCF_056529615.1. Taxonomy (NCBI): domain Bacteria; kingdom Bacillati; phylum Bacillota; class Bacilli; order Caryophanales; family Staphylococcaceae; genus Staphylococcus; species Staphylococcus sp. Z5-21. Next base: position 1,359,714 of record NZ_CP096462.1, on the reverse strand, counting down.
AATGCTTTTCAACAGCGTTCACAAAAGCTAACTTATTTTTCTCTAATGTTGCTTTCAATTTATTCGTGTTTTTAGATAGAAAATCTTCAATTGTTTTAAATGTTTTATTTTCTACTTCAAACACATGATTTAATTCTTCTAATAATTGTTTAGAGGATTTTAATGTGATTTGGCTTTCATGACCATAAGTTAATTCGGTCATTGCAGCTGTCGTTGGGTTGGGCGAACTCACTAAGTATGCATCTCCTAAGAGTGCATTGATTAAACTACTTTTACCTGCACTAAATGTGCCAAAAACACCAATTTTTATTATTTTCTTATCTAATCTCTTAAGCGTTTCTTCTATATCTGATTTTGTTTGTTCGAATAATGGTACATCTTTTATGGTATTCAAGGCATTTTTAATATTTTGAGTATTATTGGAATGCTTCTGCTGTTTACTTACATCAGATTTTGTTTGTTTCTTTAGATTAGTTTTGTTGTTTTTCGGTGTGAAAGTAATTTCTTTTCTATCTATCAATTTATCAAGAGAATCGTCCATGTGAATATAGTAATGCATATAGTTTTGTGTTTCTAATGACTCTCTTAAGCTACGCATTTCTATAAACTTCTCATAATCATTGTAATCATCTGCTTGTTCTGTACCAATATCATTAGCTTGCGCATGGCTTATAGCTTTTTTAAATAATGGATCTGATGCTTTAGCAATATGTTGTTTAAGTGCTTTCATCAAATCGTCGCAGAAAGTTAATACATATTGATTACTAATCGTTATTTGCATTTGATATAAATCGTTAATCAATGATGAAGGGATAGTGTAATGTTGATTTAAAATCTCATCATTTATATCAGATGAATTGATGAATCTCGTTAAAAATGACATATCTTCTCTTAATGGTTGTCGTATTTCTTGATTAACTTTATCTTGTAAGTGTTCTAAGACTGTAGTTAATCGTCGTTGTTGTTCTTCTTCTGTCTTTTTCTTTTTATTAAATAATCCGCCAACACTAAAATCTTTTGTGCGACTTTCTAAGTATATTCTGATTTTTTCTCTTGTGTCATGCGTCATGATATAAGCATTATCGATGATTGCTTTTCTCTTTTGCTTTAAAAAATCATATAATTCTTCAGGATTGTTTAGCAGTTTGGCTTCTTCACTAACTACTTGATGTTGTTTGAAATTAAGATAAGCTTGATCAAAATCCGCTTCATTAATATCTAACTTATCTAGTAAATCCTGAATTTCATATTGTACATAAGATAATTGTTCGTTAGTAATAAATTTAACAATGCGTTCTACATAAGCAGCTATAGATTCACGATGCGTATCTTTCTCTATTAAATAATTAGAAAGTGACGTGATTTCATTATGCTCATGTTCATATTTTGAAACGTAAAATGTTTGATCTAGGTCGATTTCCCACTCATTGATGGATTTATCTACACGACGCTTAAATGTTTCGAAACTAATTTCTTCTTCATTATGCTTATCTATCTGATTTATCACAAATACGACTGGTACACCTGCTTGATTAAGTTGTTTCATAAACTGAAAGTTTAATGATGATTGTACGTGATTATAATCTACAGTATAAAATAATATATTACTTGTATACATAAATTCTTCAGTGCTAGATTGGTGCGTTGCAACATTTGAATCTACCCCAGGTGTATCTTGTAATGTGAAGCCTTTATTAAACTTAGTTGATGGAAATTTAATTTCAACAGATTCTACATCGAAATTCTCGCGATTCATTTGTTTCACTTCATCGTAGTTATTTAAGATTGTGTATTGTTGATGGCTTAAATTAGCAATGATACCAGGTTGTTCAGCAACAGATACAATTGCGGTATTACTAGTAGTTGGTACAGGTGAGCTTGGTAAAATACTTTCTTCTAATAACAAATTGATTAATGTGGATTTACCAGCCGAGAAGTGACCAACAAATGTCGCTGTATATTGTTCTAAAAACATCTTTTTAATAACCTGATTGATAATGTGAACCAGTCTATCGTTTTTAGATTTTTCTACTTCTTTTTTTAATTTATATAAAATATCGAGTTGCTCAGTATTAGACATCTTTCGTATCCCCTTTATTACTTATATGTAATTAATCCTTATTGTATAACAAATGATTGCATGTCTAAAGTAAGTATTTGAAATTAAATTGTTTCATTGCAAATTTTATCAAACAACTTAGAACTTTTTTGAAGTTAATTAGCATTAGTCATTGAATAAATAATTACTTAAAGTGACAGTCTATATTTTTATGCACCATATTCAATTTATGGCATTACAAAATTATTTATTGTCATGCTAACTACACCATATTTTAAATATATTCACTTTACATCTCAAAACAACAGGGGGCATTTGTTTATGCACCCTGCTTTTAACATTGGATATCATAGCTATATAAGAAAAGGCTATTTTGTTGAACTATAAATAACACCTTTTTTAAGTATCTTAATTATCCACTGTATTTTATTATGAAATAATTTAGTGCAAATGAATGACTAGGCATAACTTACATATGATTATAATGATAGGTCACTAGTTCGAAAAATTGTTGCATATCATATCCCCATTTCCCATAATAAGCGATAGGATCAACATGTGTCGTACCTCCCCAATACTGTCTTACTGCATTATGACTAATGATTGTACCTATCCACTTATTCTTATCTGCAAAGCTAGGGGTCAAACCATTTTGTTTTAACATATATGCAGCAAGCCACGGATGAATTTCTTTGTTATCTACAAATGCATGTACAAAGGCAATTTTATATGTGTCATACATCCGATCAACCCATTGTTGTAGCGTTCGATTATCTTCGCCTACTTCATGAATGACAACACCTTTATAAGTACCATATTTATATGGCAATTTAGGAAGTGTATTCATTCTACTGTCCTTTATCACGTTTGAGTGATTTATATTATTTTGAATTATATATTGATTGACATCGGGGTAATTAATAAGTGTTGAAGTATCTTTATTTTGGGAAGGCTGATTCGCATTTAGTAATGTATCATTTATTTTAGTAGTTTGTGTCATCACAGTAGAATGAGACTCATTAAAATTTAATAACGGACTTGTGGCATAAGTAGCAGGAGCGAAAATAACTGACGTTAAAATTAGGGAGACAAACAGCAAAAATATTTTTAACATAGAATAAAAATCCTTTCGATTTTTTGAAATAAAAAAATATTGTACAATACAATAATTATAATACTCCAAAAAACCATGACTACAAGTGTATTATTCCACCTTGAAAACGCTAGATATAAAATTATGTGTATTCATGCGCTCTGTCGTTGCAATAATCTGGACTTGCATGGAATTCGACAAATTAGTGAATTTAAAGATGTTGAAGTAGCAGTGAAAATGCTACGACTTCAATAAGTTAATATTTAAAATTATAATCATGCGCTAAGGATGGTTTAAACATAAAAAAACTGAAACATTAATTTATGTCTCAGTCTTTTTTATCAATTTATTAAGTTATTAGTAATTATGCATGTGCTTTAGCTTGAATCATAATTATTTTAAAATTGACTTATTCTACTTCCATCTAGGTTTGTCAAAATCAGTATTGGGTTTATTAATCCCTATATTATCTCTTGAATAAAGGGCTGGATCTTTAGCAATTTGTACTGCAATGGCTGCCACACTCTTTCTAGAAACTTCTGTCCCTTTAAAAGGTTCATCTTTTTTGGTGATTTCATAATCGATTTCGTTCGTATGTGTTAACCAGGCAGGTCTAAAAATAGTGTAATCTAAATCAGATTGTTCAATGATATCGGCTGCTTTCCTATAAATTACTAAATAATCACTAATTTGATCTTGTACCCATAATCCGAAATTCCCTGGTACTTCATTATATATACCAATGGAAGTAACGAAAATAAGTCTTTTGACATTATTTACATTCATTGCATCTACAATGGTCTGTGCTTCTTTATCTAATTCACCAGATAACGAAGCTAAAACGATATCAACGTCTTCCATAGCACGATTTACATCTTCAAAATTTGTTGCGTCACCTTCTCTAACGCGTATACGATCAGAAGCGTAATCAGGTAATCGATTTGCATCTCTTAAAAATAAGCGCAAAGTATAGGAAGTGTTTTCTAAAAATGAATTGATCGCCGCTTTAGAAACAGCACCATTAGCTCCCAATATTAATACTTTAGTCATTTAATCACTCCATTTCTTTTATTGTAATACGAGATATGTTGTCCATATTGTTTATAAGATATTTTTAGGTTCGTTTATATTATAATTATAAATGCTTGAAAGTTCACATTTTCTGTTTAATGACACTTCATAGTACTCACAATATTATAGTTATCCTATTTCTAACTACTTAAACGTAATCAATGAATTCGATTGTATACGCTTAGATTTTAAGGTATTAAAAAAGCCTCTTATTCGCAACGACGAACAGAGACTTTTAGTAAGGCTAATGAATGATCGGATTTTTATCTTTCTTAATTTTAAAATATTGAGAAATACTATATATAATAATACCAATCCATATAAATACAAATGTGATTAATTGATCAATATCAAATGGTTCTTTGAATAAAAATATTCCTAGTATAAACATTAAAGTTGGTCCTATGTACTGAATAAAACCAGTTAAAGATAAAGGAATACGTCTTGCACCTGCCGAGAACAAAATAAGTGGTACAGCTGTAACCGCACCTGAGAAGATTAACCAAAATGAAGAACTATTCATCCCAAAAGATAAACCACCATTTTGCCAAATATACCATAAATAAATGAATCCAGCGGGAGCAGTAACAATACATTCAATTGTAATGCTACTTATTGCATCGATAGGGACTATTTTTTTAATTAATCCATAGACACCAAAAGAACCTGCAAGTAACAATGAAATGCCTGGGAAGACGCCCATTTTCAACGTCATATAGAGTACTCCGATAACCGCTAGGCCTATGGCTATCCATTCAAGCTTATTAAAACGTTCTTTTAAAAATATAAGCGCCAACAAAATACTGACCAGTGGATTGATATAATAACCTAAACTTGACTGAAGTACATGTCCATTTGTAACGGCCCATATAAAAGTACCCCAATTTATTGTAATAACATAACCCGCTGCAATGATAGCAATAAGTTGGATAGGATTTGTAAAAAGTTGTTTAATATCCCGTTTAAATGGAGCCGTATTTTTCGTTATGATTAAGATGAATAACATAAACACCATCGATAATACAATTCTAAATGCTAATATTTCAAATGCACCAATATCACTAATTAATTCCCAATATATAGGGAGTATACCCCAAAGAATATATGCTCCGAACGCAAAGAAAAAGCCTTTTTTAAATTCTGTATTCAATTGAGTCACCGCTTTCCAAAATACTAATTGCACTAAAAACTAAGAACGAGGCTTTTTGTCTCCCCAATATTGGTAATATGTACATTCAATATAACCATTAAATAGTTTTCTACGTTTAGTCGCTTTTTTATTTACTAAAAATTCGAATTCTGTACTACTTGTAAGAATATATGTAGATAGTTGTGAATGTTGTTGCATAAGTTCTCCGATGTATCGGTACATTTCTTCTACTTTATCTCTATCCCCGATACGTTCACCATAAGGTGGATTGCCTATTAAAGCCATAGGTTTATCTTCATCAATGGTAAGTGTATTAACATCTTTAACACTAAACTGAATGATGTCGGCTAATCCAACTTCTTCAGCATTCCTTCGTGCTATTTCTATCATTTCAGGATCGATATCAGATGCATAAATTTCTAATTTACGGTCATAATTCGCTTGTTGATCAGCTTCATCTCTCATTTCATCATATAAACGATCTGGCATAATATCCCAATTCTCAGAAACGAAATCACGGTTAAATCCAGGCGCAATATTTTGAGCGATTAAACATGCTTCAATTGCTATCGTACCAGAACCACAAAATGGATCCACTAAAGGTGTGTCACCTGTCCAGTTCGCTAAACGGATAAGGCTAGCAGCAAGTGTTTCTTTGATAGGAGCTTCACCTTGCGCTAAACGATAACCACGTTTATTTAAACCTGAACCAGAAGTATCTATAGTTAAAAGTGCATTATCTTTTAAAATGGCTACTTCAATTGGATATTTAGCGCCCGTTTCATTTAACCAGCCACTTGCTTGATATGCACGTCTCAAACGCTCAACGATTGCTTTTTTCACGATGGCTTGGCAATCAGGTACACTAAATAATGTAGATTTAACACTTCGACCTTGTACTGGGAAATTACCATCTTGTTCAATGAGCGTTTCCCAAGGTAGTGCCTTTGTTTTTTCAAATAATTCATCAAAGGTTGTGGCTTTAAATTGGCCAACAACAATTTTGATTCTATCTGCTGTGCGTAACCATAAATTACATTTAACAATGGCAGTTTCGTCGCCTTCAAAAAAGATTCTACCATTTTCAACAGTTGTGTCGTAACCTAATTCCTGAATTTCCTTAGCTACAACTGCTTCTAATCCCATTGGGCATACTGCTAGTAATTGATACATTGTTTTGCTCCTTCTTTATAATGATTTGCTTTTATTTTATCAAAAGTTATTTTAAATAGATATGACATTGCCTAAAGATGTGTATGGAACGTAGGTTTTTAATAGATTATAGCAATGAAAAAAGCTCTCCGATTTGGGAGAGCTTGGGTCTAGTGATGATATTTCTGTAAGCCATGTTTTGTACCATTGTACTGCTAACGTGTACTAGAAACACTCGTACGCAGGTGGTAACCATCTGTCTACATACTTTTAAAAGTATGTCTTATATATACGTTGAATTCCGTTAAATAAGTGCTCCTACCTAATTTGGATTGCTCACTCGAGGGGTTTACCGCGTTCCACCTTTTGCATTTCTGCAAAAGCTCCGTCACTGTGGCACTTTCAAACTAATCTAACCTTATCTAAGGACTTAGGTTATTTCGTTGCCGTCAACTTAATGCCTTGACTTATTGTTTCATCAAGCACGAACACTACAATCATCTCAGATTGTGTGAGCATGGACTTTCCTCTATATCGCTATAGCGATTACCCGAAACACCATCTTTAGAAGTATATCATTATTTTATAGCCTAAACAAATAAAAAATAAGATAAGTTTTGAACGAATTCAAAACTTATCTTTATGTAGATGCTGCTATATCTACGGTCATCATCATATTCTCTATGTGATAATAGTTGATTATTTACCGAAAACAGCTTTTTCTAGGTTGGATATTCTTTTTAATATATCAACATTGTTGTTACTACTATTATTCTTAGTTGTAGCATTGTTGTTTGAAGAGAAGTTTTTATTTTCTTGTGGTCTCGATGTTGCTACACGTAATCTTAACTCTTCAAGTTCTTTTTTTAATTTGTTGTTTTCTTCTGAAAGTTTAACTACTTCATTATCTAAATCTGCCATTTTTTGATAATCAGCTATGATGTCGTCTAAGAAAGCATCTACTTCTTCCCTTCTATAACCACGCGTCATAGTTTTTTCAAAATCTTTTTCATAAATATCTTTTGCTGATAATTTTAATGAAACTTCTGACATTTTTCTCCACCTCATTCGAAACTTTGCTCTTGAGACCACTGCAAGTCGTTGATGAATTCAGTTAACTCATCGAACGTCACAATATCACAAGTATAATTTGTTTTTTCCATAAAATCAACTAACATCTGCTTAAAGAACTTTGGACTAGCTTCTTGTTCCTCATCATAAATCAAAAGCGTTGTATCAGAATGTGCTAACATAAATTGATCGGTTTGTTTAAATTGATGAGGCCCTTCATATGAAGAATGGAATACGCTATCAACAAAATCAGCATGATGCGCAATGTGATTATATTTTGCTTGATTTTGTTCGTTCCATCTATCAATATGACCATAAAACGGTGTGATAATTCCTAATTTTAAATCTGGATAGGTTGCTTTCAACGCTAACACGACCTCTGCTGTCCATAGCTCTATACCCATCTGTCCTTGTATCAATACCCATTCTAAGCCTTCTTCAATCAACTGTTTTAATTTATGTTCAATAAATTTTTTTAAATAGGAAACTTCAGGTGCATCATCTTTAAAAATATTAAGTTCAAACGACTTATATCCAGTAACATATACAGTTTTAATCATAAAAATTGCTCATTTCTTTGTATGTAGCTTAAATCATATTGAACAGCCTTTACTTTTTCATTAAATAATTTTCTGCTCGTACGTTTAAAGTGACATTCAACAGATAAAGATTCAATATTTGAAATAAGTAAATCGAATTTTTGTTTATTCATATATTGTAATTGAATTACTTGTTGCTCATATGTAACTAGCTTTTTAAGTTGTTGATCAATATCATTTGTGAATGGTACAACCTCAACATAAAAATCGTAATCTTCGCCAGTTGATTTGGCAGTCTCGTATTTTTCTACCATTTTCAAAACATCATTTAATAATTGCATTAATAGTTGTTGCATGAGGATTCCCCCTACTTCACAAATTTACCATAAATGATCTACTTCGTCATTTTTAAAGTGTCGTTTAACATTTATATGATTAACTATTTTATTTTGTTTCAAATATTGTTTAATTGAGCAAAGCACGTTAAAATGTATGTGATGTATTTATAAATACATTGGTTCATATTTCATAGTTTGGAAAAATTTGCTAAAGTCATGTATAATGAAACAGGTTTTGGATGACCAAACTAAAGTGGTGAAAATAAATGAATTATCCAAATGGAAAGCCATTTAATAGAAATAAGTCTCAGGTCGGACGAACTCATAAGGGACAAACGAGTAAAATTGATTATGGTGGCAGAGGTATGTCACTTGAAAAAGATATCGAACTGTCGAATGATTATTATTTAAATCGAGGTATTGCTGTAATACATAAGAAGCCTACCCCGATACAGATAGTGAATGTTCATTATCCTATGAGAAGTAAGGCAGTAATAAATGAGGCTTATTTTAGAACGCCGTCGACAACAGACTATAATGGTATTTATCATGGTCGTTATTTAGATTTTGAAGCAAAAGAAACAAAAAATAAAACATCATTCCCTTTAAATAATATGCATGAACATCAAGTTCGACATATGGAAGCATGTTATCAACAACAAGGGATTGTATTTTTATTAATTCGCTTTAAATCGCTCGATGAAGTGTATTTGCTCCCATATGCAAATTTCAAAAAGTTTTGGGAGAGACACATTCAAGAGATTAAAAAGTCGGTAACGGTTGAAGAAATAAGAAAAAATGGTTACTATATTCCTTATCAGTATCAACCACGATTGAATTATCTCAAAACAGTTGATAAGTTGATATTAGATGAAAGTGAGGACCGCGTATGACGGAGAAAAAGAGGACTTCTCAATCTAATAATAAGAATGGAAAGTCCGAGCAAAAAAAGAATAGGAATATAAAACGAACGATTATTAAGATATTTGGGTTTCTAATTATAGCCTTTATCGTTCTAGCTTTAATAGGAATCTTGTTGTTTGCATATTATGCTTGGAAATCTCCTGCATTTAATGAAGCAAAATTAAAAGATCCCGTGCCAGCTAAGATTTATGATAAAGATGGCGATTTAGTTAAAACAATCGATAATGGGCAACGACGAGAGCATGTCGATTTAGACGAAGTACCTAAGACAATGAAAGAAGCTGTTTTAGCTACTGAGGATAATCGATTCTATGATCATGGAGCACTTGATTACAAACGTCTCTTTGGTGCTGTAGCTAAGAACGTCACTGGTGGCTTTGGTTCACAAGGTGCATCAACATTAACACAACAAGTAGTTAAACGTTCATTCTTAACAGATCAAAAATCAATTGCACGTAAAGCTCAAGAAGCTTACTTGTCCTACAGATTAGAACAAGAGTATAGTAAAGATGAAATTTTTGAGATGTACTTAAATAAAATTTACTACTCTGATGGTGTATACGGCGTGAAAGCTGCTGCTAAATATTATTTCAATAAAGATTTGAAAGACTTGAATTTAGCGGAATCTGCTTATCTTGCTGGTTTACCACAAGTACCAAATACTTATAACATTTATGATCATCCTAAAGAAGCTGAGTCTCGTAAAGATACAGTACTTTATTTAATGGAATATCATAATAGAATTACTAAGAAACAAAAAGAAGAAGCACAAAATACTTCTTTACAAGACAATCTGGTCCAACGTTCATCTGAAGATCGCGAAGTAAGTGAAGATAATTCAAACGAGGCATACGATTCATATGTAAACTTTGTGAAATCTGAACTTATGAATAATAAAGAATTTAAAGATGAAGATTTAGGTTCTGTATTAAATAGCGGCGTTAAGATTTATACGAATATGGACAAAGATGTTCAACAAACATTACAAGATCGAGTGAATAATGGTAGCTATTATAAAAATGAAGACCAACAAGTTGGTTCTTCTATTGTAGATAGTGAAAATGGTGGCCTTGTCGCAATATCTGGTGGTAGAAATTATAAAGATATTGTAGATAGAAACTTAGCAACTGATGCCCACCCTACTGGTTCTTCACTGAAACCATTCTTAGCGTATGGTCCTGCAATTGAAAATATGTCATGGGCAACGAACCATGCGATTCAAGATGAAGAATCTTATCAAGTAGATGGTGTAACATTTAGAAACTATGATACTAAGAGCCACGGTACGGTAAAACTTTATGATGCATTACGTGAAAGTTTTAATATTCCAGCACTTAAAGCATGGCAATCAACTAAAGAAAATGCCGGAAACGATGCACCAAAAGATTTTGCTAAAAAAGTTGGGTTAGATTATGAAGGAGACATTGGTCCATCTGAAGTATTAGGTGGTTCAGCATCTGAATTCTCTCCTACTCAATTAGCTTCTGCATTTGCTGCAATTGCTAATGGTGGTGAATATAACAATGCCCACTCTATTAAAAAAGTTGTCAAACAAGATGGCGAAACGGTTGAATACGATCATACTAGTAAAAAAGCTATGAAAGACTCAACATCATATATGTTAGCAGAAGTACTTAAAGGTACATTTGAAGCATATGGTTCTGCATACGGTCATGGTGTATCTGGCGTTAATCTAGCAGCCAAAACTGGTACAGGTACTTATGGTGAACAAACTTATCAACAATATAATCTGCCAGACGATGCAGCGAAAGATGTTTGGATTAATGGTTTCACACCTAAATACAGTATGTCAGTATGGATGGGATTCAATGAAGTTAAACAAGGCGGTACAAACTCATTTATAGGCCATGAAGAACAAGAATACCCACAATACTTATTAGAAGATGTCATGGAAAGTATTTCACCAAAAGATGGCAAAGATTTCTCTAAACCAGATTCAGTTTCTGGAGACTCAAAAGATGATTTATCTGTTAAAGGTAAACCAGATGATAATACCACTAGTAATAAACCTCAGGGTCAAGGTGGTAGCAGTAACAGTTCATCATCTTCTAATTCAAGTAATAATAATTCAACTAGTAATACAAACAACTCAAGTAACCAACAAAGTGCAGCACGTTAATTCATTTAGCTACACTCATACCCGGTATGCCATTTCATTTGGCTACCGGGTATTTTTTTGAAAATAAGGATATCTTTAAATAACACTAAGTATTCATTTTTTGATAGCAATCACTTAATTAAATAACTGCATTTGCAATAAGTACTTATATTACAAATAGCAATTATAAAAAAGCGTACGCATCCATCATATATGGATGCGTACGCTTTATATTTAGAAGTTTATGATCTCGGCTGCGCATAGCAGAATTGTGGTATGTCTCGAAGTCTAGAGAATCTTATTTATACTATTTTTCTAGCTGTATGCATTCGTTACAAAATTAGTGAAAAATGTGTGTTCATATTCAAAAATAAGACACCTCATTTTAAAATGACTATAACATAGTTTTAAAATAGAGTGCCTTATGCCTTAAATTATCTACAAATCGAGCAATATGAACAAAGTAACTATAATTTTCGGTTTTTGCTTCTAATTTGATAAGAAGCATTCATTTTTATAAGTTCAGATTTTAAAGTTTTCATTTGACTGTAGCCCATAAAATGATATTTTCTAGCAATCATATAATGATAACGTTCTTCAAAATTCATTGGCACTACAGGGTATGCATCTAAATCTGAAAAATTTATAGTTTGGATATGATTAATCTGTTTAAAATATTGTTCGATTAAAGCAAAATAGTCATCTAATTTTAATTTAGCTTCTGATGATTTCAATTGCTTTGATTTCGCATATTGATCAATTTGAGCTTCTAATTCAGTAAAGTCTTCTTTTGTAATCATAAAATTACGCCTCTTTCAAATTGGCTTTATAGCGTTTTTGACCTTCTCTACAATCATTAAATAACGGACAAACATCACACTTTGGACTTCTAGCAAGACAGTGATAACGACCAAAGAATATAAGTTGGTGATGTGTTTTATTCCAGCGCTCTCTTGGTACAACGTGGCATAACTTATCTTCAACTTGTCTCACGTTATCTTTCCATCTACAAATGCCTAAACGTTTAGATATTCTTTCAACGTGTGTATCAACTGCTAAAGATGGTTCGCCAAAAGCAACACTCATAACTACATTAGCGGTTTTTCTACCTACGCCAGCCAAACTTTCTAATTCAGCATGCGTATGTGGAATTTCACCATCAAATTGATCCAACAAAGAACGACATAATTTTTGAATATTTTTCGCTTTGTTTCTATATAGACCAATGGTACGCAAATCATTTTCTAATTCAGAAATATCTACATTTAAGTAATCTTCAGGTGTTTTGTATTTTTGAAATAAATCTTTTGTTAATTTATTAACAGAAACATCCGTCGTTTGAGCTGATAATAACACAGCAATCGTTAATTCGAAAGGATTGTCATGTTTGAGCTCACATTCAGCATTTGGAAACATATTTGCTATGACATCAACCATTTCTAATGCTTTTTTATTACTTATCATTTGGATTCTCCCCGTTCAGCCAGTCGAATTTAGGCACTTTTTTAATTGTATGCTTCATTTTAGGTTGATTGAATTGGCGACTAATTTTTTTAGAATCTTCAATTGTTTTTACATTATTTTTTTTCCAATTTAATAAAATACGATCGATATATTTAAAACTTAACTTATTCTGGCTCGTCGCTTCATCTAGAGCAGCTTGAATGACACTTAATTCATGTTTATCAATATCTAACCATTGGTTTAACGTTTCGATTTCAAACGGAGATAACGGTCTACCAAAGGCTTGTTCAATTTGTTGAAATAAAACATTAAATTCAACTTCCGTATTCTCTTCTTCTACTTTAATATTTACTTGTTCCATTATCTCACTTAATTTCACATAGAATTGGTTGAGGTTCATATATTCAGTAAATTTACCTTCTTCATCTTTCTCAACCTTTAATTCAAGTAAATCATGTTGTATTAAACTTTGGATGATAGTTGTGACTTCTCTAGAGCCGAATGTCGTCCCTTGCTGCAAGGATTCAATAGAAGGTTGTTTGTTTGAAGATTCAGAGGCATGTAATAGCTTAATTAATATAACCAATTCAGCTTCATTTATCCCAAGTTGGTTATAATGATCTAACAGTTCACGTCTAATAATGACGGGCCGTATTTTAAGTTGTTCACTATTCAAAGATAGATACCTCCTGTTCTATATTCATGTTATAAAAACGTCCAGCCATTGATAACTAGACTGGACGTTTTTGACACATATTCTAAAATAAATTATGGGTATAAACGGTTTAATAAGCGTGGGAATGGTGCTGTTTCACGAACGTGTTCAACGCCTGATAACCAAGCTACAGTTCTTTCTAAACCTAAGCCAAAGCCACTATGTGGCACACTACCATAACGACGTAAATCTAAATAATAACTATAACTTTCAGCATCTAATTCGAATTGACTTAGTCGTTCTTTAAGTAATTCAAGATCATTAATACGTTCAGAACCACCTATAATTTCACCATAACCTTCTGGTGCAATTAAGTCTGCACATAAAACAGTGTCCTCATTTTCTGGATTAGGCTGCATATAGAATGGTTTGATTTTAGTTGGATAATTCGTGATGAACACCGGTAAATCATAGTGATTAGCAATCGCTGTTTCGTGTGGTGCACCGAAATCTTCACCCCACTCTATATCATCAAAACCTTGTTCTTTTAAGAAAATAACAGCATCAGCGTAAGTTATACGTGGGAATGGTGTTGTTACTTTTTCTAATTTAGATGTATCTCTGTCTAGCGCTTTTAGTTCTAATTTGCAATGATTCAATACTGATTTAACAACATGAGTGACATATTGTTCTTGTACTTCTAAACTTTGTGCGTGTTCACAAAATGCCATTTCTGGTTCTATCATCCAGAATTCAATTAAGTGACGACGTGTTTTAGATTTTTCTGCACGGAATGTAGGACCAAATGAGAATACTCTTCCGTGTGCCATTGCAGCGGCTTCCATATATAGTTGGCCACTTTGAGATAAGAAAGCATCTTGGTCAAAGTATTTTGTATGGAATAATTCACTTGTACCTTCTGGTGCACTTGCTGTTAAGATAGGCGGATCAATTTTTGTAAATCCGTTATCATTAAAGAATTCGTATGTGGCACGAATAATTTCATTTCTGATTTTCATAACCGCATGTTGTTTTTTTGAACGTAACCATAGATGACGATGATCCATTAAAAATTCTGTACCATGATTTTTAGGCGTAATTGGATAATCATGTGCTTCAGATATTACTTCTATTGATTTAACTTGCATTTCGTAACCGATATCAGAACGATTATCTTCGCTAATTACACCTGTCACATATAATGATGACTCTTGTGTAATTTCTTTTGCTTTTTGGAATATCTCTTCATCTACTTCAGCTTTAGCAACAACACCCTGGATAAATCCTGTGCCATCTCTTAATTGTAAGAAAGCAATCTTACCACTTGAACGTTTATTCGTTAACCAAGCACCGATTGTAACTTCTTGGCCAATATACTGTTTTGCTTCTTTTATCGTTGTATTCATAACCAGTCTCCTATAATAGTGTATTCTACTTTTTTTATCCTTATATATTTTAACAAAATCCATATATAAGTTCTAGTTGCTTGTGCTATGTTTATGGTTTCTTAGCGTTTTCTTTTTTTAATTTTTTAAGGAGTATAGAAAATTGCTTAATATCCCCTTTTTTCTGACGATATTGTTCTAATGATTGTTCAAAAAACTGTTTGTAATTACTACGAATTAAACGGTCATCAAAAGATACGATAATGCCTTTATCATTTTCACTACGAATTAATCTACCTAGCCCTTGTCTAAAGCGTGTCACAGCATCAGGTAACACATATTCTTTGAATGTAGAAGTAAACTCAGACTCCATCAACCAATATTTAGTATTATTTTGGTTCATAAACGGTAATTTAGCAATCATGACACATTTAATGCCATTTGACTGAAAATCGAAGCCTTCAAAAAATGTACCTGTACCTAACAATATGGCTTTATTAAAACTATTAAATTGTTGGACAATCTTATAGTTTTGGTTCTGTTGTTGTGTTAATACAACATAATCTTCAAATTCAGGCAATTCATTTATTAATTCTTGAACCATATGCATCATTTTATAACTCGTAAATAGGATCAGACATTTGGATTCTACAACAGATACGTATTCAATTACATAATTAACAATGGAACTTACATAATCGTTAATATTCTTATAATTATAAGATGATACATCATTTGGTATAAAGACAGTCGTTTGATTCGGTGATGTTACGGTCGTATCAATTTCATATGTGTTAAATTCAATATCTTTATTAAACCATTGTTTAAAGTTCTCAAAGGAATGATTGAATGTTAGTGTCCCTGAAATAAATGTTAGTGATTTGAATTTATCGAGCACTTGCTTCGTGAGGATTTCTTTAACATCGTAATCTTTAACATTAAGTCTTATAGTAGATTTCTGATTTAAATTTTTGATAGATAAATAACATGTGTGTTTATTTTTAAGACTTTGTTCAATATCTTTAAAACGATCATTAATATATAGAAATTGCTTTCTCACTGATTTAATTGATTTATGGCTCATACCATTAAAGAATTCTAACGTCATGTTTAATTTGTGAATAATGGCATGTAAGTCGTTTAATATAGGTGTGACATCAAAGTGATATACGAAATGAAGTTTATGGACTTCATCATCTTGTATTTCAGAAGATTGAATAATATCATACATCGTTGTAAACAATTGTTCATTCAAATCATGTATCTCATTCACAGTCGTTTTTAAGCCAAAAACATCTATAGGTGGTATGTCTAATTTTTCGAGAATACGTTGCTGTTCAAGTAGATCTATAGATTTTAGTAACTTTTCATTTTCAGTCTTACCAATCAACCCTAACTGATATTTAATATCTGCGTAACTCAATTCATTAGTTACTTGATTTAAAGCATAATCTGGCAGCCTATGTGCTTCATCTATAATACAATCATCAAATAATTGATAAATGGAGTTATCGTGAGCTGCGTGAATTAAGTGGGCATGGTTTGTGATACCAATTTGAATGTTTTGTGCATTGCGCTTAATAAAATTAAAATAATGTATATCATTACGGACTGGAACATAGGTTTCGAGTTTTTGTTCGAAATACATTTTTTGTCCGCCTTTTAAATCTAATTCCTGAATATCACCCGTGTCTGTTTCCGTAATCCAAATCAGTAATTGCATCTTCAAAATGCAAACTTCATAATTACTAGATTCTTCTTTAAGTATTTGACTTATTAACCCTAAAGCGATGTAGTCACGTTTGCTTTTGATTAGCGTCGCATTTATTTTGAAATCTAATGCTTTTTTAATCGCAGGAATATCCTTTTCTAATAATTGGTTTTGTAATAATTTTGTATTTGTAGAAATCATGACATGTTTGCCAGTTTCGATATTATACATCAGTGAGGCAAGTAGATAAGCAAATGACTTACCGCTTCCTAAAGGGGCTTCAATCATTGCTTTTTCACTATGCATGAGTTGTTCCAATATAATTTCAGATAAATATAATTGTTGAGGGCGATATGTTAACCCCAGTTCTTTAGTCACTAAAGTGTATAGTGCTTTTAAGTTACCACCGAATTGTACGGTTGGTGCTTTAAAATCTATTTGTTTTTTATATATGATTTGTTCGAATTGATCAAATCGATCACTAAGCGTTTGTTCATCATAATTTCGCACCATTTCAAATATAATATCATGTAAATCGTATTTTAGATTTTTACTTAGGTAATAAAGTTGCTTAAGTGTATCTAATGGTAAAGATTCAAATTTTTCGAATGCAATAATCATCAGTTGTGCCGTTGTGGCAGCGTCTTCATCAGCTCTATGGGCATTATTTAAGATAATCCCATGTACTTCAGCTAGTTCGCTTAATTGATAGCTTTTATCCGTTGGGAAAGCAACTTTGAATAATTCTAACGTATCCATGACTTTCT
Source organism: Staphylococcus sp. Z5-21 (assembly GCF_056529615.1). Classification (NCBI taxonomy): domain Bacteria; kingdom Bacillati; phylum Bacillota; class Bacilli; order Caryophanales; family Staphylococcaceae; genus Staphylococcus; species Staphylococcus sp. Z5-21. The sequence goes on along the minus strand of NZ_CP096462.1, from coordinate 1,342,216 downwards.
TTGGACGATAATTGATATGGCATTGTTTAAATGATTTCTTGATAAAATTTAAATCAAACGCCACATTATGCGCTACAAATATACAACCATCTATTTGTTTGTATATATCTTCTGCAATTTCATGAAAATACGGTGCTTGATTTAACATATCTTCTTCAATTGAAGTTAAAGCTTGAATAAAAGGAGGAATTTCTAAATCTGTTTTAATCATGGAGTGATACGTTCCAATAATTTTATTTTCACGCACAAATGTTATGCCTATTTGAATAATTTCATCATAATCTAATTGGTTGCCTGTAGTTTCTAAATCTACGACAGCATAGCAAGGTTTTGCCATTCTACTTCCTCCTTTCATTATTTGAGTTATAATTCAATATCAGCGCTCATCAATTGGTGTTGTTGTTTATTCTCATCTAAAACAATTAAAAATCCATTATCATCTATATCAATGGCTTCACCTTTAAATTGAACATTATTTTCAGTGAATCTTAACTGTTTGTGCCATATATTTGAAGTAGCTATGTATTCATCACGAATAGATGAAAATGGTTCTTTAATAAATTGTTTATATCGATACTCGATTTGTGAAATAAGCACTTCTAAAAAATCATAACGATTCACTTTATCTTTCTTGTGTATTCTAATACTGGTTGCTTTTTGAGCTAATTCACCAGTAAAATCGCTTGGTTCTTGATTCATATTAATGCCAATACCACATATAACAGCTTCAATACCGTCACTATTAGCAACCATTTCGGTTAAAAAGCCACAGACTTTTTGATTATTGATATAAATATCATTAGGCCACTTTACAGAAACATCACTTTTACTAAATTGTTGAATAGCATCTCTTATACCAAGCGCCATAAATAAATTAAACTTAGTTATCATATCGAAAGGTACATCTGGTCGTAAAACAATTGACATCCAAAGCCCTTTTCCTTTGGCTGAAGCCCACGGTCTATTGAAACGGCCTTTTCCTTTCGTTTGTTCATCACTTAGGATTAAAAACGTATCTGTATTGCCTACTAATTTTTGTTTCGCTAATAATTGTGTGGACTCTACTTGATCGAATACGTCAACATGTTCAAATAAATGTTGAGATTGAATGGTTGGCATAACGATACCTTTGTACCATTTATCTGGTAATTGAATTAAGTGATGTCCTTTATGATTAATGGATTCTATCTGACACCCTTCTTCTTTTAATTGATCAATGACTTTCTTTACAGCTGTTCTTGATATAGAAAGTTGCTCAGCAATAAATTGGCCAGAAATGTATTCAGATTCATATTGGTATAACATATAGACAACTGCTTTACTATATTTAGACACGTGTTTTCACCCACTTTTTAAGTTCAGGTTTGAAATTGACTACTTCACCTGATATTATAGCGTATTCGACTTCACGTAAGGTTTCTTTGAGCCATGGTCCGCTTTTTTTATTCGCTATTTCTAATATATCTTTCCCATTGATATCCATTTCACTTCTTGACAGCATCGGTAATTGTTTTGCAACTTCAGTAACTGTTTGGTCGTTAACTATTAATGGTGATATAGATGTAATACGATTTCGTTTTAATTCATCTAAATAGCTTAATACTTCTAGTATATCTTTTTTTCCATAGTCATAAACAAATAATTTTAATTGTGATTTTGTTTGTACTTCATCTATTTGATCGATAAGTTGAACTAATGTTTTAATACGTTTTTTTTCATTGTTGCTCACTTTTAAATCAGCAATATTCGCATCTATTTCACGCTGTTGAGATATTAAAAACGCTACAAACGTCGTAAAAGGCATGGCATTACGTAATGTGAATTTGGTGATGTCGTAGTGTTTGAAAAATGGAATATATTTAAAAGCCATAAAATGCTTTAAATTATTAAAACTTTTCGATACAAAGTCACCATTTGTTAGTTTCTTTAATTCAACAACAATGCGTTCAATTGCCAAATATTTAATATCTGCAATGTGGTTGAACATCGCGGTAAAAGTAGCTTCTTCTAAGTGAAAGCCAAATTGTGATTGAAAACGTAAGCCTCTGATAATTCTTAATGCATCTTCATCAAAGCGTTCATCAGGATTACCAACAGTTCTAATGAGTTGATGTTTAATATCCTGCTGTCCTTCAAAGTAATCAAAGATTTGATAATTAATATCCATCGCAATTGCATTCATTGTAAAATCTCTGCGCTGTACATCATCATATAAGTTTCTAACAAAAAAGACCTCATTAGGTCTACGGTGATCATCATAATCACCCTCAGAACGAAAAGTTGTAACCTCATACTGCTCGCCTTTGTATATCACATTAATTGTGCCATGTTCTCTCCCAATAGGTATGGTCTTATCAAATACTGTTTCAATTTCATCCGGCGTTGCACTCGTTGTAATATCGATATCATGAATGGGTCTATTCATAAGATAGTCACGCACAGAGCCACCAACAAAATAGGCTTGAAAATGATGAGCTTGTAATTTTTCTAGAATTGGTTTGGCTGTTTCAAATAAAGAATTAGTCATTGTTACCCTCTAACATTTTTTTGTAATAATACTCATATTGATCTGCAATTAAATCAGATGAAAATCTGTTTGCAACATCTTCTAGCATTCGCGTTTGCATTTCGTGATATAGTTCAGGATTAGTTAGTAACTGAATCGAATACGCACTTGCAGCTTCATCGTCTCCAACATTAACGATATATCCAGTATCTTCATGTTTAATTACTTCTTTAATACCACCTGCAGTTGAACCAATTGGAACCACACCAGATTTCATAGCTTCAAGCAATGTTAATCCAAAGCTTTCTTTTTCACTCAATAATAGAACTAAGTCTGAAATTTGATAGAATTGACTCACCCAATTTTGCTTACCTAAAAACAACACTGCATCTTCTAAATTAAGTTGACGTGCTTTTTCTTTCATATCCATAAGTTCAGGGCCATCGCCAAGTAAGATTAATTTAGAAGGGATAGCTTTATGCACTCTTGCAAATGTATCAATAATCGTATCGATACGTTTCACTGATCTAAAATTGGACACATGAATCAGTACTTTTTCATCAGGATGGATACCGTAACAAGCTTTTAGTTGTTCATCCTCTGAAGTTGGTGTATTGAGTTTGGTAGGAAATTCTTTTTCTCTTACAAAATTATATATAGGGACAATCTCTTTATCAGTTTCGATGATATCATAAGTTTGTTGTGCAAGTGATTGACTTACACTCGTCACCACATCGCTGCCCTCAATACCGAATTTAATTGCATTTTTTAAAGAATGGTCATAACCGAGCACTGTAATATCAGTACCGTGTAAGGTCGTCATTATTTTTATATCTTTTTGTGACATATGTTTTGCTAATATACCACACACAGCATGAGGCACAGCATAATGCATATGTAGCACATCTAAGTCATATTCATTGATGACTTCAGCGATTTTTGTACTCAGTGTTATATCATAGGGTGGATATTGAAAAACAGCATATTGGTTTACTTCAACTTGATGGAACGTCATATTTGGTAAAGGCTTTCTTATTCTAAACGGTATATTAGATGTAATAAAGTGAATATCATGACCACGCTCAGCGAGTTTGATACCTAATTCTGTAGCTATAATGCCTGAACCACCCATAGATGGATAACAAGTGATGCCTATTTTCATAAGGCGGTACATCCTTTCTCATTCATGTAAAATTATTTTCGTTCGAAACGATTTTTGTCACGTGTATTAAATTTCTCCATCGTCTCATCAAAGCTTTCAGTTAAATCGATATCTAAAGAATTGGCAATACACATTAAGACAAATAAGTTATCTCCTAATTCTGCTTTAATTGTATTATCATCTTCTGAAGCTTTTTTCTTTTTCTCACCATATACATGATTGATTTCTCTTGAAAGTTCCCCGACTTCTTCAGTTAAGCGCGCTAGGTTCGCTAATGGAGAAAAATATCCTGTTTTAAACTGTCCAATATAGTCATCTACTTCGGTTTGCATTTCTTTCATAGATTTCATAATATATGCCTCTCATTTCTAACGGTTTCTTTTATAGTATAGACTAATTTTATGTTTCATGCATTATTCCTGCAACAGTTAAGGCTTATGCTTGATTGTGAAAAAATATATTTAGAAAGCAGTAGGATACTTGTGTATCTAGATGAGGAAAAATGTACTATACATAAGCAACTCAATAATTGTATTACAACGGTCGTATTTTGATTATGAGAAAATTTAAGAATTAGCACATAAAAAAACCCAAACATCAAAGATGTTTGGGAATCAATTATATTAATCACTTGATCTAGCAATTAGAATAAATCTTGCAAGTTCTGCTAAAGCAACTGCAGTTGATGCAACATAAGTCATTGCAGCAGCTGTAAGTACTTTTTTAGCATGACGATATTCTTTTTCATTTACGATATCTAAACTTTGAATTTGTTTCATTGCTCTACTACTAGCATTGAATTCAACTGGTAATGTGACAATTGAGAACAATACTGCAAATGACATAAATGCTATACCAATCCATAGTGCTGTAGAACCTAAAGTACTTTGTAAGCTTGTTAAAATAATACCTGCAAATACAGCTAAATAGCCGATTGAACTACCAATATTAGCAAGCGGTACTAAAGAAGTTCTGAATCTCAAGAAGAAATAGCCCTGCGCATGTTGAATTGCATGACCAACTTCGTGTGCAGCAATAGCAGTACCAGCGACTGAAGGTCTGCTAAAGTTAGCTGGAGATAGTACAAGTACTTTCTTACGTGGATCGTAATGGTCCGTTAAGAAACCTTGTCCTTCTACAACATCAACATCGTAAATGCCATTAGCATGAAGTATTTCTAAAGCTACTTCTTGACCCGTCTTTCCGCTTGTAGATCTGACTTGTGAATATTTTTCATAATTAGATTTAACTTTGTGCTGCGCCCAAAGAGGCAGTACCATTAATATAACAAAGTATATAATCATATAGATAAAAGACAAAAACCTCACTCCTTTATAAACATTTTACTGTGTCCTTCATTAGTGGTCAAATATTTTATCTTTTTCAAATCGAGTTAAATTTAAATATAGAATTAACGGAATAATACTCAACCAGAAAGCGAGATAAGCAACACCTTCAATATGACTCGCGATAAAATCATAATAGGGATACTGCATAAAAACGTAATCGATAATATCGTTATGAAATACCCAGATCATAGCAATAATAAATGCAGAAATAGATATTTTAAACCTTGGATAAAAGACGAATGCTTCAACTGCCATTACGCCATGCGATAGTATAAGCATGCAACCCGTAATCGTTACTGCATCGTATTGTATAAACATGATGATATTCATAATGACTGCCCAAACACCGTATTTAATAAGCGATACAAAGGCCAAAGCCTCAAAAATGGGTATTTGTTTACCGAATATATAGGCCAGAATGATAATACATAGAAACAGTGATGCAGTCGGACTATCAGGTACAAAGGCCTTAAATTGTATATCAGTAACACTAAGTTGACTACCGTACCATATATAACCATATGCCGTTCCTAGTAAATTACAAATAAGTAAGAAGTAAAGCACACCCTTATGATATATCATTGCATGCCATAACGTTTTTATATTCATAGCGTCAGTCCCTCGTTGATGTATTTACATTTCTTAATTTAAACGTATTAAGGATTTGTGATAATTGATAAAACAACGCTTTATCATGTAATTGTAAACTTAAATCAATATTATCTTGTAAATGAGAAATAATAGAAGTCTCACTTTGCTTCGATAAAGGAATGCTGTATATATCTTGCATATATACAGCATAATAAGGTGAATTGAGTAATTGTGTTAACAATAAATTATCTAATTTATAATCTCTTTTTTGCGTGTCGCTAAAATATACTTTTATATCAAAAGACAAAGCATCATTTGCTATAAATTCAAAGATTTCATTGCTATTGATTAATTGTTGATTGTCTAGTGTAAATCTTATTGCAGGCTCTACCGTATTTTCTGTAGCTATTTCTAGTGTGTTATGATTTGGAATACGTGCATCTACAAAGTGTATTTGTTGCAATAAATTCGGTGATGACTTGATTAAATTCAATACCCATACACTAATTCTAGATTTAAACTGATAATGAAATAGAAGGTATTCAATAAAAGCTGCTTTAGATTGTTGTAGGGTATAAGTCATTCGAACCCACCTTTCCTAATTTAGAAAGATTGTAATCTTTCAGCTTCGTCGTGCCAAGTTTCATTACTAGGCTCTAATTCTAATAATTGGTCTAAAATCATTTTGGCTTGTTTAATTTGGCCAATTTCAATCAAATAATAATAGTAATCACTTAAAAATGCTGATTGTGTTTGTAACGTCGTATACGCTAATTCGAAAAAGTGTTGCGCTTCTTTATCTCGTTCTTCTTGGCCAAGTGCATAGGCAAGATGCCACATAAAGACAGGATCCAAGTCTTCTTCGTCAACATATTGTAGTAATCCTATGAGTGATTCGTAATCTTCTTCTTGTCTATATAAATCACTTAATATTAGTAAAGGTTCTTGGTATGCATTATCTACTTCTAATGCTTGAATAAGCAATTGGACACCTTCATTTGCATCGCCATGCTCTATTTGAATTGTTCCTGTAGAGACCATCAATTCTTTATAAAATTGTGTTAAGCGTAAACCTTCTTTACCAATTTCAATTGCATCTGCATGGTTGTGTTCATTTTCATATAATTGTTGTAAATAAAAATAAGCTTGTAAGAAATCAGGATCTTTAGATAATAAAGTCTGTACTAAATTAATTGCCTCTTGCGTAAGATCATTTTTTTCATAAGCAATTGCTTTTTTAAAATAGTCTTCAGAGTCCATCTCGTCTTCACTAATTTCATCAAACATTTTGATAGCATCGCTATAATTCCCACTTTGCAAACTACAGTCAGCTAGACGTGAAAATAAATTCACGCCATTCACTTCATATTCGCCTGTTTCAAGGACAGTTTCGTATTCAGACGTAGCTCTTAAATACTGTCCGTCAAAGTATAATAATTCTGCTAATGCATAATGAATAATTGGATCATTTGGTTCAATGTCAATTGCTTCATCAAGTTTACTAATTGCAACTTCAAGCATATTTAATTGTTGATATAAATCAGCTTCTAACATTAATCTTTCAGTGGATATTTCCACTTCACTTAAATACTCTAAGGCTTCATCAGTATGGTTCTCAGACATTAACCCTTCGATGAAATAGATTAATAGTTCACTTTCATCAGGATATTTGTGGTAAAGCGTACGGAACACTTCTAAGCCCTGAGGCATTAAACCATAATTATATAACGTTTCACCAAGAATAAATAATGCATCGTCTTTAGGGGAACTTAATGCATCATTTACCCGTGTATCTAGGTTATCTAATTTTTGTAAGTTGATATCGTCTATGAGTTTGTAGATATCTTCCATACTATTATCCCTCTTTTTCTAATTGTTTTAACTTTGGTAAGAAACCTGGGAAAGAAACATTGACAGCATCAAATTGCTCGATTGGTAGTGCTTCATTTGATAACAATGACGCGATGGCTAACATCATTCCAATACGATGATCAGTGAAACTGTTAACTGTCGCCGTTTGTTCAAATGCAGATGGGTGGATGATTAAACCATCATTCGTTGGTTGCAATGTAAACCCTAACAAATTAAGCATATTTGCGGTCGTATCAATGCGGTTTGTTTCTTTAACTTTAAGTTCTTCCGCTTCTTTTACAATACTTGTACCATTCGCTTGCGTACAAAGTAAGGCTACAATTGGAATCTCATCAATCGCTCTAGGTACAAGGTCACCATCAATATGAATAGGTTTCATATTAGGTGAATATTGCACGCGAATTGATGCTGTTGGTTCTGGATTATCTGTTTGATTAAATAATGTGATATTCCCTTCCATTTGTGTCACGATTTCTATGATACCTGAACGTGTAGGGTTAATGCCAACATTGTGAATTGTAATATCACTGCCCGGCGTAATCAAGCCAGCAACAATAAAGTATGCTGCGGACGATATGTCACCTGGTACGTGAAAATCAGCAGGTTTAATATGTTCGATACCAAGACTTGGCATTTCAATAATGTCATTATTTACAGCAATAGGTATATTGAAATGTTCAAACATCGTTTCTGTATGATTTCGTGTTGTATCAAATTCTTTAATTTTCGTTGGTTCATTAGCAAAAAGACTTGCAAAAAGAATTGCACTTTTAACTTGTGCGCTGGCTACTTCCATTTCATAAGTAATACCGCTGATAGAAGCAGGTTTAATAATCAGTGGCGTATAATTATCATTAATTCCAGTAATATTTGCATTCATGTATCTTAATGGTTTCATAATTCTATCCATTGGGCGTTTACCAATAGATTCGTCCCCAGATAAGACTGTTTCTATGCCGAGTCCGCATAATAATCCGGCGACTAAACGCGTCGTTGTACCAGAATTCCCAGTATATAACACTTGGTGTGGTGTTTTGAAATACTTATAGCCAGGTGAATCAATTTCGATTTTATCTTCATTGACTTCAATTTGAACGCCTAGAAGTTTAAATATTTCGACTGTACGAAGACAATCTTCACCTAGAAGCGGCTTATAAATGGTTGATTTTCCAGTTGCAAGCGAACCTAACATAATCGCTCTATGTGTCATTGATTTATCGCCAGGTACTTCGATTTCCCCAACAAGTGGTCCGTTAATTTCTACTAATTTACTATTTGACAATTTTTAGGCACCTACTTTTCAAAATGTGTTGTGAATATTTCAAAAGCTTGTGAAAGTGTGGCTTTATCTACGTGTTTGACTTGAGGATCCCCAATAGCATTTAAAAGCACCATTTGCACACCTTGTTGATCATTTTTTTTATCTTTTAACATTAATCCATACAATGAATTAAATTCAAATGATTGAATGACTTCTAACGGATAGTTTAGTGATTTTAAATACTGAATATAATGTGAAATATCATAATGTGTATTTAATATGATATTAGAAACTATAAATTGATAAATTATACCTATCATGACGGCGTGACCATGTGGGATTTTAAATTGATATTCAACAGCATGTCCAAAAGTATGCCCCAAATTTAGATATTTACGTACATTAGATTCTTTTTCATCTTGAACAATAATATTTAGCTTTGTTTCTATACCTTTATATAGAAAATATTCAATATCCTTTAACGAAGCAAGTGCTTGTTCATTTGGATACTGTGCTTCAATATTATTTACAGACGTTATATCGTTTAGTAAGGCATGTTTATAAACTTCTGCATAACCACTTAATATCTCAGTGTAAGGTAATGTTTCTAAAAAATTCAGGTCATAAATAACAGCTTTAGGTCTATAAAAAGCGCCTATTAGATTTTTACCATGTTTAGAATTAATCCCTACCTTGCCACCCACACTTGAATCATGTGCCAAAATAGTTGTTGGAACTTGAATGAAATCAACACCTCTTAATAAAGTCGCAGCAAGAAAACCTGTGAAATCACCAGTAGCACCACCACCGATCGCAATGAGACATGTATCACGCGTTAATTGTTTAGCTAATAATGATTCGATGGTTTTTTCATAAAATGATAAGGTTTTTGTCGTTTCTCCTGAAGGAATGATCAATTTATGTGCATTATTTTCAGAAGTGATAAAATCTAACAACTCGTGCCAATCATGGTTTACATGTTCATCGACCACAAGTACGACATCTTCATAGTCTTTGATAAACTGATGTAAATGGTCTATTGCTTGGTGTTCTACAATGATAGGATAATTATTAGATTTATAAGTTGTTTCTAGTTTCATGTAATCACCTCAATAATCTGTGAATTTTTTAGTTACATTTTAGTATTCTATATTTAATAAACGACGTTCTTTGATTTGTGATTGAAGCTGTTCAATATGATTACATTGAAATTCTTCGAGCAATGCTTTTGCTAATTCAAATGCGACTACGTTTTCAACAACAACACTGGCTGCAGGTACAGCACAACTATCAGAACGCTCAATAGATGCTTTAAATGATTCTTTAGTATTAATATCTACTGAATTTAATGGTTTGTATAGTGTCGGAATAGGTTTCATTACACCATTAACAACGATTGGCATTCCATTAGACATGCCGCCTTCAAAGCCGCCTAAATGGTTTGAGCCTCTATAATACCCATTTGTTGTATCGTATAATATCTCATCTTGAATTTCACTTCCAGGTTTTTCAGCTGCTTTAAACCCTTCACCAAAACTAACGCCTTTAAACGCATTGATGCTTACAACACCCTGTGCAATTCGACCGTCTAGTTTACGATCATAATGTACATAGCTACCAATTCCAATCGGTACACCTTCAATGATTGTTTGTACAACGCCACCGATTGTATCACCAGCTTTTTTAGCAGCATCGATTTTATCTCGCATCGTTTGCGCGATTTCATCATTAACGACACGCACATCATTTTTATCGATATTTGATTTGATTGTATCTAAGTCATATTCTAAATCATCTTTAACTCCACCAATTTCTACTACTCTACTATAAAAGTTAATATCTAATTGTTTCAAAAGTATTTTTGAAACGGCGCCTACAGCAACACGTGCTGCTGTTTCACGTGCAGATGAGCGTTCTAATACATTTCTTAAATCTCTGTGATTGTATTTCATCCCACCGATTAAATCTGCATGACCAGGACGAGGTTTAGTGATAACACGTTTCATATTATCTTGATCTTCCTCGCTAATTGGGTCTGCGCCCATTATTTTTTTCCAATGTGTGAAGTCATCATTTGTAACAATCAGTGTAATTGGGCTTCCAAGTGTATAACCATTTCTCACACCTGAAACAATCTCAACAGCATCTTTTTCAATTTGCATACGGCGACCACGACCATATCCACCTTGTCTTTTAAACATTTCTTCATTTATATCAGCTACATTAATTTCTAAATTAGCTGGCACACCTTCAATAATCACCGTTAGTTGAGGTCCATGTGACTCACCAGAAGTTAAATATCTCATACTTTACCCACTCCGTTCTTTAGTACTTTAAATTAATATATGTTCTATATCTTATCATATTCAATAGTTCAAATTAATAGGAAAATTAATAATTGCTGAATATTCATAAAAATGACTTCTAATATTATTATTTTACAAGTGTAACACTTGAGTTATTTAAATTATATTAAATCCTGTACTTGATTACTATAGTCATGTAAAACGAGTGGAAAATTTGTTTTGTACATATAAAAAACTGATTAGATACAATGATCTAATCAGTTTAATTATTGGTATTTACAATTTTTAATGATTATTCGTATAACCAAGATTCTCTAGACTCTGAGTACTCACTTAATTCATCAGCCTTAAACCAAAGATTAATCTCTTTATTTGCTGACTCAACTGAATCTGAGCCATGTATAATATTTCTTCCTACTGTTAAACCAAGGTCTCCTCTAATTGTACCTGGCGTAGCTTCTGATGGGTTTGTTTTACCTATAATATGACGAGCTACATGTACTGCATCTTCACCTTCAACAACCATCGCAAATACTGGTGCAGATGTTATAAAACTAATTAAATGTTTATAGAACGGTTTGTCAGTATGTTCAGCATAATGCTCTTCAGCTAGTGATTGTGGTACAGTCATAAATTTACCACCAACTAATTTGAGACCTTTCCTTTCAATGCGAGAAATAATTTCCCCTATCAAATTTCTTTGTACTGCATCTGGTTTAATCATTAAAAATGTTCTTTCCATTGTGTGTGCTTCCCCCTGTTTGTTATGTATCAGTGTACGATTAATAAATTAATGTACACAAATATGTATTAAAAATAAAAATATGTTTTGAATCACATTCATATATTAACAGGTTATTAGAGCGCTTTCAATATTTTTCACATAAGTTACACATTTCTTTTACCAACTTTTTTAATTAACTTTTTAAATAATGATTTTGAATCTTCGTTATCTAATTCATCAATTAAATGTAAAGCCTTATTAAGATATTTGTCGCTTACAGCTTGAGATTGCGCAATGACATCAGAGTTTCTAATTTGATCAATTAGTTTAACGAATGTTTCATGATCCGTTTCTGAATTTAATTGCTGGATTTGTTGTTTAAATGTTTCATTTTTTCTCATTTCGAAAAGCACAGGCAAAGTTAAATGACCATTCATCAAGTCACTTCCAACTGGTTTGCCTAGTTTTTTCTCAGTACTAGTAAAATCTAATATATCATCTACAATTTGGAAACTCATACCTATATAGTGGCCAATCATTTTTAGATTATGTACAGTTTTTGCGTCAGCTCCAGAGGTGATTGCACCTACTTCTGTAGACAATTGAATGAGCAATGCTGTTTTACGATTAATTCGACGTAAGTAGTTTGTTATTGTCTGATGTCCATTGAATTGATCCTGAAACTGATATAGTTCTCCCATGCATACTTCTACAATGGCGCGAGAAATAACAGCGTGTACACGATTAGCTTCAATATTCGATATATGTTCAAGTCCACGAGCGAGTAAGAAATTACCAGTGAGTATGGCTGTGTTTTGATCCCATTTTTTTGAAATCGTCAAACTGCCTCTACGTTTGTCGCTTTTATCTATAACATCATCATGGACTAAAGTAGCCATGTGAATTAATTCAAGCGTAACTGCGACACGATAAACATCTTCATTCATTTCTTTGCCGAATTGGCTACTTAAAATTACAAAAGCTGGTCTAACGCGTTTACCACCAGAAGAAAATAAATGATGTGAAGCAGCCTCGAGTACTTTATCGTGACTTTTAATTGACTGTTCTAATCGTTTTTCTATTTTTTTTATTTCACTATTTATATTTAACTTTGACACGCTAATCACCTTTGGTTGATTCATTTTTATTTATAGCCAAGGTGCATTGCTGCAACGCCACCTGTAAAGCTACGGACTTTAACATTACTAAAACCTGCTTGATTAAATAGTCTTTTCAGTTTTTCTTTATCTGGAAAATCAAATGTTGATTGTTGTAACCATTCATATTCATCTTTAGATTTTGCAAAAATTTTACCAAAAATTGGCATCACAAATTTAAAATAAAGTTTGTAACATTGTTTAAATACTGGCGTTGTAGGTTGACTTGTTTCAAGACAAACAATCATACCACCTGGTTTAAGTACACGATTTAATTCTTTCAATGTTGCTAAATAATCAGGCACATTTCTTAAACCAAAACCGATTGTTACATAATCAAATTCGTTATCTTCAAATGGCAAATTCATTGCATCACCATGAACAAGTTGAATATTATGCATATCTTTGGTCTTGCGTTTTCCAACTTCTAACATGTTTTCACTGAAATCTACACCGATGACCTCTCCAGTGTGACCTACAGCTTTACTTAAAGAGATTGTCCAATCTGCTGTTCCACAACAAACATCTAATGCTTTAGATCCAGACTTCACATTCATTTCTTTCATTACGCGCTTTCTCCATGTTTTATGTTGCTCGAAACTTATGATGTTATTCAGCCGATCGTATTTACCAGAAATATTTTGGAAAACATCATGTACTTGTTCTTTTTTTGCTTTATTATCTGCCATATTAATTACCTCTTTTTGGATGAATTTCAGTTTTTAGTTGGTCTAAAAATGATTCTAGCGTTTCTTTAGAATAATTACTTAAATATGAAGGGTGATTTTCACTTAAATTTGCTATTAATTTATCATTGATAAAAGAAGTATCAGCATTTGGAATAAATCGTTTTATTGTAATTAGTGGAAATGTATTTTCTATTTTTAATATATATGCTCCAATAGCGTTAATATCTATTGCTTCGTGGTGAATAGAAGATTTCATTTCATTTACTTCTACAATGGCTGTACTAATTTCTTTTTGATAAGTTGGATCATTTAAATTTGCTAATAATGTATAAAAATGTGCACTTAACAAGTCACCTATTAAAATAGATTTTTTAGACGATAAAGTTGTAGAAACTTCGTCTAAGTGACGCATTGCTGTATCTATTGTGAGGCAAGCTAATTTAGCTTCTTGTGGTATATCATAAGAATCAAGAATTTGTGCCAACGTTTTATTTATATAGATTGATTCATAATGATTTACACCGCGAAGTCGCTGTGTAATTTGTGTTTCTAATATGTTTAATGTCGTTTCCATGTTCACACCTCACGTTATTATCCATATACATATTAACATTATATAGAGAAAAATAAAATCAACGAAAACCATAGTTAACAATAATCGTGCATTATATATAAAAAAAGCGTAAGAACTACTTATATCATTTTGCTAAAAAAGTTTCGTCTTCTCAATTTGGAAAGAATGGCTAGTGCTTGAAATGACTGATTTAAAGCTGTTTTAATTCAATCACCAGTTGTTCACATTATAATTCAGACTAAAACGAATGTACTTGTCTTAGTCTGAACTGTGATTTATTTCATCGTATGTATTAATTTTAGTTTCATTGTATCTTAAATCATTGTGAATATATAGTTTGTAGTTAACACAAATGATATCATAAAGTTTTTGTTTATATTGATAAGTATTTAATTAAAAGCTTAATAAAAAAAGAAAAAGCCCCTTAAAAAGGGCTTCACTTTTAGTAAAGAATTATTTTACTGCGTCTTTTAAAGCTTTACCAGCTTTGAATGCTGGAACTTTGCTTGCAGGGATATCAATTTCTTTACCAGTTTGAGGGTTACGGCCTTTACGAGCAGCGCGTTCGCGTACTTCAAAGTTACCGAATCCAATTAATTGTACTTTTTCACCTTTAGAAAGTGATGATTGAATTGATTCGAATACTGCATCTACAGCTAAACCAGCTTCTTTTTTAGTTAAATCAGCTTGCTCTGCTACAGCATTGATTAAATCTGTCTTGTTCATTATGAATTCACCTCCCCTAGGGTTTATAATGATACTTAATATCATTATGGTATGACTTTAACACAACGATTACTGCTACTGCAATGATTTATGTGCAAAAAACGTTGAAATAATAGGATTTTGATAGCAAATTGTTATATATTTTATAAAAAGTGTAATTATACTCTTTTATTCTGCTTTCTTTCCTCGTCCCATCAAATCTTTAACGCTTTCATCTACGGGTCTATTTTCGAATAATACTTTGTATAGAGCGGTTGTTATTGGCATATCAACATTGACTTCTTTTGATAAATGGTAAACTGATTTTGTTGTATATACACCTTCCACAACCATATTCATTTCATTTAAAGCAGTATCAAGTGATTTTCCTTCACCTAATTTATAGCCTAATGTATAGTTTCTGGAATGTGTTGAAGTACATGTCACAATTAAATCGCCAATACCACCTAAACCAAGAAAAGTAATAGGATCTGCACCTAATTTTTCGCCTAAACGACTAATTTCAGCCAAACCTCTAGTCATCAATGCCGCTTTAGCATTATCTCCGAAGCCCATTCCTGAAATTACACCGCTTGCAACAGCGATGATATTTTTTAGAGCGCCTCCGAGTTCAACACCTACGAGATCTTCATTTGTGTAAACACGTAAATAATCATTCATAAATAAATCTTGTGTTAGTTGCCGTACAGATTCTGATTTTGAAGAAGCTGCTACTGTTGTAGGTTGTTTAATGACTACCTCTTCGGCATGACTTGGTCCTGATAGTACGCCAATTCCTGCATTATGTTTAGGTGAAATAGAATCTTCTAACATTTCAGATACGCGTTTATAAGTATCATTTTCAATACCTTTAGCAACGTGTATAAACGTTTTCTTACTAGATAATAACGAATCAATTGTTTGAGCTACTTCTCTCATCGCTTTGGTAGGTAGTGCCATTAAATAAATATCAGCAAAAGCAACAGCGGTTTCAATATCAAGTGTTGCTTCAATAGTTTTATTTAACTCAGCGGTTTTTAAATATTTACTATTAATGTGTTGTTCATTAATTTCTTTTATAGTGGTTTCGTTTTTCCCCCACATCAATACTTGATGTCCATTTTCGGCTAAGACATTTGCTAATGCTGTACCGAAACTTCCAGTACCAAAAACGGTAACTTTAGACATGCTATCCCCTCCGATGATTAATTTCTTTTTCTTGCTATAATATGCACTGGTGTACCTTCAAATCCAAATGCAGCCCTGATTTGATTCTCTAAATAACGTTTATAAGAAAAATGCATCAATTCTACATCGTTGACAAAAACGATAAATGTTGGTGGTTCAATTGCAACTTGTGTAGCATAAAATACGTTTAAACGACGTCCTTTGTCTGTCGGTGTCGGGTTCATTGATATAGCATCAGTGACAACTTCATTAAGTGTAGAACTTTGAACACGCTTTTTATGATTCTCACTGGCTTCTTTAATATATGGGAATAACGTTCTAAGACGTTGTTTTTCTTTAGCTGAAACAAATGCTATTTCTGCATAGTCCAAGAATTGAAACTCTTTACGTACTTCATCCTTGAATTTTTTCATTGTATTTGTTTCCTTATCTACCGTGTCCCATTTATTAACTACGATAACGATGGCTTTTCCTTCTTCATGCGCATATCCTGCAACACGTTTGTCTTGTTCTATGATACCTTGTTCAGCATCTATGACAATAAGTATGACGTTCGATCTTTCTATTGCTTTTAGTGCACGTAAAACGGAGTATTTTTCAGTATTTTCATATACTTTACCCTTTTTACGCATGCCGGCAGTATCAATTAATACATAGTCTTGATCATCATAGCTATATTCAGTATCTACAGCATCACGTGTTGTGCCTGCTACGTTGGAAACAATGACGCGGTCTTCACCTAAGATAGCGTTCACTAAACTTGATTTACCTACATTTGGACGTCCTATAATTGATAATCTAATTGTATCATCATCATATGGCTCAGGTTCTTCTTCTTTAAAATGTTTAACAACTGCATCTAATAAATCACCTAGACCAAGTCCATGTGAACCGGATATTGGGTATGGATCTCCAAAGCCAAGAGAATAAAAATCATAAATTTCATTTCTCATTTCTGGATTATCGACTTTATTAACGGCTAACACGACAGGTTTTTTTGATTTATATAACATTTGTGCAACCATTTCATCACTTTGAGTTAAGCCTTCTCTTACATTAACCATGAAAATGATAACATCAGCTTCATCAATTGCAACTTCTGCTTGAGCTCTTATTTGAGTTTGAAATGGTGCATCTCCAATTTCAATACCACCCGTGTCAATGATATTAAAATCGTGCGTTAACCATTCACCTGATGAATAAATTCTATCACGAGTCACTCCTGGCGTATCTTCTACAATCGATACACGCTCGCCTACGACTCTATTAAAAATTGTCGATTTACCAACGTTTGGCCTACCAACAATTGCTACTATAGGTTTAGTCATAACTAACTTCCTCTCTTTTTTAATCTCTATAATTCTATCATACGGGTTAGATAAATAAAAAGAAATATTAAAACAATATGACTGTTATAATTATTACATTGTAATTTTATGGCAAAAAAAGAAATCTTGCCCTAGTTATCATTAGGACAAGATTTAAAATTGGCATCATACTTTGTATTAAAACTTAAAGTCTTTTAATTTATCACCGAATACATCACCCAATGTTGGATTATCTTCGTCATCAGAACCATTATCTAAATAGGATTGTGTTGTTTCACTATCACTTTCGATAACATTTTCATTTGGTAACGTAGCTTTTATAGATAACGAAATACGCTCATTCTCTACATCTACACCAAGCACTTTAACACTTACGACTTGGCCAGGTTCTAACGCTTCACTTGGAGAACCAATATGTGAATGACTAATTTCAGAAATATGCACTAAACCTTGTACACCAGGTTTAATTTCTACAAATGCACCAAAGTTAGCTAATCTTACGACAGTGCCTTCGATTACATCGCCTTCGTTGAATTCACCTTTAATTGTTTCAAATGGGCTAGGTAACGTATCTTTAATAGATAAAGAAATGCGTTCAGAATCTTTGTCTACAGATTTAATTTTCACATTTACCGTTTCACCAATTGAAACCACATCTTCAGGAGATTTTACATGTTCATGTGATAATTCAGAAACGTGAACAAGTCCATCAACGCCACCTATATCTACGAATGCACCAAAGTTTGTAAGTCGAGCAACTTTACCTTCTATAACGTCACCTTCATTAAGTGATTCCAATAATTCATCTTTTTTCTCTGCATTTTCCAATGCCTCTACTGCTTTACGACTAAGAATGACACGATTATTTGCAGGGTCTAATTCTTCTACTTTTAATTTAAGAACTTGACCTTCAAAATCAGAGAAATCTTCAATGAAATCTGTAGAAATTAATGAAGCCGGAACAAATCCTCTTTGACCAACATCAACCACTAAACCACCTTTAACAACTTCAGTGACTTTAGCTTCAATTGTTTGGTTATTGTCTAGTTGTTCTTGTAAAAATTCATATGATTTTTCAGTTTCAAGTTGACGTTTCGAAAGGATGTAAGCACCCGTTTCATTCTCTTCGTCATATTCTACTTTAGTAACATATGCACCAATTTCATCACCAACTTTGACAGCATCACTAGGATTATCAATATGATGTGTTGAAAGTTGACTTATTGGGATAATACCGTTAAATTTTGCACCATTAACAGCAACAATTACTTGCTTTTCTTCAATTTCTTGAACTTCGCCTGTAACTTTATCCCCTTCTTTAATGTCATTAATCATTGATTCGTTAAACTCTTCAGTCATCTTGTCTGCCTCCTTATTACACTACATATTTATAACATCTTATAATCTGACAAAATTGTCAAGAAATTCCACTTTAATTAAGGAATTCAAATATTAATTGTTAAAATGCTGTAAAATAGGGTCATTTAGCTAACTAAATTTTAAATAAGTTTACCTATTTTTTACAATTTCACTTTATATGCAGCTCGTATTAGTATAAAAATTCATGTAAGTTTTATACCCGATAATTGTATTATATAACCTTTTTACACAATTTGGAAAGAAAGGGCTTTATATATCTAGCTATTATTTGAGATTAACTAATTTTATGAACAAGTGCTAATATTTCTTGTGTAACAATTTCTATGCTCTTTCCTGTTGTATCAACTGTAATCGCATCATCTGCTTTTTTCAAAGGTGATATGTCACGGTTCATATCATATTGATCTCGATCAGCAATTTCTTGCTTAAGTTGTTCAACATTGGAAACAATACCGCGTTCTTCATTATCTTTTTGTCTTCGAACTGCACGTTCTTCCACTGAAGCAATCATATATACTTTCAAATCTGCATCAGGTAATACAACGGTACCAATATCTCTTCCATCCATTACGATGCCTTTTTTAGCTGCTAATTCTTGTTGTTTGTTTACAGAAAATGTTCTAACCGCTTCTTTAGATGCAACATAAGAAACATGATTGGTTACATCGTTTTCTCTTAAATAGTCAGTGACATCTTGATTATCTAAAATAACTCTTTGACCTTTGTCTTTATCATAAGTTAAAGACAATTCAGTAGTTTCTATAAGTTGATCAAAATCTTCAGGTTTGTTTTGTTGTAAGTATTTGTAAGTTATTGCGCGGTACATTGCGCCTGTATCTACATAAATCATAGATAATTTAGCTGCTAATAATTTAGCGATGGTACTTTTTCCAGCCGCAGCAGGTCCATCTAGTGCGATATTTAATAATTTCATTTTTGTAACCCTTCCTTGTTGTTTTATGAATAATATTTTATCATAAATATGTATATTATAAATAGGAGGAATGCTAGCATGAAAAATGTTCTTGTTATACATACCGGTGGAACGATAAGCATGTCACAAGATGAAGCTAACAAAGTGGTGACAAATAAAGATAATCCTATATCTAATCATCAAGATGTGATTGCGCAATATGCAAATGTGACAGAAATAACACCGTTCAATGTACCTTCACCGCATATGAATATTGAATATGTGGAAAAGTTGAAAGAAATTATTGAGGAAGCAACTAAAAATGAATCTTATGATGGATTTGTTATTACTCACGGTACAGATACGCTAGAAGAAACAGCTTATTTACTGGATTTAACAACAGATATTTCAAAACCTATTACGATTACTGGTGCTATGCGTTCTTCAAATGAAATAGGTTCAGATGGTTTATATAATTTCATATCTGCGATTCGTGTTGCAACAAGTGACGAGTCTTCAGATATGGGTGTCATGGTAGTGTTTAATGATGAAATTCATACTGCGCGTAACGTTACGAAAACACATACATCAAATACAAATACTTTTCAAAGCCCTAATCATGGCCCACTAGGTGTTGTCACTAAAAATAGCGTTCAATTTCACCATAAACCATATGAGCATCTTATCTTAAATGAAATAGACCATACTTTAAATATTCCATTAGTTAAGGCATATATGGGAATGAATAGTGATGTGTTAACGTTTCATAGTGATAATAATGTTGATGGCATCATCATTGAAGCGCTTGGACAAGGTAATTTACCACCAACAAGTTTGGAAGGACTAGACAAATGTTTAGATAAAAACATACCTATAATTTTAGTATCTAGATCATTTAACGGTATTGTAGGACCAATTTATGCTTATGAAGGTGGCGGTGCAACCTTAGCAGATAAAGGTGTTATTTTCTCAAATGGTTTAAATGGTCCTAAAGCTAGGTTAAAACTTCTAGTTGGATTAAGTAATGATTTAACATTTAAACAATTAAAACGATACTTTGAATCACAACTTTAAAATGATTAAGTATACTATTTGAATTATAAAAAGCTGAGACAATTTTTAGTTGTCTCAGCTTTTTATATCTTAGGAATTTAAGATTCTAAAGGTGTTTGTTTTTTTGATAAGATACTTTGTGTAATAATACCGCCATGGTATTTGCCATTTTCAATAAAAATTGTATTTGCATCATTACCAGCAGCTATGACACCAGCTATATAGCAATTTTCAACATTAGTTTCATATGTTTCTTTATTATATACAGGTGCAGTACCATATTCATTTTGATTAATTTCAATGCCGATAGATTGTAAGAATTCGTAATCTGGGTGATAACCAATCATGGCAAACACATAGTCATTGGCTATCTCAAATGTTTGGCCACCCTGTTCATAGAAAACACTATCCTCAGTAATTTTAGTGACATTTGCATTAAATGCCATATCGATTTTTTCATGTCGTACAAGCGATTCGAAATTAGGAAGTATCCATGGTTTGATCGCTTTTGGATATTCATTGCCACGATAAATAACTGTGACATTTGCGCCTGCTTTTTCAAGTTCTAAAGCAGCATCGACTGCTGAGTTTTTACCGCCTAAGATGACAACATTTTGATCGAAGTAAGGATGCGCCTCTTTAAAATAATGCATTACTTTTGAAAGTTCTGCACCTTCGACTTCAAGTTGATTGTGATGTCCATAGTATCCTGTTGCTACAGTGAGAAATCTACATTGATAAACATCTTTCGTAGTTGTAATTGTGAAACGGTTATTGATTTTTTTTACAGTGAGGACTTCTTCGAAAGCATTGATTCGTAACTGATGGTGTTTAACTACAGCTCTATAATAAACCAGTGCTTGATTTCTATGTGGCTTGCTTTCTTCAACTATAAAAGGTATGTCCCCAATACTTAATTTGTCACTAGAAGAAAAGAATGTTTGGTGTGTAGGATAATTATAAATCGCGTCTACAACATTACCTTTTTCAATAACTAATGTATCTATTCCTTTTTTCTTTTGCTCAATGGCAGCACTTAATCCACAAGGACCGCCACCTATTATGATACTTTCAACTGTTTGCATACTTTATTCGTCCTCCTTTTACCACCCATACATTATACCAATAGTTTTAAAAATTCCAAATTAAAGAATTTGAAAACTTTATAACAATTGAATTCATAAGGTTTATGCTTGAAAGAAAATTATATTATTTAATATTTAACTCGATAAATAAACATAGATAAACCCTACGCAAATATGTGCGCAGGGTTTATCTATAATTTGATAGCTACTCTATTTAATAGTTATCCATAAAAATTATCAGTAGTAAAGAAAATTATTGTGGTATCACAAGACGTTGACCATTATGAATGTCGTTGCCTTGAATATTATTTGCTTCCCTGATTTTTTCTACATTTTCTGGAGTACCTTCACCATAGTATTGGATCGCAATTCTATATAAATTTTGTCCATTTACAACGTGAGTGCGTTGTCCAGAATTGCTATTTGAAGATTGATTATTTTGTTGGTTGCTATCGTTTGATGCATTTTGTGACTGGTCTGATGAACCATTTTGATTGCTATTAGCTTGATCATTTTGTTGTGATTGATCGCTTTGTTGATCTTGATTGTTTTGACTATTTTGTTCATCTTGTGTGCCTTGGTTTTGATCGCTGTTAGCTTGATCTTGTGAATCGTTGTTACCTTGGTCAGAATCAGAATTGGCATTATCAGAGCTATCACTACTATCAGAATCTGTTGTAGCTTGATTATTGTCATCATCTTTAGCTTTGTCTTTATCTTTAGCTGATTTACTGTCTTTATCAGAATCAGCATCTTTAGCTTTATCAGAATCTTTATCTTTGTTGTCAGCTACTTTTTTGTCATCGTCGCTGCCTTTATCATCGTTGTTACCTGTTAACGCCATACCACCAAAGATACCTATAGCGGCTAAGATTAAAATAGCTGCTATAATTGGGAGGAGTTTACCAAGTAAACCACCTTTTTTCTTGTTGTTATCTTCAGAATCATGGTTATTGTCACCATTATTACCATTTCCGCCGTTGCCACCATTACCATTACCACCATTGCCAGTACTTGATTTAGAATGTGAAGCAGCGGCAGCGCCAGTACCAGCAGCTGCTGCACCGCCTGCTACAGCAGCACCTTTTTTCTTAGAACCATGTTTTTCTTCGTTTTTAACGTCAGATTTGGATTCATTTTGTTCTGGTTCATTATCATTTTTATCTTTTTTGCCTTTATGCTTGCCAGCTGCATAAGCACCAGCTCCAGCAGCGGCAGCGCCACCTGCTACAGCAGCACCTTTTTTCTTAGAATCATGATTGTTTGTATTTTCATCTTGCGTTTCTGTCGAATCATTCGTTTGATTGGATTGTTCCCAATCTTGATTTTGTTGATGCGCTTTATCGTTATGGTCTTTAGAACTTGAAGCTGCATCGTTATGTTTACTAGCAGCATAAGCACCAGCGCCTGCAGCACCACTACTGGCGATAGCAGCACCTTTTTTATTATTGCTATCTTCGTCAGATTGAACTTTTTCATTATTTATATCATGACGATTTTCAGATTGCTGATTGTTTGATGATTCGTGAATCAAATTGTTATTTTGTGAAGGATCATTAGATTCTTTGTCTGCATTTGAATCTCTTGAAGAATTGTCTTCGTGTTGTAAACCATTATCACGATCACCAACATCATTATTTTCGTTGTGATGTTCTTGGTTAGACTGCTCATCTTCTCTTTGATTTGTTGCTGTGTCTCTTCGACGTTGTCTGCGTTGAGCATTTCTAGGAGGAAATTGTTCATCTGATTTATTAGACACTTCCTCTTTTACATTGTCAACTGAATCGTTAACCGAGTCTTGAGTATTTTCTTGGTGTTCTTTTGGATCAATGGATTGACGATTTTTTTCAAAATCATCTTTAAAATTGTTGTTAGACAAATTCATCATCCTTCCTTTTTTTATTTAAGTATATACTGTTTTACCCTGAAAGATTGTAAATATGTATAACTTTTTGAAGAAAAATTACTATTAAACAAGTGTATACACCGTATTATAGCTTGATTGAAAATATGAAGTAAAGTGATTGTCTATTATTTAAATAAATTTTGTATTTTTTCATTAAAATCCATTTTTCTTTTAACTTTTTTTCTATTTAATATATTTATTGCATTAATTTTAGAATCATTATCACAGCACTGGTTTGGTTTTTCGCTCAATTGTTCGTTAAAGAATTCTATCATATAAGCACGTCGACATTGATCAAGATGCTTATAGCCTAACATGCGCATATATCCTAAATGTTTACGTTTGTATGAAATCTCGAATATATTACGTAATTGTTGATATGTATAATAGCTATAAAGTATTTGTAGAACTTCTGATTTTTCAGGAGGCAAAAATTGACCGAGTTCGAATGTTTCAACATCCTCCATCGTTATCATATCGGTAAATAATAGTGTTTCTAATAAAAAGCGATCATCTGGTTGATAAAGACTAATGGCTTGACTTTGTCCCCCGTCACGACCAGCACGACCTATTTCTTGCATATAATTAGAAGGACTTGTAGATAAATGAAAATGGATAATTGTTCGGATGTCTTTTTTATTAATGCCCATACCAAATGCACTTGTAGCAACAATGATTGGGATTTCATTATTTAAAAATTGATGTTGTACCGTATGACGCTCCTGATAAGATAAGTCACCATGATAAATACCAGTTAAAAAGCCATAGTTGTATATTTGTTGCGCTAATAATAGACACATTTTTTTAGATGATACATAGATAATTGTTGGACCAGCGTGTTCTAATGAAGGTAGTAACCATTTCAACTTCTCATCATCATCAGCAAAGTTTTTATGCGATAACGAAATATTATCTCTATTCATGGTTGTCTTTACGATATGAAAAGATTTATTTAATATTTGCTCTAAATCAAATGTTAAATAGGATGGTGCTGTTGCTGTTAAAGCTAATACAGTAGCGTTATGAAAATGGTTGACGATTTTGCCAACTAAGGCGTAATGCGGTCGGAAATCATAACCCCATTCTGAGAGACAGTGTGCCTCATCTAATACGATGATTCCTAGATTTATATGTTTTATTAATTTAAAGTTATGAGGTTGTAGTAGAAATTCAGGACTTAAGAAAATAAAGCGACTTTTCGTCAATTGTTTAATGTTTTGAGCCCTTTCATGTTCATCCATTCCTGAGTGAATGCAAGCTACATGATGCTCACCATGTAGTTTAAGTTGCATGACTTGATCATCCATTAATGAGATTAATGGAGAGATGATTAGTGTTGGTTGTTGATTTATATATGTTGGCAATTGATAGCATAGGCTTTTGCCACTTCCAGTTGGTAAAATACCTAATGTATCTTTCTTTTCAAGTACATGCGTTATGATTTCTTTTTGTCCAGGTTTAAAAGTATCAAAACCAAAGTGTTTTTTTAACGCTTCATTAAGCATGCAAATCACCTCTTTCAATGCCAACAATGATTAATTTAATTTCAAAATAACTAAGATCTGGAAATATAGTTTTATAGTTTCTTAAACGTTCACTGCGGTTTGACAAGTAATGTGGAATAAATTGTTCATAAGTTTTATGTATTAAAAATGAATGATAATCTGTTAAATAACCTTTGATAAATAATTCTAAGATATGATCTTGTATCGTATTTTGTTTAACATTTTGTTGAGCTGCTAATTTATCAAAATGCATGCCTTGTTTTATACCTTCATAAGTTAATGTTGTCTTATGTAATAAAGCAGGTAATATAATAAGTTGATTTAATAAAGGATATTGTGAATCATCTTCTATTTCATACATTAAAGTAACTAAATCTCTTATTTCCAATTCATATAAGTGTTCTTGAGATACAGATTCAATTAAACTTACTTGTTGTCTAGTGTACATGCTTTCTTCAAAACCTTGTAAATAGTAATGGAGATAAACATGATTGTTTTTTTCTGATAACGTATGAAATAAGTTTGTAAGTTCTTCGATGAATCGAGATTTTAAATCTTCATCAGTTATTTTTTTATATAGTTGTTTAACTTGTTTTTGCACAGTACGATGTTGTGTGATCGGTATAAATTCATAAATAGCATGGCCAGTATTGGAAAGTGTCTGAGTTAACAATTGAATTGCATTAAACGTGTTCACAAGACTGTCGTATGTGTGTCGAGGATGATTAATGATACTTTGATATTGCGCTGTTTCAATGTTAAAATTATTAGAATATCGCTCAAACGACGGATATTTTAAATTAGGTAAGCTATGATACAATGACAATAGTTGTTGACTACAGGCGTCAAAAAACGTTTGATGAGACTTTTTCCCTGTGATAATATTAAATATACTTTTTTCGGTTTTGTAATTATGTGCATTTGTGTATGCAAAATGAATTATATTATACATAGACGCTCCCTCATCTTATAAATCGAAAACATTTGAAAAAACGATAAACTGTGATTACAATAATATTTGTGTAATTATTGTAGCATTTTTGTCAAAGGAGGCGAAGAAATTGGCTAAATATACAATTGTAGATATGGATACATGCATTGCATGTGGTGCTTGTGGTGCCGCTGCCCCTGATATTTATGACTATGATGACGAAGGTATTGCATATGTTATTCTAGATGATAATCAAGGTACTGCGGAAGTGCCAGAAGAACTATATGAAGACATGGAAGATGCATTAGATGGTTGTCCTACGGATTCAATTAAAATTGAAGAGGAATCATTTGATGGCGATGCATTAAAATTTGAATAATGCTATTATTGCAAAATAGTATTTATATACAACCATGTTAGTAACGTCATCACTGTGACATTTGCTAACTTTTTATTTTTTTAAAGCGATAGATAAAACGAGCCGTGATATCAATATATAATGGCTCGTTTTATCTATCTTTCTTTTATTAAATTTTATTTAGGTAAGACATTTTTTAGTCTGTTGTATAACAAAATAAATATGATAGAGATGACAATACCTTTAATGATATTAAAGGGAATCACACCAGATACGATGACGATTTTTACATTTTCAACAACGTCAGATAGATTCATAATCATGCCATACAGTGGGAGTAAAACGAAATAGTTCAGTATACTTAATACAATTGTCATAACTACTGTCGCAATACTTAGTCCAACAATTTGTGACTTAATTTTATCTTTATATTTCGTTACAAAATAAGCTGTTAATAAAAAGCTAGATGCTGCTAAAAAATTTGCAACTGGTCCAACTGGATCACCTATGTTAAATAAAAAGTTGAGTAAATTTTTTATGAATTCTACAATAAGACCTGCTACAGGTCCTAAAATAAATGTTGCTAATAACGCGGGAACATCACCAAAATCTAACGTTAAATAAGGTGGCAAAAATGGTATTGGAAATTTTATAAACATTAAAATGAAAGCCACCGCACTCAACATACTTATGGTAATGAGTCTTTTTGTTTGTTGATGCATATTTAATTGTCTCCTTCCATTCATCTTACATAGAATAGGAGGAATAAATTGCACAACAAATCATGTCCTCCATCTTCTCCCATCCAGACTTTACTGTCGGCTCTAGATTTTCACTAGATCAGCCATTTTATTATATATAATAAAATGGGTCGCAGGCTTTATTTACTGCCGGTTGGGAATTGCACCCTACCCCGAAGATGAATTTCTTAAATTTTATAAATTTATCATAGCTTATTAGTCAGATAAAAACAATAGAATTGCTTAAAATAACTCATTGCCTAGCCATTGTGTGTACTACACATGTGATAAAATGATTAAAAATAAAATTAAATTCAAGCTACCAACGAAAATAATCCGTCACAAGCCGTAGTAGTACCACGCTTGTAACGGATTTGTAATAGATTAGAATTATTAAAGATAAATCAGTTTGTTTTAGGTTTTGGTAAAGTGATGATAAATGTAGTCCCTTTACCAAGCGTACTTTTAACATCGATAGTACCACCATGCTCGTGTATAATCATGCGACATATGAACAATCCTAATCCTGTTCCTTGTTTACCTCTTTTACGAGCAGTGTCTACTTTATAGAATCTATCAAATACTTGTTGTAAATGTTCAGGTGCTATGCCTGATCCAGTGTCACTAATATAAAGGATATTTTCAGTTTGCGTTTCTCCATACTCAATCTTTATTTCGTCACCTGGTTCAGTATATCTTGAAGCATTGTCTATAAGATTGGTTAATACTTGTTCAATTCTATCAGAATCATAATACCACATCTGATTGTGAGTATTTGGACTTAAATTCATATTTAAACCTAAATCTTTAGCATGTTTTTGATACTTTTGTTGCACCTTATCAAGCAAATGATCAATGGGTTGAACAACTTTTTCTACAGTTAATCCTTCTGCGTCCATACGAGCAACATTTAATAACTCATTCACTAATCTGTTCAAGCGTTTTGTTTCATCTAACACAATTGAAAGTGACTCATGAATTTCTGCAGGTTCGGTGACGATACCATCAACGATGGATTCTGTATACCCTTGCAGTAAAGATATAGGCGTGCGTAATTCATGTGATACATTCGCAATAAAGTCTTTTTTCATTTGGTCCATATTATGTTCGTTAGTCATGTCACGAATGATAGCTACAATACCACTACGACCATCAGGTTGAATTTGTTCGATATAACTTGTAATAATTACAAAATAGCGCGTGTTAATTTCATAAACTTCAAATTGCGTTTTTTTATTTTTAAATGTAAGTTCATTTTGTTCATCAAGTTTTTCTAAAGCAAAATCATCTAACATTTGCAATGTAGTATTAGCCATTTTGTTTGAAATGATAATTTCTTTTTTATCATTAAAGCCTAATACGCCTTCTACCATTGAATTGATTAGACTATCGCGGATATTTTTAGATGAAGATAACGCGTCAATGTGTTGCTGTATTTCGGAACTCATTGTATTAAATGCGCGTGATAATTCCCCTATTTCATCTCGCGAATTGACTGGGACAACTTGCGCATAATCACCTTTAGATACTTTTAACGCTTGTGTTCTTAAATTTCTTAAAGGCTTTGTAATTCTAGAAGATAAGAAGAAGGCAAAGATAGTTGTTATCGCTAAAAAGATAATCGCAATAATTAAAATGATAACGGTAATGACATTGTTTGTGTCTTCAATCGTTTTTAAGTCTTGATAAATGAATACACCACTAAACTTATTTGTGTGATTATCCGCTGATGAAATGGCTTTTGTAGGATAACCGATTAATACATAAGTTCGTTGATTTCCATTCATATTTAAGGTGACATGTTCAGAAACTTGTTTACCATTATTAAATACTTGATTGTAATCATTGCTTTTTTTAATTTCTTTGACCATTTTGTTTTTCGTTTTATCTTTATCCTGTCTATCTATATGCTTATCATTCATTATGATAAGTCCAACTGGTCCTTCGATTAATTTTCTACTATGTTGAATTGCAGTTTCTCTATTATCTGCGCTTTCTAAAAGTTGACTAATTCGTTTTGCATCTTTTAATAATGAGTCTTCTGTTTCTTGCGTGAAATAAGATTGTATAAACGTTATAAGCGCTGCACTTAATAAAATTAAAACTGTAGTCACTATAAAAATAATAGTTAACCACAGTTTAATGACGACGCTATTGAGTTGATTCATTATTTGATTTGATTTCAAATTTATAACCAACACCCCATACAGTTTGTATCATATGTGCAGCGTCCTCTGATACACGATTTAATTTCTCTCTTAAACGTTTAACGTGAGTATCTACAGTTCGCAAGTCACCATAGAACTCATAATGCCATACTTCTTTTAGTAATTGTTCTCTATCAAATACTTTATTAGGTGTTTTTGCTAGGAAAATCAATAATTCATATTCTTTAGGTGTTAAATTCACTTGACTACCATCTGCCAACACTCTGTGTGCATCGTTATCAATCACTAAGTGATCAAATTCTATTAAATCACGTGCATGTGGTTCGCTTTGTTCGGCAGTTGCCACTTGTGTACGTCTTAATAATGCTTTAACACGTAGGACCACTTCTCTTGGAGAGAATGGTTTTACGATGTAGTCATCCGCACCAGATTCAAATCCTTCTACACGATTTGTTTCCTCACCTTTAGCAGTTAACATGATAATGGGTGTTTCCTTATGCTCTCTTAATTTAGACGCAACGGTAATGCCATCCATTTCAGGTAGCATCAAATCTAATAAAATGCAAGCATAGTCATGTTCCATTGCCATTCTATATGCTTCATTTCCATCATTTGCTTCATGTATTTCAAAAGATTCTCTTTCGAGATATAGTTTCAATAATCTTCTAATACGATCTTCATCGTCTACAATTAGTATTTCGTTTGACATACGTATATACCTCCCACACGACTAACTTTCTAATTCAACCATATTATATCATAGCTTTAAGGTTAAAAGTGGTTATGAAGAAAAAGTTTGTGAAAAAATTATCATAGTTGATAATTTAAATTCAGATTAATTACCGTGTTCTGCAATTTGGCGTATCATTTTAACTTCGTGTGGCGTAAGTACTCTACCTTCACCAGCATTTAAACCTTTCAAGTTTAATGGTCCAAATTCAATGCGTTGCAATTTGGTTACTTGATGTCCAAAATGTTCAAACATGCGACGCACTTGTCGATTACGTCCTTCAGTAATAGTGATTTCAACTAATGTTGTGTTTTTATCTTTATCTTGATTTTTCACTTTAATTATAGCAGGTTGAGTAACACCATCTTCTAGTTGGACACCTTGTTCAAGCGATTTCACTTCTTCACGCATGAGATAACCTTTTAATTTTACTACATATTTTTTCTTTATTTTATAACGTGGATGTGTCATAAGATTAGTGAATTCGCCGTCATTTGTCAGTAATAATAAACCAGATGTATCATAATCTAAACGGCCAACTGGATAAATTCTTGTTTTAATTTGTTTAAAGTAGTCAGTTACAACTTTACGCCCTCTGTCATCTGAAACACTGGTGATGACTTGTGCAGGTTTATAAAATAGTATATATAATTTGTCTTCTTGTTCTAATTTGATACCCTCTACTTCGATGCTATCAGAAGGTTTAACTTTAGTGCCTAATTCAGTTTCAACTGTGCCATTCACTTTTACTTTGCCTTCAGTAATTAAAGTTTCTGCTTTTCTACGTGAAGTATAGCCACTGTTGGCAATACGTTTTTGAAGTCTTTCTGTATCTTTATTCATGATTATCTCCTTTTTGATTAACTAAGTTACTAAAGAACGCTTCGATTTCTTCATCTTCTTCGTCTGTAGTAGGTAAATCGTCTAAATGTTCAATACCAAATACGTTTAAAAATAGTTCAGTGGTATAAAGTTGATGACTTCTAGAATCGGCTTCCTCTTTAGCTTCTACTAAACCGCGAGCGATTAATGTTTTAACAGCGCCGTCTGAATTAATACCTCTAATTAGTTCAATATCACTGCGTGATAAGGGCTGATTATATGCAATGATGGATAAAGATTCCATTGCAGCTTGTGATAATTTCATTTTTGATTTTTGTTCAATTAATTGTTCGATATAATCAGATGCTTCTTTCTTGGTAGTTAATACATAAGTATTACCGTAGTGTTGAATCGTTAAACCGGGTGAATCATACGCTTCAATTAATTCTGTTAATGTTGTTGGTTCAATTTCTAAAATTTCTAGTAGTTGCTGTTGATCCAAACCTTCGTCTCCGGCTGTGTATAGTAGTGCTTCTAATATGCCTTTATCTTGCAACGCCATAGTTTACTCCTCTTAAAATATTAATATCATCAAAACTTTTTGCTTGTTCAATATTTACTATACCGGATTTCGACATTTCAAGTATAGCTAAGAAATGTGTCACTACCATTTCTATCGGTTCTGTAAAATTAAATAAGCTAAAGAAGTTAAAGGACTCATGCTGCTTTAATTTATCAGTGACTTGTGAAGTTGCTTGTTGTATTGTGAATGTTTCTTTACGTATATCTACTGTTTTAGGTGTATGGAACTCAACTCTGTTTTTTACTTTTTGATAGGCAATGATTAATTCTGTTAAATCAATTGTATTATCTGGGCTCCATGTTTCATTGGATTCTAAATGGGATAAATCCGTTGGATGTTTAGAAAAATATAAAGCACGTTCGACTTTACGTTCATTTAAAAATTCAGTGTAGGCTTTATAATTTTGATATTCGATTAAACGACCCACCAATTCGTCTCGTGGATCATCATCTAAATCTTCCACTTCATTCGTTTGAGGTAGAAGCATTTTACTTTTTATCATCAATAATTCTGAAGCCATGACTAAGTATTCACTAGCAATATTAATTTCTAATTGATTCATCGTATGTATATATTGCATATACTGCTCAGTTAATGCTTTCATAGGAATATCATAAATATCAATTTCAATTTTTTGTATAAGATGCAATAATAAATCTAATGGTCCATTAAAGGCATCTAGTTTTACTTCGTACATTTTATCTACCTCATATCGCAAGTTAAGTGCGTAATTCACTAAAGTATTATAGCATGTTTAATGAAAACATTTAAATTTGGAGCGGTTTTTTATGGAAAATGCATTAAAGGAATTTTATTTTCAATTTCATACGAATCAACATTACTTTTTATGTCATGACATTTTAGAGGAAGCTTGGAAGGAAAATAAATCTTTCAGTAAGGATGACGCTGTCGTCAGTTTAATTTTATTTGCAACTGGATGTTATCACTTTCGTAGAGAAAATGATAAAGGTGCTATCAAATCTTTTAGAAAAGCATTAAAAGTTATTGAACCTTACAAAGAAGAAATCAATCTAGGTATTGATATCAAAGCATACCAAAAAGTGATTGCTGAATTAGTACATGCTATTGAAAATGGTCAACAATTTGCACCAGTACAGTTACCAATCACTTCACAAATGCAACAAAAAATTTTAACAACGTATCCAAACTATATCATGACGGAATATGTTATTAGAGATAGTTACATTGTTAATCATCATTTAGAAAGAGATAGAACAGAAGTGAATGAGGCTCGTTTAAACGCATTATATCAAAAACAACAAGATAGAAAATAAAAGTACTAAACCAATTGTTTGCATATAAAAACACAGGCGAGTTATTCAACGAATCAACTTGTCTGTGTTTATGCACGTGGATGAAATTCATTATACATTTTTCTAATTTGTGATTTGGATACATGTGTATACAATTGTGTGGTAGATATATCAGAATGTCCTAACATTTCTTGAACTGCACGTAAATCCGCCCCATTTTCTAGTAAATGCGTGGCAAATGAATGTCTCAATGTATGTGGTGTTAATGATTTTGTGATATTAGCTTTGATAGCGTTTTGTTTAATCATTTTCCATATAGCTTGTCTTGATAAAGGTTTGCCATGCATATTTAGAAATAAGGTATTCGTCACTGTTTTCTTCAACAATTGAGGACGAATGGTTTCTATGTACGTCTTTAAATATTCTATTACTGTGTCACCTAAAGGTACAATACGCTCTTTATTACCTTTTCCAAATACTTTGACAAAGCCCATAATTAAATTTACATCTTCTAACTCAATTTGGATGAGCTCAGAAACACGCATGCCTGTCGCATATAATAACTCTAGCATTGTGCGATCTCGATAGCCATTTATTTTAGCCAAATTGGGCGTTTCCAATAGTGCTAACACTTCATTTATTTCTAATACATCAGGTAATTTGCGATCATATTTGGGTGTCTCGATAAGTACAGTTGGATCTTTTGCAGCATACTTTTCTCTCAACGCAAATTGATGAAAGCTTCTAATTGTTGAAATAAACCGTGCTAACGATTTAGCAGAAGCGCCATTATCATGTAAATACCCCAGACATTGTTGAATGGATGCTCTATCAATAAAATCAATATGACTAATCTTTTGTAACTCTAAAAACGTATTATATTTTTTTAAATCTCTCCGATAAGCTCCTATTGTATTCGAGCTTAATCCTTTTTCTAATTGAATGAATTTCAAATATTCTTCAATAATCGTATCCAAGATACCACCTCTATCTTTAAAATGGTGTACGTAGCTGAGTTATTTACCCAATGCCTGGCAATCAGAACATACACCATGGAATGTCAAACGATGATCAGAAATTCTAAAATTAAAATCATTTTCGACACGTTCTTCAACTTGTGGCAATAAGTCTTCTTCAATTTCTTCTACTTTGCCACATTCCATACAAACAAGGTGGTGGTGAAAATGTTTTGCGCCTTCTTTACGTAAATCAAAACGAGCGACGCCATCTCCGAAATTAATTTTATCAACAACTTTTAATTCTGATAATAGCTCTAACGTACGATATACTGTTGCTAGACCTATTTCAGGTGCTTTGTCCTTCACTTTTAAATAAACATCTTCAGCACTTAAATGATCTTTTTCATTTTCAATTAAAACACGCAACGTAGCTTCACGTTGAGGTGTCAATTTATATGAAGATTGTTGTAATTGTTGCTTCACGCGATTTAAACGTTCTTCCACGGAAGCCTCACTCCCCTACTAATAATTATAATCATTTTAATTTACATAATGATTTATATATAAAATACCAGTAATTGATAAAATACGCAAGTCAACTTGCTTCTTATTTATAATCATTATAATTAAGGAGTAAATGTTGTAATGCAATAATCGTTTTAGCATCTTCGAAATACTTATTTTTTAACATATCTTTAATGTCGTCTACATCGTAATATACTAATTCAATAAATTCATCATCATCGAGATGCATTTCTCCAACTTTTAAACTATTAGCCATATATATGGAAATTTTCTCATTTGAAAAACCAGGAGAACCGTACATTTCTGTAATTAGTTCTAAATCTTCAGCTATATAACCTGTTTCTTCTTCTAATTCACGCTTAGCTGCAGAAAGTCGTTCTTCGCCTTTTTCTAATTTGCCTGCTGGAATTTCTAATAATGGCTTTTCAGCTGGTTTACGAAATTGTTTTACTAAGATGACTTTGTTATCAGGTGTCACCGGACAAACTGCGACTGCCCCATTATGATAAACTAATTCACGTTTAGATGTGTTGCCATCGGGTAATTCAACATCGTGGACTTCTAAATCAATAATTGCGCCTTTATAAATGGATTCTTTATGTATTGTTTTCTCATATAAATTCATTTTAATCACGTTCCTTTAATTTGATTTAAGTTACTGTTAAGATAAATACGTTAGTATATAGGGAGCAATTAAAATAAGTATTTCAAATGACAAATAAATCGTATTTAGTAAATTTATTTTTAATCCCTATGATTTGAGTGTATCGAAAGGAGAAACGACATGCAAAAAAATGTTTTAAAAAGTGGTATTGAACTCTCAGAATTAGGATTAGGTTGTATGAGTTTAGGCACAGATATTAACCAAGCTGAACCAATTATAGAACGTGCAATAGAACATGGTATTACTTACTTTGATACAGCAGATATATATGATAAAGGTGTAAATGAAGATATTGTAGGTAAAACACTTAAAAAATATCAAGATAGAAGTGACATCGTCATTGGTTCTAAAGTAGGAAATCATTTAGCTGATGATGGTTCTACATTTTGGGACCCTTCGAAAGCATACATTAAAGAAGCAGTAAAAGGTTCATTAAGTCGCTTAGGACTTGACCATTTAGACTTGTATCAATTACATGGTGGAACGATAGATGATCCCCTAGATGAAACGATTGCTGCATTCGATGAATTGAAACAAGAAGGCATCATCCGAGCATATGGTATTTCTTCAATTAGACCCAATGTTATCAATTATTATTTAAAACATAGTGATATTGAAACACTCATGTCTCAATTTAATTTAATAGATAACAGACCGGAAGCTTTATTAGATGATGTACATGCTAAAAAAGTAAAAGTTTTAGCTCGTGGTCCAGTTTTTAAAGGATTGTTAACTTCTAACAGTAATCAAGCCTTAGATCGTAAGTTTTCAGAAGGTATTTTTGATTACACATATCCTGAATTAGGCGAAACTGTTGCATCTATTAAAGAAATCGAAAGCAATCTCTCCAGTTTAACATTTAATTACTTAACCTCTCATGATGCGTTAGGTTCAATCATTGTAGGGGCAAGTAGTGTGAATCAACTGGATGAAAATGTTGAAAATTATAAACTGTCTAAAGATATCAGCTTAGAAAAATTGAAAGCAGCACGTGATCGCGTTAAAAATTTAGAATACACGCAACATTTAAAATAAGTTAACCAATTAAAGCGTATGAGTTATTTTAGATAGGAAAGTGAACTAAACTGTATCCTATTTAATCTTACTCATACGCTTTTAATATTGTATAACTACTCATATTGATTAAGATTTGTTATTAAATAAAAAAGTGAAGTGTTTTTCAATAAATCGAGGTGCTAACTGATAAATACGTAAGAGATGATGCATCCAACTGGGTGCATTAATTTCTTCTTTTTGAGTGATTATCGCATTAACAATACGTTGAGCTAATTTATCGGAGTTTAGCATGATTTTTTTATATTTTTTTGAATATGTTAATGAAGGATCTGCTTTTTCATGGAATGGTGTTGCTATCGGTCCTGTATTAACTGTTAGTACATGGTAATTGGGTTTTTCAATACGGAGTGCATTTAGTACTTGATTAAATGCAGCTTTACTAGCACCGTAATGGGCAGCAGAAGCTTGTGTCAAAAATGCAGACTGACTTCCAATGCCTACGATTGTAGGCATGCGACTGAAATGTGGTTGTAATGTAGTTAATAATGAATTAAAGCTAATTACATTTAACATATATGTTTCTTGCATTTCTTCTATTGTGTGTTGATCAATTGATTTGAAATAACCTAACCCAGAACTATAGATGATACCATCGATGGATTGTCCTTTAAAATGGTTGCTAAGTTGGACGATTTGCGATGTGGACTGTAAATCACATTGGATAATCTTTAAATGTGAGGAGCCATATTTTAATTGAAGCGGCTTTAGCTTATTAACGTCACGTACCAGTGCAGTCACATAGACCTGTTTTTGTAATAGAATGTGTAAGATAGATTTACCTAATCCACCTGATGCGCCTGTTAAGACATAATGTCTACCTATCATATGTATCCCTACCCTTTGTTAGTATATGGATAGTATATATGAAGTCATTACGTTATGCCATTTATTATGGAAATATTAGGCATATTGTGAAACTATGTTACTATAGATACATAAATGAAACATAAAAACTCAGAGGAAGTGAAATGTTCACATGAAACTAGTATTTTATGGTGCTGGTAATATGGCACATGCAATTTTTACAGGTATCGTTAATTCTAAAGTTATAGATTCCAATGATATTTATTTAACAAATCGTTCTAATGAAGTTGCACTTAAAGAATATGCTGAAAAGTTAGGTGTCAATTATAGTTATGATGATGAAGCGTTATTAAAAGCGGCAGATTATGTATTTTTAGGAACTAAACCTTATGATTTCGAATCATTAGCAGAAAGAATTAAACCATTTATAACAGACAAAAATAAATTTATCTCTATCATGGCTGGTTTACCTATTAGTTATATAAGAGAAAAATTGGAAGCGGACAATCCAATTGCACGTATTATGCCAAATACCAATGCACATGTAGGTCATTCAGTTACTGGAATTAGTTTTTCAAGTAATTTTGGTCCAAATTCTAAAGATGAAGTCGATGAATTAATTAATGCCTTTGGTTCAGCAATAGAGGTTCCAGAGGACAATTTACATCAAGTGACAGCCATTACAGGAAGTGGTCCAGCATTTTTATACCATGTATTCGAACAATATGTTACAGCTGGTACACGCTTAGGTTTGGAAAAAGCACAAGTCGAAGAATCGATTCGCAACTTAATTATTGGAACAAGTAAAATGATTGAACGTTCTGAATTAAGCATGGAACAACTTAGAAAAAACATCACATCTAAAGGTGGCACTACTCAAGCAGGGTTAAATGCCCTTTCACAACATGACTTAGAAAGTGTTTTTGAGGATTGTTTGAGAGCTGCAGTGGATCGTAGCGTTGAACTTTCAAGCCAGGATGAAGATTAAGGACTGACATTTTACAACAATAATAAATAGAAACATGTTTTTTCATAAAATTATAAATACCCTTTAAAGTAGAAGTTCTAAAAATTTCACTTTAAAGGGTATTTTATATATGGGATTTTAATTTCCACTATATTCATTATTATAAGCAAGTTTTAAAAAGACCACGAATCAAAATCTTTCACAAATTTAAATGGAGGTGTAGTGGGAAGTGATTTGAGTGATTTACTAATCGTTTCAACTTCTTCAATTGTGTAACGATTACTCATGTGTGTAATCAAGCTATAATCTACGTGGGCATTTTCTATTAGTGTAAATACATCCTCAATATGGCTATGATGATAATTGTTTGCTAATGATTTATCACCTTCTATATAAGTACTTTCATGAACCATAACATTAGCATGATCGGCGATGATTTCTTCATTTTGACACGGCATTGTATCACCAAATATAGCGATAACAGGTCCTTTCACAGCATCCCCTTTAAAATCTTTGGAATTATAAATAATGCCATTATA
Source organism: Staphylococcus sp. Z5-21 (assembly GCF_056529615.1). NCBI lineage: Bacteria > Bacillati > Bacillota > Bacilli > Caryophanales > Staphylococcaceae > Staphylococcus > Staphylococcus sp. Z5-21. The sequence goes on along the minus strand of NZ_CP096462.1, from coordinate 1,303,821 downwards.
TTCAAATGTTTCATTATTTTTTACATCTTGATATTTAGGCCCAGGCTCTAACCCAATTTCTTTAAGCGCCGATACATCTATTTTTCCAGATGTATAGGGTGCTTCGATACGATATCCGAAAGAAGGTATACCGTGATTTAACATATGCGCTTCTACATTAAAACCATTATTTTGATAGGATAAGTGGTTTTCGATTTCTATATATGTAATTGGATAATTTAATTTAGATTCAGATAAACGTAAAGTCGTTTCTATATATGCTTTAATTCCTTTAGGTCCAATGAGTGTTAGTGGCTTACCTTCACCACCTTGAAACGACCTACTCGTTAATAATCCTGGTAACCCAAAAATATGGTCGCCATGCATATGCGTTATAAAAATGTGATCTACCTTTCCTAATTTAATAGAATGATGCAATATTTGGTGTTGTGTACCTTCACCGACATCAAATAGCCAGATATTATTAGAATATGGTTCCAAGTTTAATGCAATTGCTTGTGTATTTCGTTCTTTTGTTGGTAGACCAGCACTCGTACCAAAAAATGTGATTTCCATGCATATGCCTCCTCTTCTTGTTCACATTTTATCATAGAAAAGAATAAAAAATATATTAAAATTTTCTTCTCTCAAGCAAAAAGGTATGAACTAAACAGATTATTGTTCTATAATATAAAGAGATTTATAAAAAGAATTGAGGTTTTGATCTTGAATACTAAAAATAAAGACATTCCATGCTTAATAACAATATTCGGAGCAACGGGTGATTTAAGTCACAGAAAATTATTCCCATCATTGTTCCATCTATATCAACAAGAAAATTTAAATGAACAAGTTGCTATAATTGGTATAGGTCGAAGAGAGTTAACAAATGATGATTTTCGTAGTCAAGTGAAATCATCTATTCAAGAACATGTTAAAGACACGAAGCATCTTGATAAATTTATGGAACATGTATTTTATCATAAACACGATGTAAGTGACGAAGCAAGCTATCAATCATTACTAGAAGTTAGTAATAAACTAGACACTGAATTTAATTTAAATGGTAATAGATTGTTCTATTTAGCTATGGCGCCAAAATTCTTTGGTGTAATTTCTGATTATTTAAAATCATCTGGATTAACAGAAACGACTGGTTTCAAACGTTTAGTCATCGAAAAACCATTTGGCTCTGATTTAGCCTCTGCTGAAGATTTAAATGAACAATTACGTCGTTCATTTAAAGAAGAAGAAATTTATCGTATTGATCATTACTTAGGTAAAGATATGGTACAAAATATCGAAGTGTTACGTTTTGCAAATGCAATGTTCGAACCACTATGGAATAACAAATATATTTCCAATATCCAAGTAACCTCTTCTGAAGTATTAGGTGTAGAAGATAGAGGTGGTTATTATGAATCAAGTGGTGCATTAAAAGATATGGTACAAAACCATATGCTACAAATGGTTGCCCTACTTGCTATGGAAGCGCCTATCAGTTTACACAGTGAAGATATTAGAGCAGAAAAAGTAAAAGCGCTTAAATCATTACGAAAATTAGAACCAGAAGAAGTGAGACAGAACTTTGTCCGTGGTCAATATGATGAAGGTGTAATCCAAGGTCAAAAAGTACCAAAATATAGAGATGAAGATCGTGTTGCTGAAAATTCAACTACCCCTACTTTCGTAGCAGGTAAATTAACGATCGATAACTTTAGATGGGCAGGCGTACCTTTTTATATTAGAACTGGTAAACGTATGAAGAGTAAAACAATACAAGTTGTTGTTGAATTTAAAGAAGTGCCAATGAACTTGTATTATGAAACTGATAAAAAATTAGACTCAAACTTACTTGTAATCAATATTCAGCCTAATGAAGGTGTGTCATTACACTTAAATGCTAAGAAAAATGTACAAGGCATAGAGACAGAACCTGTTCAATTATCATATGCAATGAGTGCACAAGATAAAATGAACACAGTCGATGCATATGAAAACTTATTGTTTGATTGTTTAAATGGTGATGCTACAAACTTTACACATTGGGAAGAATTAAAATCTACATGGAAGTTTGTAGATGCAATTCAAGAAGAATGGAATCAAAATGAACCAGAGTTCCCTAATTATGAGTCAGGTTCTAATGGTCCGCTTGATAGTGATTTATTATTAAGTAGAGATGGTTTCAAATGGTGGGACGATATTCATTAAATAATATATTGCTAATCATACGAGCATCAACATTTGTAACTTTACAATGTTGATGCTTTTTTGTTAACTATTTTTTATGTTATGATTTAAGCTATTGAGTAAAAAAAGTGAATGCCAAATAACTTATTTACATTTTACCCTATTTAATATTTTTAAGATGTAAGCGGAATGAAAATGATGTAGAATATACTTAATCAGTTAAAAACATATTATATTATGTAGTCATTTTTTAAGAGTAGTAAAACACGGATCATATGTTTTTTGTGTTATTCAGTTGATACATCGGCTGATAAATATAGAGGGTTACTTCGTGAGAAAAGTGATTCGTTGTGAATTTGATTCGTGCTCTATCAGTAGATAGTTTATGGTTTGTTATTTGAATGGAAAATCTAGTTTAGGAGTGAAAGTTTTGGACGTTATCAAGCAAATACAACAGGCAATTGTTTATATAGAAGATCATTTATTAGTGCCTTTTCATTTGCAAGCACTCAGTGATTACGTTGGTCTTTCACCATATCACCTTGATCAATCGTTTAAAATGATTGTTGGTCAATCTCCGACAGAATATGCTAGGTCTCGTAGAATGACATTAGCAGCGAATGAAATTATAAGTGGATCTAGTCGATTAATGGATATTGCTAAAAAATATCATTACAGTGACACAAATGCTTTTGCAAATGATTTTAGTGACTTTCACGGGGTTTCACCTATTCAAGTCAACACAAAACGTGAAGAGCTAAAGATGCAACCACGTTTATATATTAAATTAACAACAACAGATAAACCGCCCAATGCATATCGTTTAGAGGATACAGCGGGCATAGCTTTAGTTGGTTATGCACAATTTATCGATTCAGAACATTTAGAGAATCCTTTTAAGGTACCAGATTTTCTTGAGGACTTAATGAAAGATGGAAAAATCAAGGAGCTACAACGTTACAATGATATTAGTCCACATGAATTGTTTGTAGTAAATTGTCCGCTAGATGAAGGTATGGAAATATTTGTTGGTGTGCCTAGTGAAAGGTATCCGTCTCATTTAGAAAGTAGATATCTTCCAGAAAGGCAATATGCAAAATTTAATCTACAAGGTGAGTTAGACTATGTTGTGAATGAGGCATGGTATTATATAGAAACAAGCTTACAAATGACTTTACCTTATGAACACAATAGTCTTTACGTTGAAGTATATCCATTTGATATCTCATTTGATGATCCATTTTGTAAAATTCAATTATGGATGCCTGTAGATCAAGAACAATACTTAGATTATGATGAAACAAACCGATAAAATATAAATAGATAGACCCACCACTCATTATTGTGGTGGGTCTATCTATTGGCTAAGCTGAGACGTTTGTAGGCTCGGTTTATTTTTATTTGTTTGTTAAATCAAGGACAAATGCTTCAAAAGGTCGTAATGCATTCATGTTAATAGCGCGGTCTTTATAGTTATGAAGTAAAATATGATTGCTATGATTGGACATATAATCAGGCATATTTAAAGATGTTATTTGATCAGTAAGATTACCGACAATTAAGACCTGCTTATCATCTAATGTTCTTGTATATGCGAATACTTGTTCATTATTTGTATCAACAAGATCAAATTTACCATATGTGTAGACATCATCAGATTTTTTCAATTGAATCATTGCTTTATAAAAATGGAGTATTGAATTTGGATTATCTTGTTGTTCAGCAACATTGATTTGTTGATAATTAGGATTTACTGGGAACCACGGTTGATGATCAGAAAATCCAGCATTTTTATTTTGGTTCCATTGCATAGGCGTTCTTGAATTATCTCTATTTTCCATTTTATGTTTTTCTAATAATGCAGACGTATCACCATTTTGCGCTTTTACAATATTGTATTCATTAACTACGGCGACATCATTAAAAGTCTCGATGCTTTCAAATGGATAATTTGTCATACCTATTTCCTGTCCTTGATAAATAAATGGGGTGCCTTGTTGTAAGAAATAAACAATTGCATGGCTTGTTGCAGATTCATACCAATACGTTTTGTCATCTCCCCATGTAGATACACGTCTAGGTTGATCATGATTTTCTATAAATAACGCATTCCAACCTACATTTTCTAGTTTCTTTTGCCATCTATTTAATATAGTTTTGTATGATTTTACATCAAATTTTACGTCACCGGTGTTCCATAAACCTAAATGTTCGAATTGGAATATCATGTTAAATTTGCCTTTATCTTCCCCTACCCAATCCTCTGCATTATCTGGATTAACACCATTGGCTTCGCCTACAGTCATAATATTATACTGACTTAGTGATTTATCTTTCATTTCCTGTAACCATGTTTGAATGCCAGGTTGATTCATATCAACATCAAATGCCGGTGCATATGTTTTACCTTCAGGTACGGATAAATCTCCAGACTCGAATGATTTTTTTATATGTGTAATTGCATCTACTCTAAAACCATCAATTCCTTTTTCAAACCACCAATTCATCATATCAAATATTTCATTACGAACTGCTGGATTATCCCAGTTTAAATCAGGTTGTTTTTTACTAAACAAATGGAAATAATATTCTTGAGTTTGCTCATCAAATTCCCAAGTTGAACCATTAAATATGCTTTCCCAATTATTTGGTTCAGAACCATCTGATTTTGGCTTTTTCCAGATGTACCAATCTCGCTTGGGGTTGTCTTTGCTTGATTTTGATTCAATGAACCAAGGATGTTCATCTGAAGTATGATTAACAACAAGATCAAGGATTAATTTCATGCCACGTTTATGTACACCTTCTAGTAATTGATTAAAATCATGCATCGTACCAAATTCATCCATAATATCTTTATAATCACTAATATCATATCCGTTATCATCATTTGGTGATTTATACATTGGGCTTAACCAAATAACATCGATACCTAAGTCCTTTAAATAATCCAACTTTTCTATAACACCCGGTAAGTCACCGATACCATCATTGTTTGAGTCATTAAAGCTTCTTGGATAAACTTGATATGCGACAGCTTCTTTCCACCATTGTTTATTCATAATGTTTCCTCCTAATATTTTTTGGTTGAGCAACGATTAATGATATGCGTTGGTATGATTTTATTCATATATTCAATGTGGCTATCTTTTACTAATTTAATAATACTTTCACCTGCAGCTTTACCTAGTAATTGAGGTTGAATATCTACAGCAGTTTGTGGTGGTGCTGCGTATGCTGATATATATGAGTCATTAAAAGTTGCAGTTTGTATGTCTTCAGGAATAGTAATATTCAATTCATATAGTGCACTTAAAACGAGTTGATTAAGCATAGTGTCGGAGGTAATAATGATAGTTGGTAAAGCGTTTTCAGTAACAAGCGCCTTTAAGTGATTTATAATTTGTTGGCGACTCAAATCTGTAAACATTATACTCGGTTTTAAATTAGCAACCTTCAATGTTTGTTTATAACCTTTAATGCGATCTTTCACTACCTCATAATCACCCATCTCCGCTAAAAATAGAAACGTTTTATGTCCTAAATCTATTAAATAGCGCGTTAATAATTGTGATGCCAAAATATTATCATTATCTATATGTACCACATTTTCATTGTTGATTGGTTTACCTATAACAACATAAGGTATGGCATGTTGTTTTAATAAATTAGCAATCTCGTCGTTTTCTTTTGAATAAAGCAATATAAATCCTTCAACTGCATGAGACTGAATCATATGTTTTACTTCAGCTATGATTTCACTAGTTTGCTCACCTGTTGTAGATATGGTTGCATAATCATAGTATTTACATTCAATATAAACACCAGACAATACTTCTATAATAAATGGATTTTGTCTTGTTGCTTTGTCACCTTGCTTTTGAATAATACCAATTGTTTTTGATTTTTTTGTTATGAGCGTTCTTGCAGCATGGTTTGGCTGGTAATTAAAATCAGCCATTATTTTTTTCACTTTTTCCTGTGTGGCTACACTTATGCGACTATTACCACTAATCACACGGGAAACAGTAGAAGGAGACACATTTGCTACATTTGCAATATCCTTTATAGTTACCAATATAACGACATCCTTTAATTAACTAATAAAGCGCTTTCTCTTGCTAAAATAAATAATAAAGAAAATATAAACCAAAGTCAAAAGATTTGTGCAAACGTTTGCGCAAAAATATTTTTTCTTTCTCTAAAATCTACTAGCATATAAAAAAGAGCCAAGACATTATTATTTAAACAATAATGTCTTGGACTCCTCTATGATACAAATACAATTAGAATTTTAAAATCGTATTATTCTTCAATCCATTGTGTATGGAAGACACCCTCACGGTCTTTACGTTCATAAGTATGTGCTCCAAAATAATCACGTTGTGCTTGAATTAAGTTAGCTGGTAAGTTTTCTGAACGATAACTGTCATAATAGTTAATACTTGCAGAGAAACCAGGTGTTGGAACACCATTTTGTACACCAGTTGCAACAACATCACGTAATGCGTCTTGATAATTAGTTACAATATCTTTGAAATATGGATCTAATAATAAGTTTTGTAACTCAGTATCATTATCATAAGCTTCTTTAATTTTTTGTAAGAATTGCGCACGAATAATACAACCTTCACGCCAAATCATGGCTAATTCGCCTAATTTTAGGTTCCATTCGTTATCTTCACTTGCTTTTCTCATTTGAGCAAAACCTTGTGCATATGAACAAATTTTACTCATATATAGTGCTCTACGTATTTTTTCTAAGAATTCATCTTTATTACCTTCGAATTTAGCATTAGGTCCATTTAATTGTTTTGAAGCATTTACACGTTCTTCTTTAATTGATGAAATGAAACGCGCAAATACTGATTCAGTAATAATTGTTAATGGAATACCTAATTCTAAAGCGTTAATTGAAGTCCATTTACCAGTACCTTTTTGACCAGCTGTATCTAGTATTTTTTCAACTAAAGCATCATCAGCGTTATCGTCTAATTTTGTAAAGATATCACCAGTGATTTCAATTAGATAACTTGATAATTCGCCAGCGTTCCAATCTTTAAATGTTTGAGAAATTTCTTCATGAGACATACCAAGTAAATCTTTCATCATTGCATAACTTTCAGCAATTAATTGCATGTCTGCATATTCAATACCATTGTGAACCATTTTGACGTAGTGTCCAGCGCCATTTGGTCCAATGTAAGCTACACAAGCAGCACCATCATCTGCTTTGGCAGAGATAGATTCTAATATGTCACTTACTTTATCAAAAGCAGCCTCTTGACCACCAGGCATTAATGAAGGACCAGTTAACGCGCCAACTTCTCCGCCTGATACACCCATGCCGATAAAGTTAACGCCACTTTCAGCAAGTGCTTTATTTCGTCTGATTGTATCTTGATAGTTTGTATTACCACCATCAATTAATATATCATCATTGTCTAATAATGGTAATAAGCTATCAATTGTTGCATCTGTTGCTGGACCAGCTTTAACCATTAATAAAATTTTACGTGGTTTTTCTAGAGAATTAACAAATTCTTCTATAGAGTATGTTGGATGTATGTTTTTTCCTTCAGATTCCTTAACCATTTCATCAGTTTTTTCTGAAGAACGATTAAATACTGAAACACTATATCCACGAGATTCAATATTCCAAGCAAGGTTTTTACCCATTACGGCTAAACCTACTACACCAATTTGTTGTGTCATTTAACTAACCTCTCTTATTAAAGTTTTCTAGTATATTATATCACAAAGCGATAATAATAATCACTTAATCAGTTCGTAGATTGTTGAGTAATTATTTCTACAATTTTAAGTAATTGTTTTGTTAATAAATTTAAAGCATTTATTGGCATGCGTTCTTCAGTTGTGTGAATGTTTTCATAACCTACGCCTAAAATAACAGTAGGAATTCCCAATTGATTAATGATATTACCATCTGATCCTCCACCTGCCATCACAGTGTTAGGTTTTAAGCCTAATGCAGTTGCACTTGCCTTTGCTACTTGAGTTACTGTAGCTTCGTCATGAATTTTAAAACCAGGATAGCTCTTAATGATTTCAACTTCAGAAGTACATCCATATTTTTCTGTCGTTTCTTCAAACACTGTTTTCATATGCTGTACTTGAGATTCAATACTTTTATCTGAATGAGAGCGTGCTTCAGCTTTAAGTGTAACTTTATCTGCAACAATATTTGTAGCAGAGCCACCTTCAAATCGTCCAATATTTGCAGTAGTATAGTCGTCTATTTGTCCTAATTTCATTTCACTTACTGCTTTAGCTGCTATATTAATCGCGCTTACGCCTTTACTTGGGGTACTCGCATGTGCGGTCTTTCCATAGATTGTAGCATTTACTTTCATTTGAGTGGGGGCATGTGTCACAGTTGTACCTACGCCAACACTGGCATCAATAGCATATCCATAATTGGCATCTAATAAGGTTTGATCTAATGCTTTTGCACCCTCAAGTCCTGATTCTTCACTAACAGTAATAACGAATTGGATTTGACCATGAGGTATGTTTTGTTCTTTTAAAACGTTTATACATTCTAAAATAGCAGCTAACCCTGCTTTATCATCAGCACCTAAAATTGTAGTTCCATCAGAATATATGTATCCATCATCTTTAATTTGAGGTTTTACATTTAAACCGGGGACAACAGTATCCATATGACTAGTAAAATAAATTTTATCTATATGATCTAAATTTGATGTAGCAGGTAAAGTGCAAATCAAATTGTTAGCACCTAAATTTTCATTTTTACTAGCATTATCTTCTTGAACTAATAATCCTAATGATTCAAATTGTGATTTGAGATGTGATTGAATCATTTGTTCATTACCACTCTCAGAATTTATTTGGACTAATTCTAAGAATGTGTCTAAAAGTCGTTGTTCGTTAATCATCTATAATTCCCCATTCTAATATTTATATGTCTTATAGTTCAGTTTAACGAATTATATAGAGCAGTAAAACTAATATGATTCAACGTATGTAGATGCTATGTGATATAATATGTATATAAATATATATTGATGCGTATTTAATTATGTGCATGATATTGATGAAATTAGATAAGTTGGAGGAATAATTTTGAATAATAATAAAGTATTAAGAGTTATTATCGTAGTTATGTTAATAGCTGTCGTTCTTGCATTAATCTTGACGAGCGTCGTGCCATTAGTAAATTAATCGTTAATGTATTAATAAATGTGTGTAAGTAATATAATTTAATAATCGCATTTAAAATGACTGAAACATGAGTATGATCTTTACTCAAATCTCATTTGAATTATATGAGTGTAGTAATTTGCTATTAGAAAAGCATATTAAAAATATCATCAATTTAGTTACTTATACCTCAAATCAATGAAACAGGCCGAGACAAATTGTTGTCCCGGCCTGTTTCATTGATTTGTTTAAATGGTAACTTTTTGATCGCTATGTAACCTTAATGAACCGAATTGTGATTTAACAGCCAAATAGGCTTCTAATTCATTTAATAATTGTAATAAACTTGCTCTCGTTCTAAATGATTCGTGTGTTGTGGGTAACTCTGCCTCATTCAGTTCTAATCTTATTTCATATAAAGAATGTAAACGTAATGCAGTATAGTCATTGCTATTTACATTCGTAGCTACTTCGGCAAATAAATTAGAAATCTTAGTTAACATACAGTCCTTTGTTTCAATATTTTCTATAATTAAAGCCATACGATGCAATAATTCTAATTGTTCTTCTCTCATATCAAAATAATGATAATAAGAGTTTTCGTTTCTAACAAAATGGTTTTTAACATCTCTAAACGCAATAGATTTTGCTTTACGAATCGTGAATTTTAATTGTTTGAAAGAAATATCAATCGATATATTAGGTTTTTGACATGTTTTGCTAAATGTTTCAAAAATTGCTGTGAACTGTTGTTCAATTTGTTGTTTATAATGCTTTAAATTGCTATCTAAACTAGGCATAATACTATTCATTAAAAAAGCTATTCCTAATCCGACAACGAGCAATAAAATTTCATTTATAAATAAATGTAAATCGATTGTTTGAGCATTAAACACATGTAATAAAATAACACAACTTGTTACCACGCCTTCTTGAACTTTAAATACCACAGTTAGTGGTATAAAAAACAATACGATGATGCCTAATACGATTGCATGTTGCCCTAAAAGGCTGAAAGCAATAGAGCCAAATATTAAAATCATAAAGCAAGATACAAAGCGTGATACAATGGCTTGTAGTGAATGTACTTTCGTATGCTTAATGCATAAAACAACTAAAATAGCGCTTGAAGCAAAATTATCAAGGCCAATTAATTTGGCAATAATGATACCAAGCGCCATTCCAACAGCAGTTTTAATTGTTCTAAATCCAATTCTATAGGGATTTAAACTAATCATTTTTTACGCCTCTATTTTTCGACACAATAATTATCGAATAAATTTTGTAATTGTGTGATGACGTTCATTACGTCATGACCTTCTATTTGATGTCTTTCTATCATTTCAGTTACTTTACCATCTTTAATCAATGCGAATGAAGGACTTGATGGTGCATAACCTTCAAAGTAATCTCTAGCACGTTGAGTTGCTTCCTTATCTTGACCCGCAAATACTGTTACTAAACGATCAGGTAATTTATCATAATGTAAAGCATGTGTTGCTGCTGGTCTAGCAATACCGCCTGCGCAACCACATACAGAATTGACCATTACTAAAGAAGTGCCTTCTTGTTTTAATACATTATCCACTTCATCTGCACTAGTTAATTGTTCATAACCAGCTTCTTCAATTTCATTTCTAGCTTGATTAACAACGTCTGTCATATATAAATCAAAATTTAAGTCCATAATCAACTTCACCCTTCATTTCTAGATTAATACTTTTATTCTACTAATATATATAGAATACTTCAACAGGTGTGCGTTATATTGTATCATTTCCTAATATTTAAATAATCATTTTAAATCAAACCTGTTCATTTAATTAATGATATAAAAAAAGCACAATCACATGATATATAACATTAAGTTTGATATCACATGATTATACTCTTATCTAACATTGGTCAATTTTTTTTATATTAATAAATGCTCGTATGTTCTATTGAATATTGTTCAATACGTGTTTTAACGAAATTCATAAATCTACCAGCTTGTAAGCCATCTAAGATACGGTGATCAATTGAAATACATAAATTGACCATATTACGAATAGCTATCATATCATCAATAACAATTGGTTTTTTAATAACTGATTCAATTTGTAGTATCGCCGCTTGAGGGTGATTGATGATACCCATTGATGAAACTGAACCAAATGTTCCAGTATTATTTACAGTGAATGTTCCACCTTGCATATCTTCTGAGCGTAATTTTTTATTTCTAGCTTTTTGTGCTAACTCATTTATTTCTCTAGCAATACCTTTAATTGATTTTTCATCAGCATTTTTAATCACTGGCACATATAATTTATCTTCATCTGCCACAGCAATCGAGATATTCACATCTTTATGCATAACGATTTCTGAATCTTGCCAACTACTATTAAGTAATGGATATGCTTTTAATCCTTCAGCCACAGCTTTAACGAAGAATGCGAAAAATGTTAAGTTGTAACCTTCACTTTCTTTAAAACTTTGCTTATGATAATTTCGCGTTTTTACTAAGTTAGTGGCATCTGCTTCTACCATCATCCATGCATGTGGTATTTCATTTACACTATTGACCATATTTTGCGCGATTTGTTTACGAACGCCATTTACAGGTATAGATGAACCAGGTGATGGTTCATTATATACTGCTTGTTTAGAAACTTTAGGCGAATCTTTAGGTGAAATGATATTAGAAGACGTTTTACTTGTACCTTCTTTGATTGCTTTTTCAATATCTTTTTTAGTTACACGACCTTCGAAACCAGTACCAACAACTTGTGATAAATCGATATCATTTTCAGAAGCTAATTTAAATACAACTGGAGAATAACGACCATTATTTTTAGCTTCACTACTTTGAGCATTAGCAGATTGATTTGTTAATTCACTATCCTGATGATCTTTTTCAATATCTTCATTTGATGTATTATCTTGCGTTTCTGATTCTGTCTCATTTTCAGTGGCAGTTTCAAGTGTTTGGTCGTCTGCATCTAATATGCAAATGACTTCGTCAACAGCAACAGTAGTACCTTCATTTACGATTATTTCACGAATTGTGCCGGCGTATGATGAAGGTACTTCTGCAGTTACTTTATCAGTAATAACTTCGCATAGTGGATCATATTCTTCAACTTTATCGCCTACTGAAACTAACCACTGTTCTATTGTGCCTTCATGCACACTTTCACCGAGTTTAGGCATTTTTATTTCCATTATAGTGCCTCCTTAGAATTCTGCGAGTTCACGCATTTTAATTTTTATCTTATCTGGATTAATCATAAACTCATCTTCAAGTGGTGGTGCGAATGGCATAGAAGGAACATCAGGTCCAGCAAGTCTCATAATTGGTGCGTCTAAATCGAATAAACAATTTTCTGCAATAATGGCAGCAACTTCAGAAATGACACTACCTTCAAGATTATCTTCAGTAACTAACAACACTTTACCAGTTAATTTGGCTCTTTCAATAATCGTTTCTTTATCTAATGGATACACTGTACGTAAATCAACTACTTCAACATTGATATCATCTTCAGCAAGCATATCAGCTGCTTGAATACAATAATTCACACAAAGTCCATAAGTGAATACTGTAATATCATCACCTTCACGCTTAACATCAGCTTTACCAATTGGCACCGTATAATAAGATTCAGGTACTTCCTCTTTTAATAACCGATAAGCTTTTTTGTGTTCGAAATATAACACTGGGTCATTAGACTCTATTGATGACAGTAAAAGCCCTTTTGCATCGTAAGGTGTAGAAGGAATTACGATTGTTAGACCAGGTGTGTTAGCAAAAATAGATTCGACACTTTGTGAATGATAAAGCGCACCGTGTATGCCACCACCAAATGGAGAGCGAATCGTAATCGGACAATGCCAATCATTATTTGAACGGTATCTCATTTTTGCAGCTTCACTCATAATTTGATTTGTGGCTGGTAAAATATATTCAGCGAATTGAATCTCTGCAACTGGTCGTTTACCTAACATCGCCGCGCCAATACTAGTACCAACAATATTAGATTCTGCAAGTGGTGTATCTAAAACACGTGCTTCACCATATTTTTGTTGTAAACCTAAAGTAACACCAAATACACCGCCTTTTTTACCAACATCTTCACCTAAGACGAATACGTCATCATCCTTAGCCATGGCTTGATCTAATCCTTGTTGAATTGCTTCTAAATAGCTTAATTTAGGCATTGATTGAGCTCCCTTCTTCGTAAACGTGTGTGTAAGTTTCTTCCGGAGATGGATAAGGTGCTTTTTCAGCTTCTTTTGTTGCTTGGTTTACGATTTCTTTATGTTCCGTTTCGATTTTTTCTAACCATGTTTCATCGATAATACCTTCTTCAAGCAGAAATGTTTTAAATTTGAGGTTACAGTCTAAGGATTTTAAACCATCTCGTTCTTCTTGAGTACGATACTTGTCATCATCATCTGATGAGTGCGCAGTCATTCTAGTACACATAGCTTCAATAAGTGTTGAACCTTCACCATTCAATGCACGTTCACGCGCTTCTTTCATCACTTTGTACATTGCAATGGGATCATTACCGTCAACATGTTCCCCGTGCATACCATAACCAATGGCACGGTCAGATAATTTTTCAGCACCATATTGCAAAGAATCAGGAACAGATATGGCATATTTATTATTTTCTATTACACAAATAAAAGGAAGATTGTGGACGCCAGCAAAGTTAAGGCCTTCATGAAAATCACCTTGGTTCGAACTTCCTTCACCAACCGTTGCCATTGCAATATTTGGTTTTTTATCCATTTTTAAAGCTAACGCTGCACCTACAGCATGTACAATTTGTGTCCCGACAGGTGAACTCTGTGATAATATACCTTTTTCTCTTTTCCCAAAATGAGAAGGCATTTGTTTACCACCAGAGTTTATATCATCACGTTTACCAAATGCAGCCAACATTGAGTCTAATGCTGTCATACCCATATAAGTTACAAATGCTAAGTCTCTGTAATAAGGTGAAGATATATCACCTTCACGCATAGCATATGCCATCCCAATTTGAGTAGCTTCTTGTCCTTGACAACTAATGACAAATGGAATCTTCCCTGCGCGATTTAATAACCACATGCGCTCATCTATTTTACGACCTAAGTCCATCCATTTATACATCGTTTGTAAGTCGGACGCTTCAAGTCCAACCGATTTATAATCAAACATCTTATTTCCTCCTTAATTAAACGTGAATCGATCTGTTTTCAACTTTTAAGCCTAGTTCCATTAACACTTCTGAAAGTGATGGATGGGCATGTGTTGTTAATCCAAGTTCTAAAGTTGATCCATTCATAAATTGCAACAATGATACTTCGTTAATTAATTCTGTTACATGAGGCCCAATCATATTTAAGCCAAGTACAGTATCATTATCTTGATCGATTACGATTTCGCAAAAGCCATTTTGATTTGTAACATTTTCAATAACTGCCTTACCAATCGCTTTAAACGGCACTTTAAAAGCTTTTGCATTTAAGTTATTCGCTTTTGCTTGTTCTAGATTTTGTCCAATACTCGCTACTTCAGGTTGTGTGTACACACATTTTGGCATCTTATTATAATCCAATGGTAAAGGTGATTTATCAAACATATGTTCAATTGCTGTAGTACCTTCTTTAGAACCTACATGAGCAAGTTGTAACTTTCCAATGCAATCACCTGCTGCATATATATGTTTGTCCTCTGTTTGTTGGAATTCATTGACGATAATATGATTGCTATTAGACAATTTTATTTTTGTGTTATTTAAACCAATATCTTCAGTATTTGGTTTGCGACCAATTGCCACTAAAGCTTTTTCAAAATGAGTGACTTCTTCATTTAATTTAATATCAATACCTGTTGCTTCAATTGTAATTTGCGATTCAGTAAGTTGTGTATTTTCATAAAACGAAACACCGCGTTGTGTTAATTCTTTCTTTAATGTATTGGCAATTGATTTACTTTCAGTTGGTAAAATACGTTCTCCTGCTTCGATGACCGTTATGTCTACCCCCAAATCAGTCATTAAAGACGCAAATTCTAAACCTATAACACCCCCGCCAATAATGGCTAGTGATTTAGGTAACGCTTCTAATTTTAAGATGTCATCACTAGATAAGACGATTTTATGATCAAACGGCAAAAATGGTAAGTTCATTGGTTGTGATCCAGTAGCGATAAGTACATTGTTATTAGGTATTAATTCTGATTCACCATTTTCAAATTCTACAGATACTGTACCACTTTGAGGTGAAAATATAGAAGGGCCTAATATACGGCCAACGCCATTAAACACATCAATTTTATTATGTTCCATCAAATGTGTTACACCATTAAACATCTGATTGACGATATCATTTTTTCTTGATTGCATCTGAGAAAAGTTAACTTTAAAGTTATCCACATCCACACCATAATCAGTAGCATTGGATATTGTCCTCATAACTTCTGCGGATTTTAATAATGCTTTTGTCGGTATGCATCCTTTATGTAAACAAGTTCCACCTAAAAGCGATTGCTCTACAAGTGCCACTTTTTTTCCTAGCTGTGATGCTCTAATTGCAGATACATAACCTGCAGTGCCTCCACCTAGTATCACTAAATCATATTTTTCTTCTGACATTTTTTTGCTCCTAACTATAAACCTCAGCAATTTCAGCTATTGTTAATACTATTCATGTACCTATTGCCATAGTTGCCTTTGCGCTGTAACCTGGATAAATAGGTTCTATTGTAATCCAAGAAACTAAGATTTTTAATTTTTCTAAACCCTGTTCTTTAAATTTTAATGCCTCATGTAAACCATTCGACTCGTTTCAGCTTAATACGCCTATGTAGCTCCATGTAACGATTTTCACTTTTTGACTCACTCATATATCGAAAATATATTAATTATATGGCTTAGATAATTATTCAGTTGATTAGTAGTATTCAATCAATTGTTTAGTACACACTAATGAAACCACCTTTTTACTTAAAAAGTGATTCATTTCTTTAAGTGTAAAATTGTAATTGTATCATCTGGTTTTTGAACATTCCCGCTACATACATTTAAAAGTCATGTACTAGATAATTAATCATCGTTATCGAATATATTTTCAATTTTTTATGAACCAACTGTAATACAATTTCAAAAAAGTATGTCAATAACAGTGATATCAAGATTAAATCTTTAAATAAACATTACCTTTTAATCAAGCAAACACTTTTGAAATTAATACGTGAAAATGTCGGCATTCTTTTCCCTAAGATATCTTCCTATCGTTATAATCATTAATGCCTCAATGACTATAAGCGCATCGGTAAAAAACATCATTAATGAACATCTAAAACCATAAACAATAATACCACTCAGTTTCGCTACATGTACACCATATTTAAAAATTTTAGGCGAATGATCATCTTGCGTTAAATAGAATGTCAGGACGTCCCCATATCATAAACACAACTGTAATTTAATTTTTAATGTTATACGGAATACCTTGGTTCATTTAAAGTGAAAATATTGATTGATGCTACATGAATTCAAGTTTTAAGTTTTCAAAACTACGGTAATATTAACCAATTTATGATATCCATTTATATTTTACATCAATTAAAGGCATTATAAAATTAATAACCTATCCCGAAAAATATAATATGACACTTCAATAGAAAAATTACGTTAGTTTAACACTTTTAGCGCTAAAAGTAAGGAGTCTAATTTATTTTGCTTTGTATCTGAACGAGATGTTAATACGATTGGAAATTTTGCCCCTAATATTAAACTTGCAACGCGTGCTTCTCCGAAATAAGTGAATGATTTATACAATGCATCACCAACATCAATATGTGAAACGAGTAATGCGTCGGCGTCCCCTGCAACCGACGATTTAATATTTTTCTTAATCACGTTTTGCATACTAATTGCATTTTCAAATACAAAAGGACCATCAACGAATAAAAATTCCGATTGTTTCCGACTGAAAATTTGCTTTAATTTCACAGCATCCAAAGAAGATTGTATTTTTTTAATTGGTTTTTCTACAGACGAAAGCAAGGCAATTTTAAATTTTACATAACCCAGTGACATTGCAAATTTTGATAAATTATTAATTATTTGTTTCTTCTCTTCAACTGTAGGACTAATATTAAAAGCTGAATCGCTCAGCATAAGCGTTTTGTGATAATTAGGGATGTGAAAACATGCTACGTGATTTAAAAAACCATGATAATCAACAAAATTTTTGTTGCCTAATACAAATGTTAATAAAATTGAAGACGCAATATTTCCCTTCATCAATAAAGACGCTTTACCAGTAGCTAAATCATGTGCACACTGTTGAAATAATTTGTTCTCATCCTCAAATGTTAGGATATGAATTCTATTTAATATTTGTACTTCGACGTCAAATGATCGGATAATTTCGGTAGGGTCTTGCGTATCATAGAGATAAACATCAATATCTGTTAGCGATAATGCATCTATAACGACAGATAACATTTTTTCATCGTTGGCAAATAAAATGGCAACATCACCTTTTAACACTTTTTTAGGCTCAATTAAATGTTGATATTGCATGAAAATCAACACCTTTCTTATTTTATAAAAATAATTTTTATAATAAATTAAGAAATTACACTTTGCTTATTCACGTAAACGTTGGTTTTGCTCAATCATTTCTTTCGCATTTTGACGTGTGAGTTCTGTAACGCTTGCGCCAGATATCATCCTTGCTATTTCCGTTACACGTTCATCGCCAGATAATTCTTGTACATGTGTAGTTGTACGGTCATCTGTAGTGTCTTTGCTTATAAATAGATGGTGGTCGCTCATCGTTGCTACTTGTGGTAAATGTGAAATACATATAACTTGAATATAAGTAGCTAAGTCTTTCATTTTTTCTGCCATTTTTTGTGCAGCTTGACCAGAAACGCCAGAATCAACCTCATCAAATAATATTGCTGTTTGACCTCTTGTTTTGACAAAAATGGTTTTAAGCGCCAACATAATTCTAGATAATTCGCCTCCAGATGCGATTTTGTTTAAACTTTTAAGTGGCTCACCTTTATTAGGACTAATTAAAAATTCAACAAATTCAATACCTTCACGATTAGGAACATCTAGTGGTTTGAATGAAATTTCTAAGTTAGCATCTTTCATTTGTAAGTTTTGAATTTCTTCTACAATATGATTTCTTAATGTTTGTGCAACACTACGTCGCTCTTTAGATAATTGTTCACCTAAATTAATTACTTTATCGTATAACGTATCAATTTCTTGTCTTAATTGAGAGGTACTTTCTTCATAATTCTCAATTTTATCAATTTCATTAGCCAGTTTACTTTGATAAGTAATAAGTTCACTAATATCCTTGCCATATTTTCTTTTCAAATCGTTGAGTACATTCATTCTAGACTCTAGTTCATTTAAATATTGTTCATCAAACTCTGTATTCGTTAATTCATCATATAACTGATGTTTAGCGTCTTCTAAGGTGTAATAAAATTGATCCACCTCTTCTTTCAATGAATCATATTTTTCAGGTAATATATGACTAATTGATTGTAATTGATTACTTAATTCATATAATCGATCTGTTATTGCATGTTCATCAGTTAATGTGAGGTGTGCATTATTTAATGCTAAGTTTAGGTTTTCAGAATTTTGTATACGTTTAATATCAGTTTCGAGTTGCTTAACTTCACCTTCAACCAAATTTGCTTCTTGTAATTCTTCATGTTGAAATTTCAACAAATCTAAACGTTGTAATAAAGCCTGGTCCGCAGACTCTAAATCTTCTAGTTCTTTCTTTTTGGCTTTGTACTGGTCAAAAGTAGCCACATACGAATTTAGTAATTTCTTATATTTGTCTTCAGCATAATTATCAAGAAGTTGCAGATGATATTTTTGTTTTAATAGTGTCTGTGTTTCGTGCTGACCGTGAATATCTAGTAATTCTTGCATAATCTTACGTAAATCTTGTAGAGTTACGATTTGATTATTAACTCTGCACATACTCTTGCCAGTACTGAAAATTTCTCTTTTTACTAGAAGAAAATCTTCGTCGATATCAATATCTAGAGCTTCTAATATAGAAATTGCTTCCTTGCTCTCATCAATATCAAAAATACCTTCAATAATAGCTTTTTTTTCACCATGTCGTACATAGTTAGATGAAGCACGCATGCCAATTAATTGACCAATTGCATCAATTATAATTGATTTACCAGCACCTGTTTCACCACTTAGGACAGTTAATCCATCACCAAAATGAACTTCGAGTTCATCAATAATTGCAAATTGTTTTATAGATAGCGTTTGGAGCATCCTTTTAACACTTCCTTATACTTATAATAAATTAAAGATGCGTTTTTTAATCTTCTCGCTTGCAGCATCATCTCGACAAATAATTAAACAAGTATCGTCACCACAAATTGTACCTAATACCTCTTCCCAATCGATTTGGTCTAATATTGCACCAATAGATTGCGCATTACCTGGTAGTGTTTTTAATACTAATAAATTACCGGTTCCATCAATATTTACAAATGAGTCAATTAAATAACGACCCAATTTTTCTAAAGGATGATATTTTCTATCATTTGGTAAACTATAAACATATTGCCCCGCTGGCGTGGGAACTTTTATAAGTTGTAGTTCTTTAATGTCTCTAGAAACGGTCGCTTGGGTAACATTTAATTCATATTCATTTAATCGCTTTACTAATTCATCTTGTGTTTCAATTTTTTCATTTGAAATTATTTCTCTTATTTTTATATGTCTTACCGATTTTTTAGCCATATATAGCACCTCTATAAACGAATATTTATACATTGATTTTACCACAAGCCATAGCATTCGACTACTAAAGACGGTTTATAATTTTACTTACTTAAATGGATATTCCGTTGTAATTATAGTCTTGACAATACTTTTTCAGTGATTCTAAATATGAAGCATTTCAATCATGACTTATATCATATTATGCGTATGCTGAATATTTATTGAATAGTACAAAACTAAATAAAACAAGGAAATAAAAAAACGGAGACCGTTATTTTTCATTGTGATCAATATAATTCGGAGTCAGCGACATTACGATAATCACATTATTGATTATTACTATAAATTAAAAAGCAGCCTCATGAGAAAACTCATAAGACTGCCATGGTAGCTTGTATGAATCGCTTGTTAAAAACAATTCATTATTTAGTTACCAATAATAAGCAATATGACTATCAAATGTCCCCACATTAAAATAATCATAATTACAAATATAGATTAACACCTTATTTAAAAATATTAAATCATAAGGTTTATTTAGTATACTTAATTTACTATATAACCAGTTGACTAATCGTAGGAAAGAGTCCGAAACATCCATTTTTGTCCCAGACTCTTAAATAAACACATTTGATTTTATGATTCACGATTATTAAAAAGTTCTATAATATAAACTAAATTGTCAGTATTATATTGTTTTGGTAATTGATTTAAACATTTGTAAGCTTTGTCAGTATGATGTTTCAATTTGTCTTCAGCCCCTTGTTGGCCTAAAAGTGAAACATAGGTACTTTTATCATTTTCAATATCACTACCGACAGCTTTACCAAGTTTTGCTTCATCACCATAAATATCTAATAAATCATCTTTGATTTGGAACATTAATCCCAAATGTTCACTATATGATTCTAAAGCATTGGAAACTTCATTTTCTGGTTCAGCAATATCGACTGCTGCCATGACTGCAAATTTTAATAGTGCACCTGTTTTTGCATTATGAATTTTCTCTAAAGTGTCTAGATCAATATTTGTTTCTGCACCTTCGCTTTGCATATCAAGCGTTTGGCCACCTACCATACCCAGATGGCCGCTAGCAAAGGATAAACGTTTGATTAATTTAACTTTAGCAACATCATTAAGTGAATCATCGTTTACAATCATATCAAATGCTTTAGTTAGTAACGCATCACCTGCTAGTATCGCTTTCCACTCTCCAAATACTTTATGATTTGTTAATTTACCTCTACGATAATCATCATTATCCATTGGTGGTAAATCATCATGTATTAATGAATATGTGTGTATCATTTCTAGTGCAAGTGCTGATGAAAATCCTTTTTTATACTGATCTGTTAACATTTCTAAAGTTAACAGTAATAATACAGGTCTTATGCGTTTACCACCTGCTTCTAGTGAATAACGCATACTTTCTTCTAGATTAGTATTTAGTTTTGAATTTGGAATTGTTTCAGATAACAATTGATTAACTTCTTCAGTTAAATGTTCCATTTTTTTATTTATCATCACTATCTACCTTCTCAGTATCGTCATTATTGTCAGTATTTTCATCAGACATCAATTCATTTACTTTTTTCTCAGCATCTTTTAATGTTTCATCACAAGTAGCCGATAATTTCATACCACGTTGATATAGGTTTAAAGATTCTTCTAAAGAAACATTTTCATTGTCTAATTTTTGAACGATTGTTTCTAGTTCTTTCATCATTTCTTCAAAACTTTGTGTATTACTATTACTCATCATTACACCTTACTTTCTTTACTTGTGCATCAACAACGCCATCTTTCATTGTTAACACAATATTATCATTTTCAGCCAAGTCTTTCGTACTGGTAATAACTTTATCATCCTTATTTACGATTGTATAACCACGCAACATAGTATTAGTAGGACTTAAATTATTAAGATTTTCTAGTTTTCTAGCAAGATTGTTTTTTTGATTATCAAGTAAATTATGCATGACTTTACTTAATTCAACACGTTTTTGATTATTTGTTAATTGGTCTCTTTTAATACGTTGTTTAAACGTTTTTAAATTGAAATTGTTAAAGAGTAACTGTAATTGTTGTTGCTGATTTTTAATTTTCAAATTCAAAGACAACTTAAGTTGTTTCTCAAGATCATCACGTTTTTGTATTTGTTGATCATAAAGTAGTGAAGGCGTTTGGAATTTATAATAAGATGCAACATGTTCCAAATGTTTTCGTTGTTGCTGCATATATTGTTTGATAAATCGAGTCAATGATAAATTAGCTTGCTGTAAATATTGACGTAATTCATATTGGTCCGGCGTAGCCATTACTGCTGCTTGAGTTGGTGTTGCTGCTCTTACATCTGCCACAAAATCACTTAATGTAAAATCAGTTTCATGTCCTACTGCGGAAATAATCGGTGTTTGACAATTATAGATGGCTTTAACGACATCTTCTTCATTGAAATTCCATAAATCCTCGATAGAGCCTCCGCCACGACCGATAATAATTGTATCAACATTCAAAGCATCAGCTTGATTAATTTTTTCAATAATGTCGCTTTTAGCTTGTTCTCCTTGAACAAGTGTATTGATCTGAACTTGTTCTGCTAATGGATACCTACTATTAATAGTCGTATGAATATCTCGTATTGCAGCGCCAGTTCCGGCTGTTAGCACAGCTATTTTTTGGGGGAATTTAGGTATCACTTTCTTATGACTTTGATCAAAAAAGCCTTCTTTAGTTAATTTCTTTTTTAACTGCTCTAATTTTTGATAAAGATTACCTATTCCATCCATATGCATTTTATTAACGTATATTTGATAATTACCACGACGTTCATAGACAGAAACACGTGCTTCTAATAGCACTTCGTCCCCTTCTTTAGGTTCAAAATCAATTTTTGATGCATTTCCTTTAAACATCATTGCACTGATGACACTGTTTTTATCTTTTACATTAAAATACAGATGTCCACTACTATGCTTTTTAAAATTAGATAATTCGCCTTTAATCAATACGGATTGTAAATGAGGATCTTGATCAAATTTATATTTAATATATTTAGTTAACGAAGTTACACTTAAATATTCTGACATGTTATATCACTCTTCTATTCAATATTGCTCAATACACCGTTTATAAATTTGTAATGATCATCATCACTGAATTGTTTTGCTAATTCAACAGCTTCATTGATAATTACTTTTTGTGGTGTTGAACTATGTAACATTTCAAATGTAGACATTCTTAAGATAATTCGATCAGATTTTAACAATCGTGCTAAAGTCCAGTCCTTTAAATGAGGTTGGATTTTTTCATCTAGCACAACTTCGTGATCTTTAACGCCAGTTACTAACCAACTGATGAATTCGAATTCTAAATCTGGATTATCATCTTTAATAAAACTGATTGCTTCTTCAATTGTTAAATCGCTATTTTTCATTTCAAGTTGAAATAGAGTTTGAAAGGCTTGCGTTCTGGATTCTTTTCGACTCATTATAAACTCCTTCAAGCATAGTATTATAGTAAACCATTAACGAAAAGAGATGCTTAAAATAGAAGCAATCGCTTTTCGCAAAATGAATTTAAAGTAAATTTGCTTTTATAATTTTAATTTATTGGTTCTATATGTGTAATATGAATATTGATTTGACTAGGTTCAATTGTTGTCATCGTCGTTAACGAATTATAAATAGCTTGTTGAATTTTTTTAGCAGTTTCCGATATATTGATACCATACGCTAATGAACAATATACATCGATATAGATGCCTTCATCATTTGTATCTACTTTAACACCGCGACTAAGCTGTTTTTTGCTAATGTTTTCAATGCTGCCTTTTTTTAATTCTTTAAAATGCCCTTGTATACCTTTTACTTCTGAAGTGGCAATACTAGCTATGACTGTTAATACCTCGGGTGCTATTTCTATTTTACCTAATTGGGAATGTGAGGTTTCTGAAACTTTGACCATGTCAATTACCTCCTATTTAGATTGATCATCCATAATATTATGTGTTTCTAAAAACTTCGTATTAAATACGCCGCTTCTAAAAATATCATTATTTAGTAAACGAATATGGAATGGGATTGTTGTATCAATGCCAAGAACAAGATACTCACCTAGTGCGCGTAAACCTGTCATAATTGCTTCTTCTCGTGTTGGTTCATGAACAATGAGTTTCGCTACCATAGAATCATAATAAGGTGGAATCGTATAATTAGTATAACAAGCTGATTCAATTCTCACACCAAAACCGCCTGGAGCTAAATATTGAGTGATTTGACCTGGAGAAGGCATGAAATTTTTATATGGATTTTCAGCATTGATTCTGAATTCCATTGCATGTCCCTCGATTTTAATATCTTTTTGTTTGAAAGGAAGTTTTTCACCCATTGCAACCTTCAATTGTAGTTTAACTAAGTCTACACCCGTAACCATCTCTGTAACTGGATGTTCAACTTGAATTCGCGTGTTCATTTCCATAAAATAAAAGTCATTCGTATCTAAGTCATAAATGAATTCTATCGTCCCAGCATTTTCATAATTTACGGCTTTTGCTGCTCTGACTGCTGCATTTCCCATTTCTTGGCGTTTTTCTTCGGTAAGTATCGGTGAAGGAGCTTCCTCAACTAATTTTTGCATTCTTCGTTGAATTGTACAGTCACGCTCACCTAAATGTACAACATTACCAAAGCTATCACCCATAATTTGTATTTCAATATGACGGAAATTTTCAATGAATTTTTCTAGATATAAGCCATTATTGCCAAATGCAGTTTCTGCTTCTTGTTGTGTCATTTTAAAACCAGTTTCAAGTTCTTTTTCGTCACGTGCCACTCTAATCCCTTTACCACCGCCACCAGCAGTTGCTTTAATGATTACTGGATAGCCAATTTCAGTAGCGATTTTTTTAGCTTCATTGATATCTTGAACTAACCCCTCGCTACCAGGAACTACAGGTACTTCTGCACGTTTCATTTCTTCTTTAGCTACATCTTTAATCCCCATTTTTTGAATTGATTCATAGCTAGGTCCAATAAATTTTAACTGGCATGCTTCACATAATTCTGCGAAATCTCCATTTTCTGCTAAAAACCCGTACCCTGGATGAACACCGTCGCATCCAGTAGAAGTTGCTATTGATAAAATGTTTGGGATGTTTAAGTAAGAATCTTTAGATTGAGTTGGGCCAACGCAATATGCTTCATCAGCAATTTGAGTATGTAGTGCGTCTTTATCTCCTTCAGAGTATATTGCCACTGTTTGCAATCCAAGTTCATGACATGCACGAATGATTCTTACTGCAATTTCTCCTCTATTTGCTATTAAAATTTTATTCATTATTTCACCTTAAATAACGGTTGGCCATACTCTACCATTTGACCGTCTTCTACTAAAATTTCTGCAATTTCCCCAGTTACTTCGGCTTGAATTTCATTAAACAATTTCATCGCTTCTAATATACAGACAGTTGATTCGTTTGTAACAGAATCACCAACTTGTACGTAAGCACTTTCTTCTGGTGATGGCGATTTATAAAATGTACCTACCATTGGCGCATTAATAGTTTGTAGGTTATCGTCAGTTGTACTTGCATCGCTAGTAGTTTCTTCTGTACTACCTGTAGCTACTGGATTTGATGCTACACCTTGTTGCGGCGCTAATTGTTGCATCGGTTGTTGTGAAATTTGTGGTGTAATGATTTCAGTTTCTTTTTCTTTTTTTAAATTAACAACATTGCCCTTGTCTTCTATATTAATTTCAGTCAAACTTGATTGATCAAGAATTTCAATTAATTCTTTAATTTCTTTAAAATTCATAAATACTGACTCCTTCAGATTGTTTTCATTTACCTAGTTTATTTTACTTTAGAGATATGCTCAATTCAAGCATATACATACTCTCTATATTAAACTGATTCACTTTTGTAGTGTTCCATATAACTATACCTTATTTCAAAAGTAAACTATTAGTGCAATTTTAAATAATATTATTTGATTCTATCTATTTTAACACAATAAAAACCTTTCCAAAGTATAGCGCATTGGAAAGGTTTTTTTAAATGTAATTTCGATAAGTAAATACAAAATTAAACTATTATGCTCTTGAGATGTAACTACCGTCACCAGTATTAATCACAAGTACATCGCCTTCATTTACAAATAAAGGTACATTTAACGTATACCCTGTTTCTACTGTTGCTGATTTAGTTGCACCATTTGCAGTATCACCTTTGATACCAGGTTCTGTTTCAGTTACAGTAAGTTCAACTGTTTTAGGTAATTCAACACCTAATGTTTCATTTTCATAAGACTGAATTTGAACTTCCATGTTAGCTTTTAAGAAGTTAAGTTCATATTCTAAATAGTCAGCTGGTAATTCTGTTTGTTCAAACGTTTGATTATCCATGAAAACATGTGTATCACCATCTGCATATAAATACTGCATACGACGGTTTTCAATTAAAGCAGTTTCTACTTTCTCTCCGCCTCTAAATGTTTTCTCCTGGATTGCACCCGTTCTTAGATTACGTAACTTAGAACGTACAAAAGCAGAACCTTTGCCTGGTTTTACGTGTTGGAAATCTAATACTTTCCAAATACCATTATCTACTGATATTGTTAAGCCTGTTTTAAAATCATTAACCGAAATCATTCAGTTTCCTCCTCGATTATAAGGTCTTCTATAAAATAATAAGGTTTTTAGTGCATTTAGTAAAGCGTTCACAGCCATTTTCTTTAATTAAAATGTCATCTTCTATACGAACGCCACCTAGACCATCTATATAAATGCCAGGTTCAATTGTAACACAATTATTGACGTCTAATTCAGTTTCAGATTTTCTAGAAAGATTGGGACCTTCGTGAACATCTAACCCTATACCGTGACCTAACGAATGTCCAAAGGCATCTCCATACCCTTTTTCCGTAATGTAATCTCTTGCTACTGCATCTAGAGCTTTACCTGTAATGCCTTTTTTAGCTGCTTCTATTCCTTTTAAGTTCGCTTCTAAAACAATATTGTAGATTTCTTTAAGTTGTGGGTCTGGCTCACCGATTGCAAATGTTCGTGTAATGTCCGAACTATAGCCCTTGTAATAAGCACCAAAATCTAAGGTGATCATTTCACCATGATTAATTACTTTATCGCTAGCTACACCATGTGGTAAAGCTCCTCTTACGCCTGAAGCAACTATGGTATCAAACGATGTCCCTTCTGCGCCTAATTCTAACATTTTACTTTCTAACTTTGCTTTTAGTTGCTGTTCCGTCATACCAGCTTTTGCAACAGTTAATATATACTCAAATGTTTCATCAACAATGTCTGAAGCTTTTTGTATTAGCTGAATTTCTGCTTCATCTTTTACTTCACGAATTTTTTCAATTACACCACTAATACTAATTAAACTAATGTAGGCTTTACTCAATTGTAAGTAAGTATCATAACTAACTAGATTACCTTCAAATCCGACATTTTGCACACTTAAGTTTTCAAGTTGTTGCTTTATTTCATCAATTAAGAAACCTTGTTGTTTGATGATTTTAAAATCTGGTGCTTGCGCAGTGGCTTGCTCTATGTATCTAAAGTCAGTAATTAATAAATTTTGTTCTTTCGTTATTATTAATGCACCACTTGTACCTGTGAAACCGGATAAATATCTTCTGTTAAAATCTGATAATATGACTGCTGCTTCTAAATGTTTTGTTTCTAATGCAGAATTTAATTTTTCAATTCTAGTCATCTTTCTTCCTCCTATTCAATAAATTTGTACATTTTCCATTTATACATTAAAATGATAGCATAATTATTATATAAATTTATAGTTTTTGAATTAGGAGCGTATTATGAAGAAAAAAATTGTAGCTATTTTAGGTGCTTCATGTTTGTTAGTTGGTTGTGGTAGTCAAAATTTAGGGCCACTAGAAGAAAAGACCACGCAACTTCGCGATGAAAATCATAAGTTGAAAAGTAACATTCAGGATTTAAAACAACAAATTAGTAAAGAAAAAAGTAACATCACAGCTTTGGAAAAAGATAAAAAAAACATAGCTACAGCTAAAAATAACAATAAGAAAGTTACAAACTTAAAAGCATCTTCTACATATTATCAAGACATTGCTAAATCTATTAAACAGTACGATGAAATTGAAAGTGATGTCACGAAAAATAAAGGTGATAAAAAAATTCAAGAAAAACTTACCGATATCACTAATAAAATTGATACAGCCTTTACTACGTACAAAAACGATATAAATAAAGAAAAAATGAGTAGTGATGACAAGGAAAAAAATAAAGACATTACTAAACTTAATAAAAAATTAAGTGATGCAATGAGTGATATTAGAGAAGGTTACAATGGCAAAGATAAGAAAAAAATTCAAAAGGGACAAAATGCTTTATCAACTATAAGTATCAATAATAGTCAAAGTTAGAATCACATAGGAGTGTTTTAAGTGAAACAAGCGATATTTTATATTGTCATCGCTGTGGCAGTAGTTGGATTAATTCTTAATTTAGATGCATTTATTTTTAGTTTTGTAAGAATGGCAATTAGCTTAGCGATATTTGCTGGAATTATTTACGCAATTTATTATTTCTTCTTTTTGACAGAAGACCAACGTAAATATAAGCGTGCGCAACGTAAATATAAAAGACAAAATAGAAAGAAAAAATAAGTGCTATTTTAAAAGCGCAACGACATTGAATGTCGTTGCGCTTTTTAATACTTTTTCATTTATTTTCTATAATTCCATTCATCCGATTTATACTTTTCAATTAAGGTATTTATTTCTTCTTTTTGGTTTTGATTAAGCTCTAGTGGTTTGAAATTGATGTCTAAGCCTTTTTTAAATCCAATTTCAAAAGCTTCTTCCATCTCTTCTAGTGTAATATATCGATCTGAAATATCATTAATGGCGACTGCTTTGTCTACAAAGGCTTGTTTCATTTTATCTTTTAAACGCTCATTTTTGAATATAAACATGTCAAATAGATCGTCAATGTCCACATCTTGCAATAACGAACCGTGTTGTAAAATAACGCCTTTTTGTCTAACTTGGGCGCTACCTGCTATTTTTCTACCTTCTACTACTAATTCATACCAGCTCGGAGCATCGAAACATACAGCACTTCTTGGTTGTTTGAGTTTAGCTCTTTCTTCTTTCGAGCGAGGAATGGCAAATGAAGCATCAAAACCTAAATGCTTAAACCCTTCTAACAATCCCTCAGAAATTACTCTATAAGCCTCTGTAACCGTCGAGGGCATGTCTGGATGTGATTCTGGAACAATGACACTATAAGTTAATTCTTTGTCATGTAGCACACCTCTACCGCCTGTTTGACGTCTGACAAGTCCATATCCTTTTTCTTCAACTTTATCGATATCAATTTCTTTTGTAAGCCTTTGAAAGTAACCAATAGATAATGTTGCAGGATCCCAAGTATAAAATCTAATGACAGGATCTATTTCCCCTCTGGAAACAAAATTCAGTAAGGCTTCATCCATCGCCATATTAAAATAAGGATCTTTACTCCCAGTATTGATAAAATTCCATGTTTCTGTCACATTCAAAACTCCAATCGCTAAATTAAATTGTGATAACATATATTTTGTGTTATCGTTTTCAATAATTGTATAAGTTTGTCAGTCTTTCTTATTAATCAAAAGCAAAAATATTTTGATAAATTGGGCTAACAGTCTTATAATATATAATATCGGTTAATTAGGGAGGATGCAAGATGAGTAATTTTTGGTTTATAGCGTTAGCAGTTTTAATAATTATTATCGCTTACATGCTAATCAATTATCTTCTTAATAAAAGAGCAGTCACAGAATTAAACCAAAATGAATTCCATAATGGTTTGCGTAAAGCTCAAGTTATTGATGTAAGAGAAAAAGTAGATTATGATTACGGCCACATCAATGGTGCGCGTAACATACCAATTACTATGTTTAAACAAAGATATCAAGGTTTGAGAACAGATCAACCTATTTATCTGTGCGATGCTAATGGCATTGCCAGTTATCGTGCCGCTAGAACTTTAAAGAAAAATGGGTATAAAGATGTTTATATGCTTAAAGGCGGATACAAAAAATGGACTGGTAAAATCAAATCTAAAAAGTAGTTTAAATATTTCACTTAATAATAAGCGAGTAACTATATTTCATATATAGTTACTCGTTTTTTATTAAAATAGACAAAAATAAATCCGGATAATTAATTATCCGGATTTATTTAATATAATACTTATTCTTTTTCAGAACGAAGATTTTCAAATTTTAAAACAGGTTGTCTAGCTGCTTTAGTTTCATCTAATCTATCAATGATTGTTGTATGTGGTGCTTCTAAGACTTTATCTGGATCTTCTTTTGCTTCATTTGCAATTTCAATCATTTTATCACAGAAATAATCAAGGGTTTCTTTAGATTCTGTTTCAGTTGGTTCAATCATCATACCTTCCTCAACATTAAGTGGGAAGTAAATTGTTGGTGGATGAACACCGAAATCAAGTAATCGTTTAGCCATATCTAACGTTCTGACACCGTGTTCTTTTTGTTTTGAACCACTTAATACAAATTCATGTTTACAAAATTGTGGATAAGGGATTTCGAAATGATCCTTCAATCGAGCTTTAATATAATTTGCATTTAATACAGCTGCCTCAGAAACTTCTTCAAGTCCTTTATTCCCCATCGTACGAATATAAGTATAAGCTCTTAGATAGATACCAAAATTACCGTAAAAAGGTTTTACGCGTCCTATAGAATTTTCGATATCATTATCATATTTATATACATCGTCTTCTTTGACTACCATTGGTTTTGGTAAGAAACTAGCTAATTCTTTTTTCACACCGACTGGTCCAGAACCTGGTCCACCGCCACCATGAGGCCCAGTAAATGTTTTGTGCAAGTTAAGATGTACCGCATCAAACCCCATGTCTCCTGGTCTTACTTTGTCCATAATGGCATTTAAATTCGCACCATCATAATATAATAATCCGCCAGCTTCATGAACAATATTTCTTATATCCATAATATTTTTTTCAAATATACCTAATGTATTAGGATTTGTAAGCATAATTGCTGCAGTGTTTTCATTTACAACTCTTTTTAAGTCGTCAATATCAACTTCACCGCGTTCGTTCGATTTAACTGTAACCGCTTTGAAACCAGCAAATGCTGCAGAAGCTGGGTTAGTACCATGTGCGGAGTCAGGTACAATAACTTCATCACGATGTCCTTCACCATTTTTTTGATGGAATGCCTTGAATATCATCAATGCAGTCCATTCACCATGCGCACCGGCAGCTGGTTGCAACGTTACTTCATCCATACCGGTTATTTCTTTAAGTTCTTCCTGTAAACTATGAATTATTTCTAAAGAACCTTGAACTTGTGATTCATCTTGCAGTGGATGTGACTCGGCGAATCCTGGTATTCTTGCTATTTTTTCATTGATTTTTGGATTGTATTTCATTGTACATGAACCTAAAGGATAAAATCCTGAATCAACACCGAAGTTTTTATTTGAAAGCTCAGTATAATGACGTACTAAATCTAATTCAGCGACTTCAGGTAGTTCTGCTTTATTTTTTCTTATAAATTTGTCGTCTAATAATTTTTCTACTGCACCGTTATCTATTTCTTTTTTGGGTAACGAATATGCATAACGACCTTTTTTAGAACGTTCAAATATTAATGGACTAGATTTACTTACTACCATTTAATTCACCTGCTTTCTTAACAAATGTATCTATCTCATCTTTAGTTCTTAATTCTGTCACTGCTACTAACATTTGATTTTCATAATCCTTTGAGACTTCACTTAAATCAAAACCGCCAATAATATCTTGTTGTAGTAATGCATCATTAATATCTTTTACAGGTTTATTAAACTTCACGACAAATTCATTAAATGATGTGCCATTTGAAACTTCTAAACCAGCTTCTTTAAATTGTGCTTTTGCATAATTAGCATTTTCAAAGTTTTGTACTGAAATGTCATAAATACCTTGTTTACCTAATGCAGACATGCAAATTGAAGAAGCTAATGCATTTAACGCTTGGTTTGAACAAATGTTTGAAGTGGCTTTATCTCGACGAATATGTTGTTCACGTGCCTGTAGCGTTAAAACGAAACCACGATTTCCATCTCCATCTTCAGTCTGTCCAACCAAACGTCCCGGTATTTTTCTCATTAATTTTTTCGTTGTTGCAAAGAAACCACAATGCGGACCACCAAATTGCGCTGGTATACCAAATGGTTGTGTGTCTCCTACAACAATATCCGCTCCAAAACTACCTGGCGGTGTCAATAAACCTAAAGCAAGTGGATTGGCATAAACAATAAACAGTGCCTTTTTGTCTTCAATAAATGAATGTATTTTTTCTAAATCCTCAATAGATCCATAAAAGTTTGGATACTGCACAGCAACTGCCGCTGTATCATCGTCAATTGCATTTTCTAATTTTTCTAAATCTGTAATTGTACCATCAAGGTCTACTTCTACAACTTCAAATTCTTCTCGAGTTTTAACGTAAGTTTTTAATACTTGCAAAGCTTGATAATGTAGTCCTTTTGAAACAACTATTTTATTTTTACGCGTTTGATTAAATGCTAAAATACATGCTTCTGCGAAACTTGTAATACCATCATACATAGATGAGTTTGCAATATCCATATCTGTTAATTCGCAAATTAATGTTTGGAATTCAAAGATAGCTTGTAATTCACCTTGCGAAATTTCTGGTTGGTATGGAGTATAAGCAGTATAAAATTCAGAACGAGAAATCATTGCATCTACAACTGCTGGTGCGTAATGATCATAAACACCTGCGCCTAAAAATGAACTATGCGTTTCTTTAGTTACATTTTTGCTTGCAATTCTGCTTAAGCGTTTTGTCAATGTCGTTTCAGCTTCACCATCTGGTATGGCCAACTCTCTATTTAATAAAATATCTTTTGGAACATCTCCAAATAATTCACTTATAGAGCTTGCTCCGATTGTATCCAACATTTCTTTTTTATCTTGTTCAGTTAATGGAATATAACGATGACTCACAGTAACACCCCTTTGATTTATTTACTAATCTGATTTTTTTTAACAATTTTAGCTTTAACTTGTCTTTTTCTAACCTGTACAACAACTTCTTTTCCCATTTCAAAAGCATCTCGATTGATTAGGGCTAGTCCAATTGATTTACCAGTTAAAGGTGATTGCGTACCTGAAGTAATTTCTCCAATTTGATTACCGTCTAAATCATATACTTCATACCCTGTTCTTGGAATACCTTTGTCGATCATTTCTAATCCTACTGTTCTTCGTTTAGAACCATTCTCTTTTTGATCTTTTAGTACTGATTTACCAATAAAATCGGCTTCTATTAATGGTTTTGCAGCAAATGCTATACCCGCTTCATATGGTGTGATTTTTTCGCTTAAATCTTGACCGTGTAATGGCAGTCCAGCTTCTAATCTTAATGTGTCTCTAGCACCTAAACCGCATGGTGTCACATCATTTTTTAGAATTTCATCCCACAAATATGGTGCATCGTCTGCATTACAGTATATTTCAAATCCATCTTCACCTGTATATCCAGACTGTGACAGTATTACATTTTTACCAAAGAATTCAACGTTTTGTTCAAATTCAAATGGTTTCATTTCAGATACATCAATATTTACATGTTGTTGGACTAAATCACGTGCTTTTGGTCCTTGTATAGCTAGTTGGCCATATTCAGTTGATACATTAATAACTTCAGCATCAAATACTTTAGCTTTTTCGCACATCCACTCAAAATCTTTTTCAGTATTTCCAGCGTTAACAACTAAAAGATAAACATTTTCTTCTAATTTATAAGTAATTAAATCATCAATGATGCCACCTTGTTCATTACATAAAGCTGTATACTGCGCTTTATGCGTTGTTACATTGTCTGTATCATTTGAAAGCAAATATTGTACTAAATTAGAAGCATCTGAACCTTTTATGATAATTTCTCCCATATGACTTACGTCAAATAAACCTATTTCAGTTCTAACTGCATTATGTTCTTCTTTAATACTAGAAAATTGGACTGGCATTGCCCATCCACCAAATTCTACTATTTTAGCCCCACTATCTACAAAAGTTTGATATAGTGGTGTTTTTTTAAGTTCATTGGACATGAAGAAACCTCCTAAAAATTATATAATAAAAAAACAGGGTAGCCTAAACTACCCTGTTGTAATATTCCAGGAATGCGTTACAGTATTATCCTTTTGCCTGAGAGTTTCGTAAAAACTTGCACCTTCGGCGATGGACTAAAGTTAAGTTATATTAAGTATAACTACCATTCTCTCTAATACTGATCATTCGCAAACAATCGCTTCCATGATATCATTTTGTAAATCTGAAAGAGATTGACTACTATTTACTTTTATGAATGCGATTTCATTATATCTTGAAACCCTAGATGAATACAAGCTTTTTAATTCAAATAACGATTTATTATTTGCATTTGGTCTATTGCTGTCATTTTTAATTCTTTTGTAAAGAATTTCTATATCACAATCTAACCAGATTACTTTTGGCTGTTCTTTTAATATTCGGAATGATTCATCGCCTTCTATTATACCACCACCGGTTGAAATGATATCATAACGTTGAACACATTCTTGTAGATATTCATTTTCTAATTTTCTAAATCCTTGCTCACCAATGGCTTCGAAAATTTCAGGGATAGATTTATTTTCCTGTATTGCTATATGTTCATCTAAGTCAATATAGGAGAGTTGATTATTACTTGCTAGAAATTGACCCAAAGTTGTCTTACCTGTTCCCATAAATCCAATAAGTATGAGTGGTTCTATTTTATTATTCAAAACTAACTTCCTTTTTTATGTATGTGTTTATTTGATCTTTATAATACGATTCAATATTATCTAATGTTTTTAATTGTAATCCAATTTGAAATGTATAAATCGTAATTAAAGATAAATATAGCATAAATATGACTAGCATAAAAGGATACATATAAGCAGGATGATTAGAAAACAATTTTCTTTTCATAATAAATACCTTTCTCAAAAATTTTAAAATTAATTACTACAGATTTATCATTAATAATTTTGAACTTTGCACTAACAACATTATGTAATGTAGTAATGTTTCCTTTTCCATCTAACGTTTTAATTAATTTGTTATTTTTAAATTCATAAATGATGTTTCTCTGTTTATTTCTAATTACAATATGGTGTTCATCGGATTGATTTTTAAGAACATAAGCATTTTCTTTAATTAAATCTTGTGTCAAATCTCTTGAGAAAAATGCCAAGTCTACTTCTTGAGCATTCATAATTTGCTCATTGATGGTGCCTGTCGTTCTAATTAATGTGGGTAATATTGAAAAAATGAGTATAGTTATAAAAAGTGCAAACAAGACTTCTATATATGTAAAAGCTCTAAATTTATTTGAAGAAACATTTTTCATATGTTTCTCCCTTTTTGAAAATACAAATTTTGTCGTTACTCATTTTAACGCTATAATCTTCAATCATAATTCCACTTTTCAATTCCTGTCTTTTATAGTGGTAAAGTGAATTAAGTAATATTCTAGTTAGATCTATTTCATGGCTTTTGTGTTGAATATCCAACTTTAATTGCAATATCATAGGTATAAATAAGATACAAATCAGTGTGATAATTGAAAAAGATAAAAGACTATCCATCAATAACGAGGCATTAACATTAAATTTTCTCATATCTAATACGTCCTTTTTCAATATGAAATATGATTTTATAAAGATTTTTATTCGTTTTTAGGTAGACACTTCCAAATTTGTTTGTTTCTCCTTTTTTGTTAAATGTTATAAATTTCAAATTTGTTCTTGGATGTATAAAGCTATTTAAAGGGAGTATTATTGCTTTGGCCCTTTTATTAGAGGGGAATTGTTCATTAATAATAATTTTATTAGAGTAATCATTAAAGACCAGTGTAATTGATTGGTTATCTTTAATCGCTTTAGATTTAATATAGTTGAATTGCATAATTAAATTATTAATTTTACGCTGTTCTATTTTGTTATTATTAGTATCGAAAGCACTGATATTAGATAGTTGGAAATATAAGAGTAAACTAATAATACAGACCACAAAAAGCATTTCTATATAAGTAAATGCGCTTTTAATTTGCAACAGCTTCACCATTGTTAATAGTGATGGCTGCACCAGATTTACATGACTTTTGATTTTCTTTAATGTATCCTTCTGTAACTAAGTCTTCTATAGACGATGGCTTTTTATTAAACTTTAAAGCATACGCTTCAATTTGGCTATCAATCATTTTAAGTTGTGCCTCACATCCAGTATTTTGCAAGTGAGACGATTGTTTAGCTATATTGGGTATAATTAATATTAATAATAAGCTAATTATCAATAATACAAGTAACATTTCTATTAATGTAAAAGCTTTTCTATTAATTTTTAGTTTTTTCATAATTGATTTAACTTCCTCTATTCGTAATTATTTAATCGTTTGCATTAAATCAAACATAGGCAACATAATAACTAGATATAATGACACTATTAATATAGCAATTAAAGAGAAAACAATAGGTTGTATGAACTTTATGATTAAATGAATCAACTGTTCTATTTGAGACAGTATCATTTCACTATATAGTTTCATTTCTATCTCTAGCCTTCCTTTTTTCTCACCTTCTTCAACAAAAATAATCAAATTTTTTTCAAAACACTGTAAATGCTTTAATACTTCACTTAAATTTAATCCTTGTTGTATCCCTTTTGAAATTTCATTT
Source organism: Staphylococcus sp. Z5-21 (assembly GCF_056529615.1). Classification (NCBI taxonomy): domain Bacteria; kingdom Bacillati; phylum Bacillota; class Bacilli; order Caryophanales; family Staphylococcaceae; genus Staphylococcus; species Staphylococcus sp. Z5-21. The sequence continues at coordinate 1,266,893 of NZ_CP096462.1, read as the reverse complement.
GCTAAAAATATTAAATATTCATCTTGCTGTTTAGCGTATATTTCAACAATCTTTTGTAAAGTTATACCATTTTTATAGAATAAAGATAATTCAGAAGCTAAGCAAAATGTTTTATAATACTTGAAAAATTTCGAAATAATGGGTATTGATAAGAGGATTTTATGCTTTATTTCTATAGATGACTTTCTATATATGATGAAAATACCTAAAATGATTAGTATAAAAATTATTGAACTATATAGGAGATACGATGGGAGGTTTGTGATGAATAAAGATAGATAGAGTTGTAATGGGGAAATACTTACATCCATACTACTATATAAATTTTGAAACTCGGGGATGATTGTATGGTTTAAAATAATTAACATTATCAAAAAAACGATAAGTAACAACGCGGGGTATTGTATTGTTTTTAAAAAGCGTTGCTTCGATTTATAGTTTTTTACTAAATATTCATAAGCGTGTGGCAAAGTAATAGTTAAATCTCCAAATATTTCTGCAAAATTGATTAACGTTAAGATGGATTTAGGATAATTTAGTAACCTTAATATTTTTGCGCAGCCAGCACCATTATTTAATTCTGCTTCAATTTGCAACTTTAATTGGCGATTTTTAATGTTTGTATATTGAATTAAAAAAAGAAATGCTTCACTTAGCGTATAACCGCGGTCTAACAAATCTTTTAATTTTATCAATAACGTTATTTTGTTTTTTTCTGATAAATTGAAAATATTTTTAAATTTAAATATAGCGCTCCATAGTTTCCTCACAAATAACACCTGCTTTGGCTAATTGAGTTAATTGAGTAGACAAATTAGAAAATGAACTAGGTAATGTATAGTCATTGTCTATTAAATGATTTATTTGTGCTTTAGTAAGTTGTTCATATACAAGTTTTCTTTGATTATTATAAGTCGTAATTAGTCTTTGGTTTAAAACGGTTAATAAAGCTTGTTTCATTTCTTGCATCGTTAGTCCCATTTCTTTAAGCCTTAATAATGCGCCTTTACAGTTATTAGCGTGAATTGTTGTTAATACTAAATGACCACTTAGACTCGCATGCATTACTTGTTTAGCTATTATGGCATCTCTAATTTCACCAATCAAAATAATGTCAGGATCACATCTTAAAATCGCTTTAAAAGTATTTGCATAATTGATACCTGCTTTTTCATTAATCGATACTTGTGTAATTCCAGATACTAGCTGCTCCACTGGATCTTCAACTGTTATGATATTTAAATCTAACTGCTCTTTTGCATGCATGACCATTTGATACATTAAAGTGCTTTTTCCGGAACCAGTGGGTCCACTTAATAATATAAGCCCCTGTTTTTTATTCATTAATTTATATAATGTACCTAAATTACTTGTATCACTTCCTTTTTGAAAATACTGTGGAACAATTCTGATAACACAACTTTCTATTCCCAGAGATAAAGGTAGCGTGGATATTCTTAAAAAGTAAATTTGCTTGAATTTGTAAGTATATCTACCACTTTGAGCAACATTATGTTTAGACACATCTAAACCAGCTTGATATTTCATATAGGTTAATAATTTCAAATAAATATGTTGCTGTATGGATTCAATTGGTGCAAGCGTATCTTGAACTCTGAATTTAATATATATTTTGTCATTTGAAGGAATAAAGTGCACATCAGTGGCCTTTGTACTAATCGCTTTTTTAAGTATATTATTAAATAAAAGTTTCAAAAAATCCACCTCCTACTTATATACACGTAAGAGATGGATAAATTACTTCTAATCTACTTATAAAGTTTGCGTTAAATTGAAAGCTATTCACCCATGCAAATATGGGTTAAGTTGTTCATCTTCAACAGTTGTATATGGTCCATGTCCAGGGAATAATGGTAGGTCCTCTTCAAGCGTAAATAATTTATCAAGTATCGAATCTACTAAAGTTTCATAATCTCCTTTATATAAATCCGTTCTACCGATACCTTGTTTAAACAAGGTGTCTCCTACAACTGCAAAATCTTTAAATACAAAAGTTAAACTACCTGGTGAATGACCTGGCGTATGCAGGACATTGAAATCAAAGTTAACAATATTTGTCTGGCCTTCAGTTAATGATTGTGGTGTGACTGAACTAATAACTTGTGGAAGGCCATATTGTTTGAATTTTTCTGAACCGTTTTTTTGAGTATCTGTTAAAAAAGCAAATTCTGCTTTATGCATGTACACGGGTACTTGATACTTTTCTACAATAGCATCTAATGCACCTATATGGTCAAAATGTGCATGCGTTAATAAAATTGCAGATAATGGCTTATTAATTTGATTTAATTTTTTAATAATCAAGTCGCTATCACTTGCAGGATCAACTAAAAGTACATTTGTCTCATTTTCTATAAAATAAGCATTTGTATCGACCAATCCTAAAGTTAAACTTGATATTTTCATTATGCTTGCCCTCCATTATTCAAATGGTTTTCCACAGATTTTAGTTTATCATTCATTTTACGTGATTTATCTCTTCTATCATCAATTCTAATATTTGTACAAACACGATCTAATCCTTTGTCAAAAGGTAACTCATGAATTGCTTGCACAACTTCGAATAAATCTTTCAAGTCACCTTCAATTAAAGTATTCATAGGTGTCAGTTGATAATCTATTTTCCCTTGATTTTTATACTCTTTTAATTTCGTTTGTATTTCAGCAATATATTTACTTACACTTGGCCCTTCTGTACCAACTGGTATAACGACTACATCTACAATTGCCATTATTTTGCACCTTCCTTTTCAATTACATAAGTATATATTAAACCTGCAGCACCTGTAATGCCTGCATCATTGCCAAGTAGCGCTTGTACGATTTCAGTATCTTTCTGTGCTGGAGTGAAAGCTAAATTATGATATTCCGTTTTAATGTTTTCAATCAAAATAAGTCCCGCAGTTGACATACCACCACCTAAAACAATGTATTTAGGGTTACTCGTTACACTTAAAATACTACATAAATAAGCAATATAATTAGCAACGCGTTCTGTGATAAATATGCAGAATTGATCTCCTGCTTTCGCCGCATCAAAAACAGCTTTTGCAGTTACATTATTTTCTTTTATTAATTGGAGTATAGATGACTTAAAAGTTAATTTTGGATAATAAAAGTTAACAAGATTAACTACGCCTGTAGCAGATGCAACTGTTTCAATACAACCCGATTTACCACAATTACATTTAAAACGTTGGTCATGGTCTACTCGGAAATGACCAATTTCAGCTCCTGAACCATTGTTTCCATGTACGATTTCGCCATTCGAAATAATACCTCCGCCAAGTCCTGTGCCAAGTGTAATTGCAACTACATCATCAGCACCATTACCTGCACCTTTATGTTTCTCTCCTAGTGCAGCTACGTTAGCGTCATTATCAACATAAACTGGACAATCAACAAATTGTTTGAAAATATTCCTAACATTTACTGGTTCCGTCCAATATAAATTGACTGCACCGTTAACTTCACCCGTTTCAAAATTAACAGGACCAGGAACTCCTATACCAACACCGATAACATCAGAAAAAGTATAATCAGATTGATCAATATATGCGACAAAAGTATCATAAATATTTTTCAACAATTGATAACCCGTTGTATCTGATGTATCCGTGTTAATTGACCATTTTGAAATACGATTTAAATTTTCATCAAAACAACCTAATTTACAAGTTGTACCACCTATATCTGCTGCTAGTATGATTTTATTCATATATTACTTACTCCTTCTCTGACTAATGATTAATCTGCATTTTAAATATTCATCTTTTGATATAAGATTATAATCATATAAAGATTTTATCTCTTGTTCCATCATTTCATACATATCCACTTTATCTTTAAAGTATATAATAAAGCCGAATTTTTTTAAAAGTTGCTGAACATCGTAAAATGAATTAATTTTCTGAATCACTATTATCGCTCAATTCTTTATTTAAATTAATATAGTCTCTATTATTTGGATCAGCTTTTAATGCATTTTTGATATACTTTTTAGCTTTATCATTATTATCCAATGATCTATTTGCAATTGCGAGTTGGTAATTTAAGATACCTGAATTAGGGAAATATCGTAAGCCACGTTCCCAAGATGCGATGCCCTCAGCTTTAGAATTTTGTGTTGTTTTAATCAATCCACTTAAATAATATGTTTCATCATCTGCATAGCTTTTATTGATTGTACGTTGAACCATATTTTTCGCTTCATCATAATTACCTTGTTTCATTTCTTTAGTAATAATGCTGTTATAGATATTATCTTCCTTAATGGTGAAAATTCTAACCTGAGCAGCTAAAAATAAAACAAGAATAGTAATTAAAATAATCCAAAAACGTGTTTTATTCGTTTTGAAATAATATCCCATTAATGTAATCAATAATCCGCCAATAAATCCACCAATATGGGCCACGATATTTATATTTTGCATAAATAAAGATAAACCAATCATAATGACAAGTACAATTAATAATTGACCGATAAGCTTACGATTAAATTGTTTGCCTATATACATAAATGTGAAAATTGCACCAATAAGGCCAAAAATCGCACCGCTAGCACCTACCGAAACGGTATCAGTATTAAAAGATAAAGAAGCAAAGTTACCAAATAAACCAGCTACCAAATAGATAACGAACATACGCCAATGACCTACAATTGATTCAACTATTTTACCAAATATGAATAAACTCAACATATTCATTAATATATGTTCAAAATTATAATGTAAAAATATAGATATTATTAAACGATACCATTCACCATGAACAACATTAAAATGCACTAATCCACCAACATCTAAGAGCTTTAAATCTGAGAAACGATTTAAAAACAATACCATAAATAACCAAATCACAACATTTAATATGATTAAAGCATAGGTCACTGGTGAAAACTTCAACATGTGTTTTTCAATTGGATTCGTATTTAAAGCACGCTGTTTATAATACCCTTTTGTTTGCTTTGTATTTCTTTTATATAATTGTCTGATAAACACATTAGGGAGCAAGCGTTCCATATGATCTACTTCTCTAATTATCTTGACCTTAAATTTTACTGGATGATTTTCATTTAAATTTTCATCTGTAAAATGCTTATCAGTAAAAATAAACAATTCATAATTATTAGGTTCAAAACCTAGAAAAGTACTGATATCTTGCTGATTTTCTTGGATTCTGCTTTTATCAAATCTCACTTCTTGGGTTGAATTTGCTCCATATTTGAAAATAACGATACTACGCTTACGTTGATTCGCTAACCAAACTTCGTTAGTTTCTTGATTTTTATGTACAACATGATAATTTAGATATTTAATCCAAGTGTAAATACACTTCCAATAATGCTTTTCTGTAATCATTTTCCCCTCCATTATCTTGTTGTCGCTATGATTAGTTTTTCTACAGGTTGATCATGTGTTTCAACTTTAAAGTCACTTAATTGAAAATCATAAATTAAACTCATCGTTGGTTGATTATATGTACTGATAAATTTATCAAAGTAACCGCCACCATAACCAATTCTATAGCCACTATCATTAAAAGCTACCCCAGGAACAACTAATAAATCTAATTCATTGGATATTTCAGTCTTTGTATTTACATGATTCATCCCTTTAGCATCTTTACCAATATGCTTTAAATCGTCAATATGTTTAAAAGACATTTCACGCAATTGGTAATTTGTTTCAGGTACAAATACTTGTTTACCATCGTCTAGCATCTGTTGAATCAAAGTATATGTATTAACTTCGTGCGGCATGGATAATACAATACCTATACGAGAAGCAGTGCGGTATTCATCGGTATTAAAAAATTGATTAGCTAAAAACTGATCTGCTCGTTGTTTTTCCTGTTTGTTTAACATAAAAGATTTCATTAATTCAATATGTTTTTTTCTCAATAATTTTTTATCCATTTTGTACACCTTCCCGTAATTCATACTTTTATTATTATAACGTTAATGAATCATAATGTCATTAAACTGCAATTTGAATCACAATTTTTTTATAAGATTTAAGTTATGAAAATTTAAAATGTTAATTATAAATTGATTTATTCACTCATTTTAATAAACCACATAAAAATAACCAGATTCTAATAGAATCTGGTTTAAATAATATTAATTATTTTGTTTCACGGTGCATAGTGTGCTTATTATCACGTGCACAGTGTTTTTTCATTTCTATACGTTCAGGATTAGTACGTTTATTTTTTGTAGTGATGTAGTTTCTTTCTCCACATTCTGTACAAGCTAGAGTTACGTTTACGCGCATGCTAATTCCTCCTTACCTTTTCAAAATACGACTAATTAATCATACCATTTAGTTATAAAATTGAAAAGTATTATTTTTCAATAAAGGCGACTATACCAGTATTTTAAATAAAATTGATGCTAAAATATTAATCTTTTGACTTTTCTTTGAAATAGTAATTAATAACATCTCGTCCTAAATCGCCACCATTTAACCATGGCTCAGGTACTGGTTGGTTTGTATATACAATAGAAAATGCAAGCTGTGGATTTTTGATTGGCGCATAACCAATGTAAGTTGAATTAACTCTTGGTTCGCCATCTTGAAATACTTCCGCAGTTCCAGTTTTACCAGCTGATGGCACTTCTGTATCTTTGAAACTTTGATAACCAGTTCCATCTTTTTCGTTAAATGCCATTTTGAATCCTTCTTGTACTTCATTCACTTCATTTTGTGTATTATTAACTTTATTCAACACTTGACCTTTCACTTTTTCTTTAACTGGCCCAAGCGTTTCTTTGTTAGTCGCTTTTCTAATTTCTAAACCAACATGTGGTTGAACTCTATAACCATTATTACCGATTGTTGAAACGTATTGAGATAATTGCATAGGAGTGTAGGTATCATATTGTCCTATGGCTAAATCAAGGTAATTACCAGGATTGTCTGTTAATGGCTCAATTTGTCCGTTTGTTTCATTTGGTAAATCAATACCTGTTTTCACTCCTAAACCAACCTGATTTAAACCTTTACGCAATTTTTGTCCAGCACTCGTAATATCGGTTGGTAATGACATATTCGGAGTATAAGGTGATCCGGCTAATTTTAATGCTGTTTTGAACATATAAACGTTTGATGAATGCATGAGTGCTTCTTTATCGTCAATTCTTACTTTACCATCTTGGTTGAAATAAGAATGTTTTGTTAAACCACCAGCGAATTTAAGCGGCTCATCAATCATTTCTTCTCCAACTTTAATTGCATTATTTTGATAGCCAGCAAGTAGCGTGCCGCCTTTTACTGAGGAACCAACTGCATATTGAGAAGTAAATGTTCCAATATCATAATCTGTTAAATCACCATTTTTATCTATTTGCTTACCTGCCATTGCTAAGATATCACCATTATTTGGGTTTTGCACAACAATTAATGCATTGTCCATATCTTTAGCGCCTTCACTACGCAATTTTGAGATTTGCTTTTCTAAATATTCTTCAGTTTTCTTCTGTAAATCTACATCAATACTTAATACAAGATCATCGCCACGTGAACCTGGATTAATTACTTTAGAGTCTATAACTTCACCTGATTTATCAGTGGTATATTTCATTTCTTTTTTCTTACCTTTTAAAATATCATCATATTGATATTCTAAATATGATTTACCTACACGATCGTTTCGAGAATACCCTTTGGCTAAATACTGCTCAGTCAATTCTTTTGGAATACCTTCTTCAGTCGTAGAAACGTCACCGAAAATGCCTCTTAACGTATCACCATATGGATATTTTCTATCCCAATCCATAGTCGTATTTACACCCGGCATATCAGATAATTTTTGCGAAACGGCTGCATACTCTTCATCACTTACATCTTCATTTTTAATTGTTTGTGGATCAAGTGCAGAACCAGACATCATTTCTCTATAAATAGCAAGGATTTGTAAATCTTTATCATTTAGTGAGTTAATTTGATTTTTACCTACTTTTTTATATAAAGCATCATCATATTCATCTTGGGTAATATTACCGTCATCTAACAATACTTGCTCGTTTTTCATTAAACTTTTAGCTTTATTTGGATGAAGTTGTATCCAATAATCTTGTTTATCACGATCAGTAATTTTATCTGTATCCATTTTAATAAGTTTTGATAATTTTTCAGCAGTTTTCAATACTTCTGATTGTGAAGTTTTTCTTCCTCTTGCATATGTAATCGCTTTTTTAGAAGCATTGTCGACAAGGACTTTGCCATTCCTATCTAGAATACGACCTCTAGGAACAGCTTCGTTAACTGTCAGGTTTTCACTATTTTTAATAAGTTGCTTATAATGAGAACCTTGTGCAATTTGTAAATATCCTAATCTTAAAACAATTATCGCAAAAATGAATACAATGATTCCAAATATAAAGCTAATTCTTTTATTCATCGTATTTCTAATTTTTTCATCATTTGATTTTTCTTTTAATCTTTTTAGCAAAACAGCATACCTCTATTCAATAGTTCTCACTACAAATGATATATGAAATCAGTCAATATTTCTATTATTTTAGTTAAAAAAAATGACGACCTTTGAAAAGGCCGTCATAATCGTACGCGCAATTATTTTGCAGCGTTATATAATTCGTCAACTTTTTCCCAATTAACAACATTCCAGAAAGCACTAATATAGTCTGGACGTTTATTTTGGTATTTAAGGTAATATGCGTGTTCCCAAACATCTAATCCTAAGATTGGTGTTTTACCTTCAGTTAATGGGTTATCTTGGTTAGGTGTTGTAACGATTTCTAAGTTACCGTTATTCACAACTAGCCATGCCCAACCTGAACCGAAACGAGCTGCTGCTTTGTCAGCAAATTCTTCTTTAAATGCATCTAAAGAGCCCCATTGTTCTTTAATTTTATCAACAACAGTACCTTTTTCTTCTGAGTTTGGAGTTAATAATTCCCAGAATAGTGAGTGGTTTAAGTGTCCACCACCATTATTTCGAACAGCTGTTTGAATATTTTCTGGAACACTGTCTAAGTTTGCAACAATTTCTTCGATTGATTTAGATTCTAAATCAGTTCCTTCTACTGCTGCATTTAATTTAGTTACATAAGTGTTATGGTGTTTGTCATGGTGAATTTCCATTGTTTGTTTATCAATGTGTGGTTCCAATGCATCAAAACCATAAGGTAAATTTGGTAATTCAAAAGCCATAAATAATCATCCTCCTAATTAATCTTTAAATAAAGCATAACAATTATTAATGATGACAACAATTAATATGCTTAAACATTAATTGTAATGTCATAATATAGTATTTGTTATCTTTAGTTACTTTATTAGTATATCTCAAAAACAGCTTATTTAAACATGTTTAGCAAACAATTTTAAAAATTCACTTTAATTCATACTAATGACCTATGTTTAAAAAGAGATAAGCTTGTAGAAAGAATGAATTTTTCACGTTTTACAATAAATCAATTACTCATATATTATGCTTTTTGGCACGATTCGCATATGCCATAAACTTCTAATTTATGTGTGTGAATATCTACTTTTGGTAAAAATGCTTTAATTTGATCAATTGGACAAAAATCTATTACTTTTGTATCGCCACAGGATTCACAAATAAAGTGATGGTGATGATGATCAGTACATGCAATTCTGAATTTCATTTCTCCATCTAGTTCAGTACCTTCTACAATACCTAAATCTTTAAATAAATGTAAGTTTCTATAAATTGTATCGAATGAAATGCCAGGGTAATTTTTGTCCATTTTTTGTTGTATTATTTTTGCATTGATGTATTTATCTTCTTCTACAAAAATATCAATCATTTCACGTCTTTTATTTGTATATTTGTGTCCATGATTTTTAATAATGCCAATAGCTTCTTCAGTCTTCATCTTTAGCAACTCCTTTAATCGATTTTACTTTTAATCTTTGATACATCATCGTTATTGCTAAAATAAGTACAAGTAGTACTACTATTACACCGCCAGGAGATATATTCATATAAAATGCTAGAACAAGTCCAGCGATAACAGAAAACTCTCCAATAATCACGCTCAATATAATTAATTGTTTAAATCCTTTAGTTATTCGCATTGAAACTGCTACTGGTAACGTAATTAAAGCACTTACCAATAATATGCCTACAACACGCATAGAAGCAGAAATTACCATTGCAACGATAATTATAAATAAAAATTGTATCCATTTTGGAATTCCAATTACTTTACTATATTCCTCATCGAACGATAATATAAATAGTTCTTTATAAAATGAGAAAATAAATATGAGTACGATAACTACAATCACGATAATAGTTGATAAATCACTTAATGTAACAGCACTGATTGAACCAAATAATAGCCCAACTATTTCTTGGTTAAATCCATCAGCGAGTGATATAAAGATAGCACTTAATGCAATACCTGCGCTCATGATGATAGGAATCGCAATTTCCTGATAATTACTATAAGATGTTCTTAAATTCTCTATAAGTAAAGCGCCTATAATAGCAAATAAAATACCAAACCACATTGGGTTAATAAATACAAATGCAGGTATCACCGTTATAATGAACATGCCAAAGGAAATACCTCCCAGTGTAACATGACTGAGTGCATCGGCAATGAGTGACAATCTTCTAACAACGATAAAAGCACCAATAAGTGGTGCAATGAAACCAATTAATATACCACTGATAAGTGAATATCTCATAAAATCAAAATTCAGTAGGGCTTCTATCATGATGAACAACACTCCCTACTATGTTGATGATCAACAAATTGTATTGGATGACCATAAATTTTTGAAATTTCTACTTCGTCTAGAGATTTAAATGCTTCTGTTGTTCCATGGAAATGTATATGTTTATTGAGACATGCAACCTCTGTAGCTGTATCGGCAACCACACCAATATCATGCGTTACTAGTATAATTGTTACGCCTTCATTTTTGAGTCTTTCCAACGTTTCATAAAATTCACTAACATGTTTTGCATCAATACCACTTGTCGGTTCATCTAAAATTAATACCGAAGGCTCACTTATAAGTGCTCTAGCTATTAACACGCGTTGTTGTTGACCTCCGGATAATTCAGCAATGTTTTTATCTATTAAATGTTTTATATTCAGTCTTTTTAATACAATTTTTACTTTTCTCTCATCTTTTTTATTGAACCATTGAAACAGTCTTTTACGTTTAGTTAGACCACTTATCACAACTTCTTTAACACTTGCAGGGAACCCCGCTTTAAAGGCTTGTGCTTTTTGTGAGACGTAACTTATTTTTAACAATGATTGTTTGCCATTATAATCTTTTCCATCCACATATATTTGACCTTTTTGGATGGGTAATAACCCTAGGATAATTTTCAATAGTGTTGATTTTCCAGCACCATTGGGTCCTACAATTGCAACAAACTCTCCTCGATTAATTTTTATATTTATATTTTCAAGTACTTGTTTGTTATCAAAATAATAATCAATATTTTTTAATTCGAATACTGGTGTAGTCATGTTTTCACCTCATTCCATACTATACAACGTCCAATCCAATATGTAAATAGTAATGTTTCCGAATTAACAAAAAAAGAGTAAGCACAAGTACCCTATTTTATATCTAGGATACTTACGCTTACTCAATTCAATATATTAATTTAATTTTAAACAAACATTATTGTTGTAATATTTTATTTTTTAAATCTTCATCAAATTTTTGCTGTTTTAACATTTCAATTTCTAATTTATATGGTGGTTTTTTATTTTTTTTATCTTCACCTACATAAGGTGTTTCTAATATCTTAGGTATATCTTTAAATGTATCATGATGTACGACATAATTTAATGCATCAAAGCCAATATATCCAAAACCGATATTATCGTGTCTATCTTTATGTGCACCAATATCATTTTTACTATCATTGACGTGTACTACTTTAATTCTATCTACACCGATAATTTTATCAAATTCATTTAGTACACCATCAAAATCTTCTTTAACATTATAGCCAGCATCATGTGTATGACATGTGTCGAAACAAACCGATAAACGATCATTATGGTTTACACCATCTATAATTCTTGCTAGCTCTTCAAAGTTTCTACCTACTTCAGAACCTTTTCCAGCCATCGTTTCTAATGCAATTCTTACATTATTATCGTTCGTTAAAACTTCGTTTAAACCTTCTATAATTTTTTTAATACCAGCATCTGTACCTTCTCCTACATGAGAGCCTGGGTGTAAAACAATATCTTGTGCACCAAGTGCTTGTGTTCTTTCGATTTCACTTTGAAGAAACTCTACCCCCAATTCAAAGACATGGGGTTTAACAGTATTTGCGATATTTATAATATAAGGTGCGTGAACAACAATATTGGAAAGACCATGTGCTTTCATTATCTCATGACCTTTTTCAATATTTAATTCTTCGATAGGTTTTCTTCTAGTATTTTGAGGTGCACCCGTGTAAATCATAAAAGTAGATTCGCCAAATTTATGTGCTTCTTCAGCTGAACCTTCTAACATTTTTTTACCATTCATAGATACATGTGATCCTAATAACATAAAATTCACCTATCCTTTTCTATTTTTTCTATCTTGACGACTTTTCTGTTTACTAAATTGTTTACGTTCCTTACGTTTTAAATCATCTAAATCTCTTTTGAATTTTTTCTTATAGCCTGGCTTTACTTTTTTCTTATTCGTTTTAACTTTATATTTCAATTGATTTGTTAAGTGATCGTCTTTATTTTTACGCGTTTGTCGCATATTATGCGCTTTTATTGGTTTTAATTCATCGTCTTTGATATCTACATTTTCGAATTTATAACCTCTTTGCTCAATTAATGCAATATTATGCTCTTCATCAGGACTGTACAATGTAATTGCTACACCTTTGTATTGACCACGTCCTGTACGTCCAACTCTATGTGTAAAGAAATCAATATCATTAGGCACATCGAAGTTAATTACATGGCTTACACCGTCAATATCTATACCACGTGAAGCTAAATCACTTGCAATCACAAATTGGAATTCTAAATTTCTAATTCTTTTCATTTGTTGTTTACGTTCTCTAGGTGTAAGACCACCGTGAATCATCCCTAATTTTAAACCAGCAGCATTTAATTGTTTTGCTAATTCATCTGCACTATCTCTACTGTTACAGAATATAATACATAAATATGGATTTAATATATCGATCAGTTTTAGTGTTTTTTCTATTTTTGCTTCACCTTTTGTAGGTATTAAATAAAATTCGATATTTTTCTTATTTTTTTCTGTGTTTTCAATTTCTACAAATTCTGGATTTTCTAGATATTTATTTAAAAATGGGTGCAATGACTTAGGAATAGTTGCACTAAATACTGCAATATGTGCATTTTCATCTAGTCTTGTTGCTACGTAATCCACTTCATCTATTAGTCCTAAATCAATCATTAAATCTGCTTCATCAATCACCAAATAAGAAGCTAAGTGTACATGTAAATCCCCATGTTTAGCTAAATCGTTAATTCGAGTTGGTGTGCCTATGATAAGTTGCGGTTGGTTCTTAACTCGGCTACGATCTTTTTCGATATCTGTGCCGCCAATGAAGAGTTTTACAGATACGTCTTCTTTGAATCTTGTTAAATGACTTGCTACATCAAATAGTTGTTGTGCTAGTTCACGTGTTGGTGCAACAACTATTGCTTGTGGTTCTTTATAGTCTGTATCGATTGAATTTAATAATGGTAATAAAAACGCATGTGATTTTCCTGTGCCTGTTTGTGATTGACCAATTAAATTCACTTGTTTAATTATCTTTGGTATGACACGTGTCTGTATTTCAGTTGGTTGATTAAAATTCAAATCTTTCACAGCATCTATAAGACCTGCTTCTAAATTAAATTTTTCAAATGGGTGATTTGCCATGTCTTGGCCTCCTTAAATCTTCATCTTGTCTATTATAAAGCAAAACACTATAATTTTGAACTAAATTATTGATTTGGAATCTGACTTTGAACCTTTAAGTAGTCTTTGTAGAGAAATATGCACCTTATCAAAATAATTTCGCAGAACAATCTTACTTTTTACTCTACAGCATTTAAAATGGTTGAGATACTTATTTATATCTCAACCACTTATTAACTTATTTAGTGTATCTACCATAAAAAAGTATCCCTAATAATTCATATAGTATTTTACTATTTGTTGTTTCTATTGATTTAGGCATATTTTAGTTTAAGATAACCTATAAATTTTTAAAATTTTAATTATAGATAGTTGAAGGGATCTGTATTAAGTTTTGACGCTATAATTTTAAAATCTTCTGTTTCATTATTTAACCAATCTACTAATAACTCACATAAACCTTCTTTCATTACATATTCGCTGTAATGATTAATATCTAATAGATTCATACCTGCGATTTTTGCATCTAAAGCATCATGGTGTTTTATGTCTCCTGTTACAAATATATCTGCACCTTTATTTATAGCGTCAAATTCAAATCCAATACCTGAACCACCAATAATTGCTACTGTTTTAATGTCTGCATCTAAATTACCTGTAAATCTAACACTAGGCATTTTCAAATTCGTTTTCACATGGTTTACAAATGCCATTGTATTCATCGTTTCTTCTAATTCACCAAGCATTCCCAAGCCATAATCTGCTTCTTTTTGTAATTCTATAAAATCAAATACAGGTGTTTCATATGGATGGTGTTGCATTATAAGTTGTTGAGCTAGTTGTTTCTGATTATAATCAATCATAAATTCTAATTTATATTCTTCAACAGATGAAATTTGGTCTAATTCACCAATGTGCGGATTGGCACCCTCAATCGGTTTGAATTGTCCATTTCCTGGGGTTTCAAAGAAACAATATTGATAATCCCCTTCTTCTGCTAATCCTGCTTCACTTAATTTATTTTTAAAGTCTATTAAATTTTCTTTAGGAATAAAGACTTGAACTTTATAATAGGAGCGTAACTCAGGATTTAAAATACGTTGATGATTTAACTTAAGTTTATTGGCAAGCATTGCATTAACACCTTTAGGGTAAACATCTAAATTTGTATGTAGTGCAATGACATTTATATCATGTTTAATTAATTTTCTTAAAATTGCACCATAACCATCATCTTGTGTTATTTGTTTGATTCCTTTGAAAATAAGTGGATGGTGGCAAATAATGGTATTACAGTGATTTTTTAATGCGTCATCTACTACTTCTTCCGTACAATCAAGTGCAGTCATAATGCCAGAAATCGTTGCGCTTTTATTGCCAATTAACAATCCTACATTATCCCAAGATTCAGCAGAAGCAAATGGAACATGCTTATTAATGATATTCAGTAAATTTTCTATGTTCATTTAAATCACCTCATTAATTAAATTAATATCCTCATCAATTTCTCTTAAACGTTCTGTATGTACATTTGGATTCAAATTACTTTTTATTTTTAACAATGCGTCATGTTCGCGTTTCCATTTTTTATAAAATAATGGGGTTTTATTTTGGAGTAATTTTGGGCCAAATTTTATTTCTTGTTCAGTCATAGGTTCACAATGATTATTATAATCAGCAACAAGTATTTCATAGATGTGACCTTTTTCTTCCAAAATTTCTTCTGCGATTATAGTGTAGTTTAACTTTAATAGTTGCTCACGTATTGCGCTAGATTGAATATTACTTTGTAATATCAGTCTAGGTTTGTTTTCTAATTTTTCAGTGCCTTCATTTAATATTTTAGCGATTAATGGACCACCCATGCCACAAATTGATACAGAAGTGACATGGTCTTCGGGTCTTATAACAGTTAAGCCATCTCCGAGCCTAACATCAATTTCATGACTCAGTTTATAATCTCGTACATTGCGAATAGACGCATCAAATGGTCCTTTAATCACTTCCCCAGCAATTGCAAAATCAATTAAATGATTTTCAATGGCATAAATTGGTAGGTATGCGTGATCTGATCCAATGTCAGCTAAACAATTACCTTGAATAAAAGTACTTACTTTTTTTAATCTCTGATTTAATGGAATCATATTGTTACTCCTCTGATATATGTAAAAAAGGAGCGGGATTGAAATCTAAAAATGTAATTAGATTTCGTATGCCCGCCCCCTACAAAGATAAATTGATTTCAAAATACTTAGCGTGAGTGAATTTAGAAATCAGTCAGTCATTGCTTTAACAATTTATACACAATAACGTGTGGTTTCCAATTTATGTTTATATTACTTGTTAGTCCATAAAGTCTTTTAGACGTTTACTTCTGCTTGGGTGTCTTAGTTTTCTAAGCGCTTTTGCTTCTATTTGACGAATACGTTCTCTAGTAACGCCAAATACTTTACCTACTTCTTCTAATGTGCGCGTACGTCCATCATCCAAACCAAAACGTAAGCGTAGTACATTTTCTTCACGGTCCGTCAATGTATCTAAGACATCTTCTAATTGTTCTTTTAACAATTCATAGGCCGCATGATCAGAAGGACTTTGAGCCTCTTGGTCCTCAATAAAATCACCTAAATGACTATCATCTTCTTCACCAATTGGTGTTTCAAGTGATACAGGTTCTTGAGCAATTTTTAAGATTTCTCTTACTTTTTCTGGTGGTAAATCCATTTCTTCCCCTATTTCTTCAGGTGCAGGATCTCTACCTAAATCTTGTAATAATTGTCTTTGAACACGAATTAATTTGTTAATTGTTTCTACCATGTGTACTGGTATACGAATTGTACGTGCTTGGTCAGCAATCGCACGAGTGATTGCTTGACGAATCCACCAAGTTGCATAAGTTGAAAATTTAAATCCTTTATTAAAATCGAACTTTTCTACTGCTTTGATTAAACCCATATTACCTTCTTGAATAAGGTCAAGGAAAAGCATGCCACGACCTACATATCTTTTAGCAATACTTACTACAAGTCGTAAATTGGCTTCAGCTAATCGAGATTTCGCAACTTCATCGCCCTGCTCAATTTTTTTCGCCAATTCAATTTCTTCTTGAGCGTTTAATAAATTTACTCGTCCGATTTCTTTTAAATACATACGCACTGGATCATTTATTTTTACGCCTGGAGGTGCACTTAAATCATTTGGATTTAATTTAAAATCTTTATCTGAACTATCTTTTTCATTAACTAAACTTATGTCATTATCAGTTAATTGATCAAATAATTCGTCCATTTGATCAGAATCCATTTCGAAATTTTGCAGTTTTTCTGCAATTTCTTCATGACTAAGGTGCCCTTCTTTTTTACCTTTTTCAATTAATTGTTTTTTTACATCTTCTAAAGTTAGAGATGGATCAATCGTTTGTTTTTTAACTTTAACGTTATTTCCAGACATGAAATGGCCTCCCGAATATAATATCAAATTGATATCAAAATATTTTATAGATAAAATTAGTGAAATCTACTCAAAATATTTACTTAGTATACATTTTAGCAACCCCATATAAATAAATATACAGACAAATACATAAAAAATTAATTCATTCTATTTTTATTGTGATTTACAATTTTTTCTAAATAATATTTTTGCAGTTCTAAATCACCTAACCTGGAAGCTTCCCGCAACTTTTGATTAAGCGATTCAATCGTTTCTTCATTTCTATTAGATATCAGTGTATTTATATAATCGTCAATCTCATATTCATAAGGTTCTTCATTTATCATATAATTATCTAATGATATAAATGCTTCTTTGATTTCATTGATATCGATATACTGTAACACATCACTAATATTAAACGTATCATTTTCAGAGTAAAACTCATGTAAAACATTAAATATACGCTTAAAATATTGATTTGTAAAGTCCTCTGTTTGAAGTAATTTATGATAATTCAAGAAAGTGTCTTTATCGTTCATAAAATGTTTTAATAAAGCACGTTCTGCTTTTTCATGTTTGCTCAAATTATTAAATTCAGGAACAGTGGGTATTTGATAATTGTGTGGCTGATAATAATCTTGTTGCTGTCCTACTTCATTATTTAGACTATCCAAGCTAACTTTAAACAATTCAGATACTTCTTGCAATATTTTTTTGCGTAAAATCGTTGATTGCATAAATGAAATATCATTAGTTATCTCTTTTAAATATCTTTCATATGCTAGATCATTGTTTTCTATTTCGTCTTGATGCGTGTGAATTTTGTAAATGATGAATGACTTCTTCTCATGTTCAACAAAATAATTAAAAGCGTCTGCGCCATGTTTACCAATATATTCATCAGGGTCCATATTTTTAGGAAGTTGTACTACAAAGACGTTAAAGCCTTGTTGTAATAGAGCCTGTCCTGATTTCAAAGTAGCTTCAGTACCCGCAAAATCACCGTCGAACATCAAAGTGACATTTGTTGTTAATTTCTTTATAAAGGCAATATGTTCATTTGAAATCTGTGTACCCATACTAGCAACAACTTGTTTCAATCCTGCTTGATCTGATTTGATTACATCCATAAAGCCTTCTAATAAAATAATTTCATCATTTTTACGTATTGATTTTCTTGCTTTATCTACATTGTAAAGTAATCTTCGCTTTTGAAATATGGCTGTTTCTGGACTATTTAAATATTTTGGTTCTTGATTTGTATATGTTCTACCAGAATAACCAACAGTTCTTCCTTGTGCATTATTTAATGGAAACATGACACGATCACGAAATCGATCATAATAACTAAAATTCTCTTCATTTCGTGACAACAAACCAGATTCATAAGCTAGTTCAATGTCATATTCTTTTTTCTTTAAAAAATCATGACAGAAATGCGCATTATTAGGTGCATAACCAATTTTTCTTGCATCTATTAATTCATCTGTAAAACCACGTTCTTTTAAATAATTTAATGCCGCTTCACCTTCAACAGTTTTCTTCAGTGCGTAATGGTAATAATCTTGCATTAATTCATGCATTTCAATCATTTTTAAATCATCTGAAGCGACTTGATGCCCATTGTCTTGATTAGCATAACTTTGATCGGTTTCAACTTTAATATTTACACGTTCACCTAATTCTTTTACTGCTTCTGTAAATGGGATATCTTTAATTTCTTGTGTGAATTGAAAAACATTACCACCTTTTTTACAACCGAAGCAGTGACAAATTTGTTTATCTTCAGAAACTGTAAATGAGGGTGTTTTTTCATCATGAAAAGGACACAAACCTATATAATTGCGTCCTCTCTTCTCTAACTTCACATACTCACTAACTAAATCAAGTATATCCGTTTTATCTTTTATTTGATTTATCGTGGATTGATCGATTCTCAATATTATCACCTATTAAACATTAGTCATACTATTATAATTGTTTTCGTTAATTTTTGAAATTATTTTGCTCAATAAGACTGATAATATCATTTGCTGTTTCTTCAATAGCCTTATCTGAAACATCAATTACAGGACAACCAATTTTATCAACTAATTCATGGAAATAATTCAGCTCTTCTTCTATGCGTTGTTCAGTAGCATATCTTGCACTTTCACCTAAGCCAAGTTGTCTGAGTCTTTCTTTACGAATTCTATTTAATTTTTCTTCACTAATTTTTAAAGCGATACATTTAGAAGAATCTATATTAAATAAATCATCTGGAGGTGTTACTTCAGGTACGATTGGAATATTCATAACTTTGTAACTTTTATGTGCTAGATATTGTGATAACGGCGTCTTAGACGTTCTTGAAATCCCTAACAATACAATGTCGGCCTTGAATAAACCTTTTGGATCTTTACCATCGTCATATTTAACTGCAAATTCAATTGCATCAATTTTTTTGAAATAAGCTTCATCTAGTTGATGGACTAAACCTGGTTCAAAATACGGCTTTTCATCTATTTGATCTAATAAAATATTCATTAGTGGCCCCATAATATCCACTGCTTTAATTTTAAATTCTGCTAATTTCGCTTCCATGTATTTTCTAATTTCTGGTTTAACTAGTGTATATACCACTATCGCTTCGGTATCTTTTGCTACTGAAATCACTTCATCCACATTTTCTAGTGCTTCTATATAGGGATACCTACTTATTTCACTTTCACATTGTTTAGGATTAAATTGTGAAATGCAAGCTCTTGCTACAAGTTCGGCTGTTTCACCTACTGAGTCGGATGCCACGATTATTTTAATATTTTTCATTTACTTAAAACCACCTATTCATTTAGTAAGGATACAAAGATTTTAGTGATCGTAGTTTTAGAAATACGACCTTTAACTTCATATTTATCATTATCTTTCTTTACTACAATTGGTAATGAATCAATTTCTTTTTCGATCATAAGATTTGCTGCATGTATGACTTTCTCACCTTCAAGTACAAAACTCAAATTCGGCATTCGTGTCATAATAATATTAACTGGCATTGTATGTATATCATCACCAATCATAGAAGCTCTCAGTAAATCTTTACGAGAACAAACACCCATAAAGTCACCATCACTATTAATAACAAACAATGTGCTGACATCTTCTAAAAATATGGTGCAAATTGCATCATAAACTGACGTCTCACTTTTAACGACGACAGGGTGAGACGCATAATCTTTCACAACATATTGCTTCAATTCATCCGCAATTAATTTATTCTGAGGTTTGCCAGAATAATAATAACCTACACGTGGTCGAGCTTCTAATATGCCAGACATTGTTAATATGGCTAAATCCGGTCGCAATGTAGCTCTAGTCAAGCTCAGACGATCAGCAATATGTTCTCCTGTAATAGGCCCATTACTCTTTACTATTTCAATTATTTGTTGTTGCCTTTTACTTAGTTCTATAACACTCACCCCTTTATTCATTCTTCTTAATTATACATTGAATTTTTAATTGCTACAAATACATATATTTACTTGCTTATAAACTATCAATACATTAAAATTAGACTTAAAGCGAGTTAAGGATGGTGAAAGCTTAACAAGTAACAATGGCTACAATTAAATGATAGTTAAAAGCGAGTGTACACACTAATTTGGGTGGAACCGCGGGTTAACATGAATCTAGTAAATAAACACATATATTACATATGTGATTAAAAAGATTAACTCGTCCCAAGATATAGATTAAACTTTTTGGCTTATTCTGTGTCTTGGGGCGTTTTCATGTAAAAAAGGAGAGTTATATTTAATGACAAAAGATATGGAAACAATCGTCTCATTAGCAAAACATAGAGGTTTTGTATTCCCTGGTAGTGACATTTATGGTGGTCTATCAAATACATGGGACTACGGCCCACTTGGTGTCGAATTAAAAAATAATGTTAAAAAAGCATGGTGGCAAAAATTCATTACACAATCACCATATAATGTTGGTATTGATGCTGCAATTTTAATGAACCCTAAAACTTGGGAAGCATCAGGTCATTTAGGTAATTTTAATGATCCGATGATCGATAACAAAGATAGTAAAATTCGTTATCGTGCAGATAAAATCATTGAAGACTACATGTTAAATGAAAAAGGTGACGAAAACTTTGTCGCTGACGGTTTAAGCTTTGATGAAATGAAACGCATTATTGATGAAGAAGGTATCGTTTGTCCTGTAAGTGGCACAGCGAATTGGACTGATATTCGTCAATTCAACCTTATGTTTAAGACTTTCCAAGGGGTTACTGAAGATTCTACTAACGAAATTTTCCTACGCCCTGAAACTGCACAAGGTATTTTTGTTAACTATAAAAATGTACAACGTACTATGCGTAAAAAATTACCTTTTGGTATAGGACAAATCGGTAAATCATTCCGTAATGAAATTACGCCTGGTAACTTTATCTTTAGAACACGTGAATTCGAACAAATGGAATTGGAGTTCTTCTGTAAACCTGGTGAAGAAATTGAATGGCAAAATTATTGGAAAACATTCGCGAGTCAATGGCTTAAAGATTTAAATTTAAGCGAAGAAGCAACGCGTTTACGTGATCACGATGCAGATGAATTGTCTCACTATTCAAATGCGACTACTGATATCGAATATCGTTTCCCATTTGGTTGGGGTGAACTTTGGGGTATCGCGAGTCGTACAGATTTTGACTTGAAAAAACATAGTGAACATTCTGGTGAAGATTTCCAATATCACGATCAAGAAACAGGAGAAAAATATATCCCTTACTGTATAGAGCCTTCATTAGGTGCTGACCGTGTTACTTTAGCATTTTTATGTGATGCTTATGATGAAGAAGGAGTTGAAGGAAGCAAAGATTCAAGAACAGTACTTCACTTCCACCCTGCACTTGCACCATATAAAGCAGCTGTATTACCATTAAGTAAAAAATTATCAGGCGATGCAATTAAAGTGTTCGAAGAATTAAGCGCTGATTTTGCAATTGATTTTGATGAATCACAATCAATTGGTAAACGTTACCGTCGTCAAGATGAAATTGGAACACCATACTGTATCACTTTTGATTTTGATTCTTTAGAAGATGAAAAAGTTACAGTTCGTGACCGTGATACAATGGAGCAAGTTCGTATGCCAATCACTGAATTAAAATCATTCTTAGCTGAAAAAGTTAAATTTTAATTTTAAGAATGATATATTCAAAATCAAATAAAACTTAAATAGCAATTTAAATATTTATGGGACAAGAAACTAAGATTATTTCATTGTAATGGATTAATTTTTCTTGTCCCATTTTTTTATAAAAAAAAAAACAAACCTATGGTCTGGGCCAATAGGTTTGAATATAAATAATTATTATAAGTTATCTAATCGATATAATTGATTAATTAGTTTTTGACTTTTGAAATACATACCCGCATACTCTTTATACAATAAGATAACAAGTTCTGACATTTCATCGACAATTGTTTCGTGTATGCTCAATGAACTCATTTGATTAATTGGTAACTTCTGAAGGATATCTAATAAATACAACGTTTTGTTTGATAACTGAAATGCGTGTGTATCTTTATATGCAACATTTTCAGAAATTGCACCATCATATTTAAAACTATAACCGACTAATTTTGATTGATCTTCACTTTGAGTTATCACACATCTGTCAAATACTGCATTAAATCCAAATTTTGTCATACATTTTAACAATACAACAACTGACATGAGTTGTGCTGAAATCCCCTGCCTAATCTTATCTAATACAAAATGCAATAATTCGTAACTATTTTTAGAGATTTCATCTGTTTCCATGGAACGGTCGATCGTTTCAGTACACAAACTTGCATAGCTACTTTCATATATATCTAGTCGCAGATGGTAATTTTGGTCAATGACATCAACTGAACTTAAGGTGCCCATACCTTTCCACTTTGAATAAATAAACAAGCCATACACAAATAATTGCGTATTAGCCTGCAAGCCGCTCTTACTTTTCTTGGCTCTTCTTACCATAAGTGGGACTTTAGCACCATATTCATTTAAGATAGTTATAATTTTATCGGATTCGCCATAATCAATGGTTTTTATAATAATCCCTTTTTGTTTGATTAACACACGAATTCACCGACTTTCAACTTTAACTTAATCTCTATCTTCTAAATAACCCATTTGGCGAATGAAATTAACTTTATTTCGCCAGTCTTTTTGTACTTTAACCCATAGTTCCAAGTAAACTTTCGAGCCTAATAAACGCTCTATATCTTGACGCGCACGTTTACCAACCTCTTTTAATTTTTTACCGCCTTTACCAATGACAATCCCTTTTTGAGAATCTCTTTCTACGTAAATAGTAGCTTCAATTCTCACTCTATCTTCATCTTCTTTAATCATACGGTCTACATTAACACCAATCGCATGAGGAATTTCTTCACTTGTTAAATGTAAAATTTTCTCTCTTATCAGTTCTCCAACAACAAATTGTTCTGGATGATCTGATATTTGATCATCAGGATAATATTTAGGGCCTTCTGGTAAATATGATTTTATAACATTAATAAAATGATCTACATTTAAGCCTTCAAGTGCAGAAATAGGTACGATTTCTGTAAAATCCATATATTTTTTATATTTTTCAATTCTAGGCATTAATTCATCGGGATGAACCAAGTCAATCTTATTTAACACTAAAAATACTGGCGTTTTGATTGTTTTTAGCATATCCATAATATATTCGTCGCCTCTACCAATATCCTCATTGACGTTTACCATAAACATAATGGCATCTATTTCAGATAGTGTATTCGTCGCAACGCGCATCATATAATCTCCTAATTTGTGCTTAGGTTTATGAATACCTGGTGTATCTAGGAAAATAATTTGCGCATCTTCTTGTGTCATGACACCTTGAATTTTGTTTCTAGTTGTTTGTGCTTTATCGGACATTATCGCAATCTTATGTCCTATTACACGATTTACAAAGGTTGATTTACCAACATTGGGTCTACCAATGATAGATATAAAGCCTGATTTGTGTTCTGTCATTAATTTAAATCCTTTCCTGAAAATCCTAAAGGCAATAACTCGCCTACTGATAATTCTGTCATATCACCTTTATGATTGGTCATATAAACTGGCATTTCGTCATCACAAAGCTCTTTCATTACTTGTCGACATGCGCCACATGGTGAGGACGGTTCATCTGCATCTACAGTTACAGTAATTGATTCAAAATCTCCTGGGCGGTATCCATCAGCAATTGCCGCAACTAAACTTGATCTTTCAGCACAAATCGCCATTGGATAAGCTGCATTTTCAACATTACCACCGTAATAAGCTTTGCCATCTTTCGTTCTTAAATACGCACCAACTTTAAAATTACTGTAGGGTGCGTACGCATTTGCCTGTGCTTTTCTTACTTCTGAAAAATAATGTGGTTGGTATGCCATTGCTTCATCTCTCCTGTTCAATATTCAACACCATGGAAATGGGTGTATAACTATATTTTATTAAAAGCTTTATTCATTAAGTATAAACAACTTTTGTGAATTTGCACTATTATTTAAAAATATACGGTAAAAAAACAATCAGCCCAATTAAGACAGCTATAATAGACGCAATAATCACGCTAAAAGCAGCAACGTCTTTCGCTTTCTTAGCTAAAATATGATAATCCGTTGTTACCAAATCGACTACATATTCAATAGCTGTATTTATCGTTTCAAATGCTAGCACAAGTCCAATCGCTAACAATATAAAAAGCCATTCCACTTTTGTAATATGAAATATAAATCCACAAACAATGACTATCAAACCAAAAATAAGATGAAGTAAGAAATTCTTATCTTTTTTTAATAAAACTATCATGCCTTGAAATGCATATTTAAATCTATCCATACGCGCCTCTAATCTCTAGTTAAGCCGTATGCATTAAGAATTTGATCTTGGCGTCCGAACATTTGTTTCTCATCTTGCTCATTCATATGATCATAACCTAATAAATGTAAAAAGCCGTGTAATGCAAGGAAGCCCAATTCTCTTTCAAATGAATGTCCGTACGAGTCTGCTTGTTCTTGAGCAACATCAGTACAAATAATAATATCGCCTAAAACTCTCGGCATTTCTATACCAGTTATTTCAGGTTCATCTTCCTCTAATGCAAAAGATATAACATCTGTGACTTTGTCTTTATCTCGATACATTTTATTAATTTCTTGAATCTCATCTTTATCTACAAAAGTAACTGACAATTCAGCCTCTTCTTCGATATTTTCTTGTTCCTTTGCAAACGTTAGCAGCTTGTCAATTTGTGTAAACCAATCCTCTTTCACTAAATTAGTATGGTCACTAAAATCTATCGTAAACATTTATTCATCTCCCTCATAACGATCAATAATTTTACTTACTAATGGATGACGTACCACATCTGTTTGGTCTAAATGATGAATACTTAAACCTTTAACGTTTTCTAATTTTTTAATCGCTTCTTTCAAACCACTCTTTACACCTTTTGGTAAATCTACTTGTGTTTTGTCACCAGTGACTACCATTTTTGATCCAAATCCTAATCTAGTTAAGAACATTTTCATTTGTGCATGTGTAGTATTTTGAGCTTCATCTAAAATGACAAAGGCATCATCTAATGTTCTACCTCTCATATAAGCTAATGGGGCAACTTCAATGATACCTCTTTCTATAAATCTAGCAGTTTGTTCTCTACCTAAAACAGTATTTAACCCGTCATAAAGCGGTCTTAGATAAGGATCTACTTTTTCTTTTAAATCTCCTGGTAGAAATCCTAAAGATTCGCCAGCTTCAACTGCAGGTCTTGTCAAAACAATGCGTTTTACTGACCCTTTACGTAACTGTTTAGCAGCATAGACTACAGCTAAAAATGTTTTACCTGTACCAGCTGGTCCCACACCAAAAACTAAATCATTATGGTGCATCGCATTTACGTATAAACGTTGTCCCATTGTTTTAGCACGAATCGTCTTGCCAAATGCATCTTTAGTAATTTCATCTTCATATAAATCTAATAAGTATTGAATCGTACCATTTTGTGCCATTTTCACTGCTGCTTCAACATCTTTAATCGATATTGTTACACCTTGTTGTATGACTTTTAATAAATTAATTAGTACGGATTCCGCTTTTTCAACATGCTCAACTTGCTCTCCTTTTACAGCAATTTCTTGACCACGAGCATGTATAATGACATCAAATCCTTCCTCAATTGATTTAAGGTGTTCATCATTATTACCAATGAGTGCTTGCGCTTCATTGATGTCATTTATTTGAATAATTCCAGGCATATAGGTGCTCCTTTACAAATATATTCGTTTCTTTTATTTTATCCTATTAGATTTTAAGTTACAAAATGATTGTTAACAAATAAATAATCAGCTTGTATAAAAATATACAATTACTGTTTAAAACTATTGATTATACATCTCTATTATATCACGAATACTCAATATATTATTTTAAAGTGAATTGAATAGGACAGAATTTCATTAATTTTAACAGAAGATTTACATTCTATCTAATTTTATAATAAAACGAAAGCTTTATAATGTATAAATATGATTGTGATAATCAGATAAATAAAAGTTCTTACTACGATTATAATATTAAAAACGCCTTATAACATCAAATTACATTGATTTATAAGGCGTTAACTTAAAACATTATATTATAATTGTTTCGGTCTTTCTAATACTTCTGACCAAATAATACCATTAACAACTTCGTCCTCAGCAAACCTGAATTGTTCATTTGTGGCTGTTCCTTGTATCGCATGAGCATTCATAAGTTGTTTTAAACGAAAACGCTTTGTTCTTTCTGATAAATATTTATCAGCTATAATTGCACGTGCTTTTCGTTCAGTTCGTTGCAACTTCTTCTCAGTTTCGCGATCAATTTCACTACGTACATCTTGCATTTGTCCTATTAAATCGGATTCTAATTCTTGTTGTAAT
Organism: Staphylococcus sp. Z5-21; assembly: GCF_056529615.1. Lineage (NCBI taxonomy): Bacteria > Bacillati > Bacillota > Bacilli > Caryophanales > Staphylococcaceae > Staphylococcus > Staphylococcus sp. Z5-21. The sequence continues at coordinate 1,239,595 of NZ_CP096462.1, read as the reverse complement.
TTATCATCTTGCTGTTGTTGTGAACGTTTTGCTTTTTCAGCTTCAGTTTCATTATCCGTTCTCATCGTTCTTGATGAGCGCTCAGGACTCGGTGTTTCCATTTTTTCTGCACGTGTTTCAACCGGTTCTGCTTGTGTCTCAGTAGGTTGAGGAGCGCGTGGTTTTTCACGTTCTTGCGACATAGGGTCTTCATTTAATTGTTTCTCTATTTCTTTAAATGTTTTTCCTATTTCATCAAAAAAGCCACGTTTCTGTGGTTCTCCTCCATGGTCATTTGACCGTTTGTTGACTGGTGGTTTTTGGTTTTGTCTTTCTTTATGGCTATTATCACTAATAGCACCAATTATTGTCACAATCACAGATATTACAAAGATAATAATACCTATACTCATTTAATCACCCCTAATTATTTATCCGGTGATTCATCATCTTTTTGATTCGTACGTTGATTAATAGAATTTCTCATGCCTGTGTCAGCTTCAACATTTTTTAAATTGTAATAATCTTTTACGCCTAAGTTGCCAGAACGTAAAGCTTCAGCCATAGCCAATGGTACTTCTGCTTCTGCTTCAACCACTTTAGAACGCATTTCTTGTACTTTTGCTTTCATTTCTTGTTCTTGAGCTACAGCCATCGCACGACGTTCTTCTGCTTTAGCTTGTGCAATATTCTTGTCTGCAAGCGCTTGTTCAGTTTGTAAATCTGCACCAATATTTTTGCTAATATCAACATCAGCAATATCAATTGATAAAATTTCAAATGCTGTACCAGAATCTAATCCTTTACTTAAAACAGTTTTAGAAATATTATCTGGATTTTCAAGAACTTGTGTATGGTGTTCACTTGAACCTATTGTTGAAACAATACCTTCACCAACACGTGCGATAATTGTTTCTTCACCTGCACCACCAACTAAACGAGCAATGTTGGCACGAACTGTAATACGTGCTTTTGCTTTAACTTCGATACCGTTCATTGCTACACCAGCAATAAATGGTGTTTCAATGACTTTAGGATTAACTGACATTTGTACAGCTTCTAATACGTCACGACCCGCTAAATCTATAGCAGCCCCACGTTCGAATGGTAAGTTGATATCAGCTCTTTGCGCTGCAATATTAGCATCAACAACGCGATCAACATTACCTCCAGCTAAATAATGCGATTCAAGTTGATTTGTAGTTAAATGCAATCCAGCTTTGTGCGCTTTAATTAGCGGTGAAATCACTTTACGTGGAGATACTCTACGTAATCTCATACCTACTAAAGTACCGATGCCTACTTTAACACCAGCAGCAATTGCTGAAATCCATAATCCTACTGGAACAAATGAAAATAGTAACAACAATGCTACTAATACAATAACGACGATTATAATTAATCCGATCATACTTTCTCTCCTTTATGATTCGATTTCTCTTACAACAACTCGTGTACCTTCAACTTCTAAGATGGTAACCTGTTTATTCCTTAAAATAAATGAACCATCTGAAACAGCATCGATTCTTTCATTATAAAATGTAATAATCCCTGCTGGTCTTAAGTCCGTTGATGTTGTTGCAGTTTTTCCAACTAAATGAGAGCGATCTTCATGTGAAGTGTAACCTGCCTCTGCATTTGTAGAATCTTTCAGTACAACTTTGTCTAAAAATGGAATTTTGCGTTTAAATCCTTTCACAAGTATCACCCACTCAATAATAGATAAGATTAATGCAAAGACAACATTAGCAATCATGAAGATAAAATTGTCTCCTAAAGTAATAATACTGAAAATAATAAACCCCATACCAATGATGCCAATAACCGCACCGACAACAAATAATTCAATGATAACTAATATGACTCCTACTCCAAAAAATATCACAGAATAGAAATTAACGTCGCCTTTCACAAAAAATCCTAAGAAAAATATCAATAACGCTATCGTTGATATGATACCAACAACATTAATCTTATTAGAATATAATTGATATAGAAAACCAAGAAAGATAATACAAGTTAAAATCAAAGCGCCAATTGGATGTACTATAAAGTTAGCTATATTATCAATCCAATTTCCATCCTCGACTAAATTGGAAGGAAAAATTGTATGTAAACTACTTGAAAGAATCACTCTATCACCTCGCTCTCAATTTGATTATACATGAAACTAATATGCGATTATACCGTTTACACTATAAAAATCTATTATCTTCAAAGGAATTTTCATTATTACTTTTTACTTTAATAATGATTAAGTACTACATGGTTTGTTTAATAAAAAATATATTGATTTAAAAAGTACAATGGTTTTTTATAAAAAAATAATAGCCTTAGCTGTATATAACAACTAAGGCTATTATGGTTTATAATTAATGTTGGTGTTGAGGGAGTCAACGAAACTATTAATTATTTGAATTTACGTTTACGTGCAGCTTCTGATTTCTTTTTACGTTTAACGCTAGGTTTTTCGTAAAATTCACGTTTACGTACTTCTTGAATAGTACCGCTTTTAGAAACTGTACGTTTGAAACGACGTAACGCATCTTCAAGTGATTCGTTCTTTTTGACTACTGTTTTAGACATGTGTATTTCCCTCCCTCCAAATATCAACGAAACTTTATTATCAATACACGGTATGAACCATGTATAATCTAGTATAATATATCTGATTAATGTGGTCAATTACTAAAATTCAGATTTTGTTATTTTGAATAAATTCTATTAATACATGAATAAATTTATCCGGGTATGGATTTTTATCGTTGTATCACCTTATTCTTTATAATTCATATAACACGCTATTAGCACACATCAATACATTAAACTAATTGTGTAAATCCTTTTCGAAACTCAAAGCACTCAAAACATATAAAGGTGCTGTTTCAGCCCTTAAAATTCTAGGACCTAAGCCAATTTGGTAACCAACATCTTGTAACAGTGAGACTTCATCCTCATCAAGGCCACCTTCAGGTCCAAATATAATTAATACTTTATCATTTGGTTTGAATTGTTGAACTAACGATTTAAATTGACTTACTTCACCACTTTTAGCGGCATCCTCATAGGCAATTAGAATGTAATCATACGCTTTGGCACTTTTAAGTACATTGTTTAATGTTGCTTGATATTGAATCGTTGGAATAGCTAATCTATAACTTTGTTCTGCAGCTTCCTTGATAATCTTCTGCCAACGTTCTAATTTCTTTGCAATTTTATTTTCTGTAAGCTTGACAACAGAACGTTTCATACCTACAGCAATAAATTCACTTGCACCTAATTCCGTTGACTTTTGTAGCATCCATTCATATTTATCAGACTTGATTAGTCCGCTACATATCGTTACATTTTGTGGTAATTCTGTATCCACATCAATACGTTCTTCTAACGAAACCATGATACCATCTGCACCAATATTATCCAGTTTACATTTATAAACATAATGATCAGCAAATGTAATAATGATATAATCATCAACTTGATGTCTCATGACATTTGAAATATGATGTATATCACCTTGATCAGTTATACAAAAACGCTGATTTACATCAGCGTTTTGATCTATAAAATATCTTTGCATGTCAATCGCTCACTTTCTGTCCGACGATACAAACCCAACTATTGTCATGATTAATAGAAACTATTTCAAATCCACTGCGTTTCATATGTTCAACAATAGCCTCGTGTTTTTCTTCTATAATACCAGAAGTTATAAAATAACCGTCTTTATTAAGTGTATTATAAGCATCATCTATCATTTCTTCAATAATATGAGCTAAAATATTAGCGATAACAACATCAAATTTTTCAGTTTCTTCTTTTAATAAATTACCTGGGACTGCTTCAATAGCATATTCACAGTTGTTTTTTTGAAAGTTTTCTTTAGCTACTCTAACAGCCATTTCATCTACATCAAGTGCTTTTATACGTTTAACGCCTAACAAATGTGCCGCAATGCTCAGTATACCTGAGCCTGTGCCGACATCTATAACTGAATCACTAGACTTAACATATGCTTCAATTGCTTTTAGACACATACTCGTTGTCGGATGATCACCTGTTCCAAATGCCATACCTGGATCTAACTCAATGCATAATTCACTATCATCTTCTTGTTGGTATGTTTCCCAACTCGGAACAATTGTGAATTTTTCAGATGCGCGAAATGGATGAAAGTAATGCTTCCACTCATTCTCCCAATCTAGCTCTCTAATTGTTTGCTCATCAAAGCTAAACAAATCTAAATCAAGACCTTCAATGTCTTTTAATGATTGAATTAATTTTTCTTGAAAATCTTTTGTATACTTAATTTCGTTAAAATATGCTTTAACTCTCACACCTTGTGTAGGATAATCTTCTGCATTTAATGCATATATTTCACCATACTTATCTTCGAAATCATGTGTTAAATCTTCTGAATCTTCTATAACAACACCATTAGAGCCATAATCTTCGAGTAAATTGGTTATGATTGGTGATACCTCATGGTTAGCAACGATTGCAACTTCAGTCCAGTTCATAAGTTATTCTCCTTTGAAGAATCTTTTTGCTTTATCTCTAAAATTTGATGGCTGCTCAGAAAGCTCCTCGCCATCTATTTCAGCAAATTCTCTAAGTAATTCTTTTTGGCGATCACTAATTTTTGTAGGCGTAACTACATTGATGTTAATAAATAAATCGCCATAACCGTAACCATGAACATTTTTAATGCCTTTTTCTTTCAGACGGAATTGTTTTTCAGTTTGTGTACCGGCAGGAATTGTTAGCATGACACTACCTTTAAGCGTTGGTACTTTAACTTCATCACCTAAAGTAGCTTGAGCAATACTGATATCTAATGAATAGTATATATCGTCGCCGTCTCTTTCAAATTTTTCAGATGGTTTGACTCTAAACACAATATATAAATCACCTTGTGGTCCACCGTTTTCTCCTGGAGCACCTTCACCAGCTAATCTAATTTGTTGTTCATTGTCTACACCTTCAGGAATCGTCACACTAATTTTTACATTTTTATTTTCAGTACCTTTACCATGACAAGTTGGACAAGGTTCTTCAAATTCTTGGCCTGAACCACTACATACTGGACATACTTTTTCAGTTCTTACTCTACCAAGAATAGTATTTTGTTCAACTGAAACATGACCAGAACCATTACAATAATGACAAGTTTTTTTCTTAGTTCCAGGTTTAGCACCTTCACCATCACATGTGTGGCAAGCAACATCTTTGCGAATAGAAATTTCTTTTTCGCTACCAAAAACAGCTTCATCAAATGTGACAGTCATCGTATATTGTAAATCGTCACCTTTTCTTGGGGCATTTGGATCTCGTTGCTGTCTGCCACCACCAAAGAATGAACTAAAGATATCTTCGAATCCGCCACCGCCGAATCCACTAAAGTCTTGGCCGCCGAATCCTTGGCCGCCAAAGCCACCTTGTGGTCCATCGTGTCCGAATTGGTCATAATTTGCACGTTTATTTTCGTCACTTAATACTTCATATGCTTCTGAGATTTCTTTAAACTTCTCATCAGCGCCCTCTTCTTTATTTATATCTGGATGGTATTGTTTTGATAATTTACGATAAGCCTTTTTAATTTCATCTTTAGAAGCGCTTTTGCTAACACCTAAAACTTCATAATAATCTCTTTTGGCCACTCATACCTCTCCTTTCACGGTTTTATTAAATCTATTATAAAAAGGAAAAAGTCAAAGCCAATGTTCAATTGACTTTGACTTAATTTGGCTAAGCAATTGTGTCATATATTTCTGTTAATAACAATTATTTAGTCAATGACTCGACTTATTTTTGGTTATCTTGGTTGTCATCATCTTTAACTTCTTTGAAATCAGCGTCTTCAACATTACTATCTTGAGAAGCATTTGCATCTTCACCTTGAGCTTGTTGTTGAGCTTGAGCTGCTTGTTCATAAACTTTTGTAGACAAGTCTTGAACTACTTTTTCTAAGTCTTCTTTTTTAGCTTTGATATCATCAATATCTTCGCCTTCTAGTGCTGATTTAAGTGCTTCTTTTTTGTCTTCAGCATTTTGTTTATCTTCTTCACTGATGTTTTCGCCTAAATCAGTGATTGTTTTTTCAACTTGGAATACTAAGCTATCTGCTTCGTTTCTCAAGTCACTTTCTTCGCGACGTTTTTTATCTGCTTCAGCATTTTCTTCAGCGTCTTTAACCATACGATCAATTTCGTCGTCTGAAAGTGCAGAGCTAGATTGTATTGTAATATTTTGTTCTTTGTTTGTACCTAAATCTTTTGCAGTAACGTTTACAATACCGTTTTTGTCGATATCAAATGTCACTTCGATTTGAGGTACGCCACGTGGAGCTGCTGGAATATCAGTTAATTGGAATCTACCAAGTGTTTTGTTATCTGCAGCCATTGGGCGTTCACCTTGTAATACATGGATATCAACTGCAGGTTGGTTGTCTGCTGCTGTTGAATAAACTTGAGATTTAGATGTTGGGATTGTAGTATTTCTTTCGATAAGCGTATTCATACGTCCACCCATAATTTCAATACCTAATGATAATGGTGTTACGTCTAATAATACGACATCTTTAACATCACCAGTGATAACGCCACCTTGAATTGCTGCGCCCATTGCAACTACTTCATCTGGGTTCACACCTTTATGAGGATCTTTTCCAACTTCTTTTTTAACAGCTTCTTGAACTGCTGGGATTCTAGTAGAACCACCAACTAAGATAACTTCGTCAATGTCAGAACTTGATAAACCAGCATCTTTCATTGCTTGACGCGTAGGTTCCATAGTTCTTCTGATTAATGAATCTGCTAACTCTTCAAATTTAGAACGAGTTAAAGTTAATTCTAAGTGTAATGGACCGTTCTCTCCTGCAGAGATAAATGGTAATGAAATTTGTGTTTGAGATACACCAGATAAATCTTTTTTAGCTTTTTCTGCAGCGTCTTTAAGACGTTGTAACGCCATTTTGTCTTTAGATAAATCTACACTGTTTTCTTTTTTGAATTCTGCAACTAAGTGATCAATAATTACTTGGTCAAAGTCATCCCCACCAAGTTTGTTGTCACCTGCTGTAGAAAGCACTTCAAATACACCGTCACCTAATTCAAGGATTGATACGTCAAAAGTACCGCCACCTAAGTCGAATACAAGTACTTTTTGATCTTGTTCAGTTTTGTCTAAACCATATGCTAAAGCAGCTGCTGTTGGCTCATTAATAATACGTTCAACTTCTAAGCCAGCAATTTTACCAGCATCTTTAGTAGCTTGACGTTCACTATCATTGAAATAAGCTGGAACAGTAATGACTGCTTTATCTACACTTTCACCTAAATAATCTTCAGCTGTACTTTTAAGATTTTGTAAAACCATTGCTGAAATTTCTTGTGGTGTATATGATTTTCCATCAACATCAACTTTATAATCAGTACCCATGTGACGTTTGATAGATTGTATTGTATTTGGGTTAGTAATTGCTTGGCGTTTTGCAACTTCACCTACTTGAGTTTCATCATTTTTGAATGCTACTACAGATGGTGTAGTTCTAGCGCCTTCAGGGTTTTGAATTACTTTTGGCTCATCGCCTTCTAAAATTGCAATACATGAATTTGTTGTACCTAAGTCAATACCTATTACTTTACTCATAAATAAATTCCTCCTGATATATTTAAAAATTTGGTGTTTTCAACAATAAAACGAATTATTGATTTACTTTAACCATTGAAGGTCTTAAAACTCTTTCTTTCAATTTGTATCCACTTTGTAGTTCTTGAGTGATTTGACCTGATTCGAAATCAGGATTGTCATCTTGAACTACTGCTTGATGTACATTCGGATCAAATTGTTGACCTTCTGTCTCAATTTTTTCTAAACCATTATTTTTTAATGCATTTAATAGACTTTCATGAACCATTTCTACACCTTTTTTAAGTGATTTAAATTGTTCATCTTCGCCATCTATTTGTAAAGCACGTTCAATGTTATCTATTGTTGGTAAGATATCATTTAGTACATCTTGTGCTTTATATGCTTTCATTGTTTGATTTTCTTTTTGGATTCTACGTTTATAGTTTTCAAACTCAGCGTATAATCTTAAATATTTTTCTTCATTTTCTTGAACATCTTTTTTTAATTGTTGAATTTCTTCATCTTTAGGATCTACGTCTTCTGCAATTTCTTGTGAATCGTCCTCCTGCAGATTATCTTGTGATGTTTCTGTAGTTTCATCATTGTTTTCAACTGAATCGGTTTGTGAAGTTTCTTCATTAACTTCTTCATTTTCGTTGAAAGCTGATTCGTTTTGCTCTGTCATAGTCTGCCCTCCAATACAATTCTTAATTACCAAATCGTATTTAGTAATCGAATTACGTTCTGATAATTCATTGCTGTTGGTCCGATAACCGCAATTTGACCTTTCAGCCTATCATCAATATGATACTCACTTGTTACGATAGAAATATCACTTAAACTTGATTCAATTTCATGTCCAATTTTCACATTGATGGAAGTATTGGACATTTCATCAAGTAGTTGTGTGATTTTGTTCGATTCTATATACTGTAGAATCGGTTGAATAGATGATACGTTTGATTCATTCAACGCATCTATGAGTTTAACCTTTCCGCCCATAAAAATGCCATTACTTTGATTATCAAAATGAATATCAATCATATTTAGCATGTCTTTTATAAAATCTTTTTCAGTATCAGATTTTACAAAAGCATTTAATTCATTTTCAAAACGGTGGTTATTCCATTCATTATATTTAGCAGTAACAAAATTTGATATTTTGGTTAATTCGTCATTAGATAAAGGTACTTCAGATGCTAAATGTAAATGTTCAACATGACCTGATGTAAACACAACCACCATAATAACCAAATAAGCATTTGCTCTAATCAAATGAATATTATTGATTATATCTTGTTTATGATTTGGACGCATTACCAGCGTTGTGTATTGTGATGCAATTGAAAGTTCATTAGCAAAATCACTCAATGTAGAGGAAATATCATAATGATTTTCAATTACCAAATCTTTTAAACGCTGCATTTTAGTTTGTTGTTGATGAGATGTTTCTTGTAATAATTGATTCACATAATATCTGATACCTGATTCTGATGGATATCTTCCTGATGAAGTATGTGTTTTTTCTATTAGTTCGAGATCTTCTAATTGTTTCATCTCATTTCTAATAGTAGCAGGGCTAACATTTAATTTATGTCGTTCAATCAGTGTTTTAGAACCAATTGGCTGACCTAAATCAACATAATCTTCAACAATTGCATTTAATATGCTTAATTGTCTATCACTAATCATGTTTTCACCTCATTAGCACTCTTTTGTTTCAAGTGCTAATTATAATTTATCAAATTGGTCAAAGTAAGTCAATGTTAAAGCCTCGGTTTTTAATAAAAACTTATACATTTAGTAAAAAAGACTCAAATACAAGGTTTCCGATGACTTTCCCTCTCTCAGTCATTGAAATAAAGCCTTGGTTATCTACAATAAGTTCTCTTTTAAGTAAATCCTCAATTGTTGTGCCATACACTTCATCTATAGATAAATCAAACTTTTCTTTAAATCTAGCTTTATTGACACCTTGGTTCATTCTTAAACCTAAAAACATTTCTTCTTCCATTTGTTCATTTTTTGTTGGTCTCGTGGACTCTAACAAAGGTCTTTCATTGTTCTTTATTTTCTTTATATAGTGATTTACAGGATTAACGTTACTGTACCTTTCACCGTCAACATAGCCGCTTGCACCTGCGCCAAAGCCATAGTAACCTTCATTTTTCCAATAAACTTTATTATGCTCTGATTCGTGACCCATTTTTCCAAAATTAGAAATCTCATATTGATGTAACTCAGACCTTTGCATGCGTTCTAAAAGATATTCATACATTTCTTCCCCGATATCTTCATTAGGTATTTTCAATTTGCCTTTTTTATACATATTATAAAATTGAGTTTTAGGTTCTAAAATAAGACCATAACTAGAAATATGATCAATATCCATCGCCAATGCTTTTTCTAAACTATCTTTAAAATCATCGATGGTCTGTTTTGGTAAGTGATACATTAAATCTAAACTAATAGAAGGAATACCTACGGCTCTCGCATTTGTAACTGCTTGGTATATATCAGATGTATTATGTGTTCTTCCTAATATTTCAAGCAACTCTGGTTTAAAAGTTTGAACGCCCATAGATAATCTATTCACACCAAAATCCTTTAATAATTGAACTTTTTCCAAAGTCAATTCATCTGGATTTGCTTCAAAACTAAATTCTCCTTTGATTTCGAAAATATCAGTAATAGCTTTAAGTAAACGTTTAAGTTGTTCATAACTAAGTGCCGTTGGCGTTCCTCCACCAACAAAAACAGTTTCTAACACTTTCGTTTTACTATATTGCATTTCTTTAATTAAACAATCTAAGTATTCATCAACTGGTTGGTTATGAATAAAATATTTATTGAAATCACAATACGTACATATTCTTACACAGAAGGGGATATGTATATATGCACTTTTCACTTCCATATTGTGTTCACCTACTTCCCTATTTAAAAACATGATGTTTCATAAAAAACTGGGGCATAAATCGTTCGGATTTAAGGCCCCAAGTTTAAAGTATTATTAATCTTCATCCATTTTGAGTACTGCAAGGAAAGCATCTTGTGGAATTTCTACATTTCCCACTGCTTTCATTTTAGCTTTACCCGCTTTTTGTTTTTCTAATAATTTTCTCTTACGTGTAATGTCCCCACCATAACATTTAGACAATACATTTTTCCCCATAGATTTAATGTTTGTTCTTGCGACAATTTTTTGTCCTACAGCAGCTTGTACTGGTACTTCAAATTGTTGTCTTGGTATTAATGTTTTCAACTTATCGACAAGAGTTTTACCACGTTCGTATGCAAATTCTTTATGCACGATAAAGCTAAGAGCATCGACTTTTTCACCATTTAATAAAATATCCATCTTAACCAGGTCACTTTCTTTATTATCAATAAATTCATAATCAAAAGAAGCATAGCCTTTAGTATTAGATTTTAATTGATCGAAGAAATCGAATACTACTTCTGATAATGGAATTTCATAAATAATATTCACTCGAATATCATCCATGTATTCCATATTAATAAATTGACCACGTTTACGTTGACATAATTCCATTACAGCACCGACATAATCATTTGGTACCATCATAGTCGCACGTACAAACGGCTCATAAATGGTTTCTATTTTATCGCGATCTGGCATATTCGCTGGATTATCTACAGATACTTCCTCACCAGATTTTAATATACATTGGTAAATTACCGATGGCGCAGTTGCGATTAATTCAATACCGAATTCACGTTCAATTCTTTCTTGAATAATTTCCATGTGTAACATACCTAAAAAACCAGTACGGTAGCCAAAACCTAATGCTTGAGAAGATTCTGGTTCAAATTCTAATGAGGCATCGTTTAATTGCAGCTTCTCTAAAGCTTCTCTTAAATCGTTATAGTCTTTGTTATCAATAGGGAATAATCCACAGAATACCATTGGATTCATTTTTTTATAACCTTGTAGTGGCGCTTCAGCAGGTCTCTCTGCATGCGTGATTGTATCACCTACACGGGAATCATCAACATTTTTAATACTAGCAATGATATAACCTACATCACCCACTGTTAATTCATCTACTGATAATTGTTTTGGGGTGTTAATACCTACTTCAGTTACTTCAAATTCTTTTCCAGTAGCCATCATTTTGATACGATCTCCAGCTTTAACAACGCCTTCCATAACACGTATGGATGAAATGACACCTCTATATGGATCATACTCAGAATCAAATATTAAAGCTTTTAAAGGTGCTTCTGGATCACCTTCAGGTGGTGGTACTACCTCAACTATTTTTTCCAATATATCTTCAATACCTAAGTTTGATTTTGCACTTGCAAGTACGACATCCTCTTTATCAATACCAATAACGTCTTCAAGTTCTTGTTTAACGCGTTCTGGCTCAGCTGCAGGCAAATCAATTTTATTGATAACAGGTAGAAGCTCTAAATCATTATCCAGTGCTAAATAGACATTCGCTAGTGTTTGTGCCTCAATACCTTGTGCTGCGTCCACTACTAAAATAGCACCCTCACACGCCGCAAGTGATCTAGATACTTCATATGTAAAATCTACGTGTCCCGGTGTATCAATCAAATGGAACGTGTATGTTTCTCCATCCTTCGCTTCGTATTTCAATCGTACTGCGTTTAGTTTTATAGTAATACCGCGTTCTCTCTCTAAATCCATAGAATCTAGCAACTGTGATTGCATGTCTCTTGTTTCAACTGATTTAGTATTTTCTAAAATTCTATCAGCTAAAGTAGATTTACCATGGTCTATATGTGCGATAATAGAAAAGTTTCTTATATTTTTGCGTCGATTATAACGATCTTGTTTATCCATGTATTATCCTTCTCACTTTCATAATTCTAGCCCGTTTGTATGTATGACATTCTTTGATATAATAACGTTTTTACAAGTCAATTGCAAACTTGCAAAGCCATTCGTTTATAATAATTCAAAATATTAATTCACTTGTTAACACTTTATCAGAATATTTTATAGAATAAGTGTTTCATAACTTTATACATTATTGTATCATTTATATTGAATTTACGGGCGGCTCATAAATAAATGATTGCAGAAAGTCGCTTGTTTTGATAAAATATTTCTTGTTGTAATCAAATTCATTTTGATAGCGAAGATCACTTTTAGGAGGTGACACACATGCCAAACATCAAATCTGCAATTAAACGTGTTAATACAACACATACTGCTGAAGAACGTAATATTTCTCAAAAAAATGAAATGCGTACAGCAGTTAAAAGAGCTCATTCAGCTTTAGAATCAAATGCTGATAACAAAGCTGACTTATTGAGTTTTGCTTTGAAAAAAGTAGATAAAGCTGCACAACGCAACTTAATCCACGACAACAAAGCTGCTCGTATTAAGTCATCATTAATGACAGCTGCTAAATAATATTAAAGTTCAAGCAATTGCTTGAACTTTTTTTATATCTTTTTTTAATTAAGCATCCTTTTAAAATACTCCCAATTTAATGTATGCACAACGGGATAATATTGCTTTGTTTAAAACTACAGCGATAAAATAAATAACTCTAATATGAGATGTTTATCCATATAAGATGATTTTAATTTATAATCCGTTTCAGCACACGAATCTATAATATTTAGCAAACTTTCAAGTTGGTAGTTTCTTGCTTGATTAAGCGCTAATTTTACTCTGTATTGGTGTACATTTATTGTCTTGGCAATTTGTTGACCACTATAACCTTTTTGACTTAATATTTTAGACTGATAAAAAAGTCGATAATTACTGGTAATTAATGCTAATAACTTAATTGGTTCTTCTTTCATTGCAATCAGATCATTAACCAATTGAATTGCATTTGATTTTTTATTTTTTTGAATATAATCTGTTAGTAAAAACACATTTTGTTCTAAACTTCTATTAACAATTTGGTACACATCTTGTTTATTAATTGTTGATCTGTCACCTAAGAAAAGGATTAATTTTTCGAGTTCTTGTTTAACAATATTAAAATTAACGCCTGTTAATTCTATAAATAGGTCAAGTGCATCTTGTTTGATATCTTTAAAATTTTCATGAAGCTCTTTTTTCATCCACTGCATAATTTCTTCTTCTGACATTTGCTCTATTTTTTTTAATTGGGCATTCTTTTTTAATGTTTTCACCAAATTCTTACGCTCATCTAATTTACTATGATATACCTCAAAAATAATCAACGTACCTCCATCATATTTTTCAATAAATTCAATGAGTTGATCTATGTTGTGATTCAAATCTTTAGGAGGTTTTTCACCAGTGAATAGGTATGCATTTTGAACAAGTACTACTTTTTTATCAGAGAAAAAAGGCATGGTCAATGATTCTTCTATTACGGGTGCCAAATCATGTTCGTATAAACTATATTTCACGAAATTAAAATCATCTTTAGGTGCATTTAAATAGTTATTTATTTCTTCTGCTGACTTTTTTTCTATAAGTTCCGGTACTTCTCCGTAAATTGTTATTATATTATTGCTCATATATAGCACCCTTTCATCTCTATTACCCATTAAATTATTATATCACGCAGTATTTGTTCTCTCTACCCAAATCATTTACCAAATTGTGATTTAATTTGTATCGAATTTGATAAAGTAATTGTAACTTCCCCAGAGAGACTCGTCATATATATTTTAGATTCTATTGCTTTCAATCTAGTAATAACTTCGGTACTAGGTAATTTATATCTATTATTTTGTCCAACTGAAATTAAGCTGATTTTAGGATGCATTATATTGACAAAGTTAGAACTAGAACTTGTTTTACTTCCATGATGACCTACTTTTAATACATCCAAATTATTAAGTTTGTACTTATTAAGTAAAAGAGATTCATTATGTTTTGAAGCATCGCCCATAAATAACATTTTATATTTATTATATTGTATGTAGGTAATAATAGAATGTTCATTTAGATCGTCTGAATTTTGTATTGTAGCATCTAACAAACGAATATCTGCTTTGCTAAGTACGATATGATTAAAAGTTTTAAAATCTAATAATTTAACCTTATGTTTTTTACATTGTAACGTTAGCGCTTTTAATTGTTCTAAACTAAAGCTATTTGCATTTATTATTATATGATCTATTTGATATTTTCCTATTAGATAGCTTAATTCTCCCATATGATCAACATGTGGGTGTGTAATAATCAAATAATTAATTTTAGGTAAACCATGCTTTTTTAAAGTGGGCAGAATCTTTCGTTTTGATAGCATGTGGTTGTCTTTCATACCTTTTTTAATCAATACACCCCCAGTATCTATGAGCATAGATTCCTGTTTATCCGTTTCAAATAATATAGCATCTCCTTGGTTCACGTTTAACATAGTTAATCTGTAATCATTTGATTTCGGTAAAATGGTTAAAATGAAAAATATGCTTATTAGAATCAATAAAAAAAGAAAATAATGCTTATGAACGAATAAAATAAGTGCAACAATGATAAGAAACACAGCAATCGCAATAAAAAATGAAGATAATTCGGGGGTGAACCATTTTAAAGTAGAGAATTTCATAAAAATAGAAACAAAGTAATCATGAATCAAGAGCAATATATTTAGGCATTTTGTAAAAATTGTAACTTTAATAGGAAAATGAAGCGAAGCAAAATAAATTAACGAAGCAGGAAATAAAATAAATGTGTAAAACGGAACAAAGAATAAATTAGCTAAGATACCTATCCATTGGATTTGATTAAAATGGGCTGCACTAATAATGGAAGATGAAAGTTGTGCTATAACACTGACAAAAATCATGCTTTTGACGATATTAGCGTCTTTTAAAATCGGGAGTGCAAAAAGAATACAAAAAGTTATAAAAAATGAAAACTGAAATCCAATATTATATATTAATTGTGGAGAAATTAGTGTGATTAAAATAAAAACACCAAAAAGAACATTCATAGAATGTTTGTACAACTTTTTCGGAAGTAATAGAAGAATAAGCGCAACTAACACTGCACGAATAGCACTTGGAGCCATACCAGTGTAAATAGTATAAATGGGTAACAAAATAAAAATAATAGCTTTTATCAAAAATAAGGGACATTTGACTTTAGTCAAAGTATAAAAAATAATACTAACTAAAGCTGTGATATGTGTCCCACTTATTGCTAGTAAATGATAAATACCAATTTCTCTAATTTGATCTAATTGATGGTCTTTTATCTTGGAAGTATCTCCCGTAATCAATGCAATTATTTTACCTGGATCATCGTTGTGTTCTGTAACAAGACGCTTATAAATATATTGCTTATGTAAATCGACCAGAGACATCCAACCCATTGATATTGACTTACAACTTGATAAATCGACGCTTTTTATATTGATATATAATTTTCTACTTATTCCTTCCCCATTAAATTTAAAAGCACCATGGATTTTACAATCGCGTCGGTATAATTCAGACGAATCCGAAGATTTAACTTTTCTGTTCGGCTTAAAATAATATTGATAATAATCGCTATCAATTTGGAGTTTACCACTTAGAGTATTGTCGCTAATGACAGGTTTAGTGATAAATTTTGCATTAGCAATTAAAGATTTACTTAACATATCATTTTGAAATTCTAACGTTTGATGATAATACCTATAAAATAATCCAAAAGCTATAAAAGGAACAATTATAATCATAATAACTTGCTGCCATTTGAACTGCTTTATTTTAAGTAAAAATATAAGGAATATAAAAAGAAGTATTGAAAGAAATTTGAGATGTAGCCAAAGAATGCCAACTAAATATGCTATGCCATAATAAACCGTGGCTATTTATTTAATAAGTATTGTGCTACATGCTCTTGATCAAATGAAATTTTTTTATACTCAATACCTGCTTGTTTCAATAACTCCAATGCATATGTATGGTTATGATAATCTTCGGCATAATATATTGTATCAATACCAGATTGTATGATTGATTTTGTACAGTTCAAACAAGGGAAATGAGTAACATAGATTGTAGCGCCATCTGTAGAAACACCTTGTTTAGCACATTGAAGTAAAGCGTTCATCTCAGCGTGTATTGTTCTGATACAATGGCCATCCTCTAATAAACACCCTTCATCAATACAATGAACTTCACCTGAAACCGAACCGTTATAGCCCCCTGCAATGATTCTATTATCTTTCACTATAGTAGCACCAACTGACAAACGTTCACACGTAGAACGCAAAGCCAAAAGATGACTTTGAGCCATAAAGTATTCTTCCCATTTGATACGATCCATGATGATTTACCTCCATATATGTATTATATTTTTTGATTAATTATAGATTAATTTGAATTGAACCATAATGCAACTAAAAGTTATATAGTCAGCTTTGAACCGATTTTTTCTAAAGTCTTAGCTCCAATACCATTTACGTCTTTTAATTGCTCTACAGACTCAAAAGGGCCATGTTGTTGTCTATATTCTATAATAGCCTTAGCTTTAGTCGGTCCAATCCCATTTATCGTTAATAACTGAGATTCTGTTGCATCATTAATATTTATTTGTTCTGAGTTTATTGTACTATTACCTTTTTTACTATCTTCTGTGTGGTTATTCTTTAAAGCAAAATGATTCATATTAATGTCTTTTTGATCTTTGTCACCAATTTTCGGAATATAAATGACCTTCTGGTCTTGTAATTTTTCAGCTAAATTCACACTTGAAAGATCAGCATCTTTTAATAAAATTGCTTTGTCCACTAATTGCTTAACCCTATCCGTATCTTTCATCTTATAAATATCAGGATGCTGTACAGCACCTTTAATATCAACAAAAATAAAGCTACCCTTTTTATCATTTTTTACTGATCTTGCATTATCATTATTAGTAGCAATTGTTTTACTATTGGTATTTTGTTCATTAATTAATGTGGAATCATCATTTGTACTTAAGTTTGCATTGCTGTTGTCATCTGTATTGCTGACATTTAAAAATTTATAACAACAAATAACAAGCAATAGTACTAACGCGCATCCAACTATGATTACTAATTTATTTTTCTCAAAAATTACTTTCCATTTTGACCAGTCTAATTGCAAAAAATCACTCCTTTATACTTAACACGTATAAGGGAGTGATTTTACTTTTATTTTTTAGCTATGAAAAATAATCTATAACCATTTTCAGTGTGATTGTTTATGTCAAAGTCAACAAAAGTCTGTATATGGTTAAAACCTACTTCTTTTAACATCGCTGTATATTCATTTTCAGTATAAGTTTGCTGATAATGTGATTCATCAAACCTAGTATAATGCGTACTATCTTGTTTAATAAAAAACGACATATCGTGCCAAACACTCAGAGGTTCTTCGCCTTGGACAGCTTCCCACCCTAAGAAAACATCTTCGGATTCGTCAATATAACTTTGATTATTAAACAATGTATTCATTTTATAAGCTGTGTGAACATCAAACATAAAGACACCATCTTGAGATAAATGTCGATAAACATTTTTAAATGTATCTGAAACATTTTCTCTTTCAGGTAAATAATTCAAAGAATCACAAAATATTGTAATGACATCAAAATGTTGTTCAAGCTCAAAATCAGTCATATCTGCTTCAATCCAATTAACAACATTAGATTTTTGAGCAGCTATGGCTAACATATCAACACTAAGATCCATTCCTGTCACTTGCTCAAATTCAGTGAACAGCGATGTTAAACTACCGGTTCCACAACCAATATCTAAAATAGAATGCTTTTTACCTGCAAAATGATTAACAATGCTTAGCCAATCTTCATACGGTTGATCTAAGGTTAGCTGATCATAAAACAAGCTCATTTCTTCATATTGTGCCATTTTTAATAAACAGCCTGTCTGTATGATTCAAGAGGTGCATCTCTATATAGTTTTTCAATATTATAATAATCTCTTTCATCTTTATGGAATACGTGTACGACTACATTTGCCAAATCAATAAGGATCCATCTCGCATCATTAAAGCCTTCCATTCGTTTAACTTCAATTTCCGCTTCATTAGCTGCATCTTTGACTGCACGTGCGATAGACTGAACTTGTTTTTCATTATTTCCGTGGCAAACCACAAAATAGTCTGTCATATCACTAATACCTTGCATATTTAAAGAAATAATATCTTCTGCTTTTTTATTCTCAGTTGCTTCCACAGCTAATTTTAATAATTGATCTGATTTCATTTAATCATCCTTTACTCTTTCGTCACTGTAATTGTAATAATTCAAGCATGCAATCGTCGCGTCATAGACATTAATATCTTTATTAATTAAATATAAAACGGTACGCTTAGATATTTCATATATTGTTTTATCTAAGCTACCTTTATTGTATGCTAAATCTCTAATTTCTTCAACGCCTGGGGTTTGACGCCCAGGTTCTATATAGTCTGCAATAAAGACAAGTTTCTCTGTTTTTGTCATTTGAGCACGACCTGTCGTATGGTTTTTTATCGCTAATAATACTTCTTCATCATCGATACCATACTTCTCTTTCATAATAACCGCACAAACAGGTCCGTGTAAAATTTCCGAACCATAACTTAATAAATTGCTATCTAAATCATGTTGCGTAACAACTTGATACATCGTTCCTAAATCATCATATTTAGAATAATCGTGTAATACACCCGCAAGTTCTGCTTTATCTTTATCACCATCATAAATATCTGCTAATTTAACCGCAGTTTCAGCCACTCTTAATGAATGGTTAAACCGCTTTTCAGGCAATTTCTCTTTGACAATTTCTATTGCTTCATTAACTTTCATATAATCCTTCCTCTCGTATATATTGTTCAACACTTGGAGAAACGAGTGCTTGAATATTCTCTTTATTCTTCACTCTTTTTCTAATTAATGTTGAGCTTATATCAATACGTGGAATTGTTATCGATAGCATATCTGATTCGACTTCTTGTGTCGTTTTATCTCTATTGACGATTACAAAAGTAATGTACGATTTTAATTCATTAATCTTATACCACTTATGCAGTTGATTATATTGGTCTGTCCCTATCACAAGATAAAGTTTTGCATCAGGATGCTTATCTAAAATATACATCACTGTATCATAGGTATAACTTTGTCCTCGTCTTTCTATTTCATTTAAACAGATACGACCAAAACCCAGATCATCTATAACAGATTGAATCATATCAACTCTATATCGACCTTCCAAATAATCTGTATGTTCTTTTAGCGGAGATATAAAACTAGGTATAAAATAAAATACGTCCGGTTTTATAAATGCGTTAACTTCACTAGCTACGACCATGTGGGCGATATGAATCGGGTTAAATTGCCCACCATATAAGACAATCGATTTAGCCATTATGGTAACTGAATTTGTTTATTATCTTGTGATTCTTTGTAAAGTACAATCATCGACCCGATTACTTGTACAATATCACTACGTGTTGCATCACTTAATGATTGTGCTAAGTCATTTTTATCTTCAAAGTTGTTTTGCAATACATGTATTTTAATTAACTCTCTATTTTCTAGAATATCTTGTATTTGCGCTACCATATTGTCATTAATACCAGCTTTCCCTATTTGAAAAGTTGGATCTACGTTATGAGCTTTACTTCGTAAAAATCTTTTTTGTTTACCTGTTAACATAATTCAATCTCCTTTTATAAATATTTTAAAACAGTGTCTTTCATTATTTGAATTTGTGGTAATTCACCTGTCCAAATTCTATAACTTTCAGCACCTTGGTATACGAACATATCTAATCCATTATGAATAGGATTTCCTTTAGCTTCTGCAATTTCTAAAATAGGTGTCTTAAATGGTACATAAACGATATCACTCACTAACGTGTGACTATCCAAATTATCAAGGTTAATAATAACCTCTTTATTTTGATTCATACCTGCTGGCGTTGTATTGATAATAATATCAAATTCTGATAATGCTGCTTCAGCTTCTTGTAAACTAATTTTATTCACTTCTAATTGCCAACTTTCAAATCGATCCATAGATCTATTGGCTACTGTAAGTTTGGGTCTAACGAATTTTTTTAGTTCATTAGCGAGCCCTTTACTCGCACCACCAGCGCCTAAAATTAATGTATATGCATCTTCTAAATCTGGATATACTTGTCTTAAACCTGTTACATAGCCAATACCATCCGTATTGTAACCAATCCATTTACCGTCCAAAATTTTCACCGTATTAACTGCTCCAACTGTTTTTGATTGTTCATCGATTTCATCCAGATAGGGTATAATACGCTCTTTATGTGGTATTGTAACGTTAAATCCAGAAAGTGCTTTGTCATTAATTATCTCTTTGATACGATGAAAGTCTTCGTTTCTAATATTAATCGCTTCATAAGATGATAAATCATTTAAAGCTGCAAAATTTGCATTATGCATAACTGGTGATAAAGAGTGATCAATAGGATTGCCTATCACTGCGTACTTCACATTAAACCCGCCTTACATTATAGAATTTCGTAATACGACATCGACATTTTTAGGTACACGAACAATGATTTTAGCACCTTCATCAATGGTAATAAAACCTAATCCAGAAATCATAACATCACGCTTTTCTTTACCTGTTTCTAGACGTACGGCTTTAACATTTTGCAAATCAAAATGATCTGGGTTATTAGGGGGCGACAATACATCCCCTAATTGATTACGCCACAATTCATTTGCATTTTCCGTTTTAGTTCTATGGATATTAAGATCATTTGAAAAATAACATACTAATGGTCGTTTACCACCACTTATATAATCAATACGTGCTAAACCACCGAAAAATAATGTTTGTCCTTCATTTAATTGATATACACGTTGTTTAACCTCTTTTTTAGGCATGATTGTTTTTAATTCTTTTTCCGTTACGTAATGCGTCATTTGATGTTCTTGAATCACACCAGGTGTATCATACATGAACGAAGTGTCATCAAGTGGTATATCAATCATATCTAAAGTTGTACCAGGGAATCGAGAAGTGGTAACTACATTCTTTTCACCCACACTGCGCTCTATCAATTTATTAATCAGTGTAGATTTACCTACATTTGTAGTCCCTACAATATAGACATCGTCATTATTTCTCAAAGTATTAATAGCATTCAATAAATCTTCGATACCCTCATTTTTTTCAGCAGAAATTAAAATGACATCTTCTGCATCTAAGCCGTATTTTCTCGCTGTTTTCTTCAACCATTCTTTTACACGGCGTTTATTAATTTGTTTCGGTAATAAGTCTAGTTTATTACCTACTAAAATGATTTGTTTATTTCCAACAATGCGTTTGATTGCATTAATAAAAGATCCTTCAAAGTCAAAAACATCCACAACATTTACAACAATACCTTTTTTGTCTGCTAAGCCATTAAGTAAATTTAAAAAATCTTCACTATCCAAGCCTACATCTTGCACTTCGTTGTAATTTTTTAACCTAAAACATCTTTTACAAATAACGTCTTCTTTATAAAGACTACTTTCTGGAACATATCCAGGCGCATCTGAATCTTCAGATTGTAAGGGTGCGCCACAACCGATACATTTTAATATCTCAGTTTCTGCCAATCAATTTTCCTCCCATTTAATATAACCTTTTTCTCTAAAATGCTGTAGTAATCTACGTTCAATCATGCGATTAAACTTCGTTATAAATCCATCTGTTTTTTTCACTGGGACAACCATAATTGTGAATAATCCGCGTCTATTTCCGCCAAACACATCTGTTAGCATTTGGTCTCCAATGACAACTATTTCTTCTGGATTCAAATTCATTAATTTAGATGCTTGATTAAAGGCGCGACCTCTGGGTTTTTTTGCTTTAAATATATAGTCCACATTTAATGATTTTGAAAAATTGCCTACGCGTTGTTCGTTGTTATTTGAAACAATTGTTACAGTTATGCCGAGTTCTTTTGCTCTATCGAACCATTCTTTTACTGCTTCTGTTGGATCAGCTACATCCCATCCTACAAGTGTGTTATCTAAATCTGTAATTATACCTTTTACGCCTGAATTTGCGAGTTTTTCTATATCAATTTGAAAAATAGATTGTACATATTCGTTTGGCATAAAATAGTGCTTTATCATACCCATGTTTTATTTCACCTTTTTATATAGTTTTAATTAAACGATCAACAATTTGACTTGAAGCAATTGCTGCTTTTTCTAAGAATGCTTCGAATGTTATACCTGCATCACCATCTGCTAAATCAGAAATAGCACGTGTAATTATGAATGGTAGGTTAAACTGATAACATGTCTGGGCAATCGCTGTTGCTTCCATTTCTGCTGCCATGGCTTGTGGAAAGTTTGTTTTGATATCTGCGCGTTGTTCTGCAGTGCCAATAAAACTATCTCCACTTACAATTAAACCAGATTTAGCAACCCATTTTTGATCATTTATTGCTTCTTTTGCTAATTCAATTAAATGGCTATCCGCAACAAATTGTGCAGGCATTTGAGGAATTTGACCCAATTGATAACCAAATGCTCTTGCATCTGCATCGTGATAAGCTACCATGTCACTTACTACAATATCTCCGACACCAAGTGATTTGTCTAATGCACCCGCCGAACCTGTATTAATAATTAAATCTGGGTGAAAACGATTTATTAATAAAGTAGTAGAAATTGCAACATTTACTTTTCCAATACCACTTTGAGTCAAGATAACTTCTTTATCATGTAAACGCCCTTTATAAAAAACAACATGAGCAACATTAATTATTTCTAAGTTAACAATTTTATCTTTTAAGATAGCTACTTCTTCTTCCATAGCACCTATAATACCTATCATTATATTTCACCTCATCTTAAAATCCTAGCCTCTGTTATTCTACCATATTTGAACACATAGCTCGATAATAGTTCAATGTTTTTGCATAAAATAATAATTATTGAAATTATTTAAACTTTTTAATTATATTAACTATCATAAATTCGTTTATTTTAAAAACTTAACATGAAAAATACCCTGAACTTAATGTATTGTAACCATAAGTCAGGGTATTATCTATTTTCATTTAGCTACCAAATAATTCAGTTAAACCTTGAAGCGAGAAGATACCAGTTACAATCGTTACGACTACTGCAACAATCCCGAACCAAAGCATCCATGTCGGGTGTTTGTAATCTCCTACGATTGATTTACGTTTACTAGCAATTAATATCGTACCTAATGTAATAGGTAAAATCAAACCATTTAGTGCACCTGCTACAATAAGTAGCGTGACAGGTTTGCCTAAGAATAAAAATACTAACGTTGACACTACAATGAAACTAATTACAATAATATTCGTTTTATTATAAACAGATTTATGTAATGTTTTTAAGAATGTTGCACTTGTATATGCAGAGCCAATAACTGAAGACATTGCAGCCGCAAATAGTACAATACCGAAAATATTTCGTCCTATAGGCCCTAACACATGTTCAAATACAGAAGCAGGTGGATTATCAGCATTCAATGTAACGCCCGTTACTACTACACCTAATACAGCTAAGAATAATAATGTTCTTAGTACACCAGTTGTTAATATACCTGAAATCGCAGCCTTATTTACAAATGGTAAATAATCTTTACCTTTAATTCCAGAATCTAATATTCTATGTGCGCCAGCAAAAGTAATGTATCCGCCAACCGTACCACCAACTAATGTGATAATTGGTAAAACAAGCGCTAGTGGTTGCTCTGGCATCACTAAATGTTTTGCAGCCTCAGCATAGGGTGGATTGGCTTTAAACATAACAAAAGCGACAACGATAATCATCAATACACCTAAAAACATTGTTACGACGTCCATTATCTTTTGTCCACTTTTACTAATAAATATTGCAATTGAAAGAACAGCAGTAATTGCTGCACCTATTTTAACATCTAACCCAAATATCGCATTCAAACCTAATCCAGCACCGGCTATGTTACCAATATTAAAAGCTAGACCACCAACTGCAATGAGGATTGATATAAATGTACCCAGTCCATTAAAAATCTCATTAGCTACTTCTTGTCCACGTTTACCTGTAACAACGAGTACACGCCAAATATTAATCTGTGCACCAATATCAATTAATATAGATAGTAAAATTGCAAATGCAAAACTAGATGTAAATTGTGCTGTAAATACAGCAGTTTGTGTTAAAAATGCTGGTCCTATCGCGGATGTTGCCATTAAAAACACAGAACCTAATAATAACCTTTTGTGATTTTTAGTAAACTGGAAATCTTTCTCGCTTGACCTTAATTTTTCTCCCATTGCTTAGCCCCCTAGCCTTGTAATTGAAATGCCTTCTTTCGTTAATTGTTCTCTAATTTGTGTTACAAATTCAATTGCATGTGCCCCATCGCCGTGCACACAAATAGTATCTGCTTTAATATCTATTGTATTGTTATTTTTTGTAATTACTTTTTGAAATTTAACCATATTTATCACTTGTTTAATCGCTTCATCTGTATTGGTAATCAATGCATCAGCTTCTTTTCTGCTTACTAACTGTCCATCGTCTTCATAACGTCTGTCGGCAAAAACCTCAGAAGCTGTGGACAATCCTAAAGCCTGTGCTTCTGAAATTAATAAAGTATTAGAAAGTCCCACATAGATTAAAGTCGGATCAAAGTCATAAACTGCTTTTGCAATAGCATGCGCAATAACTTTATCTCTTGCTCCCATTTGATAAAGTGCACCATGCGGTTTAACATGATTAATCTTAACGTCATGAATTCTACAAAAACCATTCAATGCACCTAATTGATAAACAACAATATCATAAACTTCTGCAGGAGATAAATCCATATTTCTTCTGCCAAAGCCTTGTAAATCAGGAAGTCCTGGGTGTGCGCCGATACCTATACCGTTGTCTTTTGCAAGTTTAATGGTATCGTTCATCACATGTTGATCGCCAGCATGAAAGCCACATGCAATATTTGCTGATGTTATTAAAGGAATAATTTGATTGTCACTACCAAATGAATAGTTACCAAACGCTTCTCCTAAATCACAATTCAAATCTACTTTCATTTATACTTCCTCCTTTAAAATTTGATGTCTATCTAAAAATTTAATGTCTACTTGGCTTGCATCACCATCAGCATATTCAGGATAAGATAATACAGCATACAGAAAATCAGCAGTTGTCGTAAAACCATCGATGACCATTTCATCAAGTGTTACTTTTAATTTATTAATAGCAAGTTGTCTAGTGGAAGACTTCACAATCACCTTTGCAACTAATGAATCATAATATGGTGAAACTTTATATCCGTGATATAACAAACTATCAACACGTATATTAAAGCCCTGTGGCAGATGTAAAGCTTCTACAGTGCCTGGTGTAGGTTGAAATTGTTTCTCTGGATTTTCTGCATTGATTCTTGCCTCAATGACATGACCATCAAAAGTAATGTCTTCTTGTGTGAATGGTAGTTCATTATGTTGCATGAGATACAATTGTGCTTGTAATAAGTCTCTGTTTGCTCTCATCTCTGTTACTGTGTGTTCAACTTGGATGCGTGCATTCATTTCTATAAAGTAATACGCATCATCCGTAACTAAATATTCAATGGTGCCTGCACTGCGATAATGAGATGCACGCGCCACTTTAACAGCATCATTACACATTGCTTCTCGCATCGACTCAGAAATTGCAGCGCATGGTGATTCTTCAATTAACTTTTGATTTTTCCTTTGTACAGAACAATCTCTTTCACCTAAGTGAATAAAATTATTTTTGCCATCACCGATAACTTGAACTTCCACATGTTTTGCAATAGGGATGAAAGCTTCAACATAAATACGGTCATCATCAAAATACTTTTTACCCTCACTTTTAGCTTCTTTAAAAGCTTTTTCGAGTGACGCTTCTTCTTTGACAATACGTATACCTTTACCGCCACCACCACTCGCTGCTTTTAACACAAGTGGATAACCAGTATCTTGAGCAATAGATTTCACTTCACTTATCGAATCAACAGCACTTGTAGAACCCGGAATAATAGGAACACCGACATTATCAACTGTTTGTCTAGCAGTGATTTTATCCCCCATCATTTCCATAGTTGTCTTAGTAGGACCAATAAAATAAATCTCGTTCTCTTCAACTTTTTGGGCAAACGATGCACTCTCCGATAAAAAGCCGTACCCTGGATGAATCGCGTTAGCTTGTGTTATTTTGGCTGCGCTAATAATTCTGTCTTGGTTTAAATAACTTTCAATTGGATTTGCCTCACCTATACAAACAGCTTGATCTGCTAAACTTACATGCAAACTTGATTCATCACCTATCGCATAGATTGCAACAGTTTCAATATTTAGTTCTCTGCACGCTCTTATAATACGTACAGCAATTTCTCCTCTATTTGCTATCAGACAACGATACAATGCAAACACCCCTTTATTTGACTTATTTTACGTTAACAATCAGTTGATTGTATTCTACGCTCGAACCGTGCTCAACTAAAATTTCTTCTACAACGCCTGAAACATCGCTTGTTACTTCATTAAGCACTTTCATCGCTTCAATATATCCGACTGTATCTCCTTTTTTAATTTCGTCACCCACTTGTATAATAGGGTTTGTTAACTCTTTTTCGTCTTGTAAGAAAAATGTGCCTACCATTTGAGATTTAATTTGTTGATATGTATGCTCATTTGTTGAATCATTCTCTTCATTTTTAGCATTATCTATTTTATTACTATCATTTTTTTCTGCTTGGTTTGATGTAATATGATTTGCATCATTCTCAGTAAAATCAAGTTCGATTTCGTTTTCATAGTCTTTATATTTAAATTTTTTAACGTCGTTCTCTTTAACTAATTTAATTAACTGTTCTATTTTTTCAAAATTCATTATAATTCCCCTTTTAATAAATTTTTGATTCGTGACGCTGTTGGTCGAAGTTGTTTTATTTTAAAAATTGGATTTTTTATTATTTCTTTTCTTTTTTCAGAAAAACATTTTTCTTTTTGCTTTAGTGTCTTGATTGCATCTTCGACTGATATCCATTGGAATCGTATGGTTTCACCTGGCTGTTTTTGTGCCAGTATCGATAAATCAGCTGCACAAACTGTTGCAATTTTAGTATAGCCTCCCACAGTTTGCTTATCATTCAGTAAGATAATGGGATTACCATCGTTAGGCACTTGAATACTACCAAGTGCTACTGGTTCTGAAATGATATCTGCAGAATTGGTTGGCGCAATATTTTCGCCTTGTAAGCGGAATCCCATACGGTCAGATTTTTCTGAAATTTTAAACGATTCAGATGTTAATTTTGCTTTTACTTCTTCTGAAAACTGCTCTATTTGTGGCCCTTCTATAATATGAATCGTGTGTTGTTCATCGTTTTCATTTTCAATACGCGCACTTATACCTATCTGAGATAAATAGTGATCGTTTTGTTGAATAGTCAATACATCACCTTTTTTTAAAGCTCGTCCTTTATAGCCGCCAATTTGACTACGGGTGTGTGTGGCATAACTATTAGCTATCAAAAGTACATTGATAGGTTGTCCAAAAGCTATGTATCCTCTGGCACCATGTAACGCTGAATTTAACTTTAATATATCGCCTTTTTGTGCTTTAATAACCGTTTGATGAGATATAGGTTCATCATTAATAGTAGCGTCAAACTGAGCACCTGTTATAACAAAGGTATTATCTGCTAAAAATTGAATGGACGGGCCGATAATTGTAACTTCTATTGCAGGTCCTTCATTATTAATTAATGTTTGTGCAAGTCTATACGCATAGATGTCTAATGCACCAGCTGTTGAAAACCCTTGATTTTGATAACCAATTCGCCCTTTGTCTTGGATTGTACTAAACAAACCGGGCGTTAATATTTTAATACTCATTACTTACTGTCACCCACTTTTCAATATCAAATTGATTACTTTTTTGTTCCTCTTCAATCTGATTTAAGGTTTGTTCATTAATAGCATAAAACTTAATATAATCTCCTGAGTTGTATAAACACATTGGATCTCGATTTATATCAAACACTTGTATAGGTGTTTGTCCGATAATTTGCCAACCACCTGGAGAAGATTTTGGATATAATCCTGTTTGGTTATTTGCAATACCAACAGAACCCGCAGGAATACTTGTCCTCGGTTCCTCTCTTCTGGGTGTATGTAATTGTTTATTTAACCCTCCTAAAAATGGGAAACCTGGCATAAAGCCCAGCATATATATTAGGTAGGTATTTTCAGTATGTAATTTAATAACTTCTTCTGAAGTTAATTGATTATGTTTCGCGACTGTTTCTATGTCTGGGCCACGGTCACCACCATAGTATACGGGTATATGTAAAATTTTAGATTGTGAGTTTGATGTCAGTCCTGCATCAACATCAACATTGCCTAAGTCCAAGCTGTTTATGATTTCTGTCGCATCGCTTTGAGTGATATCGATAGTCAACATAATTGCGCGATACGAAGGTATTATTTCTAAAATAGCTTTATTACTTTGATCCTTAATATACTGTTCTATTCGCTGTACTTCTTTAAAAGTATCAGGATCAATCTGTTCATCAAAATAAATCATGATGGTTTGTTCATTAATGATTTTATATTCCAGAAACGTTGCCCCCTTTGTTAATTATCACAACTTATTATAAAAACAAATTAAGTTGTACATTTAACATTTCTATTATATCATTTATTATAAATTTCTGTTTAATAGCAAATAATTATCATAGATTATAATAAATAATGAATTCGGCTTATATGAAAAGAATCAATATAGATAGCCTAAATAATTTTATAATTGTTATCAATTTATCAGAATATAGTCTGCAAGTATAGAAATATTTTAGCAAAGTGTAAAATCCCCCCAGACATTTAACATGTGTGGGGGGATTTGCACTAAAACTTATTTGATATTTACGATTTTAACATTTATTTCTCCACCATTTGGTAGTGGAACACGTACTTCATCGTCTAATTTTTTGCCAATTAAACTTTTGGCCATAGGTGATTCGTTAGAAATTTTACCTTTAAATGCGTCTGACTCTGCAGAACCAACAATTTGATATTCTTCTTCTTCTTCACCAGGTAATTCAACAATCGTAACTGTTTTACCTAATTGTACTTCGTTATTATTACCTGTATCTTCGATAATAAGTGCATTACGTAACATGTTTTCTACACGTTGGATATCTTGCTCAATAAAACCTTGTTCATCTTTTGCCGCATCATACTCTGAGTTCTCTGATAAGTCACCAAAAGAACGGGCAATTTTAATTTTTTCAACGACTTCAGGTCGTTTAACAGTTTTTAATTCTTCAAGCTCATGTTCTAATTTCTCAAAACCTTCTTGCGTCATTGGATATTGCTTTTGGTTTTCCATTATGTCATCTTCCTTTACTTATAAATACTATTGTTTACTAACTAAAGTTTGAATCTTCGTCGTCATTATATCGATAGCTACTTTATTACTTCCGCCTTCTGGTATGATAATATCTGCGTATCTCTTAGTTGGTTCTATGAATTGATTATGCATAGGCCGAACTACATTCAGATATTGATTAATAACAGATTCCATTGTACGTCCTCTTTCTTCGGTATCACGAAGCAGACGTCTTAATATGCGCAAATCAGCATCTGTATCAACATAAATTTTGACATCCATTAAATCTCTTAATGTTTTGTTTTCAAGTGCAAATATACCTTCTACGATGATAACATCTTTTGGCTCAAATGCAATCGTTTCCTTACTTCTCGTATGATTTGAGTAGTCATATGTTGGCACTTCAACCTGCTTACCATTCCTCAAGTCATTCAAATTGTCAATTAATAAATCATTATCAAATGCAAATGGATGATCGTAATTGGTTTCTAAACGTTCATCAAAAGTTAAATGTGATTGGTCTTTATAATAATAGTCTTGAGCCAATAGTGCAACACTATGACCTTCTAAATTTTTCATTATTTCGTTTGTAACGGATGTTTTCCCCGATCCTGAACCACCGGCAATGCCTATTATTGTTGTACTGTTCATTATCCAATTTCCTTTCTCATCATGTTATTCGCATAAATTGGATGATCGACTTTAATTTGAACTATCTGCAACGGATGGCGTGCAGCATCAAGTTCATTTCCCTCTTCATCATAAATTGTTTCCACAACTTGTCGAAAAGTATCAATTTCTGGTCCAAAAAATTCAATTTCCTGTCCAGGTTCAAATTTATTGCGTTGTTGTACTGTAGCAATTTTAGTCGCTTTATCATAATCTAACACTAACCCACAGAAATCATAAGCAGAATTTTTCTTATTTTGTTGACCAAACATTTGCTCTTCATAACCTGGTGTACCTTCTATAAATGCAGATGCAGTATCTCTATTAGCGCATTTGTCTAGTTCAATCAACCATTCTGGCTTAATCTTAAAGTTCTCTGGATCACTTGCATATGCGTCTATAACTTTTCTATAAATTGAGACTACTGTCGCAATATAATGTATGGATTTCATGCGTCCTTCAATTTTTAAAGAATCTACACCAATATCCATCATATTGGGAATCGATTCTATTAATTTCAAATCTTTAGGGCTCATTGCAAAAGGTGCAACCTCATGATCACCATAATATAAATCTAATTCCCCATCAGATTCAATATGTAATAAATCATAATCCCATCGACAACTTTGACAACACCCACCACGATTTGAGTCACGCGCAGTCATATGATTACTTAATGTACATCTTCCTGAATAAGCAATACACATTGCACCATGTATAAAAGATTCAATTTCAATATCAACTTTTTCTTTCATCTCTTTCATTTCCATAGCACCTGTCTCACGTGCTAAAACAACCCTATCTAAACCTTCTTCTTTCCAAAACTCAACTGCTTTGTAATTAGAAAGTGATTGCTGTGTTGAAAGGTGGATTTCCAATTCTGGCGCTACTTTTTTACAAGTTTCAATTATAAGCGGATCAGCAACGATAATACCAGTTGCACCTGTTAATGCTAAATCGCGTAAATAGGTGTCTAAGCCGTCTATATTTTCATCATGAGCAATTATATTAGTGGTTACGTATATTTTAGCACCATAACGCTTTGCAAATGCAACACCCTCTTGGATTTCTGGCATTGTAAAGTTATCTGCATTAGATCTCAAACCATATTCTTGTCCACCGAGAAAAACAGCATCTGCACCATAATGTATAGCTATTTTAAGTTTCTCTAAATTACCAGCAGGTGCAAGAAGTTCAGGCTTTTTCATTTTAGGTTTATTTTGAACATTAATTTCTTCTAAAATTTTCACGAGTTAACCTCCATTAGTATACTGTTTGTTTATATAAGAAGCCTTCGTCAAACGGGCGATGTTCCGGTTGTATTGCTTCTATTGGATCGACAAGCATGAATTTTTCATCTTCATATGCATCTGGGTCATCATTATACAGATCTATTGCTTCTCTGTATTGTTCAGTACAAACATTGATATAACTTTCTGACTGTAAGATGCCGTCTATTTTCAGTGAATCTATACCCGCTTCAAGTAATGGTTCCAATTCTTCTATTAAGCAAATATCGTTTGGTGACATAATATGTGTTCCATTATAATCTTCATAAACTGGGTATTTATTATCACGTTCTTCGTCATATAATAATAAATCATTCGTTTCATCGTTACGGGAGATCTTCATTTGACGTTCTTGGAAAGTGTAATAATTACCTAACAACATACGCTTAGATTGGAACATGCAAGTCATACCATGAACTTGAACTTCAATTTCAACATTCGCATGGGCTTTGATATTAAGGATTTCGTCCAAACTCAATTCTCTAGCAAGTTGTGCACGTGCAGCTCCTTTTGCTCCCCAATAATTACATTGAAAATAATTAGTCACCAGTGCTTCTGCATCCCAATGTAAAGGAATTGGATCTGTGTGTTGTTTAACATACATAACAACAGCTGGGTCTCCAAAGATAATTCGATCAACTTTTATTTCATGAAGAAAATCAATATAAGCTTCAACTGCACTTAAATGATAGTTATGGAATATACCATTTACTGCAGCATATGCCTTTTTACCATTACGATGAATCATATCCACTGCTTCAATCATTGCTGCTTTATCAAATTCTCCTGATAATCTCAAACCAAATTTTTGCTCGCCAATGACAAAGGCATCAGCACCTTTTTCAATTAATGTTTCGATATGTTTAACCGATTTGGGTGTCACTAATAATTCTGTCATTTAGATTCTCCTTTAATTGAAATGGCTAATCCATCATCAATATTTAAAAAGTTAGTCGTATAAGCTTCGTTATTCATAAGCCATTCGTTATATTCAATCACCTTTTTAACCATTTGGCGCACATTGCGAGTCCGCACAACTGAAATATCAGAAACAAAGCCATGATAGAGTACATTATCCGTAATAACTACGCCACCTTCTTTTAATAAAGGTGTATATAATTCAAAGAATTTTTTAGACTGTGCTTTAGCAGCATCAATAAATATCATATCGAAACTTTCTTGTTCGACATTATGAAATTGCTCTAACGCGTCACCCTCAACCAATGTCACTTGATTTGAAAAATCGTATTTCCTAATATTTTCTTTTGCTTGCTGTTGCATATCTGAATCACGTTCAATTGTCGTAATATGTACATCCTTAGATACAGATGCAAATTGCATTGCACTATAGCCAATCGCTGTACCAATTTCTAAAATATTTTGTGGTTTATGCAGCCTAATCAATTGCTTAATCATTTCTAAAGTAAGTCTGTCTACAATAGGGACGTTATTCGCTTCTGCATATGGTCTCAAAGACTCTATCGTTTCATCGGTTTGTTTATGTAAATTTAATAAATAGGATTGATTATTATCCATTTTCAAAACTTCCTTCGTTATAATATAATACATAAGTTTTAACAATAAAATAGGGAGTAGTATAGAAGCTTTTTGCACATAAGGTTCCTTGCCCCATCCCGGCAAAAATGGCCAATTAAAAACTCAAAATACTTATAGATTTGCGCTAGAATGCGTCAATTTATGTATGACCATCATATTTTCTTTAGAAATTATGCTTTAACATCTATTATCATTGTATTTTCAACTTAATCAGTTACCGCACAGACTATCAATCACACTAGTCATTGGTGCTCATGCTAGTTTAATTTTAGTAAAGATGAAAAATATATTTACATATAACATTTATATGGTCTATTCCATTATTAATAAATGCAATTTCAAAATCGTATGTGTTTGAATTTAACTTTATATATTTTACCATAAACACCCCGATAATATAAGCATAAATTCCGTAGTTAGTTAACTCTTAAATATATAATTATCATTAATCATTCGATTTTTATTCGTTTATTTACAGAAAAAACCATACTGCTTTTCCAGTATGGTTTACTTCATAGTGACTTATATTTAAAGAACGATTTTTTAATTATTCGTGGTCATGATCGTGGTCATGATCATCCATTTCTGTATTAACGACTTCTTCAATCATATCCCATTCTTCGTCAGTCTCCACTGGTAAGAATTTGCCACCTTCACCATTTTCATCTGGCTCATTAATCATAGGCACCAATTCAATTAAATCGTCATCATCTGATTCTGCACCTTCTTCAGCAAGAATAACGTATTCTTTTTTGAATTCTGGGTGGAAAAATTCTAATACTTTACGATATAAGACTTCATTACCTTCTTCATCATATAATGTAAGTAATTCCTCTTCATTGTTAATTTCTAATTGAGAATCATGGTTATGCTCCGTCATTATTAAAAGCTCCTTTTTATTGTAATGAGTCTAAATAGCCTTGCAATATAAATACTGCTGCCATTTTATCTATTACTTTTTTTCGTTTCTGTCTAGAAACATCCGCTTCAAGTAATGAACGCTCCGCAGCCATAGTGCTTAGACGTTCATCCCACATAATTATTTCTAATGATGGCAGTGCTTCTTGAAGTTGCTCCTTGTATTGTAACGAAGCCTCGCCTCGAAATCCAATAGAATTGTTCATGTTTTTTGGTAATCCAATAACTACAGTACCAACGTTATCTCTTTTTATAATTTTTACTAATGCTTCAATACCTAATTCATTGTTCTCTTCGTCTATACGGAGTGTGTCTAATCCTTGGGCTGTCCAACCCATCAGATCACTTATTGCAATGCCAACAGTCTTACTTCCTACATCTAATCCTATAATTTTATGCTTTAACATAAACTAATTCGATTTCTCTTGCAAATAGTTTGAAACTAATTCTTCCATGATATCATCGCGATCAATACGACGAATTTGATTTCTAGCTTCGTTATTGCGTGGAATATACGCAGGATCTCCTGATAATAAGTAACCAACAATTTGGTTCACAGGATTATATCCTCTTTCTTCTAAGGTATGATAGACATTTTGTAATACTGTTTTGACATCTTCTTTTGGAATTTCATCATAATTAAATTTCATTGTTTTATCAAAATTTTCCATTGTTCTTACACTCCTTTGTATCGAGTAAAAAAAGTTCTTACTTATATTCTACATTAGAATCGAATCAACTTATAGAGATTTAATGTAATCTTTAATGAAACGTAATGATTCTGTTATGTTCTCTGGTTCAGTACCGCCGCCTTGAGCCATATCAGGGCGTCCGCCACCTTTACCGCCTACTACAGGAGCCATGTTTTTAATGATATCTCCTGCTTTCACTTTATCAGTTAATGCTTTTGGTACGCTAGCTACTAATGACACCTTACCATCTATATTACTAATAAGTACAATAACAGTATCTTGTAATTTTGATTTAAAATCATCCATAGTTTCACGTATTGCTTTAGCATTAGGAACTTCTACTTCCGTTGCTAAGACTTTCAATCCATTAATTTCATCTACTTGATTAGTGATGTCACCCATTTTTAATGATGTCACTTCTTTATTCTTTTGTTCAAGTTGTTTTCTAAGCTCTTTTTCTTCGTCTTGCATATGAACGATTTTCTCTAATACTTGGTCATCTGATTTTACTTTTACTTGCGATTTAACTGCGTTAAATTGAGATTGAATCGTTTCTAAGTATAAGAAAGCTGATTTACCAGTCAATGCTTCTATTCGACGCACTCCAGCACCTGTACCAGACTCACTTACTATTTTAAATAAACCGATTTCTGATGTGTTGTTCACGTGAATACCACCACATAATTCAATTGAAAATGGGGCCATATTTACAACTCTTACAATTTCGCCATATTTTTCACCGAAAAGTGCCATAGCACCTAGTTGTTTTGCTTCAGAAATTGGCATTTCTTGAATATCTACTTCAATACTGTTCCAAATTTCTTCATTAACACGACGCTCAACCGTGTCAATTTCCTCTTGTGTCATTGGGCCAAAGTGTGAAAAGTCAAATCTTAGACGATCTGCTTCAACAAGTGAACCTGCTTGATTAACGTGATCTCCAAGGACTTCTTTTAATGCAGCGTGTAATAAATGTGTTGCACTATGGTTTTTCTTGATTGAACGACGTTCTTTGTGATTCACACTCGCTGAAACTTCAGCATTCTTCTTAACAGTACCAAATTGAATCTCACCTTTGTGCAAATTCTGACCATTTGGTGCTTTAGTCACTTCAGTAACTGCGATTTCAAAGTTTTCATTACTAATTGTACCTTGGTCTGCCACTTGACCACCACTAACAGCATAAAATGGTGTCTCACGTAAAATAAAGTAAATCGTCTCTCCTGCTTCTGCAGATTCTACAAGTTCACCATTTTGGATAATATCTGTGATGACAGAGGCTTTGTCCATAACATCATACCCAACAAATGTGCTATCTGTGGTAATCTTTTTCAATACTTCACTTTGAACTTGCATAGATTGTGAATTTTGTCTTGCTTGTCTTGCTCTGTCTCGTTGCTGTTGCATTTCTTCTTCGAATGTTTGCATATCTATTGATAAATTTTCTTGTGTCGCAATTTCTTCTGTTAACTCAACTGGAAAGCCGTAAGTGTCATATAATTTAAAAGCGTCTTTACCACTGATTTCATGGGTAGATGTTTTCGCTTGTGCAACTAAGTTATTTAGAATAGCTAGACCTTCTTCTAATGTTTCATGGAAGCGTTCTTCTTCTGATTTAATGACGCGCTTAATAAAGTCTGCTTTTTCTTTAACATTAGGATAATATGGTTCCATAATGTCAGCTACAATATCAACTAGACGATACATAAATGGTTCATTAATATCTAATGATTGACTGAATCTTACTGCTCTACGTAATAAACGACGTAAAACATATCCTCTTCCTTCATTAGCTGGTAGTGCACCATCTGCAATGGCAAATGCAATTGTACGAATATGGTCGGCAATCACTTTAAATGCCACATCATAGTTATCATTTTCCAAGTATGTTTTACCTGATACTTTTTCTACTTCATGAATGATAGGCATAAATAAGTCTGTTTCATAATTTGTACGCACATTTTGAGCAAGTGATGCCATTCTTTCAAGACCCATGCCGGTATCAATATTTTTATTGGGCAGTGGTGTATAAGTGTGATCTTTATTGTGATTGAACTCACTAAACACTAAATTCCATACTTCAAGGAAACGTTCATTTTCTCCCCCTGGATACATTTCTTCTGCAGGATCATCTTGTCCAAAATCTTCTCCACGATCATAGAAAATTTCCGTATTCGGACCTGATGGACCTTCACCAATATCCCAGAAGTTGCCTTCAATGCGAATAATACGACTTTCCTCAAGTCCAATGTCTTCATTCCAAATTCTATACGCTTCTTTATCCTCTGGATGTATTGTTACATATAAAAGTTTAGGGTCCATTGCCATCCACTTTTCACTTGTTAAAAATTCCCATGCAAATTCTATAGCTTCTTGCTTAAAATAATCCCCAATTGAAAAGTTACCTAACATTTCAAAAAATGTATGATGACGTGCTGTGAAGCCAACATTTTCTATATCATTTGTACGAATTGCCTTTTGAGAATTAACTATTCTTGGTTTTCTAGGTGTTTCTCTACCATCAAAATATTTTTTCAATGTAGCTACACCAGAATTAATCCATAATAGTGAATCATCGTCAATAGGGACTAATGGTGCAGAAGGTTCTACCATATGGCCTTTTTCTACGAAATAATCAATAAAATTTTGTCTAATTTCACTTGCTTTTAAGTTTTTCATACTTAAAATTCCTCCATCTCAACTCATGTTAGTTCTTTAAATAATTAAAAAAGAAAATAAAAAACGCCCATCCTCATAAAAGGGACGAACGTTTCGCGGTACCACCCTAGTTATAAGTGTTAACAAATTAATTCAATCTTAATTGTAAGTATCATACAAATCAAACGACTGACTTTAATTCCCTAACATACACTTATCACTTAATTAGTTATTATGCTTGCTGACACAAAGTAGCATTCAACTATACCGACTGTACTTTTCACCAACCAGTACATCTCTTTTCGCTCAGTATAATTTACTCATCTTTATGTGAAGTTAATTATATTGTATTTATTTTCTTGTCACATGTCAATCTTCAACGAAGTCATATGGGGAAATATCTCCCATATTAATCATTGGGTTAATTTTAAAAATATTGTCTTCAGTTAGAATGATATCAGCATCAAATGTGTCGCTGATTTCTTCTTCAGTAGATGCATCGTTATTAAAGTAGGCTTTTAAAAATGTGCATAACTGTGTCATTCTCACTTGTCCATGCGTTTTTAAACCAATATCAAAGGCTTGCGGATCACCTAAAAAGACAAGGGATTGTTTAGCCCTTGTTAAGCCAGTATATAATATGGGCTTTTGTAGCATTCTAAAGTATTGTTTTACCATAGGCATGATGACTATTGGGAATTCAGAACCTTGTGATTTATGGATCGACGTACAATAAGCATGAGTTAATTCTATTAAATCTTGACGAACAAAAGTAATTTCATTACCTTCAAAATCAACGACTAATACATCTTTGTTCAACGCATTTTCTTTTGCCCAAAAAACACCCACGATTACACCAATATCACCGTTGAAAATATTATCATTAGGCCTATTTACAAGTTGCAAGACTTTGTCACCTTTTCTAAAAAGCACATCACCAAATTCTATTTCACGTGTATCTTTATCCTTAGGATTTAAAATATCTTGTAATACCATATTAAGTTTTTTTATGCCTGCTGACCCTTTATACATTGGTGCAAGCACTTGAATATCACTCATATCATAGCCTTTATTCACAGCGCTTGAAACAACTTTTTCCACAACTGTCGGAATCTGATCTGTATTACAATTTATAAAATTTCGATCATGAAAACGTTGGGTTATATCAATCGGTTCACCTAGTTTCATCCGATGCGCTAATTCAATAATACTAGAACCATCTTGTTGTCTATAAACTTCTGTTAAATTAACACGAGGAATCACTTTTGAATCAATTAAATCTTTAAATACTTGACCAGGACCTACAGAAGGCAATTGATCTTCATCACCTACTAAAATGATTTGTGCATCTATTGGAACTGCACTTAAAAATTGGTGGAACAGCCATGTATCAACCATAGACATCTCATCAATGATAATTAATTTTGCTGATATTTCATTATCTAAAATATCTTCCGGTTGTGTATCCTGATTCCATCCGATTAAGCGATGAATTGTCATGGCTTCTAAACCTGTCGACTCTGCCAAACGCTTTGAAGCTCTTCCTGTAGGCGCACCTAATACGACTGGATAATCATCATTTTGATAATCATCATAATTTAATGAGAGACCATGAATTTCTGCATATAATTCTACAATACCTTTTATCACAGTTGTTTTACCTGTACCAGGACCACCTGTGAGTAACATAATTTTAGAATTAATAGCAGTCTGTAACGCATCTTTTTGTGAATTTGCATAATTAACTTGATTGCGCTCTTCAATTTCTCCAATCTTCATTAAAAGATCAGACTGTTCTATTTGTTTGAGTTTATTCGTATACGCATAATTGCGATAAAGATTCTGCACACTTTTTAATTCTGAATAATATAAACTCGGAATTGCAACTTCATTTTCTTGTTGAATGAGTTTGGTATCATTTACCAATTCTTGTAATACATGATTCAATTGTTGCATTTCTATTATTTCACTAGGTGCTTGAGAAAGCATATCTTGAGTCATTTCTAATACATTTTGAGTAGGTAAATATGTATGTCCTTGCTTAATACATTCCTCTTCAAGTACATATAACAAACCCGCTTTTAGTCTTTCTGTATCATTGAACTGGATTCCAACATTTCGTGCTAAGGTATCAGCTTTATTAAATCCAATTCCTTTTACATCATATACGAGTTGGTAGGGTTTATTTTCAACAACATTAAGTGTTTCTCCTAAATACGCTTGGTAAATCGCCATAGCTAGTTTTGGTCCAAACCCTAAATCATGTAAGCGTATGATAATTTGCTCCGTCTCTTGATTACTAGCAATTTGTTCAGCAATTTGTTTTTGCTTTTTCTTAGGTAAACCAGGTACTTGCTCTAATACCGACGGGTCATTCAAGATATCGCTTATAGCATTTTCACCTAGTTTATTAACAATACTTTGCGCAGTTTTTTTACCAATACCTTTAAATAAATCACTTGATAAATAACTAATAATTGCCTCTTTAGTTTGTGGTAATTCTTTTTCAAACGTTTCAGCTTTAAGTTGTTTACCATACTTCGGATGTGTAACAACTTGGCCTTTGAATGTATAAACATCACCTTCAGCAATTTCTGGGAAAAACCCTACAATCGTAGGCATTGAATCAAATGTTTCACTT
Source organism: Staphylococcus sp. Z5-21 (assembly GCF_056529615.1). Classification (NCBI taxonomy): domain Bacteria; kingdom Bacillati; phylum Bacillota; class Bacilli; order Caryophanales; family Staphylococcaceae; genus Staphylococcus; species Staphylococcus sp. Z5-21. The sequence goes on along the minus strand of NZ_CP096462.1, from coordinate 1,199,237 downwards.
GACTCAATTGTATCAACTTTTAAAACCGTATAAAAATTTTCTTTATTTTGAAATAAAATCGCATCAACGGTTCCTTTAATCATTGAATTATTAAATAGTGTAGGGTCTCCCATCAGTTATTCCTCCTCTGCGATAGATTTAAATGTTTTTATAGCATGCTGACTCATAACATGTTCTGGATTTGCGTCTACAGCAGCTTCAAAATATTCAATTGCTTGTGCTGTATCTTCAGTCTGCATATAAGTTGCCAAACCTAAATTATATAATGCATCTGAATGTTTATTATCCATTTCTAACACCGACTTAAGTTGCTTTATCGCTTGATCAAACATTTCTAAATGACAAAGTACAAGTCCATACTGAAATTGAACCTCAACATCATGACGGTCATCTTGTTCTGCTGCAGTCATTAAAAAAGGTAAAGCCTCTTTAAATGCTTCTAATTGATTAAATGACATGCCAATCATATAGTTAGTATCGACTTGATCAACGTTAAATTTCAACGCTTGTTGATACAATTTAATCGCTTCATTAAAACGGCCTTCATTGTAATATACATTCCCGAGATTATAATAGATTGCGCCATTTTGCGGATCTAAAGTAATTGCACGTTGAAAGAATTTTTCTGCTTTATCTACTTCGTTCGCTTCAGCTAATAAAATCCCTGCATTTATGTAATTTTCTACTTCTTTTGGATTTGCTTCTATGTTTTCAAATAATGCTTTTAATGCTTCTTCAAAATTGCCCTGTTTAATTAAATTATATATCTGTTCTTGATTCATTTCTAACCCTCATTTCTGACTACTTATTATAACATTTACCACGGTATTTGAAATGATAATTTCAAAAAAAGAAATCGCTAGTTACTATATTGAATAGCTTTCTAACGATTTCGAATAAAATTCAAAATTAATATTTATACAACGTAACTTAGTTGACCAGATTCTTTATAAACGTCATCTATCGTAGCGCCACCTAAACATACATCACCATCGTATAAAACGACAGATTGGCCAGGTGTAATAGCGCGAACTGGTTCATTAAATATCACGCGTATAGCATTTTCGTTTTCTTTTTTTACAAATACTTTCGTATCTTTTTGACGATATCTAAATTTAGCTGTACATTCGAAACCATTTTCTAGATTTACATCATTTACGAAAGAGATATCAGATGCTATAAGGTAATCGCTGTATAATGCGTCATGATGGAATCCTTGTTCCACATATAAAATATTGTCATCTAAATTTTTACCTACAACAAACCATGGATCACCATCGCCACCAATACCTAATCCGTGACGTTGACCAATTGTATAATACATCAAGCCAGCATGAGTGCCGATTTTTTTACCTTTTAGTGTTCTCATTTCTCCAGATTGTGCTGGTAAATATTGTGATAAGAATTCTTTGAAATTACGTTCGCCAATAAAACAGATTCCTGTTGAATCTTTCTTTTTAGCTGTAGCTAGGTCTTGTTCTTCTGCTATTCTGCGTACTTCTTTTTTCTCTATATCTCCAATCGGGAACATCACACGTGACAACTGGGATTGAGATAACTGATTCAAGAAATATGTTTGATCTTTATTATTATCAACACCTCTTAGCATTTCAACATGACCATCTTCATGACGACGCACACGTGCATAATGTCCAGTTGCAACATAATCTGCACCGAGTTTTAACGCATGTTCTAAAAATGCTTTAAATTTAATTTCTTTATTGCACATAACATCTGGATTTGGTGTACGTCCTTTTTTATATTCGTCCAAGAAATAAGTAAACACTTTATCCCAATATTCTTTTTCAAAATTAACTGCATAATATGGAATACCTATTTGATTACATACAGCGATAACATCATTATAATCCTCTGTTGCAGTACAAAATCCATTTTCATCTGTATCATCCCAATTTTTCATAAAAATGCCAATTACATCATATCCTTGTTCTTTTAAAATATGTGCTGTAACTGAACTATCAACGCCGCCTGACATGCCAACTACTACGCGTGTATCTTTATTTGACAACTACATTTCCTCCCTAAATTTATGGTATATTTTGTGAATTTCTGAAACTATATATTTAACTTCTTGTTCTGTTGTCTGTTCATTAAAGCTAAATCTAACTGAGTGCTTCGCTCGCTCATCATCACTATACATTGCTTGTAACACGTGTGATGGCGTCGTTGTTCCTGCTGTACATGCCGAGCCTGATGATACATAAATATTTGATAAATCTAATAATGTGAGCATTGTTTCAACATCTACAAACGGTAAATATAAATTAATGATATGTCCTGTTGAATCTGTCATGGATCCATTGAGTTCAAAAGGAACTGAGCGCTCTTGTAACGACACTAGAAACAAATTCTTTAAATTCATAAGGTGCACATTATTTTCATCTCTATGCTCATTAGCTAATTTGATTGCTTCAGCTAAACCTACAATTTGTGGCACATTTTCAGTACCAGCTCTACGTTTTGCTTCTTGTTCTCCACCTAATTGTTGATACTTCAATTTAGTTTCTTCTTTTAGCAAAAGTACGCCGACACCTTTTGGACCACCAAATTTATGTGCAGTAATACTCATAGCATCCATATTAAAATCATGGAAATCAATTTCTAAGTGTCCAATAGCCTGAACTGCATCAACATGGAATAATGCATTCGATTCTGAAACAATTTCTTCAATATCATACATAGGTTCAACAGTCCCAATTTCATTATTAACAAACATAATTGAAACTAAAATGGTTTCTTCAGTAAGTGCATTTCTTAATTGATTAAGGTTAATCAATCCTTCTTTATCCACTTCTAAATAAGTAACTTCGAAACCTTCTTTTTCGAGTTGTTCAAATACATGAAGTACAGAATGATGCTCAATCTTAGTAGTAATGATGTGTTTACCTTTGTGCATGTGCTCATAAGCAATACCTTTAATTGCAGTGTTATTTGATTCAGTTGCGCCACTAGTAAAGATGATTTCACTTGGCTTAGCATTAAACGATTTAGCAATTGTACGACGCGCATCATCTAAGTATTTTCTGGCATCCCTACCCATGCTGTGAATTGATGACGGATTACCAAAATGTACTGAATAGACTTCCATCATTTTATCAATAACTTCTTGTTTGACGGGTGTTGTTGCAGCATAATCTGCATATACTTCCATGTTTGACACTCCTTAAATTTTTATCAATGTTCCAATAATAGCACCATATAATTTATTTTTCTAGTCGTCTGTTTCAAAATGGCCATTTTCATCTATATCTCTGAAATCATTTAATAAATTCAACGTATTTTGCGTATTAATTTTTTGTTCACTATTCATTGTAACATTAAGTAATTGTTTGTTTTTTACAACCCAATGTGTCGCATCAAAATGTTTTTGTAAATATAAATCATGTGTAACAATCAAAACTTGTCCTTTGAACTGTTTGATCATATTTAAAATTAAGTCTTGCGTTGTAATATCAAAGTAATTCGTTGGTTCATCTAAAATGAGTAAATTAGCATTTGAAAAAAACAATAGTACAAATTGCAATCTACTTTTTTCACCCATAGATAAAGAACGAATCGTTTGTTGTATTTTATCTTTATCAAAACCGAACGAAGCCAAGATTGTTTGAGCATAACTACGTGTCATATGATCTATTGACATGACCATATCTAATGGTGTTTGTCTGTAATTCAAATTATTATTTTGTTGATCAAAATACGCAATTTTTACTGAAGGCGTTACATAAACTGTACCTTTATCCGGTTTCACTTGTTGTCTTATAAGCGCAATTAGTAATGATTTACCACTACCATTCGGACCAGTTAATAAAATATGTTCATCTTTTTTAATTTCAAAATTTGCTTTGTTATAAATTATTTTTTGTCCAATACCTATACATATATCTTCTAATTTCACTAATTCTCGATTATGCACTGATTGTTCATCATTAAAATGAAACTTTCTATCCTGTTTATCCGGAGACTCTAACTGCTTTTCATTTAATTTATGTGTTAACTGAGCATTTTTTACTTTTGCTTTTTTAGCTAGTTTGCTAAGACGCTTTTGTTGTTTAGGATCACGCACACTTGTCGTAGCTTTGGCAGTTGAATGCCATTCATTCACGCGTGCAATTGATTCTTCCAGCGCTTTGATTTCTTTTTGTTGCTTATCATATGCATTTTTATGAGATTGAAATTCTAATTGTTTGACTGAATGGTATTGATTATAATCACCTTGAAATTTTCTCGATGTTTTTTTAGTGATTTCATAAACATGACTCGCAGTCTGATTTATAAAACCACGGTGATGTGAAACGTAGAGTATCGTTTGCTTAGACTTATTTATTTCTAAAATTAAATTATCTAGCATTGCTTGATCAAGATGATTTGTAGGTTCATCTAATATAATTAGCGGTTTTTCAGATATAAACGCTCTGATTAATGCAACGCTTGTTTGTTGTCCGCCACTTAATAATCGTATTGGCTTATCTAAATCTTGTTCACTTATATTAAACCGCTTTGCGGTAGTAATTATTTTTTGTTCTATCTCATAACCATTTAAAGCGATATAATCACTTATCTTGTCATAATCGGTTACAATTTGCGTTTTCAAAGTTGCAACCTCAGGAAATATTGAAATGATAAAGGTCATCGCGGTTAAATCAAATACTTGCGTCAAGTCTTGCTTCATTAAATATGATTGCGTTTCATATTTTAAATTTAAAGCATTTAACAATGTTGACTTGCCGACACCATTATCACCAATCATTGCAACATGCTTACCTAGTTCAATATCAATATTTACGTCTTCTATCAATATTTTACCAAACTGTTCAAATGGTTTTTCTGAAAAATAAAAAGACATATCATCTTCCTCGCTCTCAATAAGGACATGACACATCTTTAAATATTATAACTGTAAAAGATTATAAGGTGCTTTCACATAAAAATACTAACCAGACAATGCCTATCCCATAATAGTTTTATTTTCTTGTACATCGTTGTTATTTACCTTATGAGCATTATCCATAGTATTTTTCTTGAGCCACCTCTCATTTTAATTTCATTAATTATAACAGTGAGCAATTTCTTACGCAAGTTTAAAAACCACTGTTATACTTCTTTATATTAGTTATTTAAAGGAGGATTACGTTAATTATGAAAGACTTAAAGTTATCGGCACTTAACTTAGTGCCAATTCGTGAAGGTCAAAATGACCAGAATGCCATAGAAGATATGGTGACGTTAGCACAACAATTAGAATCCTTAGATTATGAGCGTTATTGGATTGCCGAACATCATAACGCGCCTAATCTAGTCAGTTCAGCGACCGCATTGTTGATCCAACACACTCTAGAACATACTTCAAAAATACGTGTTGGATCTGGAGGAATCATGTTACCTAATCATGCACCTCTGGTTGTCGCTGAACAATTCGGTACAATGGAAACAGTGTTTCCAAATCGTGTAGATTTAGGTTTAGGTCGTGCACCAGGAACAGATATGATGACGGCTAGCGCGTTAAGAAGAGACCAGCATAATGGCGTTTATGAATTCCCTGAAGAAGTTGAACAATTGGCAACTTATTTCGGACCAGCAAATAAACAGGCTTATGTTCGCGCGTATCCTGCAGTAAACAAAAACGTTCCACTTTATATACTTGGTTCTTCCACTGACTCGGCTCATTTAGCTGCGCGTAAAGGCCTTCCTTATGTATTTGCGGGTCACTTTGCTCCTCAACAGATGAAAGATGCTATACAAATATACAAAGAATTATTTGAACCATCAGAGGTATTAAGTGAACCTTACGTTATCGTTTGTTTAAATGCAATCGTCGCAGATACAGATGAACAAGCTGAATACTTATCAACGACACAAGCACAAGTAATGGTCAGTATAACTAGAGGAAGAATGCAACCAGTTCAACCGCCAACAGACGATTTAAGAGGTTTATTAACGCCTACTGAATTTGAATTAGCGAAACAGAGAATGGCTCAATCATTAATAGGATCAGAAGAAACTGTAAAAGCTAAATTAACTTCATTTATTGAAGAACATGGTGAGATAGACGAACTAATGGCAATAAGCTACATTTACGATCAAGATGCACAGGTAGAATCTTACCGTAAATTAAAACATGTGATTGAATCTCTATAACATTATGTTATATACAACACTGATAAAATTCAATGCACTAGAGCGCGTATGTGTACTATACATTGGAATATCAACTCAAGTAATGATAAAAAAGCACAACTTACTTTATAAAAGTAAGTTGTGCTTTTTATTTAATCGAATAAACTATTATTTTTCGTCTTTTTCTTTTTTACCATCTTTATTATCGTTATCACTGCCACCAGTGAATTTATCGATTTGTTCAGATGCTTGTTTAGCTTTTTCATTATCTGTATCTTTTAATTTATCTGATACTGTTTTTGCAGTTTCTTTTGCTTTTTCAAAGAAATTTTCAGCCATATGAATCGCTCCATTTAATTAATTGAATTAGTGTAAATTATTTTTTGAATTTATCGATAACTTCATTAGCTTTATCTTTTGCATTTTCTACAAACTCTTTAGCTTTACCTGAAGTTTTATCTTCTTTACCTTCGTTTTCTAATTCTTTATTATCAGTAACGTTTCCAACTGTTTCTTTCACATTACCTTTTGCTTGTTCAAATTTATTTTCATCTGCCATAATAATTACCTCCTTGCGATATATAATATACATACCACTCAGTAAACTAATTAAACATACAAATAAAAAATTTTTGTTTTTTACTAACATAGATATATAAACTAATAAAAAATGATAGCTTACACATTAAATATAAAACATATAACCGTCTAAGTTATTAGTTTCTTTATACTCAGCTAAATATTTTAAAGATGTATTATCAAGTACATCTCTTACCGCATCTCTCATTCTGATCCAAAGCTGTTTCTGTGCGGGTGGTTCAGACTCTATGCTTTCGACAAAGGTAATTGGTCCTTCAAGTAAGCGTATAATATCACCAGCAGTAATTTCATCCGCTGGTACTCTTAATTGATAGCCACCTTTTGCACCACGAACACTTCGAATTAATCCGGCATTTCTTAATGTACCTACTAATTGCTCTAGATACAGATCACTTAAGTTGTTTTCTTCTGCTATCGATTTTAATGACACACATCCTTGGCCTTCTTTTTTGGCAAGCGATATCATTAATGTTAACCCATATCTTCCTTTTGTTGAAATTTTCATTATATTACCTCACTTAATTCGAATACTATATATTAACATTCTATCATTTTTTAAGTTAATATAGAATAAGAAAGGTGTGAAAGATTTTGACAAATGAACCATTAGCTTCAAGAATGCGTCCAAATAATATCGATGAAATCATTTCTCAAGAACACTTAGTTGGACCAAAAGGAATTATTCGAAGAATGGTTGAAACTAAAAGACTTTCTTCAATGATATTTTATGGACCTCCTGGTATTGGTAAGACGAGTATCGCGAAAGCCATATCAGGAAGTACTCAATTTAAATTCAGACAGTTAAACGCTGTTACAAATACTAAAAAAGATATGCAACTCATTGTAGAAGAAGCAAAAATGTCTGGACAAGTTATTTTATTACTAGATGAAATCCACCGTTTAGATAAAGCGAAACAGGATTTTTTATTACCACATTTAGAAAATGGAAAAATTGTGTTAATCGGTGCTACGACGTCAAATCCCTATCATGCGATAAATCCTGCGATTCGATCTCGTGCTCAAATTTTCGAGTTATATCCACTTGACGAAAACGATGTCAGGGTATCATTGGATAGAGCATTAAATGATTCTGAAAGAGGTTTAGCTAGCTACAATCCAATGGTCGATGAAGACGCTATGGCTTATTTTACAACCCAAAGTCAAGGTGACGTTAGGAGTGCATTAAATGCCTTGGAACTAGCCGTATTGAGTTCGGAAAATATTGATCAACAACGACATATTACTTTGCAAGATGCAAAAGATTGCCTACAAAAAGGCGCTTTTGTAAGTGATAAAGATGGCGACATGCATTATGATGTGATGAGTGCATTCCAAAAATCAATCCGCGGTAGTGATGTTAACGCTGCGTTACACTATCTTGCCCGTTTAATTGAAGCTGGGGATTTACCCACAATAGTTAGAAGATTACTGGTAATCAGTTTTGAAGATGTTGGACTAGCTTCTCCAAGTGCAGGTCAACGTACACTAGCTGCAATTGAATCAGCTGAAAGATTAGGTTTTCCTGAAGCTAGAATCCCATTAAGTCAAGCAGTCATAGAACTTTGTTTATCTCCAAAATCAAATTCAGGTATCAGTGCGATTGATGCAGCCCTTTCCGATATTAGAAAAGGTCATGTTGGTCAAATACCAGATCATCTAAAAGACGGTCATTATGCTGGTGCAAAAGAACTTGGTCGTTCTATCGGTTATAAATATCCACATAACTATGAAAATGGTTTTGTCGCACAACAATATCTACCAGATAAATTGAAAAATAGAATATACTATGAACCAAAAACAACTTCAAAAAGTGAGCAACAATTTAAAGCTGTGTTCGATCATATTAATCAATCGCAGCAAAAAAATAAAGGCTAAAGCCACATTACCTCAAATACGATGAAATCATTTTCTATTTTAAGCCTTACAAATATAAAAAGCGCTAACCCAATGAAGATGGATTAGTGCTTTTTAATTTAGGCTTTATTATTACTTTTAATTGTTTGAATTAAATATCGCACAAAAATAGTCTTTTGTAGCACTTATTATTTTTTATCCTTAATTCTAGTTACAGGTATATCTTTTAAAATGTCATTAACAACGTAACTAGCACTAATTAAACCCACTACACTCGGTACAAAGGCATTAGATGAAGGTGGAATTTGTGCCTTTCTTGTTGAAGCATTTGCGTCTCCAACAGTTTCTTTAACATCTTCTCTAATGACGATTGGACTTTCATCAGAAAAAACCACTGGTACCCCTTTGGTTATACCTAATTTTTTTAATTTTCTACGAATGATTTTAGCCATTGGATCCATATATGTTTCTGAGATATCGGCAATTTGGAATTTTGTAGGATCTGTTTTATTTGCCGCACCCATGCTCGAAATCACAGAAATCCCTCTATCCAAACACTCTTTCATAAGATGAACTTTATACATAATTGTATCACTTGCATCGACAAAATAATCGATATCATAATTATTAAATAATTCCTCATATGTATCCTCAGTATAAAACATATGCAGAGATGTCAACTTACAATCAGGATTAATAAGTTTAATGCGTTCCTCCATCAATGTTACTTTACTTTGCCCAATGGTTGTTGTCAAAGCGTGAAGTTGTCTGTTGACGTTAGTAATATCAACATCATCTTTATCTATAAGAATAATATGTCCAATATTAGTTCTTGCAAGTGCCTCAGCTGCGAATGAACCTACGCCACCTACACCTAAGATAACAACAGTCTTTTGTTTTAAAAGCGCCAGGCCTTCCTGACCGTATGCTAATTCATTTCTAGAAAATTGGTGTTTCATGTCATACTCCTTATTCATAAAAAATTATTTATTTTAAAAAATCATATTGTCAAAATTATATTTTCGTCGTTCATGTATTTTAAAAGTATAGTTTATCGTTTAATATCAAAAAAATACGCAAGACCGAAGTCTTGCGTACCGATAGAGTCCGTTAGTGCCGTAGTTATAAAATGCTTGATCATTCGGCCTGCTTATAACAGGTGGGTGCCCTGTTTCTTGTTTTGCAAGTCCTCCTAAATGAGGCGTGTGCGCTGCAAGAAAACCCATTGGGCTCCCGGATCAAAGAGTGTTAGGCCCAAATATGAAGCAAACTTACGAACACTACAGATGACTATCTTATGGAATAATCATAACACAATATTAAAATATAGCAAGAATTAAAACTTCGTGAACATATTAATGACGTATACGTAATGATAGTTCTTCTAATTGATTTTCAGAAACTTCACTTGGTGCATCTGTTAATAGACACGTTGCTGAAGCCGTTTTAGGGAATGCAATCGTATCACGTAAATTCGTACGACCTGTTAATAGCATAACTAAACGGTCAAGTCCTAACGCAATACCACCATGTGGTGGTGCACCATATTTGAATGCATCAAGTAAGAAACCAAATTGTTCCTGAGCTTGTTCTTCAGTAAAGCCTAAGACTTCAAACATTTTAGCTTGCAGCTCTCCGTTATGGATTCTGATTGATCCACCACCTAATTCGTAACCATTTAACACAACATCGTATGCATTAGCTTGTGCATTTTCAGGTTCGCTATCTAATTTTTCAATATCTTCTTGTTTTGGTGCTGTGAATGGATGATGTGCTGCAGTATAGCGTTTGAGATCTTCATCATATTCTAATAATGGCCAATCTGTTACCCACAAGAAATTCAATTTAGATTCGTCTATTAAGTCTAACTCTCTTGCAAGTTTAAGTCTAAGTGCACCTAAACTTTGAGCAACAACATTGGGTTTATCAGCAACAAATAATACTAAATCTCCAGATTCTGCATTTGTTAATGATTGTAATTTTTCAATATGTGTTGTTTCAAAGAATCTAGCGATTGGACCACTTAAACCGTCATCAACCACTTTGACCCAAGCCAATCCTTTAGCGCCATAAATATTTACAAATTCAGTTAATGCATCAATATCTTTTCTAGTATATTGATCAGCTGCCCCTTTTGCAACGATTGCTTTAACTTGGCCATCATTATTAACGGCATCTTTAAATACTTTGAAGTCCATCTCTTCGCCAAGTTCAGATACATTAATTAACTCCATTTCAAAACGTGTATCTGGTTTATCTGACCCATAACGTTCCATTGCTTCATTATATGTCATTCTTGGGAATGGACGTGGAATTTCAACATGTTTGACATCTTTTACGACATTTTGCAACATTTCTTCACCCATATCCATGACATCTTCTTGATCAACAAAGCTCATTTCGATATCGACTTGAGTGAATTCTGGTTGACGGTCGGCACGTAAATCTTCGTCACGGAAACATTTGACGATTTGATAGTATTTATCAAAACCACTAATCATTAATAACTGCTTAAAAATTTGAGGTGATTGTGGTAATGCATAAAACTCTCCATCATGTACACGAGAAGGTACAAGATAATCACGCGCACCTTCAGGCGTTGATTTAGTTAATACTGGCGTTTCGATATCAAAAAAGCCTTCTTTATCTAAATATTGTCTTATTGAACGTGTTGTTTGATGTCTCATTTTAAAAGTTTGTGCTAATTCTTGTCGTCTTAAATCAAGATATCTATATTTCAATCGAATGTTTTCATCAACATTTTGATTTTCTTCATTAATAGCAAAAGGTGGCGTTTCTGATTTATTAATGATATTGATTTCTGATACTTGCACCTCTACTTGACCCGTTGCAATTTTATGATTGACTGTTTGAGGGTCACGTTTTTTAACTAGACCTTTAACCTCTACAACATATTCCGATCTTACGGTTTCAGCAGTTTTCAATGCTTCTTCAGAAAAATCTGGATTAAACACGATTTGTACATAACCTTCACGGTCACGTAAATCAACAAAAATTAATCCTCCCAAATCTCTACGGTTGTGTACCCAACCCTTTAATGTAACTTCTTGATCTAATAAAGATTCCGTTACTAAACCACAATATGTTGTACGTTTACTCATTTTATCTTCTCCTTATTTTTTAAAATAATTAACTAATTTATCTAAATCAACGCTTTCACTTTCACCTGTTTGCATATTTTTAACATTAATTTTATTTTCTTGTAATTCTTGCTCACCAATAACAATTGTGTAATTAGCATTTAATCTATCCGCTTGTTTCATTTGACCCTTAACTTTACGTTGTAAGTAATCTTTATCTGCCTTAACACCATTTCGACGTAAATCATTAAGTAGTTTAACTGCATATCGATTTGCTTCTTCACCCATCGTAACAATGAATAAATCAAAGTCATGTTCAGTATCTAGTTCAATGTTTTCTTCATCAAGTGCTAACAGTAACCTTTCAATACTTAAAGCAAAACCTATACCTGTTTGGTGAGGTCCATCTAATAACTCTAATAATCCATTATAACGACCGCCACCACATAAAGTTGTTATCGCACCATCATAGTTAGGATTATCAATCATTAATTCAAATGCAGTGTGCGTATAATAGTCTAGGCCTCGTACCAAATTAGGATCTTCAACATAAGGTACACCTAAGTCATCTAAATGTTGTTTGACATCTGCATAATACTGCTTAGATGTTTCATTTAAAAATTCTGTAATTCTAGGCGCAGTTTTCACTGCTTCTTTATCTTTATCTATTTTACAATCCAATATTCTCATTGGATTCGTGTGCAATCTTGATTGACAATCACTACAAAAGTCGCCAATAACTGGTTCGAAATGTTTAACTAAAGCTTCGTTATATTCGTGACGTGAATCGATATCACCAATACTATTAATCACTAATTTTAAATGTTTTAACCCAAATGATTGATAAATGTGCATTGCCATAGCTAATACTTCAGCATCAACACCAGGGTTTTCAGCACCAATTGCTTCAACTCCAAATTGTGTAAATTGGCGATAACGTCCTTTTTGTTTGCGTTCATATCTAAACATCGGACCATTATAATAAAGCTTAATAGGTTGATTTGGTAAACCTTGCATTTTATTTTCAATGTATGAACGAACTACTGCAGCAGTCCCTTCTGGACGTAACGTAATGCTTCTATCACCTTTATCTTTAAAAGTATACATTTCTTTTTGTACAACATCTGTAGAATCTCCTACACCACGTGCAAACAATTCAGTACTCTCAAAAATAGGTGTACGAATTTCTTGATAATTATATACTTCCATTAATTCATCTAATCTTGCTTCTATAAAACGCCATTTTTTAGTTTCATTTGGTAAAATATCTTGCGTCCCTCTAGGTATATTGATCATAGAATCTCTCCTTTTATGCAATAAAAAAACCCTTGCATGACTAATAAGTCATACAAGGGACGAATTTCCGTGTTGCCACCCTAATTGGTTATAAGTTGTAATTTATAACCCACTTCTTACGATTAACGCTCGTTACGCGGCTTTTTAAAAAGCACCTGTTCTTGTGTTATATATTTCTAACTTAATTTGCATAATTTTTCAGCCATGAATTATGTCTCTACACACGTAAAATGCTACCATTTCAATTAGAAATTTCAAGAATCATATCGGTTTTAATATAGAATTCATATTCAATGATAACGACTTTGTTAAAAATATGCAACCTTTTTATTCTGAAAAATACGCCCGTAGTCCTTCAACAATTGTTTGTTCTACAATATGACGATGTAATTTTTCTGTAATCATATCTTCATCTGTTGGATTACTAATATAACCTAGTTCTAATAAGACAGCAGGTACGTTTGTTTGTCTCAATACTTGGAAGTTTTCTTGTCTTGCGCCTTTATTGGTTAATAACGCTTTCTTTTGCAAGCTGGCACTTAAGGTTTCAGCTAATGCTTTTTGATTGTCTTTAAACCAATAGACTGTACTTCCATTTGCTGTGGAAGATTTAAGTGAATCATTATGTATACTAATATAAGCATCACCTTTAATATTACGGTCATCAAGTGTTACATAAGTATCAGACTCACGCGTCATACTTACTGTTGCGCCTTCTTTCTCAAGAAGTGCTCTTAATTCTTTAGCCGTTTTTAAAGTATATACTTTCTCTTTGCTTTTTTTGTGGGTATTACTTGATGCACCCTGATCACTACCACCGTGACCAGGATCAAGTACAATTGTTTTATCTTTTAATGGTTTAGCATTGGGATTCTTATCTGCTTGAATATTCAAATTGGTATGCCAACCTGCTACCCAACCTTTTTCTTTGTTATTACTGGATACAACTTCTATCCATTTACCAGTTTTGCCTATTTTATGGAAATTTTGTCCTTTGTCAATTGAATGTATTTCAGGATAAGCAGCGCTAGGTCCTGTTCTCAATTCAGCATCTTCAGTAATATAAATCGTACTACTGTCTTCGTCATTATGATTTAAGAAAGCAATGGCCATAAAAACAAAGAGTACAAATGCAACAACGACAATAAGTGTGGGGATGTTTCTAAGATTATGTTTTTCTAACCAATCATTGAACTTCTTCATATGATTTTGCCATCCTGACTTTCATAAATAATCGTTACAGGACCATCATTGGCAATATCAACAAGCATGTCTGTACCAAATTCACCGGTTAATACATTAATACCATATGAGCGTAAAGTATCATTGAATTGTTCATATAATTCATTAGCGCGATCAGGTGACATCGATTGTGTGAATCCTGGTCTATTTCCTTTTCTAACATCTGCATACAAAGTGAATTGTGAAATAGACAATATTTCTCCTTCAACTTGTTGTAAGTTTAAATTTAATTTACCATCTGCATCCTCAAATAAACGTGCATTAACAATTTTTTTCGCTAATGTAGCAATATCTGCTTCAGTTGATGATTTTCCTACACCAACTAATAAACAGTAGCCTTTATTTATTTTATTATCTACTGAGTCATTTGTAACTGAAGCGTGTTTCACTCTTTGAACTACGATTCTCATTTGGTTGCACCTCTAATTCCATACTCTAGTGACTGTGTATACATCGCCGAGCTGTTTAATTTTATCTACAACTTGGTAAACTTCATTTACATTTTTTACCATAACACTAATATTAATCACTGCATTTTTGTCAATATCTGAACGGCCTGAAACTTTGACTAAGTTGCTTTGTGTTGAATTGACAGCTTGTAATACTTCATTTAAAAGGCCGTTTCTATCGTAAGCAGAAACTTCTAAATCCACTTGATAGCGTTGCGTTGAATCCTTTGAGCGTACCCATTCAACATGTATCAATCTTTCTTTTTCATTCTTGATATTTGGACAGTCCGTTCGGTGAACTTTTATGCCATGACCTTTAGTGATATATCCAACGATATCATCTCCGGGTATAGGATTACAACATTTTGATAATCTAATTAATACATTTTCAATACCTTCTACATATACACCACTATCGGTTGTAATATCATCTTTAATTGGTACAGATTTAGTAATTTCTTGTGCTTCATTCAAGGCTTTTTGTTTATCGATAATACGTTGTTTTTCAGTTAATTTATTGACTATTTGTAGTGCAGTTACGCCACCAAAGCCTACAGCTGCAAATAAATCATCTTCATTTGCAAAATTATATTTATCATTAACGACAGCGATATTATCATCCGTTAGCACGGTATCAACTCTAAAGCCTTGGTCTTTAATTTCCGCTTCAATCATGAATTTACCCTTTTCAATATTTGAAGAACGGTCTTGCTTTTTAAAGAAACTACGTATTTTACTTTTAGCACTAGATGATTTTACTATTTTCAACCAATCTCTACTAGGACCATAAGAATGTTTACTCGTTCTGATTTCTACTATATCACCAGTTTGTAACACATAATCTATCGGCTCAATTTTACCATTTACTTTTGAACCAATCATCTTATTACCTACTTCACTATGTACCGCATAGGCAAAATCGATAGGAACCGCACCATATGGTAATTCAATTACATCACTTTCTGGCGTAAATGCATAGACTTTATCACTTTGCAAGTCAAATTTAAGAGTTTCCATAAACTCTTCAGCATCAGAAGTTGTATTATTTGTTTCAGCTAATTCCTTAATCCAATTCAATTTATTATTAAAATTTTGTGACTTCTCAGTTACTTTCTTACCTTCTTTGTATGCCCAATGTGCTGCAACACCGTGCTCTGCAATTTCATGCATTTCAAAGGTTCTTATTTGAATTTCTAATGGATCGCCATTAGGGCCCACGACTGTAGTATGTAATGACTGGTACATATTCTGCTTCGGCATAGCAATATAGTCTTTAAATCTGCCTGGCATTGGTTTCCATAATGTATGCACTAAACCTAACACAGCATAACAATCATTAATTGAATTGACGATGATACGTATTGCTAATAGATCAAAGATTTGATCAAATTGTTTCTTCTGTTTAACCATTTTTCTATAAATGCTATAGATATGTTTAGGACGACCATTAATATCCCCTACAATATTCATACTAGTTAAATCAGACTGAATTTGATTAATCGCGTTTTGAATATACTCTTCTCTTTCACTGCGTTTCTTTTTCATGAGATTCACGATTCTAAAATATTGTACAGAATCTGTATATCTTAAAGCCGTATCTTCTAATTCCCATTTAATCGTATTAATCCCTAATCGATGTGCTAATGGTGCATAAATTTCTAATGTCTCTTTAGAAATTCTAATTTGTTTTTCCCTTGGCATTGCTTTTAATGTTCTCATATTATGTAATCGGTCTGCTAATTTAACTAAGATAACTCGAACATCTTTAGCAATAGCAATAAATAATTTTCTATGATTCTCTGCTTGTTGTTCTTCTTTAGATCGATATTTCACTTTTTTTAATTTTGTTACGCCTTCAACAATTACTGCAATTTCTTCATTGAACATGCCTTTCACATCATCAAATGTATAAGGTGTATCTTCAATTACATCGTGTAAGAAACCTGCAACAATCGTTGGACCATCTAAATGCATTTCCGTTAAGATACCTGCAACTTGAATTGGATGCATAATATAAGGTAATCCATTTTTTCTAAATTGGCCTTCATGTGCTTCGTAGGCTATATGATAACTTTTTAATACAAATTCATAGTCCTCTTTTGATAAATATGATTTTGCTTTAGATAGTACTTCATCTGCACTATATGGATATTCATTATTCACTTAAGACACCCCTATACTAAATATTAATCGCTATTAGATACCCAGTATTATATTTCGTTAGCTTCAATAGCTTCTATTCATTGTATTATTTTCGATTATAACGTTTTTTTACGTTATTAGGCCAAATTTTGTATAATAGTTATATAATACTACATGTTATTAAATAAATAAATGCGTAGGCCATACGAATAATAAAATCCAGTTTAAAATTATTCTAATTTTCATTTCAAAGTATCATTTAGAACAGTCTATATTTGAATAAATAAAAAAGCCAGATAGCACATGCCTTAAAATGTGCATATCTGACTTCTTTTACTAGATTAATTTAATCTTCATATGAAATTAAACTCATTACATCATAGTCTTTAATTTTTTCAATACCGTTTAAGTATTTTAATTCTATTATGAATGCGATGCCAACAACAATGCCACCTAATTTTTCAACAAGTTTAATAGCAGCTTCAATTGTTCCACCTGTAGCAAGTAAATCATCCGTGATTAATACACGTTGCCCTGGTTTTATAGCATCTTTGTGCATTGTTAACACATTCGTGCCATATTCTAAATCATATTCATAACGGATAACTTCGCGTGGAAGTTTGCCTTCTTTACGCACTGGTGCAAAACCAATGCCCATTGAATATGCCACTGGACATCCAATGATGAAACCACGCGCTTCAGGTCCAACAATAATATCTACGTCTCTAAGTTTCGCATATTCAACAATTTGATCAGTAGCGTAACCATACGCTTCTCCATTATCCATAATTGTCGTTATATCTTTAAAATTCACACCCGGTTTTGGCCAATCTTCAACTTCAGATACATATTGTTTTAAATCCATTCAAACTTCCTCCTATTTATCTACCAGTTCAGTTTTAATCCATTTTTTTAAATTAGCGAAATCATCATAGAGAAGCACTTTTTCAACTTCTATTCTATCTAGTCTGCCTTGATAGTATTTACTAGATTCTATTTCTCTCTTTGTTGAAACACTATTCATTTTAATTATACCATTTTCATCTTTTATAAACTCTAAATCAAGAAAAACTTTTAGAATGAATTTAAGCATACTTGGTTGTATATTTAAAAATTGGCATAATTGCATGCCTTCTTTAGCTAAATCTGTTTCTTTTTTAGTTGCCAATGCTTTAAAGCATTTTTTAAATGTTTCCATTTTGGGCATACCTTCAAAATAAATTGAGCGTTCGTGATTAAGCACCAAGTATATTTGAGAAACATCAACTGTTTTAAGTGTTGTTTTTATAGCTTGAATTGAAGGTGGTAAATCTCTAAATACATATTTATCATATGATTGGTCAATTGTATCACCATAGTAGTAATAATTATCATCTAATTTTTCACTCTTGTTATGAATGAGATATGCAACGTTACTTGAGTCTTGTTCAAATCCACTCACTTTACTTTTGCTTCTATAATCTAAAATTTGTAAATTATTACTTGCTAAATCTTGAATCATAAATTGTGGAGATTGAAATCCGTTCCATTCATTTATTTGAAGTGTACCTATTACATTTATAGGTTGCTGTTCTCCTAGTTCTTTCACAAGATGACCATTCTGCCAAAAAATAGCTTGCAATTGGCTATCACCTAATACCATTTTCAAATGTTTTTTATCTTGACCAATGGCTTTAGCTTGATTGACTATGACGCCTTCTAATTCAAAACATGGGCTTGAAAAGTCAGTACCAAATGGTCTAAGTCTTTGAATATCTTGAATATTCTTGATTGTTATATCTGTTTCTGCTACTTTAACATCCACTTTTTTACGCGGTTCTAGTGATGTTGTTGATGCTAATTGTGCCATCCAATCATTTAAGCCTTGTCTTAAACTTTCGATATTTTCAATTGGCATTGTGATTCCAGCAGCCATATGATGCCCACCAAATTTTGAAATTAAATCTGAATGTGCATTTAAAATTTCAAACATTGAGACTTGTTCTATACTGCGTGCAGAACCTTTCGCATGATCTTGTGTTTCATCAATATTTAAAATCAATGTTGGTAAGCTATATGTTTCTACTATCTTAGATGCAACAATGCCAAGTACACCTTCATGCCAATCTGCCTGTGCTAAAAGTAAAAACTTTGTCCCTTGTTTGACTTGATCCTCAGCAGCAGCTAATGCCTCTTCTGTAATTTGGGCAACGATATCTTTTCGTTCTTGATTAAAGAATTCAACTTGTTCTGCTAAAAATTCTGCTTCTTCATCATTATCAGTCATCAATAACTCAGCAGCTAATGCTGCATCTTCGAGTCTACCTACCGCATTCAATCTTGGGCCAATAATAAATCCGATCGTTTCTTCCGTAATTACATCATTATAACCCGCTTGTTTAAGTATTGCCTTAATTGATGCTGGACAATGATCGTTTAGTATTTCTAAACCTTTTTGGACTAAAGCTCTGTTTTCATCAGTTAATGATACCAAATCGGCAACCGTTCCAATAGCAACTAATCCAAGAAAATAAGCTGGCGGTTCATCTAATAGATTTTGCGCTAATTTATATGCAACACCAGCCCCACATAAATATTTAAAGGGATAGTCAAACTCCGGATGCATTGGATGGACTATAGCAAACGCACTAGGCATTGTTCTACCAATTTCATGATGATCTGTAACAATAACATCGACACCTAAATCTTGAATCATCTGTATTTCATCATGTCCTTGTATACCGTTATCTACAGTTATTATTAAAGATATACCTTCCTCATGTGCATTTTTAAAAGCCATTTCATTGGGGCCGTACCCTTCTGAAAATCGATTGGGTATATACCAGCCAACATGCGCACCTAGCGCTTTTAATGTTTTTACTAATATTGTTGTTGATGTTACACCATCTGCATCGTAATCACCATAAACTAATATTTTTTGATTTTGATCGATGGCTAAATTAATACGTTCTATGGCTTTTTCCATATCGCTCATCAACCAAGCATCATGCATAACTTGTTTATTTTTTAATAATTGATCTATCGCTGCTTTATCGGTAATTTCTTTACTCTCTAATATTTTTTTTACAATAGGAGTTAGTTTTAAATCTAATGAAACATCCTCTGTAATTTCATTTTCTGGTGATTTAACGTCCCAAGTATATTTTGATTTAATCATACTATTCTCCCTCATTTCCACCAGTCATTATACAAAAGAAATCCAAAAATAAAAAGTGGTTCCATTTAAAAATAAAAATCAAGTGCCTGAACAAAGATATAGTTACTACTTTGATAAAGAAAAACGACCTTCTACAATTTATGCAGAAAGCCGTTTCACTATAATTTCAATGACTGATTGTTTATACTAAAATCTTTTCATCATTTGATTTTTTCTCTTTATGAACAATGATTTTGTTATTGTCTGATTTCTTAAGCTGTCGTTTCTTCATAATACCCCATAGCGGTACTGCAATAAATACAGATGAGAATACGCCTGAAATTAATCCAATTAATAAAGCTAATGAGAAGTTAAAGATACTTGGCGCACCGAAAATCAACAATGCGATTACAACAATAACTACAGTTAGTACAGTATTAATAGAACGTGTCATTGTTTGACGTATAGATCTATTAACAATATCATCAATTTGTTCATTTTTAGTAATCACTTTTACTTTGTGTAAGTTTTCCCGTACCCTATCGAATGTAACAATCGTATCATTGATAGAATAACCAATTATTGTAAGAACTGCTGCGATAAACGTAATATCGATTTCTATTCTAAATAGACTGAAGACGGCAACTATCATAAAGGCATCATGTAGCAATGCAAGTACAGATGACAGACCCATTCGCCATTCGAATCTAAATGTAATATAAATGATGATACCAATTGCTGCGTAAATGAGTGCTAACATTGCATTTTTAGCTAATTCCTGTCCTATAACTGGTGATACAGTGTTCACAGTCGGTTTATTACCAAATGATTGGTCTACCGTATCTTGAATTTTAGAAACTTCGTCTTTAGACAAGTCATGCTTAAATTGTACTGTTGCGTTTTTATCATTTTCACCAAGAGAAACTTGATCCGGTTTAAAGCCTTTACTTTCTAAAGTATTTGTAACTTTATTCTCGTCGACTTTATTATTAGATTCAAAATCAACTCGAGTACCACTTGTAAAATCAATACCTAAATTTAATCTGAAAATAAATAATATGATAGCACCCACAACAATAATAAGCACGCTTAAACCTAATAAAGGTTTTGCTAATTTCATAAAATCAATGCGCTCGTATGGTGTTTTCAAGTCATGTATTTCTTTTTCTTCATTAGCGTTATGGATATTTTTCTTACTAACACCAAATAGCCAATTGGATTTCTTAAAGAAATTAGATGATATTAATAACGATAATAACCATCTTGATAAGAATACTGCCGTTACGAAAATCATTAGGATACCTAATAATAACATCGTTGCGAAACCTTTAACAGAACTTTCACCAAAGAAGAATAACACTGCTGCTGCAATGACTGTAGTCAGCTGTGCATCGACAATAGTTAAGAAAGAGCTCTTATTAGCTTTTTTATAGGCTTGTTTAAGCGTTCGTCCAATCTTCAATTCATCTTTGATCCGCTCATACATTATAATATTAGCATCGACTGCCATACCTACACCAAGTACTAACGCAGCTAATCCTGGCAATGTTAATACACCAGAAATAAAGTTAAACGCTACTAATGTTAAATAAATGTAAGTTGTTAAAGCGATAACTGCAACTAATCCCGGTAAACGATAGAAACCTAACATAAATAGGTAAATAACAGCAATACCAATTGCAGCCGCTAATACAGTTTTATCTAAAGCGTCTTGACCAAATTGTGCACCTACAGAATTTGAGTATATTTCTTTAAGGTCTACTGGTAATGAACCAGAATTTAATAAATCAGCGATTTGTTTTGCTTTCTCTACGCCTTCTTCACCATTGAAACCACCAGAAATTTCCACACTATCTGAGTTAATCGGTTTGTCTACAGACGCTGCAGAAACGTATTTAGGATCTTTTTTATCCATTTCTTTATGGTAAGTATCACCTTTTTCATGATCTAACCATACAACCATGACATTTTCATCTTTTTTAGAAATTTCTTCAGTTACTTTTTTAAATTTATCGCTATCTTTTAATTTAAAAGTAACTGCTGGTTGGTTTGTATTTTGCTTAAATTCTTGTTTAGCCGACCCTTGTTGAATATCTTTACCTGTCAGTTTGACATTGTCATCAGCATCACGAATCGTTAAATTCGCTTGTGAAGATAAGATATCGCGGGCTTGAGATTGATTTTTCACACCTGCTAGCTGCACACGAATTCTATTATTATCTTCGACTTGTATTTTAGGCTCTGAAACCCCTAAGACATTGACACGGTTTTCAAGCGTCTTAGCTGTCGCTTTTACCGCTTTATCATCTATCTTATCGCCTTTTTGTAAAGGATCAACTTGATACAAGACTTCAAATCCACCTTGTAGATCTAATCCAAGATTGACATCTTTAACTACGTTCTTATATGTAAGTCCCATGCCTGCAAACAACAGAACTACAAGTAATATGAACCCAACTATTCTACTACTTTTCTTCACTTGAACACCTCATTGTAAGCTTATGTTTTAAGAATACTCGATTAAATTATATTAATGCAAGTTTAATAAAACTAGAAAATTTTACTCAACAACCTTATATATCTTAACATATTACAACGAGTGTAAAAACTAACTCAACTAATTTAACCTTGTATATTTCATTGTGACGATAGCAAAGCTCAGTTTTGACTAACATTCGTATAAAGTTAAATATATGGTATTACATTAAATTATAACACTCTATAGCGTTAAAGGTCTTACTTGTCATTATAACTAGCTGAAAGTAACCTAACAACCAACATCATCTTATTATATATTAGATCAATTTGATTAAAAGATATAAAAAAGAACTGATATAAACATATCAGTTCTAACATTTATTATGAAGGATCAACTTGTTTAATAGCTGGTTTTTCTAAAGTGATTTCAGTACCATTACCATTTAAAGTTAATACAACTGTTGTTTCGTCAACACTACGAACCGTACCTTTGATACCGCCGATTGTTGTAACACGTTGACCTGAGCTTACTTGACTAATCATTTCACGATGCTCTTTAGCCTTTTTTTGTTGTGGTCTAATTAAGAAGAACCACATTAATACTAATAATAATATTGGTAATATCAATGAAGTAAATTGCATTATTTTTTCTCCCTCTTAAAAGTTTTTTGGGTTTTCAACATTAAGTCCATACTGTTCAAAGAATTCTTCTTTAAAATCTAGAAGGCGATCTTCACGAATTGCTTGTCGGATATTTTCCATTAATTTCAGCAAGAAATGTAAATTATGATAAGTAGTAAGACGTATTCCAAAAGTTTCTTCTGCTTTTATTAAATGTCTTATGTATGCCCTACTATAATTTTTACAAGTATAGCAATCGCAATTATCATCAAGTGGTCCCAAATCTTCAGCGTATTTGGCATTTTTAATGATTACACGACCATGAGAAGTCATACAAGTACCATTACGCGCTATACGTGTTGGTAATACACAGTCAAACATATCCATGCCTCTAATACTACATTCAATTAATGCGTCAGGCGAGCCAACACCCATTAAATAACGTGGTTTATCTTTGGGCATGAATTGTTCCGTATGGTGTACCATATCGTACATCACTGGTTTAGGTTCTCCTACAGACAATCCGCCAATCGCATATCCAGGAAAATCTAAAGCTACTAACTCCTCAGCGCTTTGCTTTCTAAGATCTTTATATTCTCCACCTTGTATGATACCAAACAAGGCTTGATCCTCTGGTCTCGAATGTGCTTTAAGACAGCGTTCTGCCCATCTTGTTGTTCTTTCAATCGAGTCTTTCACATATTTATATTCAGCTGGCATAGGTGGACATTCATCAAATGCCATCATGATATCTGAACCTAAGTCATTTTGAATCTGCATAGATTTTTCAGGACTTAAAAATAGTTTAGATCCATTTGTGTGATGGCGAAATTCTACACCTTCCTCAGTAATCTTTCTTAAATTACTTAAACTAAATACTTGGAAACCACCAGAATCTGTCAGTATTGGACCATTCCAGTTCATGAACTGATGTAATCCCCCACTCTTTCTGATAATATCATTTCCCGGTTGTAACCACAAATGATATGTATTACCTAGTATAATCTTAGTTTCCATTTGATGTAATTCTTCTGGACTCATTGTTTTTACGGTTGCTTTCGTTCCAACAGGCATAAACATTGGTGTTTCAAACGAACCATGAGGTGTATGAACGATACCTAGTCTTGCACCTGATTGTTTACAAGTTTTAATATGCTCATATGTAACAGCTGGCGTTGGCATATAAAATCCCCTTTCATTCCCTAAATAATTAACATTGCATCTCCAAAACTAAAAAATCTATATTCTGAAGCTACAGCTTGATTGTAAGCATTAATGATATAATCTCTAGAACTAAAAGCAGACACAAGCATAACGAGTGTTGATTTTGGTAAGTGGAAATTGGTAATTAATCCGTCAATTGCTTTAAAATTGAATCCAGGGAAGATAAAAATATCTGTCCATCCACTTTTAGCGACAAATCTATCGCTTGATTGCATAATTGTTTCTAAAGTTCTTGTAGAAGTCGTACCAACAGAAATAATTCGATTACCATTGTCTCTTGTACTATTTAAAAGGTTTGCTGTAGCTTCATCCATTTGATAATATTCACTATGCATTTCATGATCATCGATATTATCTACACTAACTGGTCTAAATGTTCCTAGACCTACATGTAATGTAATAAAAGCTATATTTACACCTTGAGCTTTAATACGTTCTAACAATTCATCTGTGAAATGCAATCCTGCAGTGGGTGCTGCTGCCGACCCTGATGCTTTAGCATATACAGTTTGATAACGTTCTTGATCATCTAACCGTTCTTTAATATATGGTGGCAATGGCATTTCACCTAGCTCATCCAAACGCTCTTGAAGGATACCATCATAGTGCAATCGCATGATACGACCACCTTGATCCAATTCTTCAATGCATTCGGCTATGATTTTCCCTTCACCAAAGGTCAATTTGTTACCAACCTTAATTCTTTTAGCTGGTTTTAATAATACTTCCCAATCATTGCCTTCGATTTGAGTAAGCATTAACATTTCTACCTTAGCACCTGTTTCTTCTTTCATTCCAAATAAACGTGCTGGCATAACCCTTGTATCATTTAATACAAGTGTATCCCCTTCATTAAGGTAATCTGTGACATCTTTAAAATGTTTATGTTCAATATTACCAGATTGTCTGCCAAGAATTAGCAATCTACTTTCATCTCTGTTCTTCAGAGGTGTTTGTGCAATTAATGCTTCAGGCAAGTGATAATCAAATGCTTCAATATCCAAACTTATTCCTTCTTTCCATTCTTCTTGCTAAAATGTTCAAATGCATAAGGTGTCGCTTTTCTACCTCTTGGTGTACGTTCTATAAATCCTTTTTGAATTAAAAATGGCTCGTAAACATCTTCGATAGTTACACGTTCTTCACCAATCGAAACTGCAATCGTATCTAAGCCAACAGGGCCACCTTTATATTGTTCTAAAATACAATTCATCATTTTATGATCAATATAATCTAAACCTTCATCATCAACTTGAAGTAATTGTAATGAAGCTCTTGTTGTGGCAATACTTATTAATTCATCTTCGTTGACTTGTTGGAAATCACGCACGCGTTTCAACAACCTATTTGCTACTCTTGGTGTACCACGACTACGTTTCGCTAACTCAATTGCACTTTCGTCGTCAATGGAAGTGCCTAAAACTTCTGCCGTACGTACGATGATTTCTTTTAATTCAAGCTCTTGGTAATACTCAAGTCTTAAATGTACACCAAATCTATCTCGTAATGGTGCAGTTAAGCTACCAGCTCTTGTTGTGGCACCAATTAGCGTGAAAGGCGG
The DNA here is from genome assembly GCF_056529615.1 of Staphylococcus sp. Z5-21. Lineage (NCBI taxonomy): Bacteria > Bacillati > Bacillota > Bacilli > Caryophanales > Staphylococcaceae > Staphylococcus > Staphylococcus sp. Z5-21. The sequence continues at coordinate 1,173,398 of NZ_CP096462.1, read as the reverse complement.
TAAGTCAATTCTAATACTCCGTGCTTCCTCACCTTTACCAATAACAATATCTAAAAAGAAATCCTCCATCGCCGGATACAATACTTCTTCAACAACGCTACTCAATCTATGAATTTCATCTATAAATAGCACATCTCCAGGTTGTAAACTTGAAAGAATTGCAGCCAAATCACCCGGCCGTTCTATAGAAGGGCCTGAAATGATTCTGATATTTACTTCCATTTCATTGGCTATAATATTTGATAATGTTGTTTTACCTAAACCAGGGGGACCAAATAATAAAACATGATCTAACGGTTCTTGTCGCATTTTGGCAGCTTTAATAAACACTTCTAAATTTGACTTAATCGTAGATTGTCCAATATATTGGCGTAGTTTCGTTGGTCTTAAAGATAACTCAAATGAAGATTCTTCATCATGCATAGATTGATCAACCATTCTATCATCCATTTTTTTACCCCCTTTTTAAATATAATTGTATATTTATGCTATAAGTAATTGTAAGCCTCGTTTAACCGCATCGTCTACTGAGTCAAATGTTTCTTTACTCAATGATTTTTCAACTTTTGTTAATTCTCGCTTAGAGTACCCTAAAGCTTCTAGAGCAAGCAAAGCTTCTTTAATAATCGGTGCATTAGCGTGGTCCTGAGTATCCATATTTAAAATTTGGCTACTGTCTACATCATTAATTTGGACCTTGCCTTTAAGATCCAATACAATTTGTCTCGCTGTTTTTTTGCCTATGCCAGGAAATTTTGTTAAGTAAGCATCATTTTCATTTTCAATTGCTATTTTGACATCGTTTGGTGAACTACTTGCGAGTATAGCCAATGCTGATTTAGGTCCGATGCCAGTTACCTTAATTAGGCTTAAAAACATATCTTTTTCTTCTTGATTTATAAAACCGTAAAGCAATTGTGCATCTTCTCGCACGATAAGTGATGTATGTACAACCACTTCATGGTCCATGTATTTCTGAAAACGATAAGAATTTGGCGTTTGTATTTCATAACCAACACCTGAAGCCTCAACAACTACGTGTGTAGGGTTTAATTCAGTTAATGTGCCTTTAATATATGCGTACATGAATACACTTCCTTATATAGTCATACTAATTAATTCCACTTTAGAAACATGATCAACGATTCTTAATGCTTCCATTACATCATCAATCTCTAAATCGGTACTTGTAGCATCCAATGAAAGTGTGATGGTTGCTCTACCTTCCATCGGTATACTTTGATGAATTGTCAAGACAGATAAATCTAAATTCGATAATGTATTCAGTACTTCTGCTAACATGCCTACAATATCATTTACGTATAATATCAACGTAAACTCTCTTGTTGATTCGATTTTTTCATCAATTGAAAATATCGTATCTCTGTATTTATAGAATGCACTTCTTGATAAATCAAATTGCTTAACAGCTTCAAATATGGACAGTGATGGATCATTTTTTAAGACTTCTTTTATCTTTAAAGTTTTCACAACAGATTCAGGTAATACATCCTCACGAATTAAGTAAAACTTTTTGTAATCTTTTTTGTCCATATTATGCACTCCTATTCAACAAATTCAAATTCTCCACCTAAAATTCTCACGATATCACCATTTCTACAACCACGTGCTCTTAAAGCATCATCAATACCCATTGAGCGCATTTGACGTGCGAAACGACGTACTGCTGGATCACTATTGAAATCAGTCATCTTGAACATTCTTTCAATTGCCTTACCACTAACAACGTATGCAGCATCATCATCTCTAGTAATAGTGAATTTATCTTGACTAGGCGTATGTTTATAAACAACTCTATTCACACCTAAATCTTCTTCCTCATCTTTACTGAAGTCAATGTCTTTAACTGCTTCTAATTTATCAGCAATCGCATAAAGTAATTCATCTATGTGGTCATGCTTAAATGTAGAAAGCGGTATAATGTGTACTGAATCGTCGTTTATTTCTTCTTTGAATAAAGCTAAATTATCTTCTGCATTCGGCATATCCATCTTATTTGCTACCACTATTTGTGGTCTTTCTTCTAAACGATGTTCATATGCGCTTAATTCTTCGTTAATTACTTTATAATCTTCATAGGGATCTCGTCCTTCAGAACCACTCATATCTATCATATGTACGATTACTTTAGTACGTTCAACATGTTTTAAAAATTGATGCCCTAATCCAACACCTTCGGAAGCACCTTCAATCAGACCTGGTAAGTCAGCCATAACAAAGCTTCTTTGATCTTTAGTAGATACTACACCTAAATTTGGTTTAATTGTAGTAAAGTGGTATGCTCCAATTTTAGGTTTAGCTTTAGAAACGATAGATAACAATGTTGATTTACCGACACTCGGAAAACCTACTAGTCCAACATCCGCAAGTAATTTCAACTCTAAGGTTACTTCAATTTCCTCGCCAGGTTCTCCGTTTTCACTAAAATCAGGCGCAGGGTTTCTTGGTGACGCAAATCGAGAGTTTCCGCGTCCTCCACGTCCCCCCTTAGCTACAACGGCACGTTGGCCATTTTCAACTAAATCTGCTAATACTTCTTCAGAATCTGCACTTTTAATAATAGTGCCTGGTGGTACCTTCAAGACAAGGTGTTCAGCGTTTTTACCGTGCATATTGCTGCTTTGACCACCGTCCCCTCTTTTAGCTTTGAAATGTGTTTGGTATCTAAAATCTAATAAAGTTCGTAAGCCTTCATCAACTTCAAATATAATAGACGCGCCATCTCCACCGTCACCACCGGCTGGCCCACCAAATGGTACATATTTTTCTCTGCGATAAGCTGTAATACCATTACCACCATCGCCTGCTTTAAGCGATATTTTAACTTGATCAACAAACATGATTTCACCTCTTTTTTTCAAATTTTAAACTTCTATATCTTTTTTATTATATCATTATCTCATTAACTAGAAAATAAAGACAAAAAATAAACACCAGAAGTGATCACTTCTGGTGTTAACGATGACAAAAATTACTCAGCTGCTGCGTATACAGAAACTTGTTTTTTGTCGCGACCTTTGCGTTCAAATTTAACAACGCCGTCGATTTTAGCGAATAATGTATCGTCGCCACCACGACCTACATTTTCACCAGGATAAATTTTAGTACCACGTTGGCGGAATAAAATAGAACCACCTGTAACGTATTGACCATCAGCACGTTTAGCTCCTAAACGTTTTGATTCTGAGTCACGACCGTTTTTTGTAGAACCAAGTCCTTTTTTAGATGAGAAAAATTGTAAGTTTAATTTTAACATATGCTTGCACCTCACTTATAATTTAGTCTAATATTTTCTTTATATTCCTCTTCAATTGTTTGCAATGATACGAGCATTGCTTGAAGAATTAATTGCGCTTGTTCATTTGTAGTGTCTACACTTCTAACGTGGAAATGTCCACCGTCATCATTGTAATCAATGTCGGGCTTCTCACTTGTTAATCCCATTATAGCATTAACACTTCCGAAGAGAACTGCGGATGCGCCTGCACAAACTATATCATGTCCATATTCGCCATGTTCTGCATGACCATCCATGATAACATCAGTTACTTGACCGGCATCGTTCAATGTAACATCAACAGTAATCATGATTACGCGTTGATTTTGTCGATTGTTAATTTAGTGTAAGGTTGACGATGACCTTTTTTACGTTTTGAGTCTTTACGACGTTTGTATGTGAATACAGTGATTTTTTTACCGCGACCTTGTTTTTGTACTGTAGCAGTAACTGAAGCACCTTCAACTGTTGGCACACCAACTTTAACTGCATCTCCACCTACAAATAATACTTTGTCAAAAGTAAATGAATCACCTTCGTTAACATCTAATTTCTCAACGAAGATTTCTTGTCCTTCTTCAACTTTAACTTGTTTTCCACCTGTTTCAATAATAGCAAACATACTTTGCACCTCCTAATAATTTAAGTCACGCCAAACTCAGGTGACATACATGTACTTTAACCTGAATCCGAGCGGTTGTATGTAGCTAAAAACTACTCAACTACTGCATTTTAGCATTACGATTACTTACTGTCAATCTTCATTTGTACTTTTCTGAAGAATTTAGTAATAATTGGATATAGTATCACTAATAAAATGAAATTTAATATTAGTGTTGGTATTAGTCTGAAAACAATAAAGTCTATAAAATTAAATGCAATTAAACCTAATATACTATAAATGATTGCAACGTATATTTCTAAGAATATCGTACTTAACCAAACCGTAATAAATAGCATCGTGTTATCTCTATAAAACGTTTTAAAGAAAAAGTCCATGATGACAACAAATAAAATGAAGCCAAATAAATATAATCCGTAAAAACTACCGAAATAAAGGTCCGTTACTATTCCAAATACAGCAGCTAAAATCATAGCAACACCAAAGCTTCTGTAAACACAAATTAATAGTAAATACATAAGCATCAAATGAGGTACAAAAACAATGTCCTTATCCCCTATTTGCATTGGAATGACTAACCCAATAACTGTGTCAATATAGAATAAAACTATACCGATTAGAAAGTAGTATAAAGCTCGCATTAATTATCCCCACTTCCATCGTCAGGTATCGTCTTAGGATCTCTTTTAGCTACATAAACATGGTTTAAGTCTGATAAATTAGCTGCCGTTTTAACTCGAACCTCTTTCGATAGCCCATACTCATCATTTTCAACTTTAGATACTTCTCCTATGTAAATACTGCTAGGTAGTTGATCCGCTAAACCACTCGTAACAACTTTATCTCCTTTTTTAATGCTATCTTTGTTATTAATATCAGTAATTACTAATTCTTCACTTTTCGAATCATAATGATCAATTAAACCAAAGACATTTTTACTATCGTGTTGGATATTTACTGATAATCGATTGGCACGTGTATTGGTTGAAATCAAATCAACCTGAGATGAAAATTGATTAACTTTAGAAATACGACCAACTAAGCCTTCTGATGTCATGACAGCCATATTATCTTGAATGCCATCTTTAGACCCTTGATTAATGATTAATGTATTCATCCACTGATCTGGATTCCTAGATAAAACCGTACTAGAGATGGGTTCAAACTTAGATATATCTTCAATATCCAATTCTTTTTTATACTTTTTATTTTCACTTTCTAATCTTTCATTTTCAGCTTCTAATTGCTTCAATTTTTTCGATTGCTCTTTTGAACCATCGTTTGAAAATAGATTATTAATTGATCCAGTCACAAATTGCACAGGATAACTTACCGCTTTTTGTCCAAACGCTACAGAATCCCCTACGTATTGTTCTACCGGTGATTGCGATTGCGAACGTAAAGACACGCCTATTAAGGCAATAAACACAATGATTGCACACAAAATAACAATCAATTTGTTGTTTTTAAAAAACTTTGACAACCTAAACACCTCTATTACACGACTATTTTATGTTCTTCTATCATTTTATATTACTCATAGTTTGAAATAAAGCACGAACCTCAATAATTTTCAAATCAGTTCTTTTTGTTTAGGTATTCTATTAATACAAACTTTAACAAACTACTTTTAATTAATATATAAGAGAACGATACATTGTATTATAACAATTTTCAACGTGAATAGTGTATTAAAATGATCGATATTAAATAAATAAAGTGCTAAGACGTATTATCTATATAAAACATAGTATAGTTACCCACTCATTGTTCAAATCTGAAACTACAATTCAAACAAATAAAAGTCGTTACATTATAATAAAATAAGCCTGAAACGTTTTGGTTTCAGACTTAATTACCTATGAACTAAATATTATGATTTATCTTCTTCTGAAGTTTCAGTGTTAGCGTTCTTTTCGGCTTCTTTTTCATCTTCTTTATATAATGTTTCTTCTTTTCTCCAACGTGCAAATAGATTTTGTGCTTTAGCTTGCTCATCTACTTTTTTATCATTAGATTTTTCTTCACTCATAATTAGACACCAACCTTTAACGTTTTTACTTATATAAGGCTAACGCATTTTAGCATAGAATTCAAACGCCTTACTCGTAGCTTGAAGGTGGTAATAGTTCTATATGTTCACCCAGTTGGTTTAAATCTTGCTCCATCTCTATTTCTGTTCTATATACTCTGATTGAATCTGAGCCAAATTTATAAATAATAAATTCATCTCCGCGCTGACCAGCTAAATAATCATCACTGTATCCCATCCTGTATATGCCAGATACAGACATGAATTCTTTTTTATCTATCCAATCAAAAACATTTTTAGTTTGGCTGAGTGGCACGTTATTCAATATATCATTATCTTTAACAGTATAACGTTGACCTCCAGCTAAATCTTTTTTCGTTTGCGTATGGTTTACAGATGGTTCATCGTTACTAACTGGATTCCATTGTTGGTCTTTTAAAAAAGGTGCATATTTAAGCGCAAAGAATACAATAATAACGATTGCTATAATTGCTACAATATTTTTAATGATGCTAAATATAAAACGCATGAACCATCCTCCTATTAAGTCATGTTAAATTATAAAATTTTACCCATAAAAAATCATCAGTCTGAAGTAGTATTTAAAAAGTTCCCCATAGATTGATGAATAGTCATTCAATTCATAGTACAATTAAAAGCAAAGGGAGTGAACATAGAATGAATATTTTATCTATAATCCTGCTTGCCCTCTTGGTTATACTATTATTTAGAGTAGGTTTATCTTTATTAAGAGTTTTAATATATATTGGAATCATTGTATTATGTATCTACTTAGGATATCAAGGAATTCTTTGGATCATGGATCATTTTAACTACTATTTCAACTTTATAAATTAAATTAATATTTATGAAATTGGAAAACAGTGAATAGATTCATTTGAGTAAGATGCATGTGAATAATCTGAGCCTGAGGCATGAATAGATGCCTCAGGCTTTTTTAATGCATAGTGATAAACATCTCTACGTTATAAAACTGTTTTTAACTCAAAATTAGCGATGGTTTTGCATGCGCTTTAGTTTATAGATGAACCGTAACATTGTCATCCATTCTTGAATTGGAGCATGAAATGATTAATCGAAATTTTGATTTTAGCTTTCTACATCAAATTATTTTTATAATGCATTCATGGTTAAAATTTAATCATACTTAATTCAGTCGTACATCAACTATTACTATATTTAAAAGAAACAACTTATTTTTTTACATTATTAGAAAGTATTTGATAAACATAATAACACGCGCTTAATAATAATGCCCATACGATTGATACAATGATTGCACTGATAACAGTATGCCATATCTCAATTTTCGCATGATTAAAGACAATAAATAAAATGGTTACTATTAAAACACTAATGATCGAGATGACAATTGTATTTATTGTCCGTTTCAAATTAATAGCTACTTTCTTTTTTGTCAGTTGCATTAAATATACAACTGGAATTAATAGCCCAATTAAAAATAAAATCCCCAAACATTCTCCCTCCTTAGTTAACTATTTCATTATACCTCATCTATTTTATAACAAAAAATTGAAATTAGACATTCTATTATATGTCAAAGTAACCTTCTTCAACCATACTTAAATATGTATGATCACCAATAATGACATGATCTAATAATTGTATGCCTAATATATCTCCACATTCTCGTAATCTATCTGTAGTTTTAATATCCTCTAGTGATGGTGTAGTATCGCCTGAAGGATGGTTATGGAGGACAATAATTGCATTACTTGCACATTTAACTGCTTCACTGTAGATTTCTCGAGGATGCACAATAGCACTATTCAATGTCCCCATAAAAATTGTTTTTTGCTTGATAATGATATTCTTAGAATTTAAAAATAACGCTATAAATTTTTCTTGAGTTAAATGTTCCATTTTCCCCATCATAAAGTCTGCTACATCTTTAGGGCTATTGATTTGAATTTTATCATCAACACTTCCAGAATGCATTCGTTCACCTAATTCAAAAGCAGCTTTTAAAGTGAGTGCTTTGTATAGTCCAACGCCTTTGATTTTATTTAAATCATTAATTGATAGATGCTTTAATTCTTTTAAATTCACAATAGATTTAAGTAATTCATTCGCAATATCTAAACTAGAATATCCTTTTCTACCAGTATTAATTAAAATTGCTAGTAATTCAGCATGTGATAGATGAGAGGCACCATAATTTAACATACGCTCCCTGGGTTTTTGATGATTTGCAAGATCATTTATTTTCATAAGAACTTCACTCCGTAGCTTATACTTTGTTGGAATATGATTGTGAGATTAAATGCAAGAAAGATAAAAGGAATCAGTGGTACACACTGTTTGGTATTTCTAAAAAATATGAAATGAAATAACGCAAATACGCCACCGATAATAAAAGTAAATAAAAAAAGGTATCTAAATAAAGAAAACGGCAGTGCTAATGCTAATACAGAGAAGACAAGAATGTCTCCGTATCCAATTGATTTATTACAAAAGAAATATATTAAATGAAGTAAACTACTTACGAGTAAAAAAGAAATGAAATGTATCGGTACTATAACACAAATACAAAATGTAAAAATAAACAGCATATGTAAGGGGATTGAAAAGGTAGCAATATCATAAAGTGCAAGCACAAGTAAGAATAAATAAATGAGTAAAAAAGTGGAATAATCTATGTTTAATAAAGTGTTATATTGTAGTACAAAAAATACTGGTAATAAAGCAAGACTTTCACCAACGAAATAACAACGATTGAGTTGTTTATTACAACATGTCGTTTTACCTCTTTGAAATAAAAAGCTAAATATCGGGATCATTTCATAAATTCGAAGTTGTCGATAACAATAATCGCAATGCGAACGTAATTTAAAGTAAGTCAAATCAAGCTTCTCTACAAAACTTAACTGATATAAATAACTAAATAAAATAGGGCAAATTAAAAACAATAGAAACACTTAAGCACCTCCTATCACTCATTATAAAATAATTTATTTATTAAATAACAAAATTAACAAAAACAGATAATATTAATATAATCTTAAATTTAAATTTATTTTTTGTTCTGAAATGAAAGTTATAATTAGCAATAGTTTGTATATACTCACTAAAATAAAGAAACAGCAATCAAATATAAATTTGATTGCTGTTTCTTTATTAATTCTAACTGAGACATTTTTAATGCATCATTAATCTTTTTGTATTTCTTCAACTGTTTCTTCTACTTCAGAACGTGATATTTTTTCACGTCCATTTTTCATCGCTTTAAGCGATTTATGTGCAAGTGCCAATGGTAAGCGACAAAATAATAATATTGTCTTTTTATTAATGTCTTTCATATAAGCATCAGCTTTAGCTAAATTATCTTCAGCATATTCGAACAAGTCATCTCTGTCCCAATCATCTGGAACAAAACTTACGCCTCGTTCTTCATAATCTTCATGTTGATTTCTCAGAATATTTACAGCTTGTAAACCTCGACCATATCCTATAGCTAAATCTCGGTCTGTTTTAACGCCAGCGCAAAGATCCCAAAGTTGTGAAAGCATCACACCAACAAGTCCTGCAACATAATATGTATAGTCATCTAAATCCGCTTTAGTATGGATATCCCAATTGACTTTCGCCCATTTTGCCATACCATACGCCATCTCACTTGAAGCCTCTAATACAACAGCTCTCGTATGTTCTGGACAAGCATCTATCCATTCGCCTAATCGTATTGTAACTTCAGGCATGTCATTTTTAACAGGCGCTAAAATTTGTAAATATTTATCCTCGTCGAATGTTTCCTTAAATAATTCACTTATTTGCATGAGCATATTGTATTTCATATCGTTACTTAATGCTTCATGGTCTTCAATTTCATCTATTGCTCGTAATACGAGATACGCAGAAGCTACCGTATGCTTTAATTCTTTTTCTAAAAAAGTAATCGGTATATAAAAAGTTCGGCTTGTCTCTTTTAAAACTCGCATTGCATCTTTTGGGAATTTCTTGTCTGCCATTTTATTCTCATACCTCCCCTTTGTAAATACTATCATATAACACCAAATTTAAATAGGAAATATATGTTTCATTTTTAGACGAAATTCAATACGCTTAGCGCCCGTTTACTACGTTGAATTTCTATCATAAATACATATTTTCTTCATAATAATATATTACCTCACACGTATATCATTGAAACTAAAACAACAACAGGCTGAAACATCAATGATGTCTCAGCCTGTTAATCTTAAAGTTACGCTTCACTAAAGAACTTTAACATTAGTAAACCATATAGAATTTTAGTAGCACTTACGAATAAGTTTCAGTTTAGGTAGTATTAAACTCAAGCTCATATAACTAGACATATTGCTATACTTTAATATATGCATCATTTATGTCCTAATTGCTCTCATTAAAATTCACTTTAGATTTTACTTCGCTAATAAAGTATAAACTGCCAGTAATGATTAAACCTTCACCCTCATAAGTTTCTATAAACTTAACATAATCATCAACAAGTGCTTTTTGATCGTATCTGACGTCTTCAAAAATCTCTTCTTTTGTTAAGGCTTTCGGGAAATCAAAATCAGTAATATAGAATGTCGATGCAATCGTTTTAAGTTGATCTACCATGGCATTGATGGGCTTTCCTTTAATTGCTGAAAACAAGATATCTATATTTTCTATGTTGTAATATTGCTTAATTGTGCTAATTAACGCTTCTACGCTTTCTACATTATGCGCTCCATCCATAATCATTAAAGGCTGATCTTTTACTTGTTCAATTCTACCAGTCCAACTTACGGATTCTATACCATCTATCATTTTATTGAAATCTAAATCAACGATACCATCTTCATTTAATTCAATTAATGCCGTAATCGCTAGAGCTGCATTTTCTTTTTGATGTTCACCGACCATATTCAGAAGTAGTGTTTCTAATTCATAATCTTTATAGCGATAAGTAAATTCTTCATCTTCTGAAATAATACTAATATCGCGATCTAATTCGATGCCTTCAGCCTCTTGTTGCTCAACATAATCTCTAATCACTTTAAGTGCTTCATCGTTTTTCACGGCATAAATAACAGGTGTATTAGGTTTAACGATAGCGCCTTTGTCTTTCGCGATATCTACATAAGTATCACCTAAAAGGTCTGTATGATCTAACCCAATACTTGTAAGGATTGATAATATTGGTTTAAATACATTAGTCGAATCATTTTTAATACCTAATCCTGCTTCGACTATAACAAAATCTACTGGATGAATTTCTCCAAAATATAAAAACATCATTGTTGTTATAATTTCAAATTCGGTAGCAGTGCCAAGTTCTGTTTCTATTTCTAATGCTTCACTGACGGGTTTGACGTGTTGAACGAGTGCAACAATCTCATCATCACTTATTGGATTCCCATTTAAACTAATGCGTTCATTGAAGGTCTCGATAAATGGTGAAGTGAATGTGCCCACTTCATATCCGTTATCAACAAGTGCTGATCTCAAATATGAAACGGTCGATCCTTTACCATTTGTACCACCTACATGAATACCATTTATATTAAATTGTGGATTATTCAAGCGCTCTAGCATCCATTCCATGCGTTTGACGCCTGGCTTTATACCAAACTTAGTTCGCTCGTGTATCCAATATAAGCTATCTAGGTAATTCATCTTAAGGACTCCTATGCTTTTAATTGATTAATTCGTAATTTAACACCATCATATTTCTCTTGATAGGTTTGCTTTTTCTCACGTTCTTCATTAATCACTTTTTCAGGTGCTTTATTGACGAAGTTTTCATTTGCTAATTTTTTATTTACTCGATCTAGCTCTTTTTCCCATTTTAAAAGTTCATTTTCTAAACGTGCAATCTCTTTATCCATATCAATCAAACCTTCTAATGGAAGTACAACTTCACCGGCTGTCGTTACAGATGTCATTGCTTTTTCAGGAATTTCAATTGTTGTATCAATCGTTAATTCACTTGGATGACAAAATCTATCTATATAATTTGAATTATTCAACAATGTTTCTTTAATATTTTCATCTTTTGCTTTAATGAAAATTGGAATCGCCTTAGATAAAGGTGTATCCACTTCTAAGCGTGACTGTCTCACAGATTTTATAATTTCAACGAGTTGCTGCATTGTTTCTTTACTGTCATCAAAAACAAGCGCTTCGTTTACTTTTGGCCAAGCAGCTTTAACAATTGTTTCACCTTCGTGAGGTAAATTTTGCCAAATTTGTTCAGTCACAAATGGCATGAATGGGTGTAGCATTCTCATCGTATTATCTAGTACATAAGTAAGTACAGAGCGCGTGATTTGTTTCTGTGCTTCGTCTTCACCATTCATTGGTATCTTACTCATTTCAATATACCAATCACAGAATTCATCCCATATGAAATTATATAACGTTCTGCCTACTTCACCAAACTCATATTTATCACTTAATTCCGTTACATTCTCAATTGTTTCGTTTAAGCGAGTTAAAATCCACTTGTCAGCAAGTGATAAATCACCTGATAAGTCAACTTGTTCTACCGTAAAGTCTTCACCAATATTCATAATACTGAATCTCGCAGCATTCCAAATTTTGTTAATAAAATTCCATATAGACTCCACTTTTTCAGTAGAATAACGTAAATCATGACCTGGTGACGATCCTGTGGCTAAGAAATAGCGTAAACTATCAGCGCCATATTCATCAATAACATCCATTGGGTCAACACCATTACCGAGCGATTTACTCATCTTACGGCCATCTTCCGCACGAACCAATCCATGTAATAATACATCATTGAACGGACGTTTTCCAGTAAATTCTAATCCTTGGAAAATCATTCTAGCTACCCAGAAAAAGATAATATCATAACCAGTCACTAAAGCATTTGTTGGGAAATAACGTTGGAAGTCATCTGCTTCGACATCAGGCCAGCCTAGTGTAGAAAACGGCCATAAAGCACTGGAGAACCAAGTATCCAAGACATCTTCATCTTGTACCCAGTTTTCAATATCTTCTGGTTCATGCTCACCTACAAATATTTCACCAGTTTCCTTATGGTACCATGCTGGAATTTGATGCCCCCACCAAAGTTGTCTAGATATTGTCCAATCTCGAATTTCTTCCATCCAACGATTAAATGTTTTTTCAAAGCGGGCTGGAACAAAATCGATTCTGTCGTCTGTTTTTTGGTTATTTAATGCTTGTTCAGCAAGTGGTTTCATCTTAACGAACCATTGCGTAGATAAATAAGGTTCTACGACTGCACCAGAACGCTCAGAATGACCAACTGAATGTTCATGCTCTTCAATTTTAATGACTAGGTTTTCCGCTTCTAAATCTTTTACTAATTGTTCACGACAATCAAAACGATCCATGCCTTGGTATTTATCAGCTTTGTCATTCATCTTACCTGATTCATCCATGACAATAATACGCTCTAAATCATGTCGATTACCTATTTCAAAATCATTTGGGTCATGCGCAGGTGTAACTTTCATCGCACCACTACCAAATTCAATATCTACATATTCATCAGCCAATATTGGTAATTCTCTACCTACAATAGGTAAAATAACTGTTTTACCTATTACGTCTTTATAACGTTCATCATTCGGGTTAACCACAATTGCAGTGTCACCTAACATCGTTTCTGGACGCGTCGTTGCAATTTCAATATAACCATTACCATCTGCATAAGGATATTTAAAATGGTAAAATTTGCCTTGCACATCTTCATGTATAACTTCAATATCAGATAAAGCCGTGCGCGCAATAGGATCCCAATTAATAATATATTCGCCACGATAAATCAAGCCTTTATTGTACATATCAACGAATACTTTTTTAACTGCTTTACTTAAACCTTCATCCAATGTGAATCTTTCTCTACTATAATCTAGACCAAGACCAAGTTTAGCCCATTGTTGTCTGATAAAGTTTGCATATTCCTCTTTCCAGTCCCATGCTTGCTCCAAGAATTTTTCTCTTCCTAAATCATGTCGAGATAAACCTTGTTCATTTAATTTTGCTTCTACTTTAGCTTGTGTCGCAATGCCTGCATGATCCATGCCTGGCAGATATAAGGTATCGTAACCCTGCATGCGTTTCATACGTGTCAATATATCTTGTAATGTTGTATCCCAAGCATGACCAAGATGTAATTTACCAGTTACATTTGGAGGCGGAATAACGATTGTATATGTTTCTTTAGATTGATCATCTTTTGCTTTAAAATATCCACTGTTTACCCATTGGTCATAACGTCCAGACTCAACTTCCCTTGGATTATATTTTGGTTTCATTTCCATGTGTTAAAATCCTCCTTAAAAATAAAAATATCCGCCCTATCAAAATAGGACGGATATTCCGTGGTACCACCTAAATTCAAGAAATTACAAACTAATTTCAAGCACTTAATTACATGATTAACGCTCAAGCACGCTTTAACCTATTAAACAGATATCTTCATATGATTAGTGTTCAGTTAAAGTTCAATGTGGGCTACCTTCAATAAGTTAAATTGTACATTTTCAGCATTCTTGTACTCTCTGTTAAATTCAAGCCTATTTACTCTTCCCAGTAGACAATATTTATTTACTTAATTATAGTATAATGGATGTTAAAATAAGTCAATAAAATGGAGTGAAATTTATGAACGACTGTGCATTTGGTACCAAAGATCCAATCTATTTAAAATATCATGACGAAGTATGGGGGCAACCACTATATGATAGTCTCAAATTGTTTAAACTCTTAGCACTAGAATCTCAACATGCTGGTCTTTCATGGTTAACAATATTAAAGAAAAAAGAATCCTATGAACAAGCATTTTATGATTTCGATCCTCATCAAATTGTAAAAATGACAGATAAGGATATTGATCAATTAATGACTTTCCCTAATATCGTACATAACAGAAAAAAATTAGAAGCAATTGTAAGTCAAGCAAAAGGTTACTTTGAAATTGAAAAAGACTACGGTAGTTTCAGTGATTATTTATGGTCAACTGTTGATTATGAACCCATTAATTGTGGTTACAAACAACCTAGTGACCGAATTACTGTAGATGAACGTGCAACAAAACTTTCAAAATCTTTAAAAAGTTATGGGTTCAAATTTTTAGGTCCAGTAACAGTTTTTTCATTTTTAGAGGCTGCTGGATTGTATAATGCGCATTTGCAGTCTTGTCCAAACAATCCGATTTATAACCATAACTAAATAATTAGATGATTAAAATTTGTTAAACTAAATTACTTGTAAAAGTGACTCGTATATATTCATAACCTATATGCTTATTTTTAAATAAAAAAATACTTTTCAATGATTTCATTTGTTATAAGTAAAATGAAATCATTAAAAAGTACATCGCTGTTTCATAATGTAATTAATAGATTATTTATTTTGTTGGCTTTCTGAATGCCACCATAATGAATCTTTAGGGTTTTCAACAGCTATTTTAAATTCTTTTTCATTAGAAACAGTTGGATAAGAGCCTTTTAAAGACTGTTTTGAAGTGTCTTTAAATAAAAACACGACAACTATAAGGCCAATAATACTCACTATTAACCAATAAAAGCCTGGGGCAATGTTGTTTCCAGTTTCATGTACCAACCATGTCGCTACTAAAGGTGTCGTACCACCAAACACAGACACTGAAATGTTAAATGTCCAAGACAGTGTTCTATAACGAACATTTGAAAAGAATAGTGTCGGTAGTGTGCCTGGCATTGTGCCTTCGTAGACTGATAATACGATACCGATCATTAGTAGACCTATAAATAAGAATATTAAGTTACCCATATTTAAAAATTGGAATGAAATTAATGATAATCCCCTTAAAATGTCTGATTATTATTTTATGCATTTTGTTTTCATTAAAAAATAACCTTCTATTCATAGAAGGTTATTTGTGAACATATTTCATTTTAAAATACCTAATCAAACTCAATAGTAAATCAATAAATTCTAATAGCTCTAAGAATGTGATCTATCTATATATATGAGTAAATGACCTAATAAAGGTGCAATTAAGAATAAAATAAAGAATATCCTAAAAATATGATAACTCGATATCAGCGCCACATCGGCACCTGTTTCAATTGCTACTAATACGATTTGGCTCATGCCACCAGGTGCAGCACCAAGGAACAATTCATTTACAGAATGATTAGACACCATCGAAATTAGCAACACCATGATAAAGGCAAGTAATATCAAAAGTACATTTTGAAATGCAATCGCAACTGCAATTCTCCCTTTCATTTGATCTAGCAACTTAGCTATTTGTAGACCAATGCGAATCATATAGATCACCTGGGCCGACGCAATAATATAATTATCTAGAGTAAATGTTACACCTGTAATTAAATTCCAACTAATAAGTACTATAATCGGTGCTAGTAACTGTTTCGTTGGAAAATTAATCTTACTCATTATGATATAAACAATAAAAACTGCTAATGCTAAAAGTAATATTTGGGGAATTGATACTGCATCTGTCAGTACCTTCGTTGTCGCCTTTTCAGGGCTACCATTACTACCATTATCTCTGAAAAAGTAAGAAATAAATGGTACTAGAATAACTACAAAAATAATCCTTGAAGTTTGTGTCAAACTGACTACCATAATATTTGCTCTTTTATTTTCTTCCGCCATGATTAACATTTGACTTAAAGCCCCTGGAATCACACTAAGAATAGCAGTTTCCGTATTAACTTTGGCAATTTTTTTGAAAAAGAATGCTATCACTAATGCTAGGGCTAACAACATGACAGTAATCAAAATAATCGTTAACCAATCATCTTTAATATCTAATATTACATTTTTAGTGAAAGTTGAACCAATTTGAACACCTAGCAAAACCAAACCTATCTGACTAAGCCAAAATGGCCATTCAATCTCTAGACGAAAGACCCTCACACAAATCACACTTGCAATAATAGGACCAAACATGAATGGCAACAATATATGCGCTGCGTTTAATATCAAACTTAATATCACGGCGAACAGTAATACGATCATATTATTTCTTAATTGCTTATTCATGTTCTCACAACTTTCATCATTATCGTCAATCACAGTAAATCCAAATAAAATGCCCGCTCAACACATTGGTTGCTCGGGCATCATTTAAACTTTATACAATTCGACTTAATGCTGTATCAAATGCTTGTATGGTTTTGTTAATATCTTCTTCAGTATGTGAAGTAGAAAGGAACGTTCCTTCAAATTGTGAAGGTGGTAAAAATACGCCCTCTTTTGCCATTTCTCTATACATTTGGCTAAACATTTCTAAATCGCTATTGTTAGCTTGTTCAAAATTCGTTACTGGCCCTGCATTTAAGAAATATCCTATCATAGAACCAGCACGATTTACAGTGATTGGCACATTATGTTTGGCAAAAACATCTTTTAAGCCTTGCTCTAGTAAATCACCTAATTTATTGAAATAGTCATACGTTTCAGGTGTTAATTGACTTAATGTTTCGTAGCCGCTCGTCATGGCTAATGGATTACCGGATAATGTACCAGCTTGATAAATATCACCTGTTGGGGCAATTTGATCCATAATTTCTTTTTTACCTCCGAATGCGCCTACTGGCAATCCACCACCGATTACTTTACCTAAGCAAGTTAAATCAGGAGTGACATCGAAGTATCCTTGTGCACAGTTATATCCTACACGGAATCCAGTCATTACCTCATCGAAAATCAATAACGAACCATACGCTGTTGTGATATCTCTTAAGCCTTGTAAAAAACCTTCAACTGGAGGTACCACACCCATGTTACCAGCTACAGGCTCAACAATTACGCCTGCGATATCGTCACCGAATTCTTCAAACGCAACTTTGATTGCATCTAAATCATTATAAGGTACTGTAATTGTGTTTTTTGCAATACCTTCTGGCACACCCGGTGAATCAGGTAATCCAAGTGTTGCTACACCAGAACCAGCTTTTATTAATAGTGAGTCACTATGACCATGGTAACAACCTACAAATTTCACAATTTTATTTCTACCTGTATAACCACGAGCCAAGCGTAATGTATCTAACGTCGCCTCAGTACCTGAAGATACCATACGCACTTTTTCTATAGATGGTACACGTTCGATAACAAGTTCAGCTAATTTATTCTCCTGTAATGTTGAAGCACCAAAACTTGTTCCTTTGTCCACCGCTTCATGTATCTTTTCAATGACTTGTTTATTTTTGTGTCCTAAAATTAAAGGACCCCAACTTAATACATAATCGATGTATTCATTACCATCAATATCATAAATTCTTGAACCTTCACCATGATCCATAAATATGGCTGGTGTATCAACAGATTTAAATGCTCTTACTGGACTGTTTACACCACCAGGCATTAATTCTTCGGCTTTAGCCATTGCTTTTTCTGAGTTACTGTAACGCATTCACATAACCTCCTAATCACTATTGTTCGTCTAAATAACGACAAATATCTTTTGAAAAATACGTAATAATCATATCCGCACCAGCACGTTTCATGGAAGTCATTTGTTCCATAACAACTGCTTTTTCGTCTATCCAACCATTCAATGATGCGGCTTTAGTCATACTGTACTCACCACTTACATTATATGCAACAACTGGAACGTTCGTAGTATTTCTAACATCTCTAATAATATCTAAGAAGCTAAGGGCTGGCTTAACAATCATCATATCTGCGCCCTCACGTAAATCACTATCTAGTTCTCTCAATGCTTCTCTACGATTAGCTGGATCCATTTGATAAGTCTTACGATCTCCAAACTGTGGTGTTGATTCTGCAGCATCACGGAAAGGACCAAAGAAACTTGATGCATATTTAATTCCGTAACTCATAATTGGGACATTATAATATCCAGCGTCATCTAGACCTGCTCTGATTTCAGCAACAAAGCCGTCCATCATATTACTAGGTGCAATGATATCCGCACCAGCTTCAACTTGTGATATAGCTGTTTTCACTAATAATGGTAGTGATTTATCGTTATCTACATCTTTCGTTTGTTCATTAATGACACCACAATGACCGTGGTCTGTATATTCACATAAGCATGTATCTGCAACAACTAATAAGTCATCATACATAGCCTTTGCTTTTCTTGTAGCTTCTTGAACAATCCCATTATGATCATATGCACCTGTTCCTATAGCATCTTTTTCATTTGGAACGCCGAAAAACATAACACCTCTAATGCCTAAATCATATGCTTCTTTAATTTCTTCGTCTAATACATTTAAGCTTAATTGGTAAACGCCAGGCAATGATTTAATTTCTTCTTTAACATTATCACGTTCTACTACAAAGATTGGATAAATTAAATCTTCTTTGTTCACATGTGTTTCTCTAACTAAATTTCTCATTGATTTACTACTACGTAAACGTCTATGTCTATCAAATTGCATTTTCTTCCCAACTTTCTAAAATTTTATTAACTAAAGCATCTAATGTCTGTATATCAGCAACGATACCTTGTTTTTGATAATGATTCAATGTATCTAGCGTTTGTTGCCCTATCACAAAATAATTATTAAATGATACGTTTTGATTATCTTCAAAAAAATAACGCACTGCGGATGAACTTGCGAATGTAATTGCATCCACTTTGCCTTGCTCAATCAACATTTTAACATGCTTAATATGCTTTGTATGTGGCACAGGCTCATATAAATCAATCTTTTGAACATTATAATTTTGTTGTTTCAATCCTTCTTCAAGCGTGGACCTAGCAGCTGCGCTAGAAGGTAATAAAATATTGCTTTGTTCATGTGTTTTAAATGCTTTCAGAAATCCTTCTTGCGAATAGTCTTTAGGACAAAATGATACTTTCAATCCAATTGAAGTACAATAATCTGCAGTTTTTTCACCAATCACAGCAATTTTTTTGTAATTCAGTTTAGATAAGTAGGGTTTGAAGTATTCCACAGCTTTTTTGGACGAAAAAATAAGCCAGTCATAATTAACATCGAGTAAATTCAGATTAAATGATAACGGTTCTACATTTATGAAAGGTTTATGTAGTATACATACATCTGATTTATAAAATTCACTCGTTTGAGTCATTACTATAACTGGTCTCATTTATTTTCACCTCGAAGTATTATTGTTCTTCGTTTAGTGCTTTAATTATTTCATACGCGCCTTGTTCATTTAATACTTTAGTCACTTCTTCACCTAATGCAACGGGATCTATGCCACGTACAGTGTGCTGATATCGTTCTTTACCATCTGGAGACATGATTAACCCTGTAAATTCGATTGTGCCATCAGCTTCTTTTGTTGCATAGCCACCGATTGGCACCTGACAACTACCATTCATTCGAGTTAAGAACGTACGTTCAGCAGTGACACAATCAGCAACATCTTGATTATGAACTTTGCTCAATAGTGATAAAAGGGTCTCATCATCTGAACGACATTCAATGCCTAATGCACCTTGACCTATTGCTGGAATTAATGTTTCTTTGTCTAAATAGCTCGTGACGATATCATCAGACCAACCCATACGTTTTAATCCGGCAGCAGCTAGAATGATTGCATCATAATCTTCTGTTTCAAGTTTATTTAAACGAGTATCAATATTTCCTCGTATCCATTTAATTTGTAACTTAGGATATTTTGCAAGAATTTGTGCACCTCTGCGTAACGAACTTGTTCCCACAATGCTATTATCAGGAAGTTCATTTAAAGGAACATGATTTTTTGCAATATATGCATCGTATGGATTTTCACGGTCAGGGATACACCCTAAAGTTAACCCATCAGGAATGACGCTAGGTACATCTTTCAAAGAATGTATCGCCATATCGATGCCATGATTAAATAATTCATTTTGAATTTCTTTCACAAAAAGGCCTTTTCCGCCTACTTTCGATAATTGTTTATCTACGATGAGGTCACCCTTTGTCACTATTTCTTTAATTTCTATTTCTAAACTTGGGTCAATAGCTTTTAATTTATCTATAAATTGTCGACTTTGTGTTAAAGCCAATTTACTTCTTCTTGAACCAACGACTAACTTACGCATTTTGCGTAACCTCCTAGCAATTTAGCGTTTCATCATTTATATTTAGTATCTCTTTAAATCCCAGTCCATTGATGAAAATCAGAGACATGGGAAGTGAATAATAAATTAATCATGTTTAAACAAAATAGAATGATATTAATATAAATCAACTTATGTTTTGATATCGACTGCCTTACTCTTAATAATAAGTATAAACCATACAATATCGTAATAATTACAGACATAATTACTTTCGGATCTACAAAAATATCCATCCCAATCGTATTGATGCCCCATTGAGCACCTAAAATAATGCTTAATATGATAAATAAAAAACCCACTAAACTATTATAAAATACAACTTTTTCAAGTGTAGCTACACTACTAATTCTAAAGTATTTTTGAGTAAATCGCTTTTGTTTCAAATTTTTAAATTGAATTAAGTATAAAATGCTATTCACAAATGCAAAGGCAAAAACAGCATAACTTATTATCGCAAACGTTACGTGTACAATAAGTAATTCATTGATTACATTCAATTTTTCACCAGCACCTTGATAGTGCATAGGTTGAAATGTACTAATTGCGATAAAAACGAAGCCAATTATATTAAATAAGAAAATGGATATATTGACTTGTTTAATCACACTAATCACGATTGATATCGAAATAATCAACCACGCAAGTGCAAATAATACATCAAAAACATTGCCCAATGGCACTTGATTTGTTGCGGTTACATAAAAAGATAAGGAGATTGTTTGTAACACCCAAACAATCCCCAATGTAACAAATCCAATGTTTCTAATCTTATAAAACCTCTTAATAAAATCAAAAAAATAACAAGCAATACTAAATAGATAAATTAATAATATTAGTTCATTTAACCTTATGAATAATAGTTCTTGCATATTATCACCATTTGCTAATGCTTATTCAAAACTTAAGATTTGACCTGTTTTCATATTGTTCTTTTGCTTTTTAGCTTCATATGCATTTTCAGCTTCAATATCAAATATGTTTTGAAATAGCTCTAATTTTTCGTTACTTTTCTTATCACTACTCAATTCTTTAGCTTGTTTTATAGGATCTTTCAACATTTGGTTTATAATGCTTTTTGTATGTTTTGAAATGATTTTGCGTTCTCTTTCAGATAATCCAGGTAGTTTTCTGTCTATACTATCCATTGTATCCTCTTGAATTGACATGGCTTTTTCTCTAAGTGCGCGAATAACTGGCACAACGCCTAACATATTAACCCATTCATTATGTGCTTCAATTTCATTTGGAATGTTTTGTATAATTTGTTCTGCTGCTAGTTGTCGTTCTCTCAGATTAGCATCTACTAAACCTTTCAAATCATCAACATCATAGCTAAACATATCGTGGATTGTATCTATATTCGGTTCAATGTCCCTAGGAACCGCAATATCAATCATTACTAATGAATCGTGTTTACGTTCAGTGCTAATAGATTGCAACATTTCATTTGTCACAATATAATTTTCTGAACTTGTTGAACTTATTACTATATCTACGTCTGCTAAAAGTCTTGGTAATGATTCCATTGGTTCAAATTTAACATGATGTTTCATTGCTAAATCTTGAGCTTTACTCAATGTTCTATTTACAATTGTGATATCAGTTACACCTGAACCAATTAAATTTAAGAGTGATAATTCACTCATATCCCCTGCACCTATAATTAAAGCTTGCTTATTATTGACTTTGCCAAACACTTTTTTACTTAGTTCAACAGCCGCATACGAAACACTTACTGCATTATCAGCAATATCAGTCTCATTATGTGCTTTCTTCGCAAAAGTAATTGCTTGTTTAAATAGATGATTAAAGATAGTGCCTGTTGTATCTTCTTCTTGAGCTAAAAAGAATGCGTTTCTAATTTGCCCTAGAATTTGTGTCTCACCTAGTACAACAGAATCTAAACCTGAAGTGACTTGCAATAAATGTTTTACTGCTTCGTCCCCCACTTTTACTTCAGTCATATCTTTAATATCCTCAACATCTAATCCAAATGATCTCGCTAAAAATCTCTGTATATAATAGCGACCCGTATGAATTTGATCTGCAACAGCATATACTTCTGTTCGGTTACAAGTTGATAGTATAACGTTTTCTAAAATAGATTTCGTTTCATATAAATCAACATTGGCTGAACGCATGGCATCATCTTTGAAAGCAACTTTTTCTCTAAGTGCTACATCTGCAGTACGATGATTAATGCTTACCGCAATTAAATGCATTTATAACGCCCTCCATACATATTACAATAAGTTTATTATAACACAATTATGACATGCGTTAAGTAACTCGTCCTGTAAATTAGAAGAATTATAATCTGTAGTCATATTGTTGTCATAATTATACTTAATTTTCTATTATATGTAATGATAAAAAGCCTGTTCTTTATAATAATTACAAATACTCTTCTATAACATTCCAAATTTGTTGTTGTTTATTATTTTTCACAGATGAATAACTTATAATTTCATC
Source organism: Staphylococcus sp. Z5-21 (assembly GCF_056529615.1). NCBI lineage: Bacteria > Bacillati > Bacillota > Bacilli > Caryophanales > Staphylococcaceae > Staphylococcus > Staphylococcus sp. Z5-21. The sequence continues at coordinate 1,149,913 of NZ_CP096462.1, read as the reverse complement.
TTCCGGTTCCATTTCTAATTTTTGTTGAATATTTGCTAAGTGTTTTTGTACTTTACCTTTTGCAATTTTGTCTTCTTTAGTTGCTACCACAAATGTAGGGATTTCATAATATTTTAAGTAGTTATACATTAAAATGTCATCCTCAGTTGGGTTATGTCTTAAATCTACAAGTTGAATGACTAATTTTAATTCTTCTCGCTGTGAAATATATTTTTCAATCATTTTGCCAAAAGCTTCACGTTGTTTTTTGCTCACTTTAGCGTATCCGTATCCTGGTACATCGACAAATACAAGTTGATTATCAATATTATAAAAATTAAGTGTTTGTGTTTTCCCAGGTTGTTGTGACGTACGTGCCATATTTTTTCTACCAATCATGCTATTAATAAACGTAGATTTACCTACATTAGATCTTCCACTTAAACCGACTTCACTTAGACCTGTTTCAGGATATTGTTCTGGTTTCACCGCACTTATCAATAATTCAATTTCGTTAGGATTAACTTTCATTTTCGCCCCTCCTTTCTGTTAAACTCTCTGTTTCATTATATTACACAAATTATTAAATGAATATGTATTCTCACTATAAAGTGGTTATTTTGAATAAAAATAGGAGTGGGTTAGCAATCTCAATTAACTTTGATTGCTTAGTCCCACTCCCAGTTTACTTCTTAAAATATATTAAGCAGATGTTTGTTCTTTATTCACAAGATTTCCATCTTTATCGTAAAGTTCAGGTTCTTTTTCATCATTAATCGTTTCTGCAGTAATTACTACTTTAACAACGCCATCAGAAGATGGTACATCGTACATAATATCAATTAATGCTTCTTCGATAATTGAGCGTAATCCACGCGCACCTGTTTTACGTTCTATTGCTTTATTACTAATTGCTGACAATGCTTCATCTGTAAATTCTAATGTGACATCATCAAGTTCAAGCATTTTAGTATATTGTTTAACTAACGCATTTTTCGGTTGCGTTAAGATGTTTTTTAATGCGTCTACATCTAATGTCTCAAGGTTCGCTACAATTGGCACACGTCCAATAAATTCTGGAATTAAACCATATGATTGTAAATCTTCTGGTCTAATTTGTTCAAGAATCGCATCTTCATCATACTTAGATGCTTCGCTACTAGAGAAACCAATTACTTTTTCACCTAATCTACGTTTGATTACTTCATCAATACCATCAAAGGCACCACCAAGTACAAATAAGATGTTAGTCGTATCAATTTGAATTAACTCTTGGTTTGGATGCTTACGTCCGCCTTGTGGTGGAACACTTGCTGTTGTGCCCTCTAAAATTTTAAGCAATGCTTGTTGGACACCTTCACCAGATACATCACGTGTAATTGACGTGTTTTCTGATTTTCTTGCAATTTTATCAATTTCATCGACATAAATAATACCTTTTTCAGCTTTATCTATATCAAAATCAGCAGCTTGGATTAAACGTAGTAATATATTTTCAACATCATCACCGACATAACCAGCTTCTGTTAAACTTGTAGCATCAGCAATTGCAAATGGTACATTTAATGTTTTAGCTAATGTTTGTGCTAGAAGTGTTTTACCACTACCAGTTGGACCGATTAAAGCAACATTACTTTTTTGTAATTCCACTTCGTCTTCGTTAGGTCCTAATTGTTGAACACGTTTATAATGATTATAAACAGCAACAGCTAATGATTTTTTAGCTTTTTCTTGTCCAATAACATAATCATTTAATTTGTCCATAATTTCTTTAGGTGTTGGTAATTCAGTTAGCCCTTCAGGCTCTGATTGAGCTAATTCTTCTTCAACTATTTCTGAACATAGCTCTATACACTCATTACAAATATACACGCCACTTCCTGCTACTAGTTTTTTAACTTGGTCTTGATCTTTACCACAGAAAGAGCATTTTAAATTTTCTTCACCTTCATTGAATTTGAACATTCTATTTACACCCCTATTCCCTAAAGACTATACTAGATAGTATTTTAATATGCAACTTGCACCTTTCACAAGTTATTTGCATAAAATAGTGTAGCAGACACATTATTTGAATGCATCTGCTACTAGTTTACTATATTAAACGACTAACATATAATTCACAAAACAATTTGCTCTATTTATATTTAGTTACGCTTCTGAGTCATCTTTAGATGGTTCTACTAATTTAGCTTCATCAACTAATAAGTCGATAACTTTTTGAATACGTACATCATTTTTAACGATATCCGTATTACCTAGTGTTTGTTTAATATCTTCTACTGAAATATTAAATTGTTCACTCATTTTTTCTAATTCTTTATCGATATCATCATCTGAAACTTCAATATCTTCTGCATCAGCGATAGCAGTTAATGTTAAGTTTGTTTTAACACGTTCTTCTGCATCGTCTTTCATTTGTTCTCTTAATTGTGATTCATCTTGACCAGAAATTTGGAAATAAGTTTCTAAATTAAGACCTTGTTGTTGCATACGTTGTCCAAATTCTTGAACCATACGATCTAACTCAGTATTAATCATTGCATCTGGAACATCAATTGAAGCATTGTTTGCTGCTTTGTTAATTGCTTCTTCTTTTTGATTGTTTTCAGCATCTGTTTCTTTTTGTTCAGTTAGACGTTTACGTAAGTTTTCTTTATATTCATCAACAGTGTTTGCTTCTGAATCTAATTCGTTAGCAATTTCATCTGTTAATTCTGGAACATCTTTATATTTAATTTCATTAACTTTTGTTTTGAATGTAGCTTCTTTACCAGCTAATTCTTCAGCATGGTATTCTTCTGGGAATGTAACGTTAACATCTTTTTCTTCACCAGTTTTAACACCTACTAATTGTTCTTCGAATCCTGGAATAAATGAACCTGAACCAATTTCTAGATCGTAGCCTTCAGCTTGTCCACCTTCAAATTGTTCTCCATCAACATAGCCATCAAAGTCAATGTTAACTGTGTCGCCATTTTCAATAGCGCCATCTTCTTTAACAACCATTTCTGCTAAATGACCTAATTGATGATCAATTGATTCTTGTAATTCTTCATCAGTTAATTCAACATCTTGTTTTTCAACTTCTAAACCTTTGTAGTCACCTAATTGAACTTCTGGTTCTACAACAACATTAGCTTCAAATGTCATTTCTTTACCTTTTTCAATTGATGTTACATTGATTTCTGGTTGATCAACTGGTTTAATTCCAGTTTCGTCAATAGCTTCACCATAAGCTTCTGGTAATAAGATATCAACTGCATCTTGATATAAAGCTTCTACACCAAAGCGTTGTTCAAAAATTGGACGTGGAACTTTCCCTTTACGAAAGCCAGGTACATTGATTTGTTTAACTACTTTTTTGAAAGCTTGATCAATTGCTTTGTCTACTTTTTCTGCTGGAACTGTAACGCTTAATACACCTTCGTTACCTTCCTTTTTTTCCCAAGTTGCTGTCATGTATAAAAACCTCCATGATTATCCTATTTTATTTTTTCAACTACACTATTATAGCATAGGACTATTCACTACACAAACCCTGTGCTTATAACATTTTATTTTCCTGTGAAATTGAAATTATTTGCTTTATTATAACACTATTTTTTACAATTACCCGAAATACAAATGATTAATTATTCAATTTATCTATTTCAGTAATAAATTGAATGGCCGCATTAGACTCATCTAAAGATTCTAAACCTATCATCGCTTTAAAGTAATTCGTATATGCCTCAACCCAAACATCTATATGAGCGATTCGCTCAATATCCAATGGATAAAATAAAATGGCATGATTATTCATTAAATGAAGCGCTTCTTCTATCAATTGCGCAGCATCTTCTTCAATGTGCTGAATCACATTTGGAATGATGTTAAGTTTAAATTCCGTATGCTCTAATCCTGGTAATTTGCTAGGTATAACAGACATGTCAAAATTGTATTTTATTATATCTATCTCTTGATCATATTCTGCAAAACGTAAATATTCAAGCATGATACTTAACACATTAGGTGCGAGAGTAACATGCTCAATAATATTCACAACCGTATTTTTATAGCTGAACTGACTATAATCAATTAATGTAAGTATCGTATTAATTTGATCACGAAGTGAAATTGAGTCGAAATTTTGTAGCATTTTGGTAGCATGTTCATTATGACTATCTATTTGACTCATTGCATATTCTTTAATCGGGAACAATTCCATTCTAGTTCTATGGTCATTAACTTCATCTATAATTTGATTGATGACTTCTACTACTTCAAAATACTGTCCCAAGCCGTTTAAACTTTTCACATAATAAACCATTAAATCATCATACTTTGTCGTTCCTTGTTTAAGTAAAATAATGGCCTCTTCACGTAATTCTAGAAAATGCTGCATATTATATAACATCGAACATTTTAATAAAGCCATTTGTTCATCTAATTCGAAGTGTTCTTCAAAGTCTTCAAACAATTGATACATTTGCTCTAAATCATTGCTATTAAACGATTGCTTAATTTCTCTAATCAGTTTTTCTTTTGATCGAGGAAAAGGAATGACATCGGACATCTTTATACACCCCTACTGTTTAGCTTGTAATATTAAAGCGCTCCATGATTCAAATTCATCATAGTTATCAATTTTACTTTGATCTACCCATTTTATTCTCAATGTGTCGGTTTCTTTTGATTCTACATCATTGCTATTTACATTGATTTTAAAGACAACACCTAGATGTACTTCGCCTACCTCATTCGTGTCATCATTGATGAAACCGATGTAAGCTAAATTCTGAGACTTACTATCCGATAAACCAACTTCTTCTTCTAATTCTCTTTGAGCGTTAACTCTCAACACTTCATTTATAGATTCAGCACCCTTAACATCATTCATATGACCACCAACACCGATTGACGACTGACCATGTAAACGTGCCTCTCCACCACCAGACAAACGTTCATAAACTAAAATTTCATCATGTTCATTTTCTAATATACAATATGAAATTAATTGTTTGTATGATGGGTCTTCTTCCATATCACCGCGTAGTTTTATCTCATATTTTGAAAGTGTGTCAAAAATATCTTGACCTTTTGTAGTATTTTTATCTAAGAAACCATTAAATTTATTTTTTTCATTATCAAATAAAATTGTTCTTGGAACTACTGTTATCATTTCATCAAATTTAGACATTAGTTTCTCCTTCATATATGACTTCTTCATTATTTTATCAAACCGTAGTTATTTATCAAAATGATTATTCAAAATCATATTGTAGATTGTTAATATAACTTTAGAAATTACAAAAATTAATTTGCTATGTATTTTAATCTCATTCATTAAATTTAAGACAACAAGAGAAAAGTTGAATTTTCATTGTTTAACTTTTCTAGAATTAAATTGAAACGAATCGATAAACATAAATGATCTCCAATATAGAGATTGCATTTCAACCATCTTTTGTCCTATATGACAAAGAGTCTGAGACAATAATTCATGTCCCAGACTCTACTTGATTATTATTTTAAAGCATCTTTTGCTTTAGCTACTAATTCACCAAAAGCTTTTTCATCTGAAATTGCAATTTCAGAAAGCATTTTACGGTTGATATCAATTTCAGCTTTTTTCAAACCATTCATTAATCTTGAATAGCTCATGTCATGTTGACGAGCTGCTGCATTGATACGTGTAATCCATAATTTACGGAAATCACGTTTTCTTTGACGACGGTCACGGAATGCATATTGACCTGATTTCATAACTTGTTGTTTTGCTACTTTATATAATGTACGTTTTGAACCGAAGTAACCTTTAGCTAATTTAATCGTCTTTTTACGACGCGCTCTTGTTACTGTTCCACCTTTAACTCGTGGCATAATAAATTCCTCCTCTAAATATGTTCGATCTTATCTTTTTTATATCGTTAATTATTTTTTATAAGCTAATAATTGTTTTACACGTTTCATATCTGATTTGCTTACTAATGAAGCTTTACGTAATTTACGTTTTTGTTTAGTACTCTTGTTTGCAAATAAGTGAGATGTGAAAGCTCTAGAACGTTTTAATTTACCTGAACCAGTTCTTTTAACACGTTTAGCTGCTCCACGGTGTGTTTTCATTTTAGGCATGATTCATTTCCTCCTGTAATATCGATTATTATTTTTCGTTAATTGGACTTAACATGATGAACATTTGACGTCCATCCATTTTAGGTCTTTGTTCAACTGTAGCGATGTCTTTGCATTGTTCTGCAAATTTTTCTAATACACGTTGACCAATTTCTTTATGCGTAATTGCACGACCTCTGAAACGAATTGAAACTTTACATTTATCGCCTTTTTCTAAGAACTTACGTCCATTTTTCAATTTCGTTTGGAAATCGTGTTCCTCAATTGTTGGACTTAAACGAATTTCTTTAAGGTTGATTGTTTTTTGTTTCTTTTTCATTTCTTTTTCTTTTTTCTGTTGTTCAAATTTGTATTTACCGTAATCCATAATTCTAGCAACAGGTGGTTTAGCGTTTGGAGCCATAATGACTACATCTAAACCAACGCGTTCCGCCATTTCTAGAGCTTCATTTTTAGTTTTAACACCAATTTGTTCTCCGTCTTGACCGATTAAGCGTAGTTCTTTTGCACGAATCTTTTCGTTAACTTGAGTTTGATCTTTTGCTATGGTTGACACCTCCAAGATTTTTACGAAATTATCCCAAGCAAAAAGAGCGAGTATATAATATACCCGCTCTTCTCTACACATGAAATTAACATGTATATATAAGACCTGCCAACTGCCTATAGCGTCGCAACAGGTGAGAAGCGGGAGCTTCTACTTGGTTCGTTTCGTATTCAACGTTACCTATCTTATCAATAATACATATACAAGTCAATAGCTTTTTTATTATTTATTAATTTCTTCCATATCAACATCTTGTCGTAAGTTCACTTTTTCTAATGGGACCATTTTCGTTTTATATCTCACTTTATGATAAATGAAGAACGCCAAGAATACTGGAATTCCCATATAAGTGATAACAAACCTGTTAAGGTCAAAGTCACCTGTTTTAATAAAATCTACATCTTGTCCAATAATGACTAACACACACAAGATACCAGCAAATATAGGTCCAAATGGGAATAATTTCGCTTTGTATTTCAATTTAGATTTATCATAATCTTGTTTATCAAATGCTTTTCTAAATCTATAATGACTCACAGCTATACCTACCCATGCGATGAAACCAGTCATACCACTCGCAGCTACGATATATTCATATGCATCACCACTCAAGTGTTGCAATATAAATATGCCTATAACTATAATTGCTGTAACGATTAAAGATACATAAGGAACACCGCTTTTATTTGTTTTACCAAATATAGGGTATGCCAGTTTATCTTTACTCATTGAATAAAGCATTCTAGTTGAAGCATACATACCTGAGTTACCTGCAGAAAGCACTGAAGTTAAAATGACTGCATTCATGAATGATGCAGCAAATGCTAAGCCTGCATTTTGGAATACTAATGTAAATGGTGAAGTAGAAATATCATCTCCGCCGCCCATTAACGCTGAACTATCGTAAGGTATTAGCATACCGATTACAAATATAGCAAGTATATAAAAGATTAATATTCTCCAAAATACTTGTTTAATTGCTTTTGGAACTGCGCGTTCTGGATTTTCAGATTCACCAGCAGTAATACCAATTAATTCTGTACCTTGGAATGAGAAACCTGCCACTAAGAACACACCTAAAATAGTAAGTAAACTACCTCCAAGACCGTCACCTAAAATAGGTCCACCGCCTTTAGTAAATGTATCAAAGCCTACAAATTCTCCTCCCATAATACCTAGAATCGTTAATAGACCAATTGCAATGAAAATAATCACAGTAACTACTTTAATTAACGCGAACCAATATTCACTTTCGCCATAAACTCTTACAGATAATGCATTAAGTCCAAAAATAATAATTAAAAAGAGACAACTCCAACTCCAAGCTGGAATACCAGATAACGGCGTCCAATATTGTATAACTTGCGCAGCTATTGTAACATCGGCAGCAACAGTAATGACCCAGTTAAACCAGTAGTTCCATCCCAACGCAAATCCTAATGAAGGATCTACAAAGCGTGTAGCATATGTACTAAACGATCCAGATACAGGTAAGTATGTCGCCATCTCTCCTAATGAAGTCATAAGGAAGAAGACCATTGCTCCAATGATTGCATATGCTAAAAGTGCACCAAGTGCACCAGCATCGTGAATCGCACCACCGGAAGTCATGAATAGTCCTGTTCCAATACAACCCCCAATAGCAATCATGGAAATATGACGATCTTTCAACCCTCTTTTAATCCCAGTGTTTTGATTTTCTTGATTTGCCATAGAAGCTCCCTTTCTTTAAATTTAGAGGCTAACTTTCTATATGATTAATCCAATACGTTTATAGTAAAACATTGTCATCTGTGTTCAGTACATCCATTACACATGACTTTATATTTTCGCTCTATCCCGTTAATGTATTTTCAATAATCATTCAACCAAAACAAAATGGTTGCATACCCATTAGATATGCAACCATTTTAATAATAGCATTTATATAGGTAGCACATCACATATGTGACAGTCCAGTTTCTTTCGATAACTGTCCCAACCTGTATTGTGAATGGTCAATACAGGTTTCGGCATTTTCACCTTTCATGCATTCAACATACGCCCCATCTGGCTTCTGAATCATTACTCTTTAAAAACGCAACCTCTAACTCAAATTTAATTTTTTATTACTCACTAAACTGTAATATACATGATTTTAACAATAGTTTCAAGACTATCTTTGTTTTTTCAATCTGATTTCATCAACTAAGTTCCAAATGAATTCACCTTTTTCAAGCGTTTCTTGATCTTGGGAACCATATTTTCTAACATTTACTTCTTTGTTTTCAACTTCTTTGTCACCAACGACTAGTTGATATGGGATTTTTTGCATTTGTGCTTCTCTAATTTTATAACCCATCTTTTCATTACGATCATCAATCTCTACACGTACACCTTGAGATTTTAGTTCATCTTGAATAAGTCTTGCATAATCATAATGTAAGTCAACATTAACTGGAATAATTTCTACTTGTTTTGGTGCTAACCAAGTTGGAAAGGCACCTTTAGTTTCTTCCGTTAAGAACGCTACGAAACGTTCCATAGTTGATACAACACCACGGTGAATAACTACTGGTCTATGCTGTTCGCCGTCATTACCTATATAAGTCAATTCAAATTTTTGTGGTAATAAGAAATCAAGTTGCGCTGTAGATAAAGTTTCTTCTTTACCCATCGCTGTTTGAACTTGTACATCTAGTTTAGGACCATAGAATGCCGCTTCACCGATGGCTTCTTCATAGTCTAATCCTAGTTCATCAACCGCTTCTTTTAACATGCTTTCAGCTTTAATCCACATATCATCGTCATCAAAGTATTTCTCTTTATCTTCTGGATCTCTATAACTTAAACGGAAGCTATAATTCTCAAAATTAAAGTCATTATAAACATCTATAATTAAATTAACTACGCGTTTAAACTCTTCTTTGATTTGATCTGGACGAACAAAAATATGCGCATCATTTAAAGTCATACCACGAACACGTTGCAATCCTGAAACCGCACCACTCGCTTCATAACGGTGCATTGTACCAAGTTCAGCAATTCTAATTGGTAGTTCACGATATGAATGAGGTTTATTAGCATAAATCATCATATGGTGTGGACAGTTCATCGGTCTTAATACCATTTCTTCATATTCATCTAATTTCATTGTCGGGAACATATCTTCTTGATAATGATCCCAGTGTCCAGATGTTTTATATAAATCAACGTTTGCCATTACTGGTGTATAAACGTGATCGTAACCCATACTCACTTCTTTATCTACGATATAACGTTCAATTTCACGACGGATTGTTGCACCATTAGGCAACCATAGTGGTAAACCTGCGCCTACTAACGGATTATTAGAAAAGAGTTCTAACTCTTTACCAATTTTACGATGGTCACGTTCTTTTCTTTCTTCAAGCATTTGCAAATGGGCTTTTAAATCTTTTTTATCAAAGAAAGCTGTACCATAGATACGTTGCAACATTTTATTATTGCTATCGCCACGCCAATAAGCACCCGCAGTTGATAACAATTTGAATTCTTTAATTTTTGAAGTTGATGGTACATGGACCCCACGACATAAATCAGTAAATTCTCCTTGTGTATACAATGTCACATTTTCATCTTCTGGAATCGCATCAATTAATTCTTGTTTATACGGATCATCTGAGAAAAAAGCTTTTGCTTCATTACGTGACACAACTTTGCGCTCAATTGGATAATTTTCGTTCACAATTTGTTTCATTGTTTTTTCAATTTTTTCAAAATCATCCGATGAGATACTTTCTTCCATATCAAAGTCATAGTAGAAACCACCTTCAATAACAGGTCCAACACCAAAATGAACCTCACCATACAAACGTTTTAATGCTTGCGCCATTAAATGTGCTGTAGAATGACGTAAAACTTCCAACGCTTCATCTGAACCAGGTGTCACGATTTCAATATCTCCATCACTTTCAATAGGTCTAGTTAAATCAATTAATTGTCCATTCAACTTACCTGCCACAGCTTTTTTTCTTAATCCTGGGCTGATGGATTGTGCGATATCTTCAGTTGTTGTTCCTTTGTCAAATTCCTTTGTATTACCGTCTGGAAATTTAATTTTAATTTGATCCATGTCACATTCCTCCTATTTTTTTCAAGCTCTTAAACCTTTACGAATCACCCTATGTTACTACTCAAAAACACAAAAAGACCTCATCCCAAAAAAGGGACGAGGTCTTCGTGGTACCACCCTAAATTAAAGTTATTCAACAAAAATATTGCATAATAACTTCACTCTACATAAGATAACGGTCTTGAGCCGGATGTTTATTACAACATCATTGACGAAGTAGTAATCAATAAATATACCTACCAATTCTCAACAAACATTGGTTCTCTGTGAGGTATCCATTTATTCATCTTGTCTCCGTATTATTTCGTAAGATTTAGATTTAATTATATTATACAACATTTATTTCAAATTTCAATCATTCCGGTAATTTTTTCCTTCTAGATAATACGGTATAGAAAGTGTTTTAATTCGCTCCATAATTCTGGCAGCTTTTGTCTTTTCAGTGCCGTCTCTCGTAACTGAAAGATGATATTCTAATTCTTCGAAACTTAAATTTGAACTGAAGAAAGTTGGCAGTTCTTGAACCATTCTATAATGTAAGAGCGGGCCAATGACTTCGTCTCTTGCCCATGGTGTAATTTCTTCAGCACCAATATCATCCAACATGAGTATATTCGCTTCTCTGACTCTTTGAAGTTTAGACTCAAAACTACCGTCTTTAAATCCGCCTTTTAACGAACGAATAAACTCTGGTAAATAAACAATGGTCGATGGTATTTTTTCAGTTTTCAATTGATTCGCTATAGCACCTAATATAAAAGATTTCCCCGTTCCAAATGGCCCGTGTAGATATAAACCTTTCACTTGCGATTCGTGATTTGTAATTTTGTCGCAGATTTGGTTTGCAGCCATAGCAACATCTAATCTATCTCTTCTGTCCATATAAATATCTTCCAACTTAGCATCTAGTGTGTCGCGTTGCATGTGATGGGATGTAATCAAATGTGCATTAAACTTTTCTTCATCATGCTTGATTTTGCAAGGACAAGGTAAATAGCGAATCTTTATATGATTATTTTCAATGTACAATTCAGGTATGTGTCCTTTAACAAAATTGGGACAATCTTTATAAGCATGACCATCATAATGCTTTTCTTGGTCTTTATATTCTTGCAAAATATTTAAATCTTCATCAATCATTGCATTGGTCAATTCGGACTTATGTTTCTCTAAAAATTGTTTGACGTCTGGATCATTGACGACATCTTTTTTGATTTTTTCGATGCGTTTTGATAAATCATTTGATTCACCCATAATATGGTTGAAAGATTTCATTTATTGTCCTCCTTCCATCTATTTTTTAATTGATTAAGAAATTGTTCTCTATCTTTTTTTAATTTCTCATCATCTTCATCTTTGGATGGTTCATTCGATTGCTTATTGTCGCGTTCTTCTAACCATTTTGGTGTCATTTCTCTGGAAGCTAATTGTTTCTGTTTATAATTACGTTTATTAGATTGGTTTTCTTTCTTAGGCTGATTTACTTTCACGGCGTATTGATATGCTTGTTCTGCTGTTTTAATGCCTTTTTTCTTCCAATTAGATGCAATCTCAAATATATAGGATTTAGGCAGCTTCATATCTTCTTTTAACATTACAAACTGCAATAGAATATTAATAACGCCAAATGATAAATGTTCACGTTCAATCAGTTCTTCAATCATATATTTTTGTTGGGTAGTTGGTTCAGACTCTGACCATGATGCAAGCATATCAATAGGACTTGTTTCCTCCAATTGTTTAAGCCAACTATCATTTTCACTTTCAGTTTCCACTGGTTGATTCTCTAGTTTAGTTTCACTATCCGCTTCTGTTTTAACGTTTAGTGTAGGCAATTGTTGTTCATGCTCCATTAAATAATACGTTCTTGCATGTTTACGCAATTCTTCAAATGACAATTCTTGTGCACTTGTGATGGATTTTAATATGATGCGTTTCATTGCTTCAGGTGTCAATCCATATAATGTAGCAATTTGTGTGATTAATATTTTAGCATCTTTATCAATTATTTTTGTACTTATAAAATGGCTTTGTAATAAATCGTAAAGTGTCTCAAAATCAAACTGAACTTGACTTAAGTTTAAACCAGTATATGCTGTTTCTTTTATTTCTATACCATCATTTTCCACCGTTTTATTTGGCACTTTAAATACATCAGTGAACGTACGAGTCACATCTTGATATTGACAATAATCAATACGCTGATCACTCTCGAAATGCCGTTTGAGTTGTTGATAACGTTGTTTACTTACCTCACTATATAAATAAACAGATAACATAGGGTCGTTAAAAAATTGTTTCGCAGAAGGTGGTTGAATCAAATCATAAATAAACGATGAATGTTGCGCACTGTGATTAACATATGATTTAACAAGGCCTGTACCTTCTAACAAATCCATTTCTTTTCTGAATTCCAACAAATTTATTTTTAATTCACTCATTATAATATAGTGAGTTAAAACAGTATCAGAACCAACTTCCGCAAATTGATTCAAGTAATGATATAAACCAATCGCATTCATACCAATCATGGGCGTAAACAATCTATTTAATATTTCTAAATGGTTATTATTTAAATTAAAATCACGAACAACATTGAAATTATCATGTGGTCTCAAACCATAATCGTAGGATTGTAACCCCATTAAGAATCACTCCGTTTATTTTCAGCTAAAATACCTTGCATAGATTGTAGTAACTGGTCTACATCCTTAAATTCCTTGTATACAGATGCAAATCTTACATACGATACTTGATCTACATGCATCAATAAATTCATAACATGTTCACCAATTTCTCTTGATGAAATTTCAGCACGACCCTCATCACGTAATTTCCATTCGACATTATTTGTAATGTCTTCTAATTGTTCATATCGTACTGGTCTTTTCTCACATGAACGAACTAAACCATTTAATATTTTTTCTCGTAAAAATTGCTCACGTGTACCGTCTTTTTTAACTACGATGAGTGGTCTTTTTTCTATATGTTCAAAAGTAGTGAACCTTGTTTCACACTCTTCACATTCTCTTCTACGTCGAATCGCATTAACTTCATCTGCATGTCTAGAGTCCACAACACGAGAATGAGTCGAATTACATTTCGGGCATTTCATCGAATTATCACCCTCTCTTTTTGATTACCTTACATTATACTATAAATATGCAAGTCACAAAAGATTCGCTATTACACTATATCTATATCGTATAGCATAATTCAAAAGAAACGCCGTATAATTAAGATTTATTAACTTTAAAGCTAATATTAACGAAGAAATAATAATAAAATTAAAAACGCCTCGTAATATAGTTTATAAATTAACAACTATGTTACGAAACGTTTTAGATAATTATTTTTAAAATTTGTAATCGCTATTTTTGAAAATTAATTTGCTACAGCTGCAACATCGTTTTTAAGTAATTGTCCAATTTGTGTGGCAACATCAACTACTCTATTAGAATAGCCCCATTCATTGTCATACCATGCAATTACTTTAACTTTATTATCTCCTATTACCATTGTACTTTGTGTATCGATAATGGCCGAATGTGGATTCGTGTTAAAGTCCATTGAAACGAGTGGTGCATCTTCGGTAGAAATGACACCTTGTAAATCATTCGCTTCAAAAGCTTCGTTCACTTGTGCTGCTGTTACATTTTCATTTAAATCAACTACTAAATCAACGAGTGATACATTTTTTGTAGGTACGCGTAAAGCCATTCCATGTAATTTCCCTTCTAATTCTGGCAATACTTCTTTCAATGCTTTAGCAGCACCAGTTGAAGTTGGAATAATACTTTCATTACATGAACGTGCACGTCTTAAATCTTTATGTGGATTATCAATATTATTTTGGTCATTGGTAATGGCATGTACAGTTGTCATCAAGCCATTTTGGATACCAAATTGATCATTTAACACCTTTGCAACCGGACCGATACAGTTTGTAGTACATGAAGCGTTGCTAAAAATATCATATTTCTCAATATCTAATTGGTCATTATTAACGCCTTTGACAATCATTTGTACATCTCCACCCTTAGATGGACCTGTTAACAATACTTTTTTAGCACCAGCTTTAATATGTGCTATCGCTTTATCTCCATGGTTAAATTTACCTGTTGCTTCTATTGCAACATCTATATCTAATTGCTTCCATGGTAAATTTTCAGGATTTCTATCAGAAACTAATTGAATTTCGTGATCATCAACTTTAATTCCCGATTCTATTGGCTCTACTTTAAAATCATAAACGCCATGTGTTGTATCATAATTTATTAGATGTGCAATTGTTTCCGGTGGGTAACTCGCATTTATCGCAACTACATTTAAATCTTTATTTTTTAGTGCGATTCTCAACACCATTCTACCTATTCTACCCATTCCGTTAATTGCTATATTTGTCGTCATTCGAAGCACCCCTCGTCTTAGTGTTATACTTTATGGAAATAGTATAACATAAATATTTATTTAGGAAAGCGTTTTCTATAATAAATTTAAAAACTTTAGCATTAAGGCTTTTATGTTTTCTAATATTAATCAGTAAGATTTTCGTATATATCCTATTCTCACTTATGTATTTCCTTAAATATTAATAATAAAAACACTTAAGTTATTAGAACGTCTCTTATATAAAAACCACCCAATTATCAAAGATAATTGGGTGGTTGTAATCACTTTTATTAAAGTACATCTTCAGAATGACTCTCTATATAGCCTTCTTCTAATAATAAATTTTCTAAATTTTGTTTTAGTTCTAATTTTGTATCACGATTATCTATTTCACGGTCTGCCATTCTACGTTTTTTATCTATAGAAATTTGACTATAAACACGTGCTTTCGCTTCTTCCATTGAAATATTATTTCGTTCCATCAATCTATCGATTTGTATACTTTCTGAAGTATATACTAACCAGACTTCATCGACAGTATCTTGTAAATTATTCTCAAATAATAATGGAATATCCATAATGACATGATAACCTTCGCTTAAGTATTGTGCTTTTTCTTTTTCCATAATTTCTCGCACAATAGGATGTACGATTTCATTTAATTCTAATCTCTTTTCAGGTTGATTAAATACTACTTCGCCTACATAAGCTCTATTCATTTCACCATTTTCATCAATAGCTTGCTCACCAAAGGCTTCTTTCACACGTTCTAGGCCTTTTGTACCTTTTTCTACTGCTTGACGTGATGCAATATCTGCATCTACGATTTTAAAACCATGTGCACTTAATAGTTCTGATACCGTAGATTTACCTGATGCGATACCACCAGTTAGTCCTATAACTTTCGGCATATTCTCACTCTTCCTTTATTGTTGACAAGTTGGACAAAAATGACTATTTCTCGTTGCAATTACTTGTGTTGCAATGTCATCGCCACAAACTTTACAAACTTTTTGTTTATATACGTTTAGGTGTTGCTGCATTGTACCTGTACTACCATCAGCATGACGGTAATCTGAAATGCTTGTTCCACCATATTTTATACCCGCTTCCAGTACTTCTCGAACATAATAGAATAACATTTCTCGTTCCTGATGATTTAAATCTTTTGGTAATCTAGCTGGATGAATACCTGATCTAAATAATGCCTCGCAAGCATATATATTTCCACATCCTGATATGACACGGTGGTCTAGAATCATTTGTTTGATTGGTTTATTTTGATATAACTTTTTATCAAACCAAGCCAAATAATGTGCCATAGCTTCTTTTTCAAAAGGTTCTGGGGCAATTTCTAAAAATGATGGGTAAGCTTCAAATGAAGCAACGTTTCTAATTTCACCAAAGCGTCTAATATCTGAATACACAAGTAATTTGTCATTATCTAATTTAAATATGACATGCCAGTGTTTGCGATAATTTGGCACACTAATATCTTCAAGCTTATCTACGACAAAAAATCCACCAGCCATACCTAAATGACTTATTAGAATTCGCTTATCTCCATCTTTTTCTAAATAGAAGACAATATACTTACTTCTTCGCTCAATATCAACAATCGTATAAAGCCTAGTGAATCGTTTAAAAGTATCAAGCTCCATACCTTTAATAATGGTTTCTCTATGATTCGCTTTTCCTTCTTGTACTTTATCAGAAAAGAGAATAGATTCTATTTTTTGCCCTTTTACAAATGGCTTAATGCCTCTTGTTACATGTTCTACTTCAGGTAATTCAGGCACTTGTTCACCTACTTTCTATTTTGCGTCATACCATGTCTTACCATAACTTGTTTCAACTTTGAGTGGTACGTCTAATGCCAATGCATTATCCATTATTTCTTCTATAAATTCACTAAAAGCCTCTACTTCATCTTTAGGTAATTCAAAAATTAATTCATCGTGTACTTGTAATAATAATTGCGCATGAAAATCAGTATGTTTAACTTCATTTACAAAATTAACCATTGCCAATTTGATAATATCTGCGGCACTGCCTTGTATCGGTGTATTCATAGCCGTTCTTTCCGCAAAACCACGTAAATTAAAGTTTCTACTAGTGATGTCCGGAATATAACGACGGCGATGTAATAGTGTCTCAACATAACCTTGCGCTTTACAATCTTTAACAATATCTTCCATATATTGTTTCACACCAGGGAAACTATCGAGATAATCATCAATAAACTGCTTTGCTTGTTTACGTGTAATACCTAAACTTTGACTTAACCCATAGTCGCTTATGCCATATACGATACCGAAATTTACTGCTTTCGCTTGTCTACGCATTAGACTATCAACTTCATCTGGCTGTACATTAAATACTTTCATAGCAGTTGCTGTATGAATATCTTCATCATTGATGAATGCTTGTTTCATGCTCTCATCTTGAGTAATATGTGCAAGTACACGTAATTCAATTTGCGAATAGTCAGCTGAGAAGATGACATTGTTATCGTCACTAGATTTAAATGCCTTTCTAATTCTTCGACCTTCTTCTAAGCGAATTGGAATATTTTGCAAGTTAGGATCTACAGATGACAATCTACCCGTTTGTGCAAGTGTTTGATTAAAACGCGTATGAATGCGATTATCTTCACTAATCACTTTTTGCAGTCCTTCTACATAAGTAGATTGTAGTTTTGATAATGTTCTGTACTCTAAAATATAGTCGATAATAGGATGTTGTCCTTGTAGTTGCTCTAGTACATCTACGGCCGTAGAATAACCTGTTTTAGTTTTTTTAATAACAGGTAATTCTAATGTTTCAAATAGTACCACGCCTAATTGTTTTGGTGAGTTAATATTAAATGGTTCGCCAGCCGCGTTATAAATATTATCAATTAGTACATCAAGTTTCGCTTGAATTTCTTTTTCCATTTCTTGCAAATCGGTTGCTACTGTGTAAATGCCAGTTTCTTCCATTTCACTTAAAATACGTGCTAACGGTAATTCTAAATCATCTAATAAGTTAGTTTGATTATATTCTTCTAACTGCGCTTCCATTTTTGGTTTAGTTTTGTTAATTGCTTCGATAATCGTTCCAACGTGATGATCTAAAATATCATCCTCAGGTACATGTCTTTTTTTACCTTTACCAAAAACTTCTATACTTTCTTTCACATAATGTTGATCAAAATACGAAACCACAGAATTCACATCATCAATTGTGCGAGATGGATCGATAATATAACTCGCGAGCATAACATCAAAAACGATATGTTTAATAGCTATGTCTAAGCGATGTGCAACAATATATGATTTTTTAGCATCATAGACGATTTTTTCTGTCTTATCATTTTCTAACCAAGCTATCAATTCCGGATAGTCATGAACCTTATCCGCATCAATGACAACATGATTTGATCCATCATATAAAGCAAATTTCAAAATATCATCTTTCAAATAATTCGATCCATCTAATTCAAAATGAATAGTGGCTTCTGATAATTCATTAAAATCTACATTACTAAAATCCGATGTAATTTCAAGTTCTAATTCTTCAGCAGAAGTATGCGTGCCCTCTACATCGACTTGATCTAAAAGCTGCTTAAATTCAAGTTTTTTAAAGATATCAATTTTTGCTGTTGAATCAGGACTTTCAGGTAACTTCGTATCTGCTAAAGTGACTTCTATAGGGCTATCACAGTTGATTGTAGCAAGTTCTTTACTCATTAAAGCATCAGATTTACTATTTTCTAGTTTTTCTTTTAATTTTTTACCAGACACTTCTTCAATATGATTATAAACATTTTCAACAGTAGAAAATTGCTTCAATAACTTGATTGCTGTTTTTTCACCAACCCCAGCCACGCCAGGAATATTATCTGATGCATCGCCCATCAATCCTTTCATATCAATGATTTGATTTGGGACTAAGCCATCATATTTTTCAGCAATAAATTCAGGCGTATAATGATCAACATCTGTTACGCCTTTTTTTGTGTAATAGATTGTTACATCATCTGTAGCTAACTGCGTCAAATCTCGATCACCTGTAACAATTATTGTTTCAAATTTTTCTGCATTTGCCTGTTTACTTAATGTTCCTATAATATCGTCAGCTTCATAATTGTCTAATTCGTATCGTTTAATTTGATACGCATCTAACAATTGTCTGACATATGGAAATTGTTCACTTAGTTCCGGTGGTGTTTTTTGACGTCCACCTTTATATTCACTATATTGTTCATGTCTAAATGTTGTTTTTCCTGCATCAAATGCAACAAGAAAATGTGTAGGCTGTTCTTCTTTAATTATTTTCTCAAGTAACATCGCAAAGCCATAAACAGCATTGGTATGTATACCTGCCTTATTTTGTAAAAGTGGTAAAGCATAAAAAGCTCTAAAGCTCAGACTGTTACCATCAATTAAGATTAATTTATTCAATATTTTAACCTCCAACACATATTTATATTTATTTTAGCATAAAAAACTCCCGTAACTGTATTGATACGTCATATTTGCGATATTCAAATAAATATTAACGAAATAAAAAAGCCGGTCAAATACCATTTAGGTTATCTGACCGTTATATACATATAAGCTACTTTGATTTTAAAATTATAACATGTGTCACAACGTTATTCGAAAAATGTGACTCTAAAAGTAGAGCCTTCATTAGGGCGACTAAAGACATTAATACGTCCATTATGTGCTTCCATAATGTGTTTGGTTATTGAAAGTCCTAAACCAGTACCGCCTGAATCTCTACTTCTCGCTTTATCTACGCGATAAAACCTTTCAAAAATATGCTGCTGATCCTCAGCACTAATACCAATACCAAAATCTTGGACTTCCATGATACGTTTGTTTGCATCTTTATATACACGTACAATCACTTCACTTGATGCTTTAGAGTAACTCACGGCGTTAGACAACAAATTCAAGGCCACTTGTGATACTTTATCTTTATTTGCATCAATGACTATGTCAGGTTTAATTTCATTAACAATTGTGATTTGCTTTTCTTCTGCAATATTTTGCATATTCTTAATTGTGCTTTCTGCGATTTCCGAAAGACTCACATATTCTGTTACAATTTCTGTTTGTTGCTCAACATGTGAGAGATCTAATAAATCAAACACTAATGTTTCTATGCGATCTGATTCTTTAGAAATAATTTTTAAAAATTCATTTAACGTCTGTTCATCGTTTTTTGCACCATCTAATAATGTTTCTGCAAAACCTTTGATAGACGTAATTGGTGTTTTTAATTCATGTGACACATTAGCAACAAATTCTCTTCTCAAATTTTCTAGTTTTTTAAGATTCGTAATATCGTGTAACACAATCACCATACCATATAAATTTTTCTTTGTTTTAGAAAGAATCGGTACACAAGATGTGTCAAAATATTTTTGATGAACTTGATCAATTGTTAATTCAATTTGATCATATATTGGCTTTTCTACTTTAAATGCTTCGATAATAAGTTTTTGCAGTGTCAAATCTACAAAGTCAACATAACTTTTATGCTCTACAGCTTCTTCAGGTGTAAAAACATTATAAAATGATTTGTTAGCTACAACGATTTCACCATATTTATCAATCATCAATATGGAACTTGGTATATTTTCTACCGTAGTTTTTAATCGATTAGATTGAAGTTTTTGTTTGTGATTTAATCTTTGCAACCTGCGAGCAAGTTCATTCGTCGTTACAAATAACTCTTTGGTTTCTTTGACATTACTTTCAGGTACTCTCACATGGTAATATCCTTCTGCTAACAGGTTCGTTGCATAAGTCACTTCATTAATTGGTCTAATATAAGTCCGGTTAATACTTCTAACAACTAAAAATATGATGATAATCACAAATAAACCAATCAGTGCAATATATTTCCACATTTGAATCTGTAATTCTAATATCTCATTATTTATTCCACTAAGGTATACATCTTTATCATCAATAGTGGTTTTAAATGTATATCTGCGATCATCATTTTCTTTATCATAGATTAATCGAGATGGATTTGCTTCATTTTTTATATCCTCATTTATTTGTGTTCCTTGATTTGTGGAAAACAAGACATCGTTACTTTCCTCTATTTTAACTGTAAGCTTTTCACTTTTAGCAATATCAGTCATCTCATTTTCTTTGTCATTCTTATATAGTTTGACTAGATGATCAGCTTGATGTTCCAAATCACCTTCTTGAGCTGAAGAAGCTGTATTATATATTGCATGTGTAATAATTGCACCTAAAGCTAAAAAACTTATAATAACGATGGTACATAATAAAAATAAAAGTCGTTGATGAAACTTTAACATTAGACTTTAGGTCTCTCCAATTTATAGCCTAACCCACGAACTGTCTTAATTAGTTTGGGTTGTTTTGGATTTTCTTCTAATTTATCTCTTAAATGACTTATATGTACATCCACAATTCTAGAATCACCAGCGAATTCATAATTCCAAACAGAGTTCAACATATGCTCACGTGTGATAACTCTGCCTTGACGCTCAATTAAATACAATAATAATTCAAATTCTTTTGGTGTTAATTCAAGCAATTCATCTTCTCTATATACTTCAAAATATTCAGGTCGAATTCTTATCGAACCAATGAGTATGTCATCTTCATCATTTTCAACTGGTACCGCCTCATTTACGATTGCAGACCTTCTTAATATTGCCTTTACTCTGGCAACAACTTCTCTTGGTGAAAATGGTTTAGTCATATAATCATCTGCGCCTAACTCTAGACCTAGAACACGATCAAACTCATCATCTTTGGCAGTTAGCATAAGTATAGGTACAAGATTTTTATCAGAACGTATTGATTTACAAACTTCAATTCCATCTTTTTTAGGAAGCATTACATCCAAGACAATCAATTCTGGGTTTGTAGCATTTACTTTTTCTAATGCCTCTTCACCATCATAGGCTACTTCTACTATGTATCCAGCTTGTTCTAAATTATATTTTAATAAGGTTACAATTGATTGCTCATCATCTACTACTAGTACTTTTTGTGACATAGTATACCTCCATATTTTTGTTTACAAATTAATTATAACTTAATTTTTAATAAAAATAACATAGTTTAAAATTTTTTAACATAAACTTTACAAAGCAAGTAATAATAATCTATGTAAATATTTTTTGAAACTTTTGTAATTTTGCTTTAAACAATGTATTGCGCTATTTATAACTGAAGTCATTATTGAAAACAATATATTGCGTTAACAGAATCTTAACACTATATACATAATATGAACACCTAAATAAGCGTTTTCATTTACTCTGTGTATTTTATTCCAACCCTATCTCACATAGACTCCCTTAGTTATCAAAGAGTTTTAGTAGCCAATTGATATAAAAAGACGAAATTCCATAAGTGAGAATTTCGTCTTTTTTAATATATGCTAAATGTATGCTTTCAGATTTAATTTTAACTGAATTATAGATTTTTAATTAATTCATCAGCAAAGTCAGATGTAGAAACTTCCTTCGCACCATCCATTAAACGAGCAAAGTCATAAGTAACTACTTTAGACGCGATTGTTTTTTCGATAGATGCAGTAATTTTATCTGCAGCTTCTTGCCATCCTAAATGTTCTAACATTAATACGGCACTTAAAATTTCTGATGATGGATTCACTTTATTTAAGTCAGCATATTTAGGCGCAGTACCATGTGTTGCTTCAAAAATAGCATGTCCAGTTTCATAATTTATATTTGCTCCTGGAGCTATACCGATACCACCAACTTGTGCTGCTAATGCATCTGATACATAGTCACCATTTAAATTCATAGTAGCAACAACATCGTGATCTGACGGACGCGTTAAGATTTGTTGTAGGAAGATATCAGCAATTGAATCCTTCACTATAATTTTACCATCTTTTTCAGCTTGTTCTTGAGCCGCATTCGCTTTGTCTTTACCTTCTTTTTCAACGATTTCATCATATTGTTGCCATGTAAATACTTTGTCACCAAATTCGTTATGCGCTACATCATAACCCCATTGTTTAAATGCGCCCTCAGTAAATTTCATGATATTACCTTTGTGGACTAATGTTAATGATTTACGGTTATTGTCTAACGCGTATTGAATCGCTGCACGAACTAAACGCTCTGTACCTTCTTTTGATACTGGTTTAACACCAATACCTGATGTTTCAGGGAATCTAATATTTTTAGCGCCCATTTCATCTTGTAAAAAGTCGATTAGTTTTTTAACTTCTGGTGTGCCTTCTTTAAATTCAATACCAGCATAAATGTCTTCAGTGTTTTCACGGAAGATAACCATGTCTGTATCTTCTGGACGTTTAACTGGTGATGGAACACCTTGGAACCAACGTACTGGACGTAAGCATGTGAATAAATCTAATTCTTGTCGTAACGCAACGTTAAGTGAACGAATACCGCCACCAATTGGTGTAGTTAAAGGCCCTTTGATAGCAATTAAATATTCTTCAATTGTATCAAGCGTTGCTTGTGGTAACCATTCACCTGTTTCATCATAGGCTTTTTGGCCTGCCAATACTTCTTTCCATTCAATTTTCTTTTCACCATTATAAGCTTGCTCTACTGCAGCATCGATTACTCTGCTTGCTGCTTTCCAAATATCTGGTCCAATACCATCACCAATAATAAATGGGATGATTGGATTATTTGGTACTGTTAAACCTTCATTTGTTTTTGCTACTTTTTCGCCTGCCATGTATAAAAACCTCCGTGTATTTGAATTATATTTTAATTGGGCTAACTAAAATAATACTTATTTATATAAAGCAACTCACTTATTTATGAGTAGTGATGCCTCTATCTGACTTATCTTTCTTCAATCGGTTCGTATGTTCTGTTTGTTTCACCAATATATTGTGCTCTTGGACGCATAATTCTATTATCTCTATATTGCTCTAAGATATGTGCAATCCAACCTGAAGTTCTGCTTACTGCAAAAATTGGTGTAAATAAATCATGTTCAATGTTCATACTATGATAAACAGTCGCACTAAAGAAGTCGACATTTGCAATTAAACCTTTTTCGGCTTTCATTTTATCTGCAATTTTAACTGAGATATCAAACAATTGACTTTGCCCAGTTTCAGCAGTGATTTTTCTACTCATTTCTTTTAAGTATTTTGCTCTTGGATCGCCATCTTTATATACACGGTGTCCAAAGCCCATAATTTTTTCTTTATTTTTTATTTTGTTATCAATGTAATCATCAACTTCATCAATGGATTTCACTTCAGATAACATGCTCATTACACGTTCATTTGCCCCACCATGTAATGGACCTTTTAATGAGCCAACTGCTGCAACAATACCTGAATACATATCAGATAAAGATGAAACAGCACATCTTGCTGTAAACGTAGATGCGTTTAGTTCGTGATCCGCGTGTAATACAAGTGCTTTATTAAAAGCTTCAATTTCGATATCACTAGGTAATTCTCCTCTTAACATATATAAAAAGTTACCTGCATAGTTTAAATCTTTATTTGGTTTTACAGCTTCTTTGCCTTCTCTAACACGCGCATATGATGTAACAAGCGAAGCTATTTTAGCTTGAATACGAATAGCTCTTTCCATTGTTCTGCTTTCATCTTCGTCTTCAGCATGTTCATCAAAATGAGCGATATATGAAACAGACGTTCTTAATGCTGTCATTGGATGTACGTTACCTGTAGCGTATTCTTTAAAATGACTATACACTCTAGGATTTAATATCATATATTCAAAGAGCTTTTCTTTAAGTTCTTTCAATTCTTCTTCATTAGGTAATCGATAATGCCAAAGTAAATAGATAACTTCTTCAAATTCAGCATTTTGTGCTAAGTCATCAATATCATACCCAGCATAAGTTAATTGGCTGTCGATGATGGAACTCACTTTCGTTTCAGCTGCAATTACCCCTTCTAAACCTTTTTGTAACTCTGCCATATATAATTCCCCTTTTCTATTCGTTATGAAATGGCTTTCATAAACCATTATATCCAATTTTAGAACTTTTGTGAATATTTAGGTTTTAATTTCCTTACCAATTCAATAAGAAATATGTTTTTGTCTATATGCCCATAAACACGCATCTATCTATATACGTTGTTATAGATATATTTTAATATGTAAGCACGTACACTTCAATTTTTATACCTTTTCAATTGGTTATCATGATTAATAACAAATTATTAATGTACTATTATACTGTGTTCTGTATGATATCGTTTCAGAAAATAGTTGTTTTATTTTATATTGCATAGCATAATAATAAATAACTAAATAAAGGAGTCTTATATATGGCAAAACAACAGTTACAAAGAGAACTAAGTAATCGTCACATTCAGCTCATTGCAATCGGGGGTGCAATCGGAACTGGATTATTCTTAGGTGCTGGTCAAACAATTGCATTAACTGGCCCGTCTATTTTACTTACGTATATCATAATTGGTTTTATGTTATTTATGTTTATGCGTGGCTTGGGAGAAATATTAATTACTAATACTAATTTTAAATCCTTTGCAGATGTTACCAACCATTACATAGGTCCATTTGCTGGCTTTGTTACTGGCTGGACATACTGGTTATGTTGGATCATTACTGGTATGGCCGAAGTAACCGCAGTTGCAAAGTATGTTAGCTTTTGGTTTCCAAACATACCAAACTGGATGAGTGCTCTATTTTGCGTACTTGTCTTAATGTCACTTAATCTATTAAGTGCTAAATTATTTGGAGAATTAGAATTTTGGTTTTCTATAATAAAAATTGTTACAATCATTGCTTTAATCGTAGTGGGCGCTATTATGATTATCATGGCTTACAATACTCAGTTTGGGCAAGCATCTTTAACTAACTTGTACAATAATGGTATTTTCCCTAAAGGTATCAGTGGTTTTGTTATGTCATTCCAAATGGCACTATTCTCATTTGTAGGAATTGAACTTATTGGTGTAACCGCGGGCGAAACTAAAGATCCCACTAAAACATTACCAAAAGCAGTTAACAGTGTACCGACACGTATATTAATATTTTATGTTGGTGCTTTAGCAGTCATCATGTCAATTATTCCATGGAATCAAATCAATCCAGACGAAAGTCCTTTTGTAAGGCTCTTCGCACTAATTGGCATACCATTCGCAGCCGGTATTATAAACTTTGTAGTATTAACAGCAGCCGCATCA
Organism: Staphylococcus sp. Z5-21; assembly: GCF_056529615.1. NCBI lineage: Bacteria > Bacillati > Bacillota > Bacilli > Caryophanales > Staphylococcaceae > Staphylococcus > Staphylococcus sp. Z5-21. The sequence goes on along the minus strand of NZ_CP096462.1, from coordinate 1,123,595 downwards.
TCTTGTAATAGTGGTATTTTTTCAAACAGCCGAATGCTCTTTGGATTATCGTCACAAAAACAAGCGCCACCGTTTTTCAATAAAACAAATAAAAACGGAGTGCCACATATAGCGATATTCGTTTCATGTGGATTACTAATGATTGCTGCTTTATTGAACTATATTATACCGAACGCAACACTTGTATTCACATATATTACCACTGTTTCTACGGTACTATTCATTGTAGTTTGGGCGTTAATTACAGTGGCTTATATAAACTATCACCGTAAAAATCCAGAATTACACAAAAATGCGTCATTTAAATTACCAGGTGGTAAATACATGGGATATGCTATATTAGTATTCTTTATATTAGTGTTTAGCTTACTATTCGTAAATACGGATACAAGAATTGCAGTATTTCTTACACCGATTTGGTTTATTATTTTAGGTTTAATGTATATGCGCTATAAACAAGTATCAAAATCACAACAATAAAAACCGATTATGACTGAGCAAATTTAAACTTTATTAAAATATTTTAAGAGAGTTGGACAGAAATCCAATTTTCTAATATAGCATTCGTAACCTGTCTTAGGTTAGAATGACTAAATGAATAAGAGTCTGGGACAAAAATAAATGTCTCAGACTCTTTATTTTTATTGCACATATTGATCTGTCGTTGATATTTAAATGAGTAATAGATTCAAACTATATTCATAGTAGTTTGTTATCAAAAAGAAAGCCTCGACATGACGTCGAGGCTTTCTACATATTATATTATGAATTAAATTATATTTTTAAAGTACGTTTGCATAACCTTCAAAGATTTTTCCTTGGTTTGCATCTACTGTAATGAGTACATCACTTTGAATTTCAGATGTAGCGTTCTCAACGCCTACTACGGTAGGAATACCTTTTTCTAATCCTATAATTGCACTTGGAGATGTAATGCCATTTTCTTCAGTAATGAGTCCGATTGCATTTTCAATATATGGTACAAGCGTCTCATCTACAGAACTTGTTACAATTATAGATTCTGATAAGTCTTTGCCTTCTAGTTCACTAGCATCTTTAACTACTAGTGTTTTACCTACTACAGAACTTCTACCAATACCTTGTCCTTTAGCTAGTTCATCACCAACTAAATGTAATTTCATCATATTCGTTGTACCTTTTTCACCAGTTGGTACACCAGCAGTAATAATAATTAGGTCACCATTTTGAACTCTTTCAGTTTCAACGGCTGTTGCTACTGCATTATTTAATAATGCATCAGTTGTTTTACGTCCTTCTTTAACGACTGGGAAAATACCCCATACTAAAGCACACTGACGCGCAGTTTCTGCATTAGGTGTAACTGCAATAATGTCAGATTGTGGACGATATTTAGAAATTGTACGGGCAGTTGAACCACTTTCAGTAGCAGCTACGATTGCTTTGACATTTAAGTTTAAAGCAGTATGAGCAACTGAAACACCAATAGCATTGACTAATGAAGTTTCAACTAATTTTGTACGGTCAGATAATAATTTTTTATAATCTTGTGCTGCTTCTGCTGATACAGCTATATTACGCATTGTTTTAACTGCTTCTTCAGGGTATTGACCTGCAGCTGTTTCACCAGAAAGCATAACCGCATCTGTACCATCATAAATTGCGTTCGCTACGTCACTTGCTTCTGCACGTGTCGCACGTGGATTACGTTGCATAGAGTCTAACATTTGTGTAGCAGTTATAACTGGTTTACCTAATTTATTACATTGTCTAATTAAATCTTTTTGCACCATTGGTACTGATTCAGGTGGAATTTCAACACCCATATCACCACGAGCAACCATTAAACCATCAGAAACTTCTAATATTTCTTTAATATTATCAATACCCTCTTGGTTTTCAATCTTAGGTATAATGCTGATATTTTTATTTTGCTTCGCTTCTAATAATTTACGAATATCTAATACATCACTTGGACGACGTACAAAGCTCGCTGCAATGAAATCAACGCCTTCACTAATTCCAAAGTTAATGTCGTCAGCATCTTTATCTGTAATACCAGGTAAGCTTACTTTGACACCAGGTAAGTTTACGCCTTTTTTGTTTTTTAATTCTCCAGTATTAAGTACATCACATAATACTTCACCGTTTGCTTTATCGATTGATTTAACTTGTAATTCAATTAAACCATCATCTAATAAAATATATGAACCTTCTTCAACATCATTGATTAAGTTTTCATACGTTACTGAGAATTTTTCAGGAGTACCTTCAACTTCAGTCATGCTTACGGTAACTTCAGAACCTTTTTCAAGTTCAATAAGCCCATCTTTCATGTTGTGTGTACGTATTTCTGGTCCTTTTGTATCAAGTAAAATTGCAACTGTTTTGCCTAATCTTTTAGAAACTTTACGAATTGAGTCAATTCTAGTTTTATGTTCAGCATGGTCACCATGCGAGAAGTTTAAGCGCGCGACATTCATTCCAGCCTTAATTAATTTTTCAAGCATTTCTTCAGATTCGGACGCAGGTCCAATAGTACAAACAATTTTAGTTTTTCTCATTATTATTTCCTCCCAGTATTTTAAATAGATAATTCGTTCGTTAGCGCATAAGTTTCAAAATCAAACTCATGTTCATGTGATCTAAATATCTCTTCAAAAGGTGTATCAGTTAATTCATTATTACGAATTCCAACACCAATAGCAGATTTTCCATCTAACAGTAAATCAACTGCATGTCCGCCTAATCGTGATGCAAGCACTCTATCTGCACCACTTGGGCTACCACCACGTTGAATGTGGCCTAGCACTGACACACGTGCATCAACATTGATATATTTAGTCAATTCTTCTGCACATACTTCACCTGACATGCAACCTTCTGCGACCATCACGATCGAGTGTTTTTTGCCACGTTTGATTCCATTATCAATCTTTTCTGCTATATCTTTGATGTCTGTCTCAACCTCTGGAACAATAATAGTTTCAGCACCAACGGACAAACCAGCCCAAAGCGCTAAATCACCACAATCGCGTCCCATAACTTCAATGATGAAAGTTCTTGCATGACTAGATGCTGTATCACGAATTTTATCTACACATTCAATTATAGTATTTAATGCCGTATCAAATCCAATTGTAAAGTCCGAACCATTGATATCATTATCAATCGTACCTGGTATTCCAATCGTCTGTATTTCAGGACATTCTTCACTTATACGCTGTGCACCTCTGTAGCTACCATCTCCACCAATAACTACAAGCCCCTCAATGCCTCTCTTACGTAGATTTTCTATACCTTTTTTACGGACTTCTGCTTCTTTAAATTCTGGACATCTTGCAGAATATAAAAATGTTCCACCTCGTTGAATTGTGTCACCTACTGAACCGAGTTCAAGTTTCTCGATATCATCGTTTAATAATCCTTGATAGCCTTGATAAACACCATAGACTTCAATATTATTGTAAATCGCTTTTCTAACCACAGCTCTTACCGCTGCATTCATGCCTGGAGAATCTCCACCACTTGTCAACACTGCAATTTTTTTCATGACGACATACCTTTCTAACATGTATTTCTTACTCTAAAAATACCATAAAATCTAAGCTGTTGCCATTAAAATAGGGCTTCGTGACAAATGTAAACGTTTTAAATATAAGTATTCGATAATTGTACATATAGTAAGCGTTTCCTTATAAGTTCCTAAAATTACTTGAATACTTATGTACTATTTACCTTAATTCGAATTATCGTAAACAAATCATAAATCTATAGCAATTGCTTCATTTTGTAAAAATAACAAAAAAGCTTAGACAATAGAAATTATTATCTTAGCTTTCAACATATTTAACACGAATATCAAAAACATCAGACACTTTATTCTGTATACGAACCTATTGTTCTAAATTTTTGATATCTATCTTCAACTAATTCTTCTTGCGTTAATTGGTTCAATTCTGATAAATGCGATTCAAATGTGCGTTTGATACTTTGTGCTTGTGTTTCGACATCATGATGTGCGCCACCTAAAGGTTCTTTGATAACTTCATCCGCTATATTTAATTCATATAAATCTTCGGCAGTAATCTTCATTGTTTCTGCCGCGATTTTAGCTAGATTACTATCTTTCCAAAGTAAAGCGGATGCACCTTCTGGAGAAATAACAGAATATGTACTGTTTTCTAACATTAGGATGCGATTGGTAATGCCTAAACCTAGTGCACCACCACTTCCTCCTTCGCCGATAACAATAGAGATGACTGGTACAGTTAGCGAAGCCATTTCAACTAAGTTTCTGGCTATTGATTCACTTTGACCTCGTTCTTCTGCCGCTTTACCCGGATATGCACCTTTTGTATCAATAAATGAAAAAATCGGTCTATTGAATTTTTCAGCTTGTTTCATCAATCTAAGTGCTTTTCTATAACCTTCTGGATGCGCCATTCCAAAATTGCGATATATGTTATCTTTTGTATCTTTACCACGTTGTTGACCCACTATTGTAACTGCTTGTCCATTAAGATAGCCGATACCACCAATCATAGCTGGATCATCTCTATAATTTCTATCCCCATGTAATTCGATGAATGAATCAAATATGTGCGGGATATAGTCTAAAGATGTTGGTCTTTCTTGTAAACGCGCTAATTGCACACGATCCCATGGTTTCATATTGGTATATACTTTTTCGGTTTCTCTTGCTAATGAAGCTTCCAACATGTCAATTTCTTCTTGTAAATCTACATCATTTTTTTCTTGAGATTCTTTCAAAGATTCAATTTTATTTTTTATTTCAAAAAGCGGCTTTTCAAAATCAAGCATTTGTTTTCACCTCTTGGTGCATTTTTAGAATATTAGATAATGTCGCTTTCATTTCTTTTCTATGTACGACTTTATCTAATTGTCCGTGTTCTAATAAAAACTCTGCAGTTTGGAAATCATCTGGTAATTTTTCATTTATAGTTTGTTCAATGACACGTCTACCTGCAAAACCAATTAATGCTTTTGGTTCACTTATGTTGATATCACCAACCGAAGCAAAACTAGCAGAAACGCCTCCAGTTGTAGGATTTGTTATATACGAGATATATAATAATCCAGCATCTGCATGTCTTTTTAAAGACACACTTGTTTTACCCATTTGCATTAAAGAGATAATACCTTCCTGCATTCTTGCACCACCACTTGCTGAAAACAATATGAATGGCAATCTATTTTCAGTACAGTGTTCAATGATTCTACAAATTTTTTCACCTAATACAGAGCCCATGCTTCCCATTCTAAATCGCGCATCCATAACTGCCACACCAAATGTCATACCATCTAATTGTGCTGTGCCAGTCACTACAGCTTCATTCAAACCAGTTTTTTGTTGGTCTTTTTGAATTTTTTCTTCATAGCTTGGGAAGTCCAATGGATTAGCAGAGGTCATTCCTTTATCAAATTCCGTAAATGTCCCTTCATCTGATATAGCTTCTATACGATTGTGTGCAGTTAACGCAATATGATGATCACAATTAAAGCAAACATTCAAATTTTCTGCTAGTTCTTTTGTATACATAATTTTTTTACACTTAGGACATTTAGTCATAATACCTGCTGGTACATCACTTTGTTTTGAATCAGATACTGTTACATACTTTTTCTTTTTACTGCTTCTATTGAAAAAATCTTTAAACATTGGTAAACCTCCACTTAACCATCGCTTAGTTACTCACTACCAATTCGGTTTTTGTAATCAGCGTTAATGAATATTATTTATCTAAGTCTGTTAATTTCATTGTTTTATTATATATCTCTTCTGGATCTACATCTACTCTTGCTACACCAGATTCCATCGCTGCTTTAGCTACTTCTCGAGCAACAGATGGTGCAACACGTTTATCAAACGGACCTGGAATACAATAGTCCGGATTTAACTCTTCTGGTTTGATTAAATCAGCAATAGCCTCAACAGCTGCTTGCTTCATTTCTTCATTGATATGTGTTGCTTCAACGTCTAATGCCCCTCTAAATATGCCTGGGAATGCTAAGACATTATTAATTTGGTTTGGAAAATCTGAACGTCCTGTACCGATGACTTTAGCACCTGCAGCTTTCGCTACATCCGGTTTTATTTCAGGATTTGGATTAGCCATTGCAAAAATAATTGGATCGTCAGCCATTGATTCAACCATTTCTTTAGACAATAAATCTGCCACAGAAACCCCAATAAATACATCGGCATCTTCAATCACATCATTCAAACTGCCCTCTATTTTGTCTCTATTCGTCCATTTAGCTACATAAGCTTTCGTGTCATTCATACCAAACGAACGTCCCTCATAAATTGCGCCTTTTGAATCACACATAATCATATTTCTTACACCATAAGAATAAAGTAATTTAATAATCGCAATACCAGCGGCACCAGCGCCATTCAATACGACTTTAATGTCCGATAAGTCTTTATCTACGATTCTCAATGCATTGATCATACCTGCAACTGTTACAATGGCAGTACCATGTTGATCATCATGAAACACAGGGATTTTAGTTTCCTTTTTTAATCTTTCTTCAATTTCAAAGCAACGAGGTGCTGAAATATCTTCAAGATTAATACCACCATAATTGGGTTCAAGTAATTTTACAGTATTAATGATTTCTTCGGTATCCGTCGTATTCAGTGCAATTGGCACACCATCTATACCGGAAAAACTTTTAAACAACACTGCTTTACCTTCCATAACCGGTATACTTGCCTCAGCCCCTATGTTTCCAAGTCCTAATACCGCAGTACCATCAGTAACAACAGCGACGGTATTGCTTTTCATTGTATATTCAAATACTTTACGAGGGTCCTCATGTATTTCTTTACAAGGTTCAGCTACACCTGGCGAGTATGCCAAGCTCAATTCTTCTTTATTAGTCACCTTTACTTTAGGTGAAACCTCTAATTTCCCTTGATTTTTTCTATGCATTTCTAATGCTTCGTCTCTTAATGTCATGTAATCCACCCCTTACATCCAATTAGTTTAAAATAACATTCATATACATTTTTATTACAATCTAACCCAAATTACAAATGATATCGTTAACAAATTGTTATTTTCATTCGCACGTTAATGTTTGTAATAAAAACATATAGATATATAAACTATTATATATTTTTTCACTCTTAATTTTTATAAAAATTAAAACTGATGGCAAGTTTATGCTTTACCATCAGTTAACTATACCATAGTTTATAGTGCGGTTAAAGTTAAATAATTCTAATATCTCGGGGTGATAAACGTTGGATTAATTTACTTAATATTTCATTATCTCGTGTTATGAAACCAATTGTTTCTATATTGTTTTGGCTTTCATCAAAATAGTTAACCGGAATTTGATTTTGCCCTTTATCGTTTGTTAATAATTGATCCAATTTAGATTCACTATCCCATTTTCGAACAACAACTTGTTGCGCTTCGTCAAATTTAGTTTGCTCAAAATGATCCATGGTATCCACTTGATTTAATATCAGTTGTTGTTTATTATTTCTATTCTCAAACTTACCTCTTACGACTAACATTTTAGAAGTATTTAAATCGATTTCATATTTTTTAAAGGTATCCGGGAATACGACACCATCCAAATTATTGATACCATCATTTAAAGTTACAAATGCCATATTTTGCCCATTTTTCGTTCTAATACGCTTAAATTGATCTATTTGAACAAAAATGGGTTTATTATCTTGTGCGTTAGCAAGCTTATAAATACCCAAATATTGCTTTTGTTCAAATGCTTTTTCTACTGGATGTGTAGATACATAAAACCCTAAATATTCTTTCTCATATTCACTTAACATATGATCTGGTAGCTCTTCTTTTTCTTCATAAGAAGCTTTAGGTGTGAGTACATCAAAAATAAAACCATCTTGTTCAATATCAGAGATATCATCCAGCACTTGATCTATAGCATTTAACAGCGTCGCTCTATTCTTGCCAAAAGTATCAAATGCCCCCACTAAGATAAGAGATTCAAGTAATTTTCTAGTTTTAATTCGTTTAGGTATCCGTCGCGTGAAATCAAAAAAGTCTTTATAGAAACCATTTGCTTTTCTTTCTTCTACAATTAATTTAACACTTTGATAACCTACACCTTTAATTGCACCAATAGATAGGTAGATACCTTTTTTTGTGGCCTTGTAGAACCAATGACTGTAATTAATATTAGGTGGTAATATATTAATTTTTTGATGTTTAGCCTCATCAATCATTTGCGCTGTTTTCTTTTCGCTTCCAATAGCATTACTTAAAATATTGGCATAAAAATAATTAGCATAATGTACCTTTAAATAACTCATAATGTATGCAATTTTTGAATAACTCACGGCATGCGCACGAGCAAAACCATAATCCGCAAATTTTAAAATCAAATCAAAAATCTGTTTACTTAAATTCTCGTCATACCCATTTTTCAAAGCACCATTCACGAAATGTTGCCTTTCACTTTCTAATACCGCTCTGTTCTTTTTACTCATTGCACGTCTTAAGATATCCGCTTCACCATAACTAAAATTGGCAAATTTACTCGCAATTTGCATTATTTGTTCCTGATAAATAATAACGCCATAGGTCGTTTTTAATATAGGTTCTAAATCTGGATGTAAATATTGCACCTTCTCTGGATGATGTCGTCTTGATATATAGGTCGGAATTTCTTCCATTGGCCCTGGTCTATAAAGTGATGTGACAGCGACTATATCTTCAAAGTGTTCAGGTTGTAATTTTTTTAATACATTTCTAATACCATCAGATTCTAATTGGAAGATACCTGTTGTATCCCCTTGTGACAACAAGTGAAATACGTTTTCGTCATCGAATGGAATTTGTTCTATATCCACATCTATATTCAAATCATGTTTCACTTGTTTTACTATTTGATGAATGATTGAGAGATTACGCAAACCTAAAAAGTCTATTTTTAATAAACCTATTCTTTCTGACTCAGTCATTGTCCATTGAGTCAATAGACCTGTATCACCGAGCGTTAATGGTGCATATTCATATAATGGATGATCATTAATAATAATACCTGCTGCATGAGTCGAAGTATGTCTAGGTAACCCTTCTAATTTCTTACAAATATCAAACCATCGTTCATGCCTATGATTACGATGAACAAACTGTTTAAATGGCTCCTGTGAATATGCGTCGTCTAATGTTATGCCAAGTTTATGTGGAATTAATTTAGAAATTTCATTTAGTGTGATTTCTTCGAACCCCATAATTCTCCCCACATCCCTAGCCACTGCCCTTGCAAGCAAATGACCAAAAGTCACAATACCAGCGACATGGGTTTCACCGTATTTCTCTTGAACATATTGGATGACTTTATCTCTATGTGTATCTTCAAAATCAATATCTATATCTGGCATTGTTACACGTTCAGGGTTTAAAAAACGTTCAAATAACAGATTATATTCAATAGGATCGATTGTTGTTATATTTAATAAATAACTTACAAGTGAACCTGCAGCTGATCCACGTCCTGGACCGACTAATACATCATTGTTCTTAGCGTACTGAATTAAATCACTTACGATTAAAAAGTAGTCTTCAAAACCCATTTTAGTGATAATTTGATATTCATGCTCTAAACGTGTTTGATAAAGTTCCTTTTTGTTTAGTGGTAAATTTAATTGCTGAAGATTATCTGCTAGTAATTGCCATAAAAAAGCATCCGATTGCTGTTGATTTGGTGTTTTATATTTTGGTAACAAAGATTGATGATAAATCATTTCCGCCTGACAAAGTGTTTCGAGTTGATTTGTTTGTTCCCAAACCGCATCATCGATTGACAAACCTTGTAATTCAACATTTGAATATAGATGTTCATTGTAATCCGTTTGTTCACTCACTAAATCTAATTTACTATTCTCCTTTATTGCGGCCATGGCAGAAAGCGTATCTGAATCTTGGGAATTTAAATAACGCGTGCTTTGTGCCCAAACTATTGGTAAGTCAAAAGTGACTTTACTCGTATGATTTACAAAGACGTGCGCATGTTCCGAAAAGTTTGAAATAATTGCTTCATGAGATTCAGTTACATTTTTAAAAATAATAACGAAATGACTTTCATATTTTTTTAACCATTCTATCGGTGTTTCCACTTTCTCTTTCATTTTAATTGCCGATGATAGTTTAAATAAATCTTTTAATCCTAAGTTATTTTGCGCCAATACGATTGTTTCAAGCTCTGACAAACCATCTGTAAGATTAATTGTCATACCAAAGATTGGATGAATATTTGCAGCAATACATGCGTCATAGAATTGCGGAAGTCCATACAAAACATTCGTATCAGTAATTGCGAGCGCTGTATAGCCTTCTTGTGCAGCCTTCGCAACAACATCCTTAATTCTAATACTTGAATTTAATAAATCATATGTCGTATGAATGTTTAAATGCGCAACCATTTGCAAATACCTCCCATCTTATTACAGTTTATTATTTAATGCTTCAGCGAGCGTTTCAAATTGAGCCCAATCTCTTACCGATACACCTGAAGCATTTGGATGACCGCCGCCACCAAAATCACTTGCAATGTCGTTGATAACAATACCTTTAGAACGAATGCGACATCTAATTTCTGTGCCCTCATCAACAGCAAACACCCAAATCTTCAACCCTTGTATATCAGCAATTGCATTTACAAATAATGAAGCTTGGTTCGCAGCAATGTCAAATTGTTCTAAAATTTCTTTAGTAATGGTAACTTTACAGAAACCTTTTTCATTTAAATCAAAATGTTGAAGCACATAACCTTGGAATGGTAACAATTTTGGATCCTTTTCACCCATTTTATTAAGTTCTTCATTATGATTAAAAGGAAATGTCAATAATTGACCCGCAACACCCATTGTATGTGATGTAGTGTTATTAAATAGGAATCTTCCTGTATCTCCCACAATGCCAAGATAAAGTACCCTCGCCACAGATGCATCAATGATGGGAATATCATTAAAATGACTGATGAAATCAAAAATAATTTCACTTGTTGAAGAAGCTTGATCGTTTACATAATTAATATCGCCATATTGATCAACTGCTGGATGATGATCAATTTTAACCAATAATCGTCCTTGATTAAATCTTTCATCACTAATACGTGGTGAATTAGCTGTGTCACAAACGATAACTAACGCTTCATTGTAAGTATCATCCGAGATTTCATCAAAAGTACCAATAAAATCTAATGACGGTTCTGTTTCGCCAACTGCAAATATCTTTTTATCCGGGAATTTGAGTTTCAAATAGTTCTTTAACCCTAATTGTGAGCCATATGCATCAGGGTCTGGTCTTACATGTCGATGTATAATAATTGTTTCTGAGTCATTAATTTCTTTCATGATTTCATTAAATTCTGTTGTCATCTTTATCTTCCTTTTTCGTTATATATTTATTAGTCTATCATTTGACAAATAATCATTGCTTTTGCTACGCGATGGCCGTCACTTGTCATTGTTACTTCTAGTTTTGAAAAATTGCGTCCTACATCTAACATATCATATTGTACATGTATTTCGGATTCTATTTGCACTGTTTTAATATACATAATATTTAAGATTTCTATCATAACTTCTAATTTCTTTAATTTTCTCATTTCATAACGTACTGTTTCTTCAATAATTGCTACAAATACTGATTTACTTAATGTTCCATATTGATTAGTTAATAATGGCGTGATTTGTACATGTATCCCATCATTTGAAATTGTAATATGTTTTGCAATTTGATCATTTATGGTTTCACCAACTTGTGGTTGTCTACTTAACAATTGCATCGCTGTTAACACATCTTTTCTAGTGATTACCCCTATGAGCTTTTTACTCGGAGTAGTCACCGGTAACAATTCAATGCCTTCCCAAATCATCATATGCGCACAGTTTGCCACAGTCGTTGACAATTGAACATTGATAGGTGATTTCGTCATAAATTGTGCAAGTGTGTCTTGGTTTTCCATTTTAATAATCTCTTTACTTGTTACAATACCTACTAATCTCCAATTTTCATCTATGACAGGAAATCTTGAATGTCCTGTCTCACGGGCTTTCGTTTTATAATCACTAAGACTCATATTATCAAATACAACCATGTCTTCAGTCACGGTTTTAACGATATCTTCTACAACCAAAATTTCTTTACGAATCATTTGGTTATACATCGCCCTGTTTATAATATTGGCAACTAAATATGTATCATAATTGGAAGATAGAATTGGTAATTCATGCTCATCAGCATATTGAATGATTTCTTCTGATGTATTAAATCCTCCAGTAATTAATACCGCACTTCCTCTTTTAAGCGCTGCTAGTTGTACATCCTTACGATTTCCCACTATTAATAATGTATGTGGACTAACATATTTTACGACATCTTCAATTTCCATTGCACCAATCGCAAATTTTGTAAGTGTTTTTATCAGACCATTTCTACCACCTAAGACTTGACCATCTATAATTTTCACAATTTCTGCAAAAGTTAGTTGTTCAATCTGTTCACGTGATTTCTTTTCTATTCGTACTGTGCCTACTCTATCTATTGTAGCTACCAATCCAATTTGCCCGGCATCCTTAATAGCCCTGTATGCCGTTCCTTCAGATACACTTAAATCTTTTGCAATCTTTCTAACAGATATCTTTTGTCCAACTGCTAGAGATTCTATATATGATAAAATTTGTTCATGCTTTGTCATTTCAATAACCTCGTTTGTTTTGACAGTTTCTATGACATTATAACTTTTTATAACTAAAATTGCGATGTAACAAAACAAATTATCTTACGATTCCTAAAATCACAGTTTTTGTTCCATTAAATAATATAAAATTTTCTTTTTAGTAAATTAATATGTTAAATAGACAAATTTAATTGGCTTTATGAATAAAATTTTATTAAAATGAAGATAAGGAGGGATGAACAATGTTCAAAAATATTTTACTTGGTGTTGATACAACACTTAAAAATGAGAAAGCACTTGAAGAGGTTTCTAAACTTTCAGGTGAAGGTACTACAGTTACAATATTAAATGCAATTAGCGAGCAAGATGCACAAGCATCCATCAAATCTGGTGTTCATTTAGATAAGCTCGTACAAAAACGTAGTGAAGGTTTAGAAAGTACACGCAATAGCTTAGACGAGTATGGTATTAAATACGATGAAATTATTGTGCGCGGGAATGCGAAAGAACAATTGGTTAAAGAGGCTAATAGTGGAAAATATGAAATTGTTGTCCTCAGTAACCGAAAGGCTGAAGATAAGAAAAAATTTGTCTTAGGTAGTGTCAGTCATAAAGTTGCTAAAAGAGCTCACATCCCAGTATTAATCGTAAAATAATAAAACGCCTGAAGGACTTTAAAGTGCTTCAGGCGTTTTATTATATATTTAAATACACAGTTTATAAAGGGATTAGAATGAAACGTCTTCACCCGGTTTTAATATTTGTACTTCCCCTACAGATACTGCTTTTTTAAACTTATTTGGATCTTGTTCAATAAGTTCAAAAGTATCGTAGTGTATTGGAACTGAAATTTTCGGTTTAATAAACGAATTAATTGCATAGCTTGCATCATCGATTCCCATAGTGAAATTGTCACCAATCGGAATAAAGCATACATCCACTGGATGACGATCTGCAATTAATTTCATATCGCTGAATAATCCTGTGTCACCAGTGTGATAAATCGTCTTACCTTCAATTTCTAAAATAAGACCCATTGGCATACCTAGGTATACTGGGACACCATTTTCATCAGTTAAACTTGAACTATGGAATGCTTGTACAAATTTCACATTACCAAAATCAAATTCTGCTTTCCCTCCAATATTCATTGGTCTAACATTTTCCACATTATGATAAGTAGTGAGATAATCACCTAATTCTGCTGAACCAATCACAGTAGCATGATTTCTATTAGCTAATTCTATTGTATCTCCAAAATGATCTCCGTGACCATGTGTTAGTATAATATAATCAACTTTAAGTGTAGATGCATCTAAATCAGATTGTCCATTGCCTGTAATAAACGGATCTACAATAACCTTTTTACCATTTGCTTCAAAATAAATTGTTGATTGACCATGAAATGAAAGTTTCATTAATTAATTCCTCCCGTAAATATGTTTAGTCTTTATATACCACAAATCCCTCACGCTATAACACGGTAATTTAATTTACTGAGTGTTTTTCTTCTTAAATTTAAAAATTTTCCTATGATATTGTTTTATTATCATATTTAACTTTTGAATTCCTTCATCAAGTAACATAAAATTAAATATGATTAACTATTTAGGAGGATGAATTAAAATGAAATTAGAACAGATTACCGAAGAATTAAAATCCCAACAGGCAGATGCTGCTTGGATAACAACACCTTTAAATATTTTTTATTTCACTGGTTATTTAAGTGATCCTCATGAACGTTTACTTGCATTACTAATTAAATCAAATGGTGAACAAGTATTGTTTTGCCCGCAATTAGAAGTTGAAGAAGTTTGCGCCTCTCCATTTAATGGTGAAGTTATCGGTTATTTAGACACAGAAAATGCTTTAGATAAATACGATATTAAATTCAATAAATTACTTGTTGAATCAGCACATTTAACATTACAACGTCAACGTGAACTTATTGACGCTTTTGGTGTACAAAGCTTTGGGGATATTGATCAAACAATCAAAACATTACGTAATATTAAAAGTGACTCGGAAATCGAAAAAATTAAAAAAGCTTGTGAACTTGCCGATAAATGTATCGAAATTGGTGTGAGTTTCTTAAAAGAAGGTGTCACTGAACGTCAAGTTGTCAATCATATTGAATATGAAATTAAAGCATATGGTGTAAATGAAATGAGTTTCGACACTATGGTATTATTTGGAGACCATGCTGCTTCCCCTCATGGCACACCAGGAGACCGCCAATTGAAAAAAGACGAGTTTGTCTTATTTGATTTAGGGGTTATTTATGAAAATTACTGCAGTGATATGACTAGAACGGTTAAATTTGGTACACCTGATGCTAAAGCACAAGAAATTTACGATGTTGTATTAAAAGCAGAAAAAGAAGCTATAGCAGCTATTAAACCTGGTGTAACGATTAAAGATGTAGATGATATTGCACGTAACATCATTACTGAAGCGGGTTATGGCGAATACTTTCCTCATCGCCTAGGACATGGCTTAGGCTTAGAAGAACATGAATATCAAGACGTTTCAAGTACAAATACAAATGAATTTAAAGCAGGCATGGTTATAACTGTTGAACCCGGTATTTATGTACCAGGTGTAGCTGGTGTAAGAATTGAGGATGACATCTTAGTTACTGAAAATGGTAATGAAAGTTTAACTGGTTACAAAAAATGATAAAAGAGGCCGTAGTAGAAACAATTCAGCAAGTTGAGCAAGCTGTTGCCAATGGTGCTAATCGAATTGAACTTTGCGATAATTTAAGTGTGGCTGGTACTACACCTAGTTTCGGCATGGTAGAAATTGCAACAGAAATATGCAAAGCTAACCACGTTGAGATTGCTGTTATGATTCGTCCACGTGGTGGTCATTTTGTTTATAACTTGTATGATTTCGAAATCATGCAACGTGACATAAAATCACTGAAACAATTAAATGTAGATTATTTTGTCTTTGGTTGTTTAACTGAGGACTCAACTTTAAACGAATGGCAAATGAAGACCTTGAAAAATTTGGCCTCACCTACTCCAGTTGTATGTCATATGGCATTTGATGAAATTTACCTAGAAGGACAAATTAAGGCTTTACACCAATTAATTGATATAGGGTTTACACGTTTATTAACACATGGCGGACCGAGCGATACAAATCTGTTCGATAACTTAAATCAATTAGGTAAACTTGTAGTAAATTCAGACGGTCACATCGAAATCATGCCTGGCGGCGGTCTGAATAAAGACAATCTTCCTGAACTTCTTGAAGCCTTTCCGTTCCAAGAAGTCCACGGTACTAAAATCGTTTAAATACTTCCCATATTTTCTTAATGACATTATCATTTTGACATAGCAAAATAAAAAACTGGCAAGTCTTTTTGAGTTAAATACTCCAAGACTTGCCAGTTTTTTATTTAATAATTCATTACTTATATTATTTAAGTGCACTTTCGATATCTGTATAAGATAGGTTCAATGCTTCCGCTACGCCTTTGTTCGTCAACTCGCCATTAATTGTATTAAGTCCTAATGACAATGCATGGTTATCTTGTACAGCCTTTAAATAGCCTTTACTTGCTAGTTGTTGGGCATATGGTAACGTTGCATTATTTAGAGCAATTGTAGATGTGCGTGGCACTGCACCAGGCATATTCGCAACAGCATAGTGTACGACGCCATGTTTTTTATATGTTGGGTCATCATGTGTGGAAATTCGATCCGTTGTTTCAAAAATACCACCTTGGTCAATTGCAATATCAACGATAACGGCTCCATCTCTCATTTCTTTGACCATATCTTCAGTTACAAGATTTGGTGCCTTAGCGCCTGGAATTAATACAGCACCAATAACTAAATCGCTATCTTTCACACTTTGTTCTATATTTAAAGGGTTAGACATGATTGTGTGAACACGTCCATCAAACAAATCTTCTAATTCTTGTAAACGTTTAGGATTAACATCTAAAATTGTAACATCAGCACCTAAACCAAGTGCAATTTTAGCAGCATTTGTTCCAGCTTGACCACCGCCAATGATAGACACGCGACCTTTTGATACGCCAGGTACACCACCAAGTAAAATGCCCATGCCACCTTTATATTTTTGTAAAAATTCAGCACCAATTTGTGCAGACATACGACCTGCAACCTCACTCATTGGTGTTAATAATGGTAATGTACGATCAGGCAATTGGACCGTTTCGTAAGCAATACCAACTACTTTATTTTCTAGTAAAGCTCGAGTTAATTTTTCTTCATTCGCTAGATGTAAATAAGTAAATAGAATTAGACCTTCTTTGAAATATTGAAACTCTTCTTCTAATGGTTCTTTCACTTTCATAACCATATCTACGTTCCATACTTCAGCTTGTTCGTTAACGATGCTTGCACCAGCTTCAGTATAGTCTACATCTTCAAAATACGAACCTAAGCCTGCAGATTTTTCAACAATGACAGTATGACCTTGTTCTACCAATGCATGTACACCACTTGGTGACAAACTCACTCTATTTTCATTGTTTTTAATCTCTTTCGGAATACCTATAATCATTTCATCCACCTCCAAATTTATAGTAACGCGTATTTTATGAAAGCGCAATCAAAGTTTAGAGTACTTTTACAACATCTAAATTATGTTAATATTCTGTAAACGGTGGTATAATATAAGTAAGAAAAATAAGGAGGTAATTACGATGCTAACTTATAAAAATATTTTAATAGCCGTCGATGGATCACATGAAGCTGAATGGGCCTTTAACAAAGCAGTGGATGTGGCAAAACGTAATGATGCAAAATTAACAGTGGTGAATGTCATTGATTCAAGAACATATTCTTCATATGAAGTGTATGATGCTCAATTTACTGAGAAGTCAAAAAATTTCTCAGACGATTTATTAAAAGGTTATAAAGAAGTTGCTACAAATGCTGGTGTGAAAAACGTTGAAACACGTTTAGAATTTGGTTCACCAAAAGCTATTATACCTAAAAAGCTAGCAACAGATGTAGATGCTGACTTAATTATGTGCGGTACTTCAGGGTTAAATGCCGTCGAAAGATTTATCGTTGGTTCAGTATCTGAAGCAATTGTTCGCCATTCTCCATGTGATGTGTTAGTGGTTCGTACAGAAGAACTTCCTGAAGATTTCCAACCTCAAGTTGCCACTGATGAGTTTAGATCTCAATATCAAGCTCACTAAATAGTTTTTAATTTATAGGGCTGATTGAACAAGATAATTACGAAAAGAGCTTGAGACATTAATAGATGTCTCAGGCTTTTTTCAATTAAACAGTAGCTGTAAAGCCCCTCTCCTCATTTTAAATTTCAAAAAACTTCATTTCACTCACTACTTTACAATATAGTCATTGAAATTTTAATTTCATTTCACACCCTTCCTTTATACTTAATTTAATACTTTTAAATTAAGGAGCATGTAAATATGAAAATGATTTATAAATCATTCGCAATAAGTTTATTAGCATTAACTACTTTGAGTCACACATATAATAATCAAGTTAGTGCAAAGGCTAAAGTATCCGAACACGCAACACAATCCGTAGATGACCTTAGATTTATAGGTAGTCAAACTGTGCCATATAACACTCAATTCGATCATACAAAAGTTGGCGGTATTTCTGGAATTACCTATCAACCAACAACTCATCGTTGGTTATTAATAAGTGATGATCGTTCAGAACAAAATCCTTCTAGATGCTACGAAGCAAAACTAAACTATAACCAAAATCATTTTAATAAAATTAAGCTACAATCTATGCACTTACTAAAACAGCCGAATGGTTCAAACTATACTAACAAGAACCATTACAAAGACAATCCACAAGATATCGTTGCTGATCCAGAATCTATTCGCTTCGACCCTTTATACAAACAAATCATGTATACAAGTGAAGGTGATCGTAGTTTAGGCCTAAATCCTTTTATCCGTTTAGCTTCGTTACAGGGCGACTTTATTACAGAAATACCTATAAGCCACACACAAAAAATGGATCAACATGCAAAACATGGTTTCCGTAATAATCTCGCATTAGAAGGAAGTACATTTTCAGCAGATGGGCATTCTATTTGGACAGCAACAGAAGCGCCTTTAATACAAGATGGTAAATCCCCTACACCTACAACAGAGGGATTATCTCGCATCACACAATATGATAGACAAGGACGCTTATTAAACGAATATGCATATCGTTTAGATGCTATACCGAAATCACCTGGTAAGGGTAAGGAAGCTGAAAATGGCGTTTCTGAATTATTAGCAATTAACAATCATGAATTTTTAACTTTGGAACGCGCAAGTGTGCAATCTTCTGATAATTCATATCACAATTATGTACGCATTTATAAAATAAATACCGACCAAGCTACAGATATTAAAAATCAAGAGTCATTAAAGCAAACTAAGATTCACCCTGTAAAAAAAGAACTCATCGCTGATTTAAATAAAGAAGATATTGGTCACATAGATAATATCGAAGGTATTACATTTGGTAAACAATTACCAAATGAACACGACAGTATTGTTATAGTTGCTGACAATAATTTTAATAAGGCTCAAAAGCAACAATTTATGGCGTTTGAAGTTATTCCAAAATAACAAAAAAGGCATTTTCCGATTTTGGAAAATGCCTTTACTTATTTAAATATAATTTATTTAAAATCACCAAAATTGATAACGTCACGCGCAATCATAACTTCTTCATTTGTTGGAATAACGATAACTTTAACTGGTGAGTGTGGGTAGTTAATAAATGCTTCTTCACCATGAATGCTTTCATTTTTCTTAGCATCCCAATATACTCCCATAAATTCTAATCCTTCTAACACTTTAGCTCTTACAACATCAGAATTTTCACCAACGCCTGCTGTAAATACGATAACATCTACACCATGCATACGTGTCGCATAAGAACCGATATATTTGTGAATACGTGAAGCGAAGACATCGAGTGCTAATTGAGCTCTATCTTTGCCCTCTTCAGCTTCTCCTTGAATATCTCTTAAATCACTAGATGTACCAGAAATACCAAGTAATCCTGATTCCTTATTCAACGTATTTAAGACTTCTTCAGCATTCTTACCTGTTTTTTCCATGATAAACGGAATTAATGCAGGGTCAATGTTACCTGAACGTGTTCCCATTGTCACACCAGCTAAAGGTGTGAAGCCCATGGATGTATCTACAGATTTTCCACCATCGATAGCAGCTATAGAGGCACCATTACCAATATGACAAGAAATAAGACGTAATTCTTCAATTGGTTTACCTAAAATATCTGCTGCACGTTGAGAGACATATTTATGGCTCGTACCGTGGAAACCATATTTACGAATACCATAATCTTTATAATATTGATAAGGTAAACTATACAAGAACGATTTTTCAGGCATTGTTTGATGGAATGATGTATCAAACAATGCGACATGTGGAATTTCCGGTAATAATTTACGGAAAGCGCGGATACCCATTAAGTTAGCTGGGTTGTGTAAAGGTGCTAATTCACTTAAACTTTCAATTTGCTTTTCTACTTCATCAGTTATGTAAACTGACTCTGGGAATAATTCGCCACCATGTACAACTCGGTGTCCAGTACCATTAATGTCATAAATACTATCAATGACACCATGTTTTTTGAAACTATCTAACATGATATTAACTGCTTCTTCGTGATCAGCAATATCATTTGTTTCTTTAATTTTATCCCCATTTACTTCAATAGTGAATACTGAATCTTTTAATCCAATACGTTCAACAAGTCCCTTAGTTACAATTTTTTCTTCCGGCATTTCAATAAGTTGAAATTTCAAAGATGAACTACCAGCATTTATAGCCAAAATCAATTTTGACATAAGCATAATGCCTCCATTTTCAAATAAGTTTTATATCCATTACCATTTAATCATTAATACAGTATGAATTCAAGAATATTACAGTTTAATTTTCAGGATGATTTTCTTGCATCCATGCATTTAAATCTTGTAAAAATGCTTGGAACTGTTGTGGGCTCTTGAAATCTGGTATATTTGCTAATAAAACTTCGACTGGTTTCGTCACATTCGTTTCTTTTTTCTGTAATACAAGGATAGATTTACGTGCTTTTTCATTTTTAAATAAGGTTGATGGTAAATTTAAGAATGCTTGCATTTCTGTCTCTGTAGCAATGAAATTTTGCAACTGTTTCACATTTTCACCTTCAAAAATATTGCTTGGAACAACTAAAAATGCATAACCAGATGCTTTCATAGCTGTAATAGCTTGCTCTATCAATAAGAAATGAGAATAACTGTGCCCTTCATCGAAACCAAGTGCCATTTCTTTACTTCTATCATCAACAGGATAGTATCCAATTGGTAAATCCCCGATTACAACGTCTGCGTCTTCGAAAGGTAAAGGCATAATTGCATCTTGAGGATAAACATCAAACGGTATTTCTAAAAAGTTAGCCAAATGGACACTTACTCTAGAAAGTACTGGATCTACTTCTACTAAGTGATGCATTAAAGTGTGATCTGAAAGCACCTCGTGTACCGAAGCACTTAAATGTCCAGCACCACTAGCAATATCTGCAATGTGCATTGACTCGTTATTTTTTAAGAATCGTTCAGCTAAAAAGCCTAAAATTAAGCCAATAGAATCTGGTGTAATTTGATGATTTGCTTGTATATCTTCTTTTTGCATTAGACTTAGATATGCAAACTGGAATGCTTTCCTTCTATCTTGCAATGTAGCTTGTTCTAATAACTCTCTCTTATTTGTATAAATATGCTCCATAGCAAGACCTAAATTTTCGATAAAACTTTGTCCGTTTCCATCATTTAAATCCTTTGCTTTTTCATCTAATGTTTTGAATAACTGCTCCATTACTGTTTCTTCTTGTGTCATTTAATAGTCCTTTCTAAAAAAACTGCCCATAATTTAATTGAAATCAAGCCAGTTTATACTAACTTATTTTACCAAATAATTATGGACAGTAATTTTTATAATGTCAATGATACTGTTTGCTTGTGCAACAATATATTTAACTTATTATATATATTGCAAAACGTAATTAAATATTACGATATGCTTCTAATGCTGATTCAAAGTCTGGGAAATCTGTACCTTCAGAAACAATCTCTGAATATACGACTTTATTATTTTTATCTAATACAAAAACGGAACGTGCAAGTAAACGTAATTCTTCCATTACGACACCATAGTTTTTACCAAAAGATAAGTCTTTATGGTCACTTAATGTAATCACGTTATCTAATCCGTTCGATGCACACCATCTTTTTTGTGCGAATGGTAAATCAACTGAAACAGTTAATACAACGCCATCTTCTTGTGAAGCTTCTTCGTTAAATTTACGCGTTTGTTGATCGCAAACACCTGTATCTATAGATGGTACAACACTAATTAATTTCTTTTGACCATCATAAGTTGATAAGTTTACTTCATTTAAATCATTATCTAGCAAAGTGAATTCTGGAGCTGTTTCACCTGTTTTCACTTGCGAACCTAATAAAGTAATTGGTTCTTGTTTGAATGTAATTTGCGCCATTAGAACGCCTCCTAAATTATAAATGTGTACTTCAATTATTATAACGCTTTAGAATTATGAATGATACTATTCTACCTGTAATAAGTGTTAATCTACTTTAAATAAAACAATTTTTCAAATTTATTTTTTATGACCACCGTATCTGCGAAATAATCATGTATACCTCTATGCTTTTTAGTAAAAATTGTCACTAAATAAGGCAAGTTTGCAAATACACCGCTAATAATACGTCCAATCCATTCTCTAAACAGTACATCTGTCCACGTTAGCTGTTGTCTGTCCATGCGCTCTACTCTGATATTGCAAATCATTTTACCAAGTGTTTGTTTAAAATATTTTGTCATTAATACAAAATACAAATAAAATACTAATGCATCCAACAGATGACCCACACTAAAATAATCAATCCATAGTTTTACTGAATCTAAATTTGTGAAATGATAAATCGGTTTTAAGATCAAACTATGTACTCCGAAAATGATTAACAAATCTATTATGAAAGCACAAAATCTAATACCAAAACCAGCATATAAAGCTTTTAACATTTGTTCATGATACAGTGTATCTGTATCTATTTTTTGTGCACTATCTTTTGTATATTCTGAAACACTGTCTTGTATGTTTTCCATAATTTCACCTAACCTTCGTAAAGATACATAGGTTCAGTTTTAGTATCATTTGTAATGATTGATTTCACATCTTTGATTTCATTTGTAAACTGAGAAATGCTTGATTTCACATTATACATTGATGAGAACCAACCACCGTCTGTGCTATATTCAAACACTTCTGCGTCCTTAGCATTAATATCTTTTTTCAATGCTTTGACAGTTTGATCTTCGTAACCAATTTCGTCAATCAGACCATTACTTTTCGCTTGTTGCGCGCTATAAATTCGACCATCTGCCAGCTTTCTAACTTTACTTTCTGGCATATCTCGACCGTCTTTTACAATATTAACAAATCTATTGAAGCTATCATCTAAAACAGATTGTAAGATATCTCTTTCTTCGCTTGTCATTTCTCTTGAACTGCTTAAAATATCTTTATGTTCACCTGATTTGATTACGTTTTGTTTGATACCTAAATTCTTTTGTAATCCTGAGTAATCGATACTAGACATAATCACTCCGATTGAACCAGTCATTGTTTGTGGACCTGCATAAATCTTATCTGCAGGTGCTGAAATATAATATCCACCTGACGCAGCCATGCTATCCATATGGACATAAATCTTTTTATGTTTTTGTTTAATTTCTTTTATCTTTTCATAAATTTCATCACTTGGATATGTACCACCACCGGGTGTATTGACCGTTAACAGCACACCTTTTATAGAATCATCTTTTTTCACATTATCCAACTGTTTTAAAAATGCTTCATGGTTATATCCTTCACCACCGAACAGGCCACCACCAGTACCTTCAGTAATTTCACCATTTAATGTTAGATGAGCGATACGTTTGCTGGAATTACCTTCTTTTTCTACTTTCTCTGTAAAAGGATTCGTATCAGATGTAGTTGATTCACTAAATAAAGATGAAACAACAGCTGAAATAGAACTCATTATTATACCACCTAGAACGATCACAACTGCAAGTATTAAGGCGATAATACGCTTTTTCGACATTCATCGTCACTCCCATATATTTTCTATTGATTCCTTCTTCATTTAAACACAATTAAATCCTAAATGTATACCTTAAATAAGATTAATAATGAGAGCATAGTAAGAAATCAATCCATTTTGATTTCTTACTATGCTCTCAACAATTCATCATTTACTTTAGACCATACTGTTTCTTATTGATAAACACTTTCTGTTAAAATCCAATCACGAGTTTGACTCAAAACTACTACAAAAATGAGACTTATGTATTTATAACAGATTTTATATACTGTACTAATTGATAGCTATATGATTTGAATTAAATAATCATAAGCATTTTTCAAGATTAATATTGCAGTCACGACTATAAATAATACTTTGACGTAGCCCACACCTTTTTTTATAGCAAACATAGCACCTACATAAGAACCACATATCATACTTACAGCCATAATCAAGCCATAAAAATAATCCACTTGGCCTAAGCATATAAATAAGAGGAGTGCACCTAAATTGGAGGCAAAGTTTAACACTTTCGCATTACCTGCCGCGCCTAAAAAATCAAAACCAAACATTAGTAAAATAAAGAGCATAAAAGAACCCGTTCCGCCACCTAAAAAGCCATCATAAAAGCCTATTAAACACATGAGTAAAGCAAATAGTATTGCTTTCCCAAAAGTTAATTTGGTAAAAGTACGGACGTTACCCCAATCTTTTTTCATAATCGTGTAAATCATCACAATGGTTAATATGACAATAACAACTGGTTTTAAGAGCTCTGAAGGTAAGAATGTGGCGATACTGGCGCCACCAATAGCGAATACAAATACAAATGGAAATAATTTACCAACAATTTTCAAATCCACATTGCCAGAACGCAAAAAGCGAAATGCACTTGTCAAAGAACCGAATGCACTTGCTAATTTATTTGTTCCTAATGCTGTGGATGGCGGCATACCAACTGCAAGCAATGCAGGTATTGATATTAAACCACCACCGCCTACAACTGCATCAATAAATGCAGCCAAAAATCCAAGAAGAATAATGATGATTACAATTGAAACATCCCACTCTAACATTTAACCAACCCCTTTATTTATTAAAAAATATATATTCCATGATACTTTAATATATTAAAATAAATCGTCAGCTAGTGCTTGTGTTGCTGTATCTTTTTCACTTTGGTAATCACTAGTAATAAGCAATGTTTCAATACCATCTACAGCTTGTTGTACTAATGGTTCAAAATCATAACCAATTTCATATTTTTCTACTTTTTCAATATCTGGTTCAGTTATAGGATTTTTTGGCGTGAAGATTGTGCAACAATCTTCATAAGGTTGAATAGACACATCAAACGTTCCAATTTCTTTCGCTTTTTTTACAATATCTTCTTTATCTAACGTTAATAACGGGCGAAGTACTGGCGTAGAAGTGACATGGTTTATAGCATACATACTTTTTAGCGTTTGACTTGCCACTTGACCTAAATTTTCACCATTTACTATCGCATGGGCATCAATATCATGAACAACTTTATCCGCAACGCGCATCATCATGCGTCTTGTTGAAGTCATTGTATAGCGTTCATGTACAACTTTATTAACTTGTTTTTGTAAATCTGTAAAAGGAACAATATGCAATTTTATGGGTCCTACATGTCCAGATAAAATGCGTGTTAATTCAATAACCTTTTCTTTCGCTTTTTCACTTGTAAATGGCGGACTATGAAAATGAATCGCTTCTACTGTAACACCTCTGCGCATAACTTCTATACCTGCAACAGGTGAATCAATACCGCCGGATAGCATAAGCAATGTCTTACCACCCGTACCTACTGGTAATCCACCTGAACCTTCAATCACTTGATCGTACATATAGATTGCATCTAAACGTACTTCAACTTTAATGTTGTGATCTGGGTTATGCACATCGACTGATAAATGGTTCATAGCATCTAAAACAGCGCCACCGACCGTGCGTTGCAATGCATACGTATCATATGGAAAGTTTTTATCTGAACGTTTTACATCAATTTTAAATGTATCACCATCTGCATATTCCTTAGCAAAGCGCACCGCTAATTCATTAGCCGCTTCTACTGTTTTTTCAATTTTTAATACGGGACTGATAGAATAAATACCGAAGACTTTTTTTAGTCGATTACACATTTCTTCAATATCTGCGCCTTCGTCTAATTCAATATACATTCTGTCTCTATTTGCCTTTACTGTATAACCTTGTAACGGCATTAATGCACGCTTTACATTAGAACGTAATTTGTTCACAAATAATTTACGGTTGGCGCCTTTTAAAGTAAGCTCACCGTACCTCACTAATATGTGATCATAAATCATACTAACAACTCCTTCACTTCTTCATATACTAATTTGAATTTTTCCTTGAATGTTTCAATATCTGCTTCAGTAGTATAGCTATCCATAGAAATACGGATACTACCTTCAATTTGCTTCGTTGGAATACCCATTGCTAACAAAACTTCATTAAGACTTGCTTTTTTCGAAGAACAAGCACTCGTCGTTGATAACATGATGTCATTTTTAGAGAATGCATTCACCAATACTTCACCTTTAACACCTGCCAACCCAACATTTAAAATATGAGCAGCAGCACCCTTAGGTGAATTAACCTCAACACCACGAAATGCAACCAAATATTGGCGTAATTCATTATTAAATTCGCTTAACCGACTATTTAAATCCTGTGTATGATTAACTGCTGATTTCATCGCTTTAACGATAGCAATATCCATCGGTAAGTTAACCGTCCCACTTCTCACACCAAATTCTTGTCCACCACCATGAACAATTGGTTCTAACTGATGTATATTTCGAACAAATAAAATGCCTTGGCCTTTCAAACCATTAAATTTATGTCCGCTTAGACTAAGTGTATCTACACCTTCAAATATGAGTGGTGTTTTCCCAATAGCTTGTACTGCATCAACATGTAAATGTGCTTTAGGATATTGATGAACAATTTCTGCTATATCGGCAATCGGTTGTATTTGACCCATTATATTGTTGACATGCATACATGTAACAAGTCCTACATTATCTGACATTAATGTTTGAAGGTGATTCAAATCTATTCGACCTTCATCTGTTACATCGACATACTTCACAATAAATCCTTCGTCCTCTAGTGAACGAACCACTTCTAAAACGGAGGGGTGTTCTAATAATGAAGTGATAATTTCATTGGCGAAATTCTTTTTCTTATAAGCAATACCTTTAAGTGCTATATTATTTGATTCAGTAGCACCACTTGTATAAATAATATCAAATGTATTATCTAAATTAAATAAGTCTTTAATTTGTCGTTTTGATTGTTGTAATAATTGTTCTGCTTGTAAACCTGCTTGATGTGGACTATTAGGATTAAAATATAGTGATTGATTCACTTTAATAAAAGTATCTAACACATCTTGATTAGGCTTCGTTGTTGCAGCGTTATCAAGGTATATCAATGTTTTCACTCCAATTTTTTCTTGTAGTTTATTTGAGCTCCGAAAAGCGTCGGGTTTTAAAATTTTATATCTTAATCGGAATATGCTACATATAAACATTTCACTTAACAGAATATATGCATGCGCTCCACCTATTGATTTTAATGATTTAACATTAATACATTTTATAACTAAATTAGATTGAATATACGCACTTAAATACATTTTCATATGTTTTAACTATCCGATTAAAACTTACACTGTTAGCATTATACTCGCTTTTACTAGAAATAAAAGAGACTGAGCCATAAATCATATAATTGTTAAATAATTTACGATACTAGCTTGTTCATCATGGGATTAAATAAAAATCAATTCACATTCAATGCACACTTCACGTATTCAAATCGATGAACATGCATTACAAATAAAACGCTATGTATCGACTGTCCGTTTTTTTAAATTAATAATCCTCATTCGAATCAACGATCGCAAAAAAGACTCGAGACAATCAGTGTCTCGAGTCTTTTCTAATCTATAGTTATGCGTAATGTGTTTAATATTAACCAATAACTTTTGATTCTATTTGTTTTGTAATACCAGGCTCAACGCTTTCCAATGCTTGTTCAGAAATTTCAATTGAACGTTTATACCTATTGTTCTTAAATAAGCGTTCTGCTTCATTAAGACTTTTATCAATATTTGAACTATCTTTACGATAACGATTGCCATATTCAATTAGTTTTTCTGCATAAACTGCATTAACAAGTACATCTGTAGCTTCATCATCAAATTTATTCATTTGTAGGACGACTTTAGATACTTTATCTTTTAACTGTTTGACATGAATTGGACGTACACTAAATTTCTTGTTAACTTCTCTTACTTCATAATCAATTTCATTTTTCATAATGATAAAACGTTCCGGTACACTTGGTAAATTAGAAGCAAGTAATTTTCTATATACTTCTTCTTTTTTACTTTGTACTCGTAAAATATTTTCTTCAGCTTCTGCCTCATCTTCACGCAATTGAATTAAATGATTTTGTAATTTTTCTTGTTTTTCATTAATAACAGCTACATGTTCTTCGATATATTTCAAGTTGTCTTGCACTTCACTATAACGCACTGCAGATTTCGCCATTTCACGTAAAATTTCATCATATACTGAAATCATATTTTGAATTTCATTTTCAAACTGTCTTACATTTTGTACGTCACTTTCATTTATATAATAATTTTCGCGCACATATTCAATTTCAGTTTGTAATGTATAGTTCATTTCTTTTGCTCTAAATAAATTATCTGTAATAACTTCTTTTGTTTCTTCAACATCATTTTTAGCTTTAACTTCAAGCTCGATTAGTTCGTACATTTCATCTAATCGGTCATTAATGCTGTTTAATTTTTCATTTGCTTCATCAAGTTCTAATCTGCTTATCATTGGCTCTACAAAGCTTAACTCCGTTTTTAATGTTTGAAGCGTGCTATCAATTTTGACATGATCCAAGTCGTAGCCTTCTACTTTCAAGTCTCTACAACCATATTTAATGTCTTGGAATTGGCCGGGCAATTCTTTTTGTGCTTCTTTTATTAAATCTGGAATTTCATCCATATCTGTTTTTAAATAATTCATGTCATCATTTAAAGTTTTGATATGGTCATGTGCTTGATTGAAATTACCTTCTGATTTAAGCGTTTCATAAGTTTCCATTTCTGGAACAAAAGATTCGATTTCTTGTTCAAGCGGTGAAGCTGCTTCGCCGAATTGATGTCTGTTTGCTAACACATCACGCTTCATTTCGCGGTAATCCGTTTTACATTCATTATATAAATGGTCACTTTGTTTATGTAGTCCTATAATCTCTTCTACTTGTGTAGTGAGCTCATTATAGTTCGCTTCATATTGATCC
Organism: Staphylococcus sp. Z5-21; assembly: GCF_056529615.1. Classification (NCBI taxonomy): domain Bacteria; kingdom Bacillati; phylum Bacillota; class Bacilli; order Caryophanales; family Staphylococcaceae; genus Staphylococcus; species Staphylococcus sp. Z5-21. The sequence continues at coordinate 1,094,366 of NZ_CP096462.1, read as the reverse complement.
ATCATTTCATGCGCTTCATCCACTTCAGTTTGAGCTTGTGAAAACTTAAATTTATCAAGCAAGCCCTCTGCATCATGAATCTTTTCTTCTACCGGTAATAAATACTGATTTTTACTATCTAACGATGATTGTTTCAATCTATCATACGTTGATTTTGTCTCACCTGTTAAGTTAAATTCTGTTAATTGAGATAAACTTTCATCGTATGGTAATTGTTCAACTTTATGCTTTCGTTCTTCAGCCTTTTCTATCATTTGGCTTTTATTTGAACGCATATAGAACAATACACCAACAATAATGAGTATAATGAATATAATTGCTAAAACGATATACAACACCATATGTTTTCTCCTCCTATTTTATCACTGTTTATTATAACGTAAGTTACCTATGCATTAAAAGAGAAAATGGATTAATTCATGTGAATATTTTTTATTTTATTTAAAATGATCTCTAATAATAATATGTATTAGGTTATTTATTATCTAACCCTTTTCAAATCAATTGATTGATTACTATTAAAACAGTCTTTATACTAAATGAAAAGTAAAAAGTGAGGTTATCTAATGACGGAAGTTAAAGAAACAAACTATAATTTATTGGAAAAACAAGTGAGTAGTTTAATAGAAGATGAGTCGAATTTAATTGCTATACTGAGTAATGTATCCGCGCTACTAAATGATTCGATTGATCAAATTAACTGGGTTGGATTTTATCTTATTGAAAACGAAGCATTAATTTTAGGGCCATTCCAAGGTCATCCTGCATGTGTTCATATCGCAATCGGCAAAGGTGTATGCGGTACTGCTGTTTCTGAAGAACAAACACAACTTGTAGATGATGTGAATGCATTTCCAGGTCACATTGCTTGTGATGCGAATAGCAAATCTGAAATTGTTGTTCCACTTCGTAAAAATAACCAAATTATTGGTGTATTAGATATCGATGCGCCTATTACAAGTAGATTTACTGATGTAGACAAAAATGGCCTAGAACAAATTGTTGCTCGTATTGAAAAGCAAATATCATAATTCCATCGCAACTTGAATATGGACAAAGTCGAAAAGACTATTGACAGCAACCGATAACATGTTACAATGTACTTTGTGTGAATAAACGAAATTAGCAGTTGCGTATTAGTTGGCTCTATGTTGTTCCCAACGCGGACGTGCCGTGTAACCGTTGCTATGAGGCGAGGACACATAAAACAATATATCCAAGTAAGCATGCAACACTCTTTTTTGTTTTTTCATAACAAACAAAAGAGAAAAAGGAGGAGTCTTATTATGGCTCGATTTAGAGGTTCAAACTGGAAAAAATCACGTCGTTTAGGTATCTCATTAAGTGGTACTGGTAAGGAATTAGAAAAACGTCCTTATGCACCAGGTCAACACGGTCCTAACCAACGTAAAAAATTATCAGAATATGCATTACAATTACGTGAAAAACAAAAATTACGTTACTTATATGGAATGACTGAAAGACAATTCCGTAATACATTCGAAATCGCTGGTAACCAACATGGTGTCCACGGTGAAAACTTCATGCAATTATTAGCTGCTCGTTTAGATGCAGTTGTATATTCATTAGGTTTAGCGCGTACACGTCGTCAAGCTCGTCAAATCGTTAACCACGGTCACATCGAAGTAGATGGCAAACGTGTTGATATTCCATCATACACTTTAAAACCTGGTCAAGAAATCTCAGTTCGTGAAAAATCTTTAAAATTAGATATCATTGCTGAATCAGTTGAAATTAACAATTTCGTACCAGACTACTTAGAGTTTGATGCAGATAACTTAAAAGGTAAATATATCCGCGTTCCAGAACGTAGTGAATTACCTGCTGAAATCAATGAACAACTTATCGTTGAGTACTACTCAAGATAAACATTGTCTTTTCAACCAAGAAGTCCTTTACGGGTTTCTTGGTTTTTTTATTTTGGTTTTTAATACAAACTGACATACACCCCTATTATATGTCACGTCTTAATTTACAAACCTTCTGACATTTCGTATGCTATAAGTATAGAGGAGTGTTAATCTTGATTATTAGAGCATTAGAAGAAACAGATTTAGATTTCGTTCATCACTTAAATAATGAATATTCTATTATGTCATATTGGTTTGAAGAACCCTATCAATCATTAAGTGAGCTTCAATCTTTATATAAAAAACATATCTTAGATGAATCAGAACGCCGATTCATTATCGAACACGACCATATACGAATTGGTGTTGTAGAATTAGTAGAAATTAATTTTATACATAGTAACTGTGAGATTCAAATCATTGTTGATCCAAAATTCAGTGGTAAAGGCTTTGCTAAGAATGCCTTTAAAATGGCCATTGATTATGCATTTCTTGTACTAAATTTACATAAAATATATTTGTTTGTAGATGTAAGCAATGAAAAAGCTGTCCATATTTATAAAAGTCAAAACTTCACTATTGAAGGTACCTTACAAGAACACTTTTATACTAGAGGCGAATACAGTGATTGTTTTGTAATGGGATTACTAAAAAAGAACTGGATAAATCACCATGATAATGATTTATCACACATTCGTTAGTTAGCTACGAGTTAAAATATACATTAAAAGTAATGATTTTTAATATAACAACTGTATAGTTGTTATATCCCAGTATCCACAAAATTAAAAGAAGGTGAGCTTTTCTTTTGCTCATTCATATATCTTACTATTCCTTTTCAAAGGCATAAAAGCGCCGAGACATACATTGCTGTCTCGGCCACTTTTATGTCTAATTTAATACTAATATAAATAACTTTATACAAACTGTTTCATTTCAGTTTTAAATTAATTTATAAGTGTTTCTGGATTATCTGATATTAACCCATGAACTCCTAACGTTATGAGTCTGTTGGCCGTTTCAGAGTCATTTACTGTATATGGCATCACCATTAATCCGTTCTTATTTGCTCTTTTTAAAAATTTTTCATTCACTAATGAAAACTGTGGATTGATATACTGTGCGTATTTACTGATTTGTTTAAATTTAGGTAACCTGTACCAATATTTTTTCTTACTAATTAAAATACCTAACTTATACCCCTTCTTTAAGTTATGTATTTTTTGAATCATTTGTTGATCAAATGATTCAATAATCACCTTTTCTTTAGGCATTTCATATGCCTCCAATTTATTGAGAAGTTCTATTTCTATATTTGGATATAATTTAGGGTATTTGAGTTCTATCAATAATTTTTGAGGGGCTTCTTTAACCATTGCTAAGACATCATCTAACTTCATGATTATTTGCCCTTTAAATGCCTCGTCTTTATATATGCCAAAGTCAAATTGTCGCAAAGCTTCTAATGTATACGCCTTTACTTTTCCTTTGCCATTAGATGTACGGTCTATCGTCTTATCATGAATGACTACAAGATGATTATCTATTGTTCTATGTATATCTATTTCCAACATATCTATATTGCTAGTTAAGGCAGCTTCCAACGCGATGCGTGTATTTTCTGGATACTTAGTAGCCAATCCGCGATGTGCAACTAATACAAATTGTTGGCGATTAAATTTGTTATCTTGCAAACCTTCCTCCTACTTTCTTTATCTCTCAATTTCAACTAAACTTAAGTTATCACATTTAATCAGGAGGTCAATCGATATGGTCCAACATGAATTTAAAGTACAAACAAATTGGAATGGTGGTCGTGACACAGTCGGCAACTTACAAGGCGATATTTTAGAAGAGCAAATTTCTATACCATCGGGTTTAGGGGGTAATGGTACAGGAACTAATCCAGATGAATTGCTTGTTTCTGCTGCTTCTTCTTGCTATATCATTTCATTAGCAGCTGTTTTGGAACGTTCTGGTTTCACAGATATTAAAATCGCTCAATCATCGATTGGTACAGCTATTTTTGAAAATGCAAAGTTTCGCATGGATAATATCGTACACTATCCAGAAATTTATATATCTCAAGAACAAAAAGATAATTTAACTAAGAAACTCCCTAAATTGTTAAAGGTTGCAGACAACAATTGCATGATTTCTAATTCCTTGAGGGGAAACGTTGAAGTAAAAATAGTACCAAAAATAAAATAATTTCAAAAATTTTTTATATGTGGCGGAATATGATTAAATTAACAATGAATACCCTTACATTATTTTTAGATTGATTCTATTTCGCCCTTTTTTCTAACTAAAAGCTTTTTTATTTTCTGAAAATTTGCTAAACTTGTACAATCTTAAGCATTGGGGGAATTAGTCATGAAATATTATCATCCATTGTTACTTACACCAGGACCTACACCAGTACCAGAACAAATATTACACGCAACACAATTACCTATGGTTGGACACCGATCAAGTGATTTTGAATCAATAGCGGAGGAAGCATTTCGCGCACTAAAACCTATCTTTGGTGCTAAAAACGATGTTATCATCTTAACTTCAAGCGGTACAAGTTCTCTTGAAGCAAGTATGCTAAACCTAGCTAACCCAGAAGATGATATTGTGATTATTGTTTCCGGTGCATTCGGTAATCGCTTTAAACAAATTGCTGAATCCTATTATAAAAATGTACATATTTTTGAAGTCGAATGGGGTAAAGCTGTCAATGTACCCGATTTTATAGATTTCTTAAAATCTTTGAATAGACAAGTCACAGCTGTCTACAGTCAATATTGTGAAACATCAACCGCCGTCTTACATCCTGTAAATGAATTAGGTCATGCTTTAAAAAATTATGATCCATCCATTTTTTACGTTGTCGACGGTGTAAGCTGTATTGGTGCTGTTGATGTGGATTTAGAACGAGATCAAATTGATGTACTTATTTCAGGAAGTCAAAAAGCAATTATGTTACCACCAGGATTGGCATTTGTCGCATATAATGATCGTGCGAAAGCTAGATTTGCCGAGGTCACTACACCACGTTTCTATTTAGATTTAAATAAATATCTAAAATCACAAGCTGAACATTCAACACCCTTTACGCCGAATGTTTCATTGTTTAGAGGGGTCAATGCTTATGCACAATTAGTAAATGAAGAAGGATTTGAACAAGTTATACGTCGTCATTACGCTATTCGCGATGCGTTAAGACAAGCGTTAACCGCTTTGGATTTAAATCTTCTTGTAGACGAAGCTTATGCTTCTCCTACCGTTACTGCCTTTATACCGAATTCAAAAGAAGAATTAGATTATATTAAAACAGAACTAAAAAAACGTTTCGCCATCACCATTGCAGGCGGTCAAGGCCATTTAAAAGGAGAAATTTTACGCATTGGTCATATGGGGCAAATCTCACCTTTCGATATATTACAAGTCGTATCAGCTTTAGAAATTCTCTTAACAGAATATAGAAATCAATCTTATATTGGCACAGCCATTACTCAGTATACGGAGGTTATCAAAGCATATGTATAAAATTTTAGTATCAGATCCAATCTCACCAGAAGGTTTAAAAAGCTTAATCGATCACAATGATTTTGAAGTTGTCATCGATACAGAGTTAGATGAAGCAGAACTTATTAATCAAATTGCAGATTATCAAGCACTTATCGTTCGTAGTCAAACGCAAGTAACTGAGGCAATCATTGAAGCTGCCCCAAATTTAAAAGTGATTGCGAGAGCCGGTGTTGGTGTAGATAACATCGATGTCGATGCAGCGACAAAACATGGTGTGATTGTTATTAACGCACCTGATGGTAATACAATTTCTGCAACAGAACATTCAATGGCAATGATTTTATCCATGGCTCGTAATATTCCTCAGGCACATCAATCGTTGAAAGATGGCAAGTGGGATCGTAAGACATATCGCGGAACTGAACTTTACAATAAAACGCTTGGCGTCATTGGTGCCGGTAGAATTGGTTTGGGTGTCGCTAAACGTGCACAAAGCTTTGGGATGCACATTTTAGCATTTGATCCTTATCTTTCTGAAGATAAAGCGAAAGAATTGAATGTCACTCGAGCTACTGTTGAAGAGATTGCAGAGCAATCAGATTTCGTTACAGTTCACACGCCACTTACACCAAAAACAAAAGGCATTGTAGGTAAAGCATTTTTCGAGAAAGCTAAACCAAATTTGCAAATTATAAATGTAGCACGTGGTGGTATTATTGATGAAGCCGCTTTGGTTGATGCGCTTAATCAAAATCAAATACAAAGTGCGGCAATAGACGTATTTGAAAGTGAGCCAGCAACGGAATCCCCTCTTGTAAATCATGAAAAAATTATTGTAACGCCACACCTTGGAGCTTCAACTGTGGAGGCACAAGAAAAAGTTGCAGTATCAGTAGCAAATGAAATTGTTGATATATTTGAAAATGGTAATGTATTCAATGCGATTAATGCACCGAAAATGACTTATAGTGAAATTAATGATGAATTAAAACCATATATTGAATTAAGTCAACTTACCGGTGAAGTTGGTATACAATTGCTTGAAAAAGCACCCCGTGAATTGCATATTAAATATGAAGGCGACATTGCTCTGGATGACACAAGTTTACTTACGCGTACGCTCGTATCAGGTGTATTAAAACAAGATCTAGCAGAACGTGTAAACTTAATTAATGCACTCGTACTTCTTAATGAACAAGGTGTGTCTTATAATATTGAAAAAAATGCAAAACATCGTGGGTTTAGTAACTATATTGAATTAACCCTTATTAACAAAGATACACAAATTAAAATAGGTGCTACAGTATTAAATGGATACGGTCCTAGAATAGTAAGAATCAATGACTATCCCGTTGACTTTAAACCAGAGCGCCATCAGCTTATCATCAATCATAATGATAGACCAGGTATTGTAGGCCGTACTGGTCAAATTCTAGGGGAATATGGCATTAATATTGCTTCTATGCACCTTGGTCGTATTAATCAAGGTGGTAACGCATTGATGATCTTATCCATTGATCATCCAGTTACTGATGATGTTATAGATGGCTTATATGAAATTGAAGGTTTCAATTTAATTAGAAGCGTTGAACTTGAAATAGAACCAGATGCAAATTATATTATTTAAATAAATAATAAAAGCAGCTTAATCCTTATAAAGCGAAGGGTTAAGCTGCTTTTTTGTCTAATATACGATTGTAACAGGTTATTTTTACAATAAAATATTTCTAATCTCACCTACATGATCGACAATATAATCAGCACCATAATCTACTAATTCATCACGTGCATGTATACCTTTCAAACCTGTTAACGGTCCGATAAATGTTGCTCCTATCTTTTTCGCACTCAATAAATCTGCTAAAGAATCGCCAACAACAAAGACTTCATCTTTGTCTACACGATTTTCTTGATTAGTAGCATAGTGTCTATATTTATCTTGATGGTTCCCTTCCAATGTCGCTAAATAGCTAAATGGATTAGGCTTACCTAGTGGCTTTAATTCTGGATATAAATCTTCTGCAATTAAAACTTCACTGGCAGTTACAATATGTACTTCATCAAAGTAAGACTTAATACCTATTGTTTCAAAAGGCACTATTGTTTCAGTTCTCGGTCTGCCAGTTGCTATGGCAATATGATAATTTGCCGACTTTAAATCTGCTAATAATTGCTTAATCTCTGATACAGGTCTTAACACGACTTCATTATATATATAGCCATGTTTAAAGTCAGACCGATTTTCTTTCTTTTCTACCTCGTTGAAAAGTTGATGTCCTAAATACCATTCTTGATAAACTTCTTGTGCAAGCATCCAGAACGGACTTTTCAGTTCAAATACGGCTGTTTTTGTCGTATTTAATTGTTCACTTGCATAATGTATTAAATCTTGATAAATATTTTCCTTACCTGCTGTTACACCATCTAGGAATGATAGTGGCAATGTAAAATCTAAAGAAACATTTTCAATTTTTTCACCTATCCACTGAAACGTCTCTTGTCCAAATTGATTAGAATCGAGCACGCGATTGACATCTTCAGAAGGCAATGTCTTACAAATTTCAATAAAATGGATTGCCAAAACGACAAACAACATATCCCAATTGGAATTTAAGCCTAACGATTTTAATTTAGTTAATATTTCATCATGATAAAAAACAATATCTCTTATTTCAGAGATTTTTGCATCACTTAAATTTTCAAACTGTACAGTTGTATCTAAACCTATGTATGACTCACTCATCAGGATTTCATAAACAGTTAGTGCAGATACATCAAAACACCTTTCTTCACTTAAAAAAACACCATCAACATCAAATAATACCGACTTCATTATACCAACTCTCCTTTAATCAGAAAATTCTGATACTAGTATATCGTACTATCTTACTATGAAAAGAGCAATGTATTTTCAAGATAAATCATGTGAAAATAAAAGCGGTCAAAGATAAAATTTTTAAATTATTTAATTTTTTCCTTTTCCAATAATGAAGCGTTTAAAAAGTCTGAGACAATGATGGATGTCTCAGACTTATCAAGCATTATATTTAATTTTCCATTTGTACTTCTATTTCATCAGCGATTTGCTGTACCTGCATACCAATAATGACCTGTGTATTATGTTTACCACTTTGTGTAACACCTACAGCACCTGCGCCTTTAATTTTAGCTTCATCAATTGCGCTATTATCATGCAATTCCATTCGTAAACGTGTTGCACAGTTTGTTAATGACATAATATTTTCCTTGCCGCCAAGACCTTCTAAAATTTGTTTAGCTGGTTGCGAATATTTATTTGTCGATTTAGTTTGTGTTTCATTTTCATCAACATCAGCTGTTGTAGCTTCATCTGATGTTGGATCAGGAAGTAAATTATCGCCACGTCCTGGTGTGTTTAATTTCAGTACTTTTATAGCAAGTCTAAATACAACATAATAAATAACAAAGAATACTAAGCCTTGTACAAGTAGCATATAAGGTTGATTAGATACTGGATTGATTAATGACAAGACATAGTCAATTAATCCTGCACTAAATGAAAATCCAGCTGTCCAGTGAAATAGTGCTGCTATAAACATAGATAAACCCGTTAATAATGCATGGATAACAAAAAGTATTGGTGCAACAAACATAAATGAAAATTCAATAGGTTCGGTAACACCTACAAAAAATGCTGAAATTGCGCCACCAAACATTAAACCATATACACGTTTTTTCTGTTTTGATTCTGCAGTATGATACATAGCTAAAGCTGCTGCTGGAATACCAAACATCATAACTGGGAAAAACCCAGCCATGTATCGTCCTGTAACACCATGAACTGCACCATCGCCAGTTTGGAATTTTGCAATATCATTTATACCTGCTAAATCAAACCAAAATACTGAGTTTAAAGCGTGATGTAAACCTGTCGGAATTAACAAACGGTTGAAGAAACCATACAAGAATGCACCTACAGGGCCTAAGTCTAAAATCCATGTCCCAAATATAACGATTGCTGAAAAAATGAACGGCCAAACAAATAACATGATTACAGCCAAAATAATACTAAAAAAAGCTGTTAAAATCGGTACTAATCGCTTACCACTAAAGAAGGATAAAGCTGTTGGTAATTCTGTTTTACTGAATTTATTGTAGGTATATGCTGCAATTAAACCTATAATTAAGCCGATAAAAACATTTGAATTATTCATTTGTTCAAATGCTGCATCCACACCCGTCTCTTTAACCCCCAGTAACGGCGCCAATTTTTCTGGACTCAATACTACTGTCGTTAAAAAGAAACCTACAGCTGCCGCAAGTGCTACAGCCCCATCATTTTTCTTAGCCATACCTAATGCTACCCCAATAGCAAAGAGGATACCAAGTTGCTCAAGTATCGTAGAACCTGCAGAAGAAAAGAATGCAGCTACTGTCGGTAATATCCCCAATGCCAATAATGCGTTACCGATACCTATTATGATTGCAGCTGCTGGTAAAACTGCAACCGGTAGCATAAGAGATCTACCTAGTCTTTGAAAGAAACTAAACATAACAATTCCCCATTTCAAATAGTTAATTACATATAAAAAACACCACATGCACAATATAGTCCACGTGGTGTATGTAAACGATTTACTCGCTGTCATTGTACAATTACATAATAACACATAATTTAAAAATTACGTATAAAAATATAATAGTCTTACTATTTCAAAAACATTGAATATTAATTATTATTTTTTACATATTCATTTAATTCCGATTGTAATTGTATTGTTTTTCTTTCTAATTCTTTTGTTAAATATTCTAGTTTTTCATTACGTTTCATTGTTTTTGGTAAATTTTTAGTTTCAATCGGTTCACCAAATTTAATAATGGCTTTCCCAGTAACTAAACCTTTGATCTTTTTAGGACCCACATATGCTGCTGGTAATATTGGGGCTTGCGCCATTAAAGCAATCGTTACTGCACCCCTTTTCATTGGTGCACCTTCATCATATTTCATACGATGCCCTGTTGGAAAAATACCAACTGTTTTATTTTCTTTTAATAACTTAATGGGTTTTTTTAGTGTACTCGGTCCCGGATTTTCTCTATCGACTGGAAACGCATTAAGAGAAGATAAAAACTTGCCAAACCATTTGTTATTAAACAATTCTTTCTTCGCCATATAATGAATTTGATTTGGATAAATTGCAGTTCCTAACATAATCACTTCATTATAGCTTTCATGAGTACATGTCACAACATATCTATGAAGTTGCGGAATATTTTCTTTTCCTTGAACTTCTAATGATTTACTTATTTTCAGTATGATCAATTCCAATAGACCACTTATAAATTTATACATCTTCGCACCTACTTCGTTTTGCTAATATTTACTTATTGATTTTATCATTTAGTCTTATTATGAACAAGGAGATTTATATTTCAGTCTAAAGTCGTATAGTGATATACTAGAAAAAGTTGTATAAAACTTTCATAATAGGATATAGAGTAATTATCGGAGGTAGTATATGTCAGAATTTAACAATGAAAATAATACAAATCAGCAACCAACACAAACGACTCAGCCATCAAAAAAGAGATTCAAACCTAAATTCCCGTGGTTTAAAACCATAATTGTTGCCTTAGTTGCAGGCATTATCGGTGCCTTAATTGTTCTAGGAGTGGGAAGACTTATGGAAAGCACGGTACTTGATAATGGTGGTTCCGATGTGAACGAAGCTTCTAATCATAATAGCGGTGGAAATACCTTAGATGGTAAAAGCGATAAATATGATTCAGTTAATCAAATGATTAATGACGTCTCCCCTGCTATTGTTGGTGTAATCAATATGCAGAAAGCACAAAATTTAGATGACCTTTTAAAAGGTAAATCAAATAAATCACAAGAAGCTGGCGTTGGCTCAGGTGTCATTTATCAAAAAAATAATGGTTCTGCTTATATTGTAACCAATAACCATGTCATTGATGGTGCGAGTGAGATTAAAGTACAATTGCATAATTCTAAACAAGTCGATGCTAAATTAATCGGTAAAGATGCGTTAACAGATATGGCCGTACTCAAAATAAATGATAGCAAAGGTACCAAAGCCATTGACTTTGCTAATTCTTCAAAAGTAAAAACCGGAGATAGTGTTTTTGCGATGGGTAACCCTTTAGGCTTAGAGTTTGCTAATTCTGTAACATCAGGCATTATCTCTGCGAGTGAACGTACGATTGACACACAAACATCCGCTGGATCTAATAAAGTAAATGTACTTCAAACTGATGCGGCAATTAACCCTGGTAATTCAGGTGGTGCATTGGTAGATATCAACGGTAACCTTGTTGGTATTAATTCGATGAAGATTGCAAGTGAACAAGTTGAAGGTATCGGCTTTGCAATACCTAGTAACGAAGTAAAAGTAACCATTAAAGAACTTGTAGAAAATGGTAAAATAGAACGTCCTTCTATCGGCATTGGTTTACTCAACGTAAGTGAAATTCCAGAACAGTATAAAGACCAACTGAAAACGTCACGTAAAGATGGCGTATATATCGCTAAAGTTGAAGGAAACAATGGTCTTAAAGAAGGAGACATCATTACACAAATTGATGACAAAAAAGTGAAAGAAGATACAGATGTTCGCTCCTATCTTTATGCAAATAAAAAACCCGGTGATACAGTGAATTTAACTGTAGAACGTAATGGTAAAGAACAAAATATAAAAGTAACATTAAAAGAACAAAAATCATCGAATAACAATGATAGTTCTGAAAGTGAAAGTTCGTCACCTTTTAACTAAATATAAGGTAAGCTATTTAAGTTAATATTTCATATTGGTTTTAAGTCTGGGACATCCATGAATGTCTCAGACTCTTCTTTATATATTGGATACTAAATCTTAAAAATCTATCGTACTATCAAACTATTTTTAGCACTGCTTTTTAAAACTACTTTCACATTCATATGAATTAGTAGTTCTTTAAAACAGTGAAACTTTACTTTTTCCATTCATTCGTCTACTACTCAATAGAAAAGATCGCCATCCCTTGAAACATTCATTCAAAGGATGGCGATCATGTTTAAATATGTTATTTGTAATTAACCATAAAGTATTTTTTCTTACCACGGCGAATAATCGTGAATTCATTTTCGATTTTATCTTCATTTGTAAGTTCATAATTTACATCTTGCTGTCTGATACCATTAATATAGATAGCACCATTGTTTACATCTTCTCGTGCTTGGCGTTTAGAAGATGAAATACCAGTCTCAACAATGATTTCAACAATATTTCTAGTTTCACTACTTAATTCTACTTGAGGTACATCTTTAAAGCCTTCTTTTAATTCTGAGGCAGATAGTGATTGTAAATCACCAGCAAATAGCGCTTGTGAAATACGAATAGCGTCATCTAATGCATCTTGACCATGTATAAAACGCGTAACATTTTCTGCTAAAGCCTTTTGCGCTTCACGTAAATGTGGTGCTTCATTTAATGATTTTTCTAAAGCTTCAATTTCTTCTTGTTCTAAGAAAGTGAAGTATTTCAAGAATTTAATAACATCATCATCTGTCGTGTTAATCCAGAATTGGTAAAATTCATAAGGACTGGTTTTTGCTGCATCTAACCAAACAGCGCCCCCTTCAGTTTTACCAAACTTTTTGCCGTCTGATTTTACTACTAAAGGAATAGTAAGCCCATAAGCCTCTGTTTGACCGTACATGCGACGCATTAACTCTATACCACTTGTAATGTTACCCCATTGATCTGAGCCACCTACTTGTACCTTACAATTGTACGTTCTATTAAGATGACCAAAATCAATCGCTTGTAAAATTGTATATGTGAATTCAGTATAAGAAATACCGTGCTCTAATCGTGTTTGAATAGAATCTTTACCTAACATGTAATTCACACCTACATGTTTACCATAATCACGTAAAAAGTCGATTAAAGAAATTTGTCCTAACCAATCTTTATTATTAACAAGTTTTGCACCTTTTTCAGTATCAAATTCAAATATTTTATGCATTTGTTTATAGATACCTTGTACGTTTGTTTCGACCTGTGCTTCAGTTTGTAAAGTACGTTCTTCAGATTTACCAGAAGGATCGCCAATCATACCTGTCCCACCACCAATTAATACAAGTGGGCGATGTCCATGCTCTTGAAAGCGGCGTAGTGTTAAAAATGGTAATAAATGACCGATATGCAAACTATCTGCTGTTGGATCTGCACCACAATATAATGTCACTTGCTCTTTGTTCAAGATGTTTTCTATTCCAGACTCATCTGTTTGTTGATAGATTAAACCTCTCCATTTTAAATCTTCTAATAGTGCGTTTGTCATTGTATCAACCTCCTGTATTAATTAAGATATCGCTTTGAATAAAAGTTCGAGTTAAGTAGTATGTGTTAAATTGCAACATATATAGATTTCTAAAAAAATAGAAAAACGCCCTTACAAATTAATGTAAGGGCGCATGCGCACGGTACCACCATACTTTAAGTCAAATAACTTTATTAATGATACGTTCATTAACTAAAACGTTTGGATTCATTAAAAACTTAAGGTGTATTCACAAATTATGTAACATTAGTTCACAGCAACCACTAACTCTCTTTAGTTTACACAAAACGCTACTTCTCCTCTATCCAAAAACGATATCGAATTGATACTTATTATAATTAACTATAATTTAAAAGTCAATAACATAAATTGTGTTATAATGTTGCTTAAATAAGGAGGCAACATATGACGCACCAAAAAGTTGAAAATAATTTACAACATCAACCGCAAATATCAAAGTATGAAAAATTTGAAATCATTTACAAAAAACTCAAACATATTTTTATTGGTTTTTTTACGATTCTTACATGTACCTTAATCATACTATTAGCCATTACTGTATTTTATTTTCAAAGCATCACTAAAGAATCAGAACACATATCTGATAATACACTAAGATTGAAATTGCTTAATATTCCCGGTACTCAGGATATTAACTATAGTAATCAACATATCCTTTCCGAATATAACCAATCATTAAACCCATTAATAGTGGGTCCTAAAAATGTTAATAAAAATATAATTAAAGCATTAACAGCTTCCGAAGATAGCTTATTTTATAGACATAATGGTATTTTACCTAAAGCATTACTGCGAGCAGTTGGACAGGATTTATTTAATACCGATGCAGCAACGGGCGGCAGTACAATTACTCAACAATTAGTAAAGAATCAAGTCTTAACCAACGAAAAAACTTATGATCGAAAAGCAAATGAGCTTGTGTTGTCTATGCGCGCTGAAAACTTACTAACAAAAGATGAAATTATATATACATATTTAAACATTGTACCTTTTGGTCGTGATTATAATGGAGCTAATATATCTGGTATTTCATCAGCTTCCTATAATTTGTTTGGAAAGCCACCTTCAGAAGTTAATATTGCTGAATCTGCATACCTCATTGGTTTATTACAAAGTCCTTATTATTACACACCTTATCAAGAAGATGGTGTCCTCAAACCAGATGATCAAATTCAAATAGGCATCAATAGACAACATTATGTATTAAAACGTATGTTAGTTGAAAAGAAAATAACACAGCATCAATTTAATCAATCAGAAAAATTTGATATCAAAAAGCATTTAATGACAAAATAAATACATAAAAATCGCTATAAAATAATCTGTGTCAGTTAATTATTTCATAGCGATTTTTTATAGTTTTAGATTAGAGTCATATCTATGCCTACGAAATTTTAAAGTAGTATGTGACTTTTAACATCGTAAGCGTATAGACAATAAATTAAGAAAGCAACCTAATGCGCGAGCACATTAGATTGCCATTATAGTTAATAAAAATGTCTGTTAACAACATTTCATTGTGCCGTTAAACTATTAGAATAAACCTACTGCATGTCCATCATCTGTAACATCCATATTTAATGCTGCTGGTTTTTTAGGTAAACCTGGCATTGTCATAATTGCACCTGTTAAAGCAACAATAAATCCTGCACCTGTTTTTGCTTCTAATTCACGAATAGTAATTTCAAAACCCTCTGGTGCACCTAACTCTGTAGCATCATCCGTAAATGAATATTGTGTCTTAGCCATACAAATAGGATAGTTATCCCAACCATTTTCTTTAAATTGTTTTAATTGTTTCTGAGCTTTACTACTAAATGCAACTTTGGCACCACCATAAATTTCTTTTACAATGGTTTCAATTTTATCTTCTAACGGTTGTTCTAATTCATATAAATGTTTGAAATCTTGTGGTTGATCGATGACTTCTAAGACTTTGTTAGCTAAATCGATACCACCTTTACAGCCTTTTTCCCAAACTTCTGTTAGAGCTAAACGCACGCCATTTTCTTTGGCCCACTGTTCAACAAATTCAGTTTCTGCTTCTGTATCATGTACAAACGCATTTAATGCAACTACCGGTTCTAAGCCATATTTTTTAACGTTTTTCACATGGCGTTCTAAGTTTACGATACCTTGTTTTAATGCGTCTACGTTCTCTTCTTTTAAGTTATCTTTAGCTACACCACCATGCATTTTAATAGCACGAATTGTTGCAACGACAACTACGGCAGATGGTTCAAAACCTGCTTCACGCGCTTTGATATCAATGAATTTTTCTGCACCTAAGTCAGATCCAAAGCCAGCCTCTGTAACTACAATATCTGCTAAATCTCTAGCTGTCTCTGTAGCTAAGATTGAATTACAACCATGTGCAATGTTGGCAAATGGGCCACCATGTACTAATGCAGGTGTTCCCTCAATTGTTTGTACCAAGTTCGGTTTAATCGCATCTTTTAAAATCATCGCTAACGCACCTTCAACTTTTAGGTCAGCAACGGTTACTGGCTTACGACTAGGTGTATAACCGATTGTAATATTACTTATTTTAGATTTTAAGTCGTTTATGTCGTTAGCTAGGCATAAAATGGCCATTATTTCTGAAGCGACCGTGATATTGAAACCATCTTCACGTGGTACACCTTGTGTAGGACCACCTAGTCCAACAATCACATTACGTAACGCACGGTCATTCATATCTAATACACGTTTCCACTCGATACGTCTTTGATCAATCTCCAATTCATTTCCCTGATGAATGTGATTATCGATAAATGCAGATAATGCGTTATTCGCTGTAGTAATCGCATGGAAGTCACCATTAAAGTGTAAATTAATGTCTTCCATAGGTAATACTTGTGCATAACCACCACCAGTGGCACCACCTTTGATACCAAATGTTGGCCCTAATGCTGGTTCACGAAGTGCGACCATTACTTTTTTCTTAAGTTGATTGAATGCATCTGCTAAACCAACCGTAACAGTTGATTTACCTTCACCAGCAGGCGTAGGACTCATAGCAGTAACTAACACTACTTTACCTTTGCCATTATTCTGTTGAACCTGATTAATATCAATCTTCGCTTTATAATGTCCATAAGGTTCTAGTGCATCTGAAGGAATTCCCGCCTTCTCAGCAATTTCTCCTATCGGTTTTAATGTTGATTGATTTGCAATATCTAAATCAGATAAATGTGCCAAATTCATTCGCCCCTTCTTAAAATAAATTTTTAAATCAATAATCTTTATATGTTAGTGATATATACTACTGATAAAAAATAATTCCTTACATAGTTAATTTTAACCAACTTAAATAGCATTGTCGACAAACAGAGATAGCGCTTTCAAATTTATATGTGTAAAATTGTAAATTTAAACTAAAAACATATACTTATATTGTACTATTACACCATATGTCGCTATGAGTTTTAATTCATTAATCATGGTAACTTACTTTACTTATATATCGTAGTTTATCATAATGCTTAATACATCTGCTTTCTATAAATTTTTTCAGTACTTCCATTTATGTAAATGAAGAAACTAAAAATTTTAAATTGCAGTGCTAATTACTTTAAATCACTATCTTGAATCAATTAACGATTTATTGTTAATAGGCTAAATATTGCTAAGTTGTTATTATTTTAAATTAATAAAAGCTATACCCTTTAAATGTTTAAGGATATAGCTTTTGTTTCATTTTAATCATTTATACAATTGTATTTGATAGCTACGATAATAAATTAAATATGATTTCACTTTAGCATGTAAATTCAACTCGTCTTTTATCGTTTATACTAGTCTTCCATAGTACTTAAATCGCCTTCTGGCAGATCTAATTCCCATGCTTTTAATACGCGACGCATGATTTTACCTGAACGTGTTTTTGGTAATTTTTCTTTAAATTCGATTTCTCTTGGTGCAGCATGTGCCGCTAAGCCTTCTTTTACAAACTTACGAATTTCTTTTTTAAGTTCATCTGATTCTTGATAATCAGGTCGTAACGCCACAAATGCTTTGATAATTTCACCACGAACTGGATCTGGCTTACCAATTACACCCGCTTCAGCTACTGCTTCATGTTCAACCAATTTAGACTCAACTTCAAATGGGCCAACACGTTCACCAGCTGTCATAATCACATCATCAACACGGCCTTGGAACCAATAATAGCCATCTTCATCTTTATATGCAGAGTCGCCTGATACATACCAATCTCCAATGAAATAAGAATCATATTTCTCTGGATTTTTCCAAATGGACACCATCATAGATGGCCAACCTTTTTTAATCGCTAGATTACCCATACGATTCGCTGGTAATTCATTACCTTGATCATCAATGATTGCTGCTTCTATCCCTGGTAAAGGTTTACCCATTGAGCCTAATTTTACATCCATAGAAGGATAATTGACGATCATATGACCACCAGTTTCTGTCATCCACCACGTATCGAGTACACGTTTGCCAAAGACATCTTTTGCCCATTTAATGACCTCTGGATTTAAAGGTTCGCCAACAGATAAAATACTCTTGATTGAAGAAAGATCATATTTTTCAACTACATCATCCCCTGCACTCATTAACATTCTAAGTGCTGTAGGTGCTGTATACCAAATGGTAACTTTAAATTCTTCAATCATACTGTACCAAGCCTCTGGTGAAAATCTTCCACCAGCAATACAGTTTGTTACACCACTTAACCAAGGACTAAAGATACCATATGATGTTCCTGTGACCCAACCAGGATCTGCAGTACACCAATAAACATCATCCTCTTTAAAATCTAATACATACTTACCTGATATATAATGTAAGAGCATTGCTCTTTGTGCATGTAAAACACCTTTAGGTTGTCCGGTAGAACCAGAAGTATAGTGAAGTATCAAACCGTCATCCATTGTTAACCATTCCGTATCAAATGACTCACTTGCTTGTTGGAATTCACTATTAAAATCGACATAGTTTTCATCAACGACTTCGTCTACGACAACAATTGTTTCTAAATGAGGTAGATTTTCTTTAGGAATTCTAGGAAGTAACGCATTCGTTGTAATAATTACTTTTGCTTCACTATTTTGTAAACGATCTCCAACCGCTTTTTCCATAAATGCTTCAAATAGAGGTCCAACAATTGCACCTATTTTCAAAGTTCCAAACAACGCAAAATAGAGTTCAGGTGTTCTCGGCATAAATACAAAAACACGATCTCCTTTTTCAACATTTGCTTTTTCTTTTAAAACATTCGCAGCTTTATTTGAATTGATTTTCATTTCTTCAAAAGTATAACTTTCTTTACGTTTATCATCTTTATAATGTAAGGCAATTTTATCCCCTTTGCCTTCGTCCACATGACGATCTATACATTCATGTGCCATATTAACATTGCCAGATTCGTACCATGAAAATGATTTTTCTACATCTTTCCAGTTAAAATGATTGTATTCTTTTTCATAGTCTTGAAGGTTAAAATCTCCACTTTCACCTTTATAAACTTCTACTTTCATTTTAAATCCCCCTCTGAATGAAATCGATTGCTTAAAAATTATTATAACGAATGTTATCGGAATTTTCAAAATAATAAGTGTAAGCGTATTTATTTATATGTTATTTTTCCTCTTTTTAACTTATAATGTAGATAACAAACTTGTTGACTATATTATATGCGGTAGTTTGGAGTGAAAAAATGAAACATATCAAAACATATCAATCTCAAACCTATCACTTAAATGAAGGTGATTTTATAATAGAAGGTCCTGTACCACTTTCTTCACTCGATACGAT
The DNA here is from genome assembly GCF_056529615.1 of Staphylococcus sp. Z5-21. Lineage (NCBI taxonomy): Bacteria > Bacillati > Bacillota > Bacilli > Caryophanales > Staphylococcaceae > Staphylococcus > Staphylococcus sp. Z5-21. The sequence continues at coordinate 1,074,846 of NZ_CP096462.1, read as the reverse complement.
GACGTTTGATGATGGTTTATATGCATTTCGACCACCTAAAGATCAATTTGAGGCAATAAAAGAAATCAGTGAACTAGAAGAAGGTCGTATCTATGTCTTACATGAAGCACAACATATCATCGGTTATGTGACTTATCACTATCCAGATCCACTCGAACGTTGGTCTAGTGGCAATCTAGATTATTTAATCGAACTTGGTGCTATTGAAATCAGTTTGCCTTATCGACATTTACATTTAGGAAGTGAACTTATCAAATTAAGCTTAAAAGCAGATGAATATGAAGATTATATCGTATTAACTACAGAATATTACTGGCACTGGGATTTAAAAAATTCTGGTCTCGACGTATATGAATATAAAAAACTAATGCAAAAACTAATGGGTTATGGGGGCCTTGAAATTTTTGCTACTGATGACCCTGAAATTACAAGTCATCCTGCAAATTGTTTAATGGCAAGAATTGGTTCACGTATTTCAATCAATCAATTACAAGAATTTGATAATATCAGATTTATGAATCGCTTTTTCTTTTAAAGGGGAGAAATTTATGAGTAATATGCAACAAACTACGGGCTATGTATACGCAAATGAATTACTTCAATATCGTTTCAGCAATGATCATCCTTTTAATCAAATGAGATTAAAACTAACTACAGAATTATTGTTAGATCTAGGCAGTTTAAAGCCTGAACACATCATAACACCGAGAATCGCAACAGATGAGGAATTATCACTAATACATTCTTATGACTATATACAAGCCATTAGACGTGCGTCCCATGGTATTTTAAATTTACAAGAAGCTAAAAAATATGGCTTAGATGGTGATGATACATTGCAATTTAGACGGATGCACCAACATAGCGCTAGAATTGTTGGTGGTGCGTTAAATTTAGCTGATGCTATCATGGATAAAAGCGTTAAAAATGGTTGTCATCTCGGAGGTGGCTTACATCATAGTCTACCAGGTCGTGCAAATGGATTTTGTATATATAACGATGTGGCTATCACTATTGCTTACTTGATTAAACACTATAATCAACGTGTATTATGTATAGACACAGATGCACATCATGGTGATGGTACACAGTGGAGTTTTTACACTGAAGACCAAGCTTTAATTTATTCGATCCATGAAACAGGCAAATTTCTATTTCCTGGATCTGGACATTACACAGAACGTGGTAATGAGCAAGGTTTCGGCTATACAGTTAATATTCCTTTAGAACCATACACAGAAGATAGCTCTTATTTAGAGGTATTTAAGCAAACGATTGAACCTATTATTGCTTCTTTCAAACCAGATATCATTGTTAGTGTTCATGGTGTGGATGTGCATTATTTGGACCCACTAACACACATGAGTTGTACATTAAACACACTTTACCAAATTCCTTATATCATTAAATCTTTGGCTGATACATATACAAATGGCAAAGTCATGATGTTTGGCGGTGGCGGTTATAACATTTGGAAAGTAGTGCCAAGAGCTTGGTCACACGTATTCCTAGCGCTTATAGAAGCACCACCACCACAAGGTCAATTACCATCACAATGGCTTGAAAAATGGCAACCTTATGCTACCTGTACTTTACCAAAGCACTGGCAGGATGATAAAGAAAATTACATCGATATACCTAGAGAGGAAGAAATTACAGCTACCAATTTAAAACATGCACAACAGGTAATTAGTTGGTTTAAATAGTAAGATTTATAGTTAAAATAATAATTTGAACAACTTGGTCATTTTGAAGAAATCCGCCTAAAACATTGTATGTTAAAAATTTTAGAAGCATTTACTGTTAAGCTTAGATTCATCACCCTACTATGGGTGAAAAATACATGTTCACACCGTATCCCAGATATACATGACCTTTCAAAATATAATAAATACAAAAAAGCTCATCTTCAATATGTACTAGCTCAGAGTATAAATTAAAGCCTACACAATAATTTGTGTAGGCTTTAATTTATATATTTGCTTTAAAACGCATTGACGATTTATTTCGTCGTCCCTCTATATTCAATTCTATGTGGAAGAATAACATTCGGTTCATCAATTTCTTCTTCATTCATATATTTAGTTAATAATCTCATACCTACTGCACCAATGTCATATAAAGGTTGAATAACGCTTGAAAGTTGTGGTCTTACCATCTCAACTAATCTTGTGTTGTTAAAACTAATGATTTGTACATCCTCTGGAACGTTCACACCTTCATCTTGTGCTGCATGTACAAGACCAATAGCTTGTTCATCACTGATTGACAAAATCGCTTCTGGTTTTCCAGATTTTAATGATTCAAATGCGCGTAGCCCATCTTTGTAAGTTTCATTGCCATTAAAAATAAGTTCATTTTTTAATTCAAGATGATTTGAATCTAAAACCTCTTTTAGCCCAGTCAATACATCTTCTTGTGCTTTTTTGGAATAATCGCCACCGACAAACGCAAATGTTTTAGCACCTTTTTCAATCAATTCAGTAGTAATTTCTTTTGCTGCTGTTTTGAAATCAATATTAACTGATGAAATACCTTCATCTTTACCATTTGTTCCTGAAACAACAACTGGAACAGATGATTTATTAATAAGTTCTTTAATTTCTTCTGAAATAGTACCACCTAAGAAGATAATACCATCTACTTGTTTACTAAGTAGATTATTGAAAATTTCTTTTTCTTTATTTGGATCGTTATCTGAATTAGAAATAATAGAATGATATTTATACATTGTTGCAATATCTTCTAATCCACGAGCCAATTGTGAATAATAAACATTTGAAATATCTGGTATGATTACGCCAACTGTTGTTGTACGTTTACTTGCTAATCCTCTTGCCACTGCATTCGGACGATAATTTAATTTTTTGATAACATCGTTAACCTTATCACGTGTTTCCGGCTTAACATTCTGATTTCCATTGACAACACGTGATACAGTTGCCATAGAAACGCGAGCTTCACGAGCTACATCATATATTGTTACAGTCATATTTTTCCTCCTTGAAAGCGATTTCTTTATCATTGTAACTTGTTTTCATAACATTTTCAAAGTTTACCATATTTTTGCTCATTGTAAAATCATTTTGTTTTTAAAATTCATAAATAATTCAATTCATATGATATGAACGTCTATTTATCTTTAATCGATTTTTATAACTTAATGAATGATACGTCATTTCATACGCTTTTTATTAAAAATAAACCAATTATTAATAAATGTTTTTAAAATAAAAAACCTTATAATCCATACTAACTAAATAGTTAGGATTATAAGGCATTCATTTTAATTAACGTAATACTTTATTTAAGTTGTTTATTATTATACATATCAGCTAATGGTTTAAGTTCTTTATAGAACGCATCAAATTCATTGAAATCCATTTGTTGTCCACTATCACTTAATGCTACAGATGGATCAGGGTGAACCTCAGCCATAATACCATCTGCACCAACAGCTAATCCTGCTTTTGCAGTAGGTAGCATGATATCTTTACGACCAGTGCTATGTGTAACATCTACCATAACTGGTAAGTGTGTGCCTTGTTTTAAAATTGGCACTGCAGAAATATCTAACGTGTTTCTAGTTGCTTTTTCATAAGTACGGATACCACGTTCACATAAAATGATATTTTCATTACCTTGTGATGCGATATATTCAGCTGCAAAAATAAATTCTTCAATCGTTGCTGATAAACCACGTTTTAATAATACAGGTTTATTTGAACGACCAGCTTCTTTTAATAATTCAAAGTTTTGCATATTACGTGCACCAATTTGGAATACATCTAAATATTGATCAGCAACTTCAAAGTCTGCTGGGTTTACAATTTCACTTACAACGTTTAAACCATATTTATCTTTCGTATTTTTAAGTATTTTAAGCCCTTCGACACCTAAGCCTTGGAAATCATACGGTGATGTACGAGGTTTAAATGCGCCACCTCTAATGAATTTCTCACCTCTCGCTTGTAAATTAGCTGCGACTGCATCGACTTGTTCCTGTGATTCAACTGAACATGGACCAAATACAAATGATTTGTTGCCGTCTCCAATGATGCCTCCGTTGTCAAATTGAACGATTGTATCTTCTGGTTTTAATTTTCTCGACACATATAAATGTTTTTCATTTTCAGATTTTTGTAAATCAGTAGAGGCTTTAAAAATTTCTTTGAATAGTTGTTTAATCACATTGTCATTAAATGGACCTTCATTTTGATCTAATAACTGATTAATCATTTCTTTTTCGCGTTGTGGGTCGTAAACAAGTGTACCTTGTTTGCGTTTTTCTTCACCAATCTTTTGTGCTATCTTACCTCTTTTAGATAAAAGACCTAAGATTTTTTCATTAATTTCAACTATCTCATCTCTGTATTCTTGTAATTTGTCTGCCATTTTATTCACCTCTATGAAAAATTTTAAAACCAATATTTTATTCTGCTTTAAAGCGATAAAATATATGTTAAAGGTTATTCTAACAATAACTCCTTATAAGTTCAAGTAAGGATTATTAAAAATTCACTTAAAAAGTGAATAACATTAATGATAACTAAATTTTCAGTCATTTGCTAGTTATATTTTACACTATTACTTCTTTTTTATAAATTTTATAGATAAATTTACAAATTCCTTGTTCATGATATGCTTCAAATTCATAAGACATGTCATATTTAATCAACGATACGCTTTACATGATGTTCTATTAAGCAAATAGATATGTATCAAATAATACTACATAAAAAAAGAATCGAACAAAGCGTCCGATTCTTTTTATTAAATATTTTTAATCATTAAATGTTCTTTTATCAATCTTACTTTTTGCTTTTTCTGTTTTCTTCGTTTGTGGTCTGTTTTTTGAATATGTTGCTTCAGATTCAGTAGTACTTTCATTTGTCAAAGTACTTGCGTCTTTTGTAGATGATAGGTTATCTGCAGATTCTGAATCATCATGATTAATGATACCATCATTTTTTGAATCTAAATTTGTAGGAGTTGTTGCTGATTGCGTTTGACCAGAAGCATTTTCATGAACGATGATACCATCTTTAAATGCAACTTGATCGTGTGTTTGTTTTACTCTCTGGTCTGCAGCTTCTGGTTTAACTTTTGTATCATTTTTTTTATCGCCTTGTTCTACTTTATCTGTTGTAGATTCAACAGCACTTTCAACCTTTGGCGTAACCAAATTAGGTACAACTTTATGTTTTGTCTGTGCTGGAGCTTCTGGCTTAAGTAAATTAGCTGTGTTTTCTGCAACAGAAGGATTGTCATCTAATGCTTTATTTTTATTTTTAGCCGCTAATGCTAAACCTGACGCAGTTACCACACCTGCAATTGCCCCTTGCTTACTATCATCTGTTTCATCGCTTTGAGTAACCAAATTCGGCGTTTTATTATTTGTGTTAGTGTTAGCAGGCGCTTCTTCTTCTTTTAAAAGATTAGATGTGTTTTCTGCAACTTGATTATCTTCATTTAACGCTTCATTTTTATCATGTGCTGCTTTAGCTAATCCACTCGCTGCAACTGCACCACCAGCTGCTGTACCTGCAGTAACTGCATTGCTATTTGAGTTTTCACCATCTATATTCGCATCACTTGTTTCTGTTTCTTCTTTAATTGCATTTTGTTGTGCATTAATTTCACTTTCACTTGGTTCTGCATTTGGATCTATATGTGCTAAACTGTCATCTGATTGATTTGCATCTTCACTAGTTGTCACTTCCTGTTGTTCTTGGGCATCCGGTGACATATTAGCTAAATTATTATCAGAAGTTTCTTGTTGAATCGCTACACGTTGCGCAGATAATTCTGCATCGGTTACTTCTGTATTTTTATTTTGCGCGTCGTCAATAGTTGATTTAATTTCATTTACTTTATCGTCAGCTTCTTGACGTTCTAATTCGGACTGCTCAATAATGCTAGATTTAAATTGATTGTCTTGTTCTGGAATAGATTTATTCGTTGCTCTCGACTTACTAATGGATACTAAACCAACAGCGGAACCTATAACAGCACCTACAATAAATCCATATACAAATTCATTTCTGGCACCTTTTGTAAAATATTCTGGCACTTCGTAACTTTCTAAATTTCTTTCATAATTATCACGGTTATAATACTTCATTGTCCAATGCCCCCTATAACAAATGCACTTAAATAAGTTTCAAACCTCATTTAAGTGCATTTGTTTTTTAATATATGAATTATTTGTTATCTACACGTGTAGTATAGCTATGATTCGTGTCATTTGCTACACTGCTCGTTTTGTAATTTGCACTATCTCTACGATTTCTTCTATTTTGCCATTTATCAGCAACTTCCATTGCTACATTTGACCATTGTACTACTTGAGAAATTTTATCTTCATTTTGAGAAATATTGTGCGTAATTGAGTTTGTCACTCTATCAACAGAACCATTTAAAGTTTGTACAGAATCACCGATACCTTTAACAGCATCAACTACTGAATTTAAACGATCTGATTTGTCTTGAATATCTTCAGTTAAGCGGTTCGCTTTATGAAGTAAATCTGTAGATTCACGCGTAATACCTTGAACCTGTCCTTCGACACCATCAAGTGTTTTTGCTACGTGATCTAAATTTTTCTTAACTGAAAGTAATACCACAACGATACCAATTACTAATATTAGAAATGCAACCGCTGCAATAATTCCAGCTATAGGTAAAATCCATTCCATTTAAAACGCCTCCTATTAATCATATGTTGTTATTTAATATAAATACCCCCATCATTTTAACATAAACATATTAAAATGGAGAAGTAACACCTATTTTTTCCATGTATGCACGTTGAATTTTTTGAATATCTCCTGCACCCATAAATAAAATAACAGCATCACTATATTGTTCAAGCGCATTTACACTTTCCTCATCAATCAATGTTGCACCATCAATTCTTTGAACTAAATCTTGAATCGTTAAGTTACCGCTATTTTCTCTTATCGAACCAAAAATTTCACATAAAAATGTTTTATCGGCTAAACTTAAACATTCTGCAAATTCACCCAAGAATGCTTGTGTTCTACTAAATGTATGAGGTTGAAACACTGCGATAACATCTTTGTTAGGATATTTTTTTCTCGCTGTCTCAATTGTAGCACTAATTTCTCTAGGATGGTGTGCATAATCATCTACTAATACTTGATTTCCTACTTTTGTTTCATTGAATCTACGTTTCACGCCACCAAAAGTCTCTAATGCTTCTTTAATATTATCGATATTTAAACTTTCTAAGTAACTAATCGTAATAACCGATAAGGCATTTAATATATTATGATCGCCAAATTGTGGTGAAAGGAAAGTATCAAAATATTCACCTTTAATATATACATCAAATTTTGTACCTTTTTCACTTATCTCTAAATTATCTGCATAAACGTCATCTTTATTTGAGAATCCATAATAATAAACAGGTACGTCTGCTTCAATTTTACGCAAGTGTGTATCATCACCCCAAGCAATAATCGCTTTTTTAACGTTATGCGCCATTTCTTGGAAAGCATTAAATACATCATCAACGTCTTTGAAATAATCTGGATGATCAAAATCTATATTGGTCATAATGGCATAGTCTGGATGATAGCTTAAAAAGTGTCTACGATATTCACATGCTTCAAACGCAAAGTAATCACTTGCTGGTATGCCAAGTCCAGTTCCATCGCCAATTAAGAAAGATGTTTTCTTATCACCATTCATTACGTGTGATAATAAACCAGTTGTCGAAGTTTTACCATGTGCACCAGTTACGGCGACTGACGTATATTGGTTAATAATATGACCTAAGAAGTCATGGTAGCGAATAACTTCAAGTTTTAATTCATGTGCTTTCACAACTTCTTCATGCGTATCCGGGAATGCGTTTCCTTGTACGACTACCATATCTGATTGAATACTATTCGCATCAAATGGCAGTATTTTAATACCATTGTTTTTTAATGCCACTTCTGTAAAAACATAATTTTTAATATCTGAACCTTGTACTTCGTTTCCAAGATCATGCATTATTTGTGCTAATGAACTCATACCGGCACCTTTTATACCGACAAAATGATAATGTGTCATTGTAACACTCCTTTATCTCTATATTAATTCTCATTCAAATCTGATTCTGTAATGTATACATCTCTTGGTTTAGATCCATTTGCGCCCGACACATAGCCAAGTTGTTCTAGTTGATCAATAATTCTTGCAGCACGATTATATCCGATTTGGAAATGACGCTGTACTAATGAAGTTGAAATATGTCCTTCATTTAGCATAAATCGACACACATCATCGAATAAATCATCTTGTGGTTGACTTTCTGTTTTTTTCAATAATTCTTTTTCTTCAAATAAGTATTCCGGATCTCGTTGTTGTTTTATGAAATCTACAACATCATCAATTTCTTCATCAGAGACAAATGTACCTTGAACACGGATAGGTTTATTCATACCGCTTCCTAGGTAAAGCATGTCACCATAACCTAATAAACGTTCTGCACCACCACTATCTAAGATAGTGCGAGAGTCTACGCTAGATGATACCATAAATGCAATTCTAGTAGGTATATTTGCTTTGATTAATCCAGTGATGACATTAACAGAAGGTCTTTGCGTTGCAACTAGCATATGAATACCACATGCACGTGCTTTTTGTGCAATGCGCGCAATAGATTGTTCCACCTCTTGTGGTGCCATCATCATTAAATCTGCTAATTCATCTATTACTATAACAATTTTTGGCATTCTATCCTCATAAGTTGCTTTCTTATTAAACGCCGTAATATTTCTAACATGATATTTAGCAAAAACTTTATAACGTCTTTCCATTTCTTCAACAGCCCATTTTAAACTTTGCGTTGCTGCTTTTACATCTGTTATCACAGGTGCAACTAAATGTGGTAAGTCATTATAAGGTGCTAATTCAACCATTTTCGGATCAATAAGTAACAATCTTAATTCCTCAGGATGATTTTTATATAATAACGACATTAATATACTATTAATACATACGGATTTACCTGAGCCTGTTGCACCAGCTATTAAAGCATGCGGTGTTTTAGAAATATCCATTAATAAAGGTTCATTATTAATTCTAAGTCCCATAGCTACAGTTAATTTGGATTCTGCATTTTTAAACGCTGGTTCTTCTAAAATTGAACGTAAATTTACAGTTGTTGCATTTTGATTTGGTACCTCTATACCAACTAGACTCGTACCTGGAATGGGTGCTTCAATACGAATATCCTTAGCTGCAAGCGCCATTTTTATATCGTCTTGTAAAGCTGTTATTCTAGATACTTTCACACCTTTTTCGACTGATAATTCAAATCGTGTCACACTAGGGCCTTCAGTAACATTTTGAACTTCTGCAGGCACATTGAAATAATAAAAAGCTTCATTCAATTCCTGTTTTTTATCTTCAATCCAAGCATTGTCAATTTCATGTTGTTTTGGCGCTTCTAATAACTCAATACTTGGAAGTTTAATATTGGGTCCTCTTCTAATAGTAGCCTTATTATCATCCTCAGTTGGTGTTTTTAATCCACCTAATTGGTTACCAGAAGTTTCAGGTTTGAGAACTGGTTCTTGTACATTTTGCTTATGATTTTCATTTTGTTCAGAAGGCACATTTGTCATATCTGACTCAGCACTTTCAACTGACTCTTGTTGTACATTAGACTGAGTTGAGTCATTTCGATTATAATCATCACTATAAGAAGAAGCATCCGTTTCCGGTTTAAAGTCACTCTGTTCATCAATCAAGTCATGTGATAAATTCGTTTCGTTTTGGTTGTCATCAGTTACAGTCAATGACTCTGAAGCAGGTTCATTTGCTAATTGATCATTATTCGACTGTGATTGTTTGTCGCTAATATCGGATGACGTATTATGTTTAAAATTATCTACATTATTTAATTGTATGTTTGACTTATTTTTTTCTTTTTGTGCATCTAACATACGCTTTTTATCTGATGGTGTCATCACGACATTGAAAGGTTTACTACCTTTCTTGATAGATGTAGCCTTTTTATACGTTTTAGTTTCGTCGGGTTGCTTAATATGATTTCCATTATTATTATCAGTACTATCAGATTGCTCCAATTCAGACCTTTCATCTAATATTTCATTTTGGACGTTAAGCGATTCATTTTCATTCATACTTTCATCAGATTCTAGCTGTGATGCCTCTGATGGTGCTGCATCATTTGAAGTTACATGATTATCGATAATATCGGACTCTGAATTTTCAAAACCATGGTCTGGTTGTGATAATGACTCTGACAATTGCTCATTTTCACTTTGTGAATCTAATGAATCAAAAGCTAATGATTCTTTGGATTTAGGGTCTGTTTCAGATAATTCTCTATACTGCGCATCATCCACGTCATTCTCATCTAAATAACGCTCAAATGATTTCTCTAAGATGTATGTGCGCTCATTTTCTGACATATCACTTTGACTAGACTCTATTGCAGTGTTGTTCTCATCGTTTTGATTTTCGAAATCACTGTTAGGTGTGACCTGTTCAACTTGATTTTGATTTGCTTCAATTGCGGAACTGTCATTTTTAGTATTTACATTAACCTGTTCATTATTAATCGTATGAACATCGCGTACATGATCTAAATCAACTTCTTCATAATTAAATGGTGTATTTGAATCTTCTTCAATATCTTCACTATTCGTCGATTCTGTTTGTTGCTGATTTTCTGCACTTTGACGTGATGTTGACGTTTTCGATTTGGACATATTCATTGCGTTACCATCTTCATCTAACGAGCTTTCACCTATGTAATTCCGCGCTTGTTTTGCATACATTTCGTCAATTGCTTTTTGTATACTATCTTCTTGTTTGTCTTGATTATCATGACGTTTTTGTTGAAGTGCCTTTTTAAATTGACGCTTCTGTAATACTTTACGTTCTCTCTCTCGTCTAATTTCTTCAACAATCTGAGAAGCATAGATGTTTTCTATTTTAATCGTATTATCTTTTTTATTTTGACTTGTTACTGGTTGATTCAGCTCAACTTCTTCACCATTTTCCTCAACATGTTGTGCGTCACGGCGCTCTTTGTTATCAGATAGATCATATGCAGTATCATTTGAATTTTCATGATACATATGTGCTTCATTTTGAATATCTGTTGAATTACTATCTGAATCTTTTACTGTTTGGTGTTTCTGTTGAGATGATTCATCATTATAATTACGATGATTCGTCTCATTTTCCGCTTGCGTACCTTCTTCTGAATCATCTTGACGTTTAATGACACCATTTTCTAAAGGACGGGGTTTTTTAGTACCAAAAATCGCTGAAGGCACTTCACTCGCTTTAAAATCGCTATGATGAAAATTTGACGTCGTTGGTTTGTGTTTTGACGAAGCATTTGCTCGTAAAACATCCGTTTGAATCCTCATTCTTTTGCCTTTATGTGTTCTAGTCTCATTTTCAGTTTGGTAATGATCTTGTTGTTGCGATTGTTGCCCAACTGAATCACTCGAGTTTATATTTTGAGTTGGTGTTTTATCATACATATGTCTACGTCTTCTTTGTTGATGATGTGCATTCCCATGACTCACATCATTATGTACATCATGGGAAGTTTTATGAGATGTAGACGCAATATCAGAATTCAACTCATCATCTGTCTTCAAACTGTCATTTGCCTCTTCTAAAACACGCATAGGAAACCTGAATTTCCCTTTGGGTCTTTCATAAACATCATTATTTTGAGGAAGTAATGAATCATGTTCTTCTTGTTGTGTAGCTTTTTGACGTCGTTGGCTTCTTTTATTAAGATAATTATCTGTTGATTCATTATCTTCTCCAAATAACTTGTCGAACCAGCTCATACTACATTACCTCCTTTTTATACTTCAAAAAATGATTGCCCTACAGTGTAATCATCACTTAGAACCATAATACCTTTTTCTTGTGGTGCATTTGGTAATCCTAACTCTTTCATCGAACAAATCATACCACTTGATGCAACGCCTCTAAGTTCTGCATCTTTAATAACCATACCACTTGGCATAACTGCACCAACTTTTGCTACCACCACTTTTTGTCCAGCTTCAACATTCGGTGCCCCGCAAACAATTTGTAGTTTTTCAGTTGCAACATCAACACTTAGAACACTTAATTTATCTGCATCTGGATGCTTGTCTTTTGTTTCAACATAGCCCACTACAAATTTAGGAGTAAAGTCTGCGTCTAATTTATAAGTAAATCCAGCAGCTTCAATTGCTTTTTGAAACGCTTGAACTAATGTTTCAGTCAACTTAATATGTCCATTACCTGTTAGTGTTGCTTTGTTTGATGCATTAAAGATATTGTAACCAACGACTTCTCCGTCATTCTGTATTTCAACTACATCCCCTTGAGTGACGTAGTTATATTCACCTTCTGTAGGATTAATTTGTAAAAATGCAACATCGCCAACAGCTTCTTTATTATAAAATAAATTCATAACTTCATTACTCCTTATTTCTTATCTTTATTTTCATATTGTTTTCGTGTAGCTTCCAATCTTTGAATCACATTAGGATCTCTTTTTTGTTTATTATTTTTACCTAAAATAAAGATTGGTTCAAAATGCCCTTTATCATAACCTAAAGATAATGATGTTATTGGCACTAATCCTTTAGTGAAAAACTCCATAGTTAAATGCGCCATCACATCGTAACCCGTCTTATTGCGGATATCTGCAATGATAAGCACATCTTGATGAGGTACCGCTACTAACATTTCACCTTCACATTGTGCTTGTATTTCATTTAAAAATGACGTATTTAAAATTCTACTTGCATCATAACCATCATTTGAATTCACAAAGTAAAAAATATTACCTTTAACTTCGTCAGTTGTATACTTATTTTCTAATTTGCGCACATTAAATAGCGCCATTTCTTTTAATTGTTGCTTTGTTAGCTTTAATTCTTCTAACATCGCTTCATCAATTAGACGATATGACTTACCTAAATCAACTGCATAATAAATGTTTGTTTCTGCTGTATGTGCATCGATTACAAATGAATTACCATTTTTGTCTTTTTTATCAAAGCTAGGAGATCTTAAAACCGGCATAATTTGGATATAATCCGTATTTTCCAATGCCTCCCCTTTCATTTGCTCGACTGCTTCTTCAACATAATACACAATTTCATCGACTATTTTTTCTTTTTGAGATTTATATTTAGCTACTATTGGATTAATTTTAACGGTAACGCCTTTACCATTATCTATTCTTGAGATACGTAGTGTTTCATCTTCTCGATTAAAACTAAATTTCACATCAAGATGATTCAATCTATCTTTTAATTTATCTCTCATTTGAAAGACATTCATTATTAACACTCCTATTTACGTGCCTTACTATAGTTTACAATAAATATACCCTTAGGAACAGAAAAAATGTGCGCTCTAAGGGTATATATTTTTATAATTTAACTTTAATTTAATCCTAAATTAATGCCACCTACAAAGACGCTAAAAATTGGTCTATTTGTTCTTTGGATTTTCGTTCTTTTCCAATATAACTGCCAATTTGATTCCCGTCACGGAATACTAGAAAACTAGGTATACCCATAATGTCATAATTAATGCATATATCAATAAATTTGTCTCTATCAACTGAAATAAATTTATAATTAGTATATTTTGCTTCTAATTGAGGTAAATCTGGTTCTATAACTTTACAATCTGGGCACCAATCTGCTGTAAATAAAAACACTGTTTGTTCATTTTTCAGATTTTCAAATTGCTGCTCACTTTCTAATTGTTGCATAATACCACTCCTAATTATTATTTATATTGTAATATTTTTATTTGGTCTTCATTTAAATGTCTAACTGATTGTTCTAACAGGCTTCTGGCAGCTTCATAATCTCTAATATCAAACACTGCGTTTGTACTATGAATATATCGTGCGCACACACCTATCACAGCGGTTGGGATACCTAATTTTGCCTTGTGTATTTCTCCACCATCCGTACCACCTGGAGAAATATAGTATTGATGTTTAATATCATACTGCTTCGCTAAATCAAGCAAATAATCTCTAAAGGTTGGTCGAAGTAACATTGTACCATCTTTAATTCTGATTAATGTACCTCCAGCTAATTCCCCTGATAAATTTTGCTTACCTTTCATATCATTCGCAGGCGAACAATCTACAACAAATGCTACATCAGGATCGATTAACTCTGCCGCTGCACTTGCTCCTCTTAATCCTACTTCTTCTTGCACATTTGCACCGACATATAAATCAAAGTCCAATTCAGTATTTTTTAATAATTCCAGTAGCTCAATACCAATTAAACAACCATAACGGTTATCCCAGGCTTTACTGGCAAATCGATGCTCTGATAACTGTGTAAAAGGCGTATCAGGTGCAATCGTATCACCAATAGCAATACCACGTGCCGATACATCTTCAGCATTTTCTGCACCAATATCCAATAATAAATCTTCTATTTTAGGTGCTCCTTCATTTCCAGTTCTAAAATGTTTCGGAATATTAGCTACAATACCTGTAATCTCATCATTATTTCGCGTTCTAACTTTTAGCCTTTGGCCTTGCCATATATCGTTTGCAACGCCACCTAAATTAGTAAATTGTAGCATACCATTTGACGTGATATTTGTGACCATGAAACCAATTTCATCCATATGTGCAGCAACCATGATTCGTTTTGGATTACTTGATTTCGAACGTTTAACACCGTAAAATCCGCCCATACGATTATAAACAAATTCATCCACAAATGGTTCCATTTCTGCTTTCAAATATGATTTTACATTTTCTTCAAAACCTGCTACACCATGTAATTCTGTTAATGTTTTCATTCTATTCAATGTTTTACTTTTATCTATGTTCAACGTCTCTCACTCCTTAATATTTATTATATCATCTTCATTATGGTAAACTATAAATATGACTTTATTGGGGGTAGATTATGTTATGTTAAATAAAAAAAATTGGTTCATCCTCTTATTATTTTTCCTAACTACAATTGCAGGATCAATTTATTTTTATAAACGTCGAAAACATATCCAATATCGAGATCCTGAAAAAATCACTAAAGAAGTAAAAACTTATTTTATGAATGTTATAGGATCATATATATTAAAAGTGCCGATGACGTATACAAAATCCGATTCAAAAATCATTGCTTTTCAAGGTGGCATTACGACACGAAACCATAACACACTTACATATTATGACTTTTATGCTGATGCCAAAACAGGTGAAATATTAGATATCATTGAATGCAAATGATAGAAGGTTAAAGCCATAGCGACACGATGACAAACATATTCTAACTCAGAATATCTTCTTATTCATGTGCCGCTTAGCTTTAACCTTTTTAATTCCTAGAAATAAATGTATCAAATTCAGTTATATTTTGCTTATCAAATTTCACCGCAAAATAATTTACATCATGATAATATAAAAACCAATAATTTTGATGAATATAATACGGTACTAAACGTTCTTTTTCTCTAATTGATTGCATAGGGTAATCATCATAAGCTGTGACCCATAATGGATTTCTATGTGCAGTTGTTGGAAAAATATCACCCATATGCACCGCTTTTTCATTCTGACTTTCAATTGTAATGATTGCATGACCAAAACTATGACCGCCCGTATGAATCATTTTAATACCTGGCACTATTTCGATTTCATTTTCAAACAATAGTAATCGTTTTTTAAAATCTCCATTATTCTTTGGCCAATATGTTGATTTACTGCGTATATTAGGGCTTTGAAATTCATGCCATTCATCTTGTTGAATCACATGGATTGCTTTATTAAAAATTGAATTACCCTCATTATCTGTTAATCCAGCAGCATGATCGAAATGTAAATGTGTCATTAATACATAATCAATATCTGCAGTCGTTAAATCTAAAGCCTTTAAGTCTTCACTAATTTGGCTTTCATAATGAGCTCCAAAATTTCTACGTTCTTTATCTGTTAATTTTCCTGAACCTATACCTGTATCAATGATAATATTATAATCGTTCGATTGTATTAATATTGGATGCGTTGGTAATGGAATTTGATTCTTATCATTCACTTCATATTTTTTAGTCCATAACGCCTTAGGCACCACGCCAAACATTGCGCCACCATCAATGTGAGTGATACCACCATTTAAATAATGTATACGAAAATCCCCTAATTTCATCTACTTATCCTCCTCGTAAAATATAAACACAATAACTACTGAACATTAATAGTAATACAAACAATGTTCTAGGTAAAATAATGGACATAAATACATTTAAATTAGCACAACTCTATTTACATTAAATTATAAAAATCTTAATTTGGACATAAAAAAATTGATAGAACCTATGTCCTATCAATTGAGTGCGTAATTATATTTAATGAAACTTAGCTTCCATACGATAAATTCTTGAACCTTTATCAGAAAATTTTCTTTCGTATTCAGTCTCAATATTCTCTTCATCATCTTCTTCATGCAAATTCAGGTTGATTTTTGTAAAATACATACCAAATTGAGACATACTTTCTAAACTATATGCAAACAGACCACGATTGTCTGTTTTAAAATGGATTTCACCATCATCTTTTAAAACTTGTTTATACAATGCTAGGTATGTTTGATATGTCAAACGACGTTTAGTATGTCTTTTTTTAGGCCATGGATCTGAGAAATTAAGGTATAATCTTGATACTTCTCCATCTTTGAAATAATCATTAAGTTCAATTGCATCATTACAAATTAACTTGATATTTGTTAAGCCTTGTTCAATAACTTTATCTAAGACTTTTATCATAACACTTTTCTCTCTTTCCATAGAGATAAAGTTTATTTCGGGATGTTTTGCTGCAAGCGTAGTTATGAATTGACCCATACCTGATCCTACTTCAATATAAATCGGTTGATCATTATCAAACCATTCACTGATTCGCCCTGCATGACTACCATCGATATCAACTATATTCGGTTCTTTTTTTAAGTAGTCCTCTGCCCAAGGCTTATAGCGCATTCTCATTTTGATAACTCCTTATATAAAAGCATTATTATTCATCACTTGATTTAAAAAAGTTAGCCACATATTCATATCTTTGTAACGTTTTTGTTCTTCATACCATTGAACCATACCGATAGATTGTACAACGGTATACCACTTCATACGTTTTTGTAAATCCATTGAATCTTTTGTACCATACAAGTTTAACCACTCTGGCCATTTATTTTCTGGAACGTAATTGTACAGCAGCATACCTAAATCAATTGCGGGATCAGCAATCATTGCACCTTCCCAATCAACGAGATATAGCTCATCATGATCTGATAACAACCAATTATTATGGTTAACATCACCATGAACAACTGTAAAGAAACGAGGATCTAAGTTAGGCATGTGATCTTCCAAATACGTTAAAGCTTTTCTAACCACGTGATGTGTCAGTACATCTCTTGATAACGAAGCATTTATTTTATTTAATAAAATATCTGGCGTGATAGGTTCCATTTCCATACGTTTTAGCATGTTTAATAATGTCTTCGAACTATGAATTTTTTTCAATAAATTCGCTACACGTTGTTCATGCATTTCATTGAAAGTAAGTTCTCTACCATTTTTCCAATGTTGTGCTGTTACAACTTCGCCAGTTTCAATGCGTTTCGTCCATACAAGTTTAGGCACAATACCTTCAGCTGATAATGCAGCTATAAATGGATTTGAATTTCTTTTTAAGAATAATTTTTGTCCATCCTGTTCGGCCATGTACGCCTCACCCGATGCACCGCCTGCTGAGTCAAGCGTCCATCCCAATTGATAAAACTGCTCCAACACGTTCACCTCACTTTCAATTAGAAAATGGCTCCTGAAAAACATTTTTCGAGAGCCATATATAATCATTTTCTATAGCAAATTTTTTTAAACTTCAACCATAATTTATGCTGTCTCAAGTGTTATGACTAGCATAATGTCCCATGTGGCTCAAGTTAATTTTTAAAATTATAAATAACTGATTTTCAAATTATAGTAACTTTTATAGCATACCATAAAAGAAACCCAAACAAAGCATATTTTTTAATATTTCTCTATCTTTTTTCAAGAAATTTTTCTCGTTCAATTTCAAGACTCATAAAAGATTTTATAATGTTTGGGTATGAATTTCAACCAATAATGAGAAACAAAAAGTCACTTTTTACTTTCTTATTTCTATTAGTTTCTTTCAAACGGCTCAGTTAGCATTATAACATAATTTAATATGAATTTTTGTTATATTTTCTATCTATTTATTGAAAATATTAACTATGTGTATCAATGTATCTGTTAAATCCTTCTTGCAATGATTTTGTTATCGAGCCAACTTGACCATCACCGACATTTTCACCGTTTAATTTAACAACTGGCATAACCTCAATTGAAGTACTTGATACAATGATTTCATCCGCACTTTTCAAAAAGTCTAATGTAAACGTTTCTTCATTAAAAGGTATCCCTTTATCTTCAGCAACAGATTTAATTACCATACGCGTAATACCATTTAAAATATAATTATTTACAGGATGTGTATAGATTTCACCATCTTTGATTGCATACACATTACTAGAAGAACCTTCTGTGACAATATCACCACGATGTTGTATTGCTTCTTGAGCATTATATTTAACTGCATATTCTTTAGCTAATACATTACCCAACAAGTTTAAACTCTTAATATCGCATCTTAACCAACGAATATCTTCAGTAGTGATCGCATTAATACCTTCTTCTAATGATTTGTAAGGACGATCATATGATTTAGTGAAAGCCATAATATTGGTTTCAACAGAAGGTGTTGGAAAGGCATGATCACGCGGTGCGGCACCACGTGTAACTTGAATGTAGACACCACCATTAATCACACCATTTGTTGATAATAACTCCTGTATTAATTCCGTAAGTTCCTCAACGCTATATTTTAATTCAAGACCAATTTCTTTTGCACTACGTAAAAGTCTTTCAAAATGTTCCTTAGCAGTAAATACACTATTATCATATACTCTAATATATTCATAAATACCGTCGCCAAATACATAACCTCTATCATTATAAGGCACATTTGCATCTTGTTCATCAACGAGTTTTTCATTTATTAATACTTTTGTCATATTTATTCCTCCACACACAATTTATATAATGATTCTAAATAGATACTTGTCGCATTGAATAATTGTTTTTTAGTTATATATTCATTTTTTTGATGCATTAAATCTTCAGAATCACTAAACATCGCACCAAATGCAACACCTTTATCTAAATTTCGTGCATAAGTACCGCCACCAATCGTATACGGTTCTGTATCATCACCAGTTTGGTTACGGTAGGCTTGTACTAAGCTTTGTACGAATGGGTCGTCTTTTTCTACATAATGTGGCGTTTGATTTTTACCTAACTCAATTGAAAATCCTAGTGATTGAATTTCTCCCTTGAATCTTGTTAACGATTCTTCAAATTCAAAACCTTCTGGATATCTTAAATTAATGCCGAATTTGCCACCATCTTGATTATCATAAGTGATAATTCCAACATTAGTAGTCACGTCGCCCATAACATCTGTGTGGAATTTCATTCCCATTTTTTCTCCAAAATGTGACTCAAACAAGTATCGTTCGCTAAACGCTACGAAATTTGCAGCAGTTTTATCTAAATTTAATGTTGCAAGGAAATTAAGTAAATATAATCCTGCATTGACGCCTATAGATGGATCCATCCCATGAACCGCTTTACCTTGTACTTTAAGCACCAAGACACCGCTATCTACAACACTTTCACCTTCAACGTCATGCTCGTTTAAGTATTGTTCAAAATTTTGGATAACATCTGTCATATTTTCTTTAACAACTACATTGGCAATCGCTTCATCAGGCACCATGTTATATCTTTGTCCTGATACAAATGAACGCAATTCATATTCAGGCTCATCTTGATCATCTGCTTTTTCATTTTGAATTACATCAAACGTGCTTATTCCTTTTTCACCATGAATAGCAGGAAATTCAGCATCTGGAGCGAACCCTAATTCAGGCATTTCTTCTGATTGGAAATAACGCTCAGTACATTTCCAATCAGACTCTTCATCTGTACCAATAATAATATGTATACGTTTCTTCCAGTTTACATTCATTTCATTTAAAATTTTAACTGCATAATAAGCAGCAATGGTCGGCCCTTTATCATCTAACGTACCACGAGCAATAATTTTATCATCAGTTACTACTGGATTAAACGGATCTGAATCCCATCCATCGCCTGCAGGTACAACATCCACATGGCATAAAATACCAAATACATCATCGCCTTTACCCGCTTCAATACGTCCCGCGATATGATCAACATCATGTGTGCCAAAGCCGTCACGTTCTGCGATTTTATACATGTAATCTAAAGCTTGTCTAGGTCCAGGTCCTACTGGATTTTCAGCAGAAGCTTTATCGTCTTCTCTTACACTTTCAATTGAAAGTAAACCTTTCAAATCTTCTAGTATGAAATCCTCATATTCTTTTACTTTGTCTCTCCACATATACAATCAACTTCCTTCTTATAACTTATATATTTAATATTTTACATGAAGTCGTAGAGAAACTACAGTGAGATGTAATCATAAAACAAAAAAATCAACTGTTATGCTTTATAATAAAACAGTTAAACCGCTTACTTTTACTATATATATAAACTGTATTAATATAAAAAACCTAGTTCCAATTGCGAACTAGGTTTGATATAAAATCATGACAACGTATTACTTACCGTCATGTTTATTGCTATTATTTTTTAACTCTTCTTCAGTTACAACTCGTAAATTGTTTAAAGGATTGGCTGCACCTTCATCTGTAAATCTTGCTTCTTCAACGTGCTCTTCTTCTTGTTCAGACACATTAGAGAAACGATCTTTTTGTTCATTAATGAAACCTTTAGGATCTTGTTTTACTTTTGAAGCATAACCTTTAGGATCCTGTTTTACTTCATTATATGTTTCGCCAGCTTTTGAACTGATTTGACTAGCGATATCTTTTGCATTTTGTTTGTATGATTCTGGATTAGATTTGTATTTACTGTACTCATCTTTTAATTTATCTCTATTTTCTTTTTTGGAAAGCACTACTGCTACAGCTGCTCCCCCTATGCCTACGATTGCTTTAAATAATTTTGACATAATATTTACACCTCTTCTTTATTTTAATCCTAATAGTTTAAAATCTTGCTGAGTTAAATGACGATATTCTCCTGATGCTAATGTTGAATCAAGTTGTAAGTCGCCAATACGAATACGTTTCAAAGCTAAGACTTCATTATCTATAGCATGAAACATTCGCTTCACTTGATGGTAACGTCCTTCATATATTGTGACAAACGATTTGTTTAATTCATCACCTTGGACTAATTTTGCAGGTTTCGCCAATCCCTCATTTAATTCAATACCCACTTTAAATGCATTTATATCATTTTTTGTAATGTTTTTTTGAGAAATCACTTCATAAGTTTTAGCGACATGTTTACCTGGACTCATTAATTCGTGATTAAATTGTCCATCATTGGTAATCAATAAAAGTCCTTCTGTATCTTTATCTAATCGGCCGACTGGAAACAAATCTAAGTATCTATAGCCCTCTATTAAATCGAGCACTGTCTTGTGCTGTTCATCTGTTGTAGCTGATATATAGTCCTTAGGTTTATTAAGCATGAGATAGACTTTGTTAACAAAGTCTATCTTTTGGTCATTGACTTTCACTATTTCTAGTTCTGGATTGATTTGCTTCTTAGGTGACGTTTCTACCTTATCATCAATTGTGACTTGCTTTTTTTTTAAGCGTTGTTTTACTTCTGTTCGAGTGCCAACACCCATATTTGATAAAAATTTATCTAATCTCATTTAATAATACCTAATTTGCGTCTGATTTTATTTGGAATTTCACCTAAGAATTGATCAGCAAGTCTTGTTTTCATTGTCATGCTACCATAAATCAGCATACCTACCACAACACTTATAACAAGAATAATTAGAGAACCTATTTTATGTTCTGGAGAAATAAACATTTGTAATATGAAGAATGTCAATTCAACCCCAATCATCATAATAAATCCATACATAAATATTTTTCCAAAGTGTAACCAAGTCTCAGAAAAGTTAAATTTCGCATACTTTTTAAGAATATAAAAATTACATAAAACTGCAAATAATAACGCGATTGCCGTACTTAAAATTGCGCCTGCCGTATGGAAAGTAACTATAAGCGGCGTGTTTAAAATAATTTTTATTACTACTGCTGCTAAAATGACAAATACTGTTAATTTTTGTTTATCTATACCTTGTAACATTGACGCTGTCACACTTAATAACGCGATTAATATTGCAACGGGTGCATAATAAAATAATAAATGGCTACCGTCAATATTATAACTATAGAAAACTGTATACAGAGGTAAGGCCAATGCCATAATACCTAAACTGGCTGGCACTGTTATGTACATTAATACACCTAAAGATGTGCGTATTTGTCTGTGCATTTCATGTAACTGGCCTGATGCATAAGTCTTTGTAATGAATGGAATCAAACTCACAGCAAAACCCGCTGATAAAGATGTCGGAATCATCACAATTTTGTTAGTTGTCATATTCAGAATTGAGAAAAAGTAATCATGCAAATTGCTTGGTACACCTGCTAAATTCAACGCAGTGTTATGTGTAAACTGATCGACTAAATTAAACAGCGGGAAGTTCAAACTTACAATAACGAAAGGAATACTATATGAAATAATCTCTTTATACATCTTGCCATATGAGACATCCATACCTGTATGATCCGTTGCAACCATGCGTTCTATGTTGCTCTTTCTTTTTCTCCAGTAATACCATAAGACGATGATTGCTGCGATTGCACCGATTGCCGCTGCAAACGTCGCAACACCATTCGCTACAAGTACACTACCATTAAACACATTAAGCACTAAATAGCTTCCTATTAAAATGAATAAAATACGTGCAATTTGTTCTATGACTTCTGATACCGCAGTTGGCCCCATAGATTTATAACCTTGGAATACACCACGCCACGTCGCTAATAATGGAATAAAAATGACCACGATACTAATAATTCTTATAATCCAAGTAATATCATCAACAGTCCAGCCACCATCTACATGACCTTTATTGGCTAATGTAATACCAGCTATGCTTGGAGCTAATAAATATAATACTAAAAATCCAATAAATCCTGTTATGGTCATAACAATAAAACTAGATTTATATAGTTTTTCACTAATTTTATATGCGCCTAACGCATTGTATTTCGAAACATATTTTGATGCTGCCAATGGCACACCTGCTGTTGCGATGGCAATGGCAATATTATATGGGGTATACGCGTAGTTGA
Source organism: Staphylococcus sp. Z5-21 (assembly GCF_056529615.1). NCBI lineage: Bacteria > Bacillati > Bacillota > Bacilli > Caryophanales > Staphylococcaceae > Staphylococcus > Staphylococcus sp. Z5-21. Next base: position 1,051,432 of record NZ_CP096462.1, on the reverse strand, counting down.
AAGGCGCCAGATTTTCTTCTCCACCAATTATGGCGTAGAATGGAATAATGTAAATTACACCTAATACTTTAGTAATTAAAATACTTAGCGTAATTAAAAAGGTCCCTCTCACTAACTCTTTACTTTCACTCATTCTGATCTTCCTATCTCAAATTAAATTTTACACTCGTAATCTTAATAATAACGTGATAGCTACTTTTTTTCAAAACTATATTACTATAAAATAACACTATACGCTTATGGGAGGCAATAAAATGTATCAAACAATTATAATCGGTGGCGGTCCTAGCGGGCTAATGGCAGCTGCTGCGGCAAGTCTCAATAATCATAATATTTTATTAATTGAAAAGAAAAAAGGACTCGGTCGTAAATTGAAAATTTCTGGAGGCGGACGTTGCAACGTAACAAATCGCTTACCTTATGATGAAATCATCAAAAATATACCTGGTAATGGGAAATTTTTATATAGCCCTTTTTCTGTTTTTGATAATGAATCTATCATCCATTTTTTCGAATCTAGAGGCGTTCTTTTAAAGGAAGAAGACCACGGTCGTATGTTCCCCGTCTCTAATAAAGCACAAGATGTTGTTGACGCACTCATCAATACTTTGCAACAGAATAACGTAGAAATAAAAGAAGAATCCACTGTATCATCAATTGAATACACGGACCAACATACTTTCACCGTAACATTAAATGATCAGCAACAATTTTCAAGCAATAGTTTAATTATTGCCACCGGTGGCACAAGCGTCCCTCAAACTGGTTCAACAGGTGATGGTTATAAATTTGCCGAACACTTGGGACATTCCATTACTGAATTATTTCCAACTGAAGTACCCATCACTTCTTCTGAAACATTTATCAAAAACAAACGTCTCAAAGGTTTGAGTTTAAAAAATGTTGCGCTATCCGTTTTAAAAAAGAATGGTAAAACACGAATCACACATCAAATGGATATGTTATTCACTCACTTTGGAATTAGTGGACCCGCTGCACTAAGGTGTAGTCAATTTGTATATAAAGAACAAAAGAATCAAAAAAAACAAGATATTCAAATGCAACTGGATGCCTTTCCTGAACTTACCAAAAATGAACTCGAACAAAAGATTAGACGTTTGTTAGAAGAAACACCTGATAAATTTGTTAAAAATAGTTTGCATGGCTTAATTGAAGAGCGCTATTTGTTATTTTTAATTAAGCAAGCCCATATCTCAGATGATTTAACAGCGCACCATATTGCCAACGCACAAATTAATCAACTTGTAGAATTATTAAAAGGATTTACCTTTACGGTTAACGGCACACTTTCTATTGAAAAAGCCTTCGTTACAGGAGGTGGTGTTTCATTAAAAGAAATACAACCCAAAACAATGATGTCTAAGTTTGTACCTGGTTTGTTTTTATGTGGTGAAGTACTGGATATCCACGGTTATACAGGTGGATATAATATCACAAGCGCCCTTGTCACAGGTCATGTAGCTGGCACTAATGCAAGCCTTTTCTAAATTGATTATATATAGTAAAAGATAACATTGAAATCCAATAGTTTCATTAATATTTGATAAAGTAGCAGTGCATCATTCACTGTAAAGCCATTACTATATGGACAAATAAAGCATTATAAATAAACTGTTGATTACCTTAAGAAAGCCGAGACATATGCTTATGTCTCGGCTTTTAATTAACTACTTATTTTATAATTAAATACTTTTAATATCTAAACCTTCATCACCAAATTCATCCATACCACCTTCAACATTCACTGCATTCACGCCATTTTGTTCAAGGTATTGAACGACTTGCGCACTTCTGCCACCGGCTTTACAGATAATATAATACGTTTCATTATCATTAAAATAGTTTAGATTATCTGGAATACTATTCATTGGAATGGTTTCAGCACCTGGAATGATACCCATCGCTGTTTCTTGATCAGTTCTAACGTCCACAATGTTAACTGGGTTTGCATCCAAAATTTTCTCTTTTAGTTCAGTTACTGTGATAGATTCCATAATTAATTCCTCCTGTGTTTATTTAGCAACGATATTAACAAGTTTTTTAGGAACTGCAATAACTTTTTTAATATCTTTACCTTCTATTTCAGATTTAACATGTTCATTATCTAGTGCGATTTGCTCCATTTCTTCTTTCGCAATATCTTTAGATACATTAATTTTAGCACGCACTTTACCATTTACTTGTACGACAATCTCAATTTCGTCATCAACAAGTAACGCGTCATCGTAGGATGGCCATGGTTGATAAGTGATTGTTTCATCATGGCCTAAACGTGACCACAATTCTTCAGATATATGAGGTGCAATCGGCGCTAGCATTTTAATAAAGCCTTCGATATATGGTTTATAAATTTCTTCCGCTTTATAACAATCATTAATAAATACCATAAGTTGACTAATCGCTGTGTTAAAGTTAAGCGAATTGTAATCTTCTGTAACTTTTTTCACTGTTTGGTGATAACTCTTATCTAAAGCCTTACTATGATTGTTTACCACTTTATTAGAAATTGAACCATCTTCTGTAATTAATAAACGCCAAATCCTATCTAAGAAACGTCTCGAACCATCTAAACCATTTTCGCTCCAAGCGATAGCGGCATCAAGCGGTCCCATAAACATCTCATATAAACGTAACGTATCCGCACCATGAGATTTTACAATATCATCTGGATTAATTACATTACCTTTAGATTTACTCATTTTTTCGTTACCTTCACCCAAAATCATACCTTGGTTGAATAACCTTTGGAATGGTTCTTTTGTTGGTACCACACCTAAATCAAATAATACTTTGTGCCAAAATCGTGCATACAATAAATGTAATACAGCATGTTCTACGCCACCAATATACAAATCTACAGGCAACCAATGTTTTAATTTTTCAGGATCTGCTAACATTTGCTCATTGTCTGGATCAATATATCTTAGATAATACCAACAGCTACCTGCCCATTGTGGCATCGTATTTGTTTCACGACGGCCTTTCATACCTGTGGCTTCATCGACAACGTTTACAAATTCATCAATATTCGCTAACGGTGATTCACCTGTCCCTGACGGTTTTATTTCATCAGTTTCTGGTAAAAGTAATGGTAGTTCATCTTCAGGTACTGTCGTCATTGAGCCATCTTCCCAGTGAATAACTGGAATAGGTTCGCCCCAATATCTTTGTCTACTGAACAACCAATCTCTAAGTTTGTAGTTTACTTTACGCATACCGGCATTTTTATTTTCTAACAATTCAATCGCTTTTTCTATAGCTGCTTCATTGTATAATCCGTTTAGTTCACCAGAATTAATATGCGGTCCGTCGCCAGTGTAGGCTTCCTTGCTCATATCTCCGCCTTCGATGACTTCTATAATTGGTAAGTCAAATGTTTTAGCGAATTCATAATCACGCTGATCACCACTAGGTACAGCCATGACCGCACCAGTACCGTAAGTGGATAGTACGTAATCTGCAATCCATATTGGTACTTGTTGCCCTGATAATGGATTAACAGCATATGCACCAGTGAATACACCAGACTTTTCTTTTGATAAGCCAGTACGTTCTAAATCAGATTTCTTAGCCGCTTCTTTTTGATAAGCTTCTACATCATCTTTATTATCTTCCGTAGTAATCAAATCTACAAGCTCGTGTTCTGGGCTAAGCACTAAAAATGACGCACCGTATATTGTATCAGGTCTAGTAGTAAATACTTCAATTTGCTCATTATAATCTTTCACATCAAATGCCACTGATGCACCTTCAGAACGGCCAATCCAGTTACGTTGCATATCTTTCAATGACTCTGGCCAGTCTAATTCATCTAAATCTTCTAACAATCTGTCTGCATATTCGGTAATTTTAAGAACCCATTGCTTCATTGGACGTCTATATACAGGATGGCCGCCACGTTCTGATACGCCATCAATAACTTCTTCATTCGATAATACCGTACCTAATGCTGGACACCAATTCACAGCCACTTCATCTACATAAGCTAAACCTTTATTATATAATTGTATGAAAATCCATTGTGTCCATTTGTAGTATTCAGGATCTGTCGTATTCACTTCTCTATCCCAGTCATAACTGAAACCAAGTTCTTTTATCTGACGCTTAAAGGTCTGAATATTTTCTTTAGTGAACTCTCGTGGATCATTACCTGTATCTAATGCATATTGTTCAGCTGGTAAGCCAAATGCATCCCAACCCATTGGGTGTAATACGTTATAACCTAACATACGTTTATAACGAGAGATGATATCTGTAGCAGTATACCCTTCTGGGTGACCAACATGCAGGCCTGCTCCTGATGGATAAGGGAACATATCTAAAGCATAAAATTTCTTTTGCCCTAAATTGTCGCTCGTTTTAAAAGTTTTATTTGCTTCCCAATAGTCCTGCCATTTCTTTTCAATTTCATTATGACTGTAATTCACTACTTTTCCTCCTATTCAATAAAAAAACACCCCAAACTATTATTTAATTACAAAGGGACGACTTTCGCCGCGGTACCACCCAAATTCACATTAAATGTGCACTCATTTTAACTAATAGTAAGAGATGTCATAAATTATCTTTAAGTCCTGGTAAGTTCACTTTAACTTAACACTAGGTTCCACCAACCCTAGTTCTCTGTAGATAAGTTTTAAAGTTACTACTCCTATACATTACTAATAATATTTGAAATAACTATTTATTTCAAGAGTAAAACCTGATTTAACAGGAAACATACTTATTTACTACATATGATAAGCATGTATAACTAAAAAATAAATTATTATATAAATTAGTGAGACAGAGACCAACGTTTTTCACAGTGATTTCATAGACCCACGCCCGCAAGGATAATTAAGGTTCATGCTTATACAAAAGGCACACTTCTGTACAAAGCGCTGACGATACATTGACTGCCAATTGAAAACGAGCCTAAGATATTTATTTATATCCCAGACTCATCAGATATCTTACGTATCTTTTGGTAATTTTTTATCGTATATTAACAGGAATACCAGTGCAATAAGTAATAATACAATCATACTTAAAAACATAGCTTGCATATTAAACGAATCTACAACAACACCGCCAATTAATGGTCCAAAAGCTTTTCCCACAGTTGCAGCAGAATTAACATAACCTTGGAATGAACCTTCTTTCCCTTTAGGCGCTAATTGATTCGCTATTGTTGGTACGGCTGGCCAAACAAACATTTCTCCTAAAGTAAGTATAATCATAGCTACCATGAAAATTGAAAATTGTTCAGCAAAACTTGTCACAAAGAAAGAGAGAATAAAGATGACAATCCCAACAAGCATTTGATATTTTAGGTTTCCTTTTAACAATCTAATGACAGGTAAGATTAAAGGTTGCGCAACTAAAATCATAATGCCGTTAACTGTCCATAACAGACTGTACTGACTCATTGAAATATTGATTTCTTGAGTAAACGAAGCTATCGTACTTTCCCATTGAATATAAGCAATCCAACAAATACTGAACATAACGCATAATAACGTTAGCGCTATAAACTGTGGTCTATATGCTTTAGATAAAAGACTCATTGCATCCGTTGATTTCACTTTAACATCTAAATTAATTTTGAATTGTGTCACGGCTACAATTGCAAATGCGACATACATTAATAAGTTCGCTATAAAAATATAATTAAAACTTAATTCTGCTACAAATCCACCTGATGCAGCACCAATGGCTACACCTAAATTTTGAGCCAAATAAATTGCATTAAAAGTTTGACGACCACCTTGTGGCCACACGGCGCCAGCCAATGCATAAATTGCTGGAACAATCATACCGCCACCAAATCCTAGTGCTACTAGCCATACAGCATACCATGGCCAACCATGGAAAAAATTAAGCAGTGTTGTACTCATTAAACAAATTACTGTTCCTATAATAATAGTACGATAACCACCTAATTTATCAAAAAGCATGCCCCCTAATAAGTTACCTATGACCATGCCAAATGAATTGATCATTAGTACTAATCCGGCGATAGTTAGACTTTTATCTAATTCTTCATTCATATAAATTGTATTTAATGGCCATAAGAAACTTGAGCCTGTGATATTTAATGCCATACCAATTACTAGCCACCACACTGATTTAGGCATATTCATAACATTAAGCTCCTTTCTACATCAAAATTTCTTATTTTACTTTAAACACTATATCATTAAAATATGTTAAAATCTTTAACTAGAATGAATTTAGAAAGGAAAATGTTATATGGGACAATTCTTCCCTTACGCATTCGAGAATAAAAGATATCATACATGGAATTATCATTTAAAAAATAAATTTGGACAAAAAATATTTAAAGTTGCAATTGATGGAGGATTTGATTGTCCAAATAGAGATGGTACCGTTGCACATGGTGGCTGTACATTTTGTTCAGCAGCTGGTAGCGGTGACTTTGCAGGTAATCGTGTAGATCCAATCGATGTACAATTTAAAGAAATAAAAGATAGAATGCATGAAAAATGGCACGATGGCCAATACATCGCCTACTTCCAAGCTTTTACAAATACACATGCACCCGTAGAGGTATTGCGTGAAAAATATGAAACTGCATTGAAAGAGCCTGGTGTAGTTGGTTTATCCATAGGTACACGTCCAGACTGTTTACCTGATGATGTAGTCGAGTATTTAGCAGAATTGAATGAACGTACTTACTTATGGGTTGAACTAGGTCTTCAAACAATACACCAAGAAACATCTGATTTAATCAATCGCGCACATGATATGAAAACTTATTATGAAGGTATTGCCAAACTACGCAAACATAATATAAACATTTGTACGCATATTATAAATGGTTTACCTGGTGAAGATTATAATATGATGATGGAAACTGCACGAGAAGTCGCTCAAATGGACGTACAAGGTATAAAAATACATTTACTTCACCTATTAAAAGGAACGCCAATGGTTAAGCAATATGATAAAGGCATGCTAGAATTTATGTCACAAGATGAATACACTAAATTAGTGTGTGATCAGTTAGAAATCATACCAAAAGAAATGATCGTTCATAGAATTACCGGTGATGGTCCAATCGATTTAATGGTAGGTCCTATGTGGAGTGTTAACAAATGGGAAGTTCTCAATGAAATTGATAATGAACTTGCTCGCCGAGATTCATACCAAGGAAAATATTTTGAAAGCACAGTTAAGTCATGAAACTTGAACGCATTCTCCCTTTTGCTAGAACATTAATTCAACAACACGTATCAGATGACAGTATCGTGATCGATGCTACATGCGGTAACGGTAATGATACACATTTTCTTGCCCAACAAGTTCCAAACGGTAATGTCTATGCTTTTGATATACAAGATGAAGCTATTAAGCAGACACAACTTAAGATTCATGATTTTAACAATGTCACTATCGTTCAAGATAGCCATGCAAATATCCAATCATATATTCCAAATTATCAACAAGGTAAAATTGACGCAGCGATTTTTAACTTAGGTTATTTACCAAAAGGAGATAAATCCATTGTTACACAAGCCGAAAGTACAATTGCTGCCATAAATGCAATATTTAATATTTTATCCATAGAAGGCATCATTATTCTTGTTATTTATCATGGCCATGATGAAGGCAAATTGGAGCGAGATGCTATTCTAGATTATTTGGAACAATTCGATCAAAATAAAGCACATATTCTAAAATATCAATTTATCAATCAACAAAATAATCCACCATTTATTTGTGCGATAGAAAAAAGATAAATTCTATCATTTAGTTTTCCTAAAGCACACGCTTTAAAAATAAAAAAAGCTGCCAATAAAAGTATTTAAACTTTGTTGGCAGCTTTTTTGTGTAAATTACACTGTAAAATTCATAATTCCTATAGATTTAAGATAGATTTAAGACTGTTTTGAATAGTAGATGAGTTAGAATCAATTTCTTCTTTAAAAAAGTTTAAAAGACTTTCCCTTTGATCTTTTAAATCTTCATTAAAATGGATAATAACTGTACGTTCGTCGTTTTGTGGTCTTTCTTTAATAATCCACGCTTTTTCAACTAAATCATTGTACGTACGTGTACGTTTGTATGATTTAATATGAACAAAGTCATCCATTTCTTTTAAAGTCATTGACCCTTCTTTCCAAAGTGTCAAAAGGATTAAAATTTCTTCTTTTGACATTTTATATTGCTTTTGAACTTTGTCAAAAATATCCTCGATATCTTTCAACACAGATTCTAATTGCAAAACGCCATCCACTTTTTCAGTAAATGTCTTCCCCATAGTGTAATCCCCCAATCATAGTATAAAGTTTAAACATGTAAAATTAATTTCAAAAAATCATCAATCACTGTAAAATAAATTCTACACTGAATAAATATTAGAATTTTTAATAAAATTAATCTTATATACAGTTTAAATTTAAACTATGAATTATGCAATTAAATGAGATATTTTATTTTGCATTTCTTTCAAAATACCAACAGAACGGGTAAATAAAGTTTTTTCTTCATCGTTTAACGGTATTTCAAAAACTTCTACCGCACCTTGTCTGTTAATTTTTGTAGGGACACCTATATAGACATCTTCTTGACCATATTCACCTTCTAAACGACTGGATACGGTAAGCACTAAATTTTGATTATTTAAAATCGCTTTAGTTATATGCACTAATCCCATAGCAATGCCATAATATGTTGCACCTTTAGCTTGAATAATGTCATAGGCTGCATCTCGTGTATTAACAAATATTTCTTCTATTCTATGTTGTTTTTCAGGATCATCTTTTAACAATTGGTATAATGGCTGTCCTGCAATATTTGCTTGTGACCAAACAGCTAGTTCAGAGTCTCCATGTTCCCCAATGATTTGTCCATGAACACTTCTATCAGAAACGCCAAATTCTTCAGCTAATTCATATTTGAATCGTGCCGTATCTAAAATCGTACCTGATCCAATTACTTTTTCTTTAGGTAATCCAGAAACTTGTTGTGTTACATAGGTAAGTACATCAACAGGGTTAGTGGCTACTAAGAAAATCCCATTAAATCCAGATGCCATAACTTCAGAAACAATCGATTTAAATATTTTTGTATTCTTTTCAATTAAATCTAATCTCGTTTCTCCTGGTTTTTGAGCTGCTCCAGCAGTAATCACCACTAAATCAGCATTGTGACATGCTTTATATGAACCAGCTTTAATTTTAACAGGTGAACCTCCATACGGTGCCGCATGGTTTAAGTCCATTACATCACCTTTCACTTTGTCTTCATCTAAATCTATAATAACGAGTTCATCTGCCACACCTTGAGCTACTAATGCAAATGCATAACTTGATCCAACTGCACCATCACCAATTAAAACAACTTTATTACTTTTTATATATTCCATCACAGAACGCTCCTCACATGAAAATTAATAATTTATATTGTGATTTATTTCACAATATAAATATATCAGTTCCTCCGAGCATTTGCAATAGTTATTTGTAATTTATTTCACAAAAATATTAATTATAAGTTACAATAAAAATCAAATATAAAAAACGGTGAAATCATATCCTTTTAAAATTAGGATACAAATCCACCGCTTTTGCCACTTACTGTATTATCATTGTATTCAGGTACTATGAAACTTCATTTTCATCATGTACTATAAATCCATTGTTACTTGCACTATTATTTAAAAACGCTAAAATATATCGCATGACTTCATCACGTTCAGGCTCGTTATGAATTTCATGATATAATCCTTCCCACGCTTTAAAATAAAGTTCTTCTGTCATTATTTTATCTTTTATTAAATCCATTGCGCTTATATCTGCAACTCTATCTTCTGTACCGTACATTAATAATAACGGCAATGATTTTACATCTTTTAAATGGTTGACTGTCTCTTTCATAATTTCAATAATCTGTTTATACCAGTAGTAAGTTACTTTATTTAACATCAATTGATCTTTATTCGTCTCTTCTATAACTTCTTCGTTTCTTGTTAAATCTTCAACTGTGATACCAACTTTAAATCGAGTATCTTTCGCAATTTTACCTATATTAGAAATAATTTTATCTTTTCTAGATTTATTACTTTTCTTAAATTCTAAAAGTGGTGAAAGCAACATCAGGCCTTCAATCGGCACTTCTGTTTTTTCTAATAAATTTAAGACAATCAAACCACCAAGACCTATACCTAGGACATAAGTTGGAATTTTATATTCATTTGCGATTCTAATCCATTCAAGTATATGCTCATGATATACATCAAAATTATCAATTTGACCTTTATTTGAACGTGATGTTTGCCCTTGTCCTGGCAAATCGCCCATAATAACATGATATCCATTTCGGCGAAGCATCGTAATCACATATGCATATCTTCCAGTATGTTCAAGCATGTTATGTGCAATTACTACGACACCTTTTGCTTCATTTTCGGTTTCCCATTTCCACATAATCCATACTTCCCCTTCTACATTTAAATTCATTACGCTTATTGTATCAAAATACGCTATGCTTTTTCCATTTTAAACATATTAAATAAACATAAAACTAAATTTATTTCCCACAATAAATTTCTTATTTCTGTTCAATACATATCTCATGAGTGTATATTGAAATTTAAAGTGTAATATATTTTATTGCAAACGATTTCATTACTATTAGATTCATGCTACACTATTATTGAAACATAGCTATAAGCGGAATGGGAGGAATTAATATGCCAATTGTGAAAGATTTCTTTATCGGATTATCAAATAATTCGTTTTTAAATAAGACTGCCAAGGAAGTAGGACCCATGTTTGGGGCGAATAAAGTCGTTGCGGGTAATACGATTAAATCCTTGATAGACACAATTGAACGTTTAAACAACAAGGGAATTACAGTGACTGTTGATTGTCTTGGAGAGTTTGTCGTAACTGAAGGTGAAGCTATCCAAGCTAAAGATCAAATTTTGGAAGTCATGTATGCCATTTATAATCATAGTTTAAATGGACATATGTCTGTGAAATTAAGCCAACTAGGTTCAGAGTTTGATATAGATCTTGCTTACCGTAATTTACGAGAAATATTATTGAAAGCAAATGAATTTGATAATATGCATATTAATATCGATACTGAAAAGTATGATAGCTTGTTTGATATCACTCAAGTATTAGATCGATTAAAAGGTGAATTTAAAAATGTTGGTACAGTCATTCAAGCATATTTATATAAAGCTGATGCGCTCATAGATAAATATCCTGAACTAAGATTACGCATGGTTAAAGGTGCATATAAAGAAAATGAAGTTATTGCTTTTCAAACAAAAGAAGAAATCGACGAAAACTACATACGTTTAATAAAAAAAAGATTGTTAAGTGCTAAAAACGTTACTTCTATCGCTACACACGATGATAAAATCATTACACAAATCAAACAATTTATTAAAGATAATAAAATTGATAAAGATCGTTATGAATTTCAAATGTTATACGGCTTTCGCTCCGATTTAGCAGAACAAATTGCCGGCGAAGGCAACAATTTCTGCATTTATGTGCCATATGGAGATGATTGGTTCAGTTACTTTATGAGAAGATTAGCTGAAAGACCACAAAATTTGAATTTAATGTTTAAAGAATTGTTAAAACCAGATATATTGAAAAAAGTAGGCACTATTGCTGGCATATTTGCTGGCGTTGTAGCTACAGGTTCAATACTATATAGAGTACTTAAAAAATAATCAATTCAATGTTCAATATATAAATAATTATTTTAAAACAATTCACTTTTTAAACACTACATCTAAGTAATCATACGAGCACAAATTTTAAGTTCAATGATGTTTAAAAAGATTTACATATCCGAATTCTAATTTAGATAGTCATTGAATTTATTATAAAAACAAAGAACGCCAAAGCTGTCATGTCTTTGGCGTTCTACTAATTTAATATAATTGAAAAACGATACGATATTAAAAATTGATAAGCATTAGACAAGTTTAACTTTATATTTCTCTTAATAAATTAGCCATTTCTATCGCACCTACTGCTGCTTCTGCACCTTTATTACCTGCTTTCGTACCTGCACGTTCTACTGCTTGTTCAATATTTTCTGTAGTTAAAATACCGAATATGACTGGCGTATCAGTAACATCATTCGCTTTTGAAACACCCTTGGCTACTTCGTTACAAACGTAATCGTAATGAGACGTTGATCCTCTAATAACACAACCTAGAGTGATAACTGCATCATAATCATTTTTCTTAGCTAATTTTTTAGCTACTAAAGGAATTTCAAATGCTCCTGGTACGTATGCTACATCGATATTAGCTTCCGGTACTTCATGTCTAATTAATGTATCTTTTGCACCATCTAATAATCGATTAGTAATAAAATCATTAAATCTACTTACAACAATCGCTACTTTTAAATCTGAACCTACTAATTTACCTTCAAAATTCATTGTTCATTACCTCCTATATTAAGTGACCCATTTTTTCTTTTTTTGTATTCATATAATCCTGATTGTATGCATTGGCTGGTACGATGAGTTCAATTCTCTTCGCAATATGAATACCATATGATTCTAAACTTTCAAATTTTTTCGGATTATTACTTAATAAATTTACACTGTCCACACCAAAATATTTTAATATTTGGGCAGCATTTTGATAATCTCTTAAATCTTCTTCAAATCCTAATGCAATATTTGCAGAAACTGTATCATAACCCTGTTCGATTAATTCGTAAGCTTTCAACTTATTAATTAAGCCTATGCCTCTACCCTCTTGAGGAAGATACAGTATCATGCCACCATGCTCTGCTATATATTTCATCGATGCTGCTAATTGTTCACCACAATCACATCGTTGACTATGAAAAATGTCGCCAGTTAAACATGCTGAATGGATTCGAACATTTTCAGTTTTATTAATGTCGCCATTAGCGATAACAACAATATCTTCTTCGCTATTATCTGTAGTAAAGCCATACATATCAAAGTTACCGTATTCTGTTGGCATCTTAACTTTTGCTTTTGCATCTAGTTTAGAAATTGAAGATTTTCGATACTTTTCTAAGTCTTCAATAGAAATCATAACTAAACCATGCGTTTCTTTAAATGCTTCTAATGACGCTCCTTTTGCCATTGTCCCATCTTCATCCATAATTTCACAAATTAATGCTGCTGGTTTAGCGCCAGTTAATTTAGCTAAATCCACAGACGCTTCAGTATGACCACGTCTTGATAGCACACCATTATCTTGTGCAATTAAAGGGAATAAATGACCCGGTTTATTAAAATCAGATCCAGTAGCTTGCTCATCGATCAATGCTCTCGCTGTCATTGTTCTTTCGTCTGCACTAATGCCAGTTGTTGTTTGTATGTGATCAACACTTACCGTAAACTGTGTGCCATAAACATCAGAATTATGCGTGACCATAGGATTTAGATCCAACTTTTCAGCAATTGCATTACTGATTGGTGCACAAATTAATCCTTTACCATAGGTCGCCATAAAATTAACAGTGTTGTCATTCATCCATTCCGTAACAGCTACTAAGTCACCTTCATTTTCTCTATTTTCATCATCTACGACTATGATACTTTCACCTTTTTTTAGTGCTTCCAGCGCTGTATCGATACTATCTAATTGCATATGAGCCCTCCTTAAAATCCAAATGCTTTAAGTTTATCTGAAGTTAATTTAGCATTATCATTTTCAATAATTTTTTCAACGTATTTAAATAACATATCCGTTTCTAAATGAACTGGATCACCAACACGCTTTTGATTTAATATCGTTGATTTTCTTGTCTCAGGAATGAGATGTATATCGAATTCTGATTGCTTTAATTGAAATATCGTTAAACTCACACCATCAACTGTAATTGAACCTTGACTAACCATTTGTTTTATCAATGACGTTGACGGTTGTATTGTTACAATTTTAGAATTATCCGATGACTGAATGCGTTTAATTTTCGCTACTTCATCTACATGACCAAGTACAAAATGTCCACCAAATCGACCTTGACCACTCATCGCTCTTTCTAAATTCACTTCAGAAGATTGACTTAATTGATTTAAATACGTTTTATTTTCTGTACCTTTTATAACTTGTACTGAAAAAGTGTGATTATCAAATTCTATTACTGTTAAACATGCTCCGTTAACACTGATTGAATCACCAATATGCATGTCAGTTAAAATCGTTTGACATTCAATTTTCAAGTTAACTACAGACTGTTGTGTTGATATTTTTTTAATTGTACCTATTTCTTCAACAATTCCAGTAAACATGTTTAATCACTTCTTTCGTAATTCTAATTTAAGATTTTGCTCAAGCATTTGTGAATCAACAATTTCAAACTGTGGGACTTCTGACAAATCGATGATTTTATCCGTATGGAAAAATTGATATTTGCCTGAACCACCAATTATTTTCGGGGCATAATATATAATTAGTTTATTTGTATAATTGGATTGAAGAAATTCAGAAGTAACTGTGGGACCTGCTTCTACTAACAATCTGCCTATACCTTTTTCATATAAATTTTTCATAATATTTTCTACTGAACAATTTGTAAGTTGAATAATTTCAACATGTTCAATGTCCGTTACTAAAGCTTCATTTTGTGTATAAATCCAAATCGGCGTATTCGTATTTTTAAAAATGTCTAAATTAAAATCTATGTTACCGTTTTGGGCTAGTATCACTTTAATTGGGTTTTTACCCTCTTCAATTCGAGTCGTATATTGTGGATTATCTGCATTTAACGTGCCACTACCAGTTAGTACCGCATCGTGATGATGTCTTAATTTAAAAACATCTTTTTTCACGAGTTTATTGGTAATCCATTTACTTTCACCAGTATCTGTCGCTTGTTTGCCATCTAAACTACAAGAAACCTTTACTGTTACCATTGGTACAGATTGTCGTTTTGTAATAAAGAAATCTTTATATAAGTTTTCAGCATCAGGTTGATGTCGAAATTCAACATCTATCCCTGCTTCTTGTAAAATATTGTCACCATTGGAAGGTAATGTAGTATCTTTAACTGCATAAACAACACTATTAATGCCTGCCTCAATAATTTTATTGACGCAAGGTGGTGTAGAACCAAAGTGTGTACAGGGTTCTAATGAAATATAAATGGTTCCACCTTTCGCATTGTCTTTTGCCATATCTAGCGCCTGCACTTCTGCATGTTTGTCACCTTTTTTTAAGTGTGCACCTATACCTACGATACGTCCTCGATTCACTACTACTGCACCAACTGGAGGGTTTAAACCTGTTTGTCCCTCAACCATTTGTGCAAGTTGTATAGCATAGTTTAAATATTGACTCATCTCATCACCTCTAAATAATAAAAAAACACCTGAAATGAACATTTCAGGTGTGGGATCTATTGATATAACATTATTAGCAAAAATTAGACACACTTATACATAAATTTTAAATTTATGGTATGCCAAATAGACACTTAAAAAGTGTTGTTTTGTTATACTTCATTCTTTCTCCCATCCAGACTTTACTGTCGGCTCTAGAATCTCACTAGATCAGCCACATTTATACACATAAATGCAGGTCGCAGGCTTAATTTACTGCCGGTTGGGAATTTCACCCTGCCCCGAAAGAATATCTATGAAATTGTTAATTGATGATTGAGTCATGTAACTGAAACTTAGTTACAAAATCATCGTACTACATTTTTTGAGAAATGACAATTCTTATTGCCTAAGTCGGCTTTATTTTTCTGATAATTAATACAATTACATGGAGAAATGAGTCAAAAAACGAACTATTTAAAGCGTCTAATCCCATTTATTAAATAATACGTTAAACACTCACAGATGTTTAAAGCAACAAACCATTAGTGATACTTTAAATCATTTATTTGATTCAAATAAATGATTTATTACACTTACCGCTTGCCTTACAATCATCATGACGCCATTTCTCGATTGATTAATACCATTTGTTAACTGACCTAATGCATACATATTTTTAAGCGTGCCATACCTTGGACTTATAATTTGATTTGTTTCAGCTACAATTTGTATACCACCAAGTGGATGCGCTTGTACTACTTGTCTATTTTCTAAATTCAACACAAGTTGATCATCACTATCAAGATCTGAAAGTTGTGTTTTCGAACCTGTCGCATTAATGACTACATCACTATTTTCTACCGAACCGTCTTGAAATTCTAATTGAAATCTATGTTGACTATGTTTAACAGATTCTAAGCCCTTCTCAATTTTAATTAAGCCATTATTAATGTGTTCAATGAGTAATTGTGCAGTCTGTGGAGGCATTGGATTAGAATTTTCTTTTAAAATACCATGATAATTTGATAAAAAATGTTTTTGGTCAGTACGACTCAAACTATTCCATATCCAATTTAAATTTTCTTTGGCAAGCTCAAGTATACTTTGGAATTTACCTAACTCCTCTGCATGTTCTAAATCGTAAGTTAAATCTATAATCGGATCATTTGTTCTTCGATGCACAAGTGTTTCTACCGGAATTTCATAATGTGCACAGTCTTTCATAAATAACCGCATTGCCTCATCTAATGGCACATTTCCAAAATGTTTCTCTTTAATTTCATTAAAATTTTCAGGAGTTAAATATTTAAATTCAATATCAGGCATCTCACCTCTAACACTCGGTAAGTGACCCTTACGACTTGTAACCGTAATTGGTAAATTAGGATGATGCGCTGTTACATAGCGAATCACATCAAGACTTGCTAGTCCAGTACCAATAATAGAAATTCTATCTGTATCTTTAACATTATCTAACGTATTATATGTAGGATACGGTGTTTGTATATATCCTTTCGTGCCTTTCAATTTGTATGGATCATGATAAGACAACGTGCCTATAGCTAAAAATACTACATCATACTGCTTTCGATTTTCTATGTTATTTGCAGTACAAACATTATATTGTATATCTGTTTGACCTATATCTGAGTCAATAAAGACTTCAGAAACTTCTTCACAAATTTGGTGAATATTATCATACTGATTGATAAATTGTTGCAAATAATCTTTCATATAATGTCCAAAAATAAACCTCGGCAAATACTTCGGATTTGAAAACTTAAATGTTGATTGATTTTCATACCATTCATAAAATTCCCGTTCATTTTCTAAATTCAATGACATCTCTTCTGCAGGTAAATTAATTAATAATTGGTCACTATCGTTTTGAAACGGCACACCTTGCCCCATGTTTTTAGGGTTATCATATACATCGATAGCTAATTCAGAAAAACGTTCCTGTTTGACTAATTCCTTTAGCAAACTCACACCTGCCGTACCCATACCTATGATTGCAATCCTCATAGTTCACATCCTAACTAAACTTATTTAAGCTTTATTATACCAATGATTTATCTTACTTTACACATTAATGGTTTACAGTTGTTTCATCCGTTAAGTTATAATGTTTTATTAAATATGTTATTCTAAATATATTGAGAAATTTATTTTTTTGTATTTTAAATAAGGAGTATAATAATGAAATTTTTAAAACGATTTGTCATTTTGGTTTTATTTAGCACAATTTTTTTAGCAAGTTGTGAATTACCTGGCCTTGGTGGTGGACAATCAAAAAGCACTGTAAGAATATCTGCATTAGCCACAAGTGAATCCCAGATTATGGCCTATATGTTAAAAGAGTTAATTGAGCACGATACTGATGGGAAAGTAAAAGGTTCAATCATTAATAATTTAGGTTCCGCAACCATTCAACATAATGCATTAATGAATGGTGATGCTGATGTATCAAGCACACGATATACTGGTACTGATTTAGTAGGTGCACTTGAACAGAAACCAATCACCGATTCTACCAAAGCTATGCATGTTACAAAAAAATTATTTAATCAAAAATTTGATCAAACGTTTTTTAATTCATACGGTTTTGAAAACACGTTTGCCTTTATGGTCACAAAAGAAACAGCCAAAAAATTCAACTTACATACTGTTTCAGATTTAGAAAAAGTAAAAGACAAAGTAAATGTTGGCACAGATACCACGTGGATTAAACGCGGTGGCGACGGTTATGCCCCATTCCAAGAACATTACGGTTTTGCTTTCAATTCTATAAAACCTATGCAAATCGGACTTGTTTATGATGCATTAAAAAACCAAAAACTAGATGTTGCACTTGGCTATACTACAGATGGTAGAATTGCAGCATACGATTTAGTGGTTCTCAAAGACGATAAAAACTTCTTTCCGCCTTATGATGCCAGTGCAGTAGCGCCAAATAAACTTTTAGCTCAACAACCAGAACTAAAAAAAGCAATAAAAAAATTAGAAGGTCAAATCAGTACAGAACAAATGCAAAAATTAAATTATGAAGCTGATGGTCAAGGTAAAGAACCTGCCATTGTTGCGAAAGAATTTTTAAAACAACATCATTATTTTGATAAAAAATAGTATTGATTTCTACCTCTATATGCTTTGTTATTTTCAATGCACCTATTATCTTAGGTACATTCAAATATGAATTAGGAAGTGAAATAATGAAATTTATATTCAAAGTTTTCATATCTGCTTTGTTATTGTTTTTGCTTATTGGACAAAAAAATAAAGCACAGTAAAACACAAACGCATCTAAAAAGAGCCTAAGGCATCTATTTATGTCTTAGGCTCTTTAAATTATTGTTTATGTTTATTATCATCTTTATAAACAAAATATTTATAATACTTACCTTCTGTTTTCATATCTTCATAAAAGTGTGCCATTAATGAAGCGTTACTTTCTGCCCATTTTATGTCAGTAGCATATTGATGTTCGCCTGGATTTTTCGGATTCCATCTCATACTATATAGCGTATTTTGATCTTTATTTGATAAAAAATGTCCATGAATAAAGTTAGCACCGCCACTAATTGCTTTTTGTGGTGTATCCCATCCATGTTTCTTGGCATATTCAGACCCTGTTTTAATAGGATCTTCATCTAAAGCACCTACACCGAAGAAATTATAGTATTTTTTACCATCAATCTCTACGCCACTTGAAAGTTCACTTTTAGCAGAACCTGTTTCAAGCAATGCGTGTGAAATTAAGTAGACCTCATTTACATGTTTGTCTTTAGCAGCCTTTATAAATTCATCAGAATGCTTAAGTAATGTTGGGTTATCAATTAACATACGTTTGATTCTGTTATGGTCAATACCTTGATATTTATCTAATTCTAAAAATTGGTATTTTTGCGTATCACTCTCAATAAACTTACTACTATCCATCGCAGCTTTTATTTCAGTTGACGATGCGTCTCTCCATGTTTTGTTATCTTTACTTGAAACTTGTTGGCTTGTGTAGTTATCTATTTGCTTTTTAGATGCTTTATCTAAAGTTACTTTTAAATTATCAACTTTTTCTTGTTCATCTACTTCTTTAAAAAAGATTTGATCTGAAATCATTGAAAATACAATAATTGCAGCTACACCTAAGATTACCAATAAACCTATAATTGATAAAATTGAGCCTTTTTTATGCTTCGTCATGTTCCACACCTCTTAGGTAATAATTAGGAATGAGAAGTCTCTATCATTTATGTATCAATGTGCTTGAGACTATCTGATAATAAATTCTAACACTAAATAGTTAAACGCACAATTTTATCTAAGTGTTGTTACATATTCATAAAAAAAGTAATGAAATTTTAATTTCATTACTCTTGACTTTTACGATATTCCATTATGATAAAGCTCGATGCTTGTGATCTATTTTTATAATAATAACGATTCAAATCAATCGTACCTTCAATTTCTCCATCACGATACATCATTTCATTTGTTAAGTTATTTATCATTACAAAATCTGATTTATCTTTAATCATATCTAAATCATTATGTTTAGCAAAAAAATGCTCTAAATTTAAATGTGCGTAATCCATATAAACCTCCTGATAATTGTCCGAAGATAATAATACATCTTTTAGTGTTATATCTCTAAGTTGAATACGCGTTCATGTTATAAAAACTAAAATTTATTACTCTTATGTTATCTATTTAACACCTATTATCTATATTTAGCAAATGAAATTTATTATTTGTCTTTATAAAATGAATTTATCCGGAATTACAAGTTGTATATACAGCAATAGGAGGCACCAAATGCACTTTAGTAAAATTTATAATAAATCAAAACACATCATATATGTTCTTCTAAAAAAATACAATATTAAGTACAATAATGATGAATTTGTACAATTACTCACGATTAAATTATGGGAACTATCCAGAAAGTATAATGCCCAAAAATCTTCTTCATTTCAATCTTATTTATATACACGGTTAAATTTCTATTTAATTGATTTATTTCGTAAGCAACACAACACTTATGAAATATGCGAACCATTTGATGAAGTACGTTGTCATCAAATTCCTAGCATCTACCCTGATAGTAAAATAGAGGCTCATCATTTCTTAACAACGCTTACAACACAAGAACAACAGTGGTTACAATTAAAATTATATGGTTATAAACAAAAAGAGATTGCACAACACCTAAAGTGTTCAATATCAACCATAAAAAATATACAGCAACGTGTTCAAGTAAAATATTCTAAATACTATAAATTTTAATGAGGTGAATTTAATGAATAACCTTGCTAAACTATTATATTTCAAAACCGTTATCGGTCCCGAATTACTTACCATTTGTCAATATACAACACATCAATTTACGTATCCATCTTCCATTAATCAAACATTAAAATATATCCTTGAAACCAACCATCTTTCTTTACCCATACAAATTAAGCAAGCTAAGGACATACTTAAAATACGAAAACTCATCCCCATCTATATTAATAACCATACGATCGTCTTCCCAATTAAAGCAAAGCGCTCCCCAATACAATATTTTATCAATGCATTAGCAATTAATGGCTTAAAATCACAAGGTGCACAAACAGTTATTTATTTTGATAATGCAACTTTTATCATAGTTGATGTAGCATATATCGTTGTACATAAAAAATGGCAAGAAAGTTTAACACTTTCTCACCTAATAGATAGTTAGTATTTTATTACAATGCTTTGTTATGCTTATATTCTAATAATTTTTTCGTAAAGTAACCAGTGACCAACCTAATTAAATACAAACTAACAATAACAAGTAATAATGCTCCAATAAATGTTAATATGACTGTCAGTGTCGATAACTGTACTTCTGGTTTTATAAAATATTGTACAGCAGTTAAACTTGTAATAAAACCAAACAAGAAAATACCTAATAACATAATATATGTAAATAAAATACCTAATAATAAAGCAAATAACTGCGTAGACGATACTACTTTTTCTTTAAAAACATATTCTTTTAAAAATTGATTAGAAAATGCAATAGGTCGATTTAAATGTTCATTATCATGCTTTTCAACTACGCTTTCCAAAACAGAATCCAATTTACTTTTTTCTTTTTTATTTAAAAACCATAACTGCTTTTTAACTTTTTGCTTAAAAATATTTGCTTTCATTTAATATGTACTCCTTTAGCAATTTCGCCATACATCTCTTTCAAATAGTAATGAAATTATCTCAATGAATCAATTATAATTGAACACATTTTTTACAAATTATGCATCAACGACATCTAGTCCCATTAATGTAGCGAATTGAATTGCTTGTTCTTTAGATACCTTACACCTAACTAAATCTTCTTTATTGACGACAATTGTTTCAAATTGTGATGTGCTTAAATCACAACCTTTTAATGGCGTTTGATGTATTGTTACGTGGTTCATGTTTGTTTCATCGAATGTAATTTGTTTTAATGTTGATTCATAAAAAGCACCATGTTCAAGTTGACACGTATCAAATAGTAACTTATCCATTTTAGAGTCTATAAAACTAACAAAATTAGCTTTAACTTCACAAAATGAAGTATGACCCAACCTCATTTGTTTTAAATAAGTCCCTGTCATACGACAATTTTTAAATATCACTCTATGTAAACTACCATGTTCCATTTTAACATTAGAAAAATCACAATTTTCAAAAATCACGTCTGTAAAATCTACACGTCCTATATCAGAATTAGTAAAGTTGCAATTTGTGATGCGTGAACCATATATCAATAACCTATCTAAAGTTTGATCAACGAAATTTGAATGATTAATAGCTGCTTGCTCTAAAATATCGTCTTCATCATCAAAAACATCAGTAAGTATTTTATAATCTAAACTAACATTTATTTTGGGCTGTTGCAGTTTCTTTATTGTATCTCCTATTCAATCAATCTATTTCACTATATATTAGCAAATACGTAGGTGCTCTGTACATGACTTAATATATAATTTAATATTTATGTATAAGTATAATGGGCTTGCTAATGACTTAACTATTTTTTAACAAAAAAATTGAGTCTGAAACATCTATTGATGTCTCAGACTCTTTTTCAATTGAATAGTAGACGTAAGGTACCATTTTCAATATAAAACTACATTCATATTTTACATGAACTTGTCGTCACTATGAATAAGTTTTAGCTCAGGTAAACCTCTATCATCCCATCCATAAAAAGTGGGTGTACGTAATCTTTATTGTAAAATTCGTTTGTTATCCCACTCATAATTAAATTCATTCTAAAGTTTTATAGAATAGATAAACCAGAACTTTGGATGTCTTTAGCAAATCCTTGTACAGTGTCTACTGATAATTCACTAATATCACGACCAAGATTATTATTTACTTTTTTAACAACATCTGCTGGACATGTGATAATATCTGCACCGACTTCGTCTGCTTGAATGACATTAATCACTTCACGACAGCTTGCCCATAGTAATTTAACGCCTTCTTTACTATGCGTTACTTCTGCTGCTTCTTTCATCAATGGAATAGGATCTACACCTGTGTCAGCAATACGACCAGCGAAAACTGATACATAAGTTGGTACACCTTCTGTTACAGCATCAGTAATTTCTTTAACTTGGTCTAAAGTATAAACAGCAGTTACATTTAAACGAACGTTTTCTGCTGATAATTTTTTAATTAGAGAAATTGTTGATTCACCTTTAGTGTTTACAACTGGAATTTTAACGAATACATTGTCACCATATTGTTTTAAAATTTCAGCCTCTTTTGCCATAGTTTCTAAATCATCTGCGAATACTTCAAATGAAATAGAAGCATCAGGAATTTCACGTACAGCTTCTTCAGCAAAAGCTTTATAGTCCGTTACACCCGCTTTTGCCATTAAACTAGGGTTAGTTGTGAAACCATCAACCTGTTTGTTTTTATAAGCTGCTTTCATTTCTTCAATATCTGCACCATCTGCAAACACTTCAACATTTAAATTTACCATTACTAATTCCTCCTGACTTAAATAAATAATTCAATTAAGAATTATTTTCTAACGGTTATTAACCATACAGTTTATTTATACCATCAATATTAGAAAAATTCTAATTTTTTGCTTAAAATCTTATCATTCAATACATCTTCATAATCAATTCACATCAGTCAACGATTTAATTTGACGCACTTTTTAAAACTCAAATATCAGAAAATAATATAAAATAGTAAATTTCATTAAATATTCTTATATTTATGGTATCATTGTAAAATGAATTGCACTAGGAGGTAAATATGGCACGTTCAAAACTTTATTTTTATTTATCTAGTTTATTAGTAATTATAAGTCTTTATTTTAATACTAGAAATCCTCTACTAAGCACACATTTTAGTTCAATGATTAAATTAATATTTGTGTGTAGTATCATTAACGCTATTATTTTAATTATTTCAATTATATTTGCAGATAAAGCTATCAAACATTTACATAATGATTCAGATTGGATTAGAATAGCCAGCAAAATCTTGCCATACATTATTTTGGTGGTATTAATCATTCATATCATTGCTTCCCTATCAACGTTTGGTATTATTTTCTAGTTTATAGTAAGGATGAGATGTAGAATGTATTTTAAATTTTACTCAAAAATTTCATCTACCAACTTTAGTAATAGTGAAATATAAAACCATATTATATGTTTTAACACGTAAACATTAATTTTTATCAACTTCTACCAATATGATTGACGAAACTGGGGCATTTTTTAATTATGTTCCAGTTTTTAATTTTAAGGAAGGACATACATTAATATGCAATATTTATTTATTTTTCTAGGTGGTGCTGTCGGTGCATTACTAAGATATTTACTTTCATTTATAAATACATCTTTTGAAATGCCTATTGGCACATTTATTGCAAATTTATGCGGTGCATTTTTGATGGGGTTTCTTGGCACTCTAGCTATCCAATACTTTAATAATAGCCCAATGCTCAAAAAAGGTATCACAACAGGTTTTATAGGATCACTGACTACCTTCTCGACGTTTCAATTTGAACTTGTACAATTTTTTGAAAGCGGCTCTTTTATTTTACTCATTGTATATGCATTAACGAGTTACATCTTTGGTATCTTACTATGCTTCTTGGGTGTTAGATTGGGGGCTAAAATTTCATGATTCAATGTATATTAGTTATGCTAGGCGGCGGCATTGGTGCGGTAATTAGAGGATTCGTCACAAATGTATTTAATCAGAAATTTAATACTTCCCTTCCTATACCTACACTTTTAGTAAATGTAGTAGGCAGTTTTTGTATCGGACTACTTATGGGTATGTGTTTAAATATAAATTGGATTAATCCTTTTATTATCGTAGGCATACTGGGTGGATTAACTACATTTTCAACTTTGTCTTCCGAACTCGTTAAATTATTGACAACACCGAAACAAATCAATTTATTTATACTTTATTCTATTTTACAATATGGCGTTTCATTCGTAGCCTGCTTGTTGGGTTACTATCTTTTTTAAATCTTCTTAGCAACATACTAGATAATCTTCCATCCATAAATAAAACAGTCTGAGACCTTTAATGATGTCTCAGACTGTTTTTGATTATGATGTAAGTATAAAGCAACACACTTTATACTTAAACATCGATTCATGTATTCCAATTAAAGTAGCAGGACTTATACCTAAACTTCAGTCAAAGTAGCCCTCTATACTACAATCCATGTTTAGTGGAGCTAAGTCATCTTTATTAAAAAATCGGTTTCCACCTTATTTTTTATTTCATCGACTTAGTGACCATTGTACCCTATTGGATCTGGTCCAATCCTTTTATCTTCATTCAGGCTATCTAATTTTTCAATTTGAGTTGGTGTTAAATTAAAATCAAAGACATTCAAATTTTCTTCAATTCTAGACGGTGTAACTGATTTTGGTATCACTACTACACCGTGTTCAATATTCCATCTTATAATGACTTGTGCTGGTGATTTTCCAACTTCTTCTGCTACTGATTTAACGGTTGCATCCTCTAAGATTTGTGCATTCATTAATGGTGACCACGATTCCATATGAATATTTTGTACTTCTAAATATCTTCTTAGTGATTCTTGTAATAAGTATGGGTGAAATTCAACTTGATTAATGACTGGTTTTATAGAAACCTGTGCCAATAATGCTTCTAAATGTTCAACATTAAAGTTACTCACACCAATATTTTTCACTTTATTATCTTTATATAAATCTTCCATCCCTTGCCAAGTGTCAATCATTAAAGCTTCATCAGTACCTGGCCAATGCATTAAATACAAATCAAGATAATCTAAGTTAAGTTTTTTTAGACTCGTTTCATATGCAGTTTCAACATTTTTGCGACCATAATCATCTAACCACAATTTTGATGTAATAAACAAATCACTTCTTTTCAGTCCTGTAGAAGCAAGACCTTCCGCAATACCTTCGCCAACTTTATCTTCATTTTCATAAATCATGGCTGTATCGATATGTGTATAACCACTCTCAATCGCATGTTTAACCGACGCTTTACACTCATCGTTATTTTCAACACGGAACGTTCCTAAACCTACTATAGGCATTTCATTGCCATTATAAAAACTAATATTTTCCAAGTTAAAGTCCCCTTTTAGTTAAGTTAATGTTTATATTAATGAATATTATCAAAAATATAAATAATAATGCTTATAAATTTAAAAATATCTATTCAGGATACTTTTAATTAGAACAATTTAAAAAGTCGAAATATTATTATATATGACAAAAAGCTACAGACAAAAGTGAACTAACTTTGTCTGTAGCTTTTTTATATCTCATAATATTCTAATTAAATGATTCGATTTCATCCATTACACGTTGTAAGTCTTCAACATTGTATTGAATGCGACCATGAAAGACAAATTTATTAAAGAATTCGTCTAATTGTTCTGGTCCTACTAAAACTTTTGAATTTGAACTTTGTGCATAATTTGTAATCGTAACATCGCCATCATTTTTAGGGTTGAAGTATAAGATAGTTGTTGGTGTAAATTTTAAATTTAATTCTGTTTGGATATCACCAGCAAGTCTTTCAATTTCATTTAAATGCGTCGTGTAATTAACAAATGATAAAGCATCTTTATCTTCATTTTGATCTAAGACAAGTGTTTGTGGAACTTGACCATCAAGATCTAATGTATTAAATACTTGTTCCATCATCGGCTGTTCTTTAAATTGTGCAGCACTTACGCCATTATACACATGACCTTTAAGCAATTGTGAATCAATGATATATAAACCTGTACGTGTTAGGACTAAGTGACTGATACGTTGCACATCACTAAACTCATTCCTTGGTAAAAAGATATTTGCCATAATATGCATATCTTCTGGACGAATTCTTTTCTCATTTACAAGTCGTTCGCGAATACCTATTAATCTCATATCAGTTACATATTCACTTTGATTTTTAGAGAATAATTTTAATGCATCAATTTCTCTATCTTTAGAATTAACCGCAGCCGTATATTCTTCTTTTTGTTTTGTTACCGTTTTTTTATTTTCAATTCTTTCTTTTTCTAGCTCTTCTTCATGCTCATCGCTCAGTTGTTGCTCTCTTGATTTATATTGCGCTTCAACTTTTTCTTGCGCTTTTTTCTTACTTTTTAAAGCAACAATAAATAAAATCAAACAAATGACTGCTACGACAATTGCCACGATTAAACCAATCTCTATTGGTCCAAATGAATTCATAACAAAAACGCTCCTTTATGTGTTCAGTAACTTAATTATAATAGATATGCACATCGTATTCGATAGTAAAGTTTAAAATTTAAACATTTTGTCTCAGTTTAAGCTTTGACACTATCTTTTAATAAGTTAACTTTATCTAATTTTTCCCATGGTAATAGCACATCAGTACGTCCAAAATGACCATATGCAGCTGTTTGTTTATAAATTGGATGTTTTAAATCAAGCATTTTAATAATTCCGGCAGGTCTTAAATCAAAATGTTTTCTTACAGCTTCTACTAATTCATATTCACTGACTTTACCAGTACCAAATGTATCTATTGAAATTGAAACCGGTTCAGCAACACCAATCGCATACGCTAATTGTACTTCACATTTTTCAGCCAATTGAGCTGCAACAATATTTTTAGCTACATAACGTGCAGCATATGCAGCTGAGCGGTCAACTTTAGTTGGATCCTTACCACTGAAGCATCCACCACCATGACGTGCATATCCACCATATGTGTCCACGATGATTTTTCGACCTGTTAGTCCTGCATCTCCTTGAGGACCGCCGATTACAAATCTACCAGTTGGGTTAATATAAAATTTCGTCTGTTCATCTAATAATGACTCTGGCACTGTTGGATAAATAACGTGTGTTTTAATATCATCTTTAATTTGATCCAATTCAATATCTTCAGCATGTTGCGTAGATAAAACAATAGTATCTATTCGAACTGGTTTATCTTGTTCATCATATTCAACTGTCACTTGAACCTTTCCATCAGGACGCAAGTATTTTAAAATTTCATCTTTACGTACGTCAGATAAGCGTTTAGCTAACTGATGTGATAAGAAAATGGGTAACGGCATATACGTATCTGTTTCATTAGTTGCATAACCAAACATCAAGCCTTGATCTCCTGCACCCGTAGCTTCAATTTCCGCTTCAGAAGCTTCGTCGCGATATTCTAAAGCTGTATCTACACCTTGTGCGATGTCAGAAGATTGTTCGTCAATTGCTGTTAATACAGCCATCGTTTGGCTGTCATAACCGAATTTCGCACGTGTGTAACCTATTTCTTTAATTGTTTCTCTAACTACTTTTGGTATATCAACATAAGTTGTTGTTGAAATTTCTCCTGAAATTAAAGCCATACCTGTGGTTACAGTCGTTTCACAAGCCACACGTGCATTTGGGTCATCTTTTAAAATTTCATCTAAAATCGCATCCGATACTTGGTCAGCAATCTTGTCCGGATGCCCTTCTGTTACAGATTCTGAAGTAAACAATCTTTTATTATATGTCATAATTTGCTCCTTTAGTTTTAAATTACGAAAATTCTCTCTCTGTTGAGCTCATTAAAAAAGGCCTTCTACACTATAGTAAATAGAGAGAAGGCCCTTTATACGTCCATTCGCTCTTATCGTTCAGACGCTATTTGTCTGCAAACGGTTTGGCACCTTTCTTCAATTAAGAAGAGGTTGCTGGGCTTCATTGGGTCCATGTCCCTCCGCCACTCAGGATAAGAGAATCCGTTAATCTATATAGTACCTAATCTAACATATAATGTCAATTTTACATTTATTAATATTTATTTAAAATTCCTTTGAAATTGGTGTGGACTATTAATCTATATATGTTATACTCTGTAATTGTAAAGGCTTACATCAACTAAATAGCGTGGAGGGATCAAGTATGGCGGTAGATACATACACTTATACAAGCAAAATTGAAAGCATTTTAGACAAGCAATCTTCATTATTTCAATTATCTACAACTCAGTTGTATAATAAAATTTTAGAAAATAATGAAGGCGAACTAACGGAATTAGGCGCCATCAATGCAAAAACTGGTAAATATACTGGTCGTTCACCAAAAGATAAGTTTATTGTCACTGAGCCATCTTATAGAGATGACATCGATTGGGGCAACATAAACCAACCTATCGAAGAAGAAAAATTTCTAAATTTATATGATAAAGTATTAAACTATCTTGATAAGAAAGATGAGCTTTATGTTTTTAACGGTTATGCAGGTAGCGATGAAGATTCACAGTTAAAACTCACTGTTGTTAATGAATTGGCTTGGCATAATTTGTTCGCTCAAAACATGTTCATCCGTCCAAGTACAAATGAAGAAGCTCAAGAAATCAAACCAAACTTCACTATTATTTCTGGACCTCACTTCAAAGCAGACCCATCCATAGATGGTACAAATTCAGAAACCTTCATTATCACATCATTTAAACATAAAGTAATCCTAATAGGTGGAACTGAATATGCTGGTGAAATGAAAAAAGGAATCTTCTCCGTAATGAACTACTTACTACCTAAAGATGACATTATGAGTATGCATTGTTCAGCAAATGTTGGCGAAAAAGGCGACGTAGCTCTATTCTTTGGTTTATCAGGTACTGGAAAGACAACACTTTCTGCTGACCCTACACGTAAACTCATCGGTGATGATGAGCATGGATGGAATAATAACGGTATCTTCAACATCGAAGGTGGCTGTTACGCAAAAGCAATTAATCTATCACAGAAAAAAGAACCACAAATTTATGATGCTATTAAATACGGAACAATTCTAGAAAACGTTGTTGTTGATGAAGAAGGCGATGTTGATTTTGACGACAAGCAATACACGGAAAATACTAGAGCTGCATACCCTATTCACCACATTGATAATATTGTGACACCATCTAAAGCAGCGCATCCTAATACAATTATTTTCTTAACTGCAGATGCATTTGGTGTATTACCACCTATTTCAAAATTAACCAAAGACCAAGCGATGTATCATTTTTTAAGTGGTTTCACTGCTAAATTAGCTGGAACAGAACGAGGCGTTACTGAGCCTGAACCATCATTCTCTACTTGTTTTGGTTCCCCATTCTTACCATTAAACGCTAAAGTTTATGCTGATTTATTAGGTAACTTAATAGATAAACATGGCGTTGATGTTTACTTAGTTAACACGGGTTGGACTGGCGGAAAGTATGGCGTTGGACGTCGTATTAGCCTAAATTATACAAGACAAATGGTTAATCAAGCCATTACAGGTAAATTGAGAGATGCAGAATATGTGAAAGATGATATGTTCGGATTAGATATTCCTGTTGAAGTAGAAGATGTCCCTCAAACATTGCTCAATCCTATCAATGCTTGGAGTAAGCCAGAAGCATACAGAACACAAGCTCAAGATTTAATTAATCGTTTTAAATCTAATTTTGAAAAATTTGGAGAAGATGTTGACGAATTAGCCGTCAATGGCGGATTTGAATAATTTAAAATATTAGAAAAGTAGCCATGTAGTCTTCTATTACAATAGAAAACTACATGGCTACTTTTTATTTGTAAATACTTTATATCTATAACATCTTATCTATCATATTGGTTTTTAAGCTTGTTCTGTTCAACATCATCCATCCACTGTTTAATTGCCAGTAGCGTATCTTTGAGCGCAAATGGTCTTGGTACGTGTCCCTCCGACATTTGGTAATAAGTACGAAATGTCGCACCAATCTTTTCAAGTTGTTCCACTAAATAGTAAGCATTATGAATACCTACTTGTTTATCCTTACCCCCATGAACTATAAATATGGGCGGGCTTGTGTTTTTAATTTGAGCGATAGCATCACGTTGTTTATAAGCTTCTATATTCTTTTTAGGATCTCCAATCATACGTTTAAGCATTCCCCTTAAATCAACGCGTTCTTCATACATCAGATTTATGTCTGAGACACCGCCCCAAATAATATAACTCGTCACCGGTAAATCTTGAAATGTTAATAAACCTTGAAGTCCACCTCTAGAAAAACCAATCATGTGAATGGGAATACCAGGGTACTTTTGATTTAACAAACGTATCGCAACTGTAACGTCATGCAGATCCGAACCATAAAACTCATCTTTGCCTTCGCTACCATTATTACCTCTATAATAAGGTCCAAAGACCAATGTATGTTCATCCGCAAATTGCATCAATCTTCCCGTTCTCACCTTACCTACTTGCCCTTTACCACCTCGTAAATATAAAACAATTCTCTGCACTTTTGCATGAGGTGTCATCAGCAGCCCCTTAACATTTAAATGATCTACTCTATAGATTACTTCATCAAATATATGGCTATTTGATTCAACCGGCATTCTCTTTTTATGAATAAAATCCAAGTTCAATCACTCTCTCTAAACATTGTAATATTGCTGGATCTTTCAATAAGTAACTTTTTTTATCTTCTGGAATCTCAGATAATGATTTATACAATAGTGGTCCATCCGTTTCAAAATAATCTGGTTGCTCAGTGATAGCTTCTATCTCCACCATAAAGACATCTTTAGTAAAGGACATTCCAATTTGACGATCAACCTTATATTGCGCTATGTATTCACAGTATTTAATCGTTGCGCCAGTTTCTTCAAAGACTTCTCGTGCTGCAGCAGTTTCACTCGCCTCACCTTTTTCTCTTTTACCACCCGGAAATTCAATACCACGTATTTTATGTTTTGTGAATAACAAGCTACCCTTATATTTAGGGATTATAAGTACATGATTACCGTTGGCATAATCTGCTTTCTTTTTAAATGTTAGGTACACATCGTCATTTTCTTTGTCTTTAAACTTCACATACATCACTCTTCCCCTTATTATGTTAAACTAGCTATGCTAAGATTTTTGTTGGAGGCAAAATTATGAAAACTATATTTCTAGGACTTATCCATATATATCAACGCTTTATATCACCATTAACCCCTGCAACTTGTCGTTTTTATCCAACCTGTTCTGAATATACTAGAGAAGCCATAGTAGTGTATGGTCCCTTCAAAGGCACATGGTTAGGTATTAAAAGAATTTCAAAATGTCACCCGCTTCATAAAGGTGGCTTTGATCCCGTACCGCTAAAGAAAACAAAGCATAAAAAAGATAAAAACATTAACAAATAAAATTCAATATCTTATGATTTACCACTGGAGGCTCAAAATAAATTGAGCCTCCTTTTAATATACCTGCCTGATTAATCATATCTACCTCGTAGTAATAACCTTCTGGTGTAATATCACTAGGATAATCAGCATATTGTGCTAACATCGCTGTAAAATACCTACTTAGGCCATATTCATACATACCACCTATCACGATTTTCACATCTAGAGTATTGAGCATTTTTATCAAATCCATCACTTTATCTATGCCACCCAATCTAAATGGTTTTAACACAACGACATCAATGCCAAAATCATTAATAGCTTGTGAAATAAGTGATTTAGATGTCGCTTTCTCGTCAATCGCAACGGGTGGTAGTTCATTTTTTTCAAAATGTGTTAAATGTTGTAGTGACTTAAAAGGTTCCTCAATATATAATATTTGCGCTTCACTTAGTGTTTTTAATTTATCATAATCTACTTTGCTTAATGATTCATTCGCATCGATGGCTATATCAGGTCGAAAAGCTAATTGTGACACCTTTTCCACATCATCTAAGATATCAGCATTCCATTTAAGCTTTACGCGTTGCGGTTGCGTTTGAACAAGTTGTTGAAAATTTCTTGAAGTCATGCCATTAACTGTCGCGCCATAAGGCACATTCAATGATTCTAAAACATGAAACATTTGATAACAAGCCATCACCAACATGCTACGTGTTGCAGGATAATTAGATAATTGCGTTAATGCATCTTGAATTTCTAAAAAAGAATGAAACGTTTTACCCTGAACCTGTTGAAACCATAGTTTTGAAAAATGTTTTACATCCTCTATTGTTTCATTTGCATACCAATTCGTTTCAAACGCATTGCTTTCACCAAAATATGATTTACCTTTATCTGTTATTAATTCAACGAAAAGCGCTTTGCGCGTATTCATTTTTACTTTAGGGGTAATGACAGGTGTTTTAAATTTTGCATTATAATCATACAAATGCATGTTAACTATTTTCATATGTACTCCTTAGTTAAGATTATAAACGCGTTCTTTGAAGTTTACCAGTTGACGTGTAAGGTAAACGAGATACTCGTTGAAATTGTTTAGGTACTTTATATTTTGCAAGTTTTTCTTTAAAAAACACAGTTAATTGTTCTTCTGCGATATCTTTATTTGCAACATAATACAGATAAGGTACTGAACCCCAAGTATCGTCCTCAACACCGATACACATAGCATCTTCGATATTAGGGAATTGTTTGGCTACAGATTCTATTTCAAATGGGTATATGTTTTCACCACCGCTAATAATTAAATCTTTTCTACGATCGTATATCATGACGTAGCCTTCCTCATCTATTTCCGCTATATCACCAGTTTTAAAATAACCGTCTTCGAATGTATCCATTTTTACTTTAGGAAAAAGATAACCATCCATTACATTTTTACCTTTAATCAATAGTTCTCCATGTCCATCTATATTAGGTGATTTAATTTTAACTTCAACATCATTACTCGGTTTGCCAACAGTATCAAATCGATGTTCAAGCATTTCAGGTGTCGCCGTTAAAAATTGCGAGCATGTCTCTGTCATGCCAAACGAATTATATATTGGTAAATCATAGCTTAAAGCTTGTTGAATTAAGTTACGAGAAAGCTTAGCACCACCTAACAGTATTTTCTCAATATAGAATGGACGGTGTAATCCAGCATCCATTAACCATTTTAATGTTTGTGGCACTAGCGATACATGCGTTGGCGCTTCATTTTTTATGATATTTAACATTTGCTCCGTATTAAATTTTGATTCTAACCGTAATGTGAAGCCTTCAATTAATGAACGTAATACGACACTTAATCCTGAAATATGATATATCGGTAACACAGATAACCATTTTGTTTTCTCATTAAAGCCCAAGCTTTCTCGACATCCAAGAGCACTCGCCAAATGATTATTGAATGTTTGCGGCACTGCTTTTTGTGGCCCTGTAGTACCGGATGTAAACATAATAGATGCTATACGCGTTAATGAAAATATCTCTTCAAAATACTTATCATTATTAACTGAAATAAGCTCATTAAAAGGCACAACTTGAATATGTTCTAATTCAAGATCATGCATGGAAATTACTGTATCAACATTTATTGAATCCATCTGTGCTATCATCTCATTTCGAGTTAACCGAGTATTTATCATAGCTGCTTCAATCCCTGCCAGCCAAGCAGCATTAATAAGCAAAACAGATTCAATAGTATTATCAATATAAAAGCCTATTCTCTTTTTATTTAACTGATGTAAAGTACAAGCAAGTTTTGAAGCTCTGTCGTACATTGTCGCAAACGTGACTTGCGTTTCACCATCATCAATAAATATATGTTCACCCTTTTGTTGCGCCTGTTGTTTTAACCAAAAATCCACTTCATCATTCCTCCATCTCATACTCATTATAACGTGTTTAGTCTTATTTAACAGTGTCTGCACATCAACAACAAATAATCTATTAAACTCAAATGTTATAATTAAAGGTAAACACGTTAACATTACCCCGATGACCACAAAATAAAAAAGCATCCATAAATTGCCTGGATGCCTTTAATTCTAAGACTTACTATATAAGGTGTTGATTACCCATAGAAATGGATAGTCTATTCCACATATTAATTTGATTAATAATTAATACTAAATCTGTATATTCTTCTTCAGAGAATAATGTACGTACCTCATCATACAGTTTATCTGGCACACCATTTTTAGAGATATGTGTAATTGCTTCTGCTAATTTAAATGCTAACTTTGCTTTTTCAGAAAAAACATTCGTATCATCCCAAGCATTTAATAAATATATTTCTTCTTCTGAAACCTTCATTTTTCTAGCATCTGCAGTATGCATGCCAATACAAAATGCACAACCATTGATTTGTGAGACGCGTATTTTAATCAATTCACGTAGTTTTCTATCTATCGATGTTTTTTCAATTGTTTCTCTAAATCCATAATTAACCCAAGTTCTTCTTTTGCGATTTCATAATAGTCTATTCGATTATCCATGAATGAACCTACATATCTTTTTAAACGAAGTGATTTATCTTTAAATTAATTAAAAATAAAAAATAATACTTGCAATCGTTGATATTTTACCACTATTAAAGCGTTGACAAACTTATTTTGGATATCTGCTATAAATATACAAGATTTGTAAATCAGACCCTAATTTTATTTTCGTTCAACTCATTATTTAAACTAATAAAAAACCTCGTTATTCAACACTTTAATAAATGTAGAATAACGAGGCATCTATTATTAGCGGAGAGTGAGGGATTCGAACCCTCGAGACGCTTGTGGCGCCTACACACTTTCCAGGCGTGCTCCTTCGGCCAACTCGGACAACTCTCCATATAAAAAAACAGAAGCGATAATTCACTTCTGTTTGTATGACCCCGACGGGACTCGAACCCGTGTTACCGCCGTGAAAGGGCGGTGTCTTAACCGCTTGACCACGGGGCCATGGCTCCACAGGTAGGACTCGAACCTACGACCGATCGGTTAACAGCCGATAGCTCTACCACTGAGCTACTGTGGAATAATTAAAATGGAGCGGGTGATGGGAATCGAACCCACAACATCAGCTTGGAAGGCTGAGGTTTTGCCATTAAACTACACCCGCACTTTAACGATTATGGGGCGGATGATGGGAATCGAACCCACGAGTGTCGGAACCACAATCCGATGCGTTAACCACTTCGCCACAACCGCCAAAGTATAAACTTTAAAAGAATGGTTCAGGACAGAGTCGAACTGCCGACACATGGAGCTTCAATCCATTGCTCTACCAACTGAGCTACTGAACCATAATAAAAATGGCGGTCCCGATGGGATTCGAACCCACGATCTCCTGCGTGACAGGCAGGCGTGTTAACCGCTACACTACGGGACCTATTTAAAAAGTTGCGGGAGGCGGATTTGAACCACCGACCTTCGGGTTATGAGCCCGACGAGCTACCGAACTGCTCCATCCCGCGTTAATAATATTTATGACGCCTACCCAATTAATATATCATAAACATTTACTTAATGTCAACGTTTTTTAAAATTAATTAACATTAACTTAATTTGAAATTAAAATTCAAATGCGATAATTGATGTTTGCACATCTCGTATCAATTAGGACTTACTCAGTATATAAATTTTTCACATGATAGTCAATGGATTCCAGAAATTATTTTGTGTAAAAATGGAATATAACTATAATATTTTATATTTTGTTTCTTATTTATACAAAAACCTATCGCCCTTTATGATTGATACATCAAACAAAGCTTTTTACTAATTAATTTATCCTCCCATTTCTCGACTATAAATCTATAACAATAATAATTTCGATTACTCACTCATAATGCCTTGCATTTTACTTTGTAGCTGTGTAAATGTCGTGAAACCATCATCTTCCATAAAATGACCGCCAAATTCAGTTACTTTACATGTCCCTCCAAGCGTATCCATTAATCTTTTTGTTTCTTTGTAAGACACATAGGAATCATTTTTGGCACATAGACCATAAAATGCCTCTACTTTTTGTTTAACGTTTTCGTAATCTATATGAAAGTCTTCAATTTGATTGGTTTCGACAAATGGTATGACATCCTCCATGAATCCAGAAATACTAAATAATCCTTGTATAGTATTAATTTGTGATTTCTCTATAAACTTTAAAGCTGCGAGTGTTCCAAAACCATGCGTTACAAAAAACGTTTCATACTTAGTAACACAAATTTGATTTTTCATGTTACTCATCCAAGTATCAATATGATCATTTTCATCAACCGGCAAGTTAAATAAAGTTACATTATAACCTTCTAGCGTGAGGTTACTGGCTAACCATTCATACCAATGATTTGATGCATCACCTTGTTTTGAATGTACTATAATTATATCCGTCATATAAATCCCCCATTAAAAATAACTTTCTAATATATATATATATCATTTTATCATTTATATAGCATGTCATCGTTTTTAATGCTACATAAATAATATCAATTAAAAAACGAGGCAGAAACCAAAATTGTATTTGATTTCAAATCCTCGCTCCGTATCTTTACTCGCATATACTCTATAATTCATTTAATAATTCTGATACTGCATTTTTACCTTGTAAAATACAGTCTGGCAGGCCAACCGCTTCAAATGAAGCACCGGCTATTCTTAACCTAGGATAATTATGTTTAATATGCGCTTGAATCGCAGATATGTTATCCATATGATCCACACGATATTGCGGCATACTATTAGGTAAACGATTCACAATACTGAAATCTGGTGCGCCTTTAAAAGTCATCATTTGTGTTAAATCTCGTTTAACAATATCTACAAGTTCTTCATCTGAATGATCTTTCACAACCGTATCACCTGGTTTACCAACATAAGCACGTATCAGCACCTTACCTTCTGGTGTAGTAAAAGGCCATTTTTTACTTGTCCATGTACATGCTGTGATATCGGTTTGGCTCGTTCTTGCAATCACGAAACCCGTACCGTCATAGGTATTTTCAATATGCTGTTCATCAAATGCTAGTACAACCGTTGCAACGGTTGTAGATGGCATTGTTTTGAAATAATCAAGGGCTGGATCATTACCAAACCATTTCATAAAGGTTTGATGTGGTGTGGTAACAAGCACACTGTCGTAGATATTTTTTTCATCATCTACAACAAGCTCATAATTCGTTTGTGAGATGACGATATCATCTATAGGTGTATTAAATCTGATTTTTACACCTTGGTTTACGACATAATCAGTTAATTTTTCAATAAAAGAAGTCAGCCCATGCCTAAATTGTTTAAATTGGCCTTTTGGTGCTCCTGGATATAATTGTCGTTGTTTTTGACGTTGCATTTTTTCGTATCGCATACCTTTAATTAAACTACCAAACTGTTCTTCTCTTTCTTTAAACTCCGGAAAAGTAGACATTAAACTTAATTCATCAATGTTTGTACCATAAATACCACCCATTAAAGGTTCAATTAAATTTTCTAAGACTTCATCTCCTAGACGTTCACGAAAGAATGACCCAACAGAAATATCGCGTTCTATTTGAATAGGCTTTTTTAATAAATCTAAACCAGCACGTAATTTACCTTTAGGCGAAATCAATTTTGTTTTAATAAAAGGTTTAAGGTTAGTTGGCACACCTAAGATAGATCCCCCTGGAATAGGAAACAGTTTATTTTTAGCATAAATATAAGATTGTCCTGTTTGATTAGTGATAAGTTCATCTGCTAATCCAATATCTTTAGCAATGTCTGTCATAATCTGTTTGCGTCCTAGATAAGATTCTGGACCTAATTCAATCGTATAACCATCTTTTCGATAGGTTTGAATCTTACCGCCAGTTCGATTAGTCGCTTCATATATCGTCACATCTATATCTGGTCGTTGTTTTTTTATAAAATATGCACTAGATAAACCTGTGATACCAGCTCCGATAATAGCAATACTTTTAGTCAAAATAAGTCACGCTTCCTTTAATAAACATTTTTTATCTCTTCAACAATTGCGCCAATAAATAGCGGATCAGTATCTGGCATTTTTGGACGATGATAATGTACACCTAATTCATCACAAATCACTTTACATTCATAATCGTTATCATAGAGTACTTCTAAATGTTCACAAACAAAACCCACTGGGGTATAGATAAAGTGTTCATATTTATGTTCATTGTATAACGCTCGAGTTAAATCTTGAACATCAGGTCCTAACCAAGGTGTACCCGTATTCCCTTCAGATTGCCATCCTTCAGCTAAATGTATAATATTTGAATGTTGTTCTAATAACTGAGCAGTTTCATGTAACTCATTAGGATAAGGATCGTTATTTTTCTCAATTAAGCCTTTTGGCAAACTATGAGCTGAAACAACAAGAACTGTTTTGTCATGTTCATCTTGTGGAATATCTGCTAATGTTTCATTGATTTTCTCTGTCCAATATTGAATGAATTTAGGTTGTTGATAGTAATGTTCAACATGTTTAAACGTGATGCCGTATTTATCTGCTTCTTTTTGTGCACGTGTATTGTAAGAGCCAACTGAAAAGCTAGAATAATGTGGTGCTAATACAACTGTAACAGCTTCATCTATACCGTCTTCATGCATTGATTGTACAGCGTCTTCAATAAATGGGTGAATGTGTTTTAAACCGATATATAGTTTAAATTCAACGTCGTCATAGGCTTGATTGAGCGCATCACGAAGTGACTCTGCTTGTCTATTTGTCGTTCCTGCTAACGGAGATAAACCACCAATAAATTGATATCTATCTTTTAAATCTTGTAGTTCCGCTTCAGTAGGTTTTTTCCCATGTCTAATATCTGTATAATAAGCTTCTATATCGCTTTCTTTATATGGTGTTCCATAAGCCATAACCAATAGGCCTATTGTTTTTGTCATTTTAAGATCATCCTTTTGTATTATAATTTTTAGATGCATATGACATAATTATTTGTAATTCGTGATAGTCAAAATTTATGTCGTACTATCTCTGTGTGTAGTCATGTACAAATGTAGTCACACGTTTTAATGTTTCGGGCTTCACCTCTGGAAATACGCCATGACCTAAATTGAAAATATGTTTGCCATGCGCTATCCCTTGGTCTAATATTGCTTTCAGCCTTTCTTCTATTACATCCCATGGTGCCAATAATAGAGATGGATCTAAATTCCCTTGCAATGTCTTATCAATGTTCCTTGAACTAGCTTCTTTAATTGATAGTCTCCAATCCAATCCCAATACATCTATAGGTAATGTGTTCCATTCATCTGCTAAATGGCTAGCACCAACTCCAAATAGAATAACAGGTACATTATACTTCTCCTTAATACCGCTTATCAATTTATTCATCGCAGGTTTAATATAATAGCGATAATCTTGAACGTTCAATGCACCCACCCAAGAATCGAATACTTGGATAATTTGTGCACCTGCCTCTATTTGTGCAGAAGTATAAGTTATAGACATTTCAACTAAGTGATCCATTAATGCAAACCATGTCGCTTCATCACTATACATCATTGCTTTTGTAAAGTTATAGTTCTTAGAAGGACCACCTTCAATCATATAACTTGCAAGTGTAAATGGCGCACCAGTAAATCCAATCAATGGCACATTCAACTTTTCTTCAGTTAATAATTTAATCGTATCTAACACATAAGGTACATCTCTCTTTGGATCAATGTGTCCTAATTTTTCAACATCCTGTATCGTTTTAATTGGATTATGAATCACTGGACCTATGCCAGATTTAATTTCTACATCCACACCTATTGGCTGTAGAGGTGTCATGATATCTTTATAAAGTACCGCTGCATCTGTATTATAGTTATCTACAGGCAGATGTGTTACATACGCACACAGTTCTGGTTGGTGTGTAATTTCAAATAATGAATACTTTTCTTTTAATCTTCTATATTCTGGCTGAGACCTGCCAGCTTGACGCATAAACCAAACTGGTGTGTGCGAAACCGACTCGCCTTTTATCATATTTAGGATCGTATTGTTTTTATTATGCACCTTTTAATCCTCCTAGATTATAATCATTCTTGTCTATAATACCATATTGCTTAATTACGCGTATTTTATTGTTCTAAAATGTCATAAAAAAGACAAACAGTCTCATTTTAACAGCTTAATTATTTGACTATTGTTTTATAATAAAAATCAATTATAATGTTATCAAAGCCTATTTTATATTTATTTGAAAAAGTAGATATTTTTATAGTAAAGTGAAATAGTTATTTATACTTTCATATACCAAGCAAGGGGGACAATCTTATGAAAATTTATGCATCTTATGGAACGTTTGGTTACTTAAACCAGATTAGGCTAAATAATCCTGACCATAACTTATTACAATTTTCAGCGTCTGATTCTTCAGTCATTCTTGAAGAAACTGACCAAACTTCTGTATTAAAACAACCTTTAGTCTATGATGTACTTAAAGCTGAGGGAGATTTAAATGAAAATTATTTTTATTCGGTCATATTTGTACCTACATCAGAAGATCATGCTTATCAACTAGAAAAAAGATTAGAAAATATTACTGCTGACTTTAAACAATTTGCGGGTTATCGAAGCTATCGTTTCCTAAAACCTGATCAAGGTTTAACTTATAAGATTTACTTTGGCTTTGAAAGTAGAACGGCTTATGAAGACTTTAAAGCATCATCTATTTTCAAAGATAATTTTGATAAATTAGCATTAAGTCAATTCTTTGGTTCTAGTGGCCAACATTCTAGTTATTTCGAAAGATATTTATTCCCTATCGATGATAATTGATTTAATGTAATGAACTTAAAAACACTGTTTATGTCAAAGCAAATGACATAAACAGTGTTTTTTTAATCTCGCAATAACGTTTCTTGATATTTTAATTTTTTAATTACATTTCTAATTGTTAACCAACCCACTATTAAGAATAATAAGCCAAAATAACTGTATAATGGGAAAGATATCGCATATACGATAATAAATAAAATGCCTATCATAAACATTAATCTATATAAAAATTGTTCATAACCTTTAATCACTTTTGATTCTGGTGTTGGCCAAACTTGTGGCCATAAACCATATGCCTGTTGTGTATAAAATTGTGCCATTTGAAGCAAGATAATATACATAAACAAACTTCCTATGATCAAAGTGATTACGGGTTGATGCAACCAAAACATAAGAATGAGCGCAATAATAACTAACCTTAATATTATATTAAAAACATCTTTCCCTCTTGCGAAGCTCCTAACGAATAAATATAAATACATATAATTCTCATTGAATTTCTTAAACTTAGGAGTTCGTAAAATAGGATCCAAATAACTTCGTCGAACCGCTGTTTCTTTAAGGTGTTTGACATCTGTAAACATATTTACAAATTTATAGTAATTCATATGATGTTGTTGCTCTGACTTAATCATTCTTTCCCAAGGAAACAATTGATGCTTATTTTGATATTGAAGTAGTAGTGTTAAGCCTATAATAATTAATATCGAAGTGATACTTGCAAATGATTTGGCATCTAATGTCACATAATAGCCTGATGCAAGTACAATAAAAAGTAATGTATGCAATGACCAACTTTCCAATTTATACGTGTACCATTGCCATTTTAATAATAAGCCTACAAATGGCATGATTAACATTAATAATGCAAATAATATATAAAAGCCAAATGTCTGGTCATTAATCACATAAAACAATGGAAATAATACAATCATAATAACAACTTGTAAGCCAATACGTGAAACATAGCTATAAATCAAACTTTGCTTAATATAGTGATTCATATTGCTTTCGAATGGCAATAAAAATAATTTATCTGCATCTTTAAGCAACGTACGTAATGGAAACATTGACGTTATTGAAACGAATATACTAACAATAAGTGAATAATTAATATGTTTCGGTATTGATTTAAGCCAATCACCGTAGCCTAATATAAATGCACCTAACATAATAACTAAAAACAAAGAAAAATGACCATTAAAAATAAATTTATTATAATATTGTTTTTCTTTACTTATTTCACGTTTTCTAGTTTTAAATAATTGTTCTGCATCTCGTTTCATGAATTTTGGCCACCTTGCGTGACATGGATATAGATTTCATCTAATGTCTTACCTTTTAGCCCTGTTTGAGCACGCAACTCTTCCAAGTTTCCAAAAGCAACTATTTCTCCTTCATCCATGATTAAAAATCTATCACAATAACGCTCTGCAGTTGCTAGTATATGTGTACTCATCAGCACTGTACGACCTTCTTGCTTTTTTTCCACCATCAAATCTAACATAGATTGAATACCTAACGGATCTAAACCAAGAAATGGTTCATCGATAATATATAGTTCAGGATTAACTATAAATGCGCATATAATCATCACTTTTTGTTTCATACCTTTAGAAAAGTGACTTGGAAAAATATTTAATTCATCTTCTAAACGAAACGTTTTTAATAATGGACGCGCACGTTCCATAGCAACTTCTCTGCTAATATTATATGCCATTGCTGTCATATAAATATGTTCTTGTAAAGTTAGTTCTTCATAAATAACTGGTGATTCTGGTATATACGATAACTTTCTTCTATATGTTTCAACATCTTGCTTTATATTTATATCAGAAATAGACAAGTTACCTTCCATAGGTGTTAACAATCCAAGCATATGCTTAATCGTTGTACTCTTACCTGCCCCATTTAATCCTATAAGTCCCACAATTTCACCTTGTGTTAATTCAAAATTTATATTTTTAATTACAGGTCGTTTTCCATAACCACCTGTTAAATGTTCTACTTTTACTGTCATATAGCACCTCCACAAAATATATTGTATCAAAAATCTTTAATTAGTCATAAATTTACTGCAAAAACTGACGTAAATAATACAGTAATGCTATAATAGGCAATAACAATCTTACAAGGAGTGAAGATTTTATGTCAGAAACAATCTTTAGTAAAATTATAGATGGTGAAATACCA
Source organism: Staphylococcus sp. Z5-21 (assembly GCF_056529615.1). Lineage (NCBI taxonomy): Bacteria > Bacillati > Bacillota > Bacilli > Caryophanales > Staphylococcaceae > Staphylococcus > Staphylococcus sp. Z5-21. The sequence continues at coordinate 1,007,933 of NZ_CP096462.1, read as the reverse complement.
AGTCATAAAGTATATGAAGATGAATATGTCTATGCATTTTTAGATATATCACAAGTTACCAAGGGTCATACACTTTTAATCCCTAAAAAAGCATCTGCTAATATTTTTGAAACTGACAGTGAAACAATGAAACATATTGGTGTCGCACTGCCAAAAGTTGCTAACGCTATTAAAACAGCTTTTAACCCAGATGGACTCAATATTATACAGAATAATGGTGAATTTGCCGATCAATCTGTCTTTCATCTTCATTTCCATTTACTACCAAGATATGAAAATGATGTCGATGGTTTTGGCTATAAATGGGAAACACACGAAGAAAGTATCGACGATGAACAAAAGGCTGAAATTGCACAAGAAATAGCCGCTCAATTCGATTAATCATGCTTACCTTATTACATATGGGGTATATAAAAAATATTAACGGATGAGATACTACTAGAAATGAGGAGAATTTTTATGAAAACAGCTCAAATATTATTAGGCCTAGGCGCTGGCGTTGCAACTGGCCTCGGTGTAGCTTTAATGAATCGTGATAAAAAAGATTCTAGCCTAAATACTGCACGTGCTAAAAAACCAACTGGTGCTGAATCAGAAGTAGATAGAGAAATAAACACAATTAAGCAAAGTGTGAATGACATAGCCAACTATATTTCACAAATCAAAACTGAAAGTACTGAATTCGGTAGTTCTATCGGTGACGAAGTAAAAACGATGATTGGTGATTTCAAATCTGATATCAATCCAAATATTGAGAATTTGCAATCACATATTGAAAACCTTCAAAACCGTGGTGAAGAAATTTCAAAAGCATTTGATAAAGATGAAAAATAACCACTAATTAAAGTATCAATTATTGAACTGTTATCTAACATTTAAACTAATGCTAGATAACAGTTTTTTAATTGAAAATACTTTTATGCATGCTATAAACTTACCTACTCAAATGATGGAATATATCTTGACGTTTCACATATTAAGATAGATAATACATAAGCATATATCATATGACTTTAGTTTAAGAGGAGTGAATAAACAATGTATCTCTGTACAAGACAAATCGATATCAATGCTCGATTTGGATTACCAAGGATTGCATTTCTAAGTTTAGTTACAACCATTATTACATTTCTCCTTGCTTATGAAATACTCTATTTTTTTTCTAACACAAAACTAACTGATCAATATTTTTTAATCTTTTTACTACTCGTGGTTATTTTGTACCCTATCCACAAAGCCATTCACCTCATATTTTTTATTCCATATTATAAATCGTTTAAAAAATATAAATTGTTACGGCATAAAAAAATACCATTTTATAATACGTATGTGAACACACCAGTAAATAAGTATTATTTTTGTTTTGATTTAATAACACCAGTTATAATCATCACTGTAATTTGTGCTTATTTCAGTACACTGTTTCCACAATACGGTCATTATCTGATGTTTTTAATTGCTTTAAATATGGGTTATTCAGTTATGGATTTTCTATATTTAAAAATCATTTTATTTTCAAATGAAGGTGATTATATAGAAGAACATCAAACAGGTATTAATATATTAAATAAAGTTAATACGCATTATGAGAAAAAAGTATAGTCTTGTTTCATAATGATTTACTTGTATGCATAGATAAACATTACAGAGGTGAACATAAGTAATCTAACAATAGGTTACGATGTCACCTCTTTTTTGATTAAGTTATATCAAAAGTCACAAAACACTAATACTATAGTCGTAGAAATTATGTTTCTAATTGGTGAATAATCAATAATATGTTATATTTACGTTGTTATTCTTACAAAAGGAGTTTCCAACTATGAAAACATTTAAAAAAGTTTTACTTCCTGTTACAGCTAGTGCATTGTTATTAGGCGCATGTGGTAACAGTGCAACAGATTCAAAAGAAGATACAATTATTTCTTCAAAAGCTGGCGACGTTAAAGTCGAAGATGTTATGAACAAGATGGGTGATGAGCAAATTGCTAATACATCATTCTCAATCATGTTAAACAAATTGCTTGCTGATAAATATAAAGACGATGTAAATACAAAAGATATTGATAAAGAAGTTGAAAAAGAACAAAAACAATATGGTGGCAAAGATCAATTTGAAAGTATGTTAAAACAACAAAAAATGTCTATAGGCGATTATAAAGAACAGAAAAAATTACAAGCTTATCAAAAAGAACTACTTAATGATAAAGTGAGTATGTCTGACAAAGAAATTAAAGAAAATACCAAAAAAGGCTCTCACATTCTAATTAAAGTTAAAGAAAATAAAGATGATAAAGAAGGCTTATCTGATAAAGAAGCTAAAGCAAAAGCTGAAAAAATCCAAAAAGAAGTTGAAAAACACCCAGATAAATTTGGAGAAATTGCTAAAAAAGAATCAATGGATAAAGCCTCTGCTAAAAAAGATGGTAGCTTAGGTTATGTCGTCAAAGGTCAAATGGAAGACAAATTTGAAAAAGCATTATTCAAACTTAAAGAAGGTAAAGTATCTGACGTAGTTAAAACAGATTACGGTTACCATATTATCAAAGCAGATAAAGAAAATGACTTTGATAAAGAAAAAGGCAAATTAAAAGCACAATTAATTCAAACTAAAATTCAAAAAGATCCTAAGCTTTTAACTGACGCTTATAAAGAATTATTAGATGAATATAAAGTTGATTATAAAGATAGAGATATTAAAAAAGCGATTGAAGACTCAATATTAGATCCAGAAAAAATCAAACAACAGCAGCAACAACAACAGCAACAACAATCTATGCAACAAAGTGGTGCTGGCATGTCAACTGGACAATAATTTCATAAATGAATCAAGTGGTATAGAAACCTATTCAATTAGATTTCTATACCACTTTTTTCGAAAATGAAAAAGGTTCGAGAACATCCACAAATGTCTCGAACCTTTTAATATTATATATCCAACCTAAAAGACCTTCATTATTAATCTAGCGATTTAGGATTGTAAAATTGTCTACCATCTAATCCAAAAATACGTTCTGTAAATTGACCTTTATCAGTTTTCTTATAAGCTTTTTCAAACATATTCATTTTCGCATCTATATTATCAATGAAGAATAATATTTCTGCCTCTTTCATATGAGGTAATTTCGGCGAACCAAATTCCATTTTACCATGATGCGCTAAAATCATGTGGCGTAGCAATAACACTTCTTCACCTTCAAGATTCAGCTCTCTTGCCGCTTCTGCGACTTCATCACTAGCAATTGAAATATGCCCTAATAAATTACCTTCGACAGTATAGGAAGTAGCTACTGGACCACTTAATTCTCTAACTTTGCCTAAATCATGCAAAATAATTGCGCTATATAACAAACTGCGATTTAACAATGGATAAATATCACAAATTGATTTTGCAACACGTAGCATTGTTAACACATGATAGCTTAAACCACTCGCAAAATTATGATGATGTGTACTAGCTGCTGGAAAAGTAAAAAACGCTTCTTGATGCTTACGTATCAAATGTCTCGTAATACGTTGTAACGTTGCATTTTCAATGTCCAACATATAATGCGATATTTCCTCTTGAATTTCATCTGGAGTAAGCGGCGCCCCATCAACAAAATCTTGCGTTTTCATATTATCATCTGGTGTAGCTAATTTTATCTTGTTTATCTTCATTTGCTTACGACCACGATAATTAATTACATCACCAGTAACATGTACGATTTTCTCAGGTTCTAATATTTTCATATCTTCTTTACTCACAGTCCACAATTTGGCTTCTATATCGCCACTTTTATCTTGTAAGTATAGTGTCATATAGTCCTTACCTTGAGCAGTAACACCTTGTGTCGCTTTATGGATTAAGAAAAAATGATCTACTGAATCACCTGGATTTAATTTTTCTACATTTCTCATTATTTACCGCCTTCCTGAATTTTATCTAAAGTAATAATTTGTTTTGAAGGCACACTATTATCTTTCACACATGTAAAGTATAGGATTTGATAACTGTTAGGCATTTGTCTCAAATAATTCATCATGATTTCTTTTCTTTGCTTATCAAAATGAACAAACGCATCGTCTATGATAATTGGGAACGGATAATATGGCTTTAATGTTTTAATTAAACTTAAACGCAATGCAATGTATAAGATTTCTTTTGTTGATTGGCTTAATTCAACGGGTTCATACATTTGACCATTAACTTGTTTAACCATTAAATTATCATTTGCATACGTAACTTGAACATAATGACCATTTGTTAAATGCGTAAAGATATCTGTTGCTTCATTTATCACTTGTGGTAAACGTTTATCTTTAATTTGTTTAATATGTCCTTCTACCAATGCTTGTAAATAACTTAAACTTGCCCAATCTTTCGCTTCAGCATTCACTTTATTTTTCAATATGTGGAATCTATGTCTTAAATCAGCTAAAGTCTTATCTGTTTCCATATCTGTGATTTTGGCATTTAAGTCACTTACTTCAGATTGCATTTCTAAATACTGATCATTATAATCATCAACTTGACGTGCTAATACTTCATCTTCGTTAGTAAGTTGTGCAGATGTTTTCTCACTTAAACTTGAACTTGTATCATAATTATAATTTTGATTTTCCAGATATTTTGATAAGTCATTAAATCTCGACATATTTTGATGATAATTTTGATATTGAACATGATGTTGATAATATGATTCTTCATCGTTAACATTAACAAAATTGAATAATTGGTCAATCACACGGCTATTTTCATTTAATCTACTATTCAGTTGTGAAACTTCACTTTCAATTAATTTGATTTGTTCATCATTACGTGTCCATTTTTCCAAATTACTTGTTTCTTCTTTAAGCCATTGTCTTATATCGTGAAATAGCGATAATTCATTAAAATACGTAAATTGGTTTTTAGTTACTTCTTGCGCATGTTCGTAAAAATCATTTAATTGTTGTTTTAAGGCTTGTACCTGTGTTTGCAAATCATCGATATGCTTTTCATGTGTTTTAATTTTATTCATTGTTCCAATACTATCTACGATTAATTCATCTGACATTTTATCAGATAAATATAAATCAGCTTTCACTTTATCAATGTTTTGTTGCGCATTTTGATATTGTTCCTTTGCCTGAGTTAAAGTATTGGTTAAGTATTCAGCCTTCTTATCTATTGCTTCTTTTGTTTTGATTGTTGTTTGTAGCTGTTCTCGTACTCTGTACTGATCATCCAAGTCGAAGTCAAGATCATAGTTATCTTCAAGTTGTGTTACTTGCTGTTGCAAATCTTCAATTTCTTTAGAGAAAGATTCACTATGTCCGACCTCTTTCGTTTTAACAAAGAATATACCGACAATAAATACGACTGATAGAATAGCAAAGATAATCCCGAAAATGATATTCGCAGATACAAATGAGAAGACTGTCAGTCCAATGCCAATAATAGCCAATATAATTAAACTTATTCGCATTAAATTTTGTTTCTTCTCATTCTCTCTTTGCTCTTTATCAAATGTTTCTTTCATTTTTTGATAAAGATTGTTTTTCTCTTGAAGCTCAAACACTTGTCTATTATATTGTTTTTTCTTTTCAAAGTTCTCTTCTGGAACAATATCTGCTTCAAGCGCATTCATTTCTGCGTGATTTGTATCATTATCAATTTTATTTTCTTCAATATTACGTTCGAGTTGTTGGATATAAGCCATTTGTTCTTGTTTATCTTTTATTTGATTACTGACATGACTCTTCATAGCTTCTGAACCATCGACTTCATGATGAACAGTTTGCCATCCAATGTTTGACTTCAAGCCTTCTTTTTCACGTTCTTTATCTTGTATTTCTTTATCTAACGCCTTAACTTCATATTCTTTTTGTTTTATTTCATTTTCTTGTTGATGTAAATGATTAAATGCATCAATGTCACTTTGCCTTGGTACTGTTATTTTTTCATTTTCGGCTTTAAGATGTGCTAACCGTTCTGTTCTTAAACTGATATCACGCTTTAAATTTTGAGTTTGTAACTTTGCCGATTCATAACGATCTATACCTTGTTCTGGAAAAACAACAGGCTCTATATTCAATTGGGTTTCCAATTGTTTCCACTCTTGAGTCTGTTCAAGTAAAGCGAGTTCTTTTTGTTTACGTTCATGCATTTTAGATAGCTGTGCTAAATTTTGTTTTAAATTATTAAGTCGTCTTTCTGCTTTATCTTTATCATCTACTAATCGCTTATAAGAAGTTAATTTTGCTTCTTCTTCACGAATTTGGCCTTCTAATTCTTTCAGTTGTTCTATTTGTTGATTGATAATTGGATTGCGACCATTTTTTTTATAAAGTTCTTCCTTTTTAGTATTTAATACCTCACGCATAGTCGTAAATTCAGTAGAGCCTAAAGCACCAGCATGTAAAAGATAATTTTGTAATTGTGTTTCATCCATATTTTTATGAATATCTTGCAACCCTAAAACATCGAATGAAAAAATCCCTTGATACGTACGTTTCGAGATAAAATTAAGTTCTTTTTTTAACCAACTTTCATCTTTAATGCTACCATTAGGCAAATAAACTTTCACATCACCAGTCGCACTGCCTTTAATACGTTCTACTTCGACGAGCGAGCCGTCATCTTGAATTAATGTTAATTTACCACCGTATTGATTACCTAATCTTGGTTCTAAACGTGGTTCGTTCTCTTTTTTTGTAGGAAATCCAAAGAGAATTGAATGAATAAATGCTTGTATTGTAGATTTACCCGTTTCGTTTTCACCATAAATCTGAGTAAATGATTCGTCAAATTCAATTTTTCTTTCAATAAATCTACCGTATCCATAAATCTCTAATGATTTGATTTTCATATTATTCACCCCTCATATCTGACTTCAATAATTCTTCAGCATGTTCAATTAATGCTCTTCTATCGAAATCACTATAATTTTCTAGATATTTAGACGCTTTGGGATTTAAATACAAATCATTCATAGCACCGTCATAAACAGTTGTATCATCTATTAATTCAGGCGAGAATTCTTTAACTAATGTATTTTGATCTTCATATTTGTTTTTAATTGAGAGTTGTTCTACAAATACAAAATCATGCTCATTTTCTTCAAAATCACTTATCATTTCATGTACTTGCAAAATATCTTGTTCAGATATCAATTGATCTGAATTTACAACAACATTCAGTTGATAGATGGCTTTTCCATTTTTTCTCACTTGTGATTTAAAAGATTGAATGTCATCAAAAAGACCTTGCTTCGATGTTTTATCCGATTCTATAGTTGCTTTTTCAAATCTTATAAATTGAGTAGGAACAAATTGCGCGTTGAGTTTTAAATCGTCCCCTTCAACTAACAAGCATCCTTTTTCACCCAGCTCTTTAAAATGTCTGCCTTGAATGTTACCAGGATAATGAATTTGTGGCATATCACTCAGTTGTTGACGCTCATGAATGTGGCCTAAAGCCCAATAGTGATATAACTTATTATTTAAGTCTTCTAGTCTGAATTCAGTATATCGATCATTGGTATTTGATTTGCTATATGTACCATGCAAGATACCAATATGTATGCCTTTTTGACCTTGACTTGAAGGATATGCATCTAATTTATTTTCATAACTTGCATCATTTTGATAACTAAAACCATGCAAATAAATCTCTTCGCCATTTTTAGTGATTGTTTGATAAGTTTCAACATTTTCAGAGAAAACGGAAACATTATCTGGCCATACTGTGCCAATACTTGCTGATAATGGATCATGATTCCCGTGACATAAATAAACAAATATTTGTTCTCTCTTTAATCGTTCAAACTGTTCCTTTAAGAATACCTCTGCACGTAGCGTGCGGTTATGTTGATCAAATAAATCACCAGAAATAATCATAAAATCTATTTCTTCATTTAATGCTAAATCTACTATTTTTTTAAAACTTTCGTAAGCACTTTTTTGCATATCATCAAAAATAGACTGACTAAGATAACTTCTAGATTTAAAAGGACTATCTAAGTGTAAGTCAGCGCAATGAATAAATTTCACCATACAGTATAGTTCTCCTTTATTGAAAGGTTTATTTGTACTTATGCACATACCACAATTAATTAACATCTAAGTTATTTCTGTCACTTGTTAAATTGTATGCATAACAATCCTTTTACCTCTATATTTTACCATATTGTTTATTCACCAGTCGATAAAACTAAGCGAGCAATCACTTTGTTTCTCTAATATCTACCTTATTAGTAAAAATCCCTTTCAATCAATAGCCAAAATATAATCAATCTATATATTCACAAAAAAATAGACCAAGACAAATATATGTCTCGATCTATTTAACCATATAGGTCGCATCGGTATTGAACTACTACAAAATCAAATTTATAAAAGATAGGATTACTGTTTTATTCTTTAAACGACTATATTATTTAAATAAAATTCATTTATATTCAACTAAAAATTAGTCAGCGTAAATTTCATCTAAAGGTTTAACAATGATTTGGTTGATTTCTTGGAATACTTGGCTCATATTTTGTTCAGCAGCCATTAATTCAGAAATGTTTGAATCATTTTCGATTTTTTGAGCTTGTTCTTGTGCTTTTTGTAGCTCTTCTTCACCGATTTCTTCACCTTGCATTTGTTTTTGTTGGAAACTTAATTGTGTTTCACGGAATTCATCAAATAAATCTTTTGATTCTTGATTTTCTTTAACTTTTGCATAAGCATTTTGAATAGCTTGATATTCATCACTTTCTCTTAATGCTTGTTCTAATTGATTTGCATGATCGTATAAATTTACTGCCACTATGCTTCACTCCTTTTTTGTATATGTGTGAAAACCACATCGATATTACAATAACATAATTTAATATGTTATACAAAAATTGCAATTACACCTTGGAATAAACCGATTATGCCACCGAGTAAAAATCCCAAAAACATGATTAATTTCAATTCTTTATTAGCGATATCAATGATTAATTTTTCAATATAAGCTAAATCAAATGTATTAATCTGTTCTTCTACCATTTGTCTCAAGTTTATTTTTTTCATAATTGGAGATAGATGTTTTGACGCATTATCAATAATTACATCGGTTAACGTCTTAGATACTTTTGTTTCTAAGAATGAAATAAAGCTTGGCATAATGGTATGCAATGGTTTATGTGAAGTTTGTTCTAAGTCCACATATCCTAATGCTAATTCTGTCACTGATGTTTTAAAAGCTTGATATTGCGTTTCATTTATCAATTCATTCAACTGTTTCGATTTCATTGTTGCATATTCATTTTCAATAATCTGCGTAGCAATTGCTTTTGCTTTAGGATGACTCGTTAATCTAATGAGTTCATGCTGTATTCGCTCTGCAATGCTTTCTTTTGTCATGAACATTTGTAACATACCAACAATTTTTCCTTTTTCGTTGAAGAATGTATCTAACATAGAAGCAATATCTGCCCCACCTTTTTCTGATTTCAAGTATACGCGTGCTCTATCAAATAACAACTCAGGAAGTAGCGCAATTTTATCATCTATACTACTTTCAATGTCATTAGGAATAAGTTGCTGGATTGGTGTATTTTGATAATCTAAATAAAAGTTATCCATTTTATCTGAAATTAATTCATCTAATTTTTGATTTGCTGTTTTAGAAAAATCAATATCTACAATGTCTGCTAATGATTGTATTGTCGTATGATTCTCTTTCAATTTAGCGATTTGCTTAAATATAATCTCTTCAATTGCATCTCTAGAAGTTGGTGCATTTAACTTAGCTTGAATAACTTCTTCTGTAAGTAAGTGTTCTTCAACAACTTGACCAATTTTATCCGCAATTTCTTTTCTTCTTTTAGGTATTAATCCTGGAGTGAAAGGCACTCTTTTTTTGAAAATATAATATGTTTTAAACGGGTGAAACAACATTTTAACAGCAATGACATTGGTTACCCCACCAATCAGTGCGCCTATAACCATCATAAAGATGATAACTAAAAATGTCTGCATGTGTATGACTCCTTTGTTTGCTTAAATAAATTTCAAATTTTCTTATAATCATTTTTACATTGTATAACATATAACGATTCATTGCGTAGAAAAACATTCCAAAATTTTACTTATAACATAAAAAAAGACCTAAATCTATGTTTAGGTCAAGTAGAGGTAGAGTGACTAAATCATTCATATATAATATCACTTCCCATGACTGATAATTATATAAATAATGATTCTTCTATCACTAATTGAATTAATATTATACGTGCATTAATTCTTCTTTAGAAATTCTACCAAAATAAGTTTCAGCTTCTCTTAATTTTGAAGTACCAAATATCGGCTGTGTCTCTTGATTTAGCACACGATAGATATCACTCACTTTGTTACTTTGTAAGATGAAGCCATTACGACTATCAACAGTGTTCCAATAGATATCACTTGTTGTAGAATGGTTAGGATATGCACAATGATTACGAGAAATCGTTTGTACCATTTCTAGAGGATCACATCCAAATGTACTATTTAACACATCTGAATCTCTAAATAATGCACAAATTGACACACATGTTGTCCAGTTAGGTAATACTCTCTCTTTTTCTATTTGTACCAATGTCTTTTTAGAAAGACCTATTGTTTGGGCCATCGTATCTTGCGTATAACCTGCTTCAATACGTACCATTTTAAATTTTGTTTGAATTAAATCTGTGAAACTCTGTCTATCCATTACTTTAATCTACCTTTCATAAAAGAATATTTTATCCGGACACAAGAAATTGCAATAATACACGCTTCTTGAAACACAAATTACATCATAATACAATTTTTAGGAAAATAAAAGAGTGAAATGAAATTTTCATTGTTAATTATCATTGGCGCAATTATCAAAATAATCAATCTTATATCTTATAATATATTAAAAACAAAAATCACTTTGTTTGTAAGCGTATTATTATTGTGAAATGTGTTATCAACTCAAATTACTTATTACTCTTTTAAGATAAAAACACTATTTATTATTATAGACCATTTTTCTTGTTTACGCATAGATAAACTACAAATTTCTCTAAATTAATTTAAATGATAGCTTTTGTTTACATTATTTAGAATTTTCATTATAATCTGAGTTACTTTTAAAATTTTGAGGTGCTTAATATGAAAAATACATATATATTACTAGCTAGATGTACAGACAGCGTAGGTTTAACGTCATTAATTACAACGATTATTGCGGATCATGGATCTAATATTTTACATTTAGATCATTTTACAGAGTATGAAAGCAACCAATCTGAAAATGGTAAATTATTTTTACGCTTAGAATTTGAACAAGTTACAGAACTTAAAGAAGCATTAGAATCGACTTTAAATCAATACGATATAAAATTTGAACTTTTCGATAATAATGATAAAACGAAAATCGCATTATTTGTTTCTAAAGAAGATCACGCATTTAACGAAGTGCTATTAAGAGTACAACGAGGTGAATTGCCTGCAGAAATTGTATGTGTCGTAAGTAACCATGAAACAAACAGACATTTTGCTGAATCTTTGTCTATTCCATTTTATTATGTGCCAAATAATAAAGAGAAACAAGAAGTAGAGCAAGAGATACTTAATATTTGTAGCCATCACGAAATCGATCTCATTGTACTAGCAAAATATATGCAAATTTTAACTGATCATTTTGTAAGTCATTATCCAAACCAAATTATAAATATTCATCATTCATTCTTGCCATCATTTATCGGTGCAAATCCTTATAAACAAGCTTGGGAACGCGGTGTTAAACTTGTAGGCGCTACAAGTCATTATGTTACGTCGGATTTAGATGAAGGCCCAATTATCGAACAGGATGTCACACGCATAAATCATCGCTACAGTGTTCAAGATTTAAGAAAAATAGGACGTCACGTTGAATCAACCGTGCTAGCACAAGCAGTCGAATATCACGTACAACATAAAATTATTGTAAATGATGGAAATAAGACGATTGTCTTTAATTAACAAATATTTTTTGTGTACTAATCACTGTTTCAGAGATAAAAAATAAAATTTTTAAGAATTATATATTTTCTAAAACCTACTATTGTAAATAGATACATTTAAAGTTATCTGAAACTCATTGTATTGACTTCAGATAACTTTATTATTTATATATAGTTCCACTTACTCCTGTAATATACTTCTTTAATTTACTTATATATCGTTCAATTCTGTTATACAACAGAATCTGACGATTATAAAATGATTTTGCGATTTCATTAATTTTTTTAAATTTAATAGACTCGAAATACCAGTATATTGGAAAGCAATGATCTAATCGCACTATTCAATAATCTATTTTTATTCTCCCTATCATATGACTCAAAATATTCTATGTATCAAATGATAATTCATTTACTTACATTCCAAAAATAATGTATAATTATTTTCACTAATATTAATAAAAACTAAATATGAAAGCGTGATATGTTCAAATGAATTCAGTATGGTTTATATTAAAGGAACAGTTGACGAACCTGTATTTAATTAAAAGACTAGCAGATTTCCAATTACGAATTTCTAACCATAACAATTATTTAGGTGTAGCTTGGGAAATCATTAATCCAGCATTGCAAATTGCAGTATATTGGTTTGTATTTGGTCTAGGTTTACGGAATAATGCTACTCATGATGGGATACCTTTTATTTATTGGCTTATTGTAGGTATAAGTATGTGGTTTTTTGTAAATCAAGGTGTTTTAGAGGGTACAAAAGCGATTGTATCAAAATACAATCAAGTTGCAAAAATGAATTTTCCATTATCTGTCATACCTAGTTACATTGTATTTAGTAGATTTTATGGACATCTCGGCTTATTGTTGATTGTGTTAATCATTTGCTTTTCGGGTGGATATCACCCTTCTATTTATTCATTACAATTATTAATTTATGTACCTTATGCCTTAATATTAACGACTATTATCTCAATATTCACATCAACTTTGGCCGTATTGATTCGTGATACGCAAATGGTTATTCAATCGTTAATGAGAATCATATTTTTTGTATCTTCCATATTATACGCACCTAAAAATGAAATTGTGGTAACAGTCATGAAATTAAACCCGATTTATTTTTTAGCTGAAGGATACCGAGCCGCCCTATTGCACAAAGAATGGTATTTTATTAATCATTGGCATTTAACTGTTTATAATTTTGTACTTGTCTTGATTCTTTTTATCGTAGGAGCTGTCGTGCACATGCGTTATAGAGATCATTTTGCTGATTTTATGTAATTTATCTTAATAAAGCTCCCTTACATTGATAGAACTACTTTTTCATTTTATGAAAATAAGGCATTCCTATACATAAGCTCTAGCTTTTGTATTCTATATAAAGTGTATCCGGGGCTTTATACATGTGCATTAGCTTAAATGTACATTATTTTCCACTTCTCAATTTAACCGCCCTTAGCTAAACGATGTAATCATTATTGAAACTCCACAATTATCCGAGATTTCATATATGTAATTTGTAATAGACTATTCTCATGTTATACTCAATTAAAATAATTTATAAGTAAATGTTTTATCAATATATGACAAATAAACTTTAGATAGGGGAATTAATTATGCAAGTAGATATCAATCATCCCGTCATTGCTATAAGTGCTTCGTTAAAATTTTTTCAATTACAAACTGTTTCAGGGCAACTCATTTTGCTAGATGATCGTATCATCTTTAAATCTCTAGAGACAATGCAAATTGGAAATATTAAGGAGACATTTTTATTTACAGATATCAAAAGCTTGAAGACAGGTTTCTCACTTTCACCTTTTAGAATTACAATAATGGACCATGATGGTGAAACATGGATATTTGATCAAGTCCATCGTAAAGATGCAAAAAAATTTGTAGAACTGTATCATGCTATTACATAATACCCATTTAGCCTTCATCATTTTCAATACAAGTTACTAAAAAAATGTTTGTAACAGACAACTGATTATCAATTAAATTTGCCTATCAAACGTGCAACTTACTTATGTTATTGCACATATATTGCATCTAATTTAATCGGCTGTCACTACTTATCTTTATCATCTTTTCTGCCTAAGAAATAATCAATAATTAAAATGATAAAAGGTATAGATAATGTTATGAATACTGAATAATGACCTCTCTTTATAAAAAAGTATGTGCATATCACCGTTATTATTAAACAAATTGCTAAGACAATCAGTACATATAATTTATTTTTATTCATATGCATAGTGCTCCTTCAAATTTAGATCAATCACAAGATAACATATGATGCAAATCACTTCTAATTTGATGATATCCGTGTTTCAGTGTTTATGATTATTAAAAATACGAACCTATTAAAGCATATCAGTACGCATTAAAAAGTCTGAGACAAAATAGATGTCTCAGACTTTTTCAATTAGGCAGTAGATGATTGAGTTGAAAATATAAAGACTCACTTATTTATAAAAACTATTTTTCCATTTTTATAGAAACAAATCGTTCTTTTGCATAAGCTAAAGCTTAGATATGCCACATAAAAATGCTAGTGAGACTTATGTATGCACGTTAGCTCAGGTAAAGCTTTATTCTAGTCATCTTTGCCTTGATTGCATAGGTAGGACGACGTAATCTTTATTAGAAAATTTGATTTCTATGCCCTACCCTTTATTAATCTATATTTATTCATTAAGTGTACGTTCTTTTGCTAACTTTCTTTCTTCAGCCTTTGAAATAACTAAAGCACATGCTGCGTCGCCTGTTATATTGACTGATGTTCTTGTCATATCAAGTAATCTATCAATCCCTAAAATAATACCGATGGCTGCTGGATCTAGTCCTACTGCATTTAATACCATTGCGAGCATAATCAATCCCACGCCAGGAACCCCAGCTGTACCAATAGATGCCACAACTGCTATAACGACAACTGTTATAATTTGCGAAACAGATAAAGTCACGCCAGAAATTTGAGCGATAAATATCGTTGCAACACCTTGCATTATGGCAGTACCATCCATGTTAATCGTTGCGCCTAAGGGTTGAACAAATGAAGCAATTTCCCGTCTAACCCCCATTTTTTTCGTGCATTCTAATGATACAGGTAAAGTAGCCGTAGAACTTGAAGCACTAAAACCTAATGTGATAGCTGGAATAAAGTCTTTGAAAAACTTTAATGGACTTGATTTTGCCATAAATTTAACGGCAGCACCATATACCACAAAGAAATGAATCCCTAACCCCAGTAAGACAATAAAGAAATACATACCTAATTGCTGGATTGCCCCAAATCCAGCACCAGTAAAGGCATGTGCTACAAGACCAAATGTACCAATTGGTGCAAAGACACTCATAATCATTGTTACAATATACATGAGTACATCATTGGTTTGTTCTAAAAATTTATGAACCATTTGTGCCTTTGAACCCACCATGATAATACCTACACCAATGAAAATAGCAAATGTAATAATTTGCAACATATTTTCATCCGTCATGGCTTGCAATGGATTTTTAGGAAATAAATTAATTAAAGTTTGATCAAATGTTTGTTTGGCGGCTGAATCTTGTGAACTGTCTTCTTTCTCTAATGTTTGTTGATAACTGGATACATCATCACTATTTAATAGTTCTGATTTTCCAGCACCGGGTTGTAATACTAAAGCCAATGTAATACCAATGATAATTGCAATCGCTGTCGTGGTTAAATAGAAGGTAATCGTTTTTATACCTATGCCCCCTAATAATTTTGGATCACCTACACCGACTACCCCTAAGACGATGGAAACAAAAACAACTGGCACTACTAACATAAAGATTAAATTCAGAAAGATTTGTCCGATAACATTAAATAGGTATTTATCTACGTTTTCTACAAAAGCTGTATTCGAAAATACATTAAAGATAGAACCAATTGCAATACCTAATACTAACGCGATGACAATCTTTAATGAAAGATGCTTCGTTTTCATAGCAATATCCCCCTTTTAGTTATTACTATTTATTATATAGTATTTTTATATAAATTAAAGTAATAATTCACCAAAATAGATATATTGCCATGCCATGCCATTATTTATGATCGTTTTATTACACACTATATTAAATTGTTTTGCATAGCATAAATTGCCGCCTGTGTACGATCCGTTACTTGAAGTTTACTAAATATATGGCTAACATGCGTTTTAATTGTTTTCTCTGATACAAAAAGTGTTTCTGCAATTTCTTTATTTGTTTTACCTTTTGCCATTTCCGTAAGTACTTCTGATTCCCTTTTTGAAAGCTTGTTTGCATAATGTGGCTTTTTACTTACTGTTTCAATGACATGTTGTGCTTGAGGATGAATAATTTTTTCTCCTGCAAGAACATGTTTTATTGTTTTTATTAATTGCTCAGGCTCTACATCTTTCATCTCATAACCATCTGCACCTTTATCAATTGCAGAAATAACATGTTCATCATCAATATAACTTGTTAACACTAATATTTTTACATTTGGATATTTTTTCTTCATCCATTCTGTAATTTCAATACCATTCATTTTTGGCATTACTAAATCTAATAATACAATATCGGGTAACGTGTTGTTTTCTAGATAATCTAAAAAGGTTTGACCATCTGAAAATCCACCTATAACCTCTAAATCTTCTACCGTTGATAATAAAAATTCTAATCCTTGCCTAACAATATGATGATCATCTACAAGTATAATTCGACTCATAACTTTCTTCCTTCCTATAACGACAACGGCACGCTTATATATATTTTAGTACCCTTGTTTTCAATTGATTCAATATATAAATTACCATTCATCGCTTTCGCACGTTGTCTCATATTATTGATTCCATGTGAATAATTAAAATTTGATTGATTCATATTAAAACCTTTACCAAAATCTTTAATTTCCACGATTAAAGATTGATGATTTTGCGTCAATTTCACATTAATCTCATTTGTATTCGCATGTTTCTTAGTATTATTCATAGCTTCTTGGATAATACGGTAGACATTTTCTTCTATTAAACTTGGTAAATTAATCAAACCTTCAACTTTTACACTTAACTCAATTTGTAAAATATCACTATAGTTATTTAATGCATTTACTAATCCTTGTTCTAATCCAACAGGTTTAAGTTGCCAGATCAATGACCGCATCTCATTCACGGCTTGTTGACTTGTATCTTCTATTACATTAAACGCATTCCGTGATACTTCCTCTTTCGTAATACCCTGGGCAGCATGTGCAGTCAGTTTCACAGAAAATAATAATTGATTCACTGAATCATGTAAATCTCGAGCTAATCGATTTCTTTCACTGATACGAGCAGCTTCTTTTTCTTTATTTGTGAGAATAATTCGTTTGATAGCAGAACCTATTTGAAAAGCAACTGACTCTAGTAATTCTAAGTCCTCTTCACTGTAGCTTGTTTTATAAGGTGTCGCCACATTTAATAATCCAAACTGTTCTTCTCCTGAACGTAATGGCACCGTTGCATGATGTGTAATACCATTTGTTTCAGCATGATGTGCACGATTAGCTAAATTAATGCGAGAGCAATTTATAATATTTGATGCCTTAGTTAACTTTTTATTTTGATATGCTTGAACACACCAACACGTGCCTTCACACATGTATTTACAATTGTCTTTGGCTAACGCTCCTGGAAGCTCAAAATGCGAGACTAATTCATGTTGCCCTACATCATCTATAAAGAAAATCCATCCAGTAGTAAAATCCGTTCCTTCTATAAGATATCTCAACGCGCCATCCATCATGCTGTATGTTTCTGTTTCTTCATTTAAAAATTCAGCTATTTCTTTAAGTAATGCAAGTCTTGTCGGTTTTTCCATTTAACCATTCCATTCCGTTACTACTTTAATATATATTATACCTTCTTCATGTTAAATTTTAAAATGTTGCTTCTACAACATTAATAAATGCATTCATTTAAATTTTAAATATAGAATTCATTTGACTAATATTTTTAATACTTTCTTTATGGTATGATAATAGTTGATAATCAAGGAGGATACTATGAAATTTGAAATCCCTAATAAATATAATCAATTAACATTAAGAGAAATTTTTCAACAATTGCACTTACCAAAAAAAGATTTACACACTTTAAATATGTCGAAAGCAATTACCATTAACGAATCGCCTGGAACGCTCATGACTATAGTAAATACTGGCGATAATGTTTATATTCCAACACCAGATGAAGTGAGTAATTACTTACCTAGTTACCGCTTCGCTCAAATTTATTATGAAGATGATGACATAGCAATTGTCATGAAACCAAAAGGTGTGAAAACACATCCAAATGATTTAAAAGAAAGTAATACATTAATGAACCATGTCATTTATACAATAAAAAGTGATTATGTAGAACCTATTCACCGATTAGACCAAGAAACAGTTGGTTTATTAATCGTCGCAAAAAACCCATTAATGAAAAAAATCTTAGACCGTATGCTAGAGGAAAATGAAATAGACCGTATATATAAAGCAAATGTACATAGTTTATTACCTATCAAACCTCAGACTATCGATATGCCTATTGGTAAAGATAAATTTCATTCTAATAAACGTCGTGTCTCTTCTACAGGTCAATCTGCAATCACACATATTTTAAATTCAAAAATGATTAAAGAAGACGTCTGTGAATTAGAAATAAAATTAGATACCGGTAGAACGCATCAAATTCGTGTACACTTAGCAGAAATTGGTCACCCAGTTATTGGTGATCCATTATATGGTAACTCTACGTTAAGAAAATTAGAATTAAATAGTCACAAAATAGAATTTATTCATCCACTCACACAAGAAAGTATAACTGTAAGTTTAGACGATGAAGTTTAATCATATAAAATAATTGCAATACCTTATCTCTATTAAAATAAGCTAGCATACTATTAAGTGTAAACAAACTGTTGCATTTGATTATTCTGTAGTCAATTGCTAACGTTCAACGCATTAAAGTATAAAACAAAAAGAGCTAATCCATATGATAGGATTAGCTCTCTTAATTTAAATATTTGTATTTTCAGTGCTCTATGGAGTTTTATTTAGGTTCAACCATATCTTCTGGTTTAATCCATTGTTCGAATTGTTCTTCTGTAACATACCCTGAATTAATTGCTGATTCTTTTAAAGTAAGCCCTTCACGGTGAGCTTTTTTAGCGATACTAGCTGCTTTTTCATATCCAATGTGTGGATTCAAAGCAGTTACGAGCATTAATGATTGGTTTAAATAATTATCAATATTCTCTGGAATTGGCTCAATACCAACTGCACAATTATTATTAAATGTGTCCATACCATCTGCTAATAAATAAATTGACTGCAAGGTATTTAATAAAATAACTGGTTTGTATACATTGAGTTCAAAGTTACCTTGTGAACTTGCAATACCAACTGCTGTATCATTACCCATTACTTGAACTGCAACCATAGTTAACATTTCACATTGCGTTGGATTAACCTTACCAGGCATGATAGATGAACCAGGTTCATTCTCTGGTATGGAAATCTCAGCAAGACCCGCACGAGGTCCTGAAGCTAACCATCTTACATCATTGGCAATTTTCATTAGATCTGTTGCAAGTGCTTTAAGTGTACCATGCAATTGTACAACTTCGTCATGTGCTGTTAATGCATGGAATTTATTTTCAGATGATACAAAAGGATAGCCTGTATTTTCAGCTATAAATTTAGCTACTTTGTCACCAAACTCTGGATGTGCATTAATTCCTGTACCTACTGCAGTACCACCAATAGCTAAGTTTAAAATATGCGCTTTTGATTCACTTAACAACGTTTCACATTTATCTAACATATAACGCCAACCACTAATTTCTTGACCTAGTCGAATCGGTGTAGCATCTTGTAGATGCGTACGCCCAATTTTAATAATATCGTGATATTGTTCTTCTTTTTGTTTAAACGTATCTCTCAGTGTTTTTAATGCAGGTTCTAATTTTGTTTCAACTTCATTGTATAATGCAACATGCATTGCTGTTGGGAATGTATCATTAGAACTTTGAGATTTATTTACATCATCATTAGGATGAATAGACTCATCGATACCTTGCTCTTTTAAGTAAGTATTGGCAACATAACTTACAACTTCGTTTACATTCATATTACTTTGTGTACCACTCCCTGTTTGCCAAACAACAAGTGGGAAATGTTCATCTAATTCTTTATTTAATACGCGGTCACATGCATAGACAATCGCATCTTTTTTGGCATCTGATAATTTACCTAATGCATGATTAGCTAATGCTGCTCCTCTTTTTAATTGCGCAAATCCGTATACAACTTCAATTGGCATACGTTCTTTACCCACTGGAAAATTACGTTTACTTCTTTCTGTTTGTGCACCCCAGTATTTATCTGCAGGTACTTCAATTTCACCGAATGTATCATGTTCTATTCTTACTGACATTTATAATTCTCCCCTTCATTATTCATTGTTCGCTATTAGTATAGCATTAAACATTTTATAGGAGCAATCGTATTATATAGCGTTTTCATAATTCAATTGATAATTTTAAAATACATAAACAACAACACATTGATATTTTTTCTTTTATATAAAAAGGTAGCAGGAGAGTAATCAAATTTTTTAATCGTTTGTTTAAATAAGTGAGATTTTACCTTTTCAATTCAGTCATCTACTGCCTAAATGAAAAAAAGCGTCTGAGACATCTACTTTGTCTCAGACGCGATAATTGGAAATACAATTAAAATTTTTATATTAGATGAATGAACATAGTGACGTACATTTTATTAATCTTAAAAGCTCTATTATTAAAAATTGTCTTAACGCTCTTTAGTGATATTAACACTTTTAAATTGATTTTTTGCCGCTTGAATCACGCCAACTGCAGTTAAAATTAATAAGATCGCACCTATCACTAATGTAACTGGACTAATTGTTATTAATAATCCTAGGAAACCATCTAAATTATCATAAAAGCTACCTAAAGGCTTAAATAATAATACAGTTATAACAATACAACATAACACACTAATAATGACGCCTGTTTGATTACTTTTTACAAAAGTTGATGCATTCACTTGATCTACTAAACCTTGTGATAAATTAATTTGTAATTTAATAATTTTGAATAATACTGGTAAATAAAGCGCTCCAATTGCCATTGGAAAACCTTTTATAGAAATTAAATTTACAATAACAGCACTTATCATGATATATTTCCAATATTTGCTTAACATTTATATAATTCTCCTTAAATCAATAATGCTTTAATAATAACACATTCACATTTAACATGGCATTTCTTTTTTTACCACATGACTTCGAAAATAATCGTCATCACAATTACACAAAAAACCTTTGTGAACCATAATAATTCACAAAGGTGGCTTAAACTATTCATTTAAATCGGAACGTACTGCTGGGTCATGTGATTTATCTAATTTATCTTCATCATTTTCTTCAGAGATTTGTTCCATTTCTTTTCCTAATTCTACGACATCCTCTAAATCATCAACCATCGCGTTTTCTGACTCTAATTCATCACGATGTAGATTATTTTGATTTTTATCTAAACTCATTGCAATCACCTCACATATAAATTATGCAAAACGTGCAGTGAAATAATGTCTAACATCTTCTGGTAAACCTTCAGCAGCCGCTTCATCTAAAATAACATTAACCATACGATGCGCTTTTAAATCTGAAGGTTCAAAACTTGTTTTACCATTTTCTTCATAAAGTTTATGAACGACTTCTTTTTTATTGCTACCTGTAATAATTAAAATAACTTCACGTGACGAGAATAAACCTTGATTCACACTTACATCTAATTTACCATTTGTATCAATAGAAAGTACTTGTGTAATCAATTTCCCTTTATTTTCTTTAGTTTTGATTTTATCTTTAATAAATGATTCCGTATCTTCACCAAATGAAACATTGAAGATTTGGCCTTCTGGAACACCAAGTGCTTCAAAGTATGATTTATTGTTATCATAATCCAGAATATTAATTTGACTAAAATCTACTGCATGTTTATCAACATTTTTCTTTAATTCATCCAATACTGGTGCATTGTCACTTGAAAGGTGTACACCAGCAATTGTTGTTGGATTGTTGTTAAATTGTTTTCTTAAGATATCTGCAGCATATTCCGCTACAACTTGTTCATTTTCTAAAACTTTAAAGTTCATTGCCATAGTAATTACACTCCTCTTTGTCTATTAAGACGCGTTCTAGCATTATTTTTATTATTACCCTTGTTACAGTAACCATAAACTATTTACTTAATTTAACTTATGATTCTTCTGATTTAAATTATATTTAGGCTTAACTTCATTATACAAAGCTTTAACTATAATTTCATTCATTTTAAACAATTAATGTAACCCAGGGAAACTTTGTTGTCTTAAAGCTTCGTATATAAGTAATGAAGCTGTATTAGATAGATTTAATGATCTAATATTATCATTCATTGGTATTCTTAAGGCAGTTTCAGCATAAGCATCTTTTACCCAATCAGGTAATCCAGTTGTTTCTCGTCCAAATATGAAAAAGTGGTCATGTTCTGTATCTGTGAAATCAAAATCTGAATACGTCTTTTTACCAAATTTAGTCAACAAATAGTATGTACCATCAGTGTTTTCAAAAAATGATTCAATGTTTTCATAATAGGTAATGTTCACAGATTCCCAATAATCTAAGCCTGCACGTTTTAACATTTTATCATCTGTACTAAAACCTAATGGCTTAATTAAATGTAAATGTGTATATGTACCAGCGCATGTTCTAGCAATACTGCCTGTATTACCAGGTATTTGTGGCTGAAATAATACTATATGGTTTGTCATGCTTTTATTCGCTCCTCATTTCAAGTCCTTTTATCATTTCTACTTGGACTTCTTCTATTTCATCATTATAATGTTGTTCTATAAAAGGCCTTGCCGCTTCACCTTGAATTTGACCTATTGCCCAATATGCAGTACCACGAATCATGGGTCTAGGATCATTCAAAGCTACTTCTTGTAATTCTGATATTGCAGTTTCATCTTTAAAATGCGCTAATGCGACGATAGCATTCCGTTGTATCGGTTTCTTCCCTCTCCATGCACCTGCTAAATGACCATAAGTGTTTTTAAATTCCTTATTACTCATTTGCAACAAAGGCACCAACCTAGGTTTCAAAATTTCTGGTTCTAATACGATATCATCTTGTTGAGTATTGATTCCTTTATTTCTTGGACAAACTTGCTGACATGTATCACAACCATATAAACGATTACCAATTTTATAACGATATTCATCAGCTAAATACCCTTTAGTTTGCGTTAAAAAGCTGATACATTTTTGACTATTTAATTGTCCATCACCAACAAGTGCTCCAGTTGGGCAACGATCAACACAAATGGTACAATCACCACAACTATCGATTAACGGATCATCTGGTGGAAAAGGTATACTTACAAGCATTTCACCTAGATATGTCCATGTACCTAATTCTGGATTAATAACAAAACCGTTTCTACCTACGTAACCTAAGCCCGCGCGTTCAGCAACTGCGCGATCTGAAAGTACACCAGTATCTACCATTGATTGTATTTCTACACCAGGTACTTTTTCTTCTAAATACGCACCTAATTTATCTAGGCGTTTCCTCATAATCGAATGATAGTCTTGTCCCCACGATGCTCGTGCAAACATACCACGGCGATCACCACGAACACTTTTAGGAGCGCCTTTCAATTTATTAGGATAACCCACTGCAATTGCAATGATTGATCTAGCTGTCGGCAGCGATAACTTCGGTTCAGTTCTCAATTCGATATCCGATTCTTCGAAACCAGATGCATAGCCTTTCGCATGATAGTCAGCTAACTTTTGTTTCAACTCATCAAAAGGATCAGCTGTAGTAAAACCAATACTATCGATACCAATTGTATGAGCATAATCTATGACATCTTGTTTCAATTGGTTTAAATCCATTTAATTACACCCCACATTAAAAACATACATTCCATAGTTTAACACATTCCGAAGTGTTTAGCGTATGACGTATTTTAGTTTTTCATGACAAAATTAAAAACCAAGTATCTAAAGTTACGATTATTAATTAATCTAACCTTAAATGCTTGGTTTCAACAGCTTATAGTACTCTACTCAAGAAGTTTTTAGTTCTTTCATGTTGTTGATGATCAAAAATATCTGTTGGCGATCCAGATTCAACAATCACGCCATCTGCCATAAAGACCACTTTATCACTTACATCCCTTGCAAAGTTCATTTCATGTGTGACAACGACCATTGTCATACCTTCTTTTGCTAGATCTTTCATTACCTTAAGCACATCACCAACAACTTCAGGATCAAGTGCTGACGTTGGTTCATCAAATAATAACACTTCAGGATTCATTGCCAATGCTCTAGCAATTGCAACCCTCTGCTTTTGTCCACCAGATAATTGAGAGGGATAAGCGTCTGCTTTATCTGCTAATCCAACCTTTTCAAGTAATGATTTCGCCTGTTGTTTTAAATTAGCGATATTATCTTTTTTCAATAAACTTGGCGCTAATATAACATTATCTATGACCTTTTTATGAGGAAACAAATTAAAATTTTGAAATACCATCCCCATTTGTTGACGTAAGGTTTCTAACTCAGTGCTGTTATGAGTTAAATGTTGTTCTTTAAAAATAACTTCCCCACTAGTCGGTGTTTCTAACAAATTCATGCAACGAAGTAATGTACTTTTCCCACTACCAGAAGGACCAATGATTGCGACGACTTCACCTTGATTTACCGTTAAATCAATTCCTTTGAGCACTTCATTTTTACCAAAAGATTTATATAAATTTTTAATATTAATCACTAACTTTCATTCTCCCTTCAAAGTAATACATCACTCTAGATAATGTAAATGTAAGAATAAAGTATAGTATTGCAGCAACGATTAATGGTGTAAATGGATCAAATGACGCACCTTGTACAACTTGTGCATTGAACATTATTTCACTAACACCAATGACTGAAACAATTGACGATTCTTTAATTACCGTTACAAATTCATTACCTAAAGCCGGTAAAATATTTTTAATAGCTTGCGGTAAAATAACTGACTTCATTGTCTGACCATAAGTTAAACCTAAACTACGTGCTGCTTCAGTTTGTCCACTATCAACAGCGTTAATACCTGCTCTTATTATTTCGGCAATATATGCTGAACAATTAATTACTAAAGCAATCATACCGCATATAAGCGCTGATATATTTAATCCAAGAACTGCTGTTGTTCCAAAGTAAACAAGGAATACTTGAACTAAAAGCGGTGTCCCTCTTAGGAATTCAATATAAGCTGAAGCAAGCCAACTTAATAATTTAATTTTGCTTAACTTAAGTAAAGCAATACCAGCACCAAACACTGTCCCTAATAGAACACCAACAATGGAAATTAATATCGTGTTCTGAATACCTTTTAAGAAGAAATTACCATACTTAGTGAAAAAATTACCGTCATCTTTTTTCATTGCTTCTGCCGCAGAAGCTTTATAATCCTTAATTAAATTATTATCTTTAACATCTTTGATAGATGCATTCAATTTTTCCATTAATTTTGGAGAATGTTTCGGAGCAGCGATTGCTGTACTTTTTGTACCTTCATTAAATTTAACATTTTCAGCAAATGTTAAATCTTTATTTTGTTTCAAATAAGCTTCAGCTACTGGTCCTTCGATGACCATTCCTTTTACCTTACCACTCTTTAATGACATGATTACTTCTGGAACTCTAGTCAAAGATTGTACCTGTGCATTATCAATTTCACTCTGAGCAATTTTTTCTTGTTGTGTTTGTTTTTGAACACCTATTTTTTTATTTGCAAAATCGTCAATATCTTTTAAATTATCTGCATCTGATTTTTTTATTATCATTTTTTGTTGGACTGTCATATATGGGTTAGAAAAATCTACTTCTTTTTCACGCTCTGGTGTTGGTGTCATACCAGAAATAATTAAATCGACTTTCCCAGTCTTAATTGCTCCCAATAAACTGTCAAATTGCATATTTACAATTTTTAATTTCAGATGATTATCTTTAGCTACTTTTTTAGCTAAGTCAATATCGATACCTGCATATTCCGATTTACCATTTACATTATGCTCAAATTCATATGGTGCATAATCTGCAGATAAACCTACGCGTAATTCACCACGCGCTTTTATTTTATCCCATTGATCCTGTTCCGCTCCATGTGCAACAGGGCTAATGTAAGTTAATATACCGCTACTAATTAAAATAACAGTCATAATCAATTTAATCATGTGTTTCATTTTCTAACCCCTTTCTATATAATTCATTATTATACATAATTACGAAATAATATTCAATATAATTTTAGGAATCTATTTAAACTTATATAAACAGCTAATTACCTCAAATTCTGTCCCTTGAGTATAAAAAAAGAGAGCCTGGGACAAAACTAGATGTCTCAGACTCTTGTTCAATTAGGCACTAAATGACTAAATTGAAAATGTATAGCCTACTTATTTTAAAGAAACTATTTTTCCTATTCTTATGGAAAAGAGTAGTTCTTATACATAGGCTAAATCTTATATATAATTCTAGTGAAACTTATACATGCACGTTAGCTCAGGCAGACCTTTATCATAGTTATCTCTGCCTTGTTTACATAGGTGGAACTACAAAAGACCCACTAGAAAATTTAATTTCTGCCCTATGCTTCATAATCAATTACAGGTTGCTGTCATGCTTGTTAATATACATTAATTTATACTCTATACCTTAAAGTAAAATATATAGACATAGAAAATAATATTGACACTATAATAAACTTAAAGTTTTAGATTTTTAGACTTAACTACACCTATACAATACCTTGAAAATGTATAGATATTCATTTTCTTAGATAACCAACTGCCATACACAAATTCAAAACACTTTATTGTTTTGGTATTTCAAATCTATATATGTCATCTGAATAACTGCCTATGAATTTTTTACATAATTCATGTACAAAAAATGCTGCTACAAATGGAATAATAAGATAACCAAAAATTAAAAGGATAATATTTATTACTGGATCACCATCCATCCGATTAAATGCGTTTATTGGCCCTACTAAACCTGTATAACCAAAACCAGCAGACATTGGTGTCCCTTGAATTCCTATGAAATAAGCAATTAACCCTCCTATGATACCATTAATAACTAAAGGCACCGCGATGATTAAATGTTTAAAGTATACTGGAATCATCATTTTAGCTGCACCAATAATTAATACAAGATTGACACCTGCACCATTCACTCGTATTGAACCGAATAAAAATGTTACACAAGCTGCTACAATACCCATATTAGCTGCACCACTTCCTAAACCAGACAAACCAATTGCAGTGGCAATTGCTACCACAGATATGGGTGTAACCATTAATAAAGAATATGTAACACAGATAAGGATAGACATCAACATAGGATTCAGTTCTGTAAAAGAACTCACTAAATGTCCAATTCCTTTCGTCACATTCGATACATACCCTAGTGTATAAATACCTATAATGCCACTTACAACCGGAATCACTACCGGTAAAATAATCATTTCAAGCGATCCTAATTTGTTTTGAAGTATTAAATATAAAAAACAGGCTACCATGACTACTAATATCGTATTTATAATATCTCCAATACCATTTAACATAAAACCGTTTGATGTTATTTTTACTGCCCCACTACCAAGCATTGCAGAAACGCCAACCATCGTTGCACCAGCACCACTAAATTTAAATTGATGCGCTGCTAATACTCCAATAATAAAAGCCATAAATGATTGAATTAATACAACCAATTGATACACTGATTCTAATAATTGATTACCTTCTTTGAAGAATTTTAATAACTCTCCTAACAATGCATTCGGTATTAATGCAATTACAACACCAGCACCCACAGCTTGAAGTATGTTGCTAAAAAATTGTTTACTACTATTGTTTTTAGTTTTACTCTTAGACATTCATTTTCCTCCAAATAAAGCATTAGACTCATAATATTATACTTTCTTAAAAACCACAATATAAAGTTATAATGGTAAATATAATATCAATGATTTATATTCTTTTTTTAAATTTAAAACAAAACGTATATTTGACATAAAAAAAGAACCTCGTAGATACGAGGTTCAAAAACAAACAGAGTCTGTTTATTACTATAGTTATACCGGTGGTCGGGATCGAACCGACACTCCAAGAAGGAACGGGATTTTGAGTCCCGCGCGTCTGCCAATTCCGCCACACCGGCTCAATAAATAATTGAGCGATCACTTATTTTACAAAAAGTAACCGTTTATGTTCGAAACAGCATAAATACATTATATAACTTAGAACTTTTGTCGTCAATAGATTTCTTAATAAAGAGCGTAATCACTAGCTTTTGAAAGAAAAACACCTTACTAAAAAAGTATAAATTGTCACTATTCATAATATCTTTGCCTTATAAATAAATTAAACTAATTACCACGTCTTAATTTAAATAAATTCATCATTTTTAATTAGAATCAAATTATTAAGTACAAATCAAATTAACTATTTACTTAAAAATCAATCTAAAATTATTTCATTTTCCTTTTCACCAATCATTTGTGTTATTTGGTTAAATTCATTCATTACAGCTACTTTAGGTACGTGATTTATAAGCTCAGTTTCATTTAATTGAACATATGTCATAATAATCACAACATCGTCTACTTCTACTAACCTAGAAGCAGCTCCATTTAAGCATATCTTACCACTTCCACGTTCTCCTTCAATAACATAGGTTTCAAAACGTGCACCATTATTATTATTTACAATTGCCACTTTCTCATTGGGTAATATATCTACTGCTTCCAATATATCTTTATCAATCGTAATACTACCTACATAGTTTAAATTAGATTCTGTTACTCTTGCTCTGTGAATTTTTCCATTCATCATTGTACGTATCATAGAAATTATAGCTCCTATAGTTCAAATTTTTAATTATACATAAATCAAGTATTAATTATTACTTCATATAACATAACCACTTAATAATACCACATTGATTAAGACGTTAAAATAATATTTACCTCAATATAAATAAACAACAATCCAAAGTGATTATTAAATTTATATACTTAAAAAAGTGTAAAAAAAAACTTCCTTAATGGAAGAATAAATGGAGCGGAAGATAGGACTTACACCTATACCTCATTCCGGGAAGGAACGTGTTCTAAAAGTTGAACTACTCCCGCAAAATAATATGGAGCGGAAGATAGGACTTACACCTACACCTCGTTCCGGGAAAGAACGTGTTCTAAAAGTTGAACTACCCCCGCATGGGATATAATAATTTAATATGGAGCGGAAGATAGGACTTACACCTATACCTCATTCCGGGAAGGAACGTGTTCTAAAAGTTAAACTACTCCCGCATATTGTTGAAGGCGGCAACCGGATTTGAACCGGTGATAAAGGTTTTGCAGACCTCTGCCTTACCACTTGGCTATGCCGCCAATAAAAAACTGGGCTAGCTGGATTCGAACCAGCGCGTGATGGAGTCAAAGTCCATTGCCTTACCGCTTGGCTATAGCCCAATAATACTAAGGGCGGATGATGGGAATCGAACCCACGAGTGTCGGAACCACAATCCGATGCGTTAACCACTTCGCCACAACCGCCATGGCAGGGGCAGTAGGAATCGAACCCACATCAAAGGTTTTGGAGACCTCTATTCTACCGTTGAAATATGCCCCTATTAAATTAAATAAATGGTGGAGGGGGGCAGATTCGAACTGCCGAACCCGAAGGAGCGGATTTACAGTCCGCCGCGTTTAGCCACTTCGCTACCCCTCCAAAAGATGGTGCCGGCCAGAGGACTTGAACCCCCAACCTACTGATTACAAGTCAGTTGCTCTACCAGTTGAGCTAGGCCGGCTTGCATTAAAAATGGTTCAGGACAGAATCGAACTGCCGACACATGGAGCTTCAATCCATTGCTCTACCAACTGAGCTACTGAACCATAATAAATGGCGGTCCCGATGGGATTCGAACCCACGATCTCCTGCGTGACAGGCAGGCGTGTTAACCGCTACACTACGGGACCTTTTAAAAATTGCGGGAGGCGGATTTGAACCACCGACCTTCGGGTTATGAGCCCGACGAGCTACCGAACTGCTCCATCCCGCGTTAATAATATAAATGGCGGAGGAAGAGGGATTCGAACCCCCGCGAGCCGTTAAGCTCCTGTCGGTTTTCAAGACCGATCCCTTCAGCCGGACTTGGGTATTCCTCCACAAATATTAGCTAAAAATAAATTATATTCAATTATTATAAAGATGGCGGAGGAAGAGGGATTCGAACCCCCGCGGGCCGTTAAGCCCCTGTCGGTTTTCAAGACCGATCCCTTCAGCCGGACTTGGGTATTCCTCCAAAATTATATGGACCTTGCAGGACTCGAACCTGCGACCGAACGGTTATGAGCCGTTAGCTCTAACCAACTGAGCTAAAGGTCCTAAATATAATTTACAACTAATAATTAGTGGCGGTGGAGGGGATCGAACCCCCGACCTCACGGGTATGAACCGTACGCTCTAGCCAGCTGAGCTACACCGCCGTTGTATTTTAGTTTGTATTAAATATGGTGGAGACTAGCGGGATCGAACCGCTGACCTCCTGCGTGCAAAGCAGGCGCTCTCCCATCTGAGCTAAGCCCCCATATACAAATTTTCAGGGAATCGGGAAGACAGGATTCGAACCTGCGACCCCTTGGTCCCAAACCAAGTGCTCTACCAAGCTGAGCTACTTCCCGTAAATTAGTGCGCCCAATAGGGGTCGAACCTATAACCTCTTGATTCGTAGTCAAGTACTCTATCCAGTTGAGCTATGGGCGCATAATTTTTATAGGATGATGCCGAGGACCGGAATCGAACCGGTACGATAATCACTTATCGCAGGATTTTAAGTCCTGTGCGTCTGCCAGTTCCGCCACCCCGGCAAAATAATGGAGCAGAAGACGGGATTCGAACCCGCGACCCCGACCTTGGCAAGGTCGTATTCTACCGCTGAACTACTTCTGCATATGCGGGTGAAGGGAGTCGAACCCCCACGCCGTAAGGCGCTAGATCCTAAGTCTAGTGCGTCTGCCAATTCCGCCACACCCGCGATATTAAAATGATAATGGTGAGCCATAGTGGGCTCGAACCACTGACCCTCTGATTAAAAGTCAGATGCTCTACCAACTGAGCTAATGGCTCATCAAAATGGTGCCGGCCAGAGGACTTGAACCCCCAACCTACTGATTACAAGTCAGTTGCTCTACCAGTTGAGCTAGGCCGGCTAAATTAAATAAATGGTGGAGGATGACGGGTTCGAACCGCCGACCCTCTGCTTGTAAGGCAGATGCTCTCCCAGCTGAGCTAATCCTCCATATAAATTGCCTGGCAACGTCCTACTCTTGCGGAACGTAAGTCCGACTACCATCGGCGCTAAGGAGCTTAACTTCTGTGTTCGGCATGGGAACAGGTGTGACCTCCTTGCCATTGTCACCAGACAATGAAATGTATGAAATTATACATTCAAAACTAGATAGTAAGTAAAATATGATTCAACCAAACAAAACATTTAAAATTTGATTAAGTCTTCGATCGATTAGTATTCGTCAGCTGCACATATCGCTATGCTTCCACCTCGAACCTATTAACCTCATCATCTTTGAGGGATCTTATAACCGAAGTTGGGAAATCTCATCTTGAGGGGGGCTTCATGCTTAGATGCTTTCAGCACTTATCCCGTCCATACATAGCTACCCAGCGATGCCGTTGGCACGACAACTGGTACACCAGAGGTATGTCCATCCCGGTCCTCTCGTACTAAGGACAGCTCCTCTCAAATTTCCTACGCCCACGACGGATAGGGACCGAACTGTCTCACGACGTTCTGAACCCAGCTCGCGTACCGCTTTAATGGGCGAACAGCCCAACCCTTGGGACCGACTACAGCCCCAGGATGCGATGAGCCGACATCGAGGTGCCAAACCTCCCCGTCGATGTGAACTCTTGGGGGAGATAAGCCTGTTATCCCCGGGGTAGCTTTTATCCGTTGAGCGATGGCCCTTCCATGCGGAACCACCGGATCACTAAGTCCGTCTTTCGACCCTGCTCGACTTGTAAGTCTCGCAGTCAAGCTTCCTTATGCCTTTACACTCTATGAATGATTTCCAACCATTCTGAGGAAACCTTTGAGCGCCTCCGTTACTCTTTAGGAGGCGACCGCCCCAGTCAAACTGCCCATCTGACACTGTCTCCCACCATGATAAATGGTGCGGGTTAGAAATCCAACACAGCGAGGGTAGTATCCCACCAACGCCTCCACGTAAGCTAGCGCTCACGTATCTCAGGCTCCTACCTATCCTGTACAAGCTGTGCCGAATTTCAATATCAGACTACAGTAAAGCTCCACGGGGTCTTTCCGTCCTGTCGCGGGTAACCTGCATCTTCACAGGTACTATGATTTCACCGAGTCTCTCGTTGAGACAGTGCCCAAATCGTTACGCCTTTCGTGCGGGTCGGAACTTACCCGACAAGGAATTTCGCTACCTTAGGACCGTTATAGTTACGGCCGCCGTTTACTGGGGCTTCGATTCGTAGCTTCGCAGAAGCTAACCACTCCTCTTAACCTTCCAGCACCGGGCAGGCGTCAGCCCCTATACATCACCTTACGGTTTAGCAGAGACCTGTGTTTTTGATAAACAGTCGCTTGGGCCTATTCACTGCGGCTCTCCTGGGCGTTAACCCTAAAGAGCACCCCTTCTCCCGAAGTTACGGGGTCATTTTGCCGAGTTCCTTAACGAGAGTTCGCTCGCTCACCTTAGAATTCTCATCTTGACTACCTGTGTCGGTTTGCGGTACGGGCACCACAATTCTAGCTAGAGGCTTTTCTTGGCAGTGTGAAATCAACGACTCGAGGAAACAATTTCCTCTCCCCATCACAGCTCAATCTTAAGAGTGCCGGATTTGCCTAACACTCAATCTCACTGCTTGGACGTACAATCCAATCGTACGCTTCGCCTATCCTACTGCGTCCCCCCATCGCTTAAAACGAATAATGGTGGTACAGGAATATCAACCTGTTATCCATCGCCTACGCCTATCGGCCTCAGCTTAGGACCCGACTAACCCAGAGCGGACGAGCCTTCCTCTGGAAACCTTAGTCAATCGGTGGACGGGATTCTCACCCGTCTTTCGCTACTCACACCGGCATTCTCACTTCTAAGCGCTCCACATGTCCTTGCGATCATGCTTCAACGCCCTTAGAACGCTCTCCTACCATTGTCCTTACGGACAATCCACAGCTTCGGTAATATGTTTAGCCCCGGTACATTTTCGGCGCAGTGTCACTCGACTAGTGAGCTATTACGCACTCTTTAAATGATGGCTGCTTCTAAGCCAACATCCTAGTTGTCTGGGCAACGCCACATCCTTTTCCACTTAACATATATTTTGGGACCTTAGCTGGTGGTCTGGGCTGTTTCCCTTTCGAACACGGACCTTATCACCCGCGTTCTGACTCCCAAGTTAAATTGATTGGCATTCGGAGTTTGTCTGAATTCGGTAACCCGATAAGGGCCCCTCGTCCAAACAGTGCTCTACCTCCAATAATCATCACTTGAGGCTAGCCCTAAAGCTATTTCGGAGAGAACCAGCTATCTCCAGGTTCGATTGGAATTTCTCCGCTACCCACAACTCATCCGCTCACTTTTCAACGTAAGTCGGTTCGGTCCTCCATTCAGTGTTACCTGAACTTCAACCTGGTCATGGGTAGATCACCTGGTTTCGGGTCTACGACCAAATACTCAACGCCCTATTCAGACTCGCTTTCGCTACGGCTCCACATTCACTGCTTAACCTTGCATCAAATCGTAACTCGCCGGTTCATTCTACAAAAGGCACGCCATCACCCATTAACGGGCTCTGACTACTTGTAAGCACACGGTTTCAAGTTCTATTTCACTCCCCTTCCGGGGTACTTTTCACCTTTCCCTCACGGTACTGGTTCACTATCGGTCACTAGAGAGTATTTAGCCTTGGGAGATGGTCCTCCCAGATTCCGACGGAATTTCTCGTGTTCCGTCGTACTCAGGATCCACTCAAGAGTGAACAAACTTTCGACTACAGGATTATTACCTTCTTTGATTCATCTTTCCAGATGATTCGTCTAGTCTGTTCTTTTGTAACTCCGTATAGAGTGTCCTACAACCCCAACAAGCAAGCTCGTTGGTTTGGGCTCTTCCCGTTTCGCTCGCCGCTACTCAGGGAATCGATTTTTCTTTCTCTTCCTGCGGGTACTAAGATGTTTCAGTTCTCCGCGTCTGCCTTCAGATATGCTATGTATTCACATATCGATAACACGACATAACTCGTGCTGGGTTTCCCCATTCGGAAATCTCTGGATCAAAGCTTACTTACAGCTCCCCAAAGCATATCGTCGTTAGTAACGTCCTTCGTCGGCTTCTAGTGCCAAGGCATCCACCGTGCGCCCTTAATAACTTAATCTTTTTTGACTTTCAACACGAACAAGTCGGTTGAAAACCCAAAATGTTATTAATCTGTGAGTGTTCTTTCGAACACTAGCGATTATTTCTTTTTGAATTCAAAGCTTGTTAAAAAACTCTAATTCACTCGGTTTTGCTTGGTAAAATCATAAATTTTACTTACTTATCTAGTTTTCAATGTACAAAATTTTTCATGGTGGAGACTAGCGGGATCGAACCGCTGACCTCCTGCGTGCAAAGCAGGCGCTCTCCCATCTGAGCTAAGCCCCCATAAAAACTTATTAAAATCAATGGTGGGCCTAAGTGGACTCGAACCACCGACCTCACGCTTATCAGGCGTGCGCTCTAACCAGCTGAGCTATAGGCCCATTCACGATGTGAATACTCCAATGAGCATTCAAAACTGAATACAATATGTCAATGTTATTCCTGCATCTTCATAAGAAGATGTTCCGAATATATCCTTAGAAAGGAGGTGATCCAGCCGCACCTTCCGATACGGCTACCTTGTTACGACTTCACCCCAATCATTTGTCCCACCTTCGACGGCTAGCTCCATAAATGGTTACTCCACCGGCTTCGGGTGTTACAAACTCTCGTGGTGTGACGGGCGGTGTGTACAAGACCCGGGAACGTATTCACCGTAGCATGCTGATCTACGATTACTAGCGATTCCAGCTTCATGTAGTCGAGTTGCAGACTACAATCCGAACTGAGAACAACTTTATGGGATTTGCATGACCTCGCGGTTTAGCTGCCCTTTGTATTGTCCATTGTAGCACGTGTGTAGCCCAAATCATAAGGGGCATGATGATTTGACGTCATCCCCACCTTCCTCCGGTTTGTCACCGGCAGTCAACCTAGAGTGCCCAACTTAATGATGGCAACTAAGCTTAAGGGTTGCGCTCGTTGCGGGACTTAACCCAACATCTCACGACACGAGCTGACGACAACCATGCACCACCTGTCACTTTGTCCCCCGAAGGGGAAGGCTCTATCTCTAGAGTTTTCAAAGGATGTCAAGATTTGGTAAGGTTCTTCGCGTTGCTTCGAATTAAACCACATGCTCCACCGCTTGTGCGGGTCCCCGTCAATTCCTTTGAGTTTCAACCTTGCGGTCGTACTCCCCAGGCGGAGTGCTTAATGCGTTAGCTGCAGCACTAAGGGGCGGAAACCCCCTAACACTTAGCACTCATCGTTTACGGCGTGGACTACCAGGGTATCTAATCCTGTTTGATCCCCACGCTTTCGCACATCAGCGTCAGTTACAGACCAGAAAGTCGCCTTCGCCACTGGTGTTCCTCCATATCTCTGCGCATTTCACCGCTACACATGGAATTCCACTTTCCTCTTCTGCACTCAAGTTTCCCAGTTTCCAATGACCCTCCACGGTTGAGCCGTGGGCTTTCACATCAGACTTAAGAAACCGCCTACGCGCGCTTTACGCCCAATAATTCCGGATAACGCTTGCCACCTACGTATTACCGCGGCTGCTGGCACGTAGTTAGCCGTGGCTTTCTGATTAGGTACCGTCAAGACATGCACAGTTACTTACACGTTTGTTCTTCCCTAATAACAGAGTTTTACGAGCCGAAACCCTTCATCACTCACGCGGCGTTGCTCCGTCAGGCTTTCGCCCATTGCGGAAGATTCCCTACTGCTGCCTCCCGTAGGAGTCTGGACCGTGTCTCAGTTCCAGTGTGGCCGATCACCCTCTCAGGTCGGCTACGTATCGTCGCCTTGGTAAGCCGTTACCTTACCAACTAGCTAATACGGCGCGGGTCCATCTATAAGTGATAGCAAAACCATCTTTCACTTTAGAACCATGCGGTTCCAAATGTTATCCGGTATTAGCTCCGGTTTCCCGAAGTTATCCCAGTCTTATAGGTAGGTTACCCACGTGTTACTCACCCGTCCGCCGCTAACGTCAAAGGAGCAAGCTCCTTATCTGTTCGCTCGACTTGCATGTATTAGGCACGCCGCCAGCGTTCATCCTGAGCCAGGATCAAACTCTCCATAAATGAATTATGATGTTTGATTAGCTCATAAAATACTAATTTGTGTTATCTCTAACACTTGTTTTGAACCAACAATTTAATGTTGCGTTCGGAATTAACGTTGACATATTGCAATTCAGTTTTCAATGTTCATTAATACGTTACAAGAATTTATTATAACATTAAGTTTTTGTTAAGTCAACAATAAATTTTTGTTGTTTTTTATTAAGTTTGTTGCGTTTTTTAACTCAACATTTAATATTGTATTATCTTTCAACTATATTACAAGTGTCAAATTTACACTTTTGATAATTTCTGTTGATTCGATTTATATTGCAGTGCGTCGTGTTTTGACGACTTTTATATAATATCAAGATTATTTATAACCGTCAATAAAAAATACAGATCTTTTTAGTTTAATTTTACTACGGATATTACCAAATATCGTTTAAATGTATTTAAATTTTATTTTGTGTAAATAGATTGTGTAACCAATTTCACATTTTGATTACTTTATTACCTTTTCTTATTATCATTAAGTTAAATTCATATTAGTTAATGTTGAAAAATTAAATTCACCTTTTTAAAAATGCACTTTATTAAATCACTTACTTCTATAATAACTAAAAGTGAAAGAAGGGACTTACTGAATAGTAAGTCCCTTCTTCATGATTAAAATTGATTTTAAAAATAGCTTTGCTTAATTATTTCTCATCATCAAGTTTATTTATCTTGGCAATCTTTGCATAACCCATATATTTCCATACGGTGATGCGTTACATTAAAGTCTGTTACGTGTTGTGCTAACTGTTCCACTTCATCTAGTTGTGGATAATGGAAGTCAACGATTTTACCACATTGTTCACATATAACGTGATAGTGATTGTGTGTACTAAAATCAAAACGACTCGAAGAATCTCCATAAGGAAGTTCTTTAACGATACCAATATCTTTAAATACACGTAAATTATTATATATAGTAGCAACACTTATATTTGGAAAATCAGGTGAAAGTGCTTGATAAATTTCATCTGCTGTCGGATGAGTATGTGAAGCAATTAAAAATTTAAGAATTGCCTGTCTCTGTGGAGTGATTCTTACACCATTATTTCTCAATGAAGTAATCGAATCCTCTAATTGATGCTCTATCGTTTCCAACTCTGCACTCATTCCCCTCACCATCTTTCTATTTAAGAATTATTATTACTTAATATTAATATAACTGTTCACATGGGGAAATGTCAATAAACAAAGCTATAAACACATCAATAGCCATTCAAAGGATTTACGACATTCTCAATTAGTTCATTGTTATTGAGAATGGATTTTAAATTTTTCTCAAATATACCTGTCACTTCGCTTTTATTTTCATTACCATTACCTGTAATATGCGCTGTAATCGTTACATTATCCAATTGATATAGGTCATTACTCGGTTGCAATGGTTCATTTTCAAATACATCTAAGTATGCATGTCTAATTAATTTTTCTTTTAAAGCTTCTATTAAAATTTCTTCTTTAACTACTGTGCCTCTGCCTACATTGATAAAAAGACAATTATGGTCCATACATTCAAAATGCTCTCTTTCAAGTAGATGAATTGTACCTTTGGTTTCTGGCAAAGTGTTTATTACAATATTCGCTTCCTGCAACGCTTCTTTCAATTCATTGATTGGATATATCTCACTAAACCCTTCAATAGTATGTCCAGTTGTATTAACACCCATCACTGTCATGCCCATAACATTTGCAATTCTCGCTGTTTGTTGAGCTATGCTTCCTGTTCCTATAAACAATATCTTTTCTCCACTTAATCTTGATCCAGTTAACGAAGAATCATAATATTTATTTTTTTGATTTATGTAGGAAGTTTTCATCTTTTTATAATCATCTAATATGTACGCAAATATAAACTCCGACATCTGTTTTGCATGTACACCTTTAGCGTTCGTTAGTTTAATATTATGCTTGCTTATGTATTCTAAAGGCAAGTTGTTTACACCTGTGGCATACCAAGCAATCCAATTTAAATTAGGACATTGTTTTAAAAACGATTCATCCAATTTACCATCATAACCAAATAATATTTCTAAAGTTTCTCTGTCCTTGTCATCTATATCTGAGAGACCATTGCTAAACACAAAGTCTACATTTGGAAAGTGTGCTTTCAATTCATTTTCTAAATCGCCCAATTTCATTAGACTGACTGCTTTCATTTATGCTCACCCCAAGATTTGTTTTAATTCATCTATTTGCGTTTTCACTTTAACTTTTTCAATTATATCAATAATTTGACCAGTTTCATCTATTACAAAGGTTGTTCTCACTATACCCATGGATTCTTTTCCAAATGATTTTTTCAGTTGATATACACCAACCGCTTCAGATAATTTATAATCTGTATCTACAAGTAAGTCAAAATTTAGATCTAATTTGTCACTAAAATTTTGATGTTTCTTTTTGCTGTCACCACTAATGCCATAGACACTGGCATTAAGATCATTAAATAAAGCGATATTATCTCTAAAATCGCACGCTTCTGTAGTACATGTTGGTGTATTATCTCTTGGATAAAAATACAAAACTGCCTTTTTACCTTTAATCGTCTCATTCGTGATTAGCTCACCATTTTGATTTTCTAATTCAAATGAAGGAAATTGATCTCCTTTTTTCGACATATAACTCACCCTATTTCTTTTTATGATTAATTTTATGATACGATAATAAGCGAAAATATTAAATTAAAAGAGGTTGATAATAATGAAATTTACTGAAAGTGAAAAACTTCAGAAATTATCTGATGAATACATTTTGGGTGGCGTTAACTCTCCATCGCGTTCTTATAAAGCAGTAGGTGGTGGCGCACCTGTAATGATGCGTTCAGGTAAAGGCGCTTATTTATACGATGTGGATGGTAATAAATATATAGATTATTTACAAGCATATGGCCCTATCATCACTGGTCATGCACATCCACATATTACAGAAGCAATACAAGAACAAGCAGCGTTAGGTATACTATATGGCACGCCAACTGAATTAGAAATAGAATTTGCAAAAAAATTGCGCGATGCTATTCCTTCCTTAGAAAAAATCAGATTCGTCAATTCTGGTACTGAAGCCGTTATGACGACAATTCGTGTAGCACGTGCTTATACAAAACGTAATAAAATAGTTAAATTTGCTGGTCAATATCATGGACACTCTGATCTTGTTTTAGTTGCAGCTGGTAGTGGCCCATCACAATTGGGTTCGCCAGATTCAGCAGGTGTACCATTGAGTGTGGCTCAAGAGGTCATTACCGTTCCATACAATGATATAGATGCTTATAAAGAAGCAATCGATTATTGGGGAGATGAAATTGCCGCTGTTTTAGTTGAACCTATCGTTGGTAATTTTGGTATGGTTGAGCCAAAACAAGGCTTTTTGGAACAAGTTAACGAGATTACACACAATAATGGAAGTCTTGTTATTTACGATGAAGTCATTACTGCTTTCCGTTTCCATTATGGTGGCGCTCAAGATTTATATAAAGTTTACCCTGATTTAACTGCTTTCGGTAAAATTATTGGCGGTGGACTCCCAATTGGTGGTTATGGTGGCAAACAAGAGATAATGGAACAAGTAGCACCATTAGGTCCGGCATACCAAGCTGGAACAATGGCTGGTAATCCCCTTTCAATGAAAGGCGGTATTGCATTATTGGAAGTATTAGAACAAGACGGTGTTTATGAACAATTAGATGCACTAGGTAAACGATTAGAAGATGGTTTACTTTCTTTAATTAACAAACACAATATAACAGCAACAGTCAATAGAGTATACGGGGCACTTACGCTATATTTCACAAATGAAACGGTTGTTCATTATGACCAAGCGGAAAATTCAGATGGAGAAGCTTTCGCTAAATTCTTTAAACTAATGTTAAATCAAGGTATAAACTTAGCACCTTCTAAATTTGAAGCTTGGTTCTTAACTACTGAACATACAGAAGAAGATATCGATTCTACGTTAAAAGCTGTCGATTATGCTTTT
Source organism: Staphylococcus sp. Z5-21 (assembly GCF_056529615.1). Lineage (NCBI taxonomy): Bacteria > Bacillati > Bacillota > Bacilli > Caryophanales > Staphylococcaceae > Staphylococcus > Staphylococcus sp. Z5-21. The sequence continues at coordinate 967,348 of NZ_CP096462.1, read as the reverse complement.
AGTCAAATGAAATAAACTTGAAATTTACTGCTAATAATTGTATAACAAGTATAAACACAATTATTATTAATATATTAAGGAGCGGTACATTTGAAATTAGGAGCCCGTATTCTCAAGACAGGTATAGCCATTATACTTGCTTTGTTTATCGCTTCTCTACTACCTAATGAAGCTGGTTTGAAAGCAATTGCTGGGGTCAGTGCGGTTGTTGCAATGCAGCCTAGCGTATTTCGATCAATTAAAACTGTCTCTGACCAAGCAATAGGTAATGTTTTTGGTGCATTACTTGCTGTAGCAATGGTTACGGTATTTGGAGATAATGTTGTAATTATGGGTGTAACCGTAATATTATTAATTGCTGTACTTTTCCGCTTTAATTTAGCACATGTTGCTACCTTAGCTAGTGTGACAGCATTAATTATTATGGGACAACACACAGGAGATTTTTATGTTTCTGCATTTTATCGTTTTGTGCTCGTTATGATTGGTGTAATCAGTTCTTCAATCGTTAACCTAGTATTCTTACCACCAAAATTTGAATCAAAAATTTATTACAACTCTTTAAATATTTGTTCCGATATATTTGTTTGGTTCAAATTAGTCTTAAATGATACATCTGAATACCATCATATTAAAGAAGATAGAGGCGTAATTAGTGATAGAATTAAAAAACTAGAACAAACATTTGTTTATTATGAAGAAGAACGACCTTTAACTAAAAAACAAAGGTATGCCCAAAACAGGAAAAAAATACTTTTTAAAGAAGTGGTTAGAAGTACGCGTCATGCCTATGACGTGCTGAAAAAAATGAATCGCTACCAAAACGATTTACACAATTTGAATCATGAATTGCTATTACAGATTAAATTAGAAATTGATACGTTGATTGCATATCATGAACAAATATTTATTAGCCTTTCTAAAAAAGCAAAGTATGACGTTGGCCAATTTGAAAATCAAATTGAAAATCCACAAAAGAAAGAACTAATGGATGCCTTCCAAAAGGAACTTATTAGAAATCCTTATCAAACGATGTATTCATACGCAAATGTCATGCAAATCATTTCAGCTATTGAAGAATATCGTTACACATTAGAACATTTAGACAGATTACGTATTAGTTTCTTCTCATACCATAACAATGACAATGAAATTGATATTTTAGACGAAGATTTTGATTTATAACTAATTATCGCATAGTGCAGCTAACATAAGCTGTACTATGCGGTTTTTTTATCAAGCGTCATTCCACAATGATATGCCATGTTTAAAATACCTTATTATCTAGTTAACAAAGATAAAACGAACGATTTTTGTGTATAAAAAAGCGAGACAAATATCAAAACTGATTCAGTTTGATTAGTTTGCCTCGCTTTTTTTAATTTTTATAAACATCATTAACATAATTAAATATAACTTATAGATTTAATTGTTCACATATTAATTGATTATTTCGAATAACGAATATTTATAAATTTTGAATACTATATAAATGTTCGTAAGCACCTTTTTTAGCTAATAAAGCTTCATGGGAACCCACCTCTACAATTTCACCATTTTCAACTACCACTATTTTATCTGCATGTGTGATCGTCGACAATCTATGTGCCACAATTAATGTTGTTCTATTTTCACTTAATACTGTCAATGCATCTTGAATGATAGATTCACTTTCTAAATCTAATGCACTTGTTGCTTCATCTAGGATAATGATTGGAGGATTATTCAAGAAGATACGCGCAATGGATACACGTTGTTTTTGTCCTCCTGACAATTTAACGCCTCTCTCCCCGACTTCAGTATCGTAACCCTCAGAAAGTTCCATAATAAAATCATGTGCGTTAGCCATTTTCGCTGCTTTAATAACCTCTTCATCCGTAGCATTCGGTCTACCCAGTAAGATATTTTCTTTAATTGTATCTGAGAATAAGATATTATCTTGCTGTACTAATCCAATTTGATTTCTCAAACTGCCAGTTAAATAAGATTTAATGTTCGTACCATCTATCTTAATTTCTCCGCCTGAAACATCATAAAATCTCGGAATAAGATTAATTAATGTCGATTTACCACCGCCACTCATGCCAACGAATGCAACTGTTTCACCTTTATTAATCTTCAAATTAATATTATTTAATATAGTTGCTTCTTCTAAATTATACTTAAAGCTCACATCGTTTATCTCGATATCGCCTTCTTTAATTTCAAGCGGAAGTGCGCCTTTTTTATTTTTAATATCATAACCTTCATCCATCAATTGAAAAACACGATCCATGGATGCGAAACTTTGCGTTAATGTAGTAAATGATGACACTAATCTACGTAATGGACCAAATAATTGTTCTAAATATCCTACAAACGCAGCTAAAGTACCAACCGTGATAGATCCATTAATAGCTAAGAAAGCGCCCGAACCAATAACAATTAATGGGCCAACATCTGTCACAGTATTAATTGCTGAAAATGAATACGCATTCCAACGCGTATGATTAAACGCTCTCTGCAAGAAATTTTGGTTATGTTTATCAAAATTTTGTGCTTCATTATCTTCAATTGCAAAGCTTTTAATTACTGACATACCTTGAACACGTTCATGTAAGAATCCTTGAACTTCAGCCAACGCCTGTGATCTTTTTCTGGTTAAATTTCTTAAACGCCCAAAGAAGAAATATACAGTCAATATATACACAGGGAAAATAACTAATGCTGCTAACGTCAGTTTTACATTTAAATAAAACATAATCGTCAATGCGATAACTATCGTTATACAATCTAGCCATATATTCATTAGACCAGTTAATATAAAATCTTTTGTTTGCTCTACATCATTAATCACTCTTGAAATAACTTGACCTGCTTGATTATTAGCATAGAAACGTGCGCTTAATGCTTGTAAATGATTATATAATCTTTTCCGTATATCATATAAAATTTTGTTACTTGTCCATTGCGCCAAATATTGTCTTAAAAATTCAATTGGTGGTCTCACAATTACAAAGATGAATACTGCAATGCCCAATGCAATACCTAATCTAGTGAATTTTTCCTCCGCTGTAATCGCTCCATTATTTATGATATCGTCAATAACGTACTTTATTAATAATGGAATTAACATTGGAATACCGAATTTTAAAATTCCGACAAGAATTGTAGCAATGATTCGCCATTTATATGGTTTTACAAATTGTAAATATCTTCGAATCATAAATTTATTTCCTCCCCACACTTACTCGCAAATGAAACAGCCTGCGCTGAATTTCAACGAGGCTGCTATAAACGGACGATCTTTAATTGTTTATGTTCATTTGCCATACCATTTTTCAAATAAAAGATTTTGGTTGCTATTAATTACACGCATACCACTATATAGGATAATTTAATTAAAAACATTAAATGTGCTTAATAATTTCTAATTTTTTTATATCGTTCACGCCAAACTTTTATAAAATCAGGAGCAAATGGACCTTTTTTCTGTTCAATCCATTGTTGTAAGATATCTACATTGCGCCTTAAAATGACATCAATATCTGAAGAATAATTCATCTGTCTCATATGTTGTTCATATTCATCTTCATCTAATAAATGATACTTACCATTTGGATATACTTTAATATCTAAGTCATAGTCAATATATTTTAACGCTTCATCATCACACACAAACGGTGAAGATAAATTGCAATAATAATAGACGCCATCTTCTCTAAACATACATATCACATTAAACCAAAATTCTGAATGGAAATATACAATTGCTGGCTCACGCGTAATCCAAGTACGACTATCACTCTCTGTGACAAGCGTATGATCATTTCCACCTATTACAACATGTTCCGTACCTTTTAATATAGTAGTTTCAGACCAAACACGATGAATATTCCCATCATGTTTATAACTTTGTATTTTTATTGTCTGACCTTCTTTAGGTATGGATTCTTTTACCATGCTCCACACCACCTTTTCTTAATTTCACATTATAAATTATAACATAACTAAGTAGACTACACCGAGTCTATCAATGCGATAATAAAAATTTATATATTTTTGTCATGCTCACTGGAAAATTATAATCTTCTTTTTCATCTAAATTCATCCACTTCATATTGTTAGGTAAACTTATTTCATCTTTGTTATTAATTTCCTGGTCTGCTAAATAAACTTCAATGTCCCAAGTTAAATGTGTAAATTGATGTTTCAATTTATAAGCTGGTTGTTCTGAAAATTGGATATTTGTATTTAAAATTGAATTAATTTGATGTTCCGCTTCCGCTTCATACATCGGAAATTCCCACATATTATTCAATAATTTTTGCATACGTTTTTCAATTAATACTTCATTATCTTGCGTTTTAATGATGTAAACATGTTGCTTAATATGTTTCTTTTTAACTTTAGTGGTTTTCACAGGTAATGTTTCAACTGTACCGTTTAAAAATGCTTCGCAATGCTCTTGTACGGGACAAAACATGCACAGCGTATTTTTCGGTGTACAAACCAATGCGCCTAATTCCATCATAGCTTGATTAAATGTACCAGCGTCACTTTCGACATAAGACTGTAACTCTTTTTCAAATGCCTTTCTAGTAGATTGTAATTTAATATCTCGTGTATCATTATTTAGCCTCGACCAAACTCTAAATACATTGCCATCTACCGTTGCTAGAGGTAAATCAAATGCGATACTCATTACAGCAGCTTGAGTATATGGCCCTACACCTTTCAATTTCCCGAACGTTTCTGGATGATTCGGTACTTCTCCATCAAAGTTATGATGTACATCTTGAATGGCAGTATGAAAATTTCTAGCACGACTATAATAACCGAGCCCCTCCCAATATTTAAGCACTTCATCCTCCTGTGCATTACTTAAATCTGCAATAGTAGGAAATCGATCAATAAATTTATGATAATAGTCTATTACCGTTTTAACTTGTGTTTGTTGGAGCATAACTTCACTTAACCAAATATAATATGGATTTGAGGTTTCTCGCCATGGCATCTTTCTCTGATTTTTATTAAACCAGTCAACTAGATTTTTTTTGAATTTTGGTTCATTAAGCATAAAGCACATCACTTTCTATTTTCTAAAATTTTTCTATATGATATATAGTGTGTTATTTTTAATATTGGACGTATTAGATTATAATGAATATATTATAGACATGAAATGAGTGAATACTTATGGATACAGGAACACATATTGTCATGGGTATCGGACTCACAGCATTAGCGACCCAAGACCCTGCCATGGCGGGATCTTTTGCAGCCACTGCTACAACTTTAATAGTTGGTTCATTAATTCCGGATGGTGACACCGTTTTTAAATTAAAAGATAATGCTACTTATATATCAAATCATAGAGGCATCACACATTCAATCCCTTTTACAATTTTATGGCCTTTGTTCATTACATTATTAATATTTACATTCTTTAAAAATGTAGATACGACCCATGTCTGGTTATGGGCGCAACTTGCCGTATTTCTTCATGTATTTGTGGATATATTTAATTCTTATGGTACACAAGCACTTAGACCCATTACAAATAAATGGATTCAACTCAGTGTTATTAATACATTTGATCCAATCATATTTGTATTATGGTGTATAGGTATATTACTGTGGATTGTTGGCGTACATCCATATCTCGCATTTTTCCCAATCGTTGGCATACTTGTTGTATATTATATTATTCGCTTTAGAATGCAAGCGATTATAAAACAACAAGCATTGCGACAAATTAAACAAGAACACAATCCTGTAAAAGTATTTGTTGCACCAACAATAAGGTTTATGCAATGGCGCGTCGCAGTACAAACGGAAATGCATGATTATGTTGGTCGTAGCTATGGAAGAAACATCGTATTTAGTGACAAATCGAAACGTCAATCATTCCCAAGTGATGATTTAATGCAATATGTAAAAGACGATAAAAATATTAAAACATTTCTTAATTTCTCGTCAATATATCGTTGGCAATCACGCAAATTAAATGATAATACCACAGAAATTAGATTAATCGATTTACGTTATCTAAAAAATGGTCATTACTCATTTGTTGCAATTGCACATTTAGATGAACATATGGTTATCGATCATTCTTATATTGGTTGGGTTTTCAGTGAAGATAAATTACAACGTAAATTATTTGCTAAATAAAGTAATTAAAAACTGGAGGTACGCGTTATTAGTAACGTAAACCTCCAGTTTTTTTATCTTTTAAGTAACTAACATTATTTATTTTCATCTGCTTTATCTTCTAGATTTTCAGAATTTTCGTTCTCTGCTTGTTGCTTATATGAAGCAACATATGAATATTTTTTATGCGCAATACTTCTATATAATGCATAAATAATGACACACACTATTGCTAAAAATAATAGGAAGTATATATGCTGTGGTATATTATTTAGACTCAGCGTTCCTAATACAACCGACTGTGAAATCCCTTCAATTATATAATATAAGGGATTGAGCATTAAAATATGCGACACTAATGTCGTATTTGTATTAGGTATGAAAATAATTGGAACAATGAAAAACATGACTGCACTTACAATATAATAAATTATATTGATTTTGTTACTCACAATTGCTATTAAACCTAGTACTGTAGAAATAACTACAATAAATACTAATGACATAGCAACAAAGAATAATGTAGATAGCACCGAACTTTCAATATTTACGGGTGTAGCTAAAATTATCATTATAAGTGAAATGAACATCACCAAACTAAACAATAGCGCTATGATAATATTTTGAAAAATTGGATTGATATTAAATAATTTTCCAGTAAAGTAATCACGTTTAAATGTGTTAAAACTTTGATATATCGCAATCCAAATATATGCAAAACTCATCACCGCTGCTAATCTAAAAAAGCCTCGTGCTTGTTTAATTTCTTCCGTACCATTCATTTTAAATATCAACATCATTATTAAGAGTACTAACATACTTACTATAAAGGGTATTACTAACCACATCCATTGCGATTTCAAACGCTGGTACGCATGTTTAATGAGATGTGGTGTATTTATAAAATAGTTAATCATACTATCAATCATTTTTCACACCTACAATTCGATATAAATCCATTTATTATTTTTCATATCTGCCATAAAATACCCATCACCCGATTTTGTTATCCAAAAATTAGTTTCAATATTAAATTTTTCTTTTAGTTTTTGTTTATCTTTTATAGGAATCGTAAAACCAACTAATTTATTTTGATCATTAAATAACATCGATATCGGTTGTTGAACGATGGGTACAACAAAACGGTCATCTTTACCACTTTCAGGTACGAGCGAATCGGTCACCGTGCTATGTTTTTTATGCAAATGGCTATTAAAGAACTCATTATAGTTACTATAATTTTTATGCATATAGGGTGCTAATGCACTTGCACTATGTTCTTCAAACAAGCTTGCTGGATCAAAATAGCGTAACTTGTTCTTTGCAACTTTATAGTTATTGTTATCAATTTCAATACGATAATTTTTTGTGTTTTCACCTGTTATCGTAACAAAAGCATATTTATCTGCTTTTATTTTTTTACCATTCGACATATTTGCTAAACTTATCGCATCTTTTAAAACAATGCCATATGCTAATTTTTCTTCATACGGATTTTTTTGTTGGTTTTGTATTGTCGTTTGATCATCATTTTTGCCTATTTCAAGCTTACCTAAATCATTAAACATTAATAATGCCATGATGACCATACCTAATAAGAACACAATAAACAATGTCCAAAAACGGACAAGTGCTACTGGTGGCTTAGCATGATTATAGCGTTCAATACGTTTGAAATTATAGGTTAACTCAGGGATTCTTGTTCTGCTTTTTTTCCAATCAACGTCAAAATTAGATTTTTCTTCTTCACTCGTCAATGATAGCCGATCTTTTTCATGTTCTCTAAAAGCAGGTAATACTTGGTTAAGCGATCCATCCATTCTAAGCTGACCATGTGAAATCCACGCAATATAATTACTCGTTCGTGAAATTCGTTCTATATTGTCATCGATAAGTATTATGGTCAAATTTTCATTTATGTATTCGTTCGTTAGTTCAATCGCTTTTTCAAAGTAACTTTCATCTAAATAACTCAGTATTTGGTTCATTACAATAATACTGGATTTTGATGTTCTCGCTAATGTGAATTGCAATCTCGCATAGGCTTCATCCGTCAAACTTTTAATAGGTGTATTTATATCTTCTTGAAGATGGGCAAACTTAATAATCTGTTCTACTTTATGATCAGATGTTTTATAAGGAAATAACGTGGTTACATTTTTCACATAATCTATCACCGTCGTAGATTGAAGCAATTTATCTTCGATATCTGCAAAGAATATATCTTTCTTTCTAACAACTTTACCCTTATCTGGTTTCATTTCACCACTTAATAAACGCCCTATCAAAGATTTTGAGGAGTCGCCTTCACCAATAATACCTAGTGCTTCTCCCTGATAGATATGTAGATTAATATTATTCAATTCAATATCTTCTGCATCATATCCAAATGGTAAATACCATTTTTTAGATTTTTTATTTCTATAATAATGAGTTACATTGAGTAACTTTAATATAATTGAACTACCCATCTATCGTCATCCTTCTATAATTTTAATAATGCAATTGGTAAACCTTCTTCAGGTTCTGCACTTTTTATTCTAAAGCCCCAAGCAAAAACACCTTTTAATCTTTCAACTTTAAAATAATTCTCAGTCCCGTCATTTAACTTATAAATTCTACCGATTTCTATTTTTGTTCTATCTACCAAATAGCTCTCGGCAATGATGACCTTACTTTGATAAACATCATATTCATTAAATATCCCATTCATCTCTGCTTTTCTCATTTTTTCTTTGTAACCTTGAATTTCGTGACGTAACTCAACCTCACTCATTTCACTCAATTTCTTCTGTTCCATCTACAATACCACTCTCTTCCAGTTTAGCTTTAATTTTATCATATTTATAGCCTTTTCTCATAAGACCTTCTATTGTTTTATTAATTAATTTTCTGCCTGAAAATTTTCTTGAATATTTATTGTAAACCTTCTCTAGTTCTTGTTGTAACAAACCGTCTAATTCTGCTTCAGGTTGTGAGAAGTCCATTTCATCCATCACTACTTTTATTATTTCAAAGCTATAACCTTTTTGCATCAAAGCTTGCGATAGTTTTTCTTTCCTTTTAACTGTAGGACCTTTTTTTTGTCTTAATATTTTATTTGCAACTTTAATAATATCTTCCATTGGTTGTTCGTTCTCATAACGCTCAGCATATACATCAATAATTGTTTGTTCAACACCAGCATCTCTCAATTTTTGTCTGAAAATACCTGGCCCCTTATCTGTAGTAAGTATCATAGTGTTTTTTAAACTATTAGCATAGTCTTCATGATCGATTAGTCTTTGCTCATGACAATAGCCAATGACACTTGCTATAACAGATTCGGAAATTTCTTTCTTTTGTAAATGTTGTATCACTTCATGATCTGTTCTTTTTCTATAAGATAAAAATTGGATTGCTACATTCACTGCTTGTCTATATTGGTCATACTTTTGGATTTTTTCCATGTCAGCAGCATCAACGATTTGACCTTTTTTTAAATTGAAATGTACATAAGTATCCATATCGATACCCATTTCAAATTCCTCATCTAAATATAAATTAAAACGCTCTTTATTTTTCTTTTGTACTTCTATTTTTGTAATTTTAGGCATTATCCTCACTCCACTTCTAAGGATAACGCATATTGTTTGGTAATGGAATCATAGTGACTAGCTTAATTAAAATGCTTAAAGATTTATTAATCTAAAAAGTGTGAGGATACAAAATCAATCACTCTTTTTGATTTCGTACCCTCACACTTAGTTATTTTTATTTTTTTAAATCTCTCTTATAAATACCATTAAAAATTAAGCGCTATTTTGATATTAAACACCTAGTTCTTGAATTGCATTCTCGTATTGACTATTTGAAATATAACCTTGCTGCTTCATTTTTTCTAAATCTGTTTTAACACGGTTAGTAAAATTATCTGACATGTCATTGATATTATATACACTTGGGGCATTTATCTTGCTTGCTAATATAGCACTTTGTAATACCGTTATTTGTGGTAAATTTGGATTGTTTTTATCAGTCGTTACCCCAAAATAGTGATTAGCAGCAGATTCAATCGTGTATTGGTCACTCCCATAATAGATGTTATTCATATAAAAACTTAAAATTTCATTTTTATCATATTCTTTCTCTACTCTATGTGCCACGAACAACTCTTTAATTTTTCTAGTAATTGACTGTTCATTATCATAGTAATAGTTTTTAACTACTTGTTGGGTAATGGTACTTCCACCTTGGACACTTTTGTCACTCAATGTTGAAAATAATGCACGTGAAGTTCCTTTCACATCAAAACCATGGTGTTTATAAAAGCGTTCATCTTCCATAGCAATGAAAGCACCTTTTGTATAATCTGGCATATCTGATGCAGAAACAAAAGATTCTTTTTCTGTTATATTCTTCAACTCATCTGTATCAGCACTAAGTGATAATGCATACATGACGCCGATGATTATTCCAATAATAATTAAGATGGGAATGAGTAGTTTTAAAATGATACCTTTACCTTTTTTCTTTTTCTGCGGTTTATTCACAGGTTTAAAATACGTATTATGATGTAATTGATTTGAATCATTTGAGTCGTTTGATTTGTTGTACGTTTTATAACGATCGCTTCTTTTCATGCGGTAGCTCCTTTACGTTGCTCTCATATCATTATAAGTGAGTGTATCAATAGTTTAAATGTTTATCTATAGCTAATTGCAAAAATCGGTCCAAGGGTGTATGAATGTGTCCACATGAAGTTTTACAACAATGCGTTTTTGGTTATTATGTCTAACTTAGACAACAAAAAAACTGGAAAACGACAGGTATTTTATACTACCTATCGCTTCCAGTTATGAAACTAACTCACGAAAAACTATTTTAATTACTTACCTATACATATTAATCGTTTAATTGATTTACAATTTCTCTATTAAAATCATCTAAATCATCTGGTGTACGGCTTGTAACGATATTTTTATCTACTACAACTGATTCATCAACGACTTGTGCGCCAGCGTTTGCTAAGTCTTTACGCACATTTAATACTGCAGTTAAAGTACGTCCATTTAAATCATCTGTATCAATTAAAATTTGAGGTCCGTGACAAATTGCGAATGCTGGTACATCATTTTTAGTAAAGTATTTCGCAAAAGTACCATATCTGCCTTCAGCATCGCCACGTAAGTGGTCAGGAGAAAAGCCACCAGGAATTAATAAACCATCAAAGTCTTCAGGTTTTGCGTCAGCAATACTAACGTCTACCGCAACTTTTGTGCCATGTTTACCTACGACTTCACTATTCGCTTGATCACCTATAACAACTGTTTCATGTCCCGCTTCTTCAATCGCTTCTTTAGGACTAGTTAATTCAATATCTTCAAATTCATTTGTTAAAATGATTGCTACTTTTTTAGCCATTAATAATCACCTTTCTCTATTTATGTTCTACGTTATATATAGACTAAAACTTGAAAGTTTAAACATCGGCCTAAGATAGCATTCAATTAACTTATTTATCTTCTGATGATTTTGAAACAGTTTTAACTTTTTCTTCAAGTTGATCGAGCAAACCAATCCACTCATCTATATCTTCTACGCGCACTTCGTCCGGATTTACGTGATCGATATCATCAATAAATTTTTCTAATCTTGCTCTAATTTGATCAATTGTTTGATTTTCATTCATTTTAAAAATGACTCCTTTTTATAAGATAGTATAATCCTAACATGGATTTGACAAAATTTGGTATAGTCTTAATAATATTAAGGTGAAATATTAGATGTGAGACACATACGATTATTCATAAATTTGTATACACCGTTCCCTATACAAATAAAGTTTAGTATATACTCATAGCAAATAAAAGTTAAAAAAGGAAGTTTTAATTATGTTGAATTTGTATGCATCAAATGTTAAGAAACCAATTTCAATTCATAACGACCCGTGGGAAGCATACAATGATATGCAAGAACACGATCGTTTGACGTTAAGTAATATCGAATTTACGACGACGAATTTATGTAATATGCGTTGTAGTCATTGCGCTGTTGGTTATACATTGCAAACCACAGACCCAGACCCGTTACCTATGGATTTAATTTATCGCCGTTTAGATGAAATTCCAGACCTTAAAACCATGTCTATCACAGGTGGCGAACCTATGTTTTCAAAAAAATCCATAAGAAATGTTGTAAAACCCTTGTTAAAATATGCACATAGCCGTGGTATCTATGTTCAAATGAATTCTAATTTAACTTTACCATTAGATCGTTATTTAGATATTGCTGAATATATTGATGTCATGCATATTTCACATAATTGGGGAACAATTGATGAGTTTACAGATGTAGGATTTGGTGCCATGGACAAGCAACCTCCATTAAAAGCAAAACTGAGACTGTATGAACAAATGTTATCTAATTCCAGTACCTTATCTCAACAAGGTATGTTTATTTCTGCCGAAACGATGTTAAATCAAAGCACTGTACCCCATCTTGAAAAAATACATAATGAGATTGTCCATGATATGAAATGTCAAAGACATGAAATTCATCCCATGTACCCTGCTGATTTTGCTAGCCAACTAGAAGTGCTTTCTCTTAAAGAGATGAAAACAGCAATCCATCATATTTTAGATATTCGTGATCCAAATTTATGGATGCTATTTGGTACTTTACCTATTTATCCATGTATCAAAGATGAAAATGATCAAGCCTTATTGCAAAGACTGAAAGATACACCGAATGTAACGATGAGAAATGACCCTGATGGACGCAATAGATTGAATGTGAATGTTTTTACAGGTAACGTCATAGTTACTGACTTTGGTGATGAAAATGGTACTATTTCTAACATTAAGCATGATAAATTACCAGACGTATTTAACCATTGGCTTGCGACACCTTTAGCTCAATCACTTAATTGTCATTGTTCCGAATTTAGTTGTCTTGGACCCAATGTACTTGTTAAAAACATGTACTACCCTAATACGGATTTTAAAAAGAAGGAGAAAATCATGCACCGTTGAAATGCAACGTATAACTAAAAAAGCGAAAGTTGTTATTTAATCTAAAGTGATTAACTGTACAACTTTCGCTTTATTTTATTCTATATTTTGTACATTGGATAAAAATTCTATCGTTTCTTTACTTTCTTGTCTGCGCTCTTTCCTACGTTTTACCCTAGCAAGTGCTGTGTCATGAAACCATTTTTCTGTTTGTGTTTCTGGATATACTTGTGGGACTTCTTGTGGTTTCCCATTTTCATCTAAAGCAACAAATGTTAAAAAGCTAAGTGCCGCTAAATGACGTTCGCTCTTAACAACACCTTCAATAATGATTTGTACACAAACTTCCATCGAAGACTTACCAGCATACGAAACCATTGCTTCGTAAGAAATGATATCCCCTGTTTTAATAGGTTTTAAAAAGTCGACTGAATCTGTTGACGCAGTTACCACTTGTGAATTGCTATGCTTCGTCGCCGTAATAGCAGAAATCTCATCTACATTAGCCATCAATATGCCACCAAACATCGTGTGAAGATGGTTCGTATCTTGTGGGAATATTTGTCTTTCTTTTATACTTCTAGATTCCGACATTGATTTGCTTGCTACATTTCCCATAATTTTAGCTCCCTTTTCAATTCTCAATGACATAAACTAAGGAGTGAGTCCGAAATCAGCATAATATAGATTTCATATCCTCACTCCCAATTTAAATAACATCAGACTTTATCATTTTTTGTAAATGTATTTAATATGATTTAACACCTATGCTTACTTTAATCGCTTATTAGCACTTATTTGATTTATAAAATAAAAAATGTTTCCATTACATTATTTTGACCAATTACCATTTTCAAATACAAGTTCTTTTTCATCATCTTGTGTTATTCCATAAATAGTTAGATCAGGGCTTCCAATCATAAAATCTACATGAATTAATGAGTCATTCAACCCATGCGCTAATTTTTCTTCCGTAGTCATTTCTGTGCCACCTTCAACATTAAATCCATAAGCTGAACCTAATGCAATATGACAAGATGCATTTTCATCAAATAATGTATTGTAAAAAATAGTGTTACGATTTGAAATTGGCGAATCATCAGGTACAAGTGCGACTTCTCCTAATCTTCTTGCACCTTCATCGGTATTTAGTAAATCTCTTAATACATCTTCGCCTTGATCAGCTTTAAAATCAACAACCTCACCATCTTTGAACGTTAATGTGAAGCCGTCAATGATATTACCATTATGACTAAGTGGCAACTTATTTGTGACATGACCATTTACATTTAAGCGATGTGGTGCGGTAAATACTTCTTCAGTTGGGATATTAGCAACAAAAGCTTGGCCTTCACTCGTATAACTCGTAGCATCTTCCCAAATATGTCCTTCCGGTAGTCCAATAACTAAATCCGTACCTTCTGAAATGTAGTGCAGTGCTTTATAATTTTTATCTTGTAATTTACGCGCGTGAATACTTAAATTTTCTACATGGTTTTTCCAATTTTTAACTGGATCATTACCATCTACACGCACGATGTCTAATACTTCATCAATAAATTTACTATATGCTTCTGTTTCAGTCAGGTCAGGATATACGCGTTGTGCCCATGCTTTTGAAGGGAATGCTGCCACACACCAAGGGAATTGATTCTTTTGACTTGCTTCCATATAACCTTTATAAGCAGTAGAATATTGTCTTTGATATGTCGATAACTTTTCACTATCAATACCATTCAATAGATCTGGATCTTGTGTAATGAGTGCTAAGTTGGCTGCACCACGCTTCACATAGTCCATACGTTTTTCAACTTCATATGATTTCACAGCGTCTTTCTCAAAAAATTCAACAGATTCATATTCAAATTTCAAACGCGATAACTTGTCATCGCTATATTCTACTTTAACGTCGGAAGCGCCACGTTTATATGCCGCTTCAACTATGTAATATGTTAGTTCTAATGCATCGACACTAGAGCGAATAAATACTGGTTGATCCTTTTGAACATTCATGCCCACACCAACTAATAGTTCGGCATATTGTTGAAGTTTATCTTGTAATTCTGTCATATGGTAACTCCCCCTATTTACGAATTTGACCAAGTGCATCAGCGATTGCCGATGCTTCACTCGGTGTAAATGATGCTTTTGATGTTACATATTCATGAATTTCACGAATTTCTTGTTCATCTGCTGATTTATAATTATCTGGATCAATCAAACTTTGATTCACAAGATTTAATCTATCTCTTATTTCTTCTATCATTTGTTCTATACTTTTTGCCACAAAATTCACCTCTTTTTCAATTTATTTTATCAAATTTACCTATCTTGTAAAACTTTTATGGCAATTACCCTTTTGAAATGATTAAAAAAGCTTTAAAATGGGAAAGAGGAGTATATAAATTTGGAGGTACACAAATGATTACAGTAGCATTCGTATGTTTAGGAAATATTTGTCGTTCACCTATGGCAGAAGCAATCATGCGACAAAAATTACTTGATAGAAATATAAAAGATATAAAAGTTACCTCTAGAGGCACAGGGCAATGGAACTTAGGTGAGCCACCTCATGAAGGTACACAAGCCATTCTATCTGAACATGACATACCTTTTGATGGTATGATTAGTGAACTGTTTGAATCAAACGATGACTTTGATTACATTATTGCAATGGATCAAAGTAACGTTGATAATATCAAACAAATTAATCCTAATATTAAAGGTCAATTGTTTAAACTATTAGAGTTTAGCGATATGACTGAAACAGACGTTCCAGATCCTTATTATACAAATAATTTCGAAGGCGTCTATAAAATGGTACAATCATCTTGTGATAATTTAATCAATTTTATAATTAAAGATGCAAATTTAAGAGAGGAGTAACACATCATGCAAAACAAACTCATTCCAGGAATTTTATTAGGTGCCGTAATTGGAGGCGCAGCAACATTAGCTGATAAATCAACACGTCAATCTTTAAAACAATCTATTAAAGACAGAAAAGAAGGTACGCGTTCTCAAAAACCTTCTGCAATCAATAACATTAAAGACGAAGTGTTATATTGGAAAGACGTTGTAGAAGAAATCAGACGTAACAATCCAGAATTAGAACGTTCAATCAAAGATGCAAAAAATACTTTTGTAGAGCGTAAGAATAATCGTTTAAACGGCTAATTCTACTTATTTTTGTATTTCAAACATAAGCTTCAATAAATGATTTAAGAGCCTGGGATGTATGACATATCTCAGGCTCAATCATTATGTTAACTTTGCTTTGTAATATCAATTTTGTGTTTATATACGAATTTACAAACGGTTGCATGCATTTATATCATTGTCTTAATATTATGTAGGTTTAATTATTATGATGCATTACCGTATTTTCACATTAATAACACTTCATTATTTACTTAGGTTTTAACATTCATTTGATACTTACGCATACACATATGCATTATTCTATTTTTTTATTAATCTAATTATCTATTTTTCCGAAAGAAAATAGCGTCACATATTTACCTAAACTAGATTTTAAAGTATATTAAAATGTATATTGAAAAATATCAATACATAAGGAGATTAGATATGTCTAAAAAAGATAAAACAACTTCTAACTTTTTGAATGAGGCAAAAAGTGTAGAAGAAAATGACAAACAGTCTAATGAAACAAATGGTCAACAAATCAAACGCGACCGCACTTACATCACACCTGATGAATTTAAATCTAAGTCACCTAAGAAAGATAACCAAGCATTCTTTGTTTCACGTATCAATAAACCAGCAAAATATACTAAAGATTCAAATTTTTTCTCATATCTTGTATATAGAATTGGTAAAGATGACGCATCAGGACTGTCAGCACAGTTATCTTATTATTTCATGCTTTCATTGTTCCCAATGCTACTATTCTTACTCTCTATCGTACCAGTTGTTGGTGTGAAACAGTCGACGATAAGAGATTTAATAAAAGATCATGTGCCATCTGATTATGCACCTCAAGTTTCAAGTATAATTGGTGATATTATGGACAATGCGAGCGGTGGATTACTATCTATCGGGTTAATCGCAGCATTATGGTCCGCATCTAACGGAATGACTGCGCTAATGAATGCCTTTAATGTTGCTTATGACGTTGAAGATAGCCGAAATTTTGTAGTTGCTAAACTTTATAGTGTATTATTCACGCTTGCCATGATTATCGTTATGCCAGTTGCACTCGTGTTACCTACATTTGGGCAACAAATTGGTGATCTGCTATTCGGCCCGCTAGGCCTTGGAGATCAAGTAAAGTGGCTGTTTGATACAATACGTTTTGTATTACCTGTAATTGTTGTTCTTATAGCATTCATGGTGTTATACACATTAGCTCCTAATGTTAAAATTAAATTATTGTCTGTTATTCCAGGCGCTATATTTGCAACAATCGTCTTCTTAGGTGGGTCATATTTATTTGGATTTTATATTTCAAACTTTGCTAATTATTCTAAAACATATGGTAGTATTGCCGGTATTATCATCTTAATGTTATGGTTATACATCACAGGTTTCATCATCATCATTGGTGCTGAAATCAACGCCATCTTCCATCAACGTAAAGTGGTACGTGGTAAAACACCTGAAGAACAAACCTTGGACGATATCGAACATAATAGAAATACATCTATTGCAGATAATCAAGATTCTGAAAATAAAAATACTGATATTACATCATCAAACAAAGCAGTTAATGATGTAGATACATCGAAAAATAACGGATAATATTAACTAATCCCCCTCAAACAAATGAGATGTCATTGTTTGAGGGGGATTTTAATAAATATAAAAGCTTTTATTGTTGCATAAAAATTAAAAAGCTAAAACAGCGTGTATGTCTACCATACGCGTTTGTTTTAGCTTGCTAGATTTATATTCCCTTTATTGAATTAAATTGTGCTGGAATGCATATATGACGGCTTGAGTTCTATCTTGAACTTCTAATTTACTTAGGATATTACTTACATGCGTTTTCACTGTTTTAATCGTAATATGTGAAGCGCTGGCAATCTCTTGGTTAGAGTAACCTTTAGCAATCAGTAATAAAATCTCCATTTCACGTTCTGTGAGCATTTCATACAATTCAGCTCGTTGTTTCATCCTATTTCTCATTTTAACTAGGACTTCTGCTTCAAATACTGACTCATTATTGTAAGTCTTACGAATCGCTTCAGCAATATCACTAGCACTTGTTGTTTTCAATATATAGCTATCTACACCGGAATCAAGTGCACGATAGACTTCGTTATCTTCAATATAACTCGTAAGCATGACAACTTTAATATTTGGCAAGTCTTTTTTAACTTGTTCAGTTGCTTCGACACCATCCATATCGTCCATAAGTAAATCCATTAAAATTAGGTCCGGTTTCAGTTCATGTGCTTTTTCGATTGCATCTTTTCCTGACTTACCTTCCCCTACGACATCTATATCAGATTGTGTGGATAAATAACTAGAAATACCTATTCGAACCATTTCATGATCATCAACAAATAATACTTTAATCGGCATTTGAATCCTCCTTATTTAATGGTGCCTTCACTTCAATTCTCGTACCTGCATCAGGCAAAGAAACGATATGAAATGTTGCACCTATTTCTAGTGCACGTTCGCGCATATTTTTTAATCCATAACTTTGTTCTACCTTATCATCTACATTAAACCCTTTACCATTATCTTGTATACGCAATAACAAATATTCTTCCCTATTAAATAATTCAATTGTGACCTTCGTTCCTTTAGAATGTCTTAGCGTATTAGAAATGGCTTCTTGCGTAATACGGAATAAATGGTCCTCGATACCTTTTGGTACTTTGAATTCTTCAATATCATGTACCACTTTCATTGGTACTTTTTTCTGTAAATCAACGACTAAATCTTTAATACCCTCACCTAAAGATTTATCTTTCAAACCAATAGGTCTTAAGTGTAATAGTAGTGCTCTCATTTCTAATTGGGAATCTTGAATCATTTTTTCTAATACTGGTATTTGTTGGTCCAATGGGGCCTTCAATTCTGTCTCTTTAATTGCTGATAACATCATACTTGCTGCGAATAATTGTTGACTAACTGAATCATGTAATTCACGCGCTAAACGTTGACGTTCGTCTTCTATAATTTTCTTAACTTTAACATCATTGATATTATAAGATTCATTCGTCAGGTTCTGTGTTTTCATTCTTAATTTATGTACTTCTTGATTTAACGGCACAAGCGTTTGATATAGTTCGATTGTTTCGTTGTATAATTCAATATTTTGATCATTGATACCCACTGTTTGACCTTCTATTGAACGTTCAATTTGATCTTTTAACCAATGATTTTGCTGATTGATTTTATATGCTAAGACAGAACCTACAATAATACAGAGTAAAATCACCATTAGATTTAAAAAAAGCAGTACAGGTATGCCAAATATTTGAGTATAAAACATACCTTGAAAATACATTATATTAACAAACACTTTATCAATAAAGAATATGGCAAAAAACGTACTATATACTAATATCAACATGGACCCGATCGCTCTAAAGTAGTGATTCATTTATAAATCACCTCAACATCACCTAAAAATGAAGAGACATAAATATTTACAGCATAGTTCTCTGCTTTTGTTTCTTCTACTACCTTAATATTATTATTCTCAACTTTATAAGAGGTTTCGTTTACATAGGCATTCCCGTATAACGTTGTGAAATGTAATATAATATTATAGTTAAGTGGTACCACGATTTGAACTTTTCCAATGATATGTCGAATAACGATTGTATTATTTTCTTTAATGTTTGCTGCTTTAGACATATCAATATGAATATCACCAATGCCATGTTGAATTTGTAAATCTTCCCATTTATAAACATATACAGGTGATCGTTGCTCGCCAAACCATTTTTGTTTTATAAATTCCGGTGAGTCTACTTCTTCTTCTGTTGCAGTAATTTTTAAAGGTTTAAATTTATAAATAATATATCTAACGATGAGTACTATTAAAAATATAAATAATATGATAATCGTATACTTATTAGATAATAAGGTAAATGCTATTAATAACGCACCAATCCAAAAAGCTAATAAACCACGTACTTTATGAAAATAGATATAACCCACATAAACTAAAATACAACCCAATAATAACACAAGTAAAAAGCCAATTTTTTCAAAGAAAATATAATAAAAATTGGCAATAATCATTAATGCTGTAAATACGATAAGCATCTCTGTGGATATATATTTATGAGTCATGTTTCGCCACCTTTCTTTAAGCGACTAAACTGATACGTTCGATTAAATCACATTCAGTTTCAATGTTTGCACGTTCAACTGCCTGATGAGATAAATCGGATTCAATTCTCGCATAGTCTGCTTCCATTTCGTTTAATTCTTTTTTAATTTTTTCTATTTCAGAATGTTCTATTTCTTGAGCACAGTAAATGTAATATTCATCTATCATATCAATATATTTATTTTCTAGCGTTAAAGTTAAGCTGTCTATTAATTTTTCAACATACGCTTTTCTTTCAATTAAATATTTTATGTACATTTCAATGCTTCTCATTTTTTTATCTAAATACTGTCTATATTCTACTAAACTTGTATAAAAAGTGTTTTTAGTCATTTTGTCTAAATAAGTCGTAATATAATTCATAGAATCACCTCATGATTGATTAGATTCCATTATAAAAAATTTCCGGAACCATTGGTATAGGCTCCGGAACCATCTTATATTAGGACTTTAGACCGAAACAAGATTAATCTATTTTAGTAGTTAATAATGGTCCATCTTTTGTCACAATAACCGTATGTTCAATTTGAGCAACAAAACTTTTATCGTTTGTTTCAAATGCCCATTCATTTTTACCTTCTGTTACAAAAGTTGCCTTTGTAGAAATGAATGGTTCAACAGCGATTACTGTGCCTTCTTTTAATAGTGTTTTATCTTTAGGTTCATAATAATTCATAACATGGCTTGGCGCTTCATGTAGAGATTGGCCTACGCCATGACCTGTTAGGTTTTTAATTACTGTAAGGTTATTTTTTCGTGCAGTCGCATGTACTGCTTTACCAATTTGGCTTAATTTAGCACCAGGTTTTACACGTGTCATTGCGGCTTCGAATGCTTCTAATGCCACATCACACACTTTTTGTTTTAATGGATTGTCCGGTTCACCAACAACAAATGAAATCCCTGTGTCTGCATAGTATCCGTTTTTAAGCGCAGACACATCTATATTCACTAAATCACCTTCACGTATTTTACGTTTACCAGGTATACCATGAGCTACTTCTTCGTTTACACTGATACATGTTTGACCTGGAAAGTTCTCATCATGAATTGGCGCTGATATCGCTCCATGCTTTTCAAATAAGTCCTTTGCAATATCGTCTAGTTCTTTTGTTGTAATTCCTGGCTTAGTTGCTGATTGCATTTCATCTCTTACTAGCGCGCAAATATAACCAATATCTTTTAATGCTGTTAATTCTTCTTCTGTTTTTACAATCATATTATCCCGTTCCTTTTTGTAATTTATATTCTTTATTATTATAGCAGACTTTTTTTGATATAATAAATTAGAAAATTTTATCAACTATAGTTTAACATTTCACAGATATTAATAATACGACTACTCACCATTTTGAGCAGTTATTTGACTATACATCACATTAGGAGTTTTTAAATGAATGATAACTGGTATAAAAAAATTATCGGTGCTCGTACAATTAAAACGGGTCTAGCCACATTTCTGACTGCATTATTTTGTTTAGCTTTAAACTTAAATCCGATATTTGCTATATTAACGGCTATTGTGACGATTGAACCTACAGCTAAAGCTTCATTAAAAAAAGGCTATCGTCGTTTGCCAGCAACCATTATTGGGGCATTATTTGCAGTCATATTCACATTTATATTTGGGGACCAATCCCCTTTCGCATATGCATTGAGCGCTACGTTCACAATTATTCTATGTACCAAACTTAATTTACATGTGGGTACTACGGTAGCTACATTAACAGCTATGGCTATGATTCCAGGTATTCATGAAGCCTATTTCTTTAATTTCTTTTCTAGATTATTAACTGCTATCATCGGACTCGTAACAGCTGGATTAGTAAACTTTATTATTTTACCTCCAAAATATTATGATCAAGTTGAATCATCTATTAATTTGACTGAATCAAAAATGTACGAACTCTTTGAATTACGTATGCGTCAATTATTACTTGGTAAATTTACAAAAGGCGCGCCTTATCGTCAATTAAATCAATTAATCGATTTAAATCAAAAAGTGGAAACCTTACTTTCTTATCAAAAAGATGAACTAAGCTATCACAAACACCATGATTCAGAATGGATTCAACTTAAAGCACTAACTACGCGCGCGCATACTAATAGGTTGTTTATTACCCATTTATCTAATTTAGTTTATTTACCGAAAGATACGATAATTACTTTTACAAACGATGAAAAATTGGCGATTTTAAGTATCGCACAAAGTATAAACAATATATATTCGACTGGACACTTCGAGCGTAAGAAACAACATGCCTCTTTACTAAAAATGTCTGTGAAAGGTTTAGATGAGTTTGATAGCAATCAACTTAAAAGTCATGTCATTTATGAAATTCTATTGATTTATCGCATATTAGATCATCGTTTTGCATAAATCTAAATTTATTCTTAAATAAAAAGCACACTCCTATAAGCATACATTGATGTGCACCCCTAAAAGTTAGATTTTTAGTCCAACTTTTGGGGTGCACATCAACATTCATATCGCTTTACGAGTGTGCTTTTTTATAATTTAATTTTTAGCTACGCGATCAACAATAACTTGTTTAGCAGCTTCTTCTTCAGTATTATCTACTTGTTTAGGCTCAAAAGCAATGCCTTTACGTTCACATGCTTTTTCTAATAAATAATCAGTAATTTCATGGTTTTTTGGTAAAATTGGACCATGTAAATATGTACCTAATAGATTTTTATAATGAATACCTTCTTTTGCATCTTCATCATTATTTCCATATCCATGTGTAACGTGACCTAAAGTACCAAACTTATGATATGTACGGCCACCATGATTTTCAAAACCAACTATTGTTCCAAAAGTTTTACTTTCAATCACAATATCGCCTGTAAGACGATTTGTTTGTGACTCAGTATAAAAGTCTAAAATATTTAAACCAGCTAATTCTGTACCATCTGGTGTAATGTATTTACTCCCCAAGAACTGATACCCACCACAAATTGTCAGACCGGGCATGCCTTCTTCAATGGCATCTTTCAATACCGTTTTTATTTTGCTTAATTCTTTCGCAGCCAAGGCTTGTTCTCTATCACTGCCACCACCAATGAAAAATATATCACAGTTATCTAGCGTGATACCTTCTGTTTCATTGATATCAACTACATTTAATTGGATATTCCTCAATTTAGCACGTTGTCTTAACGCAATGATATTACCAATATCACTATATAAATTTAATTTATCAGGCATAAAATGATAAACAGTTAATTCATTCATTTCGCTTTGACCTCCTCAAAAGAGTGGTTTAATTGTTCTAACATAGGTGCGAGCGAAGTATAATTTGGAATTGCTACAGTAAAGCTCTCTTTATATTCCATAGATTTAGCAGTCGCTTTGTAGATATCGCGCTCTAAGATAACAGGTACTGTAACACCAGCCAATTTTAATCTTAATTGAAGTTCTTCTGCTCTAGTTCCTGTAACAATAATTGTCTCTATTTGTTGTCTTGTTAATTTTTCAAAATCTGCATCATATATCCACGATGTATCTCTACCATCTGCAGCATTATCATTTAAACTGATAAGGTAAACCTTACTACCGCTTAATTGTTCACCTACTGAGAGACTTGCGTTCATCCCTGCAGGATTTTTGGCTAAGTTTATCATAGCTTCTTTGCTATCTTGTTTAAAATATTGCATACGGCCGTTGTCTGATGTATACGTTTCAAAACCTTTTCTGATGCCGTCATCATTAATGCCTAACTCTCTTAATACAGAATATGCAGCAATCGCGTTATAAGCATTAAAATCACCAGCTATTTTCATATTAAACGTTTTAGAACCAATATTTAAGTTTATAAACGGTGTCAGTGTAAATGAGGATACTTCATATTGTGTATCCTCACGTTTAAAACCACATTCACAGTGATAATGACCAATTTGGTTATATTGGATATAGTCATAATGGAGTAAACGTCCGCAGTTTGGACAATAACGGCTTTCATTCATTGTACTTTGTTCAAATTTGTGTGCGTGTGCCTTCATGCCATAGTAAACCACCGTGTCACTCGCAATTTTCAACCTACTCACAAATGGATCATCTGCATTCAATAATAATTTAATGCCTTTATTATTAATCGCCTTTGCTATGTTATTAACCATAATATCAATTTCACCAAAACGGTCCATTTGATCTCGGAAGAAATTCGTAACAACCATCATCGTTGGTGTTACTTCGTTAAGCACTCTCGGAATAGAGCCCTCGTCAATTTCAATGACTGCGATTTTTGTATTTTTCTTATTTTGCAAAATAAAAGCAGATGTAATACCTGCAGCCATATTTGCGCCTTCATTATTATGTATGATTTCTATATCATTAGCTTTTAATGTATGACCGATTAGGTTTGAAGTGGTTGTTTTCCCGTTCGTACCACTTATAAAAACAATCTCATCAACTTGAGATGCTAACTTTCTTAATATATTTTTATCTACTCTTCTAGCTACTTGACCGGGCAAGTCTGTGCCTTTTTTGCCAACAGCTTTACTTGCTTGCCTTGCCAATTTTGCTAAGCGGGTTGCAGTCCAGTATCTCATTTAGCTCCTCCTCTACTCTTCACTCAAATATTATAACACGATTATGTTGTATTCCAAACAATTCTCAACCCAATATACATGAGTCTTTTTCAAATAAAGTAGCGTATAATTTACTACTAAGTCTAGTTTTGCTATACTGAAAAAAAGTATAGGAGGCTTATTAATTATGTTAAACAAAGAACTATTAGATGCTTTAAATGAACAAATGAATCATGAATTTTATGCTGCTCACGCTTATATGGCTATGGCTGCCTTTTGTGACGACAATTCTTACGAAGGTTTTGCAAATTTTTATATTCAACAAGCTAAAGAAGAAAGATTCCATGGTAAAAAAATATATGACTATATTAACGACCGTGGAGAGCATGCTTTATTTACAGCAATTCCTGCACCAAAAACAGAGTTCAGCAGCATCTTAGAAACGTTTGAAGATGGTTTGGCTCAAGAACAAGACGTTACACGTAGATTCTATAATTTATCAGATTTAGCTAACAAAGATAAAGATTATGCTACGATTTCATTCTTAAATTGGTTCTTAGACGAGCAAGTTGAAGAAGAAGCTATGTTTGAAACGCATATCGATTACTTAAATCGTATTGGTGATGATAGTAATACACTTTATCTTTATGAAAAAGAGTTAGCTGCACGTTCATTTGATGAATCAGAATAATTAATAGGTAATACTCATGAATTTATATATCAAAAAAGTCTGGGACATCAATAAATGTCCCAGACTTTTTTGAATTAGGCAGTAAATGTTAGTTCAATCTCATTAACTTGACTGTCTTTCATTTATTCTATAAAGTCATAACATATTCAATTATAGAAAGGGAACTTGCTCCATGAGTAACGATGCATTTATAGCTTTAGATTTTGAAACTGCCAACGGTAAACGTACAAGTATTTGTGCTGTTGGTATGGTTAAAGTAGTCAACCACCAGATAACAGAATCTTTCTATACACTTGTTAACCCTAATGACTATTTCTCACAACAAAATATCGCAGTCCACGGCATACATCCTGAACAAGTTGAAGATGCGCCTACATTTCAAACAGTATATCCCTATATGTTGCAATTTATCGGGGATTTACCCGTCGTTGCGCATAATGCAGCATTCGATATGAACGTTCTACATGAAAGTATTAGTGCATTTGGTTTTGATACCCCTAATATGACTTACTTTTGCTCTTTACAACTTTCAAGAAGAACAGTAGAAAATCATCGCTATGGTCTAAATTACATGATGCAATATTATAATTTAGATTTTCATGGACATCATGATGCGCTCAATGATGCTAAAGCATGTGCTATGATTACGTTCCGTCTCTTAAAACATTATGATGATTTACCTAGTATGTTAAATATCTACGGCAAGGATTTAAAAGATAAAGATTAATTCTATTTCCTTGATATGTCTGTAAAATAACTTAGCTACTATAAATCAATTTCTATCTTATTAAATATAATCGTATATTGTCATATTTTCATATGTCGCTTTTTCAAGATTACCAACAGTCACCCCTACAAGACGAATAGGCGTTTCAGGATTTTTTAATTCTGTATATAAATCATAAGCAATATTGTATATGTCAGTTTCTGAGCGAACCGGGTATCTAAGACTACGTTGTTTCGACAAAGATTCAAACTTAAATGTTTTAATTTTTACCGTTATTGTTTTTCCAGATTTTTGTAATTTAGCTAGACGTTCTGCTGTTTTATTACTTAATTCCCAAATTTTTTGTAAAATTTCTTCATCATCATTCATATCTGTGGCAAATGTTCGTTCTGTACCAACAGATTTCCTGATTCTAGTAGGCTTTACTGGATTATGATCTATCCCCCTCGCTTTATTGTACAAGCCATGTCCACGCTTACCAAATAGTCTAATAAGGTCCCGTTCACTTTGATTATATAAATCCTGTCCTGTATAAATCGCTTCTTGATGCATTTTTTGTTTTGAAGCTTTACCAACACCAGGAAAATCTCCAATGTCTAAGCCCATTAAAATATCATGAACATTTCTATAGTCAATAACTGTTAAACCGTTGGGCTTGTTCATACCACTTGCTAATTTAGCTAAAAATTTATTATATGATACACCTGCTGACGAAGTAAGCATTGTAGCTTCATAAATATCTCTCCTGATATATTGAGCGATTCGAGAGGCTGGTAAATCAGGTCTGACAAGATGTGTGATATCCAAATATGCTTCATCCAAAGACAAAGGTTCAACAACCTCTGTATAACTTTTAAATATATTCATAATCTTTTCCGATGCAGTTTTATAAGCTTCGAATCTTGGCGTCACATAGTACCCGTTAGGACATAATTTATGCGCTTGTGCAGTGGGCATCGCAGAATGTACACCATATTGTCTTGCCTCATATGATGCCGTTGATACGACCCCTCTTCCACTAGCTTTACCACCAACAATGACAGGTTTTCCTTTTAGTTTAGGGTTATCCCTCATTTCTACTTGTGCGAAAAAGTAGTCCATATCCACATGTATAATCCGTCTTTCTGACAATGCCCTCACCTCCTGTATTCGATATAATTTATAATTGTGTTGTTTTTATCTTACATCCTCCATCATCATTTTTCTTTGAATTTGCTCAATAAAAAAAGGAACAGTACACGTTTAAGTGAATCAGTTTGAATTTAATATTCAAATGATCATTTACTCAAACGGAGCTGATCCTTTATCAAAGTTACATTTATCATATTATGATTTCAATTCAGTTCGAAATTCTTGAGCAGGGGCATGCGCTTGTGTATAAAATTTAATCCCTTCTTCTGTATCTTCAATAAGTTGTACATGTTTATTTAATAAACCTGTAAGGAAATACATATCCATTACGCAATATCCTATGTGAAAACATGCAATAAAGATAATAGATGAGTAAGCAAAATACGAAAATATTACTAATAATACGCTTGTGATAATGACTAAAGGGGCTAACATAATTGTCATGTATTGCCATTTTTTAAAATAAACATTTGGCATATGTGTTGTAATCAAACCTGATTTAATACGATATGTAGGTTTATTACCTTTTGACATTACTCTGAACATTATATTATGAATAAATTCATGCAAGAAATACACTGCTGCAAAACCAACAATACCAAAAATAATATTAAAAATTATGTTTTGTTCTATAATATGGGTCATAGAATATGCCATTTTATAAGAAATCAAAATGCTAATCATCACAATAGTTAATTGAAATAAAATAAAACCTTCAACTGCTTTCTTATTAGAAAACAAATCAATTTTAAACATTAGACGCCCTCCTCGTCACTCGTTATTAACTAGAGTATACAACGATTATCACCACTATGAAAGGGGTTAAAGTGAAAGTAAGTTGCTTGTAATTGAATTTTAACAAACTTACTCATTTTGCAATATTTTGCAATGTTTAGCAAACAAATTATTAATTATTTTTACACAAGTCATATATATAAAACGTATTTAATTATAAGTAATACAGTCTTTGCATCAATGCTTTATATACGTTCAAATTGTGCCACTGTTTCAACATGCGTAGTATGTGGAAACATATCAACCGGTGTAATTTGTGTTAACTTATATTGGTTTGCTAATAATTGTGCATCACGCTGTTGCGTTGATGGGTTACATGATATGTAGACAATTTTTTGAGGATTTAGCTCTAATAATGTCTTCAAAAATGTTTCGTCACAACCCTTTCTAGGTGGATCAACCATTACAACATCTGGTCTTATTCCTTCTGATTTCCATTTTAAGATAACTTCTTCTGCCTTACCACAGACAAAAGTAGTATTTTCAAATTGGTTTATAGTCGCATTTTGTTGAGCATCTGTAATGGCTTCTGGCACAACCTCAACACCATAGACATGTTTTGCTTTGGGAGCCATATATAAACCAATGGTACCAATACCGCAATAAGTATCCAACACTGTTTCTTCTCCCTGTAGTTCAGCATAATCTATAGCACGTTGATATAGTTTTTCTGTTTGGATAGAATTAATTTGATAAAATGATTGGTCATTAATTTTAAATGTCACATCTGACAACGTATCGACAATCTCATCTTTACCATAAAGTGTATATGAATTTTGTCCCATTATAACGTTGGAATGTGTATCATTTACATTTTGTTTAATACTCACTATTGCTGGAAAATGTTGTTTTAAACGTTCTGTTAGGATGTCACCTTGTTTAAATTTTTTGCCATTTGTTACAAAAATGACCATGAGTTCTCTAGAATGATGCCCTGTTCTTATTACAACATGACGCATCATGCCTTGCTTTTTACGCTCATTATAAACACTGATGTTTAGTTCATTTAACCACGCTTTTAATTTATTTATAACTTCTTGGTGTAGTTGGTCTTGAATCAAACATTCATCCATATCAATAATATCGTGGCTACGTTGACGATAAAATCCTGTTATAACTTTATTCTCATTGTTTTTACCCACTGGAATTTGTGATTTATTTCTGTAGTACCAAGGATTTTCCATACCAATCGTGTCATGAATGATTGTATCTTTAAATCCAGCTTTACGTTGAAATAAATTCACAACTTGTTCTTTTTTCATATTTAACTGCGCTTGATATGTCATGTGCTGCAACTGACAACCACCACATTTATAATAATATATACACGGTGGTTCTACTCGATCAGTACTTTTTTCTTTAATTTCAACCAGCTTACCAATTGCGAAGTTCTTTTTCACTTTGATTACTTTAAACGCTATCACTTCATTAATGAGTGCATTGGGCACAAAAATTGGATAACGATCAAATTTCACAACACCATGACCTTCATGTGTTAAATCTATCACTGTTCCTTCAATTATTTCATTTTTTTGTATCGCATTCATTACTTCACCCCACATTAAAAGAGGTTAGGATGTATGTTGACTGACCTAACCTCGTAGTTTAATCTAAATTGTATTTTTATTTGTATCATTGTTCTATAATTTCTTCATTTTTAATATCATTTGGTGTGAATACTTCAATATGTTGTTTCAAGTTTAAAAAATTACCAGGTAATTTGCCTCCATATTCACCATCTACATTTAATTGCATATCGGTGAATGATGAAACGCTAATAGATTTGGCCTTCTTGTAATGTACTTTAGGATGCTTGGTATGTTCACCTCTTGATGCTAACGTCATAATGTGGCCTAATTCAGCTAAGTTAGCTTTTTCAACGATAATTAATGTAAAATAACCATCGTCCAATTTAGCATCGGGGACTAATTTTTCAAACCCAGCCATTGAATTCGTAAGCCCTAGTAAGAATAACAAGGCTTCTCCTTGGAATACTTCGTCATCATATTCAATACGAATATCCACGGCTTTCATTTGAGGTAACATTTCAAAACCTTTGATATAATACGCGAATGGTCCTACAATGGATTTCAACTTACTCGGAGTTTCGTATGATACTTGAGTTAGTTGTCCACCTGCAGCTAAGTTAATAAAATAACGACTATTCATCTTACCAATATCCACACGTGTCATATGTCCCTCAATAATGACATCTATCGCACTCATGATATCTGTGGGTAAATGTAATGCACGACCAAAATCATTCACAGTGCCCATCGGTATAATACCTAAACTTGGTCTATTTGGCTTTTCAGCAATGCCATTTATGACTTCATTTAAAGTACCATCTCCACCAGCTGCAATCAGTACATCGTAATTTTGTTCTAAACTACGTGCTGCTTCTGTAGTTGCGTCGCCTACTTTTTCTGTGGCATATGCACTTGTTTCAAATCCAGCTTTTTCTAATTTAATTAAAACATCTGGTAATGTGCGTTTAAATAATTCCTTTCCAGATGTTGGATTATAAATGATTCTAGCTCTTTTTCTCATAATTTATCCCTCTACTTCATATACTCAATACCTATATTATATGATTTACATAGATGTTAAAAGCATTTTAGGTTAAATTCCAAAGAAAATATTTAAGGCACATCGCATTTAAAAGACCCTGTAGCATAATTTGAGCTACAGGGTCTAGATATATTGAATTATCGTTTATCCAATTCTTGTTTTAACAATTGGTTAACTAACTGTGGATTAGCTTGACCTTTAGAAGCTTTCATAATTTGTCCAACTAAGAAGCCCATAGCCTTACCTTTACCATTCTTATAGTCTTCAATAGATTGCTCGTTATTATCCAATGCTTCATTTACAAATTTAAGCAATGTTGCTTCGTCAGAAATCTGCACTAAGCCTTTATCTTCCATAATTTGTTTTGCATCCCCGCCATTTTCAGCTAGTTCAGGGAATACTTTTTTAGCTATTTTACTACTCATTGTGCCATCTTCAATTAATTTAATCATACCCGCTAAGTTTTCTGGTGTTAACTTAGTATCTAATAAATCAATTTGATTTTTATTTAGATATTCGTTTACGCCACCCATTAACCAGTTAGATGTCAATTTAACATCTGCACCTTCTGCAACTGCACCTTCGAAGAAATCAGACATTTCTTTTGTCAGTGTAAGTACGTGTGCATCGTAGGCAGGTAAACCATATTGATTTACATACTTTTCTTTTCTTTCATCAGGTAATTCAGGAATCGTTTGACGAACGCGTTCTTTCCATTCTTTATCTACATATAAAGGTACAATATCTGGTTCTGGGAAATAACGGTAATCGTCAGATCCTTCTTTAACACGCATTAATAATGTCTTACCATTAGACTCGTCAAACCGACGTGTTTCTTGTAAAATTTCTCCACCATTTAACAATTCTTCTTCTTGACGTTTTTCTTCGTATTCAAGACCTTTACGAACATATGTGAAGGAGTTTAAGTTTTTCAACTCAGCTTTTGTACCAAATTCTTCTTGACCATACGGACGTAATGAAATGTTGGCATCACAACGTAATGAACCTTCTTCCATCTTACAATCTGAAACGCCTGTATATTGAATGATTGAACGTAGTTTTTCTAGGTATGCGTATGCTTCTTGAGGAGAGCGAATATCTGGTTCCGATACGATTTCAATTAATGGTGTACCTTGTCTATTTAAATCAACTAAAGAATAACCATCTTTATGTGTTGATTTACCAGCATCTTCTTCCATGTGTAAACGCGTGATACCAATGCGTTTTGTTTCACCATCAACCTCGATATCGATATAACCATTTTCACCAATTGGTTGATCAAATTGTGAAATTTGATAAGCTTTTGGATTATCTGGATAAAAATAGTTTTTACGGTCAAATTTAGATTCTGTAGCAATTTCCATATTCAATGCCATTGAAGCTCTCATGGCCCAATCAACAGCACGTCTGTTTACAACTGGTAATACACCTGGATATGCTAGGTCGATAACATTTGTGTTTGAGTTCGGTTTTGCTCCAAAATGCGCTGGCGCTGGAGAAAACATTTTAGAATCTGTTTTTAACTCAACGTGGACTTCTAGTCCGATAACTGTTTCAAAATGCATGATTTCCACTCCTTATAGTTTTTCGTATTCATTATGAAAATTAAATTTTGTTTCATATTGGTAAGCGACACGATATAGTGTTTTTTCATCAAATGGTTTACCTATAAATTGTAAACCGATTGGGCGGCCATTTGATTGTCCACAAGGAACAGAGATACCTGGTAAACCAGCTAAATTAACTGGCGTTGTTAATAAATCGTTCGCATACATTGTAAGTGGATCATCTATTTCGTCACCTAAATTGAAAGCTGTTGTAGGTGTAGTTGGACCAACGACAACATCATAATTTTCAAATATACGATTGAAATCATCTTTGATTAATGTTCTAACTTTTTGTGATTTTTTATAAAATGCATCATAATAACCTGAACTTAATGCAAATGTTCCCAAGAAGATACGGCGTTTAACTTCCTCACCAAAGCCTTCACTTCTAGACATTTTATATAATTCTTCTAATGAGTTCGCTTCTGGAGAATGATATCCATATCTAATACCATCGAAACGAGACAAGTTAGAAGAAGCTTCAGAAGATGCAATTACATAATAAGAAGGAATCCCATACTTCGTATTCGGTAATGATACTTCTTCTACAGTGGCACCAAGACCTCTTAAAGTTTCGACTGCTTCTTTTACAGATGCTTTGACTTCATCAGAAACACCTTCACCTAAATACTCACTTGGAAGTGCGATTTTCAATCCTTTAATATCTTTACCGATATCAGAAGTGTAATCAGCATCTTCAACTGGCGCACTTGTTGAATCATTTTCGTCTACCCCAGTAATTGCTTCCAAGACTAATGCATTGTCTTTAACTGTACGTGTCAATGGTCCAATTTGATCTAATGACGATGCAAAGGCTACTAGACCAAAACGTGATACACGGCCATATGTTGGTTTCAAACCGACAATTCCACAATAAGCTGCTGGTTGACGAATTGAGCCACCAGTATCAGAACCTAAACTGAAAGGAACTAAACCAGCTGCAACTGCTGCGGCAGAACCACCCGAAGAACCACCAGGTACTGCAGTATGATCGAAAGGATTTACAGTTTTTTTGTAATATGATGTTTCAGTAGAACCACCCATAGCAAATTCATCCATATTTAATTTACCGATAAGCACTGCTTGTTCATTTCGTAATTTATTCATCACAGTTGATTCATAAATTGGTACAAAGCCCTCTAACATTTTACTAGCACATGTTGTTTCTACACCTTCAGTAATAATGTTATCTTTAATACCCATTGGAATACCAAATAACTTGCCTTCCATTTGGTCTTTTGCTTGTAATTCATCTAATTCTTGTGCTTTTTTAATAGCATTTTCTTTATCTAATGCAAGAAACGATTTGATCGTTGGATCAGTTTCTTCAATTGCATCGTAAATATCACTTACAACTTTAGATGGTGTAATTTCTTTGTTTTTGATTAAGTTGATCAAATTCTCAACAGATTCATAACGGATGGTCATCTTAAGCGTCCTCCTCATTCATGATAGATGGTACTTTAAACTGTCCATCTTCCGTCTCTTTAGCATTTTTTAATGCAAGCTCTTGAGGGATGCCCTCGATTGCTTTATCTTCACGTAATACATTTTGTAAATCTAGTACGTGATATGTTGGTTCAATTTCACTAGTATCCGCTGTATCTATTTGATTAGCAAAGTTTAAAATGCTTTCTAATGTATTTTGCATTTCAGTCGTTTCATCTTCAGTAATTTGAAGTCTTGCTAAATTTGCTATATGTTCAACTTCTTCTCGTGTAACTTTAGCCATTAAATAAAAGCCTCCTTTTTACTCATTCATTACAAAATTGTACCAAAATTTCGTTGAAAAATCTAAGTTTTTCAATAATAACAGTAAATTAAAACTTTAAATTGCTATTATTTGCTTGTCATTCATACGTTAAAAATGGCCATTGTTTAAATTTTACCACCTAAATCACGCACGATTTATTTTTTAAAATGCATAATCAATCATTGCACTTTATATTTCATGTAACTATACATCATTTAATGGAAGCGCTTAACAAAGCATGGCTAAAATGTATTTTTTCATTAAACTAAAATAATACTATTCTATTTATAAATTACATTGTATAATAATTCATGTAGTACAATAGAATCATTTAAAACAAAGGGAGATGAGGACGATGCTGATATTAGGCACTTCATTGGCCAACCAAGTACATGCAAGTTGGCAAACATATATAATGATCATCATATATTTCATTATATTATTATTTATCGGTTACTACGGATACAAACAAGCTACAGGTAATTTAAGTGAATTTATGTTAGGCGGTAGGAGCATCGGTCCTTATGTGACAGCACTTTCAGCAGGTGCATCAGATATGAGTGGCTGGATGATTATGGGGCTACCTGGATCTGTTTATAGTACTGGGTTATCTGCTATGTGGATTACCATTGGTCTTTCATTAGGCGCCTATGTAAATTATTTTGTCGTTGCACCTCGTCTACGTGTCTATACAGAATTGGCTGGTGATGCGATTACATTACCAGATTTCTTTAAAAACAGATTAAATGATCACAATAATTACATAAAAATTATATCCGGCTTAATTATTGTTGTTTTTTTCACTTTATACACACATTCCGGTTTTGTATCAGGTGGTAAATTATTCGAAAGTGCCTTCGGTTTGAATTATCATTGGGGATTACTAATGGTTGCATTTATAGTCATATTTTATACATTTTTCGGTGGTTATCTTGCTGTATCTATCACCGACTTCTTCCAAGGAGTGATCATGTTAATCGCTATGGTGATGGTTCCTATCGTTGCACTTATCGATTTAAACGGCATCGATACGTTTAAACAAGTAGCAGAGATGAAACCAACAAATATGAATCTATTTAAAGGCACAACCGTTTTAGGTATCATTTCACTGTTTGCTTGGGGATTGGGTTATTTCGGACAACCTCATATTATTGTTAGATTTATGTCTATAAAATCGCACAAATTATTACCAAAAGCACGAAGATTAGGTATTAGCTGGATGGTGATTGGGTTATTAGGTGCTGTTGCAGTTGGTTTAACAGGTATTGCCTTTATTTCTGAACGCAACATCAAGTTAGAGGATCCTGAAACTTTATTTATCGTTATGAGCCAAATTTTATTCCACCCTTTAGTTGGAGGCTTCTTATTGGCAGCAATTTTGGCAGCCATCATGAGTACAATTTCTTCACAATTACTGGTAACTTCAAGTTCCTTAACGGAAGACTTTTATAAACTCATTCGTGTTGAAGATAAAGCTAAAGCACACGAGAAAGAATTCGTAATGGTTGGTCGTTTATCTGTATTAATTGTAGCGATTGTGGCTATATGGATTGCTTGGTCGCCAAACGATACGATACTAAATTTAGTTGGTAATGCTTGGGCAGGATTTGGTGCCGCATTTAGTCCATTAGTTATCTTCTCACTCTATTGGAAAGGTCTATCACGTACTGGTGCACTTGCAGGCATGATTACCGGTGCATTGGTCGTAATTATTTGGATTGTTTGGATTAAACCATTAGCTTCTATCAATGAGCTATTTGGTATGTATGAAATTATTCCTGGATTCTTAGCAAGTGTGATTACTACTTACTTTGTTAGTAAATACACTAAAAAACCTGGTTCATTTGTGACACATGACCTAGATAAAGTAAAACAAATCGTAAAGGAATAGTTTGATATTATAACTGTTAATTCAATACAAAACGCCAAACTGGTATATCATTATAATTGATATCAGTTTGGCGTTATTTTTTGTCTATGCAAGATTGTCATTATCTTGGTTAATTGTTTCGGTTAATTGTTGTTTTTATAAATATGAACTTGTGGTTCTTTGTCGTCTTTCGTTTTACTTATAAGTGCTTTCGGATTATTACCATCTTTAATATGAATTTCATATTCATCAATACCATCAAAATATTTATCAGCTTGTTCTGTTACATATTGAGTGATACCAATCGTTTCTGCTTTACCGTAATAATCTATAGGTAAATCAACGGATAGTTGTTTCGCTTTTTTATTATCAAATTTAACTGTACCCACTGCTTGTGTGAAATTATTAAAATAGGTTTGTAGGTTGTCATTAAATTGTTTGAAATCGGAATTTAAATTTTCATCAAGCTCTCCCGCTTCTTCAGAAGGTAATAAGGCTGTTTTTTGATTAATATCTTTCCAATCATTAATACGTGTCTTACCATCTTCAACCGTTGTCCCTGCAATAAACTCACCTGGAACAATTGAATTTTCACCAGATTGTTTATAAATAGCAAAATGTATAGGTATTTCTTTCAAATCCTTATTTTCCCGAATTCGAGAAAGTAATTCTTCTGCCATTTGTTTACCTTGTTTTTCAATTTCTTTATCGTCGAGGTCTTTGCTATAGGTTTCACCGTCTTTTTCTTTTTGATAATAATATGTACTATTCATAGCTAAACCTATTGTCATACCTTTTATTTTTTTACCTTTTGTATCACCACTCGCATAAAAATCTTGTTCTAAAATATTAGATAAATATGCAGGTGATTGTTCAGCAATTTTTTCAGGATCTGTTTCACCTTTATGAGATGGATTTAGCCCCAAGTTTTCATTTGCTTTTTTCTCTTTTCTATCACTTTCATCCATTTTGTTAACTTCATCTTTAGTATACTTTGGATTTAGAAAAGCATTAATCATATCTTTATCTAAGTATTGTCCATCTTGATATAAGTAGTCATCCGTTGGAAATACACTTTTACTTAAATCTAACAAACCATTTTCAAAGTCTTCACCATTGTAACTGTTCGCCATGTTATCTTGTAATAATCCACGTGCTTGGCTCTCCTTAAATGGTAAAATCGTTCTATAATTATCACCTTGCACATTTTTATCCGTTGCAATTTCTTTTACGGAACCTGACTCTTTTTGTTGCTCTTTTTCATTAGATTGTTCTTTTGATTTTTCATCATTATTTCCACAAGCTGTTAATACCAAAATTGCTGAGATGAATAGTATAATCGTTCGTTTCATGCATTATCTCCTCTATCCCTCTATTTCATTTTGTTTCTGAACAAAAGCTTTTTCTGACCAAATTTCTGTACCAAATTTTTCTGCTTTAGCTAGTTTAGAACCAGCATCTTCACCTGCTATGACCAAATCGGTATTTTTTGTTACGCTATTGGTTACTTTTGCACCTTGTAATGCTAACCAATTGGATGCTTCATTTCTTGTCATTTGATATAACTTACCAGTTAGGACAATTGTTTTATCTTTAAAATCTGGGTGTCCTTCTAATTCTGTTGTCTTAACACCTTTATAAATCATATTAACATTTTTTGCTTTTAATTTATCAATTAATGCACGTATATCTTCATTTTCTAAATAAGTTACTACAGATTGAGCTAGCTTATGCCCCACATCATGAATATCCATTAACGCTTCTTCCGTCACATGAAACAGTTCATCTATCGTTCCATATTTTTCAGCAATCACTTGGCTAGCTTTAACGCCTAAATGTCGAATACCAAGACCAAATAATAATTGTTCTAATGAATTCGATTTAGCTTTTTCAATAGCATTGAGTAAATTATCTACTTTTTTCTCGCCCATACGGTCCAGTGGTAAAAGATCTTCTTTCGTCAAATAGAAAATATCAGCTACATCTTTTATTTTCTCATTTTCATATAACTGTTGGATTATTTTAGTTCCTAAGCCATCTATATTCATCGCTTGTCGTGAAACAAAGTGAATTAATCCTTCTACTAATTGCGCTTGGCATTTAGGGTTAATACAACGCAATGCCACTTCGCCTTCTATTCTAACTAATTCATGTTCACAACTAGGACAATGTGAAGGCATGTGATAGATTTCTGCATCATCAGGTCGTCTGTCTAATACACTTTTAATTACTTCAGGTATGATGTCGCCTGCTTTTTTAATTACAACGCTATCACCTATTCTTATATCCTTATCATGGATTAAATCTTCATTATGTAGTGAAGCGCGAGAAACGGTTGTACCTGCTACCCTAACTGGTTCAAGAACAGCTGTGGGTGTAACAACACCTGTTCTACCAATACTCAATTCAATATCTAATAATTCCGTAACCACTTCTTCAGCGGGAAATTTATATGCAATAGCCCAGCGCGGTGATTTTTGAGTGAAGCCTAATGTTTCCTGTTGTTCTAAAGCATTGACTTTAATAACAATACCATCAATATCATAAGGCAAGTTTTCACGTTGTTCTGTCCATTTGTCAATGTAAGTCATAACTTCTTCTATCGTTTGAACGCGTTGACGTTCTTGGTTTGTTTTAAAGCCTAGTTGGTCAAGTTCATCTAATGCTTCACTTTGAGTATCTGCATTAAACTGGGTAAAATCATTCACACTATATAAGAAAACGCTCAGTTTACGTTTGGCAGCTAACTTTGAATCTAATTGTCGTAATGAACCAGCTGCTGCATTTCTTGGATTAGCAAATGGCTGTTCTTCATTCGCAGCTTTCGCTTCATTTAAATTAACAAAAGACTTTCTAGGCATATACGCTTCGCCTCTGACTTCAAAAGTTCTACTTTCATTAATTTTTAATGGTATCGCGTGTATTGTCTTTAAATTTTCAGTAATGTCTTCGCCCGTGGTGCCATCCCCACGAGTTAAACCTTGAACAAATCGACCGTTCTCATATTTTAATGAAACTGCAAGTCCATCAATTTTCAATTCACACATGTACTCAACATTTCCTATATTATCACGTATACGCTGATCAAATTTTCTTAAATCTTCTTCGTTAAACGCATTACCTAAACTAAGCATAGGCGTATCATGATTCACTTTTTCGAATGTGGACTGCGCACTACCACCTACTCTAACTGTAGGTGAATCCGCAGTACGATATTCTGGATGTTGCGTTTCTATATCTATCAATTCATGGAGTAATTTATCATACTCACTATCAGGTACTGATGGATTATCTTTCACATAGTACTCATAGCTATATTGATTTAATAATCTATGCAACTCATCTACACGCGATTGTATATCAGCCACTTGTTAC
The DNA here is from genome assembly GCF_056529615.1 of Staphylococcus sp. Z5-21. Taxonomy (NCBI): domain Bacteria; kingdom Bacillati; phylum Bacillota; class Bacilli; order Caryophanales; family Staphylococcaceae; genus Staphylococcus; species Staphylococcus sp. Z5-21. Next base: position 927,850 of record NZ_CP096462.1, on the reverse strand, counting down.
TCCCCCTTTTTTTCAATAGGTGCAAATTGTGCTAGCAAGCGTTTTGGTCCTTCAGATTTAAAGATAATATCTAATTCGACAGAACCATTTTTTTCTTTTACATTACTTACCATGCCTTCGCCCCATGACTTATGCATTACTTTATCACCAACATTCCAATTGGTAGCTGATTGCTTTTGTTTTGTTGCAGTAGCACGTTGGCTATGCGCTCGTTTAGCAGGTTGTTTGGTAGCATTCTGGAAACGATTGCTCGTTGCCTGTGCTTGAGATTTTGATTTACCTTTAGATTCAATTTCCAATAAATCTTCAGGAATTTCTCTTAAAAATCTCGAAGGCATATTGGATTGAGGACGACCAAATAACATTCTAGATGTTGCATGTGTTAAGTATAAGGTCTCCTCAGCACGTGTTATTGCAACGTAACAAATACGTCTTTCTTCCTGCATTTCATGTTCATCATCACTCTTAATCGCTCTGATATGTGGGAATAAAGATTCTTCCATACCCATTATAAATACAATTGGAAACTCAAGACCTTTGGCAGAGTGCATCGTCATGAGCGTAATACCATCTTCAATTTGAGCATCATCAATATCAGCAACCAGTGATAAATCAGTTAAAAAGTTAATTAGCGATTGCTCTTCTAGGGGTGTGTTTTCTTCATAATCTTTAGGTACAGACATAAATTCATCGATATTTTCTAATCTACTTCTAGATTCGAGCGTTTGTTCACGTTCTAACATGTCTCTAAAGCCTGTCTTAGTCAATACTTCTTCTACAATCTCTGTAATTTCAAGAAATTCTTGTTGTTTAATTAAATTTTGCATAACATCATAAAAACTAATACATTCTTGCGTCACTTTTTTAGATAGTCCTATAAAATCAACCTCTGCTAATGCATCAAACATACTTAAATCATTTTGTGCCGCATATGCTTGAATTTTATCTACAGATGATGGACCGATGCCGCGTTTAGGAATATTGATTACTCGACGTAAACTAATGTCATCATTACTATTTGCAATAATACGTAAGTAACTTAATAAGTCTTTAATTTCTTTTCTGTCATAGAACTTTTGACCACCAACCATAGTATACGGTAAGTTCGATTTCATAAATGTTTCTTCAAGTACACGTGATTGTGCGTTTGTACGATATAAAATGGCCATATCTTGATACTTTTTACCATTTCTTTGGTGTTTCATAATTTCACGCACGACGTATTCAGCTTCATCTCGCTCAGTCGTAGCTTCATAGTAATGAATTTTATCGCCACTCGTATTACCAGTCCATAACCCTTTCGGTTTACGTTCTGAATTATTTTTGATGACTTCATTCGCTGCATTTAATATATTTTTTGTAGAACGATAATTTTGTTCTAAGAAAATCGTTTTGGCTTCTGGATAATCTTCTTCAAAAGAAAGAATATTTTGGATATCTGCACCACGCCAACCATAAATTGATTGATCTGAATCTCCAACAACGCATAAATTTTTAAATTTAGCGGCAAGTAATTTAACTAAAGTATATTGTGCTTTATTCGTATCTTGATATTCATCGACATGAATGTATTGAAATTTATTTTGATAATAATCTAATACATCTGGTACACGTTCGAATAATCGAATCGTCACCATGATCAAATCATCAAAATCAAGTGCTTCATTTCTAGATAATTGTCTTTGATAACCTTTATAAACGGTTGCAACCATTTGTTCATGATAGTCATTTGCTTCTTTTTGTGCATCCTCAGGTGTTTTCAATTCATTTTTAAGGTTACTTATCGCCCCGATAAACATTCTAGGTTCGAATTTTTTACTATCTATATTTTCATTTTTCAGTACATCTTTAATCACTGATTTTTGGTCAGTTGGATCAATAATTGTAAAGTTACGTTCTATACCAATACGGTCTGCATCTCTTCTTAAAATCCTCACGCACATTGAGTGGAATGTAGACATCCACAATACCTGAGCTTGTTCTCCAACTAATGTTTCAACACGTGCTTTCATTTCTTTTGCTGCTTTATTAGTAAAAGTAATCGCTAAGACGTTATACGGAGACACGTCTTTTTCATCTAGCAAGTATGCGATACGATGGGTTAACACACGTGTTTTACCTGAGCCGGCACCTGCCATAATTAGTAGTGGCCCCTCTGTCGTACGTACTGCTTGACTCTGTTCATCATTCATCTTGTTTACTAATGCATTCATTAATGTGTCTCCTTTACTTTAACTGTTTTTAGTGCTTTGTTTATATCTTCGTATATAATATTTCCGACAATGATTGTATCTGCAATAGAAGCCATCATTTCTGCTTCTTCGTAGTTACTAATACCGCCACCATAAAATAATTGTGTTTCCGTTAACATGTCTGCTGCTGCCTTTACCAAGTTAGTTTCGCCATACACACCACTATACTCTATATACATAACTGGTAGTTGATACATATCATTAATCATTTGTGCATAAGCTTCAATATCTTCATCATCTATCATCGTGTCAGCTTGCGTTAATTTGGCTACCTTGCAATCTGGATTAAGTACCACATATCCTTCGAACACAACTTCATTAAAATCTATCAATGTACCATATGACTTTAACGCTTCTAGTAATAAACCATTATGGTATTTTACATCTCTACTGTTTAAAACAGTTGGAATAAAATATAAGTCAAAGCCAGGTACAACACTTTCAAGATTAGATATTTCAAGTACTATTGGTAATGAATAACATTTAACTTTATGCATTAAGTGCGCAACATTTTCTTCAGTGATGTCATCCGTTCCACCAATCATAATTGCGTCCGTATCTGATGTACAAATTTTCATTAAATCTTCGTCACTGATGGGCTTTGCGGGGTCCAATTTAAAAATATGTCTCCACTTATTCATGTCAGTCATGATATGTTTCTCCTTCTTTTAGCATACATATGATTATATCATTTTTATGTCTCGAGTTCTAAAATACTGAAGAAAAAATCACCCCAAATTTCTGAGGTGATTTTGCATCATCTTGATATTACTTATTAAGATGGTAATAGCTTTCTAAATTTGTATTTTTCTCATTGATTGTTTTTGCCAATTGAGGTCCTACATACCTTAAATGCCATGGTTCATAAGCATAGCCAGTTTGTTTTGATTGGTTCTTAGGATACCTAATAATAAAACCATAATTGGCTGCATGTTTAGCTAACCATTGTGCTTCTTTAGTTTTTTCAAAATCTGTATGAAAATCATTTAATGGTTGGCTTGTTCCTACATCAAATGCTAAACCTGTTTGGTGTTCAGAATGTCCAGGTTTAGCAGCATATTTAGTTGTCTTTTGCTTACCATCCTTCTCAACAAAAGTATCTACCACTTTTTCTTGATTCTCAAAATTTCTATATCCACTTGTCATGGTCAAATCTAAATTTCTTTTTTCTGCTTGCTTCAATAATTTGTTTAGTTGCTTTTTAGCTATTTTATTTTCGCCTGGTTTATATTTCGCCGGAAGTGCAAGTTGTTTATTCACAATGACATGACCATTGACATAAGTTACACCATTGTTTTCATATTTGAGTGGTAAGGCATTCTTGGGTTTACCAATATTGTCATTAGTTGGTTTAAAATTATTAGCTGATAGAATCATAATAAAAATAACAATAAGACATAAACATACTAAAATGAACAGAAAAAGCATCACTTTTTTTGACATAGCTCTCTTCCTTTCATTCTATAAAAACCATCGCCTATTTTAAAATGGAATCCCATTTTCATAAATGTCTGCTACATATTTCATTACCCTTCTTCAATGTTATAAACCGCAAAAATAATACAAAATGCCAGACAATCAAATTGTTATAATATCTCATATTTTAAAATCAAATCCATCATTGTATAAAAAAATGACGACTTTGGTTACTATACCTAGTCGTCATTTGATAAAATTTATGGTTTAAATCATTAATCGGCCGTTTCTATATTCATACGATCAAGAATCATCGTGTAAGCATCATTACCCCATTGTAGTGATCTCTTCACACGAGAAATTGTCGCTGTTGATGCACCTGATTCTTGTTCGATGGTTGCATATGTGTAACCTTGTTTAATCATTTTTGCAACTTGTAATCGTTGTGATAATGATTGGATTTCGTTCACTGTACATAAATCATCAAAGAATTCATAACACTCTTCTCTATTTTCAAGTGTCAATATTGCATCGAACAGTTCATCTAATGCTTTTCCTCTAAGTTTTTCTATTTGCATTTAAAACAACCCCTGTATTTTTCAATATAATCTTATTTTAACGTATTAGTACATTAAAGTGTAACGATTTCACTTGAAAAATTTTATTATTCTAAACCAGCTCTTTGGAAAATTGTATCCACTTGATTTAGATGATGCTTTGGATTGAAACACTCATCTAAATCTTCTTTTGTTAGTAAGTCTGTAATTGTTGCATCTTCTTCAATTAAAGTTCTAAATGGTGTTTTTGTTTCCCAAGATTCCATAGCCTTTGGTTGTACTTTATCATATGCAGCTTCACGTGCCAAACCTTTGTTAATCAATGCTAATAATACGCGTTGAGAGTATATTAAACCAAATGTTTTATCTATATTCGCTAACATATTATCTTCGAAGACAGTTAGTCTTTCTACAATATTTGTAAACCTATTCAATCCATAATCTAATGCAATGGTTACATCTGGTAACATAATTCGTTCTGCAGATGAATGAGAAATATCTCTTTCATGCCATAATGGCACGTTTTCATATGCTGTTGTAACGTATCCTCTGATTACACGTGCAATACCAGTGATATTTTCTGAACCAATCGGATTACGTTTATGTGGCATGGCAGATGAACCTTTTTGACCTTTTGCAAATGCTTCTTCTACTTCACGTGTTTCTGTTTTTTGTAAATTACGAATTTCTACAGCAAATTTTTCCATTGAAGTGCTAATTAAAGCTAATGTTGCAACATAATATGCGTGACGATCACGTTGTAGTGTCTGCGTAGACACTGGTGCGGCATCTAATCCTAAATGCTCACACACATAGGCTTCAATTTCTGGAGGAATGTTCGCAAATGTACCAACTGCCCCGCTCATTTTACCAACTTCAATCTCTTTTCTTACTTGTTTAAAACGTTCTAAATTACGTTTCATTTCTGTATACCATAAGGCCATTTTCACACCGAAAGTAGTTGGTTCAGCATGAACACCGTGTGTACGTCCCATCATCAAAGTATATTTATAGTCTTTCGCTTTTTGTGCTAATACATCAATAAAACGTTCCAAGTCTTTTTCAATAATTTCATTTGCTTGTTTGATGACGTAACTTAATGCAGTATCAACTACATCTGTTGAAGTTAAACCATAATGGACCCACTTGCGCTCTTCACCTAATGTTTCAGAAACTTGTCTTGTAAACGCAACTACATCATGACGTGTTTCTTGTTCAATTTCTTGTGCGCGAGCGACGTCTACTTTAGCATTTTCACGTATTTTCTTAACATCTTCAGCTGGAATATCACCTAATTTGCTCCATGCTTCACATGCAAGTATCTCTACCTCTAACCATGCCTCATAGCGATTTTGATCCGTCCAAATATTAGACATTTCTTCTCTAGAATAACGTTCAATCATTGAAATAAGCTCCTATCATACATAAATTTAGTTTGATTCCATTAAAACATGTACATTAATAAATAATTCAGACTAAAAGTTCGTGTTTACCTTTTCAGTAATAGTTTAACAGAATTATATTAAAAAGTATAAGGCTTTTAAGTCATCTTTATAAAATATTTACACATTCCAAAAATAACCGCTACGGATACGATGATCCATAACGGTTCATAAATTATTGCTCTATCATTTTTCCTACAAATTCAATTTCTTGCTTCAATACTTCTAAACTGCCATCTTTATTCTCTTTATAAATTGGCTTTTCGAACCGTTTGACCGGCGCATACCCCGCTTCACGCATACGTTGTAAGCAATCTTGAATCGTCTCGTTATCTGCGACTTTAAATTTTTGCTGTTTTTTCATATACTTTCAACTTCATCCGTATCGTATTGCTTAAGTTTTTTACTTCTAACACCTTTCGCCCAGAAACCACCGTGTATTTGACGTGGTTCATATGCCACAATAAATGCTTTTTCATCGATTTGCTTAATGGTATCTATTAATTTAAATTCAAAACGTCTTGGCGTTAAAATTTGTAATATTAAGCGTTTGCCATCTCGACCATATGCTGTATTGTGGGTTACACCATAACCTAAATCTCTTAATTGTCTTGGTAAGTCTAACTCATATTCTGATGATGTCACATTTACAACAGTGTAGCCAAGCGCAAGTTTTTCTTCTATCTTCATGCCTACTATGATACCAATTGAAAATCCAAAAGCGTATGCGAACACATTTTGAATTTGATCTAAACTAGACATGACCATACCTAATCCAACAACATATACAAGTACTTCTAAGAAACTGACAATGGCAGCTACATAGCGATATCCTTTAAGTGTTAAGATTGTTCTCATTGTAAGACACGTCACATAAGCAACGTTTATAATAAAAATTGCTAAAACCATTAACCATGGATTAGATGTTATTACTGACATGACCATTTTCCTTTCTCTTACATTAAATTCAAGTAATTTTATCAACTACGATTTCGTTTGTCACTAAAAAGTTATCGGAATTAAATTAATTTTTAGGCCATGTGTATCTTGTATAAGCTAATTCTCGTTTATGCGCATTTTTTATATAATGATTTTCTATTATTTCTTTAGATTCACTTGGTACAGATTTGCCTTCTAGATAATCATCAATATCATCATAACTTACACCCAATGCTTCTTCATCAGGCAATTGTGGTTTGTCATCTTCCAAATCAGCGGTTGGCGTTTTTTCATACAAATGCTTAGGCGCTTCTAAATACGCTAAGAGCTGTTTCCCCTGGCGCTTATTCAAACCAAATAAAGGTGCAATGTCTGCAGCCCCATCACCATATTTTGTGTAAAAGCCTGTGACATTTTCAGCGGAATGATCCGTACCAACGACAATCCCTTTTTGGTTAGAAGCAATAGAAAATTGAACTTTCATCCGTTCTCTTGCTTTTTCATTGCCTTTTTGAAAATCTGTTAGATTCACACCAGCTTCTTTCAACGACTGAATACTTTGATCCACAGCTGGTTTAATATTTACAGTTATAATTTTGTCTGGTTGGATATAAGTTAATGCGTCTTCTACTTCTGCAGCATCTTTTTGCTCACCATAAGGGAGTTTAACAGCTATAAATTCACAATCATTGCCGTCCTCTTTCAGTTCGTTTACTGCTAATTGACATAATTTACCTGCTAAAGTTGAATCTTGACCACCAGAAATACCTAGTGTTAAAGATTTAATAAACGAATGCGATTGAACATAGTTTTTTATAAATTGGATAATATGTCGTGTTTCACTTTTACTTTCAATCGATGGTTTCACTTTCATTTCTTTCACAACTATATCTTGTAAATTACTCATTTTCTTCCTCCATCTCTTTAACATGTTCTGCAACTTCAAAGATACGTTTGTGTTTATTTTCCCAACATAACGTACTTAAATCAACCGGATATTCCTGTGGGTTTAAGTGACGTTTATTCTCGTCCCATAAATATGCGAGACTATCTTTCAAATAGGCTTGTGCTTCATTTTCATTTGGTAAATCATATACAAGTTCTCCATCTATGAAGATGTCATGATGTAAGTCTTTAGCAATAAATGATTTTATGAATTTCATTTTATATGTGTGTACTGGGTGGAATAATTTCAAAGGCGATTCATCGTATGGATCTTCATGTTCTAAAGTAATGTAATCTCCTTCTGCCTTATTCGTTTTTTTATTTATTATGCGATACACCTTTTTCTTACCTGGTGTCGTTACTTTTTCTGCATTATTTGATAACTTAATGCGGTCAACGTATGATCCATCACTGTCTTCTACAGCAACGAGTTTATAAACAGCACCTAATGCTGGTTGATCGTAACCCGTGATTAATTTAGTTCCTACACCCCAAGAGTCTACTCTAGCGCCCTGTGATTTTAAACTCGTAATCGTTTGTTCATCTAAGTCATTAGATGCAATAATTTTTGCATCAGTAAATCCTGCTTCGTCTAACATACGTCGTGCTTCTTTTGAGAGGTAGGCAATATCACCTGAATCTAGTCGAATACCAACAAAATTAATCTTATCGCCTAATTCTTTAGCAACTTTAATCGCTGTTGGCACACCAGATTTTAATGTATGGAAGGTATCTACTAGAAACACACAATCTTGATGTCTCTCAGCATACTTTTTGAATGCTATGTATTCATCACCATATGTTTGAACCATCGCATGCGCATGCGTCCCTGAAACAGGTATCCCAAATAACTTACCAGCGCGTACATTACTAGTTGAGTTAAAGCCTCCTATATATGCAGCTCTAGCTCCCCACAATGCTGCATCTGCTTCTTGCGCTCGGCGCGTACCAAATTCCATTAACATATCATCATGTGCAACTTGTCTAATTCTGCTTGCTTTTGTCGTAATTAATGTATGAAAATTAACAATATTTAAAAGCATTGTTTCTATCAATTGAGCTTGGATGAGTGGTGCTTCTACTCTAAGCAATGGCTCATTTCCAAAGCAAAGTTCTCCTTCTTGCATTGAACGTATGCTTCCAGTAAAACTCAAGTTTTTCAAATAATTTAAGAAGTCGTCTTGATACCCTATTGATTTTAAATATTCAATATCTGACTTTGAAAAATGAAAATTATTAATATATTCGATAACACGTTTTAATCCATTAAACACTGCATACCCACTATCGAATGGCATACTTCTAAAATATAGATCAAACACTGCCATACGCTCATGGATCCCATCATCCCAATAACTTTCTGCCATATTTATTTGATATAAATCATTATGCAACACTAATGTATCATCTTCATATTGGTACACAACCATCTCTCCAATCAGCTTTTCCATCATTTTAGCATAAATGAAGTATTGTTAGCACTTTAAATAGGACTGATTTACGAATTCAAAATAGAAGTAAAGATATCAGTTATTTATTTAAAATTTGTTTAAAATGTGACATGGTTAACGACAAAGTCATAACAGTTATATGTTTTATCATTTTATAAATTTAAAAATGATATATAATATTTATGAGGTGTTTTTAATGCTAAATGAAGCTAAGTCTTTTATAGAAACCATGTATAATGAATTAAATTATGATAAAAATAAAATAACAGAACGAATTGCTGAAATTGAGTCAGCTATCCTTTCTACTGGCACTTATGAGCATACATTTGAAGAATTGAATTATGGAGCCAAAATGGCATGGAGAAATTCCAATCGTTGTATCGGACGATTTTTTTGGGATTCTTTAACTGTGTCTGATGCAAGACACATACAAAGTGAAGATGAATTTATAGAAGCAATTGAAAACCATATTGACATTGCGACTAATAATGGAAGAATCAAACCTTACATCACAATTTTCTCAAAAGATAACCCCCCGCAAATTTATAACAATCAATTAATTAGATACGCAGGGTACGAAACATGTGGAGATCCAGCTGAGAAAAAGATTACCAAATTAGCACAACATCTTGGATGGCAAGGTCAGTATACACATTTTGATATTTTGCCCTTAATTTACAAAATGCCAAATAGCAAAATAAAATATCATGAATACCCTAAAAATTTAATTAAAGAAGTATCTATTACACATGACAGATTCCCCAAACTGCAACAACTCGGTTTAAAATGGTATGCCGTCCCTATTATTTCAAGTATGGATTTAAAAATTGGTGGCATCACTTATCCTACTGCGCCATTTAACGGTTGGTATATGGTAAATGAAATTGCCGTTCGTAATTTTACTGATGTCTATCGCTATAATTTGTTAGAAAGTGTTGCAGAAGCATTTGAATTTGATACACTTAAAAATAATTCTTTCAATAAAGATCGTGCATTGGTTGAATTAAACGATGCTGTGTATCATTCTTTTAAAAATGCTGGCGTCTCTATCGTCGATCATTTAACAGCATCTAAACAATTTGAAAGATTCGAAATGAATGAAACGAAACACGATAGAGAAGTTACTGGTAAATGGTCTTGGTTAGCACCCTCTTTGTCTCCCACATTGGTGCCCAATTATCATCACGGATACAAAAATGTGATGAAAGAACCTAATTTCTTTTATAAAAAAACCGAAGACTCAGGTTGTCCATTCCATTAAATGATTCACTATATTTAGATAAACAAGGGGTTACATTACATGAAACTTTATTATTTAGGACCAAAGGGCACATTTTCTTATTTAGCTGCGACACAATATAAATCAGAATCAGAAATTGAATTTGTTCCAAAATCTAATTTATACGAAGTCGTCGCATCTGTTTCAGAAGATAGTCAAAGTATTGCTGTTGTGCCTATAGAAAATTCAATAGAAGGTACGATTAATATCGTAGCCGACGCATTAACACAACAGAATATATATACACAAGGTGAACTTCATTTAGATATACAATTTGCTTTATATGGTTCAGAAAACGCAACCGTAAATGATATTTCAACAGTATACTCAATTGGGCCTGCTATTAGTCAAACCAGCCAATATATACAAGCGCATGGATTTGATATTGCTTATGTAGACAGTACAATTAAAAGTTTAGATAAAATTTCACAAAATGTTGGTGCAATCGCACCTTTAGGTAGCGGTGAAGCTTATGGCTATACATCAATTGCACAAAACATTGAAGATTATCCACATAACGTCACTCGTTTCCTAGTCGTCAGTAATCAACCAAAACACATCGAACAAGCAACCGACACGATGTTATTAATTACACCGAAATTTGATAAACCGGGTCTATTAGCCAGTATATTAAATACGTTTGTATTATTTAATATTAACTTGTCTTGGATTGAATCTCGTCCATTAAAAACGCAATTAGGTATGTATCACTTTTTCGTTCAAGCAGACACACCTATTTCCGAAGACCTTTCAAAAGTGATAAAGATACTTAATACTTTAGACTTTCAAGTCACGATTATAGGTACCTTTAATAAACTCAATTAATTCTTGCTAGTAACTGTCCCATACAACTGTTTAGATGTTTTCATAGCAAAACTTCATCTTGTTATCATGTTGAATATGAAAAGAAGCGTTTGTAACAAAGTTTTGTTACAAACGCTTCTTTTATTTCAATGGCAATGGTTGTGTAACATCTATACCTAAAACAGGTGGCACTAAGAAGTATACAACCAACACGATTACGACAATACTTAATAAATTCACCCAAAAACCAACCGATGCCATTTTTTTGATACTGATTTTGCCAGTGCCAAATACAATGGCATTCGGAGGCGTTCCTACTGGTAACATATATGCACAATTTGCTGCCATAGCAGCAGGAACCATGAGTAACAATGGGTGCACATTAACTGCGACAGATAATGTGGCTAAGATCGGTAATATCATTGTAGCTGTAACTGTATTGGATGTGATTTCAGTTAAGAATAAGACAAAAATTGTAATTACAAGCACAATAACCAATGGGCTGACACCTTCAATTAACTTTAATTGTTCTCCTAGCCAATTCGCTAAACCACTTTCTGAGATACCTTTTGCTAGTGCTAAACCGCCACCAAACAAAATTAATACTCCCCATGGTAAATCCTTAGCTACTTCCCAGTCTATAATACGTTTATGCTTTTCTTTATTTTTAGCAGGAATTAAGAATAATAAGACAGATATAAACATGGCAATCGTCCCATCAGCAACTTCTGAAGTGAATGTCCAATGCTTTAATAAAAATTCTCGTGTTATCCATAAAAAACTAGCAAGTAAAAATACAATCAATACTACTTTCTCTTCATATTTCATTTTTCCAAGTTCACTTAATTTTTTTCTAATTAAATCTTGCCCACCTGGCAATGTTTTCATATCATGTTTAAACGCAATGTAACGAATATATATCCAAACTAAAAACAGTAAGACGATGACTGTTGGTACACCAATAATCATCCATTTTGCAAAGCTAATTTCTTCACCAAAAGCTGATTGATATTGCCCCTTTAATATAATTAATGGTGGTGTTCCAATTAATGTACCTAAACCACCAATCGTACCTGCATAACCTATCGCTAAGACTAATGCTTGCTCAAATTTAGAAATACTTTCAGGTTTTGTATCTCCGTTTTTCAATTCATTTGCTTCTTTAATAATTGCTAAACCAATAGGTATCATAATCATAACCGCTGCAGTGTTCGAAACAAACATGGATAAAAAACCGGTTGCTATCATAAAGCCTAATAATATGCTTCCTGTACTCGTACCTAATGTATTAATGATTCGGAGCGCTACCCGAGTATGTAGATTCCACCTTTCCATTGCAATAGCTAGAATAAAGCCCCCTAAAAATAAGAAAATAATGTCATTACCATATTGAGCAGATACTTCTTCTGGATTGAGCACATGACCAACTGGAAGTAATATCAAAGGTAATAAACTTGTAGCAGCAATTGGAATCGCTTCGGTAATCCACCAAGTGGCAATCCATAATGTGATAGCTAAGACAAATACACCTTTATCAGATAAATTGTCAGGTTGAAATAACAACAATGTTAGTACAAAGAGCAAAGGACCTAAAATTAACCCTACTAATTGACCAACATTATAAGATTTATTCTCTTTTTTATTTGAGAAAAACATCAAATACTGCGACCTTCTCATATCCCCTTTATTTAAATTATTCATCAAGCTCCCCCTTTAAATTATTATCAGAATATTCACAATAATTTATTAGAGTATAACATAATATATTTCAAATTGGTTTATAATTTTAAATCGTTTACATCACCATTATTTATTATTCAATTTACAAATGATAATCAATCTATATTTACTTTTTTGAATCTGATATCGGCTTCGTTAGATATGTAAAGATGTTTGATATCCTTTAAATACACGCTTTGTGACTCATGATCAAATTCATTTTTTGCTATAACGATATTTTCATGTTTGATATTATTATAACTTTGAATACGTATAGCTTCTTTACGCATTTCTCCTATAAATTGATTTTGGAAAATATTTAAATTGTTTCCTGCTTGTGTCCCCCTTTCATTACCTTTCATATCTTTCGCATTTTTCCCATCTTTTACAGCTAAAAAGCGTATACCGCCCTCACAATTTTTAAAAACATTATGGTGAATATACGTATTTTTATTTTTCAATGGTGTGAGTGCATATTGTTTCATATTTTCAAAAACATTATAGCGAATATGAATATTGTCATAGTATTTATGATAACGGCTTGCATGAGAACCAATTGCTCGGTTCCAAGGTTGCATACCGGGTGTTTCTGAATTACCAAAATAGCAATTTTCTATTATGACATTCTTCGTAATTGTCCCATCAGTTGCACCAAATTTTGGAAAAGCACCTGAAACTTGTATATCTAACTGCACCGCTTCAGAAAAAAATCTTGTGCCATCCGGATCATTGAAACCTAAGAACTTGCATTGATTGATGTACAAACCGTTCACTCCACATGCATCCAAACAATGTCCTCCAACCACATCTTTAAAAGTAACATCTACAATTTGAACGTCACATGCATGTCCCATGCACATCGTCGTATTATTATAAGGGTAGTCGTACCCATTCATATCAAACGTGCCACCTGCTATATGAATATAACTATTTCCGTTATAACCATAATACGATTTAAAACGACGTCCGTTTTTCAATAATGTATCTTTACCGCATCTTTTTAAAATTGCTTTATCATCTAAAAGTAATGTTGTTGCCTCATATATCACAAGCGGCTTGCGAATATGATATTCTCCTTGAGGCACATATATCGTTGTTCCTTTATTTTTCTTTGCATAATTAAGTGCTTTTTGCATTGCACGTGTATCTGCCCATTTGTGTTCCCCTTTTAAACCAAATTGTTTTGCATTAATAATCATAGGCCAGTTCCTTTCATCGTTATTACTTAATAATTAACATAAATATGTTTTTTAAACGCGTTTACTATATCTTTAATGATTTATCATCTTAGTATATAATTACTATTATATTTAATATTGGGAGTGTAACCATAATATGAAAAAAAGTGCGTTAATTGTAGTAGACTATTCAAATGATTTTGTAGCTGAAAATGGAAAATTAACTTGTGGACTTCCAGGTCAACAAATTGAAAGCTACATAGTGGAAAGAATCGAAGTTTATAACAAAAAGCAATCTGATATCTTTTTTATGATGGATTTGCATTATGAAGAAAATAAATATCATCCTGAAAGTAAGTTGTTTCCACCACATAATATCATCGGTACATTTGGTCGTGAACTTTATGGTAAAGTAAATGATATTTATCAAAATATTTTATTTAACGATCATATCCACTATTTAGATAAAACACGTTATGATTCATTTTGCGGTACACCTTTAGACTTAATGTTGCGTGAGCGAAATATTAATCATTTAGAAATCGTTGGCGTTTGTACGGATATTTGTGTACTCCATACTGCAATCAGCGCATACAACTTAGGATATGGTATTTCCATTTCACATAGAGGTGTCGCTTCCTTTAATCCTTCAGGTCACGAGTGGGCATTAGATCATTTTAAAAATTCACTAGGTGCTGAAGTAGAATAACAATGCGAAATCATGCTAGAATAACATTAACTACTTAAAATAAGGAGAATTTAGATATGGCAAAAACTTATATTTTCGGACATAAAAATCCAGATACAGATGCAATTTCATCTGCTATTATCATGGCAGATTTTGAACAACAAACAGGTAATGCTGAGGCTACTGCATACCGTTTAGGCGAAGTAGGCCCTGAAACACAATATGCTTTAGATCATTTTAATGTAACTGCACCAGAGTTACTAAATGATGATTTAGCCGATCAAAATGTCATTTTAGTTGACCATAATGAATTCCAACAAAGTGCTGATTCAATTGCTGATGCAGCTGTTCAACACGTTGTCGATCATCACAGAATAGCTAACTTTGAAACTGCAGCACCTTTATATTACCGTGCTGAACCAGTTGGCTGTACTGCAACAATTTTATACAAAATGTATAAAGAACGTGGATTTGAAATCAAACCTGAAATTGCTGGTTTAATGATATCTGCAATTATTTCAGATAGTCTATTATTCAAATCACCTACTTGTACTGAGCAAGATGTACAAGCTGCAGAAGCATTAAAATCAATTGCTAATGTTGATTTAGAATCATATGGCTTAGAAATGTTAAAAGCTGGTGCTTCTACAAAAGATAAATCTGTTTCTGATATTTTATCTATGGACGCAAAATCATTTAATATGGGAGATTTTGTTACACGTATTGGTCAAGTAAATACAGTAGATATTGATGAAGTATTTGCACGCCAAGAAGAATTAGAAAAAGAAATGCTTGAAGTAAGCGCCAATGAAAAATATGATTTATTTGTATTAGTTGTTACTGACATTATTAATAGTGATTCTAAAATTCTTGTTGTTGGCGCCGAAAAAGATAAAGTCGGCGTTGCCTTCAATGTAACACTTGATAATAATACTGCCTTCTTACCAGGTGTCGTTTCACGTAAAAAACAAGTTGTACCACAAATTACAGAAGCATTAACGAAGTAATACATCTTTATTAACACAACACTTCGTACAATTTATTCAACATATTAAGTTTTTACAATTCATTATACTGGGACATAGTTGATATGTTCCAGTTTTTTATCAATATAAGTATATTGGACACCCATTCGTACTAGGAGGAATACATTTGAATTCAATAGAACAAACTTTCCATAATAGTAAACAATATTTTAATACACATGCGACCAAGGATCTTAAATTCAGAAAAAAACAACTAAAGCTCCTAAGCAAAAGTATTAAAAATCATGAAGATGCATTATTAAATGCTTTTCAAGAAGATTTAGGTAAAAACAAAGTAGAAGCCTATGCAACAGAAATCGGCTTTACTTTAAAAAATATCAAAACGGCTCGTAAAGAATTAAAAAACTGGGCTAAAAAGAAACAGGTTAATACACCGCTTTATATGTTTCCTACCAAAAGTTATATTGTTAAAGAACCATATGGCACAGTACTAATTATTGGGCCATTTAACTATCCATTCCAATTGCTTATTGAACCGCTTATAGGTGCTATAGCTGCAGGCAATACTGTAATCATTAAACCTTCGGAATTCACGCCACATGTGTCAGCAGTTGTAAAAAATATTATTGAAGATGTGTTCGAGCCTGAATACATCAGTATTTGCCAAGGTGACGCCGATACTACACAGTCACTGATTCATTTACCCTTCGATTATATCTTTTTCACCGGAAGCGAACGCGTTGGAAGAATTGTTTATCAAGCAGCAAGTACCAATTTAACACCTGTCACTTTAGAATTAGGTGGCAAATCACCTGTCATCGTAGACGAAACCGCTAATATCAAAGTCGCTAGTGAACGCATCAGTTTTGGTAAATTCACTAATGCTGGCCAAACATGTGTCGCTCCAGATTATGTTCTTGTAAACCGTAAAGTCAAAGAAGACTTGATTAAAGCTTTAAAAAATACAATAACAGAATTTTATGGTAAAGAAATACAAGCAAGTCCTGACTTTGGACGTATCGTAAATCAAACGCATTTTGACCGTTTAAACGATTTATTAGGTGTACACAAATCGGAAATTGTTTTTGGTGGCCATTCTGATTCAGCTGAAAACTATATCGGACCTACTTTATTAGATGGTATTACATTTAATGATAAAATTATGGAAGGTGAAATTTTCGGTCCTATACTACCAATTATTACTTATGACGATTTTGATGAAGCGATTGATTTAATTCATACGAAACCTAAGCCACTCAGCCTTTACCTATTCAGTGAAGATGAAAACGCAACAGAACGTGTTCTAAATGAAATTTCTTTTGGTGGCGGTGCTATCAACGATACATTGATGCAATTAGCAAATCCAAACTTACCATTCGGTGGTGTTGGTGCTTCCGGTATTGGTCAATATCACGGCAAATTTAGTTTTGACACATTCAGTCATGATAAATCTTATATATTTAAATCAACTCGATTAGAGTCAAGCCTACTCTTTCCACCTTACAAAGGAAAATTTAAGTATATTAAAACATTTTTCAATAAATAATAAACACCTTTTTATAGGCTTGGGCTATAAACTGTAGCTAATGAGAGTGGAACAGAAATCTTTATTTTATAATTTCTGTTCCACTCTCATTTATGTTATATAGTCACTACTTAAGTATTGGCCTGGATGTTCTTAAGCATATTATTTTCTATTTCATGATTACTCTCCTATTTTATGTCATCGACGATTTTAAACAAACGATCCCCTTTTATCTTCTATGGTTAAGATGCTACAAATGATATAATTGAAAAGTCGTCGTTCTACTTCTGTGCTGATTTTAGCATGGAAGGAGGTGACATCATGTTCAGTACACTATTTGTAACGTTTATAGCACCTATCGTAGTAGGTATTATTGTCACATTATTTTCTTATTGGCTGAATAATCGTGACTGACGACTGACGACGGCAGTGCCAATACACCAAAAAGAGCCCGATAGCTATTCGTAGTAGCTACCGGGCTCGGTGTTTATCATGTTAGTACACTATTTGTTAACTGCATTATAACACCATTCATAATAAAAATGCAAAGTATATTATCTTAGAAACTGTACACAAACACCTTCTGGTGCCGTTTCTTGATTATCAACGATTTCTATGTTTCCAGTAACTTTATCACGTTTAAAAACGGTCAGAGCATAATCGCCTTCTTGGTGTGCACAAACTAAATAATCATCAGATTCAGTTATATTGAAGTCACGTGGAAATTCTCCACCACTTTTAACGATGTCTACTAATGAAATTGTTGCACCCTCGTCTCCTACTTTAAATATAGCAAGACTATCATGACCGCGATTACTTATATATAAGAAATTTTGATCATGCGATATTCTCACTGCTGCCAATTTAGTATCACCATCAAAGTTTTCTGGAATTGTTAAATGTCTTTCGATTTCAGTAAAATGACCATTCTCATATTTTAAAGTACTTACGATATTTGATAACTCATGTACAACGTAAGCATATTTTCCATTTTCATGGAACGTAATATGTCTTGGGCCATCTCCAGGCTCAAAATCTATAGTATCGTATACTTTTAAACCGTCATCTCCATATTCGTACGTAATCACTTTATCTGTACCTAGATCCATTGCCACAACATATTTTTCATCTGGTGTTGTGTTGAGATAATGGACATGTGGTTGCTCTTGTCTTTCAGAAGGACCAGTTGGATAATCATGCGCTAATTCTTGTATTAGACGAACAATTTCTCCTGTTTCTGGATTTGCTTCATAAATTCTTGCTAAACCAGCACCATAAATTGCTTCGAATATATATTTTCCATCCGGTGATGCAGATACATAGCAACCATTTCCAGCAGTTGACGCTAGACATTTGTTAATCAGACTTAATGTACCATCTGACTCTATTTTCAAACTAGCAATACCACAATCATCGCCTTCTTTAGTTACAGCATATAAAAAATGATTATGTTGATTTACATATGTTGATGCTTCTAGTTCATAGCCTGTTTTAACTTCCGTTATCTTGCCATTTTCTTCATCTAGTTGGAAACGGTAAACCCCTTTACCTTCTTTTTTTGTATATGTTCCAATATAACCTATTGTCGTCATGTAAACCCCTCCATATTATTATACTCATATTTTAATAAAGATTTTGGGCAAAAGACAATATAATGATTTAACCACTTGAAAAATAGAACGTATGTTCGTATAATGGATATATACTGATTGGAGTGATAATAAGTGAATGACTACAAGAATCAAGAAACAGATTATAGAAAAATACCTAGAGAACAGTTGAATCCCAATATACCGCAAGGCCGTGGCATGGTCAAATGGGCGCCCTTTGCTACTTTACCTGAACAATTCGAAAGTATTCAACAATATTTAATAGATCAAAATAAAATTGATCGTCCAATACTGTCAGATGACCAGCTAAACGAACTTAATTTACAACTCCATCAAGCCTTACATTCAGATACTTTTGTACATATTGAATATTATAAAGACGGATGGCTAGAAAATATAACTGTTAAAATTAAAAATATAGATATGACGCAAATGTTTTTAGAAGGATACCTTTTAAAAACTTCAAACACAATCAAATTGTCCCTTTTTGATATTACAAAAATCACGATAGATAACTAGTTAGCCAACCATATTTAAGCATAGGCAAGTATTCTATAGGGCATACAAGCGATATGAATAGCATAAAAAAACTGTCGATAATATTATCGACAGTTCAATGTAAAAAACCTATTCATTTTCAATCAATTAATTATTAGATTCGATATCTGAAATAATTTCTTTTGTTTTGCTTTCGATATCTTCAAAGTCTTTTTTGAAAATATAAGCAAATACAACTGCACCAATGCCTGCTGCTAATGATACAGTTAGGATTGTACCGAGTACAAATTTAAATAAACCTTTAATAAAATTCCACATTCTGTTTCACCTCAATAAATTATTAACATCACTATTATTAATGATAGCATATTTGATTACATCAATAAATATATACCCACTTTTCATTAATTTAAATCAACATATGAAAGTCGTAATTTTATGATATTATTGTATTAATGCTTCAACAAAACATAAAAAAATTGTTATCTACCAAAGGTTCTTACTACTTTAATATTCAGATAAACATGCGTATTACGTTTATAAGCATTTAAACATAATCATGAACATGAAAAAATTCAAACTTGTTTTGCTTTTAATATATATAGATTCATAAACATTCCAGTGATTATGCTTAATTGATAGAAATTTGCGCTATCACTATCATTGAAGGTGGTTTAACCAAAAAAGAGTGAGCTGAATATATCAGGCTCACTCCCATCGTAATTTGATTTATCTCCACCAAGTCGATACTGCATCTTTAATAGCATCATAATAGTTAGCCATTAACAATCACCTCATTAAAAGTATAATTCCTTAATCAGTCATCGTTGTTATTCTTAATGATAAGGTCTAGTACCCTGTAATGCAATTAACACTACGTTACATTAAAGTTACAATTTTGTAAGACTACACTTTAAACATAGGAGATTTTGAAATGCAAAAAGTAAAATCAGATATTTTAACGCATCGTGGTTCACATTTCGACCTAGGTGTACAAACTGCACAATGGATGCAACATACACCACTATTAAAAAATAGAGAACAAGAATGGAAAAAACGTATGCCACGCTTTGATATTCACATCAAAGAGACTTATGATATTTTTCAAACTTACGCACCTCAAATCTGGGAAGAAATCAGAGGTATGCAGGAAGTGCTTAATTTACCTACACGTCAAATGATTTTAAATTTTGCCCATTACCGCTTTACACCTTTGAAAAATAGCGGTTGCACTGTCTATTTAGGTAACGATTATATGGTACGTAATTATGATTATCACCCTGCCACATATGATGGTCGCTATTTATTGTTTCAACCCAATGATGGTGGTTTAGCTCAAATTGGGCCAACATCTCGTATCACGGGTAGAATGGATGGCATGAATGAGGCTGGATTAGCAATGGGGTATAATTTTATGCATCGTAAACATCCCGGTGACGGCTTTGTATGCTACATGATTGGCAGACTTGTATTACAGTACTGTAAAGATGTTCCTGAAGCTATTAAATTATTAAAAGAAATACCTCATAGAAGTTCATTTAGCTACATTGTTATGGATAAATATTTAAACCACGCAATCATTGAAGTTACACCACGTTCCATCGATGTGCGTTATGATCATACTTGTACAAATCACTTTAAATTATTAACGCATGAAAATAGAAATTATACAAAAGAATCAACAGAGCGTTTAGATAGGTTAATTAAACAAACACCTGCTCAATTAGGGAAAATGGATGCTTTCAAACTTTTTAATAACCCTGAATTTGAAATTTACAGTAAATTATTTAAAAGTTGGTCTGGCACGATACACACAAGTATGTATGAACCTCAATCGCTAACCGCTCATATTACTTTAGGTGAGAATAAGGCACCTGTGGAAATTGACTTTCAACAATGGTTGAATGGTGAATCTTTGAACATAAACGAACTCACAGGTCAAATTGATACCGAATTAACCTTTGCAACATATTAATATCAAAAGGAAAAAAAGAGTGGGATTAAGAAATCTTGCATACTTTGATTTCTATCCCACTCGCTCATTTAATTTATATAAATATCCCCATTTAATGTATAGAATTCCAATACATGATTACCAGCGCCTACTCTATCATTTGCAAAAGTTTTGTTATTAACGTTGGCTTTCCCTTTTTCTGGGTTTAATTTCAGCAAAGTATTATCCGGTGCTTGATTGTACGACATCTTTATATCCCCATGTTGTGTTGACGCTTTAAAAGCAGAGTCAATATCCATATCACTTAAATTGATATTACCCTGTTTCGCAGATAGTACCGAATCTTTAATTAGAGATTGCTTTCCGATAATACTGGCATTTTTAGTTTTTATATCTGCATTCAAGATCTCACTGCTATTAAAGTGAACTGTGGATTTTATACCTCTGTATATTAATTTTTTAATTGATGAATTCTTGATGAAAACACGTGCTGCACCAGTTTCAGGCATTGATAAATTAGCACTTTCGATATCTAAGTTCTGTATATTCACTTCATTAACTCTATTAGAAACATACAAATCATCCATTTTTTCACTTGGCATTGTGATATTAATTTCAGCATGTATCTGCCTAAACGGATTAAAATTCAAACCGTACTTATCTACTTTTTCATTGGTTTCATGAACACTTAACTCATTACCTTCTTGATTGATATCTACCTTATTTTGCCCCTTGTAACGCACTGTAAATTTGTCACCTTTTGTGATATTAACTTTAGTTGATATCCCTTTTATATTTAAAGAGTCGATCGATTTATCAGTAATGTTTTTATCTATGGTATTAATTTTATTATTTTGTTTTTCAAAGCCAAACCACGTTATACATCCTAGAAGAAAACAGACAATGAACAAACTCAAACCACTCAAAAATAATTTCTTCATTCTTCTGCACTTCCTTTAATCGTTCTAATATTCCAGCGTAAATATTTTAATATTAATCGATACACCAGTTCAGCCAACTTCGCAATAATTACAAATAAGACAATACCTAAACCACTAAATGCAAATGCAAATAAATAATTACTAATAGCCAAACTAAACATACTGTTCAGTAATCCATGTATGATTAAGAGTAACGGACTTATAGCTAAAACCATTGCAGCACATAACAATATAAACATAAATCCACCGACAAATATCATTGGAATCAGTATAATCACTAAGGATAAAATGCCCATACCTAACGAAGCCATGATTGCTCTTAAAATTGTCCTAGCATTGGTCCGGTATTCAGCAGATACAATTGCACTTCTAGCATTTATTTCTTTACCTATTTTTTTTGGTGGTTCTAAAGCCCCAATAATTTGATATTCATTTTTACCTTCACTTTCTTGCTCAAAAAAATATTGTTCATATTCATACATCACTTTATCTCGCTCAGCCCTAGGTAAATTATCGAGCTCTTGTTCAAGTTCATTTAAAAAAGTGATTTTATCCAAAATATCTACCACCATTCAAATTCTAAAGTCTATTTCTTAAATTATGTAAAATTAAAGAATAGTAATTATCCAATAAAATCACCATTCTTTAATTATTATTTTGAGTAAACTTCAATCTTTTTTATTTTATCATGTTTGTATATAATAGATAACTTTATATGATTATCTTTATCATAATATATCATTAAACGATAGGCATCGCGTAATTTCTTTTGTTTATAGCTACTTCCTAAATGATGTACAATATCTTGAATATTCCCTTCAATTTTCCCACCAAAGTTTGTATAAACATCAGTGTTTTTAATTAATGTCATACCCTTTATTTTTGAATTACCTTTATTCACTTTAAATACTAAATTAGGTTGATTATGTTTAGTGTATAAATTGTGTTTTTTTAAAAGAATTTCGTCATCTTCTATAAATTTATCTTTGTCTATTTTTGCATTTAATTGCATGTCATCAATGGTAATACGAGATAAATCTGTAGTATGTTCATTTTTTATGTAACTTACAATGAGTAATGTAGCTATTCCCATTAACATAAAAACACTCCATACTAGCCATTTATTTATTTTATGAAAATTCACTTTCCTTCAACTCCATTTACTTAATCAATATAGCATACACAATAGTCTCTTTCATCTTAAAAGAATGTCGTAAAATGCATAACTTTTCAAAGTATTTAAAATTTTCTTTCATATAAAATAATTGATATAATAATATCTAATAAGCTAAAGGGGGAAATATTATGACAAGTTTAGAAACATATTTCAAAAACAGTCAACCACTTGATCAATATATCGAGGTCATGACTGAAAACAAAGAGAATGTCTTATCTATTTACAATTCTTTCTCTTTACCATTAAATGATGATCGTATTGAAAAAATTAAATCATTAAATTATTCAAAAGTGTTAGTTATCACGGAAGATTGGTGTGGCGATGCCATGATGAATGTACCTATCTTAAAACATATTAGTGAAGCTTTAAATTTAGAAGTTCGCGTTTTCCATCGTGATGAGAACACTGATTTAATTGATCAGTATTTAACAAATGGTACTGCACGTTCAATACCTATTTTTGTATTCCTTAATGATAATTTTGAACAAGAAACGGTTTGGGGTCCCCGTGCTAGACAAGTTCAACATTTTGTTGAAGATACACGTTCAGATGTCCCTTCAAAAGATGATCCTACCTTTGAAGATAAGTCTGCAGAAGCACATAAAATTATGACGAATCGTTATAAAACAGATTCTCAACTTTGGAAATATGTATATGACTCCATTTTAGATAAATTAATCATTAAATAGTAAAAAGACGTATGAATGATGCTGAGACTAACCGCAAATTCATACGTCTTTTATATATTGACTTACTTATCGGTTATTATTTTAAATATCTTTCTTAGAAACATAGAAAATATTTACAATAAATAAAATTACAATTGAAGCTGAAGTAATAAACCATTGCCAATTTGTGAATGTATAGTCCCCAGAAGTTGTTTTTGAAGTTAAATAACTAAAAGGTATATACTTTAATGAATCTTGAATATTATCACCAATTTTAGGAATCATTGGTAAAAATGGTTCTGCGAAAGGAACAATTAATACTAAAAATATGCCTAGTGTAAAAATAAGTGCTGTCTTAGGCACAATAAGTGAAAATAAGTAAAGTAATAAACCAAAGAATAAATGGAACATTAAGAAGAACCATAGTAATTCAAAAGCTTTACTAGTAGTAATGTTCTTCCCATCAACTACACCTTGCACAATATGTACAAATCCCACAAGAACTGCTGTAATCAGTATCGCAATAAGTATGATAGAAATTACTTTAGCTATTACATAACCAATACGGCTTGATGTTTTATTCATATAAAGCTGAATTGTACCTTGTGAAATATCACGCGTAATTGTTTTTATTACAAATAGTAAGCCCATAATTGAAAAGAACCAACTACCGATAGAGAGTAATGTATTACCATTCATTTCATCTGATTGTTGAACAAATAATATTGTAAAACCAATCAATGGTAAAATTGTTAAAAGTAATGCTAAGTAAGTTAATGGACTTTTAAAAATACTATACATATCATATTTTACGAGTTGTAAACTATTCATTATTGGCCACCTTTCTGATTAATATTGAAGTAAGTATCACGTAACGAACTCTTACGCGTCTCAATAAATTTAGGGAAAACAGATTCACTTGCTAAACCTTTTAGTACTTCTTTATAGCTGCGTTGTGCATTGATAATCACTTCGCCACTATCTTCTTGGGTTTGTACTACATTATATTGCTCTTTTAAGAAGGCTAATCCAGCTTCAAAATCCTCATTTTCAAATATTATGACTGTAGAATCAGATGCTGTGCCCTCTTTCATATTTACATCTTGCACGAACTTACCATCACGTAAAAATACGGCTCTATCACAAATCAATTCAATATCTTCAAGTTTATGACTAGAAATTAAAATTTTCATATCTAAGTCTTTAACAAGCGATTGTATTGTTTTAAGCACATCAATTGAACCATCCGGATCCATACCATTTGTTGGTTCATCTAAAATTAAATACTTTGGTTTATTCATTAATGAAACTGCTATGGCCAATTTTTGTTTCATACCCATAGAGTATTTTTTAACTTTCTTTTTAACATAGGGTCTCATACCAAATGCATCGATAATTTGATCTGCATATTTTTTATCAAAACCATTACCAAGGACATTAGCAAAAAGTTTTAAATTAAATAAACCTGTTTTATTATCATACAATTTAGGATGTTCAATTAAGTAACCAACATTTTGCTTATTACCTAATTTGACGTCTCCTTTATAATTGATAATATTTCCATTCATGACTTTCATTAAGGTTGTCTTTCCGACACCATTTTTACCAATCAAACCAACAATCTGACTTTGACCAAAATCAAAATCAATATGGTCAAGCACATTATTATTTCCATATGTTTTTGTTATATTCTTTAATTGCATAAATGCGCCTCCTTTTAAAGTTAATTTACTTTTTTATACTGTATAAAATAATTAGCTATAAGAAAAATGATACTTAAGCCTAAAAAGCCATAATTAAAAACTGGCTCAAAATAATCAAGTGCAGTTAACTTAATTTTGAATATGAGTAATACTGCTAATGTTATAAGCACTGCAACAATTGGAATAATGAGTAACATCACAAGCAAATACATTAAATAAGAAATATTTTCAGATTTTTGTTCGGAATATTTTTTAAATGCGATAGGTATAGCAAAGAAATTAATTGCGATATATGAATAAGGTAAAGTAACATCAATACTAATGCCACTAGCAGCAAAATTTGAATTAGGAATATGTAAAAAGTGATAATATTCCAGCCCCAATCAGTGTAAATAAAATTAAGGTTACATAGTTTGCATTAAGCATATCCTTTTTGGATACTGGCAAACTACCAAAAAAATCATACGCATTTGAGTGGCCTAACTTACTATTCAGTCGAAATACATGTCCTGAATCAAGGACAGAAACAAATAGTAAAATCATAGCAACTAAAGAATAAAGTATTCTTGTAAGCAATGAATGATTTTCGATTATTAATTGTAATGGAGATATTAATAATAATACGGCATAAATAACGATAGTCCATTTACGTAGTTTAATATTTCTAATTAGTAAATTCTTCATCGAATGGCCTCCCCACTATATAATTCCATCACTATACTGTTTATGTTTTCGTTGCCCTTTTTCGAGGTAAACCATTAGTTCTTCGATGGTTGGATTCGTTATTGCCACATCACTACCAAATAGTTCTTTAAACACATTAGCATGTGTCGTAAGTGCTGTAAAACCCGTATGATTATATTCAATGTAATGCGTTAAATCAATCAATTCATTATCTAGTTGATTTGGGTCGCCTTTAACAATTTGATATTGATTTAGAATATCATCTAAAAAGTGGTTCAAAATGATTTCTCCATCCTTGATATAAACCAGATAATCAGCAATTTTCTCCAAATCTGAAATGATATGTGTAGAAATAAAAACGGATTTTTTTCATCAATTAATTCTTCTTGAATGACATCTAACACTTCATTTCTAACAATTGGATCGAGACCAGAGGTTGGTTCATCAAGTATAAATAGCTCTGCATGATGACTAAATGCTATTGCATAAAAAGGCGCAATATAAGACTCAATTTTTTTAACATTCCACTTATCATTTAAATATAATTCTGAATAAATAAAACCAATTTTATTTTTTATTTCAACTGCATGACGATCCATTCTTTTATCAAATAAGCGAATTTCACCTTCATCTGGTTCTATAAGATCCATAATTAATCTAATGATTGTCGTTTTACCAACGCCATTAGCTCCAATAAATCCAGTAACAAATCCTTGAGAAACTCGAAAAGAAACGTCCTTTAGTTTGAATTCTTTATACTGATAATTGACAGCATTCAATTCTATCGCGTTCATTCTTCGCCCTCCTCAAAAATCAGCTCAACGATTTCTTGTAATTCAGATAAAGACATGCCTATTGTCTTAGCTTCTTTACTCATTGATTTAGCTAATGACTCAATAACAATAAATTGTTTTTCTTTTAAAATCGAATTATCTTGTTCCTTAACATAGGTACCTTTTCCTCTAACAGTATAAACAAAGCCGTCTTTTTCTAAATCTTCGTATGCACGCTTTGTTGTTATCACGCTAACACTTAAATCATGTGCTAATTCTCTCATAGACGGTAAATGCTCACCTGGTGCAACATAGCCCTTTAAAATGTTTTCTTTAATTTGTTGCTTAATTTGTTCATAAATAGGTCGTTCACTACTATTTTTTAAAAGTATTTTCATGGACGTCCTCCCCCTACAACTGTATATACACAATATATACACGTTTGTAAAGTGTTAATTTATAATTAATTGCATACACTTTATTATTTTACTTGATAATGCAATTCGTCATTAGTCATTTTGCGTTTTAAAATAAAAAAATATAGCTAGTGCTTTGCTAAATTCGACTCAGCTCCACACTAACTATAGTTTTATTGACTCTATTTTCGATTTTGATTTCTCTTCTTACGTCTATTATTGCTTCTATTAATAAAAGCACAAATCATAAACATAATTGCAGCAATAAGTAATTTAATTCCAGAATCTTCTTGTCCTGTTGCCTGTAAATAATAACCAACGATGAACAAGACGATTGCAATAATTACTAATATCTTTGTTAAATGTTTCATCTCTTCACCTCAAACAATGTTATTGTATCAAATTTTACCAATAATTACTAAAAACCTATAATTGAGAACTTATATTTTTTTAATCATAAGTTATGTTAACTGTAAAATAAATTGATTGCAGTATTTCGTTCTGGATGATAAACTTGTAAATGTATCCACGGATTATATTACACAACCCCAAGTCTGGGCCAACAGACTTGGGGTTTTTTGTGTAAGGCCACCTATTTGTCATTCCATTTATTTTCTAACCAAACACGAAAAACAACAAGTAAGCTACCTGTTAATAAAGTTGTAATTATTTCTTGCCACCACGAGATCATATTACACCTCCCACAGAAAAAAGTACCATGTAGGAATTCGATGGCCTATCCACATTCTAACACAAAACAGAACGTGTGTTCGTATAAATGTATAGATTTTTTAAATTTTAATTTAATATAGCCACTAAGCTTTAATTTTAAGCTATTTCAAGATAATATAAAGGTATCATTGAAAAAGTAAAAGAGAGGTTGACCCACATATGAATCCTTTAGCTTTAGATTTAAATGAACAATTATCTAAATCAAACCCTGAAATTGCAGATATGTTATCTGACCTAGGAAAATTAATGTATTATCCAAAAGGCATTTTATCTCAATCTGCTGAAGCAAAATCTACTCAATATAATGCCACAATTGGTATGGCAACATATAAGCATAGCAAGATGTATGCTGACACGCTTAATGACGTTTTTACAAACTTAGAACCAGATGAAATCTTTCCATATGCCCCACCACAAGGTATAGAATCACTACGCGATTTATGGCAGCAGAAAATGCTAAAAGAAAATCCTGATTTAAATGCAACTGATATGACAAGACCAATACTTACAAATGCGTTAACACATGGTTTATCACTCGTTGCAGATATGTTTATTGATAGTGGCGATACGATTTTATTACCAACGCACAATTGGGGAAATTATAAATTAGTTTATAGTACGAGACATAGTGCGGATATCGAAACTTATGATATTTTTGATGAGTTAGGACACTTTACGACAGAAAACTTAATTGCAACTTTAGAAAATTATACAAAAGATAAAGTGATGTTAATTTTAAATTATCCAAATAACCCAACAGGCTATACACCTACAAAAGATGAAGTAAAAACAATTGTTGAAACAATTCAAGCATTAGCTAAACGTGGTACCAATGTAATTGCTTTAGTAGATGATGCTTATTACGGCTTATTCTATGAAGATGTTTATACACAATCATTATTTACTGCACTAACAAACTTGCATTTAGATAATTTATTACCTATCAGATTAGATGGTGCAACGAAAGAGTTCTTCGCTTGGGGATTACGTGTAGGTTTTATGAGCTTTGGTGTATCCAATGAAACAACAAAACAAGTCCTAGAAGCAAAAGTTAAAGGACTAATCAGAAGTAATATATCTAGCGGACCTATGCCTTCACAAAGTGGAGTGAAATATGTATTAGAGCATCCTGAAACTTTCGACAAAGAGATTCAAGAAAATATTGATACGCTACAAGCGAGATATGAAGTTACAAAAGCAGTGGTTTATGACCCACAATATGCATCCTACTGGAAAGCTTACGACTTTAATTCTGGTTATTTCATGGCTTTAAAAGTTTATGATGTAGATCCTGAACAATTACGACTTCATCTTATCAATAACTATTCTATCGGTATCATCGCACTTAACGATACTGATATTAGAATTGCATTTAGTTGTGTTGAAAAAGATGATATTCCACATGTATTTGATTCTATTGCAAAAGCTATTGCTGAGTTACAAAAATAATATAGTTAAAAAAATGGAGCATGTCACATCAGACACGCTCCATTTTTTTATTGTTGTTGTTTAAGTACACGCGACATTTCTTCTATTTTTCCAGCGTGTAACGGAATATGAATCGCATTGAGAACTAATAATTCATTTAATGTACTACAACCAGCTATTGTTTCAGTAAGCTCTTGTTCTAATTGTTCATCTGTAAGTTTGCGAGCACGTTCAGGTAATGTTCTAATGTGTTTAAATATTTCATCAATTGTAGGTACGTCACTATCTCCCCATTTTTCAGGTGAAGAACCATATCCAAATAAATTTGTATACTTAGCAATATCAACTTCATTTTGTTCACATAATGACAATACACTTTCAAAAATCGTTAGCACATGCCCATATTGCCAGTGAATTGTATTAGGAAAAGCGTCAATTTTATCGTCTAATACCTGTTCATTACTCCAATTATCGTAACCTGATAACAGATAATTCACTCCTGAATCAAGAACCTCATACACTGTTGGTTTTGTCATAATTTAGCTCCTTTTCTTATAAAATATTAGAAACTTATCACACTTGTATAAGAACCGTTACTAATTATACCTACTTACTTTACCCAAATCGTTAAAAAATTATTCATATAACAAATGTAATCCCTTATCTTATATATTGAAATTTTATTTTCTTAATATGAACGATACGACTCATTGACACTTAATATTTGTTATATAACCAAATTTCTATACATATTTTTAATATTTGATGGAAAATAGTTAAGGTGCTAAACTATTTTTAATTTCAAAAATTCAAAAATAAAGTGAGGAATCATTAATGTATCATTTCAGAACTGTGGCTATGCGTGACTTGAATACTATTTTACAAATTGAGAATAAGGGTTTTTCATCTGAAGCCGCTTCAAAAGAAGCACTTATTAATAGAATTAATGTTATCAAAGATACATTTATCGTAGCAGAATATGATGGTGAAATCGCTGGCTATGTCAATGGTCCTGTTATTAATCAAGCTTTTATCACTGATGATTTATTTGATGAAACTACAAAGAACCCTCCCCATGGCGGCTATATCGCTATTTTAGGGCTGGTTGTAGGTGAAAGTTATAGAAACCAAGGTCTTGCAGGAAAATTATTGGATCATTTAGAACATCTTGCAATAGAACATGAACGTCAAGGTATAACATTAACTTGCAAAGCTTCTTTGATTTCTTTTTACGAACAATATGGCTATATAAATTATGGCGTTTCTGAATCAAAACATGGCGGCATACAATAGTTTAATTTGGTTAAAAATTTGGATTAATTGTAGTGTCTACTTTTAATATATAGGTTAATGATTTCGTGTATCATTTATTAAATAATTTAAGTTTTCACTTATCATGTTTAAAAAATGCTCAATGTTTTCAAAATCTTTAGTATCATATGTTTCTAGTTTTTCTAAATAAGTGTTATAAACGTTACTATCTAATGCCTGATGATATTGAAATACTTTTTCGCCTTTATCAGTTAATTCGATACTGACTTCTCTAGAACTATGTGTACTTTTATTTTTAACAACTAAGCCTTTTTGAACAAGCCTTGTTATTTTTTGTGAAGCCGCGCTTTTAGTTCTATTCATTTGTTTAGCAATTTCAGATATATTCATTACCTTATTGACACCAATCAGATTAATCATATGTGCTTCGACCATATACAATTCATCATCTGTACCATATTTTCTCGGTATATTTTCATATTGATTTAATAAGTGTGCGGTTTCATAAAGTTGGTCAATCGCTTTTAAAAAAGTTGTTTTTCTAGTCATTACGTCGCTCCTAATAATCATTTGGGTTTATTTTAACATATGAAACAATCACATCATAAATCATTATTCAAACTAAAAACGCTTCCCAAAAGTGTAAAACTTATGGAAAGCATAAATAAAATAATACATTAAATTTTTAAAGTTAAATGATAGTTATCAATAAACATACAAAGGTTATTTAAAAATGGATGAGTTTTACATTATTTCTACTTTTATTGATATTATATGACTAACATTTATATATCTGCCACTATCTTTTAAATAAAAATAACGATGTTTTCTAATTGCTTTTTCAAATCGTTCCAAAGCTAATCTTTCATCGATTTCTAAAACATTTTCTACATACTCGCGAAATACATTCCCATCATTCGTTTCTATTATAAAAACAAAAATTTCATTCATCTATATTCACCCTATGTAATCATTATATATATAATTATCTAACTAATTACTTTTCAATGCAACACAGACACATGCACGACATCATTTTAATTGATATTGATTTAGTATTATTGAAATACATGGACAATTATATCACAAGGATTAACCGAAAATAATCAACGTCCGTTTCAAATAACAATTAGGAAACTAAAAAGACGCTTTCCAAAGGGTTGAGTGCCCTAATGGAAAACGTCTCTAATGAATTATTTTAAATTTTTATGTCAATATGATGTTATTCATGACTTTTAAATGCCTTCAAATCAGTGTTTGAATGCTATTTTACATCATACCTGGCATGCCACCCATACCTGCTTGTGCATCATTGTTACTTTCTTCTGGAATATTAGCAACAACTGCTTCTGTAGTAAGGAACATAGCTGCCACACTTGCAGCATGTTGAAGTGATGAACGTGTCACTTTCGTTGGATCTACGATACCTGCTTCTAACATATTCACCCATTCATTTGTCGCAGCATTAAAACCAATACCTATATCAGCATTCTTTAGTCGTTCAACAATAATTGAACCTTCTAGTCCAGCATTTTCAGCAATTTGACGAACTGGTGCTTCTAAAGCTTTTAAGACAATATTAATACCAGTAGCAATGTCGCCTTCTGCTTCAATTTTAGCTACTTTTTCATAAATATTCATAAATGCAGTACCACCACCAGCTACAATACCTTCTTCAACTGCAGCTCTAGTAGAGTTTAATGCATCTTCAATACGTAATTTACGTTCTTTTAATTCTGTTTCACTTGCTGCACCAACTTTAATTACTGCAACGCCACCAGCTAATTTAGCTAAGCGCTCTTGTAATTTTTCTTTGTCAAATTCAGAATCAGTTTCTTCAATTTGAGCTTTAATTTGGCTCACACGTGCATCGATACTGTTTTGATCTCCATCACCGTCAACAACTGTTGTGTTGTCTTTCGTAATTTCAGCTTTATTTGCAGTACCTAACATATCCATAGTCGCTTCTTTTAATTCTAAACCTAAGTCATCCGTAATTACTTGTGCACCTGTTAAGATAGCTAAATCTTCTAACATTGCTTTACGACGATCGCCAAATCCTGGTGCTTTCACTGCAACAGCAGTAAATGTGCCACGCATACGGTTAAGCACGATATTAGTTAATGCATCGCCTTCAACGTCATCAGCAACAATTAAGATAGGACGATTTGATTGTACGACTTGTTCTAATAACGGTAAGATGTCTTGGAATGATGAAATCTTTTTATCAGTAATTAAAATATATGGTCTTTCAAGATCAGCGACCATTTTATCTGAGTCAGTCACCATATATGGTGATTGATAACCTCGGTCAAATTGCATACCTTCTACTACTTCTAATTCTGTATTAAAACCACTAGACTCTTCAATAGTGATGACACCATCGTTACCTACTTTTTCCATTGCTTCAGAAATGTATTTACCAATTTCTTCATCTGCAGCTGAAATAGAACCAACTTGTGCAATTTCATTTTTATTATCTACATTTTGTGAAATTTCATGTAATGCCTCAATTGCTACTTCTACAGCTTTATCAATACCTTGTCTTAAACCAACAGGATTTGCACCACTTGTTACGTTTTTCAAACCTTCTTGAATCATAGCTTGTGCTAGCACTGTTGCTGTTGTCGTACCGTCACCAGCAATTTCATTTGTTTTATTTGCTACTTCTTGAACTAGTTTCGCACCCATATTTTCATAAGGATCTTCTAATTCAATTTCTTTAGCAATTGTAACACCATCATTAGTGATGAGTGGTGATGTATATTCTTTATCTAATACAACATTACGCCCCTTAGGACCGATTGTAACTTTAACGGCATTTGCTAATTTATCTACACCTCTTAGCATTGATTGACGTGCATCTTCAGAGAATTTTAAATCTTTCGCCATATTTTATATACCTCCATGTTGTTTCTATGATAATTATTGTTTATTTTTAAAATTTTTTTATATTAAGATTCAATTATTGCTAAAATATCTTCTTCATTAACGATTAAATATGTTTCGTCTCCTCGTTTAACTTCAGTTCCAGCATATTGTTGGAATACTACTTTGTCGCCTTCGTTTACTTCAGGAGCAACACGAGAACCATCTTTTAAAATACGTCCTGCACCTACTGCAATTATCGTACCTTCGTTGGATTTCTCTTTAGCGCTATCAGTTAATACGATACCACTTTTAGTTGTTTGCTCTTGTTCTGATTTTTGAATAATTACTCGGTTACCTAATGGCTTTAACATTTTTCGTTCCTCCTCAAAAGTTTAAATGTTAGCACTTTAAGTTAATGAGTGCTAATGTACTTTCTATAATAATCAAATTTAGTCAACTTTTCAAGTTAAAACCATTATCCTCTTAATTTTGTACAAACGATGATTTTGCGATAAAATAAAGTATCATTTAATTTTTGGAGGTTCATTATGTCTCGTTTATGGGTATCCATATTGACATTAGTTATTTATGGTTTAGCACAATTTGGTGTTATTTTATTACATATGGCTGGCCTATTTAACAATCTAAGTAGCAAGGAACTTGTCTTTGCTAACATATACACACAAGTTGGTTTATTTATAATAGCTGCTATTTTAATAATTATAATCAATAACTTTATTTCTAATCCTACCCGATTAGAGCAACAAGCAAAAGAAAAGAAACGTTACGTTATTGTTTGGGCAATTGTTGGTTATTTCGTTGTTATGATTTATCAGATACTTGCAGGCATGATTAATATGTACGTATTTGGTGCACCTCAATCAAGTCCAAATACTGAGCGACTGATGAAAGTTGCACAAGAAATACCCCTATTTATCATATTAATTTCAATTGTAGGACCAATACTTGAAGAGTTTGTTTTTAGAAAAGTTATTTTTGGTGAAATTTACAATTTAATTAATGCAAATAAAACGATAAAATTTTTAATTGCTGCCATTGTAAGTTCCATCATATTTAGTGCAGCACACGCAGATCCATCATTTTTTATAATTTATTTTGGTATGGGCTTCATTTTTGCTGCATTATACGTATATACCAAACGAATTTGGGTCCCTATCTTAGTGCACATGATGCAAAATGGATTTGTTGTCATCATACAAGTACTTATTGGACCAGAAAAAATAAAAGAGCTACAAGAATCAACATCATTCATATTTAATCTTTTATTTTTAATAATGTAAATATATAAAGGGAAGTACGTATGATTCATTTAGTACGTACTTCCCTTTTATTGTTTTTATTTTAATTTGTCATTCTTGCGTCTAACAAAGTAGCCAATAACCACACCAACAAAAATAATAAGCATTGCTGTGATTAAAGCAAATAAAGTTCTTTCAAATTTCATTTGAATCGTATCACTGGCTTCTTTATCTTTCGTATGTGTCATTTCTTCATCACTACTTGTATGATATTCATATTTACCTGTAGTATTTTTATTCTCTGGTTTTTTCAAATCTGGCATAGAACCAATATCACCAGTAATCAAAGCCAATACTTGTTTATCTAAATTTTTATAATAATCTCTTGATTTCAATGGATTAAAATATTGGAATTTAAAATAATTTGTATCTTTTTGTAATTCATTTAAAAATGCATTATCCGCAAAATTTTGTTTTTTTAAAACTGCGGAAATTTCACTATCAGAAACTTGTTCTTTATTACTACCTAATTGTTTAACTTGATTTAATACAAATGGATTGTATTTAAAAGAACCGGTTGTCATTTGATTAAATCGATTCATTAATTGGTGTTCATTCGATTCCCTATTTTGGTTATTTTCTGTTGTTTGATTCATAGACGGCTGATCTATATTATTCGAATTCGAGCTATTTTCCCCATTATTTGATTGACTATTTGAATCATTTTGCGTACTTGAGCGATGTGTTCTATTTACACTGTCACGATTATTTGTTTCTGTGCTCGATGCGTTGCCAGTCTCATTACTAGATTTATTTGAATTACTTGGTGTATAAGCGTTGCCACCTGAATTATTAGGTTTCTCTGGCTTTTCAGTAGTTCCATTGCCCTTGTTTGGCTGTTCTGGCTTTCCATTTCCTTCACCATGGTTATTGGGTTTTTGTGGTTTTCCTGATCCACCACCACTGCCATTTGGTTGTTGTGGTTCTTCGCTCCCTCCACCATCTTCATTTGAGTTGTCTGGCTTACCTAATCCGCCACCACTACCGCCTGAGTGGTTCGGTTCTTCGCTTCCTCCGCCATCTTCATTTGAGTTGTCTGGCTTACCTGATCCGCCACCACTACCGCCTGAGTGGTTCGGTTCTTCGCTTCCTCCGCCATCTTCATTTGAGTTGTCTGGCTTACCTGATCCACCACCACTACCGCCTGAGTGGTTCGGTTCTTTGCTCCCTCCACCATCTTCATTTGAGTTGTCTGGCTTACCTGATCCGCCACCACTACCGCCTGAGTGGTTCGGTTCTTTGCTCCCTCCACCTTGGTTATTGGAATCCTCTGAATCTCCTGTTTCTCCATCACTGCCATCTTGATTATTTTGCTTATCTGGATCTTCTGTTGATTGTTTATCTTCTTTTCCATTTTGTTTATCTGGATCTTCGGCTGACTGTTTATCTTCTTTTCCATTTTGTTTATCTGGATCTTCGGCTGACTGTTTATCTTCTTTTCCATTTTGTTTATCTAGATCTTCGGCTGACTGTTTATCTTCTTTTTCGTTTTGTTTATTTGGATCTCCGGTTGATCGTTCTTCGTCATTCACTTCACTCGTGTTATCTGTTTGTTCAGTTGCTCTAGTTTGACTATCAGATACTTTTTGATTGCTAGGAAGTGACACATTATTAGAACGGTCTACATCACTGCTTTGATCATTTTTATTTGTATTTTTACTATTTTTAGTTAATACATCATTATCATCCTTAATAACTGATGAACTATTATTTTGCGCATTTTTATCTAATTCATTTTCTTGCTGTTCTATTGCTTGTGTCGGGTGCGCAACTATAGACGTACTTAAAGCAATAGCAAAACTTGATATCACAAATTTATGAGCATTATACCGCTTCACATCATCACCTCCATTAAAAAACAAATATATTTATGTACAGTATATAGAAAATACTATACTTTTTCATTAAAAGTTGGTTTTTGAAAGAAAATATTAATACTTTTGAAATTTTATGTAAAATCTATTTACAAATAAAGATATAATAATTATACTAGGTATATAAAATAAATTGACTTGAAGGAGATTTTTCACATGGGATTATTTACAAAAAATGCTTCAACATTAGAAACTTTTCAAAATGCAATTGAAACAAGACGTTCTATTTACAGTTTAGAAAAAGAAATTTCTATATCTGATAAAGAAGTTGAGGATATTATTGAACATGCCATTAAACATGTACCATCTTCATTTAACTCACAATCTACACGTATCGTTTTATTATTAAATGATAATCATGATAAATTTTGGGACATTACTAAAAGAGAACTTAAAAATGCAATGGGTCCAGATCGTGAATTCCAAGCAACTGCTGACAAAGTTGATAACTTCAAACATTCGCACGGTACAATTCTTTATTTTGAAGACCAAGACGTTGTTGAAGGATTACAAAATCAAATGCCAAACTATGCTGAAAACTTTGCTGTTTGGTCAACTCAAACAAATGCAATGCACCAATTTGCTGTTTGGACAGCATTAGGAATAAAAGGTATCGGAGCATCTTTACAACATTATAACCCACTGGTAGATGTTGCAGTTACAGAGGCTTTCGATATTCCTAAAACTTGGAAACTTGTTGCACAAATGCCATTTGGTAACATTCGTGACGAAGCTGGAGAAAAAGCATTCCAAGATGTTAAAGATCGTTTCTTAGTTAGAAAATAATAAATTAACCTGCGATTCATCGTTTTCTATAAAATTAACGAGGTTCGGACATAGATGATATTGTCTAACCTCGTTTTTTTTATCAAATAAATTATTCAAACAGTGCTTACTTTGAGTTATCAGAATTTTTTTAGTATATTGGGACAAACAGCTTTTAAGGGGCGATGAATATGAATATAGAAATTTTTCAATTTAAAGTAGAACCAGCAAATACAGAATTAAATGAAGAAACAATTGCTACTTGGTTTTCTAACTATGTTACATCACAAACAGATGTCGTTGTATTACCTGAAATGTGGAATAACGGATATGCCCTACCACAACTTCAAGCATTATCTGATAGCCGATTGTCTCGTAGTTACGAGTTTATTTCTAAACTTGCAATAAAGTATCAGGTTGATGTTATTGCTGGATCTGTTTCAAATGCAAAAAGTAATGAAGTATATAATACTGCCTTTGCCGTTTCAAAATACGGAAAACTTTTAAATAACTACGATAAAGTACACTTAGTACCCATGTTGAATGAACCTAGCTTTTTAAATGCAGGTAATGCTGTGCCTGAGCCATTTAATTTATCGAATGGCGCGAGAGTCACACAAATCATTTGCTACGATTTACGTTTCCCCGAATTATTACGTTATCCAGCACGTAAAGATGCACAAATTGCTTTTTATGTTGCACAATGGCCATTAGTCAGATTAGATCATTGGATTGCGCTATTAAAAGCACGTGCTATTGAAAATGATATGTATGTCATTGGATGTAATGGATGTGGAGATGATGGTCAAACGGAATACGCAGGTAATTCTATCGTCATTAATCCTAATGGCGAAATATTGTCACAATTAGGTTATAAACCTGACCACATAACTTGCGAAATTGATTTGGAGGAAGTTGACAAGCAAAGAGACACTATTCCAGTGTTTAAAAATTTACGACCACATTTATATAAATAATAAAAAACCGTGAGCTTGGGAGGGACTCACGGTTTTTGTAACTTATTATTAAGGGAATGTTTTTACAGTTATTTCTCTATCTATTTTTGGGGATGTTATTAATTATGAAAAAATTTAGTGAATTTACCGATTTAAAATGATAAATTGAATGATGTTTACGATAGCTTACATGTTAAAACTTTAAATTGTCTCTGTTATAGACAATGTTAAAATGATATTTGAATTGAGACTGGGAATGTTCTACAAATTCAAATTAGGGATTGCTTAATTTGCTTAAGCGCGTTGTGTACCTGAAAGTATTATTTTACGAAATCACTAATTACTGCTGAGAAATGGTTTGTCACTACATCAGCCTCCTCTTGTTTGTAATCAATTAATTGAAAAAACGAGTACTAATTGTGTAACTATAACAACTATACGAAGAAAGTACAGTTACAAAGATTAGTGTGTTCATTAGACCCCTGCTCAAAAGTCTAACCAACTTCATCATTCAAACAAAAATTTCAAACAAAATTTGATTAAATGATTTGTAAAATGTAATCACTTCTTTGTGATACAAGTACATTTAACCATGATTTTTCTACTTAGAGTTAAAAATTCCCTAACTCGACAAAATTCGTGCCTAAATGTTTTTAAAAATATGATAAAATTAGTCAGATAAGATTTTCAAACAGTTAGGAATTCAAAATATACAGTTAAGCAATAAGACGCATAAAACTTAATTACAATTGTATAATACGAGTAAGGAGAGAAACCAACATGGTAAAATTTATAGATGCTAAAATAGACAATTTTGCTAAACAACTGCAACAACGAAATAACTTGGACCGTATTGAATATTTAAAGATGCGTTTAGGTATGCAAGTTGTCGTAAATAATTTCTTTAAAACAATTGTTATTTATGGTGTTTCACTCCTTTGCCATATGTTTTTATACACACTAACTGTTCATTTAACATTTTTTTTAATTAGACACTTTGCGCATGGCGCACACGCTAAGAATTCTTTACTTTGTTATATACAAAGTGTAATTTATTTTGTTTTACTACCTTGGATAGTCGGGTATGTACAAGTGTCATCTCTAATTATGTATACTTTAGCACTAGCTGGATTAATCATAATTAGTATATATGCACCTTCTGCTACTAAAAAGCAACCTATACCTGAACGACTAAGAAGAGGTAAAAAAATTAAAGCAATATGTTTAACATTAATCTTTTTATTAATTTCGCTCTTTTTAAATGAGCCCTACCAGCAATTAATGTTATTAGGTATTGTGATTATATCTATTTTGCAGTTCCCGATATTTTTCCCTAAGGAGGATTATTAATAATGAATGTTATAAAATCTATTTCAAAATCTATTTCAAAATCTATTTCAAATTATTTCGCTAAAGTCTTTGCTTCTATAGGTTCAATATCTACTATCAATCCTTGTTTTGGTTATACTGATGAATCTGAAATTCCAAAAGAATTAACAGATCTTTACGAATAATAGTTATGTAGAAAGTGTGTATAATATGACATTTTTTTATTCTTTGTTTTTCTCATTATTACAAGCAATTATTATATTTTACAATATGAAACTTATTAGCGGCATCCGCTATACTAAAAGGGATTTTATTTCAATTATTGGAATAATAATCCCTTCAACCATTTTGTTTTTTATTTTTTCTTCTGCATCTGTTATATTTTTATTTTTTACAAGTACAATTCTTATGTATTATAAAAACAAATTTATAGGAGTTGTTACTTCATTAATCTGTTTTTTCATTTTATACATGGCTAACTTTACAAGTTTATGGTTAAGTAGTGTGATTGTAAATGCAATTGGTATTGATAGTGTTTATATGCTATTTGTAGCTATTTCATTCACTATATTCTCCATAATTTACGCTTATATAGCAAAATTCTTTATTAAACAATTATCAGTTTCAGACTTATCGTTAAATAAAATATATTTAACATTAGTTAGCCTATTTTTATTAACTATCTTAGGTCTAATTTACTTTTATTTACCTAATAGAGAGATGTCTTTTGGTGATGCAAAATTCATTTCGATTATGTATGCAGTTGTCATTATCACCACTGCTATTCTTATCATTACAATTTCTTTTAGCATTATTCGCCAAATACAATACAAACGTAATATGCAAGAAATTGAGAATTATTATAAATACACATTACAAATTGAAAAAATTAACCATGAGATGCGCAAATTCAGACATGACTATGTCAACATCTTATCTACTTTATCTGATTTTATTAGAGAAGAAGATATGAATGGACTTAGAAAGTATTTTCGATCTGAAATACTTCCAATGCAAGATAGCATGCAAATGAATGCAATTAAAATCAATGGTCTTGAGAACTTACATATTCGAGAAATTAAAGGACTGCTAACAACAAAGATATTACAAGCACAAGAAAAAAGTATCCGTATCAGTATAGAGGTACCTGACCCAATTGAAAAAATTGAAATGTCAACGATTAATTTAAGTAGAATTATTGGTATTATACTGGATAATGCGATAGAAGCTTCAGAAAAAATTGAAGATGATCCATTGATACGTATCGCGTTTATTAAAAACGAAGATGATTCTGTTATGTTCATCGTTATGAATAAATGCGAACCAAATATGCCAAAAGTTCATACCCTTTTCCAAGAAAACTTTTCTACAAAAGGAAAGAATCGTGGTCTCGGTTTATCTACTCTGAAGGAATTGACGGATTCCACAACAAATGTTTTATTAGATACAACCATTGATAATAACTACTTTATCCAAAAGGTAGAAATTTTAAATTCTGATTCATAAGGATGTGTAACTGTGAAAATATTCATTTGTGAAGATGATGAAAGACAACGTGAGCACATGGTTTCTATTATTAATAACTACATCATGATTGAAGAAAAGCCAATGGAAATCGAAGTTGCCACTGCTGATCCTTATGACATCTTAGAACGCTCTAAGAACCTCAATGATATTGGGTGTTATTTTTTAGATATTCAGCTTGAAGCTGATATTAATGGTATCAAACTTGCTAGTGAGATTCGTAAACATGATCCTGTAGGTAATATCATCTTTGTTACAAGTCACAGTGAGTTAACTTACCTAACATTTGTCTATAAGGTAGCCGCGATGGATTTCATTTTTAAAGATGATCCAGATGAATTAAAATCAAGAATTATTGACTGTCTTGAAACTTCAGAATCAAGATTGAAGCTTCTTTCAAAAGAAAGTAGTGTTGAAACAATTGAATTAAAACGTGGAAGTAATTCGATTTATGTCCAATATGATGATGTTATGTTCTTTGAATCATCTACTAAATCGCATCGATTGATTGCACATCTTGATAATCGTCAAATTGAGTTTTATGGCAATTTAAAAGAATTAGATCAACTTGATGAGCGATTTTTCAGATGTCATAATAGCTTTGTCGTCAATAGACACAATATAGATTCTATTGACTCTAAGTCACGTGTTGTCTATTTTAAAAATAATGAACATTGCTATGCATCTGTTAGAAATGTCAAAAAAATATAATATACATAAAAAAGCCAAACCAATAGTCATTACTGACAAATGGTTTGGCTTTCTTTTTTGATTGCTTCAACAATTCCTATTTAATATTTAATGCTTCTTTCACTTTGTCTAGTGAAGGGATACTTTCTATTGCACCGTATTGCGTCGTGACGATAGCAGCAACATAATTACTAAATTCTAGGATAGCATGCCCCTCACTCTTCAGTAACTGGATTATATCTCGCTCATTACTATCCAATAATCTACTAATCACCGCACCAATAAATGCATCACCAGCACCTGTCGTATCAATCGCCTTCACTTTATAGCCTTGCTCAACAATTGTTGTTCCATCCTTTAAGTAAATTGCAGCACCTTCTGCACCTTTGGTATAAATAACCGCTTGGACATGTCCTTGAAATAGCCATTGAATTGCTTGGCTCTCATCTTCATATCCTGTCACAAATGACAGTTCTTCATCGGAAATTTTGATGATATCTGCAAAAGGTACAAATGCTTGAATTGCTGATTTACAATCCGCTTCACTATCCCATAACGGTAAACGCACATTAGGATCAAATACAACTGTCCCATTAGCATGTCTAACTTTTTCAATTAGGGCTTTATGGGCCATTTTCATCGGACTATCTACGAGGTCTACTGAACAAAAGTGTAGTATATCTTGTTCCGTTACTTCTATTTGACTCACTTGTTCTTCATTATATAGCATATCTGCCGAAGGCTTACGATAAAATGAAAAATCCCTTTCTCCCTCTTTAGTTAAACTTACAAATGCGAGCGCAGTATTCGCTTCAGATGAACGTTTCAAATATTGCGTACCGACACCCAAATCTTCTAATGTTTCTACGATAAGATCACCGAAAGCATCTTCTCCTAATTGGGTAATCATTTCTGCCTGACCACCTAATTTTGTCGTAGTACAAGCAACATTACAAGGTGCCCCACCAACTTGTCTCGAAAATCCTTCTACATCTTTGAGTTTAGAATCTGTTGTATTAGGTATAAAATCAATTAGTGCTTCACCTATTGCGAGTAGACGTCTCATTGTGTATCACCTTTCAAATCATATTTTGTAAATCGTAAGTATACTTGTCCTGATTCTGTTGATGTTTTAATGCCAGTTGCATCTTCTCCAGAAAATATTCTAGAGGACATCACTCGTTCTCCATCGTTACAGAAAATTTCAATACTTGAAGTATCTACATATAACTGTAACTGCGATAAAGGTGTATCTAAATAAGTACTACGAGACGTACCTTCTACAGGATTAGGCAATGGTCCACTTTCACTTCTATCAAATGTTAATTTTTGTTCTTTAGTATTA
Organism: Staphylococcus sp. Z5-21; assembly: GCF_056529615.1. Lineage (NCBI taxonomy): Bacteria > Bacillati > Bacillota > Bacilli > Caryophanales > Staphylococcaceae > Staphylococcus > Staphylococcus sp. Z5-21. The sequence goes on along the minus strand of NZ_CP096462.1, from coordinate 884,140 downwards.
TACGTAATTAGCGACGTCTCCGTTTTACTCGTTCTCACTTCAAAGTATACTTCTGTTGCTTCATTTTCCAAAATATCAATAATTAATTCAAACTGTTTACCTTCATATGGATGTAACTGTTTCGTAAATTTATTAGCATATCCCAAAGCAGTTTCTTCATTTGAACGTAACTTTTCTAGTGCTTTAATCGGACGTTGTTTTAAATTACCTTCGTCTACTGTAAGTACACGTGGAATAGTTAAACAATGTGCCCATCCGTCTTCATCAGTTGGATAATTAATTTCTGGTAAGCCCATCCAACCAATGAGTATACGCTGTCCTTGTTCATCTAAAAATGTTTGTGGCGCATAAAAATCAAATCCATGATCTAACTCATGAAAATCACCATGATTCATAGTTAATTGATTCATATCATATTGTCCCATGATGTAGCCTGATTGATAAATATTTCTAAACTGATCCCCTTCAGCGTCAATACCTTGTGGACAGAATAATAACATATCATATCCATTTAAATTGAAATAATCTGGACATTCCCACATAAAACCAAAATTATCTAAATTTGTTTGTATTTCACCTTGGAATTCCCAATTAACAATATCTGAGGATCGATATTGTAAAATACGACCTTGCTTGTCAATATTTTGTGCAGCAATTACAGCATAATATGTACCATCTTTTTGATAAACTTTCGGGTCTCTAAAGTGTTGCGTGTAACCAAAAGGTGGTGCTGAAATGACAGGCTTTGGAAATTTTTTTATTTCTCCATTCTTTGTCATTTTTGCTATCTGTTGGGTAGAAATTCGATGCCAATCTTCATCGCGATGATTCGCAGTATACATATAATATAAATGCTGGTTATATTCAAATGCACTACCACTATATACACCATGACTATCGTCGTTTGTATCTGGTTTGAGTGTTGGTCCTACTGCATTAAAATGAATAAGATCTTTACTCGTATATGTATACCAATATTTTAGTCCATGCACTGGTCCTAATGGGAACCACTGATGTGATATATAATAATTACCATTAAAATATATCAATCCATTTGGATCATTAAGTAAACCTGATTTAGGTTGTATATGAAAAGTTTGTCTGTATTTAGATTGATTAACACGTTCTGTTAATTCAGCTAAATATTGTTGATCTGCGTCTTCATATTTTTGATAACGTGCTTCCTTTGTCCACTCTACCATTTCGAGCTTCCTCCTAGTTTCAAGTAATTCATTGTCATTTTTGGTACCGGTTCCATTTATTCATATTTATAATATCATGTTTCGTTTAATTTTTAAACGAATGGTCAATTTCAATAGTGATTTGTTTTTCTACGTCTTTATGTTGTATTAATTGATTTAATTTTTCCATAGCAACTTCTCCTGCATAATCAAAAGCATATCTCACCGTATGTATAGATGGCGAAACAATTTTTGTAACTGGATCTCCACCAAAACCAACGATATATTTAGACATATGATGTTCCGAATTATATTTATGAACAGCTAAAGCTATCGAATCAGTCCCCCCTACGATGGCATCAAAATGTGGATATTTTTGTAATACGCTAGCTACGTCTGGTTTGGCTTCTTGATAGTTAAAAGATGTTATCGAAATACTGGGCTCAATACCATGAACTTTAAGTCCATCGATAAATCCTTGCTTTCTATATATACCTACAGCCGTATCTGTCTCCGTAACACCAAAAAATTGAATATCCTTATAGCCCTGTTTTCCCAGTGTATCTCCAACAAGATAACCAGCTTGATAATCATCGTGAACAATACAATGTAATTGTTCATGAGTTTGACCAACAATGATCACAGGTACATTGATTTTATGAATCACTTCTAAATGTTTATCTGTAATATCTGTGGCCATAAAGATAATCCCGTCCACTTTACTTCTGTAAAAAGTCTCTAGTGCATCTAGTTCTAAATCTGAATTCAAATTGGTGTAATTAAGCAATAGCCTATAATTTTGTTTATCGCATATCGTTTTAACACCTTTAATCGTTTCATCAACTGCAAACGAATTCATTCTTGGTATGATAGCGCCTATCATATTTGTACGATATGCTCTTAAGCTTTGTGCGAATTGATTCGGCTGATAATCATGTTCATGTATGATTTTATCTAATTTTTCTTTTGTTTTCATACTTACCGAGCCATCATTTAAATATCTAGAAACTGTACTTTTAGAGACACCGGCTAGTTTTGCTATATCATCAATATTTTTCATAGTTTCTCACTCTCATTACTTCACTATTATGAACAATATCAATTCTATCATAATGGAATCGCTTTAAATACTATTTAAATTAAAAACCAATTTGCTTCAATCAAGGTATACTACCTTAGATTAAACAAATTGGTTTAATGTATATTTAAGCTTTTTGAATTGTAATCGTCCATGAAGCATCGTCTAATTGTTCGTAATTCGTTACGGGGTAACCTTGCTCTGCTGCCCAATTAGGTAATGCTTCTGTTGCTTGTGTACAATCGAAGTCAATTTTTAATTCTTCACCATTGTCTAATGTATTCATTTTCTTTTGTGCTTCTATTAATGGAAATGGACAAACCATTCCAACTGTACCTAATTCATGTACCATATCGTATTACCTCCATTTTAATTATGATGTTTGCGTTTGTGATGAAACTTTCGTGTTTGAAGTTTGGCTTTGTGCTTTTTTCATTGGTCTAATAAATACAAAATAACTCATTGTCCATGCGCCTAATATCATTGAAGCAAGTGCAATCCAGCCTTTCCATGACATTGTCGCTGTCTCAACTAAACCATTCCCTATAGAGCAACCACCTGCTACAGATGCACCAAATCCCATTAACACACCGCCTATAATACTATTGCGTATTGTTTTTTTATCCGGTAATCTCCATTTAAACTCTTTAGCACCTTTAGCCGCAATATAAGAGCCAAAGAATATACCTAGAACCAGGAAGACACCCCAGTCCAATAATTTCAAGTCACCCGTTACAAAAAATTGTACCAAGTTTGCAGAAGGTGTTGTAATACCTAAACCATACATTCTACCAGTTGATTCACTCACTGGCCATGCGAGCAATGCGATAAGTCCTACTGCGATTGCTGCCACAAATGGGTGATATTTTTTCTCAAATAAATAATGACGTATACCTGTGAATTTTTGCTTTAATTTAGGTACTGCAAATTTTGGTTTTGGTTTACGTAATGTTTTTACTACGAAGAATAAAGTGATTACTATGAGTACAATTACGAAAACCCAGGTTGGAATACCTGTTGTTTGTGACATACTCGTATTTACATTAGTAGGTTTATTTAAACCGTTCATTAATGGTAGTAATAAACCAAATTTTGTTGTGGCGGAAGTAAAAGCATAAGCAATTAACGCCATCCAACTACCGATTAGTCCTTCACCAGCTCTATACCATGTTCCTGTAGCACAGCCACCTGCCATAATAATACCTAATCCAAAAATAAATGATCCAATCACTGTACCAATGATAGGATATGTTGACTCTGGTATTTCAACTAATCCTGTTGAAGTTAATAGCAATAAGCCAATACTTTGTACAGAAATCGCAATTAATAAGGCGTAAAACATTTTGTTACTCTTTTGAATATACATATCCCTAAATCCACCAGCTAGACAAAATCGTGTTCGCTGCATAACAAACCCCAATAGAGCGCCTACGACCAGTCCACTGATAATTAACCATGTCATATCATAACCTCTTTCCCGATAAAATCAATAAGATTAATAATATTAGATTTCGTATAAAATTTCAACCTTACAGTTTCACGAAAATTTATTTTAAAAATCAGCTAGCTTTTAAAATAATTAACAACTCGAAGACAAATAAAAAACTAGCTTTCCATAAATACTTTGTCCACATGGTTATCACATGCCGTATTTATCAAAAACTAGTTCATTACATTTTATTTATGACTATAATTCTTCATAAAGAATAATAAAGATTGCAGTTCTATACCCAAATCAATGTGATGTACTTGTACATCGGATGGCGTTTGTACACGACTAGGCGTAAAGTTCAATATACCTTTAACGCCTGCTTTCACTAATGTATCAGCAACCTTCTGAGCCGCTTCCTCAGGCGTTGTCAGAATAACGACATCTATCTGTTCATGCGATAGTATGTCTGTAATTTTTTCAAATGGACTAACTGTCACTTTCCCTATTTGTGTACCAATGACCTCTTCTCGAATATCAAATGCTTCTGTTATTGTCATTTCATCATGTATTGAGAAGTTATATGTTAATAATGCTTTACCTAAGTTCCCTACACCTACAATTGCAATCTTAATTTCATCGTTTTCGCTTATTTCGTTTTTAAAAAAATGTAATAAGCTATCTATATTATAGCCGTAACCCTTTTTACCTAATTCACCAAAATATGAAAAATCCCTACGTATCGTTGCAGAATCAATGTTTAAGCCTTCACTAATTGCTTTTGAATTAACTCTGTCTATACCTTTTGATTTTAATGTATTGACGAATCTATAATATAACGGTAAACGTTTCAATGTAGCACGAGGAATCTTTTCGCTTTGATTAGCCAAGATCATTTCCCCCTATTTCAATGTCTAATACTGTATAATCTTATAATCACTACAACATTATACATGAATGCATCATAAAAATAAACAATGATAGTTTTAACCACAGCGTGAATACTGTAGAATGATAATTGAATAGAGAGGTGCAAATCGGATGATATTATTACAACTTAATGATTTAACAAAGTCATTCGACGGTGAAGATATTTTTAACAATGTGGATTTCGAAGTCAAAACGGGCGAACGTATTGGAATTGTCGGACGTAATGGAGCTGGAAAATCAACATTAATGAAAATAATCGCTGGCGTCGAAGGGTATGATAGTGGTTATGTATCTAAAAGTAAAAATTTAAAACTTGGTTACTTAACACAACAAATGACCTTAGACACAAATCAAACTGTATTTGAAGAAATGTCTAAGACATTTGAAGCAATGAAAAAATTAGAACTAGAAATGAAAAAAGAAACGGATTGGCTTGCACAACATGCCAATGAATACGATACAGAAGCATATAAAATACATATTGATCGTTATGAGTCATTATCAAACACATTTGAACAACAAGATGGCTATCAATATGAAAGTAAAATTAAAACGGTGCTACATGGCTTAAACTTCACTGAATCAGATTTTAATAGACCCATTAATGATTTTAGTGGTGGTCAAAAGACCCGACTATCTTTAGCACAAATGTTACTAAGTGAACCAGATTTATTATTACTCGATGAGCCTACCAACCATTTAGACATGGAAACAACTCAATGGCTAGAAAGTTATTTGAATTATTTTAACGGGGCCATTGTAATCATCAGTCACGATAGATACTTCTTAGATAAAATTGTCACTCAAATATATGATGTAGCACTCGGTGATGTACAACACTATGTAGGAAACTATGCACAATTCATAGAACAACGAGATAAGTATTACGAAAAGCGCATGCAAGCCTATGAAAGTCAACAAGCTGAAATCAAACGCTTAGAAACATTCGTAGAAAAAAACATTGCGCGTGCCTCTACGACTGGGATGGCAAAAAGTCGTCGCAAAAAGTTAGATAAAATCGATCGCATTAATAAACCTATGATTGATGCTAAAAGTACAAATATTCAATTTGATTTCGACCGTAATACAGGTAATGACGTATTCCATATAAAAAATCTAGAGATTGGGTACAATACACCTATTACAAAAGGGATTAATATCGAAGTTACAAAGGGTGATCATATCGCTATTATTGGCCCGAATGGTATAGGTAAATCAACTTTAATTAAAACCATCGCTGGTCTACATGATCAATTAGGCGGCGAAGTCACAACGGGTGCCAATTTAAAAATAGGTTACTATGATCAAAAGCAAGCTGAATTTAAATCAAATAAAACGATCTTAGATTATTTATGGGATCAATACCCTACTATGAATGAAAAAGATATCAGAGCTGTTTTAGGTCGTTTCCTATTCGTTCAAGAAGATGTAAAAAAAATTATTAATGATTTATCTGGTGGAGAAAAAGCACGACTGCAACTCGCTTTATTAATGTTAGAACGTAATAATGTACTCATATTAGATGAGCCTACCAACCATCTAGATATTGATTCTAAAGAGATGTTAGAACAAGCTTTGGATAATTTTAAGGGCACAATTCTTTTTGTTTCACATGACCGTTATTTCATTAATCAACTAGCTAATAAAGTATATGATTTAAATTATGACGGTGGCACGATGTATTTAGGTGATTATCAATACTTCATTGAAAAAGTAGAAGAGCAAGCAGCAATACAAGCGAAAAAAGACTCAGAGAATCCTACTTCACCTGAAATAGAAGCATCAACAACTAATTCTTATATTGATCAGAAAGCTCAGAAACGTGAACAACGTCAAATCGAACGCCAAATTGAAACTTGTGAAGCGGATATTGAGCAATTTGAAGCGCAAATTAATGAAATCAATGAGCAGCTCACATTACCTGATGTATATTCAAACCCTGAAAAAGCGAATGATTTAGCAATATCCAAACAACATACCGAACAAAAATTAGAACAGGTTATGTCTGAATGGGCAGAATTACAAGAAAAGTTAATTTAAACGCTCATCCCATTAAAAAATGAAAGTAGAATTTTCTACTTTCATTTTTTTATTTCATGATTCATCACCAAAACTATTCACACAAAAAAACTTATGATAAAAGCTATCCACAAAGTTATCCTAGTTATCCACAAGTAAAATGTAATGTTTATTTCTATATAAAATTCAGAATTCAATCCCTATCCACACCATTTGCACCGACTTATCCACAAGTTGCGCACTATTTGTTGATAAGTACGCACGTTCCCTATTGACATCATTTTCGTCTCATGTAGTCATAGACAAATCTAGTTTGTGAAACAAATGAGACAATGTCATAATGAACAAGTACAAATTTAAGTTATTGAAAGGAAGTTTTGTAACTATGCCTGCAATTTTATGGTTTATTATTGCATTGATATTAGCCTCCCTATTATTAACGATCATCATGCCTATCATTGAAAATAAAAAATTAATGACAAAGATAAAAATGTTATGGTCAGCACAACGACCATTAGAATCATTCATTAGACCAAATCATAATTATAGTTATCAATTCGATACATATAAGCATAAGCATGATAGCGATGAACTACTCGATGATAAAACCTGGTCCGATTTAAATTTAGATAGTGTGTTCCAAAATATGAATTTTAATTTTACAGCAATTGGTGAAATGAGACTTTTTGCTACATTAAGACAGATGTTTGAAGTAAATAATCAGTCACTCATACATCACTTTAAATCGGATAGTCATTTTAGAAATCAACTGTCATTGCACTTAGCACAAATCGGAAAATCTATTTATCCAATTTTTCCTGATCAAATTGCATTTATAAAACGAAATCACTTTTATATGATTTGTACATATATCCCTATTGTAGGTTTACTTTTATCTTTCATATCACCAAGTGTTGGAATCCCATTAATCATCATTGCTTGTATTTATAATATGATTTTGAGTGGTTTCTTAAAACGGACATTTGAGCAAGATTTAAATTCAATGTTCTATACATCTAATGTTATTAAAAAAGCATATGCAATTCAGCAACTTGAACAAACACCTAGTTTAGATGTTAATTTCAAACATTTTACGACAGCACGTCGTTTTAGTGGAATACTCGGGCGCGTGAATACGAATGATGAAACTTCAATTTTCTCAATGCTTTTTAAATTAATATTTATGTTGGATTACCATTTGTTCCATTTAATTCAAAATAGTTTTAAAACATACGAAGATGAAGTAATGGCCTGTTATGATTATGTAGCAAGTATCGATAATCATTATGCCGTTGCTTTATGGCAAGAAACATTAGATGACTATACCATACCTGAACCATCACAGAATGACTCGATTATATTTGAAAATTTAACCCATCCGCTCATCTCTGATGCAGTACCTAATTCCTTAACGGTAGATCAACATATTTTATTAACTGGTTCTAATGCTTCAGGCAAATCAACATTTATGAAAGCCGTCGCTTTGAATATTGTGTTATCTCAAACAATTCATACTGCAACAGCGCATAAATTTATTTACAAACCAGGGCTTGTTTATACTTCAATGGTTAATCAAGATGATATTTTATCTGGAGATAGTTACTTCATGAGTGAAGTTAAATCGATTAAACGCCTTTTCGATATTCAATCACATAAAAAGATATATGTATTTATTGATGAAATTTTCAAGGGCACCAATACAACGGAACGGATTGCAGCATCAGAATCCGTATTAACTTATTTAAATCATTTACAATCTTTTAGAATCATTGCAGCTACACACGATATTGAGTTATCCACTTTATTAGAAGATACTTATTCAAATTATCATTTTAATGAATCCATCACAGATAATGAAATCTCTTTTGATTTTAAAATTAAAGCAGGCAAAGCTGATACCAGAAATGCGATTGAATTATTACGCATAATGGAATTTCCAAATCATGTTTACCATCGTGCTAAAGCTAAAGCAAATCATAATAATTAAAAATAGGAGCATATGACGTAATCAAAAATCACTTTGATTACATGATATGCTCCATTACTTAAAAAACACTTATTGAATATTAAGCGTATTTTATAATTTGATATACGACTTATTCTGCATTAATCATCCATGTAATACCGAATGGATCGTTGAACATACCATAAAATTCAGACCATTGCGTAGCACCTAATGGCATCGTCACTTCACAACCAGCTTCAACAGCTTTATCAAAAAATGCTTGAGCAGCTGCTTTATCCGCTTCATTACTATGGTCAAAAGTAAATGTCACGATGACACCACTATTATCAATCTTTTTATTTTTCCACGTGTCACTACAATAAAATCTTTCTCCAAGTATTTCAAAAGATGCATTCATCGTAAAATCTGGAGGTACTTGAAATTCTTCAGGCATATCATTAAACATCTCATTGTCTCCGCTAACACGTTGAATATTTGTTGCTCCTAAATGTTTTTCGTAAAAATTTAATGCTGCTAAGCTATTTTGAAAATTGAAATATTGTACAGCTTTCATTTTATTTCTCCTCCTTTAAAAATCTTCATCTCAAAAAATTTTATGTTGTTCAATTAATCTAAAATACCTATACCCTTATTTCATTTGTTTAAATTTAACTTACTAACAAAAAAACTGAGATATAAATATCTCAGTTCTTTTATTATTTTATGATTCAATTGAACATTGTTCAATATCCATATGATTGTAACCATTTAATGCCATATCTGCAGTCACACCAGCTTTAAATAAATAATAACCTGCAGCGCCTATCATTGCTGCATTATCTGTACATAGTTTAGGACTAGGTATGGATAAATTGATGTCATTTGACTCACATGCGGATGCTAAATGCGCTCTTAATCCTTTATTACTTGCAACACCACCAGCTACTATAAGTTGATTCACGTTATAATTTTTACATGCCGCTATTGTTTTACCAACCAATACTTCAACGACACTATTTTGAAAACTTGTAGCTACGTTTGCTTCATTTATTGCTTCACCTTTTTGGCGTAAGTTATGCAATTTATTAATTACTGCACTTTTTAAACCACTAAAGCTAAAATCATAACTGTTTTTATCTAACCATACTCTAGGGAAATCGTAACTATCCTCACCATGAGCCGCTAAATTATCTACTTGAGGTCCCCCCGGATAACTTAATCCAATGGTTCTCGCTACTTTATCATACGCCTCACCAACAGCGTCATCTCGCGTTTCACCGATCACTTCAAAGCTCAAATGATTTTTCATATAAACTAATTCAGTATGTCCCCCTGAAACAATCAGTGCGATTAAAGGGAACTGTAATGGCTTTTCTAGATGATTCGCATAAACATGACCAGCAATATGATGAACTGGAATTAATGGTTTATCATAAGCAAATGCAAGTGCTTTTGCAGCATTAATCCCTACCAATAATGCACCTATCAAGCCAGGTCCTTGTGTTACAGCCACTGCATCAATATCATTCATTGTAGTATTGGCACTGTTTAATGCCTCATCAATGGTTGTCGTAATCCCTTCAACATGATGTCTGCTTGCTACCTCAGGGACAACACCGCCAAATCGTTTATGACTCTCAATTTGACTTAATACGATATTACTAAGTATGTTTTTTCCATTTTCAATAATGCTAACACTTGTTTCATCACAGCTTGATTCTATCGCTAATATCAATGTTGTTTCACTCATTTAAATTCACCCACATCACTATTGCATCCTCACCTTCACCATAATAATTTTTACGTTTTCCTCCATATTGAAAACCTAAATTCGTATACACATGTTGTGCTACATCGTTATCAACTCGTACTTCTAAACTCATCACGTCACATTTTGTCTGCACGTAATTCATAGCATACTTAAGCAATAACTGTCCTAACCCGTATCCTCTATATGTTTCATCAATGGCAATTGTGGTAATTTGTGCTTGATCTATAACTAACCAAATTCCGATATAACCAATAATTTTTTCATTAAATTCTATAACAAAATAATGAGCAAATTCATTTTGCTCTACTTCGTGATAAAATGCATCAATTGACCAACTACTATCATTAAAACTATTTCTTTCAATATCAAATACTTGTGGCACATCATTTAAACCCATTAAACGAATATTTAATTCTTGTTCTGTTGGTCTAACCAATTTCTCTCTGCCTCTGATATTTTAATATAGTTGGGTTTGAATTGATGAATTTCAGTTGGATGATCAATCAGTGCTTTCATTTCTTTTGCTTTTGGCAAATTAGGTATGCAGTCATGGTTTAATAAATCAGCTAATTTTTCTGTATCTGCCCCTACAAATTTAAAAGGTTCACCTTGTTTATATAGCAATTCCTTTAACATTGTAATCGAAAGATACTGATCTTCAATCAATTGTACTAAATGTCCATTTTGATAGTGATATACACCTGAATAAACTGCTTCTCGTCTTGCGTCAAAGACAGGTACAATTAAAATGTTTTCTTCCTTTACTGTAGCTGCTAAGGCTTTTAATGAGGACACACCGTATAACTTCGTATTAAGTGCATATGCCAATGTTTTAGCTACAGTCACACCTATTCTTAAGCCAGTATAAGATCCTGGACCTTCCGCAACAATAATTGCATCAAGTTCCTTTTTATCTAATTGACTTTCTTCTAATATATTAGCAATTGCTGGCATCAATTGAACAGAATGGTTCTTTTTTTCATTTGTATTAAACTCACTTAGTACTTTATCATCTTGCATAATAGCAACAGATAAAGGCTGATTAGATGTATCAATCAGTAGATAATTCACGCAAAATCGACTCCTTAATATCTATATAATGCTTTCCAATAGCGTTCAATTCTATGGTTCTTTCTGTAGGGCTTATAGCTTTAATATCTAGTGTTAGTGACGTTACAGGAAGGTATTCTGAAATAAATTGACTCCACTCTATTAATACAATCGCTTGATCTTCAAAATATTCATCAAAGCCTAAATCTTCTTCCGTATTTTCTAATCTATAGCAATCCATATGGTGTAATTTCAGATGACTACCTTGATAAGATTTTATGATATTAAAAGTAGGAGAATTAATATTTCTCTTCACGCCCAATGCTTTGCCTATAAACTGACTTAACGTTGTCTTACCCGCACCTAAATCACCATTTAACAAAATCACATCACCAGCGGATAAATATTTTGTTAAAATGCCAGCAAATGTTTCCATATCTTCTAAATTTTTAATTTTTATCATTGGCCTCTCCTTTTTAAAGCAACTTCACAATTTATTGTGAATAGTTGCTTTTATGCATGAGCTTTTGCTCAAGTATTCTGCTAACATGATTTGGTTAGCGACATTTATGCATGAGCTTCAGCTCAGGTATTCCTTCATTAAATTTATTGTGCGTAGCTGATTTTCTTATTTAATATGAGTTAGCTTATGAATAGCCTTGTCATTTACTAACGGTTTTATATATATCTTAAAATTAACTACTCTAGTTTAACAAATTTTTCCATATAATACTTCAAAGTGAAACAAGTTCCTTTAATTTTGAAATATTTGAATTGACAGAAAAATAAAAAAAGTTATTGACACAACCCATTTGATGTAGTAAATTTAATTTATCAAATTTTTAGACATTTCAAACAAATCAGAAAAAATAAACCATTCTATCGAGAGGAGTATAATAAAATGACCAAACATACAACGCAAGCTCAACCAACAACTTCAAATATTTTAGTCATTTTATTATGCTCATAGGACTGGAACTTTAGTAAAGAAACTACTAAACGTTTAAGTCCTTATTCTAGTTGAATGGGACTTTAAAGTGTCCCAATAAATTATTGGGACACTTTTTTTATTTTCAATTTTATGGGGGAATTAAATATGAGAAGTGACATGATCAAAAAAGGAGATCAACAAGCACCAGCAAGAAGTCTTTTACATGCAACGGGTGCATTAGAAAAACCAACAGATATGAACAAGCCATTCGTGGCAATTTGTAACTCATATATTGATATTGTCCCTGGACACGTACATCTTAGAGAATTAGCAGACATAGCTAAAGAAGCCATTCGTGAAGCTGGTGCGATTCCCTTTGAATTTGACACAATCGGTGTAGATGATGGTATTGCAATGGGCCATATTGGAATGAGATATTCTCTACCATCTAGAGAAATCATAGCTGATGCAGCTGAAACAGTTATTAATGCACATTGGTTTGATGGTGTATTCTACATCCCAAATTGCGATAAAATTACACCAGGCATGTTATTAGCATCTGTTCGTACCAATGTACCAGCTATCTTTTGTTCGGGTGGTCCAATGAAAGCCGGTTTATCTTCAGAAGGTAAAGCTTTAACACTTTCTTCAATGTTCGAAGCAGTTGGTGCATTTAAAGATGGATCTATTTCAAAAGATGAATTTTTAGATATGGAACAAAATGCTTGTCCAACTTGTGGTTCATGTTCTGGTATGTTTACTGCGAATTCAATGAACTGTTTAATGGAAGTGTTAGGGTTAGCCCTTCCATATAATGGTACTGCACTTGCAGTAAGTGACCAACGTAGAGAAATGATTAGAGAAGCTGCATTCAAACTAGTAGATAATATTAAAAACGATCTTAAACCAAAAGATATTGTAACCCGAGAAGCAATTGACGATGCTTTTGCATTAGACATGGCCATGGGTGGTTCAACCAATACTGTACTGCATACACTTGCTATCGCAAATGAAGCAGGTATTGATTATGATTTAACAAGAATTAATGAAATTGCTAAGAAAACACCATATCTTTCAAAAATAGCACCAAGCTCATCCTATTCAATGCATGATGTACATGAAGCTGGTGGTGTTCCAGCTATCATAAACGAATTATTTAAAAAAGAAGGTACATTGCATCCAGATAGAATTACAGCTACAGGTAAAACATTACGTGAAAACAATGAAGATAAAGAAATCTTAAATAGTGATGTTATAAGACATTTAGATAATCCATATGATAAACAAGGTGGACTTTCCATCCTTTATGGAAATATCGCTCCCAAAGGTGCTGTTATAAAAGTTGGTGGTGTAGACCCTTCCATTAAAGTCTTTAAAGGTAAAGCAATTTGTTTTGACTCACATGACGAAGCTGTCGAAGCGATTGATAACCATGATGTTCGTGAAGGTCACGTAGTTGTTATCCGATATGAAGGCCCTAAAGGTGGTCCAGGGATGCCAGAAATGTTAGCCCCTACTTCATCCATTGTAGGACGAGGCTTAGGAAAAGATGTAGCGCTTATCACAGATGGAAGATTTTCAGGTGCTACACGTGGTATTGCTGTTGGTCATATATCACCAGAAGCTGCAGCAGGTGGTCCAATTGGATTAATAGATGACGGAGATGAAATAACGATTGATTTAACGAACCGTACATTAGATGTCAATGTTTCAACTGAAGAATTAGACGCTAGAAAGCAAAACGTAAAACCATTTAAAGCAAAAGTAAAAACAGGTTATCTTGCGCGTTACACTGCATTAGTAACAAGTGCTAATACAGGGGGTATCATGCAAGTACCAGAAAATCTCATTTAAGGAGTGAGCATTATGTCTAAACAAACGGAAACACTTGAAAATGAATTGTCAGAAAATTTTGATTCTTTAGAAGCAGCTGAAGCCGTTGAACCTGAGGTAGAGTTAGAACAACAAACAATAGATGAGATGAAATCCGGGTCAGAATTGTTAGTAGAATCACTTGCAAATGAGAACGTAGACTTTATCTTTGGGTATCCGGGTGGTGCAGTACTCCCCCTTTACGACACATTTTATGATGGGAAAATTGAACATATCTTAGCAAGACATGAACAAGGTGCTACACACGCAGCTGAAGGGTATGCAAGAGTATCCGGTAATACAGGCGTTGTTGTCGTAACAAGCGGGCCAGGAGCAACCAATGCAATTACAGGTATTGCTGATGCTTATAGTGACTCATTGCCACTTGTTGTCATCACTGGTCAAGTCGCTACACCTGGTATTGGTAAAGATGCTTTCCAAGAAGCTGATTTACTTTCAATGACAACACCAATAACAAAACACAATTATCAAGTGAAAAATGTAAACGACATCCCTACTATCATTCATGAAGCGTTTCATATCGCCAATACTGGTAGAAAAGGTCCAGTTGTAATTGATTTTCCAAAAGATATGGGGATCTTATCAACAAACGCACAAGTAACAGAAGAATTAGAATTACCAGGTTATTCCGTACCAAATCAACCTAAAAAAGAAGAAATTCAAAAACTACGTGATTATTTAAAAAGTGCTAAAAAGCCTGTTGTACTTTCAGGTGCAGGTATTAATCATGCCAAAGCCAATAAAGTATTTACTGAATTTGTAAATAGACATCAATTACCTGTCGTTAGTACGCTATTAGGTCTCGGTGCTATACCATATGAACATCCCCTATTTTTAGGTATGGGTGGTATGCACGGCTCATATGCCAGCAATATGGCATTAACGGATTGCGATTTACTCATTAACTTTGGTAGTCGGTTTGACGATAGATTAGCAAGTGATCCAGAATCATTTGCACCAAATGCCAAAATAGTACATGTGGACATCGACGCATCTGAAATAAATAAAATCATCAAAGTAGATTTAGGTATCGTTGCTGACTGTAAAGCAACTTTAGAAGCATTATTAGATTTCGATAGTTATTCAATTAGACATGATGACTGGTTAGAAACTTGTAATGAAAATAAAGCTAAACAACCTTTTGCATATAAAGAAGATGAGGACGGCGTATTTTCTAAACCTCAAAGAACGGTTGAATATATTGGTGAAATTACACAAGGTGACGCCGTAGTAACTACCGATGTCGGACAACATCAAATGTGGGTTGCCCAATTCTTTCCATTTAAAAATCATGGTCAATTAGTAACAAGTGGTGGTCTCGGCACAATGGGATTTGGTATCCCTGCTGCTATTGGAGCAAAACTTGCAGCACCTGATAAAACAGTCGTTGCCTTTGTTGGTGATGGTGGATTCCAAATGACAAACCAAGAAATGGCCATTTTAGAAGAATACAACCTTGATATCAAGATTGTCATTATTAACAACGGTACACTCGGCATGGTTAAGCAATGGCAGGATAAATTCTTTAATAAACGTTTCTCTCACTCAGTATTTAATGGCCAACCAGACTTTTTGAAATTAGCTGAAGCTTACAACGTGAAAGGTTACTTAGTTGAAAATCCAAGCCAATTAGAACAACAGTTAGATGCAGCTTTTCAACATGAAGGACCTGCACTCATTGATGTACGTATTTCACCTATTGAACCTGTATCACCAATGGTACCAAGCGGCAAAGCTAATCATGAAATGGAGGGTCTATTATGAGAAGGACTTTTAGAACAAAAGTAAGAGATAAAGCTGGGACGTTAAATCGCTTAACAAGTATCTTCGTCCGTAGACAGTTTAACATCGTGACATTGTCAGCGACTCCAACTTTAGAAGAAGGTATTTCGGACATTACTTTTGTAGCAGAAGTACCTGATAGAGATGTGTTACGTAATCTACTTCAACAACTAGAAAAACAAATAAACATTATTGATGTTGAAGACATTACTGAAAGTAACACTTACAACAGAGAGTTGGTGCTAGTGAAATTAAAAACACCGACGAATCAGCAAGATTTACAAAATGTAATCAAACCATATGATGCGCTAGTCTCTATATTAAAACATGAAGCACCTTTTACGTATCTTCAAGCTTCAGGCCCACAATATACAATGGACAACTTATTAGATGATCTATCATCATATGAAATTGAACAAGTTTCTAGAACTGGTTCAGCAGCATTAGTTTAACAAAGCTTCAACTATACTTAATTACAAAAATGGAGGATTTTATTATGACAACAGTTTATTATGACCAATCAGTTACGAAAGACGCTTTACAAGGTAAAAAAGTAGCAATCATAGGCTATGGTTCTCAGGGACACGCACATGCTCAAAATTTAAAAGACAACGGTTATGATGTCATTATCGGAATCAGACCTGGACGTTCTTTTGACAAAGCTAAAGATGATGGCTTCGAAGTATATCCTGTAGATGAAGCAGCAAAACAAGCTGATGTCATCATGGTGTTATTACCAGATGAAATTCAAGGCCAAGTATATAAAGAAGAAATTGAACCAAACTTAGAAGCAAACAATGCATTAGTATTCGCGCATGGTTTTAATATTCATTTCGGTGTTATTCAACCACCAGAAAACGTAGATGTATTCTTAGTAGCGCCTAAAGGACCTGGACATTTAGTACGTCGTACATTTGCTGAAGGAAGCGCAGTCCCTGCCCTATTCGCAGTTGAACAAGATCCGAGTGGTGAAGCTAGAGATTTAGCATTAAGCTATGCTAAAGGTATCGGTGCAACACGTGCAGGTGTATTAGAAACATCATTTAAAGAAGAAACAGAAACAGATTTATTCGGTGAACAAGCAGTGCTTTGTGGTGGTACGACTAAATTAGTACAATCTGGTTTCGAAACGTTAGTAGAAGCAGGTTACCAACCAGAAATTGCATACTTTGAAGTATTGCATGAAATGAAATTGATTGTTGATTTAATGTATGAAGGCGGTATGGAAAATATGCGCTATTCAATTTCAAATACAGCTGAATTTGGTGACTATGTTTCTGGACCACGTATTATCACACCGGATGTTAAAGATAATATGAAAGCTGTATTAGATGATATTCAAAAAGGAAACTTCAGTGATCGATTCATTAAAGATAATCAAAATAATTTTGAAGAATTCCATAAATTAAGAGAAGAACAACATGGTCATCAAATCGAAGCGGTTGGTAGAGAACTCCGTGATATGATGCCATTCATCAAATCTAAGAGCATTGAAAAATAATTAGGCAAACTACCATATCTATCGATAAAAATGACATCAAGCTAAGTTCTAATGCAAATCGTAATATTTTGCATTAGCTAACTTGGTAAGATGTTTCAAATTTCTCGATAAATATGATTGTCTAAAATTCATTTATAGGAGATGTTGAAAATGAGTAGCCATATTCAAATTTTTGATACAACACTAAGAGACGGCGAACAAACACCTGGCGTAAATTTTTCATTCGATGAAAGATTAAAGATTGCTAAACAACTTGAAAAATGGGGCGTAGACATTATTGAAGCAGGTTTCCCCGCTTCTAGTTCTGGTAGTTTCAAATCAGTTGAAGCTATTGCTAAAACATTAACTACTACCGCTGTCTGTGGCTTAGCACGTTGTGTAAAAAAAGACATAGATGCAGTATACGAATCAACTAAAGCAGCAGCTAAACCTAGGATTCATGTATTTATTGCAACAAGCCCTATCCATCGTGATTCAAAACTAATGATGTCAAAAGAAGAAGTATTAGCATCTATTAAGGAGCATGTTTCTTATGCTAAACAATATTTTGATGTTGTTCAGTTTTCACCAGAAGATGCAACAAGAACGGAATTACCATTTTTAATTGAATGTGTTCAAACAGCTGTTGATGCAGGCGCTAGTGTAATTAACATCCCTGATACTGTAGGTTTTAGCTATCCTAAAGAATATGGTGAAATTTTCAAAACGTTACAAGAATCTGTTCATGCTGATCATGATGTGATTTATAGCGCACATTGTCACGATGATTTAGGCCTAGCAGTAGCAAATAGTATGGCAGCAATAGAGAATGGCGCAAAACGTATTGAAGGCACGCTTAATGGTATTGGCGAACGTGCTGGTAATACAGCTTTAGAAGAAGTTGCACTGGGCCTTTATGTTAGACAAGATCATTATGATAATCAAACTCAAATTAATTTAGAAGAAACAAAACAAACATCTGATTTAATTGCTCGATTCGCAGGTATTCGAGTCCCAAGAAACAAAGCCATTGTTGGACAAAACGCATTTAGTCATGAATCAGGTATACACCAAGATGGCGTTCTTAAAAATCCAGAAACTTATGAAATTATGACACCTCAACTTGTCGGAGTTAAAACAACAGAATTACCACTTGGTAAACTTTCTGGTAAGCACGCTTTTGCAGAAAAACTAACTGCCCTAGGTTACGATGTTGATCCTGAAGAA
Organism: Staphylococcus sp. Z5-21; assembly: GCF_056529615.1. Lineage (NCBI taxonomy): Bacteria > Bacillati > Bacillota > Bacilli > Caryophanales > Staphylococcaceae > Staphylococcus > Staphylococcus sp. Z5-21. The sequence continues at coordinate 865,424 of NZ_CP096462.1, read as the reverse complement.
CAAAAAACTTTATTCAAACAATTTAAAACGGTCGCTGATAAGAAAAAAGCAGTAACTGATCGTGACATCCATGCTTTAATTCAAGGTACGGAACATGAACAAAATGCAATTTATAAAGTAGAGACACTTCAATTACAATTTGTTTCTAATGGTTTACAAAGTGCTGTCGTTGTAATTAAAGATATAGACGGTAATACGTACCAAGATTCAAGTATTGGAACAGGCTCCATTGTTTCTGTATACAACGCTGTTGATCGTATCTTTGATCGTAAAACAGAACTTATTGAATATCGCATAGACTCTGTTACTGAAGGCACAGATGCTCAAGCTGAAGTACATGTTCAGATTAAGATAGATGATCAAATTGTTACTGGTGTAGGTATTGACCACGATATCTTACTCGCTTCTTGTAAATCATATGTTGAAGCGCATGCGAAATATGTAGCTAATACAAAAGTGGAAGAAGGTATTCATTCATGAGTTATAAGATTGTAGCCCTTCCTGGAGACGGAATTGGACCAGAAATATTAAATGGTTCATTAGAAATATTACAACAGCTAAGTAAAGAATTTCATTTTGAATATGAATTAGAATCACATGACTTTGGTGGTATTGCTATAGATAATCATGGCAAACCACTTCCAGATTCCACATTAAATGCTTGTAAAAATGCAGACGCAATCCTATTAGGTGCTGTGGGGGGACCCAAGTGGACAGATCCAAATAATAGACCAGAACAAGGTTTACTTGGCATTCGTAAAGCTTTGGGTCTGTTTGCAAATATACGCCCCACTACAGTTACAAATGGCACAAGCCATTTATCCCCTATTAAAGAAGAACGTGTCGCAAATACAGATTTTATTTTAGTAAGAGAATTAACCGGTGGCATCTATTTTGGTGAACCAAAACAATTAAGTGAAAACGACGCACTGGATTCCTTGACTTATACTAGAGATGAAATCGAAAGAATTGCTAGAGTTGGTTTTGAATTAGCTCAAAAGCGTCATAAAAAGTTAACTTCAGTTGATAAAGAAAATGTACTTTCATCTAGTAAATTATGGAGAAATGTAATAAATGAAGTATCTCAATCATATCCTGATGTTGAGGTAAACCATTTACTCGTCGATGCTTGTGCCATGCACTTAATAACAAATCCATCACAATTTGATGTCATTGTGACAGAAAATTTATTTGGCGATATTTTAAGTGACGAAGCTTCAGTCATTCCTGGTTCTTTGGGATTATCACCTTCAGCAAGCTTTAGCGAACAAGGTCCAAGACTATATGAACCTATTCATGGTTCAGCTCCAGATATTGCAAATCAAGATATTGCCAATCCTTTTGGCATGTTACTATCCGTGGCAATGTGTCTTAGAGAAAGTCTAAATGAAGACAAAGCAGCAGATAAATTAGAAAATGTTATATATCAATTAATAAAAGAAGGAAAAACAACCCGTGATCTCAATGGTAATTATCTTACATCAGAAATTTTTAATTACGTCAAAGAAAATCTTTAAAAAGGAGGAGATGTCATATGGGTAAAACACTATTTGATAAAGTTTGGAACAAGCATGTCTTAACTGGTAAAGAAGGTGACCCACAATTATTATATATTGACCTACATCTAATACATGAAGTCACATCTCCTCAAGCTTTTGAAGGATTAAGACTACAAAATAGACAATTGCGTAGACCTGATTTAACCTATGCAACACTTGATCATAACGTGCCAACGGTCGATATTTTCAATATTAAAGATGAAATTGCAAACAAACAAATCACAACTTTACAAAAAAATGCAAAGGCCTTTGGTGTTCATATTTTTGATATGGGATCCGATGAACAAGGTATCGTTCATATGGTTGGCCCAGAAACAGGATTGACTCAACCAGGAAAAACCATCGTCTGCGGTGACTCACATACTGCGACTCATGGTGCTTTTGGTGCAATCGCTTTTGGTATTGGTACAAGTGAAGTTGAACACGTTTTTGCAACACAATCACTTTGGCAAACTAAACCTAAAAATTTAAAAATTGAAGTAAATGGTAAATTACCTACAGGTGTTTACGCAAAAGATATTATTTTGCATCTTATCAATCAACATGGTGTTGATTTCGGTACTGGTTATGCTCTAGAATTTTCTGGTGAAACAATTCGCAGTTTATCCATGGAAGCGAGAATGACAATTTGCAATATGGCTATAGAAGCTGGTGCAAAATACGGTATGATGGCTCCAGATGAAACAACTTTTGAGTATGTTAAAGGACGTCCTTATGCTACAAATTATAAATATGATATTGATGCATGGCGCGAACTATATACTGATGAAGATGCAGAATTTGATAGAGTGATCACTTTAGATGTAACTGATCTAGAACCTCAAGTAACTTGGGGTACAAATCCTGAAATGGGTGTAAGTTTTAATACGCCCTTCCCTGAAATACAAAATGTAAATGATGAACGTGCTTATAATTACATGGGCCTTCAACCTGGTCAAAAAGCTGAGGACATAGACTTAGGTTATGTATTCTTAGGTTCTTGTACTAATGCTCGCCTTTCTGACTTGGTTGAAGCAAGTCACGTCGTTAAAGGGAATAAAGTACACCCAAACATTACTGCAATTGTTGTACCAGGTTCACGTACAGTTAAGATAGAAGCTGAAAAATTAGGTCTTGATAAAATATTTAAAGACGCTGGTTTTGATTGGAGAGAGCCTGGATGCTCCATGTGCCTGGGAATGAATCCAGACCAAGTGCCTAATGGTGTACATTGTGCTTCTACGAGTAACCGTAACTTTGAAGGACGACAAGGTAAAGGCGCTCGTACTCATTTAGTATCACCTGCAATGGCAGCAGCTGCTGCTATTAATGGAAAATTTGTAGATGTTAGAAAGGTGGTTGTATAAAATGGAAATCAAACCAATCACAACATACACTGGTAAAGTCGTACCACTTTTTAATGACAATATTGATACCGATCAAATTATTCCAAAAGTACATTTAAAACGTATTTCTAAGTCAGGTTTTGGACCTTTTGCATTTGATGAATGGCGCTATTTAGATGATGGTTCTGATAACCCAGATTTTAATCCTAATAAACCAGAATATAAAGATGCTTCAATTTTAATTACTGGTGAAAATTTTGGATGTGGATCCAGTCGTGAACATGCGGCATGGGCTATTAAAGACTATGGTTTTGACATTATTATCGCCGGTAGCTATAGTGATATTTTTTATATGAATTGTACTAAAAATGCAATGTTGCCTATTGTATTAGACAAAGAAGCAAGAGAGTATCTAGCAGATGCTGGAGAGATTACAATAGATTTACCAAATCAAACTGTTTCGACAAAAGATAAATCATTTGATTTTCAAATTGATGAAACATGGAAGAAAAAACTCGTCAATGGACTTGATGATATTGATATCACTTTACAGTTTGAAGATGCAATCAAAAATTACGAAGCAGCAAAAACATACTAATTAATACAAAAAGGGTGAAACTAATGACTGTAAAAACAACAGTTTCTTCAAAGGATATAGATGAAGCTTATTTACAATTAAAAGATATAGTTAAAGAGACACCATTACAAAAAGATCACTATTTATCACAAAAATATGATTGTAACGTTTATTTAAAACGTGAAGATTTGCAATGGGTTAGGTCATTTAAACTCAGAGGTGCATATAACGCGATTATTGCTTTAGATGAAGCTGATCGTCAAAACGGTATCACGTGTGCAAGTGCGGGTAATCATGCACAAGGCGTAGCTTATACAGCTAGTAACTTAAACTTGAATACTGTCATATTTATGCCAGTAACTACCCCACTTCAAAAAATTAACCAAGTGAAATTCTTTGGTGGCGACAATACTGAAGTCGTATTAACTGGTGATACTTTTGACGACTGCCTTAAAGAAGCCCTTGTTTATACTGAAGAAAATAAAATGAACTTTATTGACCCTTTTAATAATATTTATACTATTGCTGGTCAAGGCACATTAGCTAAAGAAATACTTGAACAATCTAAAGATAACGACATTCAATTCGATTATTTATTTGCTGCAATCGGTGGTGGTGGTTTAATTTCTGGAGTTGGTACTTATTTCAAAACGCATTCTCCAGAAACTTCAATTATAGGTGTTGAGCCTGCGGGTGCAGCAAGTATGTATACTTCAGTAGTATTGGAAAATCAACTAGTTACTTTACCAGATATTGATAAATTTGTAGATGGCGCATCTGTAGCGCGTGTTGGACAAATTACTTTTGATATTTCTAAAGATATCGTTGATGATTATATCCAAGTACATGAGGGTGCTGTTTGTTCAACTATTTTAGATATGTACTCTAAACAAGCTATTATTGCTGAACCTGCGGGTGCATTAAGTGTAGCTGCACTTGATCAATATCAAGCAGAAATCAAAGGAAAAACTGTTGTCTGTGTTGTTAGTGGTGGCAATAATGATATTAATCGTATGAAGGAAATTGAAGAACGTTCATTATTATTTGAAGAGATGAAGCATTACTTCATCCTAAATTTCCCGCAACGTCCAGGCGCATTAAGAGAATTTGTTAACGAAGTACTTGGTCCTAAAGATGATATTACGAAATTTGAATATCTCAAAAAATCTTCCCAAAATACTGGAACTGTAATTATAGGTATTCAGTTGAATAATCATAAAGATTTGGGACATTTAAAAGCAAATGTTGATGAATTTGATAAATCAAATATTTATATTAACGAAAATAAAATGTTATATTCATTGCTGATTTAAGCATTATAAGAGGCCTAATCCTTACTATATAGGGTTAGGCCTCTTTATATTTAAAATTATTTTGCAATTTTGATCGTACATTACTTGTTAGGTGTATGTTTGCTCCTGTAGTCGCACTCATTCTATTTACTGCAGTAAGTACGTTCATATATAGAGTGTCTTTCCAATTTATTGGATTTAGTTATTCTTACATACGAGTTTTGACTTGTATGTTCATTTAATCAATACCGCTTGTAAGCTCGCTTCGTCTTTTGCTCAGTTCGTCAGCTTCAAACACTTTCTCATAATAGCTTATTTTAGGCTTTTCAGTTCTTCGAACTGGAGAAGTTAAGCCTTTTTTGACATAAAAAAAAGAGACCTCTCGGTCTCGGCTCATCGCATCCTATTAATGCTGCCTGGCAACGTCCTACTCTTGCGGAACGTAAGTCCGACTACCATCGGCGCTAAGGAGCTTAACTTCTGTGTTCGGCATGGGAACAGGTGTGACCTCCTTGCCATTGTCACCAGACAATGAAATGTATGAAATTATACATTCAAAACTAGATAGTAAGTAAAATATGATTCAACCAAACAAAACATTTAAAATTTGATTAAGTCTTCGATCGATTAGTATTCGTCAGCTGCACATATCGCTATGCTTCCACCTCGAACCTATTAACCTCATCATCTTTGAGGGATCTTATAACCGAAGTTGGGAAATCTCATCTTGAGGGGGGCTTCATGCTTAGATGCTTTCAGCACTTATCCCGTCCATACATAGCTACCCAGCGATGCCGTTGGCACGACAACTGGTACACCAGAGGTATGTCCATCCCGGTCCTCTCGTACTAAGGACAGCTCCTCTCAAATTTCCTACGCCCACGACGGATAGGGACCGAACTGTCTCACGACGTTCTGAACCCAGCTCGCGTACCGCTTTAATGGGCGAACAGCCCAACCCTTGGGACCGACTACAGCCCCAGGATGCGATGAGCCGACATCGAGGTGCCAAACCTCCCCGTCGATGTGAACTCTTGGGGGAGATAAGCCTGTTATCCCCGGGGTAGCTTTTATCCGTTGAGCGATGGCCCTTCCATGCGGAACCACCGGATCACTAAGTCCGTCTTTCGACCCTGCTCGACTTGTAAGTCTCGCAGTCAAGCTTCCTTATGCCTTTACACTCTATGAATGATTTCCAACCATTCTGAGGAAACCTTTGAGCGCCTCCGTTACTCTTTAGGAGGCGACCGCCCCAGTCAAACTGCCCATCTGACACTGTCTCCCACCATGATAAATGGTGCGGGTTAGAAATCCAACACAGCGAGGGTAGTATCCCACCAACGCCTCCACGTAAGCTAGCGCTCACGTATCTCAGGCTCCTACCTATCCTGTACAAGCTGTGCCGAATTTCAATATCAGACTACAGTAAAGCTCCACGGGGTCTTTCCGTCCTGTCGCGGGTAACCTGCATCTTCACAGGTACTATGATTTCACCGAGTCTCTCGTTGAGACAGTGCCCAAATCGTTACGCCTTTCGTGCGGGTCGGAACTTACCCGACAAGGAATTTCGCTACCTTAGGACCGTTATAGTTACGGCCGCCGTTTACTGGGGCTTCGATTCGTAGCTTCGCAGAAGCTAACCACTCCTCTTAACCTTCCAGCACCGGGCAGGCGTCAGCCCCTATACATCACCTTACGGTTTAGCAGAGACCTGTGTTTTTGATAAACAGTCGCTTGGGCCTATTCACTGCGGCTCTCCTGGGCGTTAACCCTAAAGAGCACCCCTTCTCCCGAAGTTACGGGGTCATTTTGCCGAGTTCCTTAACGAGAGTTCGCTCGCTCACCTTAGAATTCTCATCTTGACTACCTGTGTCGGTTTGCGGTACGGGCACCACAATTCTAGCTAGAGGCTTTTCTTGGCAGTGTGAAATCAACGACTCGAGGAAACAATTTCCTCTCCCCATCACAGCTCAATCTTAAGAGTGCCGGATTTGCCTAACACTCAATCTCACTGCTTGGACGTACAATCCAATCGTACGCTTCGCCTATCCTACTGCGTCCCCCCATCGCTTAAAACGAATAATGGTGGTACAGGAATATCAACCTGTTATCCATCGCCTACGCCTATCGGCCTCAGCTTAGGACCCGACTAACCCAGAGCGGACGAGCCTTCCTCTGGAAACCTTAGTCAATCGGTGGACGGGATTCTCACCCGTCTTTCGCTACTCACACCGGCATTCTCACTTCTAAGCGCTCCACATGTCCTTGCGATCATGCTTCAACGCCCTTAGAACGCTCTCCTACCATTGTCCTTATGGACAATCCACAGCTTCGGTAATATGTTTAGCCCCGGTACATTTTCGGCGCAGTGTCACTCGACTAGTGAGCTATTACGCACTCTTTAAATGATGGCTGCTTCTAAGCCAACATCCTAGTTGTCTGGGCAACGCCACATCCTTTTCCACTTAACATATATTTTGGGACCTTAGCTGGTGGTCTGGGCTGTTTCCCTTTCGAACACGGACCTTATCACCCGCGTTCTGACTCCCAAGTTAAATTGATTGGCATTCGGAGTTTGTCTGAATTCGGTAACCCGATAAGGGCCCCTCGTCCAAACAGTGCTCTACCTCCAATAATCATCACTTGAGGCTAGCCCTAAAGCTATTTCGGAGAGAACCAGCTATCTCCAGGTTCGATTGGAATTTCTCCGCTACCCACAACTCATCCGCTCACTTTTCAACGTAAGTCGGTTCGGTCCTCCATTCAGTGTTACCTGAACTTCAACCTGGTCATGGGTAGATCACCTGGTTTCGGGTCTACGACCAAATACTCAACGCCCTATTCAGACTCGCTTTCGCTACGGCTCCACATTCACTGCTTAACCTTGCATCAAATCGTAACTCGCCGGTTCATTCTACAAAAGGCACGCCATCACCCATTAACGGGCTCTGACTACTTGTAAGCACACGGTTTCAAGTTCTATTTCACTCCCCTTCCGGGGTACTTTTCACCTTTCCCTCACGGTACTGGTTCACTATCGGTCACTAGAGAGTATTTAGCCTTGGGAGATGGTCCTCCCAGATTCCGACGGAATTTCTCGTGTTCCGTCGTACTCAGGATCCACTCAAGAGTGAACAAACTTTCGACTACAGGATTATTACCTTCTTTGATTCATCTTTCCAGATGATTCGTCTAGTCTGTTCTTTTGTAACTCCGTATAGAGTGTCCTACAACCCCAACAAGCAAGCTCGTTGGTTTGGGCTCTTCCCGTTTCGCTCGCCGCTACTCAGGGAATCGATTTTTCTTTCTCTTCCTGCGGGTACTAAGATGTTTCAGTTCTCCGCGTCTGCCTTCAGATATGCTATGTATTCACATATCGATAACACGACATAACTCGTGCCGGGTTTCCCCATTCGGAAATCTCTGGATCAAAGCTTACTTACAGCTCCCCAAAGCATATCGTCGTTAGTAACGTCCTTCGTCGGCTTCTAGTGCCAAGGCATCCACCGTGCGCCCTTAATAACTTAATCTTTTTTGACTTTCAACACGAACAAGTCGGTTGAAAACCCAAAATGTTATTAATCTGTGAGTGTTCTTTCGAACACTAGCGATTATTTCTTTTTGAATTCAAAGCTTGTTAAAAAACTCTAATTCACTCGGTTTTGCTTGGTAAAATCATAAATTTTACTTACTTATCTAGTTTTCAATGTACAAAATAATGCAATGAATACTCCAATGAGCATTCAAAACTGAATACAATATGTCAATGTTATTCCTGCATCTTCGTAAGAAGATGTTCCGAATATATCCTTAGAAAGGAGGTGATCCAGCCGCACCTTCCGATACGGCTACCTTGTTACGACTTCACCCCAATCATTTGTCCCACCTTCGACGGCTAGCTCCATAAATGGTTACTCCACCGGCTTCGGGTGTTACAAACTCTCGTGGTGTGACGGGCGGTGTGTACAAGACCCGGGAACGTATTCACCGTAGCATGCTGATCTACGATTACTAGCGATTCCAGCTTCATGTAGTCGAGTTGCAGACTACAATCCGAACTGAGAACAACTTTATGGGATTTGCATGACCTCGCGGTTTAGCTGCCCTTTGTATTGTCCATTGTAGCACGTGTGTAGCCCAAATCATAAGGGGCATGATGATTTGACGTCATCCCCACCTTCCTCCGGTTTGTCACCGGCAGTCAACCTAGAGTGCCCAACTTAATGATGGCAACTAAGCTTAAGGGTTGCGCTCGTTGCGGGACTTAACCCAACATCTCACGACACGAGCTGACGACAACCATGCACCACCTGTCACTTTGTCCCCCGAAGGGGAAGGCTCTATCTCTAGAGTTTTCAAAGGATGTCAAGATTTGGTAAGGTTCTTCGCGTTGCTTCGAATTAAACCACATGCTCCACCGCTTGTGCGGGTCCCCGTCAATTCCTTTGAGTTTCAACCTTGCGGTCGTACTCCCCAGGCGGAGTGCTTAATGCGTTAGCTGCAGCACTAAGGGGCGGAAACCCCCTAACACTTAGCACTCATCGTTTACGGCGTGGACTACCAGGGTATCTAATCCTGTTTGATCCCCACGCTTTCGCACATCAGCGTCAGTTACAGACCAGAAAGTCGCCTTCGCCACTGGTGTTCCTCCATATCTCTGCGCATTTCACCGCTACACATGGAATTCCACTTTCCTCTTCTGCACTCAAGTTTCCCAGTTTCCAATGACCCTCCACGGTTGAGCCGTGGGCTTTCACATCAGACTTAAGAAACCGCCTACGCGCGCTTTACGCCCAATAATTCCGGATAACGCTTGCCACCTACGTATTACCGCGGCTGCTGGCACGTAGTTAGCCGTGGCTTTCTGATTAGGTACCGTCAAGACGTGCACAGTTACTTACACGTTTGTTCTTCCCTAATAACAGAGTTTTACGAGCCGAAACCCTTCATCACTCACGCGGCGTTGCTCCGTCAGGCTTTCGCCCATTGCGGAAGATTCCCTACTGCTGCCTCCCGTAGGAGTCTGGACCGTGTCTCAGTTCCAGTGTGGCCGATCACCCTCTCAGGTCGGCTACGTATCGTCGCCTTGGTAAGCCGTTACCTTACCAACTAGCTAATACGGCGCGGGTCCATCTATAAGTGATAGCAAAACCATCTTTCACTTTAGAACCATGCGGTTCCAAATGTTATCCGGTATTAGCTCCGGTTTCCCGAAGTTATCCCAGTCTTATAGGTAGGTTACCCACGTGTTACTCACCCGTCCGCCGCTAACGTCAAAGGAGCAAGCTCCTTATCTGTTCGCTCGACTTGCATGTATTAGGCACGCCGCCAGCGTTCATCCTGAGCCAGGATCAAACTCTCCATAAATGAATTATGATGTTTGATTAGCTCATAAAATACTAATTTGTGTTATCTCTAACACTTGTTTTGAACCAACAATTTAATGTTGTGTTCGGAATTAACGTTGACATATTGCAATTCAGTTTTCAATGTTCATTTAAATTTCTATTGGAGCGGGTGATGGGAATCGAACCCACAACATCAGCTTGGAAGGCTGAGGTTTTGCCATTAAACTACACCCGCATATTTATTCATTAAAGGTATTTGATGCGGCCGAGAGGATTTGAACCTCCACGGGAATACTCCCACTAGGCCCTCAACCTAGCGCGTCTGCCGTTCCGCCACGGCCGCTTAGCCAAACGGTCAATTTGTTTCTCGTTCATTAAGTAACAAATAACATTGTAATATATTCTTAATTATTTGTCAACAACTTTTTAAATTGTATTTAACAAAATTAATGTTTCCTTAACCAAAGTTGCTATTAATTTCGCAACGTTTAATATCATATAATATATTTCGCTCATCGTCAATGAATAAACAAAACTAAAAAGAGTAAATTAACAAGATTAATTAATTAAACTCTCTAATTTGGTGAAAGTACACACAAAATACTCTATTTTTCCCTTAATCATTGCTAAAAATCTTCCATAAAATACATTCTATATATAAATAATGAACGCCTTTCGACTAAATTATCGATAGGCGTTCATTATTTATAAGTATATTAGTTGTTTAATTCTTTCAGTTTTCCATTACATTTTCCACAAACCATTTTATTTGTATCGACTTTTCTTATTCTTGGAAATCTAGACGCACATTTTTGACATTGATATATATAATTAACTCGATCTTCATATTTTTCAATTGCAGAACAAAATCTAGGTGCACCTGTTTGTTGGCACAGACGTTTAAAATCTTTGTCTTTATGTTTGTATCCTTTCTTCTGTAAGTGCAAATGATAATGACATAATTCGTGCTTAATAATATCAATGATAGCTGATTCACCAAACTTAGCAAATTGCTTTTCATTCACTTCTATATTGTGTGAACTTAATAAATAGCGACCACCAGTCGTTCTTAAACGCTTATTGAAATATGCTTTATGTTTAAATGGCATTTTAAAATACTTTAACGAGATTGTCTCTGTTAATTTTTGTAATGCACTGTTATCCATTTGGATCAATCATTGTTAATGATACTTTACCTTTTTTATCATCAATATCTAATATCCATACATCTACAATATCACCAACACTTACAATATCCATTGGGTTTTTAACAAACTTCTTAGCAAGCTTTGATATGTGTACGAGTCCATCTTGTTTTACCCCAATATCTACAAATGCACCAAAATCAACCACGTTCCTTACAGTCCCACTAAGTTTCATGTTTTTAGTTAAGTCTTCAATAGATAGTACATCAGATTTTAAAATAGGAGTTTCGAATTCATCTCTTGGATCTCTATTAGGTGCAATCAATGAGTTAATAATATCTTCAAGTGTCGGTTGACCAATATTTAACTTTTCTGCCATTGCTACAATATCAATTTTGTTCAAGGCAAGTTTAAGTTTTTCCGTTCCTAAATCATGTGTAGTCATTTCAATTTCAGTTAATAATTGATTTGCTACATTATAACTTTCTGGATGAATCGAAGTATTGTCTAAGGGTTCTTTACCACCTACGATTCTCATAAATCCAATACTTTGTTCAAATGTTTTCGCACCTAATCTTTTAACTTTAGCAATTTCTTTATTATGCGTTATAGCACCATTCTCTTCTCTATAATCTATAATATTTTGTGCAATTGTGGGTGTTAAACCTGATACATATTGTAGTAATGAACGTGAAGCAGTATTCACATCAACCCCCACTTGGTTAACCGCAGTTTCAACAACAAATGACAATGCACCTTCTAATGACTTTTGGTTAACATCATGTTGATATTGACCAACGCCGATAGATTTTGGATCTATTTTCACTAATTCACTCAATGGATCTTGTACTCTTCTACCTATCGAAACAGCACTACGCTCCTCAACTTGAAAATCTGGGAATTCATTTCTTGCCACTTCCGATGCAGAGTATACAGATGCCCCCGCTTCATTAACAATGATAAATTGAACGTTTAATTGGTGTTCTTGTATCATTGAAGCAACAAATTGTTCAGTTTCACGGCTCGCTGTACCATTACCGATAGCTATTAATTCGACATCATATGTTTTAACGAAGTCCACAAATATTTTTTCAGCATCTTCTTTTTTATTTACTGGAGGATGAGGATACATGACTCCTTTAGCTACAAATGTACCAAATGGATTAATGACTGCAAGTTTACAACCTGTTCTAAAAGCGGGATCAACACCAAGTATTTGCTTTCCTTTCATAGGTGGTTGTAATAACAAGTTTCTCAAATTTTCACTAAATACATCGATTGCATGATTTTCAGCTTTTTCAGTTAAATCACTTCTTATTTCTCTTTCGATCGATGGCATGATTAATCTTTTCAAACTATCTTTAATAGCATCTATAATGACATAGGTACCATTATGTTCAGATGATATTTCTTTGCTTCTAATAAAATTTTCTATCCCTTGTATATCCATTTCTATTTTAACTGATAAAACCTTTTCTTTTTCACCACGATTAACTGCAAGCACTCGATGATTGGCGATTTTTTTAATCGGTTCGGTATAATCATAATACATAGAAAAAATTTCTTTCTCATCTTCTGCATGCTTTTTCTTTTGCGTTATAATATTGCCCTGTTGAAATGTATCTTTAAGTATTTTACTTCTATATATAGGTTTATCTGAAACAATTTCTGCAATGATATCTTGAGCGCCTTTGATTGCATCTTCTACACTTGTGACTTCATCGTTAATAAATTGTTGTGCTTTCGTTTCAACAGATGTGTCTATATTTGTTTGTTGTAACCATTGCGCAAATGGCTCTAATCCTTTTCGTTTTGCCTCAGTTGCTCTTGTTTTCTTTTTCTGTTTGAACGGTCTGTATAAATCTTCTACTCTTTGTAATTTTGTTTGTTTTAAAATATCACTTTTCAAATCCGAAGTTAATAAGCCTTGTTCTTCGATATTATTAATAACTTCTTCTTTTCTCTTCTGTAGATTTACCATATATTGATATTCATCATCAATTTGTTTAATTTCTACTTCATCCAAACCACCTGTTTGCTCTTTTCTATAACGAGCTATAAAGGGTACTGTATTTTTATCTTCTAATAAAGATAAAACAGCATTAATTTGCTTGGTTGTGAAGCTATATTTATCTCTGATTGATTGAATTAAATTACTATCCATGAAATCCTCCGCTTATCATTATGTAATATTATTTTGTTAATAAATACATTTTAACATATCTGTATTACATGACTCTCTCAGAATCATCAATACAATTAAAAAAGCAGATTCCATAAAATTCGAAATCTGCCTTGTCTATATATTCAATTTATTTATTTGCTGCTTCCTGTAATTTCTTAATCGCTGTTCTCTGCAATCTTGATACATGCATTTGACTTAAGCCAATTCGTTCTCCTGTTTCTTTTTGGCTTAAACCTTCAATAAAAGTACATTGAATAATTTGTCTTTCTCGTTCTGAAAGTATTGGAAGTATTTTTTCCAATATCATCCTTTTTTCTGTTAAATCATAATTATCATCTTGTTGACCCATGATATCTAGTAAAGTTACAGTCGAACCGTCTTTATCTGCTTCAATAGAATGATCTACGCTCAACGCATTGTAGCTTTGACCCATTTCCATTGCTTCAAGCACATCTTCTTCATTCACTTCTAATCGATCTGCAATTTCAGTAATAGAAGGTGAACGTTCGAGTTCATTTGTTAATTCATCTGTAACTTTCTTAATTCGTGGTCCAATTTCTTTGATTCTTCTAGGTACATGAACACTCCATGTTTTATCACGCAAATAGCGTTTAATCTCACCAATCACAGTTGGTACTAAAAAGGCTTCAAACTTTCTATCAAAGGACAAGTCAAATCGATTGATTGCACCGATTAAACCAACCATACCGACCTGAACGAGGTCTTCGTGATGAGATTGACCTTTAGAATATTTATATGCCAAGGATTCGATTAACTTTCTATAATGTCTTACAAGTTGATCTTGTGCATCTGTATTTTCATTGTTTTGATGCTGCATAATCCATTGGTTTATTTGTTCAGGTGATACATCATTAACTGATTTCGACTCTCTCGCCATTATTTCGCACCTGCTCTTTTTTAATATACTTTATCATACTGATTGTCACACCTGATTGTTTATCAACTGTAACCTCATCCATTAAAGATTCAATTAAAAACAGACCCAAACCGCCTTCTCTAAGGAAGTCTATGTTTTCATTTTCTTTATATGGTCCTAATTTTGCTTTTGTTTCTTCATAATCGAAACTATCACCTTGATCAGAAATAATAATTTTAATTTTATCATCGAAGATTTCGAAGCAAAGATTAATCATCCCCACTTGATTGTAATCATCTTTATAAGCGTGTTTCACTGCATTAGTCACTGCTTCGCTGACAGCAATTTTAGCATCTTCTATATCATCATATGACGCACCTGCTCTTGAAAATACACCTGATAATGTCAAACGAATTAAACTTACATATTCTGCGGATGCTGGTAAACGCATTTCTATATAATCTTGTTTAAATTGCATGTTATTCGACCTCCGTTCCTTCATTAACATGCATCAAATCTTTTAATCCAGTTATATCAAAAAGACGACTTATTCGATCTGAAACACCTAATATATATAATTCTTTATCGTTTTGGTTTAATGCTTTTAATGTACCTACAAATAAACCTAATCCTGTTGAATCCATGTAACTCACATTTTCTAAATTCACATAGATATCGTGTGTTCCCTCTTGTCTCATTGGAACTAAGACTTCTTCTAATTCAGGAACTGTATATACATCCAGTTCACCGCCAACTTTCACCTCATAATGTGAATCATGAGTTACAGTCTCAATATTAAGCTTCATAACATTACACTCCTAATTATAGTCTCATTAATAACTTTTATACCCTTAAATTTAAATTTTAAATCTAAACACTAAAAACTAATTTACTCTTTTAATGATTAATATCGTTAAATCATCTCTTTTATCTGGGTTTTGTATTTTTAATATGGCTTCATATAATAATTGCACAATATCTTGAGGGTGCATATGTTTATATTTATGAATCATATCTAATAAATGTTGTTTGTCTAAAAAGTCGCCCGCTTCATTTCTGACTTCAGTTACGCCATCTGTAAAAATAATAACTAAATCATCTAAATAAATAGGTATTTCTTGTTGCTTATAACGTGTTTGTTGACTCACACCAAGTACTCTTCCTCGAACTCCCATTTCCTCAAATGTTTCTGTTTCAGCTCGATAAATATAACCTGGTTCATGGCCTGCAGAACTACAATATAATAAATGATTTAATTCTTCATATAAGCCATAAAACATTGTTACGAACATATTTTGATTCACATTTTTTTCAACAACTCGGTTCAGTCGTTTTAAACCATCACTTGGTAATTGTGAATGACCATATGAATCCATTCCAAATTTAATCATACTCATAGCTAATGCAGCTGGGATACCTTTGCCAATGACATCCGCAACAGCGAAACTCATCGTGCCATCTTTATGATCAATTAAGTTAAAATAATCACCGCTTACTTTTTGCGCTGCAACTGAAATGACACCGATTTGTATACTATCAAATTGAGGTATATCTGTTTTTAACATGGTTTGCTGCAGACGTGAAGCTAAATCTATTTCTTTATCGTGATACTGTAATCTGTCCACTAATTGTTTATAGTCTCTATAACTATAACCAAACCCTTTAACAATTTCTTTTAACACATTAAAGGTTTTCAAAATTTGTGCTTCACTTAAATTTTGACCTTTTATATAATCTTTATGTATTTGAACGATATCTTCGGGCAAAATATCTTTTTTTATAACTTCTTCAGTAAAACCTTCACACTTCTTTATTAAATCGCTTATATCAATCGTGTGTAAGCTTTCATCAATTAGCGCTTTATATTGATTTTTGAATTCTTTCACGCAGTAACTCCTCCTCAAAATGCAAATATAAATCGCATACATTGAATGCAACATATTCAAATGTTCTGTATGTATGTCAATCGCTCCATTGAATAAAACAACTTTAATTGTTAAATATTCATGCATCTTTTATTAAATGTACTTTAGATACTTAAAAAAGCTTTAGGAAACCCTAAAGCTTTTAAATTAGACATCTTATTCAAAGGTCACAACCATTTATTAAAAGCAATCTTGGTTAAAATTGATTAATTCATTAATAAATGATTATTGCATGTTATAGAGAATCAATGTCTATAATTCACTATTTTATTAACTTATTAGGTAAACCTTTGAAAATCAGGATTTGTGACTCCTAATATTATGTAATCCTAAACTAATATCAATGGCATTATTAACTTCTTTCATTTTTTTATCAGAAAGATAAGTTAATTTTTCTTTCAGCCTATTTTTATCTAAAGTTCTAATCTGCTCTAGCAATATAACAGAATCTTTATCTAATTTATATTTACTTTTTTCTATTTCTACATGTGTAGGTATTTTAGCTTTATTTATCCTACCAGTAATTGCGGCTACAATTACGGTAGGACTATATTTATTACCAGTATCGTTTTGTATAATTACGACAGGTCTTATTCCCCCTTGTTCAGACCCCTGGACTGGTGATAAATCAGCTAAATAAACGTCACCACGTCTCATCATTCATTATTATTCTTGGAGCTAATATATACTTCGTTGCAATCACAAGCTTCACATTCAAACGGAAATGCTTCTGCTGCGAGGGAGAGGTTCAAATCAGCCATTTGAGAATAGCCTTCTTTTAAAAGTTGTTCTATACTATGAATTCTACTTTGGTTGAAACTTGCCATGAATAAAGACCTCCATGTAACTAAAATATAAATCTTCGAGATTGGTTGTTAGATACATGATAACAAATTTTACAAACAGTGACTATACTATTTTAGTAATTCATTGCGAATTTCTAGGTCTTTCGAACTATGGTAAACACGTGGTAGTCTTCTACTCAAGCGACATAACACTTCATAATTTATGGTTTGTTGCTGATGCGCCAGCGCTTCGGCTGATTGTGGGGTATCGCTGTGATGATCCATTATGATTACTTTATCCCCAACTTGAATCTCATCAGGAATTTTAATAATTGTTTGATCCATGCACACTTTTCCTATGACTTCACATTGTTTGCCATTCACATTCACTGAGAAACCTTTCATCATTCTAGGATAACCATCCGCATAACCTACTGGAATGACACCAATTTTAGTTATTTCGTCAGCCGTATATACACTACCATAACTGACTGATTCACCTGCATGAAGTAATTTCGTCTGTACAATTTCACTTATCCACTGTGCACTTGGTTTTAAATGCACTTTCACATTTGATTTAACATAAGCGGATGGATAATAGCCATATAGGGAAATACCTACTCTAACTGCGTTACAAAATTGTGTGTCTTTCATCAAAGCACCAGCAGAATTTTGTGAATGTATATAATCTGGTTTATCGGCTTGTCCAACGATTTCTTCAAACATTGTTTGTTGGCGGTTCATTGAGTCGCCAGGTTCATCTGCACATGCGAAATGCGTAAATACACCTTCAAATATTAAATGGCTATGGCCATTAATAAGCTCTATGACTTCTTTGTATTCTTCTGCTGTCTTCATACCTAATCTACCCATACCCGTGTCTAATTTTACGTGTATCCATAAATCTTTTTCATTTGATTCTGGAATTTCTTTCACGACTTCTACTAGCCATGATTTTGATGGTACAGTGATTGCAACACGGTGTTGAATCGCTTTATTAATATGCTCCGTTGGAATAACGCCTAAAACTAAAATCTTAGCATCAATGCCATGCATACGTAATTCAATCGCTTCATCCAAAGTTGCTACAGCAAAAAACTCAGCACCATTATCCATGAGCTGTCTTGCTACCTTAATACTTCCAAGGCCATAACCATTTGCTTTCACTACTGGCATAACCGTCTTATTTGGATGTAATTTTTGAAAGACTTGAAAATTTGCAACGATTGCATTTAAATCTACATTGACGTAAGTCGATCTATAATACTTATCAGACATAAAGCACGTACCTCCTATATCAGTTCATAACCTGTGTAATAAATATATTATCTTAATTTTATAACAATACAGATAATATATCCAAATTTAATAAACTGAAATCACCTAAATTAATTTAAACCTCTAAAATAACCTGACTCATTGCATAGTGTTCTGTATGCGAAATACTCACATGTACTTTGTACCCCTCATAATGTATGCAAGGCTTACCATCTTCATCATTAACACAATCAATATCCGTGAAAGATACTGTTTTTCCTAAACCACTACCTAAAGCTTTACTAAACGCTTCTTTCGTTGCAAATCGACCAGCTAAAAATTCCATTTTTCGTTGTTCATTATTAAATTGATTAAACTTATGTTGTTCATTTATTGTTAAAATGCGATCAACCAGTTTCGATTGACGTTTATAAAGATTCTTTATTCTACTTATTTCAATTAAATCGACACCTATACCGTGTATCATTTCCGTCTCCTACCTCCCATATAACGTCTTTATACTAACGCTATCTTGTTATATGGCTTTCGTTTAATGATTTGTGTTTTCTATAGCACTATCTTGATTCACTTGTTTTATAGTTTGTTTTAACTGAGCGGCTACCTCTTTATTGACCAGTTTAATTTCAGTATTTCCTCCAGCTGTAGACAATGTTAAACTTGCTAACTGATATTTTCTCATTAAAATACCTTCGTGTGTATCAACATTTTGTATTCTGAATAAAGGCATCTTCACAACTTTTACAAACCACAAACCATTTCTAACCGTTATCGTGTGATCTTCTAGATTATATTTAAATATTTTATAACGATATTTGGGTACAATAACCAATTCGACAATAATATACATCAATATGATTACTGCACCGATAATTAAAATCCATTTCATTGTTTCTTGTGCAAACCACTCGAGCCACAAATGATTTACTAAATAAAACGCTACTAATAAAACACATAATATCACAGTAACAATTGACGCTGCTATGCGCATGACTGTTTTACCAGATGCGTGCATATACTGATAATTACTCATTTTGTTCACCTCTCAAACACCATGATTGTAAGGATTTAACTCGTTGATATGCATTGAATTTCAACCCAATATGTTCATTACCAGCAGCTTTTGCAATAATAAAATTAAAATTACCTAAGTCACTATTAATTAAAAATGGGGTACGTCGTACTTCTAGTCCTAATATTTTATCTTGTTTGAAATAAGTATTTTTAAATCCAAATAAAGTGACATTACGTACTACAAGTTCATCTTCAACTAATTTCATACCAGAAAATTTAGTCACAAGGTAACTACGCACAATAAAAATTAATATAATAACTCCTGCAATTAAAAAGGCCCATGCCGCCCAAAAATAATTAATTACCGCAGCTACCATGATAAGTAACAAAGCTTGTTTCCAAAAATGGCGATGAAAACCTCTCCACGGCATACCTACTGTTGCTTTTTCAAACGTCATATTCGGCATTAAAGTTTTAATAATTTCAAATGCTTTTTTACGCTTAATGAAAGGAAGTATCATCACATTGCCATCTAAGGATACGTCATCTTTATCCATATCATTCATATCACTTGTTATTACAAAATGAATGGATGTATACCCAAACAATTTTCTAAGAAATGATTGCTTTTCAACGACAGCCTGTACCCTATCTGTGGGAACGGTAATATTTTTAACATTAAATAGTCCATACTTAATATTTAATTGATTACCATGCTTCGTCACCGTGTAATTAAAGTTGCGTACAATAACAATTAATGTCCCGATGATATAACTCGCAATGGCAATGGTCGCAACCATCATTAAGACAATGACAAAAATTGCTTGTGAAATTTGTGAGAACTCATCAGTTATCCAATCCCATGGAATAACTTCTGACAATCCCCCAATTATCGGAGAAAGTGCAGCGAAGGCAACACCAATGGCTCCACTCGTTAATGCCATAAATAACAATTCTTTAAAATTCAATTTATATAAAAACTTAACTTCATCTTTAGCATTTGTTTCATTTGTCGTTACATTGATATCATCGTTCGTCAATTCTGAATCATCGATCTCTTGTGTAGATACAGGATCTACTGCTTGTGCTTTGCTAGTAGATAGTTCATGTTGCTTTTCCTTTAAAGTTTGTTGTATCCATTCGCTCTGTTTTTTAGAAACAGTATCCAAATCAATTCCATCACTTGGGGTTTTAATCTGTAATTTAACACCGCCAACGATTTGATTTATGATGCCTTGCGTTGTATCAAGTGTTTGGATACGTCGTATATTGAGCTCTTTTCTTTCTTTGGTAAAAATACCTGTAGCAAGTACAAAGTGGTCATTTTCAATCCAATATCTTGTGTTATATACTTTTAAAACCTGAGTTATGAATGAAAAAAGAAATAATATGGTTACAATACCTGGGAAAATATAAGCATAAATATTAGTGAAATCAAAATCACGAATATTAAACACTAGAAAAATAATGATTAAAACGATATTTTGTTTGATTGCTTCGATCACACCCGTTATATATGAAATTGGATGTAATTTTTGAGGACTATACATCATAATCAGCTCCTCTCAAATAATCAAGACTTATCGCTTCAAATGTTTCTGCATCTTTAATGCTAAGTAATGGGAATGTTACATGATGACCAGCAGTCACTAATGATGCTTTAGCTAAACCTAACCTTTTCAGTATTGGATTATATTTACGTTCTATATATTGCATACGTTCTAATTTTACGAATTTTTGTGATTTGAAGAAAAAATCATATTTAACTTCTATATCATTTTCACCAATTCGATAATATGTATAATGGTACTTAATCCAAGGTCCAAATGCAGCATAAACTATATCTATTAAGATAAGAAAAATGAATATATAAATTAAAAAGTGCCACCAATTAAAATGGCTCCATAAGAATATTAATACCATCATAACGATCAAATGCACTATAAATTCTAGTCCTTCTGTTAAATAATAATATTTTATAGCTTCTTTTGGACTTTTTTTAAAGAGCTGGTCGTTTATCATAAATACACTCCTTCATTAAGATTTCCCCCATTATAACACAGGGTATAGTGCGCATTCATCCTCACTTCAAAATATGTATCAACACAATTAAAATATTAAAGTATTTTATTCTTTCATTCCCATCTAAACTCCATTTAACATAAAAAATCACCCCAAATAAATGGAGTGATTAAACCTAAATTTCATATATGATAAATCGTTTTATTTTTTATGGTCTGCAAACGTGCGACCTTTCATTGATTTCTTGTTATTGTTTCTGTCAGAAGAAGGTCTATCATTTTTCTTCTTATTGTTGAATCCGCCTTTACCTGAACGACGGTTCTTGTTATCAAACTTGCCGCCACCACGTTTATGGTTACCGCCACGTTTTGGTCCACCTTTACCTTGACGACCTTTACCGCGAGATAATGGTTTTTCAAATGTTAATTGAACATCAACTTCGTCGTTTGATTCGACTAGCTCTTGTAATAATGACGCGATTAAATCCACATCATTATATTCACCAAGTAACTCTGTAGCAATACGTTGTAATCTTGGTTCATTGTCTCTTGACATCCAGTTTTGTACTTTACCTTTAATATCGTTTTCACGTGCTTTTAACACTTCTTTACGATGAGGCGGTCTTAAAGCTGTCATTTGGCGTTTGTTTGCTTGTTCAATTTGACGAATATAATCCATCTCAATTGGATTTACAAATGTGATTGCAACACCTTTTTTACCAGCACGACCAGTACGACCAATTCTGTGCGTATAACTTTCAGTATCTTGAGGGATATCAAAGTTGTATACGTGACTTACACCTGAAATATCAAGTCCTCTTGCCGCAACATCTGTTGCAACTAAAATATCTAATTGATCATTTTTGAATTTTTTCAATACTTCTAAACGTTTAGCTTGAGTGATATCACCATGTAATCCTTCAGCTTTGTATCCTTTTGAGATTAACGCGCTTGTTAATTCATCAACACGACGTTTTGTACGTCCGAATACGATAGCTAATTCTGGTTGGTGTACATCTAAGAAACTTGTAAAAGTATCAAATTTCTCTAATTCTTTTACGATAGTATAATATTCTTCAATTTGTGGATCTGACATTTCATTATTCATCGTTTTAACGATAACTGGTGATTTCATGAATTGTTGAACCAATGTTTGAATTGCTTTAGGCATAGTAGCTGAGAACAACATTGTTTGACGTTGTTCAGCTGGAATTTTGTCCATGATGAATTTCATATCATCAATGAATCCCATATTCATCATTTCATCCGCTTCATCTAAGATAAGCGTATGAATATCATTCGTTTTTAATGTACGACGGTTTAAATGGTCAATTACACGACCTGGTGTACCTACTACGATTTGTGGACCTTTTTTAAGTGCTTTAATTTGACGGTCGATTGGCATACCACCAAATACAGTAACAACTTGAATATTTTGTCCTTTAGCGAATGCTTTTAATGATTCAGCAACTTGCATTGCTAACTCTCTTGTTGGTGCAAGGATTAATGATTGTACACCTTCTTGGTCTGCCACTTTTTCAATTAATGGAATACCAAACGCACCTGTTTTACCTGTACCTGTTTGCGCTTGACCAAGAACATCTTTGCCTTCTAAGGCAAGAGGGATACTCTCTTTTTGAATAGGAGTGGCCTCATTGAACCCCATGGATTGTAGGGTTTCTGCCATCTTATATGAGATCCCTAATTCTTTAAAATTTTGCAATATAATTCTCCTTTATTTATCTGTATTTCTATACATATATGTTCACTTAAGTTTCTTCAACTTCTTTATAGTACCACCTCAAGTGCATAATCGCAATAAACCAAATTAGAATAAATTGAGTGAATCTCTCGTAATCATCACGTTTTCTCAGCTTATAAACGCCGAAATACATAGGTTGTAAGCGTTTAATTTTATTTTTTCATATTACTTTTTACTTTCTGAAAAAAATTTGTTAATTTATTTATTCTGTTAATGATTAGATTATTCCAATTAATTATTATGACTTAAGCATTTTTATAAAATGATATTATGAAGTATGATTCATAAACCAAACTATTTTCCATACAAATCTTTTAGCCTATGCAAATTTTAAAGAAAATAATAATTAAGCATGACACTTTAATAAAATGAAATTTTTGATTCACCTTATCTTAGTAAAATAATAACTGATTAATATAAAAGCACTTAGTTTCATAAAATATCATTTTATATTTAAAACTGTCTACCGCATTATTCAGTTGATTTGGTCATTATCTCATATAATAAAGAACCCCAGACGATTGTACGTCCCGGGTTCTTTGAGCTCAATAATATATTGATTCCATATTTATGGTAGTTAATCGTTTTAAATTAACGCTTCTACCACTTCTTCTAATTTCATTCCTCTTGATCCTTTGACTAATACTTTGTCATTCGCTTGAACATAACCTTTTAATGAACGAATAAGGTCTGCTTTTTCTTTAAAAGCTTCAGACTTTTTAACGAAAGCTTTACCAGTATGACTAATGTGAGCCGCCTCATTACCAAACGTAAATAATGCGTCAATACCTTTGTCTTCAAAATATAGTCCTACAGCTTCATGCATGATTTGACTATCAGGACCTAATTCTAATACATCGCCAAGGACAATAATTTTTCTACCTTCCATGCCAGAAAGTGTGTCTATGGCCGCTTTCATACTCGTTGGACTTGCATTATAAGCATCATTAATGACAAGTATTTCATCTTTTGTATGATGTTGTTCCATTCTCATGCCAGTAAGCACGACATTTTTCAAATTATTGAAAATAGTTTGGTATGTTAAATTTAATCTCTTACCTACTGCAATAGCAATCGTAGCATTTTTCATATTATGTTCACCTAAGATAGGAAGTTCATAATGTTCATCATGATTAATTGTGAATGCAATACCATGATCTTTGATTGTTTCAATAGTACTTACCAGCGTATTATCAGAATTTTTACCAAAACTTACTAAATCAGCATTTTGTATTTCGTTAGCATACGGTTCTAGTAATGGTTCGTCACCGTCATAGATAAATAAGCCTCCTGGTTTTAAACCAAGTGTAATTTCTGATTTAGCTTTAGCAATACCTTCTCTTGACCCTAAATCTTGCATATGAGACTCACCAATATTAGTGATTATGGCAATATCGGGTTGAGCTAATTTAGATAATAATTCAATTTCGTGGAAACCTGACATGCCCATTTCAAGAATGGAAATTTCAGTATCAATATCTAATTGTAAAATAGTTAATGGCATACCTATTTCATTATTATAGTTTCCTTGCGTCTTTTTGACTTTGAATTGTGGTTTCAAGACGCTTTCAATCATATCTTTCGTTGTTGTTTTACCATTAGAACCAGTAACTGCAATGACTTGTGGATTAACAAATTCTAAATATGCTTTTGCTAAATGTTGTAAAGCTTCTAATGTGTCATCGACCCAAATAATAGGTCCATCAATATTTTCGTCTAACGGTTCACCTTTTTGATAAAATGCAGCACCTGCACCATCTTTAAGTGCTTGTGCTACATATTTATGACCATCTACATGTTCGCCTTTAAATGGAATAAATAAATTTTGATTGTGAATGTCACGTGAATCAATAGAAACACCTTTAATACCATGATCCATAAATTCATTTTCTATTTCACATGGAATCCATGTTTTAATTTGTTCTAACGTTACCTCTATCATAATTTATTCGCCTCAGTCAATTTTGTATTTATTTTGTTTTTTATCTTCATGTTTTTCTTTAGCTAACTCAATTAATTTCTTAATTAAATCAGAGTAACTCACACCCATATTTTCCCATAAGCTTGGGTACATGCTAAATGCAGTGAATCCAGGCATCGCATTAGTTTCATTTATAAAAATTTGATTATCGTCTGTTACAAAGAAGTCAGCTCGTAGTAACCCTGCACAGTCTGTTGCTTTAAAAGCTTCAACAGCCATATTTCTTAACGTCATTTGAACCTCTTCGTCTAAGTCAGCTGGAATATCTAATTTTATTTTTCCGTCTTTATATTTTGCCTTATAGTCATAGAAAGCTACTTCTTTGATAACTTCTCCAGGCCATGTCGTTTCTGGATAGTCATTTCCCAATACAGCAACTTCAATTTCACGCGCCTCAATACCCTGTTCGATAACTAACTTGCGGTCAAATTGGAAAGCTTCTTCTATACCGTTTTTAAGCTCTTCTTCATTATTACATTTACTAATACCTACACTAGATCCTAGGTTAGCTGGTTTTACAAATACTGGATATTCTAATTTATCATGTACTAATTTTAAGATGTTACCTTCATATTTGTGATACTCACTTCTTAAAAAGCTAACATAAGGTAATTGTGGTAAACCTCTATGCGCAAAGAGTTGCTTCATTACTAATTTATCCATTGAACTTGAGGCAGCTAAAACGCCATTACCTACATACGGTATATCTAAAACTTCAAATAAACCTTGGATTGTGCCATCTTCACCATTAGGCCCATGTAATAATGGAAATACTGCACTATATGCATTTCCTGTACTTCCTTGACTTAATAATTTTGAAATTTCACCCGCTTCAACATCTATTAAGCGTAATGAGTCGATATCGTTGATCGTATCTACGATGTTTTCTTTCTTTTTCCAAGCACCATCATTAGTTATGTAAATAATGTCTATTTGATACCGTTCCTTATCAATTGCGTTCAAGACATTTTGTGCTGTTAATATTGAAACATCGTGTTCTGCACTTTTTCCTCCGTATACGATACATACATTTTCTTTAGCCATTTTTTAGCCTCCATATACAATTCTTAAACTACATCATATCACGATTTAATATTTTTTTGCATTTGTTAAGTGGTATAAAAAGCATTTATTTTTTGTTCTCTTTTATCATTCGTAAAGACATATCATAAAACTTCATATTTATAATTTTTTAAATCGACACCCTACTTCTAGCAAAATATGTTAAAGTTCGGTAAAATCTATATATAATACTAAAGATAGAGAAATCTAGCTGTTTAAAGGAGTAAGAAATGAGTACTTCACGTCAATTAAAAAACAATCATTGGATACGGCGGATTGACTGGGTTTTAATAGGCATCCTCGTATTATTAGCATTCGTAAGCGTCACGATTATCAATTCAGCTATGGGTGGCGGTCAATATAGCGCTAACTTTAGCATCAGACAAATTTTATATTATGTTTTGGGCGGTGCCATTGCATTACTCATTATGCTGGTTTCACCTAAAAAGCTCATGAAATATACATATTTATTATATTTTATCTTATGTATTGGACTGTTCATATTAATTATTATCCCTGAAACACCAATCACACCAATTATTAATGGTGCTAAAAGCTGGTATAAACTAGGGCCTATCAGTGTACAGCCTTCAGAATTTATGAAGATTGTGTTGATACTAGCACTCGCAAAATTGATTTCTAGACATAATCAATTCACGTTCAATAAATCATTAGAAACCGATTTTAAATTATTACTAAAAATTGTAGGTATTTCGATTGTACCTATGGGATTAATTTTATTACAAAATGACCTTGGTACTACACTAGTTATTTGCGCTATTATTGCTGGTGTCATGATTGTTAGTGGTATTTCATGGAAAATATTAGCACCGCTTTTTATTGCGGGTATCGTAATAGGTTCAACTTTAATATTGTCTATTATTTATAAACCTTCACTTATAGAAAACACATTGGGAATTAAAACATATCAACTAGGTAGAATTAATTCTTGGTTAGATCCTTATACGTACAGTAGTGGTGATGGTTACCATTTAACAGAATCCCTTAAAGCAATCGGTTCTGGTCAGCTATTTGGTAAAGGATTTAATCACGGTGAAGTATACATCCCAGAAAATCATACCGATTTTATTTTTTCAGTTATTGGTGAAGAATTTGGTTTTATTGGCTCAGTAATTCTAATATTAATTTTCTTAGCCTTTATATTCCATCTCGTACGCTTAGCAACTAAAATTGAATTACCTTTTAGTAAATTATTCATAATTGGATATGCTTCACTCATTTTATTCCACGTATTACAAAATATTGGAATGACTGTCCAATTACTACCTATCACTGGTATTCCACTACCATTTATTAGTTATGGCGGTAGTTCATTATGGAGTCTCATGTGTGGTATTGGTGTACTTTTATCTATTTACTATCATCAGCCCAAACAATACTCTGGTGATAAACAACAATTATGAACAACAGAATAATGTATGATGACCTGTCATACTAAAAAGCTGGGACATCGATGTCCCAGCTTTTTATATGTATACTATATCATTAAACAAATTAATCTATATCTTATGCGTTTTAAACATTTATAAAAGTTTATACTACACTTACACTAATATCTTACCCTTAAAAATTATTTCAATTTTTAAATGTGTATCATTATCTAATGTACCTTATACATTGGCTTTGACCTTTTTTCTAAACTATTATAAGGCAAAATAAAAAGTGACCAGAACAATGGGCTCTAATCACTTGATTGGGTAACTTGACTATTTCAATTCGTTAGCGGCTTTCACAGTCGTTGGTAAAGTGTGCATAACTTCTAATCTTGATTTGGTTTTCTTTATGTTTACCCCTAATGATGATAATAGTTTAACTACATTTTGAATTTTTTCGTTATCCTTACTCATATCATCACTCCTAATCTATTGCTTCTACTACATATTACCCTATTTAAATGTAAAATACCACATTATATTCAATTTTTTATTTTAATTCAAAAAAAACAGAGTTTTTAATGTGAAATTTCACTAATTATAAACTATCCTTTGTAATGTTATATATGAAGAATTAATTCATTACATTTTATATAGCCCTACAATATATACCCTTTAGATAGATTAATAAATTATTTTATAACCTAAATCGTACACTTCTTTTTCTAAATTATTCAAATTTGCAGGCGTTTCAAAATCTACAAAGATTGCGCCTTCTTCTATATCTATACTAACTTTAAACACACCATAAAGTTTCATTAGTCTTTCTTCAATTTGTAATTTTTGCTTCTCATTATAAAGTTCAGCAATATAAATAACTTTTGATTGCATATGTTTCACCTTACTTAATCCTTCATCAATTTTTGAAAAGTTACAAGTAGTTCTTCCATCGCTTCTTGTTCATGACCCTGTTCAACTTTATCCATAATACAACTTTTCATATGATGATCTAATAATTTAGTAGCGACACTATTTAATGCGGATCGCGTAGCTCTTATTTGTGTAAGCACATCGTCACAGTACACATCTTCCTCTACCATACGATTTATGGCTTTAACTTGACCTTCGATTCTATTAAGTCTTGATTTTAAATTTGCTTTTATTTCTTCTGAATGATGCGCTTTTTGTATTTCAGTCATTTCTCAAACGCCTCCTATTCTATACCCATCATATAATATACCCCTGTTAGGTATTAGTCAAGTGATAAAACATGTTCTCCATGTTACAATAGTGGAGACTTTTACATTATTTAATTACTGTGCTATTTGTTGGAGGTTTAATATGATAGATATCTTTTCAATTATGTTTAATCACACGAACGTCATCATTAATATTATATTAATTGGCGCGTTTATATTAAACCTAATCTTTGCTTTTACAATTATTTTTATGGAACGTAGATCTGCTGGTTCAATTTGGGCATGGCTACTAGTACTTGTGCTGATACCAATTTTAGGATTTATCATTTACTTATTCATTGGCAGACAAATTCAGCGAGACCATATATTTTCCTTAAATGATGAAGATAAAATTGGCATTGAAATGATTGTTAATGAGCAATTAGAAGCTTTAAAAAATGATGATTTTTCAAAAGGCAATCATCAAATTGTGAAATTTAAAGATATGGTACAAATGTTGTTATACAATAATGCTGCGTTCTTAACAACAGATAATGAAATTAGTATCTATACAGATGGCAAAGAAAAATTTGATGCACTGCTAAATGATATTAATAATGCAACAGACTATATTCATATCCAATATTATATATTTAGAAATGATAATCTCGGGAAAAAGATACTATCTGCACTTGAGCAGAAACTCGAAGAAGGCATTGAAGTGAAAATGCTATACGACGATATGGGGTCTAGGGGTTTATCTCTAAAACATTTTAAGAACTTTAGAAAAAAAGGTGGCCATGTTGAAGCATTTTTCCCTTCTAAATTGCCTTTAATTAATCTGAGAATGAATAATCGGAACCACCGTAAAATCGTGGTTATCGATGGTCATATTGGTTACGTAGGTGGATTCAATGTGGGTGATGAGTATTTAGGTCTTAAGAAAAAATTTGGTTACTGGAGAGACACACATCTAAGAATTGTTGGAGATGCTGTGAATGCCTTACAATTACGTTTTATGCTTGATTGGAATTCACAATCAACACGTGATCGCTTATCTTATGCTGAACGTTATTTCCCTGATGTTGATTCAGGTGGTACAACCGGTGTACAAATCGCTTCAAGTGGTCCCGATGAAACCTGGGAACAAATTAAATACGGTTATTTAAAAATGATTGCTTCAGCAAAAAAATCTATTTATATTCAATCGCCCTATTTCATACCTGATCAAGCATTTCTAGATGCTGTCAAAATAGCTGCACTGGGTGGTGTTGACGTAAATATTATGATTCCAAACAAGCCTGATCACCCTTTTGTTTATTGGGCGACTTATAATAATGTAGCTTCCCTTTTAGATGCAGGTGTCAATATCTTCCATTATAACAATGGCTTCCTACATTCTAAGACACTCGTTATAGATGATGAAGTAGCAAGTGTAGGTACAACTAATATGGATCATCGTAGTTTCACATTAAATTTTGAAATTAATGCATTTATCTATGATACATACATCTCAAAAGCATTAAGATCCGCTTTTGAAAGTGATTTACATGTATCTTATCAATTAACAAAAGAAATTTATGAACAAAGAAGTTTATGGATTAAATTTAAAGAAGGTATTTCACGACTATTGTCACCGATTTTATAAAAAATCAGGTCTAACGTAACAATTTCCCTACTGTTGCTTAGACCTTTTATTTTATGAATTTATTTAATATGACTAAACTGAGAGGTGTAGCTAATTTGAAAGAAACTGAAATACTAAACCGTGCATATAATCACATGTGTACATATCATAAAGATGACGCGACTGGCCATGATATTGCACATATTAATCGTGTATTGCGTTTAGCAACTTATATAGCTGAACAAGAACAATCGCAACACATGTTAACAATTCAACTAGCAAGTTTATTACATGACACTGTAGATAGTAAATTAACCAATCATGAAAAAGCGTTAACTAAGTTAAAAAGCTTTTTGAAAGACTTACAATTACCTAAAGAACAGCAACAACATATATTACATATAATTGAACATATAAGTTATAGACATGGTCAAAATAATGAAGTTTCATTAACACTTGAAGGACAAATTGTACGTGATGCAGATAGACTAGACGCAATAGGAGCGATTGGTATTGCACGCACTTTCCAATTTGCGGGTCATTTTAATGAACCCATGTGGGTTGAGCATTCAACAAAGCATATAACAGAGACGGATGACACACATTATGATCAATGGTCGCCATCAGCGATCAAACATTTTTATGAAAAGCTTTTGAAATTAAAGTCATTAATGCATACAGAAACAGCAAAACAATTAGCAGCGCAAAGACATCAATATATGGAAAATTTTATCAATCAATTTTTCGAAGAATGGTATTTTTAGATAAAACATTGTAATCATACAAAAAAGCACAACCTACTGAGTAAATTGTGCTTTTTTAGTTCTTAAAAATAGCTTAACTTATTATTTCTTTTTATTTTTCTTAGAAACAACTTGCGTATTTTTACCTTTACCTGATGCTTCAGCTTTATTTTTCTCCATAGCTTCAATCATCGGTGCAACTTCTCTTTGTGCAAGTTTAGAGTAGTACATATTCGCTACTTGCGTTTGTACAATCAAGAATGCCGCACTGACTGACCAATATAGACCTAATGCTGAAACAGATGAGAATGAAATCCACACAATCATAATTGGTGAAATGACCATCATCATGTAACCCATTTGACGTTGTTCTGCTGGCATACTCTTACTTGATACGTATGCTTGTAAGAAGTATAAGATACCTGCAATAATTGTAATCCAAATGTCTGGTTTCGCTAGGTTAAACCATAAGAAATAAGGATGTTCTGTAAATCCACCGCTTGATGGATATTTCAATACGAAGAATAGTCCCATAATGATTGGCATTTGAATAAGGATTGGTAAACATCCTAACATGCTCTTCATCGGATTCATATCGTATTTTTTATAAACTTCCATCATTTCTGAGTTTGCTGCCATTTTTTCTTCTTGTGTACGCGAACGCTTAACCTTCTCTTGAATTGCATCAATATCCGGTTTTGCAACTTTCATTTTTTCACGCATCATATGACTATTTTTATAGTTTGATAACATGAATGGTAACAATACGATACGTATTACTAACACAAGTACTACGATTGCTAAACCATAGTCATTATTAAAACTAGTTCCCAACCAATGTATTAAATTATCCATTGGCACATAAAACGTATTATAGAAGAAACCGTCTCTATTTTCAGGTTTAGAATAGTCACAGCCTGCTAAAAAGACCATTACACCTAATAATAAAGGTAGTAGTGCTTTCTTTTTCATTTTTCCACCTCTAATGATATATTCACATAGAATTTATTTTATCATACTCAAAGGGAAGTAGAAAACAAAAAAAGAAATATTTATACTTTATTCAACATTTTGTAAGAATTGTCTAACTGTATTTGAAATATTTTCACTCTTTGTAATAGCTGAAATAATGGATATACCGTCTGCACCAGCTTGCATAACTTCCCTCGTATTTTCAACATTTATACCACCGATTGCTACGATTGGAAAATGATTAACATGCGCTCTTAATTTCGTTATCATTTCTGGCCCTACTGGTAAATTTGCATCATCTTTAGATGTCGTTGCGTACATTGGCCCAACACCAATATAGTCCACATGTGCTAAATTAGATGTTTTATATTCATCTATATTACTAATGCTTAAACCAATAATTTTTCCTTTAAATTGTTCAGCAAATACTTTAACATCCATATCATCCTGGCCAACATGAATCCCATCTGCACCAATCTTATTGGCTAAGGCAACATCATCATTAACGATAAATGGTACTGCATAATCATGACACAAAGCTAATAATTTCCGTGCTAAGTCTTCTTTTTCATCTCCAATTAATGCACCGTTACCTTTTTCTCTAAATTGGAACATGGTTATTCCAGATTCAAGTGCTTCAGTCACAACATCTATAATAGTTGTCTTACTTTCAATATCTTGCGTGCCACAAATAAAATACAGTTTCAAATTATTTTTATCAAACATTACTGCACCTCTTGTATATCACTTTGATTTGAATAATCATCATAAGTCACTTGATATAGTGCATCTAATAATAACGTCATAAACGTACCAGGACCTTTGTCTTCCGCAAGTTGCTCTGCCTTTTCCGCAGCGATATTATAAATTGAAGTGGCTTCAACTAACTGGCTGATTGAAGATGTTTCATCTGTCGGTAAAAAACTAGCTATGACAGCACCTAATAAACAGCCTGCACCCGTTACTTTAGCCAACAAAGCCGATCCATTATTCAGTTGATATATTTGATTGTCTTGAATCACAACATCCTCTTTGCCAGTGATGACTATCGCACTATTTAATCGTTTATGCGCTTCTTTGGCAATTTCTATCGCATTTAAATTATCATCACTGTCCGTTCCTTTCATCTTAGCATCATTATTTATCAACGCTAAAATTTCAGATGCATTCCCTTTTATAACTGCTACATCTACAGTATTCAAAAAAGTTTTACAAAAATCCTTGCGATATTGGGATGCACCAACAGCAACTGGATCAAATACAATTGGCGTGCCTACTTCATTAGCTGTTTTAGCAATTTCTAAAATGTCCTGCTCTCTATCTTTAGTTAAAGTACCAATATTAATGAGCAGTGCATTAGCAGGTGTTAACATATCTATCGCTTCTTCTGGTGCTTGACTCATTGCTGGGCTTGCACCTAAACTTAAAAGTCCGTTTGCCGTAAAGTTCTTTACGACATCGTTTGTGTAACAAATAACGAGTGGATTATTCGTTCTTACATTATTTAAACTATTCATCATCTAGACCTACCTTTTTCATATATGCAAAGTGATTTACAGGTCCTCTACCTTGACCAATTTCTGGCGTATATTTAATGCTTAATGAAATAAATTTTTTAGCTTTTTTCACTGCGTCATAAATCGTTCTACCTTTTGCCAGTTCAGCTGTAATTACTGCTGAAAAAGTACAACCTGTACCATGGGTATGCTGCGTATCATAACGAGGTTCTTCAAACGTATAGACCTCATCTTTAGTAAATAAATAATCTTTAGCAGTTTCTAAATCTTCAGCATGTCCGCCTTTAATAACAACACCCTTACTCCCAATTTCATTAATAAATATGTTGCCTGCTTTATATATCGCTGCCTCATTATCAATCTTTAATCCAGTGATTTCTTCAGCTTCTGGTAAGTTTGGAGTCGCTACTGTTGCATAGGGTAACAATATATTTTGTAAATCTGCTTTCGCGTCATCATCCATCAATGAATCACCACTTTTAGCTAACATAACTGGATCAATAACATATGGTATCTCAGGATATTTCACTAAGTATTCTTGAATTAATTGCATCATTTCCTTTGAAGCAATCATACCAGTTTTAATGGCATGTGGTAATTCGTCATCAAACACACTTGTCAGTTGTTCAGATAACCACTGTGACTCAAGATTGTGAATATGTTGTACACCTTTAGTGTTTTGCGCAACAATGCTTGTAACAGCCGCCATACCATATACGCCACAAGCATGAAAAGATTTCAAATCTGCCATTACACCAGCACCTCCTGTTGGATCAGTACCAGCAATTGTCAATGCAATATTGGGTTTATTCATTTTTCATACCTCCATATGACCATGATTCTTCATTAAATGACATATTAAAAAAGTTTCTTTCATGTACTGTACTTTGTAAAAAGCATTGTTTTATCTCATTTTTTTCTTTTTCGCTACAATGTTTCGTCAATTTATCCATTAAATTATCAAATACAATAACTAATTCATCCATTTCAGTACTATAAAATTCAAACCATTTAGCTAAAATAGAATCTTTATTTAATTCTTTATCCCTTAATGCTTCTTGAGCAATGACTTGATAAACATAAGGACAAGGTGCCATTGCAGCAATTGTATAAGCGGCATTTTCTTTAGCATACGCATTGAAATACATATGTTTAATATAATGATCGCCACTCGGTGGCCAAACTTTCTCTTGTACGATTTCATTATAACTTTCTTGGACATAATCCGCTAAAATTTCATGTGCTTCCACTTCACCATCTACGATAAATTGAATTTGTTCAACCAAAAATCGAACATCATTTAAGTTCTCCATTTTTGGAATTAACAGCGCGTATATATTCGCAAATTCATTTAAATAAGAAGCATCTGCTCTTAAATAGAATTTGGTTGCTTCAATCGGTAAATTCCCATGTAACATACCTTGTATAAACGGATCGTGGTAGATTTGATTAATAATTGGTTTAGCTTCTTTTTTTAACTGTTCTGAAAATAACACAAAAATCCTCCTATAAATAAAAAAACTACATTCCCGACAGAAACGTAGTTAATTAATAGCGAGGATTTATACCCCAACTTTAGATTAAACTACTTTCCTACGTTGGTATTAACCAAATCAGGTTGTAAGGGTCTGAATTTAATCATCTCAGCCAACTGGCTCCCCTAGTAGCGTTTTTATATTTTGTTTAATTAAAAGATAACAAAATACTGACAAATTTGCAAAATAACTGACTATAAAAAAAGCTGAGACCTATATGTCCCAGCTTTAAATATTTATCTTAAGTTCATTACTACACTTAATTTTTTATGCAGTAACCCATTGTGAAGCGCCTTCTGTATCATAAAGTTTTTGCGCTGCAGCGTCTTGTACTGCTTCAGGTGCTTCTGTTGGTGATACACCTTGATATTCAGATGGTGCTACTGAATCCCATGTGCTTTGTAAGAATTGATATTTACCTGCTGCACCTGATGATGGGTTAACAGCTTTAAGGTCGCCGCCTGATTCACGTTGCGCGATTGCTTGTAAATGAGAGTTAACATTTACTGATGAACCTTCTGAAGCTTCACTTGAACTAGATTCATTTGAAGTTGATTCATTTGAGCTTGAAGTAGTTTGTGTAGTTGCTTCTTGTTGTGGTTGTTGTGTTTCTTCAGTTTGTGGTGCAGCTTCTTGTGCTGGTTGTTCAGTTGAAGCTTGCTCAGTTTGTTGTGGTTGTTCAACTTGTTCTGGTTGCTCAGCAGTTTCTTGTGCTGGTGCATTAGTTGAACCTTGTCCATAGCTCCAAGTCCAATATTGACCATCTGATTGGAAACTATAGTCAGTATTATTATAGTTAAAGTTAATGTCGTAAGCACCGTCTTGAACTGGTGCTGCATTTAATGATTCTGAATTACTTTGAGCTTGTTGTGCTAATTGTGCTTTGTCAACGCCTTGTTCTGAAGCGTCTGCTGAATTTCCTGCTGCGAATCCTGTTACGCCAAGTCCAACTGCTAATGTTGATGCTACTACTGTTTTTTTCATTGTAAAAAAGTCCTCCTATAAGGTAATTAAGTTTATTTTTATTTATGATTAATTTGCAAATACAACTATAACATTCAAAAAATCGTTGTAGGTTACAGTGAAATAAAAAAAATCGGCCTTTTTTACAATGAAATTACATTTAATTTATCTTTGAATATAATTTTTATCCCTTTAAAAACTTCTGTGATAGTTTTTAAAGGCTATGAAAAGTAAAATTTCACGTAATATGATTGTAATATATCAGATTATTCAGTTTTATTTAAATTACTTATTAGCGATTTGATTGCTGATTCTATATTAAATAAGCTATCCCTCTTATAGGGATATTTTAAGAGGGATAGCCAATAGAAGTATAATTGATAGTAGGATTTAAATGTATATTAAAGTGGATGATTAGATTAGGGGTAGATTTAGGGTGGGTGGTTTATACAATTTCATATATATCATTATTTTGTACGTTAATGTCTTTAAATGCATTTTGGGAATGCTCTAGCGGGAATGGTTCAAAAAGTAAATCATTTTTATCTTTGTTTTGTGGAGACATGAATTTAATTGATTCAATAAGTATTTCTGATACAAAATGCGTCTGACCTTCTTTTTCATATTTATGTGATTGCATTTGGCCTGTTATACCTACAAGTGAGCCTTGCTTCGTATATTTCTCAATGTTTGTTGCCATTTTTCCAAATGCTTTACAAAATAAATAATCACATACCGGGTTTTGATTCTTATCTTTATAGTTCCTTGATACAGCTACACAAAATGTAGCTAATTTTTTCTCCTCCTTATCATATATTTTAGGGTCCTTAGTTAGTCGCCCTACGATAACAATGTTATTAATCATATGTCACCTCCTTTATAACTATATTCTATGAATTTTACACAATACCGTCAAAGTACAATAACACAGAATTCAAAAGATGTTTTAATACTAAATTCTACAAATTTTACCTTTCTCTTTTAAAATTACGTTATAATGATTGTATAATTCGAATAATTGTAGAAGTTAAATTTATTAATTGGATGTGAGAACGATGAAATCATTTAAAGCTGTTCGATTTCAAATCGTATCAGATAGTGGTGGCGTTACAGAATATGAAATAGAAGATGGCGTTATTATCAATAAAGAAAATAGTGGAACTGGTTGGTTATTAGAAATTGTTATTTCAGATTATCATTATGAAACAATGAAACAATATATGGACGATGAAACTTTATTAGATATACGCGTAGTGATTACACGTCCAGCAAATGATCCGGCTCTTTTTGATGCGACGATTAAAAACATAAAAAAACTGGAAAGTACAATCTCCATCGTTTTTGAATGTCATATTTATACATTAAGACAAGTATATGCAGAAAGTTTATTAGAACAACTTATTGATGAAGGTTTAACAGGAGACGAACTTAAAAAATCTTTCAATCGTATGATGCAATCTAAACCAAGATTAAAAGATGAAAAAATAGAAAAATAATTACTATAAAAAAGACCTCAAACCGTTGTATTTACAACTGAGCTTGAGGTCTTTTATTTACTTTGCTTGAATTGCAAACGTTAATTCACAACTACATGCTACTTCACCATCGACGGTAGCTTTTGCGTTACCTTTACCGATTGGCCCACGCATTTTTGTTATTTCAACTTCTAATTTTAAAGTATCTCCAGGAGTAACTTGTTTTTTGAAGCGACATTTATCAATTCCAGCAAAAAATGCAAGTTTCCCTTTATTTTCTTCACTATTTAAAATCGCTACTGCACCTGTTTGAGCAAGCGCTTCTGTAATTAAAACACCAGGCATAACTGCATATTCCGGAAAATGACCTTGGAAAAACGGTTCATTACCTGATACTTGTTTAATAGCCACACAACGTGTACCTACTTCATATTCAACAACACGATCAATTAATAAAAATGGTTGTCTATGCGGTATGATTTCTTTAATTTGGTTATAATCAAAAATTGTTTCCATTGTTTACTTCCTCCATCTTGTTCTTGAATCGCCACTTCAATTGCGAATCATGTATTAAGCTTGTGTTCGTTTTATCTCTGCACCTAGTGCTTCTAATTTACCGTGTAAGTCAACATAACCTCTGTCTAAATGCTTTAATTCTGTTACTTGCGTCGTTCCATCAGCTACAAGTCCGGCTAATATAAGTGCTGCTGCTGCACGTAAGTCAGTAGCTTTTACTTGTGCACCTTGTAGTTCACTCTTACCTTCAATCTTAGCACTTCTGCCTTCGACAGAAATCTTAGCGTTCATACGTTTAAATTCGGCTACATGCATAAATCTATTTTCAAATACAGTTTCAGTTACTACTTTATGTCCTTCAGCTGTTAGTAATAATGCCATCATTTGTGATTGCATATCCGTAGGGAATCCTGGATGAGGTAATGTTTTAATATCTACGGGTTTTAATTCATCTTCTACTCTTACGCGAATTGCGTCATCTTGATAATCTAGATTCACACCCATTTCTTCCAATTTGTAAACAAGACTTGTCATATGTTCTTTTATAGCACCATTTACAAGTACATCACCACGTGTAATCGCACCAGCAATCAGGAGTGTACCTGCTTCAATTCTATCAGGAATAATCGCGTGTTCCACACCGTGAAGTGTTTCTACACCATGGATAATGATCGTATCCGTGCCAGCTCCAGAAACGTTACCTCCCATTTCGTTAATATAATTTGCTAAATCAACGATTTCTGGTTCTCTTGCAACATTTTCTAATACTGTTTTACCTTCTGCTAGTGAAGCTGCCATGATAATATTTTGCGTTGCGCCCACACTTGGGAAGTCTAAATGAATGGTTGTACCTTTTAATCCATTTTCAGTACTTGCATAAATAAAACCACCATCCATGTGAATATCAGCACCAAGTTCTTCGAAACCTTTGATGTGCTGTTCAATTGGTCTTGAACCAATTGCGCAACCACCTGGCAATGCGACTTTAGCATGACCTAAGCGGGCTAATAATGGACCCATAACAAGAATACTGGCTCTCATTTTACTTACATATTCATATGGAGCCTCTTCATTTAATTCTTTCGTTGCATCTACAGTTACTGATTCTTCGTCTTTATCGTATGAAACTTCTGCATTTAATGTTGAAATCACATTATTTATCGTTTCTACATCACTTAATGCAGGTACATTCATAAGTTTACTGACACCTTCTGATGCTAAAAGTGAAGCAGTTAATACTGGTAATACAGCATTCTTGGCACCTGACACTTTAACCTCCCCAGTTAATCTATTTCCACCATTAATTTCTATCATATCCATCTTAAATCCTCCACTTTGCTACTTATATATTTCATTTTAATTAAACTATTTTATGTACTTCTAAATTATTATATCTATAATTCAAAAAGATATACAAGTATTTGAATTATTGTGCTAAATATTTTATTTGCGTTGAGTATTGTAACAAATCCACAATAAAATTACTAACAGCTGTTCCAAGTAATATTGCTAAAAAAATCATACAAATTTGAACTTGTAAGGGATACCCCTTTTTAAAAAACTGCTCTAATCTCACTGCATTTAATGCCCAATAAGCAATACAAATACAAACCACATGTAAGATAAGATGTACAATTGAAAATTGTCCTAGATACTCCATACAATAACTCCTCACTTTAGACTGTCAATTTATTTTACACGAAATAATCATTAAAAGATACTTAAGAACTGCAGAATTTAATTAACTATAATGCTTTTGTTGTTTGAGCACTTCACTTTTTATTTTTGTGTCTACTTTACTATACGAACTTACGTCTATAAAAAAAGAGTCTAAGACATTTTTCATGTCTTAGACTCCTTTTGGAGTGAGTAGTAGATGCCTAAATGGAAAAAGTAACATCCCACTCACCAATGATATAATTTATTGTAAGTTCGCGACGCGAATACGGTTATTCGCTCTTTCTAAAGCACGTTTAGCTCTATTAACGTCGCTGTTATCTTCTTCATTATTCAAATGAGATTCTGCTCTAGATTTTGCTAATTCAGCTCTAGCAACATCTATTTCATTCGCAGGTTCTGCAGTTTGTACAATAATTGATAATTTATCTTGTCTAACCTCAACAAAACCTTCACTCACTGCAATATATTCTGAACCACCGTCAAAATTTATTTTGACATAGCCAATTTCAAGTGCTGCAACTGTTGGAATATGTCCATACATAACACCGATTTCTCCTGCAGTAGTTTGTAATACTGCAAGATTAACATCTTCTCGGTCGTAAACAGAACCATTAGGAGTGACAATATTTAGGCTTAATGTGTTCATTATCTTTACCTCCTAATTTTTAAACTTCAACACCCATATCTTTAGCTTTTGCGATTACTTCTTCCATACTACCTACAAGACGGAATGCATCTTCAGGGATATGATCATATTCGCCATCTAAAATTGCTTTGAAGCCTTCTACCGTTTTTTGAACAGGTACATATGAACCTTTTTGACCAGTAAATTGTTCAGCTACGTGGAAGTTTTGTGATAAGAAGAACTGGATACGACGTGCACGTTCAACAGTTTGTTTATCTTCTTCTGATAATTCATCCATACCTAAAATAGCAATAATATCTTGTAATTCTCTATATTTTTGTAATGTAGATTGTACATCACGAGCTATTTCATAATGATCTTGACCAACAATTGTAGGGTCTAATGCTCTAGAAGTAGATGCAAGCGGATCAACGGCAGGATAAATACCCATTTCCGTTAATTTACGTTCTAGGTTAGTTGTAGCATCTAAGTGAGCAAAGACAGCTGCTGGTGCTGGGTCAGTATAATCATCGGCAGGTACGAAAACTGCTTGGATTGACGTTACAGATCCTTTAGTTGTTGATGTAATACGTTCTTGTAATTGACCCATTTCAGTAGCAAGTGTAGGTTGATAACCAACGGCTGATGGCATACGACCTAATAGTGCTGATACTTCTGAACCAGCTTGCGTAAATCTGAATATGTTATCAATAAATAGTAAAACATCTTGTCCTTGTACATCACGGAAGTGTTCAGCCATTGTTAAGCCTGATAAAGCAACACGCATACGCGCACCAGGTGGCTCATTCATTTGTCCGAAGACCATAGCTGTTTTCTTAATAACACCACTATCACTCATTTCGTAGTATAAGTCATTACCTTCACGCGTACGTTCACCTACGCCGGCAAATACTGAAATACCACCATGTTCTTGAGCTATATTATTAATTAATTCTTGAATTAATACTGTTTTACCTACACCAGCGCCACCGAACAAACCGATTTTACCACCTTTAATATACGGTGCAAGTAAATCAATTACTTTAATACCTGTTTCTAAGATTTCAACTTTTGTTGATAATTGATCGAATGCAGGTGCTTCTCTATGAATTGGATCACGTTTGACAGAAGTATCAAGCTTCTCGTCTAAGTCAATTGTATCACCAAGAACATTAAACACACGTCCTAACGTAGCATCACCAACTGGAACACTGATGCTATCTCCGCTATCTCGAACTTCTGTACCACGTTTAACACCATCAGTAGAATCCATTGCAATTGTACGTACGACGTCATCGCCAAGTTGTAATGCCACTTCTAATGTAAGAGATACTGTACCTTCATCTCTTTCAACGTCTACGACTAAGGCATTGTTAATTTCTGGAACTTCATTGTGCTCAAAGCGAACATCAATTACTGGACCCATAACTTGAGTTACACGGCCTAATCCCATGTTTTTTTCCTCCTTTAATAATTATTCAAGCGCAACTGAGCCACCGACAATTTCAGTGATTTGTTGAGTAATTGCTGCTTGTCTTGCTCTGTTATATTGAATAGATAAGTCATCAATAATTTCTGACGCATTATCTGATGCATTTTTCATTGCAGTCATACGCGTAGCATGTTCACTTGCTTTTGCATCTAAAATCGTTCCATATATTAAACTTTCAACATATTGAGGTAAAATGACGCTCAATATTGCCTCTTTGTCTGGTTCGAACTCATATGATGACAATTGACCATGTCCTAAGCTAGAGTCCTCAGGAGACAATGGAAGCACAGTTTTGGTAGAAGGTGTATTTTCTAATACACTTACGAAATGACTAAAATAAATTTTCACCTCATCAACTTCTTCTTCACTATACAAATCTATAGCTTTTTTAGCTATTGCTTGTACTTCTTTAAAAGAAGGTTGATCTGGTACATCTATAAGTGAATCATGTATGTCATAACCTTTATTTTTAAGGAAATCCACACCAGTTTGACCTAATACTAGAATTGAATAATCATCTTTACTTGCATGTTTTTCTTCAATATCTTTTATAAGGTGTTTTAATACGTTTGCATTGTAAGCACCTGCAAGACCTTTATCACTTGTAATCACTAGGTAGGCACTTTTCTTCACTTTTCGTTGTTGTAACATTGGGTGACGTGAATTTTTATCTGCACCTGCAACTGCAGTAATCGCATCTTGCATTTTTTCCATATATGGTCTGAACTGTTTCGTGTTGCTTTCCGCACGGCGCAATTTAGAACTTGATACCATGTTCATTGCTTTCGTAATTTGCTTCATTTTTTTG
Organism: Staphylococcus sp. Z5-21; assembly: GCF_056529615.1. NCBI lineage: Bacteria > Bacillati > Bacillota > Bacilli > Caryophanales > Staphylococcaceae > Staphylococcus > Staphylococcus sp. Z5-21. Next base: position 822,766 of record NZ_CP096462.1, on the reverse strand, counting down.
GTTGATTTTATACGTGTATCAATCTCTTTAAGAGATCCCATTATCTCACCACCTTTTATTTAAGATTAACTATTATGCTTCTGATTTGCTAAAGCTTTTTTTGAATTCTGTAATTGCTGATTCAAATGCTTCATCTTTTGGTAATGCACCTGAAGTTTTAATTTCATTTAATAGTTCAGTCGCATTAGACTTAGCCCAAAGATTTAATTCTTCCTCGAAACGAGTAATATCTTCTACTGGGATGTCATCTAAATAACCTTTAGTCAATGCATAAATAATTAATACTTGATTTTCGACAGGTAGTGGTTTGTTTTTATCTTGTTTTAAGATTTCAACCGTACGTTTACCACGTTCTAATTTTTTAGCTGTAAACTCATCTAAATCTGAACCAAATTGTGCAAATGACTCTAATTCACGATAAGAAGCTAAATCTAAACGTAACGTACCAGCAACTTTTTTCATTGCTTTTATCTGTGCAGAACCACCAACACGTGATACAGATTGACCAGCATTAATGGCAGGTCTTACACCTGAGAAGAATAAATCAGATTGTAAGAAGATTTGTCCATCTGTAATTGAAATAACGTTAGTTGGTACATAAGCTGCGATATCGCCTGCTTGTGTTTCTATAATTGGTAAGGCAGTAATAGAGCCTCCACCTAAATCATCATTTAACTTCGCTGCTCTCTCAAGTAATCTACTATGTAAGTAGAACACATCGCCTGGGTATGCTTCACGGCCTGGTGGTCTACGTAATAATAGTGATAACTCACGGTAAGCTGCAGCTTGTTTCGTTAAATCATCATAAACAATTAAAACGTCTTTACCAGCAAACATGAATTCTTCAGCCATAGCTACACCTGAATATGGTGCAATATAAAGCATTGGAGCTGGGTCAGCTGCTGAAGCAGAAACAACAATTGTGTAATCTAACGCGCCTTCTTGGCGTAGCTTTTCAACATTAGCACGAACAGTTGAATCTTTTTGTCCAATAGCAACATAAATACAAATTGTATCTTGATCAGCTTGGTTTAAAATTGTATCAATAGCAACCGTAGTTTTACCTGTTTGACGGTCACCAATGATTAATTCACGTTGACCACGACCAATTGGTACAAGTGCATCAATGGCTTTAATACCAGTTTGTAATGGTTCATCAACTGATTTACGGTCCATTACACCTGTTGCTTTTTTCTCTACAGGTCTTGTGCTTGTTGTATTAACTGGACCTTGTCCATCAATAGGTTGTCCAAGTGGGTTCACAACACGACCAATAAGTTCGTTACCTACAGGAACTTCCATAATACGTCCAGTACGTTTTACTTCGTCCCCTTCTTTGATATCAGCGTATGGTCCTAAAATAACTACACCGACATTTGATTCTTCTAAGTTTTGTGCTAAGCCTAGAACGCCACTTTTGAATTCTATTAGCTCACCAGCCATAACATCGTTTAATCCGTGGATTAATGCGATACCGTCACCAATTTGTAGTACTGTACCTACATCAGTAACTGCCATTTCCGACTCATAATTTTCGATTTGTGAGCGAAGTAATGCACTGATTTCTTCAGCTTTAATGGCCATCTATGTCACTCCTTCAAATTTTATTTCACTCTAATAAATTGTCTTTCTAATTGTGCAAGATCATTTTTAATACTTGCGTCCATCACTTTCGTACCAACTTTAACTCTGATACCACCGATAAGTTCAGGATTAATTTTGTTAGTAATCATTATTTTAGAAAGTTTAGTTCGTGCTTTAATAATTTCTTCTATACTTGATAATTCTTCTTCTGACAATTGATATACGGATTCGATTACAGCATAGTCTTGATTATGCTGTTCATTATATAATGTTTCAAACGCGATATATATTTCATGAATGTGTCCTAAATGACGATTGCTAGCAAGTATTGTCAGCATATTCTGCAAGTATTGGTTCGTTTGTCCAAATACAATGCTTACGAAGCGACGACGTTGCTCAACATCTTTTTGTGGATCTGCATCCAATGCTTGTAGCTTTTTATTTTCAGATTGAACTGCTTCATTAATTGTTGAAAATTCATCGTACATGTCGTCAAGTATGTCTGCATCTTTAGCAGTATCAAATAATGCTTTGGCATATTTTTTTGCTATGTTTGCCATTACTTATCGCCTGCCTCTTTTATGTACTTTTCAACTAAAGCTTTTTGATCTTTATCTGAGATTTCTTTTTGCAGTACTTTAGAAGCGATTAAAACAGAAAGCTCAGAAACTTGGTTGTTAATATCTGCAATTGCACGTTCTTTTTCACTGTTGATTTCATTCTGTGCAGTTTCAATCATGCCATTAGCTCTGATATTTGCTTCATGAATAATTTCTTCATGTTGTTTTCGAGCTTGAACTTTAGATTCTTCTAAAATCTTTTGAACCTCATCTTGTGTTTCTTTTAGTGTTTGTTTATTTTGTTCTTCTAACTTTTGTGCATTTAATTTAGCTTGTTCAGCATCATCAATGTCTTTATTAATATCGTGTTCACGTTTATCCATTACATCTTTTAATGGACCCCATGCGAACTTTTTCAATAAAGCTAATAAGATAAGAAAAGTTACAAGCGTAACGATTATTGTCCCCCATTGAACGCCGCTAGTTCCAGCTGCACCAAGTACAAACATATTTGTCGTAGCAGTCACTTACATAGACACTCCTTTCATACATTATAATCATAAGACATTATTGATAAAAACGAACGGCGAAAGTCTTTCAGACTTCGCCATAATAATTAGTTGAATTATAGTGACATGAAAGCGATAACTACACCAATGATAGGTAATGCTTCAACTAAACCGATACCGATGAACATAATACCCATTAATTGTCCACGTGCTTCTGGTTGACGAGCGACACCTTCTACTGTTCTTGAAACGATAAGACCATTACCAATACCTGCACCTAATGCTGATAAGCCGATTGCGATTGCTGCTGCGATTAAATTCATTTATAAAATCCTCCTAGTTTTTCTTTAAAATTTAATTAATTAATGACTGTCCTGAACTTTATGGGACATGTAAACCATTGAAAGCATAACGAAAATATATGCTTGAATTGTACCGATGAATATTGAAAACCCTTGCCAAACAACTAAACCAGGTAACCCGATTATCCAACCCCATGCTCTAGTTGAATCACCTGTTACTAATCCTGCCAATAATCCTAATAGCAATTCACCTGCGAAAATATTACCGTAGAGTCGAAGACCTAACGTTAAAGTTGAAGTGAATTCTTCAAAGATATTAATTGGTAATAAAAAGATTGGTTTTGTATAGTTTTGGAAATAACCTTTTGTACCTTTCATTCTAACACCATAAAAATGTGTTAATAGAATGATGAGTGTTGACAGTGTTAAAGTAACTGTCGCATCAGCTGTTGGTGATTTCCACCACAACGTATGCCCTGAAATTAATTGAAATGGAAGTCCTAGCATATTACTCACAAATATAAAGAATATAAGTGTTACTGCCAAGAAATGGAATTGCCCACCTTTTGACCATGCCATGTTACTTTCAATAATACCTCTTACAAAGTCAAAAACCCACTCTATGAAATTTTGTTTACCAGTTGGTCGTTTTTTGAGGTTGCGTGTACAAATAATAGCAATGACAAAAACAATAACCGCTGTAATAATCAACATCATAATTGATGAAAGATTAAACACTATGTCTAGACCAAATACATTCCAACTGACTAGAGGGTCTTTATGATTCATGCTTTCTCACCTCTTTCGTTTTAAAATTTATTTCTTGTGTAAAAATGGTTTGAAAACAATTAAAACATATGAAATCATTAAACCAATAACCACACCAATGATATTAATTTCATCCTTATAAAAATACCAAATACAACATGCTAGAACCACTATTAAATATCTCCAAACGTTGCCCGTTGAAATATGTATGTTATCTTTTTCTTTTGCCTTTGCTAAATAATATTCGAAAGTAAAAGTATTAAAAAGTGATCCAATTGTACCTATTATAAGCCCTAATATAAATGGTGAGTATGTGAAAATAAACACAATTAATAGTACAACTATACCATATAAATAGTATTGAATGTATCTATTAAAAATGATGTTGAAACGTTCCATGACTATGCCTCACTTCATCTTTTTCATGCAATAATGAGAACCATTTCAATCATACAGTTTTAATAATAATATAGGGGTAGTTAACGTGTCAATTCTATACAAAATGTAGTTTAATTTTTTCTCAAATTGTCACAGAACCGACACATTCCCCCTTTTTAATTATTTGAATGATTCTGGCTTTTTGGAAATTATATGAAAATAATATTTGATATTCTCACAAATTCGTAAAGCGGCATTTCCATCTCCATAAGGATTTCGTGCATGGCTCATTTTGTCATATAACATTTTGTCATCTAATAATTGTTTCGTAGAATCAAATATGTTTTTCTCGTGGGTGCCTACTATTTTAAGCGTACCAGCATTCACACCTTCGGGTCTTTCTGTAGCATCTCTTAACACAAGTACAGGTTTACCTAATGAAGGCGCTTCTTCTTGCACACCTCCAGAATCAGTTAATATCAAGTATGATTGATGGGCAAAATTATGAAAATCCACGACTTCCAATGGTTCCACCAATTCAATTCGCTCGTGATTTGATAAATAAGTTTCTGCAATTTCCCTAACTTTAGGATTTTTATGCACTGGGTAAACCACAACGACATCTTCAAATGCTTCGACAATATCTCTAACAGCTTTAAATATATGCACCATAGGTTCACCAATATTTTCACGTCGGTGCGCAGTTAACAAAATGATACGTTTATCTTTATGCTTTGCTATAATCTTAGAATGATAGTGATCATGTATTGTCGTCTTCATAGCATCTATAGCCGTATTACCTGTCACAACGATTGATTCCTCTGGTTTGTTTTCTGCTAAAAGATTGTGAGCAGCATTATTGGTAGGGGCAAAATTCAAATCTGCCATTACCCCTACCATTTGTCTATTCATTTCTTCAGGAAATGGAGCATATTTATCCCATGTTCTTAAGCCAGCCTCGACATGACCTATAGGAATCTGATTATATAATGCTGCTAAACTACCAGCAAACGTCGTCATTGTGTCACCATGAACGAGTATCATATCTGGTTGTTCTTTCTTTATAACATCCTCTAGTCTCGATAAAATACGTGACGTAATTTCAGACAGTGACTGGCCTTGTTTCATGATATCCAAATCATAATCTGGTGTGATGTGGAAGCTAGTCAGAACTGAATCAAGCATTTCTCTATGTTGAGCCGTAACAACTACGATAGGTTCTAGCGCATCGTCATGTTTCAACGCTTGAATTAGAGGTGCCATTTTTACTGCTTCTGGACGTGTGCCGAAGACAGTCATTATTTTTTTCATTTTTCCTCCACTCCTGGGCGAAACTATTTTGTACCGAATAAACGGTCACCTGCATCACCTAAACCTGGTGTGATATATGCATGATCATCAAGCTTTTCATCTAATGCAGCGATAAATATATCCACATCTTCATGAGCTGCTTGTAATTTTTCTACACCTTCAGGGGCAGCGATTAAACACATAAAACGAATATTTTTAGCACCACGTTTTTTTAATGAATTAATAGCTTCTATAGCTGAAGCACCTGTTGCTAACATTGGGTCTACAACTACAATTTCTCTTTCTTCAATATCTTGTGGTAATTTCACAAAATATTCAACGGCTTCTAGTGTTTCAGGATCTCTATAAAGACCCACATGACCTATTCTAGCTGCAGGTACTAATGTTAAAATACCTTGTGTCATCCCTAATCCTGCTCTTAAGATTGGTACAAACGCTAATTTTTTACCTGTTAATCTTTTAGCAATCATTTTTGTTACTGGTGTTTCTATTTCCACATCCTGTAATTCTAAATCTCTTGTAACTTCATATGCCATTAACATACCTACTTCATCTACTAGCTCTCTAAATTCTTTAGTCCCAGTATGTACGTCACGGATATAACTTAATTTGTGTTGAATAAGTGGGTGATCAAAAACATGTACTTTGCCCATAAATTTATTTCCTCCAATTTTAATTATATAAAGGATGTTTTGAAGTTAAAGTCTTAACTCTTTCTTTCCCTTCGGCTAATGCTTTTTCATTTTCTGGGTCTTTTAAAACTAAACTAATGATTTTCGCAACTTCTTCAAAAGCAGTTTCATCAAAACCACGTGTTGTTGCAGCTGGGGTACCTAAACGGATACCACTCGTTACGAAAGGTTTTTCTTGATCAAAAGGAATTGTATTTTTATTACAAGTTATTCCAATTGCATCTAGTGTTTCTTCAGCAACTTTACCTGTAATACCCACAGAACCTTTGACGTCTACTGCGACGAGGTGATTATCCGTTCCTCCAGATACAACTCTAAATCCTTCGTCAGTCAATGTGTTAGCTAATGTTTTAGCATTTTGAATCACTTGTTGTTGATAAACTTTAAAGTCATCTTGTAATGCCTCACCAAATGCAACTGCTTTAGCAGCAATCACATGCTCTAATGGGCCACCTTGGATACCTGGGAATATCGTTTTATCAATTTGTTTTTTATATTCTTCTTTACATAAAATCATGCCGCCACGAGGTCCGCGTAATGTTTTATGTGTAGTTGTCGTTACGAAATCTGCATATTCCACAGGATTTGGATGTAAACCAACTGCGACTAAACCAGCGATATGTGCCATATCAACCATTAATTTTGCGCCAACTTCATCAGCAATTTCTTTGAATCGTTTGAAATCGATTGTTCTTGAATAAGCTGATGCACCAGCAACAATTAATTTAGGTTTATGTTCTTTAGCAACTTTTAATACTTCATCATAATCAATTTGCTCATTTTCTTGGTCTACACCATATTCCACAAAGTTATAAAATTGACCACTAAAGTTCACAGGTGCACCATGTGTTAAATGGCCACCATGGCTTAAATTCATACCTAATACAGTATCACCGTGTTCTAATGCTACGAGATAAACAGCCATATTGGCCTGAGATCCTGAGTGTGGTTGAACATTAACATGTTCTGCGTCAAATAATTTTTTAGCACGATCAATAGCTAATGTTTCTGACACATCTACGTATTCACAACCGCCATAATATCTTCTATTAGGATAGCCTTCAGCATACTTGTTCGTTAACACTGATCCTTGGGCTTCCATAACTGCTTCTGAAACAAAGTTCTCTGAAGCAATGAGCTCGATATTGTTATTTTGACGGTTAAATTCATTTTGAATCACTTCATATATTTCTTTATCTTGCTTTTGAATAAATGACATTGGTAATTCCCTCGTTTCTGTATTAGTTATATTTTGCTCTTTCGCCACCAATTTTCTTAGGTCTTGAAGAAGCGATGGTTACAATTGCTTCACCAATTTGCTTAACACTTGTACGTTCTGGAATAGCGACATGCTTGATGTGCATTCCAATAAGGGTTTGACCAATATCAATACCTTTAGGTACCGATATATGTTCAACAACCATTGGTTCATCCATATGCTTGTATGCATAAGTGGCAAGACTTCCACCAGCATGAACATCTGGTACAACCGTAACTTCTTCCATCGTGAGGGGATTGAATTGTGCTCTTTCTATTGTTACCGCTCTGTTTATATGTTCACAACCTTGATATACAAAAGAAACGCCTGTTTCATTTTCGATTACTTTCAATGAATCAAATATTTCTTTAGCTACTTCCATAGAACCTACACTACCAATGCGTTCACCAATGATTTCTGATGTTGAACAACCGATAATGCATAATTCATTAGCCTTGAAAAAAGATTGTGATTTTAATTCATCTAACAATAACTTCAAATCTTCCATTCTTGCACCCCTTTTTATTAATGACATAAAAAGTAATTGAATCTCAAACCGCTTTAAAACATACAAAATTGACTGATAGCAAATTTGCTACACGTTTTTATTATAACGTATTTACTAACGTACTTATACTAATTTCACCAATTTATTAGTTTAATATTTTATTTTTTAAACTATCTATCAGTAAATTTAATTCATTATATATTTCAAGATATGCAGATTTACTCCCACCAAACGGATCGGAAACCTCTCCTATCTTGTCTACATACTCATTTAAAGTAAATACGTGATCGGTGTTATCATACAATTCCTTAATTATGCGCTTATGAGATGAACCCATCGTCAATATTAAATCTGCATTTATATCTGAAGCAGTAAAAGACTGGGCTTGGTATGGCACATTTAAATGACGCTCAAGTAAAATTTCCTTAGTATGATCTGATATCGGTTGACCATCTATAGCATACATACCACGTGACACAATTGTATGGTTAGGTAATTTGGACTGAGCGATACTTTCAGCCATAGGACTCCTACAAGTATTTCCTGTACAAACAAAAATGATTTTCATAAATCTGCTCCTTCAATAATAGATTGATTAGCCGCTTTCATCATTCTATTCATAATTGCCGTAGTGTTATCATTCAAATCAAATCCATAAATAAAGGCATGTTGAATTTGATCGTCTTGGTCTAACTGATGCAATATTTGATAAAGATTATGATTAGCCCCTTTAATATCATTTTCATCTTCGCATAAAGGTATAAATTTCGCAGCTTCTGGTATTAACGCTTGTTTGCTACGAGGTACGATAAACGCTGTTTGTGTCCAATTTGAAGTCGATGTAGGTAACGCATTAAAAGACTTCAATATTTTTACTGGTGTATCAGGTGAATAATGTTTATATTTCATACCTGGAGCAATTGGTTTTTCAGAATCTAATGTACCTATTGTTGTCACACTTTCTGGAATAACCGCTTCTATCATAGATTTTGTGATAGAACCGGGTCTAGCGATTTTAAATGGAAATTGTGTACAATCGAGCACAGTACTTTCTAACCCCTCTTCACTTTGGTCTCCATTCACAATACCATCGATACGCCCGTCCAAATCACGATAAACATGTTCAAATGTAGTCGGTGAGGGTCTGCCACTCAAATTTGCACTGGGTGCCGCAATTGGCATATCAACATATTTTAGTATTTGTCTTCCGATTGGATGACTTGGCATACGCACTGCAATGGAATCTAACCCACCACTAACACTTTCACATAAATAGCCTTTTTTTAATGGAACAATAAATGAAATCGGTCCAGGCCAAAATTCATTCATTAACATTTCAACTTCTTTTGACAGCTTATCTGTAAAAGCTTGTATTTGTTCAACTTTATAGATATGAACAATTAAAGGATTGTCAGATGGTCTACCTTTCGCACTATAAATGTGTTTAATTGCTGCTTCATTACGTGCATCTGCACCCAATCCGTATACAGTTTCAGTTGGTATAGCAATTAAACCGCCATTTTCAAAAATTACTTTTATATCATTCAGTTCATTATCTGTATTCAATTGATTATTAGATTGGCGTAAATCCCATATTTTTGTATTCACTTAGACTCACCCTTTCATCTTGTTATCTATTTTAAAACAAAATAAAAAGTTATGCACTCTCATGATTAATCATGTTTAGCACATAACTTATGATCACCAAACAAATGAAATTATTCGGTCGTTATTATTTATATCTTTAATGATTTGTACATCTAAACTTGGATATTTCTCAATAATACGTTGTTTCAATGTTTGTCCTTGATTAAATCCAATTTCAAACACAACTTTCGCATTTGGCAATAATACTTCGGGTAACTGATCTATAATTTTATCATAGATATCATAGCCATTGTTTTTTGCAAAAAGCGCAGTATGTGGTTCATAGTTTAACACTGTATTATCCATAATAAATGCATCATTATCATCAATATATGGCGGATTAGAAATAAGTCCATTTACTTTGATGCCGTGCTCAATCAGTGGCATTAATGTATCACCTTGTAGAAATCTAATTTCTACTTGGTGCATCTTAGCGTTAGCCTTAGCGACAGATAACGCTGAAGTATATAAATCTGTAGCATAAACTTCTAATGAAGGGTTCAATTTTTTTAATGAAATCGGTATATTCCCACTCCCCGTGCCTATATCTACAACACAATCTCCTGAATGAAGTTGATTATAAAAATGAAGCATTACTTCTTCTGTTTCAGGTCTTGGAATAAGACAATGCTTATTCACTTTAAAAACTTCACCATAGAATGTTTGTTTACCTAGGATATATTGTATTGGTTCATCATTTAGCATTCTTTGTGTTGCGTCATCAAATAAGTTTTTATGTTGAAGTGTTACTTCATCATCCATATGCATTAAGTAATTGGCTTTAGACCAATTAAACAAATCCAACATTAACCATTCGGCACGCGTTGATTCAATACCTTGTTCATTGCATTTCACTTTAGCTTGATTTAATAATGTTTTATAATTCACCATTATTTAATTCTTTCAATTTATCAGTTTGTTCCGCTAAAGTTAAAGCATCAATAATTTCATCCAACTTACCTTCCATAATTTGGTCTAATTTTTGTAAAGTTAAACCAATACGATGATCTGTTACACGGCTTTGCGGATAGTTATAGGTTCTGATACGTTCTGAACGATCTCCTGTACCCACTGCTGATTTACGTTGGGCAGCATATTTTTGTTGCTCTTCTTGTAATTTCATATCAAATAAGCGTGCTTTTAATACTTTTAGTGCTTTTTCACGGTTTTGGATTTGCGATTTTTCTGAAGAAGTCGCAATAACACCGGTTGGAATATGTGTAATACGCACAGCTGAATCTGTTGTATTAACGTGCTGACCACCTGCACCACTTGAACGGTATGTGTCAATTTTCAAATCTTCGTTGCGAACTTCTATTTCAACATCTTCTACCTCAGGAAGTACTGCAACTGTAGCTGTTGATGTATGGATACGTCCGCCTGATTCAGTTTCAGGTACACGCTGTACACGGTGTGCACCATTCTCATATTTTAATTTACTAAAAGCACCATTACCAGAAACAGAAAAACTTATTTCTTTATAACCACCATGATCACTTTCGGTAACTTCTACAATATCTGTCTTATAATTTAACGTTTCAGCATATTTGGAATACATTCTAAATAGGTCACCAGCAAAAATTGCCGCCTCATCTCCACCTGCTGCTGCACGAATTTCTACAATAACGTCTTTGTCATCATTAGGATCTTTAGGGATCAATAAGAACTTAAGTTCTTCTTCTAACTTAGGTACTTTATTTTGAAGTGTTTGATGTTCCTCTTTCAACATTTCAATTTCATCATTATCTTTTGTATCACGTAACATTTCTTCTACTTCAGAAATATCTTCTTTTGTTTGTTTATAATCGCGATAAACGTCCACTGTTTTTTGTAATTCTGCCTGCTCTTTAGAATATTTACGTAAATTATCTGGATTATTTACGACATCAGGATCACTTAACATTTCATTTAATTGTTCATATCTTTCTTCTACTATGTCTAATTGATCAAACACTACATTTCCTCCTTCTCAGTATTGCTAGGCGCTACTATATGATGCGCTCTGCATCTGGGTTCATAGCTTTCATTAGCACCAACTAAAATGACTGGGTCGTCGATTTTTGCTGGGTTACCATCAATTAATCTTTGCGTACGACTTGACGATGCACCGCAAACCGCACAAACTGCTTGAAGTTTAGTTACATCCTCACTCACAGCCATCAATTGTGGCATTGGCTCGAAAGGTTGTGCTCTAAAGTCCATATCTAGACCAGCAGTAATGACTCTATGTCCTTTTTCAGCTAACTGTTCAGCTATATGTACAATACCATTTTCAAAAAATTGCACTTCGTCTATTCCAATTACATCTACTTCTGATAAATCGTGCTTTAATATCTCAGCTGCTGTCGAAATATTAATTGCTTCTATAGCATTGCCATTGTGAGAAACAATCTTATCTTTATGATAGCGGTCATCTATAGCTGGTTTAAATACAACTACTTTTTGTTTAGCATAAAGCCCTCGTCTTAATCGACGAATAAGCTCTTCAGATTTGCCACTAAACATACTTCCAGTAATACATTCAATCCACCCGGAATGATAAGTTTCATACATTATGCGTTCCACCTTTTTTCAAAACATAATCGATTCATTATATCATATTTTCCACTACAAAATAGGATATATTTTCAAGTTACTGCGTTAATTTTATGTAACAATTTGGGATATACAAATAGAACTATCGTTAAATTCTCATTGAACTGCCTACTAACAAAACTGATCCACTTTGTTTCAACATTGTATACAAACTTAAATTTAATGCTATACTTGCAGCCAGTATCGTTACTCATAAAATAAAGGAATTTCAACATTGTTTATGATATCTATTTGTGATTAGGAAGTGCTTTTTAACATAAAAAGGCATTCTCATAAAATGAGAATGCCTTATACCAACAATTATTCGTTGCTTGATTTGAATCCGAATTTTTTGTTGAAACGTTCCACACGACCATCCGCCGCAGCGAATTTTTGACGTCCTGTGTAGAATGGATGTGAATCAGATGAAATGTCTAAACGAATAACTGGGTATTCATTACCATCTTCCCATTCCATTGTCTCTGATGATGTTTTAGTTGAACCACTTAAGAATTTAAAATCTGTAGTAGTATCTAAAAAGATAACATTGTGATATTCAGGATGAATATTTTGTCTCATTATTTTCAGCTCCTTTGCCCTGAACCATCTGGAACAGAGTTTTTTGTGAGTTTTTTACCCAATACTTGATAATTATAATGTCTATAAATATAAAACGCAACCCTAAATCTCATATTGGTATTATATCTATGAATCATTTAGTAATTAAATGATTGGTTTACCCGTTTTTGTGCTTTCTTTAGCAGCTTTTTGTAACTGTTCAAAGAATTCTTGGTTATTGTCTGTTCGTTTGAGTTTACGAACAAATCTTTCTGTAAAGTCCGTTGAATCTGTAAACATATTGCGTAATTGCCATAATGAATCCAGTTCTTTGGGATCAATGAGCAATTCTTCTTTACGTGTTGAACTGCGTCCAATATCAATTGCTGGAAATACTCGACGTTCTGCTAATTTACGATCTAAATGTAACTCCATGTTTCCAGTACCTTTAAATTCTTCGTAAATCATGTCATCCATACGCGAACCAGTTTCAACTAAAGCTGTAGCTAATATAGTCATACTGCCACCCGCTTCAATATTTCTTGCTGCACCAAAGAATGCTTTTGGTTTGTGTAAAGATGCTGGATCTAACCCACCAGATAACGTACGACCACTTGGCGGAATAACAAGGTTATAAGCACGTGCCAATCTTGTTATAGAATCCATTAGTATAATGACATCCTTACCAATTTCAACTAAGCGTTTCGCACGTTCTAATAATAATTCTGCAACTTTGACATGGTGTTGAGGTGGCTCATCAAATGTAGAATGAACTACTTCTGCAGTTTCTACAGATCTTTCTATATCAGTAACCTCTTCTGGTCGTTCTCCTACTAATAATACAAATAATTCTGCATCAGGTTTATTCGTTGCAATTGCATTTGCAATTTCTTTTAATAAAGAGGTTTTCCCTGCTTTAGGCGGTGCAACGATAAGTCCACGTTGTCCTAATCCAATTGGCGTGATTAAATCCATGATTCGAGTTGAAAAATTCTGCTTTGTAGTTTCTAACACAATTCTTTCTTCTGGATATAACGGCGTTAACGCCTGGAAATGAGGACGTTTTTTTACTTCTTCTGCATTCTCATCATTAACAAAATCAACCTGTAATAAACCATAATACTTTTCATTATCCTTTGGCTTTCTAACCTTACCAGTCACTTTATCTCCTCGTTTAATTTCAAAACGACGAATTTGACTAGCTGAGATATAGATATCTTTTTCTCCCTTAGAATAATTAACTGTTCTTAAAAAGCCATAACCATCTTGTTGGATATCATCTAGAATGCCTTCCATATAATAGTTACCATCTTTTTCCATTTGCGCTTCCATAATCGCGAGAACAAGTTCTTTTTTATTCAATTTACTATAGTTTGTTAGCTTAAGAGATTTTGCTTTTTGAGTGAGATCTTTTGTAGTGTAATTTTTGTATAACTCGTGGAACGATTCATACTGAGGTGATGTTCGTACTTTTTCAGGCATTATCTTGCACCCATTTCATAAATAAGTTTTTTAAATAACATAGTAACTACGCTACTACTTTTATAACTATAGCAAATTTCCTATTTAATTACAAAATGTATTTCGATATATAAATTATAAAAAGAGAGTAGAACAGAAATCTAATTTCTCTTAAAAAGATTTCATTGTTCTACTCTCATATAGATTCACATTACCTATTAAATTAACTTATTAATTGTAGTAACCTGCAATTGATTTAACTTCTAAGAATTCTTCGATTCCGTAGTCGCCCCATTCACGGCCTATACCAGATTGTTTATAACCACCGAATGGTAAATCAGGTTTACGTCCAGCTTCGTTAATTTCAACTGTACCTGCTTCAATTGAACGTGCTACTTTATGAAGTGTATCTTTATCACTACCATAAACGTAACCAGCTAAACCATATTTTGTATCATTTGCAATTTTGATTGCTTCATCTAAATCATTATATGTGATCACAGACATTACTGGTCCAAATATTTCTTCTTGGGCAATTGTCATGCTGTTATCTACATTATTAAAAATAGTTGGTCTTGCAAAGTAACCTTTGTCTAATCCTTCAGGTTTACCAGGGCCACCATATAATAATTCGGCACCTTCTTCAATACCTTTGTCAATATAGGCTTGTACTTGGTCAAATTGTTTTTTGCTTATAATTGGTCCAACTTGTGTACCTTCTTCTCTAGGGTTACCTACTTTTACTTGACTGAATTTTTCTTTTACAGCTGTTAAAAAGTCTTCTTTTATACTTGCTGGAACGATTGTTCTTGTACCTGCAGTACAAACTTGCCCTGTGTTGAACACTACTTTATTAGCAGCTGCACTTGCTGCACCATCGATATCAGCGTCATCTAAAATAATATAAGGTGATTTACCACCTAGTTCAAGTGATACTTTTTTGAAATCTTCTGCAGCTTTTTTCATAATACTTGAACCTGTTGGGCCAGAACCAGTAAATGACATCATTCTTACTTTTGGATGTTCACTTAATGGATTACCTACACCTTGTCCATCACCATTGACTAAGTTAAATACACCTTTAGGTACACCCACTTTATCAAAAATTTCTGCTAATATAATAGCTGCAAATGGTGTTTCTTCTGAAGGTTTTAATACTACCGGACTACCAGCAGCAAAAGCAGCAGCTAATTTCAATGACGTTTGATTTGTTGGGAAGTTCCATGGTGTAATAAGTCCTGAAACACCGATTGCTTCTTTGACAACTAAATCATCGCCTCGACGTTCTTCAAATTGGAAATCATTTAATGCATCACGTGCTGCTTCAAAATGATCTAAGCCCATTTGATAGTGTACATTTTCCGCTACAGATAGAGGTGCACCTAATTCGTCTGTAATTGCTTGAATTAAGTCTTCTTTTCTATTTTTATATTCTTGTACTATTTGATCTAATAAATCTTGTCTTTCTTTAACTGAAGTGTGTCTGAATTCTAAATATACGTTATCTGCTGCTTCTACAGCTTTTTCCACGTCTTCTTTATTACCTTTAGCAATCGTACCAGCAACTTCTTCTGTTGCAGGATTAATTACTTCAAGTGTTTCTCCACTTGTACTTTCAACCCATTCTCCGTTGATATATTGTTTAATGAAATTTCTCATCAATAATTCACTCCTTAACTTGTGTTGATAATACCATTTTAACCGAGATTTCATTTTTTTAAACATAAGTGCTCACGCCAAATCGTAGCAAACGTTGTTATAAAGCGTTTTCCATTCATTTTATACAATTTTTTTAACCCATTAAATTTCAGCGCCATTTTGTTATTCAGTGAATAACTACATGTACACTCCAATTCATATACAAAAAGAGACCAAGACATCGATTTATGTCTTGGTCTCTTTAAAAATTCAGAGCAATCGAAAATGATTAAATTATACTTCCACTTTAATACGCTACTTTCCAATCACAACTAATAGAATTGATTGTCTTTAGAAATACCTAATTAAGACTGTGTGCTCCATTCTCTTTTAGTAATATTTTGAATTTCGCTTTTACTTTAGAATTTAATTACTATTTATTTTCGAGTTCAATATAATCTTGAGCCCATTTTTCCATTGGCACTAATGCTGCTGCTAAAGCATCACCTTTATCTGTCAGTTGGTAAAGAATATTCATTGGACTGGTAGAAACCACTTTCTTTTCAACTAGTCCCCATTCACTAAGATCCGTTAACTTTATGCTAAGTGCACGTGGTGTAATTGTCTTTAAATCACGTTTCATATCTGAAAAGTGTGCAGACTTTTCCGTACATCTAGATAAATAATTAATAATAAGACCATTCCAACTTCTACCTACTATTTTAAAGGTTTCTTCTAGATAAGGGCAAACTTTCATGGTCATCACCTCAATATCGATTTATTCTATTATCATTTAAACTAAGTACACTTTGGTTACTAAGTATATTTATTATACCACATTTTCTATACTTCTTCAGTCCAAATGTCTGCACCTAAAGATTTTAAAGTACTAACGATATTAGTATAACCACGATAAATATGCTTTACATTATAAATTGTTGTAACACCTTCAGCGAATAAACCAGCTACAATAAGGCAAGCACCTGCACGTAAATCACTAGCATAAACTTCTGCGCCAGTAAGTTTAGATGGCTTAATTGTTGCTGTACCATTATCTGCCGAAATATCTGCACCCATGTTTTTCAATTCATCTACATGTCTAAAACGTGCTGGATAAATCGTTTCGGTAACAAATGATACACCATCAGCCATAAACAATAATGGGGTAATAGGTTGTTGAAGATCGGTAGCAAATCCAGGATATACAAGTGTTTTAATATCAACACTAGCATATGGTGTACTACGTTTGATTACGGCGCTATCATCACCAACTTGAATATCAACACCAAGCTCTTTTAATTTCACTGTTAATGGTTCTACATGCGTTGGAATAATATTATTAATTGTTATATCTTCACCACATGCTGCGGCAATACACATATATGTACCAGCTTCAATTCTATCTGGAATGACCTGATGATGTGAACCGTGTAAATGTTCTACGCCATTAATCTTAATCGTACTTGTGCCAGCGCCTTTGATATCTGCACCTAAGCTTGTTAAGAAATTAGCTACGTCAACTACTTCTGGCTCTTTTGCAGCATTCTCAATGACAGTTTGACCTTCAGCACGAACTGCTGCAAGCATAATATTGATTGTTGCACCAACACTTACAATATCTAAAAAGATATTCGCACCTGTTAATTTGTCAGCCTCTATCTTCATTGATGTAGAACTTGATTCATCAATTTTAGCACCTAAAGCTTTGAAACCTTTAATGTGTTGATCAATGGGTCTCGGTCCTAAAGGACAACCACCTGGTAATCCAATCACACATTTTTTAAACCTACCTAACATAGCGCCCATCATATAATATGAAGCACGTAACGATTCTACTTTATTATTAGGTAATGGTGCATTTTCAATTTCATTTGGATCAACATTTAATGTCATACCATCTAATTCAGTCTTAATATTTAAATCTCCAAGTAAACTTACTAAAGTTTCTACATCAGAGATTTCTGGAAGGCCTTCAATAGTTACTTTGTCTTCAGCCAAAATTGCGGCTGGAATAATTGCTACTGCACTATTTTTAGCACCGTGGTTGTTCACTTCACCTTTTAGTGTTTGACCACCTCTAATTTTAATCACTTCTTGAGCCATTCGTATGTTCTCCTTTGCCTTTCAATCAATATTTCTCTTCCATAACATCATTTGCATTATAAATTAAATTATTACAGTTTGCAAAGCACATCAGTTTATTAAAATTTATTTCATATAAAATAAAGTGTCTTCTCTTGTATATAATTTTTTTACTATTGTTTTCAATTCCCATTATTTACCAATTCAAATCATAATTATAAGGATTTATTATTAAAATTTTATGTTATCCGTGCTTTCCTGATTGCTTTTTTACACAAACCTAACAAATTATAACATAAAAAAGAGAGCGAAGCAGAAATCAAAAAAATGAATTTGATTTCGACGTCTCGCCCTCATAAATCGATACAACATATATAAAGTATCAAAAGTTATTCGTTAACTTATTTTGCTTGGTTAGATGTACCAAACTCTTTAATTTTACCAATAACAGTAGCTTTAATTGCTTCACGTGCAGGTCCTAAATATTTACGAGGATCATACACTTCTTTATCATTGTCTAAAGCTTCACGAACAGCTTTAGCTGAAGCAATTTGGTTTTCTGTATTTACATTGATTTTAGCAGTACCAAAAGTAATTGCTTTTTGGATATCTTTCGTTGGGATTCCTGTACCACCGTGTAATACTAATGGTAATCCTGTAGAAGCACCAATTTCTTCCATTTCTTTAAATCCTAATTTTGGTTCACCTTTATAAGGTCCGTGTACTGAACCTAATGCTGGCGCTAATGTATCGATACCTGTTTTTTCAACAAGTTCTTGACATTCTTTAGGATCTGCATAGATTACGCCGTCAGCAACTACATCATCTTCTTGTCCACCAACAGTACCTAATTCTGCTTCAACTGAAACACCATGTTCATGAGCATATTCTACAACTTTTGAAGTGATTTCAACATTGTCTTCGAATGAACCATGTGAAGCATCAATCATTACTGATGTAAATCCAGCGTCAATTGCTTCTTTACATTTTTCAAAGCTTGAACCGTGGTCTAAGTGAATTGCAACTGGTACAGTAATTTCTTTGTCATGCATTAAACCTTCAACCATTTTAACAACTGTATAGAAACCACTCATGTAACGAGCAGCACCTTCAGATACACCTAAAATTACAGGAGCGTTCTCTTCTTGAGAAGCTTCTAAAATTGCTTGAGTGAATTCTAAGTTATTAAGGTTATATTGACCTACTGCGTAACCATTTTCTTTTGCATCTATTAACATTTCTTTCATTGAAACTAAAGGCATGAAAGTTCCTCCTTGGTGCTTTAAGCACATATTTTTACAATCTAATTATATCAAAGTCGTATACCTTTTGCATTCTTCAATATATTTGTAAGCGTTTTTATTTTATATTTTTATTCTAGATGTATAAAAATCGCCTAAATTTCAAATTTTAATAATCATTTATACCCCATTTTTATATACATACATTTGAACGAAGCACTAAATAAAAAAAGACACACATCTCGACGTAATAGTTCGAGTATGTGTGTCTTAACATATTATTTAGATTGCTGATGGTTCAATGATGCTTCTATAAATGCTTTGAAAATCGGTTGAGGGCGATTAGGTCTTGATAAAAATTCTGGATGGAATTGACATGCAACGAAAAAGTCATTGCTTGGAATTTCTACCATTTCTACTAAACGACCATCTGGACTTGTTCCAGAAAACACCATTCCGTTTGCTTCGAGTTGTTCTCTATATTCATTATTAAATTCATAACGATGACGGTGTCTTTCTTCAATTTCAGTTTCATTATAAATTGAATTTGCTAATGTACCTTCTTTGATATGACATGGGTATAAACCTAAGCGTAGTGTACCGCCTAAATCTTCGATATCTTTCTGTTCTGGTAATAAGTCGATTATAGGATGTGGTGTATTAGGATCTAATTCTGCTGAATGCGCGTCATCTAGTCCAATGACATTTCGAGCAAACTCAACAGTTGCTAATTGCATACCTAAACAAATACCGAAATATGGCACATTATTTTCACGTGCATATTTAATAGCTGATATCTTACCTTCACTTGCACGGAATCCAAATCCACCAGGTACTAATATACCATCAACTTCTGCTAATATTTCAGCAACGTTTTCATCGGTAACTTCACTTGAATCAATCCATTTCACTTCGATATCTTTTTTGAATGGATAGCCAGCGTGTTTTAATGACTCGACAACTGACAAATATGCATCTTGTAAGCTTACATATTTACCTACTAAACCAATTGTTATCTTGCCATCTAAACTGTTAACCGTATCTAATAAATATTGCCACTCATCTAATTGCGTTTCGTATTTTGGATTTAATTCTAAACGCTTAATCACAATATCGTCCATATCTTGTTTACTTAATTGTAAAGGTATCTCATATAATGAATCAGCATCACGACATTCTATAACGCTTGCTTTATCAATATCACAGAATAGCGCAATTTTATCTTTTAAATCTTGAGTAAGTTCATATTCTGTTCTAACAACAATTAAATCTGGTTGGATACCAAGACCTCTTAATTCTTTCACACTATGTTGTGTTGGTTTTGTCTTCATTTCTCCAGCAGCTTTGATATATGGTAACAAAGTACAGTGAACATACATTACATTTTCGCGTCCTAAATCACTACGGATTTGTCTAATTGCTTCAATAAATGGCAATGACTCTATATCCCCTGTTGTACCACCAATTTCAGTAATAACTACATCTGCATTTGTACTTTCCCCAGCTAATAATAAACGCTCTTTTATTTCATTCGTAATGTGCGGGATAACTTGAACTGTACCACCTAAATAATCACCACGACGCTCTTTTTTTAAGACATGAGAATAAACTTTCCCAGCCGTTACATTTGAATATTTATTTAAATTTATATCAATAAATCTCTCATAATGTCCTAAGTCTAAGTCAGTTTCAGCACCATCGTCTGTCACAAAAACTTCACCATGTTGATATGGACTCATTGTGCCTGGGTCAACATTTAAGTATGGATCAAATTTTTGAATCGTGACTTTTAATCCTCTATCTTTTAATAATCTTCCTAAAGATGCTGCCGTGATACCTTTACCCAATGAAGAAACAACTCCACCAGTTACAAAAATGAATTTTGTCATGTTCTGCCTCCTATGATTAAAACCGTATTTTCTTACAATACGTTTTGATTCGTATCAAATCTCCAAATTAGTTGCTAAATTTTGTGATACAACATTTACATATTTAAATGCTTCATCATTATATGTATTAATTGTCGTAACAAGTACTTTCAAAATATAAAATACTATAAAACTGATATATTATTTAAAACAAAAAAATCGCTCCCTCTCACATGGTTGTAAGGGGGAGCGTATAATATTTATACACGTCGTCCTAATTAAAGGAGCCCGAATAAAATTTTATCATGTTCACGAAAAAAGTCAATTAAATCTCAAAGAATTATTCTTCTGTTTCTTCTTCGTCTTCAAATTCTTCTTCTTCATCTTCTTCGTCTAAATCTTCATCATCTTCATCGATAACGATATCTGTTTCATTAAGATCTTCATCAACATCGTCATCTTCTGGATCTTCTGGATCATTCAAAGTCTCTTGGTCATCTGTAACTGCTGGAATATCATCATCATCATCAGCCTCATCTTCACCAAGTAATTTTAAGTTTTTATCTTCTTCATCATCGTCGTCCAGAATATCAAATTTTTGAATCGTAGGCGCAATTTTTTCTTCAATATCTGCAACTGAATACCAATCACGTAATCCCCAAATATTTTCACCAACATTTAAAAAACGACCATCTGTGTTTAAATCTGTATAGAATTGAACAATTCTATTTTCGATTTCGTCGTCTTCATAATGTCCAAGTGCTTTAAATTCATCAATAATATCATATAAGTTCATTGTGTCATTTTTTTCATTTAATAACGTATATGCCATATCGATAAATGATTTCTCATCAACCATTTCTTTTGTGTAATCTTGAATTCTCATTATTTATTCTTCCTTTCAAAGGCGTTTATCCAAATCAGTACTAAGTTTAACATAAGTAATAATAACAAATGTAAATTATAAATGACAATTCCTGATTTCGCAATCGCATTTAGTAATTTATATATTTTTCAAAGACAATATAATCATCTGCGGCATCTATTTCAACAAAATTACTGTTTATACATAACGGTTTTAATTCATTATTTTCACCATACAAAGTGATTGTCAATAACTTTACACTATCAAAATGTTTACGTACATATGTAGATAATTGTCTCAATGCGCTTTCAGCAATACCATGGTGCCGTTCTTCTTTGTTAACTTCAACCGAAGAGATATTCATTCGATCTTCATGTCTTTCAATAGCAATAAATCCCACTTTATTATCATCTTTAATTAAATCAATGATATGAATATTGAATGGTTGTTCTTCTGTGTTCGGTTTTAATTTTAAAGAAGAGACATGTTTAGAATCTAGATCAAGGTAATATAACCTTTCTTTTCCAATAGGTCCTTCTTCTTTTGTAGCTGCATGCATAAAGCCCGCACGTTCATAAACATTCCAAGCGCCTTTATTTTCAGCGTCGACCACTAAATATAAATGGTTAAAATTTGGAAAAAGTGTCTGTACATACCTAGGCAGATACATCATCATTTTCGTACCATAGCCATAACCTTGAAAATCTTCATTGACTGATAAGGATCTCACATATATAACTTGATTTGGCGTGTCATATCCTTCATGTTGATAATACTGATGCAGTACAAAGAAGCCAACAACTTCACCTTCATCATTTAGTGCAATATTTGGAATTCTATCTTCATCAATGATCGCATCATCCAATACATCTTTAGGTAATGATGAATAAATTTGCTGTCTTTCACTTAATTTGAAATCATATAAAGATTGTCTATATTTTTCTTCATAAACTTGTACCGTAATATTTTCAAAATTTTCCTTTATAAACATGTTTTAATCCCCTATTAAAAACGTAGTCGTTATTTATTCATACCACTTCTGAATCAAATCAACCTATAAATTTACATATAATTTAGAAACATACCTAATTAATTAACAGCCTTAATTGTGAACTATTCTATCAATCCTATTAAATTCATATTTGATTTTCCTTCATTTTATTATACTATAAGTTATAATGGAAATTTTTATTAGGGGGAATACAGATGAAGATAGGTGTCGATGCTGGTGGCACGCTCATTAAAATTGTTCAAGAAAAAAACGGTGAACGAACATACAGCACAAGATTAACTACTGAAATTGAGGAAGTCATTCAATGGTTAAATCAACAAGATTGTAACAACATTAATCTGACGGGTGGGCAAGCTGCCATGATTAATGAACAACTCAATTGTGAATCTCGTGTATTTGTTGAATTTGATGCTGCAGCTAAAGGGCTAGAAATCCTATTAGAAGAACAAGGTCACTTCTTAGATGATTATATTTTCACTAATGTTGGTACTGGTACTTCACTTCATTTTTCAAATGGCAAAGCGCAAAAGCGTGTAGGCGGAATAGGCACCGGTGGCGGTATGATACAAGGCCTTGGATACCTACTCACAGGTATCAGTAACTATAAACAGTTAACTGATACAGCTCAAAATGGTAACCGTGATATTATAGATTTAAAGGTAAAACATATATATAAAGATAGTGAGCCTCCTATTTCTGGCGATTTAACTGCAGCTAACTTTGGTAATGTGCTACATCATTTAGATGAATCATTTACAGATGCAGATAAATTGGCTTCTGTAATTGCAGTCGTCGGTGAAGTCATTTCGACAATGTCAATTACTGTCGCAAGAGAACATAATACAAAAAATGTTGCCTATATCGGTTCTTCCTTCCACAATAACGATTTATTAAAGGAGGTCGTCAAAGACTATACTGTTTTACGTGGGTGTGAACCTTATTATATTGAGCATGGTGCATTTTCTGGTGCTCTAGGTTCTATACATTTATAATGCTTATATTCATTAAATTATATAATGTATAGACTGCTCATTAAGCACGTTTATCTGCCACAATGTGACATATTAAAAACAGGACATTATATGAGTTATCTAAATGAAAAATGATTTTGTAGGATTTTATACAATCATACTGAATGGGTATAAACAAAAAACAGTAATTTCTAGTTTAAAACACTAGAAATTACTGTTTTATTTATAAATATGAAATTGAATAATACAGATACTAATCATGTAACTGTTTAAAATAAGCAGTTGGACTTTACACCAATTGTTTAAATTGACAAAAAGCCTAGACGCCTAATTATGTTCCAGACTTTTTGACATTATCTATTTATGACTCAATCTCTTTATTTCAACTAGTTATTACTCCAAACAAATCTATAACTATTTCGATACGATAAAATTTGTGCTCTAAATTATAAATATTATAAATACATAACTCATAAACAGCTATATTGTTGATAACCTTTAATTAAAATGTTAACTGGTCAATTACTTTTTGAGCAGGCACAACGGTTCCGACTACGCCTGACTTCAAGTCTATTGCAACTGCATGGTCATCATCACGTAACGTATCTAACCATTCAGCAAATACTTCCCCTTCAATCTCAATAATTTCACATTCTTCAAAATCTTGATTTCTCACCTTTTCAGCTCTATTTTTAATACTCCATACAGGCATAATATGTGGTTTTTGGTGTGCTTCATCACTGATCATGATAAATTGTTTTTCATTCTTATTAGTTAATCCAAACACAGCATCTTCTTTAGCAACATCTTTAACAAATTCTTTCAATCTAATACTATCCAAATCAGACATCAATTCATTTGAAGCTGCAACGATACGAACGCGTTCACCATCTTTATGTGAAGTTGGGTTCATCAATACCTCATCATCTTGATCAAAAATATCGTCAATTTCATAAGTTACAAAACGATCAATATCAACCGTTTTTACTTTGTCATATTCAATTTGCTCTTTATTTAAATAACTTTCTGCTGTTGCTTTATCTGTCCAAGCACATACTACATTTTGTTCAGATATTTCTTGTCTAATCAAATGCTTTGATTTAGTTCCGACATAAAAAACTTCATTTATTAAAATATCTTGAAAAAATGAACTTTCTTTGTAAGACATATTTTCACCTTCAATTCATTTATAATAATTACTTATATTTAAAATATAAATGACTGTATGTTTCTAGTCAATCAACGAATGTTCCTTATAAATTTAGAAAGTATTAACAGGAATCAAATTTTTTAATAAAAATTAAAGAATAAAAGTCATTCTCTTCCTTGGCTAATATTCTAATCGTATACATAACCACTACGCATTCGCATAAAATATATCAATAGTACTTTGGATCGCTGGTAGTAATTCACATCTATTGTCCAATTAAAAAATCTGAGACACCTATTTATGTCCCAGACACTTTACATTTTTAGCTTTTAAATTATTATCTACTGAGTAGAACCACTAATTTTAATTCCACATTTTATTTTTCTTGAATCTCTTTTAGAAATTGTTGCTCCAATGTATCAACCGTAGCTTTGTTTTCAGCATGCCATATACAACCAAATCTAGATTGCACCGTATCATTTTCAAACCATTCACCATCATAATAAGAAAGTGGAAATAATACGCCCAGTCGCACATATTTCAAAATTGTCGCAAAAAATTGTTCGTTATCACCAGGCGAAATATAACTATAAAATTTATGATAGCCTTGTTGAAGTAAAGGCTCTAACAACAACATACTTGTCGAACCATTTTGTCTAAAATTCAAATCAATCGCATATACATCATTTTTGTCGTCTAATAACAAGTCAAAGCCCGCTACGCCAAAGTAACCTTTAGATACCCCAATTTCCATGATTTCTCTACCAGCTTCTATCACGTGTTTAGGTACATCCGGCGCATTTTCATTTCCACTATAATGGCCGTAAGCATCTGTGAGTTGAGCTGAAGTACCTATATATCGTATGCCTTCATTTTCAGAATATGCAAATTGTACACAATAATTAGCAATCGCTTCTATCTTTTGCTCTATAATCATTGTGTCTGTTTCTGATTGAGCTTGAGCAATTCGTGTTTTTGCTTTTGTTAAATCTTCTTCTGAATAACAAATCATTACACCATACCCGCCAGCAGTTGGTAAGTCATCCCCAGGTTTTAATACAAATGGGAACGACCATTCAGACACCGCCGCCTCAAAATCTTCAATGTTTACAACTTCTCGACGGGGAAGGAATTGATTGTTCGTCCATTCAGGAATTTTTGCTTTATTATTTAATGCAACAAAGATATCTTTATCTAGTGCATAATGCGCTTTAGTTAATATATCTTCACCATGAATATATTGAAAATAAATTTTCTTATTCTCTTCTTGCCCTAACACTTTTAAAGTTTGTTCATAACTTTGTTGATCGTTGAATTGAATGATATTTGTAGGCATTGTTTTCCCTACCGCTTCAAATAACTGCTTTAATTTATCAGTGACGCTCGCTTCATGAACGATTACTGGCATATGATTAGCAATTATCAGCTCTCTACCTGTTAAAAAATTCGATTGGTGTTCTTCAGGTTCCAGCCATGGATTTGAAATATAAGACGGTCTAGAAGTATAGACAACGCGAGAATCGTAAAGATCACTAAGTGTTAATTTGGGTCTATGAGAGCGTTCTTTAGTCATTTTTTATGCCCCTTTATAAATTGATGTTGTTCAATAATCTCATCAAACAACGCTTGATTCGTTAATAATTCTAATCCCATAAGCGAGAGAATCTTAGCACCTCTAATTAACGCTTGGTCCCCATGGGTACTTGCTGCAGCCTCTCTAAATCTATGCGTATGACCTACTAAATTACGTGATCCAATTTTAATATGTGGATGTATCGTTGGTACAACATGACTCACATTTCCCGTGTCAGTAGAGCCATAACCAAAATCATCATCAATGACAGCTTCACCCATTTCTGTTGCATATTTAGCAAATAAATCATCTAGTTTTGAAGATTTTATAAACTCGTTCACGCCATTTTGTATAGGTCCAAATTCATAATCACATCCAGTTTGCAATGCCGCACCTTTAGCTATTTGACCAACTCGTTCAGTTAAAATGTCTAACTCATGGCGACTTGTTGCTCTAGTATAGAATCTCGCATGTGTAAAATCAGGTATAATATTGGCTGCTTGTCCACCATCCAATATAACGCCATGGACACGTTGACTACTTTTTATATGCTGACGTAATTGCGCAACCCCATTAAAATATGAAATCATTGCATCAAGTGCATTTTTCGCTTCATCTGCATTTTCAGATGCATGCGCACTTTTACCAAAAAATTTAACATCTAGTACATCTACAGCCAAAGTATTGATTGTTCTGTATGTTTCATTACCAGGATGCACCATTAAGGCGATATCTAAATCATCAATAATACCTTCTTTAACATAAGTCGCTTTAGCACTACCGTTTTCTCCACCTTCTTCTGCAGGACAGCCTAATACAATTACTTTTCCGCCGACTTTATCAATGACTTGCTTTAAGGCTATACCCGCAAATGTACTAGCGGTACCAATAATATTATGACCACACGCGTGACCTAACCCTGGCAATGCATCATATTCGGCCAAGTAACCTATAGTTGGTCCCGTTTGTCCTGAATCATAACTTGCTATAAAGCCAGTCGCATGTCCTGCTATATTTGTTTCGACTTCAAAACCATGTTGCGTTAACGTTTCCGTTAACGTTCTAGATGCAAATATCTCCTCATTACCTAATTCAGGTCTTTGATGGATTTGATGGCTCATTTCTAAATATTTATACTTTTCATTTTCTATATAGTCCAATACAATTTGTTTATTCTCCATAATTCAACACGGCCTCCTAAATTACTTGGCATTATGTTTATACTTAATTTATAAAATAAATCAAATGCAATAAGTAATTTATTAAATAACACAACATATGATTCATAATGCACAAAACATGATTTAATTATTACTTATTCTATCGGGTTTATTGAATTCTGTCATTCATTTTCTGAAATTTATAAAAATAACTTTCATACGCCTTTATACCACATTTCAAAAATTGTAAATCCTCTTTTAACTTGTTACAATTAATTTAAGTTATATATGAGGAGGATACACCATGCCAAAAATGAACGTAGAAAGTTTTAATTTAGATCATACAATCGTTGTAGCACCTTTTGTGAGATTAGCAGGGAAAATGGAAGGCGCTAACGGTGATGTAATTCATAAATATGATATCCGCTTTAAACAACCAAACAAAGAGCATATGGATATGCCTGGGTTACATTCATTAGAACATTTAATGGCAGAAAATATTAGAAATCATTCAGATAAAGTCGTTGATATTAGTCCAATGGGTTGCCAAACAGGATTTTACGTTTCATTTATCAATCATGATGACTATGAAGATGTGTTAAATATTATCGAAGCAACAATTAAAGATGTATTAAATGCTACAGAAGTGCCAGCATGTAATGAAGTTCAATGTGGTTGGGCTGCTAGCCATTCATTAGAAGGCGCCAAAGAAATAGCCCAAACATTCTTAGACAAAAAAGCTGAATGGCATGATATCTATGGTGAAGCACAATAATTTATAATGTGAGTTAGCATTTTATAAATATATAAAATAAGAGAGCACAGCGTCATTTCAAACGCATGTGCTCTCTTATTTTAGTTTAGTAAGTTATAATTTTTTGATTAATTTCATCATCACAAATTGCAATGGAATACGTCCGTATAAAGCCCATTTCGGAAGTTGTTGACCAGCAATTGGAATTTGTTTGCGCGCCATATAAATATTCGCTGGTAAGACCGCCCATAAAAACGCTATGAGTGCATTTTTTTGACCCTTAGTAGGTTGTTTCATTAATAATATGACACCAAACACGATTTCCATAACGCCTGTGATTAACACAGCTGCTTTTCGAAATGGTAAGTACGCTGGTACAATACGTCTAAATTGTTCTTCATCTTTAAAATGGAGTACCCCTGCAACACTAAAGACAATTCCAAATAGCATTCTTAAAATACGCATTACTTTTCAACACCCATTTCTTTCAAATAGCTTTTGCCAAATTCAGGTAATTTCACACCAAAATTATCAGCAATCGTTGCACCTAAAGAACTAAATGTGCTGTCTATCGTTAGCTCATGATAGTCACTCATTTTAGGACTAAACATAAGTACAGGAATGTATTCTCTAGTATGATCCGTACCATCTGCAGTTGGATCATTACCATGGTCTGCTGTAATAATAACTAAATCTTCTTCTTGTAAGTGATTCATAAGTTCAGGTAAACGTTCATCAAAATCTTTAATCGCTTGTGCATATCCTGGTTTATCACGACGATGGCCATAAAGGGCATCGAAATCAACAAGATTTAAAAAGCTTAACCCATTAAAGTCACGTTGCACAGTTTCAATTAATTTATCCATACCATCCATGTTATCTTTGGTACGTATCGATTCAGTCACACCTTCACCGTCAAATATATCATTAATTTTACCAAGGGCAATGACATCATAACCATTATCTTTTAATTCATTCATTACTGTTCTACCAAATGGTTTTAATGCATAGTCATGTCTATTAGAAGTTCGTTTAAATGAACCTGGCTCTCCAATATAAGGTCTAGCAATGATTCTGCCTATTAAATATTTAGGATCCTTGGTTAATTCTCTTACTTTTTCACAGATGTCATATAGTTCCTCTAAAGGAATAATATCTTCATGAGCTGCAATTTGAAGTACTGGGTCTGCAGAAGTATAGACAATTAGATCACCCGTCTTCATCTGATGTTCGCCCCATTCATCTATGATTTGCGTACCGGATGCAGGACGATTGGCTACAACTTTACGTCCTGTTAACGTTTCGATTTCATTAACCAGTTCTTCTGGAAAGCCTTCTGGATAGACCTTAAATGGTTGCATGATATTTAGCCCCATAATCTCCCAATGGCCAGTCATGGTATCTTTGCCGACTGAAGCTTCACTCATTTTTGTGTAAAAAGCTTGTGGTTCCGCTTCTTTATCAATAACCGGAAGAGGTTCAATATTACCTAAACCTAATTTTTGTAAGTTAGGTAATGACTGTTCAAATCCTTCGAGCGTATGCTTTAAAGTGTGACTGCCTTCATCATCAAAAGCTTTTGCATCAGGTCCTTCTCCAATACCAACAGAGTCCATGACAATTAAATGAACTCGTTTAAATGGTGTAGTCATAATATTCCTCTCCTATTCAGTAATTATTTTATGAATCAATGTTGGTTCATTACCAGTGTCACTAATCGTAATACTTTGCAATAGTTTATCTTTTACGTTATCAATTTGTTCTTGATTGCTGTGGATTGTTAACAAAGCCTCTCCTTTGTTGACGCTATCTCCAACCTTTTTATGCAATACGAGACCCACACTTAAATCTATTTCGTCTTCTTTAGTTTGTCTGCCTGCACCTAACATCATAGAAGCTACACCGACTTCATTTGCAATAATTTCAGTTACAATGCCTTCACTTTGTGCGGGTAGTTCAATTTGATATTTGGCTTGTGGTAATTTTGATACATCGTCTACAACAGAACCATCGCCATCTTGGTTTTCTAAAAATGTTCTGAAACTTTCTAACGCTGAACCATCTTGAATTGCTTGTTCTAACATTTTACGTGCTTCATCAAGATTTTGAGCTTTTCCACCGACGACTACCATCTGTGAACCTAGCGTCATAACTAACTCTGTTAAGTCTTCTGGTCCATTACCTTGCAACGTTTCAATCGCTTCTTTAACTTCTAAAGCATTACCTATTGCATTGCCAAGTGGTTGGCCCATATCCGAAATAATTGCCATTGTATTTCTACCTACATTATTACCGATACGAACCATGGCATGCGCTAATGCTTCTGCATCTTCTAACGTTTTCATAAATGCGCCATTACCGGTTTTAACATCTAATACAATTGCATCCGCGCCAGCAGCAATTTTTTTACTCATTATAGACGATGCAATCAGTGGAATTGAATTCACCGTACCGGTAACATCACGAAGTCCATATAGTTTTTTATCAGCGGGTGTTAAATTCCCAGTTTGACCAATGACTGCAACTTTCGCCTCATTAACCAATTTAACAAATTGTTCTTCGCTAATTTCAACATGGAAACCTTCAACTGATTCTAATTTATCAATGGTACCACCAGTATGGCCTAGTCCGCGACCACTCATTTTCGCTACTGGCACACCTACCGCAGCCACTAATGGTGCAAGTACTAGTGTCGTCGTATCACCAACACCACCCGTTGAGTGCTTATCCACTTTAACCCCATTAATATTAGATAAATCAATGACATCACCTGAATTAACCATCGCCATCGTCAAGGCAGCTCGTTCATCATCATTCATATCTTGAAAATAAATCGCCATCGCTAAACTAGAAGCTTGATAGTCAGGAATATCTCCATTTGTATATCCATCAATAAAGTATTCAATTTCTTGTTTCGTTAGCGCTTGACCATCACGTTTTTTTTCAATAATATCTACCATTCTCATATGAGTTGGCCTCCCCTATTTTTCAAGTCAATACATAACTATATTCAGACAAGATTTCAGTTATTTATTAATAATCTGAGTCACTTTCTAAACCTTGTACAATTTCAACGCCTGCACTAGCGCCAATACGTGTGGCACCTGCTTCAAGCATATGATTGAAGTCTTCAAGATTTCTAACGCCACCAGAAGCTTTGACTTCTAAATCATCGCCCACTGTATCTTTCATTAACTTAACATCTTCAGGTGTAGCACCACCACCAGCAAATCCTGTTGATGTTTTAACAAAATCAGCACCAGCTACCTTGCTTAATTCGCTTGCTTTGACTTTTTCCTCATCAGTTAATAAGCATGTTTCAATAATAACTTTAACTGTTTTACCGTTCGCTGCACCTACGACACCTTCGATATCTTTTTGAACGTCTTCAAAGCGTCCATCTTTTAAAGCACCAATATTAATTACCATATCTACTTCTGATGCACCTTTATTAATAGCATCTTCTGTTTCAAATATTTTTGTTTCAGTCGTTGATGCTCCTAATGGAAAACCTATAACTGTACATACTAATACATCTGAACCCTTAAGTTGTTCAGCAGCATATTTTACATGTGTTGGATTAATACAAATCGATTTAAAATTAAACGCTTTCGCTTCCTCGATAATTTTATCTATTTGATTTCTCGTAGATTCCGGTTTAAGTAATGTGTGGTCTATATATTTTGCGTAATTCATATTAAATCCTCCTATTATTTCGTTTATTAGCATATGGTGTTTTAACCCACTCATAATTATATAGTAAAATTTAACATATATGTTTATAAACATTCTCTCTTTACCTCTATACTACAAAAATTCGCAAAAATAATAAACAAATGTTATCTTTAATTTGATAAAGAATTTAAAGGAGAAGATGATTATGACAAAAGCAACACCTCATATTCAACCTAATGGGAAAAAAATAGCTAAAACCGTATTAATGCCAGGGGATCCACTTCGTGCAAAATATATTGCGGATAACTATTTAGAAAACGTTGAACAATTTAACGAAGTACGTAATATGTTTGGTTATACAGGTACATATAATGGTAAAGAAGTATCTGTAATGGGATCAGGTATGGGCGTTCCAAGTATTGGTATCTATTCGTATGAACTATACAATTTCTTTGATGTAGACACAATCATCCGTATCGGCTCATGCGGTGCTTTACAAGAAAACGTTAACTTATATGATGTGATTATTGCACAAGGTGCTTCTACGAATTCTAGTTATGTGGAGCAATACAACATTCCTGGTCATTTTGCACCATTAGCAGATTTTGAATTAATATTAAAAGCTAAACAAAAAGCAGATGATATCGGTGCTACGACACATGTTGGCAATATCTTATCTTCTGATACGTTCTATAATGCCGACCCTACATTCAATGAACAATGGCAACGCATGGGTGTCTTAGGTATTGAAATGGAGTCTGCAGCACTATATTTAAACGCTACTTATGCAAATAAAAAAGCTTTAGGCATATTTACAGTAAGCGATCATATCTTACGTGATGAAGCGACAACTGCTGAAGAACGCCAAAACTCTTTCACTCAAATGATGGAAATAGCATTAGAAATTGCTGAATAACATTTTCTTTAGGTTTCAGATTGATATGTAAATAAGTACATATAGAGCTAGTGTGCTAATTCATAACACTCAGCTAACATTTTTTATAAAGAAAGAGGCCCTGTCTATTTAAATAGACAGGGCCTCTTTTATACGTCTAAGCTATATGCCCAGACACTATTCTCTTTATCTTAAACTGAATGTATTATCTACCTAAATATGATTTTAACATCCAGTTATGTTTATCTATATTTGTTTGCATACCGATGAACATATCTTCAGTCACATCATCATCTGCATTTGAAGCAACTTCAATTGCTTCTTCTAATTGTTTAGATACATTATCGAAGTCTTGTGAAAGTTCTTCAACCATTTCTTCAGCTTTGTAACCTTTGTCTGCTTCTTTGATAATTGAAAGATCTAAACTTTCTTTTAATGTTGCAACTGGATTACCACCAACAGCTAAAATACGCTCAGCTAAATCGTCAATGTATTGACTTGCTTCGTCATATAATTCTTCGAATTTTGTGTGTAGTGAGAAGAAATTAGGACCTTTTACATACCAATGAAAATTGTGTAATTTGGTGAATGCGACTGTCCAGTTTGCTACTTGTTGATTTAATACTTTTACTACTTCTTCATTACTTTTTGCCATGTAAAATCTCTCCTTTAAATTTCAATATTATCATTAAATGACAACAACGTTCTTGATTACAATAATTATTATATTATAATAATTCTAATCTGTAAAGAATATTCGTGCTCTAAATTAGAATTATTTTAATTTAGATGTCCATTTAACGACCTACACTTATTACAACAAATTGCACACTACTTATTCCAGGTCTTTTCTGTACGGCATTGCGCCTTGTGCACCTAAACCTGTCACTGAAAAACTACCAGCCAAATTAGCAAAATTCACAGCATCTTCCAATGACTTATTTTCAATTAATGCAACTGCTAGTGCACCATTAAAAGTATCTCCAGCTCCTGTTGTATCTATGACTTCCTTTTTATAACCTTCAATCAGTTGTTGCGTATCGCTATAAAACAATGCGCCTTTTGCGCCTTGCGTAATAATAAGTTTACGTGGATATGCTTTAAGTGCTTGTTCTACTTGATGGTCAAATAGTAATTCACTTTCTGATTCGTTCGGCGTTATCCATGTTACTTTTTCGATTACTTCTTTATCCAATTCACGATAAGGCGCAGGATTTAAAATAACTTTGATACCATGCTTTGCTGCATATGTGACAACTGATTGAACCGTTGCTTCAGGAATTTCATGTTGGAGCAAAATAATGTCATCTTCACCAAAGTTTTCCAACTTTGGCAAAACAATATCTGGTGTAATATAGTTATTGGCAGCCGGAACGACAATAATACGATTATCATCTTCAAATAATGTAATGTGTGCTGTACCTGACTTCTCATTGTCAATGATGTCCATGTAAGTGGTATCAACATGGTTATCTTTCAAGTTTTCCAAAATTTGTTTGCCGTATGCATCATCGCCCACTGCACCTATCATATACACTTCATTACTTAAGCGTGCAGCCGCTACCGCTTGATTTGCGCCTTTGCCACCAGGATTAGTAAAAAATGAAGTGCCCATTACTGTTTCTCCTGCTTCAGGCAATATATCAGTTTTTACAACTAAATCTATGGATGCACTACCAATTACAATAATTTTTCCCATGTTTGTTTCCTCCGTATTTTCAGTAAAAAATAATCAGTCAATAAAAAATGATTTTTCATAATCATTAGGTTCATGCCAATGGGTTTTCCACATATGATTTCTATTATCAGCAAATAATTGATAACCAAAATCTCTGATTATATTTGGCACGAAACGCAACAAGATACCTAACCATTTGTAGTTAGTCAACGATGTGATTAAGGTTGTAATTGCATCAGATTTATATTTCAACTGGTCACCTTCTTGTAAAATCACACTATCGTATTGTTGCGCTTCTGGATAATTTTCTAATAAATTTTGTGCTACATCACCCTGTAATTTGGCAAATTGATAACGTGTAGAAAGTCCGTGTTGAATTAACCAGATCGCATAGTTATAACAATAAACACAGTTACCATCATAATAAATTATTGGCATATACAACGCTCCTCAAATGATATATTTAGTCTACCATTATCATTATATAATGGTACTTACTTTTATTATATCCTAATTTCCTTAAAATAAATCATAAGTGCTTATATCTGCCTATTCCTATCAGTGCTCGTCGATTAAAAACATTATGTCTTTTTTACGCTTCTGTTTTAAAAGTATCCACTATAATTTAAATAATTAATAGACATTTATATTGTCATACTTTGCATAAAAAAATGACCAATCCATTCTTGAAGGATTGATCATTTCATATGCTTTCATAATTACTTATGCTTCATCATAACGTATAAGTTCAATTATTCTAAACTCTTTTTAATCTTGGTTCACTTTAACAATTCTAGTATATTTTAGAAACTGTTCTGTGTATTTTTGTTTAATTTCATTTAAACTGTCATACGTGATAGCGACAATATGCCAATTCGGATTAAAATGATAAAACGAATCTTTTTTTCTAGACCATTTAACCATAGTACCATCTTTATTATAACGTGGTAACGTCATCTCATAGCCTTCCAACACATTGATATATGTTTGAAAAATATCAGGATCTATACGGTTAAAATTATCTATAACTAAATAACTTTTATCTTTTCGAGGCATGAGATTCGTTATAAAACCTTCTCTATAATATAAAGCGCCCGTCTCATTTGGTAAATATTTTCCATAAAGCATGTCTTCTGTGAAATCCGGGTGCCCAGAAGTAATAACTGGATTCGCATTTGTTTTTTGCAATAAGTCTTCTGCCGCTTTTAATCCTTCTCCTTTATCTACTACAAGCAGAATAAATGGTTTCAAATCTTCTGCTGGCTTATCTATCACATTATCGCTTTGCACGGCTTCAAATTGTGGTTTCAAACCATCATTCGCACTCATTTCAAGTATAGATTCAAATTGCGTTTGTGACATACTTGCAATCGCTTGTTTTGCATTTTCCTGTAAGTAGTAAAGATTTTTTAATTTAGGATGCTTATTCAAAGTACTTAATGAGACAGGTTCAATTTCTTTTTCAAAATATACTTCAATAGCCGTACTATTAGTTCTACCAGGAATAGGTGGCTTTTCATGTATATGTTTACTCACTTCACCAACGCCAATGACCGATTGCTCTCGTTTTTTATTATAAAAAACAAGTTGGTCCCCTATTTCTAACTGTGTATAAAAATGATAACCATTTCTTTTTATACCATTATACGTATGTGTAAATATCGTGTTATATGATTCTGGTTCAAATTCTTGTTCCTCAGATATAAAAAAGTATCTAGGTATTTTAGTTTGGCCTTTGCCTAAGCTAACGATTAGTTCATACTCTTCTTTAGTAATTTGATTAAATAATGTTTCTTTCATATTACCCATTCTAAATTCTAACTGTTCACTTCTTTTTAAATAATCAGCTGTTAACGGCTTTAATTGTTCTTGTAATTCAAAATGAACGCGAATTTTATTTTGAGCACCCGTTTGTACACTTGTGATTTCACCAAATCCTAATAAACCAGTGTCCATCTGCACTTGATAAAAGATGACCTGGTCACCAACTTTGGCCTGTTTAAATGAACGGAAACCTTGAGAGGGATTAAATTGTGCACCTGATTCAAATAATGTTGTTTGTCCAACCATTGGTTCATTATGGTTCCAGCGATTATAACCGCAGTTTAACCAAAAATAAATTGTTTCCTCTGCCATTTAGATACTCCTTATCTCATATAAAAATTCTATTTTTCCTATTATATGAAAAATCACCTTATAGAACAAACATTACAATAAGTTGATTAATTTCATAGTGATTAAACTTGTAATAATAACAACGATCCAAGTCACTAAACCAAGTAATATAGGTTTGATACCCGCTTGTCTAAATTGTTTGAAATCCACATTCAAACCAATACCAGCCATCGCCATTGTAATTAAAAATAACGATAATTGTTGAAACATATGAATCACTGATGGTGAAAAATTGAAAATTGTACTTATCAATGATGCTATGACAAACCAAACAATAAACCATGGGAAGATTTTAGCTATGGATGTGTGCGATTGCTTCTCTTTTTCTTTTTTAATAGTTCTATATGTAAAAAATAAAACGACTGGAATAATCATTAACGTACGTGTTAATTTAACAACGGCCCCTGTTTCCAATGCAGTTTTACCGTAATTAGAAGTTGCTGCAATGACACTTGACGTGTCGTTAATCGCCGTTCCTCCAAAATAACCAAAAGTCGCTTGTCCCATATGCATGATATGACCAATTGGTGGGAAGACGAACACTGCTATGAGATTAAATAAGAAAATCGTCGAAATAGCAAATGCAACTTCACTTTCCTTTGCTTTTATAACCGGACTCGTTGCGGCAATTGCTGAACCACCACATATGGAAGTCCCTACCCCAATTAATATACTTAAATGTTCATTAATATTAAACAGTTTCATTAATACATAAACAATTAATGCCGCTGCAAACAATGTAACAAAAATAATTGGTAAAGATCTCCAACCGATGGCGCCAATAGATTGGAAGCTTAATGTAAACCCTAACACGACTATACTATAGTGTAATATTTTTTTACTGCTGAATTTTATACCAGCATCATATTTTTTAGGGATTGTTATTATATTATTAATTAAAATACCTATTATGATTGCAAATATAGCACTCCCAATGATAGGGAATTTACTGCCCATAATTGTAGCGACCATTGCGATTACTAAAGTCATAATGAGGCCTCTTGCTTTATCCAATCTTGCCACCTCCAATTTAAATACTATTTTAACATATTTCAGCTTATCTAAACTGTAAATATTGAAATGTACACGGTGTTATAAAGAAAAATTAAACTGATGTTTAAGAACTTTATTGCTAATCACACATTGTCTCTCCATATTTTATAAAATTCATAAAAAAAGTATCATTCACGCAATCGCAAAGATACTCAATTTATACATTGTTAAGTTAACGTTAAAGCGCCCAGAATTGGCATCGTATTAATTAACACACCACCGAATTTGAGCATACCACTTATTTCTTTATCCGGTATTGTAATCAATGCTGCAATAATTCCTATTACACCAAAAATCATTGGAACAGCCATCGAAGGAAATATATCCGTCTTTAAAAATATGCCTGCACCAGATAAAAGACCACATACAAGTGATACATATAAAAACTTAATCATTTTAATGCACTCCCACTTCTATCTCTATAAGTAACTTACAATCAATTCATACTGACCTTCAAATATTGTATCTAAATCATCAGACGTTAATATAAAATTCTGTCCTTGTACTAAATCGAATACTTCACCATCAATAATGACTTGACCTTCACCTTTGAGCACAGAAATCAATACAAACTCTCTTGGTTTCATATAATTTAATGTACCTGAAATGTTCCATTTTACAATTGTAAAAAAGTCATTAGAAACAAGTTGTGTACGTTTATGATTTTCAATGATTTCAGTATCTGTTGGTATATTAATACTTTCATTTGCGATTTCAATTACTTCTTTCGCTTTAACTTGATTTAATTCGCGTTTATCGCCTGAATATTGTGCACGGTCATAGTCAAACACACGATAAGTCACATCAGATGATTGCATCGTTTCGTAAACAAGTACACCTGCGCCAATAGAATGAATCGTTCCAGCAGGTATAAAATAGAATTCTCCCGCTTTAACTTTCACTTTATTAAATAACGAATCGTAATCCGCTTCATCAATCTTGTCAATTGCTGTTTCTTTCGATTGGGTATTTAATCCATATATAATTTCAGCGTCTTCTTCAGCATCTATAATATACCAACATTCAGACTTACCATATTGTCCATTCTCATTTTCATACGCATACGCATCATCTGGATGTACGTGTACAGATAAAGATTCTCTGGCATCTACAATTTTAGTCATTAATGGAAATTCTTGGCTCGGAAAATCACCAAATAGTTCTCGATGTTCATCCCATACTTGATCTAGTGTTTGCCCACGATATGGTTCGTTTAATATTTCACATTTGCCATTTGGATGTGCTGAAATCCCCCAAACTTCTCCGATATAATCACTGGGTAAATCATATCCAAATTCTTTTAATCGACTGCCACCCCATATTTTTTCATGAAAAATTGGTTTTAAAAATAACGGCATTCATCGCACCTCCAAATTCTTAAGTTGTAATCATATTTAAAATTATATTTTTTAAGTGAATGTTCTCATTTAAATTCATCTTTTTTTACAGAACTAGTGTGATTGTATCACATAATTACTGAGAGTATAAATGACTATACGCGTATTTCAATATATTTAAAATCACTTATTATTATATCAACGACCCATTTAAATTGGTAGTTCATTCTATTTTGTACAATCACATGACGAATCATTTTAATGAATGATTATATTGTCGCCGGAAATTTTTCTTGTTTGGACTTGCCAATACAATCTAATTGACTTTATAATTAGATATAGAGTTTTTTACAAACTCTATCTGTTTTTACATATAAGGTATTGTATTAATTTATGATTATTTGGAAAAGCTGATTACTTTTTCAAATTATAAAATTTGCTATTGGGGGTCTGAGACATAAATAGGTGTCTTAGGCCCCTTTTCTATTTAGTAGTAGATGTAAAATACGCTGACTATTGGACACTATTTCATGTATGTATAAGTACCTTGCTCTAAAATTACTAAAATCCACACAACATGATAAAACCACCTTTTCATATTATCATGTGAAATGGCGTTTTTTTATTATGTTTCTTTGAAGTTAGCTAATATGGTTTGTTTTACTTCGAGTAAGTGAGATTGCATGGCTTTAACTGCTGTCTTATCATCCTGCTCTAAAATGGCATGATAAATCGTCTCGTGTTCTTCGAGTAATTTAGTCATTGTTTTTTGTTTATCATAGATAAATATTTTTCTAGTTTCTTCCATTGAATTTTGCATAAGTTCTGATATGTTATTTAATAACTCTACTAATAATGAATTTTGAGCTGCATGTGCGATTGCAAGGTGGAATTCTAAATCTGCTTTTTCTCCTGAAGTGCCATCAATTACTGCTTCCCCCATCACAGACAATGCTGTCGCTAGCTTTTCTAAATCTGCTTTATTACGGTATCGTGCAGCATTTGCTACTGTTGCACTTTCAACAATTTCTCTGAGTTCTAATAATTCTTTTATTTGAACTAAAGAATTGAATTTGTCCCCAAATTCAAAAAAAGTAGGCTCAATTTGTTTGATAAAAGTACCATATCCTTGTTTCATTTCTATTACGCCTATCGTTCTCAGTGCATTCAACGCTTCCCTCACTGACGCTGTGCTTACTCCAAATTGCTTACTTAATTTTTGGATAGACGGTAATTTATCACCAACCTGATAATCCTCAGATTTAATATTCTCTAAAATGATATCTGCAACTTGTTCATATATTTTTGGGTTTGAAATATTCATATTAACCTCCAAGCGATATAATTTATTGTATCAAATTTTCGCTCGTAATTTGCTTAAAAAAGCAATTATTTCTAACAAAAAAAACCAATTTACACCATCATGTAAATTGGTTCTTTATTTAATTATATTTTATTTATTTTTAAACTGGTCTAATGCGTCTTCGATTGATTGTTCACCGCTCACAACTTGAAATTCAGTATTTATATAATCATCTGTTGCAAGTACTTCTTTAATGACTGACGCAACATCTTCGCGTGGAATTGAACCTTTATCTTCGAAAAATGCATCTGCTGCAAATTTGTTTATGCCAGGATCATTTAACAATATACCCGGATGCACAATTGTATAACCTACATCCGCTTGTTTAAGATATTCATCTGCATAATGTTTCGCGATCGTGTATGGTTTCAAATCACCACTTGCATCAAAAGCTTCTCTTCTAGAATCATAAGTAGACACCATGACATATTGTTTTACATGGTTTGCTTCACTGGCTTTAATTGATTTGATAGCGCCGTCTAAATCTACGCTAATTGTTTTATCTGCACCAGTGCTACCACCTGATCCTACTGAAAATACAATTTTATCGAATCCTTGTAACTTTTGAGTTAACGTTTCAATATCATCAGCTTCAACATCAATCAATGTCGCTTTCACACCATTGTCTTCTAAAGCTTGCACTTGTTCTTCTTTTCTAACACCTGCGACAAATGATTCGCCACT
The DNA here is from genome assembly GCF_056529615.1 of Staphylococcus sp. Z5-21. Lineage (NCBI taxonomy): Bacteria > Bacillati > Bacillota > Bacilli > Caryophanales > Staphylococcaceae > Staphylococcus > Staphylococcus sp. Z5-21. The sequence continues at coordinate 781,482 of NZ_CP096462.1, read as the reverse complement.
TTCTTTTAATTGATTTACTAAATATTGACCTACGCCACCGTTTGCACCTATAACTAATGTACTCATTATATAGCCTCCTTCAATAAAATCTTAAATTCATTTTAACACTTCTACATATTTTTAAAACTATTGTGCTTTGAACATTGACTATTCAACAAAATTATATTAATATATGAACAAATATTCATATATTAATGTGAAGAAATGAGGTTAGTAGATATGGCGGAGTCAATTAATGAACAAACGGTAGCATATGTCACCGATATTTTTAAAGCGTTAAGCGAAGGTAATCGCCTACGTATCATGCACCTTTTGATTCAAGGCGAATGTAGTGTAGGTCACATCGCACACACTTTAAATTTAAGCCAATCAAATGTTTCACATCAATTACGTATTCTTAAACAAGCACATTTAGTGAAATCGAATCGCCATGGGCAATCTATGATTTATCAAATAGATGATACGCATGTGACTACTTTAATAAAACAAGCAATTCATCATGCCTCACATAAATAATAATTGAAAGGTGGATATTCATATGTCAGAACATCACGAACATAATCATGCTCACGGTCATGTACACACTAATAATAAAAAAATATTGCTTATCAGCTTTTTAATTATTGGTAGTTTTATGATTGTCGAAATAATCGGTGGTCTTTTAGCAAATAGTTTAGCTTTACTTTCGGATGGTTTACACATGTTTAGTGATACAATTTCACTTGGTGTCGCACTCCTTGCTTTTATCTATGCCGAAAAATATGCAAATAAAAATAAAACTTTTGGGTATAAAAGGTTCGAAATTTTAGCTGCACTTTTTAATGGCGTAACACTTTTTGTCATTGGTATCATTATCATTATTGAAGCTATTGAAAGATTCTTTAATCCAGTAGAAGTACAATCGACTGAAATGTTTATCATCAGCGTTACTGGCCTGATAGTCAACATCATTGTTGCTTTATTAATGTTTAGAGGTGGCGATACATCGCATAACATTAATATGCGTGGTGCTTTCTTACATGTTATGGGAGACCTTTTAGGTTCTGTTGGAGCTATTATCGCTGCGATACTCATATGGACTTTAAATTTAACGATAGCTGACCCAATAGCTAGTATCATTGTGTCACTACTAATTATTAAAAGTAGTTGGGGCATTACAAAGTCTTCATTAAACATTTTAATGGAAGGTACACCTATCGATATAAATATGTCTGAAGTCATTGCCACTATTAAGGAAGAGGATGCAATCCAAAGCGTACATGATTGTCACATTTGGACAATATCTAATGAACTAAATGCATTAAGTTGTCACGCTGTTGTCCCTCATGAGATGTCAGTAGCTCAAGGTGAGCAATTGTTAAATAAAATAGAACACAAACTACAACACTTGAATATTCAACATATGACGATTCAGTTAGAAACCAAAGATCACCAACATGACGATGAGACGTTATGTTCATCTATATATAAAACTACTGCACACAATCATGCACATGATCATTAAAAATCTTGACCAATTAAACAAATTAAAAAAAGCGAGTGTACGAAAGTCAAAGTCGATTTCGCATGCTCGCTTCTTTAGTATAATTTAGCATTTCTACTACTTCTAATATTAATCACTACTTGGGATTTCATTATTGATAGTCTACCCCTATATACAGCATATATAGGTTTAAATTACGTGTTTATAAAAATTTATCAAATATCAGCGCTTTAGCTGGTACTTGTTTCTCGTCAAATCCTCTTATAAATTCTTCATTGTCATATGGGACTTTAACACGTTCAATTGAAAATTCATTTTCATCAATCGTTACAATACCATAAACTGCATATGCACCATTATTAAGACCTACAGAGCCCGGATTAAAATAAACTGTAGATTTATCATCATATAAATGTACAGTGTGGTTGTGACCAAACACGATTAAATCTGCTTGTTTATCTTCAAACAAAGCTTTTATGTTTTCTTCACTAGGTTCCACAATTGGACTATATGGTTGACCATCAATCGGTGTAGTTAATTGTTCATTTGGTATTTCATAATGAATAAACAGCACTTTTTTATGATTAAATGTTTTTTCAATCACACGTGGTAGTTCATTTAATCTGTCGTAATAATCTTCATCTAAATGACTTTCAATCCATTGGTGATGTTCGTAAAATTTGTCTTTTAAGTCTTCAGGATAAGGTGTGTCATTCACTATCGACATCACCGCTTCATCATGATTACCCGCGATGATTTCCATATCATCTCTGTCAAAAATTTCATCAAGTACTTTATTCGTTTCATGTCCAACCCCGATATTATCACCCAGGTTAAATATCTTATTGATATCTTCTCTTCTATCAATATCATCTAAAACAGTTTCTAATGCATCAAAATTTCCATGAACATCAGTAATTATTGCAAATTTCATGATGATATCTCCTTTCAACTTTTTCTCATTAGGACATTTTAACATTTTATTGCCATTTTGTTACCTATTAATTTTAAAATTATCAAATTTTTGATATCGTATGTTTATGACTAAAAAGGAGTGCTTAAAATTTGTTTAAATTTCATAAATTAGCATTACAAAATGCAAAACCCCAAAATGCTAAAATTTTAATGTTCACAATTGTAAGTTTTATAATATTGTTTGCTTTAACAGTCCTGACATTTATGCCAGTACAACCCGCTATTTATAAATTGTTAATGGCAATGGCTATGCAACAATCTATCGGTGGCGCCATATTTTCACTTGTACTTGCAATACTCATACCATTAATCGTATTTATATTTATTGGTTACCCATTAATAGCTGGAACTATCTACACTATAGACAAAGCTTTAAATAAAGACAAGGTAAATTTCAAAGATTTATTTTCAACATTTAAAAAAGGCAAATACTTAAAAGGATTAAAATTTTCTTTATTTACTTTAGTTTTTGTTATTATCGCATTGTTACTTAATTTACTAGTTTCAAAAGTACTAAATTTAGGAATCGTTCAACTATTTTCAGCAATACAAGGACCATTAAGTAGTTCTGATCATGCACTTGGATGGTCTCTTACTTATCAAATTGTCGCAGCAACAATCGTATTATTTATTCAATCATTCATTTACTGGTTCTTAGCGATTATCGCAATCAATTATACTTTAGCTTTTGTTAAAGAACCTAGTAATGGTGCATGGTCATCAGTAAAAAGAGGATTTAAAGGCATTAAAAATGGTCAAAAAACTTGGTTCAAATTCTACCTTGGTTTATTATTACTAAATTTAATCGTCATCCTACTTGCTAATCCATTTAGTCAATTAGTTGCTATATTTACTGGTAGTATGTCTCAAACATTAGCAATGGTAATTATTTACATTGTTACAGTCATTGTGATTATCATTAGATTAATCGTTTACTATACAAATATATTAGCGATTATTCAGTACTATAATCGTAATGGTGAAAGCATTGAAACTACAAAAGTTAAGAAAAATAAAAAGTCAAAACAACCTATAGATAATGAACTAGAAAGTAAGCAATCTAAAGCAAGCAACAGTGTAACGAATACAACTGAAAAGACAAAATCGAATGTTACTGAGCAATCTGAAAACATGCAAGACAAAGTCAAAGATGAAACATCAGATTTAAAAAACAATCTAAATAAAACTGACAAGTAATATCATTCGAAAAATAATCACGCAGATGCAAAAAGAGTCTGGGACAAAAATAGATGTCCCAGACTCTTTTTCATTTAGCCATTAGATGACTACCTTATTTTCTCTATGCCTATCATTTAATCTTGTAAGAAACGTGCTTTTAAATAACGTGCTGCACCATTATCTTCATTAGTATCATCAGTCACATCATCTGCTAGAGCTTGAATTTCAGGACGTGCATTTTTCATAGCGACAGTATAATGACCAAATGCAAACATAGCTCTATCATTGTCACTATCTCCAATCACTAATGTTTCTTGTTGCGCGATGCCGAAATGCTCAATCATTTCTTTTATACCCGTCCCTTTATCAATACGATATGCCATCGTTTCAGCATTACAACGTGAAGAATTAGACACACTAATTTGTAACTTATCTTGATCTTTTAATAAGTTATTTCTAAAGTTTGTTATTTTTTCAATATCTGGTGAAAATAAATAAATTTTTGAAAATGATTTTTCAGGTATACTTGTTTCCCAATCCACCTTATCAACGAGCGAAGCTTTTCGAGAAGACCATTCGGAAACACCTACATCACCCGGTGGCGTTGCTGGTTCAAATAATGCATTTGCCCATGCTTTATCTTCCTGTAAAACAATACGATTACTGTCAAATGGGAATATTTCATAATAGATTGCCTCTTGTTGTGCGCGTTGTACAATGTCAATTACAGCGTTGTAAGACAAGCTGTGCTTAAATAAAACGCTATCCTTAACCATTCCTAAAGTACCATTTGAACTAATAATACCATCGACTGCAAATGATTCAGGAACAAGATAATGTATTTCATTATGTGCACGACCTGTTGCTAAAAAGACTTTATATCCCTTATCTCTTAATTGTTGAATAACTTCTGTTGTTTCTAAATCAACACGATTATCTTTATGTAAAATCGTGCCATCCATATCTAAAAATATTGCCTTAACATTATCCATTTTTATATAATCCTCCATCACATATGATCATCTTAAATTATGGCATTAACTATGCTAATGTGCAATCTACACATTATTCATAAATAGTGCGTAGCGTTGATTTTGATAGCGTACATTGACATTTCTATTAAAAAAGTTGCTCATAACATCACTATTTAAAATATCTTTAATATTACCTTGTTTATAATTCTTACCTTGCTTCAGTAAAAAGCCTTTTTGTATATCTTGTGTAATCTCTTCAATAAAATGCGTCACATATATAACAGCTAATTCAGGTTGTTGTTGGTACAATTTTTCGAGCGCTTGTAACAGATCTTCTCGTGCTATAAAATCTAAGCCAGATGCTGGTTCATCTAAAATAAGTAATTTGGGGTGACCCATCAGCGCACGAGCAATAAGTACCTTTTGACGTTCTCCTGTAGATAGATAACCATAGTATTGTGACTCAAAATCACGCATTCCCATTTGTTCTAAATATTGTTGTGCCAATTCAATATGATGTGGTTCTATAGTTTTAAATACACCTATGGAATTAAATATGCCACTAATTACAACATCTCGCACCAATTCGCCATCTTGAAAACGATCCATTAAACTATTTGAAACAAACCCTATGTAATCTCTGACTGTTTCAGCAGAATAGCCCACTTTTCCTGGTTGCATGCCAAATAAGTTTATCGTTCCAGCAGTATTTGGTTCGTAGGCGTTTAATATGTTTAGCAATGTTGTCTTACCAGCACCATTTAGGCCATAAAGCATCCATTTTTCACCTTCGTTAATTTGCCAGCTCACATTTTTAATGATTTCCTTACCTTGTTTTCTACGTGATATATTTTTCAAGTCAATTAACATGTTATACCCCTTTTCTCTTATGCAATTTCTAACATGACTTAACAAATCACCTTCATTCGATCATTTGTGTTGTCTAAATATTTTATCCAATGCCTTTCCTTTTGCCAGTTCATCTATCATTTTATCTAAATATCTAATTTCTTTCATAACGGAGGCTTCCATATTTTCTACACGTACACCACAAATGACACCCGTTATTTTTGTTCGCTCTGGATTTAAGTTAGGCGCTTGATTTATAAATGTTTCATAATCTGTCCCATCCGCAACCAAGCGATCAATCTCTGATTGCGTGTAACCTGTCATCCATCTTATAATTTCATCCGCTTCTTGTTTGGTTCTATCCTTTTTCTCTACTTTTTTAATTAATAAATCGTATACTTTTCCAAAAGCCATAGAATAAATTTTAGGTTTTTCCACTATATTCAACTCACTTTTAAAGTTTATCTAGTTATGATGATAAGCATAATAAACATAATAACATTTTAAAAATATTTTGATTTATATAATAATTAAAGTTCAAATTTGATTGTAATCGTTATCGTTGATTTATATTAGTGCTACTCATTTAAAACAATACAATTCATGATTAATCCACAATAACTATCATTTAACTACATACCTCAAACATTTAGTTCTCAATATACTGCCTATTGCACTGTATATCACTGAAATATAAATCAAAGTCATATGTTTTTATTATAAAAAAAGAGCAAGAATGAAATCAAAACTTTAAGTTTGATTTCATTCTTGCCCTATTTATACAATATATGATTTCATGCATTTAAATTAGATATTACAATAGCACTACTAATTAGCTGTTAATCATATGTCTTTATTCAACTGTTACTGATTTAGCTAAGTTACGTGGTTTATCAACATCTAAATCTCTGTGTAATGCTGCATAGTATGAAATCAATTGTAATGCAACAACTGAAACTAATGGTGTTAATAGTTCGTGCACATGTGGAATAACATATGAATCGCCTTCTTTATTCAAGCCATCCATTGAAATAATACATGGGTTTGCGCCACGTGCAACTACTTCTTTCACGTTACCACGAATAGACAAGTTGACTCTTTCTTGTGTAGCAAGTGCAATAATTGGTGTACCTTCTTCAATTAAAGCAATCGTACCGTGTTTTAATTCACCACCAGCAAATCCTTCAGCTTGAATGTACGAAATTTCTTTTAATTTTAATGCGCCTTCTAAACTGACATTGTAGTCTCCAGTACGACCGATAAAGAACGCATTACGCGTTGTTCTTAAGAAATCTGTTGCAATTTGTTCCATAATATCTGCATCATCTACGATTGTTTCGATTGCAGTTGTTACTTTTGCTAATTCACGTAATAAACTTACATCAACATCTTTACCATGCTCTTTAGCAACGATTTGTGACAAGATAGATAATACTGCAATTTGTGCTGTATAAGCTTTAGTAGATGCTACTGCAATTTCAGGACCTGCATGTAACAATAATGTATGATTTGATTCACGTGATAATGTTGAACCAGCTACATTAGTGATTGTTAATGATTTATGACCTAAGCGGTTTGTTTCAACAAGCACGGCACGGCTATCTGCTGTTTCTCCTGATTGAGAAATGTAGATAAATAGTGGGTTCTCAGAAAGTAAAGGTGTATTATATACAAACTCAGAAGAAACATGCACTTCTGTAGGGACACCAGCCCATTTTTCAATAAATTCTTTACCTACTAAACCAGCATGATAGCTTGTTCCGGCAGCAATGATATAGATACGATCTGCTTCGGCAACATCTTTAATCACTTCTGGATCCATCTTCAAGTTACCCTCTTCATCTTGGTACTCTTGGATAATACGACGCATCACTGCAGGTTGTTCGTGAATTTCTTTTAACATATAGTGATCATAAACGCCTTTTTCTGCGTCTGCTGCATCTATTTGTGCAGTATATGCTTCTCTTTCTTGAACTTGACCCTCTTGATTTTTGATAATGACTTCGTCACGTTTAACAATAACGATTTCATGGTCATGAATTTCTTTATAACGATTTGTAACTTGTAACATAGCAATTGCATCTGATGCAATAACGTTAAAGTCATCACCTACACCGATTAATAATGGTGATTTATTTTTAGCTACATAAATTGTATCTTTATCTTCATTATCAATTAATCCTAAAGCGTATGAACCGTCTAATAGTGAAACAACTTTTGTAAATGCTGCTTCTGTATCAAGGCCACTATTTGAGAAATATTCTACAAGTTGAACAATGACTTCTGTATCTGTTTCAGAAATAAATGATACATCTGATAAGTATTCGTTTCTTAATTCTTCATAATTTTCAATTACACCATTATGAACTAATGTAAAACGTTCCGTCGTTGATTGATGCGGATGTGAATTTTCATAATTTGGCACACCATGTGTAGCCCAACGTGTATGACCAATACCTACATTACCGTCAGTAGCTTCACTATCTGCAACTTTTCTTAATTCTGCGATACGACCCTTTGCTTTGAATACTGAAGTACCTTCATCATTTACCACTGCTACACCAGCTGAGTCGTAACCTCTATATTCTAATTTTTCTAAACCTTTTAATAATAATTCTTTGGCATTATCTTGCCCAATATATCCAACAATTCCACACATTTTAAAATTTCCTCCAATTTAATGGTGAAGAGATAATTGAACTTCTAGCGAATTCGAACCTGTCCAATTTAATATAAACCATCGAAGGCAGACTTATCCCTATATTTATCATATAGAAATTGAAAATACCTTGATGGCAATGGTTATCTCATTCACCGTATATTTTTATATTTAATTTTTGGCTATCTTATTAACTTTGTGCACCAGGTTACCCTAATGTTTTCCTTAATAAGTTAACGAATGAGCCACATCCGGGATAGCATCCGCCGATGGTTCGATAACTACCCTCCTCGTCTACAAACTTCGATTATCGTGTCTATTAAGATTTCTGTTATAAACCTTAAATTACAAACACATAACCTCTTCACTTGTACAGGCGCTTTATTGAACTAACGCTTAAACTGTCCTCCTTCCTATCAATATTATTAATTGTACAATGTTCTTATTACTTAATGCAAATAATTTATTAACAATTTATTTACAAAATAACTTTGTGCTTAATCAGTGACATTTAACATGTAATATCCATATTTATGAAGCGTCCAGTTATATTCACAAACTTGTCAAAGATACTGTGACAAATTTGATATTACTTTCTCTTGTTTATTCCCCTGTACCCCCCATACAATAAAGTTATAAATAAAAAGAGAAAAAGAGGTGCAATTCTATGTCACAAACAGAGACGCAAGAAAACAAAGGTCTTGGACGTAAGGTACAGGCATTTGGTTCATTTTTAAGTAGTATGATTATGCCGAATATCGGTGCATTTATCGCATGGGGCTTTATCGCTGCAATCTTTATTGATGGTGGTTGGTGGCCTAATAAAGATTTAAGTGAATTAGCTGGACCTATGATTTCATATTTAATTCCCTTGCTTATTGCATATAGTGGTGGTCGTTTAATTCACGAAATGCGCGGTGGTATTATTGCTGCTGTTGCAACTATGGGTGTTATCGTAGCATTACCTGATACACCAATGTTACTTGGTGCTATGATTATGGGACCACTTGTAGGTTGGTTAATGAAGAAAACAGATGAGTTTATTCAACCTAGAACACCACAAGGTTTTGAGATGTTATTCAATAATTTCTCAGCTGGTATCTTAGGATTCATCATGACTATTGTTGGATTTAAAATATTAGCTCCAATTATGGAATTTATTATGCATATCTTGTCACTTGCTGTTGAAGCATTGGTACATGCACATTTACTTCCATTAGTAAGTATTATCGTTGAACCTGCTAAGATTGTCTTCTTGAACAATGCAATTAACCATGGGGTTTTCACACCACTTGGTGCAGATCAAGCAGCATCTGCTGGACAATCTATCTTATACACAATTGAATCTAACCCTGGACCTGGTCTTGGTATTTTAGTTGCTTATATGATTTTTGGTAAAGGTACAGCAAAAGCAACATCATATGGCGCAGGGATTATCCACTTCTTAGGTGGTATTCATGAAATTTACTTCCCATACGTATTAATGCGTCCTTTATTATTTATCGCTGTAATCTTAGGTGGTATGACTGGTGTGGCAACTTATTCATTACTTGATTTCGGCTTCAAGAGTCCTGCCTCACCTGGTTCATTCATCGTTTATATGTTGAACGCGCCTAAAGGTGAATTCTTACACATGGTGCTTGGTGTACTCTTAGCAGCAATCGTATCATTTATCGTGGCAGCACTTATTTTGAAATTCACAAAAGAGCCTGAAGAAGACTTAGAAGCAGCTACCGAAAAAATGGAAGCTTCAAAAGGGAAAAAATCAAGTGTATCTTCTAAGCTAAAAGGGAATGAAGATAATAATGCAACTTCAACTACCGCTTCTACTTCAACTTCAGAAAATAATGAAGAACAATCAGAAGAAGCATTGTTAGATAATTATGATACTGAAAATGTAGACGCACATGATTATAGTAAAGTGAATCATGTTATATTTGCTTGTGACGCTGGTATGGGATCAAGTGCTATGGGTGCAAGTATGTTACGTAATAAATTTAAAAAAGCAGGCATCCAAGATGTAAATGTTACAAATACTGCAATCAATCAATTGCCTAGCGATGCACAACTTGTTATCACTCAGAAGAAACTTACTGACAGAGCAATCAAACAAGTTCCAAATGCAATCCATATCTCTGTAGATAATTTCTTAAACTCTCCTAGATATGATGAATTACTTGAAAATCTTAAAAAATAAATAATCACTATATAGAACAATACTGGAGGGTATGGCTATGTTTTTGAGTACACGTGAAAAAGAAATTATCGAAATGTTAATTAAATATCACGGTCAATATGTCACAATTTACGACATTGCTCAAAACTTAGCTGTATCCTCTCGTACTATTCATAGAGAATTAAAATCAATTGAATCGTTCCTATCTAATTTTGATATAGCATTAGAGCGCGTCACAAAAAAAGGCATACAACTCAATACAAGTGAAGGTGCTCTATCTTCACTGAAACATGCCTTATTGCATGAAAACACCATAGATTTATCACAAGAAGAACAAAAAGTAATCATTTTATATGCATTGATACAATCTGATACCCCTATTAAACAATATGGATTGGCACAAGAAATTGGTGTATCGAATCAAACACTAACGAAACTCTTAGATGAGCTCGATGTGGAACTTGATTTATATCAATTACGTTTACACAAAAAACGTGGAGAAGGTATTCAATTACATGGCGCAGAATCTAAAAAACGTGAATTATTAAGTCAATTAATGGTCAATAACCTAAATAGTACCAGTGTTTATTCCGTAATCGAAAATCACTTTGTTTATCAATCTATTAATCAATCCCAACTAGCTATGGTAGATATGGATAAGATTTTCCAAATTGAACGAATTCTTATGGACCATCTCGATCAATTGCCCTACTCATTGACTGAGTCTAGTTATTTAACCCTTACAGTGCATATCGTCTTAAGTATTGATCGGATGTTAAATGGTCAGTATGTTGCATTGAACGACGATATTTATCAAAGTGTTAAAGATTCATTTGAACATGAGGTGGCACAAGCGCTTGCACTACATCTTGAGCATATATACGGGGTTCAGTTTAATCAAGCCGAAGTGACCTTTATTACGATTCACCTCCGCGGCGCAAAACGAAAAGAATCTGCAGAAGTATTTAAAGACAGTAAAGATGAATCAAAAATCGAAAAATTCATACAGTCAGTCACGCATTTTTCACAGCAAACATTTAAAGATACTGAAACTTTAAGCGAAGGTTTAAAATTGCATATCATTCCAGCTATTAATAGATTAAATGCCAATATTGAAACATATAATCCATTAACTGAAATGATTAAGCACAAATATCCGCGATTATTTGAAAGTGTACATCGCGCCTTATTACAAACTTGGCCAGATTTTACATTTCCAGATAGTGAAATTGCATTTATTGTTTTACATTTTGGTGGCGCTATTCAAAGCCAAGGTGCTCACTTATATAATGTGCTGGTCGTATGTAGTAGTGGTATAGGTACGAGTCGTTTACTTGCTACGCGTTTGCAACAAACCTTTAGCGAAATCCAAAAAACTACACAGGCTTCTGTGGGTGATTTAAAAGAAATGGATACATCACAATTTGATGCAATTATTTCTACTGTAGATATCGATATTACAACCCCTTATATTACAGTAAATCCCCTACTACCTGATGCAGATATCAATCATGTTGCAGCGTTCTTAAATACACAGCAACATCAATTTAAGCATCAAGCTATTGAACCGAAGCATCATAATATTTTAAATCCTGAAGACAAACTAAATTATATAAGAAAAGGTTTAGAAATTATCGATTCGGTAAATATTGACTACACAATGGTATCAGATTGGAGTCAGTATTTAACATCAACATTATTATCACATCAAATTATTACGGATGGGCCGTCATTCGCTGAACTTATTAAGCAACATATGGACAGTCAAGGGTTTGTTTTAGAACCCTACCCTATCGCTATACCTCATTTAAAAAATGATATCATCAAAAAACCATTCATACTTATAACGATTTTAAATGAGCCTATTGTGCTTAAAAGTAATCAAAATGGCAATCAATCCGTGAGATATTTATTAAATATGTTTGTACCTCCCGATGACACCATGTCTCAATTGGTAAGTGAAATATCTGGAAAAATGGTAGAGCATCTTGATAATATCGATGGATTTATGGAAAGACCCGAACAACTTCAAGTTTTATTGAAGCAAAGTTATCTGATACAATTACAAAATTTATTAAATATGGAGTGAAGACAATGAGCGAATTATTTAGCAATGAAAACATTTTTATTAACCAAACAGTAAAGGATCAAAACGAAGCTATTGAAAAAGCAGGTCATGCCTTAGTATCTAGCGGTGCAGTGACTGAAGATTATATTCAAGCTATGAAAGATCGTGAACAAGTTGTATCTACATTTATGGGTAATGGTTTAGCCATTCCACACGGTACAGATGAAGCTAAAACAAGCGTATTAAAATCTGGTCTAACTTTAATTCAAATTCCTGAAGGTGTCGATTGGGAAGGTGAAGAAGTTAAAGTTGTCGTAGGTATTGCTGGTAAAGATGGCGAACATTTAGATTTGCTTTCTAAAATTGCGATTACTTTTAGTGAAGAAGAAAACGTTGATCGTATTATTAATGCATCATCTGCTGAAGAAATCAAACAAGTCTTTGAGGAGGCTGAAGCATAATGAAAGCATTACACTTTGGTGCAGGTAATATTGGTCGTGGTTTTATTGGATATATTCTTGCGGATAACGATGTAAAAGTTACTTTTGCTGATGTGAACGAAGAAATTATAAATGCTTTAGATAAAGAACATCAATATGATGTCATCCTAGCAGATGAAGCAAAAACAACTACACGTGTGCATAATGTCGATGCAATTAATTCAGATGGCCCTTCTGAAAGCCTAAAACAAGCCGTATTAGAAGCAGATTTAATTACTACTGCTGTAGGCGTTAATATCTTGCCTATTATTGCAAAATCATTTGCACCTTATTTAAAGGAAAAAGAGACGCCAGTTAATATTGTTGCTTGTGAAAATGCAATAATGGCCACAAATACATTAAAAGATGCCATTTTAGATATCACTGGTCCTTTAGGTGATCATATTCACTTTGCAAACTCTGCTGTCGATCGCATCGTTCCTTTACAAACAAATGACAATCTTTTAGATGTTATCGTTGAACCATTTTACGAATGGGTAATTGAAAAAGATGCTTGGTTTGGTCCAGAATTAGATCATATTAAATATGTAGACAATTTAACGCCATACATTGAACGTAAATTACTCACTGTTAACACTGGTCATGCTTATCTTGCTTATGCAGGTAGATTTTATGGCCAACCAACAATATTAGATGCTGTTAATGATGATAATATTAGACATGGTTTAGAAAATGTTCTAAAAGAAACAAGTCAATATATTACAACACAATTCAATTTTACAGAAAGTGAACAAGCTCAATACGTTGATAAAATCATTGGTCGTTTCAAAAACCCTAATTTATCAGACGAAGTAACACGTGTTGGACGAGGCACTATGCGTAAAATTGGACCACAAGATAGAATCATTAAACCACTATCTTATTTATACCAAAATAATTTGAAACATGATGCACTCATCAAAACAGCGGCATTATTATTAAAATATGATGATACCAATGATCAAGAAACAATTGAAAAAAATGAGTACATTGATAAACATAGTGTAGAAGGCTTCTTGAAATCATTTGCTAAAACAGATGATCAATTAACTTCAGAAATAGTAAAAGAATATAATGTATTGTAAAATTAATCTATAATTAAAAAAGCACGGATAAGCTTAATTCAGCCTATTCGTGCTTTTTTATATCAAAATTATTTTTAGAGCCACTTTTTAGAACTACTTTTTAGAACTACTTTCACATTTTATGTGAATTAGTAGTTCTTATGCATGAGCTTAGCTCATGTAATCCTTAATCATTCTAGTAGTCTTATACATGTGCCTTAGCTTATATAATATTAAACTATTTTCAATACAATAACATCTACTACTCTATTAAGAAAGAGACTGAGGCATCTATTTATGTCCCAGTCTCTTTCCTTTAAAATATATTAATTGTCTAAGCCCATTTTATCTTGGACTACTTCAGCAATTGTATTGGCATAACGTTGCGCATCCTCATCTGTCGCAGCTTCAACCATTACACGAACAAGGGGTTCTGTACCTGATGGTCTTACTAAGATACGGCCTTCTCCATTCATTTCAACTTCAACCTTAGTCATTATTTCCTGTACATCTATATTCTCTTCCACACGATATTTATCAGTAACACGAACGTTGACTAATGATTGAGGATATTTCTTCATTTGACTTGTAAGTTGACTCAAGCTTTTACCAGTCATTTTAATGATACTTGCAAGTTGTACACCTGTTAACAAGCCATCACCCGTTGTATTATAATCCATTAATACAATATGACCTGATTGCTCTCCACCAAGATTATAGTTACCACGTCTCATCTCCTCAACAACATAACGATCTCCAACTTTTGTTTTATTTGATTGGATACCTTCATTCTCAAGTGCTTTATAGAAACCTAAGTTACTCATAACTGTAGAAACAATCATATTATTATTTAATTCCTGATTCTTACTCATAGCTTGACCAATAATAAACATAATTTGATCACCATCTACGATATTTCCCTTTTCATCGATAGCAATTAATCTATCACCATCACCATCAAAGGCTAATCCAAAATCACACTCAGATTCTACAACGACTTTAGCAAGTGATTCAGGATGTGTTGATCCTACTTCTTGATTAATATTATAACCGTTAGGATTACATCCAATTGTTACTGTATCAGCTTCTAAGTCACCAAATAGAAATGGTGCAAGTGATGAAGTCGAACCATGTGCACCATCTAGTGCAATTTTCATACCTGCTAAATCAACGTCTACAGTCGATTTTAAATAACTAATATATTTTTGCGCACCCTCAAAGTAGTCTGAGTAATGTACGATGTCTTCACCAACCGGTCTTGGTAAATCAGGGTTATCTTGATCTAATAAATGTTCGATTTCTTGTTCTTGATCATCTGATAATTTAAATCCATCAGAACCAAAGAATTTAATCCCATTGTCTGGTACTGGATTATGAGAAGCTGAAATCATTACACCAAGATCAGCCTCCATTTCACGTGTTAAATAAGCCACACCAGGTGTTGAAATAACACCTAAACGCATAACCTCTGCACCAATAGAAATCAATCCAGCAATTAAAGCAGATTCTAGCATTTCACCAGAAACACGTGTATCTCTACCTACTAGTACTTTAGGATGCTTTTCACCTTCATTATGTGCTAAAACATAGCCACCATAGCGTCCTAATTTAAACGCAAGTTCTGGCGTTAATTCTTTATTTGCAACGCCCCTTACGCCATCTGTACCAAAATATTTAGCCATTATATATATCTCCTTTATTTTAAAAATCTATTTAACTGTTATTTTTGCAGTGGTATCTTTCGGACTAACTTTTGTGACCTTATCTGGAACTTGGAAATCTACCTTTTCCTCAGTTGTATCTGAAATGCCATCCAAATTAATTCTTGCTGTAATTTCATCAATGTCATCTAAGTCGTCTTTGTTACCATAGATTTCAACTTCGTTATCATCTAATTTAATATCTTTAACTTCTTGTCCATTTGAAAGCGAACCAACAGATTTCATTTTCACTTTTACTTTTTTACTATAATCTTCTACTTTAACACTTAAATTGACTTCATTAGGGTCAATTGAAACATCAATTTTGTTTAAGTTTCTATCAAATGCTGTTATTTTCGCAACGTCTGTAGTGTCTTTTGAAACTTTACTTTTGTTTTTATAAGTAGCTTTTAAATAAGCGATTTTATCTAGTTGCTTTTGTCCACCTGTAACTTTAACTGTATCAGGTGAAACGCTTTGTTCACTTATTTTATAGTTAGAATTCAAATCGTTATTACTTACATCTGGTTCAATTTTAAATGTTTTACTTACTTTTTCTTCCAGTGAAACAGTTGTTTCTTTTGGTTTCACTGTGTAATCAATATCTTTGTTTAATCCATTAATTTTAAATTGAGCTGTATGTTTACCAGCTTTTTCACCACTAAGATCTAAAATAGCTCTAATGTTTTCACCATTTTCTGCTTTTAAAACTTGTGATTGTGGTCCAGAAATTTCAACATCTACTTTATTTGGAACTTCACTTGCATAAAGTTCTTTATTATTGTATTTCACTTGAACTGGCACATCTTGAATAGTTTCAGATGATTTTTGACTTAAGTTATCTGCATCAAAAATATTTCCAAACATGTTATTAGCTGACAAGAAAAATAATACAGCTAACATCAATGCGATTAATCTTAAACCCCATTTACTCTCTAACATATTAGTTCACACCTTTCTCATGAAAGTGTGTGCCAAACCAATGTTCAGCTAGTAGTTCTTCAAAAGCTTCATTAGAAATATCTTTTCTCAATTTACCATCAAATGTAACAGAAATCGAACCCGTTTCTTCAGATACAACTACAGTAAATGCATCTGATACTTCTGAGATACCAACTGCTGCTCTGTGTCTTGTACCTAAACTTTTTGCTATTTTTGCGCTATCAGATAACGGTAAATAACATGCTGCACTTGCAATTTTATTTGCTTGAATAATCATTGCACCATCGTGTAATGGCGTATTTGGTATAAACACATTCGTTAATAATTCTTGTGATATTTCTGAATTCATAGCAATACCAGTTTCAATATAATCCTGTAAACCTGTTTCCTTTTCAAAAACAATCAAAGCACCTATACGACGTTTAGCCATATATTGTACAGCTTTTGACACAGATGATATTAATTTATCTTCATCACTATTTAAATTCGTAGAATATCGTTTGAATAAACTGCCTCGACCAAGTTGTTCTAAGGCACGTCTGATTTCTGGCTGGAATATTACAATTAATGCTAATACACCCCATTGAATAACTAAATCAAATAAACGGGATGTTGCTGTTAAGTTAAGCATTTTACTCAATTGTTGGCCAATCACTATCACGACAATACCTTTTAATAGTTGAATGGCTTTGGTACCTTTAAAAACTGTAATGAGAAGATAAAGTACATACCATACGATGAGTAAATCGAGTACACTAGCAATAATTTTTACTGTACTCCAGTCGTCAAAAAAGTTGGATAAATCCATAACATCTCCTCCGGTTATCTGTTCCCATGTTACCTATTATACCAATCATAACACTAACTGTCATATTTAGTATTTATTTTTTATCTAAAATAAACGAAAACGGATGTAGAAGGCATCTACATCCGTTTGCTTTATTATTTATAATAACGTTTCTCCAAAGAAGCTGCCTACAAGCCCAACAGCTTGTTCAGCTGTATCATTATTATGATCTATTAATGGGTTAACTTCTACAAGATCCATTGAAGTTACTAAATTAGAATTATGTAGTAATTCTAACGCAAAATGACTTTCACGATAAGTTAGTCCACCTAATACTCTAGTACCTGTACCAGGTGTTTCAACTGGATCTAAAGCATCAACATCCAGAGATAGATGAATGCCATCTGTTTTTTCTTTCAAGTAGTCTATTGTTTCTTCAATGACTTGTTTAATACCATATCTATCTACTTCAGCCATCGTATATGTTTTAATATTATTGTCTTTAATATATTGTCTTTCGCCTACATCCAAGTCTCTCATACCAATGAGAACGATATTCTCAGGTTTTACTTTGGGCGCATAATTAGCAATGTTGACTAACTTGTCATCCCCATCGCCAGCAAGTATTCTTAAAGGCATACCATGGATGTTTCCTGAAGGTGACTCTTCTGGTATATTTAAATCTCCATGCGCGTCATACCATATAACTCCTAAATTTTCATAATGCTTACTGACTCCAGAAATAGAACCAATCGCAATAGAATGGTCACCACCTAAAATTAATGGAAAATGGTTATTTGATAAACTATTGGAAACAGACTGACTTAATGTTTCAGATGTTTCAATAATTTCCTCTAAATTTCGTAGTCCTTGTTGCTCTGAATTGAATTTATTTAAATTAAGTTCTGGTACATTTATATTGCCAGAATCTTTTACAGTTAATCCAATCGCTTCAATTCTTGCTACTATACCAGCATAACGTATTGCATCTGGACCAAGGTTTACCCCTAATTTCCTTTGTCCAAATGTAGATGGTGCACCTATAATTTCTACTGTTTTGTTCATCTATAAAACCCCTTTGTTGTTATCTTGTTACTAGAATAATCTAAAGCGTTTGAGTTTTCAACCTTGGGTAATACAGTACATTTAGCTATTTCATTTCTTTTTACATATAAAACCACTTTAATGATTTATCATTCAATAAAATGATGATAAACACACTGTTTTTACTATTTTCAATCATAATATTGTATAAAAAGAAAATGATAAATTTAATTTCAACAAAGCGATAATTAATTTAAAACATAAAAAAAGTACTTCTCATATGAGAAGTACTTAAGAGTGAGCCATAGTGGGCTCGAACCACTGACCCTCTGATTAAAAGTCAGATGCTCTACCAACTGAGCTAATGGCTCTAATGGCTGGGCTAGCTGGATTCGAACCAGCGCGTGATGGAGTCAAAGTCCATTGCCTTACCGCTTGGCTATAGCCCATTAATGGTGGAGGGGGGCAGATTCGAACTGCCGAACCCGAAGGAGCGGATTTACAGTCCGCCGCGTTTAGCCACTTCGCTACCCCTCCAAGCTATTCAATTAAGAATGGTGGAGAATGACGGGTTCGAACCGCCGACCCTCTGCTTGTAAGGCAGATGCTCTCCCAGCTGAGCTAATTCTCCTAATATGTATGACCCCGACGGGACTCGAACCCGTGTTACCGCCGTGAAAGGGCGGTGTCTTAACCGCTTGACCACGGGGCCATAATGGCTCCACAGGTAGGACTCGAACCTACGACCGATCGGTTAACAGCCGATAGCTCTACCACTGAGCTACTGTGGAATAATCAAATTGCCTGGCAACGTCCTACTCTTGCGGAACGTAAGTCCGACTACCATCGGCGCTAAGGAGCTTAACTTCTGTGTTCGGCATGGGAACAGGTGTGACCTCCTTGCCATTGTCACCAGACAATGAAATGTATGAAATTATACATTCAAAACTAGATAGTAAGTAAAATATGATTCAACCAAACAAAACATTTAAAATTTGATTAAGTCTTCGATCGATTAGTATTCGTCAGCTGCACATATCGCTATGCTTCCACCTCGAACCTATTAACCTCATCATCTTTGAGGGATCTTATAACCGAAGTTGGGAAATCTCATCTTGAGGGGGGCTTCATGCTTAGATGCTTTCAGCACTTATCCCGTCCATACATAGCTACCCAGCGATGCCGTTGGCACGACAACTGGTACACCAGAGGTATGTCCATCCCGGTCCTCTCGTACTAAGGACAGCTCCTCTCAAATTTCCTACGCCCACGACGGATAGGGACCGAACTGTCTCACGACGTTCTGAACCCAGCTCGCGTACCGCTTTAATGGGCGAACAGCCCAACCCTTGGGACCGACTACAGCCCCAGGATGCGATGAGCCGACATCGAGGTGCCAAACCTCCCCGTCGATGTGAACTCTTGGGGGAGATAAGCCTGTTATCCCCGGGGTAGCTTTTATCCGTTGAGCGATGGCCCTTCCATGCGGAACCACCGGATCACTAAGTCCGTCTTTCGACCCTGCTCGACTTGTAAGTCTCGCAGTCAAGCTTCCTTATGCCTTTACACTCTATGAATGATTTCCAACCATTCTGAGGAAACCTTTGAGCGCCTCCGTTACTCTTTAGGAGGCGACCGCCCCAGTCAAACTGCCCATCTGACACTGTCTCCCACCATGATAAATGGTGCGGGTTAGAAATCCAACACAGCGAGGGTAGTATCCCACCAACGCCTCCACGTAAGCTAGCGCTCACGTATCTCAGGCTCCTACCTATCCTGTACAAGCTGTGCCGAATTTCAATATCAGACTACAGTAAAGCTCCACGGGGTCTTTCCGTCCTGTCGCGGGTAACCTGCATCTTCACAGGTACTATGATTTCACCGAGTCTCTCGTTGAGACAGTGCCCAAATCGTTACGCCTTTCGTGCGGGTCGGAACTTACCCGACAAGGAATTTCGCTACCTTAGGACCGTTATAGTTACGGCCGCCGTTTACTGGGGCTTCGATTCGTAGCTTCGCAGAAGCTAACCACTCCTCTTAACCTTCCAGCACCGGGCAGGCGTCAGCCCCTATACATCACCTTACGGTTTAGCAGAGACCTGTGTTTTTGATAAACAGTCGCTTGGGCCTATTCACTGCGGCTCTCCTGGGCGTTAACCCTAAAGAGCACCCCTTCTCCCGAAGTTACGGGGTCATTTTGCCGAGTTCCTTAACGAGAGTTCGCTCGCTCACCTTAGAATTCTCATCTTGACTACCTGTGTCGGTTTGCGGTACGGGCACCACAATTCTAGCTAGAGGCTTTTCTTGGCAGTGTGAAATCAACGACTCGAGGAAACAATTTCCTCTCCCCATCACAGCTCAATCTTAAGAGTGCCGGATTTGCCTAACACTCAATCTCACTGCTTGGACGTACAATCCAATCGTACGCTTCGCCTATCCTACTGCGTCCCCCCATCGCTTAAAACGAATAATGGTGGTACAGGAATATCAACCTGTTATCCATCGCCTACGCCTATCGGCCTCAGCTTAGGACCCGACTAACCCAGAGCGGACGAGCCTTCCTCTGGAAACCTTAGTCAATCGGTGGACGGGATTCTCACCCGTCTTTCGCTACTCACACCGGCATTCTCACTTCTAAGCGCTCCACATGTCCTTGCGATCATGCTTCAACGCCCTTAGAACGCTCTCCTACCATTGTCCTTACGGACAATCCACAGCTTCGGTAATATGTTTAGCCCCGGTACATTTTCGGCGCAGTGTCACTCGACTAGTGAGCTATTACGCACTCTTTAAATGATGGCTGCTTCTAAGCCAACATCCTAGTTGTCTGGGCAACGCCACATCCTTTTCCACTTAACATATATTTTGGGACCTTAGCTGGTGGTCTGGGCTGTTTCCCTTTCGAACACGGACCTTATCACCCGCGTTCTGACTCCCAAGTTAAATTGATTGGCATTCGGAGTTTGTCTGAATTCGGTAACCCGATAAGGGCCCCTCGTCCAAACAGTGCTCTACCTCCAATAATCATCACTTGAGGCTAGCCCTAAAGCTATTTCGGAGAGAACCAGCTATCTCCAGGTTCGATTGGAATTTCTCCGCTACCCACAACTCATCCGCTCACTTTTCAACGTAAGTCGGTTCGGTCCTCCATTCAGTGTTACCTGAACTTCAACCTGGTCATGGGTAGATCACCTGGTTTCGGGTCTACGACCAAATACTCAACGCCCTATTCAGACTCGCTTTCGCTACGGCTCCACATTCACTGCTTAACCTTGCATCAAATCGTAACTCGCCGGTTCATTCTACAAAAGGCACGCCATCACCCATTAACGGGCTCTGACTACTTGTAAGCACACGGTTTCAAGTTCTATTTCACTCCCCTTCCGGGGTACTTTTCACCTTTCCCTCACGGTACTGGTTCACTATCGGTCACTAGAGAGTATTTAGCCTTGGGAGATGGTCCTCCCAGATTCCGACGGAATTTCTCGTGTTCCGTCGTACTCAGGATCCACTCAAGAGTGAACAAACTTTCGACTACAGGATTATTACCTTCTTTGATTCATCTTTCCAGATGATTCGTCTAGTCTGTTCTTTTGTAACTCCGTATAGAGTGTCCTACAACCCCAACAAGCAAGCTCATTGGTTTGGGCTCTTCCCGTTTCGCTCGCCGCTACTCAGGGAATCGATTTTTCTTTCTCTTCCTGCGGGTACTAAGATGTTTCAGTTCTCCGCGTCTGCCTTCAGATATGCTATGTATTCACATATCGATAACACGACATAACTCGTGCTGGGTTTCCCCATTCGGAAATCTCTGGATCAAAGCTTACTTACAGCTCCCCAAAGCATATCGTCGTTAGTAACGTCCTTCGTCGGCTTCTAGTGCCAAGGCATCCACCGTGCGCCCTTAATAACTTAATCTTTTTTGACTTTCAACACGAACAAGTCGGTTGAAAACCCAAAATGTTATTAATCTGTGAGTGTTCTTTCGAACACTAGCGATTATTTCTTTTTGAATTCAAAGCTTGTTAAAAAACTCTAATTCACTCGGTTTTGCTTGGTAAAATCATAAATTTTACTTACTTATCTAGTTTTCAATGTACAAAATAATGCAATGAATACTCCAATGAGCATTCAAAACTGAATACAATATGTCAATGCTATTCCTGCATCTTCGTAAGAAGATGTTCCGAATATATCCTTAGAAAGGAGGTGATCCAGCCGCACCTTCCGATACGGCTACCTTGTTACGACTTCACCCCAATCATTTGTCCCACCTTCGACGGCTAGCTCCATAAATGGTTACTCCACCGGCTTCGGGTGTTACAAACTCTCGTGGTGTGACGGGCGGTGTGTACAAGACCCGGGAACGTATTCACCGTAGCATGCTGATCTACGATTACTAGCGATTCCAGCTTCATGTAGTCGAGTTGCAGACTACAATCCGAACTGAGAACAACTTTATGGGATTTGCATGACCTCGCGGTTTAGCTGCCCTTTGTATTGTCCATTGTAGCACGTGTGTAGCCCAAATCATAAGGGGCATGATGATTTGACGTCATCCCCACCTTCCTCCGGTTTGTCACCGGCAGTCAACCTAGAGTGCCCAACTTAATGATGGCAACTAAGCTTAAGGGTTGCGCTCGTTGCGGGACTTAACCCAACATCTCACGACACGAGCTGACGACAACCATGCACCACCTGTCACTTTGTCCCCCGAAGGGGAAGGCTCTATCTCTAGAGTTTTCAAAGGATGTCAAGATTTGGTAAGGTTCTTCGCGTTGCTTCGAATTAAACCACATGCTCCACCGCTTGTGCGGGTCCCCGTCAATTCCTTTGAGTTTCAACCTTGCGGTCGTACTCCCCAGGCGGAGTGCTTAATGCGTTAGCTGCAGCACTAAGGGGCGGAAACCCCCTAACACTTAGCACTCATCGTTTACGGCGTGGACTACCAGGGTATCTAATCCTGTTTGATCCCCACGCTTTCGCACATCAGCGTCAGTTACAGACCAGAAAGTCGCCTTCGCCACTGGTGTTCCTCCATATCTCTGCGCATTTCACCGCTACACATGGAATTCCACTTTCCTCTTCTGCACTCAAGTTCCCCAGTTTCCAATGACCCTCCACGGTTGAGCCGTGGGCTTTCACATCAGACTTAAGAAACCGCCTACGCGCGCTTTACGCCCAATAATTCCGGATAACGCTTGCCACCTACGTATTACCGCGGCTGCTGGCACGTAGTTAGCCGTGGCTTTCTGATTAGGTACCGTCAAGACGTGCACAGTTACTTACACGTTTGTTCTTCCCTAATAACAGAGTTTTACGAGCCGAAACCCTTCATCACTCACGCGGCGTTGCTCCGTCAGGCTTTCGCCCATTGCGGAAGATTCCCTACTGCTGCCTCCCGTAGGAGTCTGGACCGTGTCTCAGTTCCAGTGTGGCCGATCACCCTCTCAGGTCGGCTACGTATCGTCGCCTTGGTAAGCCGTTACCTTACCAACTAGCTAATACGGCGCGGGTCCATCTATAAGTGATAGCAAAACCATCTTTCACTTTAGAACCATGCGGTTCCAAATGTTATCCGGTATTAGCTCCGGTTTCCCGAAGTTATCCCAGTCTTATAGGTAGGTTACCCACGTGTTACTCACCCGTCCGCCGCTAACGTCAAAGGAGCAAGCTCCTTATCTGTTCGCTCGACTTGCATGTATTAGGCACGCCGCCAGCGTTCATCCTGAGCCAGGATCAAACTCTCCATAAATGAATTATGATGTTTGATTAGCTCATAAAATACTAATTTGTGTTATCTCTAACACTTGTTTTGAACCAACAATTTAATGTTGCGTTCGGAATTAACGTTGACATATTGCAATTCAGTTTTCAATGTTCATTTAAATAGTTGCTTCATTACTATATCATTTTTGTTGACAACTTGTCAACAAAAAATTAATATTTTTTAAATGAGTAATTAACATTACTTTAATAATATTAAATTATTATTAAGATTATTTCAAGTATATTTTTACACTTTTTATAATTTCTTTAAATAATGTTGTTGCCGTTTTTGACGACTTTTAAATAATATCAATTCCTCAATGGAAAGTCAATATTTAATTTAAGATTTTGTGATTTCTTTCGTTCACTTATTTAGTAGCAATTGTTTGCCACAAGAAACAATTCTACCACCATTTAAAAAAATTGCAATAAAAAAATGGATAGAAATTAAAATAATCTCTACCCATTACTGAAATGACTTATTTTGTCGTTTTATCAATGATTTGTTGTGCCATGGATTGATAGATTTCACCGAGTCGATCATCAGCTTGATAAATTGAAGGTGCAAAGTCTTTTGGATTCCAAGATGGTTGTTCTAACGGGAGATGTCCTAGCAAGTCAGTTTGTAGTTCTTCTGCAAGTTTTTCTCCGCCACCAGTACCGAATACATATTCTTTATTCCCTGTTTCTTTACTTTGGAAATAAGACATATTTTCGATTACACCTAGAATAGAATGTTCTGTATGTTTAGCCATTGCACCAGCACGGGCTGCGACAAATGCTGCTGTTGGATGTGGCGTTGTCACTATAATTTCCTTACTTGAAGGTAGCATCGTATGAACATCTAATGCAATATCTCCTGTGCCTGGAGGTAGATCTAAGATAAGGTAGTCTAAATCTCCCCATCTAACTTCTACAAAGAAATTAGTTAACATTTTACCTAGCATGGGTCCTCTCCAAATCACTGGTGCATTCTCTTCTACAAAGAATGCCATTGAGATCACTTTCACACCATGACGTTCTACGGGAATGATTTCTTTGCCTTGTACACCTGGTTTCTCATCAATTCCCATCATATCTGGAACACTAAAACCGTAGATATCAGCATCTACTAAGCCTACTTTTTTACCTTCACGCGCTAATGATACTGCTAGATTAACAGCGACTGTTGATTTACCAACGCCCCCTTTACCAGAAGCAATAGCGATAAATTCTACTGGATTATCTTTTGAAAGTAATCCTTCAATGGTTTGATTTTCGTTTTCGCCAGAGCCACGATATTGCTCAACAACATCACTCGGCAATTCTTCAAATCTGATGCCAACCGTGTTTGCTCCATTTTCCTTTAATACTTCTACAATAGCCATTTGCAAATCTAATTGCGGTTGTCCACCTAATTGCGCCATTGCTACTTTAACACTAACGTGTTCTATCTCTTCTTTAATAGTAACTTCTACTATTCCATCTGTTTCTTTTAATGGTACATCTATTATTGGATCTTTTAATTCTCCAACAAGTTCTTTAACTTGCGCTATCGTTAACACAAAGCGTCCCCCTCTTATTTAAATATCAATTATATTTTAACAAACAAAACTAACATTTGCTTTAAATAGCTTAATTTAAGTATAAATATAATTTGTTCAATAAAAAAGCAGTTAGCTCAATCTATTCTTAATATTAGAATAATAAGCTAACTACTTTCACTTTAGATCAATGTATTTAAGTTGTTTGGAATTCAAAATATGCAATATCTTCCTTATGTTTAAGAATATAATGTTCACTTACATTATTTATTTTTTTGATTTAAATTTTTACTATCCGGATAAAATATTTCTTTACAGATGAATAATACGCCAATAATTAATACAATTACCCAAAAGTCGATGTCGATATAGGTATAATGTATGTGCACTATAAAATAAAACAACAATGTAGTTACTGAAAACGTAATTAATTGAAAGGTAAGTCCTTGAAAGTAAGGATTTTCAGGTAATTTTTTTCTAAAATAATCCATTAAATTTTCTACAATGAATAAATTGAAATAGCCTAATACAATATAACTACCGTAATATATCAAGTTATCGTAAAAACTTTTATTATAACCAAAATATGCAAGATGAAAGTAGATTAAAATTCTACTTAATCCGTATAAACCAAATCCTAAAAAAGTTAAAAAAATCGCACCAGAAATAATAAATACAGAAAGCACAATAAGCGTTGTTAATAAATATCTTAAATATTTCATAGCTTACTGTCCTCCCTTTCTTAATCAATCATTGACTATATAAACATATATTTTCTTATATGTGATATGAATGCATTATATATCTTACCATTATAACTTTATATGACCAAACGACAGAAATTCAACCTACTATATTATCATTTGTTATTCATTTTAAACAAAAACACTTAGCAATGTTAAAACATGTTAAGTTAATGTATCTTGTTTTCGATATGTGATGGACCATAATATTATAAGTATAAACAAGATGACAAAGCTCAAAATTACAATGTTATGAATATGCAAACCAATAATTGGAATAGATAACGCATAGACATAGCCCATAATTGTCGATCCGACTGAATTACCCAGGCTCTTAGTCAAAGTGTATAATGACATCATACGCTTCATATTTTTAGGAGAGGTTTCTTCTTGTGTGATAACACTATTTTTAGTATAAACTGTACCAAAGCTTATACCTGCTAATAACAAACTACAAGCAATAAAAATTGGAGAGTTAGTTCCTATAAATACTAAAATGCCACAAAGCATTAAACATGTAAATGCAAATATATATAATGCCTTCCTAGTCATTTTTGCTTCTATTTTATCTAAATTAAAATTCAATACTAGCCACGCAAACGAAATTGGAAAAATAACAAACCCACTTTGTAATGGAGATAAGCCAAGATCTTCTTGTAAATAAATTGGCATATAGAGGTTATAACCCATAAGTATAGTTGCATATGCAAAATCAGTAAAAAATATTAAAACAATTGTTTTATTAAATTCTTGCACTGGTATAAAAGGTGTTTTTATTGTCTTTTCATTTCTATATAACACAACACCGACAACCGTAGCTAATATGATTGAAATGATATTTAAATAAATATTGGCTGTATACATCACTGCAAATATTAAAAAGAATACAAAAGTATAAAATAACGATAAGCCTTTTACATCTAATTTAGCACTAGTTGATGTACTTTCATTCTCGAAATGAAATGTAATCACTACAAGTATGATTGCAATAATTGAAATTGGAATATTCACGAAGAATAGCCAATGCCATGTAGCAAACTCTAAAATACCGCCACCTAAAACAGGTCCTATAATACTGGATATCCCCCATACACTTCCAACGATTCCCATGATTTTATAGCGTAAAGGTATCTCAAATGCCAGTTTTGGGACAATTTGGCTTAATGCCATCATGACACCTGCACCCAATCCTTGAATAAAGCGAGAGATGAATAACATGGTAAATGTGTCACTTAGCCCTGAAAATAAACTTCCTATTGTAAATAACATAAGCCCTAATAATGTAATATATATAATTTTAGTACGATCTAACAATTCCCCAACAATCGGGTTTGCAATAACAATTGCAATAAAATACACAGCAAATATCAATGAAATAGATGACGTTACGTTTAAATCATTTTTTATAGTTGGCAATGCTAAGGAAACGATTGAAGTTTCTATTGCAGACATAAACATAATTAATATTAACGCAATAATAATGCCTAATGATTTTATATTCATATATAACTTCCTAACCCTTAAATTTTCTAACAATATCAATATCTACTTAACCATTATTTATTTATAAGTTCAACACATTTTTCAAAAACGCTCTTCAGTGCATACAACATTTAAACATGCCATAAAAAAAGCTGCTAACAATGTCAATGAACACTGTTAACAACTTTAATTATCTTACATAAAATACATGATAGCTACAAAGTGAAATACGGATGCAACTACAATGAAGAAATGCCATATCATATGAAAATACGGACGGTTTTTTTGAGCATAAAACCAAGCTCCTATTGTATAGGCAAGTCCACCAAACAATATAAATAACATAAATAGTAAAGATGAATCAAAAATAATTGTTGGCAAAAATAGTACACCAATCCATCCCATAACTAAATACATAATCAAACTTAACTTATGATTAACATTTTTTGCTAACGATTTGTAAAGAATGCCCCAGATTGTAATGCCCCACAAGACAACCATGCTAGACCAGCCAATCCAACCACCGACCAAAGTAAGACATATCGGTGTATAAGTACCTGCAATCGCGACATAAATCATACTATGATCGATTATTCTTAATATGAATTTATGTGATGATTGATTTGGCATGGCATGATATACCGTTGATGAGATAAACATTAAAAAAATACTTATTACATAAACAGAGACACTAAAGGCACCTAACACACCATATTCAAGAAAACTATGTATCACTGCATAAGGCAATGCACATAATGCTATAAAAGCAGCCACTCCATGTGATACTGAGTTGCCAATTTCTTCCCCAAAAGTCAGGGGAATAATATCTTTAAATGTTTTAACCAGTTTATTATCTTCAGCTTCTACTGAATGAGACATGAGTGTAACCACCTTTTTATATCATATTCATGCGTTTTAAATCAGCCGTAGCCGTTTCAACACTATCTTTACCTTCTTTATTCTTAAGTGGAGAGAATTCTTCCTCTCTAGGTACCTGTAATGTTACAAAACTATGCGCATATTGGAAGATATCAAAATAAAATAGTTCAAACTTTAATGTCGGTAGTTCAATTACACCAAAGTCTTCATCTAATTGTTTTAAGTTTTTAATCGCTAAATGATATGGTAAGTCGTAATCAACAACATTATTGATAAACGCCAGTTTAAATGAGTGGATTCCAATATTAGCATTGTTAAACTCATTAGCTATTTCTGGATCTAATTCTGAATATTCTAGAACCGTGTCTTTTTGATTCGCATTGACTAACCTACCAACACTTTCCCCATCCTTGGGTTGTATGGACTTAGTAGTGATGTCCATACTTTTCTGAAATGTGTATCCTGCAAATAATGGATCTAATACTTTAACTAACACATTATCAATATTATTTAAGAAAATATATTCGACGCCATTTTCAGTCATTTCATCTAAATAACCTGATTTTGCTAATGATTTAAATACACCACCATTACCGTTTGGCGTTTCAAGAATATTACTATCCACATCCAATACCAGTTTACCCTCTTCTGACAAAGCGACAATATTATCTTGCATAAAGAAGTGTACATGATCTCTGTCGTAACCAAAATAATTTTTCGACTCGAAATATAGTTGTGTTTCTTTATCATTAATTTTACTTGTCATAATATACCAGTCGATATACTGACCTGTTTGTTCTTTTAATGCCAATAATTGTTTCGCTTGAATTTCAAACAAACTCGTATCTTCAATTTCAAATGAACCTTTTGGACCTTTGTAGCCTAACCTTGTCCCTTGACCACCAGCCATTAATAAAACTGCAAATTTGCCTTTTTTAATCGCATCAAGTCCAATTTTTTCATATTGTTCGATTTCATCAACTGTAAATTCGCTTTTCACGTCATATTTGACTTCATTAACAGAAGAAACATCATCAATTACCTTTTTATTCAAGTATAAATCATTATATAAATTTCTAATATCAGCTAAATTTAATGATTCAAGTTTTTCAGATAAGTGTTCTTTCTCATTTGAACTCATTAATTTTTCAAACTCAATGAGATGTTCTTGATTAAACTTTTCTAGCGTTTTCTTATCTAACATGCTCTCTCTCCTTAATATCCATTTAATCAGATATAATTTATACCTTTTTTATAATATGGATATATCATTTCACTATATGTACTTTATATTATTATGATTCTTAGGACAACCATAATTATAACCAATTCAAGAATAGATTATTAAAAAATGGATGAAAAATCACATAAATTGCGCCAATGGTCAATGCACTTGCCAATGAGATATCAACTAGCCCACCAGTTTTAAATACAACTAGGAATTTCACATTAATTGGTATCGGATAAAATAACTTAACACCTCTTGGCGTTAGCATATCTAGTATAACATGTGAAAGCAATCCTAGAATAATCGTAACTAAATAGTATGATGGCGTTTGTATGACATATAGTAAACAAACAATAATTGCGATGAATAACAATGAATGTGTGAATGTCCTGTGCCCAAATATCATTCTAATGAAAAAACTAATCAGTTTAAATCGTCTTCCTATCTTGCTTTGGGTATGACAAATATCAGGTACTAAACTTGATATGACTGCAAGCGTAATAACTGTAATCGAAGTAAACAAATCTGTATGAAAATATTCTATAGTTAAAGCCCCGACTAATAAGCCGCATGATGCATGTGTTTTACCTGTCATTTTCACTTCTCCTTATCATTAATATTTTAGCATAATCACACGATTAATGCGAACATACTTTCGTAAAAACATATGAGTATAACCTTTTTCGAAAAAGTATCACACAATAGCTTGAAAACGATTGCAATATATTGTATGATATATCTACAAATTATTTAAAGGATGTGTTCGAGTTATGGCAATGACAGTAAAAAAAGATAATAATGAAGTAAGAATTCAGTGGAGAGTTGCAGATATCAAAATTCCAACAAGTGAAATTAAGAACATTTCACAAGATCAAAATATCCATGAAGTACCAAAACTCGATAGAGATAAAGTTTCGAGAATCGGTTCTACATTTGGAAAAACGAACCGCGTTATCATCGATACTGATGACCATGAATACATTATTTATACGCAAAATGATCAAAAAGTTTATAATGAAGTTACCAAGTAATTCATATAATAACTTCACTTAAATAAAATTAATAAAAAGAGGTATAACGAGTAAATTTAAATTTTACTCGTTATACCTCTTTTCTTCTATAACAAATGACCTAATGAGATTTTCACTTTGCTATAAATAGCTTGAACCATTTACCGCCTTTCAATTGTAATCTGCTCGCTAATTAATAAGCGTTCTCAATTACCTTCTTAAATCAACAATGCTATAATATATTTATATTAATGAAAGAAGGTGTGCAGCATGTACGTTGTAACAAATCGAATCGATGTTAAAAAAGGCTTCGCAGAAAAAATGGCATCAAAGTTTACTCAAGGTGGTAAAATCCAAGAATTAGAAGGCTTCCAAAAAGTTGAAGTTTGGCTTATTGATGATGAAGCAGATTACGATCAAATGTATATCAATACTTGGTGGGATTCTGAAGATGACTTTAAAGGTTGGTTGAAGAGCGATGCTTTCAAAGAAGCACATGAAGGTAAATCAAAAACTAAAAGTGACGATTCACCTATCCTAGGTAATAAAGTAGTTAAAGCAAATGTGATTTCAGAGCTCTCATAACTCTGACGTTATATTAGCGATACCAGTACCGGTAGTTTTTACAGTTCATACATTATATGACAAATTAAAAATAGCCATAAAGTATCTATATTGATAGATTGCTTTATGGCTTTTTGTATGACAATACTTTAGTAATACAATGTGATATTTAATCTGTAAAGGCGCCTATTAATTGAAATATAAATGTGCCATCAATGAAATAATAGGTAACGCAATGATCGTTCTAATTAAGAAAATAACGAAAAGCTTAAAAATACTCACAGGTATCTTTGATCCTAAGATCACACCGCCTACTTCTGATAAGTATATTAATTGAGTAATACTTAATGCACCAACTACAAATAAAGTAATATCATTACCTACACCTTCAATTAAAATAGATGGTAAAAACATATCGGCAAATCCAATTAATACAGTCTCTGAGGCTTGTACAGCTTCAGGAATTTGTAGTAATTCTAAAAATGGTACAAATGGTTTACCAATAATTGAAAATAAAGGCGTATATGTCGCGATAATTGTAGCTAATGTCCCTACACTCATGACTACTGGCAAAATAACGAACCACATATCAATCACTGTTTTAAAACCTGATTTGAAAAATAATCTAAAACCAGGTGCTTTAATACCAGTTTCTGTAGCCATGTCAAATCCATGTCTTAATGGCGTTTTGTTTTCTGGTAGCTGCTCAGTTCTCATTTCCTCAGAAACTTCTTTTGCATATTCATCTTTAATAGATTTTAAAGGCCAAATCCTTGGTAAAATAAATGCACACACTAAACAAGAAATAATAACCGTTAAATAAAAATAAAAGAAATGGTTTTGCATGTGCACAGTTTCTGCAACAACAATTGCAAAGGTAAGAGATACAACACTAAATGTAGTTGCAATCACTGTTGCTTCACGTCTTGAGTAGAATCCTTCTTCATATTGTCTACTTGTAATTAAGACACCTACCGTACCATCACCAATAAAAGATGCTAAATTATCTACTGTAGAACGACCCGGCAATGTGAATAATGGTCTCATAATAGGTCTAAATACTGGTCCTAGTAATTCCAATAATCCATATTCCATAAGCAATGGTAAGAATAGTGCAGCAAAGAAAAATACCGTAACCAACGTCGGTAGTAAACTTTCAAATACAAGACCACCTGTGTCTGCAGAATATATGACTTCAGTGCCGACTTTTAAATATGTAATCCATACAAATACAACTGCTAATATTCTCAAAATGAGCCATCCGATTTTAACATTAAATGCGTTGTACATTAATCCTTCCGGTGCTAATTTATTTTTCAGTACTGTAGAACATAATACAGATAAAATACCTGATAGTGTAATAATAATCACAATAATTAAAGGCATTGCACCTCCGATAGTGTCTTTCAAAAGTCCAGCTAAAAATGCAACAGGTAAAGTTGTTTGTTTTTCACCATCTTCAGTCACGCTTATTGGCATTAAGAATAAAATTATGCCAATTAAAGACATGATAATAAACTTAAGTCGACCACGTACAATCTGGGCTTTACTATATTGATTCACTCTATTCACCCCTTAGGTGTATTAATTTGATTTTATTTTTAAAAAACAACAGCTATAATTATAACGTATAATGTATAAATATGTAAATCGGTAATTTTTGTCTATTTACTGTCATTTTAAAAAAGTAGAATCGATTCTATAAGTATAGAATTAATTCTACTTTAAATGAAAGCGGTTGCTTTTGCAATTTACATCCTATTTCTTTACTTAATTTAAATTAAATTTTTCTTAATAAAAATAAAAAGTATGGTACACCTACAATTGCCACAATCACCCCTACTGGAATATCAAGGGGCGGATGGACGCCTCTTGCAATGCAATCACTGATTGAAAGGAGTAAAGCCCCAATCAACCCTGACATTAGCGTAATATGAATGTGTTTATGACCTACAATTCTTCTTGCAATATGCGGCGCTATCAATCCTAGAAAACTCAATCCACCCACAATTGAAATAGATGCACCGGCTAAAATGACAGCTAATAATAGAAGAATCATTTTAATTTTTTTCACTTTTGTCCCTAATGCCGTTGCAATATCATCACCTAATGACAAAATATCGAGTTGATGACAATAATATAAAATAATCGGAAGTGCGATGATAAACCAAGGCAAAATAACCCAAACATTCATCATACTGTGACCATACAAACTACCTGTTAACCAAACTAATGCCGTATTTGCATCCATTGGATTTCGAATTAATAAATATTGCACAATTGCTGTACAAATCGCACCAATTGCTAAACCTATAAGTGCAAGTTTTGAGCCTTGAATATTAAACTTAGATATCAATACAGTTAATATGATACTAATACACAATGCTCCTGCAAACGAACCAAAAGGTAGTATAAACAACGGTGCAGAAGGAAACAACATAATAATTGTTACAGCAGATAAACTGGCACCTTTTGTAATACCAATAACATCTGGAGACGCTAGGGCATTTCTCACGACACCTTGTATCAATGAGCCAGATATTGCTAAACTACTACCAACAATTATTGCTAGAAACATTCGAGGTATTCTATATTCATTTAAAATAAAGTTATCATGATTAAATAAACTTTTAACCGCTTCAATTGGATTCATAAATACAGCACCGATAGACAATGATGCGATTGCAGAAATTATTAACAAAACTGTTACGATGCTATAACGCAAAGTTAATTTACCCATCATAATCTATCGACTCCTTTAATTGTTATTAATAAGAAGTATAGTGCGCCTACAAATGAAGTCACGATACCAACTGGTGATTCAAATGGAAAAGCAATTAATCGACTTAAAACATCAGATAACAATAGTAAATCTGCACCAATCACCATTGTCAGTGGAACCATTAATCTATAATCTGCACGTATATAGTGTTTTACAATATGAGGTACAATTAATCCTACAAATCCAATTGGTCCTGCAATTGAAACGGATGCCCCTGCAAGTACAATGACCAATAAACCAGTGGCTATTCTTACTAATTTAACATTTTGTCCTAAAGACGTAGCTAAATCTTCACCAAGTTCCATGATTGTTAGTTGCTTAGCAATCGCAATGGCCCCTATAAATGCGAGCACAAACCATGGTATGACACCTATAATTTGTGGCCATTGTATTGTAGATAATGAACCCACAAGCCAAAACATTACCGTTGAAGTTGCATCTTCATTTAAAAGGATAATGCCTTGAGTCAAGCTAGAAAAAAATAGATGGATTGCCATACCAGCTAGTGCTAGTTTAACTGGCGTCATGCCCTTAGTGGATCCAGATAGAAAATATACTGTAAGTCCGCCTATAAATGCGCCTATAAATGCAAGTATTGTTGCGTATTCAGATAAAGCAGGTACAATCATAGTGATAAAGACGATAACAAATGAAGCACCGGCATTCACACCAAAAATTTGAGGTGATGCCAATGGGTTTCTCGTCATTGCCTGCATTAACAGACCTGCTACACCCAGGGCAGCACCAATGAATAAGGCTGCCAACATGCGTGGCATACGCACATTATGTATTAAAAATGTTTGTTTCGTGTCGGTATGATGCCATATGTAATCCATGAAATCATTAAACGTAATATGCGACGACCCAACACTTAAATTGAAGTATATAATGACAAAAAGCGCACACACACTCACAATAAATGTGAGTGCTGTGCGTTTTCTTGTTTTTTTCTCTATTAATTTGGTTGGGTCAATGCTATTTGATTTAGTCATTTACCTGTCACCCTACTTTTGTTGATTATCCTTTTTTTCCTCTTTAGAAATATCTACTAGTTGCTTAGCAATTTCCTCAGAAGAAATAATGCCACGTGCACGTGCCCATGTATTTCGATCTACTACAGAAACACGATTATTTTTCACTGCATCTAAATCTTGCCAAACTGGATCGTTTTCTTGTTTTTTAAGATTTGGATCGTTTTCACCTTTGTCTGCCATAATAAACATACGTCCAGGATTAATATCTGACAGTACTTCGGCATTTAATTGTAAGTATGGTCCTTTTAAGTATTTAGATAAGTTATCTGTTTTTGTTTTATTTAATGCATTATTAAAGCCTAATTCTTTTAATAATTGACCTACGTATGTGTTTTCAGGGTGTGCAAGTAATCCTGATTTCGCTACTACTGCAGGTAATACGGGTTGTTTTTTATCCATAGTAATTTCTTTACTATATTTATCCATTAA
Organism: Staphylococcus sp. Z5-21; assembly: GCF_056529615.1. Taxonomy (NCBI): domain Bacteria; kingdom Bacillati; phylum Bacillota; class Bacilli; order Caryophanales; family Staphylococcaceae; genus Staphylococcus; species Staphylococcus sp. Z5-21. Next base: position 745,660 of record NZ_CP096462.1, on the reverse strand, counting down.
TTCATCGTGTTCTTTAAGTCTTTCTTTACCTTTATCTTCTTTACCGACTGCTTTAGCAATTGTTTTAAAGGCTTCTATATTATCTTTATAATCACTATCAAAGCTTGGTAACATAATCGTTGGTGCAATTTTTTCTAAATCTTTTTGAATACCTTTATGTCTATTCGTATCTGCAATAATGACATCCGGTTTTTGGTTGCTGATTTCTTCTAAGTTTGGTTGTTTACGTGCGCCTACAGATGTATAATCACCAATTTCTTTTCGTATTGGTTCCAAAATTCTATTCTTGTCACCATCATCAGCTACGCCTACTGGTTTCACATTTAAAGCAGCTAATGCATCAACAAATGAGAATTCAAGTGCAACAACACGTTTAGGATCTTTGGCAACTTTAGTAGTACCTCCATCATGTTTAATCGTCACACCATCTTTATTGTCATCACCTTTATCCGATTTACTCGAATCATTATCACTGACACTACCACAGGCAGCCAGTATGACTAGTGTTAAAGTTAAAAACAGGATACCCATAATTTTATAACTATGTTTCATCGTTTTCACTCCTTAGATATGTATAATTACATATTTAATTCTATTGATAATGATTATCGGTGTCAATAAAAACTTTTAGTCTTTTTATTAAAGCTTAAAACGATTTGATTTTTCAACATTAAGATTGTTACACAAATTTTCTATGATCTCATCGTGATGATAAGCTTTTTTTAAATTAACCATATACATACTATGGGCTAATGCTTTATAACCTAAACTGAATTGTATTTTATCACCTACTTGATAGTAATCTTGATTCAATAAATCAAGCATGACATGATCACTCGTAGCACCTGCAATGCTTATATGGTGATGTAACGGTTGGATATCTTCAACAGCTGTATCTAAATTTCCTATATCCACAATCGCTTGTAAGTATTGATGTCCGGTAGCAATATTCATTCGAGGTTTAATTTCTACAATTTCCGCTTCTAAGGTTATTGCATTTTGATATAAAGAAGCTATGGATTGATTTGTTGTTGTTTCTACACCTCTAAATAAAGTTTCACCTATTCTTAACTCATTAATTCTGCCAAAATCTCTATAAAGCATTTGGGGAATCATACTCGAATTGCCACCTGAAATAATTGAAAATTTCATATTTGTCTCACGTTCCACTGAATCTACAAATTGATTGATTAAAGCCACATCTTCTTCTGTAGGTATGACTGATTGAAAACACATAAAATTAAACGCAAGACCAACGATTAACACATGGTGCATGTACAAAATTTCATTAATATAATCAATGATGTCATAGGTAAGAATGCCCTCTCGACCGTCTTTCCAATCTACCATCAACAATATTTTATGTTTTGTACCTTTTTCCCTAGCGATATCATTTAATCGTCGAATCGTTGTTATTTCAGTTTGGATACTGATATCCGTTTGCTGCACGACATCGTTTAATTCGCTTCGACTTGGCGTCCTAATCATCATAAAAGATAGATTTTCATTTTTACTTTTAGTAATGTTCTCAATACGGGCATCTGCAAAGTGTGTCAATCCGATTTCTTTGAGTGTTTCTACAATTCTATTATCACCACCAACACACTTAATTACGGGTGTAAATCGTATATGATTTTGATTAAAAATAGACGATAGCACTTGAGCATTGTATTTTATTTTTGATAAATTTATTTTTACTTGCGCCATACGTTACACCTCTTTATATATCGGATTCCTCAAATCTATTGTTACATATTGTTTCACTTTGCTTTCCATTCTCATTCTTAATAAAGCTTTAACAGTAATTGTCGGCCCAAATAGCACATTTCTTAATTTTTGGGCATGTGGTTTATGGGGATCAATTGCTTGTTCTACAATTTCACTTACAATCTCAAATAGCTGTGTTTCTTCAACCCCATCATATTGAGAAAAATGATGAATCAGTTCCGCAATTTGATTTTGAATTACAGCATGTTGAAATTTAGCAATGACTGATTCTATATTTTCTGCTATTAAACTTTTATTTGTAAGCGTGATATTGGGCAATTTTTGTTGTAATGTTGATAAATCAATTCTTGAACCACCTAAATCTCTAATAATAAATTGCATTTGATAATTAGGACCTAAATTAACAATTGTATTTTGCATATGTGCTTCTAAAGCAATACCATAATCTTGTATATAGGCTACTAAAGGATCAATCAATGTTTTGGTATAAACACTGAGAAATTTCTTAATCGTACCCTCTGTAATTTCATCATTAATCCAATTCAAATAACTATCTACTGTTATTTGGTTATCAACTGGATTTCTATTGACTAAACTCGCTGTCACTATAGTTGTACCATTATCAGCCAAATAGGGTTGATGTCTGACAATACAAGCCAAATGACGTGCAATATCAGGCTCCGTCTTAGCATGAATACCAAACGGCTCCATAGAAACATGCAGTTGAGGATATATATCTAGCATATCCTGTAATTCATAACTGAGTTTAGGCCCATCTACCGTTGTCACACTAGACACTGTACGTACTGCACTTGTGGCTTGTACATCAACTGGTAACTTGATATGGTAAGGTTTCCCTATTAATTGCATCGTTCTAAATGATAGTGTTGCTTTTGCTTCAACTTCAAAAGGTGTTGGTAATAAATACTTAGATTCAATCCATTCTGCAAATTGATGCGGAATAACCTTTTCATACTGCCAAGGGTGTACAAACATTAAACTATAATCATTTAATTCCAAGTCGTGAACATCCAAGAAGGCTTTTAATTTATAACGATATTCAGGAACAATCTCATCTAAAATGAAGTCCGTATCGTTTTCCATAGATGTTATGACACAATGTTGTTTATGTATAAGCATGATTGGCAAACCAATTATTTTTTCAAATTCTGGTGCATATTGTTTAATCTCTGCTTCTGATAAAGGTAACTTCGTCTTTGATAAAGGGTGTGTTGGATGACCTTCGATGACAAGACTTTCTGAATAACTTAAGTCATTAATTTGTTCAGTATCTGCCATATGTTGAAGCCATGAAAAGAAATTAATTGTTTCAGGCATTTTTGAAAATTTAAGTGTTGCATGAATTAGCGATTGTCTATGATTAAAGTGTTCATACGTTAATGCGAACCCTTCTCTACTGGATAGCAATTCTTCAGTTAATCTTTGACTAATTGGAATATCAAAATGAGTATCCAGTACAGTTAAAAGTTGTTCTAATGAAGCAATCTCAGTCTCTACTTTACCTTTGATATAGGAGATAGCACCATAAAATTCATATCTTTCCATAGCACTCTTTCTAGATTTTTGTAATTTCAACACTTGGCCATGAATTTGCAATTCAACAAAATGCTCATACTCGTTAAAAAACATGTTTTCAGGAAAAATTTGTTCTTTAATAATTGCATTAAAAATACGATATTGTACATTTCTATCTGCTAACTGCCACGTTTGATGCATCATACAATACTGCCTCCATTTTTTCTTTGTCTACTAATCACACTAAATACGAATGCGATGATAAATGTACTTATACCCATGATGACGAAAGTTTCAATAATCCCGATAAATTCTGCCAAGAAACTCATGACCATTGCGCCTAAAGGAATCATTCCTCTGTCCATCATTACGACGCTGAGTATTTTACCTCTATGTTCTGCTTTCACTCGATGTTGGAAGTAAATTCTATTTGTAGTGCGTGCCCATTGGCTAAAAAGACCTATAAAGAATATAGATGTAAATAACAACCAAGTTTGACTGCTAATTGTACAAAGCAGTGATACTCCGAATAAAATCGAACTCACGTAATACATTTTCACCATTGATACTTTCTCTAAAATATTAGGTAAAATCATGGTTGCAATAATACCACCTATCGCACAACACGTCATAGCACTCCCAAAAATAGTCACTTGGTTGGGAAATGTTTTATCCGTTAATACTGGTAATAACGTTGTATAGGTAAATCCAGTTGCCATAATCAATAATGACGTCACAAAGATTCTAGATCCTTCTAAATTTTCTTTAAAATATGTCATCACATACTTTATGCTTACATCTGTATTTTCCTTAGCTATTATATGCTCACTAAAGTTCAATGGCAAACAAAGTATGAGTGATACAAGATAGCAAAACGCTTGAACGCCAAAACTTATTTCTGCATTGTAAGTAGCCATGATAAAACCTGCGATGGCGGGTCCAATCGATCTACAAATATTAATAATAAATGAGTGATAAGCAACAGCCTGAGTCGTCGTTAATCTTTGAGTTAAATCTGGTAGCACTGCTTGACGTACTGGTGTTTCTATAGCGCTCATTATTCCCCGCCCAAGCGCATAAATTAAAAATACAACAATAGGTAGTTTTGCATGTTGAAATGTTAAAATACATAGTATAGTAGTTAATATGCAAGACGCTGATACAGTTATTTTTAAAAGATTACCTTTTTCATATTTATCTGCCAAACTGCCCGCCCATACACTTATGAGCAAAATGGGTACGAGTCGGAAAAAATTAATTAATCCGAGATAAATTGCGTTATGATATAAAGTAAATACATACCAATTCAGCGTAATTTGTCCAATCCAGTTCCCTAAAAACAGTAAGAATGAACTTGGAAAAAAATACTTTGCCATGTAATTCCTCCTGTTTTTTTAATTGATAATAATTATCATTATCGATAATATGGATTATACAAATATCTTATACGTTTGTAAAATAATTTTTTTAGAGGTGCATTATGAATTCCAAAATAAACGACAACAATTTAATTAATAAACTTACTAATGATGAACAATACGCGCTGTCTTATATACAATCTGTAAACCCTACTTGGGCAGAGGCATTTAATTCTATATTATTAGAAAGTCGAGATAAAATTTCACAAAGATTGATAACTTCAATGCATCGGGAGAATTTAGTTAATTGCCGAGATTACAGTGAAATCATTGATACTAAACAGTTATCTTTCACAATAGCTACACCACATACGAAAGTATTAACAATTTCATTCCCACATGCACAAAGAAAGTTATATGCGCCTATTTTAGGACAACATGCCTTCGACAGAATTAATGTGACAGGGCCATTTTATTTTGAACAAAATAATGAATATCATCGTATATTACATCCAAGTGAAATATTATCGTGTATTTTATTAGAAGCACCTCACTTAGATAATGAGGCAAGTATGCAGTTCAAAGAAGATATGGATAATAGCGTAGCTAATATGGCCATAGCATTAAGTTATCAGGCGTATACACTGACTGATGATAGCGAAACATTGTGTGAACTCATTTACGCATCGGCCGATCCGTATTTAAGGTCTGAGCAAGCAGTTGTCGAAGGTCATCCATTACATCCAGGTGCCAAATTACGTAAAGGTATGACACCTGAAACTGCAATTGCTTATTCTTCTGAATTTGCAAATAACATCAAATTGCAATTTATATTAATTCATAAAAATATCGCTAAAACACATGCTTTAAATAATAATTATAATGACTTAGTCTACAATTGCTTTGATGGTTTACATGATTCAGCAGTTAAAATACTCGGTAATGACAAAGTTGATAATTACTACGCGATGGCTGTACATCCATGGCAATATGATGAAATTTTAAAACAAGATTATATTCAAGAACTTGAAAAAGGACTCATTATCCCTGTTGACTACGAATTAGATTATTTTGCAGGTTTATCATTTAGGACGCTGATGCCTGAATTACCAGAAACATTACCACATATCAAGTTATCCACTAATGTTCACATTACTGGTGAAATTCGTACTTTATCTGAACAGACAACAATTAATGGGCCACAAGTTACAAGAATATTAAATAATATTAAAAGCACAGATAGTCTCTTTAAAAATATTAAGGCAGATACAATTGATGAGCTCGCAAGTATACATTTTTATAATCCGCAAGACGCCGAATCGATACAAACCATTAAAAGTGAACAATTAGGTACACTATTTCGTGAAAACATTTATAAATCTATTCAAAGCAATACCATACCGATGATTCCATCAAGTCTTGTTGCTAACTATATCAATAATAGTGAAACACCTATATGGACATTAATTAAAAAATACAAAAAAGCACATCAATTCGAGAGTTATGATGAGGCGAGTATCCAATGGATCCAATCGTATGCTCAAGCATTAATAGATTTAGCATTACCGTTATATGTAAAATATGGCATCGCTTTAGAAGCTCACTTACAAAATTCAATTGCGACATTTAAACATGATGGTTCTATAGATAAGCTCTATATTAGGGATTTTGAGGGTTTACGTATTGATGAGCACTATCTAAATAGCATGGGTTATTCTACCGATACATTTCATGAAAAGTCATTAATATTAACTGATCAATCTCAAACCGTATTTAACAAAGTCTTCTATTCAAGTATCCAAAATCATCTCGGTGAACTCATCGTATCCATAGCTCAGGCTAGTGAAAGTAAAGACTTGGAGACTTCAATTTGGTCTATGATTAGCAATATGCTTCATGAAAAACTTCAAGTAATCTCACAAACTATGGATGATACGACTAGAATCAAATCAATTAAATCCATTTTATTTGCTTCGAAAATTGATTATAAATGTGTAACGACAATGAGATTAGAAGATGAAGCAGACTATTATACGTACATCAAAGTCGATAACCCACTTTACCGTCCGCTAGATTAAAGTAAAAATAGATTGAATGAATGCGTTTATATTAATTTTAAATACGAAAAAAGTACCGATAAAGCCTAGGCTTTATCGGTACTTTTATTAGATTCTCAATTAATTATTGTAAACCTTTGTCCTCATTGTTTGAGCTTTGGTTTTTTTCATTTTTTTGAGACCATTCTTTTTTAGTCATTACATCTTCAACGCGCATATTAACTTCAACTACGTCAAGACCAGTAATATATTTAACTTGTTCTTTAACTAAGTCAGTTACTTTACGGAAGATTTTTGGAGCTGATTCGCCATATTCTAAAACAACTTTTAAGTCAACAGCAGCTTGTTTTTCACCAACTTCAACACTAACACCTTGTGTTACATTGTTGCTGCTACCGAATGAGCTAGAAATGTTGTCGACAAATCCGCCTTTCATTTCTAAAATACCACTAACTTCACGTGCTGCAATACCAGCAATTTTTTCAATTACTTCATCAGAAAATGATAATTTATTAGTGAACTCAGGTTGTTGATTTTGTTGCTCTTGTCTTTGTTCTTGTTCTTTCTCATTTACACCTGTTTGGTTGTCATAAGCTTGTTTAGCTTTGTTGTTATCTACTGCCATAATACATTCTCCTTTGTTAAATAAAATTTATTTTATAAATACTTAATAATCACTACTACTTTGTTAAATAAAATTTATTTTATAAATACTTAATAATCACTACTACTTTGTTAAATAAAATTTATTTTATAAATACTTAATAATCACTACTACTTTGTTACATCATTTTAATAGATTAACTCCATCGATTAAGGAAATTTAAAAAGTCTTGCTTACGGTCTTTAATGTACCCGATTCCTATTCCAATCAAACATAATACTAAAATTAAAATTGTACTCCAAAAACCTAAAGTTAGGAATAAAATCGCAATGATTAAGAATGTCAAGAAGCCGATAATTCTCCATTTAAAAGTTTTGAAAAAATCAACCACTTCTTGTGTAGAATCTTGTCCATTTTGGTTATTATTGTTAGCCATGATAACCCTCCCTTACAACACACGTTTGCCTGAAGTTTTTTGATCTCTAACGTTAACCTCTAATTTTGAAACAGGTAATTCTGTAAAATGCTCAACATTTTGCTTGATGTCATTTCTAATTTCTTCTGTTAAAGATTTAACCTGAACATCACCAGGAACAAAGAAATCTGCTTTTAAAGCAATGTGAGATTTCTTCTTCTTGTTATAAAGTTTTGCAATGACGTTTGGTTGACGTATTTGATCATATTGTGTAAGTGTATCGTAAGCTGATTTTTCAACCGCTTTTCTAGATACATAAATATGACCATCTTCAAAATCTTTATAAAGTCCAGGTTTTCTATACGTAGGTTTAAACAAGCTGAATACTAAAATGAGACCAATAATAATAAGTAATGCGGCTAATCCAATAAGTGTTGGTTCAAACCAGTTAAACTGAGTAAAATAATCTTGATACTGAGTTATTCTGGAATCTTTTATATACATAAAGAGTAAAAAGCCAACAATTACTACGATTAAAAGACCAAGGATAAAATTCTTAAGTCGTTTCACCTCGTATGACACCTCCTATGCTTTGATAATATGTACTTGTCATACAGAATACATACCCTTAAAAAAATTCTTAAAAACATTTTTATTGAATTTTATTTTTAACAATTTTGACAAAACAAATTGAGACTCACTATTAAATTTTGCTTATTTACTATTTTGTTCAAATTTATCTTCCTGATTTGCTTTACGATATTGTAAAAGCTTATCATCTGAAATCATTAATTTATTACTAGGCCTTGGTTTTTCAATAGATAATGATTTAAAAAGTGACCAAATCATAAATATAATAACAATCGAGAATGGCAAGGCTGCGATGATTAATAAGTTCTGAATAGATTGCGTGCCGCCAGTATAGATCATAATCATAGCGAATAATGCTAAAATAATGCCCCAACTTACTTTAACAAAACCTGAAGGATTGATACTGCCCTTCGAACTAAGCATACCTAAAACATACGTAGCTGAGTCAGCTGAAGTTACAAAGAAAATCATAATAACGACTAATGTCACTATACTGAGTACAAACCCTAATGGAAAATGTTCTAACGTCGCAAATGTCGCTGTTTCGGTTGCTTCTTTTGCAATATTGGCAATTCCATTTTGTTGTAAATAGATGGCAGACGCACCAAAGACTGCAAAAAATAAGAAACAAACAACTGCTGGTACAAATAGTACCCCCAGTATAAATTCTTTAATCGTTCTCCCTCTAGAAACACGTGCAATAAATATACCTACAAATGGTGCCCATGAAATCCACCATGCCCAATAGAATATCGTCCATTGTTGTAGCCATTGGAATTTTTCTCCACCTGCTTGTGGGATACGTAAACTCATATTAAAGAAATTCGCAATATAGTCTCCCAATGAATTGGTAAACGTATTTAAAATATTCAATGTTGGTCCAACACAAAATAGAACAAGTAATACAATAAAAGCTAAAATCATATTGATATTACTTAGATTTTTGATCCCTTTATCAATACCAGACCACGCTGACCATGTGAATAATACGGTTGCTATCACAATAATAATGACTTGTGTTACAAAATTCGACGGAATATCGAATAAGAAATGCAAGCCTTCATTGATTTGTAAAGCACCAAATCCCAATGTTGCTGCTACACCTGTAACTGTGGCAATGATAGCTAAGACATCTATCGAACCACCTATAGGTCCTCTCATCATTTTAGTTCCTAAAATAGGTGTTAGTGTAGCACTTACTAAACCTGGATAACCTTTATGAAAATTAAAATAAGCAAATACAAGTCCAACTATGCCATATACAGCCCAAGCATGAACGCCCCAATGGAAAAATGAGAATTGCATAGCTTCATTTATGGCGGTTTGTGTACCTGCCTTATGTAACGGTGTTAAAGTGAATGCATGGCTAATAGGTTCTGCAGTTGTCCAAAATACTAAACCGATACCCATACCCGCACTAAATAACATGGCAAACCATGATTTTAAAGAGAATTCAGGATCTTCTCCTTCTTCCCCTAAAGTAATAGATGAATACCTTGAAAATAATAAATAAACACAAACAATCAAAATAAATAATACAAGTAATAAATAATACCAGCCAAAATTGACTGCAATAAAATTCGTAATATTTTGCGTAACCATTTCAAGTTGCTTAGGTAAAACTGCACCATACACCACAAATAGCGTACAGATTAGTAATGCTACCCAAAATACCACTGTTAATTTATTTAGACGCATATCAAATTTACACACTCCCTATACTTTATGTATGATACATACCCTATCTTTTTGCATATATTCGTATACAGCGAACAGTGTTACAGATATTTAAATATTAATAATCACGCTTCAAAATTAAAAAAACATCTTTTAAATTAACCATTGCTAAGTGGCCTAATTTAAAAGATGTTTATAATACGTTTATATTGCATGTTTAAATAAAATGACTTTGTTTACACTTATAGTTTAATAACCAGTTTGCCTATCATTCCTTGGTTTTCAAGTTTAACATGCGCCTCGTATAAATGATCGACAGTTAAACCTTCAATCACTTCTGTAACAGTTGGTTTATAAATACCCGCTTCGATTTTTTCAGTTATATCTGTTAAATAATCACGATGTATTTGCATATCTTCTGTTTCATGAATTGGACGGGCTGACATGAATTCATGTGTGAATGTAATACTTTTAGGTTTGAGTAAGTTTAAATCTTGCTTATTGTTAAAGGCTACAATCGTAACTATCGTGCCTCTAGGTTTTACTAATTCAATCATCTTTTCATAGTACATATCCGTATCAAATGTACAGAAGATATAATCTACTTCACTTATTTCATATTTCTTGAATTCTTCAGCTAAATCATTTTTATGGTTAAGTACAATGTCTGCACCCATATCTTTGGACCAATTAATTGTTTCTTCACGTGATGCTGTTGTAATAACATTTAAACCGTAATGCTTTGCGATTTGCGTAGCGATACTTCCTACACCGCCTGCACCATTAATAATTAAGATAGATTTACCTTTGTTTTCTTCTGGATTAAATGAAATTTTAAAAGCATCAAATAATGTTTCATATGCTGTAAGTCCTGTTAAAGGCAAGCTTGCCGCTTCCACATTTGATATATTCTTTGGTTTTTTAGCAACTAATCGTTCATCTACTAATTGCAAAACTTGGTTAGACCCTTGATATTTTGGAGATCCAGAATAATATACCTCATCACCAACATTAAAATGGCTTACATCTGGTCCTACCGCCTCAACAATACCTACACCATCATAGCCCAATATGCGTGGTGCATGCTCTACTGGTGTTTTTCTTATTTTTGTATCTACCGGATTCACACTGATTGTTTTAACACGAACCAGTAATTCATATTGCTTTGGTTGTGGCGTTTCAGTATCAAACTCGTAAAATAAATTACCTTCATCTAAATTAAAATTTTTATCTGCACCGATCGCTTTCATAACATGCATCTCCTTAATAATTAGTTATTATCCGAAACTTGAACGACTTGTTTACCAAAGTTATCACCTGTAAATAAGTTTCTAAAGGCTTCTGGTACATTATCGAATCCTTCCATTACTGAAGTTTTTGTTTTAATCTTATCTTCTTGTACCCATTGCGCAAGTTTTTTACTTGCATTAGCAAAATCATCGGCATAATTTGCCACGATAAAGCCTTGCATTAAGGCCTGTGATTTAATAATAATTGGCTGAATACGTGGGCCATATTCTATTTCTGTATTATTGTAACCTGAAATAGCACCGCACACAGGTATACGTGCAAATTGATTTAAGTGTTTCATTACTTCATCTCCGACAGTACCGCCAACATTTTCAAAGTAAACATCTACACCATTAGGTACTGCTTTGGACAGTGCTTCTGAAAAGTTATCTGCTTTATAGTCAACAGCCTCATCAAATCCTAAAGAGTCAGTTAAGTAGTTCGTTTTTTCTTTGCCACCAGCAATCCCCACTACGTGTGCGCCTTTTAATTTAGCTATCTGACCCACTACTGAACCTACCGCACCTGAAGCGGCTGATACTACAACCGTTTCTCCTTCTTGGGGTTGTCCAATTTTTAATAAACCATGATATGCCGTTTGTCCCGTCATACCTAGTACACTTAGATATAAATATAAAGGGATATTCGTTTGCGTAACCTTAATGGCATGCTTTGCTTTTACATTCACAACTTTTTGCCAAGGGAAAGTACCTGTAACAATGTCACCTTTATTGAACCCATCCGCATTGGATTCAGTTACTTTACCAACGATGTGACCATTCATTGCTTCATTTAATTGGAATGGTGTAATATATGATTTACTATCATCCATTCGACCTCTCATGTATGGATCTACTGAAATATAGAGCGTCTCAATTTGTATTTCTTCACTATCTGGCATACCAACTTCAACTGTTTCATACTTGAATACATCATTAGAAGGAATACCTTCTGGTCTTTTGGCTAATACGATTCTTTCTGTTTTCATTATATTGCCTCCATTCACTCTTTTCTTATATTCTATAGAGATAGTTTTGTTCTATCAATCAAATCGCTTATTTAGACTTATCCGCTCATGTTATGATTTGGCTATATTATACAAATTAAACTTAATATTGAAGATAGGGGAAATCTATTGTGAAACTAAGTATATTAGATTATGTTCCAATATTTGAAGGACGTAGTGCAACCGACGCAATCAATCACGCTGTAGCTTTAGCACAATTATCCGAACAATTAGGTTATCAACGTTATTGGATTGCAGAACATCACCAAGTATTGTCTGTTGCTTCTAGCGCACCTGAAATGCTAATGATGTCTTTATTAGAAAATACGACATTGATTAAAATTGGCAGTGGCGGTATCATGTTGCCTCACTATAGTGCCTATAAAGTCGCTGAAATATTTAAAGTTATGGAAGCACGCCATCCAAACCGTGTAAACATAGGTACTGGTCATTCTCCAAGTTATAAAAATGTCAATCAAGCACTAAATGAATTTAAATCAGAGCAACCTGACTACTTAACGCAAATTAAAGATTTAATACATTATTTTAATGATGACACAGATAGTAACCACCGTTATAAGGATTTACGTGCCACACCGATAATAGAAACCAAACCGGATATGTTCATCTTAGGTACAAGTAAAACAAGCGCTACACTTGCGGCTAAACAAGGGCTCTCTTTTGTCATTGCGAACATGGGGCAAAATAAAAATCAAATACAATCAGTGATTAATCATTATCGTTGGTTGTTCAAACAATATCACCCAGCAAAACAGTCATATGTAATTATGTCTTCTTTCGTCATAACAGCTACCGACGCAAGTCAGCGTGAGTCATTAGCACATGCTTTTCATCTATGGTTATTGCGAATTAACTACTTGGATCAACCTAAATTTTATCCATCGACCTCTTATGCAGCACAACGAAAATATTCGTCCCGCGAATTAGAAAAAATAGAACAACATCAAAATAGAGTTATCGTAGGTTCTCCAGATGAAGTCATCTCAAAATTAAAATTAATGATGACAGATTTTGATATTGACGAAATCATGATTCAACCACACGTATTTGGTGAAGAAAATCGTAAATCATTATTAAATTTATTATCTCAAGCTAATGCTTAAATAAGCCAGTGCTACCAACATGATGATTGGGTAGACACTGGCTTATTTTGTTAATGCTTTTCATTTCCCCATAAAAATGTGTTGATTTTATCTATGACAATTTGATTATCATGTAATTCACTATGTTCTGCTTGAGGACCCGTCACTTTAAAGGTTTCATAACTTGCTATGTGATCTCCTAGTAAATATTCCAACGATTTTGAAGATACATTTGTTACACGTCCATCTGAATGTGTGCCATCGCCAATATCACCATAAATATTTAACACATGAGCATCTTTAGGATATTCATGCTTCATTGGTAATATATCTTTATAATCTTTTAACATTAAATTAGGTTTTCCTTGATTGTTCAATGTTATATTTAAATCTAAACCATTGATGTCTACTTCGCCGTTAAAATTTCCTGCTAAACTAACTTGTTTATTTAGTTTTGGTAAATGCAGATCATCACCATAATTCAACATATAATAACTGAAAGATTGATTACCCATGGAGTGTGCTACAAAATTAAATTTATTAAAATGATACTGTGTCATGGTCGCAATGATGACATTTCGAATCCACTGTGCATTTTTGTTTAAATCTTTATTTGTATTATCTTCTAAAATAATGTCAATGATTGGATTTTTCGCATTAAAATTTAAATCCCCTTCAAATGTCACCATTCCATTTCGAGATACCCTTGCCCTAACAACATCTTTTTCATTATCTAATTGGTAAGCAGCGTTCACTAATAACTTCATTGAGTTTCCTGTACCTGCATAACCATGTAAATAAAACGTGGGTATATGACTACGATCGTTATGACTAATTTTTCTATTGTCGTTAAATTTAAAAATTGAAATTGTAATGATGACAAATAAAATAATCATCATTACGATAGTTGTATATATCGCTGTTCTCTTTTTCATATTCGTACTCCAAATTAAAAAATTGTGTACTACTATTATAGATTAAATGACTCAAATAAGCATCATTTAGTAGTCATTGTGATATCTATAATAAATAAAAAAAGCTCCAGCTTATGCTGGAGCTTTAAAACGATGATTAATTTGAACACAAATTGCTGTTGCAACTCGTGTAGCAAATCTGTAAGCGAACAATAGATTCGCAACAGTTTCGGTAATATTAACGTTTTGAGAATTGTGGTGAACGACGAGCTTTTTTAAGACCTGGTTTTTTACGTTCTTTCATACGTGGGTCACGAGTAAGTAATCCAGCGCGTTTTAAAGAACCTCTGTATTCAGGATCAGCTTCTAATAATGCACGAGAAATTCCGTGACGGATTGCTTGAGCTTGTCCAGTAAATCCTCCACCTTGAACGTTAACTAATACATCATAGTTACCTTTAGTTTCTGTTACATCGAATGCTTGGTTAATGTCTAAAATTAATGATTCGAATGGTAAATAGCTACGTACATCGCGACCGTTTACAGTAATATTACCTTCGCCTGGTACTAAACGTACACGTGCTACTGAGTTTTTACGACGGCCTGTGCCTCTATATTCAACTTGTGCCAATGTAATTTCCTCCTTTTAATTAACCACGTAACTCGTAGTTTTCTGGTTGTTGTGCAGCGTGTGGATGTTCAGCGCCACCATATACAAATAATTTTTTACCTTGTTTTTCACCTAAACGAGTGCTTGGTAACATTCCTTTAATTGAATTTTCAAGTAAACGTTCTGGGTTATTCGCTTTTAACTCACCAGCTGAAATTGATTTAATTCCGCCTGGGTGGTTAGAGTGACGATAGTACATTTTATCGCGCTCTTTATTACCAGTGAAATGGATTTTTGAAGCGTTGATGACGATTACGTAATCACCTGTATCAACGTGTGGTGTATAAGTTACTTTATTTTTACCGCGTAAAATAGCTGCTACTTCTGATGATAAACGACCAAATGTTTTACCTTCAGCATCAATAACATACCATTTGCGCTCAATGTTTGATTCATTAGCCATAAATGTTTGACGCATATAATTGTCCTCCTAGAATGAATAAATGTTTCTCGTTTAATAGTTTATACTTTTTAAAACTTAGATTTCATTTATTTTATTAATTGTTTGTTTCTACGTGCTTCTATATCGTGTTACACAATAAGATTCCGGGGCTTATCGTGGGTGATATAAAACAATACCGTTAGTAATCGTATAATTTTTCTGTCGTTTTGTCAATCTAATTTAAAGATTTTGTGATGATTTTTTTTGATGTATTTTTATATTATTACCAAAGTCTTGAATTAATTCATTGGGTGTTAAATAAATCTTCTCTAAGTACAATCCTTCAGCCGGCGCGGTAAAGGGAACTTGATTACGATCTCTTGCTTCTAATAACTGTGGGACCTCTTGTGGTTCTCTCTTGCCTTTACCCACTTCTATTAAAAATGCAATTAACACACGTACCATATTATATAGGAATCCAGAGCCTGTGACAATATAGTCAAAGCCCCTTTCTGTCTTTTCTATGCGACTTTCATATAATGTTCTTATCTTATTTTCAACCTCAGTCTTCTGAGAACAAAAGCCTGTGAAATCATGTGTTCCTATAAAATGTTGCGCTGCCATATTCATCTTTTCAATATCTAACTGTTCAGGCACATAAGTTTTTAATCCACAAAGAAATGGATCTTTATGGGCTGATTGATAAATCTTATAACGGTAAGATTTTCCAACGCAATCATATCTACAATGAAAATCATCATTAACAAAAGAAACATCATTGACATAAATATCATCTGGTAGCGCACGGTTCATTGCATATTGCCATTGCTGTTCTGGAATATTTAATTCTGTATCAAAATGAAAATACTGTTCAATCGCATGTACGCCTCTGTCGGTTCTACTACTTGGATGTATTCTTACCTCATGCTTATGCATGCGTTTTAATATCTTTTCAAATTGCTGTTGAATGGTTCTTCCGTGTTGCTGAATTTGGAAACCAAGAAACTGGCTCCCTTGGTATGAAATATTAACTAAGACTCGCATCTGTTATTACACTCCTAAATATTTTAAACCAAATAATATAATGGCAATGGGTATAATCAAAATTAATGTAATTGTATCCTTAAACTGCCACTCTAATCTGCGATAGCTGGTACGTATTTTTTGAGTATCGTACCCTCTTACTTCCATGGCTATAGCTAAATCTTCTGCTCTTTGGAAAGCTGAAATAAATAATGGGATAAGTAAGGGTATA
This sequence comes from Staphylococcus sp. Z5-21, assembly GCF_056529615.1. Lineage (NCBI taxonomy): Bacteria > Bacillati > Bacillota > Bacilli > Caryophanales > Staphylococcaceae > Staphylococcus > Staphylococcus sp. Z5-21. The sequence continues at coordinate 729,074 of NZ_CP096462.1, read as the reverse complement.
AATGCTTTGATTCTGTTAATAAGTCCACCTGAACTTATTTCTGAACCACGTGATTTTTGCGCTAAAATAATTTTATCTAATTCATTCATTAATGTTGGTATAAATCTAAGTGCAATGGACATCATCATACTCAATTGATGTACTGGTATTTTAACAATTTTAAGCGGTGATAATAATCGTTCAAACGCATCAGTCAAATCTATCGGACTTGTACTTAAGGTCATAATCGTTGATATCATGATAATAAACATCAGTCTAAGTACAATATAGATACCTTCTAGAATACCCTGTATATCTATAGAAATAAATCCTATTTCAAATATGCGTGAACCACCTTTAGTTAGAAATAAATGCATAAGAAAGGTAAATATTAAAAATATCCATATTGGTGTTAATCCCTTAATTAAGAACCAAAATTTTATATGTGCTAATTTCATAATGCTAATTATCAAAATAAATAACCATAAATATGTTCCAAATGAGTGTGCAAAAAATATTAACACAATAAATAAAAATACAAATATTAATTTAACTCTAGGATCCAAATGATGGATAATTGTATTTAAAGGAAGATAGCGTCCAATTATAAACTTATCTTTCATCTTCTTGCCACTCCTTATACATATCAATAAATTCATCTTCTGTTAATGCTATTTTATTGAAATAATATTGATATTTATCCTCAATATCTCTTTGCAATTTTACAACATCTGGAACATCTAAATGCAATTGATTAACATAATTCGTATCACTAAACAACTTTCTAGGTGAGCATGCTTCGACGAGTTGACCTTGTTTCATTATTTTTATTTCATCCACATATTTTGCAACATCATTCATTTCGTGTGTCACAAGTATGATTGTTTTATTTTGTTCTACTTGCAGTTTTTTAATCATTTTCATTATTTGATCTCTACTTTTTGGATCAAGTCCAGCCGTAGGTTCATCTAATATAACGATATCTGGATCCATAGCCAATATAGATGTTATAGCAATTTTTCGCATCTGACCACCAGACATCTGAAAAGGTGATTGCTGCAATATATCTCTACTAAAACCAAAATCGATTAATAGCTTATATGCACGTGCTTTTACTTCATCTATAGGCATATTAAAGTTTTTTGGACCAAACAATATTTCTCTTTCTACTGAATCTTCAAAGAGTTGTGATTCAGGAAATTGGAACACAACACCGATACGCTTACGAATTTGTTTCAATACTTTATCCTTAGTTTTATGGGTAATGGTTATATCATCGATTTGCAATTTACCGGTAGAAGGTTTAAGTAAACCATTAAAATGCTGGATTAATGTCGATTTACCAGAACCAGTTTGACCTATGACTGCGTAATATTTCCCTTGCTGAAATGTAGTTTCAATATCCCTTAAAGCTACATGTTCAAATGGGGTGCCCTTTTGATATACATAACTTACTTGATTAAATTTGACTGTCATATTTTTTTTACCAGCCCTTCATAAGTTATAAAATCCGTGCTCCCCAACAAAGTACGTGCCATGCGAATAGAAAAAGGTAAATCTAATCCAATTTCCGTCAGACCGTCTCCATCATTAAATACATGTTGCGGCTTACCTGTTTGATATACTTCACCATCATTTAAGACAACTAAATAATCTGCTTCTGCAGCTTCAGTTAAGTCATGTGTAATAGAAATGATTGTAACCTCTTTTTCTTCTTTCAAGCGATGGATTAAACTAATAAGTTCTTTTCTTCCTGCTGGATCTAACATAGACGTTGCCTCATCCAATATAATTACATCTGTATTTAATGCAAGAACACCAGCAATTGCAACCCGTTGTTTTTGACCACCAGAGAGTGACTGTGGCTCATAATCTGCTCTATCTAACATTTCAACGTCTTCCAACGCTTTGGGCACTATACGTTGCATATCGTCATATGAGACGCTATTATTTTCAAGTCCAAAAGCGACATCGAACGCTACTGTAGAACCCACAAACTGATTTTCTGGATTTTGAAAGACAATGCCTATATGCTGTCTCAAATCACTCAAATTTTGTTGGTTAATACATTGATTACGAAAATAAATATGCCCATCACTAGGTTTTTCAATACCGACCATTAATTTTGCAATCGTAGATTTACCAGAACCATTATGACCAACAATTGAAGTCCATTTCCCTTTTGGAATGCCAAAAGATACATCATTTAACGCAAGTGGCTCATCACTATTATATTTAAATCTAACATGGTTAAATGTAATAATATTGTCATGCGTATCCATATCTCTAGCCTCCCAATTAATCATAACGTTTTTTATATACCTTATCTATTTTACATGAAAAGGTAATCTAAAGAAAGTTTAGATAGTTAATCATTGTGACAAAATCAATCCGTATTCTAATTTAAAAACGTGTTTATGTTCCAATAATTAATGTTTACTATTGCTCCGCAATTGCATAAGACCCCCTAAATTCCTTTGGAATTATGGTTCAGTCGATTACTATTGCTCCGCAATTGCATAAGACCCCCTAAATTCCTTTGGAATTAAGGGGGTCTAATAATATAAAAAAGCGCGCACCCCATCATCATTTTTGAGTTCACGCTTTAAAGTTTTATTTAGTTTTGATGGGGTACTCTGAGCTAGACAATATTTGTATGTGGCAAACATTATCGTTGCACTCATTTGCTTTATATATAGTAGTACATGTATTTAAATTAAACTAATTCAATAATTACTGATTCAGCACCATCGCCGCGACGAGGACCTACTTTAAGAATACGAGTGTAACCGCCTTGACGTTCTGTATAACGTTCAGCAACTTCACCGAATAATTTTTGTAATGCAGTTTGTACTGTTTCATCTTCGTTTAAGATTTCAACATTACGTAAAGTTTTAGCTGCTTGACGACGTGAAGCTAAATCGCCTTTTTTACCTAAAGTGATTAATTTTTCAACAACACTACGTAATTCTTTTGCACGCGCTTCTGTAGTTTCAACACGTTCACTAACGATAAGTGAAGTAGCTAAGTCACGTAACATCGCTTTACGTTGATCAGAAGTACGACCTAATTTTCTGTAACCCATGAGTTAACCTCCTTTATATTAATCTTCTTTTCTTAAACCTAAACCTAGGTCTTCAAGTTTATACTTAACTTCTTCTAAAGATTTACGACCTAAATTACGTACTTTCATCATATCTGCTTCAGATTTATCAGCTAATTCTTGAACAGAGTTGATACCTGCACGTTTTAAGCAATTGTATGAACGTACTGATAAGTCTAATTCTTCAATAGACATTTCAAGTACTTTTTCTTTTTGATCCTCTTCTTTTTCAATCATGATTTCAGCATTTTGTGCTTGATCAGTTAATCCAACGAAGATATTCAAGTGTTCAGTTAAGATTTTTGCAGCTAATGAAACTGACTCTTGTGGTGTGATTGAACCATTTGTCCAAACATCCAATGTCAATTTATCAAAATCACTACTTTGACCCACACGTGTGTTTTCTACAGTGTAGTTAACACGTTCAACTGGAGAATAAAGTGAGTCGACTGGAATTACACCAATTGGTAAATCACTAGTTTTGTTTTGTTCTGCTAATGCGTAACCTCTACCCTTGTTAGCAACTAGACGGATTTTTAAATGTCCACCTTTTGAAACTGTTGCAATTTTAATCTCAGGATTTAAAATTTCAACATCACTATCATGAGTAATGTCACTTGCAGTTACATCGCCTTCATCTTTAACATCAATTTCTAAAGTTTTATCTTCTTCAGAATAGATTTTCAATGCTAGTTTTTTGATGTTCATAATAATTGTAGATACATCTTCAACGACATTGTCTATTGCTGAGAATTCGTGTAATACGCCTTCGATCTCAATGTACTTAACGGCTGCACCTGGTAATGAAGATAGTAGGATACGACGTAAGGAGTTTCCTAGTGTAGTACCGTAGCCACGTTCTAGTGGTTCAACAACGAACTTACCGAATTTAGCATCTTCACTAATTTCAATTGTTTCAATTCTAGGTTTTTCGATTTCAATCATTTACAAATATCCTCCTTGTTTACGTCGATTGATTTTTACTGTATTTCTCAGTGACCTGCGACAATAACAATAAAATTATACGCGACGACGTTTTGGCGGACGACAACCATTATGTGGTACTGGAGTAACGTCACGGATTGCAGTTACTTCTAATCCAGCTGATTGTAACGCACGGATAGCTGATTCACGACCAGGACCTGGACCTTTTACAGTAACTTCAACAGATTTTAAACCATGTTCCATAGCTGTTTTTGAAGCAGTTTCTGATGCCATTTGAGCTGCAAATGGAGTTGATTTTTTTGAACCTTTAAATCCTAATGCACCTGCTGATGACCATGATAACGCATTACCAAATTCATCAGTAATAGTTACGATTGTATTATTGAATGTTGAACGGATGTGTGCCACACCATTTTCAATATTCTTTTTCACTCTACGTTTACGAGATACTTGTTTACGTGCCATTTAAATTTTGCCTCCTTTACCTATTATTTTTTCTTGTTAGCTACAGTTTTAACTGGGCCTTTACGAGTACGAGCATTGTTTTTTGTTTTTTGTCCGCGAACTGGTAATCCACGACGGTGACGGATACCACGGTATGATGAGATTTCCATTAAACGTTTAATGTTTAAGTTTTGCTCACGACGTAAGTCACCTTCTACTTTATAGTTGTCAACAACTTCACGGATACGACCTAATTCATCATCAGTTAAATCTTTAACGCGTGTTTCTGGTGATACGTTAGCTTCTTCAGCAATTTTGTTAGCTGTAGTAGTACCGATACCGTACACATAAGTTAATGAAATAACAATACGTTTTTCACGTGGAATATCTACTCCTGCAATACGTGCCATAATTATTTACACCTCTCTTTATTAACCTTGTCTTTGTTTATGTTTTGGGTTGCTACAAATTACCATTACTTTACCTTTACGTTTAATGACTTTACATTTTTCGCAAATTGGTTTTACTGATGGTCTTACTTTCATTTTTAAACCTCCCTATATTATGGAGTGACGATTATTTATAACGATACGTAATTCTTCCGCGTGTTAAATCATACGGAGACATTTCTACTGTTACTTTGTCGCCAGGTAGAATACGAATATAATTCATTCTAATTTTACCACTTACGTGAGCTAAAATTTCATGACCATTTTCTAATTCTACTTTAAACATTGCATTTGGTAAAGTATCTAATACAGTACCTTCTAATTCAATTACATCTTGTTTAGCCATTAATTAACTTCCCCCTTTATGAAATAGTCGGTTATCGTCAAAAATCAACTCTAACCATACGTGTCTATAAGTGTTGTTAATCAGTTTAACAAATATAATGAATTACGTAATCGCATTGTCACTCTTATTTAATTATACCTTTGACATTACATAGACCGTACAAAGTTGATCTTATTTTAAATCTTCTAAGATATCAATGACGTCGTTTGTAACGACTTTAATATCTCTAGAACCATCAATGTTTTTCAAAACATTTTTATTATCATAGAATTCTAAGATAGGTTTAGATTGTTTTACATTGACGTTTAAACGATTAGCAACTGTTTCTGGGTTGTCATCTTCACGTTGATATAATTTACCACCGTCAAGATCACAAATACCATCAACTTTTGGAGGATTGAATACAAGATGATAAGTTGTTCCGCATTTCTCACAGATTCTACGACCAGTGAGGCGGTTCATTAATTCTTCTTCAGGTACCTCTATATTGATAACAGCATCAATTTCTCTATCTAATTCTTTCATGATATTACTTAATGCTTCAGCTTGTTCAATAGTACGAGGAAAGCCGTCAAGTAAGAATCCTTTTTTCGCATCGTCTTCAGATATTCTATCTTTAACGATACCCACAGTAACTTCATCAGGGACTAATTCTCCACGATCCATGTACGATTTAGCTTCTTTACCTAAATCCGTTTCATCTTTAATCGCTTTTCTGAACATGTCACCAGTAGATATGTGTGGAATTGGGAATTTCTTAACAATTTCACTCGCTTGAGTTCCTTTACCTGCACCAGGTAAACCCATTAAAATGATATTCATAAATGCCCTCCTACAATTTATCTACCACCAAAGCCTCTATAATCTTTTTGGCTCACTTGAGCTTCTAGACTTTTCATTGTTTCAATCGCTACACCAATTACAATTAGTAAGCTCGTACCACCAACCTGAATAGACTGTGGTAAGCTCATTACTTTCGTTGCAATAATTGGCAGAATCGCTATTACAGCTAAGAATATTGATCCGACAAAAGTTAAACGATAGAGAACTCTAGTAATATATTTTTTGGTTTGTTCGCCAGGTCTAATACCTGGAACATAACTTCCTTGTTTCTTCAGGTTATCTGCCATCTTTTCAGGATTAACTTGTACAAATGCATAGAAGTAAGCAAATGCTATGATGAGTACAACGTACACAATCATACCAATGTTATTCGATGGATTTGCCACGTCTGATACCTTTTGCGCCCAACTTGCGTCAGGGAAAAACAATGTCAATGTTCTTGGTAACAAGAAGAATGCCATTGCAAAGATAACTGGGATAACACCTGCAGAGTTAACTTTCAAAGGTAAATATGTTGCTTGTGAACCTAATCGTTGTGCTGATTGTTTCTTCGCATATTGAATTGGAATTTTACGAATAGCTTGTAGTACATATATTGCACCAACCGTTAATAATATCATTCCAATAATTAAGCCAATTACTTTCAACCAAGCCATAGAAGTATCATCTTGGCCAACAAAGGCCTGTTGATAAAACTGGATTAGTGATGAAGGTAATGAAGACAAAATACCAGCGAAGATGATAATGGAAATACCATTACCAACACCGAATTGAGTGATTTGTTCACCTAACCATATTAAGAATGCTGTTCCAGCTGTTAAAACAACAGCGATTAATAAATAACTAAGAATCGATTGATCCATGATCAATTGACCTTTTAAATAATTATTAAATTGGAAAGCCATCCCAATAGATTGGATAAAAGCAAGTACAATAGCAAAATAACGCGTTACGTTATTAAGTTTCTTTCTACCTGCATCACCTTGTTTTGCCCACTCTGAAAACTTCGGAACAATATCCATTTGTAATAACTGCATTACGATTGACGCAGTAATATAAGGCATTATACCCATGGCAAAGATAGAAAAGTTCTTCAAGGCTCCGCCACCAAATGTATTTAACAAGTCAGTGACACCTTGAGAACCTTGTTGACTGTCAAAAGCAGCTGGGTTAACACCAGGTGCTGGAATATAAGTACCTATTTTAAAAATAACTAACATTGCGAGAGTAAAAAAGATCTTGTTACGAACTTCTTTTGTTTTAAAGAAGCTCACAAGCGTTTCAAACATTAGATCACCTCGTGTGCTCCGCCTTTTGCATCAATAGCTTCTGCTGCAGATGCAGAGAATTTGCTAGCTTTAACTGTTAGTTTTTTATCAAGAGAACCAGTACCTAGTATTTTAATACCAGATTTTTCACTCTTAACTACACCAGATTCTACTAATAAAGCAGGAGTTACTTCAGTACCATCTTCAAATTTATTAAGTTGGTCTAAGTTAACAATAGCATATTCTTTACGGTTGATGTTAGTAAAACCTCGTTTTGGTAAGCGACGGAATAATGGTAATTGTCCACCTTCGAAGCCTGGTCTTACACTACCACCTGAACGCGCTTTTTGTCCTTTTTGTCCACGACCACTAGTTTTACCGTTACCAGTAGCTGCACCACGTCCAACGCGGTTACGAACTTTACGAGAACCTTCTGCTGGTTTTAACTCATGTAATTTCATATCGGCACCTCCTTAAAATTATTTTTCTTCTACTGTCACTAAGTGACTTACTTTGTTGATTTGCCCACGAATAGCAGGGTTATCTTCAACAACTACTGAAGAGTTTGTTTTTTTCAAACCTAAAGCTTCAACAGTTTTACGTTGTGTTTCTGGACGACCTATAACACTACGAGTGAGGGTAATTTGTAATTTAGCCATAACTTATTTTCCCTCCTTAATTGTATAATTCTTCTACTGATTTGCCGCGTAATTTCGCAACATCTTCAGCATTTTTAAGGTTTTTTAATCCATTGATTGTAGCACGAACCATGTTAATTGGTGTATTTGAACCTAAAGATTTACTTAAGATATCAGTGATACCCGCTAATTCTAATACCGCACGAACAGGGCCACCTGCGATTACACCAGTACCTGGTGCAGCTGGTTTCATAAATACACTGCCTGAACTGAAACGTCCAGTAATTGTGTGAGGTGTTGTACCTTCAACACGTGGAACTACAACTAAATCTTTTTTAGCTGCTTCAACTGCTTTTTTGATTGCTTCAGGTACCTCTTGTGCTTTACCAGTACCGAAACCAACGCGACCGTTCTTATCTCCAACTACTACTAATGCAGTGAAACGGAAACGACGACCACCTTTTACAACTTTCGCAACACGGTTAATTGTAACAACGCGTTCTTCAAATTCTTTCGCTTCTTCTCTACGAGCCATGTAAATGTCCCTCCTTTAAATTAAAATTCTAAACCATTTTCACGAGCTGCATCTGCTAAGGCTTTAACACGGCCATGGTATAAATATCCTCCACGGTCAAATACAATTGTTTTTACGCCTTTTTCGCTAGCTCTTTTAGCTACAGTTTCGCCAACTTTAGCTGATAATTCAACTTTTGATCCAGATTCATTTGCTAAATCTTTTTCTTGAGTTGAAGCTTGTGCTAATGTTTTACCATTTACATCATCAATGACTTGTGCATAGATGTGTTTATTTGAACGATAGATGTTCAAACGTGGTTTTTCTGCTGTGCCAGCTAATTTATTACGTACACGCGCATGTCTTTTAAGACGCACTTTGTTTTTATCAATTTTGCTGATCATCTTAATACTCCTTTCTTCTGAAAGTTATTTATTATTTACCAGTTTTACCTTCTTTACGGCGAACGTATTCACCTTGGTAACGAATTCCTTTACCTTTATAAGGTTCTGGAGGTCTTACTGAACGAATGTTTGAAGCGATTGCTCCAACTTGTTCTTTAGAAATACCAGCAACAGTTACTGTTGTGTTTTTCTCAACACCGAAAGTAATACCATCATCAGCTTTAATTTCAACTGGGTGAGAGTAACCAACGTTTAAAATTAAGTCATTACCTTGCATTTGAGCACGGTAACCAACACCAACAAGTTCAAGTGTTTTTTGGTATCCTTCTTTAACACCTTGTATCATATTGTTAATTAAAGCACGAGTTGTACCATGTACTGTTCTATCATCTTTAGAATCAGTTGGTCTTACAACTTCTAAAGTGCTTTCGTCTTGTTTATATGTCATTCTTTCATTCATTGTTCTTGATAATTCACCTTTAGGACCTTTAACAGTGATTGTGTTACCTTCAACACTTACTGTTACGTCGCTAGGGATGTCAATAATTTTTTTACCAACACGACTCATGTTATCGCACCTCCTTATTATTTATTATTACCAAATGTAACCTAGGATTTCTCCACCGATGTTACGTTTTCTAGCTTCTTTATCAGTTACAACACCTTCAGAAGTTGAAACTAATGCAATACCTAAACCATTAAGTACTTTAGGTACTTCGTTAGCTTTAGCATATACACGTAAACCAGGTTTTGAAATACGTTTTAAACCAGTGATAACACGTTCATTGTTTTGACCATATTTAAGGAATAAACGGATAACCCCTTGTTTATCGTCTTCAACGTATTCTACGTTTTTAATGAAACCTTCACTTTTTAAAATTTCAGCAATTTCTTTTTTAATGTTTGAAGCAGGTAATTCTAACTTATCGTGACGCACCATGTTTGCGTTTCTTACACGAGTTAGCATATCTGCAATTGGATCGTTGATTGTCATTGATTGTTGCCTCCTTTCAGACTATTTTCTATTACCAGCTAGCTTTACGAACGCCAGGGATTTGGCCTTTATAAGCTAATTCACGGAAACAAATACGGCATAATTTAAATTTACGATATACAGAATGTGGACGACCACAGCGTTCACAACGAGTATACTCACGTACTTGGAACTTTTGTTTTTTTTGTTGCTTAGCAACCATTGAAGTTTTAGCCACTTAATTAGCCTCCTTTAGAGATTATTTGTGAAATGGCATACCGAATTGTGATAACAATTCACGAGCTTCCTCGTCAGTGTTAGCAGTCGTTACGATAACGATATCCATTCCTCGTACTTTATTTACTCGGTCATAGTCAATTTCTGGGAAAATTAATTGTTCTTTAACACCTAAAGTGTAGTTACCTCTACCATCGAATGCAGTTTTAGATACACCTTGGAAGTCACGTACACGTGGAAGTGAAACAGCAATTAATTTATCTAAAAAGTCATACATTCTTTCACCACGTAGTGTTACTTTCGCACCGATAGGCATACCTTCACGTAAACGGAATGTTGCTACTGATTTTTTAGCTTTTGTAATTAATGGTTTTTGACCAGTGATAGCTTGTAATTCTTCTACAGCATCATCTAATACTTTAGTATTTTGAACAGCGTCACCGACACCCATATTTACAACGATTTTTTCTATTTTTGGAACTTCCATTACTGAACTGTAGTCAAATTGCTTAACTAAGTTTTGAGTAACTTCAGAATTGAATTTTTCTTTTAAACGGTTCACAGTGGATCCTCCTTTCAATTAATTATTAATTATTAGATTTGATTTCTTCGCCAGATTTTTTAGCGATACGAACTTTTTTACCATCTACGAATTTATGACCTACGCGTGTTGGTTCATTCGTTTTAGGGTCTAATAACTGTACATTAGAAACATGGATTGCTGCCTCTGTTTCTAAGATTCCACCTTCAGGATTAAATTGAGTTGGTTTTTGGTGCTTTTTAATTATATTGACACCTTCCACAACGACACGGTCTTTTTTAGGTTCAGTTGAAACAACTTTACCTTCTTTACCTTTGTCTTTACCTGCGATAACTTTTACGTTGTCACCTTTTTTGATATGCATGTGTGGCACCTCCTTAAATTTATATATTTATAAATGTTTTATTAAAGTACTTCTGGAGCTAATGATACAATTTTCATGAAGTTGCCTTCACGTAATTCACGAGCAACAGGTCCAAAAATACGAGTACCACGTGGGCCTTTGTCGTCACGAATGATGACACATGCATTTTCATCAAATTTGATATATGAACCATCGTTACGGCGTACACCTGATTTAGTACGAACTACAACAGCTTTTACTACTTCACCTTTTTTGACAACGCCACCTGGTGTAGCATTTTTAACACTTACAACGATAACGTCACCAATGTTAGCTGTTTTACGACCAGATCCACCTAATACTTTAATTGTAAGAACTTCACGCGCACCAGAGTTATCTGCTACTTTTAATCGTGTTTCTTGTTGGATCATGAGTTAAACCTCCTTTATCTTCACTATTTAATTAAATAATTACTGATTCTTCAACAATTTCTACCAAACGGAAACGTTTAGTTGCTGATAAAGGACGAGTCTCTTGTATCTTAACTGTGTCCCCTAATTTAGCTGAGTTGTTTTCATCATGAGTTTTGTATTTTTTAGAGTATTTTACTCGTTTACCATATAACTTGTGTGTTTTGTATGTTTCAACAAGTACAGTTATCGTTTTATCCATTTTATCGGAAACGACTCTACCTACATAAACTTTACGATTATTTCTTTCGCTCACTTTAGTAACCTCCTCTTTCAATTGAATTATTGATTCGCTTTACCTTGTTCAATTTCTCTTTCACGAGCAACAGTTTTTAGACGTGCAATCGTTTTTCTTACTGTGCGAATACGTGCAGTTTCCTCTAATTGACCTGTAGCTAACTGAAAGCGTAGGTTAAAAAGCTCTTCTTTTGAAGATTTGATTTGTTCTTCGATTTCTGAAGTGGTTAAGTCTCTAATTTCCTTAGCTTTCATTTGTTTCACCACCCAATTCTTCACGTTTTACAAACTTAGTTTTAACTGGAAGTTTGTGACTTGCTAAACGTAATGCTTCACGCGCAACTTCTTCGTTTACGCCTGCGATTTCAAATAAAATTCTACCTGGTTTTGCTACTGCAATCCAACCTTCTACTGCACCTTTACCAGCACCCATACGTACTTCTAAAGGTTTTTGAGTGTAAGGTGTATGTGGGAAGATTTTAATCCAAACTTTCCCGCCACGTTTCATGAAACGAGTCATTGCAATACGAGCTGATTCGATTTGACGAGATGTGATCCAAGACGTTGTAGTTGCTTGTAAACCATACTCACCAAATGTTACATAGTTACCGCCTTTAGAACGACCAGTAGTTTTAGGACGATGTTGACGACGATATTTTACACGTTTTGGTAGTAACATTACTATTTTCCTCCTTCACTAGTGTTCTTAGTAGGAAGAACTTCTCCACGATAAATCCATACTTTGACACCTAATTTACCGTAAGTAGTGTCAGCTTCTGCATGTGCATAACCAATGTCAGCACGTAGTGTATGAAGTGGAACAGTTCCTTCTGAATATTGTTCAGCACGAGCGATGTCAGCTCCGCCTAAACGACCTGAAACTTGTGTTTTGATACCTTTGGCACCAATTTTCATTGCTCTTGTAATAGCTTGTTTTTGTACACGACGGAATGAAGCACGGTTTTCTAATTGGCGTGCAATATTCTCAGCAACTAATTTAGCATCTAAATCAACTTTTTTGATTTCGATAACGTTGATGTGTACTTTTTTGTTTGTTAATGAGTTTAATTTGTTACGTAATTTTTCAATTTCTGAACCGCCTTTACCGATAACCATACCTGGTTTACCAGTATGAATAGCGATGTTGATACGATTAGCAGCACGTTCAATTTCAACGTGTGAAACTGATGCTTCTTGTAATGCGTTATCAATATACTTACGGATTTTTAAATCTTCGTGTAATAATGATGCGAAGTCTTTTTCTGCATACCATTTAGCTTCCCAATCACGGATTACACCAACACGAAGTCCGATTGGATTAATTTTTTGACCCACAGTGTACCCTCCTTAAAAAATATATTAAGCTTCTTTAGCTTCTTCTTTACCGTCACTTACGACGATTGTAATGTGGCTTGTACGTTTGTTAATTGCACTTGCACGACCTTGTGCACGTGGACGGAAACGTTTTAATGTTGGTCCTTCATTAGCATAAGCTTCTTTAACTATTAATTCATCAGTGTTCATGTCATAGTTATGTTCAGCATTAGCTAAAGCGGACATTAATAATTTTTCTACTACTGGTGATGAAGCTTTGTTTTTTAATTTTAAAATTGCAATAGCTTCTCCAGCGCTCTTACCTCTAATTAGATCTAATACTAATCTAACTTTACGAGGTGCGATTCTTATTGTTTTAGCAACCGCTTTTGCTTCCATTCGAATTTCCTCCTCTACCTGTTAGAAATTATCTTCTAGTTTTTTTGTCGTCTGCAGCGTGTCCTTTGAAAGTACGAGTTGGTGCGAATTCTCCTAATTTATGACCAACCATATCTTCTGTTACGAATACAGGCACATGTTTACGTCCATCATATACAGCGAATGTATGTCCGATAAAATCAGGGAAAATAGTTGAACGACGTGACCAAGTTTTGATTACTTGTTTTTTCTCGCTTCCGCTTTGAGCTTCAACTTTTTTCTTTAGATGATCGTCAGCGAAAGGTCCTTTTTTAATACTACGAGCCATAGTGGCGCCTCCCTTCTTATTGTGTGCGTGCAGCTATTAAGCCGCACACGCAAATAAGTTATTTTTATTTTTTCTTACGTCCACGAACGATAAGTTTGTCTGAAGATTTTTTACCACGACGAGTTTTCTTACCAAGCGTAGGTTTACCCCAAGGTGACATTGGAGATGGTCTACCGATAGGTGCACGACCTTCACCACCACCGTGTGGGTGATCGTTAGGGTTCATTACAGAACCACGAACTGTTGGGCGAATGCCTTTCCATCTAGAACGTCCTGCTTTACCAACGTTTACAAGTTCATGTTGGATGTTACCAACTTGACCAATAGTAGCACGGCAAGTTGAAAGAATCATACGTACTTCGCCAGATCTTAATCTGATTAATACATATTTACCTTCTTTACCAAGTACTTGTGCACTAGCACCAGCTGAACGAGCAATTTGTCCACCTTTACCAGGTTTTAACTCGATGTTATGGATTACTGTACCTACTGGAATGAATTGTAATGGTAATGCATTACCTACTTTAATATCTGCTTCTTCACCGCTTTCAAGAACTTGACCTACTTTTAGGTTTTTTGGAGCGATGATATAGCGTTTTTCACCATCAGCATAAACTAATAACGCAATGTTTGCTGAACGGTTTGGATCATATTGTATTGAATCAACTTTAGCATTGATCCCATCTTTATTACGTTTGAAGTCAATAACACGGTATTGACGTTTGTGTCCTCCACCGTGGTGGCGAACTGTCAATTTACCTTGGTTATTTCGTCCCGCTTTTTTCGGTAGCGGTTGTAATAATGACTTTTCAGGTGTAGTTTTCGTGATTTCAGCGAAATCTAAACTAGTCATATTACGACGACCATTAGTAATTGGCTTATATTTTTTTAGAGCCATTGTCGTTTACCTCCTTATTGGTAATGTTTTTTAGTTGAAAAGATCGATTGATCCTTCTTTTAATTTAACGATTGCTACGCGTCTTTTGTTTGTATAGCCTTGGTAACGGCCCATACGTTTTTTCTTTGGTTTGTAGTTAATGATGTTTACATTATCAACTTTTACATCAAAGATTTCTTCAACAGCGATTTTAACTTGTGTTTTATTAGCACGAGTATCAACGTCGAATGTGTATTTGTCTTCAGCCATAGCAGCTGAAGATTTTTCAGTGATTACGGGGCGCTTAAGAACGTCTCTTGCTTCCATTATCCGAGCACCTCCTCAACTTTTTTAGCAGCTGATTCTGTAATTACTACACTGTCAGCGCTTGTGATATCTAGAACGTTTAAACCTTGAGCTGTAGTTACTTGAACACCAGGGATGTTACGTGCTGATAAAGCAACATTCACATCTTCAGATTCTGTTACTACTAATACTTTTTTAGGTTGTTCTAAATTAGAAAGTACAGTTTTGAACTCTTTTGTTTTTGGAGCATCTAGGTTTAATGCATCAACAACAGTTAAGCCTTTCTCTTGTACTTTGAAAGATAATGCTGAGCGTAATGCTAAACGGCGCATTTTCTTAGGCATTTTGTATGAGTAGCTTCTTGGTGTTGGTCCGAATACGATACCACCACCACGCCATTGTGGAGCACGGATTGTACCTTGACGCGCACGTCCTGTACCTTTTTGTCTCCATGGTTTACGTCCACCACCACGTACTGCTGAACGGTTCTTAACAGCGTGAGTACCTTGGCGTAATGAAGCACGTTGTAAGTTAATTGCTTCAAAAAGAACGTTGTTGTTTGGTTCGATTGCAAATACTGCATCGCTTAGTTCAACTGAACCTGATTTAGTTCCATCTACTTTTAATACATCATAATTAGCCATTATGCAATTCCTCCTTTCGTTGTATATTATTTATTACCTTTGATTGATGATGTGATTTCTACAAATCCTTTTTTAGGACCAGGTACATTACCTTTTACTAAAATAACATTGTTTTCAGCGTCAATTTGTACAACTTCTAAGTTTTGAACTGTTACAGTGTTACCGCCCATACGTCCAGGCATTTTTTGTCCTTTAAAGACTCTTGAAGCATCTGATGCCATACCTACAGAACCTGGGGCTCTGTGGAAATGAGAACCATGTGACATTGGACCACGTGCTTGATTATGACGTTTAATGGCACCTTGGAAACCTTTACCTTTAGATACGCCTGTTACATCAATTACGTCTCCAGCTTCAAATGTATTAACTGAGACTTCTTGACCTACTTCGTATTCATCAACATTAACGTTTCTGAATTCACGAATGAAGCGCTTAGGTGCTGTGCCTGCTTTTTTAGCATGTCCTTCAGCTGGTTTGTTAGCATATTTGCTTGATCTGCTATCTTTTTTATAAGCTTGTTTGTCTTCATAGCCTACTTGGATAGCGTTGTATCCATCAATCTCTTCAGATTTCTTTTGTAATACAACGTTTTGGCTTGCTTCTACTACTGTTACAGGGATTAAATCACCGTTTTCTCCGAAAACTTGTGTCATCCCGATTTTTCTTCCTAAGATTCCTTTGGTCATCGAAAGTCCACCTCCTAATTTTTTCTATTATAATTTGATTTCGATGTCTACGCCAGATGGTAAGTTTAAGCCCATAAGAGCATCAACTGTTTTTGGTGTAGGGTTAACAATATCGATTAAACGTTTATGAGTACGTTGTTCGAATTGCTCACGTGAATCTTTATACTTATGCACGGCACGAATAACAGTATAAACTGATCTTTCAGTCGGTAACGGAATTGGTCCAGAAACATCTGCACCAGAACGTTTCGCTGTTTCAACAATTTTTTCTGCTGATTGATCGATTACTCTGTGATCATAAGCTTTTAATCTGATTCTGATTTTTTGTTTTGCCATAATTTTCCCTCCTTATATCGTCTACATTTAAGTGATAGACTTCTCCACGAAAACTATCTCACACAGCGCCATGGCAAAGCGGCCGGGTGTGTCAGTAACCTTTCGCTTCATCGCGTGTTCTTAAAGTCCAACATTAGATATGATACATGATAAACAGTGATTTATCAAGCTTTTCTGCAAAAGTTTTGAAACTTTTTGTCTAACACATACTTTGTTATTGTACTTTATTAGGAAACGCACTTCAACCTCTTTTGTATTTTTTTTAGTTCTTTGTAAAATTTTTATTAATCTCTCTTCATATTATTATTCTAATAGTTTACTTTCCTTTATAATTAAAAACAGTTAGGTGGTGAATTATATGAAACGTGGTATACGTATGACATTGTTAGTATTATCTGTCTTACTCATAGTTAGTGAATTGGTTTACGGAATTCCATTCTTAGGTGGAAGCATTGTTTTAAGTTTTGGTTGGCAACCTTTACTTATTAACGCGCTACTCTACTTTATAATGATGATTATATTAATAGTAGATAAACAAAATTCTATTAAGCCAATGATGTTTATTCCTTTATTAGGTGTGATTGGTTCTTTCTTGGCTTTCATTCCACTTGTTGGTATGGTTATCCATTGGATTTTATTCTTTTTAATGCTATTTTTCATTTTCATTTTATTATCTACACCACTATATGTACCAAACAAATACGCAAAGGTAATTTATACGGAAGATCGACGTAAGGATCATTAATTATTATCGTAGGATACCTGCCCACCTCAAATGTAATTAGCGCAATCCAACGGTATGTGTCATAAATTCTTCTAAGCATTTTGATCTGGTTATCCGCTTAAACTACTATAACTTTAAAATATATATAATGAAGAAACTCGATTTTAGTTATTTATGCAAGAACAAAACTAATTCCTAAACACTTATACTTTCATTCAAATAATAAAATTAAAAGCACATTGTTCAATGTCTAAATGACAGAACAATGTGCTTTTATTTCGTTTTGTTATCCGTGAACAAAGATAAAGTACAATATAAATAAAATCATCAGTGCATACATTATTGGATGTACTTCTTTATGACGTTTTGAAATTAACATTGTAATTGGATAAAAGATAAATCCACAAGCAATACCTGTTGCAATAGAATAAGATAAAGGCATCATAATAATCGTTACAAATGCTGGAACTGCTACTTCGAATTTTTTCCAATCAATTTCAGCAAAGTTAGCTGCCATTAAGACACCTACTACTACTAACGCAGGCGTAGTCACCGCACTGGTTACTACCTCCATCAATGGACTAAAGAAAATAGCTAACAAGAAGCAGAAACCTGTAACCACACTCGCAAAGCCGGTTCTTGCACCTACTGCCACACCTGAGCTTGATTCAATGTATGAAGTCGTCGTAGTTGTACCAAAGATTGCACCAACGATTGTTGCTAGTGAGTCAGAGAACAACGCACGTCCTGCTCGTGGTAATTTATTATTTTTCATAATCCCAGCTTGAGTTGCCACAGCAACGAGTGTACCAGCTGTATCAAAGAAATCAATGAATAGGAAAGTTAATATAACGATTAAAAATTGAACCGTTAATAATTGACTAGGATCCTTAAATGCTTCAAACGCAGCGCCAAACGTCGGTTCAATACTAGGTACTTGTCCAACGATACCACTAGGTGTATGTATCAGCCCTGTGAACATACCTACGATAGATGTTAAAACCATTCCTATAAAAATCGCGCCAGGTACTCTAATAGCATAAAGTATTACTGTCACAACGATACCGAAAATAGTAAGTAATACAGGTCCGTCTGTGATATGTCCTAATGTAACTAGTGTAGAATCATTTTTAACAATTATACCTGAACTTTGTAAGCCGACAAAGGTAATAAATAATCCAATCCCAGCCGAGACAGCCATTTTCATTTGATAAGGTATGGCATTGATGATGACCTCTCGAAGCCCCGTCATCGTTAACACTGCGAAAACTAATCCTGAAAATAATACGCCTGTAAGTCCGACTTGCCATGGTATACCCATTGTTAAAACAACAGTAAATGCGAAAAATGCATTTAATCCCATACCAGGTGCTAATGCAATCGGATACCTTGCTATTAATCCCATAAATAACGAGCCTACAAACGCCGCTAATGCTGTAGCTACAAATATTGCGCCTTGGTCCATTTTCATATTTTCAGAAACACCATCGACGCCGGCTAAACTAAGTACTTGAGGGTTAACAGCTAAAATATAAGCCATCGACAAGAATGTTGTAAGCCCGCCAAGTATCTCTTTCTTATAGTTTGTTTCGTGTTTATCAAACTTGAAGTACTTTTTCACGGTTAGTTCTCCTTTTTTTAAAATACTTACATATTTTAATACCAAACGAACTATTTTACAATAGCAAACACGAACCTTACTTAAAATTTTTAACTATTTGTTCGAATTATTTAGAACTTTAAACCCTTCAAAGCATCTTGAAACGGGTTATTTTCAATACCTTCATCATTATTCATATATTTTTTCAGATCTTTTTTATTTACTTTATCTGATTTTTTATTTTTGTGTCGTTTATCCATTTGAGCTTGTGTTTCAGTATGTCCACAAACACAACGATATACTGCGTCTTTGCCTCGACCAAACAGCGTCATTTTTTTATGACAGTTTGGACAACGTGCGTTTGTTTTACGTTGTACATTTTTTTTAGTTTTACACTGTGGATCCTGACACACTAACATTTGGCCGTTTTTCGTCTTGACTTTAATCATAAATTTGCCGCACGTAGGACATTCAGTCGTTGTTAGGTTGTCATGTTTATAATTTTGTTCACTTTCTTTAATCTCATTGACTACCTGATTTGTAAAAGCTTTCATTTCAGAGATGAATTGGCTCGCATTATATTTCCCTTGTTCTATGAGTAGAAGTTTTTCTTCCCATTCTGCTGTTAATAATGGAGAAGTGAGTTTTTGTGGCGCTAATTCCAATATTTGTTTCCCTTTTGACGTAACTTTTATTTTACCATCACGAGCTTCAATAGCGTTCATATTAAATAGCTTTTCTATGATATCCGCTCTCGTTGCAACCGTACCTATACCGCCAGTATCTTTTAATGTTTTATCGTGTTTTTTATCGCTTAAATCAAAGAATTTTTGTGGGCTTTCCATCGCTTTCAAAAGTGATCCTTCATTAAAATAAGGTGGTGCCGTTGTCTCATGTTCTTCTATTAGAATTTTAGTTACATTAAGCTTTGTACCCTTCTGTAACTGATCTATCTGAGTATTTATACTTTCTTTATTTTCATAAATTGCTTTAAACCCTAATTTAGTAGTTACTTTGTCCTTAAAAGTAAATGTATGCTGCCCTACTTTGAGTTCAATGGCGATCGCTTCGTATTCATGTGGTGGCATTAGGTTTTCTAAATATCTCTGAGCAATCATCATATAAATTTTAGATTCCCTTTGGCTAAGTTGATTGATATCTGGACGCACTTCTGTGGGAATAATTGCATGGTGATCAGATACTTTATTATTATTAACAAATCTTTGTTTTGATGAAAATGTTTGTGACATTTGTGCTTTAGCCATATCTTTTAATGAAGTGGCCATAATCGCTTTCAATCTATCTTTAAGCGTATCAACCATATCATCTGTTAAATAGTTAGAATCAGTACGTGGGTAAGTTACTAACTTATGACGTTCATACAACGTTTGCAAGGTATTCAAAGTTTCTTTTGGTCCAAGATGAAATCGTTTATAAGCATCTTGTTGTAAATCCGTTAAATTATATAATTGTTGTGGATATGCTTTTTTATGTGTCTTGCTAATCGATGCAATGTGCCCGGATTGCCCATCGATTGCTTTTTTTATACTTTCCAAAACAGTTTTATCAGGATGCGACTGTGGCTTAGTACAATGGAAAGTTAAACCAGCCGCATTGAGTTTCATTGTATAATAGGTCTGAGGTTTAAAGTGATTGATTTCATTTTGTCTCATTTGAACTAATTGTATGGTCGGAGTCTGTACACGACCCAATGAGAGTTGTGCATCATATTTTGTAGTCAGTGCACGTGTAGCATTAATACCAACTATCCAATCTGCTTCACTTCGTGCTAAGGCAGCATGATATAGATTATTAAACTTACGTCCATCTTGCAGTTTATTGAAACCTTCTTTGATTGCTTTATTGGTTACAGAACTAATCCATAAACGCTTGATCGGTTTTTTATTATGCGCTTTATCCAATATCAAACGAGCAACCAGTTCTCCTTCTCGTCCTGCATCTGTCGCAATAATAATATCTTTTACTTTATTATTATTAATTAATGATTGCACTGTCGAAAATTGTTTTCTCGTTTTACTTATCACAATTGTTTTCATTTTATTGGGTATAATCGGTAAATCATTCAATTTCCATTCTTTATAACTTGCATCATATTGTTCTGGTGTCGCATTTGTTACTAAATGCCCTAATGCCCATGTAACAATATATTTATTATTTTCAAAATATCCATTACGTTTTTCATTAATGTTTAGCGTATTGGCAATGTCTCTACCAACTGAAGGTTTTTCAGCTATAATCAGTGATTTCATAATTTCGCCCTTTCAAATTCAGTATTATATTTATTGTAACATGTATGTAGCACATCAAAACTTCCATTTACATCGAAAAGTTCTTATAATTAACTTAATAGATCATTATACGGAGGTATTGTTATGAAAATTGTTCAATTAAATAACTATGATCAAATTGTAAAGTTTATAAATGAAGCCGATTACCATTACACATCGTACTTATACAAGCTGCCACAAGCACACGATGATGTTGAAGCAACGATTAGACAATCCTTAGAGGATCCAGGCGTATTTGCACAAGTTGATGACCAAGCACAAATTGAAATGCTCATGCTTGCATTTAAATATGAAGAAAATAAATATAAAGTGCTCGGTCCTTTTGTCAGGAAATCACTTTCACTCACTGAAGAAAATTTTAAAACTTTATTTGAAGCTTTGGTTCAAAGCAAACCGGAGACTGCGAATTTTAATTTTTCATTCGAGGAAACGGAACAAGATTACATGCCTTTTATGAAAGAAATTGAAGCTTCCTATAGTTTTACGGATTATCATCTCATATCTACACAAGATATAGGCAAAATTGATCATGCTCAAAACATTACCACCTACCAACCTGCTTATTATCGACTATTCGAGAAGTTACACCATGATACCTTTAAACACGATGTGATGACTGCAGAAGAAATCATTGAATCGTTAGATAGTCACAATAAATTATTTATATTTATGTCTGAAGGCTTATTAAAAGGTTATCTTTATTTACAAGTTTTTGAAAATACGAAAAAAGCTGAAATCAAATATTTTTCTTCACACACTGACTATAGATTTATGGGTATTGCTTTTGATTTATTATCTTACGCGCTTCAATATACATTTTCAAATTATGATGTTGATAAGATTTATTTCAAAATTCGCAGTAAAAATAATACACTCGTAGAACGATTTCATGAATTAGGCTTCAACATCAATTATGAATATAAAAAATTCAAATACGTTGCTGCACATATTGGCTGATTTTTAATTAAGAAGCAAGCAAAACAAGTTCGTTAATACACAAATAAAATGTATGTTTAAAACATAATAAACAAAGAAATCGTTCTTTTTAATTTAATATTTTTTACTAACGTAATATTTTGTTTTAAACTAGAAGTTCAGGAACAACCAAAGATGGTTATTCTCGAGGGACAATATAATAGAAAGAGTGAGTATATATATGGATTTGTTAATTGCGTTATTGCCTGCATTATTCTGGGGTAGTGTTGTTTTAATTAACGTGCTTGTTGGTGGTGGCCCATATAATCAAATTAGAGGGACAACATTAGGTACATTAATTATCGGAATTATTTTACTACTTACAGGTAATGCAAAATTTGATGACCTCGCCGTCATTATTGTTGGTTTAATCTCAGGTGCATTTTGGGCGCTTGGTCAGGGTTATCAACTTAAATCAATTAGTCTAATTGGTGTTTCAAAAACGATGCCAATCTCTACTGGTTTACAATTAGTTGGTACGACATTATTCAGTGCTATTTTTCTTGGAGAATGGAGTACAGGAATTCAAGTTACATTAGGTTTAGTTGCTATGGTGTTATTAGTAATTGGTATCGCATTAACTTCAATTAAAGGTAAAAATGAAGCTTCAGGCGGTAACAATAAATTCGGCAAAGCAATTCCTATATTGATTATTTCTACAGTAGGTTACGTTGTTTATGTAGTCGTAGCACAAATATTTGGTGTAGATGGAATGAATGCCCTCTTCTTCCAATCAATAGGTATGGCTATTGGCGGTTTAATACTTTCTGCTAAACATGAGACATCAGTAAAAAGTACTATGTGGAATATTATCCCAGGTGTCATTTGGGGAATTGGTAATTTATTTATGTTCTATTCACAACCTAAAGTTGGTGTAGCAACAAGTTTCTCATTTTCACAATTATTAGTAATTGTATCTACACTTGGTGGTATCTTCTTACTAGGAGAAAGAAAAGACAAACGCCAAATGATTGGTATTTGGGCTGGGATTGTATTAATAATCATTGCAGCCTTTATATTAGGTAATTTAAAAGGTTAGGCATTATTTAATATATTACACATCATTAAGTTTAGAACATCGACATAGCGTTCAACGTTAATTATACTATTCCAAATTAACAACACGTCTGTTCTAAACCTTTTTGTAGGAATAACTTTTAAGGAGGCTTCAATATATGTTTACAGATTTAGAAAATAAAGTAGTTGTGATTACAGGTGGTAGTAGCGGTATTGGTAAGGCAATGGCAGAACAATTCGGTAAAGAAAAAGCAAATGTTGTCATTAACTATCGTTCAGAAAGTAGCTTAGATGCTGTTGCCGAATCTATAAAACTAATAGAAGACGCTGGTGGTAAAGCGATTAAAGCATATGCTGATGTTTCTAAAGAGGCAGACGTCGAACAATTAGTCAAAACTGCAGTTGATACATTTGGTACTTTAGATATCATGATTAACAATGCTGGTTTTGAAAAACCAATTCCTACGCACGAAATGCCCTTAGATGAGTGGCAAAAAGTCATTGATATTAATTTAACCGGTGCATTCATAGGTGCTAAGGCCGCTGTTAATCAATTTTTAAAAGAAGATAAACCAGGTATTATCATTAATACATCAAGTGTTCACGATAAAATTCCATGGCCAAACTATGTGAATTATGCTGCAAGTAAAGGCGGTTTAAAATTAATGATGGAAACAATGTCAATGGAATATGCACAGTATGGCATTCGCATTAACAATATATCTCCTGGTGCTATCGTAACAGAACATACAAAAGAAAAATTCTCAGATCCGAAAACGCGTGCAGAAACACTTGAAATGATTCCAGCCAAAGTTATAGGCGACGCACAACAAGTGGCTAATGTTGCAAGATTCCTTGCTTCAGATTTAGCAGACTATATTCACGGTACAACAATATATGTTGATGGTGGTATGACAAACTATCCTGCATTTATGGGTGGTAAAGGCTAATCTCATTGCTATCAACAAAAGACAGAAAGCGAATGCTATCACGCGCTTTCTGTCTTTTTATTTATCTATATATTAATTGCATAAATTAATACTTATTAAGAAACAAAACATGACCAATAATCGTTTTATATTGATCATGTTTCTTTTTATTATTAAATTTTAGAGCACTTTAAACAAACAACATCTGATAAATATACAAGATAATAATACTAATCACGATTGTTAAATTAGTAACCATCCCTACTAGAGGCAATGTTTTATATTTAAACTGAATTGAATAAGGTATAATCGCTACACCTACTGGTAAGAGCCATGCTACTTGTAATGTAGTCTTTATCATTTCATCATTCACTGGCAAGAAAAAGTGAACAAGTAAGCCAGCAATGATACCAAGACCATAATGCGCTACTAAATACTTAATAGCAATTGGTAAAAAGCGTTTATCTATACTAAAATTCAACATTAACCCTAGAAGTATCATTGATAATGGCATATTTGCACCTGATAATACAGAAAAGAAATCAATGACTGGGTCTGGAAAATGAATATTCATCATATTTAAAATAAACATAATAATATATGTCATAAGTGGTACAGACTTCAATAAATTTTTTCCTAAATATTTAAAATCAAAACTGTCTCCACCACTGCTAAAATAGCTTCCTACAAAATAAGTCACACCAAACATAATGATTGCGCCACCAATATCGGCCATACCAAAATAAATCATACCAGTTTCTGGCCAAATCGCCTCAACCAGAGGGTAAGCAAATAAGCCAATATTTAAAGAAGCCATCATCATACCTGTTGCACCACGAATTTGATTATCATATTTTATAAAGAACCATACAATTATTACTTTTGTAATGACACCATATAAAATCATCATAATAGGTAAAATAGATAACGAGACATCCAATTTAGCTTCATTCAAATTCACGATAACTAAAGAAGGCAACGTGACATTTAATACTAATGTCGACAGTACTTGGCTATCATTTGCTTTAAAGTAATTGATTCTTTTAAGCGTATAACCTAATGCAATGAGTAAAATAATTATGATAAATTGTTGTGTCACAATAATCCTTCTTTCACTAAGTTATTTCGTTTTCATTCTATTTTCATAGCTTAACATATAAATTGGTTATTTTAGAAGCTTTCAATTTCATGTTATAATTCAATTCAAACTGGTGTAGGCGTTTTCTACCCGCAAAGGAGTGTGCGATAATGGATTTGAATGAAAAATTAGCTGAACTAAAATATGATTATGTTCGATTACAAGGTGACTTAGAAAAAAGAGAATCTGTTAATCAACAAGTCGACCCTTTATTAAAGCAACTTGAAGAAATAGAAAAAGAAATTGCATCTGTACGTTCAGAAATTAGTCAAAAAGAACATAAATAACATCCTAGTAAATATTTTTTTTACATGCTAAGATTAAAGGCGAACATAGAAAGGATGTAACAATATGCTACTCTATCTTATCTTTTTACCAGTACTCTATCTAATCGTGTGTTACATAAGCATATTTAGAATGGATACGATTATCACGCGTATTTTGCGTATTATAATGGCCTTGCTCTTATTATTTGTTGTTGCAATTACGACATTATCATTCCCTGCAATTAATTGGTGGGTTTTCATCATATTATTATTATTAGTTGGTAATGTTGAAATCACTGCTTTCAAACATAGTAAGAAAGACCCAAAAGCGGTTCAAATCTTAAATATCATCAGTATTATATTATTTATAATCTATGCTATTTTAACATTAGTTTTATATTAATTGGTAATTCTGATACTCAAAAATATTTTAGCTATACGCTGTTTAATTAAAAGAGTCTGGGACATAAATTAGTTGTCTCAGACTCTTTTTCGTTTAGGCAGTAAATGACTGAATTGAAAATGTAAAGTATCACTGATTTAAAGAACTACTCATTTTCATAAATTGAAAAAGTAGTTCTTATGCAAAAATATATGAGGTATGTCACATAAAAATGCTAGTGAGACTTATGCATGAGCTTTAGCTCAGGTAAACATTTCAATCCTAGTCATCCTTGCCTTGATTGGATACGTGGGACTACGAAATCTCTATTTAAAAATTTGATTTCTGTCCCATTCCCTTATTTTTTATTTATTATGTTTTTGTCGATTCACTATTTTACGTTTAAGGGTAAACAATATTTCATATATAACCGGAACAACAATCAATGTTAGCAATGTAGATGAAATTAATCCACCTACAACCGTTGCAGCCATACCTTTTGAAATAATGATTGAACTATCTTCACCAAATAGCATTGGGGCTAGAGCACCGATTGTTGCAAGTGCCGTCATTAAAATTGGTCTGATACGCGTGCCACCCGCTTCTAATAACGCTGCTTTCATTTCAAGCCCTTGTTTTTCCTTATTAATCACTCTATCAATCAATACAATCGCGTTCGTTACTACGATCCCAATCAGCATTAACATACCTATCATACTTGTTACCGATATTGTCTCTCCCGTTATAACTAAAGCCACTACTACACCTATAATGGTATATGGTAATGAAAATAGAATTGTGAAAGGTGCCAGTGCGCCTTTAAATGTCAATACAAGCACTAGATATACAATGATAATAGCGGCTAACATAGCCATCGCTAATTGTGTTATGGCATTGCTAATATCTTCATTTGCACCACCAACGTTAACTTTTACATTGCTTGGTGTATCGATATGATTTACTTTCGACATTATTTTCTGTGATGTACCACCTACGTCATCATTTGTAATTTTAGCTGAAACGGTTGCGATTTCATCTCCAGCCTTCGTTTCAATTTTGTTTGGCGTTGTCGATTCTTCTAACTCAGCAATATCACTTAATTCCACAGACTGACCTGTAGGAGATTGCAACTCTGTGTTTTCTAACTTATCTTTTGACCAATCTGTTTGCTTATCTTCCTTAATTTTAACATCTATGGACTTCCCTTTTTCTTTAACAGTTGTCACACTTTCCTCAGGTGTATTCTGATTCAAGGTCATTGCTAACTGTGAAGCAGATAATCCATAACTTGCTGCCTTATTCTGATCTATTTTAATATTATATTGATCATAGGTTTGTGTTAAATCTGATTTAACATTTGCAGTCCCACTGACATCTTTTATTTCATCTTCAACTTTCTTCACTGAACCTTTAATTGATTCTAATGATGGACCACTAACAGTAATTTCTAAAGCATTATTACTGCCACCAGTACCCATATCTTGATTTGACCACTCACCAGGATGTTTGTATGTTTCAATATGCTGTAACACCTTATCGGGTTCTTCATCAAAATGAGGTGTGTTCGAATCGTACTCAACCATAATCGCCATACTATTAGAGTTACCAGTTGGATCATTAGGTGTTGGACCGCCAACTGAGTATTGAACTGTACGCACTTTATCTTTACTATTCAGATATTTTTGTACTTGCTCTGCATGGTCTAATACCCCTTTTTGCGTTTCTCCAGGTTTAGGCGTATAAGTTAATGCCATATATTTATCTTCACCCGTAGAAATAAAGCTAGTTCCTAGTTTAGCAGCCCCAAGTCCAATACTTGCAATTAATATAATTGTACTGATAATAATGACTATCCATTTGTGATTTAATGACCAGTTCAAAACGGATTTATACTTTCTACCGATAAATCCTAACGATGTTTCCTGTTTATGCTGTATTACACCTTTTTTAAAGAAAGTAGCACTTAATGCAGGAACAATCGTAATAGATACAAGTAATGAAGCTAGTAAACTAAATGCGATTGCCAGTGCAAATGGTCTAAACATTTCTCCTACAGAGCCACTTACAAAAGCTAATGGCAAGAACACGACAATTGTAACAATCGTCGATGACATGATTGGTTTAAATACTTCGCTTGTAGCACTTACAATGAGTTGATCACCTTTAAGTGCTTCTGATTTATCAGATAATCGTCGGTAAATATTTTCAACAACAACGATAGAATCATCAATAACACGACCTATCGCAACAGTTAATGCTCCTAACGTTAAAATATTCAATGAAACATCTGATAATTTCAACGCAACCATTGCAATTAAAATGGACATGGGTATAGATACAATTGAAATGGCAGTCGTTCTGATATTTCTTAAAAATAATAGAATTACGATAATCGCTACAATGGTACCTAGTGCAGCTTTCTCAATCATTGTATACAATGCATCTTCTATTGGTTTTGCTGTATCCATCACTTTTGTAGCAACCATTTTCGGATTGTCTTTTATAAATTGATCAATTTCTTTTTTTGTATCTTTGGCAACTTGAACAGTGTTTGCATCTTGTGCTTTTGTAATTTGAACATTAACTGCATCTTTACCGTTTGTTTTAGATATAGATGCCCGCTCATCGCCTGCAGATACTTGTGCAATTTCTTTTAATTTTACGGATGGTACTTCAGAATCACTTGATTGGCTACTCGATGCTGTAGTTGCAGATTGGGAAGCAGAAGCTTGTTGCTCAGCACCTTGACTTGACGCTCCGTCATCACCTTGAGATTGACTATCTCCTGCTGCTGCAGATAACGGAATGTCTAAATTTTCAAGTGCTTTAACGGATGTAAATTGACCATCAATAACGACAGATTTCTCAGTATCATTAAATTGAAATAGGCCTAGTGGTGTTTCACTTGTAGCACTTTTCAAATACTGTTGAACACGCTCTTTAGTTAACCCACTTGCTTCTAATTTATCTTGGTCAAATTTTATTGATACTTCTCGTGACGTCTGCCCATTAAGTTGCGCATTTTGGACCCCATCAATTGTTTGAAGTTTTGGTAATAACTGATTATTAATTTTTCGTGTTGTATCTTTTAAATCATTATCATTGGTAGTAAATGAATAAGCAACTATTGGAAAAGCATCTATAGAGCTTCTTGTTAACTCCGGCTCTTCAACATTCTCCCCAAATTTTATTTTATCTAACTCTTTTTTGAGGTCGTTCTCTGCTTTATCTAAATTAGTACCTTCATTATATTCAACCGTAACCATTGATGCATTCTGTATAGATTGAGCATTAACATTCTTAACACCTGCCATCGATCTAATTTGATCATCAATCTTATCACTTACATCTTCTTTTACTGTTTCTGGTGTAGCACCTGGCATGGAGGTTTGTACGGTAATCATTGGTGGCTCAACGTCAGGTAATAATTCTAATTTCATTTTGCTACTGGCATAAACACCGCCCAATATAACTAACAAAACCATTAAAAATATTGCAAATTTATTTCCTAATGAAAACTGCAATAATTTTTTTATCATGTGTTTTTCTCCTCTCACATATCCCTTTAACAGTTCTAATTTACCACAAGTATGGTCCTGAAAATATGTAGTTTATTAATTATAGACAATTTGTCCTGTGACATTTAGTTGAACTTTTAAATTTCAACATCACTATACGTATCATTATTCCATGGCAATCATAAAAAATGCGTGCTATAAAGTTGAATCAATGTATTCTAGCTCTATATAGCACGCGTCTATTTATTCTGAAATGCTTTATTTTTTTAATTTTCGAGACAGTTTAATTTTGGCTTTTGTAAGTTTTGGTTTAATATTCTCGATAATTTGATATAAAGGTGCATTTAACACATAGTCGAATTCACCAATTTTTTCACTTAAATATGTGCCCCAAACTTTTTTAAATGTCCATAAACCATAATGGTCTGAATCTTTATCAGGATTATTATCAGTTCCACCAAAGTCGTATGACGTTGCACCATGTTCTCTTGCATATTGCATCATAGCAAATTGCATATGGTGGTTTGGTAAGAAGTTACGATACTCATTTGATGAAGCCCCATATAAGTAGTAAGATTTTTTACCAGCAAACATTAATAAAGCACCTGATAAATAAATGCCTTCTGGATGCGTTGATTCTAAAGTAACCATTTCATCAATGAGTTCTTGAGTTTTGGTTATTTTATTATCAGCATCATTTATTTTATTAAGTGTCTTCTTATCCTGCTTTTTATCTGCAAGTTTTGCTTTTTCAACTTCTAGTTCATGCAATTCTTGTCTTAGATCTTCTAAAACAGGTTTAGGTTCTAACTTCACTAAAAACAACTCAGCATCCCCATCAGGGTGTAATGCATCATATATATTTTCAAAATAACTAATATCTCTAGTTAAAAAACCATCTCTTTCGCCTGTTATTTGCATTAAATTAGCAAATGTTTTCAAACCTTCTCTATTTGAACGTTCAACTGTAGTACCACGTTTTAAAGCTAATCTCACTTTTGAACGATTTCTACGTTCAAAACTTTGAATTAATGCTTCATCCGTTTTTTCTATTGGTGTAATCATAGTCATTCTTGGTTGAATATAATCTTTAGATAAGCCCTCTTTAAACCCTTTATGTTTAAACCCAAGCGCTCTTAAATTAGACAAAGCGTCTGCACCTTTATCTACTTCAACATCTGGATCAATTTTAATAGCATATGCTTTTTCTTCTTTGGCAATTTGCATTGCAGCTTCAAGTAAAGTTTCTAATGCCAACTTGTTACTATAATCTGTTACAAATCCTCTTGAAATATAGCACAGTGTATAAGGTAGTTTAGGTACTTTTTTAAATAGTAGTTGTGCTACCCCTACAATTTCATCGTCTTCTCCAACTGCGATACGTCTTGAGTACCATCCAGTTAATGTTTTAGTTTCTGCCCACTGCGTTAATTGTAATAAGTCACCTTGTGGGTGTGCTTTAACAAATGCATCATGTGCTTGATCTGTAATATTCATTTTTTCCATAAAAACTGATGTCTCCTTTATCAATTCAATACTTTGGTATTATACAATGCTTTTAGCAAACTTTCACATAGAATTCACTCATTTGATATACTATAATAAATTTAGAAATGAGGTGTAACTATGCGTAGTATTATTATTGGATTGTTTTTAATTATTAATTTAGTTTTCGTTATTCAAGCTTTTATTGAACCACTGACAATTTCATATTTAAGTCTAAGAATTATTTTAGCAGCATTAACTTTTGTTATATCTATTTACTTACTGTTATTGCGTACTAATAAGTTTTCCACTTATTTAACTATTTTAACACTTATTATTTCATTGATACACATATTCATTATCGCTCATAGTGCTTATATTTACATTTATTAATCTGCCTCAAATATATAACTTAACCCTCTTATAATTAAAGTATATGGAGAAGTCGTTTTAGTATCTTTAATTGTTATTGATTTATATCCTGAGTTAGGACCATCACTTATTTTAAATATCAAATCATCATGTTTTAATTTAAGTATTGTGACTTTCTCATCTTCACTAACTATGTCCATATCAAACCAATGTTGCCATTTTTTCACAGTATGTGCGCGTTCGGTACTATGCAAATTAATGGATTTAATCATAAATTCTTTTTGGCGAAGTGCTTCTAATTTTTCATTCCTTTTTTGCTCGTTCTCATCCCACTGTATAAAGAACGGTGGCTTCACTCTATAGTCTGGATCTGCAATATATAATAATTTCCAGGATGTTTTATCACCTTTAATGTTTTCTCTGTGCATTTCAATCGGACCGATAACATCTATACCTTTTTCTTCTAAATCTTCCTTAAGTTGATTGATGTCAGCCGTACTTAAAGCTAATGTCTTCATTCCTTGACTATATTGGTCTTGCACAATTTTAGATGGGAATGATACACGCCCTTCATCCGATTTCACTATTTTTTGCAAAACTTCCGGTTTATAAACATCCAACAATTCTACGTAAGCATTTTCTAAATAAGCTAATCTATTAAATGTACCAAAACGCTCATGTTGTCCACCTTGGTTCAAAGTTAATAAATGACCTGGAAATTTAAAGTTCTCTAACTGATGAATATAATGGATAATATGATCTAATTTCAAATATTGCATTAATTTCTCTCCCCTAAGCTTCCTTTAGCTTCATCATAACAAATTGCATACGACTTTACTTCTCATAACACATCCATACAACTTTCTTTCATATTAAACTCACCAAATGTCGGCGCTTATTGTCACTTTTCCTCAACTATTTATACATTGACTCAATTACAAATGTGAGAAATGACAAATTTTCTGAAATTCCCACCAGCTTGCCCTCATTTCAATCACTATTTCTTCATTTATTATCAATGCATGATTTTTTATGTTCGCTTAAGTCTTTTTAACATCAAACAGGTTATAACTTGATTTTAAAAATAAAATACTATTGCTTTATCCTACAAAAAGGTTTACAATATTGTTTGTTGTTAAATAGGTTAGCCTAGCTAACTATTAAGGAGGATCTTATGGACTCACAAAGTATATTCAATCATCTAACAGCTATTTATAGACCCTACACTAAATTTTTCCAACCGGTATTTGAGGAATTTGATGTTTATCCCGCACAATGGTTGGTATTAAAAGATATTGCTCAAAACGCACCAACGACACTCGTTCAAATTTCAAAGCGTCGAGCAATTGAAAAACCAACTACAAGAAAGATTTTAAAAGTACTTTCTGATAAATCATTACTTACGATTGAACTTGGAGAAGATAAAAGAGAAAAATTATTATCTTTTTCTGAAAAAGGACAGCAACTTTATGGTGCAATCAATACACGTATATGTGATGTACAGGATAAAATTATTGAAAATACTGGTTTATCAGATGATGAACTTAACTATGCAATACAAGTCATTCAAAAGATCCATGAACAAATTATCAATATGGAGGAATAGTCAAATGAATCAATCCACTTCTCTGAAATCACCGATTTGGACAAAAAGTTTTAACATTAACTTTTTTACTAATTTTTTAATTAATCTATGTATGTATCTACTGATTGTTATTATTGCTAGTTATACAAAATCAGAGTACCACGCCTCAGATAGTGTTGCTGGACTAGTTACAGGGCTATTTATTATCGGCTCATTAATAGGTAGATTTACGACTGGTAAATATGTTAATAAAATTGGTCCTAAACGTATATTACTCATTGGTTTAGGCTTTTTATTAGTTACACAATTATTTTATTTTATAGAAGGTTCTTTAGCTTTCTTAATGGTAACTAGACTCTTTAATGGTATTGCTACAGGTATTACTACAACTGCTACAGGAACAATTGCAGCTTATGTCACACCAAATGACAGAAAGAGTGAAGGCATTAGCTTATTCTCCTTAAGTTTGGTCATAGGTGCAGCAATCGGACCATTCTTCGGTTTATTACTAATCAATAGCTTCCCTATTAAATTATTATTCACAATCTGCTTACTCTGTGGCATTATCAGCTTTATTATTTCTTTCTTTGTTAAATTACAATTTGAAGTAGAAAGTAACACAGAGTCTAAAAAGCAAACGACTCAATCTAAAAAATTCAATATTAACAATTATATTGCAAAAGAGGCTGTACCCGTTGCAATTATCATGTTGATTTCCGGTTTAACCTATTCATCAATTCTTACATTTCTTCAATTTTTTGCCCAAGAAATTAATCTTGTAACAATATCAAGTTACTTCTTTATATTCTATGCAATTGCTTCACTTATTACACGCCCAGTTGCTGGTCGATTAATGGATCAAAAAAACGAAAATGTAGTAGCTTATCCAGCATTCATATTCTTAATCATTACTTTCCTTACTTTAAGTATTACAAACAATGGTTGGTTACTCATAATTGCTGGTTTATGCTTAGGTGCTGGTTACGGCAATATTTCATCTTGTATGCAAGCCATTGCGATTAAAGTCTCACCGCCGGCTAAATATGGTATTGCGACTTCTACTTACTTTATTGGTCTTGATTTAGGTTTAGGATTTGGACCTTATGTATTAGGGTTCTTTACATCAGCTGTGAGCTACGCACAACTTTATGCAATAATGGCAATCATCGTTTTAATCACAGCGATCATTTACTACTTTGTACACGGCAGAAAAGTTAAAAATTTAAGTTCATTTTAATTAAAAAATTAGAGTCTGAGACACCGCTTGATGTCTCAGACTCTTTTTAGTTCGACAGTAAATAACTATAAAGTATATTCCCCTACGATATTAAGTTAGTAGATTTTCTGGATCAGTTAAGGTAATCCACTCCTAGCCATTCCTTATCGAATATAAACCCACAGAACTTTTATGGATATTTGATTGTAATCCTATCTGATTGTTTTAATTTATGTATATCACACTATTGTGCTATTTGAATTTTTTCAATTTCATTGATAATATCATCTAATAATTTACTCTGTATATCATTATAATAATAAAAAACTTGTCTTTCATCCGTTTCTGAACGCACTTTAGAAATGAGCTCTTTTTTATAAATTTTTCTAATAATAACGTCAATTTTACTCGTATCCCAAAGCATTTCAAAATGCAAGGTATCTCTTAACTCTTTACCGCTCATTTTCTTTGCTTCATACACTTTATACAATATGACAAATTCTTCTATTGATAAGCGATGTACAGATTTTAACCAATGTTTTAATTGACTTAATGCTCTTTCAGAATTTATAAAATATGATACTTTACTTTCCATAAAAAATGGCCTCCTTATTGACTACTCTCGTTGTGTTCTATGGCTTTATTTAATGAATAAGCTTCAAAAGTATTATATAACACTTTCTTCATTTAATCTATTATTTTTATTGAAACAGATAAATATTATCTTCAATTGAATATAATTTATATAATCTCAAATGAACATCTTAAAAAAATTTGTATTACTCAATATCTTTAGACATATATTAACAAATTTTATCTATTTTATATTTTGCGAAATTAAATATCATTAAAGGTTAAGCATCCTATCATTTTGACCTTGAAATTTATTAAAAGGCAATTAAAATTAGGCATCTTTCCATTTTCAATTCAGTCATCTACTGCCTAAATGAAAAAAATCTGAGACATCTATTTTGTCCCAGACTCATT
This sequence comes from Staphylococcus sp. Z5-21, assembly GCF_056529615.1. Classification (NCBI taxonomy): domain Bacteria; kingdom Bacillati; phylum Bacillota; class Bacilli; order Caryophanales; family Staphylococcaceae; genus Staphylococcus; species Staphylococcus sp. Z5-21. The sequence goes on along the minus strand of NZ_CP096462.1, from coordinate 693,968 downwards.
TCATTTTTTATTATCCACCTATATAATTCATGTTTATTTTTTTACGTTTTCTATTTGCAACTGTTTGTTCAGTTCGTTCATCAGAATAGCGGTCATCTCTGATATTCCATAATGCTTTAAATTGTTCGAATAATTCATTATCAGTTGCGCCATTGCGCATAAATGACTTAACATTAAATCCATCTACAGTACTAAATAAACATCCATAAAACTTACCATCTGATGAAAGACGTGCACGTGTACAAGTAGAACAGAATGACTGAGAAACACTTGTTATCAAACCAAATTGTGCTTTATTATCTTTATGCTGATAATTATTTGCAACTTCACCATAATATTTCGGTGCCACTGGCTCAATATCAAAATTCTGCTCTATCATTTCAAGCATTTCGTCTTTTGACACAACTTTACTAAAGTCCCAACCATTATCATTACCAACGTCCATAAATTCAATAAATCGAATTTGTACATCTTTATCTTTAAAGTATTGCACCATAGGTACGATCTGGTCATCATTTACACCTTTTTGTACCACTACATTTACTTTCACTTGAAATCCTATAGCAACTGCATAATCAATTTGTTGTAAAATCGTAGAAGCCTTAATATTTCTATTGTTTATGGCTTGGAACACAGCATCGTCTATTGCATCTAGGCTGACATTGATACGTCTCAAGCCAGCATCGTATAATTTTTGACCGTGTTTTTTTAATAATAAACCATTTGTCGTTAAACCAATATCTTCTACACCTTCTAATTGATTTAACTGGTATATCAATTTATCTAAATCACGTCTTAGTAATGGTTCCCCACCTGTAATTCTTATTTTTTTCACGCCTAATTGCGTGTATACCTGTGCAATACGTACCATTTCATCAAAGGTAAGCAACTCATCTTTAGGTAAGAATACAAAGTCATCACCAAATATTTCTTTCGGCATGCAATAATCACAACGGAAATTGCAACGATCTGTAACTGACAGTCTTAAATCACGAATCGGACGTCCAAGTTTATCAGTTATTTGCTCTACCATAACATTAGGTCCCCTTATCTATTTAATATATCTTGTTGTAAAGAGTCCAAATCTTGTTGATAATTAATATTTTTGTACCAATAATCTGGTGATTCAATTAAATTTACATCTAACCAATCACTTTTCACTTTATTATAAACACTTTTCAAACTATAATCGTTTGAATTTAATGCATCATCAATATATGGCAATGTGTGCGGACTATAAAAAGCAATAGTCGGTATGGGTCTGCCCTTTTCCTTAAACCCAGCGATATCTAATTGGTCTTCTATAAGGTGTTCTACCATGAATTGATATAGTTTACTCACAGCTTTTTGAGAAATCATAGGTGTATCAACCGACACAACAAAGAACAGTTCCTCACTTTCATAATGCTGAATGACTGACTGAATACCTGCCAAAGGACCTTTATCCTTATTTTGATCTTCATCAATAATAATATCAGAATGATCAAATTGAGATGCTAATGTCTCATTTGTACTGATAATAACTTGATTAAACATATTTGTACCCTCTAAAACGTCAATAATACGCTTATAAAATGGTTGCGCATTTATTTGAGCAAAAGCCTTTGGTTCGCCGAATCTTTCTGATTGTCCTCCGGCAAGTATAATTGCTTTCATGTTTTTTTACCCTCCGCTAACTGGTGGAATTAATGCCACTGTATCATCTTGATGTACGATGTCATCACTTTTGACGAATTCTTCATTTACTGCAATTTGAAATTGCTTATCCTTGATTTGAGGATAACGTTCAAATAAATCTTTAGTAAAATCATCTACCGTAATATCATAACTTAAATCAATTGTTTCAGTCTGTTTAGCTAAAATTTCTTTTAATTCTGCAAAGTATAGTATTTTCATAATTACTATTCCCCCTCAACTGCATCATTGTGATTCCCATACTGATGCCCTTGCCATTGAGCGCCATCTTCCCATATTTCCTTTTTCCATATAGGCACAATTGCTTTGATTCGTTCGATGGCATATTCATTTGCGCGATATGCATCCTTTCGATGTGGCGAGGATACACTGATAAGTACAGCAATATCAGATATATTCAGTGGTCCAATTCTATGAACAATTGCTGTTTTTGTTCCAGGCCATTTCTGTGATATTTCGTCTCCAATTTGAGCGAGCTTCTTCTCAGCCATAGGAATATATGCTTCATATTCTAAGTATTCTGTTTTAACACCTTTCGTCCACTCTCTTACATGACCTGTAAAAACAACTACCGCGCCTTGATTTTCATCCAAGACATAATCTCTATATGGCTCAGTTTGTATCGGGTCACACTTCACTTCGAATTGCTTCATTTAATGCATTCCTTCTATTTTAAAATAATGAAATAGCCATTGATTATAAAGCGTCAATGCATCTGTTTCGGCCAAATTCACATAGTATTTTACATTCGTTAAATGGCTTAGACTTTGACGTTCTTTCTCATCTTGATAAACAACTACTTTATCGAATCGTGCAGATTTAAAGCCTTCTACGAGTATCACGTCACAATCTATTGTAACAGATTCGCTGATAATTTCCTCAAGACTTTGATTTTCTTTTCTTGTTACCGACTGTTGATAAGACTTACCTTGTACAATACTTTGATCAGCGCCTGCATTAAAATGTTTCATATGGTCAACTTGATCATTTTGTAATGTGATATCCGCTTCTTGATTAACTAATTGGTTAAATCCGTGATGTTTAACAGTTGCCACTGTTAACAAATGTGATTTTAAAAATTGGATTGTATGTGACATTAACGTCGTTTTTCCAGCGTTTTTATAACCCACAATTTGTAAAATCATATAAAACATGTCTTTTCGTATGTTTGTGATTCCGTCAATATGACGTTAACCGTATGTCCTTGACTATAGCCTCTCGTTCCACCTGGAAGCATAATCATAGCATTACTATGGGCTATCGCAACTACAGCGCCTGATTTATTAAACCCTGATGGTACTACCGTCATTTCTTTTCCATTCAACGTCGCTGTGGCACGTATAAATCTTGTAAATGGGTTCGCCTTTTTAAAATCTTCCATTAATGTCGCTTGTATTACTTGAGGATATATTGCATTAGCACCCATCATATGAAGTACTGCCGGTTTAACATATAACTCAAAACCAGTATAGCAAGCCGATGGATTCCCAGATAATCCAAATAGATAGGTTTCATTTGCAACTGCTACAGTCGTAACACTACCTGGTCGCATCGCTATTTTATTGAATAGTACTTCTGCATTTAATGCTTCATATATTTGTGGCAGATAATCGAAATCACCCACCGATACGCCACCAGTCGTAATGACAATATCATGTTTAGCCATTGCTTCTTTTACGACTTGAATACTACTGTCCAAATCATCTTCTTGAATTTGATATGCAATAGCACTTAACCCTAATTTTTGCGATAAGGCTGTAATCATAGGACCATTTGAATTCCTAATTTTCCCTGATTCTAAAGCATCATTCACATCCAATAACTCACTACCAGTAGCTATAACACCTACACTTGGCTTTTTATTTACTTTTACTTGTGTATAACCGTAAGTTGCTAATACAGCAATGGCACCGGAATTAATTAATTGTCCCTTTTGCAGTACGATATCTCCTATCTCTGTTTCCTCACCCTTTAAAGAAACATTTTCATTTGGCTCAAAGGGTTTTCTCAAAGTAAAACTATGTCCGTTTTCAACAGTTTGTTCTAACATAACCACTGCATCTGTACCTTCTGGTAGAGCAGCCCCTGTCATAATCCGAACCGCCTCGAAAGCGCCTACCGTTTTATCAGAAACAGATCCTGCACCAATATGATCAATCACATTAAAGCTTACACGTTGTTCACCACTAGCACCTACCGTATCCTTACTGCGAATAGCAAAGCCATCATAGGGAGATTTATTAAACCGTGGAATTTCATATGTCGCAATGATATCTTCGGCTAAAATATGATGGATACTCTCATTTAATGGAACTTCTACTTGTTGCGTATAAATCGATTGATTGACTACACGTTCAATTGCTTCACTTACAGGAATTGGCGTTCTTTTTTCTACTGGCATTTTAAATCTACTCCTTACATAAATTAATTTCGTGATATACTAAGAAACGATTAGGAGGGATATTTTGTCTGAATTTACGCATATAAATCACCAAGGCAATGCTAAAATGGTAGATGTTTCAGAAAAAAACATTTCTAAACGTACTGCAATTGCACATTCAAGTATCACAGTTAACTCGGAAATTTATAAACAAATTGTCGAACATACAAATCAAAAAGGGAATGTTTTAAATACTGCTCAAATTGCGGGGATTATGGCCGCTAAAAATACTGCAGATATTATTCCTATGTGTCACCCATTACCACTAACTGGCATAGATGTAACATTTGATTGGCAAGAAAATGAACAATCATACACACTTAATATACAGACGATTGTCTCTACTACAGGTAAAACTGGCGTTGAAATGGAAGCACTAACAGCTGCTACTGCTGTTGCCCTTACCGTATATGACATGACAAAAGCATTAGATAAAAGTATGGTAATCGGTGAAACCTATCTGTTATCCAAATCAGGTGGGAAATCAGGCGACTATCAGCGCCAAGATAATTAAAGATAATGACTCCTTGAATTACCCAAAGTAAACTGAAGTCATGACCATCATTTTTTAGTAGAAACTATATAAACTGAGCGCGAAGTGTCGCAATTCTATTAAATAAATCAGAATTCAAGCTACACTTGGCGCTTTTGTTATTTAGTGATTTCATTCACTAGGTGATTTAATTCTGGTTTTATCAACTTGTTCAACGCTAATTTAACAGCGCCTGTTGAACCAGGAATGCTAAAAATCAACTTATCTCCAACTGCGCCTGCAATCGCTCTTGATAAAAGTGCGCGTGTTCCAGCATCTTCGGTATAACTCAAATATCTAAATAATTCACCAAAACCCTCAATTTCTTTTGTGATTAGTGCTGATACAGCTTCTATTGTAACGTCCCTCTGAGCAATCCCTGTACCACCAGTTGTAATAATGACATCTATATCTTCCTTTAACCATTCTTGTAGTTGTTTTTGAATTAAGTCTTGTTCATCTTTAACAATTCGATAATGCTCAGTAGCAATACTTACATTCAATTCAGAAAGTAGTGATTGAGCCAATTGGCCCCCCCTATCCGTTTCATAATCTCTTGTATCAGAAACGGTTAAAATAGCACATTTTATATCTTTGTCTAATTGCACATTTGTATGCACGATGCCCACCTCATTTATCCAAATAATTGATTTATTAATTTAATTGCTTCTTGTGGTTGCTTCATGCCATGTATCAGCATACGTCCACCTTTAAAACTGACGATACGATAACCTTTATATTGAAATTGAATGATATAAGGGTTACGTTTAAATGCGATTTTGTGTTGATTTAAAAATACACCTAGCATTTCCTGGGAAATATTAGGGTTTTCATATTGCACCGTATCTCTTCCACACAAACTAACATACTGACGTTTGGTTTCATTTAAATGGGGATATGTTGGATTTTGACCACAAGTTGGACAATTTGTTCTATATAATTTACTAAATCCAAAGCTAAAATGTGTACCTTCCCATAAATCACCATAAGTCAATTTAGTATCAGGCGTATGTTCTATCAATAGTTTCAATGCATCGCGTACTTGTAAACTTGTCGTCATCGTTACAGCGGGTTGTATAACACCTACCGTATCACACGTCATATTGATGGTTGGCAATTGTGGTACCATGCAATTAAAGCACGGTGTTGTGCCAGGTATAAATGCAGCTTCTATATAAGTACTTTGCACTACACCACCATAAATCCATGGTATATTCTGTTGATACGCATAGTCATTAATTAATTGCCGCGTTTCAAAATTATCTGTAGCATCTAAAATCAAAGAAATATTTGTAGCATGCGCTTCTAAAAATTGACGATCAACATGTGCGATATGACTGTGTATGACGACATCTTTACGAATTGCTAATAATTTTGTTTCTGCAGCAATGACCTTAGGCAATGCTGCATCTGCATCCGCTTCTGAAAATAATGTTTGCCTTTGAAGATTACTGTATTCAATATAATCTCTATCCACAATCGTAAGTTCACCTATGCCAGAGCGCACTAAACCCTCTGCAAGATGTGTACCTAAAGCACCCATACCAACAATAAGTACATGCTGTCTCTTAATTTTATCCTGTCCGTTTGATCCAATATGTTTAAATAACATTTGTCTTGAATATCGATCCTGTGTCACACGAATAACCCTCTCTTCACATCATTATTTCTATTATAAATCTTGGTCTCCAATGTAACAACGGTTTAAAATTAATATTGTTATAAAGTAGTGTTTCCCCTTATCTTTATTCAGCTCTAATGCGTGTTTTTATTTTATCTTTCATTAATATAGACAAGTATTTTCAACATTCTGAACATATCCTATTATCTTAACTTCATGGTACAATGAATCAAATATTATTTTGAGGTGAATTCATGGCGCGATCAAAAAACTTTGAACAACTATTAGAAGAAGCGAAAGATATCGTAATTAACTCTATTGGAGAAACAATGGATCTTTACGGTGTCAATCGGAGTGTAGGTAATCTTTATGGCACGATGGTTTTCGAACAAAAAAGCATGACATTAGATGAAATGCGTTATGAGTTACAAATGAGTAAACCAAGTATGAGTGCCGGTGTTAAACGACTACAAGAATTTGATGGTGTAAAGCAACAATTTATTAGAGGTAGCAGAAAACAACACTTTACAGCAGAAAAAGATTTCTTTACGTTTTTCGGTAATTTTTTCTCGCAAAAATGGAATCGTGAAATCAAATTAAATTTAGAAGCCATTCAACGAGCAGAAAAATTACTCTTCCCTATTATTGATTCTGAAGATGCAGAACCAGAATGGATTGAAGATGCCAATAAAATGTTAGAACAAATTGAACATTCCAAAGTCTATTATGCTTGGCTATCTACACTTTCCGAAGCACTACATTCCGGAGAAATTTTTGATTATTTTCCTATTCCAAATCAAACTAGCGCTTCACAAAGCTGATCAATATTTAACTAAAAAAGTACCCTTCTCCATTTCACTTTGTTGTGTAGGCTTTGAAGGGTACTTTATTAATGGTTGTTGCCATATTTATTCTATTGTAATTTGTAAACCATCGTAAGCAATGGTAGTCAACAATCCTTCCTCTTTTAATTGCTGTTCTAATTGTTCAATGTGTGTTTCATTTAAGTTTTCCGTTGCTTCTATGTGTGTAAAGTAAGTGTGTGTTGCATTGATTTCACGCGCGATAGTCACACTTTCTTGAAAAGTAATTTCACCTAACGCTGCTAGCATACCATTTTCGTGAATTCGTTCTTTGGTAACTGGATTAACTTCATTACTACCAAATGGTAAAATCGCAACATCAACGTTCTTCAATTTTTCTATTGGGTGATAACCTTTAATTTCATCCGGGATAATTAAAATGCGTAATGTGGATGTCGTAATATAAAATCCAAATGCAATGTCTTCTGCTAGCTGAATCCACTCTATAGTCGTTTCACCTATCTTTATTTGACCATTGTTAGGAATAATCTCTTTTTCAATTACACCTAAATCACCTAGATAGTTTAAATGATCCCAATGACCAAAATATTTTTTAAAATCATTTACATGTTGCTCTGTAAGGATTATTTTCGATTTTTTGGATTGTGGTACTTTATTTATAAAATCAAAATTTAATGTTTCCCAAATTCTTATACCCATCGTATGATCAGGATGCCAATGCGAATATATGCCATATTTTATATCATAAATTTCTGAACGGCGTAATTGATAAAATATATCCTCAGAAGTATCAATTAATAATTGGAGGTCATGTATATAAATAGCTGGTCCAGTTCTATGTATTGCTTGTAAATGTTGCGAATGGGACTTATAAAGTGACGGAAACCCACCTGCTGTTCCTAAAAATTCTATCTTCATATATACACCCCTTCTAAAATAAAATGATGCTTATTATCATTTGAATTTATCAAAAAATACATTCATATTATAGATGTTTGTCTTATACTTTTAAAAAAACCTGTATAGCTATTATCTATGTCATACAGGTTTTTAAGTATTGAAGTTTATATTTGGAAAATGATTTTAGCCAATAGTGATGATTTCATGCGCTAGTGAGGTGGCCTCATAATTTGAATGTGTAACAAAGATAATAGAAATTTGCCACTTTTCAAATATACGTTGCACAAGTTGGATACTTTCATGCTTAGTCGAATCGTCTAGACTTGAAAATGGTTCATCTAACAGAATCAAGTCTGGCTTTGTACTCAGTGTTCTAGCTAAAGCCACGCGTTGTGCTTCTCCACCTGATAAACGCATAGGATATTGATCTTTTAGGTGATCAATATTTAGTTGTTTCATCAATTTATCGATATGATCAGAAGGTTGTGCCATGAAAGTAATATTTTGATAGACATTCATGTTAGGAAAAAGTTGGTAATCTTGGAAAAGATAGCCAATATTTCTTTTTTGAATTTTCACATCAATCGCATGTGCTGAATCTGAAATAATACGTTTATTCACTTGTATAAATGCGTTGTCAGGTTGCCTTAAACCCGCTATCATATTTAATATTGTCGTCTTGCCAATACCGGAGGGCCCTTTAATTGCATATATCTTTGGTTTATCATCATTAATTTGTATGCTTAATGGTGTTGCTTTAAGCTGATGTGTCAGATGTATATGTAACAATTAATCTACCTCCCGATAACGATCTTTATTTAATAAATTAATTGTACCTATAACAGTTATCGCAAATGCTACCAATACAATCACCCATAACCATGCTTGATTTTCCTTACCTTGTTCAACCAAGAAATAAATCTCTAATGGTAATGTATTTGTCTTGTTTGGAATATAGCCAGCCACCATAAGCGTAGCGCCAAATTCACCAATTGCTCTTGCAAAGCTCATCATTACACCAGATAATATTGCACGTTTAGATAGCGGTAGAATTAATTTAAAAAATATTTTACTTTCACTGGCTCCCATTGTCCTAGCTGTATTTAGCATCTTATGATCTATACTGCGGAAACCTTGTACAGTATGTTGGTACATCAATGGAAAACTGACGATCACAGAGGCAATGACTGCACCAGTCAATGTAAACACTACGGGTAAGTGTAATACATTAGCAAAAAATGCCCCAATATAACTTCTTGGTGAAAACACTATGAGCAAGATGAACCCCATCACAGTCGGTGGTAAAACAATAGGTAAGACTATGATACTTTCTAAGATTCTAGCAATGATACCATGGCGTCTATATAACCATTTTGAAATGACTACGCCAATTAAAGTTACTATGATAGTACTTATAACGGCTACTTTAAGTGATATCCAAAATGGTGTAATATCTGGCATTGCTAAATCCTCCTATGCATCAAATTGATATTTTTTCAAAATATCTTTGGCCTTATCTGTTTTTAAGAAATCTATCCATTCTTTCGCTAACTTTTTATCTGTTGTAGTAGCTGCTTTATAAGTAATTGGTTTTTTCAAATCGGCTGTATTGATTTCTTTCACTTTACTACTACCATTTTGTTGTGATTGATATAAATCTGTTTTATACACATAACCTAATTGTGCATTACCTTTTTCAACATAGTTTAATACTTGACGCACATCTTTGGCATAAACTAAATTTGGTTTCACTTTATCGAATAAATGATTATCTTTTAAATATTGCTCAGCATATTTACCTGCAGGTACTGATTTTGCTTCACCAATGGCTAACTTATCATCGCCTTGTATATCAGTTACCGAATGATAGTTGCTATCTTTTTCACCAATTAATACTAGTTGGTTTTTAGCATACTCATATGTATTTTGTGCTTTGTCTTTATCAACTAGTCCGTCCACATCTTTTGTATTTGCAGACATAAATACATCTACTGGTGCACCTTTTTCTATTTGTTGTCTTAAAGCACCTGAACCACCATAATTAAAAGAAACGTCTACATCTTTATGATCTTTTTTAAAAGCTTTTTCTAAATCCTTAGTGACATCCGTTAGACTTGCTGCTGCAGAAACATGTAATTCTTGTTTTGCTTTTTCATCGCTTTTCGTTTTACTATTATCCTTATTATCACCATTTGAACATCCTGCTAACACAAGACATAAAACAATAAATGAAATAATTAAATATTTAAATTTAATTTTCAAAATAATCACTCCTATTTTCTTTTATTATATGCTTGTAATCAAGAAAATAAAAGAGCGGAGTGAAGAAATCAATGAGTCCAGTTTGATTTCTTCACTCCGCCTTGAGACAAAAATATTTTCAGTTTATAACATGTCATAAAATATAGCGCGTTTTTAAACATAGCCTAATCAATTCGACATGCGCTGCTTTTATTATAAATGTTTGATAAAGCGTTTAAATGCTTGGCGTCCAGTATCGGTATTTTTAAAAACACCTGCATCTTCTAACACACGTTTAAATTTATAACCGACTTCTTTATCAACGATGTCGTCAACATTTTGTTTATTGATATCATAAGTGCGCTTCATATTTTCAGCCCATTGTTGGTGCATACCTAAATCTAATTGGTTATCACCCACAAGATACGTTTTTACTTGTTGTAATTCCTCTTTTAAGCGCCCTGGTAATATCGCCGTACCCATCACTTCTATTAAACCGATGTTCTCTTTTTTAATATGTTGTACATCCTCATGTGGATGGAATATGCCATCTGGAAATGCTTCGGAAGTTTGATTATCTCTTAAAACGATATCTAATTCATATTGTGATTGTCTATAACGTGCAATCGGTGTTACAGTATGATGTCTTTCACCATCATTACTAAATGCCCTTACATCTATCGTTTCATCTGAGTATTGATTCCACGTATTCATCACATATGTTGCTGCATTAATTAATTCATCGCGATTTTCGCTTTTTAATCGAATCACACTCATTGGCCAATTCAATGTACTCGCTGTTACCGATGAAAATTCATTCATTGTAAACCGCTCTATTTCTGCCGCATTATCCATAGGAAATACATGTTTGCCAGCCTGATAATGATTATGTGATAAAATCGATCCACCAACTAATGGAATGTCTGCATTAGATCCAATAAAATAATGTGGAAATTGTTCAATAAACGCTAACAAATTAACAAATGTTTGTTTATTAATTTCCATAGGCACATGATGTTCAGATAACACAATGCTATGCTCTGGAAAATAAGCATATGGTGAATATTGGAATCCCCACGACTTTCCGTCTAATTTCAATCGTATAATACGATGATTCGTACGAGCTGCTTGTGTAACCGAACCTTGGTAGCCTTCATTTTCAATACATAGTGCACATTTAGGATAATGTTTAGCTGGTTCAGCTTTAGCTTTCGCAATTTGCTTTGCATCTTTTTCAGGTTTAGATAAATTGATTGTAATTTCAATATCATCGTATTCTGTTTCTACTTCATAATTAATATTATTAGCAATAGCATCTTCTTTTACATAATGATTCCGTTTAGTTATTTCATAAAAATAATTAGTAGCTGTTTCCGGTGATTTTTTATAGGCTTCTACAAAATTTCGATTAATAACTGAAGGTCGAGGTGTTATTAAATCTAATATTTGTGCTTCAACGATTTCTTTTTTATATAATGCATCTTCTAGGCAGTTTTCATTAACTGCTTGTTCAATCCAATACTGAGCAATCGCATTTGCAGTGGCATCTTGGTTTAGTGGTGATTCATTATCAACATCAATACCTATTGCATTTAAAATTCGGAGCAGTTGATTTTGAATATAAATGTTATCTTCTTGTTCATAATCACCAAATGCAATTGCCTGTGTGACAAATTGCTGTACTAATTGTTGATTTAATAACATGCCTTATACCTCCGTATCTTCTTGATAACCGTTTGGATGTTGATTATGCCAGCGCCAAGCTGAATCAATAATGTCATGTATATTATCATGTTTTGGTTTCCAACCAAGTATTGATTGTGCTTTATCACTTGATGCAACTAATTTACTAGGGTCTCCAGCTCTTCTAGGTCCAACCTTCGCTTCAATTGGTTTGTTTGTCACCTTTCGAGCCGCTTCTAATATCTCAAATACTGAGTACCCTTGACTACTTCCTAAATTAAATGCGCCAGATTCCCCACCATTTTGTAAATGTTGGTAAGCTAAAATATGTGCATCTATTAAGTCGACAACGTGAAGGTAGTCACGAATACATGAACCATCTTCCGTATCATAGTCATCACCAAATATCGTTAATGCTTCTCTTTGTCCCAATGCAACTTGTAATACAATTGGCACTAAATGCGTCTCTGGACGGTGGTCTTCACCTATAGTGCCCTCTTCTTTTGCACCCGCTACATTAAAGTAACGCAAGGCTGCATAATTAACACTGTAAGCATTGTGACTCCAATGCATCATTTTTTCCATCATTAACTTACTTTCACCATAAGGACTCGTCGGTGTTTTAGAATCTGCTTCAGTAATAGGCACTGTATCTGGTTCTCCATATACTGCTGCAGTTGAGGAAAAGATAATATGTTTTACTTGATGATCATACATGACTTCTAATAACACTTGTAAACCATTCACATTATTGTTGAAATACGCTAACGGTTTCTCAACAGATTCACCTACTAACGAATATGCACAGAAATGGAAGACACCTTCTATTGTTTCAGTTGTAAACACCTGATCTAAAAATGGCTTATCACGTATATCGCCTTCATAAAATCGTGCATCTTTATTTACAGCTACACGATGACCTGTCCCTAAATTATCTACAACAACGACGTCGTAACCTCTACTTATTAATTGATCCACCGCATGACTACCAATATATCCAGCGCCACCTAATACTAAAACAGACATATTCAAAATCCTTTCTTTTAATCATTTTGTATTGCTTACAAAGCCTTAACGCCATCACTTATACCCACATGATAAAACGAAGGTGCATAACCAATTTTATCAATATATGCTTTTGATACTTCATCTTCTAACTTCTGTATACTATTTTTATCCACTAAAGCAATGGCACATCCTGCAAAACCAGCACCTGTCATTCTTGCGCCTAATACACCCTCTACTTGCTGAGCTGTTTCAGCTAAGGTATCTAATTCAATACCTGTAACTTCGTAGTCTTCTTTTAATGATTTGTGTGATGCATTGAGTAATTGCCCAAATTGTTCAAAGTTATTATCAGCCAATGCTTTATGTGCAAGCTTCGTTCTCTCATTTTCTGAAATCGCGTGTTTGGCACGTCTACATACGACCTCATCAGTAATAAGTGATTGGTACTTCTCAAATTGCGCTAAAGATAATTCACCTAAAGATGTGATTTCTAATTGCTGCTGTAATTGTGAGAGTGCGTTTTCACACTCAGATCTACGTTCATTATATTTACTTTCAGTTAGTGAACGTCTTTTATTTGTATTCATAATTGAGATGACATAATCTCCAAATTTAGCAGGTACATAGTCAAAATCAAGTGTAGCGGTGTCTAATAATATGGCATGCTCTGCTTTACCCATACCAATAATAAATTGGTCCATTATACCTGAATTCACACCCATAAATTTATTTTCAACGACTTGTCCTAATTTAATTAACTGTAAGCGCTCTAAATGCAAATTAAATAATTGTTTAATTAGCCAGCCAGTTAGTAATTCAATAGAAGCTGATGACGATAAACTCGCACCATTCGGTATATTTCCTTCAACTAAAATATTGAATCCTTGATTGATATCATTAAATTCTTCTTTTAAATATTTAACGACACCCTTAGGGTAGTTTGCCCAATCGTGTTGCTCATTAAATTCAAGTTCATCTAATGTAAAAGATACAATACCTGTATCTTCAAAATTATTTGAATATAATTGAATGATACGATCCGTTCTTTTAGATGCTAAACCATATGTCCCCAGTTCTATTGCAGCTGGAAATACATAACCACCGTTATAATCAGTATGTTCCCCAATTAGATTAATTCGTCCCGGTGCAAACGCCCTCACATCTGCTTTTACATCAAATAAAGATTCAAACTTTTTGTGCATTTCCTGTAACATAAGCTTGCCACTCCTTTTTCTAAACCATCTCACATACCTATCGGCCCTTTAGTAAACACAATTAAAGTTTACTTGTTTACTAAATGTTTTGTCAATAAAGTTAACTATACTTTAAATGTGTTTCTTGCTTTGAGTTTCGCTTCTACAACAACATGAATTGCGATTTGCCTTGTGTTATTGATACGTTCTTCTGCCATTCTGACAGCAGTTCTCCCAAATTCATCGACAGGAATATGCACGCTACTAATTGAAGGCACTGCATATTGAATCACTTCTAAATCATTAAAACTAATTAATTTCACTTCTTCAGGGATTGCTTTTTTATTTAGTTGCAATTGTTGTAAAATACCGATTGCAATCATATCGTTGCCAGCAATAAATACTTGAGGAAACGCATGATCACTTTCTAAATAAACTTTCACTGCATCCTCTCCCTGTGTTTTTCCCCATCCATTGAGTAACACTATTTCTTCGACGTCATGTTTTTCACACCATGATTGATATGCTTGGTATCTAACATCTGCTGCGTTAGTAGTTGTTATACCATTCAACTCTCGTATTGTATGGTGCCCACCAATATATGCAATTTTCGTTAGACCTTTATCTAAAATGCGATTAAGCAGTTCTGTCATTGCATCATCCAAATCAGAATACACAGCATCAATAGATTTAGGTGTATTTGGATTATTAATGACCACCATGTTAGCGTTGTGCGTTTTCAATTTGTTCAATGCATCTACAGAAAAATTCCCAATTACAATAATGGCGCCTGCATTTTCAATTTTGTTTAAATCGATATGATCTTGTTGCCCATCAATTCTAATTGTTCGCTTAAGGGATAAGTTTAATCTTTTAACTTCTGCTTCTATCGCTAATCGGATTTCTCTATAATATGGATCCGACATTTCTTTCTCTCGAGAAGCGTATGTAATAATTTGGATACGTTTATTTTTTCTAGTAACTTTTTCGTATTGTAACGCTTGTGCGATTTGATTTATGCGTGTCCGCGTTTCTTTAGCAACGGATAAAGTTGGATCATTGTTTAAAACACGTGAAACAGTACCTGGACTTACTTCAGCTTGACGTGCAATATCCCTAATACTTGCCATTCATGTATCACCTCTATTAGTATTGTTTACCTTAAGTTTACTTCTCACTTTATGTTAAATCAATTGTGACGTAACTAAATCTGATTAATCGTTAAAAGCAACTTATAAACAGAATCGTGTAATGATAATACCTTTATAAACCGAATCATTTTTTTACAACTAAAAATAAGCTAAAATAATAATAGAATATGAAATGAGGTGCTTGTATGCATGAAGATGTTTTGACAAATCAAACAATTGTACGCTTTGAAGATGGTAAACTGATAGAAAAAAAAGATCACTATGTTACTGAATTTCCATTAACTATTATGGTGAATGGTGAAGAATTTGCTACAGTTATTTGTAGTCCAAATCATATGGAAGAACTTACACTTGGTTTTTTAGCTTCTGAAGGTGCTATATTAAGAAGCGATGATTTAAAGTCTATTCAAATAGATGATAGTAAGGGGTTTGCGCACGTTGAGTTAACAAAATCCTTAGGAGAACGCTTCGAGTATTCTACTAAACGCATGATTGCATCCTGTTGTGGTAAAAGCAGAGAATTTTATTTTCAAAATGATGCAGCAGTAGCAAAGACGTCAATGTCAAATATTGAATTAAATCCTCAACAAGTACTGAATATGATGACACGTTTACAAAGCGCTAGTGAAGTATTCAAACAAACAGGTGGTTTACACAATGCAGCCATTAGTGATGGAGATACGTTTTTCGAACATCGTCAAGATATCGGACGCCACAACGCACTGGATAAACTTTATGGTTACTGTATCGAAAGACATATACCAGTACGTAATAAAGTACTTATATTTAGTGGTAGAATCTCTTCTGAAATATTAATTAAAGCCGCTAAAATCGGTGTGGGCGTTATTCTTTCTAAATCCGCGCCAACCACGCTAGCCATAACACTCGCACAAGATTTAAATATTACAGCCATTGGTTTTATTAGAGAAGGAAATTTTAATATTTATAGTCACCCTGAACGCATAAAAATAGCGGAGATGTAATTAGTTGATAAATCAACAAACTACGTCTCCGCTTTACTCCTATTATAATAGTATCGTTTGATATTATTTTAAATATGCTCTTTTAGTATTTGATAACAGTAGCTAATAAAGATATAACCTTGCTTTATATACATATCTTTCGCGCTATCCTCACCATCAGCTATCAATATTATCGTTTTGTCTTTCGCAATCTGTGCTACAAATGATTGCATCACACTGCCTATGCCTTGCCTTTGATATTCATCCAACACGCCAAATCCATCTATTTCCATCGCCGATGCGGACACAATTAAATCTAATATACCTACTGGGACTTCACCCTTATATGCTAATATTCTCAATTTATTTTCTTGTGGAAATTGATTACGAATCATCTGTATACTTTCTTGTGCATATGCTAGCCCATACGGTTCAGCAAACCTACGATAAATAGCTATATAATCTTCAAGTGTTTCATCGTTCACGATTGTAACATCTATTTCTGAGTTTATAGCTTGATGGATATGCTGAGGTTCGATAGCGTAAAGCTCCATAATCCCTAACTCAAATTCTAATGCTTTTATTTCATCCAACCATTGTTGATCTAGGTGCTCATTTTCAGGAAAAGTAAATGCAAGGTGGGAAGATCCTTGTTGTTTATGCATAAATTGTTGGTAAGCCATATCTAATTTCCAAGAATTAAGCGTAGGCATTCGCTTATATATCCATTTGTTTGTATCATATACTAACGGTTCCTCAGGTGTTAAATAAATGGTTTTACTATTATCATCTTGATAAACCGTGCCTTGTTGAAAAATATCATTCATAGAAATGACCAATTTATACACCTTCCCTATATGTTTTTACTTCATTAATTGTTTGAATTGACTATGGTTTAACATTGTATTGCCTATTAAACTCGCAATAATCGCTTTTAATAAATCTCCAGGCATAAAGACGAATGAAAGCATTACTGACTTAGATATTGGTAAATGTGTTATCCACCCCATAATGATAGTGCCTACAATATCCAACAGTAATACACCGAACACAATTGTTGTACCTAATAATACAACAAAATTCATTTTATTAAAATATAAATCTCTCACTAAACCAATCAGGTATGTAATCACTGGATACATAAATAAAAAACCTGCTGAAGGTCCTGCAAATACACCAATACCGCCACGGCCGCCAGATAATAATGGTAGACCTGTTGCTACTAGTAATAGTAAAACAATGACACTTAAAGTCCCATATTTACGTCCAAGAAGTATCGCTGCTAGAAATATACCTATATTTTGTAAAACAATGGGTACTGGCATTACCGGCAATGGTATCGCAGGCACAAAGCCTAGTACCGCTATCATTGCTGTCATCAATGCTGTATATACTAATCTTTTTGTTGTCATAGTTATTCCTCCTCGATGAAGAAATTATATCACGAATGTAAACTTTAAAAAATAAAAAGTTTACATTAGGTTGCATTTTTAGTATTTTAACCATTAAATCATCACAAGCATAAGACCACATAAACTCTTTAATAAAATAAATATATTGCACCCATTTTATAACATGCTGATGTTTAATATCATATTATGAATGAAAAACTACATATTTATACCTTACCCTTAGCATATACATGCAGCGCCTTCCTCTTTGAAACTATAAAAATAGCTATGAAAAAATCTATTGTAAAGATTTCTTCATAGCTAATCTTAGAATGTTTTAAAAATGAGTCTTTCTGTCCTAAAGCACTTATTATTTACTACATACAATCAAATTGATTTAGCGTACTGATAATTTAGTTTAATTGTTTAAAAATTTTTCTTTTAAATCTTTTCTCATAAATTCTAATGTGTATGGATCATTGTACCAATATGTCTCAGCTTGAACTTTAATTACATGATCTTGTTGTACCGCTGGAATATTATTCCATAAGTCTGCTTTTTCATAAGCAGGTGTTGATTTACCTTCACTTGTTGAAACAATATAGTCGCCGGCATAATAAGCAATTTTTTCTTGTTTAACTTCTGCCCATCCTTCTTTTTTAACTAAATCATTTAGTTTATCAGGTATCTTCAGACCAAATGCTTGATATAATACTTCGCCACCACGACCCCAGTTAGGACCATAGCTATATAGTTTTTTATCAAATTCATCAAAGATTGAAACAGTAGCATCTTCGCCTATTTTATCTTTTATTTCTTGTCCATCTTTTTTAGTTTGTGATTTCCATTTATCTTCCCAAGATTTTACTTCATCTTCTTTACCTAATAATTTCCCTAATTCTCTTTGTTGATCTAAATACTTATGTTTACCATAGTCATACACAACTGTAGGTGCAATTTTTTCATATTTTTTAATATTTTTATCTGTTGAATAAACAACGATTAAATCAGGTTTTGTTTTTGCAACCTTTTCTACATCATTTTCCCCAATTTTTTCTACACCTTTAAATTTATCTTTAAGTAATTTGCTGTTATCGACTTGTTCATTTACTGCCACAATCTTACCACCAAGATATTTAATACCACCGGCATATGTAGGCGCCACAACGGCAATACGCTCTGGATTTTTAGGAATATCGATACTTTTTCCACTATCTAATTTATATGATTTTGTTTCTTCCTTTTTGTCGCTATTTGAGTCACTATCTGATTTATTACCACATGCGGCTAAAATAAGCATTAAAGCAAGTAACGGAAACAATAATTTTTTCATAATTCTCCTCCATTGAAAATGATTATCAGTACCAATTGATTATATAATGACTCTAGTAATTTTACAATAGTAAAAAGTCAATTTTTAGCTTTTTAAGTTATTAAAAAAATGCATTCAGACACTATGTCTAAATGCATTTTAATTACAACTATTAAATGAAACTTTCTCAAGTCTTTATACTTTCTAAAATCTATCTAATACACTCTTAGCAATATTAGTATATGCCATATCTTCCATTGGTGGATTGTGTAAACCTGCTCTCATATCTCGATAATAACGTTGTAACGGACGTTCCATTTCAAGGCTCTTAGCACCGACAATACGCATGGCAATATCAATTACTTCGAGTCCTTGATTCATGACTAACACCTTACTAGCAGATGTTTCATTCCATATAGCTTTATCTGAATGGGTATTTGAATATAATGATGCTGTACTCCATAAAAAGTGACGCGCAGATAATAGCAAGGATTCCATTTTGCCAATATTTTGCTGAACGGTTGTTATATCTCCTATCGTACCTTCTATACTATTAGGGCTATAAGTTTTAGCAAAGTCAACAGCATAATCTCGTGCTGCTTGCGCAATGCCTAAATAAGTACTTGGGATATGTAGAATCCAGCCGTTTGGTTTTTTACCACCAGCGCCTCTAATTTCTACAAAATTCTGTTCTGGTATTTGAACATCATTTAATATTAAATCGTGACTTTCTGTAGCTCTCATTCCTACCATATTCCAATTATCTGCAATTTCTACGCCTGGTGTATCCTTTTCTATAAGATAAAATCCTACTTGCTCAATCGTTTCATCATATGCACTCACAATAAAATGCGTGAGCCCCTTACTCATAGAAGTAAATGTTTTAACACCATTTAATATATAGCCATTTTCATTTTTAATTGCATTCGTAGCAGGTCTACCACCTCGTGTAGGACTCCCTGTTTCCGCTTCACTTACAGCTCTATTAACCAGTGCACCTTTTCTGATAGATTCCGCAAATTGATTTAACATGGATTCATCCCACATCTTTTGTTCATATAATTGACCCACAACACTAAGATGCCAGCCAATTGAAAGTGCCGTTGCACCATCAATAGAGCCTAAATAGGTTTGAATAATAACCATATCTTCAACTGAGGCACCTTCGCCACCGTATGCTTTAGGTAAAGTTAATAATGTATAACCTTCATTAACTAACCACTCAATATTTTCATATGGAAACCTAGAATGTTGATCATTATAGACTGCATGTGATCTAAATTTATCTTTTACTGTATTCAATTTTGCTATCCATTTTTCTTGAATATCTGTATGTATTAATGCAGAATCTTCCATTTTTTCCACCTCGTCCATTATATTTCTTTCTATATAAGTATAAGTTTAACACTCGATATGGCTTAAATAAAGGTTTCTACCCCAAATCCTTACTTTACCGATAAGATTTATTATGATAATTTATAATTATTGGTATATTGGGGGGACACATATGATTACAGTTAATCATCTTATACATAAATACAATGAGAATACGATACTGAATGACGTCAGTTTCTCACAGGATAAAGGTACAGTCACAGCTATTATCGGACCCAGTGGTTCTGGTAAAACAACACTCTTACGCACACTAAATGCACTTGCTTTAGCGAAATCAGGGACTATTACTATTGGGGATACAAGCTTTGATGCTTCTAAACATAATAAAAAAGATATATTCAAATTACGTCAAAAATCCGCGATGGTTTTTCAAAATTATAATCTTTTTAAAAATAAAACAATATTAGAAAATATTACTGTCGGTTTAAAATATGGGGAAAATTATAGCCATGCTGAAGCCAATGACATCGCACTGTCTTATTTAAATAGAATTGATTTATTAAAACAAAAAGATAAATATCCAAGTCAATTATCTGGTGGGCAAAGTCAACGTATCGGAATCATTCGTGCACTTGCCTTAAATCCTGATGTACTACTGCTTGATGAACCAACCTCAGCCTTGGATCCAGAATCTATACAAAGCGTACTCTCTCTAATCAAATCGATTGCCCAAGAAGGTATGACAATGGTCTTAGTTACTCACGAAATACAATTTGCAAAAGCAATCGCTGACCAAGTGCTATTTATTGATGATGGACACATTATTCATCGTGGTACACCACATGAAGTATTGGAAAACACTAAGTCAAAAAGAATCCAGCGTTTCTTAAATCATGTTGGCACGGAGCGTGATGTTTAATGCTACGACACAAAAAATATTTCTTCATGATGTTATGCGCTTTATGTTTCTTATTGTCTGCTTGTAATGCTACTCATAATGATGATACTTCATCACACAAAAAGGAAATTAAAGTCGCATTGTCAGCAGAAGTTAATCCACCCTACTTATACACTACGAAAAACAACGAATTTATTGGACTCGATATGAAGTAGGCGAAGAAGAATCCAACTTGGTAGGCATTGGTGCTGGAAAGTTTGATATGGGGATTAACTGGTTCTTCAAAACACCTGAACGTGAAAAACAATTTCTATATCAAGATGAGCCATATAGTTATGCTTTACCTTTGCTCGTTGTTAACCGTGATAACAACGACATACATCATTTAGATGATTTACCAGGGAAAAATATTACACCAATGGCTCCTAGTGGTGGCTTGTATTCTATCTTATCTGAATATAATAAAAATCATACAGATAAGATTCAAGTCAATACGATACAAGAACCTTCGAATGGCGATAATTTAAAAATGGTTAGTCAGCAACGTCGAGACGCCATGCTTTTGAATTGGAACACTTATAAAGCCATACAATCTCAAGTCAAAGAAGATGTAAAAATCGGTGGTATTGTTAAAAAAGAACCATTACACATCGTTTACAATAAAAAGCATCAACAATTACATGATGACATTGACCAGGCTACGATTGAATTGAAGAAAGAAGGCAAACTACAAGCGCTTTCAAAAAAATATTTTGATATTAATGTCTTTGAAGATTTAGATGATATTAATAAGAAAAAATCACAATTGGAGGTGCATCGCTAATGCAATCAGTAAATTGGTTGGATTTATTATATCAAGTCTTGCAACAATTACCTTTGACATTATTGATGATTGTTTTATCGCTCATTTTTGCACTGATACTCGGTTTTATTTTAGCAACCATACGAATACAAAAAATTAAATTATTGTCACCTGTCGTCAAAGTCTATATTTCTTTTATTCGTAGCACACCTTTACTATTACAACTTTTCTTAGTTTATTTTGCTTTACCTCAGTTATTGTTGTTTGTACATATTGATATCAATCATTTCAGTAGATTATTTTTTGTGATTTTAGCTTTCACATTACACACTGGTGCTTATTTATCTGAAATTATTCGCGCAGGTTACCAATCTGTAGACTACCGACAAATTGAAGCAGGTTTATCCATAGGTTTAACATACCCTAGAATATTAAAAGAGATCATCTTACCACAAGCGCTGCGCAATAGTATTCCAAATTTAACAACACAAATCATCGAACTTGTAAAAGATACTTCTTTGGCTTTTACTATCGGAATCATCGACATGATGGGACAAGTCAAATTAATTATTGGTAATAATTATGGTTTAGGTATGTTAGAAGTATATATTGTCATTTCTGTTGTTTATTGGCTCATCGCTTTAATTATCCAAGGCGTATTTACAATCATTGATAAACGTGCCCAAAAACCATACCAAATTTAAGGAGGACAGACCTATGTCATTTATTTTTTATACTATATTTGAAGTACTCAAAGGCGTGCCAAATACAATCATGATTTCACTTGTTGCCATTATCATTGGTCTGTTCATTGGATTAATCTTCGCAATGATTCGCTTAAAACGTATACCTGTATTATCTCAGTTCATTATAATATACAATTCTTTTTTCAGAAGTACACCGCTGATCGTTCAGTTATTCATTGTCTATTATGGTCTACCAGCCTTTATTTTATTCTTAAACGAGCATTTGCAATGGCATATAAATCCTGATATTTTTTCTCCATTAATCATTGCATTTATTGTATTTTCATTACATGCTGTTGCCTACCTTTCAGAATCTATTAAAAGCGGATTGCAATCTGTCGATTATGAACAAATAGAAGCTGCACAATCTGTAGGGCTTACGAGATTTCATATATATAAAGAAATCGTGCTACCTCAAGCATTTGCTTATGCGTTACCTAATATTGAAAATCAATTCATCATGTTAATCAAAGGAACTTCCCTAGCGTTTGCAGTTCAAGTCACTGAAATTATGGCAGTCAGTCACATTATTGCCAATGAAGGATACCGTTTCATAACAGTCTACACTGTTGCTGCAATGTTTTATTGGTTATTAGCAATGATTTTAGAATATATATTTAATAAAATGGAAACAAGCTCATTACGTTATATGCAAACGAATGCGTCATAAAATTTTTATTCCAGAAGTTATATTAAAACGCGCCAGTTGAAATTCGAACATTCAACCGGCGCGTTTTTATTTTATAAGTATACATAACAAATGCTAGATTTTCGTCAATAATTATCTACTACTTGTTACAGATGAATGATTACTAGTTAAATAGGAAGAAACTAGATTTTTTTGTCCTTCAACAATAATCATAGAAGATCAATTTTTTATGAATTATGACAGACCCATAGGGCGTCGTCTCATTTTTCTATAATAATTTCGTGATTTCAATCCCTGTTTTATTATGCTAAGCTTTCTGCACATTGTTTTTTTTAATTTATAATATTGTTTAAGTTTTTTGGGCATTGTACCATTTTGCAATTCGTACTTTGTAATAATTGGATAGTTTTTAAATACGAGTGACCCTAAATAACCACAAATTGCACTGCTTAATGCACACATCAATGCCACTGTAATCACAGTAAGTGCATTGTTAAACCCAAACATTAACATCAGTCCTGCAATTGGCGTAGCTGTTCCAGTTGCTTCATTCACCAAACCAAATGAAGCAATGATTACGCCTGATATTGCGCCACCAACAAAATTTGTAATATAAACAGGT
Source organism: Staphylococcus sp. Z5-21 (assembly GCF_056529615.1). Taxonomy (NCBI): domain Bacteria; kingdom Bacillati; phylum Bacillota; class Bacilli; order Caryophanales; family Staphylococcaceae; genus Staphylococcus; species Staphylococcus sp. Z5-21. The sequence continues at coordinate 669,963 of NZ_CP096462.1, read as the reverse complement.
ACTGGGTTTGCAGTTACGATATCTGCTTGTGACAAAGGTTCAATTGCAACTGAAATGGTTGTTTTGCGATCACCAAACTTCATTCTTTTGAATAATACAAAATTCATGAATGACGAACCAAACACTGCTAATGCTCCGATAGCCATAGGTGTACCAGTTAATCCAAATAAAGCAGTTAATGCCATTGAACTTAATGGTGCAGTAGCTACAACCGTGATAATACTACCTAATACCACACCCATTAGTATTGGACTCGAAGTTGTAGACTCTTTAATGATATTACCGATTTGCATTAAAGAAGCATCTACAACTGGCGTCATACCCGTTGCAATCAATCTTGTAATAGGTGCGATGACAATGATTGCCGCTATTAAATCAAGCCCATCAGGTAACTTTTCTTCCATCCATTTCATACCAAAACTTGCAATATAAGCCGCAACAAAACCTGGTAACAAGTCCATATTGCCACATGAAACTGCAATAACAAATGCATAAACAGGAGACACACCCATAGCTAGTGCTACTAACCCTGCTGCTGCAACACCACCAAGCCCACCTGCCGCTTCACCAAGTTGACCTAAAAAAGGTAACCCAATTAAATCACCGCCGACATATTTGTGAAATGCTTCAACTAAAAATGATGCAATGGCAGCATTTGCAAGTGCCCCCATCGCTTTACTACCATTTGGTGCTTTGCTTGTGAATAATGTAAATAAGCATAACACGATGCCCAAGAATATAATCCCTATAAGTAAATTCATAATAACACCTTTCCCGCTTTTATGCATGCGCTTTCATTTAACAAATATAAGTATACCACAGTTAATTTGTTTTCAAAAACATATTATAGTACAATATATAACTAATAATATAAAATTGCATTTTCAAAATATTAGTCTTGTTATGGCTTACGCAAAATTTTTCATTTTATAGGGATTCTATCATGATTATAATGAGCGTTGTAATGCTTCAATCATTTCATTAATGCTTTTACGTTGTTGCTCATTCACATAAACTACAACTGTTCTTTCGTCTATTTCACTTCTTTTTTTACTTAAGAAATTCATTTTTATTAATTTTTGCAAAGCTTTCGTTAAATAATACGGTTGTAGTTCTGAGTGTTTTGCAATATCTTTTGCAGTAATTTCATTATCTTCACAATTATAAATATAATTTAAGATAAATATTTCTTCATAATTTAATTTATACTCTCGTTTACTGAACTTAAAAAATTTTTTCCCCTGTTGATACGTAGATATAAGCTCATTTAATGATTTAAATGTTTGTGAATTCATACAACCACTCCTTATGTTTTTTCTTGATGTTAATATCTGTTTTAGTGATGCTTAACAATATTAATACATTAATTTTATCCCATTTTCTAAAACGAATTCAATATGACCAACTATGTGAAATATTAAAATTTCATACTATTTTTTTAATATTTACTTTTCATTTTCAAATTTTATTAAGCTATTCATTCTTTTTATTACTAAAAAAAGAATGTGTTATCCATTGTAAATATCAAATCTTCTAACTTACAAAATGCATAGTGTTTTTGTATGAAAATTTTTCAATAAAAAAAGGCTATTTACTTTTCGTTAAAAACGCAAATAGCCATTAGCATATAGAGAAAAACACTAAATAAATTTGTAGTGAATTTGCCTATTTTTATATTTTTCTTTATATGCATGTGTCATCAATAAACGATCTAAAAAATTTTTCTGTAATACTCAATATGCTTAACTCAAATTATAATTTATTAGCGACATACTAATGATGCGCTAAATGACTGAATTGCTTTTTAATTTATCAAACATCCTATTTTTCATATCCTATCGACAGCAATTTAAATTGACTCTAGTGAGAAAAGCATTAGCCGAAGACTGTTGGCTAAGACCGTACCTTCGGAAAATGGGCATAAAAAAACTGCCAACAAGGTCGGAGACTTTGTTGGCAGTCTTAGGTTATTTATCTTTCATTAAAAAAGTAAGTAACTTCTAGTATCTAGATATACCAATGTATGGTTACATCCTTCACTTTATAGTCAAAAATGAAGCAACTTATTTTTTCTTACAGTCAAATGTGTCTAAGAAGCTTAATGCTGCTAATCCAGTTAAATCTAAAGCATGTTTAGCGCCTGCTTTACCATGACCTGCTTCAAAGTGTTTATATGCTGCTACACCTAATACTGCGATTGTTAGCAATGAACCAAGACGTGATAATCTTTTACTTGCAAAACTTAATACGAAGAATACTGCACTTAACGCTTCAACAGCACCTGCTAATGGTACTGCATTTGCTGGTAAGTTGAATACTTCAACAAACGTATCTTTCATAGATTGGTCACCTTTTATTTTAGGTTTTGCCGCACCATATAATTCTTTAGCTAATTTTAAATTTGTTAAATAACGTAATATCATTACAAAATCTCCTTTTATTTGTTTTCAAAATATTTATCTACAATAGGTTTTACACGTTCAGCCAATAATTTAATCGTATTGATTGTTCTTTCATGAGGAATAGATCCCACTGGGGTATGCAACATAAAACGTGTAATGCCTAATGCTTCAACTGTTTCAATGATTTTATTTGCTACAGTTTCTGGACTGCCAACATACAATGCACCTTGTGATCCAGCCTCACGTTCAAAACTATTTTCATCATACATTGGCCAACCACGTTCTTTTGCCAATATATCATGACTTGCCTTTACTGATGGGAAGAATTCACGTTTAGCTTGTTCATCGGTTTCAGCAATATAACCCCATGAATGTGTTGCAATAGGTAAAGCTTTAATATCATGTCCATAAGATTCTGCTATAGATTTATACATATCTATATTTCTTTTGAACCTTTTTGGATCACCACCAATTATAGCATAAGTTATTGGTAAACCTAACGCTCCTGCTTTTAATGAAGATTCTGGTGTACCACCTGTTGCTATTGTAATTGGTAGGGGTCGATGTTCTGCCCTTGGATAAACACCTAGATTTTCTATAGACGGTCGGATTTGTCCTTCCCAATTAACAATTTCATTACGATTAATGTGCATTAATAAATCAATCTTCTCATTAAAGAGCTTTTCATAATCTTTCAAATTATAACCAAATAATGGAAAAGACTCTATAAATGAACCTCTACCTACCATTATTTCAGCACGTCCATTAGAAACTGCATCTAATGTAGAAAAACGTTCATATACACGTACTGGGTCATCCGATGACAATACAGTTACAGCACTACTCAGTTTAATATGATGTGTATTTGTTGCAGCAGCTGCTAACACAGTAACTGGATCTGATACAGCGTAATCTGGTCTATGATGCTCTCCTAAGCCATAAACATCAAGTCCATATTGATCAGCGGTTTCAACTTCTTCTATTATGTTACGAATTCTTTGCGCATTTGATATACCAGGTTGAGTACCTACTTCTGTGTGCAAATCCATATTATCTGCAAAAGAAGTTAAACCTAATTCTATTTTCATTCATTCACCTCTCAAATTAGTATAATTTTTATACTCAATATCATAATCTCTTCTCCATTAAGTGTCAATATCATTGCTCAAACAAAACTAAAACATTTATTTAGGTACAAATTACATTTAACTTAATATAATTAGTAAATCATAAAATGGTCGCAAAGTAATTTTTTGTTATTTTAAATATATAAATAGTCTCATATTCTCCCATTTGTAATTTTCTGTTATTTTACAGCTTTGTAATATAATAAAGTGCTATTTTACACTTTATTATACTAAAACATGATACCACCGGTCTTTAGTCCTATGTCACACCTCGATTTATTTGTTACATAAAGGGGTTAATTATTAGAACTAAATTACAAAATGATAACAACGCACACAAATCACTTATTTTTTGGTAAAGTAATTCTTGTCGTTGAAACAGCGAATAAAAATTATAAAAATTGTCGTTTAGAGACTGGGATAAAATTAAAACTAAATTTTAAATTATTTACTATTCTTAGGAGGATATTTAACAATGAAAAAAATCGCTACAGCTACTATCGCTACTGCAGGAATCGCTACTTTTGCTTTTGCACAACATGATGCAGATGCAGCAGAAAACAACAATAGTGGGTACAACCCAAATGACCCAAGTTCATATAGCTATTCTTATACTATAGATCAACAAGGTCAATACCACTACACTTGGCAAGGTAACTGGAACCCAAGCAACAGTGACCAAGGTCACACTAGCAACGGTTACAGCAATGCTAACTCAACTAACAATAATGCAACTCAATCATATACAACTAATAACCAAGGTACTGGTGGTAAAGGTGCAGTTTCTCACTCTACTTCAAACAGCAATGTTAAAGTAAGTACAACTAGCGCGCCATCAAATTCAAATGGTTCAAACTCAATTTCTAATACTTCAGGTTCTTCAAACAACTTATACACAGCTGGACAATGTACATATTATGTATATGACAAAGTTGGCGGTAAAATTGGTTCAACTTGGGGTAACGCTAACAACTGGGCAAGCGCAGCTGCTGCTTCAGGTTACACAGTAAACAACTCACCTGCTTCAGGTTCAATCTTACAATCAACTGCTGGTGGATATGGCCACGTAGCATACGTTGAAAATGTAAACAGCGACGGTTCAATCAACGTTTCTGAAATGAACTATGGCCAAGGTGCTGGAGTTGTTACTTCACGTACAATCTCTGCAAGCGAAGCTTCAGGTTACAACTACATTCACTAATTTTAGTGTCATCAAAAAGACAATCCATATGGATTGTCTTTTTTTGTTATCCATTAAACCTTGAACTTTAATTGTTTTTTATCTCAACCACATTCAACAGTACTTTTTTAATATAAAGTGAACAGAAATCAAATCTTCTAATAAAGATTTCGTAGTCCTACCTGCCCCTCAAGAATGACTAGGATTGAAAAAGAGTCTAAAACATCTATTTATGTCCCAGACTCTCGTTTTCATTATATTTTATTCAAGTCTTTATGTTGACGCAGTTGCCATCATATTTATAATAAATTAAAACTATATTTTCTATAATCATCAATCCATATTAACTAAATTTGAAATTAGGATTTCTAAACTAGAAACTTAAATATATGGTCGCGTTAATAAATCGGTTCTATAATGTAATATCGCTACAATATACAGAACAAAACCGATTATAAAATAGATAATAGAAGGATATTTAAAATCTTTATCTACATTAGTAGGATTAACGATGCCCTTTGTATATAAGTAATATCGCTACAATGATTACTATGTACAATTCGGACTCATCTCATCCTTATTTATGTATAGCCTAATTATATATTTTTAAACCTCTTATTTAAGATTCATATAAATAATTGTTCATGTTTTATTAAAAGCAGTCTTTTTATACCCTTCATTAATTTTTAATTAAATAACTTTATTTAAAAGTTATTACTTTCATACAGCAAGTATCATATGGCTACTTATTTATAATAAAAAAACAGCTCGATGACTCACAATATGACATCGAACTGCTTTAAATCATTGCATTTTAATTACCATACTCATATTACATTATTCATTTGGCTGTGCTTTTTTAATTCCTATTCCACTAAATCCATAGAATATCGCAAATACGATACATAGATAACATGGTACTGTCCATATAAAGAATTGATCAACTGTAACACCTAATTGTTGGGTATAATAAATACCTGATGTTCCCCATGGAATTAAAGGTATAATCATTGTACCTGAGTCCTCTAATGTTCTAGATAAATTAGATCTATCAAGTCCCATTTTATTATACATTTCCATCATTAATACACCGACCATGATAATCACTACAGATGCTACGCCTGCAGCAAGTACCATCATAAGTCCACCTAAAACAGTTGCAAGCACTAATTGGCCGACTGTATTAATATTTTTAGATATTTTTTGTAAAATGACATCTAAACAACCTGCCCTTTCGACAATACCAGCAAATGCATAACCACAAAATATGGTAACGATAATTTCGGTCATACTCATAATGCCGCCTTGTTCTATTAAACTCACTGCACTATTCGTTAAATCCCCACTATTCACTGACACCATTTCTTTATTAAACCCATCAAATGTTGCTTTGAAACCGTCGACAATTTTAAATCCATTGTTAAAAGCACCAACAATGATGGCACTTAATGCTGAAATGAGCATCGCTGGTACAGTTGACATTTTCATCAGCAAACAAATAATGATTACAATTAATGGAATCCATACAAAGAAATTAATATTGTATATTTGTGACAACTCTTTTAACAATGCGTTAACTTGAGCTTTGTTCGTATTACCTCCAAATTGTCTTCCAGCAAAGAACCATACGACAAGACCTATAATAGAAGCTGGTACAGTTGTCCAAATCATGGCTCTTATATGAGAAAAGATATTCACTTTCGTAACTAAAGCTGCCAGATTGGTTGTATCAGATAAAGGCGACATTTTGTCACCGAATACTGCGCCAGCAATAATTGCACCAGCTGCCATACCGGGTGTGATATGTAATTGTGTTGCGATGGCCATCAATGCAATACCCGCAGTAGAGGCAGAACCCCATGCTGTTCCAGTCGCAACTGAAGTAACAGCGCAAATAATAAATGCTGAAACTAAAAAGTAGTTAGGATTTAAAAACTCTAGACCATAATAAATTAATGCCGGAACAGTGCCAGAATACATCCATGTACCAACAATAATACCCACTGCTAAGATAATGAATAATGCTGGCATTGCAGTAGATAAACGCTTCGTTATTCCTTCTTCTAAATCCTGCCATTTTAATCCTACTCTTCTAGCTATTAAAGCAGCATAAGCAGATGAAAGTATCAATAGTGGTTGTATCGGTATATCAAATACTACAAAACCTGTAATAACGATAATAATCATTACTAGTATCGTTGAAATTGATTCCAAAAATGTTGGTTGTCTTTTCATACACAAGTCCCCTTTGTCATATGATTCATTATTCAAACCCTAGTTTATCTTTACCTAATTCATCGATTGTTAGACCTTCTTCAAAAAAGTCACGCTCTAATATTGTTGATGCAAGCACAATGATCGCATCAATATTAGGTGTTGCAACGTCAATTTCACGCCCTAGGCTAGACCACAATACTAATCCAAATGCAATGTCTTCAGTTAAATAACGATTTTTCACATGATTTGGGCCTTTAATCTGTGAAAATACAGGACTCGTATTAAATAACCTATTCAATGGTTCGTCTTCATCTTGTCTTTCTAGATAACCTCTTTCAATACGTGCCTCTTTTGCAGTAGATAATTCAAAACCTAGCTTACGCCCTAAAGTTAGTCTTTCTAATTCAACTGCATGTAATAATCTAACCGTATGCTTCGTAATACCTTCTTCATATAAAGCAAAACTATCCGCATAATCGATGCGACCAATATTTAATAAAGTTGGTCCCGGATGTACCTCTGGGTTACCATTCTCTAAATTTGTTTTCCATAAACTTTCTTCTTTGACGATATTTGGATATAATTTTTCAATTTTATCGAAACACTCACTCAAATACTCTTTATCATAGGTTGAAAAATGTACTTTTCTAACATTTAGTGATAAATCTACACGTGCTTCTTCAAAATTAACTCGCGTACCATAAGTTAATGTATTTACTTCTGCAAAATGAGGTAACACGTCTATATGCATATCTTCAAGTACATTCATAAATCGAATAGACCCCATAGAAGCTGCAATATTAAAGAAAATAAGTTGTTCTTTTTTAACAAAAGGTGCCATTGTTTGTGCATAGTGTTCAATGAATGAAGATGGAATCACAATTTGGATCACTTCAGCATCCTGAAGGACATATTCCATATCATCACTAATATCCGTAAATTCAACAAAGCTCTCTTCACCTTCATTATTAAAAGTGAATCCACCCTGTTCAAATGCTTTATCAAATTTATTGATTGATTGGTTTCTACAATATAGCTTAACTTCATGTCCCTTACTAATCATATCTAATGCAGCCGTCACTGCACCATTACCTGAACCCACGATAGCTATTTTCATAATTTACCTTCTTTCTTTTTATTTTTGAATACTGTCCATTTTAGTCATTACTTACAACTATAGCCTATAAGGAAATTTAATAAACACTGGTTTACAATTTAAATTTCCGGTTATAGTTAAATAAGGATGCGATAAATCACATTATCATATTTTAACAAGTATACACATTGCGTTACAGTCATATTTAAAATTAAATGAAAAACTCAAGCGATATACTATTATTTTTCAAAATTTGATATAGTTAATCTATCTATAAGTCTTAGGATAAAGGAGGTTTAACTAATATGGCAGAAACAGATTATAATCAACAAACTTATACAAATGTAAACCAAGAGCCTAATTCAGATGCGAGATTAATGGCAACATTAATTTATGTATTAAGTTTCTTTACTTCTTTAATCGCACCATTAATTATTTGGTTAATTAAACGCGAGGATTCACCGTTTGTCGATAGAGCAGGTAAAAATTATTTCAACTTCTTACTTTCATACGTTATTTGGTCAATAATTGGAACTATCACGATGTTGATATTAATAGGCTTTGTATTACTACCAATTATTGTAATACTGAACTTTATTTTTACAATTGTAGCTGCAGTAAAAGCGTATAATGGAGAAGATTATTTACCGCCACTATCTATAAGATTCTTTAAATAATCTAAACACAATTTTGTGATTCTTTACAGCTACTGTAATAATGATAGCTTTTTGAAATACAAAAAATTTGTAAAAACCTTATATTAACGCGTTTTATTTCGTATTACGACTTGATACGATTCTGTAACCTTACATCTCGTTTATTACAACGATATGTGAGGTTTTTTTAATTGTTTTACAAAAGCGTAACAATCCACACAAAGCTTGATTCATCTGTTAGAGTATTACTTGTCGTTGAAAGCAAACCGCAAAATTAATCAACATTCAAATTCAACACAAATGAATTGAATCACATATAACTATTTATAATCTTTGGGAGGATTTTTTAATTATGAAAAAATTAGTAACAGCAACAACTTTAACAGCAGGTATTGGCGCAGCAATCGTAGGTTTAGATCACGGAAATGAAGCAGACGCAGCAGAACAAACACAACCAACTAACCAAAGCACAACACAATCTACTTCAGGTTCAAGTGCTAACTTATATACAGCTGGTCAATGTACTTGGTACGTATACGATAAAGTAGGCGGAAACATTGGTTCAACTTGGGGCAATGCGAACAACTGGGCTTCAGCAGCATCTTCAGCAGGTTACACTGTAAACAACTCACCTGAAGCTGGTTCAATTTTACAATCTACTGCTGGTGGTTATGGTCACGTAGCATACGTTGAAAATGTAAATAGCGACGGTTCTGTAGAAGTTTCAGAAATGAACTACAACGGTGGACCATTCTCAGTTAGTGAACGTACTATTTCTGCTGGTGAAGCAAGTTCTTACAACTATATCCACTTAAACTAAGTCTTTAAATGACTTTAAAATATAATATTGAATGATGTAAGAGCCCGGGACATTTTGTTTCGGGCTCTTATTTTAGTATTGCGGATAAATGCGTCAATTCAAGAAATATATTTTTCTAATAATATGATTGTAATACAATTCTGCTTTCACATCTTATAACATTGAACTCTATCCAAATATTTGAGAAAATATAATAATTTAGTGATTATAAGGAGGCACATCAAATGCAGTGGTTCAAAGTGATCTTAGCTGGACTCATTGAAATTGTATGGGTGACTGGTTTAAATACTGCCGACTCATTACTTAGTTGGACAGGAACGTTTATTGTAATTATTATCAGTTTCTTTCTTGTTATATCTGCTTGTAAATACTTACCCGTTGGTACCGTATACGCTGTATTCGTTGGTATCGGTGCAGTAGGTACAGTACTTGTAGACATGATCTTTTTTGGTGATCCATTCGATTTAGTAAAAATCAGCTTAATTATCATATTAATTATTGGCATCATAGGGTTGAAATTAACTACAGAGGAGGCTGATGGCTAATGGCATGGATTATTTTATTAATCGCCGGACTATTAGAAGTTGTTGGCGTAGTTATATTAAATGAAATTTCACGCACCAAAAAGAAATGGCTTGTCATTCTATTAGCAGTTGCATTTATCTGTAGTTTCAGTACTTTGAAGCTTGCTATGAATGATATACCTATGGGCACCGCTTATGCTATTTGGAGCGGCATTGGTACTGGTGGCGGTACTTTGGTAGGGATGTTTTTATATAATGAGTCAAAAAACGCAAAAAGAATCTTCTTTATTGCTTTAATCATCCTATCTATTGTCGGTTTAAAAATCGTTAGTTAAATCTTTCAACAACCGTGGTATAGCACTATTCTCAGTCCTGTACAATTTGACAGTTTTTAACTATTTAGAGTGGTAAGTTAAGGTCTAATTATATTTTAGTCCTAACTGCCACTCTTTTTTATTTATTAAAATGTACTTTAACACCCCTATTATTAAGCGATTTTTTCTATTTAAAGTCGACTTTTTTATAATTCACAATATTATTATTTGTTTGCACAATAGAATTTTACTATACTTGAGTGTAAAGGAAGTGATTATACATGGTAAAAGTTTATATTGCAGGTCCAATACCTGAAGTGGGTCTTAACTTATTGAAAGACCAAGGCTTTGAGGTAGATATGTATGAAGGAACAGGTATCATTGATAAAGAAACACTTAAACAAGGTGTTAAAGATGCTGACGCATTAATTAGCTTGCTGTCTACTTCTGTAGACAAAGAAGTGATTGATGCAGCTAACAACCTAAAAATCATCACAAATTATGGTGCGGGTTTCAATAATGTTGATATTGATTATGCACGACAACAAAATATCGATGTTACCAATACACCTAAAGCATCTACCAATTCTACAGCCGAGTTAACTTTTGCACTTGTACTCGCAGTGGCAAGAAGAATTCCAGAAGGCGACAAGTTATGTCGAACAACTGGTTTTGATGGATGGGCGCCACTATTTTTCCGCGGTAGAGAAGTTTCTGGAAAAACAATTGGTATCATCGGTCTAGGTGAAATAGGTAGTGCTGTTGCTAGACGTGCCAAAGCTTTCGACATGAACATTTTATATACTGGACCACATCAAAAAGTTGATAAAGAGCGAGAGATTGGTGCTAAATATGTTGATTTAGAAACATTATTAAAAAATGCAGACTTTGTTACAATTAATGCTGCTTATAATCCAAGCCTTCATCACCAAATTGACAAAGCGCAATTTGAAATGATGAAACCAACGAGTTACCTAATTAATGCTTCAAGAGGACCTATTGTTCACGAAAAAGCTTTAGTACAAGCATTGAAAGATAAAGAAATTGAAGGTGCCGCTTTAGATGTCTTCGAATTCGAACCGGAGATTAATGATGAACTTAAAACATTAGATAATGTCGTTATCACTCCGCACATAGGTAATGCTACATTTGAATCACGTGATATGATGTCTAAAATCGTAGCTAATGATACAATTAGTAAATTGAACAATGACCAACCTAAATTTATTGTGAACTAAAATACTTCAATCACAAAAAACCCCGAAACAACAGTCAAACTGTGTTTCGGGGTTTTATTTTTATTTGTTTTTCGATTTGTATATAAACTTAGTTTGCGCTGCAACAAGACGATTAGGCATGATTTTAGCTATGCTATTTCTTAATGAAATAACGATTTTATTGCTTCTTTGAGCTAATTTGCCAATTTTTCTAGATCGCTTAATGACTTTTTTGGTATGCTCCACACGGATTTTATCGTATCTTTGTAATGCTGCTTCAAATGGATAAGCTTGTAAACAATTAGCTAGTACGATAGCATCTTCCATTGCTTGACCAGCGCCTTGTCCCATATTTGGCGTTGTTGCATGTGCCGCATCGCCTAATAAAATCACGCGCTGATAGACGAAAGTTTTTAGTGGTTGTAAATCATAAATATCATGTAATAGAATATCTGTTTCACTTTGTTTATCTAACACTTTTCTAACTTCATTTGGAAAATGATTAAATCTAGCTTGTAAATGTGGCTTACCATAGGATTGCATTGTCGCATCATTTTCTTTCGCATTGATTGAAATAAACCAATAAGCTTGATTATTTATTAACGGTACGACACCTACTCTACCTTTTGCAGACCAATACTCTTTTGCAACATTATCAGACTTAATATCGATATCTTCTACAAGACCTCTAAACACCGTATATCCTTGATACTGTGTTTTACTATTAGGTGCTACAGTATGTCTTATGTTCGAATGAAGTCCATCAGCACCAATACATAAATCAAATGCTTCTGCTTCTTGTGCTTCAAAATGCATCACAACTTTTAAAGCATTATTATCAACATGCGTAACATGGTGATTAGTATAAATAGCAGATTCAGGAACGTATGATTTAATTACATCAATTAAACTTTGACGCGTCATTGTTAAATTCACTGTGTTTTTCTTCAATTTTGCTTTACTTAACACATTATCTTTATCATCTAATATTTCCATAACATTGATAACTTGACCTATGTTTTTAATACCTTTTGCTAAATCATGTTTCCCAAGTTTGTCAATGACATTACCACCGATACCAATGCCTGCACCGACTTCTGTAATAGTGCTATTTTTTTCAAAAACTTTAACTTCGTGTCCTTGTTCACACAATAATGCTGCAGCTGTTAATCCACCGATTCCAGCACCCACTATAGCTATTTTCATCTTTTAATTCACTCCAAATTTCCCAATTTCTTCATTATTAATATGACTCTCTTTCAAATGTTTTGTTATATCTTCATTTATAGATAGTAGTCTTTATTAATATGATCTTTTTTTATACCTAGTTGATGATAATAATGTTTCATAAACGTAGCAATGTTCTCATCCCATTCAATATCACTTGCATATTGATGTTCTCCTGGTGACTTAGGATTCCAGCGCATTTGGTACAAGGAGAGTTGATTATTTTCAAAGTAGTTACCTCTCACAAAGCGCGCACCACCCATAATTGCCTTTTCAGGTGATGTCCATTTTTGTTTTTTTGCAAAACTGCTACCTGTATGAACTGCATTCTCATCAAAAGCACCAATGCCGTAAAAATTAAAATATGTTTTACCATCATCTTCAATGCCCTTAGCAAGCTCTGATTTGCCATTTCCTGTCTCAACAAGTGCATGACTTACAAGGTACAAGACATTCACTTCATATTTATCTTGAGCATCTAAAAATGCTTGCCCTTTATTTTTTAAAATACCTTTATCTTTTAAAATACTATTGAGTTCTTCTTCAGACATGGACACTTTTTCAGAAATATCCATATGATTTAAGTTATCTTTGTCACTATTTACATCCATTGCTTTTTCTACATCTTTTTTAGACGCTTCAACAAATCGCCCATTTTTCTCTGTCATATTTAATGTACCAGCACCTACTTGTTTTTCAACCGCTTCATCAAAAGTATGTGTTTTTTCGTCATCAAATAAATGGGTTTCATTAACAATAAATAAGATTGCAAAAACAACTAATATTAAAATTATAATAAACATAGGTATTTTACCCTTTATGTTGTCATTCATTTCGTGAAAAACTCCTCATCTTGCACTTATTTTGTTAATGTAACATAAGCAAATATAATAGCAATTAAAACTATTACAAATGAAATATTGATTATAATTTTCATCGCTGTTCGCTCTCTAAATAATGTATTAAATATGGTTAAGCTTATTGCAAGAGACGCAACAAACATGGTTATTGCCATTGCTATATTTAAAGTGATCAAAAATACTATACCAATCACTAATAATACATTTGAAATAATAGCTAAGATTTTTACCATTTTCGGGCTGATAAGACTTCCACTCCTTGCTATAAATAATTGATTAAAAATTAATACCGACATTAGAAATTGTATCACATTTAGCTTTGTTTCAATATGTCATTTTATAAAACAAAAAAAGGAACGTGCTAGAAACCAAAATGATTATTTGATCTCTTATGCACATTCCTCATTATTGAACTTATAAATTGTAACGCTCATTAAATATCTAATGAATTATGCTTTACAAGGCCCATGGTTAATCTCTAGACATACCTCTTAACATATTTAACATATACGTTAAACTACGGTTCATTTCATCGTCTTTCAAGATACCCATCAATCCAGTAATTGACGTTTTTTGATTTGGATTTGCCTTATTAGCAACACTTAATCCTTTGTTTACTTTATTTAACATTGTTGTTAAATCATCCACATTTAAATCACCAAGTAAAAATACAAGTGATGCCATGTTTGAAATTAAACCAGTGTATTGCTCTTTATTTAATTCTACAGCGAATTTATTGGCAATCACACCTCTACTCTTAACCGCACCAGACATTGCATCTAATAGCTTAGCATCGTCTAGTGTACTAATGATATTGATTGCTTTTAAAATACTATCCTTATTAGCAACAATTGCATCTGTCACTTCAGTTAAACTTTCTTCCTTGAGTTCTGCTTCTGATTTTTGCATGCGTTTAATCTGTGTGATTCTCTCAGCCATTATCTATCCACCTGACTTCCTGGGAAAGTATAATCTTCACGCTTCCATTTATCTTGAACACGAACACTATATTGCGGTTGACGTTGCTTATTAACACGGAAGTTCGTAGGATTCAATGGTGATTTACCTCTACGTGTCTTCACTTCCATACGACAACTTGTACGTTTATATGATGGTGTATCTGTATCTTTATCAACATCACTATTAGTTAATAGATTAATCGCACCATGATCACCATGTGCCATTGCATTGTTATTTAACGGAATATAAATTTCTTTGCCTTTTACTCTATCTGTGACATGTGCTACAAGCTCAACTTCACCCGTTTCAGAAATCAATTTAATTTCTGCACCTTCATGGATACCTCTATCCTCTGCAAGCTCTGGTGAGACTTCAACGAAAGCATTAGGTACTTTATATTCAAGTCCAGGTACTTTATAAGTCATATTACCTTCATGGAAATGTTCTAATAATCTACCATTATTTACATGCAAATCATATTCTTCATTCACTTTAAAGAAATTATCAAATGTTAATGGATAGAAATTAGCTTTCTTATCTTCAAAATTAAACCCTTCAAGATAAAGTATTGGCTCATCCGTACCATCTTCAGCTACTGGCCATTGTAAACTATTGTATCCTTCTAATCTATCATAATTCACACCAGAATAAAGTGGTGTTAGACGTGCAATCTCGTCCATGATTTGACTTGGATGTGTATAATTCCAATCATATCCCATTGCCTTAGCAACTGCTTGTATAATTTGCCAATCTGGTTTTGAATCACCTTTTTGTTCTAGTGCTTGGAACAAACGTTGGATACGGCGTTCCGTATTCGTAAAAGTACCTGTTTTTTCTAATGATGGGCTTGCTGGTAATACGACATCTGCATAAGTAGCAGTGAATGTAAAGAACTCATCTTGTACAACTAGGAAACCAACTTTCTCTAAAGCAGCTTGTACAAAGTTAATATTAGAATCAACAATACCCGTATCTTCACCATATAAATATAATGAATCAATTTCGCCATTGTGGATACCTTCCATCATTTGATGGTTATCTTTTCCTACTTGTTTTGGTAATGTTTCACCATATTCACGTTCGAATTTAGCTCTAATTTCATCATCAGTCACTTTTTGATAGCCAGGGAATTGGTCTGGCATGCTTCCCATATCACTACATCCTTGTACGTTATTATGTCCACGTAAAGGATACGCACCTGAACCTGGTTTTCTGTAGTTACCTGTCGCTAATAACAAGTTAGAAATCGCAGTCGATGTATCACTACCGATATCTTGTTGTGTAACACCCATAGCCCATGCTATAGAGACAGATTTAGCATCTGCAACTTGATGTGCAAAATCAATTAACGCATCTTTAGAGATACCTGTTGTTTCTTCCGCAAATTCCATTGTGTATGGCGCTAATGATTTGTAATATTCATCAAAATGATTTACCCATTCATTAATGAATGCTTTGTCATGTAAATCTTCATCGATAATATATTTTGTCACTGCTGATAACCATACTAAGTCTGTACCTGGTTTTGGTTGATAGAAATTATCAGCACGTTCCGCCATTTCATGCTTACGAATATCAAATACATTTAATGTATTATTATAAAGTTTATGACCACGTTTAATTCGTGACGCGATAACTGGATGTGCTTCAGCTGTATTTGTACCTATCAAGACGACCATATCAGCTATTTCAAGATCTTCAATTGAACCAGAGTCGCCACCATGACCGACTGTTCTAAATAAACCTTTAGTAGCAGGCGCTTGGCAATAACGTGAACAGTTATCCACATTATTCGTACCAATGACTTGTCTAGCTAATTTTTGCATTAAATATGACTCTTCGTTCGTTGCTTTGGATGATGAAATAAATGCTAAACCATCTGAACCATGAGTTCCTTTTACTTTATTAAAGTTTTCAGCTACTACTGCGAGTGCTTCTTCCCATTCCACTTCTTCAAACTGACCATTTTTACGCACTAATGGCTTTGTTAAACGTTCATCAGAATCAACATAATCCCAACCAAATTTACCTTTAACACAAGAAGAGATTTTATTTGCTGGTGATTCATGTTGTGGTTGCACTTTTAATACTTCACGATCTTTTGTCCAAACATCGAAAGAACAACCTACACCGCAATATGTACATACAGTTTTAGTTTTTTCGATGCGTTCCTCACGCATTGCCGCTTCTGAATCTGAAACAGCAAATAATGGACCGTATCCTGGTTCTGCTTTTTTCGTTAAATCAATCATTGCCGCTAATGAACCAGGTTCTAGGTCAGTCATATAACCTGCATTACCTTCCATATTAACTTCCAACATCGCGTTACATGGACAAACTGTTGCACATTGTCCACATCCCACGCAAGAAGAATCATTTATAGAAGTATCGTTATCCCATATAACGCGCGGTTGTTGACGTTCCCAGTCAATTGTTAAAGTCTCATTTACTTGTACGTCTTGACATACTTCCACACAACGTCCACACAGGATACATTGATTTGGATCATAACGGTAGAATGGGCCATAATCTTTTTCGTATGGCTTCTCTTTATATTCATATGTTTGATGTTCAAGACCCCATTGGTCCATCGTATTATGAATTTCACAATCACCATTGTTGTAATCACACACCGTACAATAAAGCATATGTTTTTCTAAAATGCGATCTAATGCTTCTTTTTGGCTGGCTTGTACTTTGTCATTTTGCGTATTAACAATCATTGGTCTATCAATTGTGGTACTACAAGCACGTTCCATTTTACCGTCGATTTCTACAGTACAGGTATCACATGTTTGGATAGGACCTAATGATTCGTTGTAACATATTGAAGGCACAAATGTATCTTGTGATTTAATAAACTGTAGTAAATTGGTTCCAGGTTCAACAAGATAATCTTTGCCGTCTAACGAGACAATCAAATGTTCTTGCATAGTCTTCACCCCTATTATATATTTTCGCCCATGTATTTAACTTCATAAGATGTTTTGTAACATTACATCTAAAAGCCCCACACTTTTTAAAATAATGTTAATACTATTGTATAGGTATTTTTCTCAATTGTTAAGGTATTTCATTATATTCTTTATTTTTTTATTAAATAGCACAATGTTTAACAGCGCTATGCATCAGATTCTATTCAATCTACAATCTCATTGATTATTAAAATAGCTTTTTTGTACTCAATTAAAAACGCGTGAAAAACCACTCTGATTTTTAAATCAGATTTGATTTCTCACGCGCTATTCTTATATTAAATACCTAAATTATCTTTTATGTTTGTCTCAATTTCATTTAATGAATTTTCACTAGGTACAAAGTAATATAGTCCGTCATCTTGAATGCCACCTTGGCCTTCTAATTGATGTCTATTTACATTGTCATTTGCATCTTTATAATTACTTCTTACTTTATTTAATTCACCGACTGATAAATCTGTCTTCACATTATCTTCAACATGATTCATTAAAGAATTAAAATGCGTAATAGAACTCACACTTGTAAGTTTATTGGCAAGGCCTTGAATAACGAGTTGTTGACGTTCTTGACGTCCAAAATCGCCACCAGCTCCATCTTCTTTACGACTTCTGATAAACGCCATGGCTTCTTTACCATCCATTTTAGACCGTTCACCTTCAGTAAATTGATAACCGTCATAAGAGAAAGTTGCGTTACTTGTTACTGTAATACCACCAACAGTGTCAATCATATCTTGCATACCATCCATATCAATTGTTGCGTAATGGTCAATCGGTACATTTAATAATTTTTCTAGAGACTTCACTGCCATGTCAGGCCCACCATATGCATATGCGTGGTTAATTTTTTCAGTTGTCCCTTTACCAACAATATCTGCTTGTGTATCTCTAGGTATACTAACGATTTCAGTTGTTTTCTTTTCTGGATTAACGGATAGTACCATAATCGTGTCACTACGTTGTCCACCGCCGTTAGCATTTCTTTCGGCATTAGAATCTACGCCAAATAATGCAATAGTAAATGGATCTCCATCATCCAAATTCACATTTTTATCTCTTAATGATGATTTATCTCTATCAAGAGGGTTATGGATAGATCCTCCAACAGAAAATATTTTATAGCCAAGATATATGACTGCAATTAATGCTAGCATCACTAATATGCCTATAAACCACAAGAAAACTTTTGTCGGTAAGCCCATTTTTTTATTTTTTTCAGAACGATTCACTCTTATCATTCTCCATTTCTATGTCAATTTTCTACTCTATTTAATAATACATTATATAGTAATATAATAAATAAGACATAGTTCTTTAGACCTATTATTTATTTAATAAATAATAAAACTAAAACATTTTTTGTGATTTCCTAATTTTTATATCCATTACCTGAATTAAGTACATCTAACATATGTGTATGACAAGCTTTATTACTAATAATAAACGGACCTGCTGTTGAAAAATCTAACTTTGTATTATCCAATGTGGTCATTTTCAAGCCAAGTTCACTTGCAAATAAAAATTGTGCTGCTATGTCCCATGGCTTCGGATTCGTGTTGACATGTGCACCAAACTGACCTTTAATTACACGTATTGAATCTAGTCCACATGAGCCAATACAACGGTATCCAAATGATGCCTCGTTCAAATCTTGAATCGTTTCATCATTAATTACTAATGGATTATAAGAAATAATCGCATCTTTTAACTCGATATCTTCTGGCGATGATAATGGCTCGCTATTTACATAAGCTCCGAATCCTTTGACTGCTTTATAAAGTTTGCCATGTGGATAATCATAAATATATGACAGCATAGGCTCACCTTCTACAAAATACCCTAAGATAATACAATAATCTTCTTGTTGCTTAACTAAGTTGGTTGTACCATCGATTGGATCCATAATCCAAACATGACCTTCTTTAGCATTGATTTCACTATTAGACTTCTCTTCTGCAAATAACTGATGACTAGGATAATGTTCTTTTAAAAATGACTCGAACTTTTGTTGAATGGATTTATCTACATTGGTCACTAAATCAAACCTGTTTTTTTTAGTACTTGTAACCATATCATTGATTAACTTTGGAATAATGTCATCTAACGTATTAAACCAAGCATGAATTGAATCATCTATTTTAATAAGTTGTTCTTTTTCCATATGAGATACACCTCTTCATTTAAATAATATAAACCGAACCTATATACGCTATATAATTGTTTTATTTTATCACAGAATCCGCATTGAAATACATGTTATTTGGCTACGATTAAAATACAGTTAATCAAAATACCATTTATATACTCAATAATTACAAAATAAAACCGACTAGCGTCGCTAGCCGGTTAAATAGAAAGGAAAGTAAGTAATAAATATTGAAGATGTTTGATTAGTAACTCGAACAAATAGATGTTAACAAAACTATATGTAATAGCCTACCCCTTTGCCATCTATTCGCTACCCCTTTGTTACTAATTATATACTAACATAACCTCCTCATAAATGTAAGCGTTTTCTTTAAATTTCTCAAAAAAATTTTTCTAAATGTCGTCATTGTCACTTTTGTGATATAATAAATGTAATATGTAATCATTTGGGAGGTAACTTTCTAATGAATAAACGCGAAAGACAAAATAAACTTGTTCTAGCTATTCAAGAGAATAGACAGATTACTGCTTCAGAATTAGCGACGGATTTAAATGTATCTAAAAGGACGATTTTAAGAGACATTCAAGATTTAGAAGATCAAGGTGTTAAGATTTTGGCAAAACATGGTAAGTTGGGTGGTTACCAATTGCAAGAAACACCAAATAGTTATGAAATTGAGCTAACTGAAAACCAATTATCTGCTTTATTCCTAGTTTTGAATGAAAGTCAATCTTATTCAACACTGCCTTATAAAGAAGAAATAAATGCAATTATTAAAAAATGCTTAAATTTACCTTATACAAAAATGAGACGTTATTTAAAAAAATTAGATCGTTATATTAAATTTGATCATAGTGAACATCTCAATTTACCCCATATATTCTCAGAGGTACTCATCTACTGTACAGAAAGAAATGTGATGGCCGTGGAATATAATAATCGTACTGATATTGTAACTGAAAATGTTATTTTCATTGGATTACTTTGTGATGAAGGACTTTGGAAGGCTGTCATTTTTGAAATTGGACTTGGTAAAACAAATGAAATACCGATTGTTGATATTCATGATATTTCGTATTCTTTTGGCAAAACAATCAAAACACAAGATATTACCGTCAATAATTATCAACAATTTTTAAATCCAACTGAGTCCTAATGTTCAGTTGGATTTTCTTTATCCATATATTTAATAAAATATAATGATCTATACCTCCACTACTCAGTTAATTCTGTACTCTACTTCTTCTAATTAACCTACTTTTAGACACTACTAAAAACTTCATCTATAATTCTGCCATCGCATTGTAAAATTTTAAAAACCCTTCGCTTATTTATTGTTTATTATGCCACAATTTAACGAAAGGATGATTCTATGTATCACCTAGAATTTCACAACTTAGAAAAACGTATAACCAAGTTACTCAATTTAATCGAGATATATAAATTTGCTTATGTTACCAATCATAAAAAGAAACTTCAATATAAACAGGATGTTCATGATTTTATAGAGCAAGAATATACTGAATTTAAACAAGATGCTTTGTATCAATTATCCCTTTTTCATTATAATTACTTTACTTTTTTAAGCAATCAAATGGAACAACCGCTCGACGAATTAACGATCGGCAATACCACGAAACATATCGAACTTATCCAACAACGTTTAATGCATATCCATCAAGTACTTTCCTATTATTTGTAATAAAATTTCATTTTAAATAAAAATAGAAATTCAAATTGTAATACTTTTTCATATGTTGTACAATGAAACCGATTACAGCATTAAAGGAGTGGTAAAAATGCATGGTTTTTCTATTTATCTTGGTCAATCCATCGATAAATCATATATAAGACGCATGGTTGATTTAGGATACACGACTATTTTCACTTCAGTTCAAATTCCTGAAGACAATGAGAATACTAAATATCGCTATTTGGGAGAACTTTTAGACTATCTATCAAACGATCAGCTGACTTATATGATTGATATCAATCCTTCATTGCTGAATCAATCTTTCTATCAATTCTTGAAGCAATATCAGCAGGCGCATTTTATTATTCGCGTAGATCATAGTACTTCTATTGATATTGTTAATGAAATTATTGAAAATGGATTCCAATGTTGTCTCAATGCCAGTATTGTATCCGAACAATTGTTGCAACAGTTATATACTCAGTTAAATAATTTTAGTTATATATGCTATTGTCATAACTATTATCCTCGTCCAGATACTGGATTAACGACAGATTTTGTTAACGCTCAAAATAAATTAATTTTGAAATTTAATCCTAATGCCAATATCTATGGCTTTATAGTTGGAACTACAAAACGTGGCCCACTTTATAGGGGATTACCAACACTCGAATGCTCGAGATATATGCACCCCCTTAAAAGTGCTCAACTATTACTAGATCAATCAGTAAACCATATCATGGTTGGCGATACACAAATAACACAACGATACGCTCATAAACTCATATTACTTTTAACACAAAGACATTTCACTTTATCTATCACATTAAAAGACTTACAAGTTGAATCCATATTATCAAAACGACATAGCGTCCGTATCGATAACCCAGCAAATGTACTGCGCTCACAAGAAGCACGTCATTATTGTCAATCAGATATAAAACCTCAATTTAATCATATCCGAAAAACAGGCGCTATTACCGTAGACAACCAACTCAATGGTCGCTATCAAGGAGAACTGCAAATTATCAAGACAGATTTACAACCTCACGAACATATCAATGTTGTTGGTCAAATTATTGACGATGATATACCGCTCATTGATTGCTTACGTCCTAATGATACCTTTGAATTTATTATACAAACAAGGAGCTGAAATTTATGAATAATTCTATGACTGAAGCAAGAAATGAAGCAACCATGCATTTAGATGAAATGTCCATTATACAAGCCTTAGAAACTATGAATGCTGAAGATCAAAAAGTACCCCAACAAATTCATGATATATTACCAAAATTAGCAGAAGTAATTAAAGTTACAACGGAACAATTTAAACAAGGTGGTCGCATCATTTATATCGGGGCTGGAACCAGTGGTCGTTTAGGTGTCCTCGATGCAGCAGAATGTGTACCGACTTTTAATACTTCAACTAATGAAGTTATTGGACTCATAGCTGGTGGACAACGTGCAATGACAGTAGCAGTTGAAGGTGCAGAAGATAGTGAGTCGCTTGCGCGTGAAGACTTAAAACATATACATCTAAATGAAAAAGATGTTGTTATTGGTATTGCAGCTAGCGGCAGCACGCCCTATGTTATGGGCGGACTCAAATGTGCTACAGAGATTGGAGCACACACAGTCGCTATATCTTGTAACACAAACACCAAAATAAGTGACCTAGCACAATATCCAATCGAAGTGAATGTAGGACCAGAAGTGTTAACTGGCTCAACAAGATTGAAATCTGGAACAGCGCAAAAGTTAATATTGAATATGATTTCCACAATTACAATGGTAGGTGTTGGTAAAGTTTACGATAACCTCATGGTAGATGTAAAAGCAACTAACCAAAAGTTAATAGATCGTTCCATACGGATTATTCAAGACATATGTGACATTTCATATGATCAAGCGCAATCACTTTATGAATCCGCTGATCAAAACTTAAAAGTAGCCGTCGTCATGCATCTCTGCGATATTAATAAATCTGAAGCCGTTACTCGACTTAACGATAATAATCATATCATTAAAAAAGCAATACAGAATTGATTCACCACGATATCACTAAGCAAATTTATTCAAGAATGACTACCTGTATTCAATATAAGAGGAGGTTATATTATGACAAAAGAGCAAATATTAGCAGAACATATCATTGACGCGGTTGGTGGCATCGATAATATGGATAATATCATTAATTGTATGACTCGCGTTAGAATTAAAGTACTCGATGAAGATAAAATTGATTACGAACAACTAAAATCAATTAAAGGTGTTATGGGCGTAGTTAAAGATGACCGTGTACAAGTCGTTGTAGGGCCAGGAACGGTTAATAAAGTGGCATCTCACATGTCCGAATTAAGCGGTGCCCCTTTAGGAGAAACAATCAAACATAAATCGAAAGACTACCGTGCAAATGCCGAAGCACAAGCCCAAGCAAATAAATCTGAATTCCAAAGTAAACAAAAACGTGGTAAATTCAATAAATTATTAAAGACCATAGCTAATATTTTCATACCTTTAATTCCTGCATTTATTGGTGCGGGTTTAATTGGCGGTATCGCCGCTGTATTAAGTAACTTATTAGCAGCAGGACAAATTTCTGGCGAGTGGGTAACTCAACTTGTTACGGTATTTAACGTTATCAAAGATGGTATGTTAGCTTACCTCGCTATCTTCACTGGCATCAATGCTGCAAAAGAATTTGGTGCTACACCTGGTTTAGGTGGCGTCATCGGTGGTACAACATTATTGACGGGATTAACAGACAAAAATATGATTACTAATATTTTTACTGGTGAACCCCTTCAACCTGGCCAAGGTGGTATTATTGGCGTAATCTTTGCAGTTTGGTTACTCAGTATTATAGAGAAACGTCTACATAAAATCGTCCCTAATTCAATCGACATTATTGTTACGCCTACAATCACTTTATTTATCATTGGTTTGTTAACAATCTTTATATTTATGCCTTTAGCTGGGTTCGTTTCTGACGGACTTGTTACTGTGATTAACGGCATCATCGATATTGGCGGCGTCTTTAGCGGCTTTATTATCGGTGCATTCTTCCTACCATTAGTTATGTTAGGATTACATCATATGTTTACGCCTATTCACATTGAAATGATTAATCAAACAGGTGCTACTTATTTACTTCCTATTGCAGCAATGGCAGGTGCTGGACAAGTTGGTGCAGCGCTTGCACTTTGGGTAAGATGTCGTAAAAATACAACCTTAAGAGACACACTGAAAGGTGCTTTGCCAGTAGGATTTTTAGGCATTGGAGAGCCATTAATTTATGGTGTGACATTACCACTAGGCAAGCCATTCATTACTGCTTGTATTGGTGGCGGTATTGGCGGTGCAGTCATAGGTGGTATTGGTCACATAGGCGCAACTGCAATTGGACCAAGTGGTATTTCTTTATTACCTTTGATTTCAGATCATATGTATTTAGGTTACATTGCAGGACTACTCGCAGCATATGCAGGTGGTTTCATATTCACCTATTTCTTTGGTACAACGAAAGCTATGCGAGAATCTGATACACTAGGTGATTAAAATGACCAACGTACTTTATAAAATTGATAGCAATTATAATCAATTAACTAAAAGCGAGAAAAAAATCGCTGACTTCATACTAAATACACCGCATAAAATGATAAATATGTCTGTCCAAGATTTATCAAATGAAATTGATACAAGTACAGCATCCATTGTTAGATTTAGTAAGAAAATAACTGGAAAAGGATTTCAAGAGCTTAAAATCGCTATATCTCGTTATTTACCTAATAATGCAATTAACAATAATCATCTAGAACTTGTAGATAATGAATCTGTAGATACACTTAAAAACAAAATGTTATCTCGTGTCACTGATACGATGAATTATGTATCTAATCATATTGATGACCAAATGATAGATTACATATGTGATACGATGAAGCGTGCACGTACAATCTTTCTATTTGGCTATGGTGCCTCTCTCGTGATAGTGACTGACCTTTTCCAAAAATTATCGCGCATAGGACTTAATGTTCGTCTACTTCAAGAGACGCATTTATTCATGTCGACGCTAGCTACCCATGATGAACGTGACTGTATTATTTTTGTTACGAATCAAGGTAGTCATAGCGAAATGCAATCCATGGCAAAAGTCGCTAAAGATTATACGATACCTATTATTACAATTTCTAGTTCAAATGATAATCCAGTTGCTAAAATATCAGATTACACCATTATTTATGGTCAAACAGATGAAAATGAATTGCGCATGGCTGCCACGACATCTCTATTCGCACAATTGTTTACTGTTGATATTTTATATTATCGCTATATTGCCTTAAATTACCAAAGTGCACTGGATTCAATTACACAATCTAAAATGGCTTTAGATAATTATCGTAAGCATTTATCTACCATTCGGTTTAAACACTAATTACTTTTTACAAATAAAACACTTTCCCTAATGATCACATTGTATTGTGAACTTAGAGAAAGTGTTTTATTTGTTTTCTTAGTTATGAAATTGAATTAAGATGATTGATCATTTTTGAAAAAATCAAAGATGTTTTTGGCATTATCTGTATTATCAATGTTACCTTGGAATCGGTCACTACCTGGACCAAATGCATAAGTATTTACATCTTCACCAGTATGACCATACGTTGTCCATCCAGTGTTAGACTTATCGTTAATTGGTTTTTGTACTGCATCTTGTAGTTTTTGTAATTGATCTTTATATTTTTCGTCATCTTCATCAAGATCTTTTAATTTTTTAGCTTCTTCATTAATTTTATCAATTTGACTTTGTTTTACATCAAATCCATAACCCTCTTTAATGACTTTCGCAGCGTCTTTACCACTAGCAATTTGCTTTGTCATATAAGAACCTGAATGTTTCATTGAGTGAATGGCATCTGGATTCCAAACGTAGTCTTTACCCTTAGCAATGGATAAACCACCTGTTGAATGGTCAGCAGTCGCAACGACTAGCGTATCTGGATTTGCTTTAGCGTATTGTGTTGCATAGTCAAATGCTTTTTCAAAACCTTGCATTTCAGACATTACGCCAGTAACATCATTAGGATGACCAGATTTATCAATTGAAGCACCCTCTACCATTAAGAAGAATCCTTTATCATTTTGTTTCAATTTATTAACAGCAGTATCTGTCATATCAACAAGTTTTGGATTTTGTTTTGATGCATCAATTTGTAAAGGCATGTCATTATCTGCAAATAAACCTAGTATTTGCTTGCTATTAGAGTTTTGCATTTGCGATTTATTCTTCACAATATCATAACCATCTTTTTTGAATTTATCTGTGAGGTTACCATTCTCTTTTCCGAAATATTCAGCACCGCCACCAAGTAGCACGTCCACTTTGTGTTGGCCATTTATTTTATCATTATAAAATTGTTGCGCAATTTCGTCTTTTTTATCACGATCATCAACATGTGCCGCATAAGCTGCTGGTGTAGCATCCGTAAGTTCAGCAGTAGACACAAGTCCAGTTGACTTACCATTTTCTTTAGCTTGTTCTAAAACAGTTTTAACATCCTTTTTATTTTCATCAACACCAATTGCACCATTAAATGTTTTATGACCAGAACTAAAAGCAGTTGCCCCTGCAGCTGAATCCGTTACATTTTCTTTTGGATCATCTGAATTTGTACGTTGGTTGCCTGCTAAATAATGATCAAATGCTGTTTTATCCATTTCTTTTGTTTCAGGATTATCTGCAAAATAACGGTATGCAGAGTTATATGAAGGTCCCATACCATCGCCCACAAGGAAAATCACATTTTTAGGATTTTTAGTATTTCCCATATATGAAACTTCATCATTTTGATTTGAATCTTGTCCTCCGCTTGATGCATAAGTTGGTTGTGCACTCCCCAATGCTGTACTAGCCACAATTGCACTTGCTACAGAAATAGTTGCTAACCTATTGAAGATTTTCATAAATTAATAACTCCTTTAATATGTATTATCGTGCTACACATTCAGTTTAAAACACTAGTTTTGAGTGAACATTTTAATATAGTTAATTTTCTGTAAATTAACTATATTATGAATATAAATAGCTTATTAATAAATATGAAACCTTTTATGTTGAAATTATTTTAATAAAAAAACAAACAGAGCCTGAGACATCTATTTTTGTCTCAGACTCGTTATACTTCAATAAGCATTCAAGCTATTTCTGATATTTACTTTACTTATATCAGTTTGTCTTTACTCAATTTATGATAGCCTTTTAAGAAAAAGAATAATGTCATAAATAATAAGAATATAATACCAATTACAACTGAAACGACGGTTTCTTTATTAAACAACATACCGATCAATACCATTATAAAGAATGCCATCGTAATATAGTTTGTTATAGCACCACCAGGCATCTTGAACGGGTGACCATCTAATTCGTCAGGATGATTTTTTCTAAATCTTAAATGACTAATTAAAATCATAAACCACGGTACCATACCAGGTAAGATTGACGCACTATATACGTAAACAAAAATACTGTCTGCACCTTTAATGAATAAAGGTAAGATAACATTTAATAATGCACCAATTAAAATACCCATTGCAATGGCAAGTACAGTCCAAATTGGAACACCATTTTTCATAACTTTACCAAAGAATTTAGGTAACATGCCTTTTTGAGATAAGTTCAATGTCATACGACTAGCACTGAATATACCTGAGTTACAACCTGACATTGCTGCAGTCAATACAACAAAGTTAATTAAACCAGCTGCAAAGGTAATACCTACTTTCGCAAATGTTGCTACAAAAGGACTACCTATGTTTCCTAATTCATCCCATGGATAAACAGTAACAATCACAAAAATTGCACCAATATAGAAAATTAATATACGCCAGATAACACCATTAACCGCACTTTTAATATTTTTCTGCGGATCTTTCGTCTCACCAGCTGTAATACCAATTAATTCCACACCTTGATATGAACCAATAACAATTGATAGCGCAAAGAAGAATCCAATCCAACCATTAGGCATGAAACCACCATGTGACCATAAATTAGATAAGCCGATCGCTTCTCCACCATTACCAAGTCCAAAGAAAATTAATCCAAAGCCAGCAACAATCATTAATATAATTGTTACAACTTTAATCATTGCAAACCAGAATTCAAATTCACCGAACGCCTTAACAGATACAAGGTTTGCACCTGCTAATAGTGCAACCACAATAACACCAGGAATCCACTGTGGTAAATCTGGGAACCAGTAGTTCATATATTCTCCAACGGCAATGACCTCACTCATTCCTACAACAACCCATTGGAATATATTACTCCAAGCTGTTAAGTACCCTGCCACTGGATGTATGTAATCACTTGCAAAGTTAGCAAAAGAACCAGAAGTTGGATGTAAGTAAACCATTTCTCCCATTGCTCTCATTACTAAGAATAAAAAGATACCTGCAATTAAATATGCGAATATCACAGAAGGACCTGTCCATTTTATAGTGCTGGTTGCCCCCATAAACAATCCAACACCGATTGTTCCGCCGAGAGCGATCATACGCATTTGACGAGCACCTAATCCCCTTTGTAATTCATTATTTTCTTCCATCATTCAAACCCCATCTCTTTCAAATATAAGTAAATTTCATTTCACTTATTATGTCGCTATTATACTATAAATTCAAAAAATTTAAACAATTATTTTGAATTATGTAAGGGCTTACATTTACCGTCATTAATTGTATGCGATTTTAGTAAAAAAAGCAAAGTCTTTTTTTATTATTTTATTACTTCAATCCTACATTTTTTAAATATAGGTTTTAAACACCTATATAAATAGGTTTTAAAGAAAGCACCATATCACTATCCATCAGTACTTTGCGCATGATATTCAATGATTGAGGTTCATAAGGAAAATTCATTTTATTCAAACATCGCTTAAATACTTTATAGCTTATCAAAATATATTTTGTGAAAATATTCACAATTTAATCACTTCGTAGTATACTATGCTTAATTAAAGAAAGTGAGGATAATAAAGTGAACGAAAAAAATGTTAAATGGGATAAAGTCTTTTACGGTAAATCTTGGATAAATCATGTAGTAGATACAATAAGAACAAAGGATATACTTCAAAGTTTTTATTTCAAACGTTATTTACTTCGCGCCATCATGGCTGGATTTATATTAGGTGTCATCACAGTATTTGTATTACTTATTAAAGCTTCTCTTGATACACATGTTCCTACAGGTGTTATCAATTCAGTGGCTGCTGTCGCATTTAGTTTTGCGCTTGTTTTAATACTATTTACAAATTCAGAGCTACTGACAAGCAACTTTATGTATTTTACTGTTGGTTTATATTATCGCGTTATCAGTCCAACTCGTGTTTTAAAAATCTTCATGCTTTGCTTCATTGGGAATGCCTTAGGTGGCCTAGTTTTCTTTCTTATATTAAAAGGCTCTGATGTTATGACAGTTGATATGTTTACGCAATTAGAGGCAACCATTGAACATAAAACATTATCTTCAAGTTTGATAGCGATATTAATTAAAGGTATTTTTGCAAATTTCTTCATTAATATTTCTTTAGTCATTGCGATGCAAATAGATGATATTTTAGCTAAAATGTTTGTCATGATGTTTGGTGTGTCAATTTTTGCATTTATGGGTTATGAACATGTCGTATACAATACTGTCCTTTTCGCAGGCGGTCTCATTTATCATAGTAACGTATTAGCTTTAACTCCTGCAGTTATCAATCTGATTGGTGCAGGTATTGGGAATTATATCGGGGGTGGTTTAATTATAGGTTTATTCTATGCATATTTAAATGATCACCATCAATATGATCACGAAGTATCAACTAAACCAGTGAAACATTAACTTAAATACGTTGTATGGTATACTCTTTATTAGATTTGATTACAAAGGAGTTTTATATGAATCAACACTTACTGAAACGTACAATTACTATTTCCATCATTTTTGGTGTGTTATTTTTCGTATTAAATTATTTTAGTGGTTCCGATAGTTCCATTGGGCAACTCATATTAAAAAGTATACTTGTCATCGTTGTCTTTGGCATTTTATATTTTGTGCTTTTCTCTATAGTAAATTCACCTGAAAGAAAATATAAATTTGGAATAACCATTCCAATCGCATTACTTATTGCAATACTCATTAGTGCGATATTCTCCGCTCTGAAAGTAGGTATTGTCATTGGCTTAATTCTCGGGATTATTGCTGGTTATGTATGGGAATTTATTGCAAAAAATAAAAATGGTGGTGACAAATCATGAGTATTATCTTAGGCGTTGTTGTTATGATTTTGTTAATCGTAAGTTTGATACCCAACCTTAAAGCTGTTAAAAAATCAAAAGAAACAGGTGAAAAGAATCCTCGTTTTGCCATTATGGTGGGAATCGATGCGATTCTACTTATTCTTGTTATCGTAACACTTCTATTTAAATTTTTATCATAGAAACATAAAAAGGCTGCCGTGTTTTAACACGACAGCCTTTTTTAATATCAAAATTGATTTTGTAAGACAAAATAATAAAGCGCTGCTGCGCCTAATAAATAAACTAAAGTACCCACCATAAACGAACGGAAATGAATATGAAACGGTATCTTTTTATTAAAAATAGGTCCTAGTACTAAATTACCAATCGCTAATACGATAGGTCCACCTAAGAAAAACAATATCAAATAACCATTCATAGTATTAACCCCTATTATTTTCAAAACATAATTTTATAATCTCTTCTGCAGATAAATCTTTTCCTATATAAGCAACCTCATTAAAATCTTGTAATTCTGTCATCTCGTTTGTATTAACAATGACATCTAATCCTGCGGTAACAGCAGCCGTGGCACCATTAACAGAGTCTTCTAACGCAAGACAATTCGTAGGATTGTAATTTAGTTTTTGCACTGCTGTTAAATATGGATCTGGATTCGGTTTAATTGCTGCAACATCCTCACGTCCTACAATAATATCTATATAAGCATCTAAACCTAAGTTTTTAAATGTTGGCAGAATATCTTCTCGATAACTACTTGTTGCGATTGCCATTGATATATGGCGTTGTTTACAATAATCCATTAACTTTTGTACAGATTCAATAATCGGTAAATCCACACTTGTTTCATGATGCTCTTCATAAATTTTATTTTTATTGTCAATACCAAGTACTTCCTCTAAATAATTATGTAATGCGGTTGCAGCACCACCAATTGATTGTCGATAATAGTCTAAGCTAATTTCATTTTGCTTATGCTGTTTTAAATGTTTATTGATGATTTCAAATAGATGTTTTTCTGTATCAATCATCGTACCATCAAAATCAAATACCACTGCTTTATACATGAATATGCCTCCAATAATTGCTTCACAATTCAATAATTTAATCGTTTCTATTTAGTACTAGCTTATCATAATTTCAAGTGTAATTAATCTTCTTTATCTTATCAATTTCACACCAAAAAAAGTGGGTACCTAAATTCACTACTTAAAGTCGTAGTGTCATTTGTGTACCCACTGTTGATTAAGATTTTAACGTTTATTCCAGTATTTTGCTAAAATTGGACCTGTAATATTATGTACTAAACTAAATACTGCACCCGGAACAGCTGCTAGCGGACTAAAATGCACAGTCGCTAACGATACTGCCAGACCAGAATTTTGCATCCCAACTTCAATAGATACTGCTTTCTTGTCTGCTTTCTCTAGTTTAAATATACGTGCTAGCGTATAACCAAGTGTATAACCTACTATATTATGCAAGATAACAACAGCAAAGATTAATAAACCAGTTTCAAGAATCTGTGATTTACTCCCTCCAACGACTGATGCTAAAATTAATGAAATAGCAACTACAGATACAATTGGCAATGCCGTAGCAGATTTGGCCGCAAAATTCTTGAATACCTTTTGTAATATAAAACCAATCAATATCGGTATCAATATAACTTGAATGACTGACCAAAACATACTCATGAATGAAACTTGTAGCCATTCATGCGCAAATAAATATATTAATGCTGGTGTCATAATTGGCGCAAGTAAAGTTGAAACACTTGTGATGGCAACTGATAGCGCAACATTCGCATTAGCTAAGTAACTCATAACGTTACTTGATGTCCCTCCTGGACAACAGCCTACTAATATAACACCAATTGCAACTTCTGGTGGTAAATGAAATAATTTTGCTATTAAAAATGCCGTTAATGGCATAATCGTATATTGTAAAATGACGCCAATAATAACTGAACGTGGCGACTGAAATACAATTTTAAAGTCTTTGGGATTAATTGTTAACCCCATCCCCAACATCACAATACCCAATAAATATGGTACCCATCCGCTCAATGTAGCTAACTGTGCTGGAAAAATAAATCCAATAATTGCAGCAATTAACATCCATACTAAGAATGTGTTGGTGGCAAATCTACTAACTTTTGATAACATCCTAAACACTTCCCTCTATGTATTAACAAAGAAAAATGTATCATACTTTAAGCCCTTAAACAACTGAATTTTCTAAATATTCTAATTTTTAAAATACTAGTGTTTAAATTTTTTTAACTTCATTCTATAGACCTAGTGCTTACTGTAAAAAAGAGTGGTACAATCTAATAGAAATATAAATATGTAAAAATTTAAGTGTAATAGAATATTATGATTAATAACGATAAAACACTTTATATAGATATTGGGGGTATAATATGTTTTTAGATAAAACTGAAACGTTTGTGTTAAATATTGAAGGTCTTGGTAAGCGCGTGACGAGAAAGCACTTAACAAAACTTTTAAAACAAATTCACTTTTGTAATTCTTTTAAATTCACTATTTTTAAGAAAAATAATTTATATGCTTTAGAGATAAATTTACCGAAACAACAGCTACCATATTTGATTAGCTTTTTAAGTTTTCATAATTATGCCATCTATCAAATACTAGAAAGTGCACATTCAGATGAACTGTTAGCATTAGATCACTTATTATTATCATCGAAACGTTTTGAATTAGTCGTAGATGGTCTACATGATGCATTTATAAAAGATAAAGTCATCGACATCATGAATTTAATCAATCAAACTGACTATATCTCTTATACCTTCAATAGAAACAAGATAAATGTTTCATGTTCACCTTCTATATTTGCAAAATTAATATATTTAGTTGCAACGCATAATATAGATGTACTCGGAGCAGTATACCAACCAAGACTGATGCATAAAGTAAGAATTTCATAAACTTCACATAAATTTGGAATAAGGATGACATATCGTTTTTTCTAAAATAGCATTGACATGAAATAATTCCAATATAACTAAGTAGAGTCTGAGACAAAAATAGATGTCTCAGACTCTTTTTAATTTAGGCAGTAGATGACTGAAGTGAAAATGCGCTTATATCAAGCTATTTTCAATCCTAGTCATCCTTGCCGGGGTGGGACCACGAAATCTCTATTAGAAAATATGATTTCTGTCCCACTCCCTAAAATCCACTATACTTTACTGCGATTCATTGACTATATTTTCAAAAGCCTCTCTTACTTGTGGCACAGACATACCCACAACGACTTGTACGTTCTTACCACTCTTAACTAATCCATGCGACATTTGGTTATGCGTAAAATACCCACTATCTTCTACTTTCTCTGGATCATTAACAGTCAATCTCAAACGTGTCGTACAATTAGTAACATCTTTAATATTTTCCTTACCACCTAAGCCCTCTAAATAATAAATTGCTTTATCTTCATACTCATTTCCAGTAGATGCAGTTGTTTTTGTTTCTCCTTTTTTATCTTTATAATCATGTTTACTATACAATTTCACATCTTCTTCATCTTTTTTACGACCAGGAAGTGGAATATTGAATTTTAAAATTAAAAATCTAAATAAGAAGTAATATATTGCTGTAAATATAAGACCAATAATTATTTGGAATACGTATGTTAGCCAATGGTTTTGTGCTAAAGGAATCCAGTTTGTTGCGAAGAAGTCTAAAAGTCCCCCGCCAAAATTACCGACAAGACCAAATCCATACATTAATGTATCCATTGTAGCAGCTAATAATGCATGTAATACAAATAAATAAGGTGCAATAAATAAGAATGTAAATTCTAATGGTTCCGTAATACCTACAACGACTGCAGTTAATGTTGCTGGTATAAGTAATGCTGCAATTTTCTTTTTATTTTCTTTAGGTGTCGTAGAGTACATTGCTAAAGCAATACCAATAGCACCAAATACTTTACCATTACCTTGTAGCATAAAGCCATAAGGAAATTGTTCTTTTAATGGTTTCGTACTCTTAGCAAACTCATTGACATGTTCGAACCATTCGGCTTTCAAACCGTGATTAACCACTACTGGGCCGACTTCAATTGGTGCATAAATGAAATGATGTAGGCCAGTTGGAATAAGCACTCTCTCTAAGAAATGGTACAACCATACACCAATATAACCTGAACCTATGATAAATCCTTGTAATGATGAAATGCCTCCTTGTACAGTTGGCCAAATAATACAAGTAATTAATGCAACTGGCAACATAACAAAGAATGAAATCGTAACAACAAATGTCAATCCTTGGAATACACCTAACATTTCAGGAAGACGTTTACTGTAATAGCGATTATGTATCCAAGTTATGATACTGGAGATGATAATACCGCCTAATATGTTTGTATCGAGCGTTTCAATACCAGCAATCGCTTTAAGGCCTGTTACATTTTCAACACCTTTTTCCAAATTTGCGCC
Organism: Staphylococcus sp. Z5-21; assembly: GCF_056529615.1. Taxonomy (NCBI): domain Bacteria; kingdom Bacillati; phylum Bacillota; class Bacilli; order Caryophanales; family Staphylococcaceae; genus Staphylococcus; species Staphylococcus sp. Z5-21. Next base: position 634,763 of record NZ_CP096462.1, on the reverse strand, counting down.
AAATGTATGTGGCCATTGCGTAAGTATTGCATTGATAAATGTATTAAACATTAAGTAACCCATTAAGGCAGCTAAGGCAGCGTGTCCCGGTGCTTTCTTAGCTAATGATAAAGGTAAACCTACTACAAAGACGATTTCCATGTGATTAAATATCGTCCAACCACCTGATTCAATCACAGACCAAATCTTAAACCAATTCGTTCCTTCTTCTGCAATACTCCCCATAATTGATGGATTTTTAAATAGTGTTGCAAACCCAAGTACAATACCGAAGAAAGCAAACATTAATACAGGTACGATCATTGCACTGCCAAACCTTTTAATTGCGTTCATAACTATGTTCCCTCATTTCCTATCAGTTCAATTTTCAAAAATTTAAAACATCTATACTTTATTATTATATTCAATCATATTCATTGCTTATGCTTAATATTAAAGGAAACGCTTACATAAAAACAATAGTTTGACGTCATTTGGAATAATTTTGTATAATCAGATTATATTTTCAAAAGTCGAAAATATTTTCATGAAGTGTGAGGTGATTACCATTGTTTTTAGATGAACGCGTCAATAATAACTTTAATAAATTAAACGAAAATGATTTACATATAGCACATTTTATTAATACACATATTAATCAATGTAAAACGATGAAAATACAAGAATTAGCTGCGAATACCCATGCATCCAATGCGACGATCCATCGTTTTACACGTAAGCTTGGGTTTGACGGATACAGTGATTTTAAATCTTATTTAAAATTTGAAACAGAACAATCACATCAGCTACCTTCCGACTCTATTGAAGGATTTAAACAAGAAATTGAAAATACGTTCACTTATTTAGAGCGCATTGATTATGAACTGATTACCGATAAAATTAACCAAGCCGAAACGGTCTATCTATACGGTACAGGTTTAGCTCAGATGAATGTTGCTCAAGAAGCACAACGGATTTTATTAACAATTCATAAGAATATTATTGTCCTACATGATGTTCATGAATTTAAAATGGTCTTAAATAAAGCAACACCGAAAGATATCTTTTTTATCATTTCGCTTTCCGGAGAAACAACGCAACTTTCAGATATCACTAATTTACTGCAACTGCGTCAAAAATACTTTTTCTCAGTAACTACATTGAAAGATAACACGCTAGCACAAAAAGCAAATTATAATATCTATGTTTCGAGTAATACGTTTTATCTCGTAGATGGTATAGATTACTCTAGCTTTATCAGTTATCATATCTTTTTCGAAACATTGCTACGGAAATATAATGAACGCCAAGAAAAAGGCGAACTCAACACACACTAAAAAAAGGACTTACAAGCAATCAATTCATTTAGCATGCTTGTAAGTCCTTTTTTTATTTGTATTAAAATGATATTTTGTCGTTTTTTATAATTATAATTCCGCTTCAAATGTTTCTAATGCAATTTGTAGTTTATCAAATAACATTTCAAAACCATGTGCAGTAGAATCATGGTATTCTTTTTTCTTTTGCTTATATTCTAATGTTGTAAGTCTACGTTCTCTAGGAACATACGCAATATAATTGAAAATCATTTGTGTGATGCCAGGTGCTCTTTCGAATATTTCAACTTCTATCGTATCTTCAGAATCACTTAGCTCTGGCATACCTATGGTCATTACAATATATTCAAAAGGCGTTAACGTACGATATGATCCTTGAATTTTATTTTCTTTGCCTTTTCTTACATCAATAATCATATAGTTTCCATTTTGTTCAGCATCTACTTGTATTGATTTATTTGTTCTTTCTGTTGTCATAAACCATTGTTTAAGAAAACGTTCATCTGTCCACGCTTGATATAACAATTCTGGTTCAACTTTAAATAATCGTTCAAGACGTATCTCAACATTTTCATTCTCTACATTATATTTAGCCACGATGGATTGTTCACCTACTTTCACTCTTATTTCTATTCTAACGCATTATACAAGACTTCTAAACTATAATCATACGAAATATGAGTGGTTTGTATGATTTTATCAAACTTTCAACAACTTTATTTTATCGTTAATAGTCAGTAAACGTCAAAATTTTGCATTCTTAAATCTTTAACAATTAGGATTAAACTTAATAAAGCATCCTGTACTACGCCGTTAGTCTATACTTAAAAAAGAGAGTCAGAAATCAAATAATACATAAGATTCCGCACTCTCTCAATTTATATTAAACTTAACAATTTTGCATGACGACTGTTAATCATCCATACATATGAAATATTCACTTCACATGATTGTTAGGGTTTATTTCTTGTCCAATCTCGGCAATCTAAAGGCGATAGCAATCAGACCACAAATCCCTAATATCATCGGATAAATCGCATACGGTACCAATTCAAACGGTGATATAGATGCCACACCTGCTGCTGCAATAAGCTGTGGACTATACGGTAATAGTCCTTGGAAACAGCTTGCAAACATATCTAGAATACTTGCTGATTTACGCGGATCTACACCATATTCATCTGAAATGTCTTTAGCTAATGGCCCTGCCATTAATATAGAAATCGTATTATTAGCAGTTGAAATATCGGCCACACTCACTAAGCCAGCAATTCCTAGTTCTGCGCCACGCTTAGATTTCACTCTATTACGCACAAAATTAAGTAACCATGTAATACCACCATTGTGTTGTATCAATGCCACTAGACCACCAATTAATAGTGCAATAATGGCAATATCCTCCATGCCAATAATCCCTTTAGAAATAGAGTTTAATAACCCAATCCAATCAAAGGTACCATAAAATAAACCTATAATTGCCGAAAGTATAATACCGCCAATAAGTACAATAATAACGTTGACGCCGAATAATGCGAGTATGAGTACAAATAAATAAGGTACTACTTTTATAAGATCATAATCGTAGCTCTTAGATGCATCAATTTGTGCTCCATTTGTTAAAAACCAAAGTACAATGACAGTAATTATGGCACCAGGTAACACGATTTTGATGTTCACCTTAAACTTATCACTCATTTTTGTTTTTTGAGTTCTTACCGCAGCTATCGTTGTATCTGAAATCATTGATAAATTATCACCAAACATCGCCCCACCTACGACCGTCGCCATAGTGATGGCTGCAGAGACATCCGTTGCTTGGCTTAGTCCAAAGCCAACAGGCGCTATAGCTGCTACAGTGCCCACGGATGTACCCATAGAAAGTGACACGAACATACATATCACGAATAAACCTACAATGATTAAATTCTCAGGAATCAAAGATAGTCCCAAATTCACTGTAGATTTTACGCCACCCATATCTTCAGTTGTTTGCGAAAACGCTCCTGCTAATAAGAAAATGAGCATCATTAGTATAATATTGGAATGTCCTGCACCCTTAGTAAAAATTTCAACTTTCTTTTGAAATGATTCTTTTCTATTTAATACAAGTCCCACAATTGTCGCTACTAGTATCGCAACATTTAGGGGCATTGTAGTGAAATCGCCGGTAATGATACCAACACCTAAAAACATACCCACAAAAATAATTAAAGGTATCAGTGCCCATGCATTACCTTTCTTTGTCTCCTCCATACAAAACCAACTTTCCTTTAAGTTCAAACAGAACATCAATTTTTCTACCATTAAATAAACTTACTCAAATAAAAAACTCTTTCCAATTGAAGAAAGAGTAAACTTTGTACATTTATTCTTATCTTCTAGCATAAATGATGCTACTGGAATTGGCACACGCATAATCATGTTGCCGAAGTATCCACAGGCCAGTCCCTCCACTTCTCTTGATAAGTTATTTAATTTATTTTTCACAGTACAATATTAAATTAGTTTCGTCAATTACTGTTTTAAATTCTTGCTTAAACTTTAACAAATCTTAACAATTAGCTGATGAGCTAATGACTTCAGTCTTATCATTTATAAATTACTCTGTTGGTCGATTAATCGTAAATGATTGTCCTAATGCAGCATAATCATTTCCAGCTAAACGTGCCACAGGCGCTAATGCTTGTGCATCTATTTTACTATCATCAAAGTAAACTGCCTCATCAATGTGATACATCACAACCTCACCAATGATTAAATCTGATCCTTCTTGAGCATCGCCTAATGTAACGATTTGATTTAGTTTGCATTCCATTCGAATTTTGGCTTGTTCCACACCTGGTACAGGCACGACTTCTGATTTCACACATGTCAACTGCGTTCTTTCTAATTCATTTAGTGTTCTGTCTATAGGTGCAGCCGTTTTATTTATTTGTTCTACAGTCATTTCATCTGTAATATGAACTACAAATGAGCCTGTTTCTTCAATATTTAACGATGTATCTTTGCGCTTTCCTTGTGAACGTGCAGTAGAAATCATAATCATAGGAGGTGCGCTGCATACAACATTAAAAAAACTGAACGGTGCAGCATTTAAATTCCCATCTTTATCCTGTGTTGTCACAAATGCAACTGGTCTTGGAATAACACTACCACTTAGTAATTTATAATTCTGTTGTTTCGTTAATGTGTTTGCGTTATATTGTTTCATCCACATTTATACTCCTTTTAAAAATAATAAAAAAGCGAGACAGAAACCAAACATTGAATTTGATTTCTCAATCTCGCCCATATAACGTCGGCTATATGACTCATTGTAATATTCGCTTATCAAGCTAGAAGTCACAGGGTTTAGATGATACAACTTTAATGTGATTGAATCATCTCCACATTAGCTGTGACGTTTCATATAACCTAGTCTAACTGAGTACCACCTGTCACACCATATACTTGACCTGTTGTATAACTGGATTCTTCAGCTGCCAAGTGTACATATGTGCCTGATAATTCTACAGGTTGACCTGCTCTGCCCAAGACTTCCTTTTGTCCAAAGCTCGGAATTTTAGATTGCGGTTGACCACCAGAAATTTGTAATGGTGACCAAAATGGTCCTGGCGCAACACAATTCACACGAATGCCTTTCGCACCGAGTTCTTCGGATAGACTTTTCGTTAATGAAATAATCGCAGCTTTTGAAGCAGCATAATCATGTAAAATTGGGCTTGGATTGTAACCTTGAACTGAAGAGGTCAGCGTAATGGTTGCACCAGCTTGTAAATAATCTACTGCTTTTTGAACTGTCCAAAATATTGGATAAACATTCGTCTCAAATGTTTCTGAAAACGAAGCTGTGTCAAAACCTTTTATGCTTTCTCTATATTGTTGATGACCGGCGACAATGGTTACATTGTCTAACCCGCCAAGTTCGTTGTAAGCTGTTTCAACTAAATCGTAATTAAATTGTTCATCTCTAATGTCACCTGGAATTAAGACAGCTTTTCTTCCTGCTGCTTCAATGACTTGTTGTACTTCTTCTGCATCTTGTTGTTCTGCTGGAAGATAATTAATTGCTACATCAGCGCCTTCCTTAGCGTAAGCAATAGCTGCTGCTCTGCCTATAGCTGAGTCTCCACCAGTAACTAACATTTTATAATCATTTAAACGACCATAACCAGTATAGGATGTTTCACCACAATCAGGCTTTGGATCTAACTTACTTTGTAAACCTGGAACTGGTTGTTCTTGTTTTGGAAAATCTTTATTTGAAAATTTAGTTCTTGGATCTTGACCTGCCATTAAGAACACTCCTTAAATTATGAACTAGTTATTAAATACCCAACATTTCTATTGTCTAATCATAATTTAAGTATATTGCCTTAATTTTCATTCAATAATTTTTGTACAAAAGTAACAAAATAGTCAGGTACTTTTTCTAAAATACGTTCATCTGGGTCATATTTTGGATGGTGCAAATCATATTCACTATTAGAACCAATAAAGACAAATACACTTGGATACTTATTAGAAAAACCAGAAAAATCTTCGCCAATCGTCAACGGTTTATCCATAACACTGACATTGTATCCAACTTCTTTGGCAATTGCTATTGCATCATTTGTTAATTGCTCATCATTAACCACAGCACCAGGCAAGCGGTGATAAGACGTTTCAATGTCTACGCCAAATACTTCAGCAAGTCCGCTTCCAATGGCTCTTAATCTTTCTTCAATCAGTACACGTTTATCTTCATCAAAACTTCTCACAGTACCTTGCACATAGGCTTCGTCTGCAATAACATTCCATGTATTCCCACATGATACTTCTCCAATTGTAACAACTGCATTATCAAATGCTGATAAATTTCTACTCACAATAGACTGAACACTATTAATCAACTGTCCCAATACAATCATTGGGTCGTTACCTTGTTCTGGTTTAGCAGCATGCGCACCTTTACCTTTAATTTTAAATTCGAAACGGTCTACAGAAGATGTGATAACCCCCGATTTAACCGCAAATTCTCCAATATCTAACGTTGGATAATTATGATAACCTAACACGGCTTTCGCACCGTCAATTGCACCTGTATTAGCAACTTTCACTGCGCCATAGCCCAATTCTTCTGCAGCTTGAAAAATAATGCGCACGCGTCCGTTGAGTTGATTTTCTATTTCTTTTAATCTCACTGCGACCCCTAGCACACTAGCCATATGAATATCATGTCCACATGCATGCATCGCACCTTCATTGGTCGAAGTGAATTCATGTTTCACTTGCTCATCTATTGGTAGTGCATCAATATCTGTTCTAACTGCAACGAATTGATCACCTTGTCCAACCTCTGCAACTAGTCCTGTTTCTAATGGTAAATCTAAAACTTTAATATCATATGATGCTAAGATGCGTTTGATACGTTTTGTTGTTTCATATTCTGCATCTGATAGCTCTGGATATTGATGAAATGTTCTTCTCCAATTTATGTAGTCTTCGTATTGTGGCATTATATGTCACGTCCTTTCCTTTTATTAAACCCTTGAATCAAATAGTATAGTAAACTAACAAGCACAACCCCGGCCGCTAGGTTATTCGTACTTAAAATAATCAACATTGTAAGTACAACGATCGCCCCATGCTTTATTGGAGATACCTTAACAAATGAAATCGTTCTCCTATCAAATGTATTAAGGGAAATCGTTATTAATACAGTTGCTAGCACTGCCATTGGTATTTGACCGATAATATCTCCAAAAACGAATAAGCTAATGAGTAAAAAAGCACCCGTGATCAATGTTGATACCCTCGATGTAGCTCCCATCGTTGCATTAAATCGCGATTGACCCACAAGTGCGCTACCACCATAGCCACCAAATAAAGCGACAATTGTATTGGCAACACCTTGCCCTATCGTTTCTTTATTTTTATCACTTTTAGTGGCAGTAACTGCATCCATCATCCGCGCTGTTAATGTCGTTTGTACAACAGCAACAATTGCCATTGTCACTCCATACATGCTTGAAATACCAACGATATGCATATCATACATTGCATCTGGAAATGACAGCATCGGTACATGAATATGCAATGATGCTAAATGGTGTACATAGACAATATCTGGTTTAAGCCACCATGCACATATCGTTAAAATAATAATCGCAATCAATGGTGCCGGCATAAATCTGATATATCTTTGTGCTAACCAAATAATTAAAAAAGATGCGACCGCTATGACATAGGTCGCGTTTGAAATATTTAGTATATTTTTTAGTTGCGATGTAAATAACAATACACCTAATGCATTCATAAAACCTATAACAACACCTGTGGGAATATAATCTAATAATTTATTGATTCGGCAAATACCCATCAAAATTTGTATTATTCCCATAATTAACGTAGCCAATATTACAGCGGGCATACCGTGGCTAGACATAAGCGGTGCGACAACTAAAGAAACACCACTACTTGGTGCTGACACCATTAATGTTCGATTGCCGGTCAAACTTATAACTAACATCATAAGTCCAGTACTTAGCATACCTATGGTTGGACTTACACCTGCAATAAAGGAAAAAGCAATTGCACCGGGTAGTAACGCGAGTGCCAACAAAATACCTGCAAGCATATTGGTGACTAATGCCCCGTGCCACTGATTAAAATAACTTATGTGACGCACATTCATTGTCACCTCCAAATTGCTTTAACCATATGGTATCATAATTGTCGAAATATTTAATCAACTCTGCCTAAAATAATACAAAAAAAGCCAAGTCAATTTGACTCAGCTTTAACTATTCAAATTATTGTTCTAATTTGATACGATTATCAATCAACACTTTACCATCTTTAATGACTTTTTCAGCGTGGTTAATACCATAGTGATATGGAATATATTCATGATTAGGCGCATCCCAAATAACAATATTAGCTTTATCTCCTTGATTAATGGTACCAGCATCAATGTCAATGGCTTTAGCCGCATTAACAGTCACTGCGTTCCAAATTTCATTTGGAGATAATTTCAATTTCAAGGCAGCAATCGACATCACAAGTTGTAAGTTGTTTGTGACACAACTACCTGGGTTAAAATCTGTCGCAATCGCGATTGCGCCATCATTGTCTAACATACCTCGCGCATCTGCATAAGATTCCTTGCCTAAATAGAAAGTCGTACCAGGCAATAACACCGCGACAGTGTCACTATTTTTTAGTTTTTCTTTACCTTCTGTACTTGATGCTACAAGATGATCTGCAGAGATTGCATTTTCGTCGATAGCTAACTCTAAACCACCCAATGGATCAATTTCATCTGCATGGATTTTCACATCAAAACCTAATGCTTTTGCCGCTTCCATATATTTTTTCGATTCTTCAACCGTAAACACACCAGTTTCACAGAATATATCTGCAAAATCAGCATACGGCTTAACTTCTGGTAACAAATCAATCATCTCTTGAAGAAAAGTTTGATTAGACTCAGCATCTTTAGGTACGGCATGCGGACCAAGGAATGTGTGTTTCATGTCTAAGTTATATTTTTCAGCCAAACGATTAGATACACGTAATTGTTTTAGTTCATTTTCTTTATCTAGACCATAGCCACTTTTACTCTCAACAGCTAAAACGCCATGTTCCATCATCGTCAACAAATTCTTTTCTGCCTTTTTAAATAATGCTTCTTCAGTAGCTTTACGTGTAGCTTCAACTGTAGATAAAATGCCGCCACCTTGTTCAAGAATTTCTAAATAAGAAACACCTTGTCTTTTAAGTGACATTTCATGTTCACGTGAACCACCATGAACAAGATGTGTATGTGCTTCAACCAAAGCTGGTGAAACCACTTTATCTGTTACATCAATTGTTTCAGTTGCTTCATAGGCATCTGAGTGCTCTCCTGCGTAGACAATTTTGCCGTTTTTAACGACAACCGTTCCATTTTCAATAATGTTAAGTTCGTCTAACTCTTTTCCTTTTAATGGACGTTCAGTAGATTTTGGTAAAATTAGTTCTTTAATGTTTTGAATAATTAAATCGTTCATTATTTGTCTCCTTTACCTGTAATCATTGGGATTTTGATACCTTTTTCTTTTGCAACTTTAATCGCAGATTCATATCCAGCATCCGCATGTCTCACAACACCCATACCCGGATCTGTCGTTAATACACGTCCTAATCTTCTATCAGCACGTTCTGATCCATCTGCTACAACAACCATACCTGCATGTAAAGAGTAACCCATACCAACGCCGCCGCCATGGTGGAATGAAATCCATGAACCGCCTGCTGCTGTATTAATTAATGCGTTTAAGATTGGCCAATCACCAACAGCATCAGAACCATCTTTCATACCTTCAGTTTCACGGTTTGGACTAGCGACAGAACCAGAATCAAGATGATCACGACCAATGACAATTGGTGCAGAAATTTCACCATCTCTTACTAATTTATTCAATGCTAAGCCCATTTTCGCACGCTCTTCATAACCTAACCACGCAATACGTGACGGTAAACCTTGGAAGGCGATTTTTTCTTGCGCTAAATCTAACCAACGAATTAATTTTTCATTATCTGGGAAAATCTTTCTCATTTCTTCATCTGCACGCTCAATATCTTTCGGATCTCCACTTAATGCTGCAAAACGGAATGGGCCTTTACCTTCACAGAACAATGGACGAATATAAGCAGGCACAAATCCAGGGAAATCAAATGCATTTTCTAATCCATCATTAAATGCAACCTGTCTGATATTATTACCATAATCAAATGCAACAGCACCATTTTTCTGAAATTCAAGCATGAGTTCTACATGTTTTCTCATAGAAGTTTGTGCTTCTTTAACATATTGTTTTGGATCTTTTTGGCGTATTGCTTTCGCTTCTTCTAACGAATACCCTTGAGGTACATAACCATTTAGCGGATCATGTGCACTTGTTTGGTCTGTCACAATATCAATTTTAAAACCTTTATCTAAGATTGCTTTATGTGTGTCAACCGCATTACCGACTAAACCAATTGATAGTGGTTCACCCTTTTCACGAGCTTCATCAGCCAAACGTAACGCTTCGTCTAATTCGTGTGTTTTAACGTCACAATAACGCGTCTCAATACGTTTATCAATGCGTGTTTCATCGACGTCTACGCCGATAACAACGCCACCGTTCATTGTAACGGCTAGTGGTTGCGCACCACCCATACCACCTAGACCAGCTGTCAAAGTGACCGTGCCATTTAAGTTGCTATTAAAATGTTGATTCGCAAGTTCTCCAAATGTTTCATAAGTACCTTGAACAATACCTTGTGAACCAATATATATCCAACTACCAGCTGTCATTTGACCATACATCATTAAACCTTTTTTATCTAATTCATTGAAATGATTCCAATTTGCCCATTCTGGAACTAATACTGAATTAGATATTAATACACGTGGCGCTTCTTCATGTGTTTTAAATACAGCAACGGGTTTACCAGACTGAACTAACATTGTTTCATCAGCTTCTAATGAACGTAATGTATCTTCAATGGCTTCAAATGCTTCCCAATTACGTGCAGCTTTACCTATACCTCCATAAACAACTAAGTCTTCAGGGCGTTCAGCTACTTCCGGGTCAAGGTTGTTATATAACATTCTCAGTACTGCTTCTTGTTCCCAACCTTTACATTCAATGTCTAACCCTCTTTTTGCTTCTATTTTTCTCATGAAAAATCACTCCTTGTTTTTAATAAACTTATCCTTTGTTTAACAATAACTAAAAAATCCATAGTACAAATGGTATGGTAATAAGCAATGTAAGCACGATACTTACACAAAAGCACACCTTTCTCTATATGGACCAGTATAATATGTTATTATATAGACTACCAATATAAATAAACTAATTATTGATAGCTTTAAACTATAAATAACTAATTAAAGGAGCTTTCCTATGAAAATTATACAATTAGAATACTTTGTTGCTGTTGTTAAATATAATAGTTTTACTAAAGCCGCTAACTTTTTACATATTAGTCAACCTTCTCTGACGACAACAATTAAAAAAATGGAAGCTGATCTAGGTTATGATCTATTTATGCGTACGACTAAAGATATTAAAATTACTGAAAAAGGCATTCATTTTTACAATTACGCACGACAACTGATACATCAATATCATCAAACTATCGAAAAAATGTACGATCTCAATATGGGACATGTACCTAAAATTAAAATATCTATTTTAGAATCGACAAACCAATGGCTTTCTCAAGTATTATCGACACATGCTAAACAATTTCCAGATCAAACTTACCTTGTATCTGAAATTCATGATCAAAATAAAATTTTTGAATTGCTCGTTAACTTTGAGAATCATGTTGCTTTCACTAACGAACAAATGAAGCATGATGATATTGAATCTATACCGCTCTATGAGGAGTCCTATGTGTTGATCACTCCTAAAAATGCTTTTCCACATTCACATACTACTTCTATTGCATCCTTGCCATTAATATTGCCAACCAAAAGATCCCAAGTTCGCAAACATCTAGATGACTACTTTAACCGTATGAACTTGCATCCTAATATCATTATTGAAGCGGATCGATTTGAAGCTGCCACGAACTTTGTGCATAGAGGTTTGGGATATGCTGTAATACCTAGAGTTTATTATCAATCATTTAATGCTAAGGATTTAGATGTCTTAGATATTCAACCTAAGTTAGGTCGTTCTATATATATTAACTACCTAAAAAAAAGAAAGCACTCATCACGTGTGCTTTCTTTCATCGAACAATGTGTTAACTATTGGAATTTTAAAGAATAAAATGATATAAGAAATTAGCTGATAATTTTGCAGTTCTGTTATCTACATCATACTTAGGATTTGTTTCAGCAATGCTAATTGTTGGGACTTTTTCATTCGGAATGATGCGTTTAGCTAATTCAAGTACGATGTGTGGTGATAATCCAAGCACACCATTAGCACTCACACCTGGTGCAAACGCGCTGTCAATAACATCCATACATATTGTAAACATGATGACATCATGATCATGTACAAAACGTTCCACCTTATCTTTGATTGGAGGAGAAATTTGGTGAAGCAATTCTTCTGAATAAACATAACCGATGCCTTTAGTTTCTGCATAGTCAAATAGTGCTCGAGTATTGCCACCCTGTTGTATACCTAATACAAGATAATCTGTGTTTTCATCTTCTTCTAGTATTTGTCTAAAACTCGTGCCAGATGTTGAACCTGATTCTTCTCGTGTATCAAAGTGTGCATCAATATTAATGACACCAATAGAAGCGTCAGGATATGCCTCTCTCGTGCCTAGATATTGTGCATATGCAATATCGTGACCACCACCAAGTAAGAATGTTTGATTATGTTTTTTTATAGATTTGGCAACGTAATGCGCAAATTCTTGTTGCGTTTCTTCTAATCTATCATGATTGTGTTCAACGTTGCCATAGTCATATACATTACATTGTCTAATAACTGGTAAATTGGCAAACGTTTTTTTAATTGCATTCGGGCCTTCTTTTGCACCAATACGCCCTTTATTCAATTCAACACCTTTATCTACCGCGTACCCTAGTATACCTACACCATGACGTGATTCATTGTTATCATCTTCAATATTGCGAAAATTTATAGTTTGAAAGTGCCTAAATTGTGATTCATCTGTTTCACTATCAATTCTTCCAGTCCAAAGATCACGTTGTGCTAATTTATACATAATTCTCCTCCTTTAAATACTTACGGTCATTTAAAAGTATACGCTTACATTTTCCTCAATTCAATTTATAATAATATTTACCCAATTCGCATCATTATAAATTCAAAAATTCGTAATAAATATTTCAATTTCATGTTAGATTAACTCAAACTATTACATTTCAATGATAAATCGGGAATTTAATTTATTTCTATCTCATAAATATGTATAATTAGGTACAAATGATTTTTTTGAACCCTATTGGAGGTTACATAAATGAATACAAAACGTATACCAGGTTTTCAATGGGCAATGATGATTTTTATCTTCTTTATTGTTGCTTATGCATTACCTATTATACTTAAAGATTTACAGAGTTCCGTTCCATTTAAAGATTTCGTCTTTGATATGAGTACACTTGCACCATTCATAGCAGCTTTTATCTGTATTGCTATATTTTCACACAGAGGTACTCAATTAGCTAGTTTAAAATTGACTATTAGCTTAAAAGTGATTGAGCGTGCAATTTTAGCGCTTATTTTACCATTAATTATTTTTATTATAGCTATGGTATGCTTTAATATTTTTTCTGATAGTTTTGTTCTTTTACAAACAAAAGATTTATCTGTTTCAATTTCATCTATTATTATAGGACAAATTGTCATGGCTTTTTTAGTAGAACTCGGTTTCCGTTCTTATCTACAACATATTGTTGAAACTAAGATGAACACGTTCTTCGCGTCTATTATTGTTGGTTTTATGTATGCAATATGGAATGTAAACATCGCCTTTAGTTTTGACTTTGCAATATATAGTTTCCTATATTCATTTGCTTTTTCAATGATTATTGGGGAATTAATACGTGCAACGAAAGGCCGTACAATATACATTGCAACTTTATTCCATTTCGCAATGTCATTTGGACTTGTATTCTTATTTAATGAAGAATTAGGCGAAGTATTTGCTATGAAAGTCATCGCCTTATCAACTGCAGCCGTTGCTATACTTTATATTTTAATTAGTTTAATTATTCGTACAATCCTTTATTTCTTTACAAAACGTAATTTAGACGAAGTAGAGGAAAATAATTATCTTGATCACGTTAATGATACTGATGAAGATCAGACAGATGCTGGTGATGAATATAACGCGTCAGAAACAGACGAAACGCATCATTCAGCGAATGTAAATGCCGCTACAGCTGAGACGTCTTCAGAAGTTCAAGATGAACAAGATGTAACTGATCGTCAGCATGAATCAAGTGCATCAGACCAAGCTAATCAATACAATTCGACAGAAGATACTGCACATGAGGACGACAGTCGAGCGAATATAATCTCAGAGAATACACCAAGTCCATCATCAAATGATTCAACGAAAGTGGACACTACACACTCAGATTCACGTGCGAATAGTGCAGTAGAAGCATCTACTGAGAAGGCACATCCAGAATCAGACCAAGATGAATTGAAAGCAAGTTCTCGCTATTCTTCAAATTGACAGTCATCTGTCGTATCTGATGCACGTACATCAATCGATGAAGAAAGTGATGAATCGTCAAGTCATTTAAGTTCAGAAAGTAACGATGTAACGCAACAAGATGATCAAGCTTTAGATACAGCTGATTCATCTAATAATGATTACGAACGCTCACCTTTTGATTTGAAAAGTAAACGTGGACACCGTCGCTAATCATACTCACCATAAAATGATTCAACTGATTTTATGAATTTTAAAAACCAATGCTAAGCTATGTTTCATGACTGATAGCTTTAGTATTGGTTTTTTGTTTTATTACTGTAGCATGTAGCGATATGATATTTTCAAACGATACAAAAAGACATTGTGCTCCAATGAATAAGCACAATGCCTTTTTTAATCTATCAATGATGCTTTATTTTTAATCTTTACTCCATTCGTTGTACCAATAATGGCTTGGTCTGCAACATTTAAAAAATAACCTGTTTCTAGTACACCGATAAGGTGAATCAAAAATTCATGCATATCTGCTGCGTTGATACCTTCATTTAATACAACATCTAAGATATAATTACCGTTATCTGTAATAAATGGCACATCATCAACCATGCGACGTGTTACTTTTAAATCATCGTATGCTTTAATTCGTTTAGCTACAAGTAACCAATTAAATTTGTCCACTTCAACAGGCAACTTAAACGTTTGTCCAAGATAGTCTACACATTTACTATCGTCAGCTAAGACAACAAATCTTTCGGCCATGGCATCTATTACTTTTTCTCTAAATAGCGCGCCACCACCGCCTTTAATTAAGTTTAAGTCGTTATCAATTTCATCTGCGCCATCTATTGCAATATCGATATGATCCACATCATTCACATCAATGATATGGATACCTAACTCTTTGGCTATAAATGCCGTTTTATTAGAGGTACAGACACCTGTGATTTTTATTTGTTCTTGTTCCAGTTTCTCTGCTATTTTTGGGACAAGCAATTCAATCGTTGAGCCAGAGCCAATACCAACAATCATACCATCTTTAATCTGGTCTAATGCATCATTAAATGTTCTCATTTTTAACTGTTTCTTATCCATCATGCTTCCCCTTTTATACTGTACTTTTATCTTTATTGTACATGAGATTTATTAAAATACCTAGACAGAAAACTGATTTTCAAAATGAATTTATACATATACTTGCATAATTAACACATTGTTTTAAAATAATAATCAATCTATTGTTGGAGGTACAAAAATATGATTTATAAATTAGAAGCCATTTCTACTGGCAAAATACAAGATTTACCATATAGTACCAAAAGACCTATGCGTTCTGCATTAAATAAAGAAAAATATTCAGGAAAAATGTGGCTTACACATACTGGATTTGCTGAAGATGAACAAGAATATAAAGGACATGGCGGGCCAAATAAAGCCGTTTGCCTGTACAGTAAGAAAAATTACGAACTTTGGAAACATGACCTACCAGCGTTACCACCCTATGCGATGTTTGGTGAAAATTTAACAGCAACTGATTTAGATGAAGCGCATGTCTATTTTGGTGATCAATTCCAGCTTGGTGAAGCTATTTTAGAAGTTTCAGAAATCAGAGAACCTTGTTGGAAAATACAAGAAAAGTATAAAATCCCTGATTTGATTAAGAGAATGTCATCTTCTTGTAAAACTGGCTTCTATTTTCGTGTGTTACAAGAAGGCTACGTACACGACTCCAATCATTTAAAACTTATCAAATCTGCGGATGCATCAACACGTCTTTCTGTGTATGAGCTCAATGACATCTATTACAATGATAATAAAAATATTAATCGCTTAACCTATGTTTTAAAAAATCCATATTTAACAAGCGACAGGATTAGCAAATTTGAACGCTTCTTAAAACGTGCTCAAAAATAATAGCGTTTGCTGTAATTAAATTAAAATGAAAGGCGGGTATCTCATTTAAGATACCCGCCTTTCATATAGTCTATACTTAATAACTAACCACTCTCCCAAATGGTGTCATAAGTATTGATTCGTTCATTTTTATAATTGCTTTTCAGAAATTTTATATGACGTTTTAGAGTAAAAAGGCTCGTTAGCTTTTAAAATGGATGGTGCTTGATTGCCTAATAAATTAATATCGTTTGGAATACATTGCGTTTCTAATGTAAAACCTGAGTGAGCTTTATAAATATTGAAATCACTTTTCCAACCAGTTGTATCATTAAATGTGTAAATGACAATGTTTGGCATGTCTGTGTTTACTTTTAATATAAAATGTTTATTTTCCACAGTCATTTCATTACCACCAATATCAAATGGATGATCAATACCACCAAAGCGTTGCATTTGTTCTTTAACAATTGCGTCTTCACTATCAAAAATATCTTTGAACTGGATATTTTGTTCTTGGAAGGTATTTACCAAACTTAAAGGTTCCATACTTTTCACGATATTGTCTTCCCCTAATAAATACATATCCAATTTTGAACTTGAAATGCTGTGATTATCAATCACATTGTTGTCTCTGTTCAAGTTAAAATATACATGATTCATCGGATTAAACAATGTTTTTTCAGTTGATTTCGCTTTATATTCTATCGTCCACTTATGGTCGACATTATAAGTGTGAATCACTTCTAAATCAATATCACCTGGAAAGTGATCATCTGCACTTTGAATTGTAGTAGTAAAAATAACTTTCACTTGTCCGACTTGTTCTTCAATTTTATAATCAAAGAAACGTCTGTCTATACCATTGGGTCCACCATGAATATTATGTACACCATTATTGGCATCTAACTCATATTTTTTACCATCTAACTCAAATGTTGCATTTGCAATTCTTCCGCCATATCGACCTACGGTTGCACCAAAATTATAAGGATTCGATTCATAAAACTCATCTGCTTCAACGACATTACCCAGTACAATATTATTATCGTCGTATTTCCACGATACAATTCTCGCACCATAATTTGTAAAAACAATTTTTGTTTCTTCATTATCAATTTTAATCAAATCGATACCATTGCTTTGACTTTCTACTTTTGCAAACATCATTAATGACTCCCTTTCAAACCTACACTTTAATAATAGGTTTTTCCATGAATAAAATTCAATCATAAATGTCGCCTTCGTTATACTTGATTCAAGGGGTTTTGAATAAGTGTGAAGGCAATTATCTAATATAGATTTCGTTTACGAATATAAGATAATCATAATTTCATCATTAAAACACTGAATTGGTGCACACAAATGATCTCTAAAACATATATTTATGGTCCCTCAATCATAAAATATGCTTAGATGTTTAATTAAAAATAATTATGTAACATTTGAATACATTCAATCATTTTTTATATCTTCATATTACTCACTTATATTGTAACAATTTATTCAAATATTTATCTATACTAATCATAAATTCTATCAAACTATATAGAAAATTGTTATACATTTTTCTATTTTTACCTAATTCCCAACAAATTCATCATCTTCCAATCAATAATTATATGAATTAATAACAAAAAAACGAGCTGAGACGTCTATCATGCCTCAGCCCATTTCACAATCTAGTCATGTTATCTAGAGATCACGCAACGACATTTGCTTAGAAAAAAATAATTTTCTATCTCACTCTATTAGGTATTCATGCGTTTAACTTCTTTTAAAAATACGTTTCATTGCATTCATAAAGCCTTTATCAAAACTCAAAATCGTATTTTTGTAACTTCTTACAGCAATCCATAATAAAATAAAAATGGTAATAATGGATAAAATAACACTCACAACAATCTCCCAAACTGCAACATCAGGTGACGCTGAACGTACAAACATTACGAACGGAGACAATAGCGGGATAAAACTAGTGATTTTTGTAAGCATTGTATCTGGATTCATCACACTGAATAACGAGATATAAAATGCAATCATACTGAATAGTGTCATCGGCATCAACGCTTGGTTGATATCTTCAATACGTGCCGTAATGGATCCCAAAATAGCTGCTAATATAATATATGAAAGGATACCAATAATTAGTGAAACGATACCTACAATAGATATTTGCATCGTTAACTCGTTTGGTTCAATTTTAAATCCTTTCAACATATCACTTATATCAAATACGAAGAAACATATTAAGCCTGCCGCTACAAATATGATAATCTGTGTAAATGCCACAGCAATCACACCGGAAATCTTAGCTAAAATATGTGTGACTGGACTCACACTCGTAATAATCATTTCGATAACGCGTGACGTTTTTTCTGTAGCAATTTCCATCGCTACTTGACTTGCATAATTAAAGACAATAAAGAATATCAACATCAGTCCTGCGTATACCATTATTGTGTTAAAGCCTTTTTGCGCTTCACTTAAATTTGAATTGCTTGCTTTATCAGCAATGACTTGTGACGTAACTTTACTTTGTGATTGCAATTGTTTCAGTTCCCCTTGGGACAAATTCAAGTTCGCTGCGACGAGTTGTGTTTGAATTGTTGATAAAGAAGCTTTTAATTTTTGTTTTTGTTGTTCTGAAACTGTATCTTTACTTAAAATTTTTCCAGAAAGTTTATTATCATCTGTCATTTTGATAATGTATGCTTTATCTAATTTTTCGTTTTGAACTTGCGTTTTAGCTTGCTTCTCTGAAACTTTTTTAAATGTAGCCCCCTCGTCCAGTTGATCACCTTGACTTTTTATTACTTTATAAATTTCATTGTCAGATGAAACAACGCCGACTTTATCAGGACCATCATCAAACAAATCAATAATCTTATTCATATTAGCTGCTAAGAGCATTAAGACAATAACCAATCCAGTAAAAATCATAAATGATTTCGTCTTGACTTTGTTCTTGTACGTCAGTGAAAATGTTGCTAAAAATTTATCCATTAACGTCACCTACTTTGTCTATAAATATTTCATTTAGTGAAGGTTCTACTACCTGGAATCGTTTCACAAAGCCATATTGCTTCACTATGTCATAAATTTGTTCTGCGACGGATTCTGTCTCTATCATTGCTTTAATCTCTCTCTTATTTCTGTCTACCTCTAGGACCCCATCTACTTTATCAATTTCTGGCATTTCGTGATCTGTTTCAATGACTACACGTTTGTTGCCATGATTCGTTTTCACTTCATCAATTGGCCCCGATACAACAAGCTCCCCCTTATTTAAAATACATACGTTATCGCATAGTTCCTCAACATGTTCCATTCTATGAGAGCTATATATAATTGTCGTACCTGCATTGTTTAAGTCTTGAACCGCCGACTTTAGCAATTCAACATTCACTGGATCCAAACCACTAAATGGTTCATCAAGAATAAGCAACTCAGGATCATGTAGCATACTTGCTAGTAATTGAATTTTCTGTTGATTCCCTTTAGAAAGTGATTCGATTTTCTTTTCTCTATTTTCTGTAATATCAAATCGTTTTAACCAGTAATCAATTGCTTTTGTAATATCTTTAGATGCCATGCCTTTTAATGTAGCTAAATAACGTAATTCGTCTTCTACTTTCATCTTAGGATGTAAGCCACGTTCTTCTGGTAAATAACCAATACGATTATATAACGAGCGATCGATTACTTTATCATTATATGTGATGCTTCCCTTTGTAATGGGTGTCAATCCTAATATCATTCTAAATGTGGTTGTTTTCCCAGCGCCATTTCTTCCTAAAAATCCTAGCATCTTTCCTTTTTCTAAGGAAAGTGACATATCGTTTACAGCAGTAAAATTTTTATACTTTTTTGTTACATGGTCAATTATTAATGACATACCATTTCGCCACCCTTCTTATATAAATCCTCTATTCTGATGATACCATTTGTCTTTTGAAATATACATTTTTAAATAAATCACACATATTTATATTAATATGACTGTATTTCTCAATAATCCAATATCACAATGATCTTAACTTTACATTATAATATGTAAGCACTATCATAAAGATAAATGAAGTCTCTAGGCTTATTCCACAAACTGATTAGGGGGCAATGCAATCATGACATATAGTATCGGCATCGACTATGGTACTGCTTCAGGGCGCGTATTTTTAGTAGATACAACAAATGGTGAAATTATTTCTACATATATAAAAGAATATCCACATGGCACCATTTCAGAATCATTAAATGGTGCCGAATTACCGCACAATTATTTTTTACAACATGCAGCAGACTACACTTCTATATTGGAGGAAGGCGTTCAGTACGTCTTAAAAGATAGTCAAGTCGATCCTAAGTCCATCATCGGCATTGGTATAGATTTCACCAGTTGTACCATCGTGTTCTTAGATGATGACTTCAAACCTTTACATTTACATCCAGATTTAGAAGATCAACCGCATGCTTATGTGAAACTGTGGAAGCATCATGGCGCTCAAGATGAAGCAACCTACATGAAACAAGTAAGTGATAAGGTAAACCCATCCTGGTTAAATTTTTATGGTCATAACGTAAACAGTGAATGGATGATTCCTAAAATATTAGAAGTTAAAAACAAAGCACCAGAAGTTTTAGAACGTAGTGCCTATATCATGGAAGCTGGAGATTATTTAGTCAGTTTATTAACTGATAAAAATATTCGCTCTAATTGTGGCATTGGATTTAAAGGCTTTTATAACGAAACAGATGGCTTTAATTATTCCTTTTTTGAAGCTATCGATCAGAAATTACCAGAAATTGTTAAAACAAAATGCGAAGCACCCGTAGTCAATATCGGTGAAAGCGCTGGTAGTTTGAGCCCATATTATCAAAATCTATGGGGCCTTACAGAACAAGTACAAATTTCTCCGTATATCATTGATGCGCACTCCGGTGTACTCGGTGTCGGCGCAATTGAACAAGGTGAATTCACGCCTGTTATCGGTACAAGTACATGCCATCTGATGCTCGATCCAAAACAAGAACCCATACCTGCAATTACTGGTTCAGTTAAAGATGCTATCATTCCAGGTCTTTATGCATATGAAGCTGGACAAGCTGCTGTTGGTGATTTATTTAATTATTCTGCCAGCCTCGCACCAAAATCTTATGTAGACCAAGCTGAAAAACAAGGCCTTTCTATCCTTGAATACTTAGAGAAACTGGCTGCTGATATATCAATAGATAAACAGCATGTAACCGTACTCGATTGGCATAATGGTAACCGTAGTATCTTAAGTGATAGTAAGCTAACAGGTAGTATCTTTGGTTTAACACTGCAAACACCATTTGAAATGATACACAAAGCTTATTTAGAGTCTACAGCGTTCGGAACAAAAATGATTATGCAACAATTTGAAAACAACCACATTCCCGTAGAAACAGTATATGCTGCCGGTGGTATTCCTATAAAAAGTGAACTTTTAGTTGATATTTATGCTAATGTGCTAAATAAAGAAGTGGTCGTTATTGATTCAAGTAACGCTACAGCGCTTGGTGCAGCTATGTTGGGTGCAAATGTTGGTGGCGCTTATCCAACCTTAAAAGAAACTGTCAAACATATGAAGCAACCTGTTTATTATCGTAAACAACCAGAAGCTAAAAAAGTTAAACAGTATGCGCTTTTATTTGATCGTTATAAAGCCTTGCATGATTTGCTTGGTAAAGAATATCCACAATTATCTTACATTAATTAAATTATAAAGAGGGCTGTTTCAATTATATGAAACAACCCTCTTTATAATTTATGGCATTTAATATTTAAAATTATCGTCTTTTTTAGTAGCGTTCTCATCACTAGTGTTAACTTCTTCACTGAAAGCATTCTCTTCACTATTCACGTGTTTCACATTTGTGTCTTCGTGTATAGGTGCGTCTTGATTTGCATATGTGTTAGTAGATGATTGAATATGATTGCCATATTTATGACTAGCACCATATTTATTCGTTTTTCTTTCACTATCAAGACAACAAATCACTAGCATGTAGATGCCAAGTGCTATATAGACAAGGAAAATAATAGCAAAAAATATGATATATACTGGATTATTATATTCAGGATCTTGAATATTCACTACAAATAGCACCGGATAACTTATAACAATAACACCTAGATATATTAATGGCATGAGCATGGTCCTTCCCATATCATGAAATCTTCTGATTAAAAGTGCCCATCCTGGAATTAATGTTGCCAAACTGTATATTAATGCGTAACAAATCGATAAGAATAATAATATAACTCCTATAGCAACCAATTCTTCAGAACTTGATGCTGCGCCTGATACAGTCATTATTAAACCGATGATATACAAAATCAATGCTGGCATCATAAAGATGATGTTCCATAATGCCATGAACCAGTACTCGCTACGACGTGAACGGCCTTTGAAATTAACATAGTTTTTCCAAAATAATTTGAGTGCCTGACCAAATCCAATGCTTCGTTCCATACTTTCCCCTCATTTCATATTCACTTTGTTTTCAATAAGTTTTGTCATATACTAGACTTTAACCAAAAGCATATGCTAATTCCTATTAATCTTATAATAATTAGTGTAACAAATAATCATGTACATAGTAACACAATTTTAAAAATATTTTAAAAACATCTAAAAAAATTTAATTTCATATAATTAAAAGTGGAGGGCATCTAATGGATTTTTTACAACGCGATACCGTAACAATTGCTAAAGACTTACTCGGCGTAAGAATCATCTACCACGATGAACTACAAACCTTTACAGGTTATATTGTAGAAACAGAGGCATATATAGGAACAAAAGATCGTGCTGCCCATGGTTATAACGGAAAGAGAACACCTAAAGTTGAATCATTGTATAAACAAGGCGGCACTATTTATGCCCATGTCATGCATACACATCTACTCATTAATTTCGTTACCCAATTGGAAGGCCAACCTGAAGGGGTATTAATTAGGGCAATAGAACCCGAAGAAGGTATAGAGTTAATGGCTATTAATCGAGGAAAGAACGGTTTCGAACTGACTAATGGCCCAGGTAAATGGACTAAGGCGTTTAACATACCTAGACATTTAGACGGATCCAAATTGAATGAAGGTCGGCTAAAAATTGATACAAAAAATCGTAAGTATCCTAAAGAAATTGAAGCAAGTGGCCGTATTGGCATACCTAACAAAGGGGAATGGACACACAAGCCATTAAGATTCACTGTAAAAGGAAACCCATATATTTCACGAATGAAGAAATCAGACATGCGACAACCAGAATATACTTGGCGCATATAAAAAAATAAAGGACATTCAGAATACGTTTTTAAAACGCATATTGAATGTCCTTTACTTATATAGTTCTTTTCCAAAACATAAAGTAAGTGTCTAATGAGAGACAGATATATTTATGCTATTTTTGCTTTTTATCTCGATCCAATAGTCCAAATTGAATTGTAATGATTGTACAAATTACAAAAATCACAGGATAAAATGAATATTTTAAAACTTCTAAGTAAGATACATCACCGTATTGTTCTACCATTAACATCCCTGAGTCATGTGGTAATACCATTAATGCACAACACGCGAAAATATCTAGTAAACTTGCCATACGTTTTGGTGGTACTTTATACTCGTCACCGATTTCTTTTGCAATTGGCGCAGAAATAATAATAGCCAATGTATTGTGTGATAAAGCTGCTGAAAGCACCCCAGACATTAAACTGATAACATACTCAGCACTCTTGCGCCCTTTTGCTTTTGCCTTCATAGCTGTAATAATCCAATCTATACCACCATAGTAACGAATTAATGCCACAAGACCTGATACTAAGAAAGCAACGAGGAAAATAGTGAACATACTTTCCATACCATCACCTATTGCTTTTGTAAATTGAAATACGCCCATTTGACCTTGCACCATGCCAAGTACGCCAGCCATAACGATACCAATAATTAATACAAGTATTACATCAAGACCAGCAATTGCTGCTATCAAGACGAAAATATAAGGCAAAATATTGATAAAATTAAAACTTAAATCTCCTTCTACTTTACCTGTTCCTCCTACAACAGCATAAAAAATAGCTGTAATAATAGCTGCCGGTAAAGCAATTAAGACATTCATCTTAAATTTATCTTTCATTTTCGCACCGACACCATTTGTTGCTGCGATCGTCGTATCAGATATAATAGATAAATTATCTCCAAAATATGCACCTGCGATCACCGCTGCACCCGCCGCTGCAACACTTAAATCTGCAGCTTGTGCGACTGCAACACCAACAGGAATGAATGCTGCCTGTGCACCAGTTGAAGTCCCTAATGTTAAGGCCGCAAAACCACTCATGATAAATATGCCGGGGATGAGTAAACTTGGTGGAATAACAGACAGACCCATATTAACCATCGCAGCCTTGCCACCCATTTCTGAAGTCACAGTAGAAAATGCACCAGCGAGTAGTAAGATTAATCCTAAATTTACTATGCCTGAATTGCCAGCATGTTCAGTAAAAATTTGTACTTTTTTTGTGAATGCTGTTTTCCTATCATAGCAAGTCCACGCAATCACAATACCTATCATGATTGCCACATGTCTCGGTAACTGATCGAACGCATCCTCTTTACCCATTATCGTGAAAGTAATCCCTACGCCAATATATAAAATTAAGAATATCAGCAACGGCAATAAGGCTAACGCCCCATATTGTTTTTCACTTCGTAACGACTGTTCCATATATATACTCCTTATAACCTAGTATTTTCATACGATATATAGTAAATCAAAAAAGGAACAATGTCATTGAATTGACATTATCCCTTTAAAATAAGCATGTTATTTATTTAATTAACGCATCACCCGTATCTGTCTTAATCATGATCACATGATGGCCGTTACCGACTTTTTTATTTTCAAATTGTTTGTCTTCAATATTTAAATTACCAGTATCACTACTATACTCAATTTGACTGTTTTTAGGTTTATCCTTACCATATATTAACTCTACATTACCAGTATCTGTTTTAATTTGCATAGGTTTATCCGCTGGTGTATCTTTCATTAAAATATCACCGGTATCCGTTTTGAAATCACCGTGTTGAAATTGCGTTTTGTTCAGTTTAATGTCTGATGTATCACCAGACGCAACCAATTGATTGAACTTACTATCATTGATGGTCAAATCCATTACATCTGTATTCAACTGTGCTTTATCCGCATTGATATCATTTAAAGTTGTACTACCATCATCTGAATGTACCTTTAAATTTTCTAAATCTTGAGGAACATATATAGTCATATCATTATATCGCATGTCTAAAAACGAAATATCCACATTTGATTGTCCTTTGTGGTCACTTACCGTTAAGTTGCCATTTTTAACTTTTGCATGAATCTTGATTTTTTCATTAGAACCTTTTGATAATACCTTAAACGTTTTACCTTCTTTTATTTTCACATTACTATGTTTTAAATCTAAATCTAATCCTTTAATACTTTTATTATTATAAGTTTCATTAAAATTCGTTGTAATTTGATTTGCTTTTTTATGTTCAATTTTAAATTGTTGAACTGCCCCTACTGCACAAATCACTGTTATGACTAAACCAATAACAAATATCCATATCAATGATTTTTTCATCTCGTAGCACTTCCTTTCACTACATGGATATTCCATTTTAGATATTTAACACAAAGTACATAAAATCCTTTTGTAATAAGATAAGTAATGACGAATAGTATGAGTCCTAAACCAAACATCGTGCCTGTCACAAAAACATCTAATAAGACAACTGCTTCAAACCCTTCTATAGCACCTTTAATTATAATACCTATCGGTGAGAGTATGAGAGATATCGTCGTAATGATTAATGAAATAACCACACTTAATAATATGATAAAAGGAATCGTTATGACGAAAAAGTTTAATATACTTAAACCCATAACAGCTAATGTAGCATGACCCACATCCCCTAATTCATTACTTTTTTCAGCCTTGACTATCGCAGCATTTGCATTTAATTCTTTCGCTAATTGTCTCGGATTGCCTAATTCATCAGCGATTTATTCTTCGGTTTTTCCTTCTTGTAATCCACTATAAAAATGAGTGTCATATTCATTAATAATATCCTGTCGTTCTGTATCATCTAAATTTTTCAAATGTTTATTTAACTGTTTAAGGTATGCTACTCTATTCATTTGATTCGCTCTCCCTTATAAATTGATTAACAGCACCTGAAAAAGCTTGCCATTCATCTAACAGCAGATTTAATCGTTGTTCACCTTGGTTAGTGATTTGATAGTATTTTCTTGCTGGACCTTCCGTCGATGGTTGATAATAAGTTGCTAGTTCTCCACTTTTCACTAATCTTCTGAGCAATGGATACACGGTGCCCTCAGCTATCGTCATATATCTTGAAATATTTTGTACAAGCGAATAACCGTACTGATCATCTCGTTTAATGATTAATAAGACAATTAGTTCGAGCGCACCTTTTTTGAATTGACTGTTCATTGAAGCCCTCCTCATCGGAAAACCAGTACTATGTATAGTACAGTAGTTTACGCTAAAAATATAACATACACTACTGTACATTGCAAGGTAGTGATCAATGTTTTTTCTCCTTTACTATATAGGTTGTTTAAATTGGCAACTATTGTTTTATTATAGGTCAAACTATCATTATAGTTTTAAAGAATGTATAATGATGCTTGTATATTTTTGTAAACGTTTACTTAATATGAACTCATATTTAAATAATTACATAAAGTTAATGAAATAAAGGGGGTCTATTAATGCTAGAGTTAGATGCAATTACCACTTTAGCACTTGCAAGTATTTTATACTTACTTGGTGTATACATCGTCAATCACGTAAATATTTTGAAAAGATTATGTATACCAGCGCCGGTAATCGGAGGACTATTATTTGCAATTGTTGTCGCAATTTTGAAGTCAGCAAGTTTGTTAACAATCAAATTAGATTCAGAATTTATACAGAATTTCTTTATGCTCGCATTTTTCACAACGATTGGCTTAGGCGCTTCGCTTAAACTACTAAAATTGGGTGGTAAAATACTTATATTTTACTTTATCTTCTGTGGCATATTAGCAATTTGTCAGAATTTAATAAGTGTTTCGTTAGCAAAAGTACTCAATATTTCGCCATTACTTGGCTTAACTGCGGGTTCTATGTCAATGGAAGGCGGTCATGGCAATGCAGCTGCATATGGACAAACGTTACAAGGCATAGGTGTCGATTCAGCATTAACGGCAGCATTAGCCGCAGCAACACTGGGTCTTGTCGCAGGTGGGTTAATTGGTGGCCCTGTAGTGAAATTTTTAATTAATAAATATAACTTAAAGCCTGAACAAGCAGAAGAAACTACGCAAGATTATTCTGAAAGTGATAGAAACGAATACTTACACAATCGAATGGCGCCTACTACCGTATTTTTACTACAATTTACAATTGTAGCTATTTGTATGGCCATTGGATCCTATTTAGGAAACACATTTACCGATTTAACAGGTATCAATATCCCTATTTATGTTGGTGCAATGTTTGTCGCTGTCATAATCAGAAATATCTCAGAATACAATAATCTAAAAATAATTGATATGAAAATCGTTGATCGTATCAGTGATGTATCACTTAGTCTATTCTTATCCATTGCTTTAATGAGTATTCAACTTACTGAAATATATCAATTAGCAATACCGTTAATCATCATCGTACTAGTTCAAGTTTTATTTATTATTCTGTTCTCAGTCATCGTATTATTCCGTGGCTTAGGCAAGAATTACGATGCTGCAGTTATGGTAGGCGGTTTTATTGGTCATGGTTTAGGTGCAACTCCAAATGCTATGGCAAACTTAGATGTTATCACTAAAAAATATGGCGCATCTCCTAAAGCATATCTCGTAGTACCAATTGTCGGTGCATTCTTAATTGACCTACTTGGTGTACCAATAGTGACTATATTTATCAATGCCTTTAAATAGATAACTTACAAATAAATTTTAGTAGCACTTATTAAGCTTTTTTGAAATATTTTTAGAAATGACAATTATTTTGTATTGAGCGCTTTTATTATTTGCTTTATTTAATACAATAAATACCAATCATGTTTATTTTATATACTATTACATTGATAGTGATTTATGCCGAAATTGTGAGTATAGTACTTGTTGAAGATTATATGCTAAGACAGTATCCGTGAAAATTATGGGTAAAAAAACTGCCAACAAAATCAAAGATTTTGTCGACAGTTTGTATCAAGTAATTTAAGTGTTTGTATAAGTACTTGTCATTTATACACCAATCCCTTATCACACATTTAAGCAAGCCGAGCATTTTTGCCGTGGCTTGCTTAATTTCGTTTTATTCTATTATTTTGAACTTTTCAAATTATCTGATGTCTAAACCTCTTTGTTCAATCCATGACTGTAATTTAGGACTAAATACCATTTGCGTTTGTTTTAAATCTTTTATTGTTTTGACATCAAGCATGGTCATAATCTTCTTCATATGATCTGTAAATTGTTCAGTATAATTAAGTGTTTCAGTAATACCATAGTTTTCAACTTGATTTAAAAATGGGCGTGACATCCCGACTGCGCTTGCACCCAATGCCAAACATTTAACTGCATCTAAAGGTGTTCTTACACCACCACTGGCTAAAATATCCATATCTTGTTGATATGAAGCACTTTCCAACAGTGATTCAACTGTTGTTTGTCCCCATAATCCTAAATAATCCATATCTTTGTATGTGCGTCTTTCATTCTCAATATCCACGAAATTTGTGCCACCTCTACCGCTAACATCGACGTAACGTACACCGATTTCATTGAGGCTCTTAATAGTTTCCTTACTCATACCAAATCCTACTTCTTTTACAATCACTGGCACGTCTACGCGTGAAACGATTTGTGCTAAGTTTTCCATCCAAGTAGAAAACGTTCTATTACCTTCTGGCATTACAAGTTCTTGTGGAGCGTTCACATGAACCTGCAGTGCTTGAGCATCGAGTAATTTTACAGATTCAACCGCTTTATCTACAGGGACATCTGCACCAACATTACTGAAAATAATACCATCCGGATTCGTATCTCTGACAATACTGAAAGATGATGCCATTTTACTATTTCTTAATGCAGCATGTGTAGAACCAACTGCCATAGCGATACCAGTTTCACGTGCTATTACAGCCAATTTTTCATTGATTTGCTTCGTCCATTCACTACCACCAGTCATAGCATTGATATATAAAGGTTGATCTAGTGTGAAGTCTTTTAACTGACTTGTTAAATCAATATCATCGACATCGACACTAGGAATTGAATGATGTACAAATCGTATTTCGTCAAAATCAGAAATCGTGGCATCTCCTTGTGCCATCGCAATTTCTACATGTTCATTTTTTCTTTGTTCTCTTTTATTATCGCTCATCTTTTGCTCCTACTTTCAATCATTTTATAATGCTTTGATATATTAAATAATGTCTTAAATTACATACTAAAACCATTTTTCTTTTTTAAAATAATAAATACATCCTGCACTAATCGCCAACATAATACCTAATACAATATAGTAACCATAATGCCACTTTAACTCAGGCATATTGATAAAGTTCATGCCATATATACCTGCAATTAACGTTAATGGTAAGAATATCACAGATACTAGGGTCAGTATTTGCATCACACTATTCATTTTAAATGAGGTATAGGACGAATAATTATCTCTTATTTCAGTTGTCACTTCTTGTGCAGTTTTTAAAATACTTTGTTGTTTAATAATATGATCCTCTATATGTTGAATATACATATGATTTTTACTATCTACAAGTAATAGCTTACTTTCTTTAATATTATCTATTAATTCGTTCATAGGGTATATAATGCGTTTCAATTTAATAATGTCACCACGAATTTTAAATACATCTTCCATGATACCTTTAATGGATTGACTGTTTAAATTTTGGTCTTCGAATTCAAACACTCTATCTTCGATGTCATAAATGTGTTTAAAATAATCATCTACCAATTTATCTAAAATATACAGTGCCACATCAGACGTATCTAAATCTTTATTAAATTGATGTTTAATCATTTGTTCTACATCTTCTAATATTGAAAATGGTTTGTGATGGTATGTAATCAAAATATTATCTTTGATAAACAAATTTAACGCTTTATCCCTATTAAAAGGGGTATCCATACTATGAAAGACGAGATATTGATATGTTTCATAGGCCTTATATTTTGCTCTCGGTGTCCCTTTTATCGTATCTTCAATTTCAAGTTTATTAAATTTAAATTGTGATTGTAATACTTCGTTTTCAGTTTCCGTTGGGTCATTAAAATCATACCAAATCAGCGTAGCTTCTTTTGGTATTTCATTATAGTGAGCTACCTGAACGAAAGGTTGTTCAGAAGTTTGATATTTAATCGTTATACTCATTATTCCCCTCCCGAAATCGTTTCCTTTATTTTACCATGAAATAGTATGTGTGTATGTTTTAGATTTATTTCGTTAAGCATACTTTAAAACATGTTAAACTTTAATTATATATTTTCAAACTTTGAGGAGTTGTATTCATGAAAAATCCTTTCACAGTGATTCAGCAAGTGAACGAAGATATGATTGATCACAATGGTCACATGCATGATGCTCATTATAATATGGTCTTTAGCGATGCCATTAACCAATTCAATTATCAACACGGATTATCCCTGGAAGAGCGTGAAGCCTTAAACTATACACTATTTACAGTTGAAGAACACACGGCCTACCTTTCTGAATTAAAGAAAAACGAACGCTATCACATTACCATCTATTTATATGATTATAATGAAAAAAGCGTCCATTTCTTTTCCATAATGACAAATGAACATGGTTCAAAAGTTGCTACGAATGAAGCACTCATGTTAGGTATTGATCGTGCAACTATTAAAACTGCACCTTTCCCAGAACAATTTGCACAAGCAATTATCAATTATTATGATAATCAACAATTAATTGAATGGCCAAAACAATTAGGCCATCGTATTCGGATTTCAAGAAAAGGAGTTTAGATATTACTATGACAAATCATATACATTCAGCAGTAGCATCACAATTGTATGATTTATTCGATGATACTAAATATGAATTAAGCGAATTAAATCAAAGTAAGCAACTTGTATTAAACGGACCAGACAATAAATTAATTAAACGTGGTTTAGATATCAGTTATTTACAAGGTCAGAAGAAAGCGATTGATGCCATAGATTCAATATTAAAAAATGATTCTGACGATGCAGCTTTCAAGCTTAATTTTACGGAATTTAGCACTCAAGTCATCAAATCATTCGAATCATCTGCAGCTAAGTTTAAAAGCCTTGCGCTACCCACCGAAGACTATGATGTAGTACTTGCACATCATTATTCATTAATGGGTCAAAAATTAATTATCGACACAGTTCACACAACGATATTAAACCAAACATTTTAATGACATGTGCAACAAACCTAATGTAGCGTAAAGCTATAAAACTATAATCACAACCTAATCACAGGTCGTTGTATGACAACCATATATGCATTTTGATTCGCTATTTCTAGCCATATAGCATTTTATTAATGATTATAAAAAAACAAGCTTTGACATCCATGTTTCAGCTTGTTTTAAAATATTTAGTTATCTGTTCATTCATCTTTTAACGTTTCTACGATTTGCTTAACCACTTTATGAGACTCTCTTATAGGTAATAAGGGGAAAGCATGAATCATTCTTTTATATTCATAAAAATGTATTTCTTGTGATTTATCTGCTAAAATATGTGCAAATCTTTGCATGTCTGGGAGGTAAATTTCGTATGCACCGCCAAACATATATATCGGTGGCAAATCTGTCAGTTCTCCATAAATTGGTGACACACGTGCATCGTCTAATGGCAGATTATGAGACCATATGTTTAAAATGCGTTGTACGCCATCTTTATTAACGATGACATCTTTTTTATCTAGTGATTCCGTGATACCTTCATTATCCAATTGGGCATCTAGTAACGGTGAAAACAAATATAATTTACTTGGTAAAGGGTGTTTTTTTTTCTTCAGTTGTTGCACAAAACTTAGTGCTAAAGCAGCACCAGTGCCATCTCCCATAATGACAATAGCATCACTATCCACTTCAGTTAGCAATTTATTGTACATCTCAAATATAGCATTATAAGTATCTTCTATATGAAACTCAGGTGTCTTTGGATAGATTGGCATGACAACTTCACTTAATGTACTTAATGAAAGCTTATCCATAAATCTCCAATGAAAAGCAGATGGCTGCAATGTATTATAACCACCGTGTATATAGAGTATTTTTCTTTCGTGGCTATGTCTAAAACGAAATCTAAAGACTTGCATATCCCCTAGCATTTGTTTATCTAAATCAGATTTAACATTCAATGTTTCAGGTTGTTTATGTTTTTTTTCATTAATTTTCTCGCGATTATTTAAAAATTGCTCAAAAGCTTCATCTGAACTAAAAATAATAGATCTATGAGGTAAGAGGTACTTATTCACAAATTTAGTTGTCAGTCTTGATTTCATTTATAATCCATCCAATCTAAGTTTATTCTCCAAGTATTTAGAATATTTCATTTTACTTACTAATCAAAATTCATAGTATGGTAAAATTAATACAATGACATAAAAATACAGTTATAATATAATTTGAGTTCCCTAATAATCGAATCTATCAATAACTAGTTATCACAGTTATTGCATATTATAACAAAATAGAAACAAAAGTCATAAAATATTTAGATGTAGCATTCTACAGTAATGAAAGGAGTATCCTATGGCAGAACAGAACCATCAATTTAAAGATTTTGAACATACCCTAACAAGTGAACCCATGCAACGTGGGATGCGTTTTGAAAAAAAGAAAAAGTCTTGGGTAAGTATGCTTATCCAGATTATTGTCCTTATTTTAATGGCCATAACGGGTTATAGCATGTTTAAGGAACCTATTTTTAATTTAGTCTTCGCGCAAGAGACAATCAATTTTCATAAACTCACTAATTTCCAAACTACTATAAATGATATTTCTAACTTAAATATTAATGTCGCCTCAATCGATAATTTACAAACGAGTATCGATCGATTAATCCTAGTATTTTACGTGTTCTTTATCGCCTGTATTTTAAGTTTAGTCTTAACTTTCTTTACTTTACTATTTAACAGAACCGTATTAAAAGTAGTAAATATGTTTGTCATCGCGATTATGTTAGTCATTACATTTGGTTTTTCTTATCTAATTAAAAATATTGCTTCTAGAATTTCAGACTCAATGAATCAATATTATATTTCAGTTAAACCTACCCAAATCTTAACTGAAGCTGATGCAATTCATAATGCTTTTACATTGTTAGGATGTAGTATCGCGCTCGTATTAATTAGCATGTTTTTCAGAAATCGTATAGTGCGTAAATAAGCTTATCGTCATCTATTTAAAAACATACTGTAAAAGAAAAAGCCGCTTCCAACATTTAAGTTGGAGGCGGCTTTTATGTTAATCAAAAAATATGATTTAATTTTCTTTAGACATATAGTGATCTTTACCTTTTAAGAATAAACTTAAAATAAATGCAAGTGCACTTAGCGCTGTTGCAATTAAGAATGCACTATTGACACCATTGATAGAAGCTAGTTTTTGAACAAATTCTAGCACTTGTGAAGTTGCCATTTGTTCGCCGCCTAACGCTTGCGCCATTTCTTGTAAACGATCTTTAATAAATGGGTTCGTTTTATCTAAATCTTGTGCGTAACCTGCAGCATATTGCGTTGTTTGTGTAGACATCACTGTCACTAATAACGCCGTACCAATTGAACCTGCAAGTTGTCTTAATGTATTTGATAAGGCATTACCATGTGCAATTAATCTCTGTGGTAATGCATTCATACCAGCTGTCATAATTGGCATCATAATAAAACTCATACCAAAAGAACGAATAATATAAATAAGCATTAAATGACCATAAGTCGTATTCATATTTAATTTCGTTAATTCCCAAGTAGCATAAGTCATGATTGCAGTACCTACTAATGCCAATGGTTTGATACCAATTGTGTCTAATAATTTACCAGCAATTGGACCCATAACACCCATAATCAAGGCACCAGGTAGTAATAACAGACCTGATTGAATTGGGGTAAAGCCTCTTAAGTTTTGCAAGTAAAGTGGTAAAAGAATCATACCACCAAATAAACTCATTGTAACGATCATATTGATGACTGTTGTTAACGTAAATCCTGAGTATTTTAATACTTCCATACTTAACATAGGCACACGCATTGTAAGTTCTCTGATGACAAATGCAATAATAAAGATAACACCTAATATTAAGGAAATGACTACGATAGGTGAACTCCAACTATTGTTACCTGCTTCACTGAATCCGTAAAGTAACGCACCGAAACCAATCGTACTAAAGATAATTCCTGGTACATCGGCTTTTGGATTTGTTGTTACTTGATATACTCTAAACCAAATATAAGCAATGGCTAAAGATACCAAACCAATGATGAACATACCATAGAACATAACATTCCAATGATAATTTTCAACAATATAACCAGATAATGTTGGACCAATCGCTGGTGCTAAAATCATAGCGATACCAAGCGTACCCATCGCTGCCCCACGTCTTTCAGGTGGGAAAATTGTCATAAATACATTTGTACCTAACGGCATTAATATACCGGCACCAATAGCTTGTAATACACGACCTACCATCATGATTGTAAATGATTCAGACAGTCCACAGACTAAAGAACCAATCGTAAATAATGTCATCGCAACTAAGAATAGCTTACGATACGAATATTTATTAAATAAGTAGGCGCTGACTGGAATTAAGATACCATTTACTAGCATAAATCCTGTCATTAGCCATTGACCCGTATTAGCTGAAATATTGAAATCTGTGTTTATCTTCGGTAACGCTACATTAAGTAAAGTTTGGTTTAATATAGCTATAAACATACCAAAGATCATCGCAATTAATACTTTACCTTGGGTCGTACCTTTACCAAACATAAATGTACTATGCTTTTCTTTTAATTTTTCATTTACTTTAGCTTCTTCTGAATTAGGATTGATCGCTTCATGATCTGAATCATCTTGTTGTTCTACTTCTGTATCATTGATATCAGTAGAAAATGTGTTTAATTCATCATTCTCATCATTATTTTCACGATCATCTTCGTTCGTTGCTTTTGACTCCTTGGATGATTCCTGAGAATCTTCCGTATCGTTCACTTTAAATTTAGATTGATAATTTTCATTAGAAACATGACTTTCATGCTTTGTTTGTTCCACTTGTTGATTTACTTTATTATGTTTTCTTTTAGTTAGAAAAACATTAAGTAACCCAACTAAAATGAGCGCTATGACTACGTAAATTATAATGAAGGTCATTGTCATTTAAAGACCCCCTTAATTTTTATGAATTTTAACTTCAGCGTTCATTCCTGGAACAACATTTTTAGATGGTTTTGAATCGAGTGAAATTTTCACAGGTACAACTTGAGATACTTTTGTATAATTACCATCAGTGTTTGATGAAGGCATCATTGAGAAACTTGAAGCTGTAGCTTTACCAACTTCTTCTACTTTACCTTTAAGTTCAGCGTCTTCGCCGTCAAGTTTTACATTTACATCTTTGCCTTCTTCAACATCTGCAATATCTTTTTCATCAACATTTGCAGTAATGTAAGAATCATCTAAATTATAAGCATAAGCAATTGGAGTCCCTGCTTGCGCCATTGAACCTTCCATACCATCTGTTTTTACGATTGTACCATCTTGTGGCATTTTAACGTCCATGTTTTGTGATTGGCCATCTTCACCTTTAGCTGCAATTTCTGCAACTTTATCACCTTTATTTAATTTTTCATTGTTTTTTACATCGAATGATTTGATTTCACCTGATGCTGGTGCAGATATTTTAATTTGTTCTCCATCTACTTTCGCATTATCAGTACTTACAAATCCTGTAGCTTGATTATAAAAATGGAAACCGACTACTCCTATAATCACAAGAACTACAATGGTAACGATGTTGATTAATACCATTTTTTTCATTACTCTTTCCTCCTATTTGCTTTTAAAATTCACTTTATATATTATAGATACATAACATTTAAAAAAACACCGACACTTCTATAAAATGTGTCGGGTAAGTTATTGTATGCAATTTTTGAAGGAGATAAAATGAAAC
The DNA here is from genome assembly GCF_056529615.1 of Staphylococcus sp. Z5-21. Lineage (NCBI taxonomy): Bacteria > Bacillati > Bacillota > Bacilli > Caryophanales > Staphylococcaceae > Staphylococcus > Staphylococcus sp. Z5-21. The sequence continues at coordinate 598,087 of NZ_CP096462.1, read as the reverse complement.
AGAAAGCTAAAGAAAAAATTATTCGAAATATGATTACTTTGCTAGAAGAACATCCTTTTGAAGACATTACTATTAAAATGATCTGTGCTTATAGTGGCATTAATCGAACGACCTTCTACGATTACTTTGTAGATAAGTATGATCTTTTATCTACGATTCAAACATATCATCTTCAAAAATATAAAAAATTATTAAATGCACTATACTTCAGTTTCGATAAAAATGAAATTAATCATTTTAAACTCTATCAATTTTTCAAAGTCATATTAACTTATATTAAACGTCACTATGGATTTTTCCATGCCATATTTGTCTCACACCCTAATCGAGATTTGTTTACGGATTATGTAAAAATCACTAAAGAGACGTATACGAATATGCTTGTCGATTACACGACAATATTGAAGAAAAAACAATTTGTCACATATGCTATTGGCGGACAAATTGGTATTATATACTTTTGGATACGTGAAGAGTGTATCGAAACACCTAATGAACTGGCACAAATTTTACTAGCAAACGCTATAAAACTTAGACGCTAATATCATATGAGTTATTGCGCATAAGCATAACATTTTAAAATAATTAAAGCGGTCGAGACATGATACGTGTCTCGACCGCTTTAATTATTCAATACTATTTTTAGATGGTATATACTTAAACACAAAATAATTGATACATTGCAAAATAATGAGCAAAATACCAGCTATCATAATAATGGTAATATATGGTATATAACTGTCTTCACCCATCATGCCGACTAAAGGCGAAACAAGTCCACCTAATAAGGATTGAACTAATCCTAATAAACTAGATGCACTGCCGTTACCACCAGTGCGTTCATCCATTGCAATTGAAAAGCCTAATGTCGCCACACCAGTAACTGGTGCTACGAGAATAACAAAACCAATAAATAACAACCACATTGATAAATGCATGACTAGCGTCATCGATACGACTGCTACACCAATAATTTGTATTATGGTTAAAATTCTTAACAAAGTTAGTCGATCTATATAATCAACCATTTTACCAGTCAATTGGCTAGAAATAATCAAACTGATACCTATGACTGCAAACATAATACTAAATTGTTGCGCCGACATTTGATAAATACTTTGCGTAATAAATGGCGAAGCAGATATGTAACTAAACAACATAATAAATGTTACACCTTGAATCAACATTGGTAATACAAATCTGGGCGTAATTAATAATTGCTTGAAATTTTTAAATATACTACCAAGATGTGGACTGTCTCGTTCTTCTAATTCCAAAGATTCTGGTACTTTAAATAGTGAGCCAATGACCATTGAAACACCGAACAACGTTAAAATAACAAAGACCATACGCCAAGTAGCGAACGATAATATAACGCCACCTAGAGCAGGTGCTATGACCGGCGCTACACCATTTACTAGCATAAGTAAAGCTAAGAATTTTGTTAATTGCTTTCCACTATATAAATCACTAGATATCGCGCGTGATATAACTGCACCTGCACCGCCACAGAAACCTTGAACAAATCTTAGAGCAATCATGAGCCAAATATTATCGACGAAAATAATACCTATACTTGCCAATGTAAATAATGACATGGCTACAACAAGTGGCGTTTTTCTACCTATCGCATCAGAGATTGGACCAACAAATAAATTACCTAAAGCGAGACCAATCATAAATAGAGATAATGTTAATTGTGAATTTGAAGTTGTTGTACTAAAATCTGATTGTATTTGAGGTAAGCCAGGCAAGAACATATCAATAGATAAAGCGCCGATTGCTGTTAAAGCCCCTAAAATAATGACAAACAGTAATGATTGTTTGTGCTGCGTTTGTTTATTAGTCATTTAAGTTCTCCTAAAAATAATTCTATTCTTATCATTTTATACATATTAACACCATTATAGCTTTAACCTTCCCACTTTTAAATACTTGCTTGTATATTCATTTCTCTATACAAAAAGAACGAGGTTAAAAGCACCTCGTTCTTCCTCATTCCAATTATTTAATATTATATGGTCTTACAATAATATAGACCAATTAAATACCTTTATTAATTACTCTGAATATTTAACTACTTTTAAATTATCTGCATCTCCATCACCTTGTAATTGATAGTCAACTTCTCCATATTGACCATTCTCTTTCAAAGCTTGTCCAGTTACATAAAATGTATTACCTTGTTTAATGATTTCTGTTATTTGTGGTTGTTGTATAAAGAATAAACGGTTTGAATTCACATCACTTTTAGTCGACTTATAGTTATCTGTGTTTTTCTTCAAATAAGATGATACTAAAGAAAAATCACTTTGACTATGTGCACTATTCATCGCTGTAGTGAAATTACCGAAAAAATTAGTCACCTTATTTCTAAAGCTATTCTCTTCTTTTTCTTTTTTATCTACATAGGATTGTATTTCATCATCATCAAAATTTAATGTTACTTTTGTTTTATCTTTTAGATTATCTGTTTTCACTGTCGTTTCAGCTGACTTAAATGTTTTCTTCTTAGCTTCGCCTTCAGCAGAAACAGTAATATCATTTGTTTTTGGATATGGACCAATCTCTTTTGCTTTAGCATAATCGTAAGTTTTATCGTTGATTTTTACTTTTACAGTGTCTTTATCTATTTCTGATGCGCCACTTAATTCAACTTGAATATATGCCTCGTTAAAATCTTCGCTGACATCTATCGTTTCATTATTACTATTATTAAAATTAAACTTTAATTGACCATCAAATTGGCCATTAGCCGTTTCTTTTTTAGTTTCTAGTAAGTAATCACCTGGAATAAATTTACCTATTGCTGTCGTTTTATTTTTTTCAGCAGTGACTGTTTTTTGTTTATCATCAGATTTAAATTTATATGTCGCATCATATTTAGGTTTGACGATAGCTTCTTTAGTAGGAGCCGTAAAACTCATGTTATCAAAAATTAAATAACGTCTTCCATTTTTACTAACTCTCAATACATTTTCTCCATTTTTAGCAGTGACAAAATCCGCTTCTTTGGTCTCGCTCTCATTTAACTTCTTGATTTTTTGATTCACATCTTTTACAAAGTTGTCCATCCCAACCTCATTTTTTATATATTTAATATAAGCGGTTGCTTCTGTCTCATCCACACTATTGTTTTGTGTACTTAGGATTGTAGAAAGCTTTTGTGTATCATTATTATCGACTGCATTTATAAGCAACTCTGATTGTGCTTCAGGCGAATTGAAGTTTTTTAATAAGAAGAAAATAATAATAAGTAAGATAATGATAAAGAATGCAATTCCCCAGGGGATAATTTTACGTGCTTTTATATTTGCGCTTTTTTTATTATCTTTTAATGAACGCGTGAGTTGTTCTGAGTGATTGTCAGTGACTTCATAACCACAATGGCCACACTTACTTTGTTTATCTCTCATACTCCCCCCACATTTAGGACATTTTCGCATTTTATCACCTCTTTATCTCTAAATTCATACATCATCACATTATTTTAACACACATTAAAATGAAACCATATGTAAGCTTGCTGTTGCTACTTTAATTAATCCAATATGCAAACATAAATTGCCTATTTTATTCTACTTACCTTATTATATGTAACGCATGCTAAAAATGATATACATCGTTAGTCCAATAACACGATTAAAGTAGCATTGACACAATAACGTCAATAATCAATATTTAAGATTGCTTTTTACTCATCGTATGTTACGTCAACTAAATTTATGCGTGGTTTTTTAAATTAAAATTCTTTAGTCGACGATCAATAATCTCGAGCACATATCTCGCCTGTTCGATTTCTTCATCTGACAAATCATGCAACATGTCACTTACGATATCGTTGATGATAGATTTACTTTCTCGATTAAATTGCTTACCTTTTTCCGTTAACTTAATATATTTTAAACGCTGATCTGTATGTGCTTCGGCTTTATCCCATTCTACAACTTCAGCTTGTATCAATTTTTTTATTCTTCGACTTACTGCTGCTTTATTAACCCCTTGTTTCTCTGTAATTGCTGTCAAAGTCATTGCTTTTTCATTTTCTAACATCAAAATCACGTTAGCTTGTTCTTTTGAAATTTTATATTCTTCTCTCAATGCTTTCAGTAACTTCGCCATCAATGTATTCACATCATCAATGAACTCTCCCATAAACTCAATATGATTACCTAAATTTTTTACCATACCTGCCACCTCAATGTTCCATTAAAAATCATTTAATTTTTGTTTTTTTTATATTATGTTAATGATATCAATATTTTATTATGTATAAAAGTTAAAACTCGCAACTTATACTTATATTAATTCATATTTTTACTTGGTTACCTTAGTATTAATAATTAAATTTGCTTATTTCGAAAGATTACACTACATTTAATATACTATAAAAATCGGAAGTGAGGCATGGGTATGTTAACTTTGGCTTTATGTATTATGATATTATTTACATATTTGTGTATGTTTTTTAACTTCAAATATTCGGCACATCTTTCAATATATATTTCCCAGGTAATATTAGGTTATGTTGTCATTATTATACATATTGGTGAGCATACGCTACCTATAGATATTCTTGTTGTCATGTCCTTAGGCGCTCTATTATTACACATCAAACATAAGCATTTAATGCAAAATCGCATGAGTGCCCTTTTCTTAAAACGTCTCTATTATGTGGCTTTTAAGCTCGTTGTTTTCACGCTTGCATGCTTTTACATTAGTTTGATTCCTATTGGTATTAACGTTATCTTTCTATGGATTTCAGCTATATCTTTTAGCGCGCTTTTCACTTTTATTTGCTACATGATGTGTTCGTCGAACTTTTTAAATCTGAATATTAAACCTGACTTCAATGTCATACTTGTCCTAGGTGCTGGTATATTTACAGAAAATGTAACGCCTATGTTAGCTAGCCGTTTGGATCGTGCTTTAACTTTATATATACAACAACCAAATGCTAAGTTTATTGTGAGCGGCGGACAAGGTCCCGATGAACCCATCTCCGAAGCGCTAGCCATGAAGCGCTATTTAATACATCATGGTGTTGAATCAAATCGTATTATGTTAGAAGATCAATCCACAAGTACGTCAGAGAATATCCAATTCTCTAAATCACTCATTGAGAGCCACTTCGAATGTGTCCCTAAAATTGTCTGTGTCACAAGTCAATTTCATATTATGCGTGCTTTACGCTTTGGACAAAAATTCAATTTAAAATTAACTGGAGTTGGAAGTCATACACCTTATCATTTTTTTGAAATTGCATTAATTCGTGATTTCTTAGCATTAATGTATCAATATAAATTATTATTAACGGTTTATTTTGCAGCTTTGTTTTTCATATGCATAATCGCATATTGGTTTATTCCAAGTATCCCTTTATAACATATTTTAAATATGAACACTGTATCGCTACGCGTCATTGAGTGAATAAAAAATCTGAGACATCACTAAGTGTCTCAGATTTTTATTTATACTATTTGCGGATGTAATAAATTAAATACTTTAAGTATACATTCCGTTTTATCTTAACGCCCTATTGCATTGCATCTAAAATAACACATCTATCATTTAGGCATTGGGAATAACGCCATCATTTAATTCAATGACTTTATCAGCATATTCAAATAAACGTTTATCATGAGTGATCATGATGCCAATCATTTTTTTACTTTTAATTTGATTTTTGATCATTTCAATAACTTCCGTCGCACGTTCCGCATCTAAACTTGCAGTCGGTTCATCAGCTAAGATAATTTTAGGATGATTCATTAGTGCTCTCACAATTGCCACACGTTGTTTCTCCCCACCAGACAGCATATGAGGAAAGGCAGTCAAGCGATGGTTTAGTCCTATTTGTTTTAGTAAAGTTTCTGCCCTTTGATTAGCTTCTTTCATAGTCATTCCTGCCTCTTTACCAATCGTTGCCAATTGTGCTTTTACTTTTAAATATGGTACTAAGTGAGACGATTGAAAGATAAAGCCAATCTCATTTAACCTTAATTCTGAAGCCTTTCTATCTCTAGTAAATAAAGGTTGATTATTATACAAAATATCTCCACTACTTTGTGAAAGTAAACCACCTAAAATAGTTAATAATGTCGTTTTACCAGATCCAGATGCACCATTAAGAATAACAAATTCGCCTTCATTCACATTGAAATTGATACCTTTTAATACAGGAGTTTCTGATTGGCCATTACCAAATGATTTTTTAATATCTTTAACTTGTAAACTCATTATTCTCCACCTCCAATTGCTTCGATAGGATCTACTTTAAATAATTTGATAAATGATAATATTGCTCCAATTATAGCAACAATAATAAATACACCTACAACTAACAGTAGATTTGATGTTGTGACATGGAATGGCATAGATACTGGCATTAAGAATGACAATCCCGTAATAATAGCAACTGATATAATCACGCCTATCATCGTCGTAATTAATATTTGAATAATTAATGCACTTAATAAGTGTTTTGTTTTCATACCAATCGCTTTTAATATTCCAATTTCTGGTATTTTTTGAATTGTCATAACATAGAAGAATGCACTAAGTACAATCGCTGAAATAACAAACAAACTTACAATCATCATATTTAATGGCGCTTGTTCTGCTTGATAACTTGGAATTTCACTTGTTATGTCATTTTCTGTAAATACTTTCACGCCAGAAATATCATTCACTTTCCCTTGCTCTGATTTTGATAAATCTTTAACTGGATAAATAGTGCTAGCTTGTTTATTTAATGTGTTAAATCCATTATCACTCATCATCACAACTGAACTATGTGAATACATCGTATCATTGAGTACACCTGATACTTTTAATACTTTACCATCTTTAAGTTTAATTTTATCTCCTACGTTAATGCCATCAGCAGTAAGTTTATTATTAATTGCCACTTCATTGTCTTTAGTAGGATAATGCCCTGCTTTTAATTCAGGCTTTTCGTTTTTAACCGTATTGATCATTAAGACGTCTTCTTCATTTTTATCAATCTTTAATGTTTGAGGTGCCATTTTTAATGGTTCTTGACCTGTAATATCTTCAATTTTATTTTGTTGTTCTGGTTTAATAATCGACTTCTCAATTTGTGGTTGCTTATTATCTTGTAAAACATACTTTTCGGATTTCATGTTGTCTAACATTGAGATATTTTCTCTTGCTAATCCTTGAGCTAATCCACTTATAAATAACACCATAATACCTAACAATAATATGATGAGCATGATTAAAATATAGCGAAACTTATAATATTTGATTTCTTGCCATGCTAATTTCATTATTTCCAACTCCTTCTTTAAAACTTATATTTGGAGTTTATGCTATCAATGTGAACTCAATATGAACGCATCTAAATTATTTCATTATTATAAATTGTATCGTCGAAGTGTTACATTTATAATAATCATAATACTTAATAAGGAGACCTTGCGTATGACAACCTGTCTAATTGTCGATGATGACCCAAAAATATTAGAATATGTTTCGAAATATATTGAACGAGAGCATTTCGAAACAATTGTCCAATCTAGTGCAGAAAATGCTTTATCTTATCTTGAAACACATCAAGTTGATATTGCAATTGTAGATGTGATGATGGGAAAAATGAGTGGATTTGAATTATGTAAAATACTTAAAGAAGATTTCGATATTCCGGTCATTATGTTAACTGCACGAGATGCTTTAAGTGATAAAGAACAAGCTTATTTAACAGGTACAGACGATTATGTTACAAAACCTTTTGAAGTTAAGGAATTGATGTTCAGAATTAAAGCGGTACTTAAACGTTATAATGTTAATATAAATAACGAAGTTTCAATCGGTAATCTGACATTAAACCAATCCTATTTAGAAATTCAATCTTCATCAAAATCAATGAATTTACCTAATAAAGAATTTCAGTTACTTTTTTTACTTGCTTCTAATCCAAGGCAAGTCTTTAATCGTGATGCATTAATTGAAAAAATATGGGGCTTTGATTATGAAGGTGATGAACGTACAGTGGATGTTCATATTAAGCGTTTGAGAAAACGACTTGAAAAAATAGATGCTTCTGTAACGATTCATACTGTAAGAGGATTGGGCTATAAGGTGGATGATCATGTTTAAATCACTCTATACACGAATAGCCATTTACACTATCACTGTTATGATATTCTCTGCAGTTGCTAGTTTTCTCTGTACTAATATTATTTATCATAACTACTTAAAAGAAAATAACGACGCTAAAATCATGCGCACATTAAAGGATTCAATTCAATATCAAAAAGAATCAAGGATTGAAGCATCTGCACCCTTTTTCAAACACTTGGGAGAGATGAATTATCAAGTGATGACAATTTCTGAAGATGGCCATCGTACATATTATGGCACTGAATTCAGAAAAGATAATATTAGCAAAAAAACAGCTGAATCTGTATTACATGGTAAGGATTATCATGGTATTAAAAATTTACCCTATAATCCTATTATCACTGGTTTTTTTGAGAATACAACGAAAAATACCATTGGTATAGCTTATCAATCTAAAGGACATACATATGCTGTTTTTATGCGTCCTGACATTGGCAAAACATTTAGTGAATTTAGAATATTTCTTGCGATTCTAATCACATTATTACTACTTTTCTCAATTATATTGGTTATTTCATCTACTTATGCGATTATCAAACCGATACAACAGTTGAAACGTGCTACAGAACGATTGATGCATGGTAACTTTGATGAGGTCATTCATGTAACACGTAAAGATGAATTTGGTACATTACAATATCGTTTTGATAAAATGCGCCTATCTCTCAAACAATTAGACGATATGAGACAACATTTTGTTCAAAATGTATCGCATGAAATTAAAACACCGCTAACTCATATTCATCATCTACTTGATTTATTAAAGTTTGCTAAAACGGATAATGCACGTGAGCAATATATTGAAGAAATATATGAAGTCACAACACAACTTAGTGAATTAACAAAAGCATTGTTACTGTTATCAGAGATAGATAATGGCGCGCATTTAGACTTTGATGATGATATTCAATTAAATCAGTTGATTAAAAAAATAATTAGACATGAGCAATTTTCTGCCAATGAAAAAGATTTAATTTTAATGTCAGACTTAGAAACAATTAGTATGAATGGTAACGAACGTTTATTACATCAAGCCTTTCAAAATTTGATTACCAATGCGATAAAATACTCAACAACGGGTGGCATGGTTGACGTCACACTTTCACAAAACTTAGAGACAATTACATGTACAATTACAGATGACGGCCAAGGCATGTCAGCCGAAACACAAGCTCGTATATTTGAACGATTCTACAAGTCAAGTAATCATGATAATAGTAATGGCCTCGGTTTAGCGATAGCAAAAGCAATATTTGAACTGCACCATGGCACAATAACGGTAGATAGTGAAAAAAATGCTGGAACGACCTTTAAAATCACATTCAAAAAGGTGCCTAAGACAATAAGTTAATTCGATAAAACGATGCCCTACATTTACAACCCATACAATGAATTAGGCCGAGACACATTTTGATGTCTCGGCCTAATTTAATATGAATAAAAGATATACAATGCACAATTTCTACTTCATTAGTTCATGGCTTATTTATTTGTCATCCTTAATCACCAATAACTCTAGTTAATTTTAAGATATTTCGTAATCTCTTTGTTTAATTGCGTATAAAGTGCTTCATTCTCAGATAATTTCATACCGAAAGAAGGAACCATTTCTTTAATTTTTTCTTCCCAACCTTCAAATTCATCTCTATAGCAACGTTTCAATAAATCTAACATAATATCTACCGCCGTAGAAGCGCCAGGTGAAGCACCAAGTAATGCAGATAATGAGCCATCTTCAGAAGTGATGACTTCTGTACCGAATTGTAAGGTACCTTTACCTTGATCAGTATCTTTGATTACTTGTACTCTTTGTCCTGCAACAACAACTTCCCAATCCTCACTCTTTGCGTTCGGTACAAATTGACGTAAATCTTCCATACGTTCTTCGTTGGATAAGGTAAGTTGTGAAATAAGATATTTCGTTAAATTCATCTCTTTAATTCCCGCAGAAAGCATGGTAATTATGTTATTAGGTTTAACAGACTTGATTAAATCCATATTTGAACCTGTTTTTAAAAACTTCGGTGAAAAACCAGCAAAAGGTCCAAATAAAATTGTGCGTTTACCATCTATATAGCGTGTATCTAAATGTGGTACAGACATTGGCGGCGCGCCGACTGGTGCCTTACCGTATACTTTAGCTAAATGTTTTTTGGTAATCGCTTCATCTCTACACACTAAGAAGAGCCCACTAACTGGGAATCCTCCTATATGTTTAGATTCTTTGATGCCTGTTTTTTGTAATAATGGTAAACTTGCGCCACCTGCACCGATAAATACAAAGTCGCTTTCTACAATTTCTATAGTGTTTGTATCAAGATTTTTAACTTTCACTTCCCAAACACCGTCTTTACGCTGTTTAATGTCTTCAACTTCGTGTTTATAATTTAATGCTACATCTTTATCTTCTAAATTTTCAAATAATTTTTTAGTCAATGCACTGAAGTTAACATCTGTACCTGTTTTATCATAACTAATCGCCATGGGGATATTAGACGTACGTCCTTCCATAATTAAAGGCGTCCATTCAGTTATCTTATCTTTATCGTCCGTGATTTCCATATTACTAAATAAAATGTTTTTATTTAGTCTTTCTACACGCCTTTTCAAAAAGTCTACATTTTTAATCCCTTGAACAAAGCTCATGTGAGGCACTGGTTTAATAAATGCTTCTGGATAATCGAGTTGCCCTTGTTTCACTAGATAGCTCCAAAACTGTTTGGAAACTTGAAATTGTTCATTGATTTTAACCGCTTTTTTGATATCAATTGTGCCGTCTTTATTTTCGCTCGTATAGTTCAATTCACATAATGCAGAGTGCCCTGTGCCCGCATTATTCCACGCATTCGAACTTTCTTCAGCAGGTGTTGATAACCTTTCATACATCTTAATTTCTTTCTCAGGAGCGATTTCTTTTAAAATCGTCCCTAGTGTTGCGCTCATGATACCGCCACCAATTAAGATGACATCTGTTTTGCTATGTTGTGTACTCATAACAAATACAGTCCCCCTTTTATATGTGTTTAATAGAAACGTTATCTTTACTTTTATAATACGTTCACTAATTTAGTAAAGCGTTTTCTATAACTTAAAAATAAAAAATTCGTCTTATTGCCATTTATGTATTTAACGCAATAACACAATTACTTCATACCTCTCTAATTATATACGTAATTATCGCATGAAAAAAGGGGTTTCAGTAATTTTACACAAATTTTGTTAATAAGTGTTAACTAGAATATATCATATTTTGATGATTATACTTATTAAAACGAGGTATACTTTATTTATCACAACGTTTTATAAACAAAGAAAATAAAGAAATCCACCACACATTTCGTGATATAATGGATTTCAATTTAAGTAAAGTACGCTTGGAGGTTTTTATGAAATCAATCACTTTTTTTATGCATAATATTTATGCGATGGGTGGAACGGTAAAATCGATTTCCCAAATCGCTAATGTTCTAGCTGAAAAAGGACATCACGTGGAAATTATTTCCGTTTTTAAAGGAGACACATCACCTTATTTTGATATCAATCCATCCATTAAAGTTAAGCCCTTAGTTAACTACCAATTACATCCCTTTAATTTTAAAGATATCTTATTTAATCGTATTACTAAATGGACATCCTTATCGAAACCCAAGTATATTTCCCAACACGAACCTGGTCTTAATCAATTTTCACATTATATAGAAAAGAAAATGATTAAAGCAATTAAACACGTTAATACCGATGTCCTAATTGGGACACGCGCAAGTTTTAATATACTTATTGCTCAACATGCGCCTATGAAATGTGAAAAAATTGGTATGGAGCACATGAATTTTGATGCGCATCCAGAAGCATATCAACAAGAAATCATTAATGCCTATAAAAATCTAGACAAATTAACAACATTAACTGAAACTGATAAAGTAAAATATCAAGATTACATACACATCCCTACTTTTGTAATCCCAAATATTATCAATGAAACACGCTTACAAGAACAAAAAGTTAAAAATATTAGTGCCGCCGGACGTTTAGAATACGAAAAAGGCTTTGATTTATTGATTGACAGTATTAATCTAATTCAAGAAAATATGAGGCAATTTGGATATCAGGTCCACATATATGGTGATGGTAAAGAACGAGACAACTTATCCAAGTTGATTCGTAAAAATAACTTAGAGGATATTGTTTTTCTTCAAGGCGCAACACATCAATTAAATGAAAAATTAGCTAAAAGCGAACTGACAGTTATTCCATCCCGCAATGAAGGGTTTGGCATGGTTATATTAGAAGCAATGAATCAAGGCAGTGTCGTAGTAAGCTTTGACGGAAATGCTGGTCCTGAATCAATTATTCAAAATAATGTAAATGGCTATTTAATTGAACATGGCAATGTAGACGCTTTAGCAAACAAACTACGCCGTCTCATTAACCAAGAATTTAAGGATCAAGTTATTATCGAAAATGGTTATCAAACGGTTGAGACTTATGGGCCAAATGCAATCTATCTTTCTTTTAGACATATGCTTGATACTTAGACATTAGATAAACCGACAATCATAGGATTTTCACCTTACACAATGCAAAAACGCCTACAAAGTAGACATACATATGACTACTTTGTAGGCGTTTGTTTTATAATAAGCTATTAAAAATAAATCCATTTGAAATTAATATCTGTTTTTTCTATATAAATATATTTAATAAGAAAGTCCAAATACATACGAAAACCAGTAAAGCCACACTATAACGAAGTGTCATTTTAAGTAATTCTGATTCTTTACCTACTTGTTGTACAGAGGCTGTTGCAATAGCGATTGATTGAGGTGAAATTAATTTTGCTGCAACACCACCCACGGTATTTGCAGAAACAAGTAACGCACCACTTGCACCAATATTGCTTGCTACCGCGGCTTGAATTGGCGCAAATAAAGTATTGTTATTCGTAACTGAACCAGTTAAGAATACACCAATCCAACCTAAAATTGGTGATAATAATGGGAAAATACTACCTGTTTTCGCAATTCCCTCACCTACTGCATTACTCAAACCTGCATAAGTCATTAATTTAGAAATAACTAAAATAAAACAAATCGTAATGATTGGTAACCATAACTCTTTAAATGCGTTCTTGAATAAACGCACACCATCTTTAAAATGTACTTTATTGGACATCAAAATTGTAATAACAATAACGATTAAAATAGCTGTTCCTGTTTGACCTATGATGTTTAACGGTAATGTGATCGCCTTATTAGCGATTTCACTATATGTACCTGGTAGTGCAATGTTGAACACGAATGATTCTAGCGCACCACCTGGAACAAACAACGCTTTAAAGAAAGATGCACTCCAAATCATTACAACTACTGTTAAAATGACGAATGGACTCCATGCATAAATAATCTCTTTAGGTTGATGTTTGCTGATTTTTGGAGGTTCTTCATCTTTATTAATTCTAAAGATATGTTTTGGCTGGAATTTTTTAGAAAATATTGCAAGTGCCATCATTGCACCTAATGGTGGTATGATATCTGCTAATTCTGGGCCTATAAACACCGTAATGATTGCTTGTAAAACAGTGAAAGTAATCGCAACTACAAGTATCGCTGGTAGTGTTTCTTTAATACCTTTAAATCCGTCTATAATCCATATTAATAAAAATGGAATAAGCATATTCATAAGCACAAGTGTTAAAGCAGACATAGAAGAAACTGCCATACCTGTCACACTATCGTGTAAACCTAATGTGTCTATAACTGTAACTGGTAAACCAATGGCACCAAAAGCACCTGCTGAAGCGTTTGCAATCAAACACAACATGGCAGCTTGCAATGGCGCAAATCCTAATTGTGTAAGTAATAAAGCACAAATAGCGATAGGTACACCAAATCCAGCAGCACCTTCTAAAAATCCATTAAATGCGAATCCAATTAATAGCAATTGAATACGTTGGTCCTGAGAAATGCTCGATATACTATCTTGAATCGTATCGAATTGACCAGTTTCATTCGTAATCTTATAAAGTAAAACTGCCATTACAACGATATAACCAATGGGTATAATCCCTTGGAAAAATCCTTCTACAACAGCACCTGATGCAATATTTACAGGTAGTTTAAAGAAGACGATAGCAATAATAACTGTAACAACAACAGTTGTGATTGATGCATAAATGCCTTTCATTTTAAAAATAGTTAAACATAAAAGAAATAAAACAATCGGCACTGCTGCAACAATTGATGATAACAGGACGTTATCAAAGGGGTTAAACGTATCTACAAACATTTTGACTCACTTCTACTTTCTACATATATTTATGATTGTGTATAAAAACGATTCCTTATTGTGATTTTTTTCACAATTAAATTATAGCATTTTTTCTACCAAATTCAATAAAAATTTAAAATATTATTTTTAAATGCTACAACTCATACCCTATAATTACATTTAATTTACATTGCTGTAAAGAATAAATTTAAATATAGTGAGTTTTGCTCGGGGTTTTTTATTCACGGATATCTTTTGTCTCACGTACGCAACATGGTAAAATAAGATTATTAACTATTAAGTAGAGGGATATTCATGATAAAACAAATTGAAATTACTGCAGTTCATGATTTAGAATCTGAGCTGGAGAAAGCTAGACACGAAGACTGTACACACTTTGTCTTAATAAATGACAGCATAGACATATATCAACCCATGCTTGAGGCTGTATCATTAAAACCGTGTACGATTGTAGCGGACTATACAGTGAAAAATCAATATATCAACGATTGCACATACTTCGGTAAATCAGACATTACATTTAATGATTGGATAGAAAATATTAATCATTTTCCAAATGTGATATATCATATAGAAACAACACAATCTATCTTAAATAATTACGATATTAATAATATATTCGATTTGGCTTTGATATCTTTAATGCAAGATGATGTCATAACAGATAGTCATGTCGTTTTTAACTTTAATTCTGAATTTATAACAAGTAAGCGCATTTGGCATGATATTAAAAATCTAACGCCATTAAATACTACAAAATTCAATTTAAACAAATTAGCTTATACGCATAATCACCCGTTGCCCTTTAAAAACAACGAAATATTGGCTCCTGATCAAATGCGTTTTACTGACAAATGTTTAAATCGCACGCATTTTAAATTACCACATTGGTTATTTAAAATGATTCAAAATCACTTTGTAAAGAAACACCAAAATATGAGCTATATATATGAAAAAGATAAATCAAACATTAAAGACCATATTGTATTCTTAGGTTTTGATTATGGTTTCAGAGGTAATTCTCGCTATTTGTTCAATCACTTTGCAAAACATTTTTCTAAGTTACCCATATATTTCATTACGAATGATGTAAATGGACCCAATTTTATAAAACCAGATGACCCTAAAACCAAGTCTCTCATAGAAAGTGCCCAGGTTGTTATTTTGGAAAGCTATATTCCAGACAATTTAAAACCAAATGGTACCATTATCCAACTATGGCATGGCACACCTATAAAAAAATTGTTTTTAGACAGTATGGAACCGACGCAAAATCTTAACATTTACAATTATCGAGCACGTAAATATAATAAATGGTTACAGCAAGATTATTTTATCAGTGACTGTGCCCCAATTATTGAACACTTTAAATCTGCTTTTCCACAACAACAAACTCATATTTTAAATTGTGGCTATCCAAGAGTTAGATATTTAATGGACAAACAATCTGATAAACATTATATTTCTTTCATCAAACAAGAACTTAAATTGAATCCTGACAAAGAAACACTATTATATGTTCCAACTTGGCACTCACATTTTGATGAAGTTGATTTATTGCCTATAAGTGACGGGTTACTTAACAAATATAATGTGATATTCAAAGGACATATTGAAGATCAATCAGATTATATGCCTGAAAATGCAATCATTGCACCTACGCATATTGAAGTTCAAGATTTATTGTTAGTATCTGATATTGTATTGACTGATTATTCATCGATTATATTTGATGCCCTATCGATAGATAAAGTTGTATGTCAATATACACCAGATCATGAAAAATATGTAACAGAACGTGGTGTATATGATGACGTGATGCACGCATTATCAACTGTACGTTATAGTGATTCAAAAGCATTGTTAAATGATTTAATCAGTCATCAAATGAAAGATGTTCATCATACTGAATTTATTAATAAAGATAATCATGCCTTTGAAACAATTTCTCACATCATTCATAAATGTATTAAATCTAAGTAATTGAGACTATGTCATAACTAAATAACAAACAAAAAAGTGAGCCAGACTTCATTAAAAGACTGGCTCACTTTTTCTAAACCTAAATTCAATATTATTGTTGATAAGCAGGGTCCACTACTCTAACAGTACCTTGTTGATCAACTGTAGCTATTGTATATGTTCCAGGTTGCGCTTGATTTTGGAAACTGAAGATATAGCTATAATTTCCTTCGCTACCTTCAATTGCATAATCATTATATGGATTAGATTGTCCATTTAAACCATTCACTTCAGTTGTAGCATTATCTAAAGCATTTTGGAAATTCGGTAAGTTTTGTAATGCAGCTTGTGAATCAGGTGTACCAGATGTAATATTTTGTGCTACTGGCACTGCATTTTGACCTTGATACGGCGCTACGTATTGCGATGTGTTGGCACTAGAAGCACCATTATTTGCATCTGCACTTGCATTATCATTTGAATTACTACCATTAGTATCATTCATAGTACCATTCTCGTTGCCATTACTTTCTGAAGATGTGGCATTGTTAGCATTGTCATTGTTTCCTGATGCATTATCTCCATCAGCATTTGAACTTGAGCCATCACTATTTGCGTTACTGTCATTGTTACTTGATGAACTATCTGAAACTGACGCATTATCCGAGCTGTTTTCATCATCTCCATTATTGCGATCACTTGAACTACTGTCATCAGATTTACTATCTGAATTTTTGTCTGAATCTGAATTGTTATCTTTGTCTTTATCAGAATCATTGTTCTTTTTGTCATCGTTCTTAGAATCTTTGGACTTATCCTCAGAAGATTGATTGTCTTTTGAACTATCATCCTTTTTACTGCTGTCATCATCACTACCATTTGAACAAGCAACTAGTGCTAATGATAATGTCAAAAACCCTGCTAATAATTTTTTCATATATGAAAACCTCCTTGAATTTATAATACTCATGACCCAAAGGTTACTTAGTATGTATCACGCTACCATTTAGGGTTGATGAGAATTATTATGTTATTCACTATAAATTCAAAAATGAACATCTTTCATCAAAATTCTTTCAAAAGAAAATATAAATTTAACAAAATCAAAAGAATTTTTAAGTTTATATTGATAGATTACACATCTTCGACAATTTAAATCGTTACACATGTCAAATTAACATACCTAGGTCAGATGTCTCTCTCCATTATCAAGTCGGTATCTACAACATTCCCTGTATAAAATTGATGTTCACCTGTCACCGACAATCCTTGCTTTTTATAAAAATTAAAAGCCTGTGCATTATGTTCCCACACGCCTAACCATATTTTCTTTTTATTTAATTCACGCGCTTTCGCAGTGGCAAACTCAATTACTTGTTTGCCCCGCCCACCACCTTGGGCATGTGGTAAAAAGTAGATACGTTGAATCTCAAGATACGCATCCCCCTTTGGTTCAGTTTGTGCTTCATTAATGTTTAATTTAAAATATCCAACAATGTCGCGATTTTCCTTATAGAAATAAGTGAATGAATTGTCATCTTTTAACTCTTGTAGTAATTGATCTTCTGCATAAGCCTCATCAAAGTATGCGTCGAAATCTTCATCTGTATATTCACCATGCTTAAACGTCGTCCTAAACGTAGTGATACTTAATTCTCTTAATACTTTAACTTCATCTAGTTTAACCATTTCTATAGATTGATCCATTCCGCTTTCACCCCACATTATATTTTATTGTCATTATACTAAAGTCGAAGACAGGTTACTATTTTAAAAAGCACCTGACTCAGTTCTAACTTATTCACTTTGTATAGAATAAATCTACGAATTTTATGTAATTTAAAAGTTTTTTTAAATTAAAACGCTTTCTTATAAATACTCTAGGTTTGGCTTATTGTGTAATATTCAATTACATGATAAAGTAGGTCTTGTTTTTTAATTCTTCGTAATTTTTATACATAAGGGAGTGCCATTCAGTAATGACTAACACATTCAAAGCCTTTGTAGTCGATGAACAAGACGGCAAAGTCGTGAATCAATATAAAGATATTTCAGTAGATGATCTACCAGAAGGCGATGTACTTATTAAAGTAAAATATTCTGGAATCAATTATAAAGATGCGCTTGCTACAGTAGAAAATTCAAAAATTGTTTCTTCTTATCCAATGATTCCAGGTATTGATTTAGCTGGTGTTGTAGAACATTCAGATACACATGCTTTCGAAAAAGGCGATGAAGTCATCGTTACGGGTTATGACTTAGGGACTAGCCATTTTGGTGGTTTTAGTGAATATGCACGTGTTAAAGAAGAATGGATTGTACCATTACCAAAGGATTTAACATTAGAAGAAGCAATGATTTATGGTACAGCTGGATATACAGCTGGATTAGCTATTGAAAAGTTAGAACATAACGGCCTTTCTATCGAAAAGAAAGATATACTCGTACGTGGTGCTACCGGAGGTGTTGGTACATTAGCGATTATGATGTTAGATTCAATTGGATTTGATGTTATTGCTAGTACTGGCAAAAAAGGTGCAGAGGACAAACTAAAAGCGCTTGGTGCTAAAGAAGTTATTTCCCGCATTGCTAATAGCGATCAAAAAGCACTTGGCAAACGAACTTGGCAAGGTGTCATTGACCCAGTTGGCGGAGAGAGTTTATCACAAATCGTGAAACAATTGGATTACAATGGTATGGTTGCTGTTATTGGTATGACAGCAGGTGCAAAATTTGATAGCTCAGTATTTCCATTTATCTTGAGAGGCGTAAGTATTATAGGTATTGATTCAGTTTATACTGAAATGAGACAACGCAAACATATCTGGCGCCGTTTAGCTAAAGATTTAAAACCAGATAACTTACATGATATTAAAAAAGTAATCCACTTTAATGATATTGAAGATAATATTAAACAAGTACTTGAAGATAATAATTCAGGTAGAATCGTCATTGATTTTAATGCTTAATCCTTAACATAAACCTTAATTTTCTTTTAAAAAGGAAATTAAGGTTTATTTTTTTATTGATTTAAACGCGTCCCTTTTTTATTCGTATATGAATAAAATGATATCTAATATAAATAGATATGAATAAATAAAAATCTTATATTTTAATATTTACAACCAAAATATGAAAGCGTATACTTATTGATATCGAAACTTATCAGGAGGGTTTTTATGGAAATTAAAGTAGATAAAAAACTCATCTTTTTCCTTGGTGCATTGGGAGGTTTACTCTATGGTTACGACATGGGAGTAATATCGGGTGCTCTATTATTTATAAAAGATGATATACCATTGAATAGTGTTACAGAAGGATTGGTTGTTGCATCTATGCTTGTCGGTGCCATCTTTGGTTCTGGTGCAAGTGGGCCATTATCTGACAGACTTGGCCGTAGACGTGTGGTATTTGTGATAGCTATTGTTTATATTGTTGGTGCACTTATCTTAGCATTAGCACCTTCAATGCCCGTATTAGTTATAGGTCGTTTAGTTATCGGATTGGCTGTTGGTGGCTCTACTGCCATTGTTCCAGTTTATTTATCTGAAATGGCACCTACGGAACAACGTGGTTCTTTAAGTTCTTTAAACCAATTAATGATTACGATTGGTATCTTATCTTCATATTTAATCAACTATGCTTTCACACCTATCGAAGGTTGGAGATGGATGTTAGGTCTTGCAGTTGTACCGTCACTTATTTTATTAATTGGTGTCGCATTTATGCCTGAAAGTCCTAGATGGTTACTTGAACATAGAAGTGAAAAAGCAGCACGTGATGTTATGAAATTAACATTTAAGGACAGCGAAATCGATAAAGA
Source organism: Staphylococcus sp. Z5-21 (assembly GCF_056529615.1). Lineage (NCBI taxonomy): Bacteria > Bacillati > Bacillota > Bacilli > Caryophanales > Staphylococcaceae > Staphylococcus > Staphylococcus sp. Z5-21. The sequence continues at coordinate 577,869 of NZ_CP096462.1, read as the reverse complement.
AATCGCAGATATGAAAGAAATTAATAGTATCTCTGAAAGTACATGGAATGTTTTAAAATCACCATGGTTACGTCCAACACTGATTATTGGTTGTATATTTGCTTTGCTACAACAGATTATCGGTATTAACGCCATTATATATTATGCACCTTCTATCTTTAGTAAAGCAGGATTAGGCGATGCTACTTCTATTTTAGGTACTGTTGGTATTGGTACTGTGAACGTTATCATTACGATTGTTGCAATTATGATTATTGATAAAATTGATCGTAAACGCTTATTAGTCATTGGTAATATTGGCATGGTTGCTTCATTACTTATTATGGCCGTATTAATTTGGACAATTGGTATTCAATCTTCTGCTTGGATTATCGTGGCTTGTTTAACGTTATTCATTATATTCTTTGGTTTTACTTGGGGACCTGTATTATGGGTAATGTTACCAGAGTTATTCCCTATGCGTGCACGTGGTGCCGCAACGGGTGCCGCAGCATTAGTATTGTCAATCGGAAGTTTATTAGTTGCTCAATTCTTCCCAATATTGACTGAAGTCTTACCTGTAGAACAAGTATTTTTAATTTTTGCAGTGATCGGGATTTGTGCACTAATATTTGTCATCAAATACTTACCTGAAACACGTGGTCGTAGTTTAGAAGAAATTGAAGCTGATTTACGTTCTAGAACAAATGCCACAGATGCAAATATTCATGAATCAAAATAATTTATAAACTGACACACATAAGGGTGAATCGCCATAATGCGACTCACCCTTTTTTATTTTTTATTGCCATACTATGCTTAAAATTTGATATACATACCACAAGAATGAGGTTCTGTAGTGATAAATCCATATTGTGCGTAAAATTGATCTGCTGGATAATCAGCCATTAAACTAACATAAGTACCTTCTTCAGCTTCATTTTCTACATATGACATGATATGCGACATAATCGTTTTACCATAACCTTGTCCTTGAAACTCAGGGTTTACAGCAATATCAATAATTTGAAATGCTGTACCACCATCACCGATGACACGTCCCATACCTATCAAGTCTGTTCCATGATATATGGTCACATTAAAACATGCATTGCTAATGCCCTTTTCCGCAGCTTTTTGTGATTTCTCACTTAACCCTGCTACTTTTCGCAAATTTCTATAATCAACTACACTAGGTGCTTCATGCTTTATCTCTATCATCGTGCCACATCTCCTATAACTTATGTTTTCTATATTATGATATAGTCTGTAATAATTCTCAAACTATCCTTCATATAAATAATGCTTTTTGTATAAAAAAATCGACAACGGTTTTTCCGCTGTCGTTTAAAAAGCATCATGTGCTGTAAGCTATAAATATTTTTTCATAACTACCTTATTAGATTCTTTGAAAATCTCATTATGGCTAGAAACATAGCCTTCTGCTTTTGCTTTTGGTTCTATATAAAGTTTAGCTAGGTTAGCTGCATTCGCAGCGTCACTAAATGCACTTGCAATTAAATGTGCTTTAGCTTCATGATAAATAATGTCACCACATGCATATAGACCATCGATGCTTGTAGCAGTATTACCAAAGCCCTTAATGCTATATTCATTAAACATATCCACTTTAGCAGAAGATTGTTCAAGTAATGTGTTCTCTCTATCAAAGCCATGACTAATGATGACATCATCAAATGATTTTACAGTATGTTCCCCAGTTTCAATATTCTCTAAGATGACTTGCTCAATCTGCGTTTGCGTTTCATCACCAATTAATTGATGTATATGTGTATTCGGTAATTTTTTAACGTTTAATTGTTCCAATTTTTCTTTCATGACTTCATAACCTTTAATATCAGCTTTTCTATATATTAGCGTTACACTTTTAGCATAGCCACTTAAATCATTTGCCCAATCCAATGCTGAATTGCCAGCTCCTGAAATCAATACATGTTTGTCTTTGAATTTTTTTAATGACTGAACGACGTAATGTAAATTTGTCAATTTGTATCTCTCTGCATCCTTAATATCGAGTTGCTTCGGATTAATGATGCCGCCACCAATCGCAATAATAACTGATTTACTAGAAAATACATTACCTTTATCAGTTTCAACTTCAAAGTGTTGTTGTTCTATTTTCCTGATATCAATCACACGTTCTTCTAAATTTACTTCTGGTTCAAAATGCAAACCTTGCTTAACTGTATCTTGAATTACTTCAAAACAAGGTTTTGGAGCTAATCCACCAATATCCCAAATAATCTTTTCTGGATATACATGCATTTTACCACCAAGTTTATCCTGGATATCTATAATACGCACACGCATACCCCTTAAGCCTGAATAGAAACTAGCAAATAATCCTGCAGGACCTCCGCCAATTATAATAACATCATCCATAAAGCATCCTCCCAAAATTCAGCTTGTGTCTTTCCTACATTATGCTATAATTGATAACGATTATCAATGAAAACCTTTTAATTTTCAAAATTCTTAAAATTTACGAGCTGTTAATCTGTGAAGAAATTGTTATTAATTTTAATTTGTTTGACATTATTTGTAGGCGCTTGCAGCACACAAGATTCAAGTAAAAAGAACGATAGTGAAAATAAATCCACTGAAAAATCTTTTAAGGATGATACAGGTAAAGAAGTTAAAATTCCTAAAAACCCTAAAAGAATTGCTGTTTTACACCCAACTTATATCGGCGCATTGGTAAAATTTGGCCATAAGCCGATTGCCGTACCAGAATTTGTAGAGAAAAACAAAGTATTAAATGATGTTACAAAAGGCATTAAGCGTATTGATAATACCAGTGTTGAACAAGTTACTAAACAAAAACCGGACCTTATCGTAACGACAATACAAGATAAAAATATTAAAAAATTACAGAAAATTGCTCCAACCGTAGCTTTTGATTCAGAAAAATCTACTTATAAAGACCATGCAAAAAAACTTGCCGCTTTAGTCAATGAAGAGTCGAAAGCTAAACAATGGATTAAAGACTGGGATAAACAAATGGCCGACGATAAAAAAGAATTGTCACCATTAATTAAAGGCAAGACTGTGTCAGTATTGCAACAAACTCCAAAAGGTACTATGGCATTTAGTGATCATTTAGGTAGAGGCACAGAAATCTTATATGATGGTTATGGTATGAAGCAACCTAAAGCGCTAGAAAAAGCAACTCAAGACAAATTTGCCACACCTATTAATCCTGAAAATTTCAAAGATTATATAGGCGATTTTGCAGTTATTGCGACAAATGGTGATCAACCTGCACCGTTCGAAAATACTAATTATTGGAATAATCTACCAGCAGTTAAAGATAATCAGGTGATTAAATTTGATGTTACAGAAACACAGTATAATGACCCTATTTCTTTAGAAAAACAACGTGATATTTTTTATAAAGCATTAAAATCAAAAAAATAATATAGTACCATCTCGTTTCATTTTTACTAATACTGTAGATAAAAATTATTTATAAAAAAGCAAAAGCTGCCAACAATGGTTTACGCATTGTTAGCAGCTTTTTAATTAATCCCTTGGGTCTTTCACTATTGCATTTCTTAATAAGAAGAATAATAGTATAAAGCCAGCAGTTAAAATCGTATGACCTATACCTGCATATCCCGCAAAAGATTCAGGCACAGTCATTCCAATGACTTGGTATGTACCTTTGGTAAACATCATACCTATTGTCGTTAATACGCCAATATTATAAACAATAAAGAACCAATTAAATAAATAATAACTACTTAGTTTAAATACTTTTACAACAGGCAATAAAATCAAATGCATAAACATCCCTAATATAAGGGTATGAGTATGTACTACAACGAGTTGTGTATCACCAGTGAAATGATGTGCAAGCGTCAATTCACGATAATAGAAACCACTGAGTAAGCCTAAAACTGTATAAATTAAAAAAGCATATAATACTCTACGCATAGATAATCCTCCTCAAGCATATTATATGACAATTATCTTAAAATTACAGTGACAATTCTTCAAACATATAGAAATACTACGACGTCTTTGCTTTACCTTATATATAACCACGTCTTGTTTATCACATAACTACAAATTAAAAAACTAAGCATCCTATTTTTAGCGCTAGTATAGGATGCTTAGCCTTTATATTATTAATCCAGTTATGTTTTACTTATTTTCACTTTCTTCCACTTTATCGATCTTATCAACTTTGCGCTGTGAACCACCTTCCCAACTCACATTAAGATAAGCTTCAACATTTTTTTTAGCAACTTCAACACCTATAATTTGTGCCCCCATAGTTAAAATCTGTGCATTATTGCTTAATTGTGCACGTTCCGCAGAATAATAATCGTGTGCTAATGCTGCACGTATGCCTTTTATTTTGTTTGCAGTAATTGCTACACCAATACCCGTACCACAAATCAAAATACCGCGTTCGTTTTCACCTTGTTGAATGCTTTTTCCAACTTCAGCCGCTACATCAGGGTAGTCCGTTTCAGCACATTGATGACAACCAAAATCTTCAACTACATGTCCTAAATGCTCAACATGCGCTTTGACCGCTTCTTTTAAATCATATCCATTATGGTCTGCACCAATTGCTATTTTCATTAAAATTCCTCCTTAAATTTTCTTCATACCTTATATAAATGGTTTAAATGTATCTAGCATCAAATAGGCAGACATTGCGCCAGGATCTACATGTCCTTGGGAACGATATCCTAAACGTTTTGATCTTCCTTTATTCGATACAATATCTTTAGTACTTTCCATACCATGTTTTGCTTCACCTAACGCTACTTGAAATGCATCAGCAAACGATTCACCTGATTGTTGTGCATGTTCTAATGATTTGTAAAAAGGTTCAAGTGTATCTATCATCGTTTTATCGCCTATTTTAGCTTTACCTCTATCCTGGATTCCTTTACAAAAAGCAATCCAATATTGATAGAGACCTTCATCATCTAAAGATGTCTCATTTTTAACAGCAACGGCACCTTTTAAATAGCCTGAAGCGTACAATGGTCCGACAGATGAACCGACAGCATCTAAGAAACGCTTACCAACTGCTACACTAATTTTTGAAATATCATCTTGGTCTGCCAATTCATTTTGAATTGTTTCTTTAACAGCTTGATAACCGATATCCATCGTTACGCCATGGTCACCGTCACCAATTTTTCTATCCAATTCGCAAAGTTCGTCTTTTTTATTTTCAAAAAGTTCGGTTAAAGCTAAAATATACGCTTTAAATGATTCATTTGTTAATGTCATAATGCGCTCCTCCTAAATGACTTTGAAATTTGGACAATCTATAGGATGATCTATACAGCGCTTCAATGTATCATCAACTTTCATCAATGTAATTGAAAAGCCACCCATTTCCATTGAAGTAATGAAATTCCCTATAAATGTTCGGTATGTGTTGATATGATTATCTTTTAAAATTGCATCTACTTCTTTATTGATAATATAAAGTTCCATTTGTGAAGTGGCGCCCAAACCATTGATTAAGACAACAACATCATCTTCAGCGTGATAGATGTCTTCTTTTAAAATATTTTGCATAATAACTTGAACCGTTTCTTTAGCTGTGCGAATTGTTGTTTTTTCAATACCAGGTTCACCGTGATGACCTAAACCGATTTCCATCTCATTATCTTTTAAATCAAAGCTTGGTTTACCTGTTTGCGGCAAATAACATGGACTCAAACCAATACCCATTGAACGCGTTTGATCGTTTGCCAATTGCGCAATACGTCTAACTTCTTCTAAATCATAACCAAAGTCTGCAGCCGCACCAGCCGCTTTATAAACTAATAATTCTCCTGCAATCCCCCTGCGATCATCTATATCTTTGGAAGAAGCGACGTCATCATTACCAATCACTGCCTTAGTCACAATATCATCTTCAATTTCCGTCATTTCACTCGCCATTTCAAAATTCATTAAATCTCCTGCGTAGTTTCCATAGATATAAAGTACGCCATGGTCACGATTTATTTCTCTTGTAACTGCCTGTATAGGTATTGGCGAAGGTGAAGCAAAAATATTTCCAACGGCTACACCATCTGCCATACCTTTACCAACATATCCTAAGAATGCTGGTTCATGACCCGAACCGCCACCTATCAATATGCTAACTTTTCTTTTGTCATTTCTCTTTTTGCCTATTAAAGCTCTCTTATGGAGTTCAGAACGTCTAATATATTCTGGATAAGCAATTAGATAACCAGACATTAGTTCCTCAATCACATTATCTGGGTTATTAATCATTTTTTTCATTTTAAAACGCTCCTTTTACGACGTTGTGTTTGACAATATTAATTTATGGTACTAGAACCACTTTTAGCGATTGATCTCCTTTTTTCATCAATTCAAATCCTTCTTCAAAATTTTTTAAAGGTAGTTGATGTGTGACAACGCCATCTGTAGGGAAGTCGTCTTTTTGAATACCATCTATAACCAATGGATAACAATAAGGTCCTAAGTGACTACCCATTAAATCTAATTCTTTACGGTCAGAGATAATACTCCAATCCACCGTGACTGGATCTCCAAAAACAGAAAATTCTACAAAACGACCTAATTTTCTAATTGCACTTAAACCTTGTTCTACAGACTTAGGATGGCCAGTTGCTTCAATATACGTATCACAACCATATCCTTCCGTCATATCTTTAATTTCTTTTACTACATCCACTTTTGATGGGTTCATAACAATATCAGCACCAAATGCTTTAGCTAATTCTAATCGATCATCTTTCATATCTAAGACGACTAATGTTTCCGCACCCGCTTTTTTAGCTGCGCCAACCATACCTAAACCTAGTGTACCGGCACCAGATAAGACAACAAAGTCACCTAATTTAATATTGGCACGTTGAACGGCATGCAAGCTACATGCATATGGTTCAATTAAAATGGCTTTTTCAATAGGCATATCTTCTGGTACTTTGTAATTAATAGCCTCTTTAGTAAATTTCATATATTCCGCCATACCACCGTTAACATTGCTTTGGAATCCATAAAGATCATGTTTTTCACACATCCAATATTCGCCGCGGTTACAGAATCTACAATTCCAACAAGGTACGATTTGTTCTGAAATCACACGATCTCCAATTTCAAAATCTGTAACATCTTCTCCTTTTTCTACAATGCGTGCTATAAATTCATGTCCCGGAATCATAGGTGCTTTAATGTATGAAGGTTGCTTTTCATCACCCCAAAAACTTGGTGCACCGCCATAAGCCTTTATATCACCAGCACATATACCACATGCTTCAACTTTCACAACAATTTCTTTAGGATGTTCTATCGTTGGCGTTTCAACTGTTTCATATTTATATTCTCCAGGCGCGTATGCGACTACTGCGTTCATTGTTTCAGGATAATTTTTCTTACTCATCATTAACAGCTCCCTTATCATTTTTAGAAAACGCTTTCATCTATATGTGTAATTCTAATATACTTTTTTATTTATCACAAATATTTTTTCATTTATTTTCGTTTTGTTTTCTTTTTATTTTCTTATATCGAATTTATGTTAATATAAAAGTAATACTAAAGAGGATGTGAAGCACATGAAAATGTATGCAGATGAACGCAGAGAACATATATATTCGTATATTAAATCTCATAAACGCGCAACAGTAAAACAACTATCTGATTACTTAAGTGTTACTGAAGCAACAGTAAGAAGTGATTTACGGAGACTAGAAAGTGAAAATAAATTAACACGTACACATGGTGGCGCTAAAGTCACAGAAAATATAGGCTCTAAATTTAACTTTTCTTATCGTTTAACACAAAAACACGGTGAAAAATATAAAATAAGTAAGTCCGCCTTAAAAAAAATCAAACCGCAACAATGTATTATGATTGATGCAAGTTCGACTACTTATGAACTCGCCAAATTACTTGCAGAAACTACGATGGAACTGACAATTATTACAAATGGTCTAGAAAATGCCGTACTATTAAAAGAAAATCCACATTTAACCGTTCTCGTAGTTGGTGGTTTTGTTTCACAAGATTCAAACGCGATAACTGGCAATATCGATTCTCAAATTCTAGAAATGTATCACATTGACTATTTCTTTTTATCTGCAAATGGTTTTACGTTAGAAAATGGATTAACTGATTTTTCATTACCTGAAGTACAATTAAAAAAACAAATGGTACAAGAAAGTGAAAACGTCATCGCTCTCATTGATAAAAGTAAATTTGGTGTTTCTTCAACACTTTCCTTTGCGAAAATATCTGATATTAATGAAGTCATTACGGATGAAAAGCCAGAACATAAATGGCTTAAACATGTTCCGTTTTCAGTAACCGTTGCACAATAACAATAATGAAGTTTCACTGAATCGCACATGCATATGGTATATTTTTAATTTCAACATCTTACAAACGTGATCACTAAATAATTCGCGACATATAAAACGCCCTACAAAGTAGACATGCATAAATGCAAACTTTGTAGGGCGCTTTTCATTTCTATAATCCATATGATTCAATTTTCAGTTATACGCCACCTGACCAACCAACAGCTGTAAATATATAAAGTACGATGGAACCAACTACTAGCCATACGATGAATAGTGGTATCATAAATTTGGACCATGAGCCAAAGTTTGCTTTAGCAATCGCAATGGCACCTATCGTAGCACCTAAAGTAGGCGTAATTAAGTTTCCTAGCCCACCACCAAAAGATAAAGAAGTTAATAAAATTTGATCATTAACACCTAATGTGTCTGTTACCGGTTGTAATATCGGTACCATGACACTCATAAGACCTGAACCTGATGGAACTAAGAAGTTAAAGACCGTTGCCACTAAAAATACGATTACAGAAACAATACCTGAAGATGCACCATCAAGTTGTGTTGTAAGTGTGTGAACAATCGTGCTAAGAATTTGTCCTTTTTCCAAAATAACACTTATCGTATTCGCCATGATAATAGCAAACGCAACGACCAACATTGGCTTTGCACCTTCTAAAAATCCGTCGACCATTTCGCTAGGCGTTTTGCTTTTTACAATATAAGCCAATACAAAACTTATTCCGAATATAGTAATAAATACACCATTTCCGTACTTTTCTGGCCAGCTAAACAAACCATTTCCTAAAGCTAAGACAATTGGCGTTAAGACAACTAATGCAACGACGATACTGTCTCTCCAATTGACTTGTCTATCCTCGGTAGCCATTTCATGATGCGCTGTTTGAGTTATATCTTGTCGCCATTCACTTGTGTTCATCACACTTTTACTGGGATCTTTTATTACTCTTCTTGCATACCAAATAACATACAATAAAGTAACAATTAAGAATACGCCATACATAATTGCTCTTCCACCATAACCCGAATATAATGCAACCTCAGGATATACAATTTGTCCTATCTTTGCCATACCGGATGGAGATACTGAAAAAGCCATGTACAATGGTAAAAAGGTAATCGCTAATGCCATGATTGGATCTAGTTTCAATCGATTCACTAAAATGACACCTAATGTTACAAATACAATCATTTGATCTCCGCCAATAAAGAAACCAATAAATGCCATTAATGAAAATAAGCCAATAATAAGTGGCAATGCGCCGGCATGTTCAAAGCGATAAATCATATAATTCGTTAATTTTTTTACAGAATCAAGATATAATATACCTCCCATTGCACCACCGATAAACAGTAATAAGGTTACTGTTTGTGCTGATTGAATACCGCCGTTTAAAATGAGTGTTATAGCATAAATTGGATTCACTGGATTTTGATCAATAGCATGATATGTGCCTTGAATAATTGAACCATCTTTATTAGTATCAAATGCACCTGCAGGAATAATATAGGTCAAGAAACAAGCAAACATCATCATGATTAACATGATTAATAAAACGTGAGGTAATTCGAATTTTTTCTTAGTCTTTACTGCTATATGATCAGAAGTCTGATTTACATTTTGATTACTGCCATTTTGATATGATGTTGTGCTTGATTCTGACATACGGATTCACTCCTTTTATAATAAAAAATAGACACAACTGTATATAACATAGATGTGTCTATCTATATAAGTACGTATATTTAATTATTGCGTTACATGTGACTGACTATATCTATTTTCTTTAAATGGAATACCTATGTGATCACGTAATGTATCACCTTGATACTCCTGAGTATAATAACCTTTTTGTTCTAATATCGGTAAGACATGATTGATAAATTCATCATAAACCGCACCATAAATATGTGGTCCAAATATAAAGCCATCTGCTGCACCATCTTCAAACCATTCAATAATTAAATCGGCAACCTTTTCATATGTGCCCATGAATGGAGAACGGCGGACAGTTTCTTCTAAGGCAACTTCTCGTAAAGTAAGCTGATGTTCCTTAGCGCGAGCTGCGATCGCATCTGCAGTAGCACGGAAACTATTTTGTCCAACTTCGCCAAGCTCTGGGAATGGCGCGTCTAAATCATATTGACTAAAATCATGATGATCATAATATCTTCCTAAATAATCTAACGCCTCATCAATATTAGCTAATGATTTTATTTCCTCAAATCGAGATTCAACTTCATTTTCAGTTTCACCAATAATCGGTGCTAATATAGGGTATACTTTCACTTCATTAGGATTACGTCCAAATGCTTTTGCTTGCGCTTTGATACTATCATAATTGCTTTGAGCGATTTCTTTGGATTCACCTAACGTAAATACTGCATCCGCATATTTAGCTGCGTAAGCCTGACCTTTCGGAGATGCACCAGCTTGGAAAATGACCGGTTGACCTTGTTCAGAACGGCTTGCATTTAGTGGACCTTTGACCTGAAAATACTTACCTTTGTAATCTAAAGTATGCATTTTATCTTTATCAAAATACTCACCTTTTTCCACATCAAAAGTAAATGCATCGTCCTCATATGAATCCCATAAGCCTTGAACTACTTGAATATGCTCTTCGGCAATATCATATCTAATATCGTGTTCCGGATGGTCACCTTTACTATAATTATCTGCACTACCTGCAAGTGGTGATGTAACTACATTCCAACCTGCACGTCCATGGCTAATTCTATCTATTGTTGCTAACTGACGTGCTACTGTAAATGGTTCACTATAAGACGTTGAAATTGTCCCTACTAAACCGATATTTTTTGTAACTGGTGCAAGGGCAGCCAGCAATGTAAGTGGTTCATGTCGATCTAAAAAATGAGGTATCGATTTCTCATGTATATATAACCCATCGGCAACAAATACAAAGCTAAAACCTGCTGCTTCTGCTCTCTTAGCAATTTCCAACTGAAAATCAAAATTTGTACTCGCATCATCAGGCACTTCATTCGATTTCCAAGCATGCATATGACTACCTGGCCCGTTAAGCATAATTCCAAAATCTATTTTCCCTTTAGTCATACTATCCCTTCTTTCTCGTTAATCACATGCTTTGCAGGTGACATTTGTTTAACTGTTTTCATTCGTAATTCATGATTTCGAACCGGTATGTGTAACATAAATTCATCTATCAATCCATCGACATTTAATTGTTGCAATTGTTGTTTTACTTCGCTTGCTGAACCATCTAATACTTCAATTTTTTTAGTTTCAACTTCAAATGTTTCCGTACTTTGTTCTGTAAATGTGTCTAATTGTTGTTTCGTATTGACTGTAATTTTCCGACCGTCTTTGAAATGAAGTGCATAATTTGTGCGCCCTTCTTCTACCAAAGCCTTATCTGATTCACTTTCAGTCACTACTGTAGCTACACCCACGATAACTCTTCCCTCAGGATATTGTGCTTTATATGCTTTAATCGACTGATGTAACACGTCAATATTAGAATTAATAAAAAATGCATATACAAAACCTACTTTTTCGTCAGCAGCAAATTGTGCTGAATTTTCACTTCCTCCAAGTAAGTAAAGTTCTGGTGACGGAATTTCATTATTACGTATAGATGTTTGTAGCTGACTATATGCTTCTTCATCTGTGAAATCATTTTTATTAAAACGATTTAATAAGTGAAATTTTTCGTTAAAAGTTGTTTGCGGAGATTTTAATTCAGATTGTAATGCTTGAGTTGCTAAAGGAAAACCACCCGGCGCTTTTCCTATACCTAAATCCACTCTTCCAGGTGCAATATTGCTAATCAAATGAAATTGCTCAATCACTTTAAACGGACTATAGTGTTGTAACATAACGCCGCCCGATCCCACTCGAATACGTTTCGTTTGATTTAGTAAATGTGTCACTAATATTTCTGGACTCGTTCCAGCGACTTCAGGTATATTGTGATGCTCTGCAACAAAGTATCTTGTGTAATTTTCTGTATCGGCAAGTTGAGCTAATTCAACTGTACGTGCGATACCATCCCTAACAGTTTCATCAGTATCTATTGGACTTTGATCTAAAATACTCATTGATGTCATACATGAACCCTCCCAATCAATTTTCTGAATATTATATTAATAGTAATACTATGCCTGTCTCGCATATTTCTCAAGTATTCCTATCGTTTTAATAAGGATTTAAAATAACAATAATGACAGGTCATTAATTCACGTTCATATCTGATTAATGACCTGTCTTATATAGTTTCATTTATTTATAAATATTGTTGGTTGGTATATTGAATAGACCTTACCAACACTCGCATATATGAATTTAAATAATCTATACTATAACGCTGTATAACCGCCGTCGATTGTAACAACACTTCCAGTCACAAACGATGAAGCATCAGACGCTAAATATAATGCAGCACCTTGTAATTCTTCTGGAACACCTGGTCTACCAAGTGGTGTGAATTTCATCCATGTATCAATCATATCTCCGCCTTGTGCGAAATAATCTTTTGTAAGTTCTGTCTTCATGTATCCTGGTGCAATAGAATTTACACGAATACCATGTTCAGCCCATTCACTTGCTAAACTTTTCGTAAACATAATGACAGCACCTTTCGATGTATTATAGGCAGCTTGAGGTTGTGGCGTATTCACTATAATACCTGACATTGAAGATGTATTAATAATTGATCCTTTTTTCTGTTCTATCATCACTTTACCAACTACTTGTGAGACTAATACCATACTGTTAATATTTACATCCATATTTTTTACCCAACGATCGTATGGCATATCTTCAAATTTAACATGTTCATTAATACCTGCATTATTAAATAAAATATCAATACGGCCAAATGTATCCACGACATCTGTAACCATTTGTTCAACATCCGATATGCTTGTAACGTCTACTTTACATGCGATTGCTTTGTTACCTGTTTCATTTTCAAATTCAGCAGCTGTCTCCTTGGCCAATTCTAAATTTATGTCAGCAATGACTAAGTTTGCGCCCGCTTCGGCTAACCCTTTACCCATAGCTTTACCTAATCCAGAAGCACCACCCGTAACAATTGCCACTTGGTTATCTAATTTAAACTTATCGAAAACACTCATATTGTAACCTCCATTATTTCCTTATGTTATTACTAATTGTAGGATAAAATAATTAATTAAGATAGTGCAAACGCTTACTAAATTTAAAAATAATAAAGTGAGACCGGCATCACAGTTTCTAAAAGTGATTCCAGTCCCACATTCACCTCATTAAACGTAATTTAATGTGACCATTCTAATGCATGTTCCGTCTCTTCATTTGTCTCAATTTCATCGATGTCTATCATTGATTCTGAAATATTTCTCGAATGATAACCGATACGTTCTAATATACCTATCATATCAAGATATAATAAACCACCTTCTGGTGTACACTCACCTGAACTTAGTCTCTTAATATGTTTTTTCCTTAAATCATGCTCTAAACGATAAGACTCATTACTTATTTTCACAATTTCATCTCGTTTGACCCTGTCATAGACATCAAACATATCGATTGTTTTGTCAAAAGATGTCGTTACATGATCATACAATCGATTGATACTCGCTTCTGCTTTTTCAGAAATTTGAACTTGATTCGTTTGTTCTTTTTTCTTATCTAATAAATAAGCTTCAGATAATCCTGCCACTTTCAATATTGTTCGGTTTACATCTTGAAGTACCGTCATTCTTTCCGCATCTTTTTTAGATAATTTCTTTTCAGATATCTTAGTTAAATATTGACGTACATTATCATTCATATTATCTATAGCCGCGTGTTTATGCATGATGTCTCTTTCTTTTTTATCATCATATTCATTTACATTCTTAAGCATAGAAAATGTCATGTGCCCAATATTTTGAATTTCTTCTTGAGCCTCTTGGAGAGCAATGCTCGGTGCTCTATTAATAAGATTTCTGTCTAAATTTCTAGGTTTATATTTTTCATTTAAATCTTCACCTGGAACAATTTTAGTCACTACCCATGCGAGTACAAAAATAAACGGTAATTGTATTAATGTATTGGTAACGTTGAATGTACCATGTGCAAAAGCAATAACCATTTCCGGTTTTAAGTTGAGCAGACTTTGCATCCATTCAATAGCCATTTGATATAGTGGCAGTATAATTAAGAATATAGATGCGCCTATAACATTAAACATGACGTGCACCGCTGCAACACGTTTAGCTGCCAGTGAGCCAGCAAGACTCGCTAATACTGCAGTGATCGTCGTACCTATATTATCACCAAGTAAAACTGGTAATGCGCCATGTAAACTAATCAAGTCATTTGCAAAAAAGCCTTGTAAAATACCGATTGTTGCACTTGAACTCTGAATAACTACAGTCAATATTGTTCCTGCGATAAGGCCATAAATTGGATTAGAAGACATATCCAACATCAATTGTTTAAAACCTTCTAAATCAGCTAAAGGTTTAACTGCCCCACTCATCAGTTCTAAGCCATAAAACAATGCACCAAAACCAAATAGGATCATCCCTATATTTTTCACTTTACGTTTTTGAATAAAGAACATTAAAAATGCACCAATAGCTAAAATAGGAAGCGCATAAGCACCAATGTCTATACCTATAATAAATGCTGTAACCGTCGTACCTATATTGGCACCCATGATTACTCCTATTGCTTGACGCATGGTCATAAACCCTGCACTTACTAGCCCAATTGTAATTACAGTAGTTCCCGAGCTACTTTGAATTAAAATCGTTACAATCATACCGGCAAGTACACCCATGATTGGATTACTTGTAAATGTATTTAAAATGTTTCTAAGACGATCACCCGCAGCTGCCTGTAGACCATCACCCATTTGTTTAATTCCGTATAAAAATATACCTAAACCACCTATAAAAGTAAAAATAATCTCCATTACTGAAGAATCCATCATTACACCTCTTTGAATTATTTGTAAACCATGTTAATTGTATCTAATTTTTGTTAAGTCAATGTTAAACAAATATTAAAATATAAGGTAAGTTAGTCAATAAATTTGTAATCATATTGCAAGGAGATAATAAATTTCCTTAAAAGACTGGCGCAATCGAACTTTACCTTATTGATTATTTTAATTAATATTAAAAATCCGAATCGATTTTTTAGTATCGACTCAAATTTAAAACTTGCTTATTTTTATTGATGCCGCTTTACGTTTATGACTGTCATCATGTTATCAATTGAAGTGACACATAATGATAAGTGCTTTCTCCAATTTTTTACGTAAACAAAAAAAAGAGCCTGGGCATCAATAGATGTCTCAGACTCAAAAATTTATTATATTTATTTTTATGACGGAATTTCAGTACGTTTACCACTATGTTTTCTTATCATAGCAGCACTAATAGAAGATACAATACCAAAGATGATAAATCCTACAAACATCCACATTGTAGCATTCATTTCTAACGGTTGATTCATATAAAGTAATTCTCTTAAGTACTCACCATAGTGTGTAAATGGATTCCAACTTACAATATAATCTTGATAGAACTTAGGTAGCATTTGTTTAGGGAACATAACTAATTGCATACTAAAGAACATTGCAATAAAGAATATTGGTATAGATTTCATACCTAACCAAGTCATTACACCTAAAATAAGTCCAATAAATCCTAACAGTGCAATTGAGACAAATACGGCTATTTTATTAATGTCAGGGAAATCAAACCCTTGTACGGCGGACATAAAGTAAACATAGCCAAAGCCACCAATAAATGCTGTAAGTACACCCACACCTAATTGACCTAAAGATGCAATTAAACGGTGAGAAATTTTAATATTGTCAGATGTTCTAAAGGCAAAGAATAACAAGATTGATGCCACAATTGAACTGATCCACACTGGCATAAACATTAAGAAAGAAGCATTACCATTACCTTGATGATCTTTCACTTTGTGCACTTGTTTATCAGCTACTTTTACAGGATTTGTCAGTGCTTCAATTTCATTAGCACTCACTTTTACATCTTGCTTTTCTAAAGTATCTAAACTTTGTTGCGTGATTTGTTTATTTAAATTGTCACCAATACCTTTTAGTACATTAGATGAAATTTGAGATGCCTGCATATTTGCACCCTTATTAGTTATCGTTTTAAACTCTGCACGTTTAACTTTAATATCTTGAGAAGCACCTGATTTAGCCATTTGACTTTGCATTTGTTTGGCTTGTTCTGGTGGTATTTCACCTGATTTAACTTTATCTTGCATTTCTTGTTTTTTGCTATCCATCACTACTTTTTGAGTTTGACTCATAGCATGTTTTGAAAAATCTTTTTCGAAAATCGCTGCGCCATAGTATTTTTGTTCGTCTAGTCCTTTTCGAACGTCTTTTTCATTATCAACCTTCACCCATTTTACTGTATCAGAATCACTATCTAAGAGTTTATCCTCTAAATTTTTCCCGATATTAATATCTTTATTTTGTATAGAAGTACCTTCATCATGATTAACGATTGCTATTGGTAATTACTTAGGTTTTGGATTATATGCTGGATAAAATGCAATTGAAAAAATTGCAAGTATGATTAGAATTGCTATAGGTGCAATCCATAATAATTTACTTTTAAAAATATTCATATTAACTTATCTCCTTCTTAAACACCTTGTTGATTAATAACTGCTTTGTTTATTATAATGAGATTGTTTCAATGAACAATATGCAATGATAACCATTATGTCCGTTTTTGAACATTTTTACTTAAATTGTCTATTAACGTACAAGGAGTTGACAATATATGATTGAAGATCGACGTGTTCGTAAAACGAAACAAGCAATTAAAAATGCATTCATTCAATTATTAAATAAAAAAGATTTAGAAAAAATCACGATACAAGATATCACAGAATTAGCAGATATTAACCGTGGCACTTTTTATTTACATTATGAAGATAAATATATTTTACTTTCAGATATGGAAGATGAGTATATCAGTGATTTAGCAGATGATATGCTTTTCTACAAAGATATGACAAAAGGGCTCAACATTGAAGCTTTCGCTAAAGTCTTTTCAGAGAAAGTGCTAAAAAATATCATGATTTATATCAATAAAAATATCGAATTTTATCAAATTATTTTTAAATTAGAGCGAAAGAGTCATATAGAAGAAAAAATATCAGAACTCATGTTTGAGAATATGTTTAAGAATGTTAATGATGACCATAGCATTTCTGGTATACCGTTAGATTACTTTCATAGTTATGTTTTTGGTGCTACGATTTCTTTTATTAAACACTGGGTTCAAGATACAAATAGAAAGGAACCTGACATTGTCGTTAGCTACTTATTTAAAATTATTTTTAATGGTCCATTGCGCTTAATGGCAAACGGACAATTAAAATAATGAATTGTATGCTTGTCAATATCATGTTTCTTCGCTAACATTAAAAAGAATTTCAAAGAAAGGACATCATTGTCTTATGATAACTGCTTACAAGCATTCACAAACCCAAGAAATTGTTCATACTGAATTAGATCAAACCGCTTCATGGATAAATGTTGTTGATCCAAATTGGGAAGAAATAGAAACTTTAATCAATCGTTATGATATTCCTGAAGATTTCATTCGAGATCCACTAGATTCAGAAGAAAGCGCCCGTGTAGATTACGATGAGGATACACGCTACTCGCTTATCATACTAGATTTACCTGTTGTTAATGACACAAACTTGAAAGTATTGTCATTTATTACGATTCCTTTAGGTATTATTATCGGTAATAAAAAGATTATTACTGTTTGTAATGTAGAAAATGAATTTCTTGATAATTTTGCACGCCAAAATATTAACTTACATTTTCACAGTCGTTTTGCATTAAATATATTATTGACCATTTCAAATCACTATAACAGAAACTTGAGATTACTTAATAAAACGCGTCTACGTATAGAACGTGACCTAAAAAATAACGTCACAAACAAACAGTTATATAATTTAATGGAAGTAGAAAAAAGTTTAGTCTATTTTTTAGCCGCGCTAAAAGGAAACGAAAGCATAATCAAAAAATTATTTAGGTTGCCAGCCATTAAACGTTTTGATGAAGACGAGGATATATTAGAAGATTTAGTTATAGAAAATAACCAAGCATTAGAAACAACAAGACTTTATACAGATATCTTAGAAAGTATTACAACATCATATGCTTCCTTACTTTCAAATGAAATGAACAATACCATGAAGACGTTAACGCTTTTCACAGTATTTTTAACTTTACCAACATTAGTATTTAGCTTTTTTGGGATGAACGTCCCCTTACCAATCAATGATCACAGTTACATCTCATGGATTATTGTGATCGGCATTTCACTTATCATTGTATCAATTGTCGGCGCATTTTTATGGCGAAAACAAAAGTTATGATTCTTAATTAAAATGTAGTAATTAAATACACAATCCTCATTTTCAAATATGATTTCATATGAATATTTAAGTACTTATATGATCAAAAAGGTTCGTTCATTTTTAGAGTAATAAAGAAAACGGTAGTTTCTATTTTATTTCAATAGAAATTACCGTTTTCTTAGTTTATGTTGTCAGTTTTGGAGTTATATGGCACAAATTTTGTGCTTTAAATGGCGCAAAGCAGGTAGACAATTATATAACTGTTTACCTGCTTTCTTTTATAACATTTCTTTAATTATTCTATAAATGGAACTCCTACTTAATCCCGTCATTTGAGCAATTTCTTCACCTGTATATTTATCACTATCATATAGTTGTTTAATATAATACCTTTGGCTTTTTTCAACTTTTTGAGGTCGTCCTCCTTTTCGACCTTTTTCTCTAGCGGCTTTCAAACCATTTGACGTTCTCTCTTGCACTAGAACTTTTTCGGATTCTAGCAACATTTGGAATACTCTAATAAAGTATTGCCCATATTCATTTTGAGTATTTATATTCAGATTAAGTACTTCTAAATGGAGGTTTTTCGATATTATTTCGTTATCTATGAAGTCCATAAACTGTTTTGGCGTTAATCCCAAAGTTTTTAAGTCATTTATAACTAAAATATCATTCTCTTTTAATTCTTCTAAACAACTTTTAAGTTCTATTTGGTTTTTACTATAAATATTTACTTTCTCAGAAAAAACTAAATCACATCCATTGATTAACAAATGAGTTATCTCAACATCTAAATTTTGGTCAGTATAAGGTACACGTGCATATCCTATTTTTCTCATATACTACAGCCCTTTCAAATTACTCATTTTCTCCTATTAGTAAGCCATCTCTAGCAGTTTCTATCACTTCAACATTTATTTTATTCAATTCGTTAATCTCCATAATTCGTATAATTTGAGAAAATAATCTTTGTACTAATCTAAAATTACCATTCGTAATTTTTATTACCGTATTAATAGATTCATAATCTTCAAAATCCTCATAACTTAAAGGTAAGGAAAGCTCCTCCCACCTATATTCTAAAACGTGTTTTAATTCATCGTTGCTTAATTTTTCAAATTGATGACTAAAACCAATACGGGAATATAATTGAGGATACCTTGACAATCGTTTTTCTATACCTGGCATACCGATTAAAACAACACCAATATCAAGTTGATCATAAATATCTCTAATAATCTCTAGTGTTTTATAATTTAGTCTATCAACTTCATCAATAATAATTAAATCAATTTCATAATTACTTGGTTGTAATCTAACAAGTTCTTCTAATCCGTTAAATTCCTCTTGTCTTTTTAATGATCGATATCCAATTTTCCCTAATGTTAATTCACTAGCCAAGTTTAATAATTCTTTATAAATTCTTGAAGGTCTAACAGGAGGGGCAGTATAAAAAATGGTTTTGCAATTTAGAAATTGATCATCATGTACATTACTTCCTTTATCATCAGCTTTTTGATAATTAGTAATGATTGGGTTTACATAGTCCCAATTTGCATAATATTGTGCAGAAAATGTTTTACCTACACCGGGATTTCCGTAACAAACCCCCATATATTTATACTTAGCGCAATTATCACAAAATTCTTCAAATCGACGGTACTGCTTTGTTTCAACAAAAGTTTTATTAGTCATTTTTATACCTCTTTAGTTTTGACTTTTTAACTTGTTTTGCGTTATTACTTAATTCTTCATTTGATAGTTTGGGACGATTAAGATTTTGAACGAGGTGACGTGTACGAGTAATACTTTTTCCTAACTCTCTTTTTTTATTTGCTCTTAGTCTTTCGATTTCTTTTATACTTATACTTTGGTTTTCTAAATCACTGCAATATGCAATACTTAAAAATTGATTGTTTAAATAGACTCGAATTTCTGAAATATCTTGAGGATCATATCTTATAAAAACTTCTTCTGTTATATAAGCAATGAGGTTAGTAGAAAAATACCTTAGTCCTTTAAAATAGATACCATCTTTGTGTATTTTTCTAGGTTTGCTTGTAGTTAATAATAGTAAATCTAATAATTCTCTAGATTCAGGTAATTGTGGGAGAAAGTCTGGTTGATTCCATTTCTGCATCGGTTTTTCTTTTGTTGTTCCATGTTTACGATAATGATATTCGTTTATTATAAAGTGCTCAAACTTATTATTAAACTCTTCCAAAGTAAGATGTTTTCTTGACTTTTTACTTTTTGTATAACCAGGAAGTAATTGAAGAAACATTAAATTAACTGTTTGAAAAAAACGTTCTATTTTTCCTCTGCCTTTTGGTATACCTATTTTGGAATATATCAGTTCTATTTTGAGGTTAGCTGATACTTGTTGCATATGTTCTGAGGTATAATCTTTGCCATGATCAGTATAGAATTTTTCTGGTATGCCACAAATTGGCCAATTTGAATTTCCTTTTTTCCATATTGCTTGTCTTAGAACAAGTGCTGTTCTTTCAGTGTCTGGTGATCCAAATTCTATTCTGAAACCTGCAATTGCTCTGCTATAATCATCTAAAACAATTGTTAACCAAGGTCTTTCAATTTCATTCTTTTCATTTAATACTTCTATATCCAACATAGTATGATCAGCTTGCCAAATTTCATTGGGACGTTGGCACTCACGTAAAAATATACCATCGTATTTTTCAGCATACTTTTTTGAGTTCATATTTGAATAAGCTTTTAAGTTTTCAGGTATTCGCTTAATAATATTATAAACTTGGTAATAACTAGGTTCAGGAATCCTCTTATTGTTACACCACTGCTTTGTTTTGCGATATATAGAAGCTATAGAAATTCCTCTGTTACTGAAATACTCGTTCTGAACAAAATTGATAATATCTCCATCTATCTTTATTCGATGTTTATCTTTTCTCGTTTTATCTGTAAGGCCAGCTAATCCATCATTTTTGTATCTATTAATCCAATTATAAAGCGTACGCTTTGGTATTTTTGCTGATTTGCTAACTGTTCTAACTGATTTTAAGTTTTTTAAATAAGGTTCAAGGACACGATATCTTTCCATAGCTTTTTTACGTTCTTCTTCTGTAAAGTCAGCTAAATTTTGAATCATTTCAGCACCTCCATTAAAAAAAGGAAGCATACTGTTATGCTCCCTAATTTAATTGTTAATGATACGCCATTAACAACAGCCTTTATTATTCTGTTGATCTTTACTTGTATTCTCTTTTTTACTCTCTTTATTTTCTTCAATTTCAACGGAACAACAAGCTTGCTCTTTAGGTTTTAATTTAGAAATAGCTTTTTTAAATGCGTTTTTTTCCATTTTAACACCTCCTTTAATTGTTATTTAGCAACCACATGATGTGTCGCAACATTCTTCTATATCAATAGCTTCTTCATTTTCATTGATAAATTCAAAAACATCTTTATAAGGCGACTGTTTTAATATATTAAATGTTTTTTCACATACAAAAGTTCTTTCTCCACGCTCAAATATATGATCATCATCTTCAATATGTTTAAATGGACCTTTATATATAACAGATTGTCCTTTATCAATACAAGGACCTTCTTTACCTTTATGAGCTATAATCGTCATGCTTCTAAAATCAATACCTTCTATAGTAGTCCATGTACTTTCACGTTTATCTATTTCTACACCGTAAAATCCTACATTTTCGAAAGCTTCAATAAAAGATTTTTCTTCAATAGCGCCTGAATAACAACCACTCCACAAGTCTTCATCTTGTCTCAATTGTTCTGGTACTTCTACGCTAGAAACAATATCTGAGATAACGGCTTTTCCACCATCTTTTAAAACACGATAAATTTCCTTGAAAAGTTCCTCTTTTTCTTCAGTTGAAACTAAGTTTAGAACACAGTTAGATATAACCACGTCTATGCTATTATCTTTTATCATAGTCATTTCGTTTTCTAAGTAATTAATATATTGATTGATAGATTGATAAGTACCTAAATCTCTAGCAGGGTGCTCTTGTAAATATTTATCTAATACTTCTAAATCTAATTTTAAATTTTGAATCTTTCATTTATAAAAACTTACATTGTCATAACCAATTTTTTCAATCATTTGATTTTGATATTTTTTAGCAAGATTTAACATATCATCATTCATATCTACGCCAATAACTTTACCTGTTTCACCGACAATTTGAGAAACTATATAAGGAACTTTTCCTCCGCCAGAACCTAAATCCAAAACGGTATCTCCTTCTTGAATCTTACCTAAAGGATCGCCACAGCCATAATCTTTTTCTATGATTTCATCGGGTATGATTTTTAAGTATTTCGTATCATACTCTACTGGACAACATAAATTTTCTTCATGATTTTTTGCAGCATTTCCATATCTATTAATTACTGACGTTTCTGGATTCATTAATTTATCCCCCTTAAATTTAAATAATCATATTAACAATTAGTCCTGTAGCAATGGCTACAACTAAAATTGCGATAACGAATGATATTACAAATTTTTTCTTGAATAACTTAGATAGCAATACGACTTCTGGAATACTTGCGCCAGCACCACCAATTATTAATGCTACTACTGTTCCTAGCGACATACCTTTTGATACTAATGCTTCGGCTATAGGTAACATTGTTTCTGGTCTGATATACATAGGGATACCGATAACAGAAGCAATAAAGACCGATATAAAACCATCACCACTTGCATACTTAGTTATAAATTCTTCAGGTATGAATCCGTATATAAAGGCGCCAATAAATACACCAATAAATAGATAAGGTAACATTGGGTATAAAAATGCCCACGCATCGTTTAATGCTTGTTTAAAACGAGATCCTGATTTATTAGCAAAAAAGCCATCACCTTTAACATTGACCCCTTTATAACTTTCAGCTAAATTCATTTTTGAAAACACTAAACCTGTTAAAATACTGAAAATTGCTAGTACTACAAAATAAACAACAGCTACTTTCCACCCTAATAATGCCCATAACATAAATATCATTAATGGATTCATTAACGGTGAAGCAATTAAGAAACTCATTGCTGGACCAAAAGGAACTTTGGAATTTAATAGACCTGCAAGTATTGGAATAGTTGAACAAGAGCAAAATGGTGTAACAGCACCAAATATCATACCTAATATATAATTGACGGCTTTATTAGGTTTGCTCAAAAGCTTTTTAATTTTTTCTTCTGAAACAACTTGTTGAATCAGACTTACTATAAAACTCACTACTATAAATAGTAATAATAATTCAAAAAATAACATCAGAAATGTTTTTATGAATTCCATAATTGAATCTACCATTAGTATAACGCCTCCGAATTTATTTAATCAACTTTTCTTGATATAATAATCAAAAAAAATTGATTAATTCTATGTTAAAAAGAAGATACTTAAAGTATCTTACAGCAAGTATCTTCTTTTAAAACCACCTGTATTTGTTGCTCATTAATTTTATAATAATTCCATGTGCCATGCTTTTCAGCAATAAGAATATTTGCATCTACTAATTTTTTTAAATGATAGGAAAGTTTAGATTGTTTTAATGCTAATAATTCTTCTAGATCACAAACACATAAAGATTTTGAATCACTTTGACGTATTGAATGTAGAATTTTAAGTCTGATTTTATCAGCTAGCGCATTAAACATCTGTTCATAAAAGTCTAATTGTTCTTCCTCAGTTCTATTAGGACTGGACTGAATAATTTCCATTAAATAATCACCTCTCTTATATATAGATATTTCTATTTTTGTTTGAGTTCTTGTATTGCTTGATTAAAATGAGTTTTTGTTATTTTACCATACATGTCAGGTTCACCTTTAAAGAACTCATTTTTCATATATGATATAGCTTCTTTTAAAGAAACTTCTCTTGATATCATAATTAGATTTAAGTAGCTAACAAAATAATCAACAGATAATGTACCTGCATGATTTATTCTCATAAAATCGAACTCCTTTATAAAATACTAAAACAATACATCAATTTTTTTTGATGTATTAACTATAAATTATTAATGCAACTTTTGCAAGTTATTAAATTCTGTTATTTAGGGTTTATCCTAATCGAACAATAAAAAATACTTGTAAAATGCTATTTTCATTTGTATGATTAGGGTGTATGAAAAAGGGGTGCTAAAAATGATAGTTGGTTATGCAAGAGTTTCGACCATTGATCAAAATTTAGATAGGCAAATTGAAAATTTGCAATCTTTTGGTGCTGAGAAAATTTTCACAGAAAAACAATCAGGTAAATCTATAGAAAACAGACCTGTTTTTCAAGAAGTATTAAATTTTTTAAGAATGGGAGATCGTTTAATTGTTGAATCTATTGATAGACTAGGAAGAAATTACGAGGAAATAATTCAAACAGTTAATTACTTAAAAGATAAAGAAGTTTAGCTCATGATAACGAGTTTACCTATGATGAATGAAGTCATTGGAAATCCACTACTAGATAAATTTATGAAAGATTTAATTATTCAAATTTTAGCAATGATTTCAGAACAAGAAAGAAATGAAAGTAAACGTCGACAAGCTCAAGGGATTCAAGTCGCCAAAGAAAAAGGTATATATAAAGGGAGACCTGTTCTGTATTCTCCCAATGCTAAAGACCCACAAAAGCGTTTAGTTTATTACCGAGTTGTTGAATTACTTGAACAGGGTAAATCTATAAGTACTATAGCTAAAGAAGTTGGTATTACACGTCAAACTATATATAGAATAAAAAATAGTAAATAAAATAACATAGACAATAATCTATATAGATGTTAATCTATTTAATGTCTAGGAGGTTTATTCATGTCTTATAAAGAACTATCAACAATATTAAAAATTTTATCAGATCCAAGTAGGTTAGAAATATTAGATTTACTTTCTTGTGGTGAGCTATGCGCTTGTGACTTATTAGAACACTTTCAATTCTCACAACCTACACTAAGTCATCATATGAAGTCATTAGTAGATAATGAATTAGTTACAACACGAAAAGACGGCAATAAACATTGGTATCAACTTAATCATGCTATTTTAGATGATATTATCCAAAACTTGAACATCATTAATACATCTAATCAAAGATGTGTATGTAAAAATGTGAAATCAGGTGACTGTTGATGACTATTTTAGCAATTGTAATTTTTCTTTTAACTTTAACCTTTGTGATTTGGCAACCAAAAGGTTTAGATATTGGTATTACAGCTTTAATTGGAGCTGTTGTTGCCATCATTACAGGAGTCGTAAGTCTTTCTGATGTATTAGAAGTAACAGGTATTGTTTGGAATGCAACTTTAACTTTTGTGGCTGTTATTCTTATTTCATTAATATTAGATGAAATTGGTTTTTTTGAATGGTCTGCGATACATATGGTCAAGGCTTCAAACGGTAATGGCTTAAAAATGTTTGTTTTTATTATGTTACTTGGGGCAATTGTAGCAGCATTTTTCGCAAATGATGGTGCAGCTTTAATCTTAACGCCTATTGTATTAGCGATGGTAAGGAATCTAGGATTTAATCAAAAAGTGATTTTCCCCTTTATTATTGCCAGTGGTTTTATTGCTGATACTACATCACTTCCCTTAATTGTAAGTAACTTAGTTAATATCGTTTCTGCAGATTACTTCGATATTGGATTTATTGAATATTTTAGCCGAATGATCATTCCTAATATATTCTCTCTGATTGCTAGTATTCTCGTTTTATGGTTATATTTCAGAAAATCCATACCTAAAACGTTCGATACAGAAAATCTATCAGATCCTAAAAGTGCAATTAAAGATTCTAAGTTATTTAAGCTTTCATGGATAGTATTAGCAGTACTACTCGTTGGATATCTTGTTAGCGAGTTTATCCAAATTCCTGTATCAATTATTGCTGGTATTATTGCTTTTATCTTTGTAATATTAGCTCGTAAATCTAAAGCAGTTCATACAAAACAAGTGATTAAAGGTGCACCATGGAATATCGTTGTATTCTCTATTGGTATGTATCTTGTTGTGTTTGGACTAAAAAATGTAGGTATTATAACGATCCTTGGGGATGTTTTAACAAACATTTCAAATTATGGGTTATTTAGCAACATCATGGGTATGGGCTTTATAGCTGCTTTCTTATCTTCGATTATGAACA
This sequence comes from Staphylococcus sp. Z5-21, assembly GCF_056529615.1. NCBI lineage: Bacteria > Bacillati > Bacillota > Bacilli > Caryophanales > Staphylococcaceae > Staphylococcus > Staphylococcus sp. Z5-21. The sequence continues at coordinate 550,997 of NZ_CP096462.1, read as the reverse complement.
ACATGCCAACTGTTTTAATAGATGCAATAGCGATTGGCCAATCCAGTGCTACAGGAATATTAAAAGAAGGCATGGTTTATGCGAATGTCATAGGTTCTGATTTAGGACCTAAAATTACGCCAATTGGTTCTTTAGCAACATTATTGTGGCTACATGTCTTAACACAAAAAGGTGTGAAGATTTCGTGGGGAACATACTTTAAAACTGGAATTATCATCACTATTCCAGTCCTATTTGTAACACTCTTAGGTTTATACCTTACACTAATCATATTTTAAGAAAAGGGGCTTTAATTATGGATAAGAAAACAATTTATTTTATATGTACAGGAAACTCTTGTCGTAGCCAAATGGCTGAAGGTTGGGGAAAGGAAATATTGGGTGAAGGTTGGAATGTCTATTCTGCTGGTATTGAAACACATGGTGTTAATCCTAAAGCAATAGAAGCTATGAAAGAAGTAGATATTGATATATCAAACCATACGTCAGACTTGATTGATAATGATATTTTAAAACAATCAGATTTGGTCGTAACGTTATGTAGTGATGCAGACGATAATTGTCCTATTTTACCACCAAACGTTAAAAAAGAGCATTGGGGTTTTGATGATCCAGCAGGTAAAGAATGGTCAGAATTCCAACGTGTTAGAGACGAGATTAAATTAGCTATAGAAAAGTTTAAATTGAGATAATCATAAACACCTCTTATTTAGTTAATAAGAGGTGTTTTGCCATTTAAAGAACAAAATTTGTGCCATATAACTCCAAAACTGACATATATATATAGATATAAAAAGAGAGTGTACAGAAAATGGTTATTTTCTGTACACTCTCTATAATAATGTATAATATTTATTAAAAGATATCTTGTTAATTATGTTAGTTGAATAATTTTAATACCCGAGGAGTGGAATACTTTGGATGAAAAAATAACAGATATACGTATAATAAAATCAAGAGAAAAGATAGAAAGTGCTTTAGTAAGCTTATTGAATACATATAACTTTGATGAAATATCAGTAAAAGATATTTGTAAAAGGTATTAAAGAAAATTCGGCCTTTCTGGTACGTCCAGATTGTTATGTGTCTGTAACTACTGATGTTCAAAATCTGGAACCAATAAAAAATATGATTCATAAGTATAGTATTCGTCACTTAAACTAAATAGTCCAAAATAGAGAGAAGAGAATTGCAATGTTCAAATTGCATTTCTCTTTCTTATTTATTAAGTAAAAATATTCTCATATATCAAGTAAAGTGGCACCAACGTGTTAGAGATGAAATAGGTAATACAATTAAAGATTTTAGTAAAAACATCAAGTAGATACTTGATGTTTTTTACTACTACTTCACTGATTTCAAACTTAATAAATTAATTGACAAGAGTATTTACACATATTAAAATCGAATTACGATATCGTAATTCGATTTTAAGTAAGGAGAGATATATTGAAAAGTAAAATACAACGAAAACTATTTTTAGGATTTATCTATATCCATATATTACATCATGCAAAAGAAGATAAAATATATGGGGCTTGGATGATTAAAGAATTAGAAGAACATGGTTATAATATGAGTCCTGGTACCCTTTATCCAATATTCCATACACTAGAAAACGAGAACCTTTTAAAAAGTACCACGAAAACTGTAAATGGAAAAAATAGAAAATACTATTCAATAACTCCAGAAGGTGAAAAGTTTTTAGAAGAATCTAGAGAAAAATTAAAAGAGTTAACCAACGAAATATAAGGAGACCTTTATGTATAAATATATAAATATTTTTTTTGTTGCATTAAAACTTGGTTTATTATCATTCGGTGGACCTACTGCCCATTTAGGCTATTTTTATGATGAATATGTAAAAAAAAGAAAATGGCTTGATGAAAAAGAGTATTCTGATTTGGTAGCACTATGCCAGTTTTTACCTGGCCCTGCAAGTAGCCAAGTAGGTATTGGTATAGGAACTATAAGAGCCGGCATCGGAGGAGGTATTATCTCATTTATCGGATTTACGCTCCCATCTGTAATTATACTAATGATTTTTTCAGCGCTATTTACAAATAGTGATGTAAGTTTCACTTGGATGCAAGGTTTAAAACTAGTAGCTGTTGCTATTGTAGGCCAAGCTATTATAGGAATGGGCAAAAAATTAACAAATACCAAAACCACTATTGCATTAGCATTATTTGTTCTTATATTATCGTTAGTAATAAATAATCTTTATATACAAGTCATTGCACTATCAATAACTGGTGTATATGGTCTCATCTTTCTAAAACAAACATCAACAGATAGAACCAAAATAAAAAACAAATCATTTAAGTTACCTAAAAAATTAGGTTTTGTTTCATTATTATTATTCTTTTTACTATTAACTGTATTACCTATCGCTAGTTCTATGACAAATAATCTATGGTTAAAAATGTTTGATAGTTTTTATAGATCAGGTTCTTTAGTTTTTGGAGGAGGACATGTTGTCTTACCTTTATTGAAAAATGAGTTTGTACCATCAGGATTAATATCACCCGATAACTTCATAACGGGTTATGCTGCTGCTCAAGCTGTACCCGGACCGTTATTTACGTTTGCTTCATACATTGGTATGTCTATGGAAGGGATTGGAGGAGCAATTTTGGCTACTATTGCTATTTTCCTACCAGCATTTCTTTTGTTATTTGGAATTTTGCCATTCTGGGATAATATTAAATCTAATATTTATGCTGAAGGATTTTTAAAAGGGATAAGTGCAGGCGTAGTCGGTATTCTTATTGCTGCTTTTTATAACCCAATTTGGACTTCAACGATTAAATCAGAATTAGATTTTGCTTTAGCCAGCTCATTGTTCATATTATTAATGTATTTTAAATTGCCTTCTTGGGCTATTGTTTTGATAGGTATTATTTTAGGTGTTTTATTTTATTAATATAAATCAATGAATATAAACAATAATTAAAATACTTATATTCTATACGAGTCTGGGACATAAATCCCAGGCTCCTTTTATAACTTTATAAACTAAACACTATAGACAATATTAATTTATTTAATATTATTTATGCCATTTAAAGAACAAAATTTGTGCCATATAACTCCAAAACTGACAATGTTTTCAACTTGTAATCTATAACAACTTTTAGCTATTTTGAAATGGCTTTATTCCCTTTTCTATAAGATAGCCCATATGTTAATCCAAATGCTACGATAAAGGCGATTAACATGCCTATCCCATAATGTAACCAGCCATTATGTTGGCCACTTATAGAAATAAAACCAGGGATTCCTGCCGTACCTAACGCGATTGCTTTCACTTTAAAGAAAGATATATAGGCTGCTCCTATACCTGAACCTACTATCGCACCAATAAAAGGATATCTAAGTTTTAAGTTAACACCAAACATAGCTGGTTCGGTAATACCTAATAATGCTGATATACCCGCTGCAGATGCGACGCCTTTAAGTTTTTTATTTTCTTTAACAATAAAGAAAGCTGCTAGTGCTGCTGCACCTTGCGCAATATTCGACATTGTCGCAATTGGGAAAATAAATGACCCACCTGTTGAAGCACTATCTGCAATCAACTGTGTTTCAATCGCAATAAAGCTATGATGCATACCAGTAATTACAATAGGCGCATATAATAATCCGAAAATCAGACCGCCAATCGCACCACCAAATTCATACAGCCATGTTAAACCATCTGACAACCAATAGCCTAATGTCCGTGTAATTGGTCCTACAAATGAAAATGTAACAAATGCAGTAACTAATATAGATAATAATGGCGTAAGTAAATTATCTAAGACAGTTGGTACTACTTTACGTAGTGCTTTTTCAATTGTCGCAAGAATATATGCAGCCACTAACATAGGAAGCACTTGCCCCTGATAACCAACTTGGTTAATGTCTAAACCAAAGAGATTCCAGTGAGGGATTGCCTTACCTTCTTCTACAGCTTTCGGATAATCATAGGCATTCATTAAATCGGGATGTACCAATATCATCCCTAAAGCTGCACCAAGAAAGGCGTTGCCTCCAAACCGCTTCGCAGCACTAAAACCTATTAATATAGGTAACAATGTAAATGGTGCATTAGCAAAGACATTGATCATCTCAGCTAGCCCTTTAAACTGGTTATGTACGTCAATTAATGATTGACCATCATAAAAAATACCTGGTGCTGTTAAAATATTATTAATACCCATTAATAGACCACCAGCTACAATTGCCGGTATGATTGGTACAAAAATGTCCGATAACATTTTGACAAATCGCTGAAATGGATTCATATTTTTATTACCTTGTGCTTTCACTTCAGAAGTTGTAGAAGCTTCTTTACCTGTTATGTTTTCTAATTCATTAAACACTTTATTGACAGTACCAGAGCCAATAATAATTTGATATTGACCACCTGTTGAAAACGTTCCCTTAACGACATCCATATCATTCAATACTTTCTCATCAACTAAACTTTCATCCTTAAGAACAAGTCGTAAACGCGTAGCACAATGCGCCATTGCGTCTAGATTGTCTTCTCCTCCTATTGCATTTAATAGTTCTTCCGCAGACTTTTTATAATTCAATTAAATCCCTCCTCATTAAATGGAACCGGTACCAAAAATCTTTATCCTTATTGTAACCGGTTCCAACTAAGAACGCAATATCCTACTTTAATTATTTATTATTACATCTATGGCAACTACAACATATTACCCTACCGTTTTTAATTCTTCATCTGATATATAACTAGCATAGGACTTAATTCTTTCAATAAAATAATCTTGTAATTTTTGTATCGTTTGCTGATTTGTTTCTACGTTACCTAAATGAATTTTCCACGCTCGTGCAGGACATTCAGTGTCAAAAAATTCCTTATGCAATCTCACTGTTTCACGGTTTATAGGTAAATGATATTTGTTCAATATAAGTGCAGCCATTTTGAAACTAGCTTCTTCATTTCTCATAAATGCCTCATCATCTAAAACACCATTTATTTTAGATTGGCAACGTTCTATACCTACATAATGTGAATTAGCAAATGCGTTACCACAGTGCCATTCTATATATTCAGATGGATGAAACCAATAGCACGTATTAGCGTCTACATAGAGACATGCCCAGCCTTTCTCTAATTCATTTCTATTTATTCTGCGCTTCAACCACTCAATGTATGCTTTAGCTGTATAATTTTCAGCATCATCATGAAGTACTACGCCTAATACTTGTAATTTAGGTTCTGTGATCTTTTCTGTTTGTCTATAAAATTCAGAATAAATATGTTCCATTGTGAATCCTCCTTCGTATTTTTGAATTCATTTTAAAAATTAACTCTCTTCATTCGGAAAAATTATCCAACCTTAAAATTAAATTGTGGTAAATTTAATTTTAAGCTTTAAATCACTTTGTAAGATTTAAAATTATTTATATTTAAAGGATTAAAATTTTCAACTTTTTATAATATAATGTATTTTGTTCAATATATTTATAGCATGTTATTTTATTATCAGGAGTTGCTTTTACGATGGATAATACAACTTTATGTATTCATGAGTATTTAAACACCATTACACGCCGTTGTATCAATCAAGTGATCTTATTGTTTTCACTGAGTAATCATTTAGACATAACTTTAAATGGAAGAAAAATCTCAGCTGGAAATAACATTATTATCATTAACCATAGTGATTTATATCAAATATCGAATGCACAACAAGTAGTTGAAATATGCATACCTATTAGACATTTTATAAAATTAGAAAAACACTTTTTCAATTCCAATTATAATTTTAAATTACTAAATTCTGAACCATATTTAAAATATCAAATTTTGACAATGGCGCAACAATTAAACCAATCATTTACTATTGATACTTCTCTAATGACAGAAATTATCACGAAATTAAACAAAGAAGCCAGAGTCGAATATGATACGCCTTATATTCCAACGATAGACACTGAAAATAGTTTATTAAATAAAATTACTGAATTTATTAAAGCTAATATTTCACTACCTCTTTTATCTAAAGACGTGTCCAAATCATTCTATATCTCGGCATCTTATATTTCAATTCTGTTCAAAAAACATCTAGGCATGAGTTTTAAAAATTATATTACGAGCTTGAAAATTGCCCTTTCACTTTCCGAACTTGTTCAGAATAAGCAAACCATTTATCAGGTTTCCGAACAGTTTGGTTTTAATCATTATTCAAACTATACGCAACAATTTAAACATTTTATGCAAATGACACCAAATGAATTCAGAAAAAATGTTCAATCTAATCCTAAAATGATTGTTCAACTTGTTAATGAAGATATTAGCCAGTATCAAAGTGCTATAGATACTTATACCTCAGATAAACCGCAGACCATAAATCAAATCAACATTGAGTTAAATCAATTAACTTTTAATGATGCTATTAAATCACCTACTGTTTTTATACACGTTGATAATTTGATGGATATTGTGCAATCTGACTACAATACAAAGTTTAGCTTTAAAGATTTAACGAATGCCTATATTTTAATAAATAATAGTCGTAATTTAGCATTAGAAAATCTAAGTCTTACAGGTATGATTGACTTTATCGATGCTTTATTTTCAAATTATGTTGGTATTGCCATAAGAATTAAATCCTTAAATCAGTTTGATGTCATCGAGGATAGTATCTTTCAATTTTTAAAATATAAACCTGAGTACGTCAAACAAAATCGTGATTATAATTTCCTATTGTCACTAGATGCGACACATTTATCTCTAACAGATATTAATCGTTTATACATTAAAATCAAAAATTTCAATGTGAAGCTCAATATTAAAGTTGGCATCACAGTTGAAGGTGTCATAGAGCAGACACACTCATTAAAGAATGCGTCAAAATTATTAAATCGGTTTAATTTTGATTTTCATTTCATCGATATTGAGCAAGACAACGTACAAACATTACTTAACAAAAAAAGTACGCATTTCAATAACTCAATGAGTCATTTTGAATACTATAATAAACTCATCGAAGAAACACAAATTGATGCTTCAAAATTTGTTTATACGAAATTATCTAAAAAAGGTTTTTTACTTTATGACGGAAAACATCCCTTACAAATTACAGATTTAATGTGCCATATGCTTATCATGTTAAAAAGAGGTAGTGGCGTCGGCTATGAATTAATACGTAAAGAAAAATATGATATCGCCTTAATGAATAACCATGGTATTTATGAACCATTAATGTACTTATATCAATTTGTTAAACCTTTCATTAGTAAATATACAGCCATTCACCAAAACTATATTATTCTGCATGAAGATCATTCTATTCATCTTTTATTGTTTAACGCACCATATCAAAGATCATCAACACAAGATGTTCAAAAATTCATTTTAAAAGAAAAACATCTACCAGCTAAAACAACGTTGTTCATTCAAACATTGAACAGAGAGCATGGATTTGTTGATTATGCATTACCTTCTTCATTTAATGACACTTATATTGAAAGATCATTATTACGCTATATTGAAGATTCCACAATTCCTAAAGCTGAAATAAGACACTTCTCTCGTTCAGATTCACCATTATACTTCACTTTACATCATGATGAATTGAAATATATACGTATTTTACCATCTTAGAATCACACTAATGTTAAACTTAACTTAATTTACATCTCAATGAATCTGTACAATTATAGATTATTAACACGGTATCTGAATCATTTCATTTTGAATGGCAATGTTATAGAATGTTATTTGTAACAGAAACAAATAGTTTGAAAAGGAGCGTTGCACATTGAAAAATAGTAAAGTATTTGCTATATCGTTAAGTGTAATCATGTTAGTTATAGCTGTTATATTGATTATAATGATGTTCACAAGTGGACAAAAAGAAACTTATTACGGATATATGAAAGATGCTACGACAGCTGATAAAGTCATAAGTGAAAAAGATCATAAAATTGAGAAGAATGTTAAGTTACCATCAAAGTCTGATTTTTCACCTAAAAAAGGAGACTTTGTTAAATTAGTAAAAGCTGACGGTGACGACACTTATAGTAAGATGGAAGTTGTAGATCATGACGATATTCCACATGGCTTAATGATGAAAATCCATGATATGGGCGGCATGAAGGGTATGTAAATATATTTTCCACATATCAAATTCGATATACTAAAATAGCTATGAAGAAATCTATAGTAGTAGATTTTTTCATAGCTATTTTTACATTTATAGAAATATGTCTCGTTCAAACTAATTATAAAAGCGTGAGAAGTAAAGTCAGTTTAGGAACTAAATGGTTTTCCACAACCGCTTTTTATAATTAAATCGATTTTAAATATGCTTGTCCTTTTTCTTTATCATAAGCATTCTCCCATTTTGCTATAACAATTATAGACAATGCATTCCCCATGACATTTACGCATGTTCTAACCATATCTAATATACGGTCAACACCTATAATTAACGCAAGTCCTTCTGCTGGTAAGCCCATAGATGTCAATGTTGTTATCAATACAACTATAGAAACCCCTGGTACACCTGCCATACCTTTAGACGCTACCATCAAAGTAACCATCAACATGATTTGCTGCCCTATGGACATATCGATACCATACATTTGTGCTACAAATAATGCTGCAATTGATTGATATAATGCTGATCCATCTAAGTTAAATGTATAGCCGATTGGTACGACAAAAGAGGTAATGTCTTTCGGTGAGCCAAAGCGTTCCATTTTTTGCATTATAATAGGTAGCACTGATTCAGAACTAGAAGTTGAAAAAGCTAAGATTAATTCGTTTTTCAAGATTTTCATTAAAGCAAAAATACTGACACCACATATTTTTGCAACAATGCCTAATATGACTACTACAAAAAATATCATAGCGCCTATAACAACTAATAATAATTTTAACAATGGAATTAGTGCTGATGCACCAAACGTCATAATCGTTGTACAAATAAACGCAAACACACCAATAGGTGCAAGTTTAAGTATCTTGTTTATCATCCAAAAAACAGCTTCTAATGTACCTGATAAAAAGAGCTTTACAGGTTTAGCTTTTTGACCTATTGTCGATAAAGCAATACCAAAAAATACTGCAAAGAATATAATTGGTAACAATTCACCACTTGTCAAAGCTTCAAAAATATTGGTCGGTACAATATTGACAATCGTATCTATAAAATGGTTGCCATATGTAGATTGTTCTGCAGCTTTTGCTGAACTTTCATAATGACTTATATCCCCTTTAGGTAACTTATTTGGATCTAAGCCTGCGCCTGGTTTAAAAATATTAGCAAATATAATGCCTAATCCAATAGCAATTGTTGTTATAATTTCAAAATAAAGAATTGTTTTAAAACCATAACGACCCACTGTTTTAGATTCACCAACATTAGAAATAGATAAAGCTAGTGAACAAAATACTACTGGTATCACTATCATTTTTATTAAATTTAAAAAGATGTCCCCAAATGGTTTAATATAATTAGCAACGTCACTATGACCATAGAGCAATAAACCTACTATGACACCTAATACCAAAGCAATCATAACTTGCATTGGTAAACTTATTTTCTTAAATATTGTCATGATGTTTCTCCCCTTTTATAATATCGACTAATTATACCAAATTAAATCTTTTTTACACATCTATTTTTTCTACATTTTAAAACTTTATACACTTAAAATAACTTAATTCATTTTTAATTATTATTTAAGTTACATAATTAAACCTTTACGACAATCAATACAAAGGCTTTAACAATAACATGCTTTTTTTCTTAACTTTAACTCTTTTTAGTATATATAGTAATTATGCGATGGAATTGAAATTTTTCTATTTAATTTTATATTTGAGTAACATAAAAAAACCATACTTCTTATATATTTAAAAGCCAGAAATTCTAACAAAACAGTATATTTACAAAAAAGAACGAATCCATAATAAATGGATTCGTCTTTTTTAAATATTAACTTTTAAGCGTGCTTGATAATCTACAGAAGTAACTCATATAATCATTTGATTTCTGTGTTATTCCTATTTTTAAAGGCTTTCATACTTCAGCTATTTTATGAGCTAATCCTTAGGTTTGTAATCTTGTTTAAATGCATTGTGCTTCGCATCTTTAACATTTTTATTCGTTTCACTATCAAAACCTTGAACTAATATGCCTTTATAAGTACTAATCGGTTGAACAACATAAGTGTATTTTGGATCATCCTTAAACTCTACTTTTTTATAATACAATCCTTTTTTGGCACTATAAAGTGTCTTTTCTGTCTTAATTTTTTCTGTTAAATGCTTTTCGTCCATATAATGGTCAACTAATTCCAAATTTTTATGACCTTGATACGTTCTCATACCAAAGAAAAATACGATAGCAATAATCAGTGATATGACCAATAGCCCTATGATTTTTAAAAATGTTTTCATCATTAAACTCCTTTTATTAAAACATAACCTTCTATAAACAATGATTAATCATAATTGTTGTAACTTTTTTATACATAAAACGATATGTATATATTAAAATCCATAATGTTATTATTATGACTGATTACAATTCATTAATAAAGTATTAAAGCACTTTTGTAACAAAATCTTCTTAAATTCATTACTCATTATAAGTAAATTACGCCCTGTCATTTGTTAAGAATAAATCCTATCAAATGAGTTGGTTTTCTATATATTGTTTTGCATTATGTATTATATATAAAATATTATAACGAGAGTGTAAAAGAGGCGCACAACTGTTGCTTGACAATAGACAACGTTCATAATAAGGTTAACTTTCATAAGGGGTGATTTATAATGGAGGAAAAAGACAACACGTTAGAACGACAACTATGTTTTCTTTTTTATGTTTCTTCTAAAGAGATAATTAAGAAATATACATCTTATTTAAAAGAATTCGATTTAACATATACAGGCTACATTGTTTTATTGGCAATCGGAGTGGAAGAAAAATTAAATATTAAAACACTAGGTGCACGTGTTTTTCTAGATTCAGGTACACTTACACCATTATTAAAAAAACTAGAGAAAAAAGGTTACGTGACTAGAACACGTGAAATTGATGATGAGCGCAATTTACAAATAGCGCTTACAACAAAAGGTAAAGATATTAAAGAACCACTTTCTAATATATCTAAACAAGTCTTTAGCGAATTTGATATGGAAGTTGATGAAGCGATTGACTTAAAAGAAACATTACAAAATTTTGTTAACAAGCATTTCCAACAAAATATTTAATTTACGATGGATAAGTTAAAGTTAGAAGTACATTTTATAATTATTTTTGACTTTACTTATCTTTTTTTAACTACCACTGTATTTCACTATTTTTGCCATATGTAGTTGTATAAATCTATTTACATATATTTATTTAATGAACGCCCTATTACAAGTGGTGTTTTTTTATGTCTAATGCTTTGACTTTGACTTTCTTTGACTATAGTATTATACTGTAGTTGTAAGGTTAAAGGAGAGGTGATTAGAGATGATACAAAATACCAGTAATCTTCCACAAGATTTATTAGAAAGTTTATTATCAAATCATCATGAATTCAAAGTAAACGTTTATCAGTCAGATAATCAATACACAGTTGAAGCTGAGCTCCCTGGTTATCAAAAAGAACATATTTCAATCAATTATGAAGATAAAACACTAACAATTACTGCAAAACATTCAGATGCACAGCAAGATGAGATGACATATCTTATCAAAGAGCGTAGTACTGATGAACAAAGCAGACAATTTATATTCAAAAACATCGATACAAATGCTATTAAAGCCACAATGGATGATGGCATTTTATCTGTTATGCTACCAATCAAACAAACAAAAACACAAATTTCAATAGACTAAATTTTTATAAAATAATATTTAAAGGAGAGATGTACGATGGCTTTTGATATGAGACCGTTTAACAATTCATTTTTTGAAGGAAATCCTGGAGATTTATTTAAAGATTTTGGACGTCAGTTTTTTGAGCAATTCCCAGATAGTACAAGCATTAAATCAGACGTAAAAGAACTAGATAATGCCTATGTCGTGGAAGCTGAACTCCCTGGTTTTCAAAAAGAAAATATTAGTTTACAGTTTGAAAACAATGTTTTAACTATTGAAGGAAAACAAGTTATTGAAAACAATGAGGAAGATGAAGCAGGTCGTCTAATTCATCAAGAACGTAGTACGAGCAACGTCAAACGTCAATACCCATTTGAAAATGTTGATGAAAATGCTATTAAAGCTTCATATGAGAATGGCATGTTAAATGTAACATTACCTAAAAAAACACAAGAAGAACGTTCTTCATCTAATATTCAAATAGACTAACGATAATGAACGTTTACACGAGTTAATTTTTATAGTAAAAATCATAACGGTAGAGTCACTTTATTGGTGACTCTACCGTTTTTCTTTATGTTGATCTATTGGGTTTCCCCTACTTACACATAAGCTAATAATTAAGGACATATAAGCATATTAAAAAACCATCTCCAAAAATTTATGGAAATGGGCAATAACTTTATTTAGCTTATTGGTAGTTTAGACAGCTAGATTTCTATTTTCGGATTCGTCTACGCGCATTAAATGATCAACAATACCAGTATAAAATTGTTCTAATTCTTCACCAGTGCGTTTATAATCTGTAGGATCCATACCAACAAAATCCATATAATCCCAATCCTTTTTAACTGGTAAGACTTGCCAAATACCTTTTTCATTAGCTGAACTAATATCTGTTACATTTTTATAGGCTTGTCCATTTGGATATAAGGATGAAATAGTAGGTACAATACCATCATTTAATCTCAATTGCTGATTCTTATCTTTACCAATGATCCGACTTGTTAAATCCATTAGTGGATATTGTCTAATATTTGGAACATATTTGCCAGATAATGTTGCATGTGAAGCTTCCCCAGCATATGACGTATAAACAATATTAGGGTTCAGTGAGGTATTTTGATTTAATTGTTCCGAACCTTCGGCTGTTAAGTCGGTTAATGCATTATCCTTTGTATCCCATAAAAGACTATTCTTTATACGTTTTGAGTATTCGATATAACTTTCATTTGGATGCTGTTTGAATCCCCATTGACTAAAACCTAAATCTAAATTTGAAAAACGATTACCGCTGACTTTACCAATATCATTTAGTATTTTTTTCGCAAAGTCACGATTACCTAAATTATCAGATGCGGGCGAACCATTATGAGGTGTTACTAAAGTGGTTATAGAAGATATCATATTATCCTTTTGCCCTTTGAAAAGTGGTGAAATCTCTCCACCATGTTCCTTTTGATAAGCTATTTCTTCGGGATTACCGTAACGTAACATTTGTTCAAGTAGACGAATGGTTTGACCACCCATACTATGTCCAACTAAATGAACTTTTTGACCTGGTTGCCATTCTGGCATCACGCCAGTATATGTACGTCCGTATCTATCATGACCATATTTTTCAGCATGTGCTTGACCATAATCTACACGACCGCCTTTGATATAATAATAAAGTTCCGTTGCTCTATCATGGTTACTACTGAAAGTACCAACTGTAGCTTCATGTACTTCATACCCTGACTTTTCAAATTGCTCTTTGATATGGAATTTATCCCCACACCAATAATTAGGGTAAAAAACAGGTCTATTTTCACCTACGCCACCAAAGAAACCGTTTACTAAAATCAGCGGGTATTTGTTTTTATATTCACCTTGTTTTGCAGTTTTTGAATCTTTAAGTAACTTATCCGCTTCTACTTCTTCAGCATCAGCACGTTTTCGAGGTGTAGCTGTTTCATTTTCAACTTTATCTTTTGCTTTATAAGAACTATCTTTCGCGTTTGGATCTAAATCTACTTTTTCTGTATCAAATTTTTTTTGTTTTTAAATTATTCTTATCGCCATTATTTTCTATACGTTGTGGTTCTTGTGTTGTTTCATCTTCTGTGAGGCTTTGTTGGTCTTGTTGCTCATTTTTTGTGTCTTCTTTTGAATTAATATCAGGCGCAGTTTCTGGTTTAGCTTTATCTTCTGATGAAGTTGGATTCGCTTTTACGTCTGCTTGATCATCTACTTTTTCATTTTTAACATTTGATGTTTCTGTTGAATCTTCTTGAGTTTCAACTTCCCATGATTGACGTTTTTCTTTTTGTTCATCACTTAAATTAGATGAACTTGCTTGATGGTCTATCTCACTATCATTTTCATCAGCCGTTGATTGTTTATCTGCTGTATTTTCATTTAGTTTACCTGTATCAACTTTATTATCTGATGAATGCTTATCAGATGCATTAGGAGTACCCTATTCACCATCTTTTGCTTGAATTTGTTCTATTGATGGATTAAATTCTGTTTTTTCTGAATTTTCATCTTCTACTTTATTGCTATCTTCTTTCTTTTCTTGATTATCATTGTTTTGGTTTGATTCAGGAATTTTTCCGTCTTTATATCTTCGGTCGAATTTTCTTGATTAATTGGTGGTTGTTGAGATTTAGACTCTACTTTTGTAGACGTATTTGAGCTATCATTGTTAGCTTGTGATTGGTTTGTATTTTGAGATTCATCTTGTGGTTGTGCTTGAAGATTTTTTGTTTGGTCATCCGTTGATTTGACATCAGTAACACTACTTGCGTTTTCATTTGTAACTGACGGCGATATTGGACGATTTGACTCGTCTTTCGCTGAAGTTTGTTCATTCTTTAATTCATTACTTGAAGATTCACTTGCAAATGACACATTTCCGCTAGCAATAAAAAATGTAGCCGCTAATACAGATACTGTGCCGATAGAATATTTTCTTATACTGAATCTTTGCCTCGAATTACCATTTTTTTGGATATTGTTTTTCTTCAAAAAATCACCTCTAAATTATTTTTTGTGAAACTACATCCCTTGTTAATAATTTCCGCAAAAATTATAAATAACTGTATATATAAGATAATATATTTTATATTGAAGTAAATTAATTTCTATTATTAATACATTTCTTTAATGCATAATTGATCAAAATCTCATTTAAAAAGCAACTTTTGTATAGTTAAATGTAATTGCTAATCATTGGAAAAATTAAGGTTTATTTCTTTATAAAATTAAAAGTAAACCTAAATGCGATTTCGATATCATTTGTTGTGTTTATCAGTTTTATCTTATATAAAATCATCAAAAAAGGAATCCTCTTATTCAACTAATAAAAGGATTCCCTGATTCATATATTTATTAATGGAATGGTGGTTTTCCCAACACATCTTCATCGAATCTTTCTGGTATAAGTACTTTTCTCATGATAACACCTAAATCGCCATCTTCACTTTCATGTTCATCATAAATTTCATATCCACGTTTTTTATAAATATCTAGAAGCCACGGGTGTTTACGGGCTGAGGTACCTAAAGTTACAGCTGGTACTTTAAGTGTATCTCGTAAAAATGTTTCTTCTACATATTTTAACAATTTACTACCTATCCCTTTACCATCATATGAAGGCTTAGTTGCAAACCACCACACAAATGGATATATGGAAATACGTCGTTTACTTTCCCATGGAAAACGCACTGTTATAGTTGAAATGATTTCTTTATCATCTTCTAATACAAATGTAGTATTTTTTGTTAGATTATCTTTTACCAAAGCTAAATCAGCATTGACAGATGGCCAATCAATTCCCAATTCTCTTAATGGTGTAAAAGCCTCATGCATAAGTTGTTGTAGCGCTTCTGCATCTGACTCTGTTGCAATTCTTATATTGTAATCAGACATGTTGTCACTCCTATCATTCCCAAGCTTATTAAGTCATTAAAATAAAATGATTTTCATAAACTTACTTTTAAATTATATAAATACAATATGTCTTCTTTATAATCGAGTCAATTGATATGTTTTAGAATATAGATCCAATACATACGTGAAGGCAAAGCAATCACACTTTGCTATCATGTTTTCGTGAATCTACGTCAACATTAATTGCTGTTTATAGCGTCACAAGTGTTAAAGCTATTGTGTATACATTATGTATTTGTAAATCAATCAGTTATAGCACTATTGATTAAATTTTAGAGATACTAACTGTTTTCATAGATGCTCATTTTATGATTTACTATGCCAACTATCCCTTCTACCATTCAAATATGCATAAACTAAACCTACGAAAATACCTCCACCGATAAAATTACCAATAAACGCGCAGACAATATTTTTCAATACATGTAACCATGCTACCGCGTCGAAATCATAAAAAACCATACCTGAATACAACCCAGCATTAAACACAACATGCTCGTATCCCATAAATACAAATACAATCACTCCACAAGCGATGAAAAATGCTTTGGATAAACCATCTTTAAATTGAATTGATACATAGATGCCGATATTAATAAAGAAATTACAAAAAATCGCTTTTACTAAAATCGCATACCAACTACTATCAATGGTTTTGCCGTCGACCATACTAGTTAAGCTACTGATCATTTCTGGTGTCATAATAGGTGTGAATTTCATTAATGCAAAAAGTATAAAACCACCGATTATATTAAATAAGAAACAAACCAACATAATACCTAACGCTTTATTCATACCAATGATTTTATAATACCATCCCACTGTCAGATACATAAAATTACTAGTTAATAATTCTGAATTAGTTAACACAATCAACACCAATGCTAAACTAAAAGAAATGGCGCCCATCAGATTCACTAAACCTTCATTCGTTCCTGCAAATTGTGTTTTGATACCTAGCATAAATACTGTAACAATAGCTAATAGAAATCCTGACATAATGGATTTTAGTGCATAGCGTCCTGGAGTTTGACTAAACATGACTTCTTTCATTTGTACTTGATTATTAATATTTTCAATTGTTTCTTTTGACGTATATGTATCGTTTATAGACTTGCCATTATCAACCATAAATCATTCGCACCCCTTATCAATTTTTAAAAAATCAAATTTTCCTAACAATATTATTATAAGAGTTTATACCTATACTTAATAGTCGTTTTAGAACATTTTATTAAATTAATACATTGCACGTTTAAATAATATATCGTAAACTCTACTTGTAACTAAAATTTACACAAGCACTAGCAAAAGGAGTCTTAATCTTGAACACTCAATTTTCTGTGTCCATACACATTCTTACACTATTAGCCACTGAAAAAGAACCAGTGTCTAGTCAATATATAGCAGATAGCATCAATAGTAATGCCACACTAGTTCGTAAAATATGTCGTTATTTAAGAGACGGTCATTATATTCAAAGTAGTCAAGGTATCTCGGGATACAGTCTATCTTCTTCCGCAAATGAGATTCACTTAGGCGACCTATACCAGCTTATCTTTTCAGAAACAATGCATTTCGCAAAAATTCATAAAGATACCAATCAACATTGTCATGTAGGTAAAAATATTAGCCATGCGCTAGATGAAATTTATAGTGAAGTTGATACAACCATAATTAATAAACTAAACACGTATACAATCCAATCGGTCATTGATCATTTTTAAAAATGCTTACGTAACTTACTTTTTAATGGGTTATACACCATGGAGAATCATTGATATTATTTCATTTACAACTGGAGAAATGAAAAAACGTTATGGTCTCATTTATGTAGATAGAGATAATGAAGGACATGGTACTTT
Organism: Staphylococcus sp. Z5-21; assembly: GCF_056529615.1. NCBI lineage: Bacteria > Bacillati > Bacillota > Bacilli > Caryophanales > Staphylococcaceae > Staphylococcus > Staphylococcus sp. Z5-21. The sequence goes on along the minus strand of NZ_CP096462.1, from coordinate 533,348 downwards.
AGAACGTAAGAAAAAAGCTTCCTTTGATTGGTACCGTAATGTGATTAAAACAAATGGTGAGTCCCTCAATCAATATGATAAATAAAACAGCCTGAGACAAAATAGATGTCTCAGGCTGTTTTCAATTAGGCAGTAGATGACTGACTTAAAATATAAAGACTCACTTGTTTAAAGAAATGATTTTTCCATTCCCATGGAAACGAGACGCTCTAATGCATAAGCCAAAGCCTATATACCACATGAAATTTCTAGAAAGACATATACATGAGCATTAGTTCAGGTGAACCTTTATACAAGTCATCGTTGCCTTGATTGCATAGGTGGGAGTACGAAATCTCTATTAGAAAATTTGATTTCTGCCCCTCCCCTTTTTGGTTAAACAACTATAGTATTATTGTTTAAATTTACTTAAAAAATGTAGACCATAGGCAAAAATACCATATCCAGCTAATGTACGTAAGAACCATTTAAATGTATGACTACTTAAGGTTTTTTCATTTAATAATAGTGTAGGAATTAATGTACTAAATGAATACAAACCAAGTACTTTCATGTAACGTTTATTCAATACACACACCTCTTTTCAATACTATTATATCGAAAAACGCTAAATGATTACTATGCCAATTCCAACATTTTTTTGAAGTTTTACTGTTATAAAGTTTCTAATAATGTCTCTAAGTTATCAAACGTACTATTCATACCTTCTTCGACACCCATATCTAATAATTGTTGTGCCGCTTTAGGGTCGGGTAATACAGCAACTGAAGTAAGTTTTGCTACACCATTATCGTTATCTTCAATATGAATCGTATTGTGCATACCAGCCATTTTTTGATCAATATTACCATCTTTATCTGCAAAATAATCATTATAATCAATCAGCGTGGGTTGTATCACTTCGTTATATTGCGTTACAGTATAGCTCGTACCTTGTGGTGCGCGTATAGCAAAAAAGGCATTCCCACCCGTTTGTACATCAAATTCATACACTTCTGTAGTGGCACCTTGTGGGTGAAACCATTTTTCAAATAAATTTTGGTCTGTATATGCTTTAAAAATTTGTTCTGCAGTAGTTTTAAATTCCCTCGTAAATATGATGTTATTTTCTACAATTTTTACACTCATTTATGATTCTCCTTCATTCATTATTATATATGATGTTATTGATTTAACTTTGGCATCTTTACGGTGACTTGTAAATTCAAACATATCAGCAAAATAAATCGTTGTACCATTTTCCAAAATCTGCGTACCATGCAATGCACCAGATTTACCGTGACTTATATTCATTTTCACATCTATGGATACAATAGTTTCTTTGTGGTCTTCAAGCTCTTGATAAAATGCGTCAAATCCAGTTAATTGAAATGCGTCTACTACTTCCCATTTAAAGTCCTCTGCAACGATCGCTTGCAATTTGTCTTTATCCACAAGTGCTGAGCCAATTAAAAAATCTAGCATGACTCTTCTCTTAGGTGCGTTATCACATTTCAAATCACCAGTTAAGTTAAATGGCACATCAAATCCAATATCCTCTTTAAAATTCATGTTATGTTTTTTCAAATTATCTTCCAATATATCCATTGCTTTCGGTCCTACACCATGTATTGCTAATAATGTCGTTCTATCATATCCAGCAACATCTTCTAATGTTTTTACCCCTATATGGTGTAATGCATTCGTCGCTGGTTTCCCTATTTTAGGTAAATCTATCGTCATTTTATCAACCCCTTCTTTTTAATAGCTATACCCAATTTAAAAAGTGATTAATTTTTAAACAACTATCTTTTATTGAAAGATAGTTGACCTTAATCAAAATTTATACTATCTTTTATTATAAGATAGTGAAAAGAGGGATTATATGTCAATATCTGATCAAATGATGAAAGGATTGTTAGATGGAGCTATTTTAGGTTTAATTGCACAAGGCGAAACATATGGCTATGAAATATTAGACAAATTAAAATCACAACAATTTCCAGAAATCAGTGATGGCAGTATTTATCCAGTATTATTACGCTTAAATAAAAAAGGTTATGTTACAAGTGTTTCTAAAAAATCGATGACTGGTGGACCTAAACGTAAATATTACTCAATTACTGATACTGGTAAAAATGAATTAAATCAATTTAAAGCAAATTGGCATTATTTGAATAATGGTATGAATAATTTGATGAGGAGTGTAAACGATGTTAACTAAAAAAGCTGAAGATTTTTTACTAAAGCTGCGTATCGAATTATTATTTCGTGGTAAAAACGAAAAAGATGTTAACGCGATTGAAGAAGAATTACGTGACCATATTACCACTGCTGAAGCACAAAACGAAAATGTCGATGACTTATTGAATACACCTATAAAAAACTATGCCGACACATTTTCAAAGGAACTAAATTTAACACAAGGTATTTATAAATATATATTTTATTTCATTTCTTTCATGATTATTATGGTAGTCATTCCTAGGATGCTTGATAACTCATTTTAACTAACGTTAGCGCTCATGCTTTATATACTATTTATATTTATAGGTTCTTTCGTACTTATATTATTTGTCATTAAAAAATTAATTATGACATGGGGAGATAGTAAAAAGACTTATATTGCTGTTGGTTTTTCATCAGCTATCGTCTTCGGTATTTATATATTAAGTGAGTATTTATTACGACATTATCCAATATTTATTTTTTGGTCACCTAATCAAACTACTAATTTTATTATTGGCATAATACTTTTATTACTAACAATGGCCATTTGCTTGCTATTAAAGAAAAAATATTTTGCTGGTCTTATTTTAATCTTATGTCTGCCTAACATAATAAGCAGGATATTTACTGGCGGCGATTACTCTAATAAAAATTTCTTAATCATTTCATCTATTGTATTAACAATTATCTCTTTATCTTTCATTGCTTATATTGTTGTACAATATTATCGTGACAAAAAATCAACCGACAATAATTAAATATAAAAAGCTACTTGATTAACAATTTGTTTCAAATATAGACCAAGCTACTGCATTAATTTTGTGTTAGTTTGGTCTATTTTTTTATCGTTTGCGTAATTCAATGTAATAAACATTACGGATTTTTAATTTAGATATTCTCATGTTTTTAATGTATTGGCATTTATTTGGACCGACTCCTACGGGAAAAGCACTAGCCGAAGACTACAGGTTATGGCAGTGCCAACGGAAAGCGTGCACAAAAAAACTGCCGACAAAGTCAAAGACTTTGTCGGTAGTCTGAACCTACTCGATAATCTAGTAGTTTTTTATATAGTTTAGTCTTCTAATGCGAATTCTAAACTCACTTGGAATTTCACATCTTTACCAATCATTACGCCACCAGTTTCAAGTGCTTGGTTGAACGTGATACCATATTTTTCGCGGTTAATTGAACCGTTAACAATAAATCCAACCGTTGTTGCACCGTTCATTGGGTTTTTACTTTGGCCTTCATATGATAAGTCAAAAGTTTCTTCATTCGTTTCGCCTTTAATTGTTACATTACCTGTGATTGATTTTTCATCTACTTTAGTAATTTCAAATTTGATTTCTGGATTATTTTCTACATCTAAGAAATCTCCACTACGTAAATGCGCATCACGATCATCTACACGTGTATCAATAGAGCTCGCATTAATTGTAAAATCACCTTTAATTGTACTTAAATCATTAATGTCGCCATCAATATTTGCATCAAACTCTGTAAATCTACCTTTAATATTTGAAATCATTAAATGTTTTACTGAAAATTCTACTACTGAATGTGCTGCATCGAAATTAAATTTTGTCATTATCACTATACCTCCAAAGTATTATAAGTTTTGTTGGTACATTTATTATACCAAGTATATAAAATACATCAAACAAAAAGCTTAAATATTTTCTTCTAAATTCATTATTCCCATTTCTGAATAAAGTATTCATTTGAAGATTCAAACAATTGTGAAGGTTTATTGAAAATTATCATTCTTAATGAGCTAACATTTCCTCTTTAATTTCCTCGCTATTTAACGAATTTGGATAATATGTTGGCCAATTATCTAATTCTTTTAAAATCTTATCTTTATTATTGCCCATAAAAATATGGAAATGTGCAGCTTTTTTCGGTGCAATATTATGATCACTGAACTGTACATATTTAGGTAAATGACTATTTTGATCTACTAATTTAAAAGTATATCTCACACCTCTGTTACCTTTTTCATATTTTAAAATATCTTTGCCATCATATACATATTTCCCAGTTTCTTTTTTACCATCTTTTTCAAACGTTATTGTATCGTTTGAAATAGTAATATGACTTATATCTGTTTTATAACCTTTTTCATAATATAACTTATATGCTTTAGCAGACATGGAATCATCATCTTCTGCTTTATGTTCCATAACTTCATCCAAAGTACCATCTTTTAAGTAAGGATAAACTGATTGCCAGTTGCCTTTATAATCACCCAATGTTCTATCTTTAACTTGGCTATCTTTAAAATAACCGTCAGAAATCGCTTTATCATATTTACTCTGTTCCTTATCGTCTTCAGTTTGAATAGAATCACTCAATGCTTTATCCATATTTGTAATATTTTTCTTCATCAATGATTGATAACTCAACTTATGATCTTGTTGCTGCGATTTATTTAAAGATTCCATATTATAAAATTTTAAAGGTTTTGCCTCTGTTTCTTTACGTATTGTGTCTGTCACTTTATTTGATACATTATCTTCATAAAAAATGTATTTAGCTCCAGAATCTTTAATTTCTTTCACAATGTTCGACAATGATTTTTGTGAAGGATCTTCAGCATTCATATTTTGTACACCTTTTTGAACAAAATCATATCTTTCTGCAAGATATCCAATAGATTCATGAGATATAAATATCGTATTACCTTCTTTATTTTCAGTAATAGATTTCAAATCTTTATCTATTGCTATTAAATCTTTATTTAATTTTTCATAGTTTTTTTCATATGTTTTCTTGTGTTTAGGATCCTTCTTAATTAGTTCATCTTTAATCTCTTTAGCAAATGTCTGATCAAATTTAGGATCTAACCAAACATGAGGATCGTATCCGCCATGATGGTGATGTTCATCATGGTCATGTCCTTCTTCCTCATGACTATGTTGGTCCGTAAGCAATTGAGATTTATCTAATTTATCTTCAAGTGCTAATTTTTTATCATCTTTTTTAATTGTACTTGCTACTTTTTTAGCAACTGGATCTAAATTATCACCAGTATATAGAAATAAGTCCGCTTTTGATGCATTAATTATATCTTTTTGTGTAGGTTCGTAATTATGTAAATCTGTTCCAGCTGGGTAGATAGAATTCACCTCTACGTGTTTACCACCTATTTGTTCAGCAAATGACTTCAAAGGGAAAACAGTTGTATTTATTTTTATTTTTTCATTCGATTTTGTATTATCGGACTCTCCTTTTCCACAACCGGCTAGAACTACCATGAATGCCAGAACCATAATACTAATGTATGTAATTTGTTTCAATTTTAAAACCTCCTAAATAGTAATTGTTACGATTTATAATTATATGCTTTCTTCCTCATAAAAACAATACTAATATAAATTTTTCGTAATTATTACGATTTAATCCCGAGAAAAAACACAGACAAGTAAAATCAAAAATATGATTATACTTGTCTGTGCTCATTTCAACTTTTAGTTAAATTTCTACTCTTTTTCTAATATTTTTTTGTAATTCTCAAAATCATAAGGATCTTCTACTTTTTGGCCATGGACGAAAACAGTAGGCGCTGTTTCAATATGGTTATCTTTATATTGCTTTTGATCCTTTTTTGCAGCTACCCAAGATTTACTGTTTTCTTGTTTATAGTCGTCTTTGATTTCTTTTTTAAGCGTCGTATTAATTTTAAGTTTATCTATTTGTTGATCAACTATTTGATTTGTAATCCATGCTTTTTCTGAATTAGGTTGTTGTTTAAACATTAATTCTTGAAATTTTAAATATTGTTCTGGTGCTAGCCTTTGTACAGCATGACCTGCTCTTGAACCAATAATAGAATCATCACCTAAAAATGCCATATTAACAAATTGATAGTCCACTTTATCTGTATCAATATAGTGCTTTTTCAATTTTGGCATTACATTTTTTTCGACTTTTTTACAATATGGGCACTTAAAATCTCCATACTCAATAATCTTTATTTTCCCATCAGACGTTGTTTTATCATCTTTATGTGTATCTTCTGGGTTGGTACAAGCAGTTGCTAATACAAGTGTAAGCACTAGCACGATTGATAACCATGCTTTTTTCATTTATTACACCTCAATTTCATTTACTCGTTATTCGTCTAAATCCATATTTTCTTCTTTATAGTCTGGGTCATGTTTCTGTATATAGCCTTTTGAATTAAAATCTTTTTTAAATGTTGTTTTACCATCTTTATATTCATAAGCATAATAATGAATCTCTTCATCATTCTTAATAGGTTTATAGGCAATAATTACAAATTTGCCTTTTTCATATACATATATATTGGCATCTTTTTTGTCAAATTTGCGTTCAATATCACCTTTGTGTTGTTCTGCAAGTTTTTTCTGATAATGTTGTTGTTTATTTACTGCTTTATCTATTTTATCTGCATATTTACCACTACTACACCCAGCAATCATTAATGTAGAGATGACAATTAGCGTTATAATCTTTTTCATACTTTATTTCACTCCTAAAACAATCCTCTTTTTAAATTAAATACTTTGATATACATTATAACCGTAAGTAATATCATACACTGAATTAGCAAAATGTACTATAGTATTTTTAAAGTATATAGCCTACCAATGTGATACACTATTTAATAAAAATATTTTTAATATTACAATCTGTTTTTTTGTAAAACATGGTATTTAATAGTAAATTTGGTATACTACTTATAAGTTGTCCAACTCAATTTCAAAATAAACGTTGCCATTTAAGGAGGCAAAATATATGTTCTTTGTGAATCTTACCCCTGAAGAATTCCAAACATTCACACAAAATCACTTTTCACATTACACACAATCACGTGTTAATTATGAAGCTCAATACAATGCACACTTGTTAGGTGTTAAAGACGACAATGGCGAAGTCATTGCTGCTGGTATGTTTACAGAAGCACGCGCGCTAAAATTCTTTAAATATTTTTATAGTCAACGTGGACCTATCTTAGACTATACCAATTTGTCACTAGTTGATTTTTACTTTAGCGAATTAACAAAATATCTTAAACAACATAATTGCCTATACGTATTACTTGATCCGTATATCTTAGAAAACTTGAGAAATGCTGATGGCGAAATCAAGAAATCTTACGATAATCGTATGCTTATAAGCACTTTAGAAAAACTAGGTTATAAACATCAAGGTTATCCTGTAGGTTATTCAAAAACGAGCCAAATACGTTGGCTATCTGTCTTAGATTTAAAAGACAAATCAGAACAACAATTACTTAAAGAAATGGATTACCAAACACGACGTAATATCAAACGTACTGAAGAAATGGGCGTTAAAGTACGTCAACTTCCTATAGAAGAAACCAATCGCTTTTTCAAACTATTTAAGATGGCTGAAGAAAAACATGGCTTCAGCTTCCGTGACGAACCATACTTTGAACAATTACAAAAAGATTATCAGAGCTTTGCTTCAATACAATTAGCATATATTGATTTAAGCGAATACGTTAACGGCCTTAAACAAAAACTAGACACATTAAATCATCAAATGAAAGACGTGGAAGCTGCATTACAAGAAAGTCCAAATTCTAAAAAACAAAAAACGAAACAAACACAACTTAATCAACAAATTGTCAGTACACAACGCAAAATTGATGATACTAATAAGACAATTACGACGGATGGCCCAGTCTTAGACTTAGCAGCTGCTATCTATATTTATAATGATTATGAAGTATATTATTTATCTAGTGGTTCTAATCCAGACTATAATGCCTTTATGGGTGCTTATAAGCTGCAATGGGAAATGATTAAATTTGCAAAGAATCACAATATCGATCGTTATAATTTTTACGGGATCACTGGTGACTTTAGTGAAGACGCCATTGATTATGGTGTTCAACAGTTCAAAAAAGGCTTCAATGCAGATGTTGAAGAATATATTGGAGATTTTGTTAAGCCAATCAAACCATTACTCTACAAACTAGGAAAACGAATTGGAAAATTATAGCCTCATTGTGTAACTATGAAATAAAAAAGGTTTAGGACATGTTTTGATGTCCTAAACCTTTTTTCATGTACTAAGTTATGCTTTTACAAAATACATTTCTCTATTATGGAACTAAATGTATTTCAATTGCTAATGCACCCAAATGAAGTTCGTCAGTTTGATTATATATTTGATAGATAGATGCTAATTTTTGAGATAATTGCATCTCATCACTAAAACCTACTTCTTTATTTGAATAATGTTGTAGTAATGCTTGGAACGAATCGTACACTTTAACATTATCCACTTTCACCTTCACTTGTTCACCTGTTGCTAAATTAGTAAATTCTATGAAATCGCCTATTTGCACTGCTTGTCTTTTCTCATCATTCAATCTAACTTCTACAGTTTTTGTACTATTACTTACTAACCGAAATGGTTCTTCATATAAGCCCATCGAATGTTCTATAAAGCCTTTCACCCTTTTCCTATAAATCTTATGATGTAACATTAAAAATACCATAATCCTGTCATTTAAAACACTAAATTCGTCTTGCTCGATAATAATATAAAAACTGTCGGCAACATACACGCTGCAGACAGTTTCGGTCTTTTAATAATTATTTGCTTTGTTGTTGTTCGAGTTCTTGTTGCTCTTGATTTATTTTACGTTTACTTTTAAGCATAAATACACTGATTAAACTGATAATAGAAATGATTACAGCAAACCAAAATGCTGCGTGATAACCGCTTAACAATGCTTCATGTTGTATTTGCATTGCCATTTCTTTTTTACCCATTCCTTTATAATCACTCATATTAGGTGAAAAGTCTTTTGCTACTTGACTCATAATTGTTATTAAACCTGCCGTCCCTATGGAAGCTGATATCTGTTGAACTGTATTAGTCATAGATGAGCCATGCGCATTCATCTCTCGTGACAATTGGTTCATTGTATGCGTCATAAGTGGCATTAAACCAAGTGCTATACCAATCATTCTAATAGCGTAAATTGTCGCTAATATAGCTGATGATGTGTTTTCATCCATAAATATAAAGTATGAACTTGTTACAACGACAATCAGCATACCTATAAATGCAAGTATTTTTGCACCATATTTTTCATATAGGAAACCTGAAGCTACTGACATAATACCCATCACAATTGCACCAGGTAATAATATTAAACCAGACTGTAATGCTGTATCTTTCATAATATTTTGCACAAACATTGGTAATACTGTTTCCGAACCTATCATAGCAATCATCGTAAAGGCCATGATAACAATTCCCACTGCAAATTGACTATTTTTAAATACTGAAAAATCAAGTAACGGGGTTTCTAATCTTGTTTGACGGAAAATGAATAACACGACTAATATTAAGCCGCCAATAACTGTTGTCAGTACAACAGGATCATTCCATCCATCTCGAGATAAAGAACTTGTCCCATAAAGTAAACCACCAAAGCCTAAGACTGACAAGGCTATAGATAATATATCAATAGGCGCTTTCCTGTTAGTACCAACATTTTTCACAAATTTTATCGCACCAAGAAATGTTAGCGCTGCAATCGGCGCAACGACATGAAATAGTGAACGCCAATCAAAATACTCCACTAAATAACCTGAAAGCGTTGGACCAATGGCAGGCGCTAAACCGATAACTAAACCAAAGGTACCCATGTATTTACCACGTTCATGTGGTTCGAAAATATCTAAAATTGTAGTCATCATTAATGGCATCATAATACCTGATCCCATTGCCTGCACAATTCTTGCACATAATAAAACCGTAAAATTCGGACTAAATCCTGCAATGATTGTACCGATAAAGAATATAAAAATTGCAGTTAAGAAAACTTGTCTTGTTGAAAAACGTTGTATAATCATTGCTGATAACGGAACAACAATGCCGTTTGTTAATAAAAAGGCAGTTGTAAGCCATTGTACTTGCGTATAATCTATATCAAAATCTTTCATTATACTCGGTAATGCCGTTGTTAACAGTGTTTCATTTAATAGTCCAAAGAAACCACCAAACAACATCATTAGAATCATAATTATTTTTGTTTTTTGAGTCATTTTTATCTCCTATTTACACATTCGTCTTTAGCACATTTATTTGTCGCATTTATGCATTATACATATAAAATGTTTATCTGACATTAAAATAACTCAAAAAAATGGTGATTTTTACAAATTAGGTTATTAGATAAAAAATTAACCTCAAATCGTAATAATTACTATTTACAAAACGTACTTTTTAATTCATAATCAATTTCTATAAAGGAGGTTTTATGTATGAAATTAGACTTACAAACAGCACGTAGAAATTTAAATAGTCCTAATATCAAAACACGTAAACGCGCACGCAAAATTATTCAACAACATAAGCGTAGTAAATAATTTATCTTCATAGGATGTCGCTGTCATTTTAAACATGCCACGTTATTTTTAATATCCAACTATTTTTTCCACAATTAAAAGAGTCTAAGACATCTATTTTTGTCTCAGACTCTTTTAAACATATGCATAATAATTATCTTCCTTTAGATAACCTATTTGATTAGCTATCCTTGGTACCCTACTACTACAAACTCTTATTAAAATTATTTTTTCTGACTGGTTTGCTTTTTAAAGGCTATTTACTATTACTTTCAATTATAAGTAATATTTGTCTATAACTTGTAAGTCATCTGTAAGTTCATATATTAATGGTGCACCTGTTTTAATTTCATATCCAACGATATCTTCATCAGAAACATGCTCTAAATACTTAATCAATGCACGTAATGAATTACCATGAGCTGATACTAACACTGTTTTACCATCTAAAAGTTGTTGAGAAATTTGATCGTTCCAATACGGTATCACTCTTACTAACGTATCTTTTAGGCTTTCAGATTCAGGCATGACACGTCTATCCAAATGTTCATATTTACGGTCATTTAAATAACCTTCTCGTTGTGCTTCATCTTGTTTTGGCGGTGCAACATCATATGAACGTCTCCAAATATGTACTTGATCTTCACCAAACTTTTTACGTGCATCATCTTTATTTAGTCCTTGTAAACCACCATAATGTCTTTCATTTAATCTCCAAGATTTAATTATAGGAATAAATAATTGATTAGATTCATTTAATAAGTGATAAGTTGTTTTAATCGCACGTTCGAGTAGAGATGTATAAACTATATCGATTTCAATGCCTTGTGCTTTTAATTTTTCACCAGATGTTATGGCTTCATTTTCGCCCTGTTCTGATAGATCAACATCTGCCCATCCTGTAAATAGGTTTTCTGCATTCCACACACTTTGTCCATGTCTACATAAAATTAATTTTGGCATAATATTCCTTCTTTCATTAAGTGAAATTAAATTTTTTGCGATATTTACAGTAATATTACAATTCGCATATGCACAACATATCCCATAAATACTTTAATAATCGCATTTATGCTGTCGTCTTTGCTTTGATATATTAAAATTATAACAATTTACAATAGCTTTTGAAATAATTGTAGTCCTTTATTCACAAAAGATACTTTCTTTTTATTTTACTGTAACCTACGTTATAAAATTAGGTGTTATAGTTGTAATCGTTGAAAAAAAGCAAAGCAAATAAGGCAGTAAATTAAATAAATAGTACTTTAAACAAATTAGAACACAAACCTGTTCATTATATTAAAACAGACAGGTACATTCATTAGGAGGATTTTTAAACTATGAAAAAATTATTATTCGCATCTTTCGCATCAATTACAATTGCAGCTACTGGATACGGCGTAACATCAACAGCGGATGCTGCAGAAACACCAGTACAACAATCATCTCAATCTAATAGCGATGTATACAGCCAATTTATCGAAGCTGGTGGAACTAAAGCATTATGGGACAATATTGTAATGCCTGAATCAAGTGGTAATCCTGATGCAGTAAATGAATTAGGATATAGAGGTTTAGGACAAACGAAAGAAGCTTGGGGAACAGGCTCAGTTGAAGAACAAACTAAAGGTATGATTAAATATGCTGAAGACCGTTATGGTTCAATAGATGCAGCAATTGACTTCCGTTTAGCTAACGGTTGGTGGTAAGTATCATGTCACGAGAGTGACTTTAAAATAAATAACTTAGACTAATGAAAACAGCAATTTCTATTTTATTACAATAGAAATTGCTGTTTTTTTACGATGACATCAAATCATTATTGATTCTAATTAGGCCTGTATTTAAAGCTACTCACGAAAGCAATAAATACCTTTGTAAGAGCATAACTGATTTTGATAACATCATTTTTATATACAAAATAACTGATAGTTAAAATATGAATATTTAGATCTCAAACGCTTTTACAGTCAAGTCACATATTGACACGCTCATTTTTCATTGTATGGAAACAGGTTCTGGATGTACATAAACTGAAGAAATACCTTTTTCATGCATGTGATGTTCTACTTTGTCACAAATATGATGAGCTTCTTCCAAAGATAAATCAGATTCCACTACAATAGTGACATCTACAAAGATGCTACTGCCATGATATCGACCTTTAATTGACTGAACATCAATAACCTCTTCTATTTCTAAGACATAATTTTTATATGCTTCTAATTCTTGCTCATTGAATCCATCGCTCAAAGTGAAGATAGATTCTTTAAAAATTCCAAAGCCTGTATATATTATAAGTAGGCCTAAGATTGTCGCTAATATGATATCCACAATTGGAAAGCCGATTTGTGTAAATACTAAGCCAATAGCCGTACCAATACTGACCAAAGCATCAGACAAGTTATCTTTTGCTGCAGAATTTAGAGAACTACTATTTGTACGTTTAGCTAATTTTTGATTAATAAAGAAGACTATGATCATGATGACACCACTGATAACACTGACATAAATCGTGATTGCATTTGGTGTTGCATGTGCTCCTGAAAAAATTCGAGGGAAATTTTCTATAACAACTTGAATACCAACAAACATGATAATAAATGAAACAAGCAGTGTGGAAATATTTTCTGATTTTAAATGACCGTATGGATGATTTTTATCCGCAGGTTTTATTGAAATTTTCAATCCTATAATTACAGCTAGCGAAACGATAATATCCGTCATATTATTTAAACTATCCGCTCTTACTGCTGCTGAGTCATATACATAACCAACAAAATACTTTACTATAGACAGAATGATATAAACAATTAAACTAAGATATGCGCCTTTTTGAGCGATTTTTAAATTCTCACTTTGTGTCATGTCTGTTTCCACCTTAATTGATATTGGATAATATATTATGACGCATCAAAACAACATTTACAACATTTTTTATTATAAAATTATTTAATATAATTATTTTAATTATTTATTTAGCCTTTCCTAAAAATCACTATCAAATTGCATAAAAATAAAGGAAATAATCAAGAAATTAATTATTAGAAATTGATTTCTTGGTTGTTTCCTTCAACTAAAAAGATTAAATAAAGTTGGTGTTCCCTTTTATAACAGGAACTTTGTATCACTCGTCTCTTAATATATATTTTGATAAGACAAAGGTAATTGGAATCGTGATAATTAATCCAGCAAACGGTGCAATGACCGATGATATATGAAACCATTGTACAAATACGTATAATAAACCTGTTTGCATTCCCATATTTACAACCTGTGTCAACGGAAATTGTATAAATTTTCGCCATGTAGGTTTTACTTTATAAACAAAATAGCAGTTCAAATAATACGAAATAATAAAGCTGACTACAAACCCACTTACATGACTGACTAAATAATTAATACCTAATAATTTTAATAATATTAAATAGACCACATAATAATTAAACGTATTTATGCCACCTACTATGATGAATTTAATTACTTCATATTGTGTTTTACTTAAGCTCATTCATTTACTCCTTTATAACCAAACATTATCTATCTTGTATCTCAATTGTGCGATTTAAATGATTCGTATTGTGATTCATTGTAAATATGCTACATTAAATTTATTCATAATCTATTGTATTATATAACAATGTTGATATCATGCAACATACATTGCATTTCGACAAGAAATTTTTCCATTGCATTTATCTTTACGTATGGGATAATAGTCTAGTTAAGAAATTAACCGCTTTTTCACACTATACTTTAATCCGATTTTTAAGGAGTATTATATATGGACAAAACTTCAAATCCCCGATTACCCATCATGGTCATCATTATGTTGGGAATCATGACTACCTTTGGTCCTTTAACGATAGATATGTATGTGCCATCGCTTCCAAATGTACAAAATGCTTTTGACACAACGGCTTCACAAGTACAACTCACTCTTTCATTTGCAATGATTGGTCTTGCAGTTGGACAATTTATCTTCGGACCACTATCAGACGCTTATGGTCGCAAAAAAGTAGCATTAATTATTATTTCATTATATGTCATCGCTTCATTAATAGCCGTGTTCACGACTTCGCTGTCTATCTTACTTACACTTCGTTTCATACAAGGGTTAACTGGCGGTGGTGTCATCGTCATTGCTAAAGCATCCATTGGCGATCAACATAAAGGAAAAGCGTTAGCTAAAGGCTTAGCGTCTCTACTTGTTGTTAATGGCATTATCAGTATCATTGCGCCATTAATTGGAGGATATGCACTAACTATCGCAAATTGGAAAGCAATATTTTTAATATTAACCATTATAAGTTTTGCAATTTTGTTATTTGCCCTTTTTAAAATGGAAGAAACAAGAAGTACACATCTCTCAAAACTTAACTTTTCAGCTATTTTTAAAAATTTTGGTTCCTTATTAAAGAAACCAGCTTTCATTATACCTATGTTACTACAAGGGTTAACGTATGTGATGTTATTTAGTTTTTCATCAGCTGCGCCTTTTATCACTCAAAAAATTTATGACATGACGCCACAACAATTCAGTATTTTATTCGCAATTAACGGTATCGGGTTAATTATAGTGAGTCAGTTAACCGCTACATTAGTTGAATATATAAATCGTTATTTGTTATTAATACTACTAACCCTGATTCAAATAGCTGGCGTTATTCTAATTTGCTTTACGCTTATATTCCACTTACCACTTTGGGTATTAGTCATTGCTTTCTTCTTAAATGTTTGTCCTGTTACTGGAATCGGACCTTTAAGTTTTACTTTGGCAATGGAATCTAGAACTGGCGGTAGTGGCAATGCATCAAGTTTACTTGGTTTATTCCAATTTATATTAGGTGGTATAATGTCGCCACTTGTGGGATTAAAAGGAGAATATAGTGTCATGCCTTATATAATCATTCTGATTATAACGACGATTTTCATTGTATTACTCGAAATCTCATTAAAATCATTTACGTTCAAAAACAGTTCTAATTAAAAAATCAAATAATGAGAGGCTGCGACAAACATAGATGTCCAGCCTCTTTTTATATTAGGTAATAGATGACTGAATTGAAAATGCAAAGCCTCACTTATTTAAAGAAACGATTTTTTCATTTTATAGAAACGAGTCATTCTGATGCATCAGCAAACGCATATATTGCCACATAAAAATGCTAGCAAGATTTATGCATGAGCATGAGCGTTAGCTTAGTTATACCTTTAACCAGGTCATCCTTGCATTGATTGCATAGGTAGGACTACGAAAACGCTATTAGAGACTTGGATTTCTGTCCCACTTGTGATTACTTTCTATTTTATTAAACAATAGGTAACCATATTTCTGTGACATAGTCATCTTCTCTAATGGCCCCTTCTTTGTATAATTCAAAAAATGGTGCATGTCTTATTTCATAATCCAATTTAGGTAAAATATCTTTGTTAATTTGTTGCATCGCTTTTTTAATTGACTCTGGTACAGGTCCTTTAGCATCAAATACTAAGTATCTGCCACCTTCCAATTCTATGTTACGCCATTTGTCATCTTTATGTTCACTGGTTACGCCTATCAAATAATGCATCTCTCCACTATCATGAGGCTTGCAAACACCAAGTAAGCCCGGCAATTGATTATTTCCTAGCTCTAGTAATTGGTCTTTTTTTCCACTATCATCAATTTCCATCCAAAACATAAAAATATCTTCTTGTGCTTTTTGTCCAGTGGCATATATCTTTTTCTCACCAATAACAGATAACGTTGGCAACTCTTCAATTCTATAATTCATTCGCATTCCCCACCCTCTTTTTTGCTATTATAACCAAAACATATATAGAATATCCATGACAAACTATTACTTCAAAATTCAAGCATCTTAATAGGCAATCTTTATGAATAGATATATAATAATAGCAATTAACTTCATTCACACTTTTGTTGAGTAAAATTTACTAGGAGATTTTCATCATGAATTCAAATATTTTATCAGTAAAACCCATCAGTCAATTGTTTCCAATTCCGATGATCATGGGTTGTGAGGGTGTTTCTGCAGCAATGATTTTACAATTTAACCACCTTAACATACCAGCCACTGAAATTATGCTTCACTGGCCGAGACATAGAAATAACCCATATAAAGGATACGTAGGACATCATTTATGGATAAAACTAGGTTATCATCAGACTATTTTTCCAACTGCTCTCGTTCCACATCTTAGACGCTATTCAAATCATGTCGTTGATAGCACTGGTCAATCCTTAACTGATTTATGTCACATTATAGACCAAGGACAACCCGTTGTTATTTATCATACCGTACTGGGTAAAAGACCTTACCGTCGTACTTATAAATTAGATAACCAACCAACAAAGTTAGTAGCTAATATTCACGTCACCGTTCTCGTTGGTTATGATGCTCAACACTATTATTATATTGATCCCTTGTGGTCCCACTTAGGAAAATCATTTATCTTACCAGCTATAATACCAACCAAATATCAATTGATGAAAATCAAAAAATCAAAATTAGAGCAAAGCTATGATGCGCCTGGCCGCATGAGTTTTCATTTATCATAAAACTGCTAATAAAACGAGCGCCCAATCAAACATAAAATGATAAAATCACTTATGGTTGATCGGGCGCTAGTTCTCTTTTTTACTAAACAACAATGAAATTAAACTCATTATCCTATTTATAGTTTCTGCATGTTTTAAATCTGAATGATATTTAGCGCATGATCTATTTCACGAGTCACATCATCTGAACGCCACTCTCGTTGATATCCAAGACACGGACAAATATAAGTGACACCTTGTTCATCAAAACGATTTCTAAAATGTACATGTCCCATAATACTATAACGAATTGGATACTTTTTATAAATTTCATCAAAATCAGATGTTCCAATAAAAGCATTGAAATAATCAAATAATCGATGTGGCATCGGCACTGCAAACTTTGGATGTGTCACAATATGGGTCATTAAAATAATTTGCTTATCTTTGACTTTTTCTATATCTTTAATGGCTTGATTTGCTGCAATTCTCGATAATTTTCTATCGTCCATGGGCCAATCAATTTTCACCTTATCTTGCCACGTTGCACCATAGTATTTTCTACGTGCAATGCGTTCAAGTGAAAATTCTGGACTTGCATATGAATAATCATACCACCCCGTATTTCCCACTATTGCCCAAGCGTCATTTAAATGGTATGGTTTACCGATTAAACAGGCTTCCATCCCCATATACTCTTCTAAGATTTCAGCTGATGTAGCATTCGTATCAGCAGACCAGAAATCATGATTGCCCGGAATAAATAAAACTTTTATTTGAGCTTGTGCTTCTACTGATTTAATAAAAGCTTGAGTTAACTTGTAATTATTCGAAATATCTCCAGCAATTAATAATAATTCTACTTGATTACGCTGTATTGCCTTGATGAGTTCGTATTCATAATCCTTTGGCTTTAGAAATTTATGCCTATCAATATGTAAATCCGAAATAACACCAATGTTCATATTTATCACATTCCTCTATTAACTTAACATCACCATTATGACATATTCCGTTAAATAGTATTAAATGATGCGCCTAATCAATCCTTTGAAATACTTATTAAATTTAGTGACATTCTATTTATGACTATCTATGATTTTTATATAATGATAAGATATAATAATCAAAAAAATAACTAGGAGTCTTTATGCTATTACTAGAAGCTTTTCTAATCTTTATTATTGCTGTGATAATCAGTTCAATTATTCACAATAAATTCCCTAAAGTGCCAATGGCATTTGTTCAAATTGCGTTAGGTGTATGTCTTTATGTCCTTCCCATCCCCTTGCATTTTGAATTTGATTCAGAAGTATTTATGATGGCTGTCATCGCACCATTACTATTTGTTGAAGGCACACATGTATCAAGAACTAAGCTGTTAGAATATCGTAAACCTATCATTTTGATGGCTATGGCACTTGTATTTACTACCGTTATTGGCGTCGGCTACTTTATCGCTTGGATTTGGCCGGAACTTCCTATGCCAGCAGCATTTGCAATTGCTGCAATCCTCTGTCCAACGGATGCCGTTGCAGTTCAAGCAATCACTAAAGGTAAAATCCTACCAAAAGGGGCACTATCTATACTTGAAGGTGAGTCTCTGTTAAATGATGCTGCTGGTATTATTTCGTTCAAAATAGCAGTAACTGCTTTAGTAACAGGCGCATTCTCTGCATTTGATGCAATTGAACAATTTATTATTTCTACACAATATTAGGGGTTGTAATAGGGATTGTTATCGGCATGTTAATTGTACGTTTGCGTATTTATTTATCAATGAATAAAGGGCTTAAAGATGGTAATACAATGATTTTCATTCAATTACTGACTCCCTTTGCAGTCTATTTCGTCGCTGAAATGTTACACGCATCCGGTATTATCGCAGTAGTCATCGCTGGTTTAATTCATGGATTTGAAAGAGATCGTTTGATACGTGCTCAAACAGAGTTACAAATGAACTACAATCAAATTTGGAGTACATTAAGTTATGTGCTTAATGGCTTTGTTTTCGTAGTGTTAGGTTTCATCGTGCCAAAGGTCGTTTCTGAAATTATTAATAAAGAACCAGAAAATATTAAATTTTTAATTACGACAACGTTACTTATCGCTCTAGCCATTTATGTATTTCGTTTTATTTGGGTGTTCATCTTATTCAAACAATTTTACTATCCGAATAACATTCAATCCTATTTAAATGACAATCAAGAAACACCGCCAAAACGGCTGCATTACGCATTTATCATGACAATGTGTGGTATTCACGGTACGATTTCGCTATCTATGGCACTAACCTTGCCCACTTTACTAGCACAGCAACAAACGTTTACTTATAAAAATGACTTACTATTTATTGCCTCTTTGATGGTAATTATTAGTTTAGTCATGGCACAAATCGTTCTCCCAATAATTACACCGTCTGAACAACGCAAAGCATCAACTTCTATGAGTTATGTTGCTGCCAAAGTCTTTATAGTTCAAAATGTAATTAAACACTTTAAAGTTAAATCTAAAGAAAATGAGTCTATAAACTATAACACTGTTATATCAGAGTATTTTGATGAATTATTCTTTTTACTGCAAATGTCACCAGAAGATAATAATGCTAAGGAAATGAAGCGTCTTGAAGATATTGCCAATGAAGAAGAATCTGAGACGTTGGAACGCTTAGTATCTCAAAACAAAGTAGACCGTCAAACTATTTTAAATTACCGTTCTGCATTAGAAACTTCTAGACAATACAAGGACTCATCTGCACTTCATAAATTCAAAGTGGTATTACAAATGCTCATTTTGAGAATTAGAGCTAAAAAACATGCAGACACATCACAGATAAAACAATTTAAATCTAATTTCCAAGAAGTAAAAAAAATCATGCGTATTGTAAATCACAACGTTGCATTACGCTTAAAGTCTGAACAAACAA
The DNA here is from genome assembly GCF_056529615.1 of Staphylococcus sp. Z5-21. NCBI lineage: Bacteria > Bacillati > Bacillota > Bacilli > Caryophanales > Staphylococcaceae > Staphylococcus > Staphylococcus sp. Z5-21. Next base: position 513,307 of record NZ_CP096462.1, on the reverse strand, counting down.
GTGACAACGTATTAGAAGTAAATATTGTTTTAAACCAGTATTACAATAGATTATACAGAATTAGAAAAAATCAAAATAAAAACAATCAAACACCCGCTTCTATTACAGAAGCGCACAAACTTGAAGGTTTGTACATGCAAAGAGCATTCTTAGATAAACTTGTACAAAATAATAAATTGGATGCACATATCGCTTCACAAGTTCGTGAAAATATAAATTATAATGAGATTGTTTGGGCATCAAAATAAAGCGATGGAATAGAAATCAATTTTTTTAAACGATTGCTTAATTAGACGCTCGTAGATAGATAGTGTCACAACATTAAAATCATCTCTATATGCTGAATGCGTTCTAGTGTAGGTTGTTAAGTCCTCGGTATCAACTTCATACTTAAGGTACTACTTTAATTTAGTCATAAGGCTATACTAAAGTGGTGCCTTATTTTTATACTTATGGATAAATATAATGCTTCCTATTTTTACTACTTTAAAAATACTTAAAAATCTCATTCAATTGTGTTAAAGTTATATTTATATCAACACTAATTTGGAGGGATGAATGATGCGTATAAAGTGGCTATTCTTATTATCGATCCCCCTTTTCCTAACTGCATGCAATAAGTCACAACAAACTCATAATCATGATCAAGGCATTTTCAATATGATATTCGTACAACCTATCGATAAGTTATTACATGCCTTAGGCCATTTGTATGGAGAAAATTATGGTTTAGCAATCATTACCATTGTTTTAATAATACGTGTGCTCTTACTCCCCTTTATGGTATTGCAAGTTAAAAATATGCACATGATGCGTGAAAAAACTAAAGTGGTACAGCCACAAATTGATACTTTGAAAGAAAATGTAAAGCTTGCTAAAACTCAAGAAGCAAAAACTAGAAGCAAATAAACTTTTGATGGATACATATAAACAATATGATATTAACCCTTTAAAAAATATGATTGGTTGTTTACCTATATTAATTCAGTTGCCTATCTTATATGGTTTAATTATCACTTTAAAATTCGCGAGTGATGGAGGCATTGACAGCCATCTACATTTTCTTTGGTTTAATTTAACTGAGCCAAATCTATGGATTTCTTTAATTGCAGCAGTGGTTTATTTTTTCCAACCTTTAGTAAATGCCATTCACTACCCAAAAGATTAGCGAAAAACGCATTATGTTTTAATGATACTATCTCCCATATTCATCACTTATATTTCGTTACAATCTGCTTCCGCTTTAGGACTTTATTGGACAGTAGGTGATTTATTCTTAATCATACAAATGCATTTTGCACATGCATATTATGGCAAAATTGCACGTAATGAAGCTACATTGCTTCAAGATGAATTAAAAGAAGAAACGAAATCATAAAATCAATTATACTTTAATAAAATGTATCTCCCATTTCTAATTACATACAATTTTGAATTGAAAAATTTCTTTTTCAAAAATAATGATGCTATAATAATATCAATTTAGTATGTAAGGGAGGCATTCTATGGAATTTACAATCAGAGCTTTAACTGAAGAAGATCGACATAGCAAAGCAAATGTCCATTATGAAAGTTGGTTGAGCACTTATAATGATATATCTGTAAATGACTATCTAGAAAATCTTGATAAAGCACAATTTATTAAGAAGTCCTCCTTGCATAACTTACCTACGTTAGTAGCAATTGTTAAAAATGAAATCGTAGGTTTTATCACTTATGGTAAAACAGAATCCATTTCAGAATCAGATGACTGGAGCGAAATTTATGCATTATATCTATTAGAAGCTTATCAGCGTCATATGATTGGTTACGCTTTAACGCAACGTGCATTAGAATTATCCTATCCTGATAATGTGACGCTATGGGTAGTTGAAGAAAACACAAATGCCATTCATTTCTATGAACAAATAGGCTTTAAAGCAACTGAGCATAAAAAGCCAACATACTTTGGTAAAACCTATAATGAAGTCCGCATGGATTATACACGTACAGAACATGATCATTAAAAAAGCGGCCCAAAATCATTGCTTGATCTACTTTTCCAATAAACAAATAATGAGACCGGGGCATCTATACATGTCTCGGTCTCATTATTTGTTTATTTTATTTAGTGTGTTTCACCTAAAGCGACTTTTATATCTTCTCCTGATTCAACAATTGCTTCTAAAGCAGCATATAAACCAATTCGAATCGTTTCTAATGACATAGACGGCTTTTCTGGTTTATCAGTAACTTGTTCAGGAACAAATGGTACATGAATAAAGCCAAATTTTATTTTTGGAAACGCTGTTGCCTGTAAATAACCTAGCTGATATAAAATATGATTACAAACAAAAGTGCCAGCAGTATTAGATAACCTTGATGGAATACCTTGTGCTTTAATCGCTTCTGTTATTCGTTTGACTGGCAAATTAGAAAAGTATGCTGCATTTCCATCAACTTGTATCACTTCATCAATCGGTTGATTACCTTCATTATCGGCAATGCGTGCATCATCCACATTAATCCCAACACGCTCAGGTGTTAATTCATATCTCCCACCAGCTTGTCCTATAGCCAAAACGATATCATATTCGTAACGCTTCATTTGAGATAGAATGACATCTTTACTTTTGTGAAAAACAGTAGGTATTTCTAACTTATCTATCTTATGTGCGCCAATTTCATCAGGTAATAATTTCACAGCTTCTAATGCTGGGTTAACACGTTCTCCACCAAATGGATCGAAACCAGTTATTAAAATTCTCATATAAATGTTCCCTTCTTAACCTTATTTTTTCTAAAACGCCCATACATACATTAAAGCGATATGTACCATAATCATTATTATTGCAATGGGTCCTTGCGCTTTAATCACACCAAACTCTTCTTTCATTTCTAGCAAAGCTACGGGTAACGTATTAAAATTAGCTGCCATTGGCGTTAATAATGTGCCACAAAATCCTCCTGTCATTGCTAATGCGCCTGCAATAACTGGATCACCACCTTGTGTAATAACAAATGGTATACCAATACTTGCAGTTATCACAGTAAATGCTGCAAATGCGTTCCCCATAAGCATGGTAAATAACACCATGCCTAAGACATAGGCTGTTGCACCAATTAAATGATTACCTTCTGGTAGTATTGTCGAAATGCCTTTAGATATCACATCACCCACACCACTAACCGTAAACAGCACACCTAAAGCTGCAAGAAATTGTGGTAGTATGCCCACCGTGCCAATTTGTTGTGTTAATCGATCGCTATCATAGAAAATATATTTCACTTTAGGTTTAATCACCATATATGCTGCAATTAGTCCCAATATAGAGGAAATGCCCAAACCAATTGCGCCACCCAATGGCGTCCAGTTTGAGACAGCAATAGCAGCAATCGCTAATATAAGTGCCGGTATAAATAATTTATTACCATATTTTTGTGCACCCATATCCCCTTCTTTTTCTGTAACATCAACGATATTTTTAATGGTCACTTGTTTAAATAAAGTCAATGCGCCCATCATTAATATGAATATGCCGTTAAAGACATTAGTTATATAAGGGCCAACGATAAATGTAATTGCTAATAAAATCCAAAATAATGCCGTACCATACTTTTTATGATGCTTAGAAGATTTAAGTATTCGAAAAGCAGTATAAAGTAATTGGAGACCTATTAATATGTAAAAAATTTCTAAAATATGATTTAAAATACTTTCACTCATCCTTATTCACCCGTTTTGTACCATATTTCTTATCTAAATATTTATCAAATCGTATATTATTTATCCATACAATTAAAAATACGATAATGGATATCGGTACAGACGCTAATACAAGTTGAACTGCGTCCACTTTAATACCTAAGGATTGAAAAGTACCAACCATCAATAATATACCAGCTGCACCAACAAATAAATTTTGACCAAAGAAATTACCATAGTTTTCCATTGCCGATGCCTGAGCTTTTATTTTCTCAATATCTTTGGCATCAATTTCTGTTTCATTTAAATTATAACGCGTCCTTAGTGCGCCCTGTACCATTGGATTTATCAATGGACGTACGAACTGTGGATGACCACCTATACGAATGGATGCTACTCCAGCAAGTTCCCTAATAATTAAATAAATCGTCAGTAATCGACCACTGGTCACTTGCTTAACCTTGCCAATCATATTAGAGGCTTGTTTCTTCAGTCCAAATCTTTCAATAAGTCCGACCATCGGCAACGTCAATATAAATAATGTAACTAAACGATTATCTACAAACGCTTTTCCTAATGTATCTAATATGGCATATAAATCTAAGCCTGAAACAAGTCCTGTCACGACAGCTGCAATTAAAATAACTGCAATGGTATCTATTTCAAGTAAAAACCCTAAAATGATAATTATAATACCTATTAATTTTAGCCATTCCATAAAATCCCTCCTTCAGTTATATGATAGTTTTCTTTTGTCTAAAAACAATGAATTTTCTGATTTTTTAAATGAAAAAACATGGAGATAGGAATCACATTTCATCATTATGATTTCCATCTCCATGCTTTATATTTTATAACCATTTTAATTGTGCATCTTCTACATTTTTCGAAGGTAGTAGTGTTTCTATCACTAATATAATAGTACAAATTATTGAAACAATGTTTAAGAAGACTGCTATACTGTCAACTTGGATAATATCAAAGATAATATTAACCACCACAGATAGAATAATTAATATGATCGCTGTTGTCCGCTTTCGACCAGCATCATAAAATCTACGCAAGGTCACTGCAGCCATCGGGACAATGTTCGCTAATCCAAACAACCCTATTAAAGCTGACAATACTGCTGCTACAATGAATATACCGACAATAAAACTAAACGCACCAATCAACGCAATGATAAAAATACTGATAATATGTACCAATACTGGCGTCCAAAATTCTAAACGATTCGATTTACCTTTAAAATCTATATATCTTTTCCAATAATCTTTATACGCCTCTATCATAGCATTACCTCTCTAATTTAATTATATGGTTCCTCATTTCTATATAATCTTAATATATCGTAATACCCACATCACACTCAACCCATAGATGATAATCGGAAATTAAATATATGATTTTATGAGTTTCTCTAACACAAATGGTAATTCTTCAAAAGCACTTTTTTTATGCAATCGTTCACTCACTTTATGCGCATCTTTGCCAATAGGACCACAAAGTAATGTCGGCGCACTGATTTCTTTAATCGCCTCAAATGGAATCGTATACGTTGCATTAAAATTCGGTGTGTTCTTTTCGTAAGTTATCATTTGAGACATATCTCCAGCAAAATTTAAATAACTACTATCACTGATACCGTTAAAATAATGTATACGTTTACTCTGACGTTGAAATTTTTCTTCAAACGTCTCTTTAACTAATGCGATGGTTTCCTCAATTTTTTGATCGTATGAAACATTTACAGCAGGATAATATGGTGTCGCAAAAAATGTCACAACTGCAGGTGCGATATCGCGACAAATTTGCATTAAGCGGTCTGTCACACGAATGCTCTGCATATGAAGCCCCGGCGTTTCTTTGATAACCTGTTGTATTTCTTTATCGATGCGTGATTCGCCATATTGTTTAATCGCATATTGTTTTAACTGATCAAAGGTGAGGACGTTGATTTTTGTTTCAAATTCAATGTCTTCGTTCTCTAATATTTTTAACCAATCACTTTCACAACGCTCTGTCGCACGAATGACCGTATCTATAAATTGTCTATATAAATCCGCTGGCTTTTGCTTAAATAGAAACATGTTATATAACCCCATTGTCCTAAATGACGTTTGAACATCATACGTTTGTTTAATGTCTTTCGTCATAAGCGAAACAGGCACTGGTGTCGTTTCATTTTCAAATTCTTCTTTAAATAAATAGTTATACTCAATTGCTTGATTCATATAACTCATCATAAAATTAGAACTCAGACCATCTAATGGGTTACCTACATGTGTTTCTTTTCCGTAGCACAATACCCCAGGCATAATTTTACCTATAGAGCCAGAATAGATATAATGTTGTTCATCTGCACTTGCTTGTTGAAACGTTGGCTCACTATTCAAATGTAGTTGAATGTCTAATTGAAATGTTTGTTTTATTGAAGCTATCGTTTCCACTGCTTTTCTCATACCTGATGAATTTACTTCTTCATCTGGCACAGTTACTAATATCAAATTGATATCCCATACTTCTATACTTGCTAATTCGATTAATGATAAATGCAACATTAACCCAGCCTTCATATCCATCACGCCCCGACCAAAGAGGTAGGTGTCATTTTTTAAATCTTCAATAGCATCTGTACTTAAATAACTGCTGTATTGTGTGAAATCATATTTTAGTTTATCTGGGTCAAACGCATCTTCACGAAATGAGCCATAATCATCTACATCTACTGTATCGAAATGACTAATTAACACAATCGTTTTAGTTGTCGTGGGCGCCTTATAAAAGACTACAACGGCCTCTTTATTATCTTCTGTAGTCTCAAGTAAAATTTGTGACTGATTTTTTTCAAAATAAGGAATCTGTAATAATAATTGCTTTATAAAACTCGGAAATGTTAATTCACCTTCCGTATTCGTCACAGTTTGATGATTTACTAAACGTTTTAATAAAATCAATCTGTCTTCATATGTTTGCCATAATAATTTAGTCAATTGACCACCTCTATATGTAAGCGTTTACTAGATTATAAACCGTTTTGAATTTCATAATCAATGCATTTAGTATTAAAATTTTTCAATACACTTATTTAACTATTAATTCATAAATTTCCTTGATAATAAAAATAGAGCGGAACAGCAATCAAATCTTCTAGAAATGATTTCTCTGTCCCGCTCTAATAACAATGATGTTCTATGAAAGATAAGCTTCCAGGATCAATTCATATCCCAGTTTGCATTCTATTTTAATTATTGAATTGATGTTTAGGCACGAGTAATAGAACAACTAAAAATGCAATAATAGCTAATGCTGCATTAAATAACAAACCATACATGGCACCTACATGTATATTCGCAGTGGTTGTCATAACCGTAAAAATTGTTCCTGACAACGCAACACCAAACGAATTACCTAAAGAGGACGCCATTTTATAGACACCAGAAGCGACACCTACTTTGTCATCAGGCGCTGTCGTAACAGCAGTGTCTGTAGATGGCGTTGCATATATACCTAACCCGATACCATAAATTAAGTAACCAAGTATACACATAACGATATACATCGGTGTAGGTAGGAATGTGAGTGAAATTAAAATAATACCAACAGCATTTAACCCTGCACCGATTAACATTGGACGTTTAGGTCCAATGTGTTGAAGTATTTTTTCTCCGACTCTAATCATTACAAGTACAGCCACAAGATAAGTAATCGTCATTGCGCCAGATTGGAATGATGTAAAATGAAGGCCTGATTGAAAATAAGTATTCGCTACAATTAAAGTACCGGCAACGGCATTTAATAAAAAGTTCGATACTGTTGCACCCGTGTAACCTTTATTTTTAAATATCCTAAAATCAATCAGCGGATTGTGTATTCTTGTTTCATAAAATAAGAATCCAATAACTGCAACAATAAAAATGAACATCAATGACAAAATGAGTGGTGAAAATAAACCATAATTTGAAGCTTGTGTAATAATCAAATTGACACTCAACATTGCAATAATTAAAATAATAAGTCCAATCGTATCAAATTTGGCGCGTTTCGTTTCTTTTGTTTGAACCGCCTTTGTTTCTGGCGCATGCTTCATTAAATACATCGCTGCGAGTGCCACAATAATAGAGATAATAAAAATTGATCTCCAACCTACAAAGGTAGACACCATGCCACCGAATAATGAACAAATACCTGTACCGCCCCATGAACCAATAGACCAATAGCTCAGGGCGCGTTGACGTCGGCTTCCTATGTAATACTCGTTAATGATTGCTAACGTTGATGGCATAATACACGCAGCAGATAAGCCTTGTATGGCTCTACCAACTACTAACAATGGTATAAATCCAGGAATAATAATCAGTAATGAACCGACAATACTTAAAATCAATCCTATATATGTCATTTTAACTCTACCATATCGGTCAGCTAGCCCACCAGCACCGACAACAAACAGCCCACACAATAATGCTGTGATACTAACTGCCACGTTAATTGTGCCATAATTTGTATCAAACGATGACTGAAGATCTGGTACGATATTTACAAGAGATTGTGCAAATAACCAGAATGTAATAACTCCTAAAAATATACCTACAAGAAGCCTATTATCTCCTTCAAATGATTGTGATGACTCCATATTCTTTTTTCCTCCTATGTCCCCAAAAAAGCATTGCATCACTTCAAAAAAGATATACACGTTTTTAAACTCAAATTAAACATATTCTAAAAAAGTCTATATCTATTTCAAAATGAATCTTTTAAAATGAAATTAAGCTTTATTTATTTGTGAAAACATCAGACAATTATTTATTATATAATTTTTTTCGTTTTCACAAAATATTTAAAAACCCAATATTAACAAAATAACACTTAGCTATAGATATTGCTAAAAAACAGCGTTAAATGTGTATTTTTAAACTTAAAGAGTAATGTTCTCTTTGAAATTCATCGAATTATACTAAAATTTTATCGCTTAAAATGATAATTACTTTTCTGCAATAACATATAGCTAAAAAATTTCTGTATACTATATTAAGACAAACTATGATAAGGGTGCATTATGTTAAATTTATTTATACTACTTCTTGAACGTGTGGGCTTAATCATACTTATTGCCTATATACTAATGAACATCAACCATTTTAAAACAATGATGAATGAGCGCGAGAAACGACGTTCACAATGGCAATTAATTATTATTTTTGGTTGCTTCTCTATGATTTCAAACTTCACTGGTATACAAATCCGAGGCGATGAAATAATTAATGGAACTGTTTATAACCATCTAGACCCTGATGCTTCTTTAGCAAATACACGTGTTTTGACTATTGGCGTATCAGGACTTATCGGTGGTCCATTTGTAGCATTAGCAGTTGCCGTCGTTTCAGGTATGTATCGTGTTTACATTGGTGGTGCAGATGCATATATTTACTTGATTTCATCTATTTTCATCGCTTTAATTTCTGGCTATTTTGGCTATAAAGCGATGCGTGCTAACCGTTATCCTACGATAGTCAAAGGTGCGTGCATTGGTGGTACAACAGAAATAATTCAAATGCTTTGTATTCTTTTATTTTCTGATAATACTGAACATGCGTGGACATTAGTAAAACTCATCGCTATCCCTATGATTTCGATTAATTCCATCGGTACAGCAATATTTTTATCTATTATTTTATCTACTATTAAACAAGAGGAAGAAACGCGTGCGATACAAACACATGATGTGTTACAGCTTGCTAACCAGACATTGCCTTATTTCCGCTCTGGTTTGAATGAGCAATCAGCGAAAAAAGCAGCAGAGATTATACTTAATTTAATGCGCGTATCTGCGGTAGCAATTACCAACCGTAAAGATATTTTGACTCATGTTGGCGCAGCGAGCGACCATCATGTTGCCCAAAAAGCAATTATTACTAATTTATCTAAACGAGCCATTCAATCTGGCACTTTAAAAGAAGCATATTCTAGTGAAGAAATCGGTTGTAACCACCCAGGATGCCCTTTAGAAGCAGCAATCGTAGTACCTCTACGCGTCAAGAATGATGTTGTCGGTACATTAAAATTATATTTTACAAATAAATATGATGTTAACTATTCAGATAAACAATTAGCAACTGGACTTGCTGAAATATTTTCCAGTCAACTTGAATTAGGTCAAGCCGAAACACAAAGTGCCTTAATACGTGATGCTGAAATTAAATCACTTCAAGCACAAGTTAATCCACATTTTTTCTTTAATGCAATTAATACCATTTCTGCATTAGTACGTATTGATAGTGAAAAAGCACGTGAATTACTTTTACAACTCAGTCAATTTTTCAGATCTAATTTACAAGGTGCGCGTAATAACACGATTTCTTTAGAAAAAGAATTACAACAAGTAGAATCCTATTTATCTCTAGAACAAGCTAGATATCCGGACCGCTTCAATGTGTCGTTTGACATAGATCGTACTTGTTACGGCGCACTTGTACCGCCTTTTGCTATACAGATACTTGTTGAGAATGCCATTAAGCATGCTTTTAAAAATAGGAAATACAATAACGAAATTATCGTAAAAGCACACAAAGCTCAAACAGGTTTAGTCATTTCCGTATCCGATAATGGTCATGGTATCCCTTATGAAAAACTTGATAAAATTGGTAAAACCAGTGTCCATTCAGAATCTGGTTCAGGCAGCGCGTTAGAAAATTTAAATCGCAGATTAGATGGATTGTTTGGTTATGAAGCAAGTCTTCAAATTCATTCCGATCACCAAGGCACACAAGTGAGTTGTACGATTCCGTACCATAATTTAGAGGAGGAAAAAATTGAGAGCAATCATTGTAGATGACGAACCCTTAGCACGTAATGAACTTCACTATTTGCTAAATCAAATAAACCATTTTGAAAAAATTGATGAAGCAGAAAATGTTTCTGAGACATTAGAACTATTACTTTATGATGATTATGATGTTATTTTTCTTGATATTAATTTAATGGACGAAAGTGGTCTTGATCTTGCCAATAAAATAAAGAAAATGAAACATGCACCTTTTATCATCTTTGCCACAGCGCATGATACTTTTGCTGTAAAGGCTTTTGAATTGGATGCCATCGATTATATCCTTAAACCTTTTGAGCAACAACGTATTGCACAAGCAGTTCACAAAGTAGAACAAGCTTTGGGGCAAACTACCGAACATCATAGTGATAGTTATACAACAGCTTCTATGGATACTCAAAACAACGAAAAAACAAAAACAAGTAAAGTGCTCCCTATTGAGGTAAATGAACGCATTCATATTATTAACTTAGATGATATTATTGCAGTTTCGGTCAACAATGGTATTACTACAATCAATACAACACTCGACGATTTCGAAACTTCAGAGCCTTTGAGTCATTATGAAAAGAAAATTGAAACGCAAAATTTCATGCGTATCCATCGTGCAACATTAATTAATAAATCCCATATTCAAACCATTGAACATTGGTTCAATTATACGTATCAACTTACCATGACAAATCAATTAAAGTTTCAAGTTAGCCGCTCCTATATGAAAACTTTCAAACAAATGATGGGGCTTAATTGATAGTCACATTTCAATTTATGCATTTCAGCTCTAACGTGTCGTAAGTCACATCAAAAACGCCCCATCGTAATCGCTTTCATTTTATAATTAACTCAAGATGATTTTGGGAGGCAATTTTAAATGGGAGTAGAAAAAGAACAACGCAAAACGCACAATAAAATCTCTAAAACATATAATTTTTTCCATCAAGCGCTTGTTATAGCGATTATTATGTTTATTTCAAACATCATCGAAAGTTTCATGCCGGTGCCAATGCCAGCTTCAGTAATAGGACTTGTCCTATTATTTATTGCTTTATGTACTGGTATTGTAAAACTTGGCCAAGTAGAAACTGTTGGAACCACATTAACGAATAACATTGGTTTCTTATTCGTACCAGCAGGTGTTTCAGTCATTAATTCATTAGGCATATTAAGCACAAGTCCAATCCTAATTATATTATTAATTATCATTTCAACATTGCTCTTGTTGTTATGTACAGGATTTTTATCTCAGTTGCTTATTACAAAATCCTTTATTCCGAAAAATTCAAAACAAAAAAATTGGCGGAGGATAAATTATGATTGAACATTTAGCGATTAATACACCTTATTTTGGTATTCTACTATCACTTATACCTTTTATCATCGCAACTTTTTTATTTAAAAAGACAAATGGCTTTTTCTTGTTCACACCATTGTTTGTCAGCATGGTCGTCGGCATTGCCTTTTTAAAATTAACTGGTATTGATTACTCAAATTATAAAATCGGTGGCGATATCATTAATTTCTTCTTAGAACCAGCAACAATATGTTTCGCTATACCTTTATATAAACGTCGCGATGTCTTGAAAAAATATTGGAAACAAATCCTAGGCGGCATCACATTAGGTACAACTGCTGCACTTGTTTGTATCTATCTTATCGCCGAAGCATTCCAATTTTCTAATGGCATCATAGCATCTATGTTACCTCAAGGTGCGACAACTGCCATTGCATTACCCGTATCTGCAGATATCGGCGGCATCAAAGAGTTGACATCACTAGCAGTTATTTTAAATGGTGTGATGATATATGCTTTAGGATCTAAATTAATTAAGTTATTTAATATAACAAATCCTATTGCACGTGGTTTAGCACTTGGTACAAGTGGCCATTCGTTAGGTGTTTCTTCTGCACAAGAATTTGGTGAAACTGAAGCATCTATGGCATCTATTTCTCTAGTTATTGTTGGTGTGATTGTTGTAATCGTAGCTCCAATATTAGCAACATTACTATTATAATTTAATAACCCGCACACGTATAAAGTTAAATGACGTGTGCGGGTTTATTTTTTAAAAACTTAAATCTATACACGTATATTTTATTACCTTACTGCACCCATTACAATTTAACCGCTAACTATATACTATTTTTATAATTTATCAGAAAATTTAAATTACCTATTTTCATATCCTTGTAATCTGATAAGGTTTATTGTATTATACACCTACTATTAATATTTGGAGGTTAAGATTTATGACATTATTTTTACTAGAAGCAAACGATTTGGCTTTTGCCTCAAATAAAAAAGAATTAGAAGATAAAGCTGCTCAATTAACAACTGGTGATGTACCTACTTTAATTGAAGTTCAAGCTACTGAAGACTTAACACATGGTTACTTTATTGTAGAAGCAAATAATGATACTGAAGCAAAACAATTTCTAGAAGATGCTTCAATTAATATAAATTTAGTTAAAGAAGTGCGTCTAGTTGGTAAAGAACTGGATGAAGTTAAAAAAGGCGATCCTAAAATTGACTACCTTGTAACTTGGAATATCCCAGAAGGTATTACAATGGATCAATATTTAGCACGTAAGAAGAAAAATTCAGTTCACTACGAAGAAGTACCGGAAGTACAATTCCAACGTACGTATGTTTGTGAAGACATGACAAAATGTATTTGTATGTACGATGCGCCAGATGAAGACGCTGTACGCCGTGCTCGTAAAGCTGTAGATACACCAATCGATGACATCGAAAAAATATAAAGAACTACTTTCTCAATAGAATTGAGATTAGTAGTTCTTATGCATTAGCTTTAGCTAATGTAATCCTTATATATTTCTCAATAGAATTGAGATTAGTAGTTCTTAGGGAGAGGGACAGAAATCATTTGTTTTAATAAAGATTTCGTAGTCCCACCCCGGCAAGGATGACTAGGGTTGAATAAGCTTAATATAAGCGCAATTCAATCCAGTCATCTACTGCCTTTTTACAAAGTGATTAATCACTAGATTTTCTAAAAAGTAAATTCATAAACAACCACTTCACGGGCTATGTACTTGCATAGCCCTTTAGTGTAAACGCAATTCTTATTAAAACGATAAGAATAATTGAGGTGTCTACCGTGATTCATATTAATCGAGTTCATCATCAATTTGGAGAGAATACTGTCATTAACGATTTCGAACTAAATATAGATAAAGGAGAAATCATTACTTTTATTGGGAAAAGTGGATGTGGCAAATCAACTTTATTAAATATTATTGGAGGTTTCTTAACACCCTCATCTGGTTCTGTTAATATCAATGGTCAAATTAAACAAACGCCATCTCCAGATTGTTTGATGATATTCCAACATCATAATCTTTTTCCATGGAAAAATATCTATGACAATATACGCATTGGTTTAAATAAGCGTATGAGTAATGAAGAAATTAACCATCATTTAAAAAGTGTCGATTTAAATAATAAAGGCTCAGCATTCCCTGAATCATTATCTGGTGGGATGAAACAACGTGTTGCACTTTGTAGAGCACAAGTACATCAACCGAAAGTTATTTTAATGGATGAACCACTTGGTGCTTTAGATGCATTTACCCGTTATAAACTACAAGATCAATTGATTCAATTAAAGCATCAAACTGACGCTACTATTATTCTTGTCACACATGATATAGATGAAGCATTATATCTTTCTGACAATATTATTTTACTTGGAGAGGGTTGTGAAATTATCAATCAATATAAGATTAAGCAATCACATCCTCGTAATCGCAATGATAGCCATTTATTAAATATCCGTAATACTATCATGGAAAAGTTTGCCTTAAATCATTATATGGCAGAACCGGAATATTATTTATAAGGAGGCAGCATATTGAAAAAATTATTAATCCTTTCTCTAATATTCCTAGTATTACTTTCTGCTTGTACACAAAGTAATAGTCAAAAACAATCCGATAAAAAAGAAACTATAAAAATTGGTTATTTACCTATTACACATTCAGCAAACTTGATGATGACCCAACAAATACAGCAACAAACCAAAAACGCGAATTACAACTTAGAACTAGTAAGATTTAATAATTGGCCTGACCTGATGGACGCTTTAAATAGCGGCAAAATCGATGGTGCATCTACCTTAATCGAACTTGCGATGAAATCTAAAGAGAAAGGTTCAAATATTAAAGCAGTTGCTCTAGGCCATCACGAAGGTAATGTCATTATGGGACAAAATAACGAAACAATTTCAGACTTCCATAATCACGAAGATTATAGCTTTGCGATACCACATCGGTATTCGACACATTACCTACTATTAGAAGAAATGCGAAAACAACTTCATTTAGACTCTGATACCTTTAGTTATCATGAAATGGCGCCTGCAGAAATGCCCGCAGCTTTAAGTGAAAATCGTATTTCAGGATACTCAGTAGCTGAACCTTTTGGTGCCTTAGGAGAAAAACTAGGCAAAGGACATACGCTAAAACATGGTAGCGATGTGATACCTGATGCATATTGCTGTGCACTTGTGCTCAGAGAGGATTTAATCAATCAACACCATCATACAGCACAAGCTTTTATGACTGATTATAAAAAAGCTGGTTATAAAATGAACAATAAAAAGCAAAGCGTAGAAGTCATGAGTAAACATTTTAAACAAGATAAAAAAGTTTTAAAACAATCAGCAGATTGGACTTCTTATGGAGATTTAACAATTGAAAAAGAAGGCTATAATAAAATCACTCATTTAGTCAAAGAACATAAATTATTTAACACACCTGACTATAAAGATTTTGTTGATCCAACATTATACAAGGAGGGCTAGTACGCATTGACACATGCATTAACTAAAAAATTCACTTTACCTATTATTAGTTTCATCATTTTCTTATTTATATGGCAATGCGTGATTTGGATAGGAAATTATCAACCTATCCTCTTACCTGGTCCTTTACTTGTTGCTAAGAGCATTTGGCAGTTCATCATTTCCGGGGAAATATTTTCTCATTTGTTTATTAGTTTATTTCGTTTCATAGTCGGATTTGTTCTTGCCATTTTAATCGGTGTTCCTATCGGATTTTTATTAGGTCGTGTAAATGCACTATTCCATGCCATCGAACCACTTTTACAATTAATTAGACCTATATCACCTATCGCTTGGTCACCTTTCGTTGTACTTTGGTTTGGTATCGGTAGCTTACCAGCTATGGCAATTATTTTTATCGCTGCTTTCTTTCCGATTGTTTTTAACACAATTAAAGGCATTAGACATATTGAACCTCAATATTTAAAAATCGCTTCAAATCTTAACTTAACAGGTTGGCAATTATATAAAAATATCTTATTCCCTGGTGCCTTCAAACATATTATGGGTGGTATTCATATGGCTGTAGGTACAAGTTGGATATTTTTAGTTTCTGGTGAAATGATTGGTGCCCAGTCTGGATTAGGCTTTTTGATAGTAGATGCAAGAAATATGTTGAACTTAGAAGATGTATTAGCCGCAATATTTTTTATTGGTTTGTTCGGCTTCATTATAGATAGATTTATTAGTTATTTAGAAAAATTAATTCTAAAACGATTCGGAGAATAAAGGAGACGTTATTTTGAGTTTACAAACACTTATCGAAAATGAATTAGATCCATATTTAATTGAAATAGATGAAGGTACACACTATCCTAAACAATTTATTCAAACTTTATTTAAAGAAGGTTATTTTAAAGAAAATGATTTGAAAAATAATTTAGAAATTATTGAAGAAGTATCCAAATCTTGTCTAACTACAGGATTTTGCTTATGGTGCCAACTCGCATTCTCAACATACTTAGAAAATGCTGACCAAGCGCATTTAAATCATGATTTACAACAATCATTATTAAATGGTGATATATTAGGCGCAACTGGTTTATCAAATCCTATGAAATCATTTAATGATTTAGAGTCTTTCAATTTATCTCACCATTATCAAGAGGGAAAATTTTACGTAAACGGTAGACTTCCAGCAGTAAGCAATATCAGTTCTGATCACTACTTTGGGGCCATTTCAAAGTCTGAAACTGATGATGAATTAGTAATGTTTATTGTACATGCCAATCAAGATGGTATTACACTTGATGAGAAGTCGAATTTCTTAGGTGTCAATGGTTCAGCAACATTTGCGATAACGATGGATGATGTACTGATTCCTGACACGCAAATCATCACGCATGACGCAAAATCATTTGCCTCAGATATTCGACCAAAATTTGTAACTCTACAAGTGCCTATTGCCCTAGGTTCCGTTCGTGCTTCACTTGATTTAATTCATAAATTCTCTGACGCACAAAATGGCATCAATAAATATTTAGAATACGACATTTCAGATTTTGAATCACGCTATAAACAGATCAAGCAAGACTTTTATAACCTTGTTGCAAAAAATGATTTGGATAATCAATTTGGCGAACTTATTCGACTTAAAAAAGAAGCTGGATATTTACTATTAGAAGTTAATCAGGCGTCTATGGTCAATGGTGGTTCAAGAGCATACTCTCCTAAAGCACCACAAGCACGTAAGTTGAAAGAAGGATTTTTCTTTGCAGCATTGACACCTACCTTAAGACATTTAGGTAAATTAGAAGAAGAATTTAAATCATCTAATTATACTGTAAATTAGTTTAAATTTTTCTAATATACGTAAAAAAGCATCCCTCTATGGGGATGCTTTTTTTGACTCATATCATTCCGATTTGATTTTCTATATTCCTTCTATGAACCACTTGATTGCACGTTGTATCGCTTTATCCCAATATGCGTAATCATGTTCACCAGGTCCATCTTCAAATATGTTTGGTATTTGGCGTTTATTTAAATATTGTACAAACTGCTGATTGTCTCGGTATAAATCATCTTCTGTACCACACATGATAAGCAATTCGGGAATTTCTTTTTGTTTCTTAATCGCTTCATCCACTAAATAATACGGATCTAAGTTTGTATTTGCTACTTGTGCATTTGGACCAGCAATTGCAGATCCAGAATAATCATACCAATCATAATCAATCAAACCTTGTGCGTTAAATGCAGCAGATAAAGGACAAGCTTTCGCAAAACGATGACCTTCTAACAGCGCATATTTGATTGTGCCATAGCCACCCATCGAATGTCCCGCAATAAAATTGTCCTCTTTGCTAGTCGAGAGTGGTAATATTTGATGCGCATAATCCAATACTTCAAGTATATAATCATAATATTTATGACCATACACCATATTACTATAACCACTATGATCTGCATTCGGCATGATTACTGCTAATTGATGCTCATTTGCATACCGTTCAATACTCGTATAACGCATATACGACGTTTCGTCACTTGAAAGACCGTGTAAAAGCAATAACGTTTTCAACGCTTTCGGTTGTGCATTTGAATCAAAATAAGTAGCGTCTTCAGGTAAAATCACTATAAAAGGATGATGCATACCAATCGTCGTTGAATTATAGTTTATTGATAATATTGCCAAAGTCAGTCACAACCTTTATTAATTAATACTTTGTGGTTCGTGTTTTTTCTTCTTATGCGTTTTATTAGATGGATCTAAACGTTTTTCCAAAAATCTTAAGAAGATATCAATTAAAATTGCAATTAAAGCAATTGGAATTGCACCAGCTAAAATAAATGTGGTTCCGTCTGTTGCATTCGTACCTCGAATAACAATGTCACCTAAAGTTGGCGCACCTATGAATGAGCCGACTGCAACAACCCCGATGGCTACAACAAGCGCAATTCTCAGTCCACCAAGAATGACTGATAAAGATAATGGTAATTCAATCATACGCAAGACTTGATTGCGCGTCATTCCCATACCTTTACCGGCATCTTTAATATTTTCATCGACACCAACAATACCAGTAAATGTATTTTTTATAATTGGTAATAGTGCGTATAAGAATACCGTTACCACTACAGTTGTAGGACCTAGTCCCATCACTAACATTAATATTGCTAACATCGCAATAACAGGTACAGTTTGAATGATGTTTGCAATGGTAATAATTGTCCAAGACAATTTTTTATATCTTGCAATGACGATACCAATAGGAATACCTACAATAGCTGCAAATAGAACACCATAAACAGACATAAGTAAATGCTTAATAAATAAATCCCATAGGTAGCCAAAGTTTACTGAATAATATTCAATTAATTGTTGAAATAAATTACCTTCCATTACTAATGACCACCTTTCTTATCATTTTCAAAATAGTTATGTGCTTTTAAGAATTTTTCAGCGACGACTGCAGGCTCTTGACCTTCACCATCAGCTTGATAATTAAGTTTCTGCATTTCACTCGTTGAAATTTTATTGTGTAATTTTTTTATTGTTGGTTTTAATTCTGGATGCTGTTTTAATAAATTATTTGTCGCCACTGAACTTGCGTCATAAGGTGGGAAGAAATGTTTGTCATCTTTCAATACTTTTAAATCATATGCGGCAATTCGACCATCCGTTGAATACCCGACTGCTACATCTAAATTATTCGAATTCAATGCATCATATACTAATCCGATTTGCATTGGTCGTACTGTATTAAAATCAAAGCCATATGCTTTCGTAAATCCTGGATAACCATCGCCTTCACGGTTTAACCATGAACTATCGACACCTAGTTTCAATTTATCGCTATGCGCTTTTAAATCAGACACAGTTTCTAAATTATATTTTTCAGCGGTTGCTTTAGTTACCATAAATGCATAAGTGTTTGCAAATCCATATGAATCAAAAAATGTTTGATCAAATTTCTTTTGGAAACCATCTTGTGTCGCTTTCATAGCTTTTTTTGGATCTTTAATAGGATTTTCATTTAATGCACCTGTTAAATCCGTACCATTATAACGGGCACCTGATAAGTTTGCATCACCATTTACGAGTGCGTTATGTTGAATGGTACTCGATCCTAAGTTGTTAATTAATGATGGTTTGATTTTTCCTTCTGTATCATGTTCTATTAATAGTCTCAACATATGAGACATAATTTGTGACTCGCTCGTTGCAAGTGCTGTGATTTTGACCTCGTTGTCTGAGCTATTTCCACCTAAACCGGGTAAACTACATCCAGATAACACCGTCAGACACAGTACAAGCGCGATACAATACTGTTTTATCTTTTTCATAATGTCCTCCTTAAATTATCTGGATACTTTTAATCCTTTGGGTACTGCCCATTTTTCTACTAATGATAATAGTACATCCACTATTAATGCTAATGCTGTAACTAATACAGCTGCACTCACAATCATTAATGGGTCATATAAGTTCAATCCATTAAATACAAAGTCACCTAAGCCACCTGCACCTACATAACTTGCAAGTGTTGCCCAACTAATGACATAAACAGATGATAATCGTATACCACCCAAGATTAATGGTAAAGCTAATGGTAATTCAACGTCTTTCATTAATTGAAAGCGGGTCATCCCCATACTGATTGCTGCTTCTTTAAGATTACTATCAATATTCTTAACACCTAATACTGTGTTATTTAATATTGGTAGTAGTACATAGATAAATAATGCGACAATGGCCGGTAATTTTCCAACACCAAAGATTGGTATCATTACAGCTAATACTGCTAATGTTGGTATCGTTTGTAATACACCAGCAATTGTGAGAACAATGTTTGAAGTTCTTTTCATTTTGGATAGTATAATACCTAATGGTACTGCGACTACGATTGCAATTAACAAAGCGATCATTGAGATATAAAAGTGTTCGACTGTTTTGGAAATCAGTTGCCCACCATATTGCTCTATGAATTGTTTCATTACTTATCAGCTCCTACATTATCGGGCTCAACAATTGCGTCTTGTGTAGCATCATCGTCTTCATCTGTTTCTCCCCAGATACTGTCATACACGATATCTACTAAGTTTGCTCTCGTAACCAATCCAATTAACGTTTCTTCATCACTATCCACTACAGGTACGTTTCTTACATTTCTTTTCAATATTGTACGAACTGAATCTTGTAATTTACTATCTATTCTTACGCGATAGATATCGCGTTGCATTGTATCAATCAGTTCTTTATTTCCACGTAAACCTTGATTGATATCTTCAATATCTAAATATCCAAGTAATCTACGATTGTTACCCACAACAAAGATGGTATCAACACGACGATCTCTCATAATCTTAACTGCTTCATTTAATGAGCTATCCGCATGAACTGTTACAGGTTTAATCATCGCATCTTTAACTGTACGCATGTTAGGTCTATCTTGAATCAATCTATTTTGACCAATAAAGTCTCGTACGAAATCGTTTTCAGGATGTCTTAAAATATTGTCTGGCGTATCAAATTGTATGACACGTCCCTCAGACATAATGCAAATTTTATCTGCCAGTTTAATAGCTTCATCCATATCATGTGTAACGAAAATGAAGGTCTTACCTAACTTTTGTTGTAGTTCTTTAACCAAGTCTTGCAACGTATCTCTCGTAATTGGATCTAACGCGCCAAATGGTTCATCCATTAAAATGATATCTTGTTCTGCTGCTAACGCACGCACAACACCGATACGTTGCTGTTGTCCTCCTGAGAGCTGCGATGGATATCTATCTAAAAATTCTTCTGGTAAATCCACTAATTTTATCAGTTCTTTAGCTTTTTTCTCTTTCTTTTCTTGAGACCATTTTAAAAGTTTAGGTACTAATACGATATTTTCTCTAATCGTCATATGTGGCATCAATCCAATTTGTTGTATCACATACCCAATTTTTCTACGTAGCTCAACTGGGTTCATTTTGCGAACATCTTTGCCATTTATAGCTATTTGCCCTTCAGTTGCTTCAATCATTCTATTGATCATTCTTAATGCAGTTGTTTTACCACTACCACTTGTCCCTATAAATGCAATAAATTCACCGGCTTCAATCTCAAGTGAAATATTATCTACAGCTTTCTTTCCTCCACCATAGACTTTAGATAAGTTTTTAATACTTAACATGAGTCAATTCCTTTCTATGTACATATTCAATTTCAAATATTTCATAATAAATATAGGACTATCTGTGGATGTTATACAAATACTAAAAAATAAGTAAAAACATGAGCACACATAGCCCTACTTTATTCGTGTGTAAACAATCAAAACAGAATAATCAATTTAGCTTTGATTTTATCATCCTATATATAACAAGATACATTAATAAATAACATTAAACAATTTATAACCAAATATTTGGTTATATAAAATATTTTTAACACCTTTTTATTCAATCGTTTCAAACTCATTCAAAAATTTTATTTACGTTTTATACCAATAAGATGTCCAAGTTCTTTGGGTTGTTTTTTTATTGAAGCATGTTGTGCATAATCATCAATTGCTTTTTGTATATCAGTAGGAAAAGCATCAGGCTTATGCAATTTAGTATTCATTCCCATTAACATAACCTCATAAGTTGCACACTTATCATTTGCTTCATCACTTAATGTCATAAACACATGTAATCTTTTGGTGTCGTAATCAAATAACTCAACTGTAGCAGTAATCGCTTCATTTACTTTAATTTCTTTTAAATACATAACGTGGTTTTCTAAAGTAAAGACAGTGTAGTCCAACGTTTCAATTGTTTGCACATCTAACCCTAAAAATGCGAGCCATGCATCCGTTGCATCACTAAATACACGATTATATTCTGCGTCATTCATATGCCCATTATGGTCGACCCAAGCTTCATTTACATGCGTCTTGTATTCATATAATTTGTTTGTCATTTTATTTCACCGATTGTTGTGTTTTCTTTTTCATAGAGGTTGTATCTTCTGGCCAATATGACTCAGCAAGTTGTTTTACTTTTACTAAGAATTCATTACGTTTTTGGTCAAGTTCCGCCATTGTTTTTCCTTGAGAAGATGATTCACAGCCATTGACCACTTCGTCATACAGGTCCTGTGTTAATTCTGGTGCTACTAATTTAGTCCATGGTTTTTTTAAAGCTGGACCAAATTGTTTCAGCATGTGACGCATACCGCCTTCACCACCGGCCAAATGGAAAGTCATGAATGGACCATATTGTGCATAGCGCAAACCAGCAGCATGTGTAAATGCTTTATCAACTTCTTCCGTTGTCGCTATACCATCATTAACAATGTGCAATGCCTCTCTCCAAAGTGCTTCCATTAATCTATCTGCTACATGTCCTTCAATCTCATGTCTAACATGAAGTACATCCATACCAATGCTTTCGTAAATTTCTTCAGCTTTTAATGTTGTTGCTTCCGTTGTTGCTTTACCAGGAACGATTTCAACGAGCGGTAAAATATAAACTGGATGAAATGGGTGCGCTACAATCAATCTCTCAGGATGTTGTAAATTTTGTTGCAATTCTGATGGCATAATACCAGAAGTACTCGAACCAATCGTTGCATCTGTTTTCGCATAAAAATCAATTTCTGTCAGCACTTGATCTTTTAAAGATTCAATTTCTGGAACATTTTCTTGTATATGATCTGCATCTTTAACCGCTTCTTCCAAATAAGGTGTAAATGTTAAATTATCGATTGCAGCGCCTTCTGCTAAACCTAATTGTTCTGCATATGGCCAATTTTGTTTCACTTGTTTTAACATTCTTTCATATGCGCCTTCACTTGGGTCTGTAGCAATGACTTCATGCCCATGAGCTAGCATTCTAGTAATCCATCCACTTCCGATAACGCCTGTACCTACAACTGCAAACTTCATTATGCTCCTCCTTGTGGATCTCTTAATTGATATTTTTTACGTGCTTCTGCCGGGGTCATTGGTTCTATATCTAATCCGTTCAATATTTCGACAGCTTTTTCAACTAATTGCTCATTTGTTGCCTTAACACCTTTGGCTAAATATAAATTGTCTTCTAATCCAACACGAACGTTGCCGCCACGCTTTGCTGCTTCTTCAACCGTTGGAAATTGCATTCTTCCAATACCAAATGCTGACCAGTGGGCATGCTCCGGTATACGCGTTTTAAAGTATTCTATCGTTTCTGGATCATTTTCAGCTCCCCAAGGTATACCTAAACAAAATTGGAACATTGGTTCACCATCAATTAATCCTTCACTGATTAATTGCTTAGCGAATGAAATATGACCACTGTCAAAGCACTCTAATTCAGGCTTAACACCAACCTCTTTTACAAGTTGAGCTTGTTTTCTTAACCAATCAGTTGGACTTAAATAAACTGTATCTCCCATGTTGACACTACCACAATCTAAAGTACACATTTCAGGTAGTAAGCTGCCTATCGGTTCATGTCTTTCTTCTGGTGTTTGTATATCAGATCCTTCTGCAGCGAGATATGGATCTTCAAGGTTTGGAATAAAATCTCCGCCACCACCTGACGTAATATTTATAATAATATCTTCATCTGCAGCTCTAATAAGTCGTACGGCTTCTTTGAAAAATTCAACATCGTGGCTAATACCACCTGTCTCTGGATCTCTCGCATGAATATGTGCAACTGTCGCGCCTGCTCTTGCACATTTTATTGCTGATTCAGCAATCTCTTGAGGTGTTACAGGAACACACTTATTCTTTGCTGTAGTATCTCCAGCACCTGTTAAAGCTGCTGTTAGCATCACTTTTTTCATTGATTATAAACCTCCACAGAGTTATTTAACACATCGATAAGTGTACCAACCAGACGGTTTAGTTTCAAGTTTTATAAATATAAAAAATAAGGATAAACAACATTCAAAAGTTGATTATCCTTATACTATCAGTGGTTTACATGAATTAAACATTTTATTATTTTTTTATTAATTTAGAACATTTAGCCATTGCTTTCTTGATTTTTATTGGGGTGCGTATATTCGGTTAATCTATTCAAAACTTGTTCTCTCATGTTTTCATCAAGTCCATCTAGTCCAAATATTTCTGAAAGCCACAAACCATCCACTGCCAGACGAATAATTGTAGCGTCTACTTTGTCTAATCCATCATTTTCAATATTAGTTTGCCACTCTTTATAAGTGTCCTGTAAAGGTAATAACAAATTGCTATTAATACCTTGTGCAGCAAGCATTCCTGAGGTAATCGATCCATTTTCTGAACGATGAGATCTCGTCGCTTCAATAAACGCCCGTGCCCATTTCCCTTGGTCTTGTTTATCTGCATGTACATGTCCATTCACATTTTCTCTATATAATTCATCGGCATGATCAACAAGACCTTGAATTAATGCAAACTTGTTTTTAAAGTGATACAATAGCCCACCTTTACTGACACCTGCCTTTTTGGCAACGGCATCTAGCGTTAAATATTCACTACCTTGCTCATCTACAATTGCTGCAGCAGCTTGTAGTAATTGTATCCTCTTGGAAACTCTCGGCATTCATACACCTTCTTTCTCAAAATACGTTTCAAAATATGACTTAACCGTAGTTTTATATTCGAGCAAACTATATACGATATATGATAAAGTTGCAACTTCATTTTTGGATGCTGAACTAAAATGTGTGCTATTTTATCATAACTCAAGCGTTAACCTTCATAAGGCAATCCGCTTTGTATTTTTGCATACGTCGTTCACATGATAACTTCTTTTACTTGTACAAATGCTTTCAAGTATTTAATCATTCATGCCTTTGCCATCCAATATATAATCAATATATTTTTCTACTCGATTTTCACGTGTTGCCGCTCTCTTTGCCTGACCAATATGATACATATATTGCCTTTGTCTACCAGGCGTTAAGTTATTGAATGCTTCTTTTAATTCTGGCATTGCATCTAATTTTGCTTGTAATTCTTCAGGCATATCATAGTCTTCAGTTTTTTTCATAGGTACTTTCTCACCTGATTTTTCTATTCTAATCGCTTCTTCAACATACCATTTAATCTCGTCTCTACGTTGATTAACTTCATCTAAACTTTCGAAACGTAATTGTCTTGCTGCTTGTACATTTTTAGTTTGTTGTATAAGTGATTGATAAGGATCTTCCATAATAGCACCTTTTTCAAAAAGTAATGCGCAATAATGCTTAAAGTCTTGTATGATAACGACATTTTTATCATCTAACGTGTAGCAAGGATGCATCCATTTATAATCTTCAGTTAATTCCGTTTCATTTATAATTTAACGTAAAATTTTAAATTCCTCTTGCCATTGTTTCAATCTATCAATAAATGCATTTACTTTAATATTTTCTTTTTCATTAGTCATAAAAATTACACCTCTTAATAATTTTTTTATTAACTTTATTCTACTATGAAAACCTTTGATTTATCTATAATTAGCTTTTTCAAAAACTTAACTCTTGTTTTCCGATAAGTTTACTATGAATTAAGGGATAATTATGTTATAATTTTTTTATTATTTTTAAAAATACATATAATTTAGAGGTGATTGAATGCAACAAGCAACAAACTTAAAAAAAGTATTAGGCTTTACGGATGTAATGGGTATTGCTATAGGTCAAATTATCGGTGCTGGCGTCATGTCGCTAACAGGCATTGGCATACAAATGACCGGAAGTGGTATCACACCCGCATTTATCTTATCCGCAATCATTACATTACTAACGATGTTCCCAATTGCCATATTAGGATCCACATTACCTACGACTGGTGGTATGTATCAGTATACAAGTCGTTTATTGTCCCCTAAAATCGGGATATTTTGGTTATTATTATTCATCTTTTTACAGGTTACATTATCTTTATATGCTTTATCATTCGCACAATACTTAGAAGGACTCTTACCAGGTATTCCTGTTAGACTTGTTGCTTTTGCCTTACTTACCATTTTATTTATTGTTAATATCATTGGTATTAAGTCAGCATCTATCATTGGTAATTTAATGGTTGTCATTCTAATTATTGCTTTGTCTTGTTTTATCATTTTCGGTCTTCCACATGTGGATTTTGGTGTTTTTAATATGCATGCCATGCTTCCGGATGGATTCACAGGATTCTTTACTGCCGTTGGGCTTGTTTCGTTTGCAACTGGTGGCGCGCAAGTTGTTGCTGAATTAGGTGGAGAAATGAAAAATCCAAAAAGAGATATTCCAATAGTCATTATCATTGCAACTATATTTGTAGGTTTGTTATACGCTTTTATCGCTTCTATTGCTGTAGGGGTACTCCCAATTCCAGAGGTTTCTGGCAGACCATTAACGAGTGTTGCGCAAGAAGTCTTGCCGACCCCAGTATTCATCTTCTTCATGGTTGGGGGCGCAATGTTCGCATTAGCGACTACACTCAATTCAACGTTTACTTGGGTAACTAAAAGTTTATTAGTTGCAATACACGATGGTTATTTACCTAAACGTTTAGGTAGTGTGAACAAACGATTTGGTACACCTCATTGGCTTTTATTACTTTTCTACATTATTGGTGCATTACCTATTATTACAGGTATGTCACTAAATGTTGTAGCACAGTTAGGTACTGGGATTTCATTAATTGTTTTTGCTTTTCCAGCTTTAGCTTCTACGCAACTACCCAAAAAATATCCAGATGCTTATAAGCAATCGCCGTTTAAAGTACCCTATCCAATACTTGTAACGATGGCAATCATTGCTATTATTGTGCTATTGTATCAATCTTATTTATTAATTTCTGATTTAAAAATAGGTTATATTATTGGTACATTAATTTATATTTTACTTTCCGCTATTATTGCGCAAGTTTCTAATAAGAAAAATAAAATTGCACTTAGCGATATTCATTTTAATACAGCCCAATCAATAGAAAAATCAACTTTATAAATTAAAAAAAGGACTTACATCCTCTCTTCTACATTGAGAATGTAAGTCCACTTTTATATACAAAGCACTGTTCATTTTATAAGTGTAATTGATTTACCTTAGGCTCTATTAAATTTAGTCATTTGCTTTAGACTAATGATTAAAATAAAAGCTACGAATGCGATGGCTGCAGTGAAGTACGTAGTTGCTAAAACATCTATTTTAGAAACAACTAGACCACCGACAATACCACCAATGCCGATACCCGCATTTAAACTAGACATATTCCAACTCATCACTTGGCTTGTATCACCTTCAACATGTTCTATAATACCACTTTGAACAGCTGGATTTGTACTCCATTGCATGATATTCCATATGAAGATAATCATTAATAATACGCCTGTCACTGATAAGAATAAATTCAACAGTAACATCATCGTGATAAATATAATAGTGGCAATCGTTAGCCAACGTTTACTCGTCAATTTATCTGAAAGGAACCCACCCATCGATGTTCCAATAACACCTGCAACACCATTGATTAATAATACAATCGATACGAAGGATAAGTCATGACCACTTGATAACATAAGTGGATTAATATAAATAAATGTCACAGAATTTGCAACTAGCAATAAGAATGTGATAGCTAAAAACTTAGCGACTTCTCCTGGTCTAAGTATTTTAGAATAATTACTTTCACGCTGCTTAGTACTAGACTCTGTATTTACCGTTTGATATTGAGGTTGTGGTACATAGAAATACATCAATATACCTACTAACACACTTACAAAGACAATAAATAAGAATGTATATCTCCATCCAACTAAGTCACCGATAATTGTCCCAATTGGTACACCAAGTACATTTGCGCCACTAAAGCCTGAATAAACAATACCTATCATTTTCCCTCGATGTTGTGGCGCAGTTAATAAAGCTGTTAGCGCTAATATTTTAACCACGATAAGTGCTGCTGCTGCAGATGATATGATGCGTCCAAATACTAAAATAGAAAAATTAGGTGCAAAAGCAATGATCATATTTCCGACAATAAAAACAAGCAATGCATATAATAATACAGGTCTTGGAGAAAACCGATTCGTTAATTTCACTAATATAGGTCCTGCAATGGCAAATGTGATGGCATAAAGCGTCACTAACTGTCCAATAATCGCTTCCGAAACATGCAAGTCAATGCTCATCAAATTCATAATCCCTGCAACCATCATTTCAACCATACCT
This sequence comes from Staphylococcus sp. Z5-21, assembly GCF_056529615.1. Lineage (NCBI taxonomy): Bacteria > Bacillati > Bacillota > Bacilli > Caryophanales > Staphylococcaceae > Staphylococcus > Staphylococcus sp. Z5-21. The sequence goes on along the minus strand of NZ_CP096462.1, from coordinate 484,841 downwards.
ACGATAAAGATACTCAAAATAAAGGTGGCAATTCTCATAATCGACATCTTTTCACTCCTCCCTTAAATTAAGATGTAAATTTTTACATAACTATTACATTATAAACCATACGTCAACACGTTTGAACACTTCTGAATTTGCTCTCACAGCAAATATCCAACCATACAAAAAAAGAACCTGAGACATCAATAGATATCTCAGATTCGTGTTTATATTGAAACATAACAATAAAGCTCTGCTCAATTCTTTTTAAAATTTTTATTAAAATGCTGAACAATGCTTTATATACTCGCCGTCTATCCAATATTTATGCGTCTTCTTGGTTTAAATGTCTACTTATCAGTTGATCGCGGTGATTAAAGAATTGTTTATAACTTAAATAAGTCGCAATAAGCGCAGACATAATCGTCGCAGTTGTGTGAATAAAGACAACCATTAATTGAAATTTAACAGCTTGTAACGGCTCTACGCCTCCAATAATTAAGCCGGTCATCATACCTGGTATCGAAACAATGCCATACGTTTTAACGGAATCAATTGTTGGTACAATCGCCGTTTTCACACTATTACGTATCGTTTCTTTAGAAGATAATTTGGGATTCGCACCAAGTGCTAACTTAGATTCAATTTGGCTCATTTCTTTCACAAATTCTCTATCTAAATTTTGATAGGCTAAATTTATAGCAATTAAACCATTACTACCTAGCATACCTGCAATCGGTATCACTTCATTAGGCTTAAACTCTATCGCCCCTGTTAAAACGACACCAACTAGAGGTAACGCTACACCAACAAAAATGGCAACAAACGAAATCCAAAATACATGATGCATTACTGGAGATGCTCTACTAATTGTATTCCACGAAGCATTAATAATAATGACTAGTACAAATACGATTAATAGCCATGTTTGATTCACACCAAATATAAAATGCAATAGAAAGCCGAGAATAATTAATTGAATAATTGCTCTAACCGTCGCAATTAATAAATCTTTAATAATATGTAATTTTTCTTTGTAAGAAACAATAATCGGAAAAAGTAAGAGGAGACCCGTTAATGCTAGTGCAGTTGTACTCATGATAAACGCTCCTCCTTATCGATTTTGCCATCCACAATTCTAATTTTCTTTTTAAAATGTCTATTACTTTGATCATTACTATGTGTAATCCATAAAATAGCAACGCCTTCATCAGCCAATTTAAAGATTAAGGATTCTATTTTTTCACTATTATGCACATCCAAAGCACTTGTCGCTTCATCTAGAAGCAATACCTTTGGTGTGTACATGAGTTGTCTCGCTATCGTAATACGTTGTCTTTCACCACCGGATAAATGTTCAACACGTGTATTAAAATTATAATGACCTAAACCTACTGTTTTCAATAAACGTTTAGCTTGTTTACGATCGAATTTATCTTGTCTAACTTCTGCTGGAAAAGCTAGATTTTCTCCGATAGTTCTATCAAATAAATCACTTTCTTGTAATAGATAACTTACATTCATACGTAGTTGTTCTGGGTTTATTTGTTCGTAAGGCTTATCATTTAAATATAGTTCTCCTTTTGTTGGGCTAATCAAATTACTAATCAAACGCAACAATGTACTTTTACCACTTCCGGAAGGCCCTACAATTGCTATCGTATCGCCTGCCTCAATTTTTAAATTTATATCATTGATAATATCCCGGTTATCTATCTTATATGTTATGTTTTTTAGTTCTAACATAGAAGCCCACCTTTTTTAATTTCTCGCATTACTATTCCCTAACTTTTCAATTTTAATAGCTTGTTTCATCAATAAGCTCAAAAATCATTTATTTTAAAATAACGATAGCTATAAATGATATGAGATTATTTAATGCATGTAATGTTATTGAAACGGCCAAATTCATTCCGCTCTTCACATATACAAAGGCTAAACCAGCCCCAATGATGAGATAACTACCGATTTCAAATAGTGATGTTGCACCTAACACATGCACACTTGCAAATAATATCGTTGAGAGTATCGAGGCAACAGTATATGTTATCTTTTTGCCTAACTCATGAATAATTAAATGTCTAAATAATAGTTCTTCGATGATTGGTGTGAGTATGACAATATCTATAAATAGAAATGGTAACATCCAATTATTTTCAAACATTTTTTCTAAAAGCATTTGATTTTGAGTTTCTGTATATTGCAATCCTTTAGGTAAAAATTCCATCATCCAATCATATAAACTATTTAATCCAAGTGTGACAATATAAGTCGCCACGATGATAAACAGATATTTAGGGATTGCAAGAATGCGTTGGTTGGAAATCGGTATTAAACGATCTTTTAAATGCATTGCATAAAAACTAACTAATATAACGATTTCGGCAAGCAAGCCACCCATAATTAGTATGTTTTCATCAGTTACAAAAGTTTCATTTTTAAAATTAAATACTGAATAGACAATATATATAGCAGCAAATAACAAGAGTGGCATGATGTTATTCGCTAATAAATAAATTGGAATAAGCCAAAAATCTCTTTTTACAATTTTTTTGTTATCCCAAACACTTATATCTTGCTGATTATTATTTTTTAATTCGGTTGATTTCTCAGTCATATGACACCTTCCTAATTCGTACATATACTAAATATATCATGTCTACTTATAGTGTATATACAAATTATTAAATTTTTTATCAACTTCCTTTCTAAAATATTATAATCTCAAATAACTTACTTATTCAACTCACTATATTATTGTAATATGTTCATTTTGTTGTACTATATAATTAACATAAGGGGGGGCTGATTTTTATGACTATATTAACTACCTTGCAATTTATCGTTAATATTATAATTGTATTCTTTTTATTTAGTGTTCTGGTAATGGGGGCAGTGTTACTTTTTAAAGATAAACGACAAAAGCAACATAGTGTGCTACGCAATTATCCACTACTTGCACGCATACGTTATTTTGGAGAAAAAATTGGGCCTGAATTACGTCAGTATCTATTTTTGGCTGATACCAAAGGTAAACCATTTACAAGAAATGATTTTACAAATATTGTCGTTGCGGGTAAATATAATTCTAGAATGACAAGTTTTGGAACACAACATGATTATGAAGATGGTTTTTATATACAAAACACGATGTTTCCTTTACAAACAGCTGAGTTACATATCGACCAATCACCTATGATTTCTTCTTTTATTTATAAAATTGATAACGAACGCTTGTTTAACCGTGATGAACATAGAACAAAAGTTGAAATAGATCCTTACTATTTATCAGATGAAGACCAAATTATATTAGGTGCTCAACTTAAGCATCCATTTAAAATAAAACGTTTAGTAGGTCAATCAGGTATGAGTTATGGCGCTTTAGGTAGCCGTGCTATCACTGCCCTTTCAAAAGGGCTGGGTCAAGCTGGTACATGGATGAACACGGGCGAAGGTGGTTTATCGGAACATCATCTATCTGGAAACGTTGATATTATATTTCAAATTGGACCAGGCTTATTTGGTGTTCGTGATAAAGCAGGAAAGTTTGACCAACAAGCCTTTATCGATTTATCCCATAATCAACATATTAAAGCATTTGAAATCAAATTAGCACAAGGCGCCAAAACACGTGGTGGCCACATGCAAGGCAACAAAGTCACAGAAGAAATCGCTTCTATAAGAAAAGTAGAACCTTGGGTGACAATAAACTCACCTAACCGTTTTGAGCATATCGACAGTCCAGATGCCTTATTGAATTGGGTCCATGAATTACAACAAACCGGACAAAAACCTGTTGGCTTTAAAATGGTCATTAGCAAAGTATCTGAAGTAGAAAACCTTGTTCGTACAATGGTTGAAAATCAGCAATATCCTAATTTCATTACCATCGACGGAGGAGAAGGCGGTACTGGTGCAACATTCCAAGAATTAGAAGATGGTGTCGGCTTACCTCTATTTACAGCGCTTCCTATTTTAACAGCATTATTGGAAAAATATGGTATTAGAGATCAAATTAAAGTTTTTGCATCAGGCAAATTGATAACGCCAGATAAGATAGCTATCGCATTAGGACTTGGCGCAGACTTGGTAAACATCGCCCGTGGCATGATGATTAGTGTTGGGTGTATTATGAGCCAACAATGTCATATGAATACTTGTCCAGTAGGTGTGGCAACGACTGATCCTAAACGTGAAAAAGGATTAATCATCGATGAGAAAAAATATCGTGTCACTAATTTTATTACAAGTTTACATGAAGGCTTATTTAATATTTCTGCAGCTATAGGCGTAGATTCCCCTACAAAAATTACAAAAGAACATATTATCATTAAAAATAAAGATGGTGGTATCCAATCTATACAGGACTATAAATTAAAATTAATTGAACACGCTTAACTGATTAAGTTCGCTAAAGTTAAAGTAAATAATAAGCATTGAACTACTCAATACTTTTGCAATTCACATGATTTAATCCAAGCTAAGCCAAAAAAATCTCAAGCGTTAAAGTAATCACTTTAACGCTTGAGATTTTTTTATTTTATAGATTACTTTAATTTAGAAATAGCTTCATTTAACAATGACTCAATTTTATCTTGTTCATCTTTTAACGGGTTAAATTCAAATTTTTTGTCATTAATAAATACAGTGGGTATCCCTTTAATACCGCGTTCAAAAGTTTCTTCATTGATTGCTAAAGAGCGTTCATCTGCATCTTTTTGAGGTGTTAAATTAAATTCATTTGCCATTTTATCTTCAACAGTGGCAAAACTTGCTTTCCATTGATCTTGTGTATCGTATAATTGGCGAATAATTGCTAATGTTTCTTCAGGATTGTCATAATTTAAATGAATGTTTGCAACTGTTCCTTTTAATAATGCTTGTTTTGTTTTATCAAAATGTTTAACGACATGTTGCACTTCACCTGACTCAATATAAGGTGTGAGTGCATGATCTGCTGCTTTAAAATAGTTCTTGCAGAACGGACATGCAAAATTGATAAACGACTCAATTGTTATTGGCGCATTTTTCGAACCAAATGTTAGATGTTTAACTTCTGTCATAATTAATCCCTCCACTTTATCTATAATACTATTGAAACATGACACATTACATATTGCACTCATTTAGTCTTAGTATTTTAGTAAGGATTAACAATCATTGTTGTTTCTTATGATTTGAATTTGTATTCAATCAAAAAACTATATTATTAAATTCTAAATGGTAAAATATAGATACACATTAATTTTTAAGGGGGAATTCTTATGAATGATTCAGTAAAATTACTAAAATCACTAACGGATGTCGATGGCATTGCTGGACACGAAATGGCAGTCAAAGAATTAATGAACGATTATTTAACACCCGTAAGCGATGAAATTATCGAAGACAATCTTGGTGGTATTTTTGGTAAAAAATCAGCTACTAATGGAGATAAAACATTAATGGTTGCAGGTCATCTAGACGAAGTTGGTTTTATCGTTACTAAAATTGATAACAATGGTTTCTTAAAATTCACACCCATTGGCGGTTGGTGGAACCAGGTCATGCTTTCGCAAAAGGTAACGATTACAACAGATGAAGGTAAAAAAATCAGAGGTATCATCGGTTCAAAACCCCCTCACGTATTATCACCAGAGGAACGTAAAAAAACAATTGATATGAAAGAAATGTTTATTGATATTGGTGTTAAGAGTAAAAAAGAGGCAGAACAATTTGGCATCGAAATCGGTAATATGGTGACGCCATACAGTGAATTCGAAACATTGGCTAATCAAAAATACTTAACTGCTAAAGCATTTGATAACCGCTATGGCTGTGCACTTGCCATAGATGTATTACAAAATTTAAAGAATGAAGCAATAGATATCAACTTGGTGGCTGGCGCAAATGTACAAGAAGAAGTCGGTCTGCGTGGCGCCAAAGTTGCTGCCAATAAAATCAAACCTGATTTGGCAATTGCCATTGATGTTGCCATTGCTTATGATACGCCAGGTATGTCAGGTCAAGTCAGTGATACGGCTATTGGTAATGGGCCGGTTGTGATTATTATGGACGCATCCAACATTGGTCATGTTGGTTTCACAAAACATATTAAAGACGTAGCTAAAAAACATAATATTACTGTTCAATTAGATACCACTGCTGGTGGCGGTACTGATGCCGGCAGCATTCATGTCGCTAATGAAGGCACACCAACCGTCTCTATCGGGGTTGCATTGCGTTACATGCATTCTAATGTGTCCGTTTTACACACAGATGATTATAAAAATTCGGTAGCGCTTGTAACTGAGATTGTAAAATCATTAAATAATGATGTTGTCGATCAAATTATCTGGTAATATTCGCTAACCTAATTATAAATTAAAATCCACACAGAGACTGAGTTTAATCAGTTACTGTGTGGATTTTACTACATTTCACATTCGTTCATAAAAACAGCTACCAAATTATTTCGTTGTATTTTTCCAACTATCATCACTTAACATTTCTCCTGGCCATGTATACGCCATAACACCACCATCTATTGTGATAGACTCACCCGTTATAAATGAACTGTCATCAGACGCAAGGAAGGCTACAAGTTTGCCAACTTCTTCAGGTGTTCCTAATCTACCTAATGGTGTAACCCATTTTTGATTATCTCTAAATGCTTTACCCGCTTCATCTTCAGCCGTACCTGTTAATTTATCTACAAGTGGTGTTTCAATCGTACCTGGTGAAATAGCATTTGCTCTAATATTTTCACGACCATATTCAATCGCAGTCGAACGCGTGAAATTAATGACCCCACCTTTGGCTGCATTATAACCTGAACGATTTAAATCTGCAGCTAATCCAGAAAATGATGCCGTATTGATAATCGAACCGCCCTCATCCATCATAAGCGGTAGTAAAAATTTAGTCATTAAAAATGTACCTCTTAAATCAACACCTAATATCTTATCGAATACTTCAACTGGATATTCATGAATACGCCCCGCCGCATTATCAACACCAGCGTTATTAAAGAGCACGTCTATTTTTCCATACTTTTCTTTAATTGCTTGAGCAAAGCGTTCAACTGCGTGCGCATCGGACACATCGACGATATAACCTGAAGCTGTATTGCCTGCATTATTGATTTCTTTGACAGTGTCATGCACTTTTTCTGAAATATCCACTGCCAATACATGCGCACCTTCATTCGCTAATACTTTTGCTGAGGCAGCACCAATACCTGTACTTGCACCTGTCAAAATAGCGATTTTGTTATTTAATCTTCCCATCATTCATCACTTCTCCTATCTAAAAAATGTATTTCCAGTTCTGTAAAAAACGTTTCTTTATATAATTACCTTTTCTAGAAAATTGAAACTTGATTACGCTTTTTGATACTTTTTTACATGCATATGTGTAAATTTTTTCTTAAGCACATATTTATTTTCAGAATATTTGTTCAATTAAAAAGATTATTCTGATATACTTACGCTAACTTAATTAGGAGGTAGTACATATGACTTCAAATACAAAGCATAAACCGACACTCGTAGATAGATTTTTAAATATTGTAGAAAAAGTTGGTAATAAACTACCTGATCCTAGTATTTTATTTTTCTTGATGTGCTTAGGACTTGCTATTATCACATGGATTGTTTCACTATTTCACATCACCGTAAAACACCCTGGTACAGGAGATACAATTGCTATTAAGAGTATTTTAAGTAAAGACGGTCTAATGATGATATTAAATGATGCTGTGAAGAATTTTTCTGAATTCCCAGCTCTAGGTCTCGTATTAGCTGTTATGCTTGGTGTAGGTGTGGCTGAAAAAACAGGTTATTTTGACAAATTAATGGTTCAAGTTGTACATAAAGCACCTAAAAAATTTATCGTTCCAGTCATCATACTTATTGGAATCTTAGGTAATGCAGCTGGTGATGCTGCACCTATCGTTTTACCCCCGTTAACTGCCATGGTATTTATTAAATTGGGATATCATCCTATTGCAGGATTAGCGATGGCATACGCATCAGCCATTGGTGGGTTTTCAGCAAATATCATGATCGGTATGTCAGATGCCTTATTATATGCATTTACTGAACCTGCGACTAAAATTGTTTCTGACAATGTTCATGTCAATGTGGCCATGAATTGGTATTTTATTGCTGCAAGTGTACTTGTTTTACTCCCCGCCGTTTATTGGGTAACTATGCGCTTTGTTATTCCAAGATTAGGTTCATACGACGACTCAAATTCTGATATTCAAGTTGATGATGAAAATACTGGACTGACAACAGAAGAAAATCGCGCTGTATTTTGGGCAAATATAAGTTTTTTCATCATGATTGCGTTACTTATTATTTTAGCTATACCTCAAGGCAGTTTTTTAAGAAATGCTAAAACAGGTAGCTTACTTAACGATGCCCCTATTATTAATGGCGTTGGGCTAATTATCCTTGTTTTATTCTTAGTACCTGGTTTAGTTTATGGTTTAATGATGAAGGAATTTAAAAACTCTAAAGATTTAGGTAAAATGTTAGCTGATTCTATGTCGTCGATGGGTTCATTTATCGTCATCGTATTTTTTGCAGCACAACTACTAGCATTTTTAGAATGGAGTAATTTAGGCGTTATCGTTGCTGTTAAGGGAGCCGCCTTATTACAAGGTCAAAATGGCATCATACTTATCTTAGGCATTATTTTGTTAAGCGCAATCATCAATTTATTGATTGGTAGCGCTTCTGCCAAATGGGGCATTTTAGCACCTATTTTTATACCTATGCTCATGCTTGTAGGTTTCCATCCTGCTTTCACACAAATGCTTTATCGCATCGGAGATTCAATAAGTAATCCGATTACACCGATGATGCCCTACCTACCACTGTTATTATCATATGCACAAAAATATGATAATAACATGAAGTTAGGTTCATTATTATCGAGTCTAATGCCTTATACAATTGTGTTAAGTATCGTATGGCCTTTATTTATGATTATCTGGTATTTATTAGGTTGGCCATTAGGTCCAGGCAGTCCTTTACAGGTTAAATAAACGATTATAACCAAGCATACAAGTAGCGATGTTACTGTATGCTTGGTTTTTTTCATCATTATCATTCAAACAATTGACTTATTTGTATTTACATTGGACAATATGAAAATTTTTAATCACAAATTTTATTTTTTAATGTAATATATAGGAAAGAACAGGGTAAACAAAATAGAGCATATGATAGAACCTCATTTTTTACATAGGAGGCAAACATGGAACGTATAGGATTAATTGATATCGGTTCAAATACAATCAGGTTAGTTATTTTCGAATTTGATAAAAAAACAGGTCTAAACGAATTATTGAACATTAAAACACCAGCAAGGCTAAGCCAATATTTAACAAAAGATTTGGCGATGAACAACGAAGGTATTGAAGTATTAACTAAGACATTAAGCAGTTTTAAAACTGTAGCAGATAAGTTTGAAGTAACTGAATTACATCCCATTGCTACAGCGGCAATTAGACAATCAACAAACAGAAACAAAATTATTGAAAACATCAAAAAAGAACTGAATATAAAAATCAAGTTAATACCTGAAGAAGAAGAAGCATTTTATGGTTTTTATGCCATTACTCATACCACAGACATCCAAGATGGTGTTTCTGTCGACATCGGTGGTGGTTCTACAGAAGTTACACTTTTTAAAGACAAAAAGTTAATAGAAGCACACAGTTTTCCATTTGGTGTCGTCACTTTACAGCGTAAATTCTTTGACGGTAAAGATCATAATGATAAATCTTCAATCAAAGATATGGAGAAATTTTTATCTAAACAATTTGATCAACTCGCTTGGTTAAAAGACCAAGAAGTCGCTTTAGTTGGGATAGGCGGTTCAGCTCGTAATGTTGCACGCATCCATCAATCTGAACATTCATACCCTATTGGCGGTGTCCATAATTATACAATGACGGACGATAATATCGATGAGGTATATTCTATACTTAAAAAAAGTTCTCGTGATGAATTGAAAGACATCGATGGTTTAAGTAGAGATCGTGTAGATATTATACTGCCTGCTGTCTCCGTCTTTAAAGTACTGTTTAATAAAATAGAAGCTTCGCAGTTTACATTTTCTCGTAAAGGTTTACGCGAAGGCTATGCCATGAATATTATTAGTGAGCGTTATCCAACAGAATTTAAAAAAGAAAACATTAGAAAAGATGCCCTTTTCCACTTAGCTAATGAATATGGCATAGAGGAATCGAGCGCAAATCAACGTGTTAAATTGGCACAGTCTTTATTAAAACAACTTATCAATTTAGATAAAATTGAGGTATCAGATGACGAAAAAACATTATTTGCCGAGGGTGCTTACCTGTATTACTTAGGTAGATTTATTGATTCAGATTCTAGTTCACCGCACACATATTATATTATTGCTAACTCTATGATTGATGGTTTCAAACATGAGGACCGCGTTAAATTAGCATTGCTTGCAAGTTTTAAAAATAAATCACTGTTAAAATTCTTTAGTCATGAGACGGAATGGCTACGTGGTAAAGAATTGGATAATGTTCAATCACTTGGTGGCATTATAAAATTTGTTAATGCGCTCAACATCTCTCATACAAGTGCTGTTGAGTCGATAGATTTAAAAGAAAAAGATGGCGAGTATACATTATACGTTTACTATAATGGTGCACCAATTGCTGAAGAATATCAGTCACTTCGTCAAAAAAAACATATTGAGAAAATTTTAAAAGAAAATCTTTCTATTATCTTTACAAAATCTTAAAATTCATATGATACGGTATACGTAGCAAAATATGTATTTTAGACTACAACGAGGTGTATAAAGCGTTATGCATAGAAATTTGGGAGATAAAGACTTAAATTTACCGCAATATTATAATAATAGAGAGCTTAGTTGGTTAGATTTTAACTACCGTGTATTACAAGAAGCACAAGATAAGAACAACCCACTATTAGAACAACTTAACTTTATCTCTATATTTAGTTCGAATTTAGATGAATTCTTTATGGTTCGCGTAGCGGGCTTACAAGATCAAGTCAAAATGGGATACGATAAACCTGAAAACAAAGCACAATTAACACCTAAGCAACAACTCGATCAAATTAAGCTAAAGAACAAGGAAATTGTTGATTTACAATACAAGCGTTATAACGAATTAATTGATGACTTAAAACAATATCAAGTAGAAATCATAAAACCAGAACAACTACCTGACGATTTATTGCCTCAACTTGAATCAGAATTTAAGTATGGCATCTTGCCAACACTAACGCCCTTAGGGATTGATGCTTATCATCCTTTCCCTAAATTAAATAATAAAAGCTTGAATATTTTTGTAGATATCGATACAGAAGATGATATTAATTCTGCTATCGTTCAAATACCTTCACTTATTTCTCGATTTTATTCATTTAACAAAGGTGATAAACAATATATCATTTTGATTGAAGATATTATCACCTACTTCATTAACGACTTATTTTCAGGATATACGGTCTTGAACACATTTACGTTTAGAATCACACGTAATGCTGACTTAACTATTCATGAAGATGGCGCAGAAGATTTATTAATAGAAATTGAGCGCTTCTTAAAAGAGCGTAAACGTGGTACTGCTGTACGTTTAGAAGTAGATGGCCGACAAGCGACACATGAGGATATTGTGTGGATTATCAACCAACTAGATGTGCACGATAATGAAGTCTATTTTGTAGATGGGCCTCTCGATTTAACCATGTTGACTGATTTAGTTGACCACCTATCCAATAAGCTGAAATATTTGAAATATAATAAATATGTCCCACAAATACCTCAATCTCTAGGAAATCACAATATTTTTGATTTATCTTTAAAAAGAGATATCTTCTTCCACCACCCATATGAATCATTTGAACCTATTGTTGATTTTATACGGGAAGCAGCTGAAGATCCAAATACTATTGCAATAAAACAAACACTCTATCGTGTAAGTAAGGATTCTCCTATTATTAATAGTTTGAAAAATGCAGCTGAAAATGGCAAACAAGTCACTGTGCTTGTCGAATTAAAAGCACGTTTTGATGAGGAAAACAACGTACATTGGGCAAGAATGTTGGAAGATGCAGGTTGTCATGTTATTTATGGTATGACACATTTGAAAACACATAGTAAAATTGCACTCGTTGTTAAGCGAATGAATAATAAATTAACTTCATTCATTCATTTAGGTACTGGTAACTATAATGATAAAACAGCGAATATTTATACCGATATGGGACTGATCACAACGAATGCTGAAATTGCTGAAGATGCGATTAATTTCTTCAATTATTTAAGTGGCTATTCAGTAAAACCTGAATATAACAAATTGATTGTCGCACCTTTCGATATTCGTGATGTCTTTTTAGCTAGAATAGATAACGAAATCAAATCACATCGTGAAAATGGTAACGGTAAGATTATCATGAAAATGAACTCATTAACGGATAAAGATATCATTCTTAAATTGTTTGAAGCATCCTGTGCAGGAGTAAAAGTTCAATTGATCATTCGTGGTATTTGTTGTCTCAAGCCAGGTGTTCCAGGAATCAGTGAAAACATTGAAGTCGTAAGTATCGTTGGTAGATTCCTAGAACATTCACGCATCTATCATTTCCATAATAATGGCGACGACATCATATATCTTTCTTCCGCCGATGCAATGACTAGAAATATGATTAAACGTGTAGAAATTTTATTCCCAGTTGAAGATAAAGATATTGCGAAACGTTTATTAGATTATATGAACTTACAACTCTCAGATAACCAAAAAGGACGTTACCAAGATGAATTAGGTCAATATCATTATATTGAAAATAATTTATCACCTTTAAATTCTCAAGCATTTCTAATGAAAGAAGCTATGGATTATGGCCAACAATTAAAAGAGGATAATACACGCCCACAAGTTATGTCTGTTAACGAGCGTAAAGGCTGGTTTACTAAAATACGTAAGCAATTCAGAAAGTAATTTGTTAGTAAGATAGCTTAGACAAAGCAGTCATTTTAACTAGTCCACAAAGAGTCAGGAACATTCAAAGTTGTTCCTGACTCTTTTTTGTTTATATTTCATCAATCATTTTTCTAACTTACAATTAAAATAAGCAATCACGCTAATTTGTAAAAATATTATCGTTCACTCTGTGTAAACCCATTTTTAAATCGAGTCAATGGTTCTAACTACAATAACCAATATCATCATATTATATCGGCGAATCAGGCGATTTCATCTATTTCTTGTTATAATTAATGTAGCGTGAAATTTATATTTCGTACTGTTATTAAAATGATACGGAGGTATTAATATGAACGATTTAGCAACACTTAAAAAAGATTTCCCTCTCATAGATAGTATGCAAAATTATAAGCCTATTTTTTGGGAAAACACAAATTTTCGTAAACCAGCGTCATTAGCGTTTACTTTAAAAGATATGGAAGACGCTGCGCAACGACTTGAACGATTTAGTAGTTACATAAGCACTGTATTCCCAGAAACGGAAAATAATCATGGCCTTATTGAATCACCTTTAAAACACATACCTTTTATGCAAAATACTTTGACAAACTTAGAGTCCTTACCCACTGAAGGTAAGCTATGGCTAAAATGTGATAGTCACCTCGCTATATCTGGATCAATTAAGGCGCGCGGTGGTATCTATGAAGTACTTAAATTAGCTGAAACGATAGGGATGCAAGATGGCGATTTAAAAGAGACAGATGATTATCGTGTACTGGCTGAGCAAAAATATCAAGGTCTGTTTAGTAAATATAATGTTGCCGTTGGTTCAACCGGTAATTTAGGATTAAGTATCGGTATTATGAGTGCAAAACTGGGCTTTAAAGTGACGGTTCATATGTCTACAGATGCACGTCAGTGGAAGAAAGATCTTTTGAGGTCACGTGGTGTGGAAGTCATAGAACATCAGTCAGATTATCAGTACGCTGTAGCAGAAGGAAGAAAACATGCTGAAAACGATCCTACCTGTCATTTTGTGGATGACGAAGGTTCATCTGACTTGTTTTTAGGATATACAGTCGCTGCATTAAGATTAAAAGCACAATTAGCTGCTGAAAATATACAAATAGATGCTGAACACCCTCTATTTGTCTACATACCTTGTGGTGTCGGTGGTGGCCCAGGAGGAGTGACGTTCGGTCTAAAACAAGTCTTTGGAGAACATGTTTATTGTATTTTTACTGAACCAACACATGCCCCTTGTATGTTATTAGGTATGATGACGCAATTACACGATAAAATTTCAGTTAAGGATATTGGCATTGATGGAAGCACAGATGCGGATGGTTTAGCAGTTGTACGTCCATCTCGCTTAGTCGGGCAAATTATGAATACGTTACTCTATGGTATACAGACTGTATCTGATAGCGAAATGTATCGTTATCTATATCTTTTAAGTGAAAAAGAAGATATCTTTATTGAGCCCTCTGCCGCGTCAGGGTTTGCTGGCATTAAATCAGCAATAACATTAGCCAAACAACAGGGCGTCCAAATGAATCAAGCAAATCATATTGTATGGGCAACTGGTGGTAATATGGTGCCTAAAGAAGAAATGCTAAAATATGTTAATCATGGTAAATCTTGCTTATAAGTATTAATCCCTTGCACTTTTTTAAATGCAAGGGCATTTTTATACCGCTTAACCAAAAACATTTTCAGAATATTTATTGAATTCTAAAAATAAATGTGTTAAAGTATTCTTTATTAATTTACTTTAGTTCGGTAGAGAAACAAAGTATATGCAAAGGATGGTTTTAATATGGATGCAGCAACAATCATTAATAACAAAGAAAAAGAACTTAACTTTTTAAAGCATTTTCAACAAGCTGACTTTAACTTAGTAGATTTTAGCTTTATTGAATCTCTAGCTTGGCAAACATTGAATAAAGATGATTTACAGCAAATGACTGAAAGAAGTTTCTGGCAACATGACCATCATATCTTTGCATTACGTAATGATTTCACCGACCAATTATTGCGTTATTACAGTAATTATCCTCCGCGTCATCAAAAAGTAGTTTATGCGGGACCAATTGTTCGTAATAACCATGTCTATACGCAATTGGGTATCGAACATTACAACCCTACCATAACGGATATGCAGGAAGATTTTATGACGTTTTATAAATATATACAACAATATCTTAATGACGATATCGATTTTGTCATTTTAGGACATTATCAACTTATCGATTTACTGTTAACTACTAAAGAACAAACAATAACGATTTTAAAATTAGTACAAGAGCGTAATATTTCAGAACTTTCATCCGAACTTGGCACTTCTCATCCGCTTGTTCAATTATTGACAACAAAAACAACGGATCAATTAGATTTACTAAGTCAACTCTTTCCTTACGATCATCGTACAATACAAGCTTTACGTCGTTGGGAACAGTGGTTTAAGTCATTAAATGTAAAAGATATACATTTAGATATCACACCACAACCGCCTCGTTCATATTACAAAGGTGCATTTTTAAAATGTTATCTAAAAAATGATAAAAACCACCAACTTACGGGAGGTTTCTACAAAGGTGAATTAGATGGTTTTGGATTAGGTTTTATATTATAAATAAAAGGAGTTCTTATTATGCTTACAGTAGCTATAGCCAAAGGTCGATTATTAAAAAGCTTTATTACTTATTTAAAACAAGCTAATGAACAAGAACTAGTAGATGCATTAGAAAAACGAGAACGTCAATTATTAATTTCTGTAGGATCTATTCAAATCGTATTAGTTAAAGGTAGCGATGTCCCTATTTATGTAGAACAAGGTGTAGCTGATGTCGGGATTGTTGGCAGTGATATTTTAGAAGAAGGAAATTATACAATTAATAATTTGGTGGATTTACCATTTGGAGATTGTCATTTTGCTTTAGCTGCTAAACCAGAAACTTCTTCTTTCAATAAAATTGCTACGTCGTATGTAAAAACTGCACGTGCCTACTTCGAAGCACAAGGTATAGATGTAGAATTGGTAAAACTATCAGGTTCTATTGAATTAGCTTGTCTCGTAGAAATGGTGGATGGAATAGTAGATATTGTACAGACTGGTACAACACTAAAATCAAATGGCTTAGTTGAAAAAGATACGATTAAACCCATTAACGCGAAACTTATCACAAATAAGCAATCCTATTTTAAAAAATCATCTGAAATTGATGCTTTTTTATCAACACTGGAGGTGTCACTCATTGATCATAGATAAAACGCTATTTTTGAAAAAGTATTTAAACCAATCTTCCTTAAATGAAGACCTATACCCCATCGTAAAGGATATTTGCGAAAACGTCAGACTTCACGGAGATGATGCCCTCAGAAATTATAATCAACAGTTTGATCAGGTAGAGACTTGCAATTTAGAAGTCGCTTATCAAACTTTAGAAAATGCCTATAATCGCCTAGACAGTGATTTACGTGAGGCCTTACAACAAAGTCACGCGCGTATTCAATCTTACCAAGAATCCATTAAATGGACTAAGCAACAAGGCACATCAGATTGTTATGAATTGTATCATCCTTTAGAACGCGTTGGCGTATATGTACCAGGTGGTAAAGCCAGTTACCCATCAACCGTCTTAATGACAGTAACACTGGCAAAGGTAGCTGGTGTAAAAAATATATCTGTAGTCACGCCCCCACAACTAAATGGTATACCAGATATCGTATTAGCCGCCTGTTATATCTCAGGTGTCGATAACGTTTATCAAGTTGGAGGTGCTCAAAGTATTGCTGCCCTAGCTTACGGTACAGAAACATTGCCAAAAGTTGATAAAATTGTAGGACCTGGTAACCAATTTGTTGCCTATGCTAAGAAATACCTCTTTGGTCAAGTAGGAATTGATCAAATCGCGGGCCCTAGTGAAATTGCATTAATTATTGATGACTCTGCTGATTTAGACGCCATCGCATATGATGTATTTGCACAAGCAGAGCACGATGAACTTGCAAGAACTTTTGTCATTAGTGAAGATGAAGCATTATTAAAACAACTTGAACAAAAAATACAGCACATACTTCCTCAAATTGAACGTCAATCAATCGTTCAAGCAAGTTTAAATGATAACCATTTTTTGATACATGTGAATAACTTTAGCGAAGCGTGTGATTTAATGAATCTCATTGCACCAGAACATGCTTCAATACAAACAGTTTCACCACATGATTATCTAAATCATGTCCGTTACGTCGGCGCACTATTCTTAGGTTATTATTCACCCGAAGTTATTGGTGACTATGTCGCTGGCCCAAGTCACGTACTGCCAACCAATCAGACAGCTCGATTTACCAATGGTCTATCTGTTAATGATTTTTTAACACGTCATTCAGTGATAGATTTATCAAAAGATACATTCGATACCGTAGAACTGACTGCGCGTAAATTAGCCCATGTTGAACAATTATATAATCACGAACAATCCATAGAAATTAGAACATCAAAGGAGTTTAACGATGATAAGAATTAACAAAAATGAAAGCCCACTTCGCCCTTTAACAGAAGCACAACTCACATCGATTATACATCATGCTTCATTTAACTTTTATCCAGATGAAGAATATGAACGATTTAAGGCAGGTTATGCGCGTTATTATAATCTATCACCAGACCAAATTATTGCAGGTAATGGTTCTGATGAATTAATTCAAAAATTAATGCTTATCATGCCAGAAGGTCCAGCATTAGCACTTAATCCAGATTTCTTTATGTACCAAGCCTATGCCGACCAAGTTCATCGACCAATAGCGTTTGTAAATGCAGATAACG
Organism: Staphylococcus sp. Z5-21; assembly: GCF_056529615.1. Lineage (NCBI taxonomy): Bacteria > Bacillati > Bacillota > Bacilli > Caryophanales > Staphylococcaceae > Staphylococcus > Staphylococcus sp. Z5-21. Next base: position 467,046 of record NZ_CP096462.1, on the reverse strand, counting down.
ACTTAACATTTAATCTAGAAAATATATTAAGTCGCATTGAAGCAGTGCAACCCGCATTCTTTATTATGAGTAATCCACACAACCCATCTGGCAAGCAGTATAATCTAACATTTTTAACTGCAATTGCAGATAAAATGAAAAATATTGGTGGTTATTTTGTTATTGATGAAGCTTATTTAGATTTTGGAGATGCCTACACGCTTGAATTGCAACCACATGTTCTTCAAATGCGTACCCTTTCAAAGGCATTTGGTATTGCCGGTTTACGTTTAGGCGTGTTAATTGGAACACCTGAGACGATTCAACTTATACAAAGTATTGAACATCCTTATCCATTAAACACACTCACTTTACACATTGCACTTTTCATGTTTGAACATATTGATAAGACACGCACATTCATTGAACATCAGCGTGCATTAGCTGTTAGATTAAGACAAATGTTCCAAGATAATGTTAGCGATATAATGAAAGTCTTCCCTTCATCAACTAACTTTGTCTTAACAAAAGGATCCGCAGCGCAAAGTCTTGGCCTTTATATTGAAGATCATGGCTTCTTACCTAGACGTTATGACGAACCAAACATGAACGATTATGTAAGATATTCCATCGCCACAGACGACCAGTTAGACCAATTAGAACAGCTCATTAAATCATGGAGGTCACAATATGATATTTCAAAAGAAACGTAAGACTGCAGAAACAGAGTTATCAATCATTTTAGCCGATGACAAACGAACAAGTGAAATTAACACAGGGGTTGGTTTCCTAAATCATATGCTCACACTCTTTACGTTTCATAGTGGGCTGTCAATTATAATTGAAGCAAATGGAGATACCGATGTAGATGATCATCACGTAACAGAAGATATTGGCATCGTACTAGGTCAGCTATTATTAGACATGATTCGAGAACGCAAATCTTTCCAAAGATATGGTGTGAGTTACATCCCTATGGATGAAACTTTATCTCGTGCTGTAGTTGATATTAGTGGACGCCCTTATTTATCGTTTAATGCCACTTTGAGTAAAGAAAAAGTAGGCACATTTGATAGCGAATTGGTTGAAGAGTTCTTCCGTGCTTTGATCATCAATGCACGTTTAACTACGCATATTGATCTACTTAGAGGCGGCAATACGCATCATGAAATTGAAGCCATATTTAAATCATTTGCCCGTGCATTAAAAATGGCACTTTCAGAAAATGATAATGATAACATCCCTTCATCTAAGGGTGTGATTGAGTGATTGCGATCATTGACTACGGATTAGGTAATGTAAAAAATGTTCAACGCGCAGTTCAGTATTTAGGATACGATGCGATATTGACCGATAAGTATAACGAAATTGCAAATGCTGATGTCGTCATCTTACCCGGTGTAGGTCACTTTAAAGATGCCATGCAAGCAATTAACGAGCGCGGTTTAGCAAATATAATCACATCCATTACGGATAAACCAGTGATTGGTATCTGTCTCGGTATGCAACTATTTTATCATTGGAGTGCAGAGGGTGATGTCAAAGGGTTAAATATTTTCCCGGGAAATATAATTCCAATACAGTCCCCTTATCCTGTACCGCATTTAGGATGGAATAATCTAATAAGTAAACACCCTTTATTATTACATGATGTTTACTTTGTCCATGCGTATCAAGCTGAAATGTCACAACATGTGGTTGCTTACACAGAATACGGCACAAAAATCCCAGCAATTGTGCAATATCAAAATTATATCGGCATTCAATTCCATCCAGAAAAAAGTGGTGATGATGGATTAGCAATACTTAATCAAGCACTGAAAGGCGGATTTCAAGATGATCAAACTATGGCCGGCAATTGATTTAATCAATGCTACTAGCGTGCGACTTACTGAAGGTAAATACGATTCAGAAGTTAAAATGGCGCGTAGCGCAGAAGAAAGTGTACTTTTCTACAATCAGTATCAGTGTGTAGACCGAATTCATATCGTCGATTTAATTGGTGCAAAAAATCAAGTATCCATCGAGAGTGACTATATCAATCAATTACGCTCACTGACTGATAAACCTATGGAAGTTGGCGGTGGTATTAGAGATAGAAATACCATTGACACTTACTTTAATAATGGTATTGATTATTGTATCATCGGCACCAAAGGTATCGAAGATTTAGCGTGGTTATCGCACATGACACAAGCATTTCCAAATCGTTTATATCTATCCATTGACGCTTACCGTCGACAAGTCAAAATTAATGGCTGGGAAGAAGATGCTGGCCTCGATATCTTTGATTTATTACAACAAGTAGAAGCTCTCCCACTCAGTGGTATCATTTACACAGATATTTCTAAAGATGGCAAACTCGAGGGCCCTAATTTCGAAATCACACAACAATTAGTTCAAGCAACTCAAAAACCAATTATTGCTTCTGGTGGTATTCGTCATCAACAAGATTTAGCCCAATTAGAATCCATTGGCGTTCATGCAGCCATTGTTGGCAAAGCTGCACACAACGCTACCTTCTGGGAGGGATTGTCATGATTAAAAAACGCATTATTCCATGCTTAGATGTCAAAGATGGTCGCGTCGTCAAAGGCATTCAATTTAAAGGCTTGCGTGATATTGGCAACCCTGTAGATTTTGCACTTTATTATAATGAACAAGGTGCTGATGAACTTGTTTTCTTAGACATTTCACGTACAGAAGCTGGACATGATCTTGTACTTGATGTTATTTCGGAAACAGCAGAAAAACTTTTCATTCCATTGACAGTTGGCGGTGGTATTTCAACCATTGACGATATCTCTCAATTATTAAACCACGGTGCAGATAAAGTATCCTTAAATTCAAGTGCACTTAAAAATCCAAGTTTTATAAAGGAAGCCAGCGAAAAATTTGGACGACAATGTATATGTATCGCCATAGATAGCAATTACGATAGCGAACTAAATGATTATTTTTGTTACACACACGGTGGTAAACAGCGAACGGATAAACGCGTTTATGATTGGGTTCAAGAAGTTGAAGCCCTAGGCGCAGGTGAACTTCTCATTACAAGTATGACGCACGATGGTATGAAACAAGGTTTTGATGTCTCACACTTACATGAAATTGAAAAACTTGTGAATATTCCCGTTATCGCTTCTGGTGGTGGCGGAAATCCTGAACATTTCGTTGACTTGTTTAAAGAAACAAACGTTTCAGCGGGACTTGCGGCAAGCATATTACACGATAAAGAAACAACTGTGAATCAAATTAAATCATCAATGAAACGAGGAGGTATTCCAGTAAGATGACTACTCAAGAGCCTGATTTTGACAAAGGACTTATCCCTGTTGTATTACAAGATGTACGTAACAAGCAAGTGCTCATGCTAGGATATATGAATGAAACTGCCTATCAAAAAACACTCACTGAGGGAATTGTTACATTTTACTCTCGCTCAAAAGAACGTTTATGGACTAAAGGTGAAACTTCAGGTCACACTCAAATAGTGAAACATATCCATCTGGATTGTGATCAAGATACATTGCTTATTGAAGTACTTCCAAACGGACCAACCTGTCATACAGGTAATCAAAGTTGTTTTAATACGTCCGTACCTTTTAATGTGCAACAACTTGAACAAACAGTTGCAGCAAGTGCGCAGGCAGATAAAAGTAATTCGTATACTCAATATTTATTAAAAGAAGGACTTGAAAAAATAACTAAAAAATTTGGTGAGGAAGCATTTGAAGTGGTGATTGGTGCAATGAAAGGCGACGTTGAAGAAGTGACGAATGAAACCGCCGATGTTATGTATCACCTTTTTGTATTATTACATGCTTTAAATATTAAATTTGAAGAAGTTGAAAAAGTACTAGCAAAACGTCATCAAACAGCTAATAATTTTAAAGGCGAACGAAGTGATATTGATCACTGGTAAGCGTCAAAATAAACTAAGCACATCATAGATATCAAATTATATAAATTCGATGACTATGACGTGCTTAGTTTTTACTTATGCTTTAAAAGTTCTTTTTTAAATAGTTCAGCTTGTTTCTCTACTGAAATTAAATCTGCATAAATTGCTTCATCCATAGAATAATAAATAACATTACCGTTTTGAACAGCTTTATTATTTTTCCAAGTATTTGATTTCACAAAATCATTATTCGGTTTCTTACCATCTTTAGTAGGAAGGAGTAAATAATCTCCCGAATACGTATTGAATTTCTCTTTTGAAACTTTCATAAACTTCTCTTTTGGCATTGCTTGCTTAGCTTCTGGGTCCTCTTTCAACTTAAACCCTTCATATATAGCTTTACTTCCGCGGCCGAATCTAGGGCCAAATTGATAAATATCTTTTGCTTGAATATCCATAATTGAAAAAGTATTATCTTTACCAATTGCTTTCTTAATTTCTTTACCATCTTTAGCTAGTTTTTCTCATAGTTTATCAGCTTGTTTTTTAGCTTTAGCTTCTTTGTTTACTAATTTCCCAATTTCAATATGTGTATCTTTATAGTCCATATCCTGTACTTTAATAGGTACTGTCGGTGCAATTTTAGCTAATTTTTTATTATTCTTGTTCTCTTTATATGTAATAATTAAATCTGTTTTTAATTTTGCCGCCGCTTCAACATTTTCAGGATTAATTTTTTAACCTTACTCATATCTATATATTTAGAATCTGGAAATACATTTGTGATAGCGACAGGTTTAACACCTAATTTTTAAAGTTTCCATAATTAGCGGTTAACACAAGTACCCTTTTTGGATTTTTAGGTATTTTTACTTTACTACCATCATCTGTAGTATAAGTCTTTGTATCTTTGTCATCTTTTGACTCTGAATTTTTCGAACCATTACCGCAAGCTGCTAAAAATAATAACAAACATAACATCAAGCATAAAAATTTGTTCAAAACGATAACCTCTTCTCTTGTTTATTACTACTATTTTAATCGAAAACGATTATCAATTGCAATAGAATAAAATGAACTTTTAAAATAATTAGTTGCTTCTAATTTATAAAAAAATAATTTACCAAATACTTTTATAGTTATATTTTTGCTATTATATATTAAAGGAGTTGTTATTTATGTTCAATCAATTTTTAGGTATTGATCATGTTCAGTTAGCTGCACCACCTCACAATGAATCGTTAGCAAAGGCTTTTTATTCTGATAAATTAGGTTTTAAAGAAATAGCAAAACCCTCCAATCTCGCGAAAAATGGTGGCGTTTGGTTTCAAGTTGGTGACCAACAACTACATATTGGTGTTCAAGATGACTTTAAACCAGCAACAAAAGCCCACCCAGCGTTTTTAGTACAGAACGCTTCAGATATACGGAAAGAACTTGAAGCTAAAGAAATTGAAATCATCTATGGTGATGAACTTGAAGGCGCCAATCGTTTTTATATCTATGACCCATTTGGTAACAGAATTGAAATTATAGAATGGTTATGATATTTCAAACTAAAAAACCAGAACGAGACATAATGGTGACTCGCCCTGGTTTTTTTATGTGCACCCATAAGTTGAATACGTGTTATTTATAACAACTACACTTCAAGATACATTAAGTCTTCATCATAATACCTATGACCATCAAAGATTGATTTAGGTTCCCTACCATAACGCTGAAACCCTAATTTTTCATACAAACGAATGGCTTGTGTATTCTCAGATAATACACATAAGCCAATGATTTTCACAACACCAACCACACTAACATCGTTAATGATATGTTGTATCATTTGAGCTGTAATACCTTGACCTCTATATCGGGGATCACAATAGACAGTCACTAAGTTACCTTTATGTTTTACCTTTTCCATTCTCTCACTATAAAATGTAGCGATACAAATAAGCTCCCCACTATCAAACGTGCCTATCGTAAAATGCGTATCATTTAATTTAAGCCGTGCTTTAAATTCATCTTCCGGCAATGATTTTTCACGTTCATATGTTGATACAAATCCCTTTGGATCCGTCTGTAACGATTTTAATCGAATGGCTCGGTACTGTTTTACATCTCTTTCGGTAAGGTATCGCATTTCCATTTTTCTCACTTCTTTCACGAATACATTCAAGCTAAACTATTAGAAAAATGAACAAAATCAAAAAGTCCTGATAAAAATTTCATAGTCTTCGCTCTTATTAAATAACGCGTTAAATGAATCTCATTTGCGTAATACATGAGCTAGCGTTTTTATATTTGTAACTTAGCATGTAGATTACAGTCCATATAAATTAATTTGGCCGAGACACTTCTTATTAATGTCCCGGCCTTCTAATATTTCATTTATGTTTAAACAGGTCTCACTGTCACTTCATTCACATTGACATGGCTTGGTTGCTGTAATGCATAAATTGCTGCTTCTGCAATATCTTTAGGATCTAATTTTTTGCGTGCTCCCCAATCTGTATCTCCACTTAATGGTGTATCAACCATCCCAGGAGAGATACTTGTCACACGTACGCCTGTTTTCGCTAATTCTTTTTCTAGACCTTGTGTAATACTGTGTACAGCTGCTTTGGATGCACTATAGAGCGTGCTTTTTTTAGTAACTTCAAATCCAGAAATTGAGGCAATATTGATAATGTGACCACTAGACTGATTTAGCATAGATGGTAGCACAGCATTAATTGTATATAAGGTACCTTTGATATTCACATCAATCATTGCTTCCCATGCTTCAACGTCACCCTCAGTTATTGCTGATGATAACATTAAGCCAGCACTATTCACTAAAATATCAATCTGACCAAATTTTTCTTTTGTTTTTTCAACTAATTCTGTTACTTCTTCTTTGTGTGTAACATCCACAATACTTGTCTCAACTACTGCTTGTTTATTATCTTGTATACGTTTAGCCACTTCTGCTAAGCGCGACTCATCTCGTCCTGTTAAGACAACTTTGACTCCTTGATTAGCTAATGTTTCGGCTATACTTGCACCGATACCACTACTCGCTCCTGTTACGACTGCCACTTTATCTTGTAATTCAACCATGTATATCTTCCTTTCTATTTATACTTCTCTATATTTATTTAAATATTTCCCTAATTACGATTATTGTATCATGGCGTTTTCATTTTCTTGAAAGTTTTGCTTTTGATCAGCTTGTCAATATCCATATTTCAATATAAAGTGGGTATATAATAAAGTATATATTAATAATGTTTATTGTAGCGTTAAGGGAGGGGCATATATATTATGAATTTTGATGAAAAATTAGAAGCATTAAGAAAATCAATAGATCGAACAAGTTTCCAATTTCATTTTGAAGATTTATTCGACAAAGATGAATGGATTCAAATGCCTATATTAGAACGACAACAATTAGAAAAAACTTTCCGTAAATATGTAGCACAACATAATCACTTACGCATTCCTTATGCATCTGAAGAACATATTCGTATGCGTATGTACAACTCTTTATATGATTTTAATGAAATCAAGCATAATTTTAAAGATTATGTTTAATTGTCATCATTAAATACTATAACTAAAAGCCTATGTTACTGGATGGACAGTAAACATAGGCTTTTTAAAATACTTTAGGGCGTTTCAAATAAATCATGAAAGTTAATACGAGGGAGAAAAACTTTAAAAATAATACCCGTTTGCTATATTAATAGATTGTGAATACAACAAAACTTTTTAATTACTTGATGCATACAGTGTATTAATGATTAACTAATAGCGTCTTTTTCAATCCATAGTTGTATAACTTTTCTGCATCAATATAAGCTATATAGTCAATACTTCTGTATCCATCTTTAATATCATTAATAATACCTTGATTTACACCTGTATGAGTGTAAATTTCATAGCTGCTTTCATTTGAAAAAATAACCTTTTCAATTACTTCTCTCATATGAATCACTCCGTATTTTTTCTTTCGCAAAGCTTGCGTCATTTATTACATCTTTATCTTAATTCATAAGGATACAAATTGGAAGTGTTTTGTGATTAATTTCACAAAATTATCACTTTTGCCTTTCTCCGGTTAATTTCCTTAGTTTTAAAATTGACAATATAATCAATACAGCAATTTTAACTTCTGTTAAGATACACGAAGTTTTTAATTTCAATCTGTACAATCGAAACCAATGAGATCTTATTGCTTACTGAAAAGTGCATTAATACAACCTTTTTATATAAATAGATGACTGTTAATTTATTTTGTTATTTACTTAACCTTTTTATAATAAATTCAACCTAAAGTGATTATATTGTGAGTTATATCACATAATATGATTGAATCCTATAGTTTTTTTGAACTTGAAATGCTAACTTTAATAGTATAAAGAAAGCGCTTTATTTTACACTCTGCTTTTCTTTTATCTATTTTCATTTCAACACTCAAGCTCTATAAACGATACATATCGATTGTTTAATCAATCAATTTATTTCGAGAGGAATTTTTAACATGATCGAATCATTAACACAATACAAACCACATTATAAAAAATTAATATGTGTTGATTCTGATGGCTGTGCTATCGATTCAATGACTATTAAACATGAACGTGCATTCGGCCCTGCGCTTGTTAATGAATGGCAACTTGATACCTATTCCGAAAAGATATTAAACCGTTGGAATGCATTTAACCTCTATGAAATCACAAGAGGTATCAATAGGTTCAAAGGTTTAGAAAAAATGTTAGGCGAATTGGTCTCTGAGGGGATTGAAATTGAAGGTTATAAATACATTAAACATTGGGTTACAACAACCGATTCATTTTCTAATCCAAGATTAGAACAAGCTATTACTGCCTCTCCAAATCAAATAGGCTTACGCAAAGCACTCTCTTGGTCTCACATGGTAAGTAGTCGAATTAAGTCATTACCTAGTACCGTGCCATTTAATTATGTGCTTGATACATTAAAACATACTGCAACATTCGCCGATATCGCCATCGTATCTTCGGCCAATCTATCTGCAGTACAACACGAGTGGAAAACCTATCATCTAACACCTTATTTAAATGGTATGTTCGCACAAGAAGCAGGTACGAAAGAACATTGCTTAGATATTTTAATATTCGCTTGTTGTAGCAGTTCATTACAACGTCGTTCATTGGGTCGCTGTTCCATATATGGGCCTATAATGTAAATCTGTTTATATTTTTTAAACTTAAATATTAAGAAGTTCACATCGAAAACATTGGTATAATGGTAAATTTTATTACTGCCCATATTGACGATAAAATGTTTCAACTCATTTTTGAATTGTTTACGTGACGTATTTGTAAATGGTGACTTAATATGATTGCTGATCCCTTTTAAGTCATCCATATCATAGCCTTCTAGTTGAATCCCCAAAAATTACAACGCATTCGTCTGTAAAATTTCTAATGTTTCCTCGTTCATAAAAAAACACCCCCTATTCCTTTATTTTATTATAACTAAAAATAAGGATAAGGTGTGTTTCGAAATTAATTTTATATACATAAGTGTCAACAAGCATAAACAAAGTTATAGATTATAATAAAACTTTTATATATCTTTCTTGCCAAACTTCAATTTAAAAGGTGCATACAACAATACAAAAATTAATACAAGGCCTAGGTAGCCGATTAATGGGTAGAAGATTGCTACTAAATCTGTAAAACCAACAAAACTCAGACATAGACCTACAATAACGGTAACAGCATAGAACAGTTTGAAACTTTTCGTATCTACGACTGTAAACCTTGTAGCAAACGCATAAAACATACCTAAACCCGTATTAAAGATCATTCCAAAAATAACAATAGCCATAATGACTCCAAGTATTGGTGAAATATGATTCACAATACCTAACATTGGCATTTCCATATTTCCAACGATATCTATTTGTGTGAATATAGCCAAATGACTCAATACAATCATGACGCCTAACGCGAATCCACCAACTAGTCCGCCAATAGCTGCTACTTTCGTATTCTTCTCTGAACCTCCCATAACAATGGCCATTGATGCACCTACAGCTGTATTAAATGATGCGTAGTTCACACCTGCTACAAACCAATTCGGTAATGTTGAAGGTTTCGCATCAGACAAAGTATTTAACTGTGAAAATGAACTATCCGTTGTCATAAAACTATAAACTGAAATAATAATTATAAAAATGATTAAAAACGGCGTAATATTTCCAATTACTTTTACAACACCTTCAACTTTCAGCATACCCGCGAGAATGATAAGTACAGTCATCAATAGTGTGCCAACGATAGATGGTAAGCCAAACTGCTGATTAAGATTTGAACCTGCACCTGCAATCATGACAACCCCTACACCAAATAATGTGAATATGATGACTAAATCAATCACCCATCCCAATAATTTTCCAAACATTGACTTACCCGTGATACGATAAATGACTTCTTTATGAGAATCAGTTTCAGACTTACTTCCCAGCCAAACTAACATCATTCCAACATATGTAAATAATGCGGTCGTTATCATTGCGCCGAATGTTCCCATCATGCCAAAACTTGTGAAGTATTGGAGCACTTCTTGTCCAGAAGCGAATCCTGCACCAACAATGACGCCAATAAAAGCACTCGCAATCAATAATATCCTTTTCATTTTCCAACCCCCTATAGCGATATAACTACTTCCTTTACAACATACTTCCGTTTATCTCAATACTTTAATCTAGCATCTAAATTATACATTCCAATGCATTTTCAGTAAGTTCAGACAATAGTAACTTCTCTATTTTATCATTTTAAAATTAATTCATGTTGTAATTCAATGGTCTCACATTCAAACAAACGGCATTGATATCAACATTATTAAATTTGTTTCATTAAAAAATCGGACAAAAATGATTTTGTCCGAAGCATCTGTTTATCTATTATCTTAGTAAATAATCACCATCTACTGGTAATGATATACCTGTTACATAATCTGAGGCTTCACTAGCTAGAAATATAAGTGGACCCATTAAATTTTCCGGAACACCCCATTGTCCCGATGGTATATGTCCTTTAATTTCTGGCCCTCGAATTGGATCTTCTTCTAGCACTTTCGTCATATCAGTACGGATATAACCAGGAGATAATGCATTTACTTGTATATTGTATGGTGCCAAAGCATCTGCATAGGCGCGCGTAATGCCAACTACACCATGCTTACTCGCTGCGTAAGGAAAGATATTTTTTCCAGCGCGGTATGACTGCATAGAACCTATATTAATGATTTTACCTGAGCCTTGTTCTGTCATCACTTTAGCCTCTTCGTGAGCCATATAATACGTTGCATTTAAATTAATATCTATGACATTTTGCCAATCTTCATCTTTATAATCTAAAATATTATTTCTAATTTGAACACCTGCATTATTAACTAATATATCAAGTGATCCCCACGTTCCAACTGCATTTGTGATAACCTTTGCTGCAGAACCCGATTCGGTTAAATCTTGCTGAAGGAAGGATACATTACCCTCATGCTGTTTCACATATGCTTTCATTTCATCCCAGGCATTGGTTGAAGAACTAACTACAGTTACATTTGCCCCATACATTGTTAAAGCAATGGTATAATATTTGCCTAATCCGCGTGCACCGCCTGTTACTATCGCATTTTTACCTTTTAAAGAAAAACTTTCTAAACTAAATTTTGTTATTTTCAAACTCCTTCACTGACCCTTTTACGTTAAAACATTGTCCAAGTATTCATTCAGTAAGCATTTGTACCATACTATAAAATAAACCAAACTCAATAATTAACTTAATTTAAAATAAGCTTAATCTAAGCCTTTAAAAATTGAAGTTATGTTAGTGAGTCTGGTCAAAAAACATCTACAATGTAAACCGTGATCCCATTCAATCTTCTATCGTTTTCACTGCTATGATTTCGTTTTATACAAATATACTTAAAATCAAGATAAAGACAAGACCTGAAACTGAGATAACTGTTTCTAGTAATGACCATGTTAGGAAGGTTTCTTTAACTGTTAAACCGAAATATTCTTTGAACATCCAGAACCCAGCATCATTAACATGAGATAAAATAACACTCCCTGCACCAATTGCTAATACCACTAATGCAACGTTAACGTCTGATGCTTGTAATAACGGTAAAACGATACCTGTGGATGAAATAGCAGCTACGGTTGATGACCCAAGTGCAATACGAAGCACTGCAGCTACAATCCACGCAAGTAATATCGGAGACATTTCTGTACCTTCAAATAATTTAGCGATTGTATCACCGACACCGCCATCAATTAATACTTGTTTGAAAGTACCGCCACCACCAATAATTAAAATCATCATTCCGATTGGATAAATCGCATTTGAAACTGAATCCATAATATCGGCATTTTTACGTCCTTGTTTGATACCCATTGTAAAAATCGCAAATAAGACAGCGATCAACATTGCAGTTGCTGCAGTACCAATAAAGTAAATAAATGATTCAAAACCATTCGTCGCTGATTCATGTCCTGTTACTAACTGTACAATTGTTGATAATAACATTAAGATAACTGGAGACACAGCTGTCAAAAAGCTGATGCCAAATCCTGGCATTTCTTCTTCAGTAAATTCTTTTTGTGCACCTAAAGCTGATATGTCGCCTTCACGACGATAAGCTGATGGTGTGATTTTTTGTGCAATTTTATTGAATAATGGTCCAGCAATTAATGTCACTGGTATTGCAATAATAATACCGTATAGTAATACATGTCCTAAGTTTGCTTGTAATTCTTTTGCAATTACAACTGGGCCAGGGTGTGGTGGTAAAAATCCGTGTGTTACAGATAGCGCCACTACCATTGGTAAGCCTAATTTTAATTGTGAAACATTAGCTCGTTTGGCAATCGTAAATACCAATGGAATTAATAAGACAAGACCTACTTCAAAGAATAACGCAATACCTACAATAAATGCGGCAACTAACATTGCCCATTGTACGTGCTTATGACCGAATTTCTTTATAAGCGTATCAGCTATTCGTGTAGCACCGCCACCGTCCGCAAGTAATTTACCGAGAATGGCACCTAGACCAAATATTAAAGCAATGTGACCTAGTGTACTGCCCATGCCATTTTCGATTGTTTCTATGATTTTATCTAAAGGCATTCCTAGTAATATAGCAGTTACAACTGATGTAATAATAAGTGAAATAAACGTGTTTAATTTCAAGAATATGATGAGCGACAATAATACAATGATACCGATTACCACAGTGATCAGTGGCCAAATTGTTTCAAACATTTCCGTTCTCCCCTTTCAATATCAAGATTGAATTTCAGCTAATTGAAATCGCCATTCAATCTTGGTAACGCTTTCTTAATTACGTAAAATTTTTATTCCTAATAATATGACACAGGTAAGGTAACGTCATGATTAAAAATACATTGTTTGTTTAATCATGACATCCGTTATACCTGCTCTAATATTTCATCATTCGTCTCCTGTCATATGTTCGCGTTGGAATGCTGCTATTTCTGTATAACGTGCTTCCAATGAACGACTTAAATTAATAAATATAGATACTAACTGTTGATACGTTCTTACATTATCCTCATTAGGATGATGTTTGTTTGTTGTTCCAACCATATCTTCTATAATTGAAAAATCATCAATTTCACCTAATGCCTTCATACCTAATACGCAAGCGCCTAAACAAGAACTTTCGTAACTTTCTGGCACAATTAAATCTGTATCAAATATATCTGCCATCATTTGACGCCAGACTTCACTTTTAGCAAAACCACCAGTCGCCTTGATTGTTTTAGGCGTTTCATTCATCACTTCAATAAGCGCAAGATACACAGTGTATAGATTATAAAGTACACCTTCTAAAGCGGCTCTTATCATATGTTCTTTCTTATGTGATAGTGTTAAACCAAAGAATGAACCTCTTGCATCAGCATTCCATAAAGGCGCACGCTCTCCCGCTAAATAAGGGTGGAAGATTAGTCCATCTGCACCGGGTTTGACATTATTAGCAATCTTGGTTAAGACATCATAAGGATCAACGCCTAAACGTTTAGCTGTCTCTACTTCACTAGCTAGTAATTCATCGCGTAACCATCTCAGTACAACACCACCATTATTAACTGGACCACCAATAACATAATGGTCTTCTGTCAGAACATAGCAAAATATTCTACCTTTATAGTCTGTACGTGGTTTGTCAATCACGGTTCTAATGGCACCAGAAGTTCCAATGGTCACTGCAACTTCACCTTTTTTAAATGCGTTCACACCTAAATTTGAAAGTACGCCATCGCTTGCACCCACTACAACTGGCGTATTTTCATCGATACCCATTAATGCTGCATATCTACGTTTCATACCTTTTAAGATGTGTGTCGTTGGTACAATTTCAGGCAATTGAGCTTCAGTTATACCTAAAAGCGACAAGGCTTCTTTATCCCATTCCAACGATTCCAAATTAAGCATCCCTGTCGAAGAAGCCATTGATTGATCAATCACAAACGTTTCAAAAAGTTGATAAAAGATATAGGTCTTAATATCCGCAAACGTTGCAGTTTGATTGAATATTTCTTGTTGTTCATGTTTCATCCAGAATATCTTAGACAATGGCGACATTGGATGGATAGGTGTCCCTGTTCTTTGATAAATCGCATCGCCATTATGCTTGGTTTTAATTGATTCTGCATATCGACTCGCACGATTATCAGCCCAAGTTAAATTCTCTGTTAAACGTTGATGACTTGCGTCCATTGCAATTAAACTGTGCATTTGTGCACTAAATGAAATTAATTTGAGGTCTTCTTTAGCTATGTCTGCTTCTCTCATAACATATTTTATGGTCATTAACACGGCATCAAATAATTCATCTGGATTCTCTTCTGAAACTTCAACATTTGGTGTGTGCAATGGATAACCAATATTATGTTTCATTATAAACTGACCTTTTTCGTCATAAAGTACTGACTTTGTACTTGTTGTACCAATATCAACACCAATCATGTATTTCATGATTTCGCCTCCTACAATCTTTACTGCATTAAATTGCTAAGTTAACCAAAAACTATCGATGTCTTCACCAACATCATCAAAGTTTAAATGGAATGCTTTATTTAATTTCTTAGCATCTTGTTGTTCTATCGCTTCTATAAATATCTCATGGTTATGATGAATACGTTCAAAATCTTCCGGATTCTCATTCATTCTTTTACGCATAGATAATAATATGAGTGATTCCATCACTGGTCTCAAATTATTCCAGAATGTTTTTAAATATTGGTGCTTTGAAGCCATAATCGTTAATTCATGAAATTTCATATCATGTTCAGTGAAGGCTTCTGCATCTTCAAATTGCACTGCAACTTTCATCATTTCAAGCTGCTTTCTCATTTCTTTTACAATTTGCTCATGATTTAAGTTTTTAATTCTACTAAAAGCAAAGGACTCTAGCATAATTCTCAAATCATAGAGTTCCTTTTTCTCTTTATCTTCAAACGGTAAAACTTCTGCTCCCATTCGTTCAAGATGAATGAGTTGGTCTTGCTTTAATAATTTAAATGCATCTCTCACTGGTGATCGACTTACATTATATTCTTTAGCAATTTGGTTCTCCGTTAATAATGTATCTGGTGCTATTTTTCCATCTACAATTCTCAGTCGAATTTCTGCCGCAATCATTTCGCCCTTTGAAACACCTTCTAACCATTGTTCTGGGTAATCGTATTTCACTAAAACATCACCTCGATAACTTTACGATATACTTGTATACAAGTATATTAAAACACAAGTACCCAATTTGCAAGCGCTTGCAATTATAAATATCGTTTTTCTTAAAGTAAAAAAACCGATATGTCAGGTTTCATCCCTCACACATCGGTTTCAAAAATTTTTTTATTCATATGAAATTTGATTAAGATTGGACAATTGCTACACAGTGATGATCTTGGTCACAATGTGGACATTGTAATTTTCTCGTTTTAGGCGTATGTGCCGAAAACATCCATTGCTTTAAATTGGGTTTAAATGTTGCTTGGCAATTTGGACAAACATAGCTTAGTGCCGTATAAGTAAATATTGTAAAATTTACAGCATAGGTAAACAATATAGGTAAGGTAGATAACAATGGCCACCATTTTTTAGTGACCATACTTACTATTAAAGCAGTATATTGAAATATACCTATAGGTATGATGCGATACAATACAGATTGTTTAAATTGTTTCATTTTTGGTTTTTGATTTACGTATGTTTTTGTTTCTAATAGTTTTTCTAAAGGCGCTTCAGAACGTCGACCAATATATTGTTTAAATTGTCGTATCTCTGCAAGCAAAGTCTTATGGCTCTGCATTTCCTTTTCTATATCTAATTCTTTTTGTGCTAACATAACACGAACCGTTTTCAACTTATTTTTTTCATTCAAGATTGTTTTAATATCTTTCAAGGAGAAATTAAAAGCTTTTAAAATTAGAATGATTTCTAAATCTTGTTTGCTTTGTTCATCAAATATACGCCGCCCATTTTTTGCTGTTTGTACCGTTTTTAATAAACCTTTTCTATCATAATATTGAATGGTCCGAACAGAAACATTTTTTAGTTTCGCTAATTCACCTGTTTGATATTGGCTCATGTAATCACCTCCTGAGTCTAATCATAGTTGATGACGCGACGTCATGAGCAAGCAAATTGTTATATTGCATTGTTATTATTTAATTATCAAATACTTCAGAATGTATTTCCTGCATTTTACTTTCTACTGATGTAATGTCTGTTGCACATTGTTTCAATATCGCTTTATATTTTTCCGTATTTTCTGTGTTTTTATAACGTATTTTATGCTCTAAGCTCGCCCACATATCCATTCCAATCGTTCTTATTTGTATTTCTACGGGGACTATTTCAACAGAATGCGCTAAATAAACTGGGATGGTTACAACAATATGTAAACTTCTATAACCATTTTCTTTCGGATGTTCGATATAATCTTTACGTTTAATCAATTTCACGTCTTCTTGTTTTAATAATAATTTTTCAATAACATATATATCATCAAAGTAATTACAAACTACTCTAATACCCGCAATATCTAATATGTTTTCTTTGGCTGACTCAGTGCTAATAGGGTAACGCTTTCTGTCTAATTTTTTAATTAAGCTTCTCATCTCTTTCACACGACGTTCCATGTGATGAATGGGATTATGTTTATACATCTGTTGAAATTGATCATCTAAAATATCTAACTTTGTACTAATTTCTTTAAGAGCCGACGTATAAAGTTGCTCTAAAGCAACAAAGCCTACAACCATATCTAATGCTTCTTCTGACGCGTTTATATGATCAATACTTTCCTTAAATTCAGCTTTCAAATCGTCAATGTTTACCGAGGGTTTACGTTCTATATACATTTTGTCTTACCTCCAATAAAAAACTTCTTTAAAATTCATTATAGCTTATTATAATTGACTTATTAAATTTAAAAGCTATTCAAATTTTACGCTTCTAAAAGATTCAATTTGTGTTTTAAGTGGTTATTTTCAATACAGAAAAGCAACCCAATGCCTTCAATTTATGCATTGGATTGCCCTTTTAATTATTTTTAATTGTTCTAGCATGCTTAATTTTATTCATCTTTTTTATGTTCGATAATTTCAGTTCTACGGTTATCAGCGATATTACGTGCACGTTTCATGGCATCTTCTTTTTTATCGAAACTATCAGATGCCTGTTTCGCACCATCTGATTTAATCTTCCATTCATCATCTTCATAATAAACATGTACATCTTTCTTGTTTAATGCAGGATCTGCTGAATCATCTTTTTCATGTTTAGTAATTTTTTTGTTTTTTAAGGATTCCAATTCTTTTTCGGATGCATCTTTATACCAAGATTCTGCTTGCTTTGTAGCAATAGGTATCACGTTACTCTCCTCATAACCATCTTTTAACATGGCATTGCCAATATCAATGGCTTTTTTTCGTTCAAGTTTATCCATATTTTTCCAACTTTGAGGGTAATCTTCCATTGTCCAAGGCATTATGAGCACTTCCAATCTGTTTTGTTCTTGTTATCTATTTACCACCAACATTGAATAATAAACGCGCGCTAGCGCTTGATATTTTGTACTCTTATAAAATGGTGCATGATTAATACTGGTCATAAAGGGAATTATAAAACAGTGGAAATTTAATCACATACATAGATTGGTGGTGTTGTTTATGGCTAATATCACCGTTGGTTTAATCCCTTCACCCGATATGCCACATAAAATTATAAATAAAATATATACTGATTTACCGAATGAAATCCGTCATCATACAGGGGGAAATGATGAATGGCACATTGAAAAACACATTGCTTCAATTGTAGGCACTGCTGAGCACATGGATAAAGCAATGGATATCACGACGAATATGAAAAAACAAAAAGCATGGGACTATGCTATTTGTATTACAGATTTACCTACTCTTTCTAACAATAAAACCGTCGTATGTGACATAGACTTAACAAATAATATTGCCTTGATTTCATTACCAGCATTAGGTGCAATAAATTTAAAACAAAAATTACGCCATTTTATTTCATTTGTCATTCAATATATGCATAGTAATGGTTCAGATAATAATCTCTTGAATAGTCAACATTTTAAATTAACTAAATTTACCACAGTTACTCCAAATGAAGAAGATAAAAATAAAAATCATTTACGTATTATTTCAACATCTACCTTCATAGGTTGGTTACACCTCATATCCGGTATGACTTTTGCTAATGAGCCATGGTCAACAATTTTTGATTTCAAAAAAATCATTTCTGTCTCCTTTGCGACAGGTACTTATATTTCAATTTTCTCTACTCCTTGGGATATAAGCTTAGATTATGATTATTGGCGCTTCATTTTACTTATGTTTATGTCCATTTTCGGCATGGTTGGTTGGCTTATTTATTCTTATAATTTATGGGAACGTAAAAACCCAAAAACACAAAAGTTATATAGATATATCTATAATTTTACAACGTTGACCACATTAACTGTAATTACGCTTTTTAATTTTATAACCCTATTTCTATTACTAACCATTAGCACATTATTATTTGTACCTCCGGAATTGTTTTCCAACTGGACTTCGCTTGGTAGTAAACAACCCACTTTAATCAATTATATTAATTTGATATGGTTTATCACTTCTTTAGGAATCTTAGCAGGTGCAATGGGATCAACCGTAGAAAATGCTGACAAGATTAAACGTGCTACTTATTCATTCAGACAATATTATAGAAACAAGCAATTAGAACAAGAAAATGATGCGGATTATAATAACGATGAAGAATCAAATGATTATGCAGGTCGAAAACAAACGCACAGAGAGGAGGAAGAATAATGTGCAATCACATTATCAAGATAGGTTTAGTAGCTGCACCTGGTGTGACTGAAACAATAGCCAACCATTTGCAACAAGAGCTACCTTCATTGTTATCATCTACTATAAATTCAGAAGTTGAATGGCAAATTGATACAATGATTGACCCACTTACTGGTTCTGCTGAAACGGTGCAAAAGATATACACTAAAATTTCTGATAATCAAAATGATAATGAATGGCAATATACGATTGGTTTAACTGATTTACCAATTATTAAGAACAAGCATGTTGTCGCATTTGATATCAATAGTAAAAATGGCGCAAGCTTAATTTCATTACCTGCATATGGTTGGCGCCCCATAAAAAAAAGAATTAAGCATTCCATATCGGGCATTATTAAAGCAATTGACGAAAATATGAATCCAAACCAATCGTCTACTCAACATCATAGTGAAGAACAATTAAATTCACAGTTCCCCTTTTCAACTTTAGAAACACATACTGAGTACTTTGAAGATACAGACTCTCAACATACTTTATATTATGTATCTTCGAATACGAGAGGCATGATACGTTTAATTAGTGGGATGACTTTTGCTAACAATCCTTTTAATATGCTCAAAAGCCTCAGTAATGTAGTTACTATTGCCTTTACAACTGGTGCCTTTGGCATTGTCTTTACAACAATGTGGAATTTAAGTTTTGTTTATTCTGGATGGCGCATGTTATTAATTATGCTGGTCGCTATTTTAGGCATGATGTTATGGATTATTGTTGCACATGGTTTATGGGAATCTACTTCTGAAAGTAATGATAGACAAATAACAATATTATACAATTTAACTACAACTTTAACGTTAACTGTATCCATTGCTTTTTATTATGTCATATTGTTTTGTCTTTTCTTGTTAGCCACACTCGTTGTATTGCCACCAGGATATTTAGGGCAAGCACTACAGTTACAGGGCTCGGCTAACTTTATGACTTATATTAATCTCGCTTGGTTTGCAACATCCATTTCTACTGTTGCAGGTGCAATTGGTGCTGGATTAAATAATGAATCACAAATACTAGAAAGTACATACGGTTATCGCCAAAAACAACGTTATCAAAAAATGAATGAAGATAAACAAAATGAAGCAGAAAAAGAACAATATGCGCAAGCTGCCATTGAAAAGAAAAAACAAGAAAGTGAAGCAAAGGCTAGACAAGAACGCAGCGACGATTGACACTTTCAAGTGGCGGCAGTCTGACCTAAGACAACCCGCACACTACCTATCTCAATATACTCAAATATTTTTAATAAAAAGGCCAAGACATTAATAAATGTCTTGGCCTTTTTTCAAATAACCATATTTAATTAAGAGATAATTTAACTTCTTTTCGAGCATTGACACAGTTGTTTTGTATACTCATTAAAGCTGTTTTTATATGTGTATATTGCGGTAATGTAGCCATTTCTTGAACTTGAATATTCGTGCCTCTTTCAAAATGTTTGGCTATATTTTCAAAGACAAGTAAATACTGTCCCATCGTTTCATCATCAATATGATATCGTTTTTCATTACTTAGTGCTCTTGTTAACATAAAGCTGATTTCTTCTAATGCGTAAATGCTTGGATAATAATACTGTATAACCATTTTATTACTGAATAGTTCACCGTTTGCACTGTTATACACTTGGGTCATATTATTCAATTTCACACTTAGTTTTAACATTTCTTTTTTATCTTGTTCTCTAGATGCATATTTGTTACTTGAGAATAAGTAATGAAATAATATGGATTCGTCTCTCGCTACGGCTGCTAATGTACCTGGCAACATAGAAGATGCTGTTTTTCTACCGATCACTAGCAAGCAAATCACTGCTATGATAATTCCTACAATTACATCAATAATTCTTGGTAATGCAATGAGTATGGTTAGATGATTTGACGCTAATCCATTTAACAAGATAACTTGTATCGTGATAAATATAACTGCAAATGAGTAATTTGCACCTACAAACATTTCTGTCACACCGGCTGCTAAAGCCAATAAAACAATGGCTACTGGTACAGGCGGTGTTGTTAATAAGATGAGTGATAACACCAACACCCCGAAGATCGTGCCAACGCCCCTTGCCCCAGCTCTTTCAAAGCTATGCAGTGTTGTAGAGCCTAGTAAGACTGTATGTGTACTCAAAGGTATCCAGTAGGCTTTTTCAAAATCAAACATTAAAGCAATAAAAATAGAAATTGCCATAATGACTGCGTAGCGTATTGTATTTCTAAATATAAAAGAATCTAACGTCAAGTTTTTCAACATGCGATGTCCATAGATTGGTACACGAATATCTATTTCATGTTCGACTCTATCATTATTTGCATTCATAATTGCGTCAACTTTAATGATACTATCTACTAAACTTTGATACTCTTTATCGAAATCTACTTTTTTAGTCCACTGTTGGGTTGACTTACCGAGTGAATAAACACGTTTAATGACAAAATCCGTCATTTCTTTTATTTCCGTTGGTAACGGACGTGCATTACATTCATTTAGTTCCAATAGTTCGGAATGAATACCTTGCGCTGTATTATGCAATAATAATAAGCGTTGAAATTCAGGTGAGGTTTTCGATTTTGGTGTACTTGACGTAATCAATTGATTATCCGAATTTCTGAAAGCTGTTACTGCAAATTGTGATGCTTTCGCAAACGCTTTGGGATCATCAAAGTTATAGACCAATTGTTTAATAATATTATAATCATTTTTAATGGCTTTGATTTCTGTAGATTCTTTAGATAGTAGGATTACAGCGATTACAATCAGTGTTGCTAATAATCCACCTACAAACATTGCTAGACCTCTAGTTAATGCTTCTTCTGGCGCTACTGGTAAATTAATTGGCAAACTGAAGGCAACGATAAAGAAGGTTGAAGATGGCCCTGGGATATTTAACGAACTAAAGATGTAATATGGAATAACAGTTACTAATAGTAGTAACACACCAAATATAAGTGGTTGAGTAACTGTGAGTGTCCCTAAAATCATCGCAATGGATAAACCTAGCGATGAAAATAAGACAATGCGTAACTTAGATCTCTTAGGACCACCAAATACATAAATATGCGCTAGCGTCCCTGTTGAAATGAGTAATCCCTTAGAAAAGTGACCTGTCAAATAGCCAACAAGTAACGGAATGAGCATGAGAATACATTGTCTTATACCTTTAGCAACATCGATTTTCATCGAATTGAAACGTATTAATGACTTTAAATATTTAATCAATGTTGTCATGCATCTCCTTTAATTTTTAATATTTCGTATTTTATTTCATTTATTGTCACCATATCAAATGACATTTAAAAATACGTTACTCATAAATAACGTATTTTTCAGAAAAACATATAGGTAAAGTAAACATCAATTTACTTTTCATTTTATAAAATCTATATCTTCATTCTAAAATATCCGCGCATAAATTCGTAACAATACCTTACTATTTTAACACTTTTTTTAAATTCTTCTAGTGGCGATGTCTTTAAAATAAATTTACCTCCATATCATTGTCTTTATATTCACATACATACGTGCTCATTTAATTCTTCTCAAATCGCTGTGTAAATCATGGCAAGTGCTATATAGACAGAGTTCATGACTAAATATTCAAATTTAGCTATTTATCCATCTAATACGTTATGTAATGACATTATATTTACACAATAACAAGCCCATTTTTTTCTCTCTTATCACACTATTCAAAAAAACCCTGAACTCACAGTTATTTGTAAGATCAGGGTTTAATATATTAATTTGAACTTAGCACTTTAATTTCAGGTTCTTCAACTAAGTATTGTTTAACTTCGCTAAAGAATTGTTGAAAGTGTTCTGACTGATTATGCGCTTCCAAAGCTTGTTCATCTTTATATCGTTCAATAAAAGCAAACGTATTCGGTTCATCTGTATTTTCAAAATGTTCATAGTATAATGCACCTGCTTCTTGATTTGAAGCGCGCTTTAATGGGTCTATTAAAGCTAAGTAATTATCACGTTGTGCAGCATCCACTTTCATAATCGCATTGATAGTAATCATATCATTTCCTCCTTTATAAGCATGATGTTTAATAATTACCTAAAAGTTAATAAATTAAACATTACAAGTCTTCTTTTTCTACGATAAGTGGTTGGTCTGGTTTTACAAAGAACCACATAATAATTGCGAAAACAACTGGGATAATCACAAGTTCTAACGTTACTGTCCAACCTACAATATCAACCATCATACCAGCTAATAGTGGACTTAATAACGCACCAATGTTCCCCCATAAATTCATCCAACCTGATACAGAACCTGAGAAGTTACGTCCTAAATCTGTTGCTGCTGCCCAGCTCATTCCAGTCGCAATACCAATACCGCCTAAACAAAGCGATAACCAAATAACATTTGTTACTAAATTATCCGTTTGTATAGACATGAAGAGTGAAATACAGAATACAACAAATCCTGTGATAGCGATAGAAGCACGTGCTATGAAACGTGACATACCACTTTGTAATAATTTATCTGAAATAGCACCACCACATAAAATCAATAAGAACATTGCAATCCATGGTGCACCGGCTGCCCAAGCCATGTCTGGATCTGTTAATTTAACGTTATACTGTTCCGTTAGATAGGTTGGTAACCAAATCAAGAATAATGAGACGACGAATTGCACTACAAAATATTGAGCTGCTAATGCATAGAAACTAAAGCGTTTTAAAAATATATTCCATGGCGCATTAGATTTCTCAGTTTTAATAATGTCTCGATTTTCCATAATATAGCTTTTTTCTGCTTCATTAACCATTTTATGTTGTTCTGGCAAGTCTTTGGCAATAACCATCCATAATATAGCAATAATAAAACCAATAGCACCAAAAATATAGAAAACGGCTTGCCAACCAAACATATTTACGATTGCAATGGTTACTACTGGCGCGATGACTGGGCCAAAATAGGATCCAGCTAATAACGCACTAGATGCGCGTCCTTTCTCACCTTTCGCAAACCAGTTCGTATTAAAAACTGCGTTAGAAGGATACATTGGCGCTTCACCAATACCAAATAAGAAACGCACCGCATATAACATCCCGTGATTCTTCACAACACCTGTCAATATTGTAAAGGCACTCCACCATACAAGTGCAATGGTTAACATTTTTTTAGAACCAAATTTCTCAGCTAAAAATCCAGAAGGCACTTGCATCAGTGCATACCCCAGTGAGAAGAATGACGCTAATAACCCAAATTGTGTCTTATTCAAATGTAAATCTTCCATCATCGGACCGGCTATAATCGATATGTTCGAGCGGTCCATATATGCAATAACCCCTATAATGAAAAACGCTATGGCAAAATACCATCTAATATTTGTTCTTTTTTGATCCATGTTTTCTCCAACTTTCTCCCAATCTTTTATAGTCATCATATGACCTATTGTTTAAAGATAGTACCACAATATGAAATCGCTTACAATGACTTTTTTCAAAATTTACTTATTTAAAATGTAATATACTTCCTATAATTGATTTACACAAAAATCATCCTGTAGACCTATAACATAACAATGCATATTTATTGTTTTTGGACTATAATAAAAAGACATGTTTTAATTAACTACTAAGTTACATTTTAAAAGGAGCACATTGCAGAATTATGGAACAGATACTCACTGATTTTATTAGTACATGGGGCTACGCCGCAATCACTATATTAATATTACTTGAAAATATATTACCTTTTATCCCTTCAGAAATTATATTAACCTTTGCCGGACTGATGTCCGTCAAATCTGACTTATCCATTCCCGTACTCTTTACAATTTCAACCATTGCCTCATTAATTGGTTTACTTGTGCTTTACTATATTAGTAGGCTTGTTTCTGAAGAACGTTTGTATCGTTTTGTAGATAAATATGGCAAATGGATTAAACTTAAAGGTAAAGATGTTGCACGTGCAAACGATTGGTTTAAAAAATATGGCGCAATTGCTGTTTTTATTTGTCGCTTTATACCTGTCTTACGTGTACTGATTACGATTCCAGCGGGTATTAATCGCATGAATGTGATGCTATTCGCGATCTTGTCTTTAATCGGGACTACGATATGGAATTTTGCACTGATCTACCTGGGTAAAATGTTGAGCGGCAGTTGGGATATGCTAATGAATGGTCTCCATACATATTCATATATTATGTATGTCATCATCATTCTTGCAGTGATTTTCATCGTATATAGATTATTCAAAAAGAATCGCGCTCAATAAATAGATTCAATTCCAAACAAACAGGGTCTGACATCAATAAGTGTCAGACCCTGTTTTATAATAATATAAAAAGACTAACTCCCCCTTGAAGTTAGCCTTTTCTCTATTTAAAAATTTCTCCCTTTTGATAACAGACATAGCCAATTATCATTTTCTACATTAAATCATAATTTAAACCCCTTTTTAAATTATGATTCTTTTTGATCTTCACCAGTTTTAACCAGACGACGAACATCTGTTAAATCTGCTTTAACATCAATTTGTGGTTTCTTCGTGAATTTACTTACTACAACCGTAACGATTAAACTAGTTAAGAATCCAGGTATAATTTCATATAAATTAAAGAAATCATTCACATCGCCTAATGGCTTAACAAATGCAATCCATATTATGACTACAATGGCACCTGATAACATACCACTTACAGCACCTGTTCTACTTAACCCCTTCCAATATAAGGATAAGAGTACAAGCGGTCCGAATGCGGCACCGAAACCAGCCCATGCATTACCTACTAGACCCAAAATGGTATCGTTAGGTGACCAAGCAATCCAAATCGAAACAATCGCTACGATGATGACTGATAATCGACCTACTAAAACAAATTCTTTTTCATGTTCCTTTGCAGCTTCCTCACCACGAATTAATTTGTAAAAGTCTTCTGTTAATGAACTTGACGTTACTAACAATTGTGAAGAAATTGTACTCATAATCGCAGCTAAAATAGCAGCAAGTAAGAATCCACCAACTAACGGATGGAATAAAATTTGTCCCATTAAAATGAATAGTGTTTCAGGATTTTCTATATCTGTACCACTTTGATTAATAAACGTAATACCTGTCAATCCGACACCCACTGCGCCTAATAAGCTGATTGCCATCCAACCGATACCAAAACGTCTTGCCGTTGGTAATTGTTTGACAGATTTAATTGACATAAAACGTACAATAATATGTGGTTGACCAAAGTAACCTAATCCCCACGCAAAGAATGAAATAATACCTATAAACGTCGTTCCTTTAAACAAGTCTAAGTTTGTCGGTTTTAATTCTGCTGTTTGCGTAAAAGTATCAAGTCCGCTTAATTGCAACATAGCAACTATTGGTACCATAACCATAGCAATAATCATCACTACACCTTGGAAAAAGTCTGTTAATGATACTGCTAAATAACCTCCGAAAAATGTATAAGCAATGACAATCACAGCGACAAGTAACATACCAATGTGATAGTTAACGCCAAACGCACTTTCCAATAATACACCGCCTGATACCATTCCAGAATGCGTATAAAGTGTGAAAAATACAACGATAATGGCACCTGAAATAATTTTAATCGAATTAGATTTATCATCTAATCTATTTTTAAAGAAATCAGGTAGTGTAATTGCATCTCCGGCTTTCTCTGTATATATACGAAGTCGAGGTGCAACAACAATATAGTTTATGTATGCGCCAAGTGTTAATCCAATCGCTAACCAGGCTGCTGATAAACCGGTAGTATATACTTCACCAGGTAATCCCATAATCATCCAACCACTCATGTCAGATGCGCCTGCAGATAATGCAGTTACATATGGACCAATGTTTCTACCGCCCAGCATATATTCACTGACGTTACCGGTAGATTGTTTAAAGCCATAGTACCCAATCACTAGCAATACCACAAAATAAACGACAAGCATGATATATGTTTGCCAGTTTGGATCGACTTGACTCGATAATGATGTCCCCAATGTAAACATGAAACAAAACGCCCCCTTATAATTTTGTTACATGCATATATTATACAAAAATAAATTATAAATTAAACAGTAAATCAATAATTTTTTTCAAATAAAACCAATAAAATACAGCTTTATAGCGATTAATCATTGATTTAACAGTATTTTCAAGCTCCAAAATTATAATGGTAAAATTACTACACAATGTTAATTATACAATAAATAACATTCATTAAAATGTATGTTTCCTACAACTTTTATATAAATCCCCATTTTATTATATTTGAGTAGCATCATTTCCTTTTTCTACTTTTCTAACATATGCGCTTACTAATAAACCTTAAATTTTTCAGTTAGTAATATACACTCAATCCATTTTTTAGAATTTAATTTAACTTCATAATATAATAAGAAATAGACAAAGGCGTGCCAATTAATGCTACAATAAGAAACATAAATTGGAAGCGTTTTATAAAATGCATTTCATAATTACGATATTTTTACAACTGGAGTGACATAACCATGCAGAAATCAGCAGATAAGAGCCTAAAAGATAGATATTTAGATTTACTTTCACAACAATTTAATACTAAAGAAGAACTTGCAACAGAAATTATTAATTTAGAGTCTATTTTGGAACTCCCTAAAGGTACTGAACATTTTGTGAGTGATTTACACGGTGAATTTCATGCCTTTCAACACGTATTGCGTAATGGTTCAGGCAACGTTCGTTCAAAAATTAATGATATCTTCCAAGATACTTTGACACGCAAAGAAATTAATGAATTTTCTGCGCTTGTATACTATCCTGAAGAAAAACTTAAATTAATTAAAAACAGCTTTAGCTCAAAATCCGAGCTCAATGAGTGGTACATTACAACGATTAATCGTCTGATAAAACTAATCACCTATGCTTCATCCAAATACACGCGCACAAAGTTACGCAAATCTTTACCAAAAAATTACGTCTTTATTATAGAAGAACTGTTATATAAAAGTAATAAATATAATAATAAACATTCTTATTATGAAACATTAATTAATCAAATCATAGAGCTAGAACAATCAGATGATTTGATCATTGGCTTATCTTTCACAGTTCAGCACCTTGTAGTGGATCACCTTCATGTTGTTGGCGATATCTACGACAGAGGACCAGAACCTGATAAAATTATGGAAACACTGATTGATTATCCTTCAGTAGATATTCAATGGGGAAATCATGATGTCCTTTGGATTGGTGCCTATGCAGGTTCCAAAGTTTGCCTTGCAAACCTACTTCGCATTTGTGCACGTTATGATAACTTAGACATTATTGAGGATGCTTATGGTATCAATTTAAGACCCTTATTAACCCTTGCAGAAAAACATTATGATGGAAAAAACAAAGCATTCAGACCTAAAAATGCTGAAGGCTTAACTGAATTAGAACTTGAGCAAATCACAAAAATTCATCAAGCCATCGCCATCATACAATTTAAATTAGAGGCACCAATCATTAAACGTCGCCCTACTTTTGAAATGGAAGAACGATTGGTATTAGAAAGTATTAACTATGAAAAAAATGAAGCAACACTCTATGGAAAAACATATCCATTAGAAAATACTTGTTTCCAAACGATTGACCCAAATGATCCAAACAAACTCACAGACGAAGAGTCAGAAGTGATGGATAAACTATTATTATCTGTCCAACAATCAGAAAAATTGAAACGACATATGACCTTCCTTATGCAAAAAGGCACGCTTTACCTGCCTTATAACGGTAATTTATTGATTCACGGCTGTATTCCAGTAGATGAAAATGGTGAAATGGAATCAATGGTTATCAACGATGTGAAATGCTATGGCAGAGATTTATTAGATCATTTTGAAGATTACGTCCGAGAAGCTTTTGATCACAAAGATATTCAAGACGATTTAGCCACAGATTTAGTATGGTATCTTTGGACTGGTAAATACTCTTCACTATTTGGCAAACGCGCTATGACGACTTTCGAGCGTTACTTTATTAAAGACAAAACAGCGCATAAAGAAACTAAAAACCCTTATTACCATTTGCGTGAGGATGTTAATATGTGTAAAAAAATGCTCAAAGATTTTGGCTTAGACCCTGAACAAGGGCACATTATCAATGGGCATACACCTGTCAAAGAAATTGATGGTGAAGATCCAATTAAAGCTGAAGGAAAAATGATTGTGATTGATGGTGGCTTTTCGAAAGCTTATCAGTCAACAACAGGTATCGCAGGTTATACATTACTTTATAATTCATTTGGTATGCAACTAGTCGCACACCAACATTTTAATTCCAAAAAACATGTTTTACTGAATGGCGCTGATGAACTTTCTATACGTCGTGTCGTCGATAAGGAATTACAACGACAAAAAATAAGACATACAAACACCGGACAAGATATTCAAGAAAAAATCGATATTTTAAAAGAACTTATGCATGATCGTTATGTTAACTAAACAGTATTCATAAAAAACCCCGTTCACACATGATTTTCAATCTGTATGGACGGGGATTTTTTATATATTCGAATGTAAATAAGCATCTTTTAAATAGCCAATCATACCTTCTTCTGAATTTGTAATATTTTGATTATCACGTTTAAATGTGACTTCGTTATTATCATCAATATGATAGAGGACCATGTCATAAGCCGTTAAATTATCCTTACTCGAAACTGGCATTTCTAAAATATTATGTTCGACGATATAGCGATTAAACCAATGCGACGTAAAATCAGAATCAAATAGTATGTGATTTCTAATTGGTCCATCTAAGTTACTTCGCGCATGTTCATCACTAAAAGAAACTGGCATCATGTTGACATTTTTCAAACCAAACTCAGGCACTAATTCATTAAACGCCAAACTATTGAACACAAAAGATTGAGTCATTAATAAACATTTATTGTAACGTGTCATATCGGCATATATACGATCATTACTAGATAATAAATTGCCTTCAAATACTTCAAAATCTAATTCCTGTGCTCGTTTTGATGTGTTATTAAATAAATTAAAAGTCATAACTGGAATGTGATGTTCCCTCAATTTCGCACCTAAATGAAATGAAAATTCACTTTCTCCAACAATAATGACGCCCGGTGGTTCGGTACTTGAAAGGTGCATCATTTTGCTTAACGGTAGAAAACTAAAGCCATAAATGACCACAGTTATAAATACTAATCCAAATGTAACAGGTGTGATGTATTCTGCCATGGGTGTTCCTTTTTCTACAAATAAGCCTCCAAAGAACTGTGCAACAGTAAGTACGACAATACCTCGTGGTGCCATCATTGAAACCATAGCTCTTTCCCGTTTAGAAATCTCAGTATTCATCGTAGATAACAATATAGAAATAGGTCTGACTAATATAATCATGACTGCACAGAATATAAATAGTTTCCACGATATAATACTTTCTAACACATTTAAAGTTAACGAAGACGTAATTAATATAAAGACGGTAGAAACCATAATAGAAGATGCATTTTCAATAAAATGATCTGATTCTTTAAAGATCAAATCATGACGCTTCATACGTGCCATCATTAACCCAAATATGGTTACCGCAAGTAGCCCTGATTCATGCAATATTTCATCACATATTGCAAAAATAAGTAAAATAAAAACCAATTGGATGGGTGGCATTAAATTTTGTGGAATGAGATCTCTTTTAATGAGCAACATAAATAAATAAGATGCGCCAAAACCTATAACAATAGCAATAACAAAACGTAAAGCAAAACTTAAAATAATTTGAATCTCAAAACCTTGCTCTACGATTTGAAAAACATAAAATGCACCTAACGCTAACATTGGTCCAATAGGATCAAGAATAATACTTTCCCACCTTAAGATGGAATCTACACTTTTCCTAACTTTCGCTTGTTTTAATAATGGTTGAATCACGGTAGGACCCGTAATTAAAAATAAGCCACCTAATACAAGTGATATCGTTACTGAGAAACCTAATACAAAATGTAAAGCCATGGATCCTAAAATCCAAGCAATCACTGCCCCCATAGTAATGATTCTTATAACTGCTTTAGAGATACCTTTTAACTCACGAAAATCTAAGTTACTGCTACCTTCAAACAAGATGATTGCAACTGCCAACGAAACGAGTGGGCTAAACACCTCTTGACCCAAACTTTCTTGAGGGTTAATCAATCCAAAAATAGGGCCCACAAGCAACCCTACAATAGCCATAACAACGATGGATGGCCATTTTATTTTATCGGCGAACCATTGGCTAAAAATACCCAACGCTAAAAAGATAACAATGAGTAATGTTAGTGGTAAGTTTAATAAAGTCACTTTGTTCCCTCTCTCTTATACAGATTAAATTTCGTTATCTTCCAAATCACTTTAAACATTTATCACATAATAAAAAAACATACTATCAAATTTTTAAATTTAACGCATCCAAAGAACCTTCATCATTTACCCACTTTGATAAACCATTAATCTAAATACGTTTATGTGCGCACTTTTAAGTTCTCTCTAAAAATACAATTGTTCTTATCAAAAATACTTTTTCTTTTCAATTTATTTTATTTTAAGCTAAAATAATAAATTGTGAGTTTATATATATGAATGACATTTATATTATCTACACCATTGAAAGGATTTATATGACTATGACAAGTTTAAAAGAAATTATTATTGTGGCATTTGCTTTTGTTGGTGTGGTTGTAGGCGCTGGATTTGCTACAGGTCAAGAAATATTCCAATTCTTTACCAGTAATGGCAATTACAGTATCTGGGGCGTGATTATAACGGGTTGTATTGTCACTCTAGGTGGCATTTTTGTACTCCAAACTGGCTATAATTTAAATGCACATAACCACACTGGACCTATAAAGTATTATTTACCCAAGCGTATTGCCACTTTATTTGATATCATCTTAACTTTATTTCTACTTGCACTCGCTATGATTATGACGGCAGGTGGGGTTTCAACGATTCATGAAAGTTTTAATATACCATATGCATTGAGTTCTGTACTTTTAATTTCAATTATTTTAATAACATTATTCTTAAAATTTGAACGCCTCATCGCAATTCTAGGTATGGTCACACCTTTTTTAGTTATTATCGTTACTATTATTGCTATGTATTATTTAATGACCGGTTCACTCAGCTTTAGTGATCCCAATCAATACGCGAATACCGGGACTCGTTCTGATCAATGGTGGTGGTTCGATGCAATTAACTATGGGAGCTTACAAATTGCAGCAGCGTTCAGCTTTTTATCTGTAATGGGAGGTCGTTTAAAATTTAAATCTTCCTCTGTTTACGGAGGCATGATAGGTGGCTTAATCATTACTTTCTTATTGCTTATGTTAAACTTAGGCATGGTATCGCAATTCTCTCACATAAAAGATGTCGCACTGCCATCACTATTATTAGCAAAAGAAATTTCTCCTATGATTGGTTTATTTATGTCTATCGTTATGATATTAGTTATTTATAATACTGTCGTGGGTCTTATGTATGCATTTGCTTCTAGATTTACAAGACCTTATAGCAAACATTATTATATTATGATTATTTGTATGGCAATCCTTACCTTTGCTACGACCTTCATTGGGTTTATTGATTTAATAGGAAAAGTATTTCCTGTTATGGGGATCTTTGGTTTTATATTATTATTTCCAATTTTGATAAAAGGTATTTCACGTAAATAACCCCCATTTAAAAATGCTAAACTATTGCTTATTACAATAAAATATCTCTGTAAATGGCAACATCATTAACTTATACGCTATAAGTTAATGATGTTGCCATTATTTTTCTAAAAGCTAGCTTTACATAAGGTTTTGACAGAACTATAATTATTATGAAAAATCTTATAATAAATTAATAGGATATGATGTTAAATATAGTGTGGTAAGCGCTTTAGTTGCGTCTTCTACGCTAGTTTTCTTAAATACGATTTTAATATCATATACTTGTACTATATTTAGTTTTTTATCAAATAAAAGGACAAGAAAGGTGCATCATAATATGAATAGTGACATCCACTACAGAAAATTTATCTTTCCCATATTGATTGGTATCATTATCTGGCTACTTACCCCAATTAGACCAGAAGGCTTAGATGTTGGCGCATGGCATATGTTTGCAATTTTTGTAGCAACAATTATTGGTTGTATTACACAACCACTTCCAATAGGCGCCGTTGCAATGATTGGTTTTACACTCGCGGTATTAACGCAAACCGTTAAGATAGACACTGCAGTTTCTGGATTTGGAAATAGTAGTATTTGGCTTATAGCAATGGCATTTTTTATTTCAAGAGGATTTGTAAAAACAGGTCTAGGCCGACGCATCGCCTTACAATTTGTTAAATTATTTGGTAAGAAAACTTTAGGCTTGGGCTATTCATTGATTGGTGTAGATTTAATCTTAGCACCTGCCACACCAAGTAATACAGCACGTGCTGGTGGTATTATGTTTCCAATCATTAATGCACTTTCCCGTTCATTTGGATCAAAACCTGAAGATGGTACCCAACGTAAAATGGGTGGATTCCTTATCTTTACAGAATTCCACGGCAACCTTATTACAGCTGCCATGTTTCTTACTGCTATGGCAGGCAACCCTTTGGCTCAATCTTTAGCGAAACATCAAGGCGTAGATATTACCTGGATGCAATGGTTTATTGCAGCACTCATCCCTGGTATCATATCGTTAATCCTTGTGCCATTAATTATTTATAAAATGTATCCTCCAGAAATTAAAGAAACTGCTAATGCGAAATCTTGGGCTCAAAACGAGCTTAAAGATATGGGTAAAATGGCGACCAGTGAAAAATTTATGGTTAGCATCTTTCTCGTTGCACTTGCACTTTGGGTATTAGGTAGCACGTTAAATATCAATGCGACATTAACCGCTTTTATCGCACTAACCTTATTACTCATTACCGGTGTCCTTACTTGGAGTGACGTACTCAAAGAAACTGGTGCTTGGAATACATTAGTATGGTTCTCAATATTAGTAATGATGGCTAATCAACTTAATGAACTGGGCTTTATTCCTTGGCTAAGTAAGTCTATCTCAGGTAGTTTAGGAGGTCTTAGTTGGCCAATCGTGTTAGTACTATTAATCTTATTCTACTTCTATTCTCATTATTTATTTGCTAGTTCAACCGCGCATGTAAGTGCTATGTACTCAGCATTATTAGGCGTCGCTATCGCTACTGGTGCACCACCACTTTTCAGTGCGTTAATGTTAGGTTTCTTCGGTAATTTAATGGCATCTACTACACATTATAGTAGTGGTCCTGCACCTATTTTATATTCAGCAGGCTATGTTTCTCAAAATCGATGGTGGACGATGAATGCCGTACTTGCGATATTTTACTTTATTGTATGGTTAGGTATCGGCTCTTTATGGATGAAACTCATCGGCCTTATGTAACTATAAAGCCCTATGTTATGATTTCAACGACATGATTAATGCTAAAGTCATGTAAATGTTTGAAATATAACATAGGGCATTTATTTTTATTTTAACTGTTACACCATGCTTCTACTGTTGTCACATCTGCATAACGCGTTAATATTTTGTCGATTAAAAATTGATGTTTTTCTACATCTTGATCGGCCATTGCATCTGATAATAGCGTTAGCTTATAATCTTTGTCTGCCGCTTCAACTGCTGTAGATAATACGACACCGCTTGTACTCACACCTGTAAGTACAAGATGATCAACTTGCAAACCGCGTAATAACACCTCTAAATTACTACCAGTAAACGCACTTAATCGATGCTTCATTACAAGGGGTTCCTTTGCTTGGCGATTCAACGCTTCAACAATTTGAGTTGATTCATCTTGTTTATTCATAGGCACGCCTTTTGCTTTCATTTGCGAAAACATTTTATTATTTGGTGAAACTTCCATATATTCCCCTGTAAACGCAACACGTACAAAAATGACTGGCATACTATTACGACGTGCAGTCTCAATTACTTTTTGATTATTAGCTATTATATTTTCTTTTTGCTGCAAACCATTTACAATACCATTTTGCATATCCATCACTATCAACGCTTGATGATTCATTATGATCGCCACCTTTTCTATTATCCATATATTATAGTCTAGATTGACTTCATTTTCTAAAATTGAAATCGCCGCAAGCCATCTACACTTTGTATCATGTATAACAAATGGTGACTTATATTGGGAAATTATTTAAAAATATTGTTTAATAAGTCTCGACCCGCTACCACACCTGCTTGAGTCATTTCGTGACTATTCACCCAAACTTGCGTGACATTTGCACCACGGTTTTCGAATAAATCAATGACATTTTGACTATCTTTGCTTGTAACAATTGGGTCATGTTCACCCATTGAAAGTAATACATGCATACCACTTAAATCTTTATCATTCGCATCATTCACCGGATAAAGTGGTGCATATAACAGTGCTGTTTGAAATGAAATGTCCTGATGTAAAATCATGCTGATTGCAATATTAGAACCGTTTGAAAAACCTACAGGAATTGCTAGCGATAAATCAAAACCATAGCGTTCAGCAGCTTCTTTTAAAAATGCAATGAGTCTATCTGTTCGAAAGTTTAAATCCTCTATATCGTATTGTCCTTCACCGTGACGTTTGAAGAAACGGTTCATTCCATTCTCAGATACTTCACCTCTTATACTTAACACATTATACTTAGGGTTAAGTAGCTGACTTAATGGTAATAAATCACTTTCATCTCCACCTGTCCCGTGTAGTAAAATCAATGTAGGTGCATTTGCTTCACCTTCTCTAAAAATATGTTCCATATCAAGTGTGCCTCCTCTTATATCTATTTTCTATATACGAATAGGTGGTAGCAATTGAAGTATCGTTTCTCTTCTGTCTTCAAATTGAGGTGGTAATACTAAATGCGTACCTAATGTTTCAAATCGTTCATCAACTGTAAAACCAGGGCCTTCTGTCGCAAATTCAAAGATAATGCCACCCTGCTCTTTCATATAAATAGCTTTGAAATAGTTGCGATCTTTAACGTCAGTCACATGATAACCTTTACCAGTCATTTTAACTAACCATTCTCGTTGTACTTTATCAGTTGGAACTGACCAAGCAATGTGATGAACAACACCAACACCCCAACGAACATTCATTTGAGCGCTTTCTTTTTTGATAATCACATGATGTTGCCAATGGCCTTTTGTTTCAACATGTACCACATTGTCATCTTCGTTCACTTTATGAAGACCCATATCGTTTACTAGTGTATTCAACGTTGCCTTAGGATGACTAGATAATAAAGTCACCCCATGAAATCCAATGATACTCTGTGTGTCAGTTTGGTCGTTATCGTCATCTGCTTCAACTAATGCTAAAGGTAAGTCATGTGTATCGTTAAATTCTAATGTTTCACGATCAAACAATCTAGTTTCTACTACTTCAATTTGATGTGCTTGTAAATGTGCTTTCCAAATATCCCTTGAGTTTTTAGGTATTCTAAAAGCAATGCGTTCGACTTGCCCATTTCCTTTACGACCTTTATGTGCATTTGGCCAATTGAAAAACGTTAAAATCGTACCATTTTCAATATTTCCATTTGAGAAGTAAAGATGATAAGTGGATGGATCATCATAATTAACCGTTTTTTTAATTAATTTTAGATTTAATACATCTCTGTAAAATCGAATATTTTCTTCTGGATTACCTACAATTGCTGAAATATGATGAATATGTTGAATTGCTTCCATAAAATTACCTCCTTAAATATTTGAATTTAAATTTCCCTTTATATCTTATGCTATGGTGGTTTACTCTAACCAAAAGTCCTTTTATCTGCTTGTATCAAACGGACGTATTTCTGATTCAATATAGGCTCTTTGTGATTCTAGAAATGGTGGTAAAGCTAGACTTTCACCCAATGTTTCATAAGGCTCATCACCCATAAATCCAGGTCCATCTGTAGAAACTTCAATTAATATATGTCCTATTCGTGCATATAACGCTTCAAAATAAAATCGATCTACTAAACCAGAATTACCGATACCTAATGTTTGATATTTTTCTAACCATTGTACGATTGCTGCATGATCTTTTAGTCTAAATGATACATGATGCACCTCACCATAACCTTGTCTTGCTTCAGGTCCATCTGTATCTTTCCTTAAGATAACTTGACCCCCATTACCCCCTTCACCGACTTCTAAAATGGCTACTCCGTCTTCTTTAGTTAAGACTGTCATGCCAAATACATCTTCAAGTATTTTCATAAAATCTTCAAAATAACTCACGGTAATTTCGATAGGACCTAGACCATAGATTGCTTTATCCATTGGTACTGGACCATTTTTCCATGGTTTACCTGGTGCCACACCTTTATTATGCTCATCAGACACCAGTTGGTAACTTTGACCATCTACCTCTTCAAACGGTAATACCTTTGTACCAAAGAGTGATTGTATACCTTCATGTTTAATATTAAATTCGTCAAATCGTTGCTCATAATATTCCAACGCTTCATCGTTTGGCACTCTAAATGAAGGACGTGTAATTGAATTTGTACCTGCTGCCCCTCTAGGAATATTAGGAAAATCAAAGAATGTCATATCCGTTCCAGGCGAGCCTTCGTCATCCGCAAAAAATGTATGATACGTATAAATATCATCTTGATTTACTGTTTTCTTAACGAGTCTCATACCTAATACTTCTGTGAAAAATTGATAGTTTCTTTCCGCATCATCTGTCATTGCTGTGACATGATGAATACCTAATAATTGGTTATTTGTCATAATAAACGCCTCTCTCTTATAATTATCTCGATTTCGAAGTAATTTTTGATAAAAATTTTAAGTGCCCTTTTATTCAATCGGTTGAGCACTTAATTTTTTTAAAGCTGTTTGTAATACCGTTATTTCTTCATCTGTTAGTACTGAAAAAGTAGATTCTAATGTTGATGCATGATCTGGGAATATTTCATCCATCATACTACGTCCCTTATCGGTTAAAGATGCATTCGTCACACGCTTATCTTTCTCATTGCGTTGTCTAACTACACAGCCTTTTTCTTCTAATTTATCTACGACATACGTAATACTACTACTTGCTATTAATACACGATTACCGATGCGTTGAATGGGTTGGTCACCTTTATTGTAAAGCAGCTCCATTACAGCAAATTCTGTTACATTTAATCCATAACGTTGCACATCTGTTTTAACGATTTTCATTAGATGATCTAAGGTTCGATTTAAACCAACAAATGTATTTAAAGATATTTGTGTACGATCCACTTTATTCACCTACTCCCTAAATTTATTTCGAATTCGAGATAAATTATAATGGGCTATTCACTTTCTGTCAACATATAAGTATAAAAAATATATCACCCGCTCCAAATTTAGCATTAGTCCGTTTTAAGCACTTTCAGTTGGACATATAAAATAATATATTGAATGTACGTTTCAATGAAAATCAAGCGTTCGGTTTTTCAACATTACTTAAGTGTTATGTATATATTGTGGAGGTGTCACAATTGAATCAATTATTTATAAACAATGAATTTATAGCAAGTAAATCTACTGACACAATGGATGTTATCAACCCTGCAACAAGAGAAAAAAATAGATACGATTACATTTGCAACGGAAGCCGAAGTCAATGATGCTGTAGAAAAATCCAAACAAGCTCAATTAGAATGGGAAAAAACACCAGAGCCTACACGCGCTGATCATGTTAAATTGCTCATTCCATTATTAGAACAAAACAAAGATACATTAGCTGAACTTTATGTTAAAGAGCAAGGTAAAACCTTAGCTTCAGCAAAAGGTGAAATTGATAAAACTATTCAATTCATTGACTATATGACTGGATTGAGTATGAATAATAAAGGAGAAGTTTTACAAAATAGTCGTGAAAATGAAACCATTTTACTAACGAAAAAACCGATTGGTGTAACTGCAGGCATTGTACCTTGGAATGCGCCAATTATGGTCTTGATGAGAAAAGTGATTCCTGCTGTTATTACTGGTTGCTCTGTTGTCATTAAACCAAGTGAAGCAACTTCTTTAATTACATTAAAAATCGCAGAATTACTACGTGCCTCAACGATACCTGCTGGCCTAGTACAAATATTACCAGGTACAGGTGAAACTGTAGGAACGCAACTAGCACAACATCCTGATATCCAACTCATTTCATTAACCGGTAGTATGCGCGCTGGCAAGTCTGTCTATGCTGAAAGTGCCTCTACAGTCAAAAAAGTAAACTTAGAGCTTGGAGGTAACGCGCCAGTTATCGTTACACCAAATTCTGACTTAGATAAAGCCGTTAATTATATTGTTACAGCAAGAATAAATAATGCTGGTCAAGTTTGCACTTGTCCTGAGCGTATTTTTGTCCACCAAGAAGTTCACGATACATTTATCGACAAATTGAAAGCTCAAATGGAACAATTAACAGTCGGCGATCCGTTTGATGAATCTACAGATTATGGTGCCATTATTAATCAACAACAACTTGACAGTATAGATGACAAAGTACAAAATGCTGTATAAAATGGTGCTCAATAAATCACTGGTGGTCATAAAATTAAGCGTTCTGGTTTCTTTTATGCTCCTACTATTTTAGATCATATCAATCCCGAAGACAGTGCGTTCAAAGAAGAAATATTCGGTCCTGTTTTACCAATTGTGACATATTCTGAATTTGAACATGCGCTTAACCAAGCCAATGATACGAATGCAGGCTTATCATCATATATCTTTTCTGAAAACTTAAAAGAAATTATGTTAGCTACTGAAAAACTTAAATTTGTTGAAGTTTATGCCAATTGTGAAGCCGAAGAAGTCGTTAATGGTTTTCATGCTGGTTGGAGAGAATCTGGCTTAGGTGGCGCTGATGGTATTCATGGCTTAGAAGCGTATTATAATACAATTGTTTCTTATATTAGATATGATTAACTAACTTACACCATGCCTTTTGTTAATACCGACTATTATTTTTATAATATAAGTTCATTAGATTGATACTGACGGAAAAGTGCTCAAAATAAAAAAGGTGCACATAGCTTATTTATGACAGTTCATAAATGGTTATGCGCACCTTTTTCTAATTAATGATTTAATGCTTTATCCAATGATTTAATATTTTCTTTCATAAGTGATTGATAGGTTATATCTTTATCATTCATTTCTTTTTTAGATAGTGTAGCCATATTGTGGAAGCTAAGCGGTGTTGTGTTAGATTCTTTCTGAATAACATCTGTTACTTTAGAAGAGATGTTTTGTTCATAAAGCACATACGGTTGTTTTGTATCATCAATGCGCTTAACAATAGCCATTAAATCCCTTTGACTAGGTTCTTCATTATTCATACCACTGACACCTTCTTGCTTAAATCCATAACGATTGGCTAAATAACCAATAGAATCATGCGAAATCACTACTGTATCTCGTTTAGGATTTGAAGTAATATCTTTCATTTCATGATTAATATCATCCAAATCAGCAATAAGTTGTTTATAACGTTTTTCATAATATGCTTTATGGCGTGAATCTTTTTTCACTAAGTCGTCCTTAATCGCTTTCACCATCTTTTTGTTTAGAACTGGGTCTAGCCAAATATGTGGATCTTTGCTACCCTCTTCGTGATCATGCCCTTCATGTTCATCGTGTTCTTCATGCGCTTCGTGTCCTTCGTGCTCATGGTCATGTTCATGATTTGATAATAAATCAGCTTGCTTTAAATTCGCTGCTACAGGTAATTTTAGATGCTCATTATTGATTGAGCCCGCAATTTTTTTAGCGACAGGATCCATATCTTGATTAGAATAAATAAATAAATCGCTCTTAGCAATATTCACCATTTCTTTTTGTGTTGGCTCAAAAGAATGCATATCTGCGCCAGGCGGATAAATTGATTCAACATCTACATATTTGCCACCAATTTGCTCCGTAAAACTTTGAAAAGCAAAAGCTGTTGTATATATTTTAAGTTTATTATTTGTACTGACGTCTTTTTTCTCACTTTTATTGATGTTACCACACGCACTTAATGTAATCATCATTACACATGTCAGCATGATTATTATACTTTTCTTCAAAAAACGCCCCTCCAAATCGAAATTATTTCGTTAAAACTATAAACTTATTTTTGCAATATTTCAATGCTTTTAACTCAATCTATTACATTTCTTCTCATTTCATTCAATCACAAATTGTTTAATAGTCGCTAAAATGTGATATTTAATAACTATAGACAAAAATTAAGGAGCGATATTATGGCTGAAATTAAACAAGGTACAAACAAATTTTACATTGGTGATGACGAAAATAATCCACAAGCTCAAATTACTTTTAACCAACAAAATGATAATCAAATCGATATTGACCACACTGGTGTACCAGAAGAAATGGGTGGCCAAGGTATTGGTTCTCAGTTAGTTAAAGCTGTTGTTGATTACGCACGTGACAATAATTTAAAAGTATCTGCTACATGTCCATTTGCTAAAAGCGTTATTGAAAAACATGATGAATATCAAGATGTGTATGTCGGTTAATCAAACATTGGACCTATTAATATAGGCATAGGACATCGAGTTTCACACTCGTCATCCTATGCCTATACTTATATTTAAATTAATTATGATAACAGTTTTATCCATTCTGTAATAAATACATATTATGATAAATACCTTTTTGTGCTATCAATTGTGCATGCGTACCACGTTCAACAATTTCCCCTTTATTTAATACAAATATTTGATCAGCATCTTGAATTGTAGATAATCGGTGGGCAATCGCTAATGTCGTACGGCCTTTTCTCATTTTATTCAAAGATTGTTGGATTTGTTCCTCTGTTTCTGAATCTATATTCGCTGTGGCTTCATCTAAAATTAGGATTTTAGGATTTGTTGCAATCGTTCTTGCAAAAGCAATCAACTGTCTTTCACCACTTGAAAATGCGCTACCTTTCTCAATCACTTTATGTTGATATTGATTTGGCAGTTTTTCAATAAAATGATTTGCATGAACAAACTCTGCTGCTGCTTTCACTTGTTCAAATGTCATTGAAGGATGATAAAGTTTAATATTTGAAGCTATCGTGCCATAGAACATAAAGGCATCTTGTAAAACCAAGCCAATTTTTTCTTTCAATTCTGTTTTTGGTATCTTTTTAATTGAATTGCCGTCTATTTTAATATCACCGCGATTGAATTCATAGAAACGCATGAAGAGATTGATGATAGAACTTTTACCAGAACCTGTATGACCGACAAGCGCAATCATTTCTCCTGGTTTCGCGGTCAAACTAATGTTTTTTAACACGTCTGTTTCTCCGTCATAACTAAAGCTCACATTGTCGAACTCGATTTCACCGGTCTCAATAGCATTGTCATTGTTTGCTTCTTGTTGTGGTTCATACGTATCATCATCGATGAGTGCAAACACTCTACTTGCTGAAACCAGCGCTTGTTGCAGTATATTTAAATTTTGACTTACTTGATTGATAGGTTCAAAAAAACGTTCCATATATTGTACAAAAGCAAACACCACACCTGCAGTGATGCCAGTAGTAAAGCTGATTACTCCAAAGTATCCAAGAATCATTACAACCGCAAAAATTGAAATAGAACTGATTGCAGGGCGAAGTAAAAGACTGTCTAATTTAACAGTTTTTAACATATATTGATAATGTTCATCATTAATCTTATTAAATTCTTTATTTAATCGGCGTTCTTGATTAAAGGCTTGGATAATTTTCATGCCTTCTATAGATTCCGCTAACTTCGAATTTAAATCAGATAACCGTTGTCTTGACTTTGAAAATAAAAAAGCAGAATACTTTCTATAACTTGCTAATATTATCATTATGATAGGTAAAAAAATGAGCGCAATTAAAGCTAATTTGACATCTAACACAAACATCATGATGTAACTTGAAATCATCATAAAGAATGCCATTATAAATGTGGAAAAAACACCTACAATCATATCAACAATCGTTTCTGTATCATTTGTAAGTCGAGAAACAATGCTACCACCAGGTACTTTATCAAAGTATCTCATACCTAATTTACCCAGCTTATTAAATGCATCAATCCTTAATTGTTGAATTACTTTAAATGCTAAATATTGAAATAAATATTGGCTAAAGTAAAGGGTGATAGCGCCAATCAACTGTATGCTAATAAAAATAACAATCAACCATACCATTGTCTCTTTAGGAAAATGGCGTGGTGTTAAATAATCATCGATGAAAATTTTCACCATATAAGGTGTCATCATACTAGCAATCGTTGATAATATGAGCGTAATAAAGGCCAAAACAATAATCCATTTATAGGGTAAGGTGTATTTAAATAACCTAATGAGTGCGCTACCTTGATCTTTTGCTGTTAGATTAGCATTTTCAGTCATTTTCACCATCCCCTTTCGTTAGACTATCCAAGTTGCGAGACAGTTGCTCTTGTAATGCTTGAGCCTGGTAAGTATCATAATACCAACCTTTTTTACTCATCAGTGTTGCGTGATTACCACGCTCGATGATACGGCCTTCATTCATTACTATAATTAAATCGGCGTGTTTTACAGCACTCATTCTATGTGCCGTTATAATATTGGTCTTACCGCTTCTCAGATGTTCCAAATTTTCTAATATGGCTTCTTCTGTTTGTGCATCTACTGCTGATAATGAATCATCTAAAATGAGTATTTCTGGATTAACGAGTAGCGCACGTGCAATAGAAACACGTTGCTTTTGACCACCTGATAACGATACACCACGTTCGCCTACTACGGTTTGGTAATCTTTAGAAAATTGCATGATATCATCGTGAATGTGACTAAGCTTGCTAGCTTCAAATATTTTCTCATCGTCAATCGTTTCATTACTAAATGCAATATTATTACGTATGGTTGTTGAAAATAAAAAATGTTCTTGTGGCACATAACCAAATTGAGCTCTTAATAACTCAACATTGTAATCACGAATAGGATGTCCACCAAATTCAATATCTTGAGCGTGTTGTGTATCAAATTCTCGTAATAATAACCTAATTAATGCACTCTTACCTGAACCTGTACGACCAACAATACCAACTGTAGAACCTTCTTTAATTGTAAAATTAATATCATAAATACCTTGATCCTCATTACCCGGGAAATGAAACTGATTTATATTAAACCTTATATCCCCTTGAGGACGTTCATCAATGACATATGAAGTATCGATATCATTAGGTAGTTCGCCAATTTCCTCAATACGTTCATATGATGCTTTAGCTCTTTGGACAATATTAAAAAACAGGCCTAGCGCTAGTAAAGGCCATACCAGCATGCCAAGATATGTATTAAATGTGATTAACTGCCCCAAGCTGATATCATTATGAAAAACCATCTGCGCACCGAATGCAATTGATAAGAAATAACTCATACCTATGACTAAAGTAATCGTCGGATCAAAAAGTGCATCTATTTTTGATACTTTCA
The DNA here is from genome assembly GCF_056529615.1 of Staphylococcus sp. Z5-21. Taxonomy (NCBI): domain Bacteria; kingdom Bacillati; phylum Bacillota; class Bacilli; order Caryophanales; family Staphylococcaceae; genus Staphylococcus; species Staphylococcus sp. Z5-21. Next base: position 422,269 of record NZ_CP096462.1, on the reverse strand, counting down.
AATTTTTCGCAACAACATCATCACTTAAATGCTTAAAATCCGCCTGATCACTTGGTTCATAGCCAAATGTTTTAGTTACTTTGATACCTGCCACACTCTCTTGTGTCTTATCATTTAGTTTACTAAACGCAGCTTGTGCTTTTTTAAATCCTTTACTTAGTAGCGAACCATAAATGCTGGTAAGCAATACCATAAATGGAAGTGGAATCATGGCAATTAACGTTAATTTCCAACTGACTGTTGTTGCCATCGTGATAATGACTGTGCCACCAGTTATCAACGAATCTGCAATCATTAAAATACCTGCACCTGCAGCATTTTGAACAGCTCTGATATCATTCGTAGCATGTGCCATCAGATCACCCGTTCTTCTATTTTGGAAAAAGATAGCACTCATTTCTGTATATTTTTTATATAGATAGGTCCTTAATATCTTACCTAATTTTTGACTTGTTCCAAATATAGATAATCTCCATACATATCTGAGAACATAAGTTAATATTGCAGTAATAACAAGTATGAATAAATAAATGGCTAATAATCGAGGCGTTAATCTATTAGAAGTCATCTCATCAATTGTACGACCAATGATTTGAGGCGGTACAATTTCAATTAATGCGATTAACAATAAGGTGCCTAAGCCTATGAGATAACTCGTTTTTTGTTGTTTAAAAAACCAACCTAATTTCAAGAATACTTTCATCACGCCACCTCCATACAATCATGATTTAATACCAAATCTATCAATTATTATGGACATCCATGCTTTATATCAGTCCATACAATACGTGTCTCATATTTTACCACAACTTAACATCTGTAAATAGAATGGATATATTACACACTAACTATCCACAGATTTCCATTGAATTTAAAAAATGAACTTGAGACATTTGCCATATCTCAAGTTCTAGCTTTGTATTATGCTATTGTTAACCTAGTTTGCATTTTTACGTTGTTTTTCCTGAAATTCATAAAACACTTGGAACAATAGTATTAACATAGCCGGATGATATGTTTCCGTTTCTATATACACATCGTGCATGGAAGCAAATTTAAATCGCTCTGATTTTGTTTGCATAATTTCTTGATTACGCTCTGTCACCTTTACACTTCTCGAAAAAAATCCTGACTGAAATTTTATTATACCTCCTTGAGTCTCTTCAAAATACATAGTTGGTTTGAGCCCCATTTTTGAACGAAATAGGCCTATGGGTTGATTATTCTTTTCAACTGTCCAGACTGTCTTAAAAGGTGTTTTAATAGCACCCTCTTGCAACACACGATAGGTAGCTTGACCATCTGTAATCTCAAAGTTCTGCTTGTTATTACCTAAATATGCCATTGTTTGTTGTACAGCCGACGTATAAAACAGTTCGATGGTAAACACTACATCTTCTTTATCATTATAAATTTCTATCACTGATCTAGAAGCATTGAAAAAGTTTTCTTTAAAATAATAGTGTGTCATCTATAACATCCTATTCTTTTGGATTTAAAACATTGTGTTATACCCATTTTACAAAAATGAATCTTTTAATGCCACCAAATATATTTTTTATACTTTCCAAGCTTTGTGTATTGACTCAGTATATTTTTTATACTAGAATTCAACTTGTAATAATTATAAATACATGCAATGAATAAGGAGCTAAATTATGACTTTCCACGATAAAAATGCAACGCAAGTAACAAATATCACATTAAACGTCTCAGATTTGAAAAATATGATTAAATTCTACACACAAATTTTAGGGTTAACTATTAAACACGAAACAAATCATGCCGTTACCTTTAATGTCGGCGCACATGGACATACGCTAACACTAAATGAAATAGAAAACGGACGTCGTCCCTCTATGAGAGAATCAGGACTATTTCACATGGCGCTCTTATTACCTACGCGTCAAGATCTCGGTAATTTCTTATATCATGCTGCAAGTACAGGTGTTCAAGTTGGCGGTGGCGATCACCTTGTCAGTGAGGCGCTTTATTTTGCAGACCCTGAAGGTAATGGGATTGAAATTTATTATGATAGACCTAAAGCAGGTTGGATTTGGAATGACAATAAAGTGAAGATGGATACGCTCGAAGTCGATGCGAATGACTTAGTTGAACAAAGAAGTGAAAATGGATGGCAAGGTATGCCAGATGATGCAAAAATTGGTCACCTACACTTAAAAGCTGCTGATATAGGTCAATCCCGTCATTATTATCTCGACGAACTCGGCTTAGACCACGTTTCTGATTTACCACAGGCTGTATTTATGTCAACTAATCATTACCACCACCACATTGCTTTTAATACTTGGCAATCCAATATATTACGCCAAAACAATAGCCAAAGTTTAGGCTTAACACATATAGAAATATATAAACCAAATGCACAAGAAACACAATTTATTGGACCAGAAGGTTTCGAAATTTTAGTTCATAGCAATACACAACTCGTTGCTGATAAAGACTAATTGATGCTAGGAAGATGTTATGACATTGATTGCAAAAGCAGTGTTCATTCAAGTTGAATGCGCACTGCTTTTTATTGTTTTCAGAAACGATATCGGCGTTTCTTTTTGACTTATGATAAACATCTACTCTATATTAAATATATAATCATTTTTATTACTAAGTTAATAAATAAGGGATGTTATATTTATTATGAAAATTACTAAAATACTGAATAACAATGTGGTTATTTCAAAGATTAACAATGAAGAACGTATCGTCATGGGAAAAGGGATTCCCTGTGGCAAACAAAATGGTCAAGAGCTAGAAAAAGACAAAATTGATAAAGTTTTTAGACTCACAAGCGAAGAACAAGAACGTATGCTTACGTTACTTAATGAAATCGATCAAAATGTCTTATTAACGACTCAAGATATTATTATCAAAGCCAATCAGCTTTATGAAAAACCTATGTCAGAATCTATTTACCTATCACTAACGGACCACATAGATTACGCTATTAAAAGAACCAGAGAAGGTCACATTATTAAAAATCCATTATTATACGAAATCAACAGACTCTATCCTAAAGAATATGATTTATCAATAAACGCAGTTGAGACCATTAACCGCCGCTTTGATATTCAGTTACCTAAAGATGAGGCTGGATTTATTGCTATGCATATTGTCAACGCAAGTATGGATGAAAATATCGCAAATATATATGAAATCACAAAGATTACCAAAAGTATTTTAGATATTGTGCGCTATCACTTTAATTTACACATTAATGAAGATGCCCTAAGCTACTCCAGATTTATGACTCACCTCAAATTTTTCAGCCAAAGGTTAATTAACCATGAGTCACTAAACGAAGTGACTGATGAATCATTGCTACAAGTATTGCAACAAAAACATGTGAAATCCGATGCATGTGTAGATAAAATATCCTTACTTAGAAGCATCCCATTGGGGCTGGCAAATCGATCCAATCGGACTCAGAATCGTCTTAAATGAATTGTGGGACCGTTATAATAAACCGTTATTCATTGTTGAAAATGGGTTAGGTGCAAAAGACACTATTGAAGATGGCCAAATTCATGATAATTATCGCATTGATTATTTACAAAAACATATTGCTGAAGCAAAAAGAGCCGTTGAAGATGGCGTTGATTTAATGGGTTACCTTGCATGGGGGCCTATTGATTTAGTATCAATGTCAACGAGTGAAATGACTAAACGCTATGGCTTCATTTATGTAGATCAAGATGATTACGGTCAAGGTACTAAAAAACGTATTAAAAAAGATTCTTTTGACTGGTATAAAGCTTTAATTCAATCGAATGCACGTGATTTATAATATAAAAAGCTTGGTGCAACTGCACCAAGCTTTTCTTCATTTATTCTAACCATTCTACGATATCATCTTGTGTTTGGCGTACTTTATCTTTCGGTTCCGTTTCTCTATAACCAAAAGCCACCATAACAGATGGCGCAAAATGCGCTTCGTCTATAATGCCTTCATCAGTTAAAAATTGTGTGACCGCATCTAAATCAAAGCCTTCTATTGGACATGAATCGATATTTAATAATGCTGCACTTGTCATCATGTTACCCAGTGCAATATAAGTCTGTTTTCTCGCCCAATCTAATAAAGATTGGTCATTGTCATTAATGTGAAAGTTAGTTTGAAAATCATCAAATTTCTTTTCTGTAGCTGGAATGCTCGCTTCACTATATTTTTTTACATTTCTTATCATATGTTGTACGTAATCTGATTGTGAAGTTACATTTTTGCGTGCTAAAATTAATACAAAATGACTTGCTGTATCAAGTTGCCCTTGTGCACCCCAACTGATTGCTTTAAGTTTATCTCTAATTTCACGATTTTGAATAACTACAAATCTCCAAGGCTCTAAGCCTAGTGAACTGGGTGAAAGTCTCCCCGTTTCTAAAATTGTATTAAAATCACTCTCTGAAATTTTTTTGTTTGCATCAAAGCGTTTTGTTGCATGTCTAAAATTAAAAGCATCTAAAATCGTTTGTTGCATTTGAGTCATCACTTTTTGAAACCTACCTTTCAAATTAATCATTTATATATGTAGTGTAGCAATTTTGAAATTCGTATTAAAACAATATGTTTTATAACACAATCAAATCGGTTTGTTTAATACTTCGGATTCAATCACGCTTAACACACCTTGCTTATCATTCGAGGGTGCCACATGTTTTGCTGCTTCAAACAACGAATGATCTTCACTATTCTCCATCACATAACTATGCTCGGCTAATAGCAACATATCTAAATCATTATTTGCATCACCAAACGCCATTAATTCTGACGCGTCGAGTTGCCATGTGTTCAATAAACGTTTTAATGCGTTCCCTTTTGTTACACCAGGGATAATGATATCAATACTATCATGTCCACTAGATACAAATTCTAACTTACCATTAAAACGCGCTTTAAGATCCTCATCAAGTGTAGGATGCGTCTCACGGTTTATGTTAAATGCTATCTTCACATACTCATCTTCGGGTAAGTGTTGTAAAGAATGAATTTCTTCTAATTGACGATAATAAAAATGTGCATCTTTTTTAAACGACTCAGGATTTTCCTTTAAAATATAGGCACTACTTAATCCGCATACAATTAAGTTATTGATACCTCTTTCAATATTTAAATAATCTACCACTTGCTGATAAAAGTCTCTATCGAATGTTTGATAATCATATAATTTATCCCCTTCATAAATAACCGCACCATTTTCTGCCACAAAGTACATCGCTCGTTCTCCGAAAATTGATTTCAATTTCGCATATTGGTTACCACTAGCAGCTATAAACTTAATCTGCTGCGTTTTTAATTGCTGAAATATACGTTCAAATCGTTCTTCATCGTATGTTTTTTGCGTATTTAAAAATGTACCATCCATATCAACTGCAATTGCTTTTATCATAGTGTCCCCTCAAATCTTTCAATTTATATGTTTATCTATTATTATATCGATATTGTAGTTTGATTCAAAGTAAATCCCTTACATAATAGCTGAATTCATAAAAAAACAGAGTCAAACAGCAATCTCTTTTAATAAGATTTCGCTTGTTCCACCCTGTAGGTATGAAACCATATTATAAATACCTATACTTTACCGCTTCAATTCAATCATGTTAAATATAACCATAAACGAAAAAATTTGTCTTAGATTATCTTTAATTACTTGTTTAATGATTGAATAAAGTTCAAATAATCTTGCGTATTCTCTTCTAATTGACTAGGCGCAATAGTAAATGCACTGTATAGCTTATGCGCACCAACATAGTTTGCAGATACAAATCGTGTCGTTGCAATCATCGGACTCACTAATTCATCAATTGTAAATTTCACATTACCTTCTGGTGTATAGGCTTCTGCTATTGACCCAATAGAAATCGCCAATCCTATATTCTTTCCTTTTAAGGCGTCTCCTTTAGAACCATATGCCCAACCATGTGTAAAGACTTCATCTAAGTACTGTTTCATTAATGGTGGAGAACTATACCAATATAATGGATATTGAAAAATAATATGATCATGCGCTTCTATCAGTTTTTGTTCTTTTTCGATATCAATTTTGCCATGTGGATATTCTGGATAGATTTCATGTACTGTGACAGACTCACCTATCTTAGAAAGTGCATCTCTCCAATGCTTATTCACAGTTGAATTGCTAATATCTGGATGTGCAATAATGACTAATGTAGACATTTGGTCAGTACCTCACTTTTTTAAATTTAATAAGTATATATTAATCGCATATGACTCAAATTGAAAATTTTTTGCCTAATTTAACTAAATCTTTTTAAAATTATTTATTTTTTCATATTTATTTCAAGAAAAAAGTTCATCTACTGTCACATCAAATAACTTCGCGAGTTTAAATGCTAATGACAATGAAGGGTCATATTTATCATTTTCTATAGCATTGATTGTTTGCCTTGATACTCCCAATTTTTCACTCAAATTTTCTTGAGAAACGCCAGTACGTTTTCTATATATTTTAATTTTATTTTTCATTTAATCAATCCTTAAAAGTGTACTTTGAACGCATAGTTAAATAATTAAATAGTAGTAGAAATAGACCAATAACCAAGAATATAATTTCAGGATATGTCGATATTAATGCTCCATCCATATCAAACCAACCAAAGGTTCTTAGTATAAATATAAACAACAAACAGTACACGAGCCAAATAAAACTTTTAGCTAGTATTTCTACAAACATTTTACTTTGTCTTTCATCATATTTCGATCTACCTTTGTGTTGGTTTAAAGTTTCTTTTGGTAAAAATTTATTGGTAAACCAAGTCCAAATAGTAGAATATTCATATTTAACAATCCTAAATGTCAAAGGTTTTTTACATTTTTAATATAACTATCCTACTAGAAAATGTCAAATTTATTTTACATTTTCTATCTTGAGATTCTTCGCATATTTAATTGCTAATTAAAAAATAAATTACAATAAAAAGCTTACCAGTGTGTACTACACTGATAAGCTTTACTTATCTATTTCTTCACATGTATTTTAGAAACGTAATTTGATTTTTCTTTAATATCAAAAATAGTTAAGCCAACAATATCTTTTTTCTTACCAGGTATTACAATACTGATTAGATAAGAGAAGATAAATGCAACTAGGAATGAAATAATGGATACAAAGAATGGCGAATTGCCACCGCCAACACCATTGAAGATATAAGCGAAGATAATACCTAACGCCAAACCGCATATAACGCCTAGGGTATTTGTTCGTTTCGTAAAGATACCTACAGCAAATACACCCGCGAATGGCACACCTACAAGGCCCGTAATTAATAGGAATAAATCCCATAAGTCATTAGAATCTGAAGCAATTAAGTAGATAGACATACCAAATCCAAATAAACCAGAAAGTATAATCATCCATCTAGCAAAAGTAACTTCGTCTTTCTCTTTACCTTTACCGAAAAATCTATGTTTGATATCGACAGATAAACAAGCTGAAATTGAATTTAAGCTTGATGAAATTGTAGATTGTGCAGCTGCAAATATTGTTGCAATAAGTAATCCGGCAATAAATGATGGCATTTCTGTCAGTATGAAATAAGGTACAATCGATGATGTATTAAAACCTTCTGGCAAAGCACTTTCATGTGTGTAGAAGGAATAAAGCATTGTCCCCATATCATAAAATAATGGGGCTGAAATCAATGCCAAAACACCATTCATCCATAATGATTTCTTCGTTTCAGACATGGATTCAGATGCTTGATAACGTTGTACAACATCTTGACTTGCAGTATATTGATGCAAATTATTAAATATATTCCCTAAGAAAATAATAGGAATTGCTGCCGCGGCAGTATTAAACTTCCAATTATTTGCACTGATTAATTTTTTATGATCTAGCGCGTCCGTCACTACAGTTCCCATACCACCTTTGATATGTACAATGCCCAAGATAATGATTGCTGCAGCACCACCTAATAGGATGACCCCTTGAATGAAGTCACTCCATACCACACCTTCAAAACCACCAAGGAATGTATAAAGAATACACAATATCCCTACTAGACTCGCTACGACATAAGGATTTAAATCAGAAACCGCAGTAATCGCTAGCGTCGGTAAATAAATCACAATAGCTACCCTTCCTAAATGGAACAATACAAATAGCAACGACCCAATCACACGGACACTCGGCCCAAATCGTGCTTCTAAATATTCATAAGCTGATGTCACCTTTAATTTTTTAAAGAATGGTACATAAAAATAAATTAACAATGGAATAATAGCTACAATAGCGACATTGCCAGCTATGTAAGACCAATCTGTTAAAAATGCTTTTTCTGGTGTCGACATAAATGTAATCGCACTTAATGTCGTTGCATAGATAGAGAACCCAACTGCCCACGAAGGCAAACGGCCACTAGCTGTAAAGAAACTATCTGTGTTTTGACTTGCTCGTTTTGTAAAATACTCACCCACCAATAACATTAATACGAGATAAACTATTACAGCTACCCAGTTCCACGTCCCAAAACCTACTTGTTGCATTTACTTCATCCCCTTACGCGATGTCTTATAAATTATAGTCTTTAATCAATTTGTCTAATTTACTTCTGTTTGCTTCGTTAAATGGTTTAAATGGACGTTTAGGTACGCCGCCGTCAATACCACGTGATGCTAAAATCTCTTTTAACGTAGAATAAATCCCCATAGATAATACATTTTCGATAATATTATTGGTTTCGTGTTGAATTTCATAAGCTTCCGCAATATTGCCATTTTGCGCTTTTTCAAATATTTGTCTTGCACGCACACCATTGACATTATAGGTTGAACCAATTGCACCATCTACGCCTGATACTGCTGCTTGAACTAACATTTCATCAAATCCTGATAAGATTAATTTATCTGGAAAAGCTTTACGAATTCTTTCTAATAAGAAGAAGTTTGGCGCTGTATATTTCACACCAATGATTTTTTCATGGTTGAAAAGTTCACCAAATTGTTCAATCGAAATATTTACACCCGTTAAATCTGGAATTGCATAAATAATTAAGTTATTTTGTGTAGCTTCAATAAGTTCAAAATAATAGTCTTTAATTTCTTCAAATGAAAATGGATAATAGAATGGTGTGACTGCAGATATCGCATCATACCCAAGTTCTGTAGCATACTTACCAAGTTCAATCGCTTCATTTAAGTCTAATGAGCCAACTTGCGCAATCATTTTCACATCGTCATTGACCGCTTCTTTTGCGACTTTGAAGACTTGTTTCTTTTGTTCTTTACTGAGCAAGAAATTCTCACCTAAACTACCATTAACATATAAGCCATCTAATTTTTCTGTCTCAATCGCATTTTTGGCAATTTGTGCTAACCCTTCTTCTTTCACTTATCCATTTTCATCAAATGGTACTAATAATGCTGCATATAATCCTTTAAATTTATCTTCCATGAAATAAACCTCCGTTTGCTTTTATGAGTATTCTTCTGTTAAAAACCCTGTGTTCCTTTATCCAAGTTGAAAAATGTTTGTTTAATACTATTTACAGTTCGAATTGTAAACGCTACCATAGAGTGTATCAATAGTATTTTGAAAAAATTCATCATTTATACTAAATTTCAATGAAAATATTTTTCAAAGTTATTATAGCTACACTTTTAAATTTAAAAATGATACATATATATTTGAATACCTTACAGGAGGCAATATAAATGACGGATTATAAAGTCGCAATTGATATCGGAGGCACTGATATCAAAGCTGCTGTTTTAGATAACGGCTTAAATTTTGTAGATTATCAAAAAATACCCACACCGAATAATATAAATGAATACATCGTTGACAAAGTTTATGACATTGTTAAACATTTTCAAATGACCTATAAACTTTCACCACTGCATGTAGGCATTTCCAGCGCAGGTGTAATAGATGAAACCAATGGCGTGGTTGATTATACTGGCCCTACCATTCCGAATTTTAGGGGCACAAATTTCCCCAAACTGTTAGCATCACTCAATGCGGATGTCAAAATTTACAATGATGTTAATGCGGCTTTATTAGGAGAACTTTATTTTCATCAATATGATGTAGATAACATTTTTTGTCTTACTTTGGGAACTGGTATTGGTGGTGCTTTTTATAATCAAACTTTAGGTTTATACAATGGCACACGTCATCGTGCGAATGAGATTGGCTACCTATTATATCGCTCTGAAGATCAATTAACATTTGAACAACGCGCTTCTACAACAGCACTTAAATCTTTAATGAAATCCAAATCATTTCCTTATAGCGATGATGTGCCAATGCTATTTAAATTGGCGGATCAAGACAATGAACTCGCCTTAGATATTCTAAATGAATGGAGCTTTAATGTTGCAGAAGGCCTAGCACAAATACAAATCATATATGATCCTGGTTTAATTCTGATTGGTGGAGGGATTTCTGCTCAAGATCAAACTTTACTTAAATATATCGTTCCTAAAATTCAGAATTTCCTTCCACCTGAATATGGTCATGCCGAAATTAAAACGACACACACTAAGAATCATGCTTCACTATTTGGTGCAGTTTCACAATTTTAATAATTTAAAAAAACGCACTTTATCAAAACCAAATATGGTTTGATAAAGTGCGCTTTTAAGTAACAACATCCTACATATAAAATACTATTCATTCAGCACTGTCTTTTTCGTATGTTGATAGACATTATGCATATAATCGTCATCTAACAGTAAATAACTTACAATATCTATTAAAAAAAGTGTCGCTATTTGTGTATTGATAAATCTTGAATCATTGATTCTTGATTGATCCGTAGTAATTAATACCAAGTCTGCACATTCCGTCAATGTACTACCTTCGTAATTTGTTATAGCAACCACATAGGCCCCACGCGCGTGTGCCACTTCAGCTGCTGCAATTAACTCAGCAGTTTCCCCACTATTTGAAATGGCAACAAATGTATCAGAAGTTGTTAATAATGATCCAAATATTTTCATTTGATGCGCATCTGTCGATACACTACCTTTTAATCCCATGCGCATCATTCTGTAATAAAACTCTGTCGCAGATAAACCAGAACTACCTAAACCCGCATAAATAATTTGTCTACTTCTCATGATTTGATTTACAAAACTTTGAATTTTTTCATCAGATATAAATTCACCAGTTTGTTGGATAATATCTTGATGATATTTATGAATACGCTGAATCAACGGACTATTTTCTATCACTTTATCCGTCATTTCTTGCTGTAAATTAAATTTTAAATCTTGGAAATTATCATAGTCTAATTTATTACTAAAGCGCGTAATCGTTGCTGGCGATGTTCCAATCGCATGCGCCAATGAATTGATTGTTGAAAATGAATCATCAAAATGATTACTTTGAATATATTCAACAATTTGTTTGTCTGTCTTTGTAAATAAATGATGATAGCGTTGAATGCGATTCTCAAATTTCATATAATCCCCTGCTTCCAAATTTTGATTTCATTATATTATAAATGAAAATATTTTTCATAACAACGAAATGTATCGATTAATATTTTCTTAGTGTTATATTGAAAATACAAATCTAATACAATATAAATATTCAATTAAATCTACTAAAGTTATGGAGAGTGCAATTATGTTACCACAGGGATTAATCGTATCGTGCCAAGCATTACCAGATGAACCATTACATTCATCTTTTATTATGTCTAAAATGGCCTTAGCAGCATATGAAGGTGGCGCCGTTGGTATCAGAGCGAATTCTAAAGCAGACATTATTGAAATCAAAAAAGAAGTCGACTTACCAGTAATTGGAATAGTAAAACGTGATTATGCGCATTCTGACGTTTTCATCACGGCTACTAGTAAAGAGATCGATGAATTAATTGAAAGTAACTGCGAAGTCATCGCATTAGATGCAACCAAACAAACTCGTCCTAAAGAATCATTATCAGAGCTTGTATCCTATATAAGAAATAAAGCACCAAACGTTGAAATTATGGCGGATATTTCTACACTTGAAGAAGCTAAAAATTCAGACGAACTTGGTTTCGACTATGTCGGCACTACGTTACGTGGGTATACGTCATATACAAAAGGTCATATTTTATATGAAAACAACTATCAGTTTTTAAAAGATGTCTTGGCTCATGTAAATGCTAAAGTCATTGCTGAGGGTAATGTAATTACACCTGAAATGTTTAAAGATGTAACAGATTTAGGTGTTCATTGTACTGTTGTAGGTGGCGCGATAACAAGACCGAAAGAAATCACAAAACGTTTTATCAATGCTTTTGATAAATAATACAATAAAAAAGACCTTATCTTAAGAATGATCTGTATCGTGTCATCATTTCTATGATAAGGTCTTTTATTTAAACTTATACCGCTTCAGCTATAAATATTTTACGATCTTCCCAAGTATTTGTTTGTTCATTATAGTTGTCACAAGTAATTAACGTTAATTGTTTTTTACTAGACTTGTGTTCATCTAAAACTTGCACATCTTCAGGTTTGACATCAAATATTTTTGTGATTTTATAGACATTGTTCTTATTGCCTACTTTAAAGCGCACTTCACTGCCTTTTTTCGCTTCTTTTAAATTAGAAAATTGATAATCAGACGATCCGATATTAGTATGACCAGCAATGGCAATATTCTGATCATCTAGCGACTCATCCGCTTCTGCAAAGCTAACACCTCTATCTAACAGCTCAGGCGTTGCCGGTCCTGGATAAACAGGCGTCTTTATTTCTGCATCTGGGACTGTTAAGTATCCCACCATCTCAGATTTATCTTTTGGAATTTCCTGTTTGTTTTCTTTTTTATTTGCAGCATCTTTATCATACGTTTCTATTTTTTCTTCGCTTTCTTTTTCATGTAAATACTGGTCAATATGCGGTTTAGCGAATAAATAAATCGCTGCTAATATGAATAGCATACCAATTAAGGTAATGAGTCGATTCCCCCATTTTTTCATACACGTGTAACTCCTTTTCCAAATCATCTTTTCTTCAAATATTATAAATAAGTATAGCACAACTTATAATGTATGATGTACCTTAATCTAACTATACCAAAAGAAGTATAATGCTACTAAATGTTAACTTTTATAACATACATTTGCTAAATTTTGCGCTGAGGTGTTTAATGATTTTATTATTTAATTTGAAACATAGTAAAAACAAAGGATGGTCATATAATGATAAGACATGCTACTAAAAGTGATTTGCCAAATATTTTAGATATATATAATGATGCAATTTTAAATACAACTGCAGTATACTCGTATAAGCCACAGACCTTAGCATCACGTGAAATTTGGTTTGAAAATAAATCTCAAAATAATGAACCCATTTTTGTTTTCGAAGAACAAGGTGAAGCTGTTGCATTTGCTACTTATGGGTCTTTCCGTGATTGGCCTGCATACCAATACTCAATTGAACATTCTATATACGTAAATGAACATCATAGAGGTAAAGGCATCGCTTCACAACTACTCAAACAACTTATAAATCATGCTCAGGTTGAAGGTTATAAGACACTCGTTGCAGGTATTGATGCTACAAACGATAATAGTATTTATTTGCATAAAAAATTCGATTTCCAACACTCAGGTACGATACAAAATGTTGGTTATAAGTTCGATAAATGGTTAGATCTTGCATTTTATCAACTTGACTTAAGCAAATAAAACACGTCATTACGACATCAACTCACTTCTCCTATGCGTTTTAAAAATGCATGTTAGTGGTGTATAGTACTGTAATGTCAGTATTATCTAATGAAGAACGCGTGAAAATATTATCAGATATCATTGAAATTCAATCCGTAAATGAAAAAGAGTTAGATGTTGCACATTATTTACAAAAACTATTTAAACAATATGATATTAATTCCGAAATATTAGAATTAGAAGATGAATCTTCACGTGCAAACTTGGTGGCTGAAATTGGAAGTGGCAAACCTGTGGTTGGAGTTTCAGGACATATGGATGTCGTTAAAACAGGTGATACAGAGCAATGGAACTATGATCCATTTAAATTAACAGAAGATGATCAGGGTAGATTACACGGGCGTGGTTCTGCTGATATGAAATCAGGGTTGGCAGCACTCGCTATTAGTTTAGTAGAAATTAAAAAAGCAGGTACATTAAATCAAGGTACCATTCGCTTTATGGCAACTGCTGGTGAAGAAGTAACGAGTAATGGAGCTGCTTTATTGCATGAAAAAGGTTATATGGATGACGTTGAAGCATTATTAATTGCTGAGCCTTCGCAAGATGGTATTGTTTATACTCACAAAGGTACGATGGATATCCAAGTGATTTCAAAAGGGAAATCCGCACATAGTTCAATGCCAGAACTTGGATTTAATGCTATTAATCCACTCGTTGATTTTATTCACTATTTAAATGTTGAATATAATAAAGTAGATGTTCGTAGTAAACTTTTAGGTACACCTACAATGAATTCAACGATTATCAATGGTGGCGATCAAATGAATTCCATTCCTGAATACGCAGAATCATTATTTAATATGCGTACCATTCCTGCATATGATAATAAAAAATTCGAAAGCTTATTCAACAGTATAAAAGAAAAAGTAGAAAAAGAAGATAACGCCGATATTACTGTTAATCCTTATGTTAATCGTGATCCAGTATATACGACTGGTGACAATGAATTCTTAAAATTAGCAAAATCTTTAGGCGATGAATATTTCAACAGAGATTTAGATGTTACGTCTTCTACAGCAACTACTGATGCGTCTTATTTAATGAAAGATAAAGGTGAAGATTTCTCATTTGTTATGTATGGTCCAGGTGAAACAGGACAAGCGCATCAAGTTGACGAATATGTATATAAAGATACGTACTTAACATTCATTGATCTTTACACACAAATGCTTCCACAATATTTGAATGACTTTAAATAATCTAATATATTGTTTTTAATACAAGATGTACTAAAAGAGCTTGGGACACAAATAAGTGGCTCAAGCTCTTTTTCTATTTGGCAATGGGTATAGAGTTTATTTCTTCTTCAGTCAATATTAAATTCACTTATAACAACTATCAACATAAAGTAATCCAAAATTTTCACTAAACTTCAAAATGTTATTTTATTATTTATTCATTTCTAACCATTTAACTAACTTATTAAGATTGCTCACAGTCATCGTAGGAGATTGGCCATTATAATCGAATTGTACTTTGTCACGATTTATCCAAACGGTATCAAAGCCAAAGTTTGCAGCACCTGTAATATCCCATGAATTTGAGGAAACAAATAAAATCTCTTCTCTAGTCAAATGATAATAATTTAATATTAAAGCATAGCTCGCAGGACTTGGTTTATACTGTTTAATTTCGTCCACACTCATGACAGTGTCAATATATTCACTGATTTTCGAATTATCAACTAAAGGCATTAACATGCTATCATTACCATTCGATAGCACACCTATATCTATATTTTTAGCTTTTAAATCCGAAAATACTCTTGGTATTTCTTTAAAATAGTCTAGATCTAAAAAAGCATCAAACAATTGATTAATATCTTCTCTATTATATTGTACTTTGTGTTCATCTAACGTATATCGCAAAGCATCTTTAGTTAAATCATCAAAAGTGATATAACGTTGCATAATTTGTTTTAAAAACATATGTTGTAATTGTGTTTTTCTCCATAATTGTGAGATAGAAGATGCTTGCGCTTCATCAAATTGGTCCATATGCTTTTCAAGTGAAGATATATCAAAAATAGTGCCATACACATCAAAAATAATCGCTTTATACATCATTAACCTCCCCTTCATCCAAAAATCAAACTCACTTACTATTTATCACCAATTTAATCAATCAAAACCGTTTTTACTCAAATTCTATATATAGCTTACTAAACCTAATTAATTAAATTTTTTAATGTCTTCAATCATTCGATTCATATAAACACTTTAATTATAGTTATCATGCTAAATATTAAAAATTTGTAAAATTACACTTATGTAGATTATATAATCTTAAAACGGTTATAGCATAGTAAAAAGGAGGCTGGTTGATATGAAAAAACTTTTTCTGGTAGATTTATTAAACTTGTTCTTCATAGCACTGGGTTATTTAATAATCATTGCAATCCTACTATTTTCATTCGACTTACTTGAAATTAAAACAACCGGTTCTGTTTTTCTAATCGCCCTGAGTCAGATTACTTTTGTTAATATTTTTAGTAATTCAGTATTCAATGGATTATTCACTTTATTTTTAATCATTTCTTCTCTAATCTTCATATATAAATCAATCGATTTATATATATAAAGCAAATAAACGTGCACTTAATGATAATGCGACGTCATCATGAATGACTTTATAGCAGTAATTAGTATTTATCGCAATTAAAATCGTTTTATCTTTAAAATGTTTTTGATTTAATATTGTAAAGATACATTATAAGTTATATAATATCCATATAGAATGTGTGTGTTTATATCGAGGCTTGTGATGTGCCGTTAATTATCATAGTTATATTCCATTCCCAGAATTAAACTTTATGCACCCATTTTAATCTATGATATAAAACTACATTCTTAAAATGTGCGCTTAATTGTGTGTGCATTAAAAAGAGAACTAAAGTCACATTCAGGCTGTGACTTTAGTTCTTCTATTTATAATCAATTTATTCAGGTTTACCATTAGGATAAACCATTACTTTTAATGATCCACTCTTATTCGTTCTCGCCTGTTCCATCGCTTCTTTTGCCTCATTTAAATCATAAGCATCCGTGAACATCGTGTTTAAATCTGCTGATGTGGACGCCAACATTTCTAGACCCATATCATACGTATTTGCGTATCTAAAAATACCTACAATATTGATTTCATGATTTGCTATAAAAGGAATGTTTAACTCAATATTTTCTTGTTGAGGTAAACCAACAATAGCTAATGTACCACCATTGTTTAAAGCAGCTAAAGCATTTTGTAGAGCAATTGGGTTACCCGCTGTCTCAAATGCATAATTAACACCTTTACCTTTTGTAATTTCATTAATTCGTGTAGCCACATCTTCTTCTTTAATATTAATTGCATGTGTTGCACCTAATTTTAATGCTTCGTCTAGACGTATTTTTTCAAGATCAGATACAATAATTTTTGTAGCACCAAATGCCTTGGCTGCCACAACTGCCATGAGCCCTACTGGTCCCATTCCCATAATAACCACTGTTGAGCCTGGTTGAACATTGGCTCTTTTACAAGCTTGCACACCTACAGAAAATGGTTCATTAAGGGTTGCCTCTTCGTATGATAATGCTTCTGGTATATGGAATAAAAAGCCCTCAGGATGGCTGATATATTGACTAAATGCACCGTCAACTGGCGGTGTTGCAAGAAATTCTACATCCGGACATAGATTGTATTTCCCTGATTTACAATACTCGCATTCACCACAAGGCACACCAGGTTCAATCGCTACTCTATCCCCGACTTTAAATCTTGTTACATTACTACCTACATCGGTCACTACACCTGAACACTCATGTCCTAGAATGAGAGGTTTTTCAACTACAAATTCACCTACACGTCCGTGCTCATAATAATGTACGTCTGAGCCACATACCCCTACAGCCATAACTTTTACCAAGACATCTGTTGCGCCTATCTTCGGCACTTTAACTTCTTTCATTTCCATATCAAATGGCTTATTTAATAATGAGATATTCATTGTTTCTGGTATATTTTTTTCCATAATTGTACTCCTCCTATATTATTTAATAGTTAATAATTGTTGCGTTAATGTCTGTGTTTGTTCATAAATTTGTCTATAAATGTTATAATACTGTTCATATTTTTTATGGTTTTCCAAGTTTGGATAATACGTTTTATCATATTCAATAAAAGCATCTACACAGTCTTCCATAGATTTAAACCAACCCAATCCATAAGCTGCCAGCATTGCTGCACCCATACCTGGTCCCTCTTCATATTTCAAAGGTGTGACCTCTGCGTTAAAGACGTCAGCTTGAAGCTGTAACCAAAAATTACTTTTAGATCCTCCACCAATCGAAATAACACGATTACTGTTACTGTTCGCTTGCATCATGTATCGATACGATTCATAAAGCGAGTATGTGATCCCTTCAATTGTTGCTCGTGCAAAATCAGCCTTAACTGTATTACTACTTAAACCAATAAAGCTGCCTCTTATATATGCATCACCATGAGGTGTACGTTCACCTTGTAAATATGGGGCAAATAGTAAACCATTGGCACCAATTTGAGATTCGGCAGCCTGTTGCACAATATCATCAAAGGATTCATCATCAAACATTGTACGTTTTAACCAATTCAAGCTATCTCCTGCACTCAAAGTCACCCCCATTGTATATGTGATTTGAGGCAATGCATGATTAAAATAATGTATATTGTTTCCTAATGATTTTTCATTTTCTTGTGAGCAAGTTAATACAACACCAGACGTTCCTATACTGCATAAAGCCTGTGCTTCATTTATAACCCCTGCTCCTAAGGCGCCACAAGCGTTATCAGCTCCGCCAGCAAATACAGCGACATCATTATCAAGCCCTAATGCTGCTTTTACATCTTCTGTTAAATTACCAACAAAATCATGCGAATTAATTAACTTAGGATATATATCACCTATTGCTAATTGTTCACCTACTCGTGTATCCCATTGCTTTGTATCTGTATTCAATAATAACGTACCTGCAGCATCACTATATTCCATTGAAATATCACCAGTCATTTTGTATCTAACATAATCTTTAGGTAGTAAAAACACATCTAATGCTTGCCAATGTGTTGGTTCATTCTCTTGTAGCCACAATAATTTAGGTAAAGTAAATCCTTCTAGTATTGGATTTTTCAGCAATGTTTCTCCAAACTGATTTTTGATTGATTGGCATTGTTGTGTCGTTCTTGTGTCATTCCATAAGATTGCATTTCTAATTGGTTCTCCTTGGTGATTCAGTGCTACTAATCCATGCATCTGTCCGGAGAACGATGCGCCAGATATTTTTTTATTTTTCAACTCATCTAACTTAAGCAGTTCTTCAATGCTTTTCATAACCGCTTCAACCCACGAATCTGGATCTTGTTCATTATAACCAGGTTCAGTTTGAATTAATGTCAATGGTTCACTCATTTGACCAACTACTTGCCCATCTCTATTAACTGCGATTGTTTTAACTGCACTTGTACCTAAATCGATACCTAGAACGACCTCTTCCACTAAAATCATTCCTTTACTAATTAGTTTGTGTTTGTTTATTCATTTCAGTTACTTTACGATCATCTATACCCGGTTGATGTACTTTTATAAAGTAAGTAATCACTGCACCCACGAAATAACAAATTGCAAATGCCCATACGACACCAACTTCATTAAATATTGGTAAGAACAGTGTTGCAATGGCTGGTGCAGCAAAATTACTCAAACCTGCAGCTAAATTATGTGATGATAACGTTGCACCAATATGTTCAGGTTCTAATGCAGTAAAAATTGCAAAAATTGGAACAAATGCTGACTGCGTAATACCAAATAACACTGCACATAAAATAGCAATAGCAAATATATCTCCACTCAATATTGGTAAATAATAGAAAAGTAACGTTGTAATGCCACATCCTATACAACCAAATAACATGACTTGGCGTTTCCATCCAATCTTATCCGCTACAATACCCCATACGACATCTCCTACAATACAAGTAATATGCATCGTTCCCCATGTCCATAGCCATTGTTGCATTGTAAAACCAATCGTATCTGTAAATAAAACAGGGAAAATAACGACTAATCCAAATAGAGAAAGCTGATTAATAATCCTAACTACAAACACTTTAATAATATCTGGATTTTTATAGACAATCCCCACTTCTTTAAGTACTTTTACATATCTTTCTTTAATAGGCTTATCCACATTAGGTTTAATACTTCTCTTGCCAACGACATAGAATGCAATTAATCCACCTACCCCAATCCAGATGACAGACATCCAAAGTGTGCCCATAAATCCTATATGAGGGATAGTAAAGCTTGGTAAATATGTACCAATCACACCCATACCTACTGAGAACATTGCCCAGAACCAACCTATAGCAGTTGCCAACCGCGCTTTATTCGTAATATATGTTACCCACACTAAAAATCCATATAAGAATAAAGGATAACCTAATCCTCTAATACCGTACATGAGCAACATCATACTGTAATTTTCTAAACCAAGCCCAAAAACTAAAAATAATATGTGAAATACTAACCAAATAACTGTTCCTAGAACCATCACTTTTCTCGGACCATAGACATCTGATAAAACTGCCGCTAACCATGAACCGACGACTACCATGACACCATATAACGTGAATACAAGTGATGCTTGTCCGCTTGAAAAACCTAAATCAACAATGTTTTTTGATAAAAATGCTTGTTCGATGCCATCACCTGTCATGAAAATGAATATTGCAATGAGCGCTGCAAATATGATTCTCGGTACTCCCATCCAAGTCTTTTCTCTCACGCTATTACTTGAAGTATCCAAATTAATTCCCCCCTTTATGATTAACCATCTTTTAACTTAAACGTTTAAGTTAAATTCAATAAAAACCCATATAGTCATGGATTTTTTAAGTTTTATTAAATGAACACGATTCACGGATAATCAATTTTGTCGATAGTTTGATTGACGTTACATCCTTACCTTTAATCAATTTATAAATCATTTTTGCTGCAACCTGACCCATTTCTTTAACTGGTTGAGATATTACTGTAAGTTTAGGTGTATAAATTTCATTCCAATAACTATCATCAAAACCCACGATAATAACATCTTTTTTAATTTCTTTTTCACTTTCTTTTATGGCTTGTAACGCGCCTAACAGTAATAAATGATTCGTAGCAACAATTCCTTTAATCCCTTTACTTAGCAAAGTCTTCGTAGCTTCGTAACCACTATAGATTTGAGCATTTGTCCCTAATTGTTGATCACTATAATGAATTAATGACGGATTAACATTTAAATCAAACTCGGAAATAGCCTTATTATAGCCATTTTTCCTGCCAATTGTAGTGCTAATATTAGGATTCGCAAGTAGTAAGCCCACTTCTTTACATGTACTTTCTAAAACACGTTTTGTTGCAATATAACCCGCTTCTTCATTATCAACGGTTATTGACGGTAGGCTTGTAGATTCAAGCTCTCTATCCAACGTCATTATCGGTATTTTCAACCACTCACGCTTCATTTGAAATTTTGATTTCACTGGCACAAGTATAATAGCGCTTACATTTTGTGATACAAATGTTTCTATTAAATCTTGTTGTTTGTCTTCATTTTCTTCTGAAGATGCAACGGCAACATGTAGATGATGTTTTTGACACTCGTGGCTTATCTCAGTTAACACTTCTGTAAAAAATGGATTTTGGTCTGGGACAATAAATGCAATAATATTGGAACGTCCTGTCTTTAATCCCCTAGCAAATTGATTAGGTTCATAGTTCAATGTTTCTATGGCATTTAGCACCTTATCTTTGGTTTTATCACTTAATTCAGAACTTTTATTGTTCAACACGTTTGATACTTTGGCAATGGATACACCGGCCACACGAGCTACGTCATGCAAAGTAGGTTTATTATTTTTCATCTCTCTCACCTTAAACGTTTAAGTTATACTGTAGACTTTTACAAGTCAATATATACATTATAAGAACTAACCTTTGTTTTTGCAAGCGCTACCAAACAAATTTTGAATTTCCTCGCTTCAAGTTTTCTTAGACATCTTTTTATTAATCCAACACCCCAACTTTTTAATACCATCTGTACAAAATCTAAAATATAAATAAATTCACCCCTCATTAATTATTTCAAATAGTCTTTATATTAATAAATTTAGATATTCAACATTTTCAAACAATGAAGTTGTACAATAATAATATTATTATCTAAATCAATCGTTATTTATCTAGGCAAAGGTGATATTTGTGATTAGTTCCTTATCAATTAGAAATCATTACACAACTGAATTAAAAAGATGTATAAACAAAGTTATTATACTACTCCCCTTAAATAAACCTTGTAAAATCAATTTAAATGGATCAACGATTACCATTGAAGACGGGATCATCATTAACAACGCTGATCTATTTCAAATGTTCGATGTACAAGATTTAGTAGAACTAAGTTTGCCTTTACCATTATTTTTTGAAAAAGATACCTGTCTTTCAACCTCTTACTTTGATTTCAATCACATCAAACTTGTAGAACAGTTTAGAAATTTAATACTAGAGAATTTGCGCTTACCCTTACAAGATGAAAACACTGCAAGTCTTTATATTTCAAATATCATTGACTTTTTAATTAAAGAAGCTAAAGTAACCTTAAATACAGTCTATATTCCACCACTTAATACCAAACATCCGCTATTGCAGCAAATAACTGAATATATACATCACAATATCTATCATAAAATAAGTACGAAGAATGTATCTAAAGCATTTTATATTTCACAATCATATATCTCAATATTATTTTCCAGTATTCTAAATATGAACTTTAAGCATTACACTACTTCATTAAGAATTGCTTTATCATTATTTGATTTAATACAAAATGATCAAAGTATTTATGATGTGGCTATCAAATATCAATTTACAAATGTAAGTACGTATTCAAAACATTTCAAACATTACATTCAGATGCCACCCAAAAAATATATTTATAATTTTAGGCAAGAATACTATAACGAGCCCAAACAAATTGATATAGATCAAGCTAAAACGATTCACTATTTTGCACAAATTCAAAAGTCAGCTAAACGTGTAGACCACATTGCAAAGACACTCAACTTATCAACATTATCTTTTAGCGATACTTTTAATGAACCTCATACATTCATACAATTAGAAAGACTTGATGACTTAGTACACTTTGATGCTATGATTTCAGAACAAAATGATATCCTTGTATTTCCAAAAGTAAATATATCTATATTAGATACGCAAATCATTCATTTAAATGCCTTTAAATTACAACAAGTATTAACATCTATACACCAACTCATTGATAGAAATTATCACATTACGCTTAAAATTACGTCTAAATTTTTAACAAATCAATCTAGTACTTTTTTGCGTAAATTATTGCTTGAATTAAAAAATAACTTAAATCATATTACATTACAGTTAGATTTAACTTTTAATGAAGCTAAGTCGATGACTGAAACGATTAACAATATCAAACAGTCTTACCCACAAATAAAAATTGGTGTGATAATTGATAAGATTATTGAAAACAGTGCTAATATACTACAAATTCGTCGCTTTATGTCATTGTTAGAAACTGATTTATATTTTATTAACTTAGATTTAATATCTTTAGCAGAGTTAATCACACAAAAAATCTCACCTATACAACAGGACCTTGATTTAAAAGCACGTATCGTATTGTTTATTCACAGTTTAGGTTCTAAGCATGCTAAAAAATTGATATTCAATCACCTTACCCATAGTGCAATAAAAAGTTGCTATCACTACTCTAAACAAGAAACACATGTCGCAATAACTCAATTTCTTATTGAATTTAATCAACTTATTGGAGGATTTGGTTATCCTTACTATTCTGATGATTATGATCGCATCATGTTGTTCAATCAATATCAAAGTGCTATGCCAGTGGTTCATATTTACGGTTTGTTATCACCTTATTATAAGCAACCAATTACAACACTGCCTTATGCTATCGTCACAAAAACCAAAACACACTATCATATATTACTTTTTAATAATCTTAGCGAATCAACGATTTCAGTTAATATCAATCATCATTTCATTAAGTCATTTCCAATATTTTCTAGTTTAATCAATAGTGAATATGGTCTGATTAACAATTTAATACCTCAAAATATAAACCAAACCTATATAGATAAATCACTATTAAAACAAATAAACAGAACGAATTATCCACGTTTAAAATTAACAATGCATTATTTTAAAGATCCTTTGATTTTCAAGCTAACAAAATCTGCTTTACTTAACATTATGATTTCTATCAATTAACTCAAAAAAGAACCTGAGACATCCATTTATGCCTCAGGTTCTTTTGCATGCGCACTAGCCCTAATATTCACTTTATATCCTAGTCGTTCATATGCGCTACTTTATCCATACACTCAATAACTTTATATTTCAAAAAATGATTGTAATTTCCCTAAATTTGCATCATTCATTGTATATTGATCTTTAACGTGCCCATTTTCTAAATGTAAGATTTCATCGGCACATGATAGTAATAGTTCATAGTCATGAGTAATCACTATAATGGTATGCCCATTAGTTGCTAAATCGTCGATGATTCCACTAATTTCTCGCATACGCTGACCATCTAAACCACTTGATGGTTCATCAAAAATAAGTATATCACGGCTTGTTTCTACTGCACTTGCAATAGCCAAACGTTGTTTTTCTCCTCCTGATAATGATAAAGGATGCCGTTCAATGTGCTGAGAAATACCATAATATTGTAACTGTTTTTGAATTGTTTCGTCATCTAAATCAGCATGACTTAAACGTAATTCTTCACCAACACTTTCTGCAAAAAGTTGATTATTTACATCTTGAAACACCAAATAGACATTGTTTAATCTATGTCCCCGCTTCAAAGTAACTTCATCATTATCAACTTTCCCTTTGAATTTACGTTCCACACCTGTTAAGCATCGTGCAAATGTAGATTTTCCCGAACCGTTTTGCCCTATAACTGCTGTCACTTTACCTTTATTTAGTTCAACTTTAGGTATATTAATTGATAAAGGTAATCTAGGTTTATATTTAAAATTAAAATCTTTCAACGTTAACGTACCACATGCGACATTGTGATGAACTTTAGGTTTCATTTTATCTAAATGTGTTGTTCTCAATCCTAACTCTGCCAATGTTTCATGACTCAGTTTATTAAATGTATCCTTGTCATATTGTTTACGCATTGTACCTTGTGCCAATATGATAAAGCGATCAACAACATCCATTAAATAATGTAAACGGTGTTCAGCTATAATAATGGTTTTACCTTCTTGCTTCCATATATTTAACATTTTTCGCAGTTTGCTGATTGTTTTGAAATCTAAATTTGATGAAGGTTCATCTAAAATAATGATATCGTGACCACTAACTTGAATCGTCGTACATGCTATTAACTGTTTTTCTCCACCAGAAAGATTAAATATACCTCTATCCAATAAATGTTCAATATTAAATTCATAGGCGCTGTTAGCAATTTGTGTATTAATTTCGTTTGGCTCCACACCAAAATTCTCAGGCTCAAAAGCAAGTTCACTTGTTGTATTTAAGCAGAAAAATTGTGAGCGTGGATTTTGAAAGACTGAGCCACTTACTTGTGAAACCTCATAAATAGATTGTTTAGTAATGTCTTTACCATTCACAATGATACGACCATCTATCTCTCCATGAAAGAAGTGTGGTATCGTCCCATTCAATAATCGTGTTATGGTGGTTTTACCGCAACCTGATGCACCAGTTAAACAAATAACCTCACCATCATTAATAGTAAGGTTTATATCGTTTAAGATTTTTTCGCTATTGTCATAATTAAATGATACATTTTCAAATTGAATCATATTTTAACCTCACACTATATAGTAAGTTATACATAAAAGCAGTGTGCCAACTATGAATAACCAATCAAGCCAACGTATTTTCAACGTCACAATAGAACTTCTTTTATGTGTCAAATTCAATCCACGAGTAATGGATGCGATAGTCAATTCATTCCCTATTTTAATCACACTATTTAATAAAGGTACAATACGATACTCGATATATTGCATTGGTTTTTTAAACGCAAACCGTAAAGAAATCCCTCTCATTTTCATTGCATCCTTAATAGATGCTGATTCCATTCTTATTGTGGGTATAAATCTAAACATAACAGCAATTGGGATAGTTATTTTTCTAGATAACTTCATGCGTTCTAAACCTAAAATAAGCACTTCTACTTGTGTTGTCTTAAATATATAGTAACCCATGGCTAAAGAAGGCAAAAATCTTGTAATAATTCCAGAAGGTACAAACACGAGTAATGTTGCAACTTGGCTTTGTTCAATAGACACAAATGCTTCACCATACCAAGCAGCTACGGTTAGCACAATACAGGCAATGCCAATCTTATATTTCCCTATCACAATCAATAATAAGACGGGAATCACCATTATAATCAATCTGATAAATATGCCCTGACCCGTTACGCCACCTGTTAGTGAAATGAGTGAAATAATTAGCATGAGTCCAATTTTTATCCTTGGATCAAAGTTAAATATATGATTTTGACTTAATACTTGATTATAC
The DNA here is from genome assembly GCF_056529615.1 of Staphylococcus sp. Z5-21. Lineage (NCBI taxonomy): Bacteria > Bacillati > Bacillota > Bacilli > Caryophanales > Staphylococcaceae > Staphylococcus > Staphylococcus sp. Z5-21. The sequence continues at coordinate 395,916 of NZ_CP096462.1, read as the reverse complement.
ATTTTATATAATACCTGCCCGCTTAAAATGCTTTTTCAAAATGCCTTTAGCAATGTATGCACCTATCCAAGCACCAATAATTGTAGTGATAAGAATAATGGGAATCATACCAATAGAAAACAATCCTTCTACTGTCGCTTCATAATCTGTACCATATTTGTCTTGAATAAAAGCTAAATATGAATTTCTCATAAAATAAAACGGTAGTAAATTACCTATTGGCCAAAATGAAAAAATAATATAACCTATACTATTTAATTTCCAACTTTTATATTGGCCCATCGCCATAACCATATCTGCAATCACAATCACTGGCACGCTTAAAATCAAAGCCATCCAAGGATGCCCCATGATTGCTAATAATAAACTTACGACAACACCACAAATCGTTAATGCACCAAATTTCTGCGTTTTGGTAATAAGTAACATCACAGGTATGCCACCTACTAGCCCTATCATTGCAGGAAGTAACAACATAAAGATAGGTATAATACCTAAAATACCCGGTGGTGCTATAAAAATGAAGTATACTGCCGTAAAGAGTCCTATATTAATTAAATCTTTAACATCTATTTTACTTTTTGTCATCGATAACTCCCTCTTCACATGAATCTAAAAGACAATCTATATATAAATTAATTATTATTAAATTAAGATATAAAAATCATTCATTTCAAACATACTATAATTGAAAATCATTATCAATAACATTCGATTAAAAAAATAGTAAGTCAGCTAATATTTCTTTAACTCACTTACTATTATATACCAACTAGTATTTTAAAACTAAATGGGGCGTTTCAATTTTGAAGTTCTTTTTCAGATCTTTATCTTTCACTTTTTCTCCAACAGACAGATGATAAGTAAGTGTGTCTTTTGTAGTCACAGACGTTAAATAACCATACGTAAACATATGAGGTAAGATGACAGCTGTCATCCCTTCAGATAGAATATAGTTAAATTCTAAGCTGCGTAGTTGTATTGTCTGTTTGTCCTTAATTTCAACAGCTAACATTTCATTTAATTTGTTGCTCGTTATATAAAATGATAAATTATCGAAGTCTTTCGTAAAATATGGTGTAAATCGATAATACTGATTGTTGTATTGGGTAATTGTGCTCGTTTCCTTACTATACGGGTACTTAACACGCTTATTGCCAATACGTTTCTCAATGGTCATATTATCCACACGCATCTCTAGATGTGCATCCCAGACTTTTTCTTTTATGAGATAAGGCATCAAATCATTTAAATCTGCCTTAAACTTAAATCTAGTCTGATCATTCATAGTTAAAGGTATATAAATAAATTCTTTTTTATTACGTGATAATAATTTGAGTTGAATCATTGAAGCAACATGGTTGGGATTAATAATAGAACTAATAAATTCTAACTCCAGTTCAAAACCTTGATCGTTAAATTCGAAATGTGACATTCTAACATCAGGCTTCACTAATTTTTTGAAGACAAAATACGGTTCACCTTCATCAAATTGTATTTTTAACGTTCCTTCTTGAGCACTGTAGCTATGAAACTTCCCATTTTTATAACTTTCTTCTACCATTTGGTAATGCTTCATGTCTTTTAGACGAGCGTAATGTAATAACGGTTTGAATGAATCATTCACTAATTCATCTACAGCTGTTGGTACTTTTTGAATAAAATCTCCTAACGCATCCATCCACGCTTCTTTTTTATCATCTGCAATTTTAAGAGAAAAGTTATTTGTTCTAGAGAATGAGAAATGTCTATCTATAAAATATCCTAGCACTTCATTTTTATTTTCTAATGGGCTGTTTAATATTTCTTCAGTAATTAATGACATCACTTTATAAAAATCTTCGGGTGAGACATACGCAGAACTCATATGTTCTCCCTCACGTTTAGTTGCATAATAGTAAGGCTTATCTGCAAGTACAGCGATTCGTTTCGCATTGACATATGCCTTCATTGTAAATAATTGATCTTCTGCACTTCTTAAGTCCTCTGGAAATTCGATTGCGTGATCACGTAATAATGAGGTTCTATAGAACTTAGTTGGGCTAAGTGTATAAATAATTCTAGAATTGGCTAATGTGACTGCATCACTCGTTTCTTTAAACATGGATTTCGGTACACCACGACCATTCACGCCTTCCATTTTCACCAAGACCACATCTGCATGATTTTGATCAACAAATTTCGACACATCTTTTAATGTATCTTTATTAATGTAATCATCTGAATCTACGAAAAATACATATTCACCTTGCGCTAATTGTAAAGCCGTATTTCTAGGTTTACCTGGTCCGCCTGAATTTGTATCAAGTTGTTTTATTATCAAATTTAATTTATTTTTATAAGCTTCTACCACATTTAAAGTATTATCTGATGAACAATCATCTACCAAAATAACTTCAAAATCTTTTTTATCATAACTTTGATTTTGTAAACTGTTTAAAAGTTCTGCTATATATTTTTCTGAATTGTAACTTGGTACTATAATTGAAAATTTCATTATACTCCACCTTGTAAAAATGAGTTAAGTACAAATCAATATCAGCCGTTCGGCAATCTCAATTACAGGATCCCGTTCTATATCTAACGCTGAATATATATTTTTGTAGTTAACTCATTATGTTTTAATTGGTATTTCTATTCACTTAATTTAGCTGCCAAAAACATTTCTTACTAAACGTTCACTTGAACGTCCATCTTGATATTTAAAATGTTTATCTAAAAATGGCTCAACTTTTTCAACGTCAAAATCTTTTTGATCCAATGCTACAATTAAATCGTTAAACGATTCAACGATTTTACCAGGTACAAATGTTTCATATGGTTCATAAAAATCACGTGATGTGATGTAATCTTCTAAATCAAATGCATAAAATAACATTGGTCGTTTAAATACAGCAAATTCATATACAAGTGATGAATAATCACTAATTAAGATATCCGTAATAAACAAAATATCATTCACTTCTCTAAAATCAGATACATCTACAAAGTATTCTTGATATTCTCTAGGAATATTCAATTTATTTTTAACAAACGGATGCATCTTGAATAGCACAATTGCATTATTCTCACGGCAATAACGTGCAAATCTTGCAAAATCAATTTTGAAAAACGGATAATGCGCAGTATGATGGCCACTCCCTCTAAATGTCGGTGCAAATAATATCACTTGCTTTCCTTTAACAATTGGAAGTGCTTCTTCCATATCTGCAACAATGGCTTTTTCATAGTCTTGATCAAATAATATATCCGTTCTTGGTACGCCAGTTGGAATAATATTTTGTTCTTTTATACCAAACGCCTCACCATAAAATGGAATATCCGTTTCTGATGATACAAATGCTTTGGTGTAATTCCTATGGTTTACTGAGTTAAAAAATGGTCCGCCTTTTTTACCAGTACGGCTATAGCCTACTGTTTTAAATGCGCCTACTGCATGCCATACTTGAATAATTTCCTGACTCTTTCTAAATTTCACAGTATAAAGTAATGGATGGAAATCATCTACAAATATGTAGTCTGCTTTACCTAATAAATACGGAAATTTAAATTTATCAATAAAATTACGTCGTACAGATATATTAGATTTAAACAATGCATGTATTTTATATTTTTCATCTAAATTTTGACGTAACATTTCATTGTAAACATACTCAAAATTACCTGACATTTCCGCTCTAGAATCAGAAGTGAAAAGTACTGTATTCCCCTTTTTCAGATGGAAAAATTTAGTAATCTTGAAAATAGACTGAAAGATGAAGTTACGGACATTAAATGAATATTTATTATATTTTAGTTTAAGGTCTGTAATCCTTTTCTTAACTGGATTCATTTTAGGCATAGGTGCTTTAAATATAATATTCAATACAAATTCGTTCACTTCACTCGAAATCATAGGCTTTACAGTATATTCTGTTTTAGATGATTTACCTCCCTTTTTAAAGGTAAATGTAAAGTGGTCTAATAATAAATTATTTTTGCCATTTTGAGTCATTTCATCGCTATACTGTTCGAGTGCTGTTTCTTCTAATTCATAATTATTGGGATCTAACAATGTTTCATTTATATTGGCAATATAATCAAAATCGCCTTTATAAACAATTAAGTACTCACCTGATGGTAGATAATTACCGTCATCTAATATGGCAACATTAAAACGTGCCTTAAATTGGTTGCCTTCTACTTTCACATCGTTTGCTTTTAGTTCTTTGGTTTCAGTCAAATTTCTCAATACAAAGTTTTTCTTATTAAGCTTTATATCTTCAACATGACCTTCAATAAATAATTGAATTCTTTCCCAATATATATTATCAATTATTATTTTAGATTTACTCAATTTTAAAAAATCCTCTCTTCATTCAAGTTGATAGGTTTTTATTACTAATTAAAAAAGCGAAAATGCCTTACAAATTTACATTGTCCATTTGATAACCGTTTTACCCCATGAAGTGGATAAATCTGTTTCAAATGCATTGACCGCATCGTTGATTGTTTTGACATCAAACTCATTACCTTTAAGGAGCGCTAATTTTTCTACAACATCTGGATTATTTTTATAAAATTCAGCAATTTCTCTAAAGTCTTGTGCGCCACTTCTACTACTACCAAACATCGTCAAACCTTTTTCAAGTACTAAACGTGTATTGACTTCAATTGGATATTCACTGACACCAAGTAAACTAATCGTTCCTTCAGGTGATACTAAGTCAATAATCTGGTTAACTGCGGATTGGCTACCTTTGCCACCCACGCACTCAAAAGCATGATCAAACGTGACATCTGCAGGTACTTCGTCAATATGATAGATGTGCTCCACAAACGAAAAATGACTTAATTTATAATCTGTTTTACCAAACACATAAATTTTAGCTTGAGGATACAATTTACTTAACAAAATAGCTGTAATATAACCTAAATTCCCATCTCCCCATACACCAAAACTATTTTTATTGGAAATTGATTTACGTTCAAATCTTTGTAATGCGTGCCAACTTACACTCACTAACTCTGAATAAGCAATCGTACTTAAATCTTCAATACTGTCGTCTATTTCAACGACGCGATCGTGATCCATAAAAACGTAATCTTGCATAAATCCATCGAAGCCACTAGATCTAAATTTACTACTAGGTAAATAGTTTTCTGCTATAACATCATCTTTTTCAACTGGTGTATTAGGAACCATAATGACCCTTGTACCAATTTCATATTCACCTTTACTGTCATAGACGACTTCGCCAACACCTTCATGAATTAATGACATAGGTAATTTCTTTTTCAAAACTTTTTCATTTCTACTACCTGTATAATATCTTTGATCAGCAGCACAGATAGACAAATACAACGGTCTGACAATCACTTTGTTACTTTTAATATCTTCATTATTATAGGTTACTTCAAATTGTCTTGGCGCAACGAGTTGATAAACTTGATTAATCACTCAACATCCCACCTTTTATGATTGAGTTTGCCACTTTAAGATCATAAGGTGTCGTTATTTTAATGTTATATAATTCTCCCATTACCAATTTCACTTGTTTACCTGCTACAACTAAAATCTTACATGCATCTGTCATGATTTGTTTATCTTCATCAGATAAATCATTGTAGCTATTTCTCAATAGATTTACATTGAAAGATTGCGGCGTTTGTCCTTGATACATCTCACTTCTCACCGGTATCGATTGAATTGAATCACCATCTGCCGATGTGATAATCGTATCAGTTGCTGTAATAACAGTGTCTACTGCGCCATATTTCAGAACACTTTCAATATTTTCTTTAATTATTCTGCGTGTTAAAAATGGTCGTACCGCATCATGCGTTATAATAACATCATCATCAGAAATACCATTTTCTTTTTCTGCTGCACTAATAATATTCATAATTGTTTCATTACGATCAGAACCACCTTGAACAACTTCAATTCTGTCATCTGTAATGTGATGCTTACGTAATGTATCCTTTGTGTGAGAAATCCATTTTTGAGGTGTCGCGATAAATATCTTATCGAATTCACTTGTTAATAAAAACTTCTCAACCGTATGTACTAAGATAGGTTTTCCATCTAAATCTAAAAATTGTTTTGGTAGTGGTACATTGCCCATTCTTGAACCAATGCCACCCGCTAATATACCTGCATAAATCATATACATTCCTCCATTAAAGTTCTAACTCATACTGTTGTTCAACTTCGTTACTATTTATTTTCATGTTTAATTAACGCTATATATATTTCCTGAATTTTGTTATAGATAAAAATATTATTTTATAAGAACAATATTACCAATTATCCCTCACTTTTTCTACTTATTACATTTTTCACAGTGTCCAACCATTTCTCAAATCAATGCTATTTATTAGATACAATATTTTCAGGATTAATTTCATCCACAGAATATTTGTGTCAAATTACACATAATGAGCGTTATTCAATTTTAATTTTTCAGAATATATTTACAATTCTAAATTTTCTTAGTATATTCATACGTATCAACGATTATTTGGGAGATGTCATAATGCATGCACTGTGGCGTATAGTAATCATTTCTATTTAGAAATACACTAGCAATTAATAGAGTGCCAATCACTATTTTCAATCCAAATCTGCATCAATCATGCGCACTATCTTATTTTCAATCATTGGGAGGCACAAATTATGAACAAATCAGAGCAACTTATAAATGAGGACAGTCAATACTTCGCAAAACCAGGACGCATCAAATATTATCCTTTAGCAATTTCTCATGGATATGGTGCGACACTTGTTGATGTTGAGGGCAATACATATATTGATTTATTATCAAGTGCAAGTTCACAGAATGTTGGACATGCACCTGAACAAGTCACTGAAGCAATTAAGGCACAAGTAGACCAGTTCATTCACTATACCCCTGCTTACATGTATCATGAACCCTTAGTTAAATTAGCAAAAAAATTATGTGAAATTTCACCCGGCCAATATGAAAAACGTGTCTTATTTGGACTATCTGGATCAGATGCCAATGATGGTATTATCAAATTAGCACGTGCTTACACCGGCAGACCTTATATCATCAGCTTTGTAAATGCATACCATGGTTCAACCTATGGTTCACTTTCAATGTCTGCTATTAGCTTAAATATGCGTAAACATTATGGTCCAATGTTGCCTGGTTTTTATCATATTCCTTTTCCAGACAATTATCGTGGCATGTTTGGCAGCAACCAGCCCAATACCGTTTCCGAATATCTAGCACCACTTAAAGAAATGTTTGAAAAATATGTACCTGCAGAAGAAGTGGCCTGCATCATGATTGAAACAATACAAGGAGATGGTGGTTTGCTCGAACCAGTAGATGGCTATTTCGAAGCCTTACAAGACTTATGTAAAGAACACGGTATCTTACTTGCTGTTGACGATATTCAACAAGGATTAGGACGCACAGGTAGCTGGAGTTCTGTCTCACATTACAATATTGAACCTGATTTGATTACATTCGGTAAATCATTGGCAGGCGGTTTACCAATGTCTGCAATCGTAGGGCGTTCAGAAATCATGGATTATTTAGAAGCACCTGCACATCTCTTTACCACGGGGGCTAATCCAGTGAGTTGTGAAGCAGCATTAGCAACCATCGCCATGATTGAAGACCAGAATTTATTACAAGCAAGTACAGATAAAGGTAATTATGTGCGCAAACGTATTGATGCTTGGACAGAACAATTCAATACTGTGGGTAACGTTAGAGGAAAAGGATTATCCATTGGTATTGATATCGTTTCTGATAAAATTAATAAAACACGCGCATCAGAAGCAGCACTAAAAATTTGTAACCGTTGCTTTGATAATGGTGTTGTCATTATTGCAGTAGCAGGCAATGTACTACGCTTTCAACCACCACTTGTCATTACCTATGAGCAACTGGACACTGCGCTTAACGTTTTGGAAGCAGCGATATCAGATTTTGAATTGGGTAAACTAGATAACTACGACACTGCAGGTCAGGGTTGGTAATAAATGAGTAAACTATGACAACCTTCTTGAATTTAAATAAACAACAAAAGTTAGATTTTAAAACTACAGTATAATTAAAAAAACAAGAGTCTGGGACATAAATAGATGTCTCAGACTCTTGTTCATTTGTGAAGTAGATGATTGCGTTGAATAGGGATGGGACTACGAAATCGCAATTAGAAAATTTGATTTCTGTCCCGTTTCCTTGTTTTGAATTATATATTACGTTTCATACCCCTTTGTATGAAGATATATGGATTATCTATTACCAACATCTTGTCCTATTTCTACTGTTTTATCATTTTTATTGTAAAGTGCAGCTTGGACACTACCAAAGTTTGGATCATTGCGTTTTTCTTCAATTTCGAATCCTAAACTTTTGAATATATCTACATCTTGTTTACTAGTTGCATTTTCATAGAATATTTTTCCACCATCGTTGTAAAAGCGTGGTTTATCTATAGACTCTTGTAACGTGCCATCGCCTCTTAAATAATCTACCAGTACTTCATTCAGTGTTGTTGGTATTTTATTACCACCCGGTGTTCCTATACCCATATAATAATCAGGGCCTACAACAATACTTGGTGCAGTAAATGATCTCGGTTCTTTGTGTTTACCACCATAGTTAGGACTGGCTGGATTCGATGAGAAGTTACTTAAAGAGTTATTCATATAGAATCCCTCTTTCATGAATTTACCAGATCCAAAGAAACTCGCGAGTGTATTGGTAGTACTTGTTAATTTTCCATCTTTATCTATGACAACAAAATGCGTTGTGCTCGTATTATCAACATTATTCGTATTAAAGTTACTATTAAAGTTAACCTCGTTTAGTCTACCGAGTAAATAATCTTGTGATAAATATTCATCATAATCTTCATCTTGTCCATTGATAATATCTCTATTTCTATACATCAATGCTCTAGATTTTAAGATACCTGTTATGTAATCTAGACGATTATCTGGTGCTGCTTGGTTATCAGTAGCTTCATCTATTTCCAATCCTTGAAGCATTAATGTACCACCAAGTGGGTTAGACGCAGAGTAAACTTTATTATTCAAATAATCTGTACCTACAGGTTCTTTCTTCTCTGTTTTATAACTTTCAAAATCTTTCTCATTAATTTCATCATCTACTTGTTTAGAAACACTTTCACCAATTTTATCATAGAAATAATCTGGTCCTTTGTCTCTAATCCCTTTGATAGTAGAAGCTAGAGCTGGTTGTTTAACAACATCGCCTTCTCTTTTCGTTTGTTTTCCATCAAAAAACGGTGAATTTCTATCGATGTCTGAACCGTATAATTTTAGACTTCGCTCGAGTTCTGAATCTACTTCAAAACCATCTTCAGCTAAAGGAATAACGTAATTCAGGATTTTCTTTTCATCCATTTTCCCTGCTTCTTTATGTGCATCATGTATGCCTCGAACAAAACCAGGTGTACCGATTTCATCCTTTTGTTTAAAGTTAAATGACGAAATATCTTTATATTGCCATTGTTTTGGTGCAACGTTCTCTTGACCATCATAAGATAACATTGCACCTCCACCACCTAAACCGGATGAATGCGGTTCTGTTATAGCTAAAGCATAAGAAACACCCATGGATGCATCTACGGCGTTACCACCATCTTTTAATATTTTTTCACCAACGCGCGTAGCAATTGGGTTATTTGAAGCGACACCGTAATTTTTATCTGACTTATCTTGGTTATGATCAGCTATTTTATTCTCATATAAATCATCTTTATCGTAATTATCTTTTTTTGTAATCATAAAAAAGATAAACGAAATAATGATTGTTAGGAGTAATATTACGATGAGCGATTTCTTATTGTAAATACTCATACTTAAGCTCCTTTAGACAAATATTGGTGATGAGAAGTCTCCAGTTCATTTTTTTCATATTGATCTAAGCCTTCATTCGCTCTAGCAAATACAATTAAAAGAAAAATAACCAATACGATTGAAATGATTGTAATACTTACCCAATGTTGTTTAATGTTCATAAACGTAGCCTCCATTCTCTTTTTTAAGATCCAAGTTTTTACCTTCTATATTGTTCAATAACTTTCTCTCTTCTACTACATTTGGTGATGACTTCGTCACTTTACCACCTTGCGATTTAATTGGTGTAATCATAAATTTAGATTGTTTACCATTCCAAGTTTGCTGAACTGCTAGACCTTGTTTATTTTTTGATAAGAAATCTTCGGATGTCGTATTGCCTAAGCTGTAAAAAATATCTGTATTTTTATATTTTTCAATTTCTTGAACAACCGAATTATGGCCAATAATCACATCAGCACCAGCTTTAGATAATGAATGTGCATACTCTCGTTGTCTAGTCGTCACTGAACGTTCATCGGTAATCCCCCAATCAACATTCACGACGACATAATCGTTATTCTCTTTTAATTTTTTAATTAATGGCATATAAATACTGGGTTCTAAACTAACTGATGTTGTATTTTTCAATGTATCCGTGTAATTTGACTCAACATCTGTAAATGAAACATTGGCAATTTTTTTACCCTTTATAGTTTGTTGTACCGTTTTACTATTTATCGGATTTGAACCATTTCCAGTAAGATAATTATATCCAGTTTGAGCTTCTACTGATTTCATAAAATCACGCGCCGTAATATTATCGGTAACTTGATTGATCACATTCAAACTTTTTAAATTGAGTCCCTTTAAGAACAATACATTTTCCAAGTTTTTGGATATATTCGTTTTCCTGTCATCTGAGAACTTCGTCATTTCTAAACTCGCAGTAGAATAATCACTTCCCTTTAAGATCTCTTTAATGGATGCAAAAGCATCATTAAGATTGTTCTTTCTGATATGATTATTTAATTCAATGTTTCCTAGATATGTCATACTTATCTCATTTGGTGCTTTTCCTATTGCTTTTACTGGTTCTATTTTTTGTGAAGTCATGGCAAATACTAAAAGTATCAATGCTACAACGAAGATAATACCGGTGTATATTGAATTCCTTTTTTTATGCCGCTTCGTCCACTTTAGTATGCGTTCTTCCATTGAAAATTTTTTAGAATTCTTCATAATCCAAGCTCCTTACTAGTTGATAAAGCTGTAAAAGAATAAGATGACATATGTAATACATGTGAGTAACATACAAGTTGACAAAGTAATTATGACACCTTGTTTTTGAATCGTATTAGCTATGATGCCCGGTATTACAACACCAATGCCTGACATCTCTACCATTTGAAATGGACTTAACGGATAAATTAAATCAAAAACAAATTTCAACACCATACCGGTTAGTATCATCGCCGCAAATTTTCTACGTCCATATAATATAACGATACGACTAATACCATGGTTAACGATGAAGTATGTAATACAACTAATAATCAGTACGGATAATAACATGATCGGCTGATCAAATATTAAAGCTAAATATCCTGGTACTACTAAACCAGCAGGACTGATACCAAATTTTTCGGCAAATATTAAACTTAATACGATGCCTACAAATAATGAAAAATATAACTCTGAACCTATCATATTATTTGATCCCTTCTATATACTCTGCTATTTGTTTACCTGGTCCGTGAATATTCCCTACACAGAACATCAAGGCATTTTGAGATTCATTATAAACTGCGCGTTCAACCTCTTTTATGTCTTTACCTTCAAAGTTTAAATATTTCTTCTCGGGCAATCCTTTCATTACGTCCGTTACCATCTGTGTACTCTTTCCTGTACATATCAATGTATCGAATTCAACATCCGTAATAAAGTCTTCACAGAACTGTCTCGTTCTATCAATTCTGTCTGAACGACAATTTAATATAAGAACAATTTTATTGTAAGGGTAATTATACGTTTCAACCTTATTTAAAATTGATTTTGTAGACTGTGGTTCATTGGCAGCAAATGCATTTACATAAACATTTGTTGAATTATTCGCATTATAGTATTTCACTTCTACTGCGCCGACATCTGGTGGTGCATTTAACATGCCTTGTAACGCAACGTCTCTGTTGATGCCAAGTGCTTCAGCCACACCCATTGCAATTGCAACATTATCTGGAAACACGATATACCCAAATTTCCTTAAGAATGATTCAGGCACTTCTTCTTTATTAACGACAATTAATTTAGTCTTACGTCTTTTGGCTACTTTAGCAAAAAAGTCGGTGTAATCATCCTTCATTACAATAAGATGACCTTTGTAAGGAATTGTCGCTGTAAATGCTTCAGCTACCTCGTCTAAAGTAGGTCCTAAGACATCCATGTGATCTTCCATGACATTAACGATAACGCCAATATTAGCTTTAACCAATTCTTTTTGAAAGGTTATCTGATAATCAGGATTCACTGCCATACACTCATTTACAAGCGCGTTCGCCTTTTGTTTAACAACCTTCTTTATAATGTCGCGTTGTTCACCAATATTAGCGCCTTGAGGCTTTCTATAAACTGGATACTCTCTCGGTGTAAACCAATACATCATACGAGCGTCTGTACCTGTTGTCTTGCCTATTACACGATATTGATCTTCGCGTAAAATACTATAAATCAATCTTGTAATTGTTGATTTACCTCTAATACCATTTATATTGATGCGTATAGGAATTTTTTCTAATCTATCAGAATGCTGTCTTTTCTCAACAATTCCTAACCATAGAATCAAACCTACACAAATAATGATTAGTAGCAAATTTTGTCCCTCTTTTCACTTCAGACTATTAAATTTTATGTATAAATGCTTAAAGGCAAAGCACATGAGTCAACCACACTATACATACGATGTTTGAGACTATGTATATTCTTCACCATTCAATAAAGCCATCCTAACACGGAGTTATTGATTTAATATAAACACTTTGAACTAAGTGTTAATCAAATGTAAATTCGCATTTACAATACATGTAAAAAAGAATTTTTTTCAATCAACAAATCCTATCACAACAATGTTTTAATTTTTTTAAAAGCAGATATTTTTTTGATTATTTTTTAAAAATATTTTTACTCATCTCAAACATTTTTCAGAAAACAAAAATATAATATTTACTTCAACTTTACATGATATTAAAAATCAAATGTTATCTTGTATGTATTAAGACATATACGAATAAATGATTAGGAGGCAGTTTATGAGTAAGTCAGTTAAATTAGTAGTTTCAATTTATCTTGCAGTAGTTGTAATTATTTGTTGTAGCTATCTAATTATGATTCTAGTTGGTAGTTTTCAAGGAAATGATATGAGAGGTTCTGTGCTAGATACGGATAACACAAAAAATATTGAAAATGTAGACTATATTAACAATACTTTAAAATCATCAGAATCAAATGCATCTCCTTCAGATAGTGTTCCAAAAAATTCACAATCTAGTATCGATACAACTTCAAATAAACTGTCTTCTATACAAGACGCTCATCATACATGGTCTTTAGATAATTCAATTTCTAAAAACCATGTATGATTTTTTTATTTCTATATATAACAATGATTGAAAGCCCTTTTTGATTTAATACGTCATGATATCCAATATTCAAGTTGAACATTCAAATGCAAATACCTTCCCTTTCTGAATTTATGCGATGCCATCTTTAATATATTCGATATAATTAAAATAACTCACATAAATTGTTTATTTATTGAAAAGGGGTTTTTAATTATGAGTAAATTTACAGAAGCTGAAAAAGTTCAAATTCTAGAAGATTTAGTTGCGATTAAATCAGTTAATGACAATGAAATGGAAGTTTGTATGTATTTAAAAGACTTACTATCGCAACATAATATTGATGCTAAGATTGTTAAAATCAATGACACGCGTGCCAATCTAGTTGCTGAAATTGGTGAATCAGGACCAGTCTTAGGTATTTCAGGACATATGGATGTTGTGTCAGAAGGCGATATTAAAAAATGGACATATGATCCATTCAAATTAACTGAAGTTGACGGCAAATTACACGGTCGTGGTGCTGCAGATATGAAATCAGGTTTAGCCGCTTTAGTATTGAGCCTTATTGATATTCATGATCAAGGTTTATTAGAATATGGTAGAATCCGTTTACTCGCCACTGCAGGTGAAGAGATTGTTGGCGAAGGGGCTAAAGCTTTCCAAGAACAAGGTTACATGACAGATGTAGAAGCACTTGTCATCGCTGAACCTTCACAAGACCGCATCATCTATGCACATAAGGGTTCGATGGATATCCGTGTTATTTCCAGAGGTAAAGCATCACATAGTTCAATGCCACAACTTGGTTTCAATGCCATTTCACCACTCGTAAAATTTGTTTACAAAGCGGATGAAGGCTTTAAAAGTTTCAATAAACGTAACGATTTATTAGGTGATGTACTAATGAACGCGACTATTTTCAATGGTGGTAATCAAGTGAATTCAATTCCAGAGCATGCCGAATCTGAATTCAATATACGTACGATTCCAGAACATGATAATGACCAATTCATCACTTATTTTAATGAAATTTTAAAGCAAGTTGAAACCGATAAAACAGATATAGAAATTGACACTTATATGTCTAGACCTCCTGTATATACGACAGGTGAAAATAAATTAGCTTCATTAGCGCATGATTTGGGTAAAAATATTTAAATTCCGATTTACCTCTTGAAGCATCACCTGGCGTAACCGATGCATCCGATTTATTAGTTGATAAAGATGAAGACTTTTCATTCATTATGTATGGACCTGGATTAATACATCAAGCACACCAAGTTGATGAATATGTTGAAAAAGATGTTTATCTTACATTTATAGATTTGTATACAGAATTTTTCCCTACTTATTTAAAAAACATGAAATAATTTATTAACAAGTAATCCAATTACTCAACTTTTATAATACACTTTATAAAAACGACACTTCTGCAAAAGTCGTAACAGCAATATACGCGCTACAAATTTTCACTTATCAGTGTCTATTTTGTAGCGCGTATATTATTTATGTAAATATTTTCTGTTTGCATATTTGATGCGGTTAATTTGTATGATGATATTTTTGGTATTGCTTTGGCGTCATACCGTAGCGTGCTTTAAATACTTTTATAAAATAACTCGTAGTTGAGAATCCACAAGCCATAGCTATTTCTGTAATAGTAGATAAACTATCTTTATCGAGGATAGATTTACTTTGTTCTAGTCTGTATCTCAACAGATATTCAAATGGCGTTTGTTTTACATATTTTTTAAATAATCTTATCGCTTCAGCTTCGCTTAAATAAATATTTTGACTCAGAGGTCCTAGAGTGATTTTATCTTGAAAATGTTTATGTATATAAGACATCATTTGCTTTACTCTATAATCAAAATGGTATGTTAATTCAGTAGGTTGTTGTTTCATATATTGCATGAGCCATTTCACTATCTTATAAAAATAGGTCATGATATCCAGCTGAAAATATGCCTCTTGTTTCTGATATATTGTACCAAAGCTTTCAATACATGCTAGTAATGCATGATGACTCAAATTTTTGTGAGATAAATATATATAAGGTACCATTTCAGCTTGTTGTAATATATAACTTAAATATTTATACTCCATATAACTCGAAATATTTGGTATTTCAATATTCCAACAATAACACTCACTTATATGTTCAAGCCCCTGTATCTCGTGCACAACATTCGAATTAATAAATATGCCATCACCTGTATTTAACACGATGTTTTTGTCACTAATGCGAATAGTCAATTTACCACGTAATACAAATACAAATTGCAATGCACTGTGCCAGTGTATGGGTATCTGTTCCATAAACGCTTAATCTAACCTTGTTTTCAACACAATATGTCACCAATATTCATCAGGGTATTGAATGCGCTCTTCTCCATTATCTTCAATAATTATCCCTTTATACATAGCCTATCACCTCAATATATTGATACTTTTAAACCATTTATTTGTATTATATCAATATTAAGTGCGTTATATTTTAATATATTAATACATCGTAGGTGATAAAATGAAACAACAATCTCGTTTTCTCGGCATTATATTGGCAATATTAGGCGCATCTTTTTGGGGTTTAGGTGGCACAGTTTCTGATTATTTATTTAAACAGCAAAATATCGACATTAACTGGTACGTTACTGCACGACTCTTAATCAGTGGCTTTCTACTGTTAACAATATTTAAAATACTTAACCCTAGGCAGTCCATATTTATAGTATTTCGTAATGTAACCAATACAATACAGTTACTTATATTTTCAACTTTAGGTATGCTACTTGTTCAATATGCTTGCATGGCATCAATTATCTATGGTAATGCTGCCATTGCTACCTTATTACAATACATTGCACCTGTTTATATTATTTTGTGGTTTATCATACGCAAAAAAGAAACCTTTAAATTATTTGATGTTATTGCAATATTATTAACACTCACAGGAACATTCTTATTATTAACCAATGGTTCCCTTGGCAGTTTAATGGTTTCAAGCTCGAGTATGATTTGGGGTATCATCTCTGGTTTATCGTTAGCCTTCTATACTATTTATGCCAGTAATCTATTATCCAAATTTCCAGCAATACTCATCGTTGGTTGGGCAATGCTCATTTCTGGTATCTTAATGAATTTCAAAGCACCTATTTGGCAATTCACTATATCCCAAATAGATATAAGTGTGATTTTGTATTTAGCCTTTGGCATTATTTTAGGTACCGCAATGGCATTTTTCTTCTTTATTAAAAGTTTAAATTATTTATCTGCCAAAGAAACTACACTTTTTGGGACAATAGAACCTGTAATGGCAATTGTTGCGAGCGCACTTTGGTTAAAAGTTGTTTTCCTACCATTTCAACTATTAGGTATCGTGCTCATTATTATTCTGATATTAGCACTTTCTTTAAAAAAGGATAAAGAACGATAAATATGTATTGTACATCAATGTAAAACATTAAAACACAACTACTCAATCTTATACTAAAGAGGACTCATCCATCATATACGGACGAGTCCTCTTTAGTTGAGGCAATCATACGATTTTGAAGGTGCATGCTTGCTTAGAACCTAGAGCATAACTTGAGCTGTCAATCTCTTACTCATACTCATACTCATACATTGCTCCCTCGGTGACAACAGATTATAAAGTCAGTGACACTACCTCTATCATGTATATTTAATGTTGTTTAATAATTTTGTTGATCTTAGCGATAAATTGTTCTTTTTCTGGTATTGGGAAAATAGGATGTATATGAAATAAATTATATCCTGGCATAAAATCATGTTGAATATTTCGAGCATTCAACATATTTGATAATTTCACTGCGTCTGGATATAACGTTTCTTTCGTCCCTATTGAAATTGTTATATGGCCCAGCCCTTCAATATCACCAAATATAGGAGATACGCGCCAGTCTGTCAAATCAAGGCCATTCGCCCATAATTTTATAAAATATTTACTTCCGTCGATTGCAAGCATTGGGTCTATTTTTTCATAAATTTTTGCTTCCGGATTTGAAAATGTTGCGTCAAGCACTGGAGATATTAAAACGATGTTACTTGGTTGTGCTAAGTTTAACGTTTTAATATATTGTGCAAATGATAAGGCTATTTGGCCTCCTGCAGAGTCACCCATTATTGTGAGTTGATGAGTATTTTCGACTTGTTTCAGTAATTGTGTATATAATGTTTCCAACAATGTGAACGTCTCTTTATAGGTTGCATGTGGTACTTTAGGATATATAGGCATGATTACTTTAGCACCTAGTTCGCCAGCCAGTGAATCTATAAAATCAAAGTGATATTTTAATGGATTTTGGAACCAAGCACCACCATGAATATACAAGACAACTGGTTGTTGTCTTTCTTTGTTGTCATTCACAATATATACTGTAGACTCTTGAACTGTAGTCGTTTGGACATTGTGATTGAAATAATAATCCGTACCTTCATATAATGCTTTCGTTTCATCTTTAACCTTCTCTAATGCTTGTTGCGCATTTTCCACATTTAAAAATGAACTTTTCATTTTTGTTGCTCTAATAATGATTTCTTCTAAAAAACTTTTGTAGCTACGTTTTTCTTTAACTTTTGCATATACGTATGATGTGGCAACACCTATACCAACAATAGTGGCTATTTTTCTAATCACGTTAATTATCCTCCTCGCACTTTCTTATACATATATTTTATAACAAATTGAGCAATCATTTTAAATAAAAGGTACTATCTTTATAGTAGATTATAAAGTATATACACAATTTCCTGTTTATAGAAAATTCTAATGCATCATGCTCAGATTTGTTAAGCGTTAAATTTTAATCTTGGTTTAGCATCATTGCCATATATAATTCATCAAAATAATGTTCTTCCATAAAAACAGATTCATGCTTAATTCCCTCAATTTTAAAACCTAACTTTTCATAAAAGTTAACTGCTGGTTTATTCGAAGTAATCACCGTTAATTCTAGCCTCCTTAATCCTTTGCGTTGTGCCCATTTGATTGTTTCATTAAACATTTGCGTCGCTAAGCCTTGTTGATGTAAGTCATTGATTAAGCCAGTCACAATATATCCAATATGTCTAACTTTAGCTAACATACTGATATGGACAGATAAATAACCTAATATTTGATTATCGTCCGTTTTAACACCTATGTAAAAATTCCTTTTTATATCTTCACTCAGTTTATCTTTATCAAAACTTCTTTCATCAGGCAAATAAAGCATATATTGCGTTTTTTAATCTATCTTTTTCATACAATTATAAAGTGCTTCTGCTTCATTTGGACAGATTCTTTCGATACGCATAAACATCCCCCTTAATGCTATAAATTAACTTTATCATACATTACTTTTTATAATTGAGATATAATTTATCTGATTTTTCTTGTTTCAATTTAACACAACTTTTTTAATTAAAAATAAAAGCATGGAAGTGTGACAGAAATCAAATTTTTTAATAGAGATTTCGTAGCCCCAACTATGCAATCAAGGCAAAGATGACGAGGATAAAGGTTTACTTGAGCTAAAGCTCATGCATAAGTCTCACTAGCATTTTTACGTGGCATACATAGGCTTTTGCAAAAGAACAAGTGAGACTTAATATTTTTAATTCAGTCATCTACTGCCTAAACGAAAAAGAGTCTGAGACAACTATTTATGTCCCAGACTCATGCTTCGTTATATCAACGTGATGGTTGTATACATTTTTTATATATAGTTAATACAAATCTTTCTGTTATACCATGCTTTTATACATCAAAGTCAGTTGATGTTCAAATTGTTGCATATCAATAAATCGACCTTGACGATGCATTTCTTTACCATTAAAGTAAATTAAATCTACAGGCACAGTAAAGATAGATAATTCTCCTGCAATCTCCTCTAATTCACTTTGATTAATCACACCTAATGGAACATCAGGAAACTCATTCACTATACCCGCAATTTGAGGTAATACAGCATGACATACGCTACAATGATCTCTCATGATATGAATGACTACAAGCCTATGCTCTGCAATAAATTCATGAAACGCTTCTATCGATGTTAATGTTTTTGGCATTTTGAACACCACCTCTACAACATAAATTGAATATCATTATGTACTGTATTGCTTTGGACAATCAATTATTTTGCTCACTGTAATATCATATTTACACTTTTTCACATATTATGATTAGCTTAAAATCGTTTGAAATACTTCCGGCAATCTCGTTACTTTTTTCTTTTGTAAATCAAAAAATGTCCCACTTTGTTTGCCTATACAATGCACTGCATCCTCTGATTCAATTTCAAACTCAAATTCCCAACGTAGTTTACTTGCTTTTACTAAATAACAACGTCCTACGGGTTTATCATGTATGGTAATGGGTGTTTTGTATTCTGCTTCTGTATTCATTAGAATAGGCGATATTTGTTGACTCATCATATCAGAATATGGCATATATTGATTAATAAAGTCAGTTCGTAAATCTTCAAACCATCTTATATATACAATATTACTTACTATGCCCATCGCATCAATATCATATCCATTTACTTCAAAGTTTCTTTCAGCCACTAATTTTCTTTCAGTCATAATCCTATTCGCTCCTCAAACAACCTTTAATTTATCTATCCTCTATATTATAAGTATATAACTAGCAAATTGCATTTGTTTGAGTTTATTGTTAAAAATGCGATTATTCTTTGTAAAAGTTAAATTTACTTTAATAATGAAAGATCTATTTTATGCAACATCGTTTGCAAACGTAAACGTTTCTCTTGCGTATAGCCTTGTAGTCCACCCGTATGTATAAATAGAATGTTGTCTTGATTATCATACGCACCAGATTTTATTTCATGAACTAAACCTCTAAAAGCTTTTCCAGTATATGTTGGATCTAGTATAATGCCTTCTTTTTGTGCAATATCGATATAAAATTGTAATTCTTCGTCAGTTGCTTTACCATATCCCAGTCCAATATAAGCATCGTTTATCGTAATTGTCTCGTATGATTGAATTGTTTCATCTAATTGCTTTATTATCTCTATCACTTTATTTTTGAATGCATGTGCACTTTGGTCTACTGCATAACCTATAATTTGCGTAGTTTCACAGTTAATCATTTGCCCATACCAAAGACCAGCATACGTACCACCAGAACCAACAGCAACATTGATTGAATCAAAATGTACTTTCAGCTCATCCTGTTGCTTTATGATTTCATTATACGCATTAACGTAACCATGTGTTCCTATCCAATCCGAAGCACCCACTGGAATTAAAAATGGTGTTTTCCCTTGTCCTTCTAATGTCTTATATAGCTTATCCATCGCATCTTCCCGAGAACTTGTTGGTTCGATGATATGTATATGCGCACCTAACATTGCATCTAAAAATAGATTCCCTTCATATTCTGCCATCTCTCCTCTTAGAACAAGATGACATGATACATTACACTTAGCACACAAGGCAGCTGTAGCACGTGCGTGATTCGATGTAATTGCTCCGGTTGTTATAATAGTGTCATATCCATGATCTAATACATATTGCATTGTATACTCGAGTTTACGCACCTTATTACCTGATATTTCTGATCCAGTGTAATCATCTCTCTTAATATAAATATTTTTTCCTAATGCATCACTTAACTGATCTAATTTTTGAATTGGTGTATTTAAATTGGCAATATCTAATTTATTATGTAACATCCTTTAATCTCCTTCATACGTGTCAAATCGCTAACGCTTTATTTTCCGGAAAATATTTTTCATGCTTTTCGTTCCGCTTCGATAATATATTTTTACTTAAGTAATCATCTGTAATTATTATGCATTGATTTTAAAAGAAGTAGTTCTACCTGCGCTTAAAAATCTCTTTTCAACAGTACATAGCGATTCATATCTCTAAAGCGTTCACCATTAAACACATCTTCATAATCTGTTGCAACAAATTTAAAGCCCGCTTTTTCTGCTACTTTACAACTCGCTATATTGTTAACATCCGCCATAATAGTTAATTTATTCAGTGATAATGTTTCAAAAACGTAATGGCATAACTGTTTAACGCATTTTGTAACAATTTGCTTCCCTGTATAGCCTTCTGCTATCCAATATCCAACCTCTGCTTTGTAATTAGCTTGATCAATATGATGTAAATCTATCGTACCAATCATCGTTTCCTCGTAGTAAATCATAAATAACCTAGCCTTATTTTCTGCATGCTGCTGTATCATCATTTTCAAATATGCTTTTTCATCTTCAACGGTTACATCTTCCTTAATAAAATCTAAAAATGGACATAAATGTGAAAAATTACTTTTAATCAAATCATATAAAGTTTCCGCCATATTTAACTCTGGCGGTATTAGCGAAACATTGGGCATTACATTCATTGCTGGTCTATAATTCATACGTTCACCTGCGATCATTTATTTGTTATCTCTCATGATATTTATATTTTCAGAATATTTCAATACTTTAGACAAAATAAAATAGGAGTAGCTTTGAAATCTATGATGAGATCTCAAAATTCTACTCCTATACTATATGGATGAACTCAAGTGTTTCATCCTAGTTTACAACATTTATTTGTCATCTATCACTTTAATGATTAATTGTTCTGCTGTTACATCTTTGACGTCTTCTACAGATAATTGTCTATCCTCTAAATTAGTAATAATTAATGGCGTAACCGTACTTGGTGCATGGGCTGTTATATAATCTAAATCAATTTGCATCAGTACTTGTCCTTTATGGACTCTATCATCTGTTTCTACAAAACTTTCAAAACCTTCCCCATTCAACTTAACCGTATCTATGCCTATGTGTATTAATAATTCAAGACCTTGATCTGATTCTAATCCAATGGCATGCTTTGTCGGAAAAATGGTTTTCACTGTACCATCGAATGGCGCAACAATTTTACCGTCAGCTGGTATAAACCCAACACCATCGCCCATCATTTTTTGCGCAAAGACTTGGTCTGGCACTTCAGACAACGGTATAACTTGACCATTTCCTGGCGCATAAATGTTTACTTCAGACGCACGTTCGATATGAACTACTTCTTCACTTTCTTCTTCCGTAACTGTCGTCTCTTGAGGTTTTGTAATTTCACCTTTCATAATCAAGGACATGTCGTGTTTAATTTGATCTGATTTAGGACCAAAAATGGCTTGCATATTGTTTCCTACTTCAAGCACACCTGATGCGCCTAATGCTTTCAATCCTGCTACATCAACTTTATCTTTTTCTTTTACTTCCACACGTAATCTTGTAATACATGCATCTAAATGCTTAATATTTTCTTCTCCACCCATTGCTTTCAATACATTAAATGGAAGTTCGCTTGCTGATGAATTTGTAAATTGTGCTTGTTTATCTTCGCGTCCCGGTGTTTTATACTTGAATTTTAAAATTAAGAATCGGAAGACAAAGTAATAAATAAAGGCGTACACAATACCTACAGGAATCACTAACCACCATTGTGTCTTGTTTGGTAATACACCTAGTAAGACGTAGTCTATAAATCCTCCTGAGAAGGTATATCCCAAATGTACATTTAATAAATATAAAATTAAGAATGATAAACCATCCAATATTGCATGCACAAAGAATAATACTGGCGCTACAAATAAAAATGAAAATTCTAATGGTTCTGTAATCCCTGTTAAGAAAGAAGTTAATGCAGCTGATCCCATTAAGCCAGCTACGACTTTTTTATTTTCAGGTTTTGCTGTATGATAAATGGCTAAAGCTGCTGCAGGGAGACCAAACATCATCACTGGAAATTCACCTTGCATAAATTTACCTGCAGTTAATTTACTACCTTCACGTATTTGTTCAATGAAGATACGTTGATCCCCATGAATCATTTCTCCAGCTGCATTTTTCCATGCACCAAATTCAAACCAGAATGGTGCGTGGAAGATATGATGTAACCCAAACGGTATCAATAATCGTTTAATAAATCCAAAGAGAAATACGGCTAATCCAGTATTCGAGTCAAGTAAACCTTCACTAAATGCATTTAAGCCTGTTTGAATACTCGGCCATATCCATGCCATTGGAAACGCTAATATGAATGATGTTGTTGCCATCATAATAGGTACAAAACGTTTACCTGCAAAGAAACCTAAGTAAGACGGTAACGAAATATTATAGAATTTGTTATAACACCAGGCTGCTAGTGCACCAATAATAATACCGCCAAATACACCTGTTTGTAATGTTGGGATACCTAACACACTTGCGTAGCCACTCGCTGCATCATTTACATTATCAGGAGATACATGTAAAAATGCACCCATTGTTTTGTTCATTACAAGATAACCTACAAATGCTGCAATAGCTGCAACTCCATCACCACTTGCTAACCCAATTGCGACACCCATCGCAAAAATCATAGGTAAATTATCAAATATAATACCTCCGGCACCGGTCATCATTTCTGCGACACTTTGAATCCCCCCATTTTGAATAAATGGTAAGTAGTGTTGTAACGATTCACCTTGCATCGCAGTACCAATTGCTAATAATAGCCCGGCAGCAGGTAAAATAGCGACTGGTAACATTAATGCTTTACCAATACGCTGTAGCTGTCCAAATAGCTTTTTAAACATATAAAAACATCCCTTCAAAAATTTAAAATTTTATCAAAACCACCAAAAAGCGCACAAAAAAAGACATGAACAAACAGACTATCTCAGATAGTTATTATGTTTGCTCATGCCTGCCTAACCAGTAACACGCAATTTGACGATTATTTTTTTATATTATATAACGCTTTCATTAAAGATACAATAACTAATTGCAAATTTATTTTATTTTTTTGATCTCAATCTAAATACCCTTGTGATTAGTAACCTACAATTAATGCAATCGACATACCAATACAACAGATAAGTACCCAAGTTAAAATAATCTTCCAAGCAAACTTCAACCATTGTGTATACGTGATTTTACCGACTGCTAAAGCGCCCATTAAAATAGCCGACGTAGGAAATAATACATTACTTATTGCATCACCATATTGAAATGCTAATACAGTGATTTGACGATTAATATCTAATAAATCCGATATCGGTACCATAAGCGGCATGGTCGTCAACGCTTGTCCCGATCCAGATGGAATAAAGAAATTTAACATGAATTGTAAAATGAACATTCCGATGATGACTAATGCTGATGGAACACCATTTAATAATGTCGTCATACCATAGACAATACTGTCTATGACTTGTCCGTTTTCCAAAATAACAATAATCCCCTTAGCAAATCCTACAATCATTGCCCCAAACAAAATATCTTTCATACCATCAATCATTGCATCAAATGTACCATTTAAACCAAGTCCACCAATAAATCCAGCAAGTAAACCTGCCAATATAAAATTCGCACTCATTTCATTGAATGACCAACCATATGAAAAAATACCGTATACATTTAAGATAATTGCTAGAACGATTAAGCCTAAACCACATGCTTGTCTTTTGGTAAAACGAGCTATATGCATGGACGTAACCGTATGTCCTTCAGATTGTTCTAATTCATAAACATAACTTTTTGTTTTATCATGCTTAACTTTACGCGCATATAACATCACTGTAGTGATAGCGGCAATTAAAATGAAAATATAGATGATGGAACGTAGACCCCATCCTGAAAACATCGGTAATTCTGCTACTGTTTGAGCAACACCTACAGTAAACGGATTTAACATACCACCCATAAAACCACTCGCTGCGCCTAATATAACCATAGCAGCACCAGTAAGCGCATCATAACCTAAAGTACGTGCAATGATGATCCCAATAGGTACAAAAATAATTGTTTCTTCTGCTAAACCAATTGAAAAACCTAAGATTGAAAAAATCGTCATCGTCAATGGAATCATCAGCACTTTATATTTTCCTAATGATTGCATTGCTTTATTTACACCATTTTCAAATGCACCCGTTTTATGTACAATGCCAAACGCGCCACCTACAAGAAAGATATAAAATACAATTTCGCCACCACTCATCAATCCTTCTGGAATTGCACGAAAAATATCGAAAAATGAAACACCGTGCTGTTGTACTTGTTCATACGAACCAGGAACGACAAGCGTCTGCCCATCTTTTTTCTCCCTGGCATATTCTCCAGCAGGAATTAAATATGTTAATATGCTAGAAATAATGATGATCATGAGTAACAGTGCATATGTATGTGGTGTTTTTATACGTAAATGCCTAAAGCTATGTTTCCCCATATTTTAACTTCCTCTCCCAACTATAAGTACGCTTTAAAATGTTCATTTATTTAAAATTTGTATAAGTCTTATTTTTATATTATGCCATTTACATATATAATTATCAGAATATTGCGCTTACTCTATTATCCCATAGTCCTAATTTTAATCAATACTAAAGCGACAAAAAACGAAAACAAAATACAAATAGCAGGCCGAGATATTATTAAACATCTTGGCCTGCTATTCTAATAGAAAATCAATAACTAAATTATTAAATTATAGCAACCTAGTTATCCATTTTTAAATATTATTTTAGTCAAATAAACACGTTGCTACGTTCCGTTTTAACTATTAGAAGAAACGTTTAACGGCAGTTGACATTGGAGGGATTTCATCTAAATCTAATTTTTTATCTTCTGTAATAGATCTGTATGCCCATTTACCATAATTAATTGCTTCATCTTTAACAATTTTACCAGGTAATGGTGCAGCATTTGGATCAACATAAACATTTACTATTGTTGGTTTATCTTGAGACATTGCTTCTTCCACTACTTCGTCAATTCTATTTGGATCTTTCAATGTATAACCAACACCGCCACAGCTTTCAGCAAATTTTGCTAAATCCATATCTGTGAAATTAATTGCATATTCTAATTCGCCCGCTGCTTGTTGTTCATATTTAATGAATGATAATTCTTGGTTATTTAATACAAAAATTGTCATTGGTAAATCATATTGAACGGCAGTTGCAAAATCTTGCATAACCATTTCGAAAGCACCGTCACCAGCAATACCGACAACTTGGCGATTTGGGTAAGCGCGTTTTGCTGCAATAGCACCAGGTAATGCACAACCCATTGTACCTAACCAACTTGAAACGATAAATTTGTTATTTACAGTTAAGTTTAAATAACGCGTAGACCAAACAGTTGAAGTACCAACATCAATAGAGAAGATGGCATCATCTGTTCTAACTTGATTGATAGCATCCATGAGACGTTCAGGGCGGATAGGCGAACTGCTGTCTGCCATATCTTTTGCCATCCATGAATCCCAAGTCGCTTTTCTTTCAAGTGTTTTATTTAAGAAATCACGATTTTTAACGTGTTTTGCTGAATCAGTTAGTTGTTGTAACGCTAATTTACTATCACCAATGATACCAGCATTTACATCGAAACGGTGTCCAATATTTTCAGGATTTGTATCGACTTGAATTGCTTTAATATTTTTCTTAGGTAAATAATCTACATAAGGGTAGTTCGTACCTACCATAATCAATAAGTCTGCATCTTGAATTGTTTGATAAGATACTTTCGTACCAATCTTACCTAAATTACCTAAGTTATAAGGGTGGTCATCTGCAAGAATCCCTTTCGCAGGTAACGTAACAATTGTTGGGATTTTAAATGCTTCGATAAATTCACGTACTTCATCTTTAGCGTGTTTCGCACCTGTACCAAGTAACATCACTGGACGTTTACTTTTATTTATTAATTTAGTTGCTTTTTTAACACTACGAGGTTTTGGCGCAACTCTTGCTGGAGGTGCAGTATCTACACCTTTGCTTGTAGTATCTTTAACTTTATTATTTAATAAGTTGTTTGGAAGAATTAACACCGCAACACCTTTTTTCTCATAAGCTGTGCGAATCGCTTCATTCACGATACCAAATACGTCTTTATCATTTTCAGAAATTTGATGTTTATATACAGCAACATCATCAACCATGTTACTAATATCAGTTTCTTGGAAAGCTTTTGTACCTAAAGCAGTACTATCTGTTTGTCCTGCTAAAATAAGTTGCGGTACGTTATCCATTTTGGCGTCATACATACCATTAAGTAAATGTACAACACCTGGACCACCAATACTTAATGCGACACCAATTTTACCTGTTAGTTTAGTGTAACTTGCAGCAGCTAAACTTCCGACTTCTTCATGACGCACATGGACAAACTCAATATTATCTCTTTCCGTTCTTAATCTATCAACTACTGCATCTATTGAGTCACCTGGAATACCATAAATATGATCAATATCCCATGCTTGTAATGCTTTTACTAATGCTTCATTTGCTTTAATCTTGCCCATTATTAAAAACTCCCTTCATTTTTTAAATCGACTTCAATCGAATTTTTAAGCTGATTTTAAGATAGATGTGGAACAGTAAGCTGATTTTCTAATATCTTTTTTTAAATAAAGGAGTAGTTCTTTAAAATATTTACATTAATTTCATTTAACTCCAGCTCACTGATACCAAATCATTACTTAAATGTACAAATTGATTATAACGCATACCTATTTAGTATAAAAATAGTATGAGTATAGGTAAAACAATTGAACTTAGAACTGCTGTTAAAATCATACCAATTGAACTATAAGCACCAGTTTCTGAATCAATATCAAGTGCTTGAGCAGTACCAAAGGCATGTGATGCGTTACCATAAGTCATTCCTTTAGCAATTGAAGATCTAAATCTTCCTAATCTTAATAAATAAGCGCCTAAAATGCTACCAATCAAACCTGTCGTTATAATAAACATAACCGTAATTGTATCAATGCCACCTAGTTGATCTGACACTTCAATACCTACTGCAGCGGTCATTGATCTTGGTAACATCGTTACAATAGTTTCTTTAGAATAGCCAAATAATTTTAATATACTAAATACAAATACAAAATTTAACATGACCGCCATCAATACACTACTAAAAATAACACGCGCATACTTTAAAATTTTATGACGGTTTTGATAAAGTGGGAAAGCTAAACAAACCACCGTACAATTCAATAAATAATTAATCCATTTTCCACCGAGCATGTAAGTCTTGTAATCTAGTCTAAATAATAATAGAACAATAATAATACCAATAGATGCTATAAGTGCAGGATTCAAAAATGGAGTTTGAAATTTTTGTTGTAGCTTTTTCGCGCCAATATACATTGCTATTGTTAAAATAATCATTATTATCGCTTCTAAAATCAACATCTAATTAACTCCATTCCCGTCTTGTTTATTTTTAACCATTTTTTCAGCTATAAAGCCTGAAATTAAAGCTACGCAACATGTACCAAGAAGAATCATTGAGAAGAATAAAATGAAATTCAAATTAATCATTGGTACAACATCCATGATTCCTACTACTGAAGGTACAAAGAAAAATACCATTGTCGTTAGGAAAAAATTTGACCCTTCATTTACCCATTTTTCTGGAATTACTTTAAATTGTAATAATAAGAAAAATAATAATAATCCTACGATACTGCCTGCAATGGGTATATGCATATAACGTTGAATTACATTACCTAAATAAGTAATCCCCATAATCACTAATACTTGAATCAACACTGTTATTATCTTTTTAAATTGTTGCAATAGCATCATTCCTTAATTGCATTTTTTTCTACTTGCTTTCCTGATTACAATTACTAGTATAGAATGATTATTCTTATAATAAAAATATTGAATTTTTATATGACCTATTATGATTATGAATGAAAGCGGTTTGATTAATCATTTCAGATAATAAATCCTCTTATTCTAATGAATTACGCATAAAAACCGAAAAGAAATCTTATTTAATGTAAGATTTCTTTTCGGCTTTTATTAAGTGTATACATGTTTATCTTTATAATCTTTCTTTCATAAAATCAATCCACTGTTTCGTTGCATGACTTAGGTACTTATCTTTTTTCCAAATCACACCTAATTCCCAACGCATACCTGGATCTTCTAATGTTTTGTTACTAAAACTACTATCTAATAAATGTACAATATTTTCGGGTAATATGCTGACTCCTAAATGGGCGTTCAATAAGTTTTCGATAAAATTCCACTGTGAAATTTTAGAAATCGTATTAGGAATAAATCCGGCATTTTTCGCCGCTTCAATAATTTTGTCGTTCAAATAAAAATCTTCATTAAATAAAATGAAGTCTTCATCTTTTAACATACTCATATCAACATGCGCTTCATTCGCTAAATGATGTTCTTTATTTAATACTAATTTTAAATCTTCTTGATATAACGTCACAGAATGAAAAATGGACTGATCAACCGGTAATGTTGTGATGCCTATATCGATTTCATCATTAATTAATTGTGTTTCTATCATTTTCCCGCCATTTTCGACAAGACTATAGGTAACATTAGGATATTTTTGATGAAATTCACCTAAAATATTAATAAATTGGTTCATGTTCATCACAGCAGACAATCCTATACTGATATGCCCGGTTTCCAATCCTAAAAGGCTATTGATTTCTTTCGGCACATCATTATATAACGTTAAGATTTCCTTACATTTTTTATAAAAAATCGAACCCGCATCGGTTAAGACAAGTTGTCGCTTACTGCGATCAAACAATGTCATATCTAATTCTTGTTCTAAATCTTTAATCGCTTTACTTATTGTCGGTTGAGCGATAAATAAATGTTTTGAAGCATTCGTCATACCTTTTTGGTCAACAACTTCAACAAAATATTTCATATGTTTAATGTCCATGTATTCACTCCTTTGCATATATTTATTTAATATTATTCAGTATACGTTGAAATTTCAATAATTCAATAATATCGTAGGACTGAAACCTAAGTTACTATTAGGCTTACATCCCACTTTAGACATTTCAACTAAAAAAATGAATACAGAACATATATTCAATACATTTTATAAACTATCATAACACGTACAAAATAAAATTATTTTCTTTTATTTATTAAATTCGTTTCAGTTTTAAGCATTATTCGCATCATTTGTTTGTGTTAATTTATTTGGTTGATTAGTTATTTCATTATCTTGATTGCTAAGTTTAACAATTTTAAATCCAATATAACCAAATATTATTGAGATGATAGGGACTGTATAATTCAATATCGCATAGGGTGCATATTCTATTACTGAAACACCTAAGGTAGATGCAATAAATACGCCGCATGTATTCCAAGGTACAAATACAGAACTTAATGTACCGCCATCTTCCAGTGCTCTCGAAAGGTTTTTAGGATGCAATTCCTTCTCCTTAAAGGCATTAATATACATGCGAGAAGGTACGATGATTGATATGTATTGCTCTGAACAAGTAATATTTGTGCCGATACATGATACGATGACCGATGCTATTAATGTACCTGTAGACTTTGCAATTTTAAGTATCTGAGTGATTAAAGCCTTTAGCATACCTGAGTACTCTAATACGCCACCAAATGTCATCGCTACTAATGTTAAAGAAATTGTGTAGAACATAGATTCTAATCCACCACGGTTGAATAATTCATCTACAAGTTTATTACCTGAATCAATCGTATACCCTGTTTGTAGCGCGGTTAATGCTTCTGTAATCGTACCACCTTGTACAAAGATTTGTGCAAAAAATCCAAGAACAATCCCCATACAGATTGCTGGAATCGCCGGTACTTTTAATACAACTAGAGCTATGACGATTAAAGGAATTAATAATAACCATGGCGTAATTAAAAAGTGATTTTGCATGGTGTCTAGAATGGCATTAATGTTTTTTGCATCAAAGTTTTTCGTCCCAAAACGGTGACCAATAATAAAGAATGCAACCAGTGAAATGATTAAAGCTGGAATCGTTGTATAGAACATATGTTTAATGTGCTCAAATAAATCAACGCCTGTTAAGCCAGAAGCCAAGTTCGTGGTATCAGAAAGCGGGCTCATTTTATCACCAAAATATGCACCACAAATGACCGCACCAGCAACCATACCAGCTGAAATCCCCATACTGATTCCAATGCCCATTGATGCTACTCCCACCGTTGCCATCGTTGACCAACTACTGCCAATCGCTAACGCAACAATACCGCACAAAATAATAACTACAACCAAGAAATATCTTGGATCTATCAATTGCAACCCATAATAAATCATAGTCGCAACCACACCACTACCAATCCATGAGCCGATTACTAAACCAACTAATATAATGATGACAATCGCTGGTAAAGCATGTCGTATGCCCTTATACATCATTTCTTCTACTTCACTGAATTCATAACCATGTATTAAGGTAACTAAAATAGCCACTGCTGTACCAATTAATAATGGGATGTGTGGTTCTTTTTCAAGCACAGCCACTGTTATAAGCATTGCTACAATCATGGTAATTAAAGTAAATAGCGCTGCACTGAAACCTAAAGTCTTTTTCGCTTTGCGTCTACTGCTATTATTGTTCGTTTTTTTACTAAAAATAATAGCCACCTCCTTTGTTAATAAAATCATACTCGAAAACGGAAACGCTTACAACACTTTACTTATTATTTAATTATATAATTAATTTTTATTTTTTTAATGATAGTTGGACAATTAATGATATTGATTTGTGATATTGACTTTTAAATATGTACTTATTCAGATGTCATATTACAATTGTGTGGCATATATTTCTTCCTTGTTAAAGTTATTTGTAATAATTGTTTATATTATTGTACTTTTTATTTCTCAACCTTATTATAAAAATACAATTTTAAAAATGACTGGAGATATGTATGAATATTAAAAAGAAATTAGTAAATGTATTTATTGCAACTACGCTATTAATGACAGGGACAGTCACTTTTCAAGCGATTAATGAATCACAAACTACAAATGCTGCTGTTAACTATTACTATAAAAACCAATGTACTTGGTATGTATTTAAAAAACGTGCGAGTGTCGGTAAAGCTGTACCAAATGGTTGGGGTAATGCAAAGTACTGGTACAGTAAAGCTAAAAAAGCCGGATATCGTGTAGGAAAAAAACCAGCAAAACGTGCTGTCATGCAATCTACTAGTGGCACATACGGTCATGTAGCATATGTAGAAACCGTTTATAATAATGGTAGTATTAAAGTCTCTGAATATAATTACAATCGACCTTTAGCCTATGGAACAAGAGTGTTAAGCAAATCCTCTGCAGCGAAGTACAATTACATTTATTAGTTTCTATTTAGACTAAATAGATGCAAATCATAATTGCCATAGAAATCTTTCTAGATTAGCCAGCGTTTTATATAACTGTTACAAGTACGCCATAGATGACGTCTTGCTGTTTAATTCAAGCCAAAACGCATACCTAAAAAAGTGGTGGCTCAATGTTTTCAGTCATCTGCTGCCAAATAAGAATAAGCGTCCGAGACATCTATTCATGTCTCGGACGCTTATTTTATATATTAATGAAATTGATAACTTTGATGACCTTTAGCAAATGCTTTAACAGTGTATATCCATGATCCCCCATCATTTTCGATGTCATTTGCACAAATGATGAGTT
This sequence comes from Staphylococcus sp. Z5-21, assembly GCF_056529615.1. NCBI lineage: Bacteria > Bacillati > Bacillota > Bacilli > Caryophanales > Staphylococcaceae > Staphylococcus > Staphylococcus sp. Z5-21. Next base: position 362,965 of record NZ_CP096462.1, on the reverse strand, counting down.
GGTCTGTACCTGGTATAAACGCTGGATGTGTCGATCTTAACATGTGACCTTGATCCCGCCCTGGCATTAATATCTGACCAATAGGCGAACCTTTTTTATTAAAAACGAGAACTTTTCCTTGACCATACATGGCAACATACAAATTATCATCGCTATCAATACAGCACGAGTCTGGACCCTCATGACCTGTAAAATAATATGGAATGGAAGCACCAAATGGCGCAATTGTCACCCCATCCTCTAATAAATCGATACGGTGTAAACGATTGGCATTCGTTTCTGTTACCCACAATGTTTTTTCATCTGTGCTTAAAGCTACACCGTTAGCAACTGCAAGATTTTGTATGACTGGTGTAATTGATTTAAAATCTGGCGATACATAATAAACGCCACCTTTGAGATTAGTAGAATAACCACGGAAATCAGTAAAATAAAACCCACCTTTACTATCAAAGACAAGATCATCAATACAGTATTCAGTTCCAATATCTGAAACGATATCTTGCGCGTCATTACCGTCAGCATCTACCATGAAGATTCCTCCAGTGCTCTCAAAATCCCCTAAATAGCAGACAAATAGTCTGCCATCTTTATGAATTTTGACGGCTGCTGGGTTTTGTTTATGCGATTTAAATAGTTCAGTGACTTTTTTATCTGGTAAATTCACATGAAAAATCGTACCACCAAACACTTCACAAAGTAATAAGTTACCTTGTCTATCAAAGCATAATCCTTCTAACTGTAATCCTTGTTTAGATATTTCTAGCCAAGGTTCGGCAGTGACTGTAGGTAATTGTTGCTCATGTGCAGGTATTGGTGCGACACTATTTTCTCCATCTTTATAAGCTAGTACTGGCAATTCATTTGAATCCATAAAGCTCCACCCCTTTTTTAATTACTCATCTTCTTAATTATATGCAAAGTCTTTCATAAAATAAAATAATTTCATTTCCTGAATCGTGCGTATATATCTAACGCTTATAATAAAAACCCCTTTTAATGAGAAATTAAAAGGGGTTAAATAATTAATAAATGACTCTATTATAATCATTCGTATTGTACTTATTGTTTTTGTAATCTTAATTCGTCTAATAATTGTTGGGCAACAGCTGTATTCGCTCTTGGTTGTGTTTTTAACATATCCGCAATTTGTGCTATTTCCTCACCTTGCGCACCAACAACGATTGCTAAAGATTTATATTGTAAGCTCATATGTCCTTGTTGAATACCCTCAGATACAAGCGCACGACAAGCTGCAAAGTTTTGTGCTAAACCAACTGCCGCAACAACATGACCAAGTTCTTGCGCAGAATCTACTTTCATTAAATCCAGAGATGCTTTTGCAATAGGTAACACTTTCGTGCCTCCACCTACCGTTGCAAGTGTCATTGGTACTTCAATTGTTCCCACTAAAGTTTGTCTTTCTTCATCATATTTCCATGTTGCTAAACCACGATATTGACCATCTTTACTTGCATAAGCATGCGCTGTAGCTTCTGCACCTCTAGTATCATTGCCTGTTGCGAGTACAACTGCATGTATGCCATTCATGACACCTTTATTATGTGTAGCTGCACGATGGATATCAACTTGAGCTAATACAGAAGCCCGTTCCATTCGCTTAGCAACTGCTTCGCCATCTCGATCACCTTTAGATAACGCATCAACTGTAATTTCACCTTGTACCTTTACTACAGAAGCTGTGGCATGATTCGACAAGATACTCATTAATATATCAACGTCTTTTAATTCATTTTTAAGATACGCTGTTATACCTTCTAATATGGTATTTAACATATTCGCACCCATTGCATCTTTGGTATCTACGGATACTTTTAATGATAATAACCCTTCATTTGGAAAAGTATCAATATCTATTGTACGATAGCCGCCACCTCTTTCTATAATAGAAGGATACACTTCATCCGCAATTTGTTTAATTTGCGTTTCGAGATTATATATCTGTTGTGATAGTATCTCAGTATCGGATACTCCATCAAAAACGATTTGACCAATCATTAGACGTTCACTAGAAATAACTTTAAATCCACCTGTCTGATTGACAAGTTTTGCACCGTAACTTGCCGCTGCTACTACAGATGGTTCTTCAACCATCATCGGTACCACGTAAGATTTATCATCTACTATAATTTCTGGCAATAAACCGACAGGTAATGTTCCTTGTCCAATGACATTTTCAATTAAACTATTCGCAATTTCTTCAGGGATTAAAGTATTATTTAACAAAGTATTTTTATTTTCCTCATTTAACCAACCTTTTTGAACTAACGTGTTTAACTTGTCTTCTCTTGATAAATGACGAAATGATTTGTCTAATGCTTCCATTATTAAACCTCTCTTTCTATAGCAATAGCGATACCTAAACCGCCACCAATACAAGCAGTAGCAATGCCTGTTTGTTTATCTTCTTGTGTTAAAATATTTACAAGTGTTGTAACTAAACGCGTACCACTTGCACCTATAGGGTGTCCCAAGGCAATCGCTCCACCATATAAATTGAGTTGTTCTTCAGCTATACCTAGATTTTTACTTACTGGTATACTCTGCGCCGCAAAAGCTTCTGTCATTTCAACCACATCAAAGTCTTCTATCGCTTTATCAGCTTGGTTTAATAATTTTGTAACTGCATGATATGGTGCATAACCCATTAACTCTGGATCACAGCCTATTTCTGCATGTGCTCCAACAAATGCTAATATTTCAAAACCATTTTCTTTGGCATAAACTTCATCCATCAAGATAATTGTTGATGCCCCATCATTAATGCTTGAAGCATTGCCACCTGTCACAGTACCGTCTTCTTTAAAGATTGTTTTTAGTGTACTTAATTTTTCAACACTACTATTGCCACGAATACCTTCATCTGTCGTCATCCAGTCTCCGTTTACATCTTCTAAAGGTACAATTTCATTTTCAAATTTCTTAGCTTGTGTGGCTTGATGTGCTTTCAGTTGTGATTCATTAGCAAACGCATCTTGCGCTTCACGTGTCACATCATATTTTTCAGCAATTTTTTCCGCTGTAATACCCATAGGTACATTCATAAAGGCATCAGTAAGACCATCATGCATAAAGCTATCAACAGGTGTTTCACTGTCATTTAAAATGAGTTGAGGCGCATTCGTCATACTTTCAACACCGCCAACTGCTACGACTTTGGCTTCACCTAATTGTATTAATTGTTTTCCTAAAATAATGGATTTCAATCCTGAACCACAGACTTCATTTATTGTCATAGCTGGTGTTGTATTAGGCACGCCAGCATTAATAGCGATTTGACGTGCTGGATTTTGTCCATTGCCAGCTTGTAGTACATTACCATATATGACTTGCTCAATATTTTGTGAATCTAAATTTATAGCTTTTATAGCAGCTTCCAATGTTTTAGTGCCAAGTTCTACTGCTGAATAATGACTTAACTTTCCTTTAAATCTCCCTATCGGTGTACGCTTAGCACTTACAATTGCGATTTTATTCATGTTCATTCTCCTTTATATCTCTTTTTCAAATCATTGTATTTTATTGTCACGATTTGGTATGATACAATTGCTTATTTATATATAGAAAGGTGTCGATACGCTTTATGACAGTTGGTATTGATCAAATTAATTTTTATGTTCCAAGATTTTATGTAGACATGGCTAAGCTTGCCGAATCCCGTCAAGTAGACCCAAACAAATATTTATTAGGTATTGGCCAAACTGAAATGTCAGTAAGTCCAATGAGCCAAGACATCGTTTCAATGGGTGCAAATGCTGCCAAAGCGATTGTTACAGATGAAGATAAAAAACAAATTAGTATGGTTATTGTTGCAACTGAATCTGCCATTGATTCAGCTAAAGCATCTGCAGTACAAATACATAACTTGCTAGGCATTCAACCATTTGCTCGTTGTATTGAAATGAAAGAAGCTTGCTATGCAGCTACACCTGCCATTCAATTAGCTAAAGATTATTTAGCACAACGTCCAGATGAAAAAGTGCTTGTTATCGCTAGTGATACAGCGCGTTATGGTTTACATTCTGGCGGCGAACCAACACAAGGTGCTGGTGCAGTAGCTATGATGATTTCACAAAATCCACGCATTCTTGAACTAAATGACGATGCCGTTGCATTTACAGAAGATGTCTATGATTTTTGGCGTCCAAGCGGACAAGCTTATCCACTTGTAGATGGTGCTTTATCTAAAGATGCTTATATTCGTTCATTCCAAGAAAGTTGGCAAGAATATGCACGTCGCTACAACAAATCATTAGCTGATTTTAAATCTTTATGTTTCCATGTACCATTTACTAAAATGGGCAAAAAAGCACTTGATTCTATTTTAACAGATGACATTGATGCTGAAACAAAAGAACGTTTAACTTCAGGTTACGATGCAGCCACTTATTATAATCGTTATGTAGGTAATATTTATACTGGCTCACTTTACTTGAGTTTGATTTCTTTACTTGAAACACATGATTTATCTGCAAACGATACGATTGGCTTATTTAGTTATGGTTCAGGATCTGTTGGCGAATTCTTCAGTGGTAAAATCGTAGATGGCTACCAAGATGTACTTGATATTCAAGGACATAAAGATTTATTAAATAACCGCGAAGAAATTTCAGTCGAAACTTATGAATCATTCTTTAACCGTTTCGACAATTTAGAATTTGATCATGAAACTGAGTTAGAAAATGAAAAAAATACTATCTTCTACCTTGAAAGTATTAATGATCATATCCGTAATTATAATACCTTAAATTAGATTTTAAATCACTAAATCTTATCACCTACGAACGACATCCTTTAAATTGTCTTATTTATTGTATACATTTTAATCAAATGTCCGTTGTTCGTTATAAATTCAAGTTCAAAATTATTAATTAATAATGAGCGCTTTCATACTTCAGTTTCACTGATGTAATGAAAAGCGCTTTTTATATTCAATAAACAAATCCACCTCAAAAATTGTTTGAATTCTTTGAGGCGGATATAGGTTTAACCGTAATAACAACAAATGTTATTCGTATCTTTTTCTATTTTCTTCTTCAATCAATTTTGTATATGTTTCACTTCGTTTTTCATTTATTTTTAATGTTAATCCCAAGGCTTTTCTCTCACTATTAGCATCCTTATAGAAGGAAACCATCATTAGAAAAACAACAACACTAAATGGAAGTGCTGAAATAATGGCAGCTGATTGTAAAGCGCTTAGTCCAGTATCTCCACCTGCTAACAATAATACATAGGCAATAGCTGCTAAAGCCAAACCCCAAACAATTTTTATAAAACCTGAAGGATTTAATGTTCCATATGCAGTTTGCATTCCCAGTACATATGTCGCAGAGTCGGCAGAGGTAATAAAGAAAGAAGCTATCAACGCTAATGCTACAATTGATAATATAAATCCAAATGGCAATTCATTAAAGATGCCAAACAGTTGCGTTTCTGGTGGCATTTTTAAAATGCTTGAATGCGATTGGCCCACTGTAATACCTGTAGCACCAAAAGCACTAAACCAAATAATACTTATAACAACTGGAACACCCAAGACTGCAATGATGAATTCTCTAATACTTCTCCCTTTGGAGATTCTAGCAATGAACGTACCAACAAACGGACTCCAGCTCATCCACCAACCCCAATAATAAATAGTCCAAGATTGAAGCCACTTACTTTTCTGTTCGTTCAACGGCGCTACGTCTAAACTATTAAATACAAGTGAGTTTAAATAATCACCTGTACCACTCGTCATCATGTTGAGGATAAGTAATGTTGGACCAACGACAAATATGACAATTAACAATATCGCTGCTAGAACCATATTCAAATTACTTAAGTACTGTATGCCTTTACTTAATCCACTCCATGCGCTGTATAAAAACAATACGGTAACGATTGCAATAATAATACCTTGTACAACTGAATTACTTGGTACACCAAATAAATAATGCAAGCCACCATTAATTTGAATCGCACCGACACCTAAAGAAACAGCAACACCAATCACTGTTGCAAATACAGCGAGTATATCAACGATGTTACCAATTGGCCCATCTACTTTATCACCTAATATAGGTCTCAATGTTCTTGAAATAAGACCATTTTCACCTTTACGAAACTGAGAATAAGCAAGACCTAAGGCAACAATACCGTATACTGCCCATGGATGAAATCCATAGTCAATAAATGACGACTTAAAAGCTTCAGCCATAGCCGCTTTTGTTTCTGGATCTGCTGTTGGCGGTGCCATATAGTGGGATATTGGCTCAGAAGCACCGTAAAATACTAAACCGATACCCATACCAGCACTAAATAGCATAGCAAGCCAGGAAACTGTTTTAAATTCTGGTTTATCTTTTGGTTTTCCTAACTTTAACTTTCCTATTGGACTGAATAATAAGAAAATACAAAATCCTAATATAGCAGTATAAAGTAGCATATAGTACCAACCAAACGTCTCAGAGACCCATGTTGATATATTGCCACTAACTGTTCCGAATTGTTGTGGAAAAATTGCACCCACAATCACTAGCAAGCCAATTACTGCTGTAGAATATAAAAATACACTTGAAAATCCCTTTTTTTCCTTTAACAGAACACTCACCATCCCTAAATAATTTAATAAAGACGGTTATCACGATATCATACTGAGCTAATTAATCAACTCTATTTAGAAAAACTTTACAATCCGTAATTAGAAAGTGCAAAGCTCAATACATGTAGGTGTTCATTAGACTGCATCAAGGTTTCGTACTGTGCTTGGGTCTATAAAATACATTCATGTCTAGACCCTCTAATTTTAACAATTCTATTTTGGTATCTATGCCACCACCATAACCAGTCAAGCTTCCATCTTTTCCTACAACTCTGTGACAAGGAATGATAATAGAAATCGGATTACTACCAACTGCGCCACCAACAGCTTGAGATGACATCTTAGCTTCACCTCTTTTCTCAGCAATTTTTTGAGCAATTTCTCCATAGGTCCATGTTTCACCCTGTGGTATTTCCAAAAGTATTTGCCATACTTGTTCCTTAAATGATGTTCCAGTTGCTTTTAAAGGAAAATCTATTTTAGGATTATTTCCTGAGAAATACGCATCCAACCAACGTTTTGCTTTATCAAAAATTGGCAAATCAGCTGTCATTAATTCATCTTTATACTGTGTTTCAAAGTCTTTATGATTAGGTAGCCATAAACCCGTTATATTTTCCCCATCTGAAGTGAGTGCGATTTGACCAATTGTCGATTGATAATTACTTTTATAATGCATGGTATCCCCTCTTTTCCTTACTCATTTATTGGTTATAATCTTAATGCTTTCATCATTTCGTGTAAACTCGTAAGATGATATATTATAATATTTTCATTACTTACTAAAGGAGGACTGTACATGTCTAAATTCAAACAATCATCTAAACACTTAAATTTAAGTTTCCATCAAATCCAAGCATCTGACCGCATAACAGCCATTTACAAAGCACTTTACCAATTCAATGATGTCGTACTCGGCTTAGTTTTTCTAATTGGTAGTATTCTATTTTTTAATAGTTCAACTGTAACAAATGGTACGATATTATTTGTTATTGGTAGTATTCAAATGACTATAAGACCATTAATTGCCTTCGTACATGATTTACATCTTGCTTTTAAACGAAAGCAATAATGAATCTTGTTAAAGGATTTCCTAAGTTAAAACACAATTCCAAGATAAACCTGGTCAAACCATCTAATTATGCAGCGACCAGTTTTTTTATTTTTATTATCCTTCTGTCACTTGCCCCTTTTCGCCTTGTCTCACTTTTCGCGTTGGAATAACCAATGCACTTGCACATACGCCGCCTATAACCAAACATGTTCCAACTACAAACCCAATACTAGCAGCTGTATCAACTGTTTGTCCGCTTTGTGAAACTCCAGTAAATATGGACATCATAATCGCTATACCAAAGGCTCCACCAAGCGTTGAGCCCATTTTAAAAATACCAGATGCTACCCCAACTTTTTCTGCAGGAGTTGTTGAAACTGCGGTGCTTAAAGCCGGTGTAGCAAACAAGCCAGTACCTCCACCAAAGAAAACCGCAGCAATTAATGCGACTACTACATAAATTGAAGTATTAAAGAAAGTTAAACTAAATAACAATATACCTGTCGCTGTAAAAATAGGTCCAACAACCATTGCGCGTTTTGCACCAAAGCGCTTGATACTTTTTTCTCCTAATCGAACTACAAGTAACAATGTAATTAAATAGGGTATCGTTAACAAACCAGCTTGAAAAGTACTGAATTTCAAGCCACCTTGTGCATATATATTAAATAAAGCAATAACGCCTACACCAGTATTCAACAAAAAGTTAGCAATGACAGCACCAATAAAAGGTTTGTTTTTAAATAACTCCAAATCAATAAACGGTGATTGCTTTGCTTTTTCTACTTTATAAAAAATAAAAATACAGATAATAAATACGGCACTCAATATTAGCGTTGCTGAACTTACCATCCTAATTTATATCCTTATGTAATTACAAAACTGATACTAGCAATCATAATTACAAAGATAGTTAGACCAATATAATCAAAATGGTTAGATTGTGCTTTGACTTGTTTGCTTTCTGGCAGGTTTTTTACCAACAGCAATGCAACCAAGGACAAAAGTATAGAGAGTACAAAGATGGATTGCCACGATATAAACGTAGCCATTGCACCTGCAAAGAATGATGATAGGCCGGTCCCTCCAAATGCACCTATAGACCAAAAACTTAATGCTTTTTGTCTATCATCCCCTTCAAAGAAATCATTAACGATAGAAATGGTTGCTGGCATAATAATCGCTGCTGAAAAACCTTGTACAATTCTTCCCAAGAGCAACAAAGTGACATTACCAGAAATAATAAGCATCAATGATCCAATAATACTCAAAATTAGAGCAATACGCGTCATCTTAACCTTCCCAATTCTATCTGAAATGTTACCTGCTACAACCATAAAGACGCCAGTAACAAATGATGTCAAACTTACTGAAATGTTAACAATATCTGGACTTGCTCCAAAAGTTGCCTGTATCTTATGTCCACTATTTAAAAAAGATTGTGCAAATAGCCAATAAGTTAAAATAGATAAGCCAATTCCTACCAATAACTTATTGTCTGAAATTTTAGTAGTACCTTCTGTCATAAAAAAACATCCCCTATGTTTAAACTAATACGAAAATTCAGCTTAATATTTTTAAAATCATATATCCAACTCACTGCCCAAAACGTCATTTTACACATTATGGCTAAGAGCGGTATATTTAAAAATGATTTACACTTTGAATTTTAGCATTTTTTTAACATAAAAAGGATGAATCCACTTATTTTTGCGAATTTTCTGACAATAATCGTATTTCTTTTATCTGTCGCTACTTAAAATAATTTATTGATTGCTCTATTAAAATATTTCTTAAAATAATATTGGCGGTGCAGCCCTTTTCTATTTGTATCAAAATAAAATACGGATGTCTGTGATACTAGCAGTTCATTCAAAATATCTACTGCTGCCTCTGTTTGTGGCACAATATATTGGTTTAAGTGATTACTTTGTTTCCCTTCAAGTTGGCCGACATACCAGTAAATATGATGTGTTGAATTAATAATCGGTTGGGATTTCATAAACTTAACAAAGTCAGGGTACCAAACTGAAGGTGAAATTAATATATAATGCCCAAACGTATCTGCGTGTTTAAACAACGCATATAGCGATACGAGCCCACCAAATGAGGCACCTGCAATACCGATGTCTTTTCTATCCTGAGAAATACGGAAACATTTTCTTAAATACGGTATTACCGCATCAGCCACCCAAGTGATATACGCATCCGCTTGACCACCATATTCAATATCACCAACAACACTTTTCCAGGGTGTATAATCTTTTTTTCGGTTATTCGGCACGATACCAACAAATATAACGTCTTTTTTTACATCTTTAAATAAGTAGTCTCCATCTTGAACTATAACTAAAGGATAAGACTTACCGTTTGTCTTAAAATAATTCTTCGGTAATTTAATTTTTATTTCTTGGTGATGAAAAGATAGACTGAGTTCTCTTATACTCATAACGATCACCTCTTTCTATAACCAACTTAAAATGAACTGTTTTTATAAGAAATTATAAAGGTTAATATCGTTTTCTTTAGCATACTCTAAAGCTAATGTTTCCAATATATTAATCATTGATGGATTGCCTTTAACTTTAATAAATTGAAATTTTAATCCATAATTTTCAGCTTTAATTTCTTTTGTTTCAGCTTCATCTAAGCTATTTTGTTCGGCAAATACTCTTCTGAATCTTGCAGTACCAGAGTCTGATTTCACATTAAATTGGCCTAATTTATCGTTTAAATCTTTTTGTGTTATTTTATAACCCGTCATATAAGCGCCTGCTTGGCCTACAAAGATAGGTTGCTTATTATTAAAAATAACAAAAATCCCTTTTTGACCTTCAACCTTGCTTCTGCTCTCTTTATCAAAAGCACATGCATTTGATTTATCATATTTAAAAAGCTTTTTTAGTGGTTTTTTATAATTATCAAGCAGTTCACTTATTTTTTTGTCACCGTTCATTTTAATCATCCTTTATCATTTTATTATCACTCTTTATATACACTATATCGTACTTTCATAAACTTACGGTAACATATATGTTTTTTGATTAATTTTATACAATACAAATAGAAACAGAATGATGATAAGCTACTTTATATAGCTATCTCATTCTGTTTCTATGTTTACAATAAAAATAAATGAACTTTATCGAAATGAATACTAGCATATGTCTCTATTCCTCATAAGGTACAAATGCTTTTCAATCATTGGGCTTATATTTTATTTTAAATAATTCATAACTGTAACACCTACAGCCTCTGCTGAGACACGTAAGGCTTTTTCACTGATATTGAATTTAGGATGGTGATGTGGATAGATGTTACCATCTTCTGGAGCAGCACCCGCATATATAAACGTACTAGGCAGCGCTTTTGCATAATACGCAAAATCTTCTGATGGTGGCTGAGCTTCACATCTTTCTACTTTTTGAACGGCATCCGTATCAGCACTTTGAATTGAGTCGACCACAAATTGCGTAAACTCTGGATCATTGTACAACGCTGGATAATCGTCATGATAATCTAATTCACATGTTACACCAAACGTAGCTTCTAAACCTTCTGTTAAACGTTGTATTTCTTTCTTAATCGTATGTTTTGTGTCATCTGTCAGTGCGCGAACGTCTCCTTCTATTTCGATACTGTCTTTAATAACATTAAATTGTCCTTTACCATCAAATGAGCCGATAGTAACAACACCTGTTTCAAATGGATTTAATCTTCTTGAAACAATTGTTTGAACTGCATTGACGAAATATGCGCCAGCAACAATACTATCATTGGCTGTATGTGGTGAGGAACCATGTCCACCTTGGCCATTCACTTTCAATTTAAAGAAATCCCTACCAGTTTGAACATACCCTTCACGATAATAAATGTTACCTGCTGGCATGTGACTCATAACATGTACGCCTAATACATGATCAACGCCATTTAATACACCATCTTGAATCATTGCTTGTGCACCACCAGGTGGTACTTCTTCGGCTGGTTGGTGAATGATGACTACTTTCCCTTTGAATTGTGATTTTAATTCAATTAACGTTTCTGCAAGTATGAGCATATATGCTGTATGCGCATCATGACCACATGCATGCATGACACCATCATTTTTAGATGAAAAAGATAAACCTGTATCTTCTTCGATTGGTAAAGCATCAAAATCTGCACGAATTGCAATTGTTTTACCCGGTTTTCCACTATCAATCGTTACTTTCAAACCATTTGGTCCAACATTTGTCTCAACTTCACAGTCTTTATCTTTATAAAATGCTTCAATATATTTAGGTGTTTCTTCTTCGTGAAATGATAGTTCTGGATGCTCATGTAAATATCTACGTATTTCAATCATACGTGACTCTTTGTTTTTTAATATATCTATTAATTGTTTAACCATTATTATTCCTCCTAATAATCCTTTGTTTAATAACATGATACACTTTCTAGTTTCTCTATATGTGTTAAAACATTTATAATTGTTTTATTTTAACCCTTCGCTTTTGTTTTAGTAGCTGGCACCATAAACATGATAATGATTAAAGATAATAGTGCCATAATGACATTTAACCAAAGACCTGCGAATGCACCAATTTGAACATTTGTTGCACTTGCTATAACACCAAAAAGTGCGCCTGATAATGCAATACCAAATGCACCGCCAAGTGATGATGCCATTTTATATATACCTGAGGCAACGCCCACTTTATCTTCTGGAGAATTAGAAATTGCCATATCTGTAGACGGTGTCGCATAGAATCCTAAGCCTAAACCATATAATAAATAACCAATAATACAAACTACTACATAAATAACACTAGGTAAGAATGTCAGCGATATGAGCATAATACCTACCATATTAAAAAGTGTCCCTAATAGCATCGGCTTTTTAGCGCCCACCTTTTGCAATACTTTCTCACCTACACGGATCATTAATAACACAGTTATTAAGTAAGTAATGGATAACAGTCCTGTTTGAAATGCATTAAATCCTAGTCCTTGTTGTACAAATGTATTAGCAACTAAAAGTGCACCTGCAACACCATTCAATAGGAAATTAGATAATGTGGCACCTGTATATGCTTTATTATTAAATAATTTAAAATCAATTAATGGATTACCCACCCTGTTTTCAATTTTTAAGAATATGATTGTTGCTACTATAAATACAATAATAAGACCTAAAATCAATGGCGACTTGATACCGAATGTTCCACTTTGCGTTATAACAACGTTAATACTCAACATCATAATCACAAATAATATCAGTCCACTATAATCAAAACGTTGCTTCAGTGTGCTTTCTGATTTTGTTTCGGGTGTTCCTTTGATTAAATACATTGCTAATAATGCAATGATAATAGATAAAATATATATCCAGCGCCATCCCACAAAAGTAGCAACCATACCTCCAAATAATGATGCTAGTCCTGAACCTCCCCAAGATCCTATAGACCAGTAACTTAACGCACGTTGTCTCTCTTTTCCTTCAAAATAAGTTTTCATAATTGCTAATGTTGATGGCATAATAGCAGCCGCAGACAATCCTTGAATAACCCTTCCGACAATTAATAATAGTGGTAAATTACTGATAATGATTAATAATGACCCAATAATACTGAGCCATAAACCAATATAAGTAATTCTTACGCGTCCCACTTTATCAGCAAGACTCCCCGCACCTACAACAAACATACCTGAAAACAAAGCTGTAATACTAACTGCAATGCTAATTGTTCCAATATTACTATCAAAAGATTGTTGTAACGTTGGGACCACATTAAGTAAAGATTGTGCAAATAACCAAAACGTAACAACGCCTAACACAATACCTAATATGAGTTTATTATCCCCTTTATAATTTTGTGTATTTCCCTGTTGTGTCATTATACTTCCTCCTCTATCCAATTTAACTAATGACCATTAGGGAAGATAAGCTTTCATTGTAAATGCCCTTCATAGTAACATTTTCAACTCTATTAATTCGCTATCCTCTCTATCTCAAGTGTAGTGATTATCAATTAATAGCAATATATATTATTTGCTATTTTAACTATCTATTTATTGCATATGTACTATTTCTTCGACTGACCACAAAAATAGATGTATCATTTTTGTCTTTTTAACAACATACCTTTCAAATTTTGATAAATAGAAAGAGGCTATTACAACAAAAGGTGCCTCCCCTTCGTTGTAATAGCCAATTCAACATAGATATTTTTTAAACTCTATAATTTGGACAGCATTCGTTAGCAATTTCAAGTGATATGTGATTGTATCATTGACTTTCACTTCACTAATGTCCATTTTCGGATATGAGATGCGATTAACATAAGCAATGGTTTCTTCATCCATACCATATCGCGTATTATAATCTTGCCAAACTGTATATAATGCCCCGTTATTTTTATCTAAGGTCATATGCTTAATTTTGTATGTTCCAGGATGTGCATTGATGATATTAATCTGATATTCCTTATGATTTAAATATTGTGCATGATGATTCAATATATAATATGGATTATAATGTTCTGCATCCCACATGACAATTTGAAAATGGTCAGTCGATCCAACAACCATACAATTTTCACTTTGATATAACACTTGATCGAACAGTTTTCTATAAAAGGCACTTGTAAAAAAGGCCGGCCTTTTTCCATCAAATTGATGATATAACTCAATACCAGTGAGTTGTGCACTTGAATCTTTTAATTTAAATTGTTCATGCAGCTCATAATTCAGCCAATAACCGATCATTTGAATTCTGTCATTCATTTCAATTAACTGTTCAAATATGATACCCGCTCTAAAATACTCTCCATTCGTTAAATGTGTATCTCCAGTCAACGTATTCCAATTTAATAATATAAACGAGATAGAACTTTGCTGAAGCTCTAATGTTTCAACAACCTTATTAAATTGTTCGTAAATATGTCGTTTCGCTAATTCATATTGCTGACTTTCTATAGATTGAAAATCAATCATATCATTCTGATTGGCTGAAAAAGCAATGCGATCAACAATACTGTCTGATTGTTCTAAAATTCGTTTCGCTTTATGAGGCGCTTCTAATTTCCCTATGTCCACATTCAGCACAATTTCCACATTTGTAAAATAATATTTAAAAAGAGCAACCAGCTGATTAAATATTGAATCTTGCTTACAATCAATATAAACTACAAATTTCAATAAATTATTATTTGGTAAGCCATTAAAAATATGTTCTAAAAGGTAAGTCAATTCTTGATAATATTGGGTGAAATTAATCGTACTTCTAGGTGGCGTAAGTTCGATGCCTAAACCAATTTGATGTTTTATTAAAAAATTAACTGATTCATCCACTTGCATGTAAGGATGTATATTGGGAATCATTTCATCACTCTCAATTTCCGAATGATTGATATGTCCCTGTTGAATGGGATCTTTGATAAGTATATGGTCTAATCCTAACATGGTCTTCACTTCAATTAACTGTCTCCTAACGCGATGTGTCAGGATTGTTTCGAGATAACCAACTTGAATAACGTGTTGATAGTGGGAAATGGATTTACCGTCATTTTGTAATGTGATATCAATTACTTTTTGTGCATCGGGTGATTGAACAATATCTCCTATATTTTGATCAATCAATAAAGATAAATAATATAAATAAGATTGATACGTTGTTGTGGTAGGACAATCATCTACTTTTATATGTTGTTCTTTCATTTGAAATTTAAGTCGGTAGTTCGATGGCGTGTATGTTGTTTCAGCTTTAAAGTACTTTAATAATGCGTTAGAGTTACTAAAGCCATTTTTATAGGCGATTTGTGTAATGGGTTCATTCGTGTAAATTAAATCATTTTTACACTGTTCAAGGCGCACATGATTCACATATTGATTAAATCCAACGCCCTTTTTTTGCTTAAACAATTTAGATAAATAAGCATCGCTAAGTCCAACCATGTCTGCCATTTCAGTAAGTTTAATCGATTCAGTATAATGTTTATCAATATATTCGCAAATATATGCTAACCTGTCATCTGCTACCAATGGCATTTGTGCTTGTATATTGGTAGTTGGTAAATACCGCATCATGATAAATATTAAATCTATGAGTTGTTGTTCGATATATAAACGGTAGAATTCACCTTTTCTAATATAGACAATGCCTATTTTGGCAACTGCATTCACAATTTGTTGGTAAATGACTTCTTGCAAAGTATTTTTATTTAAAATAAATGCTTTATCTTTATAATCATTCATATACTGTTTTAAGTATGATTCCGTTAAATGAATTGAAAGATATAATGTATCTTTATGAGTTGAAAATCGACATGACGCTCTATGATTAATCAGAAATACTTCGCCTTTTTGATAGGTTGTCACAGAGTCTCCATTAATCACTTTCATCATACCGTTTAGTACGAGCACAATGCGTAACCCTTCTTCTAAATCTGTAAGGCTATTAAAATTTTTATTAAATTCCACATTATATAGTTCTCTCATGTTGCACCTCTTATTAACTTATACTTCGTGTACGAGGACTAATTAATACTTTCATTTTAGCAAGATTAGCAAATTTTTGACAGTGACGCTTACGCAATCACGAAACAATTTGGTATATAAAAAAACGTAGGTATCACAGCCTAATGGCTATGTACCTACGCTTAATTCAACAATCGAATCTATTATTTTTTAACAAGTTTTTCTATCAATGCATTTAATTCACTGATATTGTCACTTTGTTTTGATAAGAGTGACATCAATGCTTTATCTTGTAGCTCTGAATCTTCATTTAATTTAGAAGTTGCTTCATGACATCTATCAGCATCATTATCTGCCTTACCTTGATAAGCTTTTAATGCTTCATATAAGAAATGTTGATTCGTAGACTGTTGAGCAATTTGATTATATAAAGCTTTTGTTTGTGCGTCAGTAGTAATCACATTTTTGTTGTCACGGTTATCATTTGAAGTTGCAATACTAAATGAACGATCATACTGTTCTTTCGATGCATTTTGATTTTGTTTCGCTTCTGGTTTTGAAGGCATTTTATCTTGTAATGCATGTCCTTCAATATCAACATGCGGTAAGATTCTATTTAACCAACCAGGAATGTACCAAGATGCTTTACCAAACAATTGTGTTAATGCTGGTATTAATAATAAACGGACGACAAATGCATCAAATAATACACCAAATCCAAGTGCAATACCCATGGATTTAATCATCACGTCATCTTGGAATACAAAGGCGATAAACACACTGAACATAATTAATGCGGCAGCGACAACAACTGGGCCACTTTCTTTAATACCAACTTTAATTGAGTGTTCATTATTGCGTGTCTTACTGTATTCTTCATGGATACGTGACATTAAGAACACTTCATAGTCCATTGCTAAACCAAATAACAGACCTATAGTTATAACAGGTAAGAATGCAAGTAATGGTCCAGTCGTATCCACACCGAATAAGCCTGACATAAATCCTTCTTGCATAATTAAAGTTGTAAAGCCTAGTGTTGCAACTAATGAAAGTACAAAGCCTAATACCGCTTTAAGTGGAATAATAATTGAACGGAATACAATCATTAACAAGATAAACGCTAATGCTACGATAACACCTGCAAATAACGGAATCGCTTCATTTAATTTTTGAGACATGTCTATATTGATGACACTTTGTCCTGACACTTCTGTCTTGAAACCATATTTATCTTTAGCATCATCATTATAATCTCTTAAATCATGAACTAAATCATTTGTAGATTCTGCGTTAGGTCCTTTTTCTGGAATTACCGCAATTAAGGCATAATCTTTGTTTTTACTCAATTGTGGTGGTGTCACCATATCAACATTATCTTTTTTATCGATATCTTTCGTCATATCTTGTAAATCTTTTTGTAATGCTTGTGGGTTATCATTCTCATCTTTAACATTCACAAGCATGGCAATTTGACCGTTATAGCCTTCGCCAAATTTATCAGATACAATATCATACGCTTTCTTCTGCGTACTATCTGCTGGTTTCATACCATCATCTGGAATACCCAATCTCATGTTACTAATTGGTATTGCAGCTACGACTAATATAATAAGTCCTATAAGTACAGCAGCTAATGGTTTACCGACGACAAATTTAGACCATTTTGTGTCTACATCGTTGTCAAATTCTGATTTCGTTTTTTTCGGTTTGATTTGTTTATGGAAAATACTGATTAAAGCTGGTAACAATGTCAACGCACTAATAACCGCTACAAGCACACTGATTGAGGAGGCATAACCCATGATAGCTAGGAAATCAATGCCAACTAACGATAAACCACAAACAGCTATAATTACAGTTACCCCAGCAAAGATAACGGCACTTCCTGCAGTACCTACTGCTAAACCAACTGCTTTAATATGATTCGATTCCGTCTTAACAATCTGACGGTATCTAAATAATATAAATAAAGCGTAATCTATACCTACAGCTAAGCCAATCATTACCGCTAATGTTAATGTTACATTAGGGATATCGAAAGCATATGTAAGTAACGAAATAATACCTACACCTGTACCTAAGCCAAGTAATGCACTAATAATTGGCATACCAGCCGCAATAAATGACCCAAATGTAATGAGAAGCACAACAAACGCTACGATAATTCCGATTAATTCAGAAGAACCGCCAATTTCTGTGTTTTCCATACCTGTACCCATCAATTCAACTTGCACATTATGGTCATCTTCTAATTTATCGACTTTATCTTGCACATTATCCTTGCCATCTTGTGTCATAGACGTCGCAGAGATATCATAATTAATATCTGCAAATGCTGTCGTTTTATCTTTACTTATTTGTCTATTTTCGTATGGATCGGTAATGTTTTTAATATCTTTGTCATCATCTTTGATGTCTTTCAATGTATCCTTGATATCTTTTGTCATATCTTGTTTAACGATGCCATTATCGGCATCGCTTTTAAATACAACCCTTATTTGAGCCTTCTCGCTGTCTTGATTAAATTCATCTTCAATTTTATCGTTAGTATCAAGTGATTGCAAACCATTCATTGTGATATCATTATCAAATTTAGGTGCACTTACTGTAAGCGGGATAATAATTGCAGCAAGTATAATAACCCACGCAACGATACTCCACCATTTATGTTTGGCCACAAATGATCCTAACTTGTATAAAAACTTTGCCAATCTATTGCCTCCTCAGATAATCAACGTTATAGTTTAATTGTATAGTGTAGATTATTTATATTAACACAATAAACGCTGTGTACAATTAATAAAAGAATTAAAAACTGTAATATGCCTATTTAAACTACAGATTAGGAGAAATGTAGAATGAATGAAAAAGATTTACGAGTCATTAAAACCAAACGCGCTTTATCCACAAGCCTATATGTCTTGCTTGAGAAACATGCATTTTCAAACATCACGGTAAACCAAATTTGTAATGAAGCACTCACACATCGAACGACATTCTATAAACACTTCTATGATAAATACGATTTGCTTATTTATTTAATTACAGAAATCACAAAAGATTATTTTTCTATGGATATTAAAGATCGTATCAATAATCCCTTTAGTGTTATGGAAAGAACTTTAAATGATATTAACGAGTTGAAACGTGTTGGTGATAAACTATGCGATGATAAAGAATTCGAGCGTACAATCAGTAATTATTTCATCAAAATATTGCAAAATGATATTAAGGAAAATGAACATCGCATTTCAGTAGACGCAAGCGTTCCAACAGAATTGATATTTTATATTTACGGAACGAGTTTATATGGTTTTATGGAATGGATACGAGATAATGATATTCAACTAAGCGCACATGAAATCGACGTACTCTTCCAAAAATTAATCAATATCAAAGTTGAAGATGTTTAATCATTGTTGAAGTATTTTATATGATATGTCATTTCCATAATCTTAATTATAATGCCCTTTTTCAATGACATTAAAACTTATTACACTACAAAAAGGCGACGCCATTTTACTGGCATCGCCTTTTTCAATTTAAAGATCGTGTTATATTGATATGCTTTTAATAAATCACTTTATGCGATTTAAAACATTTCTGAAACTACTTTTTGTTCTAAGAAGTTTAATAAGTAGTCTGGACTTCCTGTTTTAGCATCTGTACCTGACATTTTGAAACCACCGAATGGGTGATATCCAACAACTGCAGATGTACAACCACGGTTCAGATATAAGTTACCAACATCGTATGATTCAACGGCTTCTATCCAGTTTTCGCGATTATTTGTAATCACAGCACCTGTTAAACCATAATCTGTATCATTCGCAATTTCTAATAATTCTTCAAAGTCTTTACCTTTAACAAAACCTACAACCGGGCCAAAGATTTCTTCTTGCATAATTTGGTCGCTCGATTTAAGGTCTGCTATAATAGTAGGCTCTACAAAGTATCCAGTAGCATCATCTGTACCGCCACCTTGTTTTAACTTGCCTTCTTTACTACCAATTTCAATATAATTTTTAATTTTATCGAATTGTTTTTGATTAATAACTGGTCCCATATACGTGTTATTTTCCGTATTGCCTACAGTTAAGTTTTTAGTTAATGCAACAGCTTTTTCTAAAACTTCATCATATACATCTTTGTGTACAATGGCACGTGAACAAGCTGAACATTTTTGACCAGAGAAACCA
Organism: Staphylococcus sp. Z5-21; assembly: GCF_056529615.1. Lineage (NCBI taxonomy): Bacteria > Bacillati > Bacillota > Bacilli > Caryophanales > Staphylococcaceae > Staphylococcus > Staphylococcus sp. Z5-21. Next base: position 342,642 of record NZ_CP096462.1, on the reverse strand, counting down.
AAAGCAGACGATACGATTGATTCTGCAGCTAAATCTGTATCAATGTCTTTATCCACTACAATAGCATCTTTACCACCCATTTCAGCAATCACGCGTTTTAAGAATTGCTGTCCGTCTTGTACTTTGGCTGCTCTCTCAAAAATTCTAGTACCTGTTGCACGAGAACCTGTAAATGTAACGAAATGCGTGTGTACACTATCAACAAGATAATCGCCAATTTCTTTAGGATCACCTGGTACAAAATTCACAACACCTTTTGGTAATCCAGCTTCTTCTAAAATTTCCATTAATTTATATGCCGTTAATGGTGTATCTTCCGCTGGTTTTAAAAGTACTGTATTCCCTGCAACTACAGGTGCTAATGTTGTTCCTGCCATAATTGCAAACGGGAAATTCCATGGTGGGATAGTTACGCCTGTACCGATAGGTTTGTAGAAATATTTATTATGTTCTCCTTCTCTATCTAATACTGGTTTACCATCAGCAAGCTCCATCATTGATCTTGCATAATATTCAATGAAGTCAATACCTTCTGCAGCATCGCCGACCGCTTCATCCCATGGTTTACCTGCTTCATAAACCATTACTGCTGAGATTTCTTCTTTACGACGTCTAATAATAGCTGCAACTCTAATTAAAAATTCAGCACGGTCTTTGTGTGACCATCGTTTCCAAGATTTATAAGCTTCATTAGCTGCTTCAAATGCGTCATCCACATCTTTTTGAGTTGCTTTTGAAACTTCTGCAATCACTTCAGTTGTATTTGCAGGATTGATAGACTGATACGTATCTTTTGTGAATTTCTCTTCTCCATTAATAACTAAAGGAATTTTTTGATTTAATTCACCTTTAACTTTCTTTAATGCTTCTTTAAATGATTCAACATTCTTACTATCTGTAAAATCTATGCCTGGTTCATTGTGATAATTGACTACCATTTTTCTACCCCCATGTGAGTTTGTAAATAGAAAACTAAATGGAATCTTCCATTCTTAATGTCATTGTATATGTATCACACAATAAATGCAATCGCTTACATAAACTTTCCTAAAATTGAGTCGCTTCGAATCTATTTCCGTTCATTTTGCCACACTTTATATTATATTCGATATTTTTAATTGTGTAATGTTTATATTTTGTATTTTAAATTTAATAATTTGTTACTTAAAATTCGTGATTAGGTTATATTCTTATGTTATTATTTTAAATTATAAAACATTCGCTTTTATAATTATATTAAATTTTAAATTAAATGAACAATCGAGAGGTAAGCTATATATGAAAACATATACGTCAGTTATATTTTGGATGCGCACGATAGCTTGTTTAAGTATTGTTCTCATTCATTCTATTACAACTACATTTAGCAAAATGGATTTTGTAGGTCACGGAACTGCAATCAGAGTATTTCAATTAATGCTTATGTTCAGTACCCCATTATTTGTATTTATTTCTGAATTCTTATTAGCTAAAAATTATCACGTCAAAACAAAACCAGGATTTTTTAAGAATAAATTAATTTATTTAGGTATCCCCTATATAATCATTAACATTGGTATTGCACTATTCTATTTTGAATCCAAAACATTCGATCAATTCATGACACATCTGGGAGACACAATGTTCCATGGTGGTGCAGTGACATATTTCATTGTTATTATTTTCCAATTCTATATATTACATATACTTTTTGCAAAATATCTCATTAAATGGAAACCTGTCCCAGTGATTATTGGTGCCGTTATCTTTGCTACAATTTATTGGGCATTTAGACAATATGCACCACAGTCAGAACATCCAATCCTTGGTCTATTCTGGGAAAGAGAAGGCTGGATGCTCTTTTTAGGATGGATTAGTTACTTCTTACTTGGCTTTTACACTGGTATCTACTATGAAACTTTCATGAAGAAGATTAAAAAATATACTTGGCCAATTATTATTGGCGCAATAATAGCAACTTCTATATTAGTCGGTAACTATTTGTTTGGCATAAGCACGTGGGTAGAATCAAAACGCTTTGATATTCCTTTTTATGTAACGATGGTTATCCTAGTCTTTTTCTTATTCGCTTCATATGTTAAATATGTACCAAAATCCATATTATTTATAAGTAACTATTCCTTCTGTATCTACTTAATACATTACTTCTTCGTCCATGACTTAGGTTTGTTAAGAGCAGATAGTTCACTTAGAAATATTGCTTTCAATTTCATTATCACGTTAACCGTGTCCATTTGTTTAGCCTATATATTCAATTTGTCAAAATATGGTAAGTTTATCGTTGGTGGTATTGGCCATATAAAATATGACAAAGTATACGAAAGTTATAAACACGGTAAAATGGATTAAGCTGAAATGTTAATGTACGTCAATGCGCATTTACTACTTTCATTCAGTCATCTACGCTCTAAATTGGAAATAGCCTGAGACATCTATGTATGTCTCAGGCTATTTTATTCGCTATTTTTTATAACGTGATTTCCTACTTAATTGTGTTGGTGCTTTATCTTGTTCTTCTGATTTATAATCATCCACTTCATGATATGTAGTTTTAGTATTACGTTTTTGATTGTTATGATGATGCTTTGCTTGTTCTTTTTTTCTATTTCCTTTAGCTGGTTGATAGCGATCATAAGATTTTTGTTTTTTTCTTACTAATAATAATATACCTGCTACTAACCAAAGTATAGCTGTTATCCAATTGAGTGTAAGAACTGTCACAAGTCCCAGTAAAATAAATATAATACCAACAAATTTTGGAAGTTTATTTGTTAATATTGCAAATATAATGGCAATCACTGTACAAACAATAACAACAATTAAAGCTAAAATAAATAGATTACTCACTAAGTCTACTATATTAGCTGGATCCATCTGTGATGCATTTTGATTATAAATATTACTCTGGTTTATTACTTCTATTAACTCATTTTTCACACTGACATCATTAAAAAATGGTGCAACGATAGCCATTAAAAAAATTAAAATAAATTGTAGAATAATACCAATCCATATGAGTATTTTTTCAGCAGTCCTTTTCATATGTCTCCTCCTAACATCATCTATGTTGTTTTCATACCCTGCTTTTCAATAACTTATGCACTGGTCTGTATGCCATTCAGTGACACGCGTTCAAGTAAATTACTTTAAAAGTATTTAATCCCTATTTGATTACATTTTTTGTTAAAATAGTAATAATACATAGTTAAGGGGTGGTTTGATTGAACCTACAAGATGCGCAACCTAGCACTTTAAGAGAAATGATTACACAAGGGAAACTAACTGGTCACACAAGCGGGATGGCAAAAGGCTATGTACAAGCTAACGTAGTCATACTTCCATCTAAATATGCTTATGATTTTTTACTATTCTGTTTTAGAAATCCCAAAACATGTCCACTCTTGGACGTATCTGAAAAAGGAAATAAATCATTTACAAAATATGGTGTAAATGCAGACATTAGTACTGAAGTAGCTGCTTACCTTATTTATCAATATGGTGAACTCATTGAAACACGTGCCAATGTGGACGATTTATATACTGATGATATGGTTAGCTTTTTAATAGGCTGTAGTTTTACATTCGAACATGCTTTATTGGAAGCAGGCATACCGATTCGACATTTAGAAGAAAATCACAATGTCCCTATGTATGTAACTAATATACCTGCTAATCCAAGTGGGCAATTTAAAGGTAACATTACAGTGAGTATGAGACCCATGACCATGACACAAGCAATTAAAGCTACAGAAATTACGACGCGTTTTAAAAATGTCCACGGGACACCTATTCACATTGGTAATCCTACAGAGATAGGTATCACAGACCTTGCTCTACCAGATTTCGGTGAATCCGTTACTATTAATGAAAATGAAGTTCCTGTATTTTGGGGATGTGGTGTAACGCCTCAGTCAGTTGCACTAGATGCTAAACCCGATTTAATGATTACACATGCACCAGGTCATATGTTTATTACAGATATACCAGATAGTCAATTAATCGATTAGTCAAAAACACTTCGATGCCTTAACTTTTTAGCATCGAAGTGTTTTACTATCTTGTTTCTATATCCTCTTTTGAGACAATTGGATAGTTTTTAAATAACACTGAACAAACATAACCAACTATTAAACCTATTAATCCAATAATCGCACCATAGATAAATATTTTTATAGGATCATTAAAACCGAACATAACCAAGAACCCTGCCAATGGTGTCGCAGTACCTGTAGCATCATTTATCATACCTGATGATGCAATCACAGCACCTGCCAATGCACCTCCAATAAAATTAGCTGTGTATATTGGTACCGGGTTCGCTGATACAACATCAGCCTGAGACAAAGGTTCAATACAAACTGCAATTCTAGATTTACGATCTCCCAATTTTAATTTATTGAACATTGTGCCATTGATAAATGATGATGCAAAGGACACCATCGCTGCAATGGCCATTGGCATACCAGTTAAACCGAGTAGCGCTGTTAAAGCCATTGAACTTAACGGTGCAGTACCTACTACTGTAATGACACCACCTAAGATAATACCCATAATAATTGGATTGACCTCAGTAGAACTTTGGATAATATCACCGATTTTTAATAATGAATTATTGACTAATGGTGTAACACCTACGGCTACTAACCTCGCTAAGGGTGCAATAATTAAAATACCAACTATTAAATCAACACCATCTGGTACTTTACGTTCTGCATATTTCATTAAATAACCAATAACATAACCAGCAACAAAACCAGGTATTAAATCTAGTCCACCACATGAAGCAGCAATCGCTAATGCATAGACCGGAGATACACCAATTGCAAGTGCAACTAAACCAGCAGCTGCAACGCCACCGAGACCTCCGGCTGCATCACCAAGATCTCCCAAAAATGAAATGCCTAATAAATCTCCACCGACATATTTGTGAAATGCCTCAACCAAAAAAGTCGCAATCGCTGCATTTGCTAAGGCACCCATAGCTCTCATACCCATAGGTGCTCGATATGTAAATAGTGTAAAAAGTGCTAACACTACAATTAAAAACAATGTTCCAATCAAAATATCCATTTTTTCGAATTCCTCATTCCTATTCTAGAAGTAGTTAAATTAAGTACGGAAATAATTTTTCAACCATTTGCTAAGCAGTATAGACAAACATTTTATTAATTATTACTCCTACTATTTCACTCATATTTTATATTAACACAAATTCGTTTTATATTCCGAACAATTTTATTAATTTTTATTTAAGCTCCGCGGAACATTTTGATAAATGGTTTTAATTATTTTTAATATATTACACAATTTTATATTAATTTTCTTTCAAAAAGCCTGAATATTTGTTTTGTATATTTTATATGTTTAACTTTTACTGTACTAAAAAAACGAGTATACAAATCTAAAAAACAACTTTAGCATTTGCACACTCGTCTTTCGGAGCATTATTATATTCTTCTATATAAAACAAGAAACACCTTGTAAATTACTTATAGCTAAGCAGCATGTCAACATACGATTAGCTTAAATTTATTGATTTTTGATATCGCTGACCGGTTTGGCTGGTGTACCTAACGCTAGCACATTCGGCGGTATATCTTTAGCCACAGTACTACCAGCGCCTATTACTGAACCTTCACCAATTGTTACTCCAGGTAAGACAACGACATTGGCACCTAACCAGACATTAGACTCAATTCGAATTGGTAGTGCTTGTTCTAACCCAATATTACGTTCCTTATATTCTAAGGGATGCACTGCTGTATATAAGCCACAACTTGGCCCGATGAACACATCATCACCAATAAATATCTTGCCACCATCCATAAAATAGCAGTCATGATTAATAAAAATTCTTTCACCTAAAAAGATATTATATCCATAATCTGTTTGGAATGGACTTAACAACTCTAATGCTTTCGGTTCATAATTTAATAATTTTGTAAGTATTGTATGACGCGATTCTTTATCACTAGGTTTGATATGATTTAATTCAAAGCACAAATCCTTAGCCTTCATTCTCTCAGCATCTAATGATTCGTCAAAATTAGCATCATACCAATCACCTGCTAACATTTTTTCTTTTTCACTCATCGTAAATGCACCTCCATATTTTTTATATTCACCCTAAATAAGTTAAAAGTTGATACATTAACGTTCCTGCATAATTTCCAATAACATAACCTAATGTGCCAATGATAAGTATAGGGCCAACCACCTTCGTCCAACCTTTGCCAATTGCTAATGCGGCAGCAGTTGTTGGCCCACCAGCAGTTGCGTTACTTGCAAGTAAAATTTCTTCTATTTTAAAGCCAAAAATTTTACCAAAGATTAAGCTTAGCCCTAGATTAAAGACAAGGATAATTATAACAAAGATAAACAATAAAGGCGCCGTTGTTATTATCGTAGCAAATGAGGCAGGTGTCCCAATAACCACAAAGAAAATATAAATTAGAAATGTACCAATTTCTGAAGCACCTGCTAAACTTTCAAAGAAGTCTCCCCAAACTGCAACTACAATTAAAGTTAAAGTGGTTAACAATAAATAAGGATCTCCCAAAAAAGAAACAATCAATGTAAGAACTACATTGTGTTGCGGCATCCATTGTTGAATGAGATCAGCACCTTTGAAACTGACTGCTACAAGCGTCACAGCACTTGCAATCGAAAAAGCAATATCTAATAATTGTATTTTTTTTGGTTCCCAATACGCTTGTTGAGATTCTGGAGTACTTTTTGATTCATAGTCACTTTTAAATTGTTTTTTAATTAAAGGCAATGAAGGTAGTGCGATTAATAGCATAAAATAAAGTGCCATGACGCTATTATCTGCTACTACAGTAGATGAAATCATTTCACTTGGTGTCTCAAGTTTGGAACTCAATGCCGCAAAGTTAACGCCTCCTCCAATGTAACTTCCAGTCATCATGGCTCCTATTTTATTTAAATATGGAATCCATTGATTTAAGATCATAAATCCTACCGTTGTACCAATCATAGTACCTATAGAGGCTACAAAAAATATCACTAATAATCTTCTACTTTCTTTCCAAATCTTCAATATATTAGAACTAAAAAGAAGTAATGGAATAGATAAGGGCACAATATAATCCCACACAGTGTCATATACTGGTGCGCTCATTGGAATCACTTTGAAATTCGATAGTAACATTGCCCCAACAAGTGCAATAATCGCACCCGAAATGGTACTCGCCCATCGATAACGTTGTTCTAAAAATAAACTCACCGTTGCCCAAACAATAATGATTGCCCATAATAACCATGTATCATCTTTAGCTACTATTGCACCTATTAGCATAAATAATCCCCCTTCGACAATCTACAATTTGTTAAATTCATTCTACCAGTTACCTCGGATTATTTTTACAATTTTCTGAAAAATGAATTGTTTATAAAGTTTTAAATTGATATTCTTACTGGTACAGGGGTTATAAACAAGGGGGATTTACATTTATGAAACAAAAAATCGGATTGATTTTAGGACCATTACTTTTTATTATCTTTTATTTTATACCTGCCATTACAGGTTTAGCAGACGCACCTAGAGCTGTGTTAGCAGTTACATTATTCGTAGCAACATGGTGGATTACAGAAGCGATTCCAATTCCTGCGACTTCATTAATTCCACTTATTCTCCTACCACTTACAGGTGGTACAGATGAAGTGATTGCAGCAAGTGCCTATGCGGATCCCATTGTTTTTATGTACATGGGCGGATTTATTATTGCGCTAGCGATTGAAAAATGGAATTTACATAAGCGGATTGCGATGACAATCATTTCCATGATGGGCACAAGCAGTAACCGCATTATATTAGGAACAATGATCGCCACTGCCTTTATATCTATGTGGATATCAAATGCTGCGACAGCACTGATGATGTTACCGATTGCCTTAGCACTTATTCAAGAAATTAAGGATGCACAATTTCTCAAACCAGCATCTGCAAGTAAGTTTAGTAAAGCGCTCTTACTTACCGTTGCTTATTCCGCTTCTATTGGTGGACTAGCTACACTCATTGGTTCAGTACCCAATGCAGTCTTTGCTGCCGTTGCATCATCAAGTCTTGATCGAAAAGTATCATTCGCGCAATGGATGATTTTCGCAGTGCCATTAACAGTTATTTTATTAGCAATTCTCTACTTTCTCTTAACAAAATGGCTATTTAAAATTGAAGACGCTGACCAAATATCCTCAGATTTTGCCAAGAAAGCTTTGCATGATTTAGGTCCGATGTCTAAAGAAGAAAAATTAACAGGCATTGTCTTTTTACTCGTTAGTTTATTATGGATTTTCGGAGGGCTTTTACCTGAAACATTGCACATCACAGATACGATTATAGCAATGTTTGGCGCTGTGTTGTTATTCCTTATTCCAGCCAAAAATGCTAAAGGCGGATTACTGGTATGGGACGATATGAATAAGTTACCCTGGGGAATATTACTACTATTTGGTGGCGGTTTGTCTTTAGCTGCAGCATTTGAAGATTCAGGGTTAACAAAATGGTTTGGTGGTATGTTAGGTATTGTGAAGCCACTGCCATTCATACTCATTGTAATTGTATTAACAACGGCCATCTTATTCCTAACAGAAGTGATGTCAAATACTGCCGTTTCAAATATGTTAATGCCTATCAGTATTGGATTTGCAGCAGCTATCAGCCAAGATCCCTTTATCATTATGGGTATCGTTGCCTTATCTTCTACTTGTGCATTTATGTTGCCTATATCCACGCCACCGAATGCAGCCGTATTTAGTTCGGATGAGTTAGAAATGAAAGATATGGTCAAGGCTGGCTTTGTACTTGATATTTTTGCAATTATTGTTATTTCACTCTTTGCGTATTTCTGGCTACCTATCGCATTCGGTTTATAGCTGGATGCTTCACAATAAACGATCGATACGTGCTATACTGCTAAGGTATGACACAACATCTATACTAAGGACGCATGTTAAATTGAGCGAAACAGTATAAACTAGGTATATAAACTTATAAAAGGAGTCAATAATTATGAAATTTTTAATTAAGGGAGCAATTGCCGTGGTCATTATACTTGGTGTCGTGAAGACTTTTGAAGATCATGATGTAACTGCCGAGGCAACAAATTACTATAACCAAGTTAAAAACGGTGAAATACTACAAAGCATTGAAAACCTAAATTTTGACGGTATAAAAAATTTGGATTTCGAAAAGTTGATTCCTTCTGATTTCTTTTAAAGTTTATAACCTCATCAAGACATGACACATAAGTATTTAACATATGCTATACGTTATCTTGAGGTAACGCTATGCATATACAAATTGGATTTACTGTATCGGAATAACGCAATTGCAACAAATAGATTTTCTAAGACAACCTTCAGACTGAAGCAACGGACCGCTTATTTAAAAGCGCCGTTGCTTTTTTGTCGTGAATTTTATTTTCCCTATAGATTATAGTAAAATATTATAAATAATTATTTATAATATAATTAAATTATAAAAGGGAGGTTTTCTTATGAAGAAATTCATTGTAAGTTCATTGTTGCTTGCCTCATTTTCCTTAAGCACTAGCCCTATACTCAAAGCCGCTACTGTTTATACTCAAGGTGGCGTTTGGAATTAAAGTATAGGTAGTATTGTCGTTATTAGAAAGTACTCATTTCATTAAAATAAAGGAGCTATCATCATGAAAAAAACCTTACTCATTATCGTTATCCTTTTTGTACTATTGACAGTTGCCTTCTTCTCATTTGATAAATTTGACAGATTTAACCCATTATTAAAAAAAGAAACCTCTTATGCCATCGTTAAATTAAACACGCAATACTATCAAGATGTATCCATTTATTCTAAACAAGGAGAAAAACGCAGTTATAAAGTGTCATTTAATAGGTATAACCCTTCTCAACAATATGTAAAACTAAAACATAAAGGTACATACGTTGAACATATAGAATATATCAGCAAACAATCTTTCCCATCATTAAAATGATTAAAAATAATATTTCCAATAAAATATTTAACTTTAACAAAAGGTACTTCTCCCCAGTTTTATCAATTAAATATAAGTTTCCAATAACATTAAGCAATCAAAATGAGTCAGAAATCAGATTTTCTAATATATATTTTTTAGTCCCATCCTGCGAACGATGACTAGAAAATGAAAAAGAGTCTGAAACATTTATGTTTGTCCCAGACTCATTGTCTTATTTTTTCCATTTCTATATTTATGAAGTAATATAATCTCCACCATTAACATGAATAACTTGCCCAGTGATATACGAACTATCCGCATAGGAAGCTAAAAATACATAAGAAGGCGCAAGTTCTGCTGGCTGCCCTCTTCTTTCCATTGGTGTTTCCCCACCTTGATTTTCCACTTTATCTTCAGAAAATGTAGCTGGTATCAGTGGTGTATAAATAGGACCTGGTGCCACAGCATTGACTCGAATGCCTTTGCTCATTAAAGTTGTCGCTAGTGAACGCGTAAATGCAACAATTGCACCTTTAGTAGCTGAATAATCAATTAGGTGTGCAGATCCTCTATAAGCTGTAACACTCGTCGTGTTAATGATTGCGTCACCTTCTTTTAAATGTGGTACCGCTGCTTGAGATAAAAACATCATTCCAAATATATTTGTTTCAAAAGTTTCTTTGATTTGTTCAGGTGTGATATCTTCGAAATGATCTTGTGGAAATTGAACGCCACCGTTGTTTACTAGAATATTCAATTCTCCGAAATCAGCAATGACCTTTTCAATTAATTTTTGTGAATCTTCGACTTTTTTTAAATCATGGGCGTATGCTTTTGCAGTAACGCCTAAAGATGATATTTGTTCAACGACCGCTTCAGCATCTTCATATTCATCATAGTAACCAATCGCTACATTAGCACCCTCTTTTGCATAAAGCACTGCGATAGCACGTCCTATACCAGAGTCACCACCCGTTATTAATGCAACTTTACCTTTTAACTTGCCTCCACTGTGATAACTTTCCATTTCCGTGATTGGTTGTGGGTTCATATCTTTTTGTATACCTGGTTGTCTATCTTGTGTGTATCCTTTTATTTGCTTATGAAATTCTAATAAATTCATTAACTATACACCTCTCTGTTATAATCTCTATCCATTGATAGATACCACCTTATTCGTATGACAAACATGAATGGCACAACATAAATTCTAGACATACTATGTGCATTATCCAAAAACACTGTAACGATATACGCTACAGTGTTCTAAATAAAACCAATGTTATTATATTTAAATTGAATGTCTGACGATACGGCTTGAATGCACAAAAGCCATTACTGCAAAAATACCATAGACAATTGAATAGGCAATCATGACGATATAAATCGGAGTCATCGTTGAACCACCCATAAGAAACATAAAGGCTTTTGCTGCAAAGTAAGCATGTAATAATGAAACAATGAGTGGTAGACCAAAGTTGAATATCACTTTAAGTCCAAGCCCTTTCAGCATATCTTGATGTGTATAACCAATCTTACGTAGAATACGGAAGTTAGGAATTTCATCTTCGGTTTCATCCATTTGTTTGATATAAATGATACATCCTGCCGCCACTAAAAACGCTAATCCTAAAAATGCAGTAACAAATAGTAGAATTCCTACAGAATCATTCATATCTTGTCGCTGTGTTTTTTGAGATTGTATGTCTGGATTAATGGATTTAGCGATTTTATTTGCCGCTTTCCAATCACTTTGTTTTTCCAAATTATATCCATATTGATGTTTGGTTTCTACAGCACTTTGTTTCAATTGATTATATTTATCTTCACTAACAATAAGTACCGGTCCAGCATAGCTCACTTCACTACTGAAATGGACATTTTCATTACTGTCTATAACCTTAATTGATTGATCCGGTTTACTTTTCAGTTTAATAATACCTTGATCATTATGTTGTGCAAATCCACCTGCAGCTGCTAAATTAGTTATCTTAGCTTTGTTTCCAGTAATGTCTTTATCTTTAAAATATTGATTACTCGTAATAAACATTTCAGTTGGCATCATATTGCCAGTGCCTCCACTTTCCTTGAAAAAGCTATCCTTCGTCACTTTCACTCTCTCTAATTCTTTATATTGTTCATCGTAACCAATATGCGCCTTATCTAATTTATTTTCGAACGCTTCTGCTTGTTTTTGTTCTGTGAAATTAAAATCTTGTGGAGAACTCAACTTCACATTGTCATCAATCGTTGCTTTGCTAATTGCACCAAAGCATAATACTGTCACTGTCACTGCAGATATTGTAGCAATAATTGTTAAAGATAACGCATTCTTTTTCATTCTATGCATAATTGAAGAAGTAAATACAACATCTGTAATGGACACTTTACCATGTTTAGCATTTTTGATTGTTTTAAAAATAACTGATACTGAACTTCTGAAGAATAGATATGCGCCTACAACTGTTAAGAACAGAATGATAAATGGTGTGAACATCATACCACTTGCAAATTTACCAAACATTTCTGTAGACATATAGTAACCAAAGATAATCATAGCGATACCCAAAATACCAGATATGAGTTCAGCAATTGAAATATTATTTTTAGTTGCTTCTGATTTTGAACTATCGTTCATCATTGATAAAATACTGCGTTTTCGTAAAAAGATAAAACTTTGTATCATAATTAAACACATTGCTACAATAACGAGTAATACAGTTTGTGTAACTGCTGGAAATTGGAATGTTAATGATACGCTTGTACTAATATCCAATATTTTAAGTACAATCATCAGTAGAATTTTCGATCCAAAAACACCTACGATAATACCGATTACACTTGTCACTAAGAACATAGCGATTTGTTCAATCAAAATCATGCGTAAAATATTAGATCTCGTAAGCCCAATGAGTTGGTATAATGCAAATTCACGTGTACGTCTTTTAACAAATAACTGATTTGCGTACATTAAAAAGACGATAATAATAACGAATAAAAAATATGAACCAACGACAGAGCCCTTTTTAATGATGCCTATAGAATTCGCGTTATTGATACTATCTGTATATTTTAATGTAACAAAGCTAAAATATAATACAATACTCACAATGAGCGAAAATATATACATCGCATAGTGACGTAAATTTTGTCTTAAATTTTTAAGAACAATTTGATTAAAGCTCATGTGCCACACCACCTAAGGCTGTTTGCATATGAATGATATTTTTATAAAATGCTTGATTCGTATCTTCACCTTGGTAGACTTCTGAATGAATATTGCCATCTTTCAGCATGATTACTCTATTTGAGTAACTCGCTGCAACAGGGTCATGTGTCACCATAACGATTGTCGCATTCATGTTTTTATTAAGATCTTCAAGTCTATGCAATAAGTCTTGCGCATTTTTAGAGTCTAACGCCCCTGTAGGTTCATCCGCGAAGATAATTGCTGGTTTATGAACTGATGCACGCGCTGCAGCAGTACGTTGTTGTTGACCACCAGAAATTTCATTAGGATATTTATCTCCAAGTTCTTGAATACCTAATGCTTCTGTCACTTCTTTATAATTTTTTTCTTTTTCTTCTTTTGACATTTTTTGAATTGATAGAGGCAACATAATATTTTCTTTAACTGTCAGTGTATTTAAGACACTATAATTTTGGAAAATAAAACCGACTTCTTTTTTTCTAAAGTCTGCCAATGCTTTATTACTCATTTCATTCAATTTGTGACCATTGATTTCAACTGTTCCACTGGTAATATAATCAATAGAACTCAATACATTTAACAAAGTTGTCTTTCCTGATCCAGACGGTCCCATAATAGAAACAAATTCACCTTTTTCTATTGAGAATTCAATCCCTTTTAATACTTCTTGTTGACGATGTCTGTTTCCGTAACTTTTCGTTAGTCCTTCTACTTTTAATATAGACAAGTCGCTCACTCCTTAATTACTGTATAGTCATAGCTTAACGAATCTCAATTCTTTTTTCGTTTGTTTCAACTAACAAATATTTCCATTTAAATGACAAACCTGTCACATATGTAAAAAGTATTTTATTCAAATCTTAAAATGCTCAATTATATCTTATGATATAATAGCTAAGTTCAATTTTAAATAAGGAGTACAAGAGATGTTAAATAAATTAAAAAGTGAATGGCTAACTGCACCAGGCACCAATGTTTTAGCTGGTATTGTTGTTGCATTAGCGCTCATTCCGGAGGCCATTTCGTTCTCAATTATTGCTGGTGTGGATCCCATGGTCGGTTTATATTCTTCATTTATTATAGCAGTGGTCATTTCCTTTGTAGGGGGCAGACCAGCTATGATATCTGCTGCTACCGGTTCCGTCGCATTAGTAATTGTTCCTTTAGTCAAAGATCATGGCGTCCAATATTTGCTTGCTGCGACAATATTAATGGGTATCATACAAATCATTTTCGGTATTTTAAAAATAGGAAGATTAATGAAATTCATTCCAAATTCTGTCATGATTGGATTCGTTAATGCACTAGCTATTATGATTTTCATGACCCAAATCAAACATATCTTTGGTATTTCTATCCCAACTTATTTATTTGTTATCTCTACCCTACTTATTATTTACTTGCTACCACGCGTATTTAATAAAGTACCCGCACCACTTGTTGCAATTATACTACTAACCATAACGTATTTAATTACCGGTGCAAAAGTTGAGACTGTGGGTGATTTAGGTGCAATTAATCGTTCATTGCCACAATTCTTTATTCCGGATGTACCATTCAACTTACAGACATTACAAATCATTTTTCCGTACTCATTATCTATGGCGATTGTCGGTCTGGTAGAAAGTTTATTGACTGCTAGAATTGTGGATCAAGCAACAGATACATATAGTAGTAAAAATCAAGAATCACGTGGTCAAGGTATTGCTAATGTAGTAACTGGTTTCTTTGGCGCAATGGGTGGTTGCGCGATGATTGGTCAATCTGTCATTAATGTTCGATCAGGTGCAACGACAAGATTATCTACTTTTACTGCCGGTATATTTTTAATCATTTTGATTATCATCTTTGGCGACTGGGTTGTTCAAATTCCAATGCCTATTCTCGCTGCAATTATGGTTATGGTTTCAATTGGTACATTTGATTGGAGATCTTTTAAATTTATTAAAAAAGCACCTCGCACTGATGCATTTGTCATGATTTTAACAGTTGCGATTGTGCTAATCTCCAATAACCTAGCTCTAGGTGTTATCGTCGGTGTCGTTGTGAGTGCACTTTGTTTTGCAACAAAGATTTCAAACGTGGTTGTTACCTACGAAGAAGAGGACGACACCATTCATTATTATATTACTGGACAAATTTTCTTCGTATCTATTGATTCATTAATGAACCAACTTGATTTAGAATTAAGACATAAAACAATTTACTTAAATTTTAAAGATGCACATTTATGGGATGATTCTGCAGTAAATGCCATAGATACTTTAATAGATAATTATTATAAAAAAGACAATACAATTTACGTTCAGTATCTAAATAAAGATAGCCGTAAAATTGTAAATGAATTAAGTAAAGTGAATCAACAACATCTTTTATAAATATTTTCCAAGACTGAAGCATGATATACCTTAATTGGCATACGATGCTTCAGTCTTTTTTTAAACATTGTGTTTGACTTGTATACCTACTAGGGGTATATTATAAATATAAAACAAATGACTTAATCGTATGTATCCAGACATTTTATTTTAACTATAAGGAGGTCACAGCATATGACTGAACAGAAAAAGACGACCATTGGCATTACTGGAATGACATGTGCTGCCTGTGCCAATCGCATTGAGAAAAACTTAAATAAATTAGATGATGTAGAAGCAAATGTGAATGTTACAACTGAAAAAGCTACAATATCTTACAACCCAGAATCAACATCCGCAGATGATTTAACAAAAACCATAGAAAAAACAGGTTATGGTGTGTTAAATGAAACAGCTGAGTTAGATGTTATTGGCATGACGTGTGCAGCATGTTCTAACCGAATTGAAAAAGTATTGAATCGTACAGATGGTGTAGATCAAGCAACAGTCAATTTAACAACTGAAAATGCTACGATTTCCTATAATCCTAGTACAACGTCTGTTGATGCATTAATTAAAAAAATACAAAAAATAGGTTACGATGCACAACCCAAAAAAGAGGTTGCCGAAAAAAGTTCTCAAAAAGAATTAGAATTAAGAAGCAAATTAATTAAATTAATCATTTCTGCAGTGTTGGCCGCGCCACTCTTGCTAACAATGCTTGTACATCTTTTCAGTATACAAATTCCATCTATTTTTATGAATCCTTGGTTCCAATTTATATTGGCAACACCGGTTCAATTTATTATCGGATGGCAATTTTATGTTGGAGCTTACAAAAACTTAAGAAATGGCTCAGCAAATATGGACGTACTCGTTGCACTAGGTACAAGTGCCGCCTATTTCTACAGTTTATACGAAATGGTCAAATGGCTATTCAATGCTAATGTGATGCCTCATTTATATTTCGAAACAAGTGCCGTATTAATTACACTTATTCTATTTGGTAAATATTTAGAAACTCGTGCAAAAACACAAACGACAAATGCATTAAGTGAACTATTGAATCTTCAAGCCAAAGAAGCGCGTGTTTTGCGGGACAATAAAGAACAGATGATACCGCTAAACGATGTGGTTGAAGGCGATTATTTAATTGTTAAACCTGGTGAAAAAATACCTGTAGATGGTAAAATCATTAAAGGAAAAACGTCTATTGATGAATCGATGCTAACTGGTGAATCCATGCCAGTTGAAAAAGTGCAAGATGATAACGTTATCGGTTCAACTATGAATAAAAATGGTTCTATCACTGTTAAAGCTACGAAGGTAGGAAAAGATACTGCCCTCGCGTCTATTATTAAAGTTGTTGAAGAAGCACAAGGTTCGAAAGCACCGATACAACGTCTAGCCGATGTTATTTCAGGTTACTTTGTACCTATCGTCGTTGGTATCGCAGTACTCACTTTTATTATATGGATTGCATTCGTTCAACAAGGTCAATTTGAACCCGCATTAGTTGCCGCAATTGCAGTACTCGTCATTGCGTGTCCTTGTGCACTTGGCTTAGCAACACCTACATCAATCATGGTAGGAACTGGAAAAGCTGCAGAAAACGGTATTTTATTTAAAGGTGGCGAACACATTGAACGTACCCATCAAATCGATACCGTCGTACTTGATAAAACAGGTACGATAACGAATGGGAAACCAGTAGTCACTGACTTTGATGGCGATGAAGAAGCTTTGCAATTATTAGCTAGCGCAGAAAAAGGTTCAGAGCATCCTTTAGCAGATGCCATTGTTAATTATGCCCAAACGATGAATATTAAACTATTAGATACAACTGATTTCGAAGCGGTACCTGGGCGCGGTATTAAAGCAAATATATCTGGCAAAAATTTAATTGTTGGTAACCGTCAATTTATGAACGACGAAAATGTCGATATAAAAGATTCAGAAGACACTATGACTCAATTTGAAAAATCTGGTAAAACAGCTATGTTAATTGCAATCAATCAAGAATATAGAGGGATGGTTGCCGTTGCAGATACAGTCAAAGACTCAACTGCTGCTGCAATTAAACAATTACATGATCTCAATATTAAAGTCGTCATGTTAACCGGTGACAATGAACGTACAGCACAAGCTATTGCCAATGAAGTTGGTATCGATACAATCATTGCCCAAGTATTACCAGAAGAAAAAGCAGCAAAAATCAAATCACTCCAAACCCAAGATAAAACCATTGCGATGGTGGGTGACGGCGTTAACGATGCACCAGCACTCGTACAAGCCGATATTGGTATTGCTATTGGTACTGGCACAGAAGTCGCTATTGAAGCCGCAGATGTTACAATTCTAGGCGGTGACTTATTATTAATACCTAAAGCCATTAAGGCAAGTAAAGCAACCATACGCAATATTCGCCAAAACTTATTCTGGGCATTTGGTTATAATGTTGCAGGTATACCTATCGCCGCACTTGGTTTGCTCGCACCATGGATTGCTGGCGCAGCCATGGCTCTAAGTTCTGTTAGTGTAGTAACAAATGCGTTAAGATTAAAACGTATGAAATTATAAATGATATATAGTACAATCATACGACTTTATGAGGAGGTGATTTATATGGCTACAGAAACAATTCAAGTAGAAGGCATGAGCTGTGATCATTGCAAACATGCTGTAGAAACTGCATTAACTGAGCTTGATGGTGTATCAACAGCTGACGTTAGTCTAGAAGCCGGTAATGTTAAAGTAGATTTTGACGTTGACAAAGTTACAATGCCTCAAATGAAAGACGCAATAGAAGACCAAGGTTACGATGTTAAATAAATATAAAAGAAGGGACGCTTAGTCATTTAAGCGCCCCTTCTTTTATGTATTTAATTTACTCTTAAACGTGTGTCACCTGTTTTTATGACTTCCATCGTTGCATCTAATGCATCAACAATCAAATTTTCGACAGCAGCATCTGTATAAAATGCAATGTGTGGTGAAACAATGACATCTGGTCGTTCAATCAATTGCTTTAACATATCATCATTAAATGCTGTATGACGTTGATCACTAGGGAACAAGCCTTTTTCACCTTCATACGTATCTAATGCTGCACCTTTTATCAAACCTCGATCTAAAGCATCGATTAATGCGCTTGTTTTCACAATTGTACCTCGAGCACAATTAATAAATACAGAACCTGGTTTAAATTCATTGAATAAAGTTTCATCAAACAAATAATCATTTTCCTTACTAGCTGGAATATGTACTGTTACGATATCTGCATTTTGGATTGCTTCATTGATGGTACTTGCATAAGTTAAAAAGCTTCTATAATCATCATTAGGTGCAATGTCATAAGCCGTTACTTCAGCGTCAAATCCTTGCGCAAATATCTTAGCAACAATTGAACCAATGCGACCTGTTCCAATGACAGCAACTTTCAAGTCTCTAATAGAACGTGATAATATATCCGGTTGCCACCTAAAATCATATTCAGCAGTTTTTTGTTGAATGTCATTATAATTACGAACTAGATTGAGTGCTTGTGACACAGTATATTCCGCAATTGAATGTGGTGAATAAGAAGGTACATTACTAATAATCAAATTATATTTTTCCGCCAATTCAAAATCATAAATATCAAAGCCAGCACTACGTTGAGCAATTTGTTTAATCCCAAAATCATGTAATTGCTTATAAATGGTTTCGTCCAATGGTATTTGTTGCGAAATAGACACACCATCAAATCCTTTTACACGTGAGACAGTTTCACATGTTAATAAATCTTCATCTAAATCGACTTCTACTTTATGCTTATTAGACCAAGCTTCAATGAAAGCTTTATCCTCATTTCTAACGCCAAAAAGTTTTATACGCGTCATGTTAGCATCCCCTTTAAAATTAATGTTATTCATACAGATGTCTCAGAGATTGGATTCTCTCGGCAGCTACTTTCAATTGCTCATCATCAAGCGCTAATGATATACGCACATAGTTTTTACCATGTTCACCAAACGGAATACCCGGTGCAACAAGTATGGATTGCTCTTGTAATAAATAGTCAACAAATGATTCCCCGTCAAAATTTGGCGGCGTTTTTAGCCACAAGAATATACCACCTTTCATCGGTTCAAATGGAATATTTTCTTCCTTTAACTTCGCTTCAAAAGTATCCCTACGTTGTTTGAAAATATTACTTTGTTCGTCCAAGAAATCATCATAGTGATTCAATGCATAGGTCGCTGCATCTTGTAACGCACCAAACATACCCGCATGCGTGTGTGTGTGATATTTTTTCAACGCTTGAATGATATCTTTATTGCCTACTGCAAATCCAACTCTAAAACCGGACATATTATATCCTTTAGATAATGAAAATACTTCAATCGCTAAATCTTTTGCACCTTCTGTTAGTAAAATACTCGGATTTTTATGATCAAACCCAAATGCACTGTACGCAAAATCATGAACTATTTTAGTCTTTGTACCTTTAAATTGCGCTACAGCCTCATCAAATACAGCTTGTGTAGCTACTGATCCAGTAGGATTATTTGGATACGTTAAATAGACTAATCGCGTATTTTTCAATATATCCCTATCCACTTTATCCCATTGAGGCAAGTAATATGGTGGTTCTAATACGAGCGGTTGTGGATGTGCATCAGCTAATAAGACACCCGCCTTATAATCTGTATAACCTGGATCTGGTAGTAGTACATTTTCACCAGGATTAACAATACAAGATGGTAAAGCTACCAAACCATTTTTAGTTCCGTACAAAATACAGACTTCATCGTCTTTATCTAACACGACATCATATTGCCTTTGATAAAAATCTACAATCGCTTGTTTAAAAGTCTCTTTACCATGAAATGCTACATACTTTTGATTATTTGGCTCTCGCAATGCATCTGTAAAACAATCAATAATCCCTGTTGGTGTTTCTCCATCTGGTATACCTACCGCCATATTAATTAAAGGTAACGGCCCATGTTCAACAGGCTGCCCCATCGTTTTTGCAAAATAACTATCTGGTACTTGTGCTAATCTATCCGAAATCACCATCAAAGTCCTCCTAAAAAAAACTATATACCTACGAAAGTGGCATATAGTTTACATGTCACCTATCTTTCAAGTAGTGTTACTTGTTGGACGAAGCACAGTACTTCTTTACAAAGTCTGTTGCTGAAGCTTCACAGGGCCAATTCCCTCAACTTCTCTGGATAAGTTTTGCTTTTAAATTACTATTAATTTTATCAGAATATTCAAACATGTCAATGCAAAAAAAGGGAGTAGGACAGAAATCAAATTTTCTAATAGAGATTTCGTAGTCCTACCCCGGCAAGGATGACTAGGATTGAAAAAAGCTTGATATAAGTGTATTTTCAATCCAGTCATCTACTGCCTAATTGAAAAAGAACCTAAGACATTAATTTATGTCTCAGGCTCTTATATTTATACCACCAAACCGCGTGTTCAGTGCTATAAATCCTACCACCAACCGTGTGAAGCACGGAAAGATAACGCTGCGTCTACTGAACCATAACGCTGTTTAGCGTAGTTTAACATACCTTTAGTTTGATCAGCTACTGAACCAGTACCCCATGATTCTTTAGTTTGACCTAAACCTCTGTATCCAGCTGAGTTAACAGCGTTTGGATTACCACTTGATTCAGGTAAAACGATTGAATTCCACATAGCTTCTGAACCACCAGCAGCTAAGAATTGAGCTTTAACTGATCCACCAGTTGAAGCAGCTGAAGTTTGAGCAGCTTTATAAGTTTTTACTGCAGCACTTGTTTGTGCAGTTTGAACGTTTGTGTTAGATGAAGCTTTAGGCGCTTCAACAGCTGCTACTTCAGTGTTGCTTGATTGTTGTTGTGTACGAACTTCGTTAGCTGAAGTTTCGTTAGTGTGTGTAGTTGCTTGAGCAGTTACATCTTGGATAGTGTTAGAAGATGCACTTTGAGCACCTGCAGTTGTATAATTCCATGACCAAGTTTGGCCATCAGAAGTGAAAGTATATTCGTTTCCACCTAATACGAAATCATAGTTATACGCACCAGCGTGTAATGGTTTTTCATTTAATTGCTCTGGGTTGTTTTGAGCTAAGTCAGCTAAATGCGCTTGGTCGATATTTTCTTCTGATGCATGCGCTTGATTGTGATCAGCTGTTGCTGCATATCCTGTTACACCTAATGCTACTGCTAATGATGATGCTAAAATTGTTTTCTTCATAATAAAAAAAATCCTCCAATTAATTTCTTTTTAAATTAAATTATATTTTCGTTAAATTATTTATCGTATGTGCTGAAATCTTTTAAATTTAATGTCTTATCTTTTTGCCACAAATAATATACCATAAATTTCGTTCAGTTATATTACACTTCCTTAACAAAACGTTACAAATCAAATTCCACTTTGTAACATTAGGACATATTTGTTTTATTTTGTAATGCTAAATAACTATTGATAGATAAAAGGATATTATATGAGTATATGATATAAAGCGATTAAATAAATTTACATTTAAGAAAATCATATATTCTGAAATATTACAAATCACACTTTTGTTACATAACTGTAAAATAACAAAAAGACAAAAAAATTATATTTTGGAGTAAAACTTGCAAATTTTTTTGTTTAAATTAAAAAAAGACCACTGATGTGTGGCCTTTTTTAATAATTTTATATTTTTTTATGTAACGACAACCTTATGCTTTATTACAAAACATGACACACATTTTAAGCAAATTGTGTAACCTTACGCTAAGAACTTGAAGATTTCTCTATCATATATTTTCAATATCTTCATATATAACGTATTAATTAAATACCCCATAACAAATGGTACGACAAAAAATGCAATAAACACAAAAACTAAATTCAATATTATTGAATGTTCCATAAATCTAAAAGCACTGATCGGTCCAACTAGTCCGATAATACCAAAACCAGCTGATTCCTTTGTACCTCCAATACCAATTAACCCACCAACTAAACCTGTAATAAGCGCATTGGTAAAAATAGGTAACAATATAATAGGATGTCTGACCATATTCGGAATCATCATTTTGACGCCACCTAAGAATATCGTAAGTGGTACACCCGCTCTATTTATTTTAAGTGTGCCTGCTACTAATGCACCTTCACACGCAACAATACCTAGTGAAGCTGAACCTGCAGCTAAGCCACTGATACCAATAGCTAAAGCAGTCGCAACTGTGGAAATTGGTGAAATAATAATAAAGCTAAACACTAATGCAATGAGCATTGACATAAGGACTGGCTGCAACTCAGTAAAAGAATTTACTAAGTTCCCAATACCTGTTGTAATCATTTGGATATATGGCAAGGTAAATACACCAATTACACTTGCGATGACCCCCACAATGGTAGGTAAAATAATTAATGTCAGACTGCCAAATTTTTCTCCTACTAATAATATTAAAAATACTGCAATCGCTGCAGTAAGCATTGTATTAATTAAATCTCCAACTCCAACTAATAACCACACGCCATCTTTGAATTGTGCTGCGCCGCTTCCTACAAATGCAGAGCTAGCTACGACTGCAGTTGCTAATGGGCTTAGTTTGAAACGCATGGCAATTAAAGCACCTACTAATAAAGGAACTGTAAATTGAATACTTTCCACAACTTGCAATAAAGTTGTAAATACTGAAGATTTTGGTGCAAAAAGTTTAAATAATTCTCCCAAGATCGCATTAGGAATTAAACCTGCAACAATAGCAATTGCTACACCTGACAGAACATTATATAGAAATTGTTTTGGACTTACTTTAATCATAGAAGTTCCCCCTAAGCTGAAATAGAATACTACTATATCATATCTTCTTAATTTTCAGAATATTCATTTTATATTATTTTTCACTTTTACTAAATTCATCACAGGGGTGATTTCATTTAGTAGCAAACACAAAACATTGGAGGAACTCGACTTTCTAAAAATCGCATCTTATATCAAATCAATTTTAACGATATTCTAAAATGAGATATATCAAAATAACGAGTCTAGGACATAAATAGTGGTCCTAAACTCGCTTACATTTAGGCATTAGCAGATAGTTGAATTGAAAATATGAAGTCTCACTTATTTAAAGAAAGTATTTTTTTCCATATTTATGGAAACGAGTCGTTCTGATGCATAAGCTTTAACTCAGGTAAACCATTATCTTAATCATCCTTGCCTTAATTGCATCGGTAGAACTAAGAAATCTCTATTAGAAATTTTGATTTCTGTTCTACTCACACTTTTTATATCGTCATTTTCATTTATCCATTAATTCTGTTGTTAACACTAACCCCTGTGTATCCGTTTCAAAAAATTCTAGCTTTTGTAATGAATTATTTTCAGGTAAGTGTTTATTAAATTGATGCCAAATCCAAATCGCAATATTTTCTGCTGTTGTATTCATCTCTGGCAATGTTTCATTCACAAGTTGACCATCAATATAAGGCGCTATTTCTCTTTCATACAGTTTATCTACTTCATTAAAATCCATAGCTAGACCATATGCATCAATGCTAGATAATATTTCTATGTTGAACTTATATGTTTGGTTTTCTAAATCTTTATGCACAGTTTGAGTAAAATAAATTCTATTATCACATGTAAATTCATAATAATTTTTTATTAACACTTCACCCTCTTTATATCGAAAATGGTCAGGTGGTTGAATATGATCAAATTTAGACATTATCATCACTCCTATTTCCCTTTTTATTTATATACCCATTCCTGTTCCTTCTATAATATAACTATGTTTTCAAATTTCATTTAACGGTAATAATATGATTGATACTAAATGATTTTCAGGGAGGCAGTAGCATGACAATTCAAATACAACGCATTTATGAAAATAATCAGAGCGAAGGTACGCGTATACTTGTAGATCGTGTTTGGCCTAGAGGCATATCAAAAGAAGACGCAAATTTAGATTTTTGGTTAAAAGAGCTAGCGCCAACTACCGAATTAAGAAAATGGTTCAATCACGATCCCAAATTATATGCTGCTTTCAAAGAAAAATATGCCAAAGAATTACGTGACAATGAATCACAAAAAGAAGCCTTTGAAAAATTAAAATCTATCATTTCTAATACTAAGCATGATGTCATATTATTATTTGCAGCAAAAGATGAACAGCACAATCAAGCAGTTGTGCTTCAAGACTTATTAAATTAAGAGGTAATTTATGAATACATGGCAAATTTCCGTTCAAGATGCATGCGTACAAACGCTAATTAAACAAGATGCCACACTTGCGCATTTAATTAACCAGATAGGAGATTTACAGATCCAGACGCGCCCAGACCCGTTAAAATCCCTTATCCGGTCTATCATTGGACAGCAAATTACAGTAGCTGTAGCGCAGTCTATTTTCCAAAAATTATCCATCGCCATTGACGATCACTGGACGGTAAATCAATTATCACAACTAAGAGAATCCGAAATGAAAGCGTTAGGTTTATCTCAATCAAAAATAAACTATATCCAAAATGTACTATTTGCAGTGCGCAATGGACAATTGAATTTTGAACAACTCTACAAAATGGACGACAATAGTGTTATTAACGCACTGACTCAAATTAAAGGGATTGGTAGATGGACTGCCGAAGTTTTTCTTCTATTTACATTACAGCGCAAAAATATATTACCTATATACGATGTTGGATTGCAACGTGCTGCTCAATGGTTATATCAAACAACCAAAGCCGAAAGAAAGAAACAACTCACTATCTGTAAGGAACAATGGCAGGGTTGTGCTTCAATTGGTGCATTCTATTTATGGGAAGCAATTCATCAAGATTTATTACAATACGATTCTATCTATGATATACCAAAAGACCATAAAAATTAGGGCGAGGCAATGAAATCAAACATTATCATTTGAATTCATCGTCTCGCCCTATTCACGTTATCTCAAAAGCTATTATTTTTTCATAAACCCCATTTTTCATTACTTCTTGTGTTGTTTGGTATTAATAGTATGAAAAACTCTAACTTCTAGAATCTCTTTTATTTAATATAGCGATTTACTCTACTTCAAATAAACTTTCTTCTCCATTTGGCAAATCTTCAACATAATCTTTAGGGTCTATCGCATAATCGTTACCAACGCCACCTTCCATACGTTGAAAATGCAAGTGTGCGCCAGTCGTTTGTTCACCGGTATTACCTGACAGTGCAATCGTATCACCTGCTTTAACGTCATCTCCTACTTCTACTTTAAATTCATTAAGATGCATATACCACTGATGATATTCACCATTTGACTCTGCTATCTGAATTACTTTACCACCTAAATCATCATCGAATGTTCGCGTCACTTTGCCATCAGCAGCCGCTTTGATTGGCGTATCTTCAGGCAAATGATAATCGATGCCGTAGTGTTTACCATCAAATTCACTAAATTTATATTCCCCAAAATTTTCTGTTTCCCTACTGCCATCGAAAAACTTACTAAAAGAACCTTCACTTTCACCTTGGTCTGCGTCCTGATTTTGTGTAGTAAATGTTTCATTCATATTTTCTTTTATATCATTTATATTCAGTATTAACCACGTTAGTGGAACAATAATAAGTATTAGTAAGACAATCCACTTCATTATATTTTTCACTATTTGATTCACCTTTTAATCATTTTAAGTATTGGCTTTTCAGTATACTTTTTATAGTGATAAATCTCTAATAATTCGCTTGAATTAGCGCTCATACTTTAGTTGTAGCAAAAAGGAGCAGCACTATGAAATCTTTATAGTAAAATCAGATTTCTGTACCACTCCCGCTTATAAATGTCTGCTTGTTAATGTGTATGCTTCTCATAACTTGCTAACATATTTTCCATTAATGTCCATACACTCGCTACATCGACCGCTGTAGCAAAATAGGCATTTTTCTCTTTATTCATAATATCATTTAAATCTACTGACATCGTGCCATATGTCAATGGACTCTGGTGCTCTATATCGATATGTGTATGTTGCATTGTAAATAAATCAGGTTGCATCAAATAAAGTACCGTACAAGCATCATGTATTGGACCACCATCCATGTCAAAGTGCGTTTTATACGTAGATTTGAAAAATTCTAGAAGTTCTACAACAAAGTTTGCAATTGGATTCTTAATCTGTTTAAATCTATCGATAACATGATCTGTGGCTAATACTTGATGCGTCACATCTAAACCAAACACATTGATACACACACCACATTCAAAGACGCGCTTAGCCGCTTCTGCATCAACCCAAATATTAAATTCTGCAGTAGGAGTCCAGTTCCCGAAGGTGCCACCGCCCATAATTGTAATAGATTCAATATGTTGTGTGATATTTGGTTCCTTAATCAGCGCCGTAGCAATGTTGGTTAATGGACCCGTTGCAACAAGCGTGACTGGTTCCTTACTTTGCTTCAATGTTTCGATAATAACATCGACTGCTTGTTTTTGCGTTGGTTTTAGTGCTGGGACTTCAGGCAGTTTCGGACCATCTAACCCACTATCGCCGTGTATTTGTGAAGCAAAGGATGCTGGCTTAATAAGTGGACGCGTAGCACCAACAGAGACACTAATATCATCTCTTCCCATCACTTCTAATACATTTAAAGCGTTTTTGGTATTTTTTTCTACCGATTGATTCCCTGCTACCGTTGTCACAGCTAATATATCTAATGGACTGTTTTGTGCTCCTGCTAAAATTAATGCGATTGCATCATCATGACCCGGGTCACAATCCATAATTATTTTTTTACTCATTTTAATCACTCCAATATAAAAATTCACAACCTATGCGTATTCATGTTAAAAGCACGCATTACTCAGCTGTATGCTTTTTGTATTGTCTATACATTAAAGCAAGTACAATCAACCATAAAGGTGCTAAAATAACCCCAATACGTGTTTCTGGGTTAACAAATAATACCCCGAAAATAAATACGAAAAATGCAATAATACAAATCGACATAATTTTTCCGCCTGGCATTTTATATCTACTTTGTTTATGTAAGTCCGGACGTGCTTTGGTGTACCTTACATAGGCAATCATAATAATTGTCCAAATAAAGATATTTAATACTGTAGAAACTGTACTGATATACACAAATACAGTCGTCGCATTTGGAATAAAATAATTCAATAATACTGCAAATAACAATAATGCACACGTTACAAGAATTGCGACAACTGGTACGCCTTTACGGTTTGTTGCTTGAAGCTTCGGTGGTGCTTGTTTTCTATCTGATAATCCGAATAGTGTTCTACTATTAGCAAATATCCCACTGTTACACGCTGACGCTGCAGCTGTTAACACAACAAAATTAATCATGCCTGCAGCAAATGGTATCCCCACTAATGCAAATACTTTCACAAAAGGACTGCCTTCTGGATCTAGTTCATTCCAAGGTATAATAGAAATGATGACTGCTAACGCACCAATGTAAAACAATAAAATCCTAAGCGGCACATTATTAATCGCCTGAGGAATTGTCTTATGAGGATTTTTTGTTTCTCCGGCTGTGATACCAATCATCTCAATGCCGACAAATGAAAAGATTGCCATTTGAAACGACATTAAGAAACCAGACATACCATTAGGGAACACCCCACCATGACGATAGATATTTGATACGCTAGCATGACCAAATGGCGTTTTATAAGCCATGATAATCATTACAATGCCGACAATAATCAATGCCACAATAGTTACTACTTTGATTATTGCAAACCAAAATTCTAATTCGCCAAATAATTTCGTACTTAATAAATTAAACGACATAAGTAACAATACACATGCCAGTGCTGTTAACCAGTTTGGAATATCTGGATACCAAAAGGATACATATTTAGCTACTGCTGTCACTTCTGCCATCCCTGAAATAATCCATGTTAACCAATATGTCCATCCCGTTATAAATCCAGCTAACGGCCCTACATATTCATGCGTGATATCCGCAAAAGAATTAAATTCAGTGTTTGACAATAACATTTCTCCCATTGCCCTCATGAACATAAACAACACAAATCCAACAATAATATAGGTGAGTAAAATGGATGGTCCAGCTAAGTGAATAGATTGTCCAGCACCTAAAAACAATCCGGTTCCAATGGCTCCTCCAATCGCAATTAACTGTATATGCCGATTACTGAGTTCTCTCTTTAATTTATCTGCCATTATTTCTACCCCTTATTCGAAATATTTGCACATTTTTATCATACTACTTTTTCATGATAAGTATCAAAATACTTTTAACACAAATGAAATCATATTGCTTTACGCTTATTATTGCCTATAAATATATTTACAAACATACTAGCTTTGCTAATTTTTAAATAAATGTTAAATTAAAAATATTAATTATTTTCAATTACAGTGTTAAAGGGTGAATCGTATGCGTGCAATATTAATTGGTATTCTTGGTGCATTATTTTTTTCTGTAACATTTATCTTGAATCATGCAATGGCTAAAGATGAAGGCAATTGGCTATTTAGTGCTTCATTACGCTTTTTATTTATGTTCCCCATACTTTTTATAATTATATACATTAAAAAGAACCTAACTAAAGTACATCATCATATTAAAACGCATTTTGTTCCATGGATGATTTGGAGTACCCTAGGATTTGTATTTTTTTATATGCCAATTACATTTGTCGCTAATTACAGTCCCGGATGGCTTATCTCTGCAACATGGCAATTAACAATCATTTGTGGTCTACTCCTCGCGCCATTTTTTTATGAATATGTGCAAATAAATCATCAACAAATAAAAGTAAGAGAGCGTATTTCTTGGCGCTCTGTAGGTACCTCTAGCATTATGGTCTTGGGTGTGGTACTTGTCCAAATACCTCAAGTTTCTCATATTGAAATACAAGTTTTTATCATGTCGGTACTTCCTTTAATTATAGGTGCCTTTTGCTATCCTTTAGGTAATCGTAAGATGATGATTCTTGTGGATAATCAATTAAATACACTTGAACGTATTTATGGTATGACGCTCGTCACACTACCTATATGGGTGGTTATATTTATATGTGGTGTATTGAGGTCCGGTCCGCCTTCTTCTAATCAACTTTTACAGACATTTATCGTAGCCGTATTCTCTGGGATAATAGCTACGACACTCTTTTTCTATGCAACCAATATGGTAAAACATAACCAAGCAAAACTTGCAGCAGTCGAATCGACACAAGCGACTGAAATCATTTTTACATTAATTGGTGAAATGCTCCTTTTGGGCTTACCGCTTCCAAGCACAGTTAGTATGATAGGGATCATCATAATTACATTAGGTATTTTCATCTATAGTTTCATGAACAGCATAATTAAGGAAAACAATAACATGACACTGTAATTCAAATCACAAAATATTTTGGGACAAAGTTTTATAGTAAGGTTTTTAAACGTATTCCTTAATTTGTAATATATGCAGTTCAAATCATTCACATTGACATCTCGTTATGAAAGCAAGATAATTTGTTTGAATACATAATCGTTTTATAAATTAGAGGAGGTATGAGGTCAATGACTACAACACATGTTGACCCAAGAGTAACCAGAACTAAAAAGTTGTTGATGGACGCCTTTCGTGAAATTGCTAAAGAAAAAAAATTACAAACTATAACAATTAAAGACATTACGGAACGTGCAACGGTAAATCGCGCTACGTTTTATGCTCATTTTTATGATAAATATGACATTATGGATTATACGCTCTCAGAAACTGTATTAAAAAATTTAAATGATGCATTAGATGTTTCTTCAGAACTTAACGAAACGACATTATCTTCCAGCTTCATTACAATTACGAGTTATATTCAAGAAACACATAATGAATGTAAATTAAATAGCGAAGCCTATGGACAAGTTGTTGAAAAAAGAGTCAAAGAAGAGTTAGAGGATATCTTTTTAACATTGCTTGTCCAACAACATCCAAATGAAACAAGAGAATCTCTTGCGGCAAGTGCGAGATTTCTTTCATGGGGGTTATACGGTACAGCTAAGCATTGGTTTCATAGTAGTCAATTATCAGCAAATGATTACATTGAGGGTGCACTACCCTTTCTAATGAAACAGATTTTAAAATAAAAATCCACGTCAGGACTTATTAGGTCTCTGTCGTGGATTTTATGCTTGTACCTTTTATTAACTTTTATTCTTATTAATAAAGCTCAATACATCATCTGTCATAGCTACGGCACTATTACTTTCCCCTTCAATACCACCTTGGTGTATACCAATCACTTCATTATTTTCGTTAAATACAGGAGAGCCAGAATTACCTCCGAATGTACTCGCATTATATTCAAATTCAGTAGTGTTCGTATTCAGTATTTGGCCCTTACTCTCCCACATTGTAGCCAAGGACTTATCTCCTGGATAACCCGTTACGGTAATCGACATATCTTTTGTTACCGCTGAGGCATCTTTTAAAGTCGCCGGTTGAACTACATCTCCAACTGATTGGCCATCTTTATTTTTATTTAAATGTATAAGCGCTAAATCTTCATTTCCTGGGTACACTTCAATTTCTTTTTCAGAAAATGTACCATAAGACATCGTATTTTCATTTTGGGCAGCTGGTGAAAAAGTCATATTCCCTTCAGAAAGGTTGGCAACGTGTTTATTAGTTAACACTGTATTTTTATCAATCACAACACCCGTCGCAATATTATCTCCAATACTAATATAGCCAACAGATTGATAATGACCATTTGTTGTATTTTCTATTTGTGTTCTATCGTCATTAGGTAAGACGACTCTTGTCTTAATTTGATTGGTACCGACTTTAGCGTCTTCAGACTGAGCTGACTGATCAGTCGATTGATGTGTTTGCGTTGCAGCATATGTATTTCCATTTATCGAGATCACAGTACATAATAAAGCTATTATGAATATGAGACCACCTCGTAGTTTTCTTTTAAGCATAAACAACCTCCATCAAAATTTTTTCTATTTCAATTTAATGAATTTTCGGATAATAATCAAATAATTGTATTATCGTTTTAGAAATTTAGCTTTTAAAATAATAAATATCATTTAAATTCAACTGACTTTTTTAGTGAATAAACAACACAATTTCATTTTTGTTGTTTAGACAATATATGCATAAACATGTTGTTTGCATTAGTTAACAAATCAGTATACAATGCATTTATACAACAAGTGTTAGTTAGTTATCAAGTGTTGTAAATACAAGTTAAGGAGGGATAGACGTGACAACAATTCAAAAACACAATGGTTTCAAACGGACTTTTCAACAAGGCCATTTAACTTTGGGTTTAATGCTGCCTTTTGATAATTCTGAAAACATCGCATTGTCGTTTGAAAATCAAGTTGATTTAGCACAGTATGCTGAAAATCTTGGATTTACAAGCCTTTTTGTGAGAGATAATCCACTTTATAGTCCACATTTAGGTAATGTAACGACAAACTACGATCCGTTTGTATTTTTATCTTATTTAAGCGCTAAAACATCGAAAATCGCTCTCGGAACATCTAGTATTGTTGCTACATTGCGTCATCCAATTCATACAGCTAAAGCTGCAACTTCTCTTGACTTGATATCAGACGAGCGATTTTTATTAGGTTTAGCAACAGGAGATCGTCCATTTGAGTTTCCAGCTTTCAAGATAAAAGAAACGCAATTATCAAAGCAATTCCAGGATGCGATCTATGCAATGAATGATTTGTGGCAATCACATTCGCCAAAAATATCAAATTCAATATTTGAATTATATGAAGATTCAGGTCTTCAAATATTGCCAAAACACAATCATATACCCATGTTTGCTACAGGATATTCGCGACAGGAACTCTCCTGGATTAAGAAAAATATGGATGGCCTTATGTTTTATCCACAACCATTTCAAAAACAAAAAGCTTTATTAAAAGAATGGCATAACAATGATGTATTCAAACCATTTATGCATCCATTAGTTATCGACTTATCTTTAAATCCTAATGAACTCGTTAAACCAATTAAAGGTGGCTACCGTTTAGGTAGAAATACTTTATTAAACATTTTAAAATCATATGAAAAAATCGGTACAAATCATATAATGTTGCATTTAACATCTAATGATAGACCATATAAATCACTATTAACTGAGGTCGGCGATTATATTATTCCACACTTCCCACCTCATTTATCACAGGAGGAAAAAAACAATGACATTACTAGACAGAATTAATGAACTTGCAAATAAAGAAAAAATAGAAACGTTAAGCATTGAAGAAAAAGAAGAACAACAAACTTTGAGACAAGAATATTTGAAAATGATACGTGGACAAGTAATCCATACATTTTCAACGTTAAAAGTAGTCGATCCTTTAGGTGAAGACGTGACACCAGACAAAGTTTACCAATTAAGAGAAGAAATGGGTACACTTGATATAGATTAATTTAAATGAATCATCTAGAGATACTTGATTGTTATGAATAAGAGCCTGAGACATAATTAGATGCCTCAGGCTCTTTTTCGTTTAGGCAGTAGATGACTGAATTGAAAATGTAACGTCTCACTTGTTTAAAGAAACGATGTTTTCATTTTTATGGACACAAATCATTCTGATGTATCAGCTGAAACTTAGCTATGCCACATAAAAATGCTAGTGAGATTGATGTATGAACGTTAGCTCATGCAAACCTTTATCCGAGTCATCCTTGCCTTGATTGCATAGATAGGCATACGAAATCTCTATTAGAAAATTTGATTTCTATCCCACTTCCTTATTTTATTGATTTAATATTTTTTGCATTGAACGATCAACACTACCTGCATACATTTCACCAAATTTAACTAGATGTACCATTAAAAGATACAATCTATAAAATTCTAAGCGCACATCTGCTCCCTCACTCAGTGGATAGTGCTTATGATAAGCGTCATAAAATGCTTGCGTAAATCCTCCAAACACTGAAGTAATGCCTATATCAAATTCTCTATCCCCATATAATGGTGCAGGATCGAATAGCGCTGGTGAACCATCTGTTAAAAACATGTAATTACCGCCCCATAAGTCGCCATGTAATAACGAAGGTTTGCTATTATGACTTTCTAATTCATTTACAATCACACGACGTACTGCCTGATATTGAGTGACATCTGCGTCTCCCCATAATCCTTGTTGCACCAATCTATCTTTGAGCTTATCTAAGCGTTTTTCTACAAACAAGGTAATCCAACTATCCGTCCAACTATTATCAAATGAAATATCGCCACCTTCATAAGGTAAATCAAAACCAAATTGATTATCTGCTTGTTGCTCGCTATGCATACGCGCCACAAGTTGTCCTAATGCTTCTTGGCTACCTGACACGCCTTCATCTAAATAAGTTAATAGTAAATAAGCGTCATCTTCAATTTCTCCACTATCAATGACTCTCGGTGCAGTAATACCGACTTTTTCAAATAAATTGAGCCCTGCAATTTCGGCATCAAAAAAAGTTGACTTTCTCTTACGTTGTACTAGTAGAAAATAATCTTCCTGATCCGTATCAATACGAAATGCATCATTAACATCTCCACCACTTACAGGAACGATATTTTTAATATGACTTAAAGGCAATTGTGATTGCCACGCTTGATTCATGAATCATCCCTCCACTAATCTCTTAAAATTAAGTTATATATGATTATTTCCTTTTTCTTATCTACTTAATCATACAAAACTACCCAATGATTTCTGTGAAACTTCTATTAATTATTTTTATTTGGTCTAGGCATATATTCCGTAAAATGCTAGTCTATTAAAGACATCATTTTCAATTCAGCTTTTTTACATATTGAACTTAATATACATAAATATTTTTAATTAAATTTGATAAATGGAGCGATCACTATATGTATAAACTCATCAAACCAATGTTATTTCAATTCGATCCTGAAAAAGCGCATGGAATGACGATAGACGCGCTTAAATTTGTTCAAAACCATCCAAAATTATTACCTGTAATTAAAAAAATCTTTCATTACGAAAACGACTCATTAAACCAAAACCTCAAAGGCATTCACTTTGCGAATCCTATTGGTTTAGCAGCCGGCTTCGACAAATCTTGTGAAGTTCCTAAAGCTTTAGAAAATGCAGGATTTGGATCAATTGAACTTGGTGGTATAACGCCTAAACCACAACCAGGTAATCCAAAACCGCGTATGTATCGTTTAGTTGAAGATCAAGCACTCATTAACCGCATGGGATTTAACAATTTAGGTATGAATAAAGCTTTAAGTTATTTACGCAAGCATCGTTATCAAATTCCAGTCGGTTTAAATGTTGGTGTAAATAAATCCACACCTTATGAAGCGCGTTATGAAGACTACATCAAAGTGATTGATACGTTTAAAAACGACGTCACATTCTTTACTGTCAACATCAGCTCACCTAATACAGAAAATTTACAAAGCTTCCATGATAAAGATGAATTCTCGCAATTATGCAAAGCTATTCAGACATATAAACATAAAGAAAGCCTTAATGTTCCTATTTTCATAAAATTAACTTCTGATTTATCTTTAGATGGTCTTGGTGCAATGTTAACACCAATTACGCAAACTTTTGATGGCATTATACTAGCCAACACAACACAACAACGTGAAGCACTGCATTCAAATCATCGTGAAGAAACTGGCGGTTTAAGTGGCAAACCACTATTCGAGCGTAATCTTAAACTCATTTCTTATGCTTATAAACAAACAGATGGCCAATTTTTAATTATCGGAACTGGTGGTATTTTCAACGCAGAAGATGTCATAAAAATGATGCGCCAAGGTGCATCACTAGTTCAAATTTATAGTGCTTTAGTATTTGAAGGTCCAGGACTAACTCAGAAATTGAATAAACAATTAGCACATTATCTTAAATCAAATGGCTACAACAATGTTAACGAAATTATCGGTTTAGATGTAAAATAACGCTATGCTAACAAGCGTCATCCTATTTATTTAAGCAATCACTTAATCATCAATATTAAATTATTACTTTATTTTTAATAGGGTATATGAATAAAAAGGAGGCGCTATCATGTATAAGAAAATATTATTAGCTTACGACTTTGATAATTCGTTCAATAACGTCCCTAAAGAATTGGAAAATTTAACCAATGGCGTTGAAAATGCTGAAGTTACAGTATTTAATGTTATTCCAGAAGGTGAACTTGAAACGTCGGTACGTTACGATAATAAGCATTTTGAAGATTTAGCAAACGAGAAGAACGAAGTGCTCTCACCTTTCATTCAACAATTAGAAGCACTCGATTTAACTGTCACGGTTAAATTTAGCGCAGGTTATGTTAAACAAGCGATTTTGACTGAAGTGAAGGAAAATGCATATGACATTATCGTAATGAGTAATACGCGTGAAAAATCTGATATCAAGAATATACTTGGTAACGTTACACACAAAATTGCAAGTAATGTTGACATACCTGTATTAATTGTAAATTAGCAAATAAAAACTCAATTTCAGTTATAACTCGCCTCTATTCATTGGCAGGTATAACTGAAATTGAGTTTTATTATTAAATGCACTATTGTTGAAGATATCGTTCAATCACTTGTAAAACACCTGATTCATCGTTAGACGGTGCCCGATGTTTTGCAATCGCTGCTAATTCATCACTGCAATTTGCCATAGCATAACTATGTATGGTTAAACCGAGCATTTCTAAATCATTATTGGCATCACCAAACGCGAGTAATTCGTCCTGCTGTATGTCCCATTCTTTTAACAATTCTTTGATTGCAACGCCTTTATTCACACTAGGTAAGATTAAATCCACACTGTCATTTCCACTTGTCACTGCACGTATCTTCCCTTTATAACGTTGTTCTATTTCGTTAGTCACTTGCTTAACCAAGTCTTCATCTTTAATCCGTAAAGCTATTTTTACAAAGTGATCCTCTGTGATTTCATTAAATGAAGCTACTTTTTTGATATCATAGTAATAATTTCGTATAAAATTTAGGAATTCGTCGCTACTCTCATCACTTACATATGCTGAATGTATACCACTTAAAACAACATCACTGATATGATACGTTTGATGAATCATTTCTAAAACTTCAAATATGAGTTGTTGGTCAAAATAATGTGCTGTCAACAATGCATCATTTTGATAAGTTACCGCGCCATTTTCTGCTACAAAAGTGATATTATCTACCTTGTCAGGAAAAAATGAGCGTAACTGTGCATATTGATTACCACTAGCTACGATAAATTTTATATTTTGCTGTACAATTTTTTGATATAAACGATCAAAATATGCTTTGTCATAGGTATGGTCAGATTTAAGAAATGTACCATCTTTATCTACCGCAATTGCTTTTATCATACTGATACTCCCTTCAATACTGTATATAAATGTTTACGTTATAGTTTAAATTACATTGCGATAATATTAAATAAGTGTCCATCAATATCGCTAAATAGACCACCATAAAAGCCTTCATGTTTTGTACCACGTTGAAGTACTTTTCCACCTGCTGTTTCAACAAGATTTAATAAGTCATCTACCTCTGCTGCCTCTTTTACAGAAACTGAAACCAATGCTTCATGTCTACCTATATCAGATTGTTGCGCCACTTTTTCAAATTGACCTTGCTCAATTAACATAATGATTTTACGATCTGCTGTTTCAATACCTCTCATTTTGTCTAAAACAGCTTCATTCTTTTTAATCGTAAACCCAATATTTTCAAAGAAAGTCGCACTCGCTTTTAAATCTTTTACTGGTAAATTAAGCCATGATGATTGTATATTCATCATAAATCCCCCCTATTTCATTCAATCTCAAATTTAATATTAGCTTACCATTTGCACTTGAATAAAACTATAAATCACTGTTTTTAATATAAATAAAAATACATCCTTTAAGTTAAGACCATGTGCCTAACTTTCGGGATGTATAAATTATTTTTCATCAGAGCATTCTATTATAATGAGGCTAAATAAAAATACTTTTTGAAAATATTAATGCGCTGCTAAAAGTATGTGTTAATTAGCTTTATTATCACTTTTCTAAAAATTTCTAGGTAATTATCTACTGGTATTAAACACTGCTTAACAAAGGTTCACATAAAAGTGGTATTTTTGTGTATATTTACACATATTTTTATAATATTTTTCTGAATATTTAGATATATATGTTCTATGATATACATTATCATAAATTAGTTATTAAGTTTTACGATATAGTATTCATTGGGAGAGGTTCATTATGAAAGGTTTTTTTAATAAGATTTTAAAAAGAGAAGATCCTTCCGTCTATCAAGTGAAGGATGCACATTTAAATAGAACATTACGTGTAAAAGATTTCCTTGCTTTAGGTGTTGGTACCATTGTTTCAACTTCTATTTTTACATTACCAGGTGTAGTCGCAGCACAGCATACTGGGCCAGCAGTTGCACTTTCGTTCTTATTAGCTGCAGTTGTAGCGGGTCTCGTATCTTTTGCTTATGCTGAAATGTCATCGGCAATGCCGTTTGCTGGTTCAGCATATTCTTGGATTAATGTCGTATTTGGGGAGGTATTCGGTTGGGTTGCCGGTTGGGCATTGTTAGCTGAATACTTTATAGCTGTCGCCTTTGTTGCCTCTGGTTTTTCGGCAAATTTACGTGGTCTCGTCTCACCATTAGGGATTGAATTACCCAAATCATTATCCAATACATTAGGGACAGATGGAGGCATCATTGATATCGTTGCCGCTGTGGTCATTTTACTTACTGCTTGTCTCTTGTCATATGGTGTTTCGGCAGCAGCACGTATTGAAAATATACTCGTTGTAATTAAAGTTTTAGCTGTTTTACTATTTATCGTAGTAGGTTTAACCGCTATTGATTTAAGCAATTATGTACCATTTATACCTGAACATAAAGTAACTGAAACAGGTTCCTTTGGTGGTTGGCAAGGTATTTATGCAGGTGTATCAATGATATTCTTAGCATATATTGGTTTTGATTCAATTGCAGCAAATTCGGCTGAAGCAATTAATCCACAAAAAACAATGCCTCGCGGTATCTTAGGGTCATTAGCAATAGCTGTCATTCTATTTGTCGCAGTATCACTTGTCCTTGTAGGTATGTTTACTTATTCAGCTTATGCTGATAATGCTGAACCTGTTGGTTGGGCCTTAAGACAAAGTGGTTTTGGTGTTGTGGCAGCTATTGTGCAAGCAATTTCTGTTATTGGTATGTTCACAGCCCTTATTGGAATGATGTTAGCTGGCTCACGTCTACTATATTCCTTTGGTCGTGATGGTTTATTACCTTCTTGGTTAGGTAAACTAAACAAGAAAAATTTACCTAATCGTTCATTAATTATTTTAACCATGATTGCAGTTATCATTGGCTCTATGTTCCCATTCGCCTTCCTTGCGCAGTTAATTTCTGCAGGAACCTTGGTCGCATTTATGTTTGTTTCCATTGGCATTTTTGGGTTACGCCCAAGAGAAGGAAAAGATATTCCGATGCCAGCTTTTAAAATGCCATTCTACCCTGTTATGCCAATCATCACGTTTGTCAGTGTCGTTGTTGTATTCTGGGGCTTAGGTGCTGAAGCAAAATTATACACACTCATCTGGTTTATTATTGGGTTGCTCATTTACCTTCTATATGGTGTGAAGCATTCTAAAAAACGTCAATCTTAATAATACGAATAAAAAGGGCTAAAACATGCATACGTGTTTTAGCCCTTTTATTTATAAAACACTCGTTTTATCATTCAACCAAATATTTATACTGCTGTTTATTTATCAACACAGCTATCGTTATAGCTTACATACACCATTAATCTATACTATCTATTTGAGAAAGCTTACGAATATTAGAAAAGCTCACTTTTGAGATCAGACTTTCATACGTGTTCAAAGCTTTTTCAGTAATGTCCTGCCCTTCCTCAGTTAAATAAATATACATCGCCCGGTGATCTTCAAGACATTCTTGTCTCACTACTAATGCTTTCGTTGGCTTTTCTATTCTTACAATTAAACGTGACATTGCACTTTGGCTTAAATCTACAATTTTAATCAAATCATTAATTTTATATTTTTTCCCTTTAGCTTTGTAAATCTCATACAACACATAAAACTCTTTTAAACTCAAATTGTATTCTTGCTTCAATTTTTTCTCAATCATCGTATCGATATAGTTTACATATTTCGTGAGCTGTACCCAATTATCAATTTTCTGTTGTTTTTTCATCGTATCCTCCCAAAGATATAAGCATCGTTTTAATACAATGTGATTTTATTTATGTAAATGATAACATTTATTTAATTAATTCTATAAATACATTTTTTGTCTTAATATAGGATGTCACCTTATAATGTTTAGCTCAAAAACTATGACATATGCATCTTTCTTTATCATCTTAGCGCTGTTATCAAAATAATGACCATTGATACACATTGACATACTCAATCAAATAGAAAAACTGCCGCAAAGTTTAACAACTTTGGCGACAGTTTTAAGTTTACTTCACTAACTAATTTGTTTTAAATGACTAATGATTTAATAATTTTTCTTTTAAGTCTTTACGTTCATAGTCTAATGAATATGGATCATTTAACCAGTAGATACCTTCATCCACTTTAAATGTTTTACCATTTTTAACCGCTTCTGTATTTTTCCAAATATCTTTATTTTCGAATGATAAATCTGCACCTTTGGCAACTGGTGTAACAACATAATCTCCTGACATTTCAGGAATTTGTTCTTCAGATATATCAGCTAAATCATTTTTCTTAGTCGCTTTTTCTACTTTTTCAGGCATTTTCAAACCAAATGAATCATATAGAATTTCACTACCGTGACCATATGTTTTACCTAATGCATAGATTTTTTTGTCGAAATCTTTAATGATAGATACAGTTGTATCTTCACCGATGGCATCTTTAATTTCATTACCATCATCTTTTGTTTTTTCTTCCCAGTCTTTAATCCAATCTTCTGCTTTATCTTCTTTACCTACGATTTTACCTAACTCTTTATGCTGTTCTTTATAATCATGTTTCATATAATCAAAAGCAATAGTTGGTGCAACTTTATTTAATTTTTTCAAATTCTTGTCAGTGTTGTATGTAATAATCAAATCTGGTTTAAGTTTCGCTACACTTTCAACATTTTCAGCATCTACTTTATCAACATCTTTAAATTTGTCTTTTAACACTTTACTATCATCTACAATGTTTGCGACACCCACGATATTTGCATCAAGTTCTTTCAATCCACCTGCATATGTTGCACCTAACACTACGATACGTTTAGGGTCTTTAGGTATCTTTACTTTTTTACCTGAATCTTGTGTATACGTCTTTTCTTCTTTATCCTTTTTCGAAGCGTCATCACTTGAATTATTGCCACACGCCGCTAGTATTAACATCAGTGCTAGCAACGGAAATATTAATTTTTTCATTTATCTTTCCCCTTTTCTCATCTTATTCTCAATTATACATTATTATATATTAATCTCAATCATATATCACGCATTATTTTTGAAATTTAAATATATTTTATTATCGAAATTTAAATATATTTTATTATCGAAATTTAAAAAAATACTACTTTCTAATAAATAGAAAGTAGTGTTTTAGTATATTCATGACGCGTAACATTAAATAAATCTTTAGTTTCAAAATCATCTACAATTTCACCATTTTTCATTACAATGAATCGATTAACAATTTGATTTAGAAACGCAAGATCATGTGATATTAATATCATGCCTTTATGTGTTGTTTTATAATAATGCCTTAATATATCAATCATACGTTGTTCTGCAATGACATCTAAGCTTGCTGTAATTTCGTCACAAATAAGTATGTCAGGTTCTAACATTAATGTACGTATCGTATTAAAACGCTGCAATTGGCCACCACTTAACTCTTCAGGCAATCGATCCATCAATTTTGTATCTAATTGCATATAGACCATTAAATCAGACAAGCGTTGCGCCGCCTTTTGTGATTCCCCTCTACGTTGATACTTTATTGGCTCTTCCATAGATTTTCTAATTTTAAATTTAGGATTAAAGCTATCTACAGCATGTTGAAATATTGGTAAAACGCGTTCCTTATGCGTGATAACTTCACCATGTGTTGGTTGAAGTAATCCGAGCATTATTTTTGCTAGTGTCGTCTTACCAGAACCACTTTCACCAACGATTCCGACAATCTCGTCGGCTTGTATGGATAATTGAATCTTTTTTAAAATAGCTTCATGTTTATAGCTAAAGCTAACGTCTGTTAAATTAAGCATGGTAATCCCCTTTCTTTAATCGACTACGGGAATTAAATAATTTTAAACTATACGGTTTAACATCATTATTTTTAAAAGCATCAATATGATTGGACTCTACCATTTCACCATTTTTAATGACATGAATCCAGTCACTAAAATCTAATACATGCGATAGATTATGTGTTATTAACAGCAAAGTCACTTTGTGTACTTCAGCCAAATGTTTAATCAAATTCATAATACTCACGCCTGTAACAGCATCTAATGAAGCTATTGGTTCATCGGCAATAATGACCTTAGGATTGAGCATTAATACGCTAGCAATTTGAACTCGAGCTAATTGCCCTCCAGAAAGACTGAAACGGTACTTTGACATCATTTGAGAAGGATTTAATTCGACCCATGATAGTGCTTGTTCCACAATTTTTTGCGCACCTTTTTTATCTGTATTGTAATGTTGTCTATATATAGAAATCAATTGTTTCCCAAGTTTCGTATGATCGTTAAAGCTGTGTGTATAGTTTTGAGAAATAAAACCAATTTCTTTACCTAAAAGATTGTGCATATCAGACATCTCATTATGTTCATAAGTCATGCAATCGTATTGCATATCTAGTGTGTTCGGTATCTGTTGGACCATTGCTCTAGCTGTTAAACTTTTGCCAGAACCACTCTCACCAATTAAGACATTCACTTTACTTTTTTTAAGACCTAAATCCACGTGTTGAATCAGCTTATTACCAAAACGATCTGCTATAGATAAATTTGTTATTTCTAGTATATTAGTCATTCACATCACGTTGTCCTTTCAAGAACCTGTCTCTCAGCGCGTCGCCTGCTAAGTTAAATAATAAAATCGTAACAGTAATTAAACAGGCTGGCACAATAATCAGTAACGGGTAGGAACTAATATAATCTCTGCCTGCATTAAGCATCGCGCCCCATTCAGGAGATGGTGGTTGTGCACCTAATCCTAAAAATGAAAGTGAAGAAATATATAATATAATTTTCCCAAAATCTACAGTCATTAATACAATAATAGATGGCATCACTTGCGGTATAAAATGTTTAAAAATAATGACATGTGTCGGTACATGAAATAATCTTGCCATCTGTATATATGGTTTATTGATTTCACTACTAACTACTGACCGCGTTAATCTTGTATAGGTCATCCACTTGATAATTGTAATCGCAATGACAAGGTTCCAAATACTCGGTTTGAAAAAACTAGCTAATGCAATCATTAATACAAACTCAGGAATGCTTAACCCAATATCAATCAAGCGCATAATGAACGTATCTACGATACCTTTCTTATAACCAGCAAGCAGACCTAATGGCACACCAATGATAACTGTAATAAACAGCGTAATTAAACTTATGATTAATGTATATCTAGCACCGATAATCACTCTTGAAAATAAATCACGTCCGTAATCATCCGTACCTAACCAATGTGTTAAATTTGGCGTTTCCAAACTACTGCCTAAATTGACTTCGTATGCACTATGAGACGATACAAAAAACTGTGCAATGATAAGTACAACAAAATAAACCGCAAATGCATAAAATATCATATTTCGTCGGTTAATCTGCTTCATAATGACTCACCATCCTGACGTTTCATGCGTTCAATATCCGTTGGCTTGTTATATCGTCGCTTGGGATCAATCCATAATAACAGTAAATCACTCATTGTATTTGCTAATACAACAAAGAAACCAATCATGATAACAGCACCTTGAACAACAGGGTAATCACGTGCTCGAATACTATCTACAAGAAAATGACCAATCCCTGGTATACCAAATAAATTTTCTATCACAACAGTACCACCGATTAGACTGCCCACAGACATACCTAACACCGTAATGATTGGAATAATTGCTGGTTTAAATAAATCTTGCCATAATATATAACGTTCAGACATCCCTCTTAATCTTGCTGCTTCCACTTCTTTTGATTGGTAGAGTTCGACTAAATTTGAACGCATTAACCTTACGTAATATGCACTCATACCAACGCTTAATGCAATGACTGGTAATATATAGCCTGCCATTGTATCAAGACCAGAGGACGGGAGTAGATTCCACTTTTGCGCAAACACATAAATCAATATCGTACCCAAGAAGAAGGACGGTATACTTACTGTAAAAGATGTCACACTTCTTATTAAACTGTCTAACCATGTATGATAGTACTTTGCTGCAATCATGCCTAATGGTATGGCTACGACAAACACGACAACTATTGTCATCACTGCGATAAATAATGTTGGCGGTGTATAGTAAATTAATTCTTTGATAACGGGTTCACCTGTTTGATAACTGGTCCCAAAATTTAATTGGATAATTTGCCTGAGCCATTGCACAT
Organism: Staphylococcus sp. Z5-21; assembly: GCF_056529615.1. Classification (NCBI taxonomy): domain Bacteria; kingdom Bacillati; phylum Bacillota; class Bacilli; order Caryophanales; family Staphylococcaceae; genus Staphylococcus; species Staphylococcus sp. Z5-21. The sequence goes on along the minus strand of NZ_CP096462.1, from coordinate 298,475 downwards.
ACTGAATGATTACGGGTTGGTCTAGCCCCAGTTTTGCTTTAGTCGCTTCTATTTGATCACTTGAAACATTTGCTACATCCAAATGTAATATTTTATCTATAGGATCTCCTGGCGTAAGTTTCATTAAAATAAAAGTAATAGTAGAAAGGACAAACAATACAATGATCATTTGTCCAATTCTAGAAAGTATATTTTTTAATATCATTTCGCTTTATCAACCTTATAATCAATGAGATAAATGCCTTCAGGCGTTGCTTTTAAGTTTTTAACTTTTTTATTCATACCGACAATATTATCCATATAAGTAAGATAACTATTGGCTTTATCTTTATCTGTAATATCGATAATTTCATTAGTTAGTCGATTACGTTCAGTTTTATCAACTGTTTTATTGAATTGATCAATCAGTTTGGTTACTTTCGCATTGTCATATCCACCTGCATTGATTGCACCCTCAGGCTTATACGCTTGATTAAAGAAATAACCCGTATCACCTCTAGGAATCGTTCCAAAGCTATACATTGATGCATCCCATTGGCTCTTGTCTTTAAGATAACCCTCTATATCATCTACGTTACGAATCGTAATATCAATATTTGCTTTTTTAGCATCTGATTGAAGTACTTGAGCCATTTTTGGAAGCTCTGGACGTCCGTTATATGTTGATACCGTTAGTTTTAAAGGATGTGCTTTCGTGTAGCCTTGCGCTGCCATTATTTTTTTAGCTTCATCAATATCTTGCTTTTGTACCTGTTGTTTATCAATAAAATCTAATTTTGTATTAAATGGCCCAGTGGCAGGTGTCGCATGATTCTTGGAGACATTTTTAGCAATGCTTTCTCTATCCACAACTTTGTCAAGGGCTTCACGCACCGGTTTCGTCATTTTTTTACTTGTGTGGTTATACATGATCAAGGACGTTCTAAATCCAGAAACTGAAGATGTTGTCGTTTTATCACCTTGATTTAATGTTTTTTCTTTTTCGACTGGCACATCTGTGATGACATCGGCTTTGCCTGAACTTAGATCACTTGAACGCGCATTACCATCTTCTTGATATGTAACATTTACATGGTCTAATTTTGGTTTACCTTGCCAATAATCCTTAAATTGATCTAGTTTAATATTTTGAGATTGTTTGTAATCTTTAATTTGGTATGGTCCCGTACCAACAGGCGCTTTCGTTACATCACTATCCGCTTTTGTATCGTAAATAGCCGAAAATGGACTAGCCAATTCAGATACTAATTCAGGATAAGCCTCTTTGGTAGTGATACTTACATTTTGGCCATCTACTTTAATTTCTTTAATTGGTAATGAGCCTTTAACGAGATCACTTTTTTTTATACTTTCCTCAAGACTCGCCTTTACAGCTTGGCCCGTTACTTTTTTACCATTTTGAAATTTAATGTCATCTTTTAATTTCAAATCTAATTGCGTTGGTGATTTCTGGTTATACGTATCTACTAAAAGTTTTTGTACTTTACCATTCGCACCTGCTTTAAATAGTGATTCTGCTGAGCCTATCTTAACAGGTACATCTGTTTCGTAAGGTGCTATAGAAGTTGTCTTTAGTGGCAATTCGACATTCAATGTTTTACCTTTTGATTCATTACCTGATCCACTGCAACCTGCCAACACAATCGCTGTTGTTGCTAATAGTGCGACCATTTTTTTCATTCATATTCCTTCTTTCTAATAAATTATTAATCACTTAGAAAATATACTTATGACTTTATCTTGCATAACATTCATTATTAATAACCTATGATTATATTTCTTGCGCTTTCATTTGATTACCCGCAAATAGCATTATCCACGTTGCGATAATAAACGGCAGTGTAAAGACAGGGAGTCCATAGGGTGTTAATAATGTCGTCATACCTGCATGGATGACCACAGTCAGCAATATACCTAAAACGATACTAATTGGTCGTTGTATTCTAGTTCGAAACGCTATGCCTAGCGCTAACACAGTGAGTATCACATTATAGCCGAATAAACCTTCATTAATTTGATCATGATTTGCACCTAATACAATCACTGCTAAAAATCCTATTAAATTGGCTACTATCGCATAAACACCCGCTTTTCTAGATGCTATAAAAATGCCGATTAATATTAACGTGCCCGCTAACACACTTTTCAATAAAAATATTTCACTAAATCCGGATAAAAAAGCATTGATAAATTGAATATGATGACCCGAAAATTGAATTTCCTGTATCGCATTGGGAAGAATATTTACATCAGCATTTACGAATTTAAATTGAAATGACATGAGTAAAATGAGCCAACTTACGAACACATAAGGCATCGTTAACATAGGTACACCAAAAGGTTTAAAGAACTCTCTAAATGCAGAACCGATTGGCATCGTAATGATGATTGCAACTAAAATAATAATTAAGCTGTACCGTTGTGGTACTAAAAATAATGTCAATGCAATTGCTGTTAATACTGGATTAAAACCTGATAATCCTGTATTGATTTCTTCTTCTGAATAATTAGTCCTTTTTGCTAGTAACAATGCAATGACGCTCGCTATGACTGCCATCACACCCACCTTCCAGCTACCTATAAATAGCCCTAGCAAAATCAACAATCCCGTCCATGCATTATTTAGCAGTAGTACTTGTGAGATATTCTTCAATACAATTCGAATCGCATCCACATTGTCACCTGATTTCTATATATTCTGACTTAAACAATAATATATGAGAAATACAAAAAATTAAAGCAATATATATCATGATTTTATTTAAATATTTTTGAATTTTGTAAAATGTAATGGGTTATTCTTGTAGTTCTAAATTAATCGTCTTATTATTAAGGTGCACATATAATTTTTTATGTACACAATTCAATTTGTCGAAAGGTAGTGAGATTGTGCATTTTACACAACGTGAACAAGATAAACTGATGTTGGTCGTCGCAGCAGATTTAGCTCGCAGACGTCAACAACGAGGTTTGAAATTAAATTATCCGGAAGCTGTAGCTATTATCAGTTTCGAGTTACTCGAAGGCGCTAGAGACGGAAAAACAGTTGCCGAACTCATGAGCTATGGTAAACAAATATTAAATGAAGATGACGTGATGGAAGGCGTTGCAGATATGTTAACTGAAATGGAAATCGAAGCAACGTTCCTAGATGGTACGAAACTCATTACTGTCCATCACCCAATCGTTTAGAGGAGGATTAAAATTATGAAACCTGGTGAAATTATAGTCAAACGTACAGAAATCGAAGTGAATCAAGGGCATAATGCAACAATCCTTAATGTTAAAAATACAGGCGATCGCCCTATCCAAGTTGGTTCACACTATCACTTTTTCGAAGCTAACCCAGCGTTACAATTCGATCATGAAAAAGCTTATGGCAAACGTCTAGATATACCAGCAGGCGCGGCTGTTCGTTTTGAACCTGGTGATGAAAAAGAAGTACAACTCGTAGAATACAGTGGTAAACGTAAAATCTACGGTTTTCATGGTGACGTAAATGGTTCCATCGATGAGTCACGTGTTTATAAACCGGAAGATGATGGTACTGCAACAGAAGTCATTGCAGAACAAGACAAAACGAGTAAAAATGCTAACAAAGGAAGAGGGTAAAAAGTATGAGCTTTAAAATGACGCAATCCCAATATACAAGTCTGTATGGACCCACTGTTGGTGATTCTGTAAGATTAGGCGATACAAACTTATTTGCTCGCGTAGAACGTGATTACGCTACATATGGAGATGAAGCTGCATTCGGCGGTGGTAAGTCTATCCGTGATGGTATGGCACAAAATCCAAATGTCACACGTGATGACAAGCAAGTTGCTGATTTAGTCATCACAAATGCGATGATTATTGATTACGATAAGATTGTCAAAGCCGACATCGGCGTTAAAAATGGCTATATCATGAAAATTGGTAAAGCTGGCAATCCAGATATTATGGATAACGTAGATATTATTATTGGTGCTACAACAGACATTATTTCTGCTGAAGGTAAAATCGTAACTGCGGGTGGCATAGATACACATGTCCATTTCATTAACCCTGAACAATCGCAAGTTGCATTAGAAAGTGGTATCACAACACATATCGGTGGCGGTACAGGCGCGTCTGAGGGTACGAAGGCGACAACTGTCACACCTGGACCATGGCACTTACATCGTATGTTACTCGCAGCAGAGTCATTACCGTTGAATATTGGCTTTACTGGTAAAGGGCAAGCTGTAAACCACACAGCTTTAGTCGAACAAATTCACGCTGGTGCAATAGGCTTAAAAGTACATGAAGACTGGGGTGCAACGCCTTCAGCACTTGATCATGCTTTACAAGTCGCAGATGACTATGACGTACAAATCGCGTTGCACGCAGATACGTTAAATGAAGCTGGTTTCATGGAAGAAACAATGGCTGCAGTAAAAGATCGCGTATTGCATATGTATCATACAGAAGGTGCTGGGGGTGGTCATGCGCCCGATTTAATTAAATCTGCTGCGTATGCTAACATTTTACCTTCTTCAACAAATCCGACGTTACCTTATACTGTAAATACAATCGATGAACATTTAGATATGGTTATGATTACCCACCATTTAAATGCATCTATCCCTGAAGATATTGCGTTTGCGGATTCACGTATTCGTAAAGAAACCATTGCAGCTGAAGATGTACTTCAAGATATGGGCGTATTTAGTATGGTAAGTTCTGATTCACAAGCAATGGGACGTGTCGGAGAAGTAATTACCCGTACTTGGCAAGTTGCTCACCGTATGAAAGAACAACGTGGATTATTAGATGGCGACAGTGAATACAATGACAATAATCGTATTAAACGCTATATAGCTAAATATACGATTAACCCAGCCATTACACATGGTATCTCTGACTATGTAGGTTCAATTGATGAAGGTAAATTAGCCGACATCATTCTTTGGGAACCAGCATTCTTTGGCGTTAAACCTGATGTCATCGTTAAAGGCGGTTTAATCAATGCTGCAATCAACGGTGATGCGAATGGCTCTATCCCTACTTCAGAACCTTTAAAATATCGTAAAATGTATGGTCAATTAGGTGGAAATCTCCAAAGTACATCGATGACTTTTGTTTCTACAACTGCTTATGAAAACGATATTGGTAAACTTTTAGGCTTAAAACGCAAATTAAGACCTGTGCACAATATCCGTAAATTAAGTAAAAAAGATATGAAAAACAATAATGCAACACCAGATTTAGACGTTGACCCACAAACATATGAAGTTTTTGTTGATGGAGAGAAAATTACAAGCGAACCTGCTACAGAATTACCATTAACACAACGCTATTTCTTATTCTAGGAGGTAAATCATGATTATCGAAGAAATTGTAGGTAATATCGCTAATCTTTCAGATAGTGAAAAAGGTAAACATATGGAAAAGGTATACCTAGAAAATTCAGATTTAGTAAAAAGAATTCAACGCGTTACAACAGATCATGGTAATGAAATAGGTATCCGTTTAAAACAGCCTATTGATTTACAATACGGCGATATATTATATAAAGATGATAAAAATATGATTGTTGTTGATGTAAATTCTGAAGATTTACTGGTAATCAAACCACGTACATTACAAGAAATGGGAGATATCGCTCATCAACTTGGTAACAGACATTTACCAGCACAATTCACAGAAACTGAAATGCTCGTTCAATATGACTACTTAGTGGAATCTTTATTAAAAGACCTAGGTATTCCTTATGAACATGAAGACCGCAAAGTTAACAAAGCATTCAGACACATAGGACATTCACATGATTGATCATGCACACCTACGCCTGTTTCAATTTTGCGATTCGCAATTCCCAACAGGCGCATTCAGTCATTCATTTGGACTTGAGACATATATCCAGCGTGATACTGTCCATGACGAAGAAAGTTTCCAACAATGGCTTGTGTTATTTTTAAATGAGCAATTAACATATGCAGATGGTTTAACAATGCGTTTAGTGTATGATGCCCTAAATGAAAATGATACAAAAGCAATATTGAAATTAGATCGTATTCTTTTTGTTCAAAACTTACCAAAAGAAACGAGACAAGGTTCAAAACAAATGGGAAATCGCATGGTTAAACTTGCGTCTGAATTATATGATAGCGATTGGATTAATTGGTATCATGACCAAATGAAAGATAAAAAAGCATCCTTGCATCCTGCAATTTGCTTTACAATGCTTGGTCACCATCTCGGTGTCGATATCGAAACCATCATTGACTATTATCTATATCAAAATGTGTCCAGTCTCACTCAAAATGCCGTTCGTGCAATTCCATTAGGACAAACTGCCGGACAGCGTATTGTTCATAAGATGATTCCAATCATGAAAGAAACAAGAGACCATATCATGACAATTCCTGCGTCACAGCTCGGTATTACAGCACCAGGTTTGGAAATCAATCAAATGGAACATGAAAACGTAAATGTAAGAATTTTTATATCTTAGGAGGACAAGCTTTATGACAGATACAATTAAAATAGGTGTCGGCGGCCCTGTTGGTGCAGGGAAAACGCAACTTATCGAAAAAATTGTCAAACGCTTAGCGAAAGACATGAGTATCGGTGTAATTACAAATGATATCTATACTAAAGAGGATGAGAAAATATTAGTAAATTCAGGTGTCTTACCCGAAGATAGAATCATCGGTGTAGAGACAGGTGGTTGCCCTCATACAGCAATTCGTGAAGATGCGTCAATGAACTTTGCAGCGATTGATGAATTAAAAGAGCGCAATGATGATATTGAACTTATCTTTATAGAATCAGGTGGCGATAACTTAGCTGCTACATTCAGTCCTGAACTTGTCGACTTTTCAATCTATATTATCGATGTTGCCCAAGGGGAAAAAATCCCACGTAAAGGTGGCCAAGGTATGATTAAGTCGGACTTTTTCGTCATTAACAAAACAGATTTAGCACCTTACGTTGGCGCATCATTAGATCGTATGGCAGAAGACACGAAAGTCTTCCGTGGGAAACGACCATTTACTTTTACAAATCTTAAAACAGACGAAGGCTTGGATGAAGTCATACAATGGATTGAACAAGATGTCTTTCTTAAAGGATTAGCCTAAATGTCTAACAACAAACAAGCTTGGACAGGACAATTAGATTTATCCGTTTTTAACAATGGTAAAAAATCTGTTGCTAGAGATGTCTTTTTTGAAAAAGCCTTAAAAGTCATGCGTCCAGTCTATCTAAATCAATCTGATATCCCCACCTTCTATATCGTCAACGTAGGTGGCGGATACTTAGATGGTGACCGCTATACGATGAATTTTAATATTGATTCTGATGCTAAAGTTATATTAACTTCACAAGGTGCCACAAAAATTTATAAAACATTGAATGATCATGTCGAGCAATACCAAACCTTTAATATAAAAAATAATGGTTATGCTGAATATGTTGGTGATCCCATTATAGCCTTTGAAAACGCTAAATTTTATCAACACAATGTATTCAATTTGGAATCAACTGCTTCCCTATTCTATACAGATATTCTTACGCCAGGCTATTCCAAATCAGACAAACGCTTTAGTTATACGTATATGCACTTACTAAACGAAATATATGTAGATGATGCATTGGTAACGTTTGATAATATGTTACTCGATCCACAGAAACAAAATGTAGATGGTCTAGGTTATATGGAAGATTATACGCACCTTGGTTCTTGTTATTTCATCCACCCTAGCGTAAATCAAAAATTTATTGAACAAGTTTATGAGGAAATTAAACACTTCCAACATAAATATGACTGTCGTTTTGGTATCACACATTTACCAACTCACGGTTTCAGCCTTCGTATCTTATCTAATAAAACACAAGTGATTGAAAGTATCATAACTGCAGTTCAATGTTATGTCGTCAAACAAATCTTTGACCGTGATGTAGATTTTTTAAGAAAGTATTAGTTTTAAAAAAAAGGGCTGGAATCATTTCCAGTCCTTTTTATTATGAATATGCGTTCAGTTATATTATTAACGTTCAAAGTCTATTTCTTAAATCAGGTTAAGTAGCCAAACTAAGCTTGCTACAAATAATACAATGGTAATGAGATAGATGGTTAACTTTTGTCCTTTAGTTAATGCTTTTTCTTCTTTTGTAAACAAACTAAACATGGTACCATCTTTGCCCATTAATAATGTAATAGAATAAATAAGAAAGACAATAGAAATAATGAATAATATTAAGGCAACCAATACCATATATGTCCCCCTTTTCCAGTTGTAAATTTTTCTAGTAAGCTAAATATCATACTATCTTACATTATGGATTTTATAAAGAATTAACTATTTTTAAGCCTCGTAAAACAAATTGTTAACTCTGTTCATACATAATTGATACAATAGTACAGGCTTATAAAAAATAAAGGAGTGATTTTTGTGACAGATGAATATATCTATAAAAATACGGTACAGCCATCTTGGATAGACAATAATAATCATATGCATGATGCGCAATATTATTCCATTTTCAGTGATGCTGTTGTAGGCTTTTTTGAATCTATCGATTTCTCTACAGATTATCGTCATAGTCAAGATGTGACAATGTTCAGCATAGAAGCGCATATTTCATTTTTAAAAGAACTTTTACTCGATGAATCCTTCTATATTAAAGTACATATTTACGATTACGATGCCAAAAGAGTACATTTATTCTTAACAATGTATAATAGCAACGATGAACGCAATGCAACATATGAAGCCATTATGATGGGTGTTGGCAATGAAACAAGACGAAGCATGGACTTTCCTAAACCCATCCAAGAAAAAATCAAACACTATTTTGATCAACAAAACACTTTCGACGTACCTAAACAACTCGGACATGTCATCGGCATTCCAAAGAAATAGCTACGCTTGGTTACTACAACTAAATCATGCAAATATCATTCGACGCTATTAGTAAAGCTCAATACACTTTATAATCAGATAAGTGTATTGAGCTTTACGCTTTTTTTGACATTCTCATTGTGCGTTGCTAGAATTAAATAGAATGACCATTCTACTTTGAAAGTGTGAGATATATGTCACAAAAGAAACAAGATATCTTGAGTGTAGCAGAACGCCTATTTTATGAATATGGTTTTAAAGGTGTAGGTTTGAAGCAAATTATACAAGAAGCTAATGTCGCAACGATGACGCTATATAATCATTTTGAATCTAAAGATAACTTAGTGGCTCAAGTACTGAAACAGCGTGAAACACGTTATTGGCACTATCTAGACAGTCACGTTGAACAACATCCTGAAAAACCTTTTATATCAGCAGTCACGGCGCATTGTCAGTGGTTAAATGATTATTCGTATAAAGGTGATATGTTTATGCGTGCTATTGAGGATTATGCAGACACGGATAATGAGATTGAAAGTACAGCAAGAGGTCACAAAGAAAGACTGTTACATTATTTAGAAAAACTTGCTGATGATGCTGGTATTGAAAATGGTTATGATTTAGCCGTTCAATATACTTTGCTTTTAGAAGGTACAACTTCTATGACTGCTTTATTAGGTTCTAAAGATGCGACTTCGCATGCTATCACAATGGCCAAGTTATTATTAAATGAAGCACATAATCAATAATTCCAAACGAGTTTGAAGTATTTTAATACAAAATGCACTTACTCGTTATCTTTAGCGCAAAAGTAGAATGAACATTCTATATATTTTTTGGTTCTAAGTAGAATGAACATTCTATCTATAAAAGGAGGTTCCTATTAATGAAATTTTCAAAACTTGTATTCCCTGGTATTGCTATGATCGCAACGACCTATGGATTAGGCCGTTTTAGTTTTGGTCTCTTTTTACCAGACATTACTAATGATTTATCTTTATCTGCATCTCAAGCTGGTCTAATTTCGTCTTTATTTTATTTAGCGTATTGTTTTACAATCGTTTATTCAACTTTACAGACAGATACGATTGGTCCAAAACGTATGATTATACTTGCTGGCATCTCTGTAGTCATTGGTTTGATTACTATTGGCGTATCAAGCAATGCAATCATTCTATCTATCGGTGTTATTTTTACAGGTGCAAGCACCGGTCTCGTTTCTCCTCCGTATGGCTATACCATTTCGTTGTGGATTAATCTTCAAGATCAAGGTAAAGCAAATACTTGGATTAATTCAGGAACGAGTATGGGTTTAATGTTTACTGGTATAACAGCAATGCTTGTATTTTTAGATTGGCGTCATACTTATTTAATATATGCTTTAATTGCATTGGTTGTTTTATTTTGGAACTATATCGTCATACCGAAGCTTCAAAAAGATATTAAAATTCATACAGGTAGTCTTAATATTAGAGATATTTCTGCGAGCACACGTATCGTCACTGCCTCTACACTGCTCGGTATATCTACAGCACCATTTTGGACTTTCTCAAAATCCTTTGTCCAATTAACAGGCAATTATTCAGATATAGCACTCTCTATTTTTTGGATTTTAATTGGCATATTTGGTGTAGTTGGTGGTATTTCTGGTTCAATTATCGATAAAAAAGGGATTCATTTCGCGTTTAATTTTGGCGTTATTGCATTAGCATGCGCTAGTGTATTATTAGCATTCACGCCAAGCATTTGGTTACTGCCATTTGTTGCGTCATCACTATTCGGCCTGAGTTATATTTTCTTAACCGGTGTTTTACTGGTTTGGGGAATCAAACTGTTTGTCAAAAATGCTTCTCTTGGCATAGGCATACCTTTTTTACTTCTAGCGGTTGGACAAGTCATAGGTTCATCTATCGCTGGTATTGTAATTGATATACTTAATTATCAATATAGCTTTATCATTTTTGGCATTATCGGACTGATTCCATTACTCATTTATCCTAAAGTAGAGGTTACAGAAAACAAAATACCGAAAGGTCGTTATAGTAAATTACAAAAAACTAACTCAGATATACTTAACGATACTTACGCACAACATCAAACTTCAAACTCAAATAATGATGAATATAACCATATATAAAAAGGGAATAAGCCTGAAATCAATAATTCTAAATTGATTTCAGCTTATTCCCAACTTATGCCTATATGCATATCATTTCTTTTTGAAATTTATACTATTTATCTAATGCGTTTAATGATTGTTCTAGATCCTCGACTAAATCTTTTGTATCTTCAATACCTACAGATAAACGTACTAATCCGTCGGCGATGCCTTCTTTTTCACGAATATCTTTAGGAATTGAAGCATGTGTCATTAATGCAGGTACTGAAATTAAACTTTCAACAGCACCTAAACTCTCAGCTAAAGTGAAATAATGTGATTCACTGATTACTTTTTTAGCACTTTCTATGTCAGCGACTTCAAATGCGACAACACCTGTATGGCCCTCGGATTGTGCTTCATGAATATCATGATTTAAATGATCTGAGATACTTGGATGGAATACCTGTTTCACTGCTGAATGTTGTTGTAACATATCAATGATAGCAAGCGTATTACGTTGGACCTGTTCCATGCGTAATCCAAGCGTTTTTATGCCACGAATCAATAAATAACTATCTTGAGGTCCAAGCACGCCACCAGTTGAGTTCTGAATAAATCCTAAACGTTCAGCTAATTCAGCGTCACTTGTTGCTACTAATCCAGCGACAACATCGCTATGACCACCAATATATTTTGTTGCTGAATGTAAGACAATATCAATACCCAATGTTAATGGATTTTGGAAATATGGTGTCATAAATGTATTATCGACAACCGAAATTAAATGATGCTTTTTAGCAATTTCTGCTGATTTTTTAATATCAGTGACACGTAATAAAGGATTAGACGGCGTTTCAATGTATAACATTTTCGTTTCAGGTTTAATATATTGTTCAACAACTTCTATATTTGTCGTATCGATAAACTCAGCATCAATACCAAATCTATTAAACACTTTTGTTAAAGCTCTATAAGTACCACCATACACATCTGAATTGATGAGTAAATGGTCACCTTTATCTAATAACATAATAACTGCTGAAATAGCTGCCATACCTGAACCAAATGCAAAACCACTTTCACCTTGCTCTAAATCTGCAATCAACCCCTCTAAAGCACTACGTGTTGGATTTGCCGAACGTGAATATTCATATCCCTGTCTCATATCGCCAATACCATCTTGCATATACGTACTTGTTTGATAGATTGGCGTTGTAACTGCACCTGTATACGGATCTGTTGTTTGTCCACCATGAATTAATTGTGTTTTTTTATTCATTTGATTGTCTCCTTATAATTTAAAATTTGTTTTGACATATATCGATCACTGCCATCTGGAAAAATGGTTACAATGACACCTTTATTAATATGTTTTTTAATTTCTAGAGCGCCTTGCAATGCTGCTCCAGAAGAACTACCTACTAAAAGACCTTCTTGTCTTGCTAATAATTTAACATTTTGAAAAGCGGCATCATCACTCACTTTTATAATATCTGACACCAATGCTTTAGGTAGAAAAGATGGCCATTTTTCTGAACCGATCCCTTCAATATCATGACTATGCGCATTACCGCCACTTAAAATAGAGCCTTCTGGTTCTACGATGACACTTTCGGTACGATATGATGCTGCTAAATGTTCAGCAACACCAGCAAAAGTCCCTCCTGAACCAACACCACCTACAAAATAATCAATATCTTTAAGCTTATCTGTTATTTCTTTTCCTATTGTAGATTTATAGGTCTCAGGATTGCGATAAGATTCGAATTGATTTAAATAATACGCACCAGTTTGCAGTTCATAATCACGTGCGGCCTTTTGTGCACCTGCCATGCCTAAAGTTTGATCTGTTCTGATGACTTCAGCACCTAACGCTTTTATAATTGATATCTTTTCTTCAGAAAAACCTTCAGGTGCAAAAATCACAGCACTGACGCCATAATGGTTAGCAGCAATTGCAACGCCAATCCCTGTATTTCCTGCAGACGCCTCTACAACGACATCACCTTTTTGGATTATATTCTCTCTTATTGCTGTTTCGATTAAATGTTTTCCCAATCGATCTTTCACACTACCACCAGGATTATACTGTTCTAACTTGGCATAAATTTGTACATCTTTATTACTAAATGACTCCAACAATACTAATGGCGTATTTCCAATTAAATCAAAAGCAATCATTATTTCCCTCCATAATGCCTTTCTCTCCACAATACCTTACTATACCGATAAGAATTATAAATCCTTTTGTTCTTATTTGCAATCATTTCATTTTCAAGATAATAAAGTATAATAATCTAATTCCTACTTTTTTAGTAAGCATACTTGAAATAGCCAATTAGCTCTTGTATAGTTGTAATTATCAGAAAATTTAGAAATTATATGGAGGTTTTATCATATGACTCAAACCCCTTGGCATTTAGATACTTTATCTATTCATGGCGGGCAAGTAGTAGATGATTTTTCAAAAGCACGTGCTGTACCAATTTATCAGACATCTAGTTATGTCTTTGATAATACTGAACATGCGAGAAAGTTATTTGCTTTAGAGGAAGATGGCAATATTTATACAAGAATTATGAATCCTACACAAAATGTTTTTGAAGAACGGATTGCAGCATTAGAAGGTGGTGTAGGTGCTTTAGCTACATCTTCTGGACAAGCAGCCATACATTTAGCACTTTTAAATATTGTAGAAAGTGGCGATGAAATTGTTGCTTCGTCAAATTTATATGGAGGTACCTATAACCTTTTAAATATCACCTTTAAAAAACTAGGTATTAAAGTCCATTTTGTAGATCCTAGTCATCCAGATAATTTCAAAAATGCAATAACAGATAAAACAAAAGCAGTATATGCTGAAACCATTGGGAACCCACGCATTGATGTGTTAGATATTGAAGCTGTAGCCGATATCGCACACAATCATAACATTCCTTTAATTGTTGATAACACATTCCCAACACCTTACTTATTGCGTCCTTTTGAATTTGGAGCAGATATCATAGTACATTCAGCCACTAAATTCATTGGTGGCCATGGCACTTCCATTGGTGGCGTAATCGTAGATAGTGGAAAATTCAATTGGGATAATGGAAAATTCCCAGGTTTAGTAGAACCCGATGAAAGTTATCATGGTATTTCTTATACTAAAGATGTTGGCGAAGCTGCCTATATTACTAAAGCACGTGTACAGTTGTTACGTGATTTAGGTTCTGCAGTATCACCCTTTAATGTCCATGAATTCTTAATAGGTTTAGAAACACTACACTTACGCTTAGAACGACACTCTGAAAATGCTTTACGTGTCGCACAATATTTAGAACAACATCCAAAAGTAACTTGGGTCAACTATCCAGGTTTAGAAAATAACGCTTATCATCAACTCGCTCAAAAATATTTACCTGATGGCCAAGGTGCTATATTGACCTTTGGCATAGATGGTACGGTAGACGATATCGCCAAATTTGTTGACGGTTTAAATCTATTTTCCCACTTAGCGAATGTAGGTGATTCAAAATCATTAATCATTCATCCAGCTAGTACTACACATTTACAATTATCACCAGAAGATCAAAAAGCTTCCGGCGTAGTACCAGAACTAGTTAGATTGTCTGTAGGTACCGAAAACATTAATGATATTATTGCTGATCTCGATAACGGTTTTAAAGAATCACTTGGAAATTAATGTTAAAAATTTCCTTAGTGATTCTTATGCAAAAGATTTTCTTTTGTATTCATTAATTTCACTTGGTAATTAATGTTACGATTTTCCTTAGTGATTCTTATGCAAAAGATTTTTTTGTATTCCTTAATTTCACTTGGTAATTAATGTTACGAATTTCCTTAGTGATTCTTATGCAATATTACTACGTTTATGATGTAACGCTAAAGTGTGACATCACACATACTCATAAAAAAGGCAGGGCCATATCACTATGGCCCTGCCTTTTTTACACGTCTCAGAATACTTACCTCACACAAACCGAAGCCTAACCTCAGTGTAATTTCCTACAACCTTCTATTCATCACTATATTTAAGTATATTGTAGCCATTACCGGATTGATAAACAAGATAAGCATTTATTTTAAATATAAAAAACACGCATTCAAAAGAAAATATCTAATGAATGCGTGTTTGAAAGTTTTAATCGCTATTGTTGTGCTGTATGAATCGTTTGTCTAATATATTCATATGCTTCTTTAAGTTGGCGTTCTTCTTCTTTGTCTAATGTTATCGCAAATCTTTGAACAATACCCTTTTTATCTATTAATGTTGGTAAACTAAATGCACCATCTTCTAAGCCATATTCTGCACTCAGGGAAGTCAATGGTGTAATTGTTCTCTGATCCAATGCAATGGACTGTATCAAAAATGATGTCACTTTTGATATCGCTGCGTTGGTCCACCCTTTTTGATAAAAAACATCCATCGACACTTCGTTGATAATGGACGAGATGTGTGACTTATCAATTGCTGGACGATCACTTAATGCCTCAAATTCCGATAGTTCCATACCATGAATATGCACTTTACTCCACACGGGGATTGCATGTTGACCATGTTCCCCAATGACAAAAGCTTCCACATTATTTGGATCAATTTGATAATGATCGGCTATAATTGTTTTAAATCTTGATGTCTCTAGAGCCGTACCCGTACCAATAATTTTATGGGCTGGGTAATCTATTTGATTTGCAAAGTAAACCATAGAATCTACAGGATTAGATATCAGAATCACAACCGCCTCTTGCGTCACTTCAGCTATTTGGGACATTATGCCCTTAATGATGTCGTGATTTCCTTGCGCTAATAAAGTACGGTCACCATTATTTTTATCGGTTGCTTCACTCGCAGCTATGACGATAAAGTCTGCATCCGTTAAGTCTTGATAGACACCGCTACGAATCTTGATATGTGCAGTATTTATCAGTCCTTGCGAGTGACTATGGTCAAGTGCTTCACCACTTGCCACGTCCGCTCTATCATCAATTAAAATAATCTCTGAAAACAAATTCAGTTGCTGTACATCTGTAAGTACTTGCGTACCCACTTTTCCTAAACCAATAATACCTAGCTTAGACATAATCGAATCACCTTCCTCTTCAATCTATATATTACATGATTATTTATTTTTCATACGGAATAACATCTTGTCCATATTTATCAGTTATAAATTTCTTCATCTCTTTAGATTGTAAAACTTTCATAAGTTCTTTGAATTTTTTATCGTTTTTATGTCCTTCTTGTACGGCAACAATATTCGCAAATGGTGATGATTTTCCTTCTATAGCAATTGCATCTTTATGTGGTGTTAGACCATTATCAATCGCATAATTAGAATTCATTATCACTGCTGCGCCTTCTTTACTATTATAAGTTTTAGGTAAGAATTCCGCACCTTGCTTGTTATTAAATTTCAAATCTTTTTTATTTTCTACAATGTCATCAAACTTAGCATCTTCAATACTGACACCTTTTTTAATTTTGATTAAGCCTTTATCAACAAAGAATGACAAGAAACGACCTTCTTCAGCAGGATTGTTTGATACATAAATGGTAGAACCTTTAGGGATATCTTTAATGTCTTTATATTTTTTACTATAAACGCCCATCGGTGTCGTGAACACTTTCCCGGCTTCTTCTATTTTATAATTATGGTCTTTCTTTTCTGCTTTAAGATACGGTGTATGTTGAAATGCATTCGCATCAACATCTCCTTTATCTAATAATTTATTAGGAACCTTATAATCATTAACTGTTTTTATTTTTAAATCATAGCCTTTCTTTTTCATTTCTTCTTTTGCATGTTCAAGTACGACGCCATGGGGGGCTGGCGAAGCAGCAATCGTAATTTCCTTATCCTCTTTTTCACCATTCGATTTACCACATGCTGCTAGTATAATCGTTAACACAAACAATGAACCTAAAATAAACCATTTTCTCATAATACTTTCACTCCTTAAAAATTTGTTTCAACGTACTTATATGTATAAAAAAACTTTCTCTTAATAAATCAAGAGAAAGTTTGCACTTTCTCTCATCTCCAAAAGTTAAATAACTTTTTGTGACTTAGCACCATTTCGAAAAATCGACGGTTGCTGGGTTTCATCGGGCACATCCCTCCACCACTCTTGATAAGAGTCAATCATATGTATGTTTAGTGGTTTAATCCTAGCATTATGCTCAAGATTAGTCAATGAGTTTTTAGAAAATTCTAAACACTAACACGATAAAATATACCTGTCCTTCACAAAGAAGACAGGTATATCACTAAGAATTATGTAAATTACATGATAATCATGAAAATATACGCTAATAAATTATTCAAAGCATGTAACGCAATGGCTACAGCTAAACTACGCTGCGATTTCATATATACATATACAATACCAACTGCTATGGCAAGATACATCACAATTTCTAATGGAGATTTAGCTTCTGTTACATGTAAAGATGCAAACACAATAATTGAAATAACAGACATAACATAGAAATTTAATTTCTTTCCTAATTCGCCAATAATTAAATGTCTAAATAAAAATTCTTCTGTCATTGGTGCAATAATTACAATTGAGAAAAAAGCTAATATGGTTGATACAGGCGTAGCAAACATTTCCTCCACCATTTTGTCATTTTGTGTTTCTTCAAATTTCCAATGTTCTGGTGCGAATGCATTTACTAAATATGGATAAATTTCTTTAAACACTATAATAACGATAAATGTAATGACAATGAGTTTCCAGTGTTGCTTAATATTTTGTAGCCCCTGTTTCCACGATTGTCTAAATGAATGTCTATGGAATAAAATCCATAACGCGAATATAATTATAAAGGCAATCATTTCCATTAATATGCCTGGCGTACCTGAAAAGTTAGCATTAAAGTTAGCGTTATTTTTCCCTTGCGTTTCATTGATTCCGATCATGATTGTTAAGATGACTATAGATAAACAAAAATTACCTATCAAATAAATAAACGGTAGTAGAAAATCTCTCCCTTGTATATCTTTCCACTGATACTTATGATCATTTTTAAACGACATTGGAACCCCTCCATGTTTGTAATTAGTGAACACTTATTACATTGCACAACCTTTATTGATTTCAAACATATATTTAAAAATAAAATATATTGTCCCAACTACATCTATTGAATTATTTGAAAATTATTTTCATATGCGTATATGCCCCTCAAATGTGGTATATATACATCAATTAACAAATCAACACACATAGCGTATAAGGAGTTGTATTCAATGCGTATATTAGTATTAGGTGCTGGCGGTATCGGAGGCTATTTTGGAGGCAGATTAGCCGAAAGCGGACAGAACGTGACATTCTTAGTAAGACCCAAACGCAAGTCATTTTTAGAAAGAAATGGATTAGCCATCCACAGTGAGCAGGGAGATTATCATTTCAATCCTCAACTCATTACAAAAGACGATCGCGTAGCGCCTTTCGATGTTATTTTACTTTCTTCTAAATCCTATCATTTAGAGCAAGCCATGACAGATTTGAAGCCATTTGTCGATGGTCATACTGCCATCATTCCATTATTAAACGGTGTCGCACATATTCCACAATTACAATCTATCTTTGGTAGAGACAAAGTTATGGGTGGCTATTGTGTGATAGAAACAACATTAGATAGTATGGGAGAAATCATACAAACAAGCCCTTTTGATAAACTCTTTTTTGGAGAACTAGATGGAAGTAAAAGTGAACGCGCACAAAAAATTGCACAAGCATTTTCTGAAACAAAGGCAGAATTCAAATTAAGCACTTCAATCGAGCAAGGCATGTGGCACAAATATTTAATGATTACTGTGTTATCCAGTATCACAACATTAATGCATGCGCCTATTGGTCCTATTCGAGACAGTGATGGTGGCATTAACTTCGTTCGCTCTTTATACAATGAAGTCGCTTCGATAATGCGTGCACATCGAGCGCCACTCGCAGACGATATTGTATCACAATATATGACATCATTTGATCAGTTATCATACCATTTTAAGACTTCTATGCAACGTGACATGGAAAAAGGATTAAATATTGAAACAGATCACTTACAAGGTTATTTATTAAACTTAGCCGATACGTACCAAATTGACGCCCCATTACTTAAATGCGTCTACCAAAACCATAAAGTCTATAAAGAAATGCTTAAATAATATAAACAGATCACACATCTGAAATACAACAGCGCATGTCATCTTTATTATGAGATGACATGCGCTGTTTAAAGTTAAGTCGATAAATGCAATATTATTTTAGTTTTGACATATATTGATAAGCTGTTACGCCATATCGATATTTAAATACCTTATTTAAATGCGCTAAATCTACGAAAGCACATTCTGCTATAGCAAGATATACATCTTTACTCTTTTCTATGATATGCTTAGCAACTTCAGCTTTATAATTTATATAGTACTGATACGGTGTTATCCCTGTTTGTTGCTTAAAAAATCTTATAAATTGATACTTTGATAAATTTAATTCGCTACAGATGAAATCTAATTTAAACGAAGTTGAAACATTATTTTTAATAATGTCTTTTGCTAATTTTAATTTAACATTATCAACATTAAATTCATCATAATAAGTATCTATTTTCAAACCATCCACAAGGTTTTGAAAATGTTCATAACAAATTACATCATCTGATCCATTAAAAATAGAATTAGCTAATTGCAATATGTTTTGTGCTATTTTGTTATTATAAACAATCGGCTCTTTAAATTGAACCATATGTTTTTGATTTGTAGCTTCTAATAATTGTTCTGGTTTGATATAGAGCATGATATACTCCAAGCCTTGTACACCATTAGACATACCATCGTGGTTTTCTTCTGGATTAAAAAACATAACCCCATTTTGATAGGACTGTTTTCGTTCTCCTTTTAAATGATATCCTTGAATGCCTTTTAAGGTCACACCTATGCTATATTCTTGATGTGAATGCTTTTTATAGGTGAAATCATCCATTTTGACCTCTAAGGCCGTTATGCCAATTGCATTTTTAAAATTAAATTCATTCATCTAAACACTTCCTAAACATCATACCCACACTATAATAGCTGCATATAATAAAAATAGTGCCATGGTTATATTAACAATCATTTCATGTTTCTGTATAAAAGTCTTAAGCAAAGTTCCAAAAAATATCCAAAAACTAAATGAAATTAGCGCAATGATTGAAGTCATAATAACATAAATTGAAATCATTAGCGTGGACGGCTGATTCACTAATACAAAGGTGGGAATGACAGTCATTGTAAATGTCACCACTTTGGGATTTAAAAATTGTAAAGCAAAGCCTGAATAAAATGTTCCAATATCATTTTCCACTTTATTTTCGCTATGCTTTCTGAAAAGCGTATAAATCAAATATAACATATAGATACTACCGATTAATTTCATAAATAATAAAAAGCTAGGCATCTTTTCTGATAAAAAAATGTTCACAACAGTAGATATGATGAGTAAAAAGACGAATGCCGTAATAGCACCATAGGTATATTGAATGCCACCTTTCAACCCTTTATTTCTAATCGTATTCAAAATATCTATATTAGTTGGACCTGGAGTCATTGTTATCAAAAAAGTATACATAATGAAAGGTAATAAATTCATTACTAAACGCACCTCACTAAACTAATTATGCATACCATTATATTGATGCTTCAGGTTACAGATATAGTACATTATTGCAATAAGCATATGCATTATGGTTACTTACACTTTAAATTCCAATTATCTTTGCCTTATCGTTGAACTGCATTGATTGCATCTATCAGTGCATGTCTAAACCCATTTTTTTCTAATGCAGCTACTGCCTTATTGGCTCAATTGCAGCAAGATGACATTGATTTAGTCATAGGTGAACAAACAGAACTTCAAGAAGGCATCTGCTATGAATATTGGTTTGACGAACCATTCGAACTAGTATTTTCAAAAAATCACCCTCTAGCTCAATCAGAAACAATCAATTTGATTGATTTGTAGCAACAACATTTTTATCTATTAGAACCTCCAGGCGATACATTTGATTTTAAAAAGAACCAAATTGACCCAAAACAAATGGATTTGTCCTATGTTAAAGATAGAGAGTCTATCATGAACTTTATTGCAACAAGTGATAGTGTGGCCATTTGCCCACAATCCTATATGAAAAAAGTTAACAGTGATATTTATACACACATTCAATTACCTAACGCCTCGCGCACCATTGGTATCTATGCCAAAAAGCAATATCATATTGATAATTTTTTTAATATCCTTCAAATTTCTAAATAAAATATGATGTAAACGCTTTAATTATAGGGTATAGCATTACATGAGCTTAAATAATTGGAGGAATTGATAATGTCATCTAAACATAATTTTGATAAAGCCACAGAACTCACAATACAATCCTCAGGTGTTTATCGTGGGCAAACATCTGAGTCTTACGCCAATATGGTTGGACCTTTTGGTGGTGTCATTGCTTCTACATTATTACGTGCTGTATTAGATCATGATGAAAGATTAGGAGATCCTATTTCATTAACAATCAACTATGCTGCCCCAGTAGCGAATGACGACTTTAAAATCGTTGCCACACCGAGCAGAACCAATCGCTCAACACAACATTGGTATATTGAACTTACACAAAATGAACAAATCATAATTACTGGTACTGCAGTTACAGCAAACAGACGTGATACATGGTCTTCTACAGAGTTATCCTTTCCAGACGTTCCAAATCCAGATCAAATTGAACCAACACCTTTAGATAGTGCACCGCCATGGGCACAAAATTATGAAATTAGAATGATTAAAGGCGCACCACTTGCAATAGCGACAACGGATTATCCTGATTCAATTACCTTACAATGGATACGAGATAACCCTAACAGAGACTTAGATTTTTTATCTCTAGCTGCAATTTGTGATGCTTTTTTCCCAAGAATTTATGTACGTCGCAAAGAACTCGTCCCAATAGGCACCATCTCACTGACAATTTATTTCCATGCCGACGCAGAAACACTCTTAGCCAACGGAAGCCGCTCAGTACTTGGACATACACGTGCACTTAAATTCTTTAATGGCTATTTCGATCAAACTGGTGAAATATGGAGTCAGGACCATAATTTATTAGCAACCACAAGTCAAATCGTATATTATAAATCATAATAATTAAGGGGTGAATGAATAGATGAAACCTATGTCAGACATCACTGTATCCACTTTATGTTTCATAGATGATGGGACAATACCGAATAATCCCACCTTACCTGTTTTGATTTATCACCATGTATTAGGTTCACATGAACATTTGGAAAAAACCATTACCTCTAATCAATGGGGCAATACTTGGACTGGTGGTGTATTTTCGTATCATCATTATCACAGTAACGCGCATGAAACACTCTTAGCGATCAGAGGAGAGGCCAACTTGCTTATTGGCGGGCGCAAGGGTTCAACAATTAACGTCACAGCTGGCGATGTGCTAATATTACCGGCTGGTACTGGGCACAAATTATTAAATGCCAGTCATGACTTTATCGTAATGGGTGCATATCCTAACGGTCAGTCTTTCGACATTTGTACTGGAGATAAAAATAACAGAACGCAAGATATCATGAATATCGAAAATGTGCCATTACCTGAAACAGACCCACTATGGGGTGAACAAGGCCCATTACTATTGCATTGGCATTAAATGATGACAAAATAAGCGCCCAAAGCAACTATTACTGCATTGGGCGCTTAATCTATTTCATTTTGAAGTGATTGTGTTGTTATTTATTGCTCTTTTACTTCTTTAGCATCTGTTCTTTTTTGTAAAATAATGGCGAATGCAGCTACAACGATCACTAAAATAATGATACCGATTAATCCAAGGAACTTCGCAACATTACCAAAAACAATACCTACGACTAAGAAATCCGTATCTGAGAATGTTGTTGCCGCGCCCCCTAAGTCTCCTAAAAATGGTAAGAATAACAATGGTAAGAACGTGATTAAGATACCATTCAATGCGGAGCCAGCTACAGCACCTTTAATACCACCTCTTGCATTACCAAAGACGCCTGCGGTAGCACCGAGGAAGAAGTGAGCGACAACGCCAGGAAGTATAACCACTCCTCCGAATAAGAATAAGACAAACATGCCAATGACGCCTACAATAAAGCTAACAAAAAATCCAATGAGTACAGCATTTTGTGCATATGGGAAGACAATCGGACAGTCTAATGCAGGTTTCGTATTGGGTACGAGTTTTTCTGAAATACCTTTAAATGCTGGCACAATTTCAGCTAAGATTAAACGTACCCCTGTCAAAATGATAAACACACCCGCAGCGAACGTGACACCTTGTATGAGAGAAAATACAATAAAGTTCTGACCGTTACTAATTTCACTATGTACATAGTGTGGCCCTGCAAACAGTGCAGCTACAAAATATAATAAGGTCATCGTTAACGAAATACTAATCGTACTTTCTCTTAAAAAACTTAACCCTTTTGGGAAATTAATTTCTTCTGTTGATTTTGATTTACCTTTAAATAGCTTTCCTACTTCACCTGCTGCCCAATAACTTATCGTACCAAAGTGTCCTAAAGCAACTTGGTTATTACCCGTTATTTTTTTCATTGTTGGATGCGCTAATGCAGGTAGTATCGCCATAATCAGCCCTAAAATAATCGCACCGATGACAACAGTTAGCGTTCCAGTAATATGACCGACTGATAATAATATAGCTAAAAAAGCAGCCATATAAAATGTATGATGACCCGTTAAAAATATATATTTCAAATTAGTAATACGCGCTATGATGATATTAACTATCATGCCAAACACCATAATTAATGCAGCTGTTGTTCCATACTGTTCCAATGCTATTGAAATAATTGCTTCATTGTTGGGCACGACACCTTGCACGCCAAACGCGTGTTGAAATATTTTCCCAAATGGTTCAAGTGATTGCGTTACTACATTCGCCCCAGCACTTAATACTAAAAATCCCAGTATCGTTTTGATCGTACCTGAAGTGATATCTGTTGCTGATTTTTTCTGCATGATCAATCCTATAAATGCGATTAAAGCAACTAGTATTGCAGGTTGGCTTAAAATATCAACGATAAAGTCTAAAATCGGTTTCATTTTATTACCTCCTTAGGCGTTATTTATAAAAGATTCAACTCACTTAATTTTTCACTTAATTTATTTTGAAGTTCTTCTTTATCTAAAATATTATCTAATACAATGACGTCGCCTAAATTTTTAGTATTTTCTTCTAAATCTCTCCCACAAATGAATAAGTCTGCCATATCAGGGCTTGCACTCATTACATCGCTGTGTTCTACTTTTATATCAGATGGTGCATTTAAATTTTTCAAAGCTTCCTGAGCATTCATTTCTACCATAAAGCTACTACCTAACCCGTGACCACATACAACTAAGATTTTCATTTTCATCATTCTCCTTTAAATATATTTAATATGTCCTTAACTTCTTGTGCTTTCAATAATTGATTGACCACTTCTTGATCCCCTAGCGTTGTTGCCAAATGCCTTAGGATCTCAAGATGTCCTTCATTGTCTACTGCACTAAGTACAAATATAAGTGACGCATAGTGACCTTCTTCTGAAAAATTAATGTGTTGATTTAATTTCAGTAAACTCAGTCCTATCTTGTTTACTTCATCATTGGGTCTCGCATGTGCAATTGCGATTTCTGGCGCAATAACAATGTACGGTCCTAATTTCTTTACACTGTCAATCATTGATGTAATATAACTTTGTTCAAAGTAATCTTGGTTTAATAATGGTTGCGCAGCTAAAGCAATGCCTTGTTCCCAATTATCAACCTGTTCCTTTATTTGAACTTTGTCAGCTGACAGAATTTCTAAACTCATTTAAAAGCACCTCCTTATTCCTGACTTACCTTACTAATAGCTTGCATTATTGCTTGTAAATCTCCAGAAAACATGGTTGCTCTATATGTCTCATCCATGATTAACTCGCTAAACTGACGTAACGCATTTAAATGTATTTGAGGATGTTCTGTTGCTAATGTAATTATTATAAAAACAGGATCATACCCATCGTGCGAAAAATGAATACCTTCTTTATAATGTATAAGACTAAAGCCTACCGATTGTTTAACATGTTCATGTTGAGCGTGAATGAGTGCAATATGAGGACTAACCACCATATAAGGTCCAAACGTGTCTAACTGCTTGATAATATCTGTAGCATAAGCTGGTTCCACTACACCATCCTCGACAAGTAGTGCCACACTCTGCTTGATTGCTTCATCTCTATTTCGCGATGCTTGCTGTGTTTTAACTCTGGATTGTGGCAAGACTTGTTCTAACGTTGGACCTAATCCACGCAACTGAATTACATATTTTTCTCTAGATTGATTGATTATTCTATTTAACTGCTCCCGATCATGTTTATCTAAAAATGGAGAAACCTGAATAACTGGGACGACAGTTTCCTTAAAAGGCACCGTAGAGATAATGTAATCGACCCCTTCATGTTTCAATATCGTTTCATCCACTTCATATATTGAATAGGCATCCATAATTTCTAACTCTGGGTAAATGTGCCTTATTTTACTTTTTAATAATTGTGACGTTCCAATACCCGATCCACATAGTAATACGACTTTAATTTTATTTGTCTTAATCGTTGATATTCTTTCAATAGCAGATGCAAAATGTAATATCATATAGGTCAATTCGTCATTGTTAAATACAATTTGATAATTTTCCTCAATGATCCAAACATGCTTTTTAATTTCATCTATTAATTGAGGATATTGGCTTATAATTTCATCTTTCAATGGATTTTCGTGTGTCATATCAAATTTCAATCTATGAATTGCTGGTCTCAAATGTACAATTAAGCCATTGCGTAATTTAATATCTGTCACCAAATCAAGTCCTAGCGCGCCACTCATACGTTCAATCAATTGCTCCGTCAGAAGTTCTAACGTATCAATTTCTTCATTTAACTGATTCTTTTCTGAAGTTTTAGCTCCGAGTAAATGCAATGTTATGAATGCCGCTTCACTTTTTGGAAAATGAATCTGGAAATTGCCTTCAAGCCTTTCTTGAATTTGTAGCGCAATTTGAAACTGCTCTGTTTCCTTCAATTTCAAATATGCATCATCTGGAATTTTAAAAATAAAATCTTCATTTATTCGATGCATCGCGATGAGTATATGATAAATCAAACCGTCTATTGCACTTTGTACTAATTGATAATTTTTATTTCTCAGCACAGTTGTAACACTTGAACGAATGCGCTCTAATTCATGATTTGAAAATAAGTCATGCCCCATCTCATGCGTATACATTTTAAAATATTCACGCACCATTTCTGCGTAAGCTTTGCGATATGCATTTTCTGGGCCTTGAATGACAAATCCTTTATTTTTCTTATACTCAAGCCTTAAGTCATGCTGCTCTAACCAATTTTGAACGCTTTTCAAATCTTCCACAATCGTTCGTCTTGAAACAGATACGGTGGTCGCAAGCACTTGTGATGATGTCGGCGTATTGGCTTCAAGTAATTTTAACGTTATATATAACAAGCGCTCTTCTTTTGCATAATGTATTGTATGCGTTGTCGATTTAGGTGCAAAGCGCTTTAACTGTTCTGGTGTTGTGGTTATTTTGACCCCCTCTTGCTTAGTCCTTTGAATATTTAAACCTAGGTTACTTGCCATATCTTCAATGTATTCAAGATCGTACTGTATCGTTCTTTCTGTAACATTAAAGTGCGTTGCTAAATGATGAATTTGCACAAAAGTTTCACATTCAAGTATGAACGTTAAAATATGATACTGTCGCTTACTTAACATATTAGCAACCTCCTCGCCTCTTTATTGTAAACGCTTTCTAAAGATAATAGATGTGTAATCTCTTTCGTCTTTAAATGCGAAAAGTTGCACATCAAATAAAAAATCATTATATTTTTAAATTATAAAGTTCAAAGTGCATATATGATATCGTTTTATAAAAAAAAGCCCGGACATAACTAAATGTCTCGGACTCACCTTATTTAGGCAATCATATATTCTATTGAAAATACATCGCTATCACTTTTTAAAATGCTATTCTTCAGACTGCCTAATCATCCTTGTCAGTATATATAACAAGGCAATCGTTTTATCATAATACTTTCGCTAAATTTTCTTTCAACATTAAACTTCACGAATCATATTTAAAAATCTTTGTAGTTCAGCGCTTTGTGGATGATTAAAGATTTGCTCTGGAGGCCCAGATTCTCCAATTACACCATCATGTATAAATACAATCTTGTTAGATACTTCTTTAGCAAATCGCATTTCATGCGTCACGATAATCATTGTCATACCTTCATTAGCTAGGTCCTTGATGACACGAAGCACATCATTAACGAGTTCTGGATCTAACGCAGACGTAGGTTCATCAAACAGCATTACTTTTGGATTCATGGCTAAAGCTCGAGCAATTGCTACACGTTGCTGTTGCCCTCCAGATAAAGCATTCGGTCTTTGATCTTTTACAGCAGTTAAATCTACTTTTTCCAATAAAGCTAATGCTTGTTGCTTTGCTTCATCTTTTTTCGTTTTTTTAACAGTAATGAGACCTTCCATTACATTTTCTAATGCCGTTTTATGTGGGAATAAGTTATAACTTTGAAATACCATGCCCGACTGTTTACGGACTTTTATCTGTGATTTCTTATCTGCATTGCTATAAGTCTCTCCATTAACATACACAGCACCTTCTGTAGGCAACTCTAAAGCATTAATCATTCTCAACAAAGTCGTCTTACCTGAACCTGATCGTCCAATAAATGTCACAACTTCTCCTTGATTAACGTTTAAATCAATCCCTTTGATAACTTCTTTATCATCAAATGATTTTTTTATATTTTTTAATTCAATCATGAGCGATACCCTCTTTCAAGATAAGATTCATAGAAGTTTTGTGCAATTGAAATGATAAAGCAAACCACCCAGTACATAAGTGCTACAAGTAGATAAATAGTTAAATACTCATATGTCGTCGAAGCGACTTCTTGTGCTTTTCTAAACATCTCAGCTACTAATATAAATCCTAAAAGTGATGTATCTTTAATTAAACTTAAAAATGTATTACCTAATGCTGGTACGGATACTCTAATCGCTTGTGGCAAGATAATACGTTGAATCGTTTGTCGATAATTCATACCGATTGAATAGGCCGCTTCTGTTTGACCCTTAGGTATAGACATAATACCTCCACGAATAATTTCAGAAGCATATGCCCCTACATTTAATGATAAACCAATAATTGCTGCGATAACTGGTGCTAACGTCCATTGATTTTCAGAGTTATTTGTCAATAATCTGCCGAGTTCAGGGATCCCGTAAAAGATAATGAATAATTGTACAATCATCGGTGTGCCTCGGATGATTGAAATATAAAAACGAGCAATCCCTCTTAAAATACGGCTTGTTGAAATGCGCATTAACGCAGTGAGTAACGCAATCACTAAACCTAACACAAAGGTTACTAATGTAATAGGTATAGAAAATTTCACTAATCCTTCAAGCATCGGTGCAAATGCTTGACCAGCTGCGTCTAGTGCATGTTGCTGTTCAGTATTAAGATTTAGAAACATCTTCGCCGAACCATTTTTTACTTATTTTTGCTAATTCACCATTATCTTTTAATTTTTTCATTGCTTTATTTACTTTTTCAATTGTTGCATCGTCTTCTTTTTTACTAAATGTTAATGCAGATTGACTCTTCTCAGCATTACCTTCAATAATTTTCACATCTGCATTAGGTTTTTGTTTTTTATAATCTAAGTATGAAATATTGTCATTAAATGTACCTTCAACTCTATTAGATTGTAATAAATCCATAGCCTGATTGAAGCCATCTACTTTCGTTAATTCTGCACCTTTAGATTTAGCCAATTTACCATAATTTGAAGTAAACGTTTGAGCCAATTTCTTACCTTTAACATCGTCAAATGATTTTATATCTTTGTTGTTTTTGTTAACGACTAATACTGCTTCTGAATACGTATATGGTTCTGAGAATTTATATTTTTCTTTACGTTCATCATTAATACCTACTTGGTTCGCTATCACATTAAATCTACCAGAGTCTAATCCAGCAAACATAGAATCCCATTGTGTTTCTTTAAATTTAACTTTGTAACCCATTTCTTTAGCTACTGCTTTCATTACATCAATATCATAACCTGTTAGTTTATCTTGTTTATCATGATATGAGAAAGGTGCATAGGTCCCTTCCGTACCTACAACAAATGTTTTATTTTCACTTGCAGTTTTATTTTTGTTATCATTGTCTTTTTTGTCAGAAGTACCACAAGCTGCGAGTCCCACAACTAAAAGTAACGTCAGTATACCTAATAATATTTTTTTCATTTCGCGCCCTCTATTCTTATTATTCTTATCGGAATAAAAATATTCTATGCCTAACCCTTCATTAAGTCAATAACTTTTTTATCCAAACATACATTTATTTTTTAATTCCAATTAATTAACATATAACACAATTAAGTTGATTCCCTTGTTTACTCCTTTTTTTACAATAATGAACAAAAAAGTACATCTTCAAATCTTTTGAAAATGTACTTTTTCAATGATACTTAATATATTTATGCTTTCGAATCCATCTTTTTATATAAATCGATCATTTCTGCTGCCATTTCTTTGAACGTAATAGCTGTCATTAAATGGTCCTGACTGTGAATGGTTAACAGCGACATTTTTATCTCATCACCTTGCGCTTCTTTGGTTAACATATTTGTTTGAATATGATGTGCCTCTAATAATGAAACTTCTGCAAGTTTTAATTTCTTTTCAGCTTCTTCAAAAGCATTTTTCTTTGCCGCATAGATGGCTTCCATTGCATGACTTTTGGCGTCACCACTGTATGCAATAAGTGACATGGCAAACTCTAAACTATTTTCCGCTTCTGACATTGAACCACCTCTATTTTGTCATCAATTGTTCAGCTGTATTTAATACATTTTCTCCATTCATCGTTCCATAATCTCTCATTTCAATGACCGCTACAGGTATGTCTTTCTCAGAGCATTTTTTAGTATATTCATCTTTTTTAAAGCGAACTTGTGGTCCTAGTAGCAATACATCTATATTGTCACTTTCAATTTTTTGATCTGCTTCTGAAGTGGAAACGGCAAAAATATCTCTATCAAGCTTTTGCTTTTCAGCTTCTTTTTGCATTTTTTGTACCAACATACTTGTACTCATTCCCGCTGCACATACCAACATGATTGTTTTTTCTGCCATAAAAAATTCCTCCTGATTAAAAGCGTAGTTTCATCATTTAACGTTGAATCGATCTAGCTATCATGGATACTGTATGTCTTTCCCCTCTGATTGCCTTACTTAATTCAAAAATATTATTGACTGGTGCAAGACCGCAATAACCAGCATCACCAATGTGTTGAATATCAACACCACAGATTTTATTACGTATCGCAAAATCCCTAATGGTACTTGGATCAGAACTTTCTTGGCTTGTTCCTATTGCAGACATAACTAAACCTTCACGACGGTGTACTGCTTTAACAATATTTTTCAATTGTTCCTCATCAAATCCTGGTACCGTGCCAATTGATGGTACAAGAATAATATCTGCCCCAGCGTCTATAAATTGATCTACATACGTTTCCGTTATTACAGGTTCATCTACACCAGCGCTATGCATTTTCCCCGCTATAATAAGTCCTGTAAAATGCTTTCGTGTCTCTGAAATAGCGTTGACAATTTTATCATTCGTTACACCTGTCCCAGGATTCCCTGTCATACATATAAAATTAATACCTAATTTTTCTAATGCCTTTACCGTTTTCGAACTTGCTTGTCGACCTTCTACAATATTTAGTTTTTCTTCTGACATCGTTGCGGTTTCATCTACTGGTTCTAAATTGACACCAATCGGTCTACAAACAAGACGTCTCAATTCATTGATAACCTGTTTATCTTCATCTACATTAACAACTTTAGGATCAAAGGCATCTAAACCATTTAATAAAATTAAATCTGCGCCAAATGCACGAGCAAGTTCAGCATTTGTAATATCTGGAATGACTGGAGTACGTGTGACCACATTTTCAGATAATACAACACGACCATCGCTTGCTTTAATACTTTGTTTTAATTCTGTGGCTGTCATTTCAACGATTTCAGATGCATTCGCACTTAATAATCTTTTTACCATGAGACAAATCCCCTTTGTTTAGATTTCTTTTGTTTCATCTGCTTCTTTTTGCTCTAGTTGCAAATTATATTTTTCCATCGTTCTGTAAAATGGATAATACAATAAGATATCAACAATGATACAAACCATTTGTACCAATGAACCACTAACATGACCCGTAGCTAAAAACCCACTAATAATAGGTGGGATTGTCCAAGGCATCGCAGTACCATTAGTTAAATGAACAAGCCCGCTTGCCATGGAAAAATAAGTAATCGTCGCATTGATCATCGGCGCCAATATAAAGGGTACAATCAGCCTAACATTGAGAACGACTGGCAAACCAAACAAGGTCGGTTCATTAATATTAAAAATACCAGGCATCAATGTCAGTGGTGCCATTGTTTTCGTAATTTTACTAGAACGCTTTTTAAAGGCTAAAATGGCAATGACAATCACTAAGCCAATGGTTGACCCACCGCCCCCCATAAATACAAAATTATCTATAAAAGGTTGCGTGATGATATGTGGCAAATCGCCATGAGGATTAGCTTGATATGCAATACGGTTTTCATCTATGTTCTTAAGCCATATTGGCTGCATAACCGCATTTACTACATTTGCACCATGAATACCTACAAACCAAAAGGCACTATTTAGTCCTACTAATATAATCGTACCTATTAAAGTACCTCCCATTAAACTTAATGGCACACCTAATGTATTAACAATAAGGTCATGTATGTTTCCAAAAGGAAGGTTATCTAATGCTATATAGATTATAAGCCACAATAAAATAATGACAGCTCCAGGTATTAATGCGCTAAAGCTTTTCGCTACTGCAGGTGGAACTTGATCGGGCATTTTAATCCTTATATTTCTATTAATAAACCATTGAAATATCAATCCGGAAAAGATCCCTATAATTAATGCTACAAAAAGTCCCTGACTTCCCATATACATTTGAGGTATAGCTTCTTCTGGTGTTTTGCCACCAGTCATAACATTAGGTGTTACAACTAAAAATGCAGCCATGGAAATAATTCCTGCTGAAACACCATCCGTATCATACTGTCGAGCAATACTATGTGCCACACCAAAACTTGCAACTAATCCCATCAATCCAAATGTACCATTTACTGCTTTCATTAAATAGGGTTGTATGCCTTGTGCTTCCAACCATTCAATCCATCCCGGTATGGCTATACCACTAATGACAAGAAATAGTGATCCAATGATAATCAATGGCATCGCAACGATAATACCATCTCTCAATGAAATTAAAATTTTATTCGATCCCAATTTAGACGCGACTGGTAACAAATACTTTTCTAATGTGTCATTAAAACGACTCATATGAACACCCCTAATCCATTTTCACTACTAAACGTGCCGCTTCACCTCGCGCCAAGCGGTCAAACCCTTCATTAATATGTTCTAAAGGTAATGTATCTGTTAAAAGTTCATTTACTGGTAAACGACCTTGATGATATAAGTTGATGAAACGTGGTATATCACGGTCAGGAACACAACTTCCCACATATGAACCTTTTATCGTACGCTCTTCAGCAGCGAGCGTTACTTGTGGAAATGAAAATTGGTGTTTGGGATCCGGTAAACCTGTTGTCGTTGTCATTCCACCTCGACGTGTGATTTGATATGCGACATCCATGGCAGGTACTACGCCCGCCGTTTCAAAAGCATAATCCACACCACCTTGCGTATATTGTTTAATATCTTCTATTGTATGTGCTTCACCTGAATTAAATACTGCTGTTGCTCCAAGTGATTTAGCCAATGCAAATTTTTCTTCATTAATATCTAGTGCAATAATTTCACTTGCACCTGCGAGGCGTGCACCAAGAATTGCGTTAAGACCAATGCCACCAAGCCCAACAACCGCAACAGTACTCCCTGCATTAATGCGAGCTGTATTAATGACTGCACCTATGCCCGTAATGACTGCACAACCAAAAATCGCCACCTTTTCAAATGGAATCTTTTTATCTACTTTGACAATTGAATTTGTAGATACCACTGCATAATCTGCAAAACCTGATACACCTAAATGATGATGCATTACCTCATCACGGTCAGATTCATAACGAAAGCCACCTTCTAACATTTCTCCTTTTTCATTTGCCGCTGCACCATTTTCACATAAGGCAGGTCTGCCTTCACGACACGGAATACAATGTCCACAACTTGGTATAAATGTACATACGATATGATCACCCACTTCAAATTCCGAAACGTTTTCACCTACTTCGATAATTTCTCCAGCTGCTTCATGCCCTAACACCATTGGCATTGGACGTGGTCTACTGCCATTAATTACAGATAAATCAGAGTGACACAAACCCACTGCGCCTATTTTTATAAGTACTTCATTTGATTGAGGCCCTTGAAGTTCTAAAGTTTCTATTGTTAAAGGATGACTTTCTGTATATGGTGCATCTTTACCCATCTCACGCAATACTGCCGCTCTTGTTTTCATAACATACACTCCTCATTCACTGTAGTGATTTAAAGATACTTTGATAAAATAGCAATTATTCATAATAACCTTCCGTTGATTTTCTAAATCCTTCGAATTGTTCTCCATCATGTCCAAACCAAATTTGAGCATTTTTTTCTTTTGCTAATCTTTGAATTTTCTCCACAGATTTCGACCATCCAATAGAATCATATAAAATACCTGGTGGCTTCAATGTATCTTCTATACTTTCCTTGGTGTATATTGCGTCCGATGCTAATATAATCGTTCCTAATTCAGCACTCTCAATCTCTAGACCAATGATGCCCCATGCATGACCACTACCATAATTTAAAATTCGAACCCCATCTACTAGTTTCAAATTATCTTCTTCTTTTTTAATCGTTCTCCATTTCAGATTATTTTTCACCCAAGCATCTATATCTGCCCAAATATAAGCCCCTTCTTGTTGGTTTCGTGCATATGTTTTCATTGCACCACTTAATTCATCATCATGGACAATTATAGTTGCATTCGTAAAATATTCTAAACACCCTGCATGATCCAAATGTAAATGTGAAGCAATAACAAAATCGACTTTTTTAGGATCTACATTAATTTGCTCGAGTCTATTAGGTAAATGACAAGCTTCATCAGCAAAGTACGGAAAAGCTTTTTGTGTTGCACTTATCCATCTCCCACTATCTCCCATAGCGTTCGGATTACAAGCTGTATCAAAAAGGATTTTAGCATCTGGGTGATCTATAAACACAGTATATATAGGGAATTCATGCATCTCGTTATTGGCGTTAGGGTCATCTAATGTTGCTTGATTGGAATTAGCAATCATCAAATTCTTATCCATCTTCATGCGTCCGTTATCCAAAACATAGACTTTCATACGTTCTTTTTTCACATTAACCATAACTACACACCCCTTTTAAAATTGTATAATTACATTATAATTGCAAACGTTTACAAAAATCAATTTTTAAATTATTATTTCATTTAAGATTTATACTTTATGTATTTCATTAAAAACGATACAGACTCATTTTTGATTCATTAAAAATAGTATTTAATTATTACAAGACATAAAAATGCGCCCTCCAAAGTTGTCATTTTTAGAATGTCTACTTTGAAGGACGCATATGATTATTTATATCTCACTTACAATGTTCCATCTTCTATGAGTGAAGTAAAAATTTCATCATCAATAATAACTTCTACATTAGGATGTTTGTGCAAAATAGAAGCTGGCAATGCTTCTGACACTTCGCCTTCTAACAAAGCTTTTATTGCTTGCAGTTTATTTTTACCAAATGCTAACAATATGATCCGTTTTGCTTTCATAATAGACGACAATCCCATAGAAATCGCTTGCTTAGGTACGTCTTCTATATTTTCAAAATGTTGACTATTCGCATTAATGGTTGAAGGTGTTAAATCAACAACTCTCGTTACACTTTCAAAAGATGAATATGGCTCATTGAAGCCAATATGCCCATTTTCACCAATGCCTAATATTTGGATATCAGCTGAACCGATTTCACCTAAACGCTGTTCATAAAGTTCACTTTCTAATTCAATATTAGGCGCATCACCTACAGGCAAATAAATATTTTTATTATTCCATGTTTGATTATGATTAAATAAGTGCGCATTCATATAAACATGATAGCTTTGATTATGTTCTGCAGATAAACCTACATATTCATCTAAATTAAACGTTACGACATTGGATAGATCTATTTGATTCACATTTAATAACGCTGCTAATGTTTTATAAACTTCGATCATGGTATTACCAGTGGCTAAACCTAATACAGCATTAGGTTTGGAGATAACCTGTTTCAGTATTTCTGTTGCTACGTATTGGCTTCCAATCGTACGATTTTTTAAGTTGATTACATTCATCATCTCACCAAAACTTTCTTTAATCTTTTAATCATCCTCTAATTGAATACCTTACTTATCATTTTCTAAAAGTTCTTCTACTTCGTTTTTAATGGTAGTAACATGTGGCCCATAGATAACTTGTACACCGTTCCCTTTTTGAATCACGCCACGTGCTTCTGTAGAAGTTAGCATTGTTTTATCGACAGCTTTATCACTGTTTAACGTTACTCTCAATCTAGTTGCACAACAATCAACGACATCGATATTTTCTTTTTCACCCAGCGCTTGAATAATCATTTTAGCACGATCAGTTGCTTCAACTGTTTCTGTTACACCTTCGTCTTCACGACCAGGCGTTTTAAAATTAAATTTCGTAATGAGGTATCTAAATATGACGTAATATAGCACAAACCAAACGATGCCAATTGGAATGACCCATAAGAAATTCGTCTTTTCATTACCTTGTAGTACACCAAACAATAAATAATCAATGAAACCGCCACTAAATGTTTGTCCCACAGTGATATTGAAAATGTCAGCCATCATAAATGCTAGTCCATCTGAAACGGCATGGATTACGTATAGCATTGGTGCAACAAATAAGAAACTGAATTCTAAAGGCTCTGTAATACCTGTTAAGAACGATGTTAATGCTGCAGATAACATTAAACCATCGACTACTTTTTTACGTTCAGGCTTCGCCGTGTGATAAATTGCTAATGCTGAACCGCAAAGTCCAAACATCATTGTGATAAATCTTCCAGACATATAACGTGAAACACCTGAGAAATATTTAGTTACATCAGGATCACCTAGCTGTGCAAAAATATATTTTGCGTTCCTTGAACCATGTGCCCTTTAACTTCTAAAGAACCTCCCAGTGCGGTTTGCCAAAACGGTAAGTAGAAAATATGATGCAAACCAAATGGTCCTAATAACCTCAATATAAAACCAAAGAAAAACGTACCAATAACCCCTGTTTTATCTACTAGACCACCGACACCAAATATCCATCCTTGTACCGTTGGCCAAATAAAGAACATAACCACACCTAGCACTATTGAAGAAACTGCAATGATGATAGGTACAAAGCGTGACCCACCGAAGAAACCTAAATACGCAGGCAGTGATATTTTATGAAATTTATTATGTAACAAAGCTGTCATAATACCGGTGATAATACCTCCAAATACACCTGTTTCTACAGTTTGTATTCCCAATACCATACTTTGACCTTCTTCTGCCAAGTTGCCTTTCGCCAATGTATCTGTGATCGTCAACAAACCATTCATTGATGCATTCATAATTAAAAACCCAAGCATTGCTGCTAGACCAGCCGTGCCTTTTATCACTTTTTGCTAAACCTAATACCACACCCACCGCGAAAATAACCGGTAAATTTTGAAAAACGATATTTCCTGCTGCTGACATTAAAATAAATATATTTTGCAAGAGCGCAATATCCAATACTGGATAGGCTTTGATTGTATTCGGATTACTCAACGCACCACCAATACCTAACAATAAACCAGCTGCTGGTAAAATAGCTATTGGTAACATAAATGATTTCCCAAATTGTTGTGCTTTTTCAAACAACTTACTCATATGCTATAACCTCCTAATTAACATCAATATACAGTCAAAGAAAATATTAATCAATACAATAGAACAATATGAAAAATATTTTCATAAAGTGTTATCATTATCTATTATATGCATCTATTAAGTTATCCAGATGTTGTCCAAATTCATTTTAGATATATACTTTTAACTTCCTTCATTTCAACGAAAGTCACACCTTAATTTCATTTTTAAATTTGAAGATAAAAAAACAACCAACAAATTAAATTTGTTGATTGTTTACAAGTAGAAACGTCGATCTATTTCATAATAAAATGCTAACACTATCTATGCATTAAATTAAGTGGGCCTTGACATGTTCAATTCAGTCATCTACTGACTAATCGTAGGAAAAGAGTGTAAGACATTTCTTTTTGTCCCAGGCTCCATCCTTTTTATAGTAGCATTACAAAATCTCTTCATAATACTTAACATCTAATTTAAAAAATATCACCCAGTGTTACAGCCATAATTGCTTTAATAGAGTGTAATCTATTTTCTGATTGGTCAAAAATGACAGCATGTTCACCTTTAAATACGTCATCTGAAATTTCCATTTCAGTTAAGCCGTACGTTTCGTAAATTTGTTGTCCTACTTGTGTATTTACATCATGAAATGCAGGTAAGCAATGTAATACGATAACATCTGGATTCATTGTGTTGATCAGCATCTCTTTGTTCACTTGATAAGGTAATAATTGATTGATACGCGGTTCTAATACCGATTGATCTTCACCCATTGAAAACCAAACATCTGTGTATATTGCATCTGTTTGATAGATCGCTTGTTGAATATCATCTGTAATCAATATATCGCTCGATGATTCAGCAGCATATTTTTGTGCCATAACTTGAATATCTTCATCCGGTTGTAACGCTTTTGGTGCGGCTACATGTATGTTCACACCTAAAATTGCACCCGTAATAAGTAAATCATGAGCTACGTTATTTCTAGCATCACCGACATAAGTCAATGTTTTACCTTGTAATGTCCCCCAGTGTTCTTTTAATGTGAAAAAATCTGCAATCATTTGAGTTGGGTGCCATTCATTAGTGAGCCCATTCCATACTGGTACACCTGCATTTTTAGCAAGTGCTTCTACATCTTTCTGATGATGACCTCTAAATTCAATACCATCATACATTCTACCTAGAACTTTGGCAGTATCTTCTGCGGATTCTTTAACTCCTAAATGAATATCACCTTGCCCAAAGTATTCAGGATAAGCGCCTAAATCATATGCTGCTACACTAAATGCTGAACGCGTTCTAGTAGAAGGTTTTTCAAATAAGAATGCCAAATTTTTCCCTTTTAAATACGGGTGTGGAATACCACGCTTTTTCTTTTCTTTTAATTCACCAGTAAAATCAATTAAAGTATGTAACTCATCTGCTGAAAAATCACATGTCTTCAAAAAGTCTTTACCCTTGAATAATGCTAGCTTGTTTAATGCTGTTGTGTACGCCCCATTTTCATCACTCCAATGTTTTATAAGATTTATATACATAATAAAGGTATTTAAATGATATTTCAAGTATATTTATACTAAAAAATGAATATTATTTAATTTTATGTACATTGACAGCTTTTTCCAATTTTAAAAAAAGTTAAAGTCTCTTAAACAATAACGTCGAAAATCTCGTCATTTAAGCATTGAAAATATCTGAAAATAAACAGTTGTGAACTTTAAATTTCAAGTTATGCGTTACATATCTTTTATTATCAAAATGGTTGTATATTGGGAATGTAATCATTTATCTCACGGAGGTGAATTATTATGTTTAAAGATATTGTAGCTGTAATTAAACAAATCGTAGCACAATTTGTTTCAGGCGGTTTCCAAGAAAAATAAAGCCTTCATTTCCACTCCACTTCAAAAAATTCCATAATCACCCTTTTAATCAGAAATGAATTTTCGAATCAGTCGTTGATCGTCAATTTCATTCAAAGTCTATGAGATACCCCCTTATATTTCATAGGCTTTTTTATAAATTTCGTTATATTTCAATATCTATTCAATTTATTTAATTATTACCTATGAAAAAAGACCATGACATCTATAGATATCACGGCCTTCTTCATTATATGTTATCCATCGTATTTTAAGTTGCTTCTTTTTCGTTCAAAATACCACGCTCTTCTGGTGTTTTTAAAAAACGAGTCATAATCGCACTTGCTACATAAAGTCCAAATATAAGATACATCATACCTTGTACGCCAATACTATCGTAGAATAAAGCGACTAATCCAGGTCCAGCAAATACACACAAACCTGCTCCTAAGTTCAATATAGCCATTGCCGGACCTTTATCACCATCATGCACTAGTGAAGGCACAAGTGCTGATATAGGAACGAATCCAGCTAAACACATTCCCCATAAAAATCCTACTGTTCCGATAATGAACACATTCCCTGTAAATATTTCAGGTATAAAATACAAGCCTAAAGTAAATACAGCACAACCAACGCCTCCGATATAAGATATTGTATTTTTCCAACCAATCTTGTCGCTTAATGCGCCAAATATAAGATTGAAAATAATATTTGCAATAAAAATCGTACCCCAAATATTTAACCACGTCGTCGTTGCGATACCTTTCGTAGATAAATATATTGGAAGGAACAACGGAAATGCATATTGTGCAGCTTGATTAATAATTCTTACAATACAAGCAACCGCTACGCGAGGTTCTCGTTTTAAAATTGTAATACCAGCGCCCATCTCTTTCAAATGGTTTTTAAAACCATTCCCTTTATTCTCTATTTCAAATTTATCACGATTTACAAATACTGCTAAAAATGTTCCAACAATCACCCATAAAATCGCAGTCCATAAGGTGAATATATGACCAAATATTTGAATCGCCATCGAAGAATAAAATGAACCCAGTACACTCAAACCTCCTGTAAATACAAACCAAAACCATCCTACTGCTGCACCTAAACGTTTCTGTGGAGAACGATATGCTACCCAAACTAAAAATGAATAGGCAAATAATGGATACCCAAAACCTCTAATCGCATACGATGGTATCATTAGTCCATAATTCATGGATGGAAGTGCTAAGCCTACAAATATCATGTGACCAATAATATACAATAGCGTTCCCAATAACATTACTTTTCGTGGACCAATAATCTCTACTAATACACCTGAAAACCAAGATCCAATAGCAATCGTTACACCATAACAAGTAGTTAATATAGCAGTTTGATGTACAGATAGGCCATGATCATGTAAGTATGGACTAATCCAGGCTAGCT
Organism: Staphylococcus sp. Z5-21; assembly: GCF_056529615.1. Classification (NCBI taxonomy): domain Bacteria; kingdom Bacillati; phylum Bacillota; class Bacilli; order Caryophanales; family Staphylococcaceae; genus Staphylococcus; species Staphylococcus sp. Z5-21. The sequence continues at coordinate 258,004 of NZ_CP096462.1, read as the reverse complement.
CCAAGCCATCCCCCATCATAAAAATGAGTACACCAATATATCCCCATAATAGTGTCGGTGGCATGCCCATTTTAGCTAACTTTTTATTCATTCATAACACCCCTATATCTATAAATTTTCATTCCTATGTTATTTCAAATAATATGCGCTTTCTTTAAAACCCTATGCATTCATTTATTCCAATCAAAAGAAAACGCTTTCATTTATTTCTATTATCTTATTTCATTTTTTCTATTATCGCAAATTTATTTTCGTTTCTTTTCGTTTCTTTGTTTTAATTACTATTAAAAACTGTGTTTACAATTTTAAATTTCCTACAAACGTTTTCACTCTTAAAGTATGTTTTTAAAAATAAATGTCATTTTTAAATGAAATAATTTATTTGTTGGAATTTGAATTTTTACATGAATGCGTTTACAATGAATAATATTTAATCATCATATGACTAGATGATTGTTATTTTTACTTAGGGGGATTTTTTAAATGATGTTATTTGTTGCTTTTAGTGCTGTCATTGTGCCTTTTATTTTTTTAGTATTACTACGTATGTCTGCACTAAAGGGTATGATCATTAGTGCGTTCATTGTCACATTCTTGGGCATCTTTGTTTGGGGAATGCAAGGGCATGTCATATTGGCCTCACTGCTTCAAGGTACTCATAAAACTCTTACCATTCTCTATATTTTATTTGGTGCGCTTGTGTTACTTAATACTTTGCGACAAACTGGTGCAGTCACACGTATTAATGAAGGATTCAAAAAAATATCAGGAGATATGCGTGTTCAAGTTATTATTGTGGCTTTTTTATTTGGCTCATTGATTGAAGGTGCATCTGGATTTGGCACACCTGCAATGGTCACAGCACCACTCATGGTAGCACTAGGTTTCAGACCGATGATAGCTGTTGTTACCGCTTTGATTGCTGATAGCCTTGCTGTTTCATTTGGTGCCGTGGGAACACCTGTATTAGTCGGTTTAAGTACATTAAATGACGCAGATAGTTCACTGTTTCAAGCTACAGCTGAACGTATTACAACATTAGATTTACTAAGTGGTATTTTTATACCTATTATATTAATTGCTACTTTGATTATTTTCTTTAGCAAAACAAACAAACTCAAATCTATTGTTGAAATGATTCCATGGCTAGCCTGTATTGGTTTCATCTATGTCGCTTCTTCATTTGCCTATGCCTTTCTATTCGGTCCTGAATTCGTTGCAATTCTCGGTTCACTCACAGGACTTATCGTAGCCGTAGTCACAGCAAGTAAAGGTTGGCTACTCCCTAAAAATGAATGGAAAGACGGTTTTGATGACAGTTATACACCCACAAAATCAGAACATGACATGCCATTATTAACTGCTTGGGCACCCTATTTAATGGTCGTTATATTATTATTACTGACAAGAACTGTACCACTGATTAAAGATTTCACTACACAAGTGTTAGATTTATCTTGGAATCAAATTCTGGGCTTTGAAACAATTTCATCTGATTGGGAATTTCTTTATTCACCAGGCACTATCTTACTGCTTTCTGCTTTATTCGCCATCCTAATACAGAGAAAATCGTTCAAAGATCTATCGCAAGCAAGCGTAGAATCGCTAAATACGATTAAAACCACTGGAATAACATTAGTAGCTACACTTGTGATGGTGCATGTGTTTATCAATTCTGGAATCAATACAAGTGATTTAATCAGCATGCCAGAATATATTGCTGAGAATATGTCTAAATACTTAGGACCTATTTGGCTATTCGTAGCACCTTTCTTAGGCGCATTAGGCTCCTTTATTACAGGAAGTGCAACCGTTTCTACATTGACATTTTCACCTATTCAATTAAATATTGCTCAATCCATTGGCGCAGAACCTTATACCGTCTTGGCTGCACAAATTATTGGTGCAGCAGCTGGTAACATGATTTGCGTACACAATGTCGTAGCTGTATGTGCTGTAGTGAATATGCCAGGAAAAGAAGGCAGTGTAATTAGAAAAACACTCGGCCCAGCATTACTATACTGTCTCTTAGTTGGTTTAAGTGCTTATATCATTACCTCAATATTCTTTTAATCTATAAATGTATTTTTAAAAGGACTAAACCCTTACTGTTGGGCTTAGTCCTTTTATTTAACTTCATAAATACTTTATTATAATTTAATAATTACTTTTGATGATAATTTAGAATCTGCAGAAATTTCAAAACATTTAGGTTATATAAATTCTTAATATTATCATCTTTATTATTATTTTGATAAAGTACTATTAAAATACTTTTTAAAATATGGTTACTACGTGGGGATGGGATATACATATGAAATTTGAAAGTATAACGTTATGTACTTCAGAATTAGAAGAAACGCTACAATTTTATGAGGAAACTTTGGAATGTCCTGTAGAAGTTATTAATCAAGATACTTTCATTGTTCAAATTGGTGAAACACAATTGCAATTTTGTAGGTCTGAAGAAGTTGTTCAACCTTATTATCACTTTGCAATTGATATTCCATACAATCATTTTTATGACATGAAAGAGCATTATCAAAATATATTATTTTTATTGATGGAAGACGGGCACCATACAACTTATTTTGAATCATTTGTCGCACACGCTGTATACTTTAATGATCCATCTGGAAACATCGTGGAATTGATTGCAAGAGTATCCAACATTACAGATGAACCTGAATTTTCTAGAATCAGTGAAATCGGCTTTGTATGTAATGAGACAAATGCTATTTACCAAGCTTTATCGGATTATAAAATCGAAACATTTGAACACGCTCATTTTGAACCTTATGCGTTAAACTTTCTAGGCGATACATCCGATGAAAGCTATATACTACTCACACCTGAAGATAGACGCTGGTCATTTTCTGAGAAACATTCCATTGCGTATCCAATTGATATTAAGACGGAAACATTCCACTTATCGTATGATACGCGTCATCAATGGCACTTAAAGCCATCTTAAATTATTCAAAAATAGTAAATATAAACGTGGAACAGAAATCCAATTTTCTCTAAAATTTAAATTTTTGTTCCACTATTTTTATATCATCCGTTATACTTTATACTTTTTTAGGTCTGGGCCAAATAAAGTAGCTCAGTGTGATTAATAAATCAATCCCTAATATAACTGTCCAAATTTTAATAACATGATAAAGCGCTGCTACACTATCGCCTTGTCCTACAATATTTATAATTAACCACAATAGACCTGTTCCAATCAAATAGGCTAAAACATGTCTTAACCAACTTACAAAATAAGCTTTTGCATAAGCGATACCCGTTTTCTTTTCAGGTAAATTTCCTTCCTTTAAAGCATAGTATTTAAAACGTTCGTCTGCCCATTGAATCATTTGTTTTCCAAATGCAATTGAAACGCCAATATATACTGCTGCTATGCCATGAGGAACCGTTGCTTTGGCACCATTTAATAAATCTACACTCATCGTAATAATTAAAATCAAATCAATTACAGGCGTCATTGCAAGTAAAATCAAACCAACTTGTTTCATGCGTAAGACATATCTTGAAATCAAACCTAAAATAATGACAATCCAAAATAATAATTCAGCTGCAATAAGTATCATTAATACCCCGTTCATTATATTACCTCCTTAACCAGGATTTCACTTCGCTCTCTATTAAATGTTCAATATCTTCATTTATCATCTGCTCGGGATTTAACAATTTATGTAATGCTAATCCATCCAATAATGCATGCATTTTCATTATTGCTACATATTGATTTAACGATGTGTCGAGTAAGTCATGTTCTTCTAAAAATGACATCGATGCTTTTACTAAAGTAAAGATTTCATTCCCCATGGAATCTTTACCTACTTCATGTAACTCATATTGAAAGGCCAACCAGACCTCCATATCCGCATATCGTTCTTCATCAAGCGGCATAGCTTTCAACATCGCCTGTATGACTTTATCAAGCGGGCTTAGACTTCCGTCGTTATATACCGCTTTAATTCTTCCTCTAACTTTACTATCTACTTCGACCGATACTGCTTTTAACAAATCATGATGGTTTGGATAATAATAACGTATTTGTCCTGGTGTCATTCGTGCTAACTTTGCAATATTTCTAACTGTAGCACCTTTAGCGCCATTGCTTACGATAGATTGCCATGCATACTGTATAATTTGCTGCTTCTTTTTCTCGTGATCTACTACTTTGGGCATATATCAGAACTCCCTTTTTAATACAATTGTATTAATTAAAAACTAAAAAAATAGCCTTTAAAACTTATTTTATTTACTTTAACATATTTTAATACACATGTGTTAAAACAAAGCATTTTTAAAGACGTATCGCAATTATTTAGATACGCCTTTAAATCAATATCTTTTATTCTATTACTTGCGCTTTATCACTGACAAACTTTTTTAAAGTTTTATTTAAGCCATCTTTCGCTTCTTGATCATAACCATAAGTACCGTCTTCATTAGATGTAATATGTTTGTCTAAAATAAATCTACCTTTATGAATTGTATCTGCACCCAATTCTTTTATAACTGGATCTAAGCTATATTGAATCGCTAATACATGTGCAAATGTACCACCTAATGCGAGCGGGAGGACTGTTTTACCTGTAAATGCGCCACGTGGCAGTAAATCTAAATATGTCTTCACGATGCCTGAATACGCTGCTTTAAATACAGGTGAAACGATAATTATCCCATCAGCTTCTTCAATTTTTTTATGTGTTTCATTAATTGATTCATTTGAAAAGTCAGCGGTAATCAATGCTTCAGCATCTAATTGATGTACATGTATGACATCTGTCTCAATGCCTTCATCATTTAAATATTTTTCAGCATATTTTACTACACCTGTTAACCTAGACTGAATCTTATTACCACCTGCGATAATTGCTACACTTGCCATACTTATTGTCCCCTTTCATTGTTAAACACGATATATCTATATGAAGCACTTTAGGGTCATTGTTCGACTCGCAACTTTTCCCCAAAACAACCCACGTTTAATTAATAATTAAGCTTTAATCTTGCCACTTTATAATCTTTCTACACTCTCTACCGTATCATCAATTATAAATGCTGTCATAGTATACGTCTTAAATATCTTATCTTTTTACTCGTATTTATAAACACATATCAAGATTGAGGTATATTTTCTGTAATGACAACCTGATTTTCCTTGTCTATATAGGCACATGTGCCAGCGATAATATCAATATGCCACTTATAAATGCCCGCTCGTGCCATTTCATCGCAAAACTTTGGAAAATCCGTTTCACCTGCTTGATGACGCTGCAATATATCTTTTACCAACGCAAGGTGTGTCTGTTGTGCAATGGGTACAGCTACTTTAACACTTTCATCAGTAATTTCAGCTCCATCCTGATGAATATAAGATGTTTCACCTTGTTCTATATTCACTGTATTAACAATGATTCCCATATCTTTAAAAGCTTTAAACAATTTCGGAAAATCTACGCCTGTATATTGTTGGTGTGCTTGATGAATTTTATTTAATGATAACGTCATAATCGTACCTCTTTTACGCTTATTTGCTTACTCTATATCATAGCTTTAAAACTTGTATACAACAAGTTTATTAATCAATTAATCGTACTATTGTAATTATACACAATATATATTTTAAAATTATAAAGTTTTTATTAAAAGTCTTTTCACTTATCAAAATAATTTGCCAGATGTATACTTGTTATAGTCTTTCTAAAGGAGTGGTATGTTATGAGTACATTTTCTGTAGAAGAAAAAGTACAAATATTATCTGATATTGTAGCAATGAATACAGTAAATGATAATGAAATCGAGGTATGTCAATACTTCCAAAATTTATTTGAACAACACGGTATTAAATCAACCATTGATAAAGTTGATGAACGACGCGCTAACTTAATTGCCGACATTGGTGAAGGCAGTCCAGTCATCGGTGTATCTGGACATATGGATGTCGTATCAGAAGGTAATCGTGAACAATGGTCATATGACCCTTTTAAACTTACCGAAGACAATGGTTATTTATATGGTCGTGGTGCTGCTGATATGAAATCTGGACTCGCTGCACTCGCTATTGCTCTTATCGAAATGCACGATGCACAATTATTAACAAAAGGACGCATTAAATTCTTAGCTACTTCAGGTGAAGAGATGGAACAACTTGGTTCACAAAATCTCTACGAAAAAGGTTACATGGATGATGTTGACGCACTCATCATAGCCGAGCCTTGTCAAGATATGATGGTCTACGCACATAAAGGGTCTATGGACTATCGTATTAAATCACAAGGTACTTCTGCACATAGTTCTATGCCTATCCTCGGTGTGAACGCAATTAAACCTTTAATTGAATTTATTCAAGATATCGATAACGCATATCAAAAAATATCTAAAGAAATTAAAGGTGAATCTTTAGACTTCACTCATTTGATCGATCGAATGAAACCTTCTCTACCAGCTACATTTGCTGTTGAAGAAATTGAATCCGCATTACAAGGGCTTGTCATCACTAACACATTAATCAAGGGTGGCGTTCAAGTGAATTCTGTCCCTGAAGACGCTGATGCTGATTTCAATATTCGTACAATCCCAGAATACAATAATGACCAAGTTAAAAATTTATTTAATAATACAATTGAAAAACATAATGCAAATGGCTCAAATTTAGAAAGTGAATTATATCTTGACTTAGATCCTGTACTTACTACTGGTCAAAATAGCCTAATTGACACTGCTAAAACGATTGGCAAAACAGCATTTAATAAAGATTTTGTCGCTGCCCCAATTGGTGGTGTGACGGATGCTTCTAATTTACTACGCGGTAAAGATGAATCTTTCCCATTCTTAGTATTTGGTCCAGGTGAAAAACCACACCAAGTAGATGAACGTGTAGAAAAAGCAATGTACCTTAAATTCATTGATTTCTATAAAGAACTATTAATCACTTATTCAAAAAATTATTAATGGCCTGATTAGCACTAAGTACGATATCCAAGCCATTTATAAAAAAACAACGCATATGCCAACATTTCAGCATATGCGTTGTTTTTTTATTTTCAAATTAACCATTACACTATCACGCCAATTCAATCCTACAATGTAAACAGCTGCTGAAAAACACTAACCAATTGCGTTACTTTAATATGTACCACATCGTTTAAAAGCAGCGCTATTTCAAGCATCTACCAACTTTGTTTATACTATGACAAAGTCTTTTTTAAATTTTTAATATAGTGATACTTTGATTTAACGATTTCCCAGGAAATTGCTATTATATTATGCTCACAACACAATCGTTGTCCCAATACCTTGCCCAGTTCTTATCCTTTCCACGACATGCGCTTCGTTACCTGCTGCGATAACTACTTTTTGACAGCCATATTCAATGGCACTGATCGCATCTTGTACTTTAGGAATCATCCCCCCATATATTTGCTCTTGTTCAATATAATTTTTAATATGCTCTGAATTCAATGTGGCCTTTACTTTATTATCTATCATGACACCTGGTATATCACTCAATAAATAGATAGGTGCGTTTAATGTCTGCGCTATTTTGTACGCCAACGTATCTGCGTTAATGTTATATAAATGTCTAGAGCTTTTATGTCTGCCGATAGACGCAATAACAGGTATATATGCTTCTGTAAGATGATCTATAACTGCTGTATTAATGTTGATTGGTTCGCCTACATATCCATATTTTTCGTTTAATGGTTCAACGTCAAATAGCTTGGCATCTATTCCATTTAACCCAATACTTTGAATATTTTCATCATTCATTTTACTTACAAGCTGCGGATTCACCTTTCCGATTAATATCTGACTTGTAATTGACATTACTTCATCTGTAGTAACCCTCAATCCATCTTCAAATAATGAATCGACGCCTTGCTGCTCTAACGCTTGATTGATAAAAGGCCCTCCACCATGAATAATAATCGGATGCAAACCCTGTTGCTTTAACTGTGCAATATCATCAATGGTAGTTTCATGTAATTCGGTCAAGGTACTACCACCAATTTTGATAACTATATAATTCATTGCAGTCACTCCTTAAGTTCTGTACGACGCGTTGATACGTACATATTCATATGATAAATCACAACCATATGCTGCCGCTTCTCCTTCCCCGTTTCCAACAGTTGCTTCAATTAAAATATTATCTGATGCTAATTCTTCTTTTAAACGCTGTTCATCAAAATCTACAGCCATACCTTTTTCCAACACACTCACTTGGCATAACGAAACATGGGTTGCGCTAGGTTCTATATATCGCGATGCGTATCCTATAGCAGTGACAATTCTTCCGAAATTCGCATCTTCACCATGGATAGCGGTTTTCACTAAATTCGAGGAGACAATGCTCTTGGCAATTTTTCTTGCTTCAACAACATCGTGAGCGCCCTTGACCTTTACAGTAACCAATTTAGTTGCCCCTTCACCATCTTTAGCGATGCTCTTGGCAAGATAGTGGCATACAAAATTCAATGCATACACAAACTTATGCCATTCGGGATGTAATGCATCAATTTGTGTATGTTGCGCTTGACCATTTGCCATGCATAGCACCATATCATTTGTACTTGAATCACCATCCACCGTAATCATATTAAACGATTGATCGATTGATTGTTTTAGGCAATAATCCAACGTATTCGCATCAATATTGGCATCAGTAGTTATAAATCCTAGCATTGTTGCCATATTGGGATGTATCATGCCTGATCCTTTTGCAGTGCCACCTATCGTTACTGTGGTACCATCGATTTCAACCTTTACTGACAGATGTTTCGTCATCGTATCAGTTGTTAAAATAGCTTGATTGAATGCTTCACTTTTATTATATTGTTCTTTTAAAACGTGCTGCGTTGCATATTGTATTTTATCCATTGGCAAAAACGATCCAATAACACCTGTAGAGGCAACACCAACAAGATGTTGCTCGATATTTAATTGCTCAGCAATCCAAGCTTGTGTATCCAACGCATCTTGCATACCTTTTTCTCCTGTACACGCATTCGCAATAGCCGAATTCACAATAATGGCTTGTAGTGCTTTATCCTTATTAATACTATCTTCAGTTAGTTTTAATGGCGCAGCTTTAAATTGATTCAATGTATAAACACCTGTTGCTGTAGCTGGCGTCGTTGAATAAATCCAACCAAAGTCCACTTTCTTTCTTCTCAAACCGCAATGTAAACCACCAGCAATAAAACCTAATGGTGAACTCACGTCGCCTTCTAAATCTATATTTAATTGGTTTAATGTATCAATTGTTTCAATGTCTCTCATTTCTTCTCTCCTTTCATCCTACTTTATGGATAAACTGGTGATTGTAGCAATCCAGTGTTTTCTTTCCATCCATACATTAAGTTCAAATTCTGAATCGCTTGACCACTTGCACCTTTAACTAAGTTATCAATCACAGACACGAGAATCGCTGTTTGATTCTCTTCATCAACATAAATACCGATATCACAATAATTGCTACCGTAAACTTCCTTAGTTTTTGGAAATTGGCCTAATGATCTAATTCTTACAAATGGTTTATCTTCATAATAATCTTTAAACAGATTATGTAAGTCTTCATTAGTAAAAGCATGGTTTAGTTTGATATAAATGGTTGATAAAATACCTCGAGTCATAGGTACGAGATGCGGTGTAAATGTTACTTTTACTTCTTGTTGGGCTAATAATGATAAATATTGTTCAATTTCAGGTTTATGCTTATGCTTTCCTATCGCATAGGCGCTTAAATTTTCATTCATCTCCGCGAAATGAACATGTTGTGCCAAAGACCTACCGGCACCGGATACACCCGTCTTCGCATCGATGATAATGTTATCTTGCTTTACAATATCTTTATCTATTAGCGGATGTAGTGCTAACAATGTAGCTGTTGGAAAACATCCAGGGTTCGCAATTAATTGCGTTGTTTGTGCATTTACATTTGACCATTCTGCAATGCTATAATTTGCTTCATTCAAATATTCTTGAGAAGCTGCCGTTTCACCATAATACGTTTCATAAGTAGCTCGATTAGTTAATCTAAAATCACCCGACAAATCAATGATTTTAATCCTCTTGCTAAGCAACTGAGGAACAATGTGTTTACTCACATTTGAAGGTGTCGCAAAAAATATCACGTCGCATTCAATTCCTTCACTATTTAACGTTTCATAGTGATATGTGAGCTGTTCCAAATGTGGGAATGTTTCCTTTATAGGTTGATCCTGTTTAGAATGCGAAAAGATATATTTTATATTTACATTAGGATGCTGAATTAATAATCGAATTAATTCAATGGCTCCATATCCACTACCGCCAACGATACCAACTTCAATCATTCACTTCATTCCTTTCTGAATATTCGGAAATTTTATATTAAATTTTACTTTTCCAAAACTTCTGTTATGACACGAATTACTTCATCGATTTCATCTTTATCAATAACAAGTGGTGGTGCAATCCTTATAATATTGCCCTGTGTTTCTTTACAAAGCACACCTTTATTTATCATTTGTTCACAATAGTCCTGTGCTGCTACATTTAATTCTATACCTATAAACAATCCCCTACCTCTCACTTCCACGATCAGTTCACTTTCAATTTGTTGCAGGTGCTTTAATAATCTATCACCTAAGTCTAATGCATTTTGTACTAAATGCTCTTCATTCAGCACGTCTAATGCTGCCATTGATACAGCGCAAGCTAGTGGATTACCACCAAATGTGGAACCATGCGTGCCTGGGGTGAGGACACTCATCACATCTTGGTTCGCTAACACTGCGGATATCGGATATAACCCTCCACCTAGTGATTTACCTAATAAATATATATCTGGCTCTGTATTTTCCCATTCCATTGCGAACATCTTACCCGTTCTTCCAAGCCCCACTTGTATCTCGTCTGCAATTAATAACACATTATATTCGTTACAGAGTTGACGTACTTCTTGTATAAAATGTGTTGGAGGAATATTTACGCCTCCCTCACCTTGTATAGGTTCCAGAATAATTGCAGTTGTTTGATTATTAATTAATTTTTTTAATTGTTCTATATCTCCAAAATCTGCGTAGTGTATATTGTTTAATAACGGTCCAAAACCTTTTTTATAACTATCTTGTGATGATAATGATAATGAACCTAACGTACGGCCATGAAAGTTTCCATTCATAGCAATGATTTCTGATGATGATTCATCAATATTTTTAATATCAGCGCCCCATTTACGAGCCATTTTTATGGCTGTTTCCACAGCCTCTGTGCCAGTATTCATTGGTAAAACATTTTCTTTATTTGCAAGTTTACAAATCTTTTCTTCCCATTTACCTAAATTATCACTATATAAAGCACGAGAAACCATTGTTATTCTTTGGCTCTGCTCTTGAAATGCCTTTATGATTTTAGGATGACAATGGCCTTGATTAACTACCGAAAATCCAGAAATACAATCTATATAACAATTGTCTTCAATATCCCAGACTTTTGCACCACGTCCTTTAGCTAAAGCTAATTTTAATGGACTATAATTTTTAGAACTATATTTGTCTGTGTGTTCATATAAATCAAGCATCAAAACCCTCATTTCATAATATTTATTCTCAAAAATGAATTAATATTCATAAATAATACACTTGTCAGATTAATTAGTCAAAGGTTATTTTGAATTTTTACACTTTAAACGAATTGAAAATGTTGTTTTAATGGGGATAAAAAACATTGTTAAATAATTTATTTTAATGAAATTTACTTTTCCATAGAATATCCCATGCATTTATTTTGCATAAAATGTTGTCCACTGCAATATTGCATACGCTTATTGTCTAAGTACAGTCGCATTATTATAGTCATTTTCTATACATAAAAAAGATGGAGCAGAAATCAAATTGTCTCAAAAAGATTTCAGGCTCCCACTCCATTTAAGCATGATCATTCAAATGATTAACTATGTCGCTATTTATATGAAAAAAGCGTCTGGGAGATTTAACAATGTCCCAGACGCTATATATATTTCTACTCACAGAATTAAATTATTCTTCACTAATGTGTTCTGATTTACGTTTTTCACGTAAATCCGCACGCATATCTTTATTAATCTTTTTAGCACGTTTAAAGTAAACACTTTCAAAGTAACTAGACGTACCTATTTTGTAGAAGATTAATGCAATAATGATAATAACAATAAAATCATAAGGGTAATGAATCCAGTTCATACCTTTAAATTCTTTACTACCGATAAATGATAAGAAGGCAAGTACAATAAGATATAAGATAATCCACAAGCTACCGCCAATTTGTTTTTTGGTATTTTTCCAATTCATTTTATATTCATAGAAGAAGTAAATTGGTAATCCTAGAATAATAATTAAAATAACTTCGGCTGTTGTTGGCCACATCGCCCAATATATCGCTAATGAAGCCATCACAAATGAAAATGGTGCCATAAATTTTAATAAGTTTGCTCTAAACGGTCTATGCATTTTAGGTGCCATTTTACGTAGTGAAATCACTGTCGTTGGTCCTGTTAAATATGCCACTAACGTAGCTGTTGATATTACACTTGCTAAAGTACCCCAATCACGGAATAGCGATACCATGACCATACTTATAATTGCATTAAATATAATGGCTACACGAGGAATCATATATTTTTCATTCATTTTCCCTAAAAATTTAGGAATATGACCATTTTGTTCCATAGCGCGTAAAACACGTCCAGTAACAGCTACAAATGATACACCTGTACCAAATGGTGAAACAACTGCTTCCATATATAGTAATATAGCTAACCAATTTAATCCTAATAGAATAGCCATATCAGCAAATGGTGAGTTAAAGTTAATACCACTCCAACCATTTTCATGCAGCATTTCAGTAGGCATTGACGTAATAAATGTACTTTGTAGTACTATGTACAGGATTGCACTTAAAGTCAGTGAAATAGCTATACCACGTGCAATGTTTTTTTCAGGTTTTTGAATTTCAGATCCCATATTAATAATTGTCTGGAATGCGTTGAATGAAAAAATAATACCTGATGCTGTTGTTGCAGCAAATATAGGTGCTGAACCGTAAGGCATAAATGTTCCAACTGAATGACCATAGTTCCCAGTGTCAAAACCAGAAATAATTAACATGATAATCGTTAATAAAGGCACACCTAATTTAAATACTGAAATTAAACTTGTAAATGACGTCAATAATTTTACTGACCAATAGTTTAATAATGAGAAGATAATAATAATCACAAATACTGCAAATAAACCTGCGTTACTTATTGTAGATCCATCCATTAAACCAGACGTAAATTTCGCCCATTCCCAAGGCCATGAACTCATATATTGTACAGCTGATACTGCTTCAATAGGAATGATAGTTACCAGCGATACCCAGTTTGCCCAGGCAGCAATGAATCCAAGTAACGAACCATGTGTATATTGCGCATAATTACTCATACCACCTGATTGTGGAAACATCGTTCCTATTTCAATATAGTTATAAGCAATTGAACCTATAACTACAAAACCAATAATCCAAGAAATAATTGCGGCTGGTCCTGCAATAGAAGATGCCTCCCATGCGCCAAATAACCAACCAGATCCAATTAATGAACCTAATCCTAGCAATACGAGCTGTGGTAAATTAATTTTACTACTTTCATCTTTTTGTCCCATAATTACTCCTAATATTTTCTCTTTTATATTCATATCAAGAATAAGTGGCTTTTATACACCTTCTTGTATATGGTGTTATTATACTCGTATAACAATTCTAGTCAAATCAACTTTTCACTACCAATAATTGTATATTTTTGTGTTTTTATTCATAATATTAGCATATTACTGTATAAAAACATCGCACAACATAAGTCACTCAAGATAGTGTCATTAATACGCTGAAAGTAGATTTATTCATGTTACTTATTTATTCACATAAAGTATAATACCCAAAACCTTCTAATTTATAATACATATGCTACAAATACCTTTACATCAGTAATCACAAGACTTTGAATCGATGCATTTAAAAATATTTGTAACTTTTGTAACAGTTTTGTGTATTTATACTAAAATAAAGCATTATTTACAAAAATATCTTTAAATACTTTGCAAATAATGCTTTTTATGATGTTACACAAATATGAATCATTGTTATTTTACTTTATTATTTTAAATAAATAGATCCAGAATTAAGACAACCATTAATCCTGTTACAGATGTCGTTAATAACAACGCACCCCATGTCTTAAATGTATCCTTAATAGAAATATTAAAATATTCTTTGAATAACCAAAATGATGCATCATTAACATGAGTAATGATATTACTACCTACAGCTGTAGCTAATACCATAAGCACAGGGCTGACATCAAAAGTGGGTATCAACGGACCAACGATACCTGCAGCAGTAATTGCTGAAACAACACCTTGACCCGTCGCAATACGGATCAGCGCTGTAATTAACCAAGCCATAATAAGTGGAGAGATATTGTTACCTTTCATGATATCTGCAATATAATCTCCAACATGTGCTTCTAAAATGATTTCCTTAAAAGCGCCACCCGCTCCGACAATGAATATAATAGTTGCAACACCTTTTAGACCTGTTTCAAATGATTTCATCATTGTATCCATATCTTTACCTTTTCTAAGTCCAAACATAACAATCGCAGTAATAATAGCAATGATAAGACTGATTTCCACACTTCCAATAAATGATACGATTTCATGTAATATCGTGTCTTCGGTAATAAATAAACTGAGTATGGTTGATATTGAAATTAGAATAGCTGGTATTAATGGTACAAATAAACTCAAACCAAAACTAGGCATTTCACTGTCTGTAAAATTTTTTCTTTTTTGTAATAATGGTGGTATAGGATAATCTATGCGCTTCATGAATCTCGGCAATATAATACCCGCAATAATCACACTAGGAATAAAGACGATCATCCCCAAAATATAAACTATTCCCATATCCGCTTTGTAAGCATCTACGAGTGCTGTGGGCCCTGCTTGTGGCGGGAAAATATTGTGTGATAAAGTTGTCGCTGCAACCATTGTAATCGCCAATTTCATAAATGGTGTCTTAGCTTCAACAGCAATACTGATGACTAACGGTGCTAAAATCATAAATGCTACTTCATAAAATACAGAAATACCAAATACAGCACCGATGATGATTAAAGCCCATTGAACATATTTAGCACCAAATCTTTCTATAAGTGTTGAAGCGATACGTTGTGCTGCGCCAGAATCTAACATTAATTTACCAAGCACTGCACCAAACCCAATAATTAATGCGAGACTCCCTAATGTAGATCCTAATCCTTCCTTAATTGTATCTAAAATTGCTAACGGCTTCATGCCATTCATAAATACTACAAGCACCGCTGCGAATATCAGCGATAGGATACTATTAATCTTCAATTTAATGTTTAAAAATAGTAATACTCCTTCACCAATAAAAAACGATATGAGCGGCAAATGTTCCCCTAAAAATGACAAATTCGTGTTCCCCCAATCCCTTAAAAATAATGAAAGCGAATTCACAATTACTCATTATAAATTATTTATCACAAAATAACAACGTTGTTATTATTGTATTAATTTATGTTTCTTCTTTTTCACCTCATTATATACAAAATAATTAAAACCACATCCATCATCACGGAGTTCTCCATGAATGGATGTGGTTCATCGTCTCTATTTATTATTATATACTTCGAATGGCCAATGCTTATCTTCAAGAAGTTCCCTATAGAATGGATCATTACCAATTACTTTAATTTGATCCGCTAATGCTTCAACTTCATCTAAGTGGTGTGTCGTTAATATAATGAGTCGTTCCCTCTTCATTGTATTCAAAAGGTTATGAATATCAAATCTGGATTTTAAATCTATACCTACTGTAGGTTCATCTAAAATTAATATTTGCGGATTACTTAATAAACCGATTAGAACATTTACCTTTCGTTTCGTACCACCAGACAAATTAGAAATTGTCATGGTTCTCTCATTTAAATTGAGTTGACGTGCATACTCGTCTATCAATACATTGGATAACGGTGCTTTGCATAGCGCCTTAAAACATCGAATATTTTCATTAACTGTCATATGTTCAAATAGTGCAATATCCTGTGGTACATAACCGATTTTATCTTGTCTTTGCTTTTTTGACAGTTGTTCTCCAAAATAACGTATTTCACCTTTAGTCAATTGTTCTAAACCGGCAATCATTCTTAATAATGTGGATTTACCAGCGCCGTTTTCACCTAATAAAACGGTTAATTGCAAATTTTCAAATGTCATATCTAGGGACTCAAAGATGCATTTTTTACGATAGTGCTTGCTTAAATTTTTTAATTCTATCATCTTATCACTCCTATAATTGTATAAAGATATATAACACCGCCATCAATAAGGCAAATATGACTGCCATAAAGAGCCTATGACTGAGTGTATTTATTTTGAAAAGTAACCATGAAACCCCTAGTTCATACACAATAATAATCACTAATGATTTCGCAAAGAACGTAAATGAAAGTTGTTGTTGAAATATGAATGTTGTTATGCCAAGTACAAGCATTAAAATGAGTGTATGAATCAAAATATAAGTTGTGAAAAGTATCAACTTACTGTATTGAAATATAAAAAGTCTTGTTAACGGACCATTTTGTTTCAGCCTTTGATGCAACACGATTTGAACACTACTAACGAATAAGATAATGCCAAACACTAGGCTGATTGATATAGACGTCTCAGAATTGGTATTTACGACATGGTGAACAATGGCTGATTTGGGCGTGTGTTGATTTAATGTATCGGACACCTTTTCTAAGGACGTCTCTTGACCGTCATCATCTAAATGTTTTTTTACAATATACGGAATTTGTTGTTCATATAATGAACGACTAATCATTTCAAATGTAATATCACCAATAAAATCATCTCTTGCATAAAGTGTAAGTGCCAATTTTAATTGATTATTTTTCAATTTATCACTGTAATCTTTAGGGATATGCATCGCTGCAACCGCTTCTTTCTTGCTAACACTTTCATCCAGATATATTGCTTCTTGGTCCAACTTTTCAACTTTAACAAAGTCGTTCTTCTCAATACTTTGAATTAATGTATGTGAAGCTTGGGATTGATCCTGATCTTGAACTGCGACTGGAATTTTAAAAGATTGATTCAGCGATGAATAAGCTGCCCATATCAATAACAACGTACACGTTAAAATAGTAAAAAAAATCACTAATTGCTTCCACTGTTTTAATATAATGATAAATATAAAGGACTGTATCATCGGCGATACCTCCAAACAATGATTACCAATAATATAATAGCTGTTATCACAAAGCTCATATAGAAAGTAATGGGTGTATCTAAGATATAATTATTTAATATAATCTCTAACATTTGATTAGTGACAAAACTAAATGGCTGCACATTAAACATGCCATTCAATAAATGTTTGAAATATATCGTTGGTATAATTTGACCAGAAAATAGAATAACCATAAGTGCAAGCATGATTTTCAGTACGATATTGAACCAACGGAAATTGATCAAATCAATAATGGTTAACCAACCTATAATCATTAGAATATAATAAACTAATTGAATAACTACAGTTGGCCAATTATAAGGCTCAAAAGTATTGGGCAATATCTGTATCATGCATAAGCATCCTAACAAGGTCCACACGCCAGTATAAAATAGCGTAAATAAACTTCTAATTAATGTTAGCTTTTCAAATGAAAAATGGTACATATGTAATCTGGATTTTAATGCCTTAGCTTGGTTCATTTTTAAAATTGAAAATAGTGATAGTGCAAAAATAAATATGGAGGCTAAATAACCTGTCACTACATAATAGCTCGATGTATCAAATATTTGTATCGATTGATAATCAAATCCGCCTGTCCGATTTAAACCGGTAAATAATAAATCCGTCAATAATTGTAATTTATCGTCCTTATTGGCCTCTGGTGATAATGTCGTGTAGGTTAACCCTCCACCCATCGATAACATGAGGCGACTATAAACTGAATCAGTTAACTGATTAATAACTAAACTTTTAGTTGACGTTTGATCATATGTATTAACAGCTATAGGTAAATTACCATGTTTATAAAATGTTTTTGTCATACCTTTTTCAAAAACATAATATCCCTCTAATTTTTGTGCTTTCAATAATTTTTGCGCTTGATTTTGATTGTAACGCTGAATACGAATATCTTTACCTAGATGTGTTCCATTTCCCATTGAATTGAGTATGAGCTGTGTCTCCGCGGAATTATCGTGATCAACAATACCTATTCTAAACTTTGCATCATCTTGATTAACGTACTGAACGACTAGTAAGGCAGTTAAAAAAGCACACATCATCAAAATCAAATAGAAAAAAAGATGCCATTTTTTTAATAGAAAAGAGTGGTAAATGCGAAACAATTGAATTGTTTTCATTTAACCACTCCTCTCTCCATTAATATATTACCTTTTTAAATGAGTTATCTTTATTTTTTATCTTTAATATCTTTTGCGATATCTTTTACAATATCTTCAGTGTTGTTAGATATTTCTCGTTGTAGTTTTCTAAAGTCACTATCAGACATTGTATTTAAATCTTGTGCATTTGCTTTTTTAAATTTAATGTCTTCTTTAAGTTTTGTGTCACCTTTAATATTAATCACGACCGTCTCATTATCGATATCTGTTGATAATGAAAGTTCTTGTTTTTGTGTATTATTTTTAGTGTCTGTGTCTAATTTATTATTGAAATCAATCGTTGTTTTATCGTAGTTAGCATTGATTTCAATCTGACCTTTGTCGTTACGTTTATCCCCATCTTGTGATTCTGTATTTGTTAAAGTTGCATCAGACTTACGGTAACCATTATCAAAAGTTACTTTGTAGTTATCTTTATACTGATCGTCTTTTTTAGTCGACTTACCTTTCAGTGCTACTTCTTGGTCATCATCTGTTGTTAATTTATAATCAATCATTAAGTTATCATCATCAACTTGACTTGTCCCATTTAATTTCACTGTTGAACCGTCTTCATCTTTCATCGTTAAATTACGTTTAAGAATCTGATTATCGTCTTCCCATATAACTGATTTCACACTTGGAAATTCTGCTTTATCTGTATCTTTTACTTCTTTTAATATATCATCTAATTGTTTTTTATAGTCTTTCGCATTAAATTGATCTTCTGCAATCGCTTTAATATCTTTGTCTTTTTTAGCTTTTTCTAAAATGTCTGTTAAAATGGCTTTTGTTTCACCTTTACTTACATTCATTGTTACTTTTTTAACATCTTTATCCTCACCATTGACCTTAATTGTTACATCGTCTTTTTCAAAATTATCATCGTCTAATTTATCTGTAATCACTTCACTATATTTCTTGCTAATTTCATCAATTTTATCTTGAGATATTTGTGTACCAGATAACAACGAATTTAAATTTAATGAGTCATTTGTAATGCCATTATTTGTCCCTTCAACACTCGATGTTTCCCCAGTGATTTTTTTATACACATCGACAAGTTCATTATTCTTCGCTTTGTAAACATCATCTAAAATTGGAGCTGCATAATATTGATTTTGCTTATCGGCAGCCCATTGAAATTCCCCAATTTCATTATCTGCAACTGTAGGTGTTAAAGCTATAACTGAATGCTCTTTATCCGGATCATGTCCCAATTTAAATCCTAACTTCGAAGCATCTGCAACAGATTTTGGTATATCCGATGATTTGAGTAGTGCTTCTGGTACATCTGCACTTGCATTTAAATTAATTAAATACGACTCATCTTTCATCTTATCTTGAAATTCAAATTCATTTTCAAACCTGTCTTCACCATACGCTTTCATTTGCTTTGCTGTTTCCTGTTCACTTAGTAAATACGTATTTTTAGGTGTGTTCTTTGTGAAATAATACGCTGCTGCTCCCCCAATGCCACAAATCAGTAGTACCCCAATAACGACTGCTATAACAATCTTCACTGTCTTAGACATATCGTTCTACCTCCCCTTAAGTTTTAATTTCTTTTATAATAGCACAATATATATATATAATTAATTAACTAATTCTAAAATTCTAACAATTTATACATCTTTTTTAATAATAAATATTATATTTATTATTTGTATAAAAATATAATATTACTCAATGTAGTCCTTCACAGTAGGTTGAGCTTAAATTTTTCAAAAATAAAAAGTAGTTGCCATTTTTGATAATGACAACTACTTAAATATATTTAATCTTTTCTAACTTCATCTTCCCACCATAAAGCATCTTTAGGATTTTTCACTACATGATCATAATCCTCTTGCGTTTCGACATTTGGATAAGAACCTCTGAGTGATTTGTTAGAGGTAGATTTAAACATTGTTATGAAGATAATGAGTCCAACGACATTAATAAACATCAAGTAATAAGATGGTGCAATTTGTTGTCCTGTCGTTTCTACTAAAGTTGAAAGTATAAATGGCGTTAAACCACCAAATACCGCAGCACCAATATTATAAACAAGTGATAATGTACGTAACCTAACCTTTGTATGGAACATACTTGGTAATAAGGATGGCATAACACCTTCAAATGTTGACATAAATAATGCAATGATAAACAATCCAAGTATTACAAATGGAATCATTGGAATACTCATTAACCAAAATGCAAGCACCGAGAATAAACTAAATCCTGCTAAACCAAATATAATGGTGCGTTTGTTACCAACTTTATCACTATACCAACCAAAGAAAAATACTGCTGGTATCATAACTAACATGGTTATGGTGCTCAATATGGATCCCATAGTTCCACCTAAGTTGATTGTTGAATTCAAGAATGATGGCATATAGGAAAGTACCATATAGTTGGCAACATTTAAGAAAGCTACGCCTGTAAAACAAACGACGACGTCTTTCCAATAATATTTGAAAATATCTAAATATGAATATTCTAATTCTTCTTGTTCTGCTAATGTAGATTCATAAGCTGGGCTTTCATCTAAACTTGAACGTAAGATAATACCAATAATACCTAATGGTGCAGCAAGGATGAATGGAATTCTCCAGCCCCAATCAGCCATTTGTTGATCACTTAATAATGAATACATCAGCCCCGCTAAAATAGCAGCCATAATATTTCCAGCAAGTGTACCAATTTCTAATCCACTGCCTAATTTACCGCGTGTCTTATCAGGAGCTGTTTCTGCAATATAAGTCATTGCACCTGCGTATT
Organism: Staphylococcus sp. Z5-21; assembly: GCF_056529615.1. Classification (NCBI taxonomy): domain Bacteria; kingdom Bacillati; phylum Bacillota; class Bacilli; order Caryophanales; family Staphylococcaceae; genus Staphylococcus; species Staphylococcus sp. Z5-21. The sequence goes on along the minus strand of NZ_CP096462.1, from coordinate 236,732 downwards.
CCCCACCTGTTGAAAATGACTGAATCATACGAACAACAAGTAATAATATAGGTGCCCAAATACCAATTTGATCTTGTGTAGGTAACAGCCCGAGCATCAATGTCGATGCTGCCATAAGTAATATCGTTGTCGATAATACAATTTTCCGTCCATATTTGTCCCCTAAGTGACTGAAAAATATACCACCGATTGGTCTCACTATAAAAGCAAAGGCAAATACTGCAAATGTTGAAACAATTTGCATCTCTTGAGGTAAATTCCCAAAGAAATTTGCACTTAATATCACAGCTAATTGTGCATATAAACCAAAATCAAACCATTCTATTGCATTACCAATCCCTGTGGCTACAACACCTTTTTTGGCTTGATCAGAATCTACTCTGTTAACTTTCTCTTTTTTAAATTTCACAAATAAAAACACCCCTTAAATTGTTTCTATTTATATAACATAACCTATGTATTAACTTATAAACACTTATAAGTTATAATTTATTATTTTTTAATTTTCAAAATCAATAAATTTTAAAATGATTTCGCGAATTTATTAAATGCCATTTTAATTATAGACATTCATCTAATGCCGTATCGTAAACACACACTTCAATCTTTTAGTATTTATATAAGTATTTAAGGCAATAAATTCCAACATGATATCTTAAAGACGCCGCTTCTTTCTCAACACGATATGACTCTGATTCACTTTTGATATAATAGATTTACAAAATGAAACGGAGGATATTTTATGAAACAAATATATTTTAACCATGACGGTGGCGTCGATGATTTAATTTCTCTATTTCTGTTACTACAAATGGAGGATGTATCACTCATTGGTGTGAGTGCAATTGGTGCTGATAGCTATGTTGAACCTGCAGCAAGTGCATCTCAAAAAATCATTAATCGCTTTAGCAAGCAACCGATTCATGTCGCCGCTTCGAAACAACGCGGAAAAAATCCATTCCCTAAAGATTGGCGTATGCATGCATTTTTTATGGACGCTTTACCTATTTTAAACGAAGCTAATCAAAGCCATTCAAATTTACTTGAACACGATGCTTATGAAGATATTATTGAAAAATTACAAAAGAGTCATGCTCCAGTGACTTTATTATTTACTGGCCCATTAACGGACTTAGCTAAAGCCGTAACAGTTGAGCCTACAATTATTAATAAAATTGAACGTTTAGTATGGATGGGTGGTACATTTTTAGAAAAAGGAAATGTCGAAGAACCTGAACACGATGGTACTGCAGAATGGAATGCTTTTTGGGATCCAGAATCTGTTAAAACCGTCTTTGATACAAATATAAAAATAGACATAGTCGCATTAGAAAGTACAAATCGTGTACCACTGACATGGGATATTAGACAAACTTGGGCAAACGAACGACATTATCCAGGTGTTGATTTCTTAGGAGTCAGTTATGCTGCTGTACCTCCATTAACACATTTCCAAACGAATTCTACTTATTTCTTATGGGATGTACTAACAACTGCATATGTAGGTAAACCTGAATTGGTACAGCAACATTCGGTCAATGCTAGTGTTTATACAGAAGGGCCTAGTCAGGGGCAAACGTATATAGATGATGTACGTGGCAGAACAATTTCAGTCGTCGATGATGTGGAACACGATGCCTTCTTTAAATACATTACAGATTTAGCAAAAAAAGTTGAACAATAACGTGTTAAAAATCGCCCTTTCGTTGTTACACTTCAATACTGTGTAGTAACGAGAGGGCGCTTTTGCACTTTTATATATTTATTTACGCAACATACTAGTAACTCTTTTCATCCAGATATTGTTTATCAATTACATCTTTCGTAATATCTACAAGTCTCTGACGTGATACTTGCATGCCTTTTTTATCATTTAAAGGATGATATTGTGCCTGCTCATCTTTATAATCATCTAATTTATACATTTTAAAATTTTGAAGAGTTGCCTTTAAATAAGGTTCCCCATTTTCATAATGTGTCACCAATGATTTCCATTTAACATTTTTGATTTGTACGCCTTTAGGATTTTTTTCTAAATTAAAACGTATGTTACCACCTAATATATTCTTTTCAGTTCCTGTAGCTTGTCCATTTAGAAAATTTCCCAGGGAATAAGCAACGAGTGTTTTATGATTATCTTTCCCTTTCACCCATTTAACTGGCTGTATCACATGTGGATGTGTGCCTAATACGACATCTGCACCCGCATCAGCAAACACTTTGGAATACTGTTGTTGCGTCTCATTGGGTTTAGTCTTACCTTCATTACCCCAATGTGCGGAGACGATAACTGCATCACTTTTTTCTTTTGCGCTTGCGATATCTTTTTTGATTTGTGCCTTATCAAAATAATTGATTTGATATGGTTTTTCTCTAGGAATATCATTTGTTCCATATGTATAACTCAGCATTGCCATTTTAATTCCATTTTTCTCAATTACAGGAATCGTATCATGTTGCTTTGGCGAATCAAACGTTCCGAAATAAAACACGGACTTAAATTGCTTCCAAACGCGGATTTCATTTTCTAAACTAGCAGTTCCTTAATCTAAAGCATGATTATTAGCTCCATTAACCACATTAAATCCAGTATGTACTATGTTTTGTGCGATTGCCTCTGGCGTATTAAATTGTTTAAATACTGACAAACCGCGTTCATCACCACCAAGTGGCGACTCTTGATTGATGTATGATACATCTGTTGATTGAACTTCATCTTTTAAATTGTCATACATTGACTCAAAATTGAACTGTCCATTATCTTGCAAAGCATCCTGATAAACGACTGGATGGATTAAATTATCGCCTACTGCATAAAAAGATAACGTTTGCGTTAATTTATCTTTTTCATTTAAACAACCTACACATAAAATTAAAAAACACGAAAACAAAAAACACAAAATAATCCCATATTTCCACATATTTCATAACCCCTATCAATACTCATTAAATTTTATTTTAAATTTGATAAGTCAATATATCAATAGAGTTGTAAAATCGAATACTATTTTTTATAAAGAAATAAAAAAGACATTTTTCAATATTAAAAAATGTCTTTCACTATATATTAAACGTATTTAGTCACTGTTTCTGTTGGTAATCTATAAGAACCATGGGCTGGATTTTTAGCTTTACCAATCGCAACAATTACTACGGGTACATAGCGTTCTGAATCTATACCAAATGCATCTGCGATTTGATCACTTTCAAATCCGCCAATTGGATTTGTATCATATCCATGGGCTTTCGCAACAAGCATAAATTGCATTGCGGCTAAACTACTATCAATCTTCACAATGTCATTCATTTGTTCTTTTGTTGCATTATCATATAATGGTATGACTTTTTCTAACATTTCTTGTTTTACTTCTTCCGGCATTAAATCATGTTTAACTGCATTACCATAAATTTCTTCGGCATTTGTTTGACTCTTCATATCACCAAAAATAACGACCATAGCCGCTGATGAATCATTTTGACGTGTGTTAAAACGAATGAGCGGACGTAATGTGTCTTTACCTTCATCACTTTCGACTACTAAGAATCTCCACGGTTGCATATTAACTGATGATGGTGCTGTCGTTGCTTTTTTAATCATTTCGTCCATTTCTGCTTTCGGTATTTTCACTTGTTCATCAAATACTTTTACAGACTTTCTATTCATTAAAATTTCTTCAAAATTATTATTTATCATTTGTTATTTCTCCTTAATCATTTTTTACAAAATCAAATTATACTCAATTTAACTATAATTACAAATCATTTGTTTATAATTAGGAACAAAAAATATTTTACCTCAAACGCCCCACACTATTTACTTTGAGTAAAAACAAAAAAAAGCGAGTATAAATGAACCTCATATTAAAATGATGGTCATTTATACTCGTAGCTTTATTTTATAAGTAATACTTCTTTAAAGCATTCGGAATATATCCATGTAACTTACATAAATTTGATTTATGAAGTTGGTTTCATTTTTTTAATACCTGGTTTAACAAAGCACATCGCAATAATACCGATGACTGCCGCTACTACTGCAGATATAAACATTGATGAATATCCATATGATGTTACAAGTATACCTGTTAACGTTGGCGCTATAATCGTTGCAGAGTTAACAAAGAAATGTGTAATACCGCCATACGTCCCAGTTTTCTTCGGTGCTGTATCAATAATGACAGACCAATAAACAGCATTTGGCAAGAATATACAGGCATTACCTAGCATCATTAGGAACATTATCCAGCCAATTTGATTGGTTGTTGGGATAATTAAAAAACAAATCGCTGCCAAAGTCATTCCAAATATCGCTAAACCTGATCGTGCAATTCTTAGACTGCCTGTTTTCACACGTAACCAATCTGATAATCTTCCACCGAAATATGCTGTAAAACAAGCACCTATCCAGGGAATCATACCAAGATACCACAATGAGTGAATCTCAAAATGATACTCGTCTTGTAAATACTTTGGTGTCCAAGTTAAAATCAAAAAGTTTATGTATTGAAAACCAAAATAACCAACCATATTAAAGATAAGTGTCGGACTTTTGAAAAAGTGATACCATTTTTCATGTGCATTGTGCTCAGTTTCAACTGTTTTTTCACCATGAACCGTTTCTTCTGTGGATCGAATACTTTCAATTTCTTCCTGAGAAACATGTTTATTATCTTCAGGATAATCGGTAAATACTTTATACCAAATAATAATCCATACGAGACCTAATAAACCTAAAATTACAAAAAGCACGCGCCAAGTTGAAATAACTAAGAAACCAGAAACAATCGGTGCTGTGATTATCGCACCCAGTGGTACACCAATTAAACCTAAAGCTGATAATAAACCGCGTTCTCTCGGTGCTGCCCAGTTTGCATTGGTCTTACTGATTGTCGAAAATATTGGACCTTCAGATACACCAAATAGTACTCTTAATAAGCCAAACCCAGCTAATGCAGAACCGCCAAATAAAGCCATGCCTATCTCACCAGCAAATGCCATACCTATTTCAAATAATGACCAAAGTGTACCAGCAATTAACCAAACAAATTTTGGCCCCTTTTTATCTGCTGTAACCCCTCCAAACAATGAACCAAGCATATAACCATATTCAAAATAACCTAATATTGATCCCCAAGCGATATTATCGAAACCAAATTCGTTAATAATATCTTCTTGAGCATAGGAAATAGCGCCACGATCGACATAGTTGATCATTGTCATAATAATAATCATCGTAATGATAAAATAACGATAGTTTTTCATTTTTTAATTTCCCCCACTTGTTTACAACATTGGTAAATATAGAAAAACTTAACGCTAAATGAAAACGCTGTCAAAAATATTTTTGATTATTAAATTTACCTTTATTACTAATAATGTCTAAAACCCTTGCTATTAAAAGAAAAATAAAGTTTTTAAAAATAGCAAATATTTAAAAAAATTATTCTACTACTTTCATAGACATTGTAATATTTCTCTCTTGAAAACCAACTTTTTCATATAATAATCTAGCTTTATTCTGTACATTTACATTTAACCTAACTTCACCAATATGCTGGCTTTTAAAAAAGTCATTAACAAAATATATTAACTTTTTAGCAACACCCTGTCTTCTATAACCTTCAAAGACATATAACTCATAGATAAAACCATAATCTTGTTGTTCAAGGTAATCTGTTTTTTTATCAATAAGCACAAACCCTTTGCATATGTTTTCTTCAATCAACACATAATATTTTGCACCTTGCAATAGCAATTGATTTGACATATCCCGCAATGACGCATCTGATAAATCAAAATTCACCATCATCGCTTCTTTGAATAACTTTGGTATAACTTTGTTAATGAGTTTCAATTCATTATCTTTAGCACATCTTATTGTCATGATAATCATCCCCTGTCTTTAATATTTTTATATACATTTCCAAAACTACTAACTATGCTTTAATATAATAAAAGTAAATAATGTATTTTACCTATAAGTTGAAGTCTTTTGCTTTTCTTTATACTACATAACCATGCTACAATATATGCTTTAGAAATAATATATGCTTATAAATAATAATATATTATTATTCGTACGTTTTATGCACATAATAATCAAAAAAATTTGATTTCAAAGTTGAAAAGATAAAACAAAGTTTGTTAATATTTTACCTTATATAGAAGATAGTGAGAAAATTTAAGTAAAAAGAGGGAACACAATGAAGTCTATATCAGTCATAGTGACTTATTACAATTCAGAAGATTATATCGAAAGATGTTTAATAAGCCTTAAAAAACAAAGATTCCAAGATTTTGAACTCATCTTAGTAAATGACGGTTCAACAGATCAATCGAAACCACTTGCAACACAAATACTTAAAGATTGGGATATTCCAATTAAAGCAATTGATTTACCAGAAAATACAGGACATGCGCATGCTAGAAACATGGGCTTGAAAGAAGTTGAATCTCCTTACTTTATCTTTATTGATTCTGATGATTATTTGGCATCCTATGCATTATCATTTTATATGAAGAAACTAAATCAATTCGATGCGTTAATTGCGCCTATCCATGGGTTCACGTTGGATATACCTCAATACGTTGACCAAAATTTAGTGCGTACTCAATATTTAAATACTAAAACACATTCTAATCAATTTTTAAGAAAGCAAACTGCATGTAATATTGTTTTCAAAACTGCAATTGCACGTGGCCATAACTTACAATTTAATGAAGACTTGAACGTCTTTGTAGATTGGTCCTTTATTTTAGAATTTATTAAATATGCCAATGGATTCGTGCGTGTCAGTCGCTTTCCTTTCTATATTAAAGGGGAAATCTATGACCCGTTTGTGAAACCAGCACTGTCTAAACAAGATTTTGGCATTACGTTCAACGATTATGTATATAGTTTCTCTGATTCTGTTCAACGTGCGCCTTTAAAAGAAAATAAAGTTTTCATAAAAAATAAAATGAAAAATATTTACAAACATTCATTCGAACCATCATCAAGAAAAACCCCTGAGCGTTATAAACATAACAGTGAATTGCTTCCAAAAGTGACAAGAGAATTAATTCCGACGCTTTTCAAAAATGAGAAACCACTCTTTATATTAGAGTCATTGATGCTCATGGTGAATAAACGTAAATCCGCTTTTAAAATAAATAAACTTAGAAAAAAAGCACGTTTAGTAAAAAGTATCTTGTTACGTAGAAAAAATAAAAATCGTGCATTATACCAATTAACAGATAGTGAAGATAAAGTGAGTCCAAATACGATTGTATTTGAAGCATTTGCTGGTAAAAATTACAGTGATAGCCCGAAATATATTTACGAATATATGATGAAACGCCATCCGAATTATGAATTTATATGGGTCTTTAAAAACCCTTCTAAAGTACAAATTCCTGGCTCAGCTAAAAAAGTTAAAAAAGGCTCTAAAGCTTACTATGAAGCATATTCAAAAGCTAAATACTGGGTGTCTAACGCGAGATTACCGCTTTATCTGAATAAAAAACCAAACCAAGTTTATATACAAAATTGGCACGGCACACCATTAAAACGATTAGCAAATGATATGAAAGTCATTCGTATGCCAGGAACTACAACGGATAACTATAAACGTAATTTCAGAGAAGAAACAAGCCGTTGGGATTATTTAGTGTCACCAAATAGATATTCTTCTAAAATTTTCGAGACTGCATTTTGGATGAAACCTGAACAACTACTTGAAATTGGTTATCCTAGAAATGATGTATTAGTTAACCATGCAAATGACAAATCATATATCCAAGAAATTAAAGAAAATTTAAACTTACCTGCAGATAAAAAAGTCATCATGTATGCACCAACTTGGAGAGATGATGAATTTGTGAAAAAAGGTAAATATTTATTTAATCTACAAATTGATTTAGATAATTTACAAGCACAACTTGGCGATGACTATGTTGTACTATTGAGAATGCATTATCTCATTTCTAATGCCTTAGATTTACGTGGTTATGAAGATTTTGCCATTGATGTTTCAAACTACAGTGATATCTCTGAATTATATTTAATTTCAGATTGCCTTATCACAGACTATTCATCCGTCATGTTTGATTACGGTGTATTGAAACGTCCTCAATTCTTCTTTGCTTATGATTTAGATAAATACGGTCAAGATTTACGCGGATTCTATTTAGACTATCACAATGATTTACCTGGACCTATTCACCAAGATCCATACCAATTAACAGAAGATCTAAAAAATCTAGATCAAGTTTCAATAGATTACAAGGACAAAATCAATCAGTTTTATGATGACTTTTGTTCATTAGAAAATGGACAAGCGTCTAAAGCAATTTCCGATTTAATTACTAAAAATAACAACTAGCCTATTAAATTAGAAATAATTAGTAACAAAAATACTCATTCTGAAAATAAAGCGTCTGGGTCATAAATCCCCAATCTCAAAAAAGAGGACTAATCCTTAGTATGGATTGGTCCTCTTTATATTTAAATTCTAACACTTTCGGGTGTTTGTATTCTACTTTTCTTCCATACTAAAACACAATGTGTGTAAAGTTCTGGTTTAAATGGAATAAAAGCTAAATTATCTAAATTTCTATTCGATGTTACACCTTCAATCACAACAGCTGAACCGACATTATTTCTTACCAATGAAAAAATATTAAATATTAAGTTATACGTTCCAATCACTTGCAAGTCATTGACTGCTATTTGACTCCATTCTGAAATCATTTTTTGATTTTCTGGTCTTCTAGACATTAATAATTTTGTTTTTTCAAATCTCCAGGATGCATTGAGGATTGCCCTCTAAATGGAGAATCTTCAGAAACAAGCAAACCCCAACGCTCTGGTCTCGGTAAAGGTACTTGCTCATATTTTTCCATTGCAATGGGTTCTATTAAAATCGCAATATCCAATAATCCATTATCAAGACGCTCACTGATTTCACTGCCTATACCACTTACGATATGAAAAGTGATTAAAGGATGTTCTCTCACCATCTCTTCTAATATCATGGCAAGCGTGTCAGAATTATCCGCTTCTACACATCCTATCGTAATATGTCCACTCAACGCTTGTTGTTTTTTATTTTCAAATTCTTGTTGCGTCTGATTCGTTAATGACAATATCTCTTCTGCTCTATTTTTTAAAAATATGCCTTCTTCTGTAAGCATAATACCTTTATTTTCTCGATAAAAGAGCTCTACCCCTAGTTCTAATTCTAAGTCATGCATTTGTCTACTTAATGTAGGTTGCGTAATGTTTAGTACCGTTGCCGCTTTTGAAATCGCATGTTCTTCAGCAACTGTACAAAAATATCTAAGTGTTCTCAATTCCATTGGGTATCCCTACTTTGTTTATGGTTTATTTTACTCGTTATAACAAAATTAAATGATACTTTCTTGTAATATTTGTGGTGTATAAAAGTCATTCATTCAACCACCATAGATTTAACCAAGTCTCCCCGATAAATAATATCTCTCATATTACGTAACAGCGCGTTATGCGTGCGTCTGTCGAAAATGAACTCGTAAAAGCTTTAAGTATCAAAAAAGGCAATGTTAGTCGGACGTGCACAAAAAAACTGCCAACAAAGTCTAAGCCTTTGTCGGCAGTCAGAGATAATAACAAATACATGCCTTACCTCTATATCTATTTCATTTATTTTAAAATATCATAATCAAACATTACTTTATAGTACCCGCATCTTTATCATGTACACCATGACGATAGAAATCAATATATTCTGGATCTAATGGTTTTTTACCACGAATGATGTCTGATGCTTTCTCAGCCATCATTAATACAGGTGAATGAATGTTACCATTTGTTGTACGTGGCATAACAGATGCGTCTACAACACGTAGATTTTCCATGCCATGTACTTTGAACGTTTCTGGATCTACGACTGACATTTCATCTGAAGCTGGTCCCATTCTACAGCTACAAGATGGATGCAATGCTGTTTCACCATCGCGTTTTACCCATTCAATAATTTCTTCATCTGTTTGCACTTCAGGTCCAGGAGAGATTTCTCCTCCATTATAAGGGTCTAATGCTTTTTGGCCTAAGATATTTCTAGCTACTTTAATTGCTTCCACCCATTCACGTTTATCTTCTTCTGTAGATAAGTAGTTAAACACAAAATCTGGCTTAACAAATGGATCTTTTGATTTGATTTTTAAATGTCCACGAGAATTTGAGTACATTGGTCCTACATGCACTTGATAACCATGTGCAGCTGGCGCTTTCGTACCATCGTATCTTACCGCAATTGGTAAGAAGTGGAACATTAAGTTTGGATAATCTACATCTTCATTTGAACGTACAAAGCCACCACCTTCGAAATGGTTTGATGCTGCAGCACCTTTACGTCCGAAAATCCATTGTAATCCTATGAATGGCATTTTTAATTTATTTAAACTTGGTTGCATTGAAACAGGTTCTTTACATGCATGTTGCACATAAACTTCTAAATGGTCTTCAAAATTTTCACCAACACCTGGTAAGTGAATACGTGGTTCAATACCTAATGAACGTAAATGTTCTGAATCACCGATACCTGATAATTGTAGTAATTGCGGGGAGTTAATTGCACCACCTGATAGGATAACCTCTTTCGCATTTACTGTATGTTCTCTACCATTTTTCTTAAATGTAACACCCGTTACTTTGTTACCTTCAAAATTTAATTTCGTCACAAATGCACGTGTTTGCACTTCTAAATTCTTACGTTTCATCGCTGGATGTAAATATGCTCTAGATGCAGAAACACGACGACCATTATGTACTTGACTATCAAATGGTCCAAATCCTTCTTGACGGAATCCATTTACATCTGGTGTTTTATTATAACCTGCTTCAACACCTGCATCGAAGAAAGCCTGGAATAACGGATTATCAGCTGGACCTCTTCTTAGTTTAATTGGTCCGTGATGTCCACGGAATTGATCATCTTTTGTTGCACCGAATGTTTTTTCTAAGCGTTTAAAATACGGTAAACAATGTGCGTAATCCCATGAATCCATGCCTTCAGGCTTCGCCCATTTTTCATAGTCCATTGGGTTACCTCTTTGATAAATCATACCGTTAATCGAACTTGAACCACCTAGAACTTTACCACGTGCATGACCGACTTTACGTCCATCCATATGTGGCTCAGGTGTCGTTTCATAAATCCAATCGTATAATTTATTTCCAGCTGGATACATTAATGCTGCAGGCATCTGTATTAATAAGTCCCATGGATAATCACTACGTCCAGCTTCCAATACAAGTACGTTATTCGATACATCTTCACTTATACGGCTACCAAGTACTGACCCAGCACTTCCACCACCTATAATGATATAATCGTATGATTGCTTCATTGTGATACTGCCTCCTCTAATTTATATACGTTCATTCTCTTATTTAAAAATCTATATTATGCTTTACCAAACCAATTAACTGGTTCTGGGTTTGTATTACGTAATATATGTTTCTCTACTTGATATTCAGCTAGACCTTCTTTACCAAGCTCTCTACCAATACCGGATTGTTTATAGCCGCCCCAAGGTGCTTGAGCAAAGTATGGATGGAAATCATTAATCCAAACTGTTCCCATCTTCAATTTATTAACGACGCGTTCAGCTTTGCCTATATCTTGTGTAAAGACACCGCCAGCCAGACCGTAAATGGAATCGTTCGCAAGTTCTATGGCTTCTGCTTCAGTTGAAAAACCTTCAATTGTTACAACTGGTCCAAATACTTCCTCTTGAACAATTCTCATAGAAGTATCACAGTTTGTAATTACAGTTGGTTCAAAGAAGAACCCATCTTGTAGGTCTTCACGTTCAGGACGTTTACCACCAATAGCAATCGTTGCATTTTCAGCTTTTGCAATTTCCATATAATTTTCAATTTTTTCTCTATGTTCAGCTGAAATCACAGGTCCCATTTCCGTTTCTGAGTCAAAACCATTACCTAATTTAATATTTTTAACTCTTTCAATAAGGGCTGCTTCGAATTTTTCTTTAATATCGTTATGCACGATAATTCTTGCGCCAGCAGAGCATACTTGACCTGCATGGAAGAATCCGCCATTTAATGCTTGATCTACTGCTAAGTCAAAATCGGCATCGTCAAAAATGACATTTGGGTTTTTACCGCCAAGTTCTAACGCTACATCTGTAACATGATCTGCTGCTTGTTTCATAATGTGTTTACCAGTTTTTATGCCACCAGTAAATGACACTAAATCCACTTCTTTATGTGCAGATAACGGTTCACCAACTTCAGATCCTTTTCCTAATACTAAATTAATCACACCTTTAGGGAAGCCAACTTCTTCCATTAATTCAAATACACGAATTGTTGTTAACGGCGTGATTTCACTTGGTTTCATAACAAGCGAACAACCTGTTGCCAATGCAGGTGCAAGTTTCCATGAAGCTTGCAGTAAAGGATAATTCCATGGCGTAATTTGAGTTACAACTCCAATCGGTTCTTTTATTACTTTGCTTTCTGTATTTGGGATTGGAGAATCTATCAATTCTCCACCATCTTTATCTGCCAAACCTGCAAAATAGTTAAATACGTTCGCAATATCATCCATATCTGCGTAAGATTCTTCTAATGTTTTACCTGTATCTAATGTTTCAAGTCTCGCTAATTCTTCACGATGTGTCACAATTAAATCGGCAATAGCACGTACTTTTTTGCCTCTATTTTCACTTGTTTCTAATGACCATTCACCTTTTTCAAAAGCACGACGTGCAGCTAATATCGCACGTTCACTATCCTCATCAGTACCTTCTGCTACTTCAAATATGACTTCTTGGTTAAATGGATTAATAATTTTTCTTGTTGCTTGATTCGAGCTATCTACCCACTCACCATCAATGTATTGACGACGAGACAATTGATTTACAAGTTCCATTAAAATTACCTCCGTTAAGTTTGTTAAATTTTTATTTAACGAATTTTATAGAGTTTATGTTAGCATAGTAAACGAAAGCGTGTCAAACCAGTTCAAATTTCAATTGGCTCATAACTTCAGAAACAAAGCGCTACTTAAATTCTGTTCGTTAACCTGCTATAATTTGAATTCACAATAAAATATTTGGTCGGAGGTGTACTACATGGCACATTCAAACAACCCTGAACATCAATTAGACGAAGCAAAAGATATTGTTATCAATGCGATTGGTGAAACAATGGATTTATATGGTATCAACAGAAGTGTTGGTAATTTATTTGGTACTATGCTCTTCGAAGATAGCATGACACTCGATGAGATGCGTGAACAATTACAAATGAGTAAACCAAGCATGAGTGCTGGGGTCAAAAGACTCCAAGAATTTGATATCGTTAAGCAACAATTTACACGCGGTAGTAGAAAACAACATTTTATTGCAGAAAAAGATTTCTTTAACTTCTTTAGCAATTTCTTTACACGCAAATGGCGTCGGGAAATCGTAATTAATGCCGAAGCTGTCCATGATGCCGTTGCGATACTAAACAAAATTATTAATGACGAAAGTACAGATGCCGCTATTAAAACTGAGGCAAACGAAACGAAACAGCAACTCATCGACACGTTACCTTATTACGAATGGTTAGATCATTTAAGTGATGCATTGGAAAGCGGAGAAATATTTAAATACTTCCCAATACCTGAAAATAATTACAAAGAAGATTAAATATGTGTAAGATAGTTAGCCCAAAATCAACAGAATTTCAAAAAGCGTCCGTGTGAAGTTAAATTTCAAACGGTCGCTTTTTTATTTAACAAATAAGCATGACAATTCAACCTTAAGTTAAAGCATAAAAAAGCTGAGACATCGTACTTGTCTCAGCTTTTATTTAAAATTACAAATTATCATCTTCTTTTTGTTCTCTAACTTGTGTGATACGCAATGAACGTCGCTCGACCTCTCTATACTTGTCTGCCCGACTTTCTAGTTTAAGTCGGTCCTCATTAAGTGTCCGCATAAATGCGACCATCATCATAACAAAGACTACAAGTACTGGCACACTCGCCAATAAGGCTGCTGTTTTCAGTACTTCTAACGCTCTCTCGCCACCGACTAACATAAGCGCAAATGGTAATAAACATAACGCAAACGCCCAATAAAGACGGTTTACTTTTAATGGTTCACCAATTACTTTTTTCTGAGATGCTGCTGCTAAGATATATGATCCAGAATCAAATGTTGTCGCTAAGAACAGCAATGCCGAAAGCATAAATAATACAATGATAATATTATGGAACGGTAATTGATGCAATACCTCTATGATTGTAGCTTCCGTACCATGTGTATTCAGATTTTGGATCACATCAAATTGTCCACTAATTTGTAAAAACACAGCATAGTTACCAAAAATACCGAAGAACAACATACATCCTAATGTACCATAGATAATTGTACCTAAAACTACTTCTTTTAACGTACGACCTTTGGAAATACGTGCGATAAACAATCCAATAAATGGTGCATAAACAATCCACCATGACCAATAGAATATTGTCCACTGTTGTGGGAAGTTCGTTTCTTTACGGCCACCAATACCGCCAAATGGTTCTAGCCAAGTAGCCATTTCGAAAAAGTTCTTAATCATATTACCCATACTTGTAATTGTCGTTTCCATAATAAATACCGTTGGTCCAACAATTAACACAAATCCAAGTAATACAAATGACAAAATAACGTTCCAATCACTTAATACTTTTATACCTTTTTTCAATCCAGAATATGAACTATAAGCAAAGATAGCAGTTACTAAAAACAGTATCGCACCACGCATTAACATGTTATCACCATCGATACCAGTCAAGCGCTCTATCCCTGCTGTAATCATTGGTACACCAAGTGCTAATGATGTAGCTGCACCACCTAATAATCCAAAAATGAATATAATATCGACAATCTTACCTACAAGACCATCTGTTTGCCCTTTTAATATTGGACGTAACGTTTGGCTTACTTTATAAATAGGTTTCTTCTTCACGAATAATAAGTAACCAATACACAGCGCTGGTAGTACAAAGGTCGCCCATGCAATTGGTCCCCAATGGAACATACCATACATCGTTGCATAATTAAGCGCACTATCTGTCATACCTTTACCACCATGTGGCGGATTTTGATAATAGAATGCCCACTCGATAATACCCCAATATAAAATATCAGACGCAATACCGGCACAAAACAGCATGGCAGCCCAACTAAAATTATTAAACTCGGGCTTATCTGTCGCTTTACCTAAAGTTACATTACCGTACTTACCAAAGGCTATGTATAAAACAAATATTAAAATAGCGAGTCCGATAAGCAAATAAACTGAACCTAATGCACTAGAAACGGCATCGTTCATTTTAGTAATCACTTCTTGACTTGCTTTAGGAAAGACCATCATAGGAATTACTGCAATCAGTAAAATAACCGATGATCCTATAAAGGTCGTCCAATCCATAACTTTATTTTTCTTCATTATTGAACACCCCTGTATTTATTTTTATAACTATGTAAAAGTCGCTAAAAATAGATAAACATTAGCAAAAATATATATTAATTCACAAACATGAGCCTAACGAACTTTAAATAATAATGCAAATTCCATTCAATATTCTGAAATTAATTATATGAATATTTATATAAAACAGAGAATTAATTTCGGATTATAAATCGCTATAATCACAGTGTTAAGTTTAAACTTAATGAAATTAATGAATCTTACAAACTTTATAATATGTATCTTTATTCATTATTTACGTATAAATATTTGTTTTTATTTTTTTGTATTTTCAGAGAAAAAGACTGTTTTTTTATAAAATATCGCATAAATGTTGTTCGATACATAATTAAATGTATGTCGTTTTTTGTGTGTTTTTAAATAGTCATCACAAACTTTTATACTTAAATATTCTATAATAGTGTAAACAGCAAAATAATTGTAATAAGCGGAGTGAATTTAAATGGAAAAATCAAAGATCATTAATTATTGGGATAAACGTGCTGAATCCTTTAGTAAAAATAAGCTAGCAGAATTAGAAAGTACGCATGCTCAAAAATGGATAGAAGAAATTAATAACATAAACCCGATACAACCTGGTATGAAAATCTTAGATATTGGTACTGGCGCGGGTTTTTTAGCTATTTTATGTGGAAAACTAGGTAGCGATGTCACAGGGATAGATCTTTCTCCTGAAATGATCCAATCGGCAAAACAGAATGCCGAAAGTCATCATCAAGATATTCACTTTCAAGTAATGGATGCTGAATCACTACAATTCAATGATGAAACTTTTGATATGGTTATTTCTCGCAATGTAACGTGGCTACTTCCTAATACAAAGGCAGCATATCAAGAATGGTTACGTGTAATAAAACCTAACGGTAAACTGATTAATATTGATGCCAATTATGGTAACGATTCATTTACTGACTATAAATCCCTGAATACTGAACATGCACACCACACACTCGGCAAAGATATGCTGGCTGAAAGTGAGGCAATCAAACAAAATATACCCATTAATCACCAACCCAGACCTCAAACAGATATGGATATCTTAAAATCATTAGGATTTGATCATATCCATTTAGACACTGAAATTTATTTACGTATGTACTCAGAACAAGATGAATTTTATAACCCAACGCCCATATTTTTAATTTCAGTTACTAAATCATATTAGCTACAGAAAAATTTTTTATTAAAGACACAATTTCCAATATATTTTATCGTAAAAAGAGCCTACAGCTTGCGTTATTTTTTAATTTTTATCATACTATAAGAGAATATAGTAAAAGGAGTGGTAAGAATGAATCAAGAACAATTTGACAAAGTAAAAAATGGAAAAGGCTTCATTGCTGCATTAGACCAAAGTGGTGGTAGTACACCTAAAGCGTTACGTGACTACGGCGTTACAGAAGATCAATATGACAGTGAAGACGAAATGTTCAAACTCGTTCATGACATGCGTACACGTATCGTGTCGTCACCATCATTTAGTTCAGATAAAATTGTAGGTGCGATTCTGTTCGAACAAACAATGGACCGCGAAGTAGAAGGCAAACATACAGCGGACTATCTAGCTGATAAAGGTGTTGTACCTTTCTTAAAAATAGATAAAGGTTTAGATGAACAAAAAGATGGCGTTCAATTAATGAAACCTATGCCTGAGCTAGATGACTTACTAAATCGTGCAAATAAACATAAAATTTTCGGTACTAAAATGCGTTCTAATATCTTAGAACTAAATAAAGACGGTATTGATTTAGTTGTTAAACAACAGTTTGATATAGCTAAACAAATTATTGCAGCTGGTTTAGTTCCAATTATTGAACCTGAAGTTAATATTAATGCTGAAAACAAAGAAGAGATTGAAGCATACTTAACTGATTCAATTTTAGAAGAACTAAACAAACTCAACGATGATCAACTTGTAATGCTTAAAGTAACTATCCCTACAAAAGCAAATCAATATCAATCATTAATCAACCATCCAAACGTTGTACGTGTCGTTGCGTTATCTGGTGGCTATAGCAGAGAACATGCAAATGAAGTACTTAAACAAAATAAAGATTTAATCGCTAGCTTCTCTCGTGCATTAATCAATGATTTAAATGTGAACCAATCTGATGAAGAATTCGACAAAATTTTAGGCGAAACAGTTGAATCTATCTATGATGCTTCTGTAAACAAAAATTAATCTATCCTAATACATTTAAATACAATTACAACACTGTCAGTGCGTTTCGATACGCACTGGCAGTTTTTATTTTATGATTGTGAAAAAAATCCCAATATAGTCTAGCCAACTTCACTAACTATCTATATACTAATATTAATTTATGAAATAATTTAATTAAAAAACAAGGAGATTACTTAATGAAAAATCATTTGCATAGGTGGGTTATTGAAGCATTAAGTTTTATGGCTTTGGGTTTGTTTGGCTCTTTAATTATTGGACTTATCTTAGAAACTATTGGCAATCAAACACTCATTCCACAAATAGATTTATCGTTTTTATCAGAAATTGGTAAGGTCGCAATGTCAGTTACCGGTGCTGCTATTGGGGTAGCAATTGCTTATGGATTAGGCGCTAAACCTCTAGTTATTTTTTCGTGTGTTATCGTTGGCACACTAGGTTATACGACGTTTGGAGGCGGTGCAGTTGGTGCCTATATTGCTACACTCATCGTCGTAGAATTAAGTAGATTTTATGCAAGCAAGACTAAAATCGATATCATTGTTACGCCCTTACTTACGATTGTTATCGGGGGCGCTATCGCAAAACTTTTTGGACCTGCGTTAAATGAGTTTATGACTGGGTTAGGTAAAGTTATCATTGTCGCAACTGAACAACAACCGTTGATAATGGGAATTTTAGTATCTGTCATCTTTGGTTTAGCACTTACTGCGCCAATTTCAAGTGCAGCACTTGCACTCATGCTTGATTTAAGTGGTTTAGCTGCTGGTGCAGCAACGATAGGCTGTGCGGCGCAAATGGTAGGCTTTGCTGTAAATGGCTATAAGGATAATGGTTGGAGTGGTATTTTATCTATTGGTATTGGTACAAGTATGCTACAAGTCCCAAATATCATTAAACATCCCATGATCTTAGTACCTCCAACAATAGCAAGTGCAGTTGTTGCTCCAGTTATGACAACTCTATTTCCTATGACAAATAATGCCGCTGGTGCAGGTATGGGTACAAGTGGTTTAATTGGCCAAATTATGACGATTAATACCATGGGTGGTTCACTTCAAACCTGGCTATTAATTATAATCTTCCATATTATATTGCCTGCAGTCATTAGCTTTGCTTTATATAAGTATTTCTTTAAAAAACAGTGGATTATGCCAGGCGATCAACTTATCCATGTCGCTAACTAGTTCAATAACATAACTATTTTCATTAAAAACAGCCGTGCCAGTTAAATTAAACTGACACGGCGTTTTTATATAAAGTGTTACTGATAATCTGATTGCTTGTCTCCTTGTATTGATACATAGGCATCTTCTGTTGTCTTTCTTTTTTGAGTTAAATAAAGTACACCTGCAATCAAATACCAAACTAATACAATTAACCACTCTGATGGCCAAGCTAACGATGACGGCATACCCGGTAAATAAATCACGATAAACAATATGCTCAAAATAACCGCAATGATACCAACAATTTGTCCGTTTTTAATACGGTAAGGACGTTCTAAATTAGGATGCGTTTTGCGTAACTTAAGAAACGAAATTGCAACCAGTAAATAACCTAGAACAACACCAATACCGCCTGCATTAACAATCCACGAAAGTGCTGGTCTTCCTAACAGCGGTGCTACAAAAGCGAGTACACCTAGAAATAAAATACCATGCGTAGGCGTTTTAAATTTCGGGTGGATATAGGCAAACCATTGTGGAATCATTTTATTTTTAGCCATTGCATACAATATTCTACTTCCACCAATAATAAATGCATTCCAACTGGTGATAATTCCGGCGACACCACCGAGTACAAGTAATACACCAAATCCACTATGACCGAACAGATTAACCATTGCATCCGCCGTTGCTAAACTACTCGTGTTAAGTGCTGAAGGTGAAAGTCCTGTGGCTACACCAAATACAATCAATAAATAAAATATAACAGAAGCAATGATTGATAATATTAAAATGCCACCAATCTTTTTAGAAGGTGCTTTCACCTCTTCAGCAATTTGTGGAATGACATCAAATCCTACAAATAGAAATGGAATCATCATCAATACGGACATGGTTCCGCCAACACCATTCTCGAATGGTTTTAAATTACTAAAGTTGCCATTGAATCCAGCACCAAATACAAGCAACAAGCCCACTGCTACAATAAAGATAGTGAACACAGTCTGCATGATGGCTGCTGGTTTTACGCCGAAATAATTCAGTGATGTTAATACAATACTACCAATTGAACCAATTAATACCCATGTTAAATAGACATCCCAACCAGCGATATTCCACATAAAACCATGATGTTTAAAAGGAATGACGTAATCGATGACTGTGGGCAAAGCAACCGCTTCAAATGTAATTACGGATACATATCCAAAAAGTACGGACCAGCCAGAAATGAATGCAATACCAGGAGAAAAAGCCTTTTTAACAAATACAAATCCTCCGCCAGTTTCCGGAATAGCTGATGCAAGCTCTGCGTATGTAAGGCCTATAACAATAACTAATAATCCACCAATTAAAAAAGCGACAATACTTCCGATAAATCCAGCTGCTGATACCCATTCTCCTGACAAGACTACCCATCCCCATCCAAGCATGGCACCAATAGCTAGAAATAAAACATCAACTATATTCATTGATTTATTAAATTGTGATTTTTGTGATTTCATTGAACATACCCCATAACATTTTCAATAACGTCAATTAAAGTTGAGAAACGCGCAGCGTAGCGTTGTATTTATTTCACTTTAATAAACGGCGCCCTATCATATGTGATTAACCAATCGCTTTCTCAATCTTTAATTGACTGATTTTATATTTTATTTAAGATTTGGTTTATCCTAATGCATTTTTATTCTTGTATAGAAAGATACTTCGTTTCTAAATAAGGTTCTATGCCTTCTACGCCACCTTCTCTACCATAACCACTTTCTTTCAAACCACCAAATGGTGCATGTGCAGCAGATGGTCCACCATCGTTCCAACCAATCACACCATATTCCAGTTCATTAAAGAGTTTTAATCCAGTTCGATAATCATTCGTGAAGAAATATGAAGCTAAGCCAAATTCTGTGTCATTTGCTATGTTAATCACTTCATCTAAATCACTATATGTCATCACTGGCGCAACTGGTCCAAACGTTTCTTCATGCATTGCTTTCATATCTAAATTTGCATTCGTAATGACTACCGGTTTTAAGAAATTACCGCCCAATGCTTGAATATCTTCAATACTACGTGATAGTTGCCCACCTTTTTCTTGCGCATCTTTGATGTGTGTTAACACTTTTTCTACAGCTTGATTGTCAATGAGTGGTCCAATTTTAACCTCTTCTTTCAAGCCATCACCTACAGATAATGCATGCACTTTTTCTATTAATTTTTCGTTATATGCCTCGGCGATATCTTCGTGAACATAGATTCTGTTTGCACATATACAAGTTTGTCCTGCATTTCTAAACTTCGAAGCAATCGTACCGTCTACTGCCGCTTCAATGTCTGCATCATTATGAACGATAAGCGGTGCTAAGCCACCTAGCTCCATCGTCACATTTTTAACTTGTTGCGCAGATGATTCAATTAATGATTTACCAACAGCAGTCGATCCAGTGAATGTCAATTTACTAATCAAACTATGATTTGTGAAAATGTCCCCTGCGTCTTTACCTGAAGCAATAATGTAGGAGATAGCATCTTTTGGAAAACCCGCTTGATGTGCAAGTTCCACAAGTTTAATCGTTGTCAGTGGCGTTTTAACTGCTGGTTTACAAATGATTGTACATCCTGCTGCCAATGCTGGTGCCATCTTACGCGTAATCATTGCTGCTGGGAAGTTCCACGGTGTAATCGCGCCTACGACACCTACTGGAAATTTATCTATAACAATTTTTTTCGAAGGTGAATTAGCTGGTATCGTACGACCATATACACGTTTTGCTTCTTCGGCATACCATTTGACGTATGAGTTCGCATAAGCTACTTCACCTTTTGCCTCTGCCAGTGGCTTACCTCCTTCTAATGTAATCAGACGTGCAAGTTCGTCTTGATGATCATCAATTAATTGAGCCCATTGCGCTAATTTCGCTGAACGTTCGTGCGCATCGACCTTCTTCCAGTTTTGAAATGCTTGATGTGCTTGTTTAATTTGATGATTAATTTGTTCATGCGTAGCATAATCTAAACGCTCTAAAACTTCATTAGTAGCTGGATTAATTACTTCTAACTTTGTCATGGTAACGACCCCTTTTTAAATATAATTATAAAAGCCCTTTCATTTATCCATACCCTTTCCGCTTATAAAATATATAATAATGTTACTTATTCATTAATTCGTTTGCTTTTCAATGGCCTTTTCAAATACTTCTGTTAATATATTTAGACCTTTGTTTAATTCTTGATCTGTAATAACTAATGGTAGTAAGAAACGAATCACATTGCCTTTAATACCAGCCGATAATAATAATAAGCCTTTTTCGTTTGCAGTTTTAATAATCTTAGCTGTTAACGCTTTGTCAGGTTCACCAGTTTCCGGATCAACGACTTCAAATGCAACCATAGCCCCTAAACGACGAATAGCTTTAACTTGCTCATAATCTTGACTCAATGCTGTTAAATATGTTTCTAGTTGATGACCGAGTTGTTCCGCTTTTCCATTTAAATCTTCATTTTCTATGATTTCAATCACTTTAAGTGCAGCTTCACATGCTAATGGATTTCCAGCATATGTACCGCCCAATTCTCCTGGTGATGCGCTATCAACGATTTCTTTTCTACCAACGACACCACTTAAAGGGAATCCAGCAGCCAATGATTTAGAAACCGTAATTAAATCTGGTTCAACATCAAAGTGTTCTATCGCAAATGTTTTACCTGTTCTAGCAAAGCCACTTTGAATTTCATCTGCTACAAAGACAATGCCATTATCTTCACAAATTTGTTTAACGGCTTTTACAAACTGGATATCAGGTATGATAAAACCGCCTTCTCCTTGAACAGGTTCCATGACGATACATGCTACTTCACTCGGATCCACCGTTTCGATAAAGAAATCATGTAACTTATTGATTATATGTTGTGTGTAAAGTTCATCTGATAAGTCTTCAGATTTTTCAGAAATATTAGGATATGGTGCTTGATAAACTTCCGGAGCGAATGGTCCAAAACCTAATTTATATGGTTTCACCTTACTCGTCATAGACATGGTTAGATTCGTTCTACCATGGAATCCTCTTACAAATGAGACTACGGCTTGTCTCCCCGTATATTTTCTTGCAATTTTAACGGCATTTTCTACAGCTTCTGCACCTGAGTTAAGCAAAATTGATTTTTTGTCAAAATGACCAGGTGTAATTTCCGTTAATTTTTGCGCTAAATTTAAATAGCTTTCATACATAATGACATTAAAACCGGGATGTATAAATTTATCCAATTGTGCTTTCAAGTGTTTCGTAATTTCTGGGTGGGAATGTCCGACATTCAAAGTACCAATGGCACCAGCAAAATCAATGAACACATTACCTTCGACGTCTTTAACGGTTGCACTTTGTGCCTCGTCCGCTACATGTAAATTTCCGTTTCCTACACCACGAGCTACATATTTTTCACGTTGCGTTTTATAATATTCATATTTCTCTGACATAATGAAACCTCCTAGTTTTAAACATTTTCATTGATTGTCTAGAAATTTAAAATATTATTGGTCTTCTGTAAAGTACCAGTTATCGGTTTTTAATGGTACCAGTTTATTCAATAAGTACACTTTTTAAACCTTGAACTGCCTCTGGTATGTGATTTTGTTCTATTTTTGAAAATCCAATAATCAATATTTTCGGGCCATTATTTTTTTGAAGCGCTTTCACTTTAAATCTATTAATAGTATAAAGTTCCAATTTTTGTTCTTTCGCACGTGTTTCAATTTCTTCATATGAATACGGAGAATTCACTTCAATAATAAAATGCAATCCTGCTTGTGTATCTTTGATTTGGATATGTTCGCCGAAAGCCATACTCAAATATGCTATAAGGTTCTCTCTTTTTTTACCGTATAACTGATGCATTTTCTTTATATACTTTTCATAATGCCCTTCTTTTATCATCAAATTTAACGTTAAAGCGTTTAGCATGGAATAATCTGGAATTGTGTTTTGATTTTGTAGTTCAAATTGTCTAACTAATTTTGTTGGTAAAATCATATAACTCATTCTTATACTAGGCATCAGTGTTTTTGAAAATGTCCCTAAGTAAATAACACTCTCATTTTTGTCAAAACTAAATAAAGACGGGATATTATCTGTTTCATATTTAAATTCACTATCATAATCATCTTCAATAATATAGCTATGTGTTTTACTAGCCCAATTTAATAAATCTATACGTCTTGAAACGGGCATAATTGTCCCAATTGGAAATTGATGCGATGGCGTCACAATCACTGCATTAGGTTGAATATCTTTAATGCCCTCTAACGAAATCCCTTTACGATCCAATGCGATTGGCTCCATATGTATACGCGTTTGTTCTAGCAATGTTCTGAAACGAGAATAGCCAGGATCTTCAACTGCAATGGTTATATTTTTAGTCATGAGCTCAATTAATTTGGTTAATAATGCATTGGTGCCTGATCCTATGACAATTTGCTCAGGATAGCAATGGATACCGCGTTGATAGGAAATTAGTTTCGCAATCGATTGTCTAAGTTCCATAGGACCCTTTACTTCAGGAATAGATGATAGATAGTGATCATAATTTTGAAAAACTTGTTTCATCATTTTAGTCCATGTATCTACTGGAAATTCTGATATATCAGTGCTCATGTGTGAGAATGAATATTCAAATTCTGTTGCTGTATGCTCATGATATGTTTCTAATGACGGTTGCTTATCGTTTTCGATAATCAGTTTATCTATGGGTTCGATATAATAGCCCTTACGTTCTTGAGTGTAAATATAACCTTCTGCTAGCAACTGTTCATACGCTGCTTTCACACTATTTATGCTAATATCTTTATGTTTGGACATCACTCGCTTAGACGGTAATTTTTCATGGCTATTATATTTAAATGCTAAGATATCTTCTTTTAATTGTGTATATAGTTGTCTATAAATGTATAAGTTACTATCACGTTGCATAGCACACCTCAATTGTTTTGTTTATCAAATCATTATTTATATTATTAAAATGTTTTTCAATTATTCTAATAATTATATCATATAAAAAATCAGTAGTTATACAGTGATAACTACTGATTCCAACAAAATTAATATTAAATTAAATGCTCATTTTGACTTTTATAATATTGGTGAGGCTAATTTGGCGATGGATTGTTTAAATTTAATCCAGTTTGAACGTTGATTATAACGTTCTTCTGTTAATTCTTTTGATACTTTTAAATCTTCTAAAAATGCTGCTTTAAGTTGTTTCGTAATTTGTTCGTCATACATAAAGGCATTTACTTCAAAATTCAATTCGAAACTACGGATATCCATATTAGATGAACCGACACTTGCCACTTCATCATCGATAATCATCATCTTAGAATGAATAAATCCATTTTCATAAGTATATACCTTCACACCATCTCTAATTAATTGCGCAACGCTTGTAATGGTCGCCCAGTATACAAAGATATGATCTGGTTTATTAGGGATAATTAAACGAACATCAACCCCTGATTTAGCAGCGATTCGCAACGCATTAATATAACCTTTATCTGGTATAAAATATGGACTATGCATGTATATGGAGGATTTGGCATTCATAATCATTTTCATATATCCAAATTCAATTTGATGCCAATTATCACTTGGTGCACTCAGTGCGAGCTGCATTGACACATTACCACCTTGGTGCGCATTATGTGGAAAATACTTCATATTATATTCTAACTGCTCACGCTTAGCCTGGGAGTTCCAATCATGTATAAAACTTAATTGTAAGGCATCAACGCCGTCACCTCTTACTCTCAGGTGTGTATCTCTCCAATAACCAAACTTATCATTTAGACCTAGATATTCATCGCCAACGTTAAAGCCACCAACATAACCTGTCATCCCATCAATGACGACAATTTTACGATGGTTTCGATTATTCACTCTAAAGTTGATTAATGGTATTTTAGCTTGGAAAAATGCCTCCACTTGTCCGCCATTTTCTCGGAATTTTTTAAATTTCGACTTATGTACAGATTTAGACCCTACAGCATCATAAAGTAACTTCACTTCAAGTCCCTCTTCTGCTTTTTGTTCTAAGATATTAATGATTTCAGTACCTAAACCATCTAAATTCAATACATAATATTCCATATGAATATACGTTTTCGCATTGCGCAGATCTTCTTTCATTTGACTGAATAAATCATGACCATCTGTATAAATATCAATATTATTATCATTACTTAAAAAAGAAGGTTCTTTTGTTAAAAGTGTTGTTGCAATATCACGGTGTTTTCTCACAATAGGATTATCAGAATCACTGATTTTATTTGTCGAATCTTGTAGTTGGGCTTGAACTCGTTTCATCCCATCTTCTATCTGATTGTGCGCAAAGCCACGTTCACGTTTCTTACGAATACCTCTTCCGAAAAATATATAAATGAAAAATCCTAAAACAGGCATAACAAAAAGTAAAAATAACCATGCCCATGTTGCAGTAGCATCTCTTCTATCCCTGTCTAAAAAGACTATAACAAAGGCTAATATCACATTGATAACAAAGAAAAATGCTAACACACCCCGATATATGGGACTTACACCTGGATCAAATATTAATTGCATAACTTCACCTCATCATTCTTTCCCTAATAGCTAAAAATATTTTTAACTATAATGTTTTAGTTCTAAAATCTTATATTACTTATACATATATTAATTTTAGTACAATTGTCTCCAATGTAATCTGATTTATTTCACATTGATTCATACCCATTATATGCCATTATAGGTATATTTACCATTTTAGCTTTAATCTAAATTCTATACAATCAAGTTAAACACTTCACTTTTGAAGTGATTGTTCGATTGTTCGATTACGTCCTGCTTGTGAACCAAACAAAGTAATGATAACTGCTGTAAATAGTAATATACTTAAAGATGCAATCCAAGTACCCGTCATATCATGTAGAACACCAAATAATAACGGACCCATAGCGGCAAATAAATAACCAATAGACTGTGCCATACCAGATAATTTTGCTGCCGTTTGACTATGTTCTGTACGTAAACTAAAGAACGTATTAACAAGTCCAAAAGCGATTCCCCCAGCAACACCTATCAATATTGTAGAGATAATGGCCAGTTGAGGTACGCATAACATAATGATTACACCCGCAATAAACAACAATCCTGTCACGAAAGTTAATGTAAATTGCGATTTCATCTTAGTTGCAAATATTGGTGTGATAAAAGTAAATGGAATAATTGAAATCTGTAACACAGATAAATATACGCCCGCTTCACTAATAGACATACCACTCTGCGACAAGTATGCTGGCATCCAGTTGATGAGAGAATAAAATATAAGCGATTGTCCGCCCATTAGTATCGTGATTTGCCAAGAAATTGGAGATTTCCACACATTTACACTTTTACGAGGTAACGCTGTAGCCATTTCTTGTTTACCTTTTAATTGAAATGACCAAATAATTATCGTCACTAATGTTACGATACCGATTAAGCTTATTGCTACATTATAATGAAACGACTTTAGCAATGGCGCAGTACCGTATGATGATAAACCACCAAATACATTCATTACAACAGTATAATATCCCGTCATGATACCGATATGTAATGGGAACTTCGCCTTAATGACTGCGGGTGCTAGGACATTACCAAATCCAATACCTATACCAATCAGAACTGTCCCAATATATAACCAGGAAATTTCTGTCATTGATCTTACAATAATACCTATAAAAATTAAACATAAGGCTAGAAAAATCGTTTTTTCTAAACCAAATTGATTACTTGTTCGTGCTGCAAATAATGAAATGACTGCAAAAGCTAATAATGGTACTACCGTAATAACACTAACAGCACTATTGGACATTGCTAAATCCGTTTTAATATCAGGCAATGCGACCCCAATAGAAGTAATAGGTGCTCTTAAATTCGCACCGACAAGTAATATTCCTATAAATAACAACCAATTGAATGGTTTTATTTTTCTATAATTTTCCATAATCTATCATTTACCACCTTATCAGGTCTATTTTGAAAACAACACATTATATGGTACGATATGTACGTTATAATGTAAATAGGAGGGATATATTTGTATAATATTCAAAGCATCGTAGCAAAAAATATTGCCGATTACCGAATAAAGCATCAATTAAGTTTAGATAAAGTAGCGAATGCAACAGGCGTCAGCAAAAATATGTTAAGTCAAATTGAAAAGGGACAATCTAATCCAACGATTACCACATTATGGAAAATAGCAAATGGCCTTCATATTTCATTGTCGCAATTAACTTCTACATCCAATGATATAATCGATTTTATCGACGAAAGTGATATCATCCCTCTCATTGATAAGGAAGTTTCAATATATCCATACTTTCCTTATGATGAGAACAAGAAATTCGAAATGTTTAAAATGGTAATCCAACCTGGTGGCAAAATGCATTCCGACCCTCACCACCCTGGTTCCGAAGAGTATATTATTGTTAATGACGGTGTATTAGAAATCGAAGTCGATGGTAAACAATATACAATCAATCATCATCAAGCTTTTCGATTTAATAGTGATTTGCCTCATAGTTACTTTAATCCAGGAACATCAATCGTAGCACTAACTTCTACAATGTATTATCAATAACCAACGTAACACCCTCTGAATCATTTATGACAACCCTATACATCATTGTTATGTTTCACATTTTAATTGTGTGGAATATAAATAGTAAAAGCAATTTAGGGAGGTAATATGATGACTTTTGAATTTAAACATGATTTAGGTACAAGTGAATTACCAGAAGATATAACTTCAGCAGTAGCATTAGAATTTTCATTCGTTGATGCATTAGTTGCTTTAGATATAGATGTTAAAGGTATTGCCGATGACGGTGATAGTACAAATTTAACATCACCACTTAGAGAAGCAGTAGGCGATTATGTCTCAGTTGGTACACGTTTAGACCCAGATTTTGAATCTATTAGATCATCAGCACCACAACTCATTATTGGTGATTCTGATCGCCACAAAGAGATTTATGAAGAGTTAAGTGAAATTGCGCCTACCATTCTTTTCAAAAGCTTCGATGCTGGTTATCAAGAAACATTAGAAGTATTCCAACGTATTGGTACTGCCGTTTCTAAATCTAAAGATGCTAAAGAGCGTCTAGATAGACATCAAGCTTTAGTTAATGATTTTAACAATCAAATTTCTATAGATAAAAATAAAGAAACATTAGCTGCAGTCGTATCAGAACAAGGTGTGACGGCGCATTCAAATAGCACGTATGTAGGTGAATTTTTAACTAAATTAGGCTTTGCAACAGCACTTAATGATAAAGTTGCAGACACATTACCTGCTTACAGAGAATCTGATTATTTAGAAATGTCTTATGAACAACTTGCAAATGTTAACCCTGAAAGATTAATCGTGATGGTAGAAGACGATAACGATAAAGATTTAAATAAATTACAAAATAGTAATCAATGGGATGACTTAGAAGCAGTTAAAAGTCAGCGTGTACATTTTGTAAGCAGAGATGACTGGGCTAAATTACGCGGTCTTATCGCTTCAGAAGATATTGTTGAAACTCTAGCTAACCTTAATGAAGCATAAGCAATGAGATCATAACAATGTAAGCTAACAAAAAAAACGACCATTTCTATTAAAATAGAAGTGGTCGTTTTTCTGCTTTTCTTTAATATGATTAAAATTTCAAGGCCGCTAATCCAATATTTTTCCTGTACTCAGTGACTCGTATATTTATCTTAATATCTCTTATTCTCTCTTTTTGAATCATCTTATAAGCATTTTTCAATATAAAAGGCAGATTCTTCAATGGATTTATACTCTGTATTAATAACCGTTGCATTTAATTTTTGAAAAACTTCTTCTGCATGAATTAGCTCTTCTCTGATTCTATCCATACTATTATAGTTTGACGGACCCGATAACCCTAAAATTTTAACGCGCTCATTACGAATGTTTAAAATATAGTCAGGATTCGCAGTTAAACCAAATACTTTCAAATGCTTATGTTTAAACACCTCATCTGGAATATCAACCTCTGGTACCAATGGAATATTCGCAATCTTATAGCCCTTATTTGCTAAGTACATGCTTAATGGCGTTTTAGATGTTCTTGAAACACCTACAATCAATGCATCCGCTTCTCCAATATCTGTAAAATGTTTACCATCATCATATTTCACAGCATACTCCATTGCTTCGATTCTCTTGAAGTAATTTTCATCTAGTTTACGTAATGCCCCACTTTCTAGTATGGGGTTACATTGTGTTTGTTGTTGAATAATGCCTATCAAATCAGACATATAATCGATATACGGAATTTGCAATTTTTTCGCAAGCTGTTGACCTGCAATATTGAAATCTGGATTCACTAATGTCGTAACAACAACGGCATTCAACTCTTTAGCTCTGTTTAAAATATGCATCAGTTCTTCTTCATTTTTAATGAATGGATATTTTTTTATCTCTATTTGTGAAATGTCAGGAAATTGCGTTAACGTCGCATGAATCATTCGTTGCGCTGTCTCTCCTATAGAATCTGATATGACAAATAATCTCAGCTGTGGTGCTTGTTGATCATCAAACATGTAATCGGCCACCTTCTACTTCACTTTGCGCAGTTGAAAGCAATGCACCCGGCACTCTAAATGGCGAACAAGAAACATAATCTATGTCTAATTGATTAAAATATTGAATGGATTTATGATCTCCACCTAGTTCACCACACACACCAATTGTTATGTCTGGATTCGCTGATTTTGCTTGTTGTGTAGCAATTTTTATCAGTTCACCTACACCTTCTACATCTAACGTCTGGAACGGGTCGTGCTCTAAAATGCCTAATTCAGAATAAGTACCAATAAACTTACCAGCATCGTCTCTTGAAAAACCGAATGTTAGCTGTGTTAAATCATTTGTTCCAAAACTAAAGAAATCACATTCTTTTGCTAACTCACTAGCAATCAAGCAAGCACGTGGTGTCTCGATCATTGTTCCAATCATATAATGAATATGTTCTCCTGCTTCTTGTTGTAATGTTTCAATTCGTGAAATAATTTGCGCTTTCAGCGTTGTAAATTCAGCAACGGTGGAAACTAAAGGAATCATAATTTCTGGTTGGCATGATACACCTTGCGCTTTCAGCTCCAATGCACTTTCTATAATCGCTTCTGCTTGCATGATATAAAGTTCAGGATACGTAATGGCTAACCTACATCCTCTATGTCCAAGCATTGGATTCACTTCATTTAAACTTTCAATATACTGGTCTAATTCCTTAATCGTTACATTCAATTGCTCTGCAACTGTTGCTTTTTCGTTATTTGAATTGGGTAAAAATTCGTGTAACGGTGGGTCTAACAAACGAATAATCGTTGGTCGTTCACCAGAAAGTTTTAGTATTTCTTCAAAATCATTCTTTTGGTACTGCTTAATTGTGTTTAAAGCAGCAATACGTTTATCCTGTGTATCAGACAAAATAAATCTGCGCATTTCTATGAGTCGCTCTGGCGCGAAAAACATGTGCTCTGTTCGAACAAGCCCTATCCCTTTAGCACCAAACTGATAACCTGATTGAATATCTTGTGCTGTTTCTGCATTCATGCGTACATCTAATCTTGCATTTTCTTCTGACCATTGCATAAATTTCTCAAAAGCATGACTACGCTCTGCTTGGATTGTCTCAACTTCACCAAAATAAATATCCCCTTTCGCGCCATCTACTGAAATGATATCACCTTCATATAGTGAACCACCTTTATAATGTACAACCTTATCTGTAATATTAATTTCTAAGTCTGAACAACCTGTGACACAACACTTGCCCATACCTCGCGCTACGACTGCAGCGTGTGATGTCATACCACCATGCGTTGTAACAATTGCCTCACTTGCAACCATCCCTTCAATATCTTCTGGTGATGTCTCAGGACGCATTAAAATCACTTTATTCCCTTGTTCTGCTTGTTGTTTAGCCGTTTCTGCAGAAAAAACAATTGCGCCACTAGCTGCACCAGGACTGGCAGGTAAGCCGACCTTAGTTATAACTGACGTCTGTTTTAATGATTGTTCATCAAAATTTGGATGTAATAATTGATCAATAGATTTCACTTCAACATTCATGACCGCTTTTTCTTTGCTTATCACATCTTCCTCAACTAAATCAACAGCGATATGAATCGCAGCATTGGCAGTACGTTTACCACTTCGTGTCTGTAATATATATAAGTTTTCATTTTCTATTGTAAATTCAATATCTTGCATGTCTTTATAATGCGTTTCAAGTTGTGTTGAAACTTTTACAAATTGCTCATGCACATGTGGCATTTGTTCTTTCAATGTTTCAATATCTTTAGGTGTACGAATACCTGCTACAACATCTTCACCTTGAGCATTCAGTAGATACTCTCCAAATAACTTTGCTTCTCCCGTTATAGGATTACGCGTAAATGCTACACCTGTACCACTTTTTTCACCACTATTACCAAATACCATTTCCTGTATATTGACTGCAGTACCAATATCATGTGGTATTTCATTTAACTGACGATATACACGCGCGCGATCATTATCCCAAGATTTAAATACTGCTTCAATTGCCTCTGTTAATTGGTCAATCGGTTCTTGTGGGAATGGTTTATATGCTTCATCTAAGTAAACTGCTTTAAAATGTTCACAAATTTCTTTTAACCCTTCGGCTGGAATTTCTGCATCGCTTTCATAATGATGTTGTGTCTTGTATTGATCAAAATATGTATCAAAAGATGACATTGGAATACCATAAACAACCTGACCAAACATTTGCAACAATCTTCTATAGCAATCATATGCAAAGCGCGAATCATTTGTTTTATTTGCTAATTTTTTTACATTTTCATCGTTCAAACCTAGATTTAATATCGTATCCATCATACCTGGCATAGAAATTTTTGCACCACTTCTTACAGAAACTAGGAGTAAAGCACCATCATCAGAAAATGATTTCTGTATACGTTTAGATAACGCATCCAATTCTACATCTAACTGTTTCAGTAATAAATCAGGTAGTTTTGAATGGTTATTTAAATATTCTATACATGCTTCCGTTGTAATGGTGAATCCGTCTGGCACTGGTAAACCTAAGCGTTTCATTTCAGCTAGATTTGCACCTTTTCCTCCTAATAAATCTTTCATACTTTTTTGGCCTTCATCAAATGCATAAATATATTTTGTCATACTTAATCACCCCTATAAGTTATTATGTTATACTTATTGCTATAGAGTATGTCACATTAAAAAGAAAAAGACAACCATTATATTTAACATCAATAAAATATATTTAATTTTTTGTCTATTATTTAAACAAATACACATTGAAAAACTGTACGTTAAATGGCTAAAAAAAGCCTCAGTAACAATGAAAGCATTGTTGCTGAGGCCATATTGTTTCACCAGTTTATTGTCCTTTTAAGTGAAAATATCTCCTGACATACTTAAATAATGATATGGGTTGGGTGGTAGTAATCAAAATAGACGCATTTATAAAGGCTACCCTATAAATGATAGCTCACGTTACAACGTTTTCTATTTCAAATCATATGTTCTTTAAACTGGTCCTTAAAAATGAGGAATTAAAAGTAGGTGAAATAGATAAAATTTAGAGTCTATGCATTGGGTTTTATAAATGTATGCATTTCACTTAAAAGTGACTGAATACCATAGTATAAAGCGTATTCAAGTAGGTACTGTAATATATAATCATTTGAAAGTGGTGAAAGAGGAATACTTGTTATTAAATTACAACAAGTTTAAGGGTTCACTTCACGTTAATTTTGACGTGATTAGACTGTTTGTTTTGTAGTGTAATTATTTTTTACGCTAAAACTTAGTTACAAAATAAGTCATGTGTCATCATATCATACCCATCATATTCACTCCCCATCTTTTTAAATACATCAAAGTAAGATTGATGTGAGTCATTACTCAATAACTCAAAAAATGGCGCCATTTCTATAACAAGTAAATTCAGATTGGAAACAAAACGTTTTGTATCTATAAAGATTTTTATTCTAAATTTAATAGAATTATTTAGTAATAACTTAATTTTATTATATTGTTTCTCGTGTAATTTGTAAAGCGCTTTTTTGTATTTACTAAAATAACATTTTTCTCGCCTTATCATATTTGTAAAATGAAAACCTCAAAAATACTGTAATCTTTTTAATTGATTATAGCTATTTTATAAAATATTTTGTACTTAATGTCTATACTATTTAACACCACAAAGCAATTTGTAATTTGATTGCATCAGAATATTTTTTGGGGTTCAAACCTGTTTGTAGTTTACATTTTTCTAAACGATATAGCAGTGTGTTGCGATGAATATAAAGATACTTAGCCGTTTGTGCAATATTCAAGTCATTTTCAAATAAACTTTTTAATGTTTCAATACTTTGATTGTCTAACTCACCTAGTATTCTTTTTTTATATCTCTCCCTTATTTCTTCATTTATCTGATAAAGTAATGTTTTTTCTTCCACATCTTCAAATGAAGCGAAAGATACATTTTCTTCGTTTAACATAAACACAAGTTCACATTCTTCGTAAGCATTTTTAAAATCATTTAAACTTGTAAACACTAAACTAGAAGCAATACGTACATCTAAATTTAAAGATGTAAATACTTGATGAATGCGATATATTTTTTGATTCAGTTCATCTTGTAGCTCATCTGTTGCTAAAATAACAATATGATTATAATTAGTAAAAGCGACTGCGAAAGTCGCCTTATCCATTATTTTAGCTAATCTTTGTACAATACTACTTCGTGAAAAAATTTGTTTCTCCAAATTAATAATGATGCATTTTCTATAAGTTAGAAACGCTACATTTAATTGTTTTGTTAAATATTGGATAAAGGATTGTGAGGGTTCACTTTTCAATAATTCCTCGATTAGTAATTCCTGACTACGTAACTGTCCTTCTAATTCATATGTAAAATAATTTTGATAAAGTAACAACTCTGTGGACATTTTCACCAAATCAGCAACATGCACTAATGCTGATGGATCACCTGTAATACCAATCACACCTACTACGTTATCTTGAAATATAATTGGTAAATTAATACCCGGCTGTGTACCTTGTAAATAACTCGTTTCTTCTTCAGACAAGATCAC
The DNA here is from genome assembly GCF_056529615.1 of Staphylococcus sp. Z5-21. Classification (NCBI taxonomy): domain Bacteria; kingdom Bacillati; phylum Bacillota; class Bacilli; order Caryophanales; family Staphylococcaceae; genus Staphylococcus; species Staphylococcus sp. Z5-21. The sequence continues at coordinate 201,674 of NZ_CP096462.1, read as the reverse complement.
TATATCCCCACTCGCTAATACTTTGCGCGCACCTTCATGAACTTGACCAATTCTACGCTTATCAAACGAAGCAATGATTTCTCCATTAAAATTCATTATATTAATATTACTATTCGTTCTTTTTACTGTTTCCTCAACGATTAATGCAGCTAATTCATCTGTTAATACATTCATCATTTTATCCCCTATCATTTTCATACAAATTAATAACATCATTTTTGTATATTTTAACCCTATTTTCAATAAAATTAAATCGATATAATAGAATAATACAATAATGAAATCGTTTACAAGGAGGATGGCGTATGAAAATTGTTTTAGCACCGGATTCATTTAAAGGTAGTATGTCAGCTACTGAGGTTGCTCGCTATATGAGTCAGGGTATTTCTGATATATTCCCTGAAGCCGATATACATACCTTACCCGTTGGGGATGGAGGTGAAGGCACCATGGAAGCTTTGGTAAATGCCACGAACGGTACATTCACCACACTCAATGTGACAGGACCACTTGGCGATACTGTCTCTGCACAATATGGTGTACTCCATGACAAGGAAACCTGTGTCATAGAAATGGCTGAAGCGTCTGGATTAAAGCATGTGCCAGACAATGCACTTAATGTGAGGCAAGCCACTACATATGGTACTGGAGAATTAATTCTTGATGCATTGGATAGCGGTTATACGCAATTCATCCTTGCAATCGGCGGGTCTGCAACGAATGATGCAGGTGCTGGTATGTTACAGGCACTTGGTGCCAAACTTTTAGATCAGCATCATCATGAAGTTGATCTTGGTGGTGGTAATCTACAAAAGATACAGCATATTGACTTAAGTCATTTTGATGCACGTATCAACCAATGCAACTTTACGATTGCCACTGACGTACAGAATCCATTAATTGGTACAAACGGTGCTTCCTACGTTTTTGGTAAACAAAAAGGTGCAACAAAATCAGATTTAAAACAATTAGAACACAACCTGACACATTGGGCCGATTTAGTAGCCCATAAGAAAAGCATTCGTCTGCATGACTTACCTGGCGCTGGTGCTGCCGGCGGTTTAGGTGGTGCTTTCAAAGCCTTTTTCCCTAGTCATTTTGAAGATGGCATTCAAGTCGTCATAGACTATATCAAACTGGATCAATATTTAGAAAATGCTGATCTAGTTATTACAGGTGAAGGTAAGATTGATTTTCAAACTTTATACGGTAAGACACCTATGGGTATTGCCAAATATGCAAACAGATACAATGTCCCCGTTGTTTTTATAGGCGGATCGATTGATGTCGATATCGATCAATTTAAAGATATGGGGGTAATTGGTGCTTTTAGTTTAACCGATGGACCGATGTCGCTGGAGGAAACAATAAACCAATCAGAAAAATTAGTTAAAAAAACAACCCAAAACATTGTTAACCTCTTTTTTCATGAGTCAGCAATTTTATCTAAATTTTCTGAATAATGTTAAACTAAACTTACTAGTCATGTGTTATATCATAATTTGAAGTATAAGGAGGAGATTATTTTGAAAACAAGCATATTATATGGTAAATCCAATGTCGAAATCGATTTACCGGATCACAGTGTATTGATTGAACCTACTGATATCGATGCACTCGATGATGATACAAATGCAATTCGTAATGCTTTAGCAGATCCTATAGGCACTAAACCATTAAAAGAAATGGTAAGTGCAAACCAAACCGTCGCCATTGTCATTAGCGATATTACTAGACCAACGCCTAATCATATCCTCGTGCCATTGATCCTAGAAACGTTATCACACGTACCGCCTGAGAATTTCGTCATCATAAATGGTACAGGCACGCATCGTGATCAAACACAAGAAGAATTGATACAAATGTTAGGTAAAGATGTCGTCGATCAAATTAAAATTGTTCATAATCATTGTAACGACAAGGATACTTTAAGTAAGGTAGGCCATAGTAAATATGGATGTGATGTCTATTTAAATAAAGACTATGTTGAAGCCGATTTTAAAATCGTCACTGGATTTATCGAACCGCATTTCTTTGCTGGATTCTCTGGTGGCCCAAAAGGCATAATGCCTGGTATTGCAGGTATTGAAACAATCATGACTTTTCACAACGCTAAAATGATTGGCGATATACGCTCTACATGGGGCAATATGACGGATAATCCTGTCCAGGATATGACTAGAGAAATCAACGCTATGTGTAAACCTGACTTTATGCTCAATGTCACTTTAAATAAAGAAAAAGAAATTACCGCAGTCTTTGCTGGAGAATTATATGAAGCACACGATAAAGGATGCGCCTATGCTAAGGCTCATGCCATGTTTAAATGTGATGATCGTTTTGACGTAGTGATTGCTTCAAATTCTGGTTATCCGCTAGACCAGAACTTATATCAAACCGTTAAAGGCATGAGTGCTGCGCACAAAGTAGTTAAAGAAGGTGGCAGTATCATCATGTTATCAGAATGTAGCGATGGTTATCCCAATCACGGTAACTACGCTGAAATACTGAAAATGGCAGACTCCCCGCAAGGCCTTGTGGACATGATTAGCGATCCGAATTTTGCAATGCTCGATCAATGGCAAGTTCAAAAACAAGCAGTCATTCAAACATTTGCTGATGTATATTTATACTCTAAACTGACTGATAAACAAACAACAGATGCTATGCTTCATCCTGTACATGAGATTAATAACACATTAAAAGAACTGGAAACAAAATATGGAACTGACATGACCATAGGCGTCATGCCGTTAGGACCACTGACAATTCCATATGTTGAATCATAATTGAGGAGGAATACTATGTTAACTGAAATGATTACAAAAGAACAAAAATTAGAAACGATTCTTAAAGATATGAACAGTGTTATTGTTGCTTTTTCTGGTGGTGTAGATAGTAGTCTTGTGCTAAAAAAAGCAATCGATGTTTTAGGACATGATCATGTCAAAGCCGTTATTGTTAAATCTGAATTAACTAGAAATGAAGAATTTGATCAAGCCATTGCTTTAGCTCATCAACTCAATGCCCAAGTAATTGAAACTGAGATAGAAGCTTTAAAGGATCCACATATCGTTGAAAATACCCCTGATAGTTGGTATTACAGCAAACGTCTATTATATTCTAAGCTCGAAGCATTACGCGCACAGCTCAACTTTAACTATGTAGTTGATGGGATGATTATGGATGACATCAATGACTTTAGACCAGGATTAAAAGCAAGAACAGAATTTAATGTTAGAAGCATTCTCCAAGAGGCTGAATTGTTTAAATCTGATGTGAGAGCTATGAGCAAATCCAACCATCTACCTGTTTGGAACAAACCCGCATTATGCAGTTTCGCTTCTCGTATTCCTTACGGCGAACCGTTAAGCATTTCAAAAATAAATAAAATCAATGAAGCTGAAAAATTTATTTTAGCTTTGGGCTTAAACCATGTTAGGGTCCGCTACCATCAAAATATTGCTAGAATTGAAGTCAACGACGCTGATATACCTACTGTAATCCATAACAAAGACCAGATAACCGTCTACCTTAAAGAACTTGGATTCGACTACGTTACGATTGATCTTGAGGGCTACCGTACAGGCAGTATGAATGAAGTGATCGATACGCATCATACACATTAACAAAGTAAAGGTGGCAGTCAAATGGTAGAAAAATACGACGCAATAGAACAATTACTGAAAGCTGTACATGCAAATGAATTATCTGTCGACGATGCAAAAGACCAATTAAGTCACTACGACGAGCTAGGCTTTGCAAAAATCGATCTTCATAGAACACAACGCCAAGGCTTTCCTGAAGTCATTTTTGGTGAAGGAAAGACAAAAGAACAATTGCATGATATCGTGCATACACTTATTAAACATGACTCTATTGTTCTGATTACGAGAATTGACCAAGAAAAAGCTGACCATATTACTGCCAAATATGATCAGCTTGAATACCATGAAACGGCACGCATTGTCTCAACACCAATCAAACATATAGCTAAGACAAATCATTATGCCTCCATCATTTGTGCAGGTACTTCAGATTTACCAGTTGCCGAAGAAGCTGCTATCACCGCTGAAGTCATGGGGATTCACGTTCAACGTTTTTATGATGTAGGTGTTTCAGGTATTCATCGATTATTTGCACATATTGAATCTATTCGACAAAGTAAAGTTTCAGTAGTTGTTGCTGGAATGGAAGGCGCCCTTTCAAGCGTTGTTGCTGGATTAGTTGATCATCCGGTTTACGCTGTACCCACGAGTATCGGTTATGGAGCCAATCTACAAGGTGTAACAACTTTATTATCTATGGTTAATTCATGTGCACCAGGTACAAGTGTGCTTAATATTGATAATGGTTTTGGTGGTGGTTACAATGCTGCTATGATTATTAATATGATTGAGAGTCATTAAAATTGGAGTGGTAAATTATGACAAATGGTCTTTATTTAGATTGTCATGCGGGTATCGCGGGTGACATGTTATTATCCTCTTTGGTAGATTTAGGTGCAGATGTAGATTATGTGCATCAACACTTATTATCACTACCTTTAGATCAATTTAGTTTAAACTTTGCTAAAAAAAATAAACAAGGCATACAAGCGATGGGTCTAACAATTGACTTTGAAGAAGCACATCATCATAGAAAAGCGTCAGACATTTTCAACATGATTAACGAGAGCACTTTACCCAACAGAGTCAAAGAACGTAGCATGCTGATATTTGATGTTATTGCACAAGCTGAAGCAAAAATTCATGGCATGAAAATAGAAGATGTCCATTTTCATGAAGTTGGTGCGATGGATTCCATTATAGATATTATAGGTAGTTGTCTTGCATTAGAAGATTTGGGTATTGATGAAATAAAATCGTCACCCGTACCTACTGGAAATGGCAAGATTAAAATTGCACATGGTATATATCCCATTCCAGCGCCAGCAACCGCTGAAATACTTAAGGATATCCCACTTGCAACATTTGATGTTCAAAGTGAACTGACAACACCCACTGGTGCGGCATTTATTAAGGCTTTAGCAACACATATCGGTCCTTTGCCTGCTGTATCAATGTCAAATATTGGTTACGGTTGTGGTACAAAAGACTTTGAGTTTCCAAATGTTATACGTGCTATACAATATACAGCAACAGAAACGACTCCAAATCAAGTACAAGTATTAGAATGTCAAATTGATGATATGACGCCAGAAACACTTGGTTACTTTATAGAGCAAGTGATAAATGAAGGCGCATTAGACGCATTTTACACACCTATTACGATGAAGAAAAGTCGGCCTGCGACTCAATTAACAGTAATAAGTAGCGTCACACAAGCAAAGGAATTCGAAGATTTTATTCTTAAACACACTACATCTCTCGGTGTGCGCAGTTACGCTGTTAATCGCAAAATTTTGCATCGTCAATTCCAAACCATCCATACAACATATGGCGCCATTTTAGTCAAACTAGCAATGAAAGATAATAAAATTATAAAAGCAAAACCTGAATTTGAAGATGTTAAAAATGCAGCACTTCACTCTGGACAGTCTTTCACTAATGTATATAATGACATTCAAAATGAAGTCAGAAAACACATTCAAATAGATTAAAATGAAAAAGTGAGAACCTTCATCTAATCAACTAACTAGATGAAGGTTCTCACTCTTTTTTATAGCAGTAATGACTGCTCATCATTTGAAGAAAATCATCTTTACACGCTTCATGCGTTCTATTTTTGCGATGGTCCTACTTTGATGTTTGCACTATCCAATGCTTGTTCTAATACTTCAATAACTTGGATACTATGTTCTAACTTTTGGGCGGCTAAATCATTATTTTTCTGTTTAATGATTTGGGCAATTTTTACAAATTCTTCATACATGCGGTGATTATGTGGGTTTACTTGATATGACTGTGTGCCACCCTGGTTATATTTTAATTCGAATGCTTTTAATTCATTGGTCGGTCCCTTTATATTAATTGACGCATTGTCACCTTGAATATAAGACTGATTGTCAGAGTTTGAATCTTTAGCCCCTATACATACGACTTTTACATCATTATAATCCAGTTGTAATATGCCTGATGTGTCTATACCCTTTTGAATGTTAGCAAAATATGCAACGCCCTCGGGTTTACCAAATAATCCAACAGCCAAATATATGTTATAAACATTGATATCCATTAATGCGCCGCCACCTTTAGACGGGTCAAAAGCAGGTGCTACAATGCCTTCTTTGAACTTGTCATATCTTGATGAATACTGTGAATAATTAAATTGTGCAATTTTGCAGTTTCCAAGCTCATTCATAGATTGTTTTAAAACTTCAAAATTACTCAAATATAGATTGGTAATTGCTTCAATAATAATGATATCATGGGCTTGAGCTAAATCTCTTAATTCTATTAATTCCGCTTTTGTTAACGTAAATGGTTTTTCACATATGACATGCTTACCTTGTTGAATCGCTTTACGTGCATAGGCATAATGTAAGTGATTAGGCACTGCTAAATAGATTGTATCTATCATTTCGTCTTGTATAAATTGCTCATAATCATCATATATCGTTTTAATATTAAATTGCTTTTGTAAATTTTTTACATTTTCTGGATTTCTCCCTGAAGAAACAATACTTTGAAATGTAAATTCTGAAATTTGTTCCATTACAGGTAATGCTTCTTTGACAATTTTCCCCGCACCAACGATTCCAATATTCATTAAATTACCCCTTTTTGTTTTATATTTTTTCCAAAACAATATGTATAGGTATAGGACCATTTACATCTCGTTTAACTTAATTCTTTTTCATTTATTAGCTTTATTCTACTTTATCGGTTCAGTGAATTCAAAATCTATCACTTCCTAGATTGGTTAACTATTTTACCAAACTGAAAATTCATCAAAAAAGTCTGAAACATTAATATGTCCCAGACTATATATTCGTTGTATTAACTTAAAATCACATCTGCAATTTCTTCGGCAGTTGTTTTGCCAAAATAATATGTCAAATCTATCTCATTTAAAGCTGCAACAATGTCTTCTTTTACGACACGCACACCCATTAACTGAGCTTCTACATCCTTTATATCACCTTGACCGAAAAAGTCTCCATAAATACGACATGCAGCAATGCGTCCTTTTTCAACTGCAAGTGAAATGTCAATTGTTCCAGCAGTCAATCTTGCATCTCTATTATATTCATAACGTGGAGAACGTCCAAAATTCCATTCCCAATTATGATATTTATTGTCGAGCATTTCATCAATGACTTTCCAATCCACTTCCGTTAACTCATAACGTTTCGCTTCACTTAAATCATCAATGCCTAAAATTTGCTTAACCATTAAATCTTTAAATTCATGAATCGTAACATCTTGGTATTCAGATGCTAAATACGGTCTGATACTACCGACACGAGAACGCACGGATTTAATACCTTTAGATTCTATTTTTTTACGATTTGGTTTCAGTACGTTAACCATTGGTTCATAATCTACATCTAATAAAAGTGAATAACCACCGTAAATACGTCCTTTAATCAATGTCATTGCTGCACGAGATATTTTCTTACCATTAGCCGCTAAATCATTACGGCCACTTTGTACAACTTCCGTTGCTCCAAGTTGATGAAGGGCATCGATACCAGGTTCATAGAATTTTTTGAAATCACCATAAATCGTGCCATCGTTTTCCAATATACAGCACATATTCACTGCACCACGGTCTACATAAACTGCACCACCACCAGTATCACGGCGTACAACTTTAATATTGTGCGCTTCTACATAGTCTTGATTAATTTCTACTGCCGTATTTTGAAAACGACCGATTTCCACTTTAGGATCACAATAATACGGGAAAATGAACTGTACCATCTTTACCAATAACACGGGTATCTTCACCTTCATAACGTACCAGTGATTTAAACGCTTCATATATACCTGCTTCTTTAAGTAGGAGTTGTCCTGTATCTGCGTGAATATCCAATGAACCCCCACGATTTTTATTTATCTCCGGTGATTCCTTTTCAAAAATAGTAAAATTATAACCCTGTTGTTGTAATAGCAGCCCTAGCATTAATCCACCTGGACCGCCTCCAATAATTGCTATGTTTTTAATATTTTTTACAGTCATACGATACCTTCTTTAATTAATATAATTGCTTTAATTCGTTTTTAGTTTTTTCAATAAATGCATCAAACTTTTGTTTCTTCTCAGCGTCATTCAATGCTTCTTTATTTTTTTCTATAATTTCTCTGAATAAATCTTATAACTGCGTACGTGCTTCCTTCATTGCTTCAAAATCCATATTTTTAAAATGTTCTAATCGCTGTAACATTTCATCGTTCATATTTTCATTTAAAAATGCATTACCTTCTTCTGTAATTGTGTATATCTTTTTCTTGCCGTCCTGAGAAATAGAAACAAAATCTCTATCTTCCAACATTTGTAATATCGGATATACTGAGCCAGGGCTTGGTGAATAAAAACCTTTAAATTGTGCCTCTAAATCCTTAATGATTTGATAACCATGCTTTGATTCGTCTTTAAGCATCTTGAGTATGACAAATTGTAAGTTACCTTTTTTAAAAAATCTTTCTCTACCTTGAGGATCTCCAAATCTTTCTTGACCTCTACCAAAACCGAATTCAAATCCTTCACGTTTTCTCTTTGTATTATGAAAATGTCTTCTAAACATATAAATCACCTTTATTTCGATATATCGAAATATGTCAACGATATATCGTTATTTTTAAAATTTATTTATATCTAACGTAAAATAAAGAACGACACAAACCCAAATTTTACCTTCGGATTTGTGTCGCTCTTATCTTTATTAATTATACTGCTAATTATCTAATATATTTTAATGACTGTAATCTTGCATCATTGCAACGATATTAACCATTTTGTTTTGCGAAAGCTTGGCCAATTGCATTTAATTTATGTGGCGCGTCATGAACACCCATCTTAACTTCAATGAAGTGCATTGTGTCTGGTTGCGCTTCTATTTGAAGTAGTACTTTTTGAAATGCTTCACTCGTATTCACATCATGTACTTGAACTTCATCTTTTCCACCAAATACGGTAGGTAATAATTTATAATCCCACATCTTAATATCGTTATACATAGCATTTTCACCATGGATTTTACGTTCTACTGTGTAACCATCATTATTAATCACAAAAATAATAGGTTTAATCTTCTCTCTAATCATTGTTGATATTTCCTGAACCGTAAGCTGTAGTGATCCATCTCCAATCAACAATAAGTTTCTACGACTTGTATCTGCCATTTGTGTGCCTAAAGTAGCTGGCAATGTGTAACCAATAGAACCCCAAAGTGGTTGTCCAATAAATTTATTGTTATGTTTCAATGCTAAATCATACGCACCAAAGAATGATGTACCTTGTTCAGCTAATATAACATCTTCTTCTCTAATAAAATCTTGCATCATTTTGAAATACGTTTCTTGTGTTAACGGCTCATCAGTCAAATCGTAATCATGTGCTTTCGATTGTTTAAATTTTGGAAATTCCGCATTATTCACATAGTTAATGGTATTCAAGCCGTCCAATAAATCTACCAATGATACTTCTGTATCTTTCGTTTCATTCATTTTAAAATGATGATGATTAATCATAACTACATCGTCAATATCAAATTGATATGAATAGCCAGCTGTAGCAGAGTCAGTTAATTTTGCACCTATATTTAAGATAGCATCACTTTGATCTACGTAATTTCTAATATCTTCTTCGGCTAACGATGCATCATAAATGCCCATGTAGTAAGGAGATGTTTCATTAAATGCGCCTTTACCTAATGAAAGTTGTACAACCGGAATTTGAGATTGCTTTACAAACTGTTCAAGCTTCTCATGTAATTTAAAACTATTAATTTCATGTCCGGTAATAATAACTGGTTTGTCTGCACTTTGTAATTTATCTTTAACCATTGTCATGTACTTCGTTACATCAGTCTGTGGTCGTTGTTCAATTTCAAATGGCGTTGCTACATCAATTTCACTATTTGCCACATCAATGGGTAAATGAATATGCACAGGTCTTTTTTCATAAAGTGCTGCATTGATTACTCTTGGAATTTCACTTTGTGCATTTTCTGGTGTAATATACGCTTGCGCTGTAGTAATGGATACATACATATTTCTATAATCATCAAAATTCCCTTCTCCTAGAGAGTGATGTACATATTTCCCAGCGTTTTCAACTGCTCTTGTAGGTGCACCAGTTATTTGAATCACAGGCACACGCTCAGCGTATGAACCAGCTATACCATTAACGGCACTTAATTCTCCAACACCAAATGTCGTAACCATTGCGGCTATACCTTTCATGCGAGCATAACCATCTGCTGCATAACTCGCATTCAACTCATTCGTATTACCAATCCATTCCATGTCGTCTCGGCTAATAATGTCATCTAAAAATGTTAAATTAAAGTCTCCTGGAACACCAAACACTTTATCTACACCAACATCACTGATACAGTCCATTAAATATTGTCCAACTCTTTTTTTCATTTTCATTTCCCCTTTCAAACCATCTCAATTACACTACAAATTTAACTCATTTATTATAAAAGGTCAACAATGTTGACTTATATATTGATAGCGACTTTTTGTTTTAAAAAAGAAAACGATACAGCTCGTTACGCTATATCGTTAGTTAGACACTCATATTTATTTGTTAAAATCATCTTTTAGATATTTCACTTCCTGAAAACCAGTACGGTATGAAGCCAATTCTTCCATAATTGCATACCAATCATTACCTACTTTTTTCTGTATATCTTGAAACATATCATTTTGTTTTTTATTTAACTCTCTAACTAATTTCGTACCTTTATCAGTAGGATATAACGCTTTGACACGCTTATCCGTAGCTGTTTGCTTTTCAATGATGTAAGCTTCATCTTTTAATTTTTTTAATGTGGCATGACTACCTTGTTTAGATATTTCTAAACTTTTCAATAAATCTTTAATTGTAATACCAGGTACTTTCTCAATAAAAAATAAAAAACGATGATGTTGTCTATTCAGCCCATATTTTTCGATAATTTCATCTGCAGTGTTAATAAATGTTTTATAGGCAAAATAAAACAACAAATTCTCATAATCATTGTTATTACTATTACTTTCCATTACACACAACCCTCTGTTTCTTATTTTAATACAATTTTACTAGCTGAAATCCATTTGAGCATTATCCATACGTATATTACTCACTATTTTCTTTATTATAACAGTTCTCATACCACGGATTATCTAATTTTCATATATTAACTGTTGAGATGTCTAATTAATAATAAATGATTACTTTTTTGTTTACTTATTTTCTAAAATGCTTACACACATAAAAGTGACTTCTTATTGCTAAATCGTCATCAGTACCCATTCATTTTTCAATCATTATGGTCTCTCTAAATGAATCATATCGTCAGCATGATCCGTAAAAATACCATCTACGCCCCAATTAGCTAATTGATTCGCACGTAGTGATTTGTTAACTGTCCACACATTTAATGTATAACCTGCATTTTTTATCATTTTCACACGCGCTTGAGAAAGTTTGGCATCTTCAATATTCACAATATTTGATCCACAAAAATCTAATAAAGTTCTCCAATCTCCTTGGAACGCTGCAGATTTAAAAATTAATGCTCTTGGATATTCTGGCAATAACGCTTCGGCTAATTTAACTAAATAGACATTAAAACTTGAAATCAATACTTCTATATTCGAATCTAGTTCTTTTAATTGTTCAGCGACTTGTGTAACCATACTTTCAGATAAGGCCGTACCATTCGAACCACTTACGCCCTTTAATTCAATATTTAGATTTATTTGCGTTTCATTCGCCATCTTGATGACATCTTTAAAAGTCGGCAATCTTTCAGCTTCAAATGCTTTGCCAAACCAACTGCCAGTCGAAGCATTTTTTATGTCCATATAATCTAATTGAGTTACTTCACCTGTCATATCCGTTGTTCGATCAAGAAAATCATCGTGTATGATAACTAGCTGTTCATCTTTCGTAATTGCAACATCTAATTCAATCCATTTTAAACCAGGTATGTCAGCAGCCTTTTTATATGAAGCCAGTGTATTTTCTGGCGCTTTACTCGGTAAACCTCTGTGACCATAGATTGTAAACATCGAACCATCCTCTTCCGTTATCGTTTTCCATAATTATGATATGAACATAGCCATATTTCAAATAATCTATGTAAGATTCATGAAACTATTATTTATAATATGCCTTATTTAAAAATTAAAAACACCCTCAAATATGTACTAAATTCCTAAAATTAGGTTTTCATACCAATTTTCAGGTGCACATCATTGAGCGTGTTTCACTTTTATCATTACTAAAAACTATTTAAAGTATTGTCACTATTTTCGTTAAATACTAACTTATTTTCTAATTAAAGCTAAGATACCAGCAACTAAAATTAAAATTCCTGACAATATGCCAAAAAAGCTAATAAACACGATATTTAAAATGCCACCAACTAATAGCAACACTCCTATAAGTACTCTTTTTTTATTTATTATACAACTAAGCACTAGAGTTATAATACATGTTAAAATAACTGCTATGCCTAATCCTGTAATACTACCACTTTCAGTAGCTCCAAATTCTGCACCAATACCATCAAGCATAATAGCAAATAATCCACCTAAAATACCAAATATACTTCCTAAAATTCCTAAAATCATTTCTGCTACCCTGTTTGTTTGTCTAACCGTTTGATTTTGATTCATATTTATTTACCTCTTTCATTTTTAGTTTATGCTGCGTCATCTTCTGATGTATCTTCATCCGTTGTATCTTCTTCTTCGATTTTCTTCATTTCTTCTTCGTATTCTTTATCTATAGCTTCCATTTCCTCTTCATACTCTTTTTCATCTTGTTCCATTTCTTCTTCTAAAGCTTTGTCTTCTTGCTCCATTTCTTCTTCTAAAGCTTTATCTTCTTCATCCATTTTCTTATCATATAATGCGTCAACACGTGCTTCTAATTGATCATATTCGATTTCTAACACATCATCGTCTACATGATTCATTTTTTCACCATCAGTTAATGCGTTATATTCATCCACTAGTGCGTTATACATTTCTGCTGAATATCCTGTTTCTTCACTTTCAGTATCTTCTGAGTCTTCATCTGTTATTTTTGGTTCTTCGCTGTCTTCTGATTCAACATTAGTGTCTATTTCCGCTTCATCATTCGACTCATTACTATTAGCTACAGATGCTTCCTTGATATCTGTTTTTTTAATTTCCCATTTAGCTTTTACATTATTGAATTTTGGCGTAGCATCCATCTCTAAAGTATAATTATCACTATCCGGCACATCATAAGTTATGTATCCAGAACCAGTGTTCCCTTTATTTAATTGATGAGAAAAGCCTGCATTCGTATCGTCATTACCAAACCATTCTTGATAATTTTCATTATTTACCTTCATGCTAAAGTCAGATGAATCCATAAGCACCTGATCTTCATTATTATTTTTAAATTTCAAATACACTTTAATAACTTTTCCGTTTTCTGGTGCACTATATTCGTCATAATCATTAACATATTCAATTTTAGTTAATTTCACTTGCACACCATCTGCATCAACAGCCTGTCCAATTTTAAACTTTTTCATTTTGCTAGTTGCTTTTGATTTATCTGAATCTTTATCCGCGCTTTTTGCTTCATCATTTTCAGTACCACAACCAGCTAATACAAACATAACCATTATTACAAAAAATAATAATCTTTTCATATTATCCCAATCCCCCAATTTTATTATTATTATTATTTATTTAATGTGTTTTACTCCATTTTAAAATTAATTATACACATACTCTATAATCTTATAAAATTTTTAATTAAAATCAATAGTTTTTAAAAGAAAAATTTTACCTTTTAAAATATTTTTGAATTGCGTATATAAAATGACTTAAAATAACAAAATAACCGTACAAAATTTATTTGTACGGTTATTTTGTGTAATTATTTTTGGAATTTTTAATACTAAACGAAAAAGTATGTATCTCATTCCTTTTCATCTTGATTGTGAAGCCACACCAACAAATACGCCTCACTATTCGTAATAATGAGGGAAGCGATGTATAAATGAATGCTTATTTTTATCACGCGTATTATAACACCACAGCAAGTAAGAAAGAAAAATGGAAGTTAACTCAAATATAGTTAATTATTTAAATGATTATGCCTCTATTTTTGTATCTTTGAAAAATATTCAATCAAACTTTCTTTAGTTTTATTTATTATTGGAACCTTGTTACTTTTATTTTTATAACACAATCCTATCGTTCTTTTCGCATCATGATTTTTTATTGGAATTTGTTTCAAATTAGGTAAGCGCACATCCCTCAAATGTGGCAATATAGATACGCCCAGTCCAGAACTGATAAATGTCGCTATTGTAATGACTTCGTCACCTTCAAAACTAATTTCCGGTGTAAATTGATATGCTTTTAATATTTCATCTACTTGTTGTCGTAATAATAAATTAGGCTTTAATAATATGAATTTTTCATTCACCAATGCTTCAATAGCAATTTCACTACAATGGCTTAACCTATGCTGTTCATGTAATGTCACATATAATTTTTCTACAATGAGCGGTTCAAAATGCGTATTTTGACTTGTTTCAGAAATAGTAGTAATAATCATATCCACTTCCCCGTCATCTAACATTGTAATTAAGCGTTTCGCATCATGTTGTATCAATTTCAATTGGATATTTGGATATGCTAAATTAAATGACTTTAAAAATTCTGATATATAGGTCACGCCCACTGAATGTAAAAAACCTATGACTAATTTCCCATTATATACATTAGTAGCATCAAGCACATTACTTTTATAGATATCCATTTCATTGATGATATTATTCGTCGTTTTTAAAAATGCGATACCGTACTTATTCAGTTTAATCGTTCTTCCAACCCTGTTAAAAAGTGGGATGCCTAGTTCCGCTTCTAAGTTCTTTATCGCCCTACTCAACGTTGATTGACTTACGTTTAACATTTTTGCACACTCTGACATATTTTCAGTTTGTGCTAATTGCTTAAAGTATTCAAAGTGATGCCACTCCATCTCAACAACCCCTTATGCATATTGTGCATTCATTAAATGAAAATAATGCATTTTTTATATTATTAATTACATGCTAACATAAATACATCAGATCATAAGCGGGGTTTTAACATTGGACGATTTAAAAAACAACTATGTCAAAAAAGGATCACAGGCTTATATAAAAATCATTGTTGCCCTGTTCATTTCAGGATTCACTATATTTTCAATTCTTTATAGTGTGCAGCCACTTATTCCACATTTTACAAATGCTTTTAATGTAAGCGAAACCGTTGCTAGTTTAGCGCTGTCTGCAGCAACAATCACCTTAGCGATTGCAATGCTGTTCTTCGGTGCACTATCAGAAGTTTTAGGTCGCAAACCGATTATGATATTTTCTGTTATATCTGTGTCACTTTTAGCATTGGTGCAACCTTTTATTTTAGATTTTAATACTTTTCTAATCGTGCGCTTGATACAAGGTATCTGTTTAGCAGGGCTCCCTTCCATAGCAATGGCTTATATTGGCGAAGAAATTTCTTCACATAATTTACCTGAAGCTATGGGAATTTATATTAGCGGTAATGCTTTTGGTGGTGCTTTTGGGAGGATATTCACTGGTTTTATTTCTAGTATTTATGGTTATCAAACAGGTCTAATTTCAATAGGTATCATTAGTGTGATTGCTGCAATTCTTTTTACATTTCTATTACCTGCATCTAACCATTTCGAAAAACAACGCTTTTCTGTCAAAGCATTATTAGTGAGTTACAGTAAACATTTGAAGAATATTAGATTATTAAAACCATTTATGATAGGTTTTTTGCTTTTAGGTTGTAACATTGCAGCCTTTAACTATATCGGTTTTGTATTAGCGGATGAACCCTATCATTTACATGATAGTGTGATTAGCTTTGTTTATTTATTATTTTTAATCGGTATGATTTCATCTATACTTAATGCAAAATTAAGAGCACAACTTGGGACTTTAAATGCTTTGAAATTTAGTATATTGCTGCTCATTTTCGGTATTTGGATCACACTTCTACCGCCATTACCCTTTAAAATACTAGGTTTAGCATTTAGTGTTTATGCGTTTTTCAGTGGTCATGCAATTGCAAGTGCAGTTGTTACAAGTCGTGCCGAAGATCATAAAGCACAGGCATCTAGTTTATATTTACTTTTCTATTACATGGGGTCATCTGTCGGTGGTACTTTAGCAGGGATTTTTTATGGCGCTATTCAATGGCCTGGTGTTGTATTGATGATTACAGCATTTATGATCATTGCCTTTATCATCGCGCTTACTATAAAACAAAAATAAGAGAATAGAACAGAAATCAAATTTTCTAATAGAGATTTGTTAGTTACATCCCTGCAATGTTGGCTGGGATAAAGGGTTACCCTAATCTAAAGGTCATATATAAGAACGACGCGTTTCTCTAAAAATAGAAAATAGTCTCTTTAAATAAGTGAGACTTTATATTTTCAATTCTGTCACCTACTACCTAATTTCAAACAGAGTCCGAGACAACTATCTATGCCTCAGACCCTCATTACCATAATAAAAAGCTAACTCAGAATCCTTATGATTTCAGAGCTAGCTTTTATTTTTGATATTTTATTTGACTTGTTCCGTTTGTGCTTCAAATTCATCAAGTAATTTCCGAGCATCATCTGTCGTATTCGTACTCATCAATTGATGTCTTAATTCACTTGCACCTCGGATGCCTCGCACATATATTTTAAAGAACCTACGTAATGGCTTAAACTGACGTGGTTCATTTTCAGTATATTGATCGAACAAATCAAGATGTAATCTCAATAGTCCAAGTAACTCTTCACTCGTATGTTCTCTCGGCTCTTTTTCAAAGGCATATGGATTATGAAAAATCCCACGGCCAATCATTACGCCATCAATGCCATATTTTTCTGCAAGTTCAAGTCCTGTCTTTCTATCTGGAATATCTCCGTTAATTGTTAACAACGTGTCTGGTGCAATTTCATCACGAAGCTTTTTAATTTCACCAATCAATTCCCAGTGCGCATCTACCTTACTCATTTCTCTACGTGTACGTAGATGAATCGACAAATTTGCAATATCCTGTTCAAATACATGTCTCAACCAGTCTCGCCATTCATCAATTTCAGAATAACCAAGACGCGTTTTCACACTTACTGGTATACCGCCCGCTTTAGCTGCTTGAATAATTTCTGCAGCTATTTCAGGACGTTGAATTAAACCCGAACCTTTTCCTTTTGTCGCAACATTTGGCACAGGGCAACCCATATTCAAATCGATACCTTTAAATCCCATCTCTGCCATACCGATACTCATTTCTCTAAAATGATCTGGTTTATCTCCCCAAATGTGAGCAACAATAGGCTGTTCATCTTCGGTAAATGTTAAACGCCCACGCACGCTATGGACACCTTCAGGATGGCAATAACTTTCTGTATTCGTAAACTCAGTAAAAAATACATCTGGTCTGCCCGCTTCACTAACCACATGACGGAAGACCACATCAGTAACGTCTTCCATCGGCGCTAATACAAAAAATGGACGCGGTAATTCACGCCAAAAATTTTCTTTCATATATAATTAAACCTTCTTATCTATTATTATCTCGAATTTTTATTCATGACGATATTACCACAAAATGTCAACTTACACAAAAAGATGATAACCAATAAAAAAGACTACACACATATATCTTCAGAAGCCTTTTATAGATATAAATCATTCTTGCTTTGATATTATGATATGCTATACAAAAACACTTTGCACAAAAGTTAATCTGTTACTCTATAGCTATAAAAACTACTTAATAAGCCGATACACAGTATAACTGCTGCAAATATTAATGCTGCATTATAATTACCTGACTCGCCAATTAATACACCTGAAAAAGCAGGTGCAATCATTTGTCCTAAACTATATATGACAGTTAATGAAGCGACTAAATTAATTTTACTAGCACTTTCAAACATCAGCGTTTGTGCTTTAGACATGAATAATGTCGTCAAGCCAAGGAATGTTGCTCCAAAAAATAGCGAACTAATCACCAAACTCATCATACTTCCTGAAAATACTGGCAATACCACAGCAATAATTTGTAGGATAAACGCCAAATATATTGCTTTCGCATGCCCTAGCTTGTTAGCCATCATCGACCACAAAATCGTTGACGGAATTGCACCCAAACCTACAAACATCCAACTTAAAGCTGCATAATCGGCTAATTCGGGTATAGATTTAACGATGGCTACTAAGAAAGTACCCGTTATAATATATCCTGCACCTTCACAAAAATATGCTATTGAAAATCCCCAAATAAATTTTTTCTTCAACTTAACCGCTACATTATTTGTGTTATTTGATGAATTGGAATCTTCATTTTCAGTGATTGGATTTTCACGCATTCCAAATAATACAAAACTTCCCATAATTAATGAAAAAAGACTAAGTACAATCCAAGTCATCTTCCACGTGTCAGCACTAGTATAGATGAAAATAAATATACTACTTGTAAAAATTCCTAAACCTACACCACTGTACAACAAACCTGAAATACCATCTTTCTTAGCTACTCTTAACGCCTCAAGGGCTACATTTGATGCTAAGACAAAAACAGTACCACTTGTTATCCCAGAAATGAGGCGTAATATGGTCCAAACTGTAAAATCGTCCAATAACCCCATCATTAAGGTTGAAATGATATTTATAAATAAATAAATTTTCAAATCTGTAACTTTGTTCACTATAACTAACCACATAGGTATGATAGCACCTATTAAATAACCTAAATAGTTGATTGTTGCCAATAAACCAGCACTTTGATTATCCATATGACCTGTTTGTTGCATAAATGGCATTATAGGTGTATATGCAAAACGTCCAATCGCCATCACTATAAATAAACAAACCATCCCTAATATGAGTTGTCGGTATGCGTGTTGCACTTTCACCACCACTTTCTAACTATAATGATTCCATTATACGCCTAAGCTTTCACTTTACATATATTAAATTCCAAAAATATATGAATCACTTCTACCCCCTTTTAATTTTCGAATAGTAAGTATACAATAGATGCTATTAATATTTAGAATTTTCTTTATATTCAGATTATTGTAGGGGTGATTGATTTGGAACAACAAAACAACTTATGGAAAGATTGGAGATTACATAGCATCGTTTTGGTCATAGTCATTATTTCCGAAGTCATCGGTGCACATAAAATACCTTTGGGCATGACATCAATCCTCTTATTACCCGTAGTGTATGCTGTACTATTAGGTTTAGCTGTTTATTTCACGCCATTGATTAAGCACAAACAAGCTAAAAATTCTGAACCTATGGTGTTCATTTCTGTAGCTTTACTTATAGCAAAATTTGGTGTAGAAGCCGGACCTGCTTTACCCAAAATTATTGCTGCTGGTCCAGCTTTGATACTTCAAGAAATTGGTAATTTAGGAACCATTGTATTTTCTTTACCTTTGGCGATTTTACTTGGACTTCGTCGTGAATCTATCGGTATGACCCACTCTATAGGGAGAGAACCTAATTTAGCATTAATCACTGAAAAATTCGGCATTGCCTCTCCTGAATGGCGAGGCGTTATGTCCATGTACATATTTGGTACTATTTTCGGCGCTATCTTTTTCAGTATATTTTCTGGCATCATCATTTCAATTCTACCTTTAAGTCCCATTGCTTATGCTATGGCAACAGGTGTGGGAAGTGGTGTAATGACTGCCGCCGCACTTGGTCCTCTGGTAGAAATGTATCCAGATCAGACAAGCACAATCACAGCTTTTTCTGGTGTAAGTAATTTACTCACGTCCGTGACTGGTTTATATGTCGGCATGTTGATTGCACTACCTTTAACTAGAAAATATTATAGTTTAATCATGAACATCAAAAATAAATTTACTAAGGAACAGGAGTGATTAGAATGTCATCAAAAGTGATGAATTGGATACTTACTTTATGTGTTGTCGGTATTATTTCTTTATTAAGTAACTGGATAGGCTATAGCATTATGCCATTAAACGCTTTACCAGGCATTCTTTCACTCATAGCCATCGCATTACTAGGATTAATACTCCGTGACATCGTGCCTTTTAATATCCCTAGTATTGCCTACATAGGCATTATTGGCTTGTTATTAACTATTCCAGGTGTACCAGGTGCAGCACATATAGTTGAATGGACTGAAAAAGTAGACTTATTATCACTCGCAACACCTGTCGTTGCTTATGCAGGTGTTTCAATTGGTAACTCTTGGGCAGATTTCGCAAAGTTAGGGTGGAAAACAGTTGTTGTGGGTATTGTCATTTTAATAAGTACATATATTGGTTCTGCCTTAGTTGCGGAAATCGTATTAAGAATACAAGGGATTGTATAAAATTTTCGTAGATATAGTTTGGCAATGATGAATAGATAGTTCAAAATAGCCTGAGACATAAATAGATGTCTCAGGCTATTTTCCAATTAGATTGATATGAATACTTAAATAACTAACACTAATACCATAAAATTGATATTTTAATTTTCCTATAAATCATCAACTGACTATTCAAAAAAGTTGCCTAAGACAATGCCTTATGTCCCAGGTGCCAAAGTTTTTAAACTATCAATAGATAAATCAATATAATCAAATTCAAAACAAATAATACGATGGCTGGCAGTGCTTTTTTAATAGAGTCTTTCCCAAGGAATACAAGTGAACCTGCACCTGCCAACATAGTTGAAGCTAATAAAATACTCGCAAATATAGCCAATGGTATATAAAAAATACCAACAAGCATTGCTATACCACCTATAAGTTCAAACAGCCCTGTAATTTTATTAAAAATTGGTGGATAACCTAATTTTGCAAATTCCTGTTTCATAGCACCAGATAATATTTTCAAGCCTGTCATTATAAAAAAGATACCTAAAATAATTTCCAATATGATAATAATAATCCCCATAACAAACACCTCATTTCATTTTATTTACGAGATACCAATCCAGAAATAATATAAGGTGTGACACTTTGAATATATGTCTCAGCTGGAACATCACTAAATCCATGACACCACTTTTCAGAAGCTCTATAAATACTTGCGCTTAACATACTCGCTGAAAGCTGACGAATACTATCATCTTCAAAAGGAACATCTGCTAATAATTTATACAACATTCTCTCGGTATGCTCTTGAATGATACTACCTATTGTTTCAGGATAACTCCTATGATATCTTCTATTTAATGATAATTGAAATTCTGCAATAGCTTTAAAAATACTGGCAATTGTTTCTTCATTCAACTTATTATCTTTAAAATCTTCATAATTTAAGTTAATCAAAAGTTCTTCAGCTAAAACTTTGTCCAATAGATCATAAATATCACTAAAGTGATAATAAAATGTTGCTCTATTAATTAATGCTTCTTGCGCAATGTCTTTTACCGTTATATTTTTAAAATCTTTTTCATCTGAAAGCTTTATGAATGCTTGCATAATAGATTTTCTAGTTTTAATAACTCGTAAGTCTGATTTTGATTCTACCATTCGGCTCCCTCATTTTCCTCCAACATTCGTGTCCGTATATTGAATATCCAACATAATACACATTTTGTTGGTACTTATGATATACATTTATCACTATTATAAAGCTATATACTTTTTAATTAAACTTTGGAGGTTAGGAACATGAAACAAAATATGGTATGCGATATCTATTCTGGCATTTGTACATCTAGTGATGACAACACAATAGAAACTATTGATTTTAATTTCGATACACCTAAGCTAACTTTATACTATGTAACAGATCCAATGTGCTCACATTGTTGGGCATTTGAACCTATATTAAATAAATTATTAGTACAGTACAGTACGGTCATTTATTTAATTTTCAAATGGTCATGGGTGGATTACTAGAAGCATGGGGAGACGGACCATAGACCCCGCTAACGGTATTTATAAACCTGCAGATGTTACACCACATTGGCAAGAAGTCGGTCAATACTCACGTATGCCGATTGATGGTACAATTATGGAAACAGATCCCATTCAATCTTCATTTCCAGCATCTCGTATATACAAAGCCATTCAGCAGTTAGATTCTCCTTCAAAAGCAATAGAATATATCCGTCTTGTTAGGGAATCTGTATTTGTTTTCAATAAAAATATTTCAAATCAAACCGTATTAAAAGATATTGTTCATACTTTATATAAGGATAATCATGATATGGATATAAAACATATTTTCGATTTAGCTAATAGTCAGAAAGGCCACAGACTACTAACAGAAGACTTCAATTTAGTGCGTCAATTAGGTGTTCGCGGATTCCCGATGATTGTTATTATAAATAATGACAACAAAGGAACCAAAATTGTTGGTTCTAGAGCATTAAATGTTTATATCGAAACATTAAAAACACTTGATACTACAACAAAAATGATGACAAAACCACTACCAAACCTAGAATTGTATTTAAAAGAACAACATAGATTATTTTCCAAAGAAATAGAAACAATGTACGATATTAAGGAAGATGAAGTTCCCCAATTTGTCAAAGAGCATATAGATCCTTCACGCTTTAGTGCCAAATCTATACTCGGAGAAAACTATTTCGAAAGTACTTCTACATAAAACATAAAAAAAGAGCTTGGGACATAAATTGAATTGCACCCCGTCAAGTAGACAAATAAATAATTAAATTATCGGTTAATCTCGGTTTATACGAGATTAGCCATTTTTAATGTAATTCTTTCATTATTAAAGAATGTTATATACTCATTGATAACTTGAAACACTTGTTCTATTAGATATATTACCTGCTTTATCTGTAATATTGATAATAAGAATTTCATTACCTAATAACTTAATTTCACTTGGTATGCCTATAGAAAAATCACCTTGTTCATCTGCTTTTCCAGTAATAATTTGTTTATTAGGGAATTGAATTGTCACGCTTGCATGAGGCTCTGTTTTACCTATAATTTGAATATCGTTATTTGTGACATTATCAACTTTTGGTGCTTCTGGCACCGTTTTCATCAGCGACATCTTTCGTTGTTTTTGGTGATTCGTTGCCGGCTTTATCTGTCGCTTTGGCGCTAACTTCTCCTCCATTGTTTAGCGCTCCTGTTGGAATATCTACAACGTAGCGACCTTGATTATCGGTAGTCGTTGTCACTTTTTGGCCGTCCGGGAACGTAATTTCAACTGTTGAATTTGGTTCAGATTCTCCTGTAATTTGGGTATCATTACTTGTGAAATCTTTCATTGTTGGCGCTAATGGCGACGTCACATCTTCAACTATGACAGAATTCGAAACATTACTATTAATGCCATTTTTTTCTGCTATTGCTGTTAAAATAGTTCCTGCTTTTAATGGTTTTTTTAAATTAATAATACTTGTAGTTTGTCCATTATTTAATATCGTCTGACCAACAATAACATTATTTTCATCTTTAATAATGATTGTTGAGCCCTCAACACCATTAATTTCAATTTCCTTACTTTGATCATTCACAGGATTTATGCTAGGTTTAAGTATTTCTTTTATATCTATAACTTTGAAAGTGTTAACTTCATCATTAGTATAATTTGGAGATTCGATAGCTATTGTATAAGTCCCTGGTTTTAATTTCGGAACTTGCATACTGAATGTACCATCCTCATTTAAAGTATCTATACTTATTAATGAGCCGTTTTCATCTAGTATTTTCACTTTTTGTTGAGGCGCTAAAAAATCTAAATTTACTTTACCAATTACTGTAGTATCTTCTGTAGTTATAT
Source organism: Staphylococcus sp. Z5-21 (assembly GCF_056529615.1). Lineage (NCBI taxonomy): Bacteria > Bacillati > Bacillota > Bacilli > Caryophanales > Staphylococcaceae > Staphylococcus > Staphylococcus sp. Z5-21. The sequence continues at coordinate 177,758 of NZ_CP096462.1, read as the reverse complement.
CATCGGCTATAGGTTTTCCTACTAATGGAGAAGCCCATAACGTAATACTTTGTCACCATCATTTTTACGGTCACCATCCGTATCTTGATTAAAGGGATCCGTGTGTGATTTATGAAATTCAAAGTTATCTGTCAAACCGTCTATATCTAAATCTTGAATATAATAAGTAGATGATCCGAATGTATTTTTAATCATCCCACCATTCTTATCTGTCAGATACCCATAGAATGCAAAGTCTTCTTTTACTTTTGTAGTATTGCTAATTAAATTACCATTTTCGTCATATTCAGCATTTCTTGTTAATGTATTATTTGGACTTTGATTATATTTGATAACCAATCTAATGCCCACTGTTTCCGGTAATGCATTATGAAACACAATTAAATCATTTAAATTACTACTTGTAATTGACCCTCTACCATCTTTATCTATTGCCAAATCAGCGACTTTATTTTTAGGGTAATAGGTTTTATCGAAACCACTCACTCCATAAAAGTCATAACTATGTAATTCAATTGAACCAATATATGGAACAAGTTTCGAATCAATTTGGTAGTGATATCTCCATTGTTTATTTAATCCTGAATCTATTAGAGGGCCACCACAATTAAAAGTTCCATTTTTTAATATTTGTTGGTCTACCGTAATACCACCAAATTCACCAATATCGGAATCAAATTGGATAGCACCACTACTTCCTTTAAATGCACTATTCGCGGCATCAGAATTTGATGAGACAATACTATTAATTAAAGTTTCAGATGGCGTTAGGAAATAGCCGCTAGTTTCAGAAGTTTTAATCTTTTTGTTTTCTTGTGAATCTTTTACATATATTAAGTAATTTAACTTATCACTATGGTCTTCCATTTTTTCTAATATGTTCCGTACGGTATCGTCCAATTCTATTTTTCCGTTTTCAGCTGTGTACTGACTCAATATTTCCGCTCCACCAAAAAGGCCACCACTAGCTCTAATAAAGTTAACTTGCCAAATATTTGTTGCCTTACCCTCTTTATTTGCCAGTCTTACTAATTCCACTGATGAACTACGACCGGATGGGTTTACAGTTATTTTCTTAACATGGTTTGCAATAATGGGATCTAATTGTAAATTAATCTTATAAACATCTCCTGAATTTGCTCCTGTTAAATAACTATGTATTTGGAAAGGTATTGTTTTACTGTCTAACACTTCCTTCGTAGTTAATGGTTCTGGCTGAAAAATTAACGTTTGAAATGTATAGTTGTCAGAATAATCCAATGCTTCTAATGAACTATCTTCTGTCATTTCTCTTACACTTTTTGTTACTACAGGGTGATACAAATCATGTTTAGCAAGTAGCTTTCTTAATTTTATAATATCTTTATCAGTTAATTTTTTATAAGCTCTTGATGTTCCAATTATATTTTTATTAGGAGTTTCACTTTTATTTACTGTTTTTATATTTTCAAAATCAGTCGTTGCTCGTTTCACAGTTACTTTGGTTTTAATGTGATTATTGGTTTGAGATTGGTTATTTAGATTCTCTTTCGTTCTTGTTTGAATGGCACCTTCCTGAACCGCATCATTCCCCATTTTTTTATCGTTTATAGTTCCATTAAAATGACCAACATCTTCCGTTTTTATCTCTGTAAACTTTCGATTATTATTTTCATTTGGCTTAAGTTTTTCATCTTGTTGTTTATCTTGTTTTTCATCCTTTAAAACTGCTTCATCGAATTTTTTGTCTTCTACATTATTTCTAATAATATTATTTTCACTAATTTGTATTTTTGATATTTCACTATTTTTTTCAACGTGATTATTATCTTTATTTACCACAGAGATATCGTTATCATTATTATCCTTATTTTCATTAATAAGGTATTATTGAAATTGTAAAAAATCAAAACTTATTAGGTAAACGTTATTTACTATCTGGATATACCTATTCTATGGAAGCATTAGCGCAAATTTTATCAGAAGTTGCAAATTCAAATATATCCTATGACCCAGTGACACTTGAAAAATTTGGAAAAATGTATGATGAACCTAAAGGATTCGGTCCTTTACTTGCCTCCATGTATAAAGCCGGAGAAATGAGATTACTAGATCAAAGTAGCAACGATTTTGAAAAACTTACTGGAGGAAAACCAGATACATTTGAAACTTATTTGCATAAGCATTATAAAAATTAAATTCAGCTACAATCTCCCCCTACATACTTTAATACTATGTAGGGAGATTTTTCTATATTGACTATTAGACCATGTGTTCATTTATAAATCTTTACTTCAGACCACAAAAAATCCCCTTGATGCCACAGCGCACCAAGGGGTATATTTTTGACTATTTATGATTTAATTCTAATTCAGCATTACTCGCTTGACGTATTTGTTTCAATAAAGCATAGTCCTCAATTAATGATTGACCATAAGATGGAATGATTTCTTTTAGTTTAGGCTCCCATTGTTTAAGTTGTTCTGGGAAGTTTTTCTCAATAACTTCTAAAGCAACTGACACTGATGTAGACGCACCAGGAGATTCACCTAATAAAGCAATCACAGAGTGATCTTTTGAATTAACTACTTCTGTACCAAATTGGATAAAGCCTCTGCCGTGTTCCTTAGTATCTTTTATAACCTGAACACGTTTACCTGCTTGCATAATATCCCAATCCTCATCTTTAGCATCTGGAACAAAGCGACGTAATTCTTTCATACGGTCTTCTTTTTTAGCTAACACTTCTTGGATTGAATATTTAATTAATGGGAAGTTCTTCGCTGCAGCTGATAACATCGTTATAACATTACTTGGATTGATAGATTTGAATAAATCTAAGTTTGAACCATTTTTCAGGAATTTTGGTCCAATTGCTGCGAATGGTCCAAATAGTAATGAATTTTCATCTTGAATATAACGTCTATCTAAGTGAGGTACAGTCATTGGTGGTGTACCTTCAGGTTCTTTACCATAAGCTTTAACTTCGTGCTTAGCTACAACTTCAGGATTATTACATACTAAGAATTCTCCCGTGATTGGGAAACCGCCTAAATGTTTACTTTCTGGTATACCTGTTTTTTGTAATAATGGAATCGCTGCACCGCCAGCTCCAATAAATAAGTAGTCTGTAATATGATGTTCTACTTTTTTCGTTTTAAGGTCTTTAATTTTAACTTCCCATTTACCATCTTTACGACGACTAAAATCTTGTACTTCATGACGATAGAAAAGTTCTGCATTGTCATGTTCACTTAAATTTTTAGCCATTTTTCTAGTCAATTCACCGAAGTTAACATCCGTACCTTCATCAATTTTACTAGCCGCTACGGTTTCATTTGGATCGCGACCTTCCATCATTAGTGGCATCCACTCTTTTAATTTTTCATGATCTTCTGTATATTCGATACCTTTAAACATTGATAAAGGAGATAATGCTTCAAAACGTCTTTTTAAAAAGTTTACGTTTTTATCACCTTGAACAAAGCTAATATGAGGTAATGGTCTAATAAAGGCTTGCGGATTTTGAATTTGTTTACTTTTCACTAAATGAGACCAAAATTGTTTTGAAATCTCGAATTGTTCATTAATTTCTTTCGCTTTTTCAACATCAATTGAACCATCTTTTTGCTCTACCGTGTAATTTAATTCACATAGTGCAGCATGTCCAGTACCTGCATTATGGCGTTCATTAGAACTTTCAATTGCAGGTTTGTCGAGTCTTTCAAAAAGTTTAATATTCCAATCTGGTGCAAGTTCTTTTAATAATGTCCCAAATGTCGTACTTAAAACACCAGCACCAATTAAAATAACGTCTTTAGAATTCTTTTCACTCACCTTTTTTCCACCTTTCGTATTTACTTTTCAATAAGTCATTTATAATAATTAATAGCGATGTATATTCATATAGTAACTATTTTACGTATAATTTATCTATACCCTATACTACGTATGATTATCATAAAAGTATTTTCCTTGATAAGGATCTTCCATATTAATGATAAAACAACCATCCATAAATGTAAAATCTATATTGCAATACTATAAATCATACCATTTATATTTATTCAAGATTAAATAGCGTTATTATCCTTCTATAATAATATTATCAATTAAGCGCGCTTTACTAAATTTGACAGCGAGTGAAATAAAAATGCTGTCTTTGATTTGTGTTTGCTCGACAAGTTCTGGATAACTATATATTGCAACTGTTTCTATCGTTCCACTTGTGTGTTCTGTTAAGTAGTCCCGTGTCGCTTTGATAATTTTTTCGCTATTATGCTCTCCATTTTTATAAAGCGATTGTGCTAGACATAAACTTTTATACAGGTGCACCGCTTCTATACGTTCATTTTTAGTAAGATAGATATTACGCGAGCTTTTCGCTAATCCATCATCCTCTCTAACAATATCTACACCTTTGATTTCAATTGGATGATTGAAGTCCTCTACCATTTTTTCTACTATTGCCAACTGCTGTGCATCTTTTTTCCCAAAATATGCTTTATGCGGACGTACAATATTAAATAATTTATTAACAACCGTTACCACACCATCAAAATGTCCTGGACGTTCAGCACCTTCCAAAACGGATGCAAGTCGGCCTGCTTTTAATTCAATTGTCGGTAATTCTGGATACATTTCTTTAACTGTTGGATGAAAGATATAATCCACGCCTACAGATTCAGCTTTTGCAGTATCACCTACAATATCACGTGGGTAAGAATCTAAATCTTCGTTCGGACCAAACTGTAATGGATTGACAAATATACTAATAATCGTCACATCATTTTCTTTCGCTGATAATGACATCATCTTTAAATGTCCGTCATGCAATGCACCCATGGTAGGAATAAACCCAACTGAACGACGCTGATTATGAAGGTTTGCTATAATACTTCTCATTTCTTCTATTGTTGTAATTAACTGTGTCATTCTGTAACCTCATTCATAATTTGCTTTTTATAGGTATGGGCCTCACCAGGAAATTGTTCCGCTTTCACCTCATTGTTATATTGCTTTAATGCATCAATGCCCACTGAGAAATCACCAAATTGTTTAACAAATTTCGCTCTATGTTCTACAGCATAATTTAATAAATCATGATAAACCAATACTTGTCCGTCTGTTTCTTTTCCTGCTCCAATACCGATAACAGGAATATCTAGTTTATCTGATATTTCTGCTGCTAAATCGCTTGGGACTGCTTCAAGAACTAACATCACAGCGCCCGCTTGTTGCACAGCATAGGCATCTTCAATAAGTTGTCGTGCAGCTTCTTTATTACCAGCTTGCATTTTATATCCCATAATACCAACACTTTGTGGTGTTAATCCCAAATGAGACACAACTGGAATACCCATATTGCTACAATTTTTTATATATTGAGTTAAATGTGCACCTTCTGCTTTGATTCCATTGGCATCTGTTTCTTTATATAGTTTTACCGCTATTTCTAAATCATATTGATCATTGACACCTACTGCCCCGAAAGGTACATCCACGATCACATATGTATTAGGTGCACCTCTTCTAACTGCTTTTGTATGATGGATCATATCTGCTACTGTAACCTGAACTGTACTATCATAACCTAGTACCGTCATTCCTAATGAATCACCAACTAAAATGATGTCTATATCAGCCGCTTCGACTTGCTTCGCACTTGGATAATCATATGCTGTCACCATTGAAATTTTTTCTTTATTCACTTTTAAATCTTGTAACTGATTTAAAGTTTTCATTTAAAATCAACTCCACATTTTGATATATTTACATTGTTATCCATATATTAACCAATCTTTTTAGAAAAGGAAATAAAATAATATGAACAATGTCGCAATTATAGGTCCTGGTGCAGTAGGAAGTACCATTGCATTTGATTTAAGAGACGCCTCATTAAATGTACAATTACTTGGTCGCCGCAATGAAACGCTTCGGTATCATTCAAACAATGATCTTCACCCTACGTATCAACTAGATGTACGCGCACTTAATGAATATCATGAAACTGTAGACATCTTATTTATCGCTGTCAAAATCCCCCAACTGGATCCCGTTTTAACATCGTATCAACATTTATTACATAAAAATACGATAATTATCCTCGCACAAAATGGACACGGCCAATTACACAAATTTGATCATCCTTATGTATATCAAGCTGTCGTATATATTAGTGGCCAAAAAACAGGGAATACCATCACACATTATCGTGATCACAAATTAATATTAGACCAAAATGCACATACGCAAGCATTGCATCAATGTATATCCAATTCTTCTCTTAATATTGAACTTACCACTGATATCGATAAAGCTATTTGGTACAAGTTACTCGTAAACTTAGCAATTAATAGTGTTACAGCCTTAACTCGTTCTACTGCATCAGTATTAGAAGTACCAGGGATAAAAAAACTCTGTGAACAATTACTCTTAGAAGGCATTAACATCGCCAAAGCTGAACACGTACACTTTGAACCAAACATTGTAAATACAATACTTAATATTTATGATGGCTACCCTGCTGAAATGGGCACAAGCATGTACTATGATATAGTTGATGGCAGATCATTAGAAATTGATGGTATTCAAGGCTATCTATTCTATAAAGCAAGAAAACATCATTTAAATACACCTATTTTAGACACGATATACCACCTACTCCTTGCGCAACAAAAATAAATAATAGCACTTTTAATATTCAACTTTAATTAACATAAGCGAGACGGAACAAACCATTTGAAATGATTGTCCCATCTCGCTTTTGTTTCTTTAATAGGTACTCAATCCTTAATACAAAGAACTCTGTAATGTATATAAGCAAAATGAAATGATATTAGATAAATATGACCTTTGTTATGTCTTTTTTCTAAATTGTTCATATTGTATTCATAAATTAACTTTATATTGTAATTATTAACAAATTGGAGGTACACATTTATGAAAAAATTAATGTACAGTTCTGCTTTTTATACTTTATTAGGTCTACTCAGTGGGCTATTTTACCGCGAAATGTCAAAAGCAGAAAACTTTAGCGGATACTCACAATTGAACACCACACATACGCATTTATTAGTATTAGGTACCATCATGTTCTTAATATTTATGATTATCGAATTTCAATTAAAGTTAACCGCAAACAGACAATTATTTAACTATTTCTTTTATATTTTCCATTTAGGTGTATTAATTACGGTTACGATGCAATTTATAAATGGCATCGCGGCTATGAAAGACTTTAATGTAAGTCCTGCTATCGCTGGCATTGCTGGGTTGGGTCATATTATGATTACGCTTGCTTTTATATTATTCTTTGTTTTATTAAATAAAAGAATCAATGCGTATACTGGTAAAAACGTATAATAATATATAATAAAACCTACTTTCGCTATGATGTGAAAGCAGATTTTTTAATGAGCAAAAATAAGTAACAATCCTAAAAATGCGATAAATAAATATAGCCATTTATCAAAATGATAATCTAATGTGTGGCGTTTGCAGTATTTACCAATTAACACTGAAATAAGTAAAAACGGACATGCTAAGAAAAATAAAGGTAATGTAGCACTTGTCCAAATATCACCTGTATCCCGTCCTATAACAACTAAAATGGCTGTTATTAAAAAATGAGCTTGTATGGTGCTGCTTAATGTTTTTACAGATAAGCCAGTTAAAGTACTATATATCACTACTGGCACACCATGTGAATTATAAAGACTGCCTAGCACACCAGTAAGCATAGATGTAATAATGAGTGCAATAAATGTATTTAATTTAAACCACATGATCAGCATTAACAAAATAAGTACACCTATCACCACAGCAATTAATGGCCAAATTTCTCCCAACATAAATTCCCCTACTTTCTATAACTCATTTGAATTCATTTTATAAACTTCTGTTAGCGTATCGACCTCACCAATATTTCCTGGGAAAATAACATATGGCATTTTGTTATATTTTGCTTCTTCTCCAGTTAACCAAACCGGAACCCCTTGTGTTATTTGTCCAATGACTTGGGCTTTTTTGATACCTAATCCTTTCGTCGCTACATCACTTGAAGTAATGCCACCTTTTGCAATAATGAATTGAGGCTTTATGGTCAACCCTTTTACAATTTCTACCAATGCATTGGAAATATTTGTTGAAATACTTAAATTGTTCGATAGGTCTTCCGTTTTAATAACATCTCTAGAAGTGTAGACAACGACATCTTTTCCAGAATGGATTAATTCAGATACTTTAACTATTTGATCATCTATATAACTTTGCAAATGATTTGACGTGACTGCTTTAACATCAAATTCTACAGCGTTGATATTAGAATTTACTATGAGATCATTCAATTGTGCAGATGTCTTTTTCACATGTGAACCTACAATAATTAAGCCGCCATGATTTTGATCGCTATAGTTTTTTAAATTAATGATTTCTCCAGGTGTTTGACACATCGCTTTTACAAAAGATGCTGCTGTTCTAAACATAAATCTTTTTTCATTTTTATTTAGAAATGCTGTCAGACAAGTTGCAAAATAATTCATGTCTTCATCATTTAATGCGTCTACGACCACTGCATCAAAATGAGAAACTTCATTTAGTACGTTTTCAATTCCTAGTGTGTCACGCTCACGAATTTGAGTTAAACTAATGCGTTTTACATCTTTTGCATTAATTTCGCCGTCGCTTTTTTCTTCGATAAAGCTTGCCATTGTTTCAGAATCAAACCCAAAAGTCGTGTCATTTGCAAATTCACTTTCTGAAACTGGTATGTAGCGTCCCTCTTCTTTAAGATAATGTATGCCTTGATAGGTATAACGGTTTCCTTCAAAAAAGGCTGGTAAATAAAACACTGCATCAAATGTTTCATTAGAAGCCTCACTCAACACTTTAGGTTCAAGATAAAAGTGTCCTCTTAATGTCGAATCACCTCTACTTATAATGATATAGGGATGGTCTAATTTTCTTGAAACACTTGCGATATGATGACTAATCTCTTGATGTAATTCGGTTGTTTCTACTTCATTTAACGCTCTTGAATTCGTTAATATATAAAACATATTATTTTCTTGCTTAAATCCATCTTCGATTAATGCCTCTGACCATTCCGTATAAACAGGTAGGTCTTTAACAGGCTGTGTACCAGTAGGATCATCATCTAACACAATAATTTTATAATTAAAGTCATTAAGATTTTTTGAAATATGATCGTTTACGGTTTCATTAATTAAACTTTCAGTTAGTATATTTTTTATACTTATTAAGTTTATTTTTGTTCTAAAAGGAAATGATTATAGCAATTATGATATAAATTGCTTTTGGAGGTCTCTTTTATGAATATTATCGGACATCATCATATTTCAATGTATACAAAAGGTGCACAAATCAATAAAAATTTTTACACACAGACATTAGGCCTACGCCTAGTTGAAAAATCTGTAAATCAAGATAATCCAACGATGTACCATTTATTTTATGGAGATGAAATCGGTACACCAGGGACATTGCTTAGCTTTTTCGAAATTCCAAATTTAGGTAAAAACCGTCCAGGTACGAACAGTATACATCGCGTATCACTACTCGTTCCCGATGAATCTGCATTGACTTACTTTGAACGTCGTTTAAATGAACAGCATATCACAACAAGACAAATGACTTATTTAAATCATCATGCGCTGTTATTCAAAGATATGGATGGTTTAGAAATATTATTACTTGCAAATAACCATCGCAACACACCTAACGCTTGGAGAAAAAATCCTTATACAGATATTCCAGAAGCATATCAAATTTTAGGTATGGGGCCAGTGGAACTGCGCTTACGCGACATTCAACCAACACTTCATTTTTTAAAAAATGACTTACGTTATTCGTTAAGAGAAAATGTAGATGAAACTGTATTGACATTAGATTCTGATGGGCTCTATACGGATTTTGTCTTAGTTGAAGAACAAGGTTCACGTGCTCGACCTGGACAAGGTTATGTGCATCATATTGCAGTCAATACGCCAAATGATTCAGATTTGTACGCTGTGTTAGATACAATCAATCATAACCCGGGAAATCATAGTGGCATCATTGATCGCTACTTTTTCAAATCCCTTTACTATCGCCATAATAACATTATGTTTGAATTTGCAACGGCAGCACCTGGTTTTACAGTAGATACAGCGATTAAAGATTTAGGTAAAAAACTGAACCTCCCCGATTTTATGGAAAATCAAAGAACAGAAATTGAAGAGAAATTACATGATTTATAAAGAAGGATGAAAATAACAATCTTAAAAATAAATGCATTAGGTGTTTTGATTTAGATAACATATTTCAAATATATTTAATGCACTTACGTTACACCCTATTTAAATTGTTGTTCAATTTTTTCATCTAAAACTTGAATGATTGCATTCCAAAATCTGACTATTTAATCCCACATCTACCTATTACTTTCAAAAATAAAACGGTGCCAAGAATCCTAAATTAGAAATAGGTTCTCGGCACCGCTTCTGTCTATCATGAAATTTAATTCACGAGACCATTTTATTCATATTTATGAAGATGTATGATTCAATTTATTTGTTACAAATCCTTGGACTGGTTCAAATATTGTCATGTCTTCTTTTAAAATCAAATCTTCTGTTAATTGTAATTCGGTAATTTGATTTGTGTCATACCACTTGAGGTACATTGTGCGAGTTGTTAAATTAAATACCGTTTGATATAACGTATAATGCATATCGCCGTTTTCATCTAAGACAGCGCCTTTAGGTATACTCACACTATCTAATAATTTAAAAGCATCCATCACATCGTATTCTGGATCTTCACTTCCAATTAAATAATTTTTCAAATAAGCTGTTTTAATGAATCGTTCCGGTGACGTATAACCACCAGGCAATCCATAAGTACCACCTTCATTGCCTAAAGAGCCTAATGATTGGCCCATGACATTTTTAGCTTCGGGTTTATGCGGTGTGACAGCTGTATAATTTCTTAAATTCTCATAATGCCAATTTAAATCTGGATTATTTGTCAAAACACCGATTGGATTCTCGTTAATTACAATTTTCCCATCCTGGAAAGTAAGTTCAACTGAACGACCTGTATCATCTGTAATATGATAATGTAATGGTGGGACTTCAGCAATATCATTAAGCACGTGTGCGACAACATTTACTTGCTTACCATTTTCAATCAAGTCATCAATATTTTTATTATAGCCAAGCACCCATGTAATCACTTCATTTTGAGCGATATTCATATATCCTTTACGCACTTCTGTCGCATATGAAGCATAGCCTCTAAAATACTGTATCGATACACCTACACCATGCTCATTTAACCCATCACCAAATAAGAATCCTTCCATGTCACTTCCTGCACCAATGAAGCCATATTGTGTTTTACCTTTATATTCGACACGCGATTCCCAATAGAAATGACGTGGTTGTACTGCAGGTTGACCCTCTAAGTGATAAACAAAGTCCATTGTTCGACCAAGTATCGCCTGCTTACTTTTTGATAAAAATGAAAATCCTGTACACATACATTATCTACTCCTTTACATTATGATGACTTATATTTTGATGATTCATAATTGTTTTGTTTGGATATCTATTTTACAACCAATTCACGCTTATTTCATCTAACTTACATTAATGCCTTTGAGCAAATCATGTATATTATAATTAACTTTTGATATACTCACACACCCTGCGCCTTTGCAATGATGCTTGAACATCGATCACGCGTTGATTCATTGAGCCTTTATACGGTAAATTAGGTCTATATAAATGATTAATAAATGGACCATCTACTAAGACGTCAATGAGCTCAAGCAATGTCTTTCTTTCTGCTGAATCTCGCTCTAAATATTCAAATAAAAAACCAGTCCATACCCATAATGATTTGGTATTTCCAAAACGTTTTCTAAAAGTTTGAGCACACTTCAAAGTGATATCTACATTACAAAAAGGTTCGCCACCAAGGATACTGAGTCCTGAAATATAATTTGGCGCACAGTATGCCATAATTTCTTCTAATGTGTCTTCATGAAATGGCTCACCGTATTTAAAATTTTGAGCCACTTTATTATAACAATTTTCACAGGCAAATGGGCAACCTGAAACATATAGACTGCAACGCACACCTTCACCATCTACAAAGCTTTGTGCTTCTATTTTAGCGATATGGCCTTGCCCATGTCTTATTTTTAAAATATTCATACTGATGCATCTTTCAAATGTTTAACGCGCGCGCACATTTCTTTATGGCGACCTTCTATCGTAGGGCGTTGAACAGGATTGCCTAAATAGCCACACGTACGTTTAACCACATCTACCGACTTAGGATCATCATTGCCACATTGCGGACACTGATAGCCTTTTGCAGTTGTTTTAAAATCTCCGTCAAATCCACATTTTCTGCAATGGTCAATTGGGATATTTGTGCCTAAATAACTTACTTTATCGTAAGCATAATCCCAAACCGCTTCTAATGCCTTTAAATTATGATTTAATTTCGGGTACTCGCAATAATGGATATAACCACCACTCGCATATTCTGGATAATCTTTTTCAAAATCAATTTTCTCAAAAGGCGTCACATCTTTTCTAACATCATAATGGAATGAATTTTGATAATAACCTTTATCTGTGATATCAGCTATTTCTCCAAATTGTTCACGATCTAGTCGACAAAAACGATCCGTTAAGGATTCACTTGGTGTGCTATAGATACTAAACCAAATATCGTATTGCTCTGTCCATTTTAACTGATATGCTTTCATGGATTTTAATATATCTAATGTAAATGCTTTGGCTTTAGATAAACGTTCCCAATGAGGCCCATAAAATACCGTTGCCGCTTCATATAGCCCAATATATCCTATAGACAAAGTTGCACGTTGCCCTTTAAATAATGTCATAATGTCATCTGTTTCTTTTAATCTGTGTTTAAATGCCCCGTTTTGATATAAAATCGGTGCATTCTCTGGCGTAGCTTGTGCAATACGTTCAATTCGATAAACCAGTGCATCGTGCATTATGGCCATACGCTGATGAAATATTTTCCAAAAAGCTTCCATGTCACCTTTTGATTCCAGAGCAATCCTTGGTACATTCAGTGTTACCACACCTAGATTACAGCGGCCATTATTCTCATAATGACCGTCTTTATCTTTCCATGCAGGTAAAAATGATCGGCAACCCATAGGTGCTTTAAAATCTCCTAATAGTTCCACTGTTTTATCATAGTTTAATATATCTGGATACATGCGTTTAGTTGAACATTCTAAAGCGAGCTGCTTAATGTCATAATTAGGATCTGACTCATTTAAATTAACACCTCTTTTAATTGAAAAAACTAATTTAGGAAAAATTGCAGTAATTCGGTCTTTACCTAACCCTTTAATTCTAGTAGATAATATCGCTTCTTGAATCTTGCGGCTATATCGATCAGTTCCTAATCCAAAGCCGAGTGTAACAAAAGGTGTCTGCCCATTCGAAGTGTATAGCGTATTGATTTCATACTCGAGACTCTCAATGGCATCCCCAATGTCTTGCGTTACTCGCTCATCTACATATGTATCAATGACTGACTCATGTACAAATTTTTCTGCAATTTGTCGATGTTTCATTTCATTAAATTTTGCGTATTTACTCAACAATTCATCAACGCGATCTATTGTACAGCCGCCGTATTGACTACTAGACACATTAGCAATAATTTGTACTAATTGTGCTGATGCAGTCTGTATAGATTTCGGTGACGTTACGGTCGCATTACCTATTTGAAAGCCATGTGACAACATACTTTCTGCATCAATTAAACAACAATTCGTGAGTGGTTGGAATGGATGATAGTCTAAATCATGAAAATGAATGTCTCCTGCTTCATGGGCTTGAGCGACATGCTTAGGTAATAAATAATCCAAAGCATACGACTTAGACACTACACCTGCTGTTAAATCTCTCATAGTCGAAAATGTAGCACTATCCTTATTAGCATTTTCATTAACTACAGTTGGATCTTTCGTAATGAGATGCTTTAAATTTTTTTCAAGTTTGTTCATATTAACCCTCATTTCTATATATAGTATATACATTAAATATAAAACACTATATATTGTGTTTCAAATCTGAAGATAGACATTAACAAATTCGTCAAAAGTTTATTAACACTTTGTGAATTTTATTTTGAAATTTTCATTAGAGCGAAAAATTTATTAGTGCTAAAATAATATATGTATTTAATTTATAAGGAGGGATTGTAATGTTTGTAGCAGAAGTTGCTTTTTCGACTAACAAGGAAAATGAACAACAACTATATAATAAAGTAAAGAAAACACAATCCGAGTTGCATAATGTGGCTGGTTTAAAATCATCAGAAGTGTGGACAAAATCTAAATCAGATGATGTTGAATATGTTGTTGTAAGTAAATGGGATGAGAAAAAAGATTTTCAAAATTGGGTTGCTAGACCTTCTCATGTTGAAGAGCATAAGGCAATGCATAAAAAATCTAAAAATGATGAAGCTGACAAGCCACCTTTTCAAAAGACATTACGTCAATATACAGTAGTAGAATTTTAAATACTTGAATCATATAATAAAATCAAAGGTGAACATAAGTGACTTAAAATCATAATTTAATCACTTATATTCACCTTTTTTTAATTTCATGAGCAAGCACATCATGATATAGCTGCTCCTATTAAAATAATATTTTAGACATGTATATCACGATGACAACTGTAATGGCACTTAATAAAGTAGATAAAAAGACAAGTTCTGCTGCTAATTCAGGATGATTATCATATTCTTGTGCGATAACTGAACTATTTACAGACGTTGGCATTGCTGATGCGATGAATAATGTTTGAGCTATGATGCCCTCTATCCCCATGATTTTGATAATAACAAGGGCAATCAAGGGCCCTATAATCAATCTTATAAAAACATACGCATAGGATTTGGACCACTTCAAACTAAATTTGATATTAGATATTTGAGCACCTAGCATTAATAACGCAATCGCAATCATAGCATCGGCAACATAATTCGCTGGTGTCCAAATAAATTCAGGAATAGGTATATGATTGTAATTTAATATAATTGCTAGTAATAATGCATATAACACAGGCATTTTAAAATAACCTAAAAGTGCCTTTAACTTTCCTATATGTAAAGATTGAATCGCAAATACACCATAAGAAAACGTGAATATGTTCTGCAAAGATAACACAATAACTTGAACAGACATTGCTAATGGATCACCTTTGAAAACTAAATCATTTACTGGGACACCGTAGTTGCCCGAATTAAAGAACATCAGACTGTTTGTAAGCGTTGTTGTCTCCCCTTTATCCGTTTTACGGAACATAGACAATAACTTACCAATAAGAAATAGTACAAACATATAGATTACGAAGAAAATGATAATGTAAAACAATAAACTTAACGCAAAATGCGTCTTGTAAAATTTCACAAAAATAAATCCCGGCACAAAGACATAGATATTAAGTTTGGCCAATGTATTTAAATCTAATGTAAATTTCTTTTGCAGTATGTATCCTAAAAATATCATGATAAAAATAGGTAAAAGTACAGTCTGTAGTATATATAACATTTCACTCATAAGCATCCCCCTTTGTTGCGCTTTAGTTATTTATGATTGAAGTTGCATTTTATAACTTTGCTATTTAACCTATATTACTATTAATCATATCAGAATATTAATCGTTTGACTTTAACCATTAATTTAAAATCATTATGTTTCACGTTAAACATTTTATGCATCTCAATAACATCATCCTTATGCCATATCTTAATTTTTTAAACTGCTATAATTTTTCAGTTCACAAGAAAAAAGACCGAAACATCTTTATATGTCTCGGCCTAATTAACCCTAAAATCGTACTACGCTATAAAACGACTTTTCCATTCCTACAGACTAATCATCCTTTTTGCGTAGGCACTATGAAATCTTTCTTTGGAAATTCGATTTTTACTTATATGTGTTCTTACGTTATATACACAAAAAGCTGCATAAGCTTTTCACTCTGATAACAATTATTTATCTTTCTTTTTATTACGATTTCTTTTTCTTTCTTCCAATATGGACATAGTAATAAAACCAACCACCAAAACAGGCAATAGCATGCCTAATGCCATCATCATCTTTCTCACCCCATTTTAATATTTAACTACTTTTAATCTCATTTTATTAAAATATATCACAATTTTTCTAAGTTTATATACATAATTGCTTTAAACATTAGTTTGCAATCGATGTATTATAAAATAGACTAGGCTACATTTAGTAGCCAGTCTATTTAGATATACAAATTAACAAAGTATCATTTAATACTTATAAGGATCTTCTTTCACTTTTTTTGATCTTTCATCTAAATCATCTAAGTTATCTAAATCCGTTTTATTATCATCTTTAGATTGTGAGTAAGCATCCTTTATTGTCTCTTGCTCATTTTCTTTTTGCTCTTCAGATAAAATAAATGAGTTATTACGCTCATTCACTTGAGATCCATCTTTAATATATGGATTTACATCGTCATCTTCTTCTTTGTCATAAATTGGTTCTTTCGGCTTTCTCACTAACAACATGATACCTGCAACAAGCCATAAAACCGCATTTATCCAATTTCCTAAGAATGAAATCACACCAGCGATAATTAATAAAACGCCTGCCACTTTTGCCTTTTTGCTAATTAAAAATACTGCTATAAGCGCTATGATTAATAGTATAATACCTAAGACTAAACCAGTAGTCAAAAGACCACTAAAAGTGCTAAATATCGTATTTCCGTCTTCATACGTGAAACTACTATCTTCTTGCATCATTTGACTAATGAATGCTTCTTTGACCTCGCCGTTACCCATCATAGGTATTAGAACAGCCATTAGTACAACACCAAGTATTTGTAAGACGATACCAATCCACGTCAGTACACGTTCTATTGTTCTTTTCATAACAATATACCTCCTGTAATTTTTAAAATAAATTTATTAGGACAATAATCTTTACCTACAATCTTTTTAAAAATATTTAATTATACAGTAATTATACTAATTGTTAATATTGAAGTACATTTTTTACAAATAATAATGTTCGCTGAATTACGTATGTCTTATATTTTCATAAAAAATGTTAAATAAAAAGTGCCAATATCCTATAGAATCGAATTGGCACTTTTTATATTATAATTCGCACATTTGTAAATGCCACAAGTACATCTATTAACTACTTATGTGCTTTAAACGCAATATCGATATGCGTAAGTTGCTCAACGAAATGATGTACTTCTTCGGCAGTAAATTTATTACCTAGTCGATCTTTTACTGCTTCGGTCATCACTGCAGTCGCTCTCTGTAAAAATGTTTCACCTTCGTCACTTAACATAATCAGTTTAATACGTTTATTATCTGAATAAGCGCGTTGTACATAGCCCATTTCTTCTAATTTTGCGATGCGTTTAGAAGCAGCAGTTTTAAAAATATTTTGTAAACCCGCTAATTCATTAATTGTTACTTTGCCTTCATTTTTTATAATTCTCATCGCATCAATTTGTTCTCTTGAAAGTAAATTACTTAAACCTGTCTCTTTAACAATTTCAACTATCTCTTTATTTAAATGCAACATAACTATCTGAAATTTCGTAATTGCTTCTTCAATTGTTTTATCTACGTTTTCCAAATAAGTCACCTCCGTATTGCACTTATTTAAATTCTATTGAAAATGGTACACGTTGTCTTTTGTTAAACCATAGTAATACTAAATATTGTAAAATCATCATTATGACAATAATACCAACGAGCAATGCTACTACAAATCCAAAGTTAAAGTGTCCTGCATTTGTAAAGATGGCTTCTCTATAACCCTGTATCGCATATGACATTGGAGAGAATGGGTGAATCCATCTAAAGAATTGTGCTGATAACTCTATTGGGAACATACCTTCACTCGCACTTAATTGTAATATGAGTAAAACCATAGATATGAATAGACCAATTCGATCTAATAATAAACTTAAGAATGTCGTAATAGTAATTGCTGCAATTGCCCATAGCAATCCGACTAAGATAAATTTACCAATGTTATCTATAGACATATTAAGTGCAAATATCGCCCAACTACTCATCAATAACGCAGATACCGCACCTTGTACGAGATACAATAATAACTTACCGAATGCTTGTTTTAGTGATGTAACATCTTTAGTTAACATTTTTCTCAGTGGGTATATTGCACTAAATGACACAGCACCTACAAATAAACTAACACTCGCCATATAAGGCACGATTGTTTCACCATATTTATCGGCTTCTGTAGCATTATTTTCATTTACTTTCGTTACATTATTTAACGCTTTTTCATTGTCACCTTCAAAAGCAACGCCGTCTTGTTGCTCTACAGATTGGTCTATTTGCGCTTTTAATTGATCATTATTTTGTTGCAATTGATTAAGTCCATCTGTGACTTGTTGATTGCCTGAAATTAATTGCTGTGCAGGTTGTCCTACTGTTGGTGCTAATTGTTTCAATCCATCCGTTACTTGCTGATTACCATCAATCAATTGTGATTCTGCATCAGACATGTCACCTAATGCATTTGAAGTATCCTTGAATCCAGATTGTGATTTTTTAGCACTAGCAAATAATTGATCTAAATAATTGGTACGAATATTATCCTTAATTGAATTTGTTACCGTATTAATTGCTTTTTGTGCTGATTGACTACCAGTATAACTAGACCCTGGATTGACTTGTGTTTCAATATTTATTTTTTTAGGATTTTTATCTAATAATGTCGTAGCGTTACTAGAGGCATCTTTAGGTATAATGATAGTTCCTACACTTTTACCTTTTTCTAATTGATTAAATGCCTCTTTTTTTGAAACTTCTTGAAAATCAAATTTATCGTTATCTTTTAATTTGTCGACAACATCATCACCTATTGTAACCTTTTCACCATTTAGCTTTGCACTTTGATCTTGGTTTACAATTGAAATTTTCAATTGATCTGTCTTATCATATGGGCTCCACATAGAACCTACGAATAAAGCAACATATAATAGCGGGATAGCTGCTATTGCAATAAGTGCTATGATTAACATTTTATTTCTGAAAATAAATTTAAATTCATTAAACATTTTCTTCTACCTTCCTATTTTTAAATTGTACACCTTGTGTACTATTAGGTTAAAATTAAACCCAAGAACGCATGAAATCCACCTTAGGCTATTGTTTACTATTCAAATTGATGAGGGATAGATCATATCTTTTGAATAGTACACCCCTTATACAGTTATCTATCATACTCTCCTTAAAAATCATTGTCAATTGCGATTTCAAAAATCTAGTAAATCCCTTTTTTTATAAACTAAAAATATATAAATTAAATTGTAAGTAGAATACATAAATTTTTAATAAAACAACTTATTTACTATATTGAACAAATTCATTTTCGTTGTTAAAATTAACTTATATAAGCGTAACATCAACAATTCATATAAATTTCATTAAAACTCTATTAGTTCAAAGGAGGACATTATGTTAAAAATAGATGACCTTTATAAACGTTTTAAAGAAGCCAATTTTAATGTTATTGACGGTGTTTCATTAACCATAAACCGTGGAGAAGTCGTAGGTGTAATTGGAAAAAACGGCGCAGGTAAAACAACATTTATGAAAATGATTGCTAAAACAAAACGACCTACTTCAGGTGCTATATTTTTAAATGACATAGATATTTTCCAACATCATAATATACTTAAAAATGTAGGTATCATGATTAATACGGTTCATTTCAAACACTTTTCAGCTAAAAAGAATTTAACTTATTATTTAAAAGTTAATCATAAAACGCAGTACTTAAAAAATATCGATAATATATTAGATCTCGTAGGTTTATCACATACATATGGCAAAAAGGTAAAAGATTTTTCTTTTGGTATGAAACAACGCTTATCACTAGCTATGTGTTTAGTTGATGAACCTGAAATAGCTATTATGGATGAACCTTTTGTTGGTCTGGATCCAGACGGTGTTAATACACTCATTCACTCGTTAAGAACTTGGGCTAGTAAAAAAGGAACCGCATTACTTATTTCTAGTCATCAATTAAATGAATTAGCAGAAGTCTGTGATCGCTTTGTTCTTTTAAAAGAAGGAAAACTCCAAAATATTGATTTCAATAAAGAACAATTGATAAAAATTGTAGTAAAAGAACAAATATATCCAGAACATCGTCAGGAACTTCTCAATTTGTTTTCTACAATAAAAGATATTGAGGAAAAAGCAGTTATCATGCAGTCAGGTTCTGAAGAATATAATGAAATCATAAATTATTTAGTTAAATACTACACTTTAGAAAACACGATTAATGAACAAGATAACTTATATCAATATTTCGATGGGTTCGAAAGGAAATGATGATATGTTAATTAAAAATATTTTCACTACAGTATCTTCGCGTAACTCTGCAATTATCTTTTATGCAATAGCACTTTATCCATTTTTATATTTAATCACACTTATACTACCTACCAATTTTATGCAAATTGGAGGAGAGACGAATTCACTCTCTGGTTTAGAATTTTATTATGGTATTTTACTTGCACAATCTCAATTTGCCGTACCATTGATTCTTATGACATATTTTGTCAGTTATTTATTTTTTGAAGAATATGAATCTGGTAGATTAATCTTTTATAAAGATATCAGCCGAATACGTCTATATAATTCAAAGTTAGTCGCCTTATTCTCTATGTATATAATATATTATGTAATATTATTTGTGTCTTCTGAAATTTTGTATTTTACGTATATACATCAATATGATTATGCTTCCGGTGCTTTCTTATCGAATGTTCAAGAAACTAATTACAGTACAATATTATGTATCGTCGGTATTTTTTGCATTACTTTAATTGCAATATGCTTTTCAGTCATGTTATCTATGAAATTGTCTACTGGATTTAATATTTTAAGCGTTATTGTTTTACTTATGTTTATGGTTATTGCACCAATGATTCATGGACTCAAATATTTATTTCCAAATGGTTATGATCATGCGATTACGCCTTCAGACTTACTAACAAAACTAGGTTTAATGATATTAACAACTCTATTGTACTCAGTCATTTGCTACTTAGTAGGTTTGAAAATGTTCAAAAAATTAGAATATTAATATAAGAGCCTGCACTTTCTATTTTTGAAAGTGCAGGCTCTTTTTTATTTATCTTGAATTTCATTATTTCTACGTCTTCTAAGGAGTATGATTCCTCCAAGCGCAGTAAGTAATGGTATCAACCCATTATGTTTATCTTCATTACCTGTATCTGGTAATTTATCTTTCTCTTTTTCATAGTTTCCATCATTATTTAGGTGTCTATTTAATGATTCGTATTCACTTATTGACTCACTGGCACCCAACGATTCGCTTTCACTTATTGATTCACTTGTACTAAGTGACTCGGATTCACTTAAAGACTCGCTGGCACTTAATGATTCGCTTTCGCTTATTGACTCTAACTCACTCAACGATTCACTTGCACTTAAAGATTCGCTCTCACTTAATGATTCACTTGTGCTCAATGATTCACTCTCACTTAATGATTCGCTATCGCTCAATGACTCACTGGCACTCAATGATTCACTCTCACTTAATGACTCTGACTCACTTAATGATTCGCTATCGCTCAACGATTCGGACTCGCTTAATGACTCACTCGTACTTAACGATTCACTCTCACTTAATGACTCAGACTCGCTTAATGATTCGCTATCGCTCAACGATTCACTGGTACTCAATAATCCACTTTTACTTAACGACTCACTCTCACTCAATGACTCGCTGGCACTCAATGATTCACTCTCGCTTAACGATTCGCTTTCACTTATTGACTCGCTATCGCTCAATGATTCAGATTCACTTATTGATTCACTTGTACTAAGTGACTCGGATTCACTTAAAGACTCGCTGGCACTTAATGATTCACTTTCACTTAATGACTCACTCTCGCTTAATGATTCGCTATCGCTCAACGATTCGGACCCGCTTTCGCTCAATGATTCACTGGCACTCAACGACTCGCTTTCACTCAATGATTCGCTGGCACTTAACGACTCACTTTCACTTAACGATTCACTCTCGCTTAATGATTCACTCGTGCTTAATGATTCGCTATCGCTCAATGATTCACTGGCACTCAACGATTCACTCGTACTCAATGATTCACTTTCACTTAACGACTCACTCGTGCTTAATGATTCGCTTGTGCTTAATGACTCACTTTCACTTAACGATTCGCTCTCACTCAAGGACTCGCTTGTACTTAATGACTCTGACTCACTCAACGATTCGCTGGCACTCAATGATTCACTCTCACTCAATGACTCGCTTTCACTCAATGATTCGCTGGCACTTAGTGATTCGCTCGTACTCAATGATTCACTCGTACTTAATGACTCACTGGCACTCAATGACTCGCTTTCACTCAATGATTCGCTGGCACTTAAAGACTCACTTGTGCTTAATGATTCACTCTCACTTAATGACTCACTTGCGCTTAATGATTCGCTTTCACTTATTGATTCACTAGCACTTAACGACTCAGATTCGCTCAATGACTCACTCGTACTTAATGATTCACTCTCACTCAATGATTCGCTATCGCTTAATGACTCGCTCTCACTCAGTGATTCACTTTCACTTATTGACTCGCTATCGCTCAATGATTCAGACTCACTTATTGATTCACTGGCACTTAATGATTCACTCTCGCTCAATGACTCACTCTCACTTAGTGATTCACTTTCACTCAACGACTCACTTGCGCTTAACGATTCACTAGCACTTATTGACTCACTTGCACTTAATGACTCAGATTCGCTTAATGACTCACTCTCACTCAATGATTCGCTATCGCTTAATGACTCACTTTCACTTAACGATTCACTCTCACTCAATGACTCGCTCTCACTCAATGACTCGCTGGCACTCAACGATTCGCTGGCACTCAACGATTCACTCGTACTTAATGACTCGCTCTCACTTAATGACTCACTTGCACTCAATGATTCGCTATCGCTTATTGATTCACTGGCACTCAATGACTCGCTTTCACTTAGTGATTCACTCTCACTTAATGACTCACTGGCACTTAATGATTCACTTTCGCTTAACGACTCACTGGCACTTAATGATTCACTTTCGCTTAACGACTCACTCTCACTTAATGATTCGCTATCACTTATTGATTCGCTTTCGCTTAATGACTCGGACTCACTCAACGATTCGCTCTCGCTTAATGACTCGCTCTCACTCAGTGATTCACTTTCGCTCAATGACTCACTTGCACTTAATGACTCACTCGTACTTAATGATTCACTCGTACTTAACGATTCACTCGTACTTAATGACTCGCTCTCACTTAATGACTCACTTTCGCTTAACGATTCGCTTTCACTTAATGATTCGCTCTCACTTAACGATTCACTCGCACTTAATGACTCACTTGCACTCAATGATTCGCTTAAACTCAACGATTCACTTGTGCTTAACGATTCACTGGCACTTAACGACTCAGATTCGCTTAATGACTCACTCGTACTTAATGATTCACTCTCACTTAACGATTCGCTTTCACTTAATGACTCACTTGCGCTTAATGATTCGCTTGCACTTAATGACTCACTCGCACTTAATGACTCACTGGCACTTATTGATTCACTAGCACTTAATGATTCACTCTCACTTAACGATTCACTCTCACTCAATGATTCTCTGGCACTCAATGATTCACTCGTACTTAATGACTCGCTATCACTTAGTGATTCACTTTCACTTAACGACTCACTCTCACTCAATGACTCACTCTCACTCAATGACTCTCTTTCACTCAACGATTCACTCTCACTCAACGATTCACTCTCACTCAACGATTCACTGGCACTCAATGACTCGCTCTCACTTAATGACTCACTTTCACTTAATGACTCACTTTCACTTAATGACTCACTCTCACTTAATGATTCACTTTCGCTTAACGACTCACTTTCACTTAACGACTCGCTCTCACTCAACGATTCGCTGGCACTCAACGATTCGCTGGCACTCAATGATTCACTCTCACTCAATGACTCGCTCTCACTTAGTGATTCACTTTCACTTAACGACTCACTCTCACTTAATGACTCACTCTCACTCAATGATTCGCTATCACTTATTGATTCACTTGCACTCAATGACTCACTTGCACTTAACGACTCGCTCTCACTCAAGGATTCGCTCTCGCTTAAAGATTCGCTCTCACTTAATGACTCGCTCTCACTCAACGATTCGCTCTCGCTTAACGACTCACTCTCACTCAATGACTCACTTTCACTTAACGACTCACTCGTGCTTAATGATTCGCTTGTGCTTAATGACTCACTGGCACTTAATGACTCGCTTTCACTTAACGACTCACTCGTGCTTAATGATTCGCTTGTGCTTAATGACTCACTCGTACTTAACGATTCAGATTCGCTTAATGACTCACTCTCACTTAATGACTCTGACTCGCTTAATGATTCGCTTTCACTTAATGATTCGCTCTCACTTAATGACTCACTGGCACTCAATGACTCGCTCTCGCTTAATGATTCAGATTCACTTAACGACTCACTCGTACTCAGTGATTCGCTTTCACTCAATGACTCACTCGTACTTAACGATTCAGATTCGCTTAATGACTCACTCTCACTTAATGACTCTGACTCGCTTAATGATTCGCTTTCACTTAATGATTCGCTCTCACTTAATGATTCGGACTCTCTTAATGACTCACTTTCGCTTAATGACTCGCTTGTACTTAAGGATTCACTCTCACTTAACGATTCACTCTCACTCAATGACTCACTAGCACTCAATGATAGTGATTGGCTTAATGATTCACTTGTGCTTAAGGATAGTGACTGACTTGTTGATTCGCTTTCACTTAGCGATAGTGAATGGCTCAAACTCAATGATTGTGAAGTGCTTAGCGACTCAGATAAGCTTAGTGATTCCGAAGTTGTGTCAGAAACTAAACCAGCATCTATCGTCATATTGTCAGCATCTTTAATAGTAACGTGTGCAATGTATCTTCCATTCTCAAAAACTACATCTGAATCTTTGTCATCTACAGTGTTGTTCGCTTGTGTAGGAATATATCCTTCTGGCATTACGAATTCCACAAGATAATTACCCTTTGTTAAATTATCAAAATTGTAGTGTCCTGTTATATCAGTAGTCGTTGTGGCTAAACGTATACCAGTTGGGTCAAGTAAATTCACAGTAATGCCAGCTGCAGTTGCGTTCGAATCATTCTGAACACCGTCATTATTCTTATCAAACCATACATAACCACCGAATCCACCGAATCCAGCAAGTTCTGCTCTGACAAACTGAATGCTACTTGCGTGTGCTCGTGTGTCTCTTTGGTTTTTATTATTAGTAAATGTGTATTCTGATTTTAATACACCAATCCCCGAAAAATCAGGTA
The DNA here is from genome assembly GCF_056529615.1 of Staphylococcus sp. Z5-21. Taxonomy (NCBI): domain Bacteria; kingdom Bacillati; phylum Bacillota; class Bacilli; order Caryophanales; family Staphylococcaceae; genus Staphylococcus; species Staphylococcus sp. Z5-21. Next base: position 152,238 of record NZ_CP096462.1, on the reverse strand, counting down.
GCGTGTTTGGTTTACTTCTTATTATATAACCAAGTGTTCCAATATCCCCCAGGTCTACAGTTGCTGATCCATCACTATTTATAATGATTTTAGGATTTCTAACTTGCGTTAAGTTTGCATAATCTGGTGTGAAACTATCTCTGAATTGTGAGTTATTTAATACTTTATAAACCTCAATCTCATCAGGAGATGTAAATTTGAATCCTTGGCCACTTAACCTAACTTTTGATCCTGTATTAAATGCTCTATTTTGATTTATATAAGTTGTAAATTCAGCAAAGTCCTTCGTCAAATAATTTATATCTGAAATAACTGGTCTCGTTCTATTACCATAATTGAATATGACATTTTGAGTATAATCCTCTCCAGCAACTGTAATGCCTACTGGGACACTCTGTTCATCAGTAGTAACTAATTCTTTAAATGGCCAACTTAATAAACTAAAAGATCCTCTCACATTATTATAAATATCCACATAATTTGTGAAGGTATATTTCGCAGTATTCGTTGCACTATCATATGATCCAATAGCGATTGTTCTCCCATTAGCATCATGTATGTTATTTACTCGATACGGTTTTCTTGATGTACCTGGATGTATATATTTACCGAAATCAACTGTAAAATAATCTCCTTCAACCACGGAGTCATCTACCGTATAGTCAATCTTAATTTTCAACTTACCATCCATAGTCATAAATACTTGATTGATTTGCTTACCGCCACCTAGTATTTCATATGAAGTGTTTGCAAAGACTAAATGGTTAACATTTCTACCACTCTGATTAGCTGCATAATTAACTACATTCGTTGCTCTTGTATTTGCAGATCTAAATTTACTTGTAGATGGTTTAGCTAAAGTTTTTTCAATATTCGTAGTATTCGTTTCAATACTTAAACTTTCGTTATTTGTTTCCGCACGCTTTGAAGCAGGCACATTGGCTTGTACTTTATCTTTATCCATTTGATTAGCTAGTTCAATTAATAATAATGCGATTAATTGATCTGAATTTTGTTTAGTAAAATCAATGTTTAATTTTTCAATAGCTTTTTTTGCATCACTAGCTGTAGCATTCGTATGTGTTTGGTAATAATTTTCTAATAGAGATTGCTTTTCTGTGTTATTTTTAGCATTATCTAATTGCTTTAAAGAGTGATTTACTGAGTTTATTAAATTTGAGCGGGTTGCATTATCTTCAGTTTTTTCAATAGAGGTACTACTTGAAGTGTTAACTTTATCATCTTTATTAACATTTTCATTTTTAGACTCTAAATTTGTTTCTTTGTTATTTTTATAGACGTTATCTTCTACTTTATTTTCGATACGGTGATTATGGCTTTCTAATTCATTTTTCTTTTTGCCGTTATCTTTTTCATCTTTATATGTATCTTTCTCTTTTTCTAAATCTAAGCTGCCTTCATCATTTTTTTCAGTTGTATTTTCTTTGTTTGCTTCTTCTACAGCTTTACTTTCTTCGGTTGTGCTTTCTTCGGTTGTGCTTTCTTCAGTTTTTCTGTCTTCTATTGACTCTTCTTCTGTTGATACTTCTTTACTTTCTTCTTTTACATGATTTTCAGTAGCATTTTGATTCAAATGAGTTTCATGATGATTTGACGTATCTTGCTCATTTATAGGCTTTTGGTCATACTCACTAGATTTATCGTGGATTGGTATCTCACTATGATTAGAATAGTTAGCCTCGTCATTATCATTAATTATGTTTGTTCTTTCTTCATCATGTTGTACTGAATTGGACTTGTTTGATTCGCTTTTGTAATTATTATCAGTCTGTCCATATACTTCTGATGTTGGTTGCTGTTCCGCTGCATCCGCTTCTTTATCAATTACTGCACCTAACAATATCGTTGATCCAATTAATACTGAAGCGATACCATTTGTAAATTTACGTATAGAATATTTATTTAATCGATTAGGCAAGAAATCAAATCGATGTCTTTTCTTGTTTTTGTTCATATGTTCCTCCTAATTTACTAACCTAAATTTCTAGTTGATTTTTATTGTACTTTATGTTCTTTTAGCACAATACATTTCTTATTTTACCTAATAGTACAAAATAATTCCATAATATTTTATAATTACACAAGAATATTATGCTTTAGTTTATTAAAATCAATGGAAAACCAATAACCCACAATCGCTTTCACACTGAATTTAATTGTATATGTATCATTTCTGTGAATTTTATTTCTTACCGTCAATAAATTTAATTTTGTCCCGTTTTCAAAAATTTTTGCTATAGAAAAAGCTTCTTTTTAAGTTATCACCCTAAAGTGTGTACTTAAAAAGAAGCTTTAATTGAATATAATTTAATAAATTTACCTTTTTATCGTTTCTTCTAAACTTTTCTATAACGCTTAAGACCTACAATATTAAGCACTGTAAATACGAAAATAAATACGAACAGAATACCAATATCGAACCAAATAAATTCGAACCCTTGGCTTTTGATCATAATATTGGTCAATGCATCCCCAGCATAGCGTAATGGAAACAAATAGCCTATCACACTGACCCAATCAGCAATATTTTCAAGAGGAATAATACCTGAAAAGAAAACTTGTGGTATTGCTACAATTGGAATAAATTGGATCATTTGGAATTCTGAATTTGCAAATGTTGATACGAAGATTCCCATCGCTAAAGCAGCTAATGCAATTAAAATATTGATTAATAGTACCCACCAAATACTACCTGCCACTTCAATGTTTAATATGAGAATCGCATAAAATACAATCAGTAGTGTTTGGAGAATTGCAAACAATCCATAGCCAGCTAAATAACCAAATACGATTTCACTACGTTTAACGGATGTAGCTAATAAGCGCTCTAATGTTCCATTTGTACGTTCTCGTAATAATCCAATGCCTGATATTAAAAACACAAATAAAAATACGAAGAAACCAATTAATATCGGAAACATTTTATCAAAATAAGTGCTATCTTCATCTCCATATAAATAATGATTATCTAATTTAACATTTTCATCTTGTTGTGCATTTTTTTGTTTCATATTATTCGGTATTTTTTCAACGATTTTCATCATATCTTGCATCTTATTTTGTTGTATCGCGCTACCAAGTAATTGTTTTGTTGAACCTGTTTTACTAGGATCTTCATTTGCATATGTGACCTCTAAATTAGAACCATTTTTCGTAATGTAACTATCTAATTTAGAATTTACGATTGTATCTTTTATAGAATCAGGCGATTTGATTTTTTCTATTTCTACTTTGTCTGAAGGTAATGCATTCACAATTTTTTGGGGCACATTGTCATCGATGCCTATTTTTAAATCAGTTTCTGAATTTGTATCGAATACAAAATATAATAATGTTAATACTAGGATTGGTGCAAATAACATGAGCGCCAAAGTTCTTTTGTCTCTTAATAATTCTTTAATCACTCTTATGAACACTGCTTTGAATCTCATGATTGCACCTCCGCTTCAGCTTTAATAAATACTTCTTCTATAGAATCTACGCCAAATTTATCTTTTAGTTCTTGTGGCGTACCCATAGTAAATAATCGTCCTTCTACAATTAAACCTATATAATCACAGCGCTCAGCTTCCCCCATAACATGCGTAGTCACAATAACTGATTTTCCTTTTTTAGTTAAATGTTTTAACTGCTTCCATATATCTCTTCTTAGACTTGGATCTATGCCTACTGTAGGTTCATCTAAAATAATAAGGTTTGGATTCGCAAGTAATGTAATAGCTAATGATAATCTACGTTTCATCCCACCAGAAAAAGTATTAACAATTTTGTTTAATTCTCCTTCTAAATTCACAAGTTTCATATTAGTCGCTATAGCTTGCTTTAATTTCTCTCCTTTTAAGCCGATTAAATTACCAAAAAAGACTAAATTTTCATGTGCAGTTAGTGATTCATATAATGCATCACTTTGGCCCATATAACCGATTTCATTTAAAATTTTACGATCTGGTATTTCAGTATCAAAAATTTGAGCATGACCTTCATCTAATTTCTCCATACCCATGAGACATTTAATCGTAGTTGTTTTGCCAGAACCACTTGGCCCGATAAGTCCTAATATTTTTCCAGATGATAACTCTATATCGGTATGATCTAAAACTTTCTTCTTACCATAATATTTCGTTGCATTTGTCAATTTGGCTACAAGTTCAGACATATAAGCCCTCCTTATTAGACACAGTGTCAATTATCGTTCATAATGCGATTATATACCTCTACTTTGCAAAAGCAATGGAAAAATAACCGTTAATGAACATAATAAAATATATGTCTATTAATATTTGGAGTGAGTTTGATTGAATGAAGAAATGATGACAGATTCGCGTATATTAAAAACAAAAAGAAATACCAGAAAGGCATTAATAACGCTGTTGAAGCATAAAAAGTATGATGATATTTCAGTTAAAGATATATGTGAAGTAGCTGGCATTAGTCGAGGCACTTTCTATTTACATTACAAAGACAAGTTTGATTTAGTGGAACAATATCAATTTGAAATTACAAAAGAAGGCAGCAAAAGAGTTCAAAGTTTATTACAAAGTGAACGTCATTTGTTGTATTATCATATAATTAACTTTTGGAATAATGAAGCCGAGCTTTTATTGTTGCTCATTTCGAATAATGGATCACCTGACGTTCAAAATCAACTAAAAAAAACATTACAATATAATGCGGAAAAGAATGTTTTCCCATACACAAAAAAATCCCATTTTAGTGAAAAAGAACGACACTATTTTGTAGTTTTCTTGAGTAATGCTATATTTGGTATTATTCAAGAATGGGTCAATAATGGTCAACAAGAAACCCCAGAAGAACTATCTGCCATTATCCATAAAATTATACCTGATTCTTTATTAGGTTAATAAAACATATAATAAAAGCACAATGCCATTATAAGTAGCATTGTGCTTTTTTGAATCGTCTATTATTTATTCATTTTCTGAATTAATTTGTACATCTTTCACATAACCATCTTCAACAATAAATTGAACTATGTTATCTCCCATATGATATCTATAATCAAATCCTTGAGCACTTTCAAATGGCTTTTCAATAGGTTGACCATATTGCTCAATTAAAGCTTCCTTCGATACTGCACCCTTCTTCACTTCAAAATCTACCATTGAAGCTGTTTGCTCCCCTGTCTTTGCAATGATTTGATCATATATATCAATCATCGAACTCTCTTGTTGTTCGTTTCCAGTAATATTATAACCGTTAATCACGAAGTTATTATTTTTTACGTCTTCAATAAATGATGGCTCCAATATAAAGTCATTTGCGTCAGTAGTATAACCATTTACTTGATAATCAATATTTTCTGATCCGTGTGCAATAAAAGTTGAGTTTGATGTCACGCTACTCGTTGTGCCAACCATTGCGCTCAGTGCTAATCCAGTTGCTAATGTTACCTTAACCAATTGATTCATACTCAATCACCTCCTAAATTTTATATAGCCCAATCAATTACAATATTGCATATTCTTCCAGACATTTCCACACAACATTTAAATCTTTACAAAAATTTAAAATTTTTATTTATTTATAAAAATTCCTATAAAAAAACTATTATTACACTTAGGTATAAAAAATAGTGAGTTAGGCATTTTTACAAAATTAATTAACAAAAAGATATATATTGTGTTTAACAAATTAAAGCGCAAGTTTTAATTTAAATTTTTCAAAATAAAGAAGTGTCTCACATGACAGGAATCGTAGAAGCGATTGGTAATGCAGTAAACGCAGGATTAGCACACGACTGGGCAACAATAGGCGTTAGTATCGCAGATGTTTTAGCTAAAGGTGTAGACTTTGTTTTAGGTTTCTTTAAATAAATCACACACAAAACCCCTTTTCTAAAATTCTTACTTATGTAGGAATCATTTTGAAAAGGGGGTTGTTTTTTATTTATACTTATAAACAAGTTCTTTAGGTAAGTGACAATAATCATCTGGAAATCTTGATAAGCGATCCTGGTTTTCTTCTGCACTTCTTACATAATTCGTTAGTGGTAATACTTCAGTAGCAATAAGGTGATGGTCCTCAATACCATCTATGAATTGTTGAGCCTCTTTTAAATGTTTCTCATCTTCGCTGTATAATCCAGTTCTATATCTTAAGCCCACATCTTGACCTTGTTTATTCACACTATATGGGTCAATAATTTCAAATAAATAACCCATCAAATCTGTTACTGATACTTTTTGTGGGTCGAATTCTGTTTTAATTACTTCCACGTAACCATCATATTCACCGTCTAACGTATCCGTAATACCGTTAGCTCTTCCACCTTCAGTATTGATAACGCCGGGTAACGTTTTTACAAATGCTTGTACGCCCCATAAACATCCACCTGCTAAATATACTGTTTCCATTGCAATCCGCTCCTCATGATATTCATTATCATTTGAGTATAGTAATTTACCGTTACTTTTTCAATCACTTCTATTTAATTCAGCATCACACAATATGATTGACTGTTTTTAAAAAGGGAAAATAAATTTATATAAGGAGGAATTCTATGCCTAAAGTAGAAGAAAGAATGTTAGAAGATATTGAAAATAAAGAAACAAGATCTGAAAGTAATTTGAGTTCAGAAAAAGAAATGCAACAAAATGCTTTTGAGAGACTCGGCAAAGATGTCGTTATTATCGAAACATTATCTATCATGAACATTATTTTCGCCATCAGCACAATCAGCTTAATTGGTGCATTAATATTTACAAATAAAAAGAAATCATAATAGATATTAACTTGCTCTCTTCAAGATTTACTTGTAGAGAGCATTTTTTATTACATTAATCAAAAATCTTTACTTAATATAATAAAAATAATGAAGATACTTAAATTAATAAATTGAATAATATCCCTTTTTTGTTATAATGTAATAATGATAATTTTATGCTTTCGCTCAAAAAATAAATAAACCTTATTAAATTGAAGATACTCACATACTTTATATTAGCGAAAAAATGATACCAACATTTTATATAAATTTATAAGAACAAGAAATAAAAGGAGATTAGTATTATGGATTATAGAGTATTATTATATTACAAATATACAACAATCGATGACCCTGAATTATTTGCAACTGAGCATTTAGCATTTTGTAAAGACTTAGAACTTAAAGGTCGTATCCTCGTATCTACTGAAGGTATTAATGGGACAGTTTCTGGTACAGTCGAAGCTACCGATAAATATATGGAAGCATTAAAAAACGATGCTAGATTCCAAGGGATTACTTTTAAAGTGGATGAAGCCGAAGGACACGCTTTCAAAAAAATGCATGTTCGCCCTAGACAAGAAATCGTTGCTCTAGACCTTGAAGATGATGTAAACCCTAGAGAACTTACTGGTAACTATTTGTCACCAAAAGAATTTAGAGAAGCATTATTATCAGATGATACTGTTGTGATTGATGCTAGAAACGATTATGAATACGATTTAGGCCACTTCCGTGGTGCAGTTCGTCCTGATATCACAAGATTCAGAGATTTACCTGACTGGATTAAAGAAAATAAAGAGCAATTTATGGATAAAAAAATTGTAACGTATTGTACTGGTGGTATTCGTTGTGAAAAATTCTCTGGTTACTTACTAAAAGAAGGCTTTGAAGATGTGAGTCAACTTGAAGGCGGCATTGCTACTTACGGTAAAGACCCTGAAACAAAAGGTGAATTCTGGGACGGAAAAATGTACGTATTCGATGAACGTATCAGTGTAGAAGTGAATCATGTAGATAAAACTGTAGTAGGAAAAGAATGGTTCGATGGTACGCCTTGTGAACGTTATATCAATTGTAGTAACCCTGAATGTAACAAACAAATCCTTGTATCAGAAGAAAACGAAGCGCGTTATTTAGGCGCTTGCTCACATGAGTGTGCAAAACACGAAAATAACCGTTATGTAAAAAAACATAACATTAGCGATGAAGAAAAAGCGAAACGCTTAGAAAATTTTAAAGAATTAGTTAAATAACTATAAAAGAACCGCTGCTATATTGAATAGCAACGGTTCTTTTTATTTAATGGAATATATTCAAATCTTTCAATGTATTTTTCAGATTGATTTCATCCCATGGCATGTACTCTGCTACAGTAAAGCCTACAATATCATTATTTTCTGAAATGCCTTTTAGTATGTCATTTAAATGCGACAAGGACATTTGTCCAGCTGCTGCTGGGAACGATTCAATATATTGGTTAACGATTTACTCTCTTTTCATTTAATTTAAAACTTGATAATTTCATCCTAATGCACCGGATTCAAATGTCTCGCTCTTTATTAGTTTGAGATCAACTTTATCATGAATATTTTAAAATAACGGTAATCCTTTACCTATTAAAGTAGGCGATATTGTTATTTTATATTCATCCACTAAATTAAGTTGCATTAAATAATGTGCAAATCTTGGACTGCCTAACACGACAATATCTCCGCCTTCTTGCTGTTTTAATTTATTAATTTCTTCTTCAACATGATCTTTCACCAATTTTGAGTTACTCCATTCTACATGATTCAATGCTTTTGAAAATACAACTTTTTCAACATTTTCAATCCATTGAGCATGATTCAATTCGTGCTCATTTGCATTTTCATCAGATGGTACCGTCGGCCAGTAATCATACATCATTTCATATGTCTTACGTCCCCAAACAATCGTATCTGTATTACTCAGTACATCATCCGCAAATTTTTCCAATTCTTCATTATAGGCAACCCAACCGATGTCCATTGCACCTTTAGGACCCTCTACAAAACCATCTAGCGTACTATGCAAAAATACTATAAGTTTTCTCATATTCATCATCACTCCCTAATTTGAATTATTATAGCTAAATGTAACCAAGTATTACCACATCATTACCCATTTGCATATTTAATCATTCAAAGATATGCCATTAAAAACATTAAAGTAAAATCCAAGCTGCTTAGTACTATTGTCATCTTATTTCTTACTCAATTGAATGAACAAATTCAAAAATCCATATCCTACCTAAAAATTAAAACCAACAATTAACTATACAAAAAACCCGACTTCTTTATTAAGAAGCCGGGACCAAATTTATCATGTTAATTTAATTTTTATACTTTATTTTTAAAATTATGACTTACAGTTTATGCAGTAACCCATTGTGAAGCGCCTTCTGTATCATAAAGTTTTTGCGCTGCAGCATCTTGTACTGATTCTGGTGCTGAAGCAGCTGGTTGACCTTGATACTCAGCTGGAGCTACTGAATCCCATGTACTTTGTAAGAATTGGAACTTACCAGAAGCACCTGATGATGGATTTGTAGCATGGATGTCGCCACCTGATTCACGTTGCGCGATTTGTTGTAAGTGCGCATTAACACCTGATGATGAACTTTCTGAAGCTTCACTTGAACTTGATTCGTTTGAACTAGATTCATTTGAGCTTGATGCAGATTGTGTTGTTGCCTCTTGTTGTGGTTGTTGTGTTGCTTCAGTTTGTGGTGCAGCTTCTTGTGCTGGTTGTTCAGTTGAAGCTTGCTCAGTTTGTTGTGGTTGTTCTACTTGTTGTGGTTGCTCAGCAGTTTGTTGTGAACTATTGTCTGTAGCTTGTTCTGATGAAGCATTAGATCCTTCGCCTGAACCTTCACCATAGCTCCAGCTAAAGTTTTCACCATCTGATTGGAAACTATAATCTGTATTATTATAGTTAAAGTTGATATTATAAGCACCATCTTGAATAGGCGCCGCGTTTAATGATTCTGGATTTGATTGCGCTTGTTGTGCTAATTGTGCTTTGTCAACGCCTTGTTCTGAAGCCTCTGCTGAATTTCCTGCTGCGATTCCTGTTACGCCAAGTCCTACTGCTAATGTTGATGCAATTACTGTTTTTTTCATTATTAATAATCCTCCTAAGAGATTGTTTGTATTTTTAAAATTTAATAAATTAGCTTGTAATTTCAACCGTCAATAAATAAGTTTACTTTTTACAACTAATTTGTATTTCCTACTATAACACCTATAAAAAGCTTGTAGGTTACAGTGAAGTTAAAAAAACAAGCTCTTTTTTACATCCTAATTACGTTATATATTACACTCAAATCAGGAATTTCTACCTAAAAATCCTTTCATGTACACCTTGTAGTGTATTTATACACTTTTGTGGATGTAATCGCTTTGTAATTAGTGTGAAAAAAGATGTCTATTTGCACTCCAGAAAACATTAACATTGCTTACTATATATATTTAAAAACATTCAAATTAACTACTTTACTAAATGCGTTTTAAACAGCACATTTGCGTTTTGCGCAACAAAATTTATCTCAAAAGAATTCTATTGACTGACCAACCTGATATACTTATAAATAAAAAAGCTGAGACATATATGTCTCAGCTTTAAATATTTATCTTAAATTCATTACTACACTTAATTTTTTATGCAGTAACCCATTGTGAAGCGCCTTCTGTATCATAAAGTTTTTGCGCTGCTGCGTCTTGTACTGCTTCAGGTGCTTCTGTTGGTGATACACCTTGATATTCAGATGGTGCTACTGAATCCCATGTGCTTTGTAAGAATTGATATTTACCTGCTGCACCTGATGATGGGTTAACAGCTTTAAGGTCGCCGCCTGATTCACGTTGCGCGATTGCTTGTAAATGAGAGTTAACATTTACTGATGAACCTTCTGAAGCTTCACTTGAACTAGACTCATTTGAAGTTGATTCATTTGAGCTTGAAGTAGTTTGTGTAGTTGCTTCTTGTTGTGGTTGTTGTGTTTCTTCAGTTTGTGGTGCAGCTTCTTGTGCTGGTTGTTCAGTTGAAGCTTGCTCAGTTTGTTGTGGTTGTTCAACTTGTTGTGGTTGCTCAGCAGTTTCTTGTGCTGGTGCATTAGTTGAACCTTGTCCATAGCTCCAAGTCCAATATTGACCATCTGATTGGAAACTATAGTCAGTATTATTATAGTTAAAGTTAATGTCGTAAGCACCGTCTTGAACTGGTGCTGCATTTAATGATTCTGAATTAGTTTGAGCTTGTTGTGCTAATTGTGCTTTGTCAACGCCTTGTTCTGAAGCGTCTGCTGAATTTCCTGCTGCGATTCCTGTTACGCCAAGTCCTACTGCTAATGTTGATGCTACTACTGTTTTTTTCATTATTAATAATCCTCCCAGAAGATAATTTTTAGATTTTATTATTTTTAAGATTTAATGTTGAATTTCAATTACCTTAAATAGATAATTTACTTTTTCAACTGACTCACAAATAACACTATAACATCCATACATAGCATGTAGGTTACAACGAAATTAAAATACCCCCTTACTTTTTTACATCCTAATGACACGCGCCATAGGATTTTATATACCATAAACACCCACTCAAAACTGTCATGAAAGTCATGAGTTACTTAATTAAGCCATAAAACCTTGTAATATTTATGTAATTTTTGCGACAACTATACATGTTTTTCAATGGTTAATAAAGAAATCTCGCCTTATAAAAATAAAAGATATGTTGTTATTACACCTCAACATATCTTTTATTAATTAACTACTATTGTATTAGTACATTTTAGTTCAAAGGAAAACTCAGCGTCATCGTTGTACCTTTTTTAAATACACTATCCACACTAATAGACCCACCTATTTATTCAACTAAGTTTGCTGCAATATATAATCCCAGCCCTGAACCACCTGTTGCTTGATTTCTTGAATTCTCCACTCTATATGTTCTATTAAAGATATAATTCAAATGCGTTTCTTTTATACCAATGCCCTCATCTTTTACTGAAATGGCTAACATACCTTGATTTTTCTCATAAACGTCAATTGTAATGGTTGTGTGCGCGTTTGAGAATTTAAGTGCATTATCTATAAAATTAGTAATAATACGCTCTAATGCATTTTGATCTTGAACAAAAGGTTGAATATTTTGAGGTATATGAACCTTAAATACTCTATTTTCTGTGGCTATAAACTGCTGGTATGATTCTAATATTGGCATTAACAACTGATCTATATTCAATTTAGTCTTGTGGCGTTGTCTATTTAAAGCAATCCAAGTAAACTCATAAAATGAGATTGTCATGATTCCAATTCTAAAGCGATTAGACACCCTTTAGACATCAGTCAGTCTTCTCTCTACATACATTGCACACCGATTATCTTTATTAAAGTTTTTATAATACTTTAAAATGGATTTTGATTCAGCCATTGTCCACCATCCATTGTCATACATGCACCATTAATATAACTCGCATCCTCTGACATTAAGAATTTTGCCAAACCTGCGATTTCTTCAGGTTGACCCATCCTTCCAAGTGGGACACTATCCAGCGTTTGTTGTTTTGCTTCTTCTGATAAACTTAGCTTTCCCGATCCACCTGTATTATCGATTGGCCCTGGGGCAATTGCATTGACATTAATGCCATATTTAGATCCCCATTCAACAGCCAGTGTTCGAGTCATTGATAACACGCCTGCTTTTGCACTTGCAGAATGTATCACACCTATACCAGCTCTCCATGCATAAGTCGCAACCATATTAATAATACGTCCACGTTGACCATTTTTAATCCATTCTTTTCCTACAGCTTGTGTACAGTGCCATGTCCCATTAAGGACAATATCAATGACAGAATGCCATCCATTATATGATAAATCTTCAGCTGCACATAGAAAGTTACCTGCTGCATTATTAACCAAACCATCTATTTTGCCAAACGTTTCAACCGTTTTATCCACTGTATATTGCACTCTTTCAGGATCTCGCACATCCATATCTATGCAAAGAATTTGTCCTTCATATTGTTCTATTTCTTCTTTTGCCGCTTCTAACCGTTCCAATGAGCGACCCGTTATAACCACTTTTGCACCCGCTTCAGCAAATTTTTGCGCCATTGCTTTGCCCATGCCACTACTTCCACCAGTCACCATCATCACTTTACCATTCATGTGCATTCTCCTTTTAAAAACGATTTATACTAAAGCGTCTAAATATTTTTAGTAAGCGCTTACAATTAGTATAACAAATATCGTGCAAATTTATAATAATTCATCTGTTTTAAATGTATTTACCATATAAAATCCCTACGTTTTGAACCATAAGCTCAAAAAATAGGCTGTAACATTAAACATGCCTCAGCCTATTTCCTATTTCAAACCACTCTATTTATGAATCTTATCTTCAAAATAGTGACATAAATAACCACCTATTGCAAAAAACATGAGTAAACCTCTAATAATGACAAATGAAAATCCAGATTCTACTAAATACTAAGGCTCTTTCAATATGCCATTTTCATTTACATAACTTGGAATTAAAAGAAAACTAATCCCTAACGATGCACCTAAAACAATACTTATAATACTTGCAAAAAATAACTTTTTATTCATAAACTTATTATGCCTCCTAAATTTTTAAATTTACTTGATGTCATCTATTATTGAATAAGCTTATTTTATTTAAAAGAAAGCATTGCTAGCATTTTAAAATATGCGCGCTAGGTGAACTTGCGGAGCATGTAAAGTATCACTAGCGTTCGCTTAACCACACTTTTTATAAACAAAATACGATTTAAAAGGAGCACATTTAACATATGAATTTTGGCACTCAAATTAAAATGATTCGAAAAGAAAATCAACTGACCCAAGAACAATTTGCCAATCAATTAAATATTTCACGACAAACTGTATCTGCAAGGGAGAATAATCGTTACTTACCGGATATTGAAATGATAGTAGAAATTGCCAAAACCTTTAATTTATCTCTAGATGATTTAATCTTAGGTAATACTGTGGTAAAGGATAAATTAGTTAATGATACGAAGTTTGTGAAACGCATTCGCTTAAGTATATTAAGTATGATATTTATCTTAATTGCTATAGTATCCGCATTGCTTTTCACAAGTTCACCTTCACATGTCTCTCAAGATGGTGTGTTACAAGAACCCTGGTTTCTAGTTATTCTCGCATTTTTCTCATTATTAACAGGTTTAATCATTGGTATGGTCAATTTAGTATTAATATTCATCAATTACTATAAATACGCACGCCGAAGAAAATAGTGTATTGTATGACTTTGTTTGTCATTTTACATTCATTTGCTATAATGATGTTTAAATAAAATAGTTCTCTTATTAAGAGTGAGTGGAGGGACTTGGCCCTATGAAACTCCAGCAACAGCAGTCATATGCGATGTGCTAAATCCAACAACTCAGTATGACGATTGAGTTGAAAGATGGGAAGTTGTGTGGAAGCTCTTCTTATCTAAGAAGGGCTATTTTATTTATAAAAATTAAAAAGGCGGTTATTTTTATGAGATCTCTACACACACTATTTAAACAATTAGAAAAATGGGAACAGTATCAACCTAAAAACATGGCGAGTAATATGAATAAAATGCAACATATTCAAGACATTAAAAAGCAAATTTGGAGACGTATTGATATAAATGATTATAAACAAGTGATACTAGAGAAAAATAAATAAAAAAATGGTTACCAATACCTTTATATCTCCTGGTATTGGTAACCTATTTAAAATTTTATGTTCTGTAATAAAATGAATTATTGCGCTAATGAACGGATAAATTCAGCTTTGCTGATTGAACCTGCTTGTTGCCATTGTTGTCTCAACCTTTGATCTAAATGAGATGGTTCAGCAACAATATCCCTCAATATACTACTTAATATCTCAAATTGTGCTTCCTCAAAAAGATTGTTCTCTGGCGTAACATCCTTATTGTGAGATGTCTCGTTGTATCCTAAGATGACTAAATTGTAATCAAACGCCGCTCTTACAGCATCTAATATTTCATTACCTTTATTTATATCTAAATAAATATCACATGATTTATATAACGAAATAAATTTTTGCCTTTTGGCATTTGGATATAAATTTACATTGTCATATTTATTGAGGCTTAATAACTTCATAGACATTTCTGTTAAAGCTGCAACATGAAACTCTAGATTTGGATGGGCTTGTACGATTTCTTCTAAATGCGGGATTTGGTCTGAATTTGTCAAAGTTAATACCTGATTAGAATGACGATTCTCTTTCACAAATCTATAAACATATCCTGATTGGAAGATACGATTTTTATATTGTTCATCTATGAGCTCTATTACTTTTTCATACGCTGAAGGACTAGGCAAAATAATTTTAAAATTTCGTTTTTCTTTTGCCAGTGCATTTTCCATATGTTTCATAATTTCAGGCGTAATATCTCCCTGCCAAAAAATAGAGTCGTTTCCAGATTCAGACAAACCATTTAATACGGCAGAAGAAATCGATAGTGAATTAATCATAAAGTTTTCAGACTCAAGCTGCGCAACTTCTAAGTAAAAATTGACAAACTGTATCTTTGAATGGAAGAAATAGACTTTGTTTTTCCAAGTTAACATGATGTCATTAGTCACAAAATTTTCTACCATCATTACTTCATTATTATAGTTAAAATACCTTTTCAAAATGCATTTTTGTGAGTTTGCGTCCAATACCACTTGTGCGTATCGCTTACCTACTTTATTGTAATAATCTATGTATTGCGTATGCCCGCGTTTATTTAACCATTCTACACGTTCAACAATTCTATGTTTATAATTTGCTTTATAAATAATTCTCGCTTTCACCTCATCCAAATTTTTGATAAAGGCAGTATTATTATTACCTTCTATCGTCCAAAATCTTGGAATCGGTACTTCATTAAAAAATAAAGGTTGTGAAGTTGTTTCAGGATTATTCGCGAAAAAAGCGTAAGGTGTTAATATATCATCTGGTAAAAATCCATTTTCTTCAATAACGATTGTTTTGCGTTGCTTACCAACATGTTTAAAAGATTTATATAAGATAATGGCTTTTTTATCAAAAACATCAAATAAATTAATCATATAGCACCTCACTAATCAAATTGTTCCATTTTTGTACGACAACCGGTTGGGTAAAGTTTTCAGCGATTTCATATGAAGCTTGATTAAATCGGCTTGTGTCATTATCGAAATAATTAACAATACCTTCAGCAAGGTGATCTATAATTTCAGATTCTTTATCCTCATTTAAATCAATCGGTATTAAATAACCATTTTTTTGATGCTTAATAAACGTTGGGTTACCATAGTTCACATCAAAACCAATCATACCTAAACCTGAACCGATAGCCTCCATTAATGTAAGACCGAAACCTTCGCTAGTTGAACCCGATAAGAAAAGTTCATAATCTTGATAAACTTGATTTAAATTAACATGTCCTTTTAATGTGATATAATCTTCAGCATGATTTTCTTGAATTAGTTTACTTAATAATTGTCTTTGGCCACCTTCGCCATAGATATCAAATGTTATTTCAGGAACAGATGCTTTCGCTTTCAATACGGCTTTTACTAACCAGTCGACATGTTTTTCAGTCGCTAGCCTTGAGGCTGTAATGATTGAGTAAGGTTTTCTACGATTTGGCTTCACTAACGCACTTAAACTACCTACAGGAATTGTATAAATTTTAGGCTTCCTATGATAATTTTTTTCAAATTGTTGTGCTAACAACTGATTTTGAATATCCGTTGCTGTAATAAAGAAATCAATCTCATGTGCATTCATAAACACATATTCGTAATGATTATTCCATAATATGTATGTATCATTTGTTATCGATTCATTATAATGTTCAGCATGAATCACAACTCCTAAGCGTGCTGATCCTTTATTTTGCAAAACCGTTTGTCCAATATCTTTTGAGCGATCTACAATCAACATATCTTTATCTGTTAAATGCAATTTTTCTAAAAAATAAGCTATTAATGCTTGCTTACCGTACAGAATATTATCCTCAAAAACAAACATACTTTCCTCATCATTAACATATTCGTTATATGCAATGGATCCATCCTCATTATAAAAGGACCTCATATATAATTTGGCCGAATTATCCTCAGGTGCAAAGTACTCAGACAAAACGCGTACATAAGAGTAATAGTCTCTCCTAAGCAACTTGCCTCTAGAAATGTATTCCACTCTATCTACAACATCACTATCTTCATTTTTTAAATAACATACTAAATAATTACTATTGTGATTAAAATGGATTTTTCGAGTTTTACCTTGATCTTCAACTTTAGTGATTTCTGAATACAATGGTTTGATAATTTCATCTACAGTCACACTTGTAGGTGCTATTTTAATATCTGTAAAATACTGATACAGCCAGATGATTTCCTCATTTTTAAATCCTATATTTTCAGTCAATGTTTGAATGTTTTCATTCTTAATAAAATCTAAAAACACAAATTTTATCGTTTCATTACATTTTCTCAATAACTGCGCTCTATAACGTTGTGCATATTCCACACCACTACTCGCCCAGCCAATCCCAAAATTAATATTATAGATTGTCACCTATTTCACCTCTATATGCATTTGTCTATGACTCTATATAAATAACTTCACTAACCCCATTAGCATTAACAACACAATAATCAATTTACAAATAAATGTAAGCGTTAAAAATTGTTTCTTTTCTTTTTGGAATTCTTTATCAGCGTCATATGCGTTTAATTCTGCTTCAATTTCCTTATTCAATTGCTCAAGTTCATGATCTTCAATTTCTTTTTCACTCATATAAATACCTTCTTTTTATAATTTCTACAATCAAATTATAACAAATCCATTGTCCAATACATAAATAACTGTCTCTCTATCTAATCATCTAAAACGTAGATGATTAGCCCCAAATTTGAAGTAACACGTCCAAATGCGATTGTGTAAAAACTACTGCTACATGCACTTGTTGCTCAGTTAAACCACATAAATCCCAAGTACTACTGCTACATGCCTCTTATTTAAAGTATGCCTTTAATTAACCATCTTTGGCGACGTATTACAAACTTATTTTCAGAAAAATCGGATAAAAGCTTTTTCTTTTGTTTGTTGTACTTAAAAACAATATTATTTTGATTGTTTTTGGTTACTAATACTGCCATAGGGCACATACTTCACTTTCGTATCTTTTGGTAAGCCTTCATATTCATTAAATAACGTTTGATACTTAGCACTTGTTGGTGTGGCATGATGTAAATAATGTTCAAAAGGTAATTTTTCCATACTATAAATTCTTTGCTTAGAATCTGCGTGAACGGCTTCTTTTAGCTGACTAATTCTTACTTCATTTGCAGCGTGAATATTGTAGAATACCCCTAAATACATCACTGCACAAAAGATAGCTAATCCAGTAATCCACTTTTCTGATTTCCTGTTAAACACTTCCAGTTGCGCAAGTAAAATTAATAATATGACAACATAAATTGCATATACTGTGTAAAAATTACGTGGACCTATGGGTGATACGATGATTAAAGGACCACACACAAGTATGATTGACGCGATTAATAAGTAAAGCGTATATCGAACTTCCTTTTGAGATATGACCGTATGGATAGCCAAGATCAATGCACACAAAAAGATAAAACATACCATAGTATTTAAAATATTAGTAAGTGTAATCATGTGAAAATGTTGTAATTCAAATTGTTTAAAAATAAAAAAATAATATATCGGTAATAGCGTTAAGCCACATACAATGAACCAATATCTACTTGTATATGTTTTCGTCATTTGTCGTGTTTTATACAACATAACAAGTAAGATACCAACGATTATCGTAATAATCACAATTTGATTAAAGAAAATCCAATCCGGCAATGTGGTTGTTACCGTTTTATAAACTTTATCAACGATACCCGTATCACTAGAGACCTGTTGATAATCGCTACCTTCAAAAAATATTTTGCGATAGTTCGGATTCAAAAACATAATGATTGTCCCTAAAGCAGAAATGAACCATCCTACAACAAATTTAGGATGCACTTTTTTATAGAAATATATATGTAATACAAGTGCGATTGCTATGATTAATGTATTAAATAATGTCGCATTTTCAATGAAAAATTGACCACCAAAACACACGCAATAAAAAATGATATTCCTACTTGGTTTATGACTGTTCCGGTAAAATAGTACCGTTACAATAAACCATAGAATAAATAATACACACAGCGTTGCTGGTACATAATTATAAAATCCTGCAAACCAGCCATACGTTTGTTTATAGATTTCATTTGGCATTGTCACCATTAAAATAAATGCCGCTAAACAAATGATAGAAGTCTGTTTATGTTTAACAAATTGACTGATGACCCATATGATCAACATGCTAAAGACGGCATACGCCAACCACCTAAACCAGTCAAATCGAACTGCTACAATTTCAAACAAATTACCAAGATAACGGCCGTTTAAATTAGCAAAATGTTCTTTCAACATTTGAATACCATATTGACTATACCAGTCCCAGTCATCATGGGTTAATGGCGTAAAAATAGCCATTAGTATATAAAAAATAAATAATCCTGTAAGTATTAGATGGATTTTATTTATATGTAAAGCTCTCATTTCAGTCCACCTCGCAATCACTTAAATTGGTTTGGCGTATGATATAGAGCGGTCGTTGTTTTACTTCATAATAAATTCTGCCTATGTATTCTCCAATGACCCCTAATGATGTTAACTGAACACCACCTAAAAATAATACTGCGACAATCGTTGTGAAATAACCTGGCGTCGAAACACCATAACTGACTGTATAAATAAAATTAAATAATATATAAAGGAAACTCATCGCGCACACAAATAAACCAAAGTATAAAATGGCACGTAACGGTTTATTATTAAATGAAATGAGACCATCTATGCCATAATTCAATAAAGAATTAAACGTCCACTTAGACTCACCATCGGCACGCACAACATTTTCATATTCAATCACTTTAGGTTCAAATCCAATCCAAGCAAATAAACCTTTAGAAAATCTATTGTATTCTCCTAAGTTCACTACTTCTCTGATCGCACGTTGGCTCAATAATCTAAAATCCCCTACGCCGTCTTCTAAATCCACATCTACAATTTTATTAATTACTGCATAATATAATTGAGATACAGTCTTGCGAATGACGTGTTCACCTGTTCTATCTCTTTTTGCCACAACCTGGTCTTCACCATCTCTATAATGAGCAATCATCTGTGGAATAAGGGTTGGCGGGTGCTGCAAGTCACCATCTAATATAACTAATGCTTCCGCTTCAGTACTCGCACATAATCCAGCATACATTGCAGATTCTTTTCCGAAATTTCTTGAAAATGATATGAACTTTACCGCATGATCTCGCTGTGCTAATGTTTTAATAATGGCTAGTGTGCGATCTTTACTTCCATCATCTATAAAAAGCAATTCATATTTATAATTGTTGCTGATACTATCTCGTTGCATAATTTCAGTTAATTTGGCATATGTTTGTTCTAGCACTGATGCCTCATTAAAACATGGAATTAAAATTCTAATCATAAAATACAGTGCTCCTCTTTCGATTTTAATTATATAAATATTAATATATTTCATATTATACAACATTAAAAGTAGAATGTAGTATTTATTTTTTCATTGTTATAATATTTAACATTCAACTTATATGAACGCTCACATTATTTTTCTTTCTTCGTTTCTTCTTTTAATTCTTTTTTATTTGCTTCTACCTTCTCTTTATCTGCTTTAGGTGTGTAGCCGACACCTTCTGTATAATCATTGGCAGCATTCCATAGTATGAACTCATTGATACCATGGTCTTTCAATGCTTTTACTTGATCTTCTACAGCTTCACTATCATAGGTCTTATAATTGCCTTCACCTAAATATTGCGCTGTAAAGTCTTGTAACCATGGACGAGATTTAGGTTTTTTATTACCTAATTTATTTAATACTTCAGTCTCTTTATCTAAATATTTATCAACTGCACCATAGGGCTCTTTGTCAGGGGCGTCATAGCCAAAGTCACCCGGACTCCAATGTGATGGATAGATCATAGATGAAATGGCATCCGTGTTTTCAGCAATTTTAGGGAAACTTTGACCAATACCCGGCGCTTCTTCGACCATTGCTGAATAACCAAATACATCAGCAGATATTTCAGCACCATACGGTTTCAGATCTTTGCGTGCAGTTTTCAAAAATTGAGTTATTGTATCCACACGTTGGTCAACTTCACTTAAGTCACTATCTTTATACTTTCCTTTATCGTAAGTTAAACTGTGCTCTACATTTTCAAATGCTTCAGGAAATCTCACATAATCATATTGAATATCTTTAAATCCAGCTTTAGCTGCTTCTTTTGAAACATTGATATTGTAATCCCATACTTCTTTTTTAAATGGGTTAACAAATTTATCTCCACCGTCACTTTCCCAAACAGTACCATCTGCATTTTTGAATGACCATTCAGGATGACTTTCTGCTAAATTCTTATCCTTAAAAGTAACAATTCTAGCTATTGGGTAAATATGTTTTGATTTCATCTTGCTAAGTAATGGCTTCGCGTCGACAATATCTAATGTGTGTTTATCGATTTCTTTGTTACCTGTATTAAAATTAATCGTGACATTTCCTGAATCATCTTTAACATCAATAACCATCGCATTCAAATCGCTATCTTCTATAAATTTAGTTAATTCATCAAATTTTTCACCTTTTGTTGAATTTGCACTGACGTAAATCCCCTTCACGCCGTCTTTAGGATATGTCACCCCACTGTTTTTACTAGCTTGTTCAGTTTGTTTATCATTATCTTCTTTATTTTTGCCTTTATCATTACTATTTGAACATCCAGTGATGATTAATGTACTTGCAAGTAATGTCGTTAAAACCCATTTTCCCTTCATTTCTTATCCATCCCCTTATCGATTATCGATTCAGACTATTTTTCATTCTATTAAGCTTATGTTAGTTATCTTATATTGTAAAATTCTTTTTTCTAAATAATTTGTATAGTACACTATATTAAAGCTATGTTTCTTTCGTTTTAAAGTGCACAATTAGCTGGGTACATTCTCTTTTAAAGCAATGGATTTTACGGAGTTTATGAAAAAAGGTCTAAGACATATATAGTCTCAGACCTTTTCATCATACTATTTAGAAATCATTTCATTTTAAACATCCGTCACAGTGAAGGAACACAACCCGATGCCTACCTGAAGATGTCTTTTATAGAAGACATGCCTTTCACGATATCAATCAGATACGTATTTTATTTATTATCTTTATTAATGCGAACGCGATCAATTGGTTCACCAAGTTTTTCGTTACCTTGTGGCACATGGTAGGTTAATAGTTCTATATAATCTTTCGTTATGTTTACTTTCGTATACGCTGGTTGATTATCCTGTATCGATTTGGCTGCATAATCCTTTTCACCATCTAATTCATAGAATTTACTGCCACTAGCTGAATTTAACGTTACATAAATTGTGCCGTCCGGATTCGTGTACGTTTGTGGTGCTTGTCCATTTTCATCGCATTGTACTTGTGCATCTTTCCCCTTCATCACATGCGAACGGCTATAAGAATGATCATGTCCTCCTAGTACTAAATCGACATTATATTTTTCCATTAACGGTGCAAATTTATCGCGTCTGATTTTGGACGCTAATTTGTCAGAATGCTTACCTGCCGAATAAGGGTTTCTATGCGTAAGTCCCACAATCCATTTAGGATTTTGATCTTTAGTATCCGCAATTGCACGTTTTAAAGTTTCTTCATGACCTTTAAAGTCTAAACTCTCAGAGTTCAAACTAACAAAAAGTGTATCATTGTGAGTGAAATAAAAATCTGAACTCGCAAAGTTTTTACCGCCATTTTGTAAATTAGGTAGATTAAAATGTTCAGAATATGCTTTGTTGGCGCGATCATGATTACCTAAAGTAGGTACCACTGTAAAATTCTCCATACCTTTTGCTTCTATAAAACCACTATACGCTTTTTCATCCCAAGGTAGATTGACTTGATCCCCCAAGCTCATTAAGAAGTCAGGATCCTGATTTAATTGTGCCATTTGATTTACAGTATTTTGCCAACCTTCATTATCTGATGCTAAATCTCCGGAAGCCCCTAGTTGAGGATCAGCTACTGCTATAAAATTTGTTTCTCCATTATTATTTGTATCAAAACGACGTATAGCCGATTTCTCTCCATTCTCTCCATTATAAAAACGATACATATATGCTTTATTTTCTTCTAAATTAGGTAACGTGGCCTGAGTATAATTCATATTCGGTATATCTTTATTTACTAAACGTTTCGTGTTGCTACCTTGGTGTGTTTGTCCCTCAATTCGTCTTGCATTTGAAAAATCTCCACGGTCATTTGCTTTTGCAATTTCTACATAACCTTGTTCTTCGGATTCGTGATACCAAGTTAAATTCTTTTCTGTATTATCTTTGCCAATCGTCATGATGTCATAACGATGTTCATTGCTTTGTGTTTGATTTGAAACTGTTTCCTTATTATTTTGCTCTTGTTTCGTACGTTCGTCATTATTTGGATAAGATGGTTGAGATGACTTAGATAGTTGTTTTGTATCTTTGATATCCGTATTTTCTAGTTTATCCGAAGTTGCTAATTCTTTGTGAGCCTCATGATGATTATCTTCTATTTGTGTGTTCTCTGATTGTTGCTTTTTCTGTTGTTCCTTTGCAATAACTTTATCAGTATTATCTGTTTCAGTTTGCTGATTATTTCCTGGGTTATGTTGATGAGATGTTGATTGGCTAGGTAACTGCGGGTGCGCTTTTGAGTCTGTATATTGTTCTAATTTGAGTTGTGATGGCGCTTCTTGTTGTTTTTGAGAAGATGCTAAAGTTTCATTACTTTTATCTTGTTGATTCGATGTGAATGCTTTAGCTTGAGGCGCTTTTCCATTATCAGAAGTTAAGTTGTCTTTATCAAAATTTTTATTATTATTTATTTGAGACTGTGTCGTTGTGTCATCTGTATTATGTATTGTATTATTCTGATCTATATTAGCTTCTTTATTAGGATATGTATCTCTTTCTAACTGTTAGTCTGAAGTTTGTGATTGTGACATAGTCTCATCACTTTGACGCGTTTCATCTGTAGTTGGTTCTAACGCTTCTTTCTGCTGTCCTTCTAGTTCCGAGGCACTGGCATGATGCGTTCCGATAAATACGCCAACCGCTGACAAAGTAAATATGATACTCGAGGTCCTTTTTTTCATAAATTAAATCCACTCCTAACTATTTTTATAGATTGCGTATTCATGTTGATTACCACGAACTTAACAAAAGAGTATTAATTTCAAATTAAATAGAAGTAAATGTTATATGAAAAAAGAGCGGATAAGAAATTTAGGAAAAAAGATTTCGTAGTTCCGCTCATAATCATGCGTTCTTACATTAGGTGAAATAGTGCTACTCGGGTTAAATCTTATACAGTTTGTCTATCGTTTAAGCACTTTTTATATTTACTATCCTCCAAAGAACAAATCGATAATATCTGTTGTTCGATTTTTATCTGCTTTATAAAATTCTGTATAACCACAATTTTTACATGTGATTGTAGTAAAATTATTATGTTGCAAATCAAACACTTTAGATAACCCTGAACCTGTAGCTGAAAGCGTGCCTTCTTCAATTTCAGTATGTCCACATTTGACACACCCTTGATCTGATTCTGTTGCCATTACTCCCACTCCTTTGTCGTAAATGTTATTTTTTATTTATCACTAATTCAGGTGTACGAAACTTGATTTGGTGTTTCTATGTATCGCCATATTTAAAAAGACATCAACTCAGATTTTAGTATCCGACGATTGATGTCTTTTATAATGATCATTTTAATTTTATTTTGAGATAATAGACATAAAATACAAAAATTGTTATTAAACCCAATCCAAGTAAAATCAGCGATCCGCAAAAATTATAATCCATAAATATTATTGCGCTTGATATAAAACACGTACTAATCATTAAACAAGTTACAAACAAAGATATTAATGTATTCACTTTATTACGTGGTACCTTCTTTATTTCTATAGATGCAATAATAGATAAATTCTTAGTTTTTAGAATATAAATGGAACATATAGTAGATATTAAGATACATAAAGCAGCTATTAAAATACTTATATTCATGTTACTCCCTCACATTTACAAACAAATTTGAATTATAAATTATCTAGTTACTAATAATTCCCTATCCCAATTTTATAATAAGTTATGTCTCTATCGTACACTACTCATTACTTTTAATTTTTGTATTATAATCATTCAAAAAATGGTATTCACATTGGATAAATAACACAATAAATTCAATATCTACATATAAAAAGAGAGCAATCATTGGAATTTAATAACCAATGATTGCTCTCTTTTATATCTTACTATTTATTTTTCACTTTTAATCCCCCATAACGATTTAACATCGCGCAGAATTCTTGTTTTCTTGGTTTAGCTAGATTACCTGGATGGCCTTTAAATGATGAAATAGCATCAAGACCATGTACTTCTATAAAGTCATAAAGTTTATCCGCAGCTTGAGATACTGTATCGTGTTCATTTAGAAGATGTGTTTTATAATAATCCACCATTTCTGCTAAACATTGTGTTTGACTATGATCGACAAGCTGTTCTAGTCCTGATATATCAATCAGTTCCTTACCATATAAAATGGAATAGCGGCCTTTCACTTTAAAACGATCTTCTTTTCCCTTTTTAGAGAAGCTGGATTTTAATGGGATTCTATTCGATATATCACCAAATGGTTGTTTCGCATTTATCTGTTTATCACTTTCATCTGATGCAGCTATCTTTTTAGCATTTTCTGTAACATCATTCAGTACATACTCATCCATCATCAACACATGATCTGCCGCTTCAAAATAATCCCCTGAACCCCCTACGATTAAAATAGTGGAAACATCATAATCTTCATACAGTGATTTCACCTTACTCGCAAACGGTGTAATAGGCTCTTTTTCAGGTGCAATCAATTGTTGCATACGGCTATCTCTAATCATGAAATTCGTTGCAGAGGTGTCTTCATCAATGAGTAATAGCGATGTGTCTGCTTCTAACACTTCCATCACATTAGTCGCTTGTGATGTACTTCCACTCGCATTTTCAGTGGAAAATTGATGTGTGTCTTTATTTCCCGGTAAATTATTAATAAATGGACTGATGTTCACTTTTTCAATATGACGTCCATCTTCTGCTCGTATTTTCATTGCGTCGTGAGATGTAATAACATATTCTCTACCGTCATTATCAATATGATTATATACGCCGCGTTCTAACGCTTCGAGTATCGTTGACTTACCATGGAAACCTCCGCCTACAATTAACGTAATGCCTTTTGGAATCCCCATACCAGAAATCGTCTTCCCACTAGGCAATGATAAGTTTACTTCTACACTTTCAGGACTATGAAACGCAACAGCACCCGATAATGGTTTATCCGAAACCCCACTTTTACGTGGCAATATCGCGCCATTTGCAACAAATGATACAAGTTGTCTACGCTCAAGTTCTTCACGAATAAACACTTGATCTAACATTAGTGTAACCTGATTCTTTAGTTCAGACTGATTCATATTTTGATAAAGTAATGCATCAGCTACAATTTTTGGTAGCGTATCTATCAGTATATGCGCTGCAACTTTTCCTAAGATTTTTCTACCAGCTGCAGGTAAACTAACTTCAAGTCGCACGTCGATGTCATGTTTATTAATGACCACTGCCGTTCGCTCTAAAATCTCTTGACCACAATGATCTATAAAGATATTTTTGACACTTTTCGAATCTTTTTCACTATGCTTGAATGATTCGAGACTTTCTCTAAACGCTCGCGTTAAGAAATCTGATACTGCAATCACTTTATTTTTTGAATCTAGTAAGTCTCTTGGAATATTTGCAGTTTCGCGATTCATAATGACTCTCATTTTAGAAGGTGGTGCATAAGGATCCACTTGTGCATGATCAATAGCTAAACGAAATTGCTTAAACTGATACGCACCTTTCAATCGTTTATATGCACCATATTTTTGTCCATCTAAGGATTTCAATAATTGCGCTAACTCTGTAGCTTGTTTCAATGTAATGCCTCCTAGAAATGCATTTTTGCTATTTTCCCGCTTATTTAATATTTATTTAGTATAGAATACTAAATTTAATGTGTACAACAAAAGCATTATAACGTATTTAAGCCGCCAACCAATGGCGGCTTAAATATATTTTTCTAGTTATTTTTAGTAAAGTAATTACTTTACTATACAAATGATATGTTATTTGGCGTTTTTAATTTAATGTTTTCCTAAAACTTATTAGTTCACTATAAATATTTTGTAAAATTTCAATTTCCTCTTCTTGATTACTTATAAATTCTTCTTTTTGCTCTTTATTTTTCTTAAATTCAGCAATAGTAGGAAAGTAATCACTTTCATATTTTTCATAAGTTAAAAGTGAGTTTATTTCTTTAAAAAAGCTAGATAGCTCTTTTATTCTTTCATTTATAAAACTATCGAATTTAGCTTTCTTGTTTGTAGCATTATATGTTTCAAATGCTTCTATACCCGTCCCTATAAATGCACCACCAAATTTCAAACGCTTAGATAGATTAACTATTCCCCAAGATTTAAATTTAATTGGTAATTTCGTTGTATCACTAAATATTTTAATTCCATTTCTCAATTTATCTACAGGAATAAATTTAATTGACTTAGAAAATTTACCACCTAATGATCCACTTAATTCTAATATTTTATTTTTTTTATCTTCATATGCTTTAGTAGTTTTATTTATATCCAATACTACTGATTGCTGTACATTTAGCAAATGTTCTATTTCTTCTTTTACTATTTCTATCATTTTTTCAATTAATAAGTAAAAATCATCACCTATATGTAATTCAAAAAATGTATTAAATTCTTTTGGACTTGTTATATTACTCAATTCATTAATATATTTTTTTCTCTCTTCATCAATTTTCTTTTTTACGTTGCTATATGAATTCAAAACATCTCTATTAAATTGACTGAATTTCTCATTTGAGTAATTCAAATCTTTATTTTCTATTTCTATCATATTATTTTTTGTTGTTATATACTTGGATAAATCATTTTCTAATTGATTACTACAGTCTGCTAATACACTGTTTCCCACATTTAATATAAGTGTTTTCTTATACATTTTTGTATAGTCTTCAATTTTGTTTACTAAATTAGTCATTCTAGATAATTCATAATATTCTTCTTTTTTCCAGTAATCAAGGCCTAATCCATATGGGTCTGCAGATATAGCTAGTATATTATCTTTTTCAATTTTCAAACCTAAATCATATATTATATTTGAAATTATTCCTCTGAACTTTTTTCAATATCTAAAAAGTCTTTTACTGATATGGTTGTAGGACGAAATGACTGAATTTGATTTGTAGACACAAGTTTTTCTACTTTTTCTAAAAATACCTCAATCGAATCGTCTGCAGTCACTCCTTTGAAATCTGCAAATCCATATTGCCACCATTTTAATTTAAGTAATCTTTCAATAATATGTGCTTCAAATCGATATCTTATTACTTTAGCGGGATTACCACCCACAATTGCATAAGGTGGCACATTTTTGGTAACCACTGAACCAGCTGCTACTATCGCACCATCACCGACAGCGATACCTTTTGAAGAAAACAATACATCTTGTCCAATCCATACATCATTCCCAATAACTATCGGCTCCATGCCACCGACTGTTGAGGGGCGATGATCGAATTCAACGCCTGCCGCATCAAGATAGTCATTAAATGCACAAGTATTTTTACTGTAAGTTAACATTGACGTTGTAAAACGTTCCATCGGGTGATTGCCAGCCATTCTTCTAACTTGAGCAGCGATTGAGCTATAGCGACCAACGATTGTATTAGCTGGTAATTGACTATTCGTTGAACTAAAAGCACCCATAGTATGAAACACATTTCCTACAAAAAATATTGCATATTGTTCAATTTGTGCATAATTTGCTACCTTTAATGGGTGGTTATTTGACAACCTGAATTTTCCTTGCGCACTCGACATGGTATAAACATTATTATCAAAAAAGAGTTCCTTGTATGTTGGATTGACGTTGAATGTATTACAAGCATGCGATGATGTATCCACTAAATTATCTGTAAAAAATGTAATTCCCTTAATCTCTGTTGACATTACAAACCTCCACAATGATTCATTACTTAAGGTATATGTGTCCGTATGCATCTCTATAATATATAAGCCAGGTCATATTATTCCTTAGATTAATATTAAATTATTTTTTAGTTGTTTTCTACCTTAAATTGGTGTTTTACGAAAGATATATCCAATAAAAAAGAATAACCACTTTTAAATTGAGGTGCGTCATTTGTATATAAGCTTGTTTGCCCTTTATATATTAAAAGCAATTATTTAAAATATGATTCTGTGTAAAACACTATAATGCTTACATTGAAGTGAGCATCTCCTAGCGACTGATATAATGTTTTATAAAATCGTTTAATTCTTGAAGCACTTTCTTCTCCTTGTGATCAGACATCCCTATGACGCCTTTTTAAATCAAATTATTCTTTACTAATATTTAATTTATTAGCTAGAGTAATTATTGTTCAAGAAATTTGTTTAATAATAAATGTATTATGCATAAATTATCACAATAATATTTCCCAATAAAAAGATTTTTGACAACTAATTATGTATCATGTGTGTATAATTGAATCATAACAAATAGAATCAATTATACAATTCATAAGTAGTACAATATGAGAAATAATACTTATTTTATTGAAAGTGGGTTATAAGAAAGGTGTAATCACGATGGAATTACGTATTGTAAAAACAAGAAAGACCATTAATAATAGTTTTTATGAGCTTTTTGAACAGAAAGATTTTGATAAAATTACAGTAAAAGATATTACAGAACACGCGCAAATCGGGAGAAAAACATTTTATCTACATTATATTGATAAATATGACTTATTAGACCGCATTGTCGATAAAAAATTCGAAGCGCTCGAAGAAATTTGTGAAGCCAAAAAAGAACTCGGTATGCAACAGGGTGTTAAAATTTGGTTTGCGTTTTTTGAAGAAAACAAAGCGTTTTTCACAAAACTTTTCAGTATCCAATATTCTGATAAATATAAGAAAAATTTGCGTACTTTTATGGAAAAAGAATTCGAGAAAAAAATTCCTTATGAAGAAGGCTTAAATCAAAAATAGATGACTATGTATACCTTACATTTATTAGTAACGGCATGGTGCGCCTTATCGATTTATACCTCAGTGCAGACTCACCATACCAAGAAACATTAATTTCCGAAGTTTCTAAGTTAATGCAAATCATTACTGACCCGAACATAGGCTCAGAACAATAAAATTGTCTGATCCTTAACAACTTATATTAAATATGTTGCTAAGCTAATAGCAACCAACTCATTACACAGCCTAAACATAAAAATACATTACGTGAACACCTTTCACGACATAATGAAAAGTTAAACACTTCGACCTCGCTATCTCTACTTTGAAGCTTAACAATGATAATACGACAAAATATAAAAGACCTAGGCAACGCACTTTCCATGCATTTCCAGGTCTTTTATACTGTATAATTTATCCATAACAATAAACCAATTCACGCTTTATAAATTTTCAATTCTAACCCTTAAATGTTTAATTTTATGACGTTCCCCATAAATACTTAATAATTTCATTAGCGACATCTCTATTCTCGTGTAATTGGCTATGTTGTGCTTGCTTACCATGATATTTTGATTCTTGATAACTTTCCGGACTACTGCTCAATAAATATTTCAATGACTTTGAAGAACTGTTCGATACACGACCGTCAGAGTGCGTGCCGTCTTCAAGATCACCATAAATATTCAACACTTTAATCTGTTTGCCTTGATAAATTGCTTTCAATTCACGCAATTGCTGATACGGTGGATTCATGCGACTTGGTTTCCCTTCTTTATCCACACTGATTTCGTTAACTTGTTCATTCATATTTAAGACACCATTAAATGTCCCCGCAATATTTACTTGTTTATTCAAACGTGGTAGAGAGGCATCGTTACCATAATTCAGCATATACGTCGCAAATGATAAATTTCCCATAGAGTGACCTACAAAATTGAATTGTTTGAATTGATATTCCTTTTGTAGGGCTACCAGAACATTTTTAAACCATTTTGCATTTTTATCGTAGTCACCGTCTTTATTATTTTCCAATTCAACTTTCACTATAGGATTGATGGCATTTTTGTTTAACTGACCTTTAAACGTGACGTTACCATTTTCAGATACCACTGCGGTGATGACATCGTGAGTGACGCCTTTGTTTTCAGCTTGTTGCACCAGGAACTTCTCTGAATTGGCACTGCCACCATACCCATGTAAAAATAATGTAGGTATCGGATGATTCACGAATTTTGAGTGTGTTACCTGTTTTGATGGCTTTTGACTTACAAAGACTGCCATCACAATCCCTACTACAATAACTATCGCTATGATACTTGCTCCCCAAATCCACAATTTCTTCACTAAAATAACCTCGGTTTTCGTTTTAAACCCATTATAAAGCATGCTTCATAAAATTGTCTTGTATCTGACGAACCTCTTTTGAACATCATTTAAATTCTCTTATATTTGCTAAAATACTTTCTAAAATTTAAAATTATATTAAAAGCGCAACGCATATTACTCGTATTTGCATCATATTATTTAAAATTTCCAATGGAGTGAGATAAATGAATCAAAATATTGAACACTTAAAAAAGATTATTAAAGATGCGAATCAGATTACATTTTTCACAGGTGCTGGCGTCTCTGTCGCAAGTGGCGTGCCTGATTTTCGATCTATGGGCGGCTTGTTTGATGAGATTTCAAAGGAAGGCTACGCTCCAGAATATTTACTAAGCGCTGAATACTTACAAAATGATCCAGAAGGATTTGTTGATTTTTATCATAAGCGCCTACTATTGGCAGACAAGCAACCTAATGTCGTACACGAATGGATTGCTCAACTTGAACACCATCAACGTTCATTAGGTGTTATTACTCAAAATATCGATGGACTGCATACAGATGCTGGAAGCGCGAATGTTGACGAACTTCATGGAACCTTAAACCGCTTCTATTGTATCCAATGCGAACATAAATATGATAAAGCCACAGTGATGGCAAAGCATCTACGCCATTGCGAAACATGTGGTAGTCCAATCAGACCCGATATTGTACTTTACGGTGAAATGTTAGATCAACAGACTATTTCTAATGCGATTCAAAAAATTCAAGAAGCTGACACCTTAGTCGTCTTAGGTTCCTCTCTTGTAGTTCAACCTGCAGCAGGTCTCATTTCTTATTTTGAAGGTCAACACCTTATTATCATTAATAAGGATGCAACGCCCTATGATCGAGATGCAGATGTTGTTATTCACGATGACATGGTTGATGTAGTTAACGCGATTCGTGATTAATGAAGTTGACTAAAGGCTATATGTTGCGTTTGCACATATAAAAAAGAGAACGCGCTTTTAAACGGTGCGTTCTCTTTTTGTTTATTTTTTATATGCAAATACCTTCTAATTAATATCGAAATGGATGCGATGTCGTCACTTTTTCTAGCTTTTTATCTATACATATTAACTATGTATTTTTTGATTTAATCCCAACTTTTCACGTAAAGTCCCTTCACTATAAGCCGCTTGAATCAAACCTCTTTCTTTTAAAATCGGAATCACTTTATCGACAAATAAATCAAACTGCGTCGGATTGAGCGGTGGCATAATATTGAATCCATCTGCTGCACCACTTGTAAACCATGCTTCCATTCTATCCGCTACATCTTCAGCAGTACCAACGACGATATGATGCCCTCTTGCACCAGCAACGTGCTTCATTACATCTTCTAAAGTATATTCATTCTTCTTCGCTGTATCTTTGATTAAGTCTACACGACTTTGTATATTGTTTCCTTTTTCTACTTCAATATTTTCAAACGGTGTATTTAAATCGTAATGACTTAAATCTGTATCACCTAAATAAGAAGATAATAACTCTATTCCCATCTCTGGCACAATGAGATCTTGTAATTCTTGGAATTGCGCTTCCGCTGCCTCGCGTGTTTCTCCAATAAATGGAAAAATACCTGGCATAATAACAATTTCATGTGCATTTCCGTGCTTTTGTTCAACTTTATTTTTCAAATTATGTGCAAACGTGATTGCATCGTTGATATCATTTTGCGCTGTAAATACAACTTCTGCATGTTTCGACGCAAATTCTGTACCTTTTTCTGAAGAACCTGCTTGTACAAGTAATGGATAACCTTGAGGTGATGCTTCAATATTTAATGGGCCTTTTACACTGTAAAATTCCCCCTGATAATTAATTGGTTCTGGCTCTTTTTCACTAAAAAAGCCTCCTGCAGCATGAAGATGTTCCGTATTAACGCCACGCCAAGAATCCCATAATTGCTTAGAAATATTCACAAATTCTTCGGCTTGATCATAGCGTAAATCATGATTTGCATTCGTAGTGCCATTAAAATTCTTCGCTGTATGATTAATACCTGATGTAACAATATTCCAACCCGCTCTGCCATTGCTGTAATGATCTAAAGACGAAAAGATTCTCGCAAGGCTAAATGGTTCTGAAAATGAAGTAGATCCTGTCACAATCAATCCAAGATTTTGAGTTTCTCTAGCTACAATAGACATTAAAGAAATTGGCTCAAACATCGTAAACATATCTGGATGCGTCTTGTTATCAAGATATAAACTATCAGACACAAATAGAAAATCAAATTTAGCTTGCTCTAACGTTTTTGCTTGTTCAATGGTTTTCGTTAAATTCATACCCCCACGTTCTAATGCATCTGGGTGTCTACTACTCGCAACATGGTGACCAAAACCAGTTAAAAAATATCCTAATTTCATTCTTTTCATCTTTATCCCTCCACACACTTATTATTCCGATTTGATTAATAGGGATAATATTACCATTCCATTATTATAGAGTCAATTAGTTATATAAACCGCATATGAAACAACTTTTTTTAAATTTAAAACAAAAATAACGATTGATGCTTCATATGCACCAACCGTTATGATTAAGAAACTTTATATTGTAATGACATTAAAATTATCGCCCATACCATCGACTAAATCACACAGCGTATATCATAAACTTGAATCAACCATCGCGTTAGCAAATCATCCTATTTAAATGATCTATTTGCGATTGAAAAATTTTTGATTAATGTGGATTCTTTGAGATACGTAACATCATAATATCTTGTCATACAATAGATAAAGAAAATGAGCGTAGGTGTATCGATTCGATCTAGTAAGTATTGTGCCTTCAGCTTTTTAAATAATGCTTTCTCTGAGGCGCTACAAAACTTTTTAAAATAACCCCATATATGGCTAAATGTATTGATTACCGAACCTTTGCTAGGCTGTATGGACAGTGCATGATCAATTGCTTCTTCAACATCTCTATATTCACATTGCCCTTTAAGCATTTCTCTAATCTCATTATAGCTTTGTTGACTATGCCACATGACCTCATATTTATATGCTTTCCATAACAATTCCATTTCATGCCTATGTTTGATTATGCTCATCCCCTTATTTAGAGATTATAACTTTAACTTTCACAATAATTTAATATCACCGTACCCATATTAAACCGTTATTTAAGTATGTGTTAACACGCCATCTTCCATATGATAAACCTTGTCACAATAGGATGTAAGTCGTTCATCATGTGTAACCACAATACACGTTTTATTTTTTTCTGATGTTTGTGCTTTTAAAATTTCCATGACTTCCATCGCATTTTGTGTATCAAGCGAAGCCGTTGGTTCATCCGCTAAAATAATCGAAGGTTGTGTATATAGCGCTTTAGCAATGGCTACACGCTGCTTTTGCCCACCAGAAATTTCACTCGGCAGTTTATTTTCAATTGCTTCGAGATTGAGTTGTGACATCAACTGCTTATATTCAGTCTGAGTTAATACATCTTTCTTTTGTTTAGCCAATAATTTAAACTGCTGTTTCACCGTTAAAAAAGGTACCAAGTTAGTTGCTTGAAGTATGAAGCCAATCTCCTGCATCCGTGTGTTTGCTAATGCTTTCTGAGACATCTGGGAGACTTCCTTACCATTAATGAGAATCTCTCCAGACGTCGGTGTTTGAAGTGCGCCTGCCATAGTTAGGAAAGTACTTTTCCCAGATCCTGAAGGTCCTATAATCGCAATGAGTTCAGTTTGATTAAATTTTAGTGAGGTAGGCTTCACAGCTTCTATTTTTTGGTTTCCATCTTGGAAATATTTCGTGACATTTTTAAATTCTAGCATTTATTATACACTCCTCATTTACCCTATCGCTTTCAGTGGATCAACTTTTCTTATCGTTAATATGGAGAATAGACTACCTATTAATGAAACAGCGATAAGGACAACCCCATAAATTAATAATGTTGTGGCGCTAAATTTAATCGGTACCGCACTCGGCAAGAACGCTCCTGTAATTAAGGTCAATACCAGTCCAATGACCGTACCAATCAAGGCAATGATAAACGTTTGCGACAACACTACTTTGGCTAAATAACCATTTGAAAAGCCTTGTGCTTTTAATACACCAAATAAATTCGTTTTTTGTAATGTAATAACATATAAAAAGATGCCAATAACTGTAGCAGAGATGATAAATAAAAATGAAATCATAAAGTTTAACGTTAAGTTTTGCGCTGTATAACCTGGTAAGTTTTTAACGAAACTTTCGATACCAATCGCTTCTAAATTATGATTTAAATCTTTAGACTGCCAATCTTTATCTTTTACAACAACCGCATTCGTCTTATCTTCAGTTAATGACGGATTAATATTTTGAATGGTTTTGTTATTTGAAAAAAGTACCGGAGAAGCATTATATTTAGCACTTTCACTAAACCCAACTATTTTTAACTTTTCGTCGGATTGTGATAGCGATAATGTATCACCTAGTTTAAATCCTTTTTCTTTTAACGTTTCATCAGCAACGACTTCATTATCTGCATTAAATTTCTTTCCATCAATCATATTCGGTAAGAGAAAAGAATCATCTGTAACACCGAACATTAATGCATTTTCTTCATTATCTCCATTAGATACAATGATACCGGATTGCTTTAGCGTTGTTTGTTTTTTATATGTATCTACAACATCCTTTTTATCAAACATTGATTGTTCAACCGTTTGATTCGCATCTTTGTTTAAAATGATGGCGTCTGCTTGCCATTTATCAATACCTTCTCTATTCATATTCATTAAACCACTTGCCAAACCTGATAATAGGAACAGCAAATAACTAATCATAATTAAGACACCGATAATCAGACTAAATTTCAATTTGTTACGCTTTATTTCATTCCATGCTAAAAACATAAACAACCTCCTTTCATTTATCTTATAATTTTTATGTATTTGTATTAACAACTACGGTATATTCAGTGTACCAACTAAACAACTAAAATTACAGCTTTGTACATATCGTAAACTGATTGCGCTTGTATAACATAAATAGATGCTCAGGCTTTAATCAATTTGTTAGCAGCTGTATTATGTGTAACCATTTAAAATATATAAAAATCCCCTCTCAAGTTTGCACTTATATGTGCCATCATTGAAAGGGGCATATGTTAATTAAATAATTCAAATTCTTGAAAATGGATTCAATATTTCACGAGGGGCATGATTATGCTTTTGACACACTCACTTTTCTACCATGTATGAAGTGATAGATAAAGAAAGTGACAATTAATAATACAGCCATTACTATATACATATTGCCTAACCCGATCTGATTAGTAAACAAACCTAGTATATAGGGCCCAAATCCTAAGCCTAAATCTAAACCGATAAAGAATGTTGAGGTTGCTCGCGCAATTTTTTCTTTTGGTACGACTTTGACAGATACCGATTGAGACGTAGACGTGATATTACCATAACCTAATCCTAATAAAGCACCACCAATTAATAACATCCATGCTGAATGTGAAAATGCAATAACTAAGAAATAGATAGCCTGAAATATAATACTAGTGTATATAACTATATTTTCATTTTTGCATCCATTAATCTACCACAAACTGGTCTTGAAAAAATTGAGACGATTGCATAGACAACGAAAAAGTAACTTGAAGCTGTAATTAAGTCTCTCTCTTGCGCAAAAACTTTAATATAATTAAGAATAGAAGAATAAGAAAGACCAGCTATAAACACGATAATGGCAATTGGAATGGCTTCTTTCGCGATAAAATCTGAAACCTTAAACCCTTTATCCTCTGCTGTTCTAGCAATTGTTTCAAAAGGTACTTTCATAAATATTGCCAAAATCAATGAAATAAAACTCAATACAAGATTAAGTCCAAAGATGACTTCTATTGAATATTGTTGCATTAACAATAAACCTAAAAATGGGCCAATGGCTGCACCAAGCACCATACTCAAACTAAAAAGCTGATACCTTCACCTTTTTTAGTTTCCGGTGTTATATACCCTGCTATTGATCCAGTTGAAGTTGTACAAATCCCAAATGAAAATCCATTAATGATTCTAACAATAATTAAAAATAATAATGAAGATTCTACAAAATAAAAAACACTGGTAATTGTAAATAATACAGTTCCAATTAAGAGTACCTTTCTAGGTCCTAAACTATTGATATATTTCCCCATAACAAATCTACCCATCAGTAACCCGACTATAAATAAACCTGCTACCAGTCCAGCCGAACTATCTGAGGCATTAAATTGAGACTGCGCATAGCCTGCAATTAAAACAATCAGAAAATACATATTCAAATTAACCAAAAAGTTAACTACAAAATTCATCGTGAAATTTTTTGTCCAAATTCGTTCCATATCCATTGTACTATTTTCCATAAAAAATTGACTTCCTTTCTAGTTACAGTGCCTTCCCCTTAAGAATTAAACGCAACATATATATTGTCTGCTCATATTGACTAAATGTAAAATAGTTTTTAGTATATATAACATATAAGTAATTACTTATGTCATTAAGGAGGGAGCCTTATTAACCGTAACTATAAATATATTGAAACGATCATCAATGAAGGAACAATAACCAAGGCAGCCAATAAACTCTATGTTTCCCAGCCCTATCTCAGTAATTTTATCAAAAATATTGAAGCTGAGTGGAACATCATTATTTTTAATCGTAAAAAACATCCCATTACCTTTACGCCCGAAGGTCAACTTTATTATAAATATCTACAAGAACAAGAGCGACTTTATCATGATGTAACGCGAAAAATCACTAATATTTCAAACTTGAATTCCGGTTTTTTAAATATAGGTGTTACACCTACATTAGCGTTCCATATACTACATAAAATTCTGCCTAAATTTATGAATCTTTTTCCTAATATTAAAATTAACTTAATCGAAGGTAATTCCTAAGACATTGAAAAACAAGTACTAGAGGGTAAAGTCGATTTATGTCTAAATACACTAACATTATGGAATAAAAATATTCAATACACTCAAATCTATACGGAACCGATATATTTAGTTGTGCCACCTCAGCACCATTTATATAAAAGAATCCAACAAAATGAATTAAATTCCAATGAAATCATGTCACTCATATCTCACGACCACTTTATCATTCTAAAAGATAGATACGGACTTAAACAGATCATTAATAAAGTTCTAGAAACATACAACATTTACCCTAATATTATTTTAGAAACTTCAAACGTAGACAATGTCCACCGCCTTGCAATTTCTACAGGCGTCCTCACATTTATACCAAGTAGTTCTACTGAACATAATAGTGACGCCATTTACGTTGAATTAAATCAATCATTTACAAACACAGTAGTGATTGGTTATAACAAATTAGAAAATTTAACAAAAGCAAGTGATCAATTCATTGACTTAACACTTAAACAATTTAACTAAACCACTGCTAGCCACACCTATATTTAATTTTAAAAAGCGATAACTAACACAATTTTTATAGTTAGAGTTGGTGTATCGCAGTTAGCATTTTTGTCCAAATAAAATTGAAAATGTGTATAGAATTGATTGGGGAATCTTTAGCATAAATAATACTTTATATACAGCAAAACTTTGAGGAACACAAAAAACACTAAAGTCGTATGACAAAACGCCATCGACTTTAGTGTTTTTTAATTGGTTTTATAATAAATATTTTCCAGGAAATAATCTATGCGGTATTTCCACTAACTTTTTAACTTATCATACATGCTCATATAGATAAGTAGCGAGCATGATATGCTTTAATTTCGGTCTTTTCAAATTCATTTTATGAAATAAATAAACTACAAATAAATGTCCAAATACAAACGAGAATTAACAATCCGATACTGAAACGCATTGCCATTTTCATCAGTTCTGATTCTTTACCTACTTTATTAACTGCTGCTGTAGCGATAGCTATAGATTGTGGTGATACAATCTTAGCAGTTACACCACCAGCGACATTAGCTGCAACAAGTAATGAACCTTTTGTACCAATTTGTTCAGCAACAGAGGCTTGAATTGGCGCAAACAATGAATTATTGTTTACGACGGATCCCGTCATAAATACACCAATCCAACCAAGTAGTGGTGACAATAATGGGAAGGCAGCGCCTGTTTTAGATATGCCTTGTCCCATAGCATTACTTAATCCACCATATGTTGTAATTTTAGATACTGCTAAAATGAAACAAATGGTTAACACTGAAATCCATAATTCTTTAACTGTGAGACCCAGTAAATGACCAGCCGTTTTAAAGCTCATATTTTTCGCAATAATAATTGTAATGATCGCTGTAATTAAAATCGCTGTACCTGTTTGAGCAAAGAAATTGAATGTCAGTTCATTCGGTTTATTAGTCACAGCATTCATCGTACCCGGTACATTAAAGTTCACAACAAGTGCACTTAGGGCACCACCTTTTTCAAATAAACCTTTAAATGCTGGTAAGCTCCAGATCATCACAACAATCGTTAAAATGATAAACGGGCTCCATGCATAAGTGATGTGTCCAATAGAATGTTTAGGCACGGCATCTGCTTTTTCATCTTTATTAATTCTGAAAATATTTTTAGGTTGCCATTTTCTTGAGAACAATGCTAATGCAATCATTGCTACAAGGCCAGGGATAATATCAGCCAACTCTGGTCCAGCAAAAGCTGCAATAAGCACTTGTAAAACTGTGAAAGTAACTGCCACAACTAAAGTAGCAGGGAAAGTTTCTTTCACACCTTTAAAGCCATCCATAATATACATTAATAAAAATGGCACAACGAAACTAATAAAGCCTAACGTTAAATTACCAATTAACGCTACTTGAGATGTTGTTACACCACCTGGCAAATTCAAAGTATCCACGATAGCAATCGGTATACCTACCGCACCATAAGCACCTGCTGCTGCATTAGCTACTAAACAGTACATCGCAGCTTGCAACGGTTTAAAACCTAATTGTGTTAATAGTACCGCACAAATGGCAATAGGTACGCCAAAGCCTGCAGCACCTTCTAAAAATCCATTAAATACAAAGCCAATCAATAATAATTGAACACGTTGGTCCCTTGAGACACTCGCGATACTATCTTGCACAATAGCAAATTGGCCGCTTTTTGTAGCAATTTTATATAACCAAACTGCCATGATTACAATAAAGCCTATTGGGATAATCCCTTGATAAAAGCCCTCTAAAGTAGCGCCGCCTGCAATACTTCCTGGTAATTTAAAGAAAGCCATAGCAACAATTATTGTAACGATTAACGTTGTAATTGCTGCATAAACACCTTTCATTTTAAATACAGTCAAACATAATAAAAATAATATAATTGGTATTGCGGCTACAATACTTGAAAGTAGCAAATTATTAAAAGGGTTAAAACTTTCAACTAACATATTTGCTCGCTACTCCTTTATTCTGCTTGTCTTATTTCTTTTGCAATATCTTTGTAGTCAATATCTGTATTTGTAAATGCTTCATCATCGACTGCAAAATGTTGTTCAAATGTTTCAAAGTTTTGAATTTCTACCGTAACATCTGAAACTTCAAAATCCAATACGTGTCCGCCAAAATTACGGTCATCATTAGCGAAATGAACATGGAAACCTGCTGAACCAATGCCATGGAATAATTCTGGTGTAAAGAAGCCTACAATAGAACCTTTGATATTTTCTTCAATTTGTTCAGGTTGTCTATTCGCTGAGTTAATCAATCTTGTATATGGTGGCTCTTGTCCTGGCATCATACGTACATGCATTTTTTTAAATGTTCCTGAAATTTTAACAGCAGAGAATAAATTTTCACTTAACATTTTTTCTTTAACTTCATCATAAACTTCTGTTGAAGATTTATTGCTCGTGCTATACGTTTTATCAGGTGTAAATCTTGATACGGTTGCATATGGTGATAATTCGTCACCTTTCAATTCTACAAATTCTTTATGTTCATTGGCATGATAAGCTTTACCATCAACGATAATCACTTCACCATCTGAACCTGTTAAAGTCGCAATACCAATGTCTCCATGTTCTAATAAATTATTGATTGAAGCAGTACCTTGTAAAAGGCCTGCCATCAATGTACCTAGTGTGCCGTGTTGATATAGTACGTTAGTCATAACTTTATTCACTCCTATTTTGATAAATAATTAATCATTTTCGCCGTTTGATTCGATATTAGTTAAAAGTGTCAGGTAACATATTTGTTGAAAGTTTGACATTATCTTTGTAATTCACTGGGATATCAATTAATACTGGTCCTTCAGTTTCGTATCCCTCTTTAATTGCCGCTTCTAATTCTTCTTGATTTGTTACACGTAAGCCTTTAGCACCAAATGATTCAGCATATTTAACGAAGTCTACTGAACCAAAGTCTACGCCTGAACTACGTTCATATTTCATTTCTTCTTGGAATTCAACCATGTTATATTTACCGTCATTCCAAATTAATTGAATGATATTAAGATTTTTACGTACAGCTGTTTCTAAGTCTTGTGCTGAGAATAAGAAACCACCATCACCAGCAACGGATACAACTTGTGTATTAGGACGTACTAAAGCAGCTGATATAGCCCATGGTAACGCAACACCTAGCGTTTGCATACCATTACTGAATAGCAAGTGTCTTGGATTGTAACTTCTAAATTTACGTGCCATCCAAATATAGTGACTACCTACGTCTACAGTTACTGTTGTATCATCTGATAATACTTTTTGCATTGACTCAATGACTTCAACTGGGTGTAACACGCCATCTTCATGTGTTGGTTTGATACCAGTTGATTCAAGTATATGCGCTCTTAAAGTTTCTAATTCGTCTAAATGTTTTTGACTGATAAAAGGTTCATCGACTTTGTCAGAAATAAGTTCGATTGTGCCAGCAATATTACCAACCAATTCTTTTGCTGGTTGCATATGATTTGTAATTTCCGCTTGAATTTCATCTATATTAATAATTTTAGTATCTAATTCTTTATTCCAATTGCTCGCTTCATATTCAATTGGATCATAACCAATCGTAACAACGAGATCACTTTTTCTTAATAATTCGTCACCGACTTGGTTACGGAATAAACCAACACGACCAAAGAAATGGGATTCTAGTTCACGACTAATCACACCTGCACCTTGGAATGTTTCTACAACTGGTAAATTTGTTTTTTCAACTAATTTACGGATTGCATTCGTTTCGTCTGAACTTGAACTTCTCATACCTGCTAATAATACAGGGAATTTCGCGTTTTTAATCGCTTCAATTACTTCATTAACATTTTGTTCACTTGGCACACCTAAGCTAGGTTTTTGGCAAAGTGCAATCGCTTGTGATTCAACCGGTGCAGAAATAACATCTTGCGGTATGCTTATGAAACTTGCGCCATTTTTACCTGAAGTTGCAGTTCTCATCGCATTTGTCATAACTTCTGATAATGACTCTGGATCTTGAACTTCTTCACTATATTTTGTTGAAGATTTTAATAATGCTGCATTATCAATACTTTGGTGTGTTAGACGTAATAAATCGTTACGTTTAACTTGGCCACCTAATGCTAATACAGGGTCTCCTTCTGATGTCGCTGTTAAAAGTCCAGTCGTTAAATTACTTACCCCTGGGCCACTTGTTACTAAGGCAACACCTGGTTTACCTGTTAAGCGTCCAATACCTTGTGCCATCATTGCCGCGTTTTGCTCATGACGCGTTACAATAAGTTCTGGGCCATCATCTTCAAGTGCATTGAATAAATAGTCGATTTTAGCACCTGGGATACCGAATACATATTCCACACCATTATTTTTCAAAGTATTTATTACCATATTTGCTGCTGTATAATTTTTGTCAGCCATTTTACATTCATTTCCTTTCAACATTTAATGCAAAAAATCATTAATCATTGCAAACAATTTAAATTATTCACTCAACAATGTATTAAAAATTTAATCTCATTATATTATTATGAAAAATTCATATTTAATACTCTAAATTAGCGCCGTTCACATTTAGTCCTATACCATGGCATGTCATAACGAATGATTTGCGCTGTAAATTGATTACATACTTATTATAAAACGCTGCGACATATAAATAAAATACATATTATCTATCCACCCCATAGAAAAAAGTAATGGTTAGAACATGTG
This sequence comes from Staphylococcus sp. Z5-21, assembly GCF_056529615.1. Taxonomy (NCBI): domain Bacteria; kingdom Bacillati; phylum Bacillota; class Bacilli; order Caryophanales; family Staphylococcaceae; genus Staphylococcus; species Staphylococcus sp. Z5-21. The sequence goes on along the minus strand of NZ_CP096462.1, from coordinate 108,651 downwards.
AAAGTTGGATAATTTGTGTGTATATGGATAACTATCATATAGGAAGTTTTTAAAATAGCTGTTATCTTTCCAGTTGCTCAATGTTGATATTAGAAAATTAAACTTTCCTATTTAATATGTACACACGTGTACATACGCACGTGCGTGAATAAATAAATGTACAAATATTTTGATAGTCGTGTTTGTTGAAGATTGATCGGGGTAAAATTACATAGAACTATAATTTTTCTATATTTAATTAGCAATGCTATATTATGGAATGTTTGTAAATTTTTTGTTTAAATGAAGTTATACATCAATCGAATAACAAAAAAGATATTTAAAAAATTTATTTCTCTCTATGTTTTAATAGTAGAAATAAAAAAGATTCCATATTAGAATGGCACCTATAAAAAATATGTATTTTAATGATAGGTGATTTAGTATTATACTATAGTTGCAAGTTGAGATAAGGAAAGGTGATTAGATAATGGCTACTAACAAAGAGTCAAAAAGCGTTGTAATAATCGGCGCTGGGGTATTAAGTACTACATTCGGTACAATGATTAATGAATTAGCACCAGAATGGGATATTAAATTATACGAGCGTTTAGATCGTCCAGGTGATGAAAGTTCTCACGAGCGTCATAACGCTGGTACAGGACACGCTGCTTTATGTGAATTGAATTATACAGTTAGACAACCAGATGGTTCAATTAACATTGAGCAAGCGAAAGAGATCAATGAACAATTTGAATTATCAAAACAATTTTGGAGTCATTTAGTTCAAAACAAAACAATCAGTAACCCTGAAGAATTTATTCGTCCGCTACCACACATTAGCTTTGTAAGAGGTAAAAATAACGTTCAATTTTTAAAAGATCGTTATGAAGCTATGAAAGAATTCCCAATGTTCGACAATATTGAATACACAGAAGATATTGAAGAAATGAGAAAATGGATTCCATTAATGATGCAAGGTCATAGTGCAGGTGACATTATGGCAGCTAGTAAAATTGATGAAGGTTCTGACGTAAACTTTGGTGAACTTACTCGTAAAATGGCCAAAAACTTAGAAAAAGAACCTAATGTAGATGTTCAATACAACCACGAAGTAATGGACTTTAACCAACGTAAAGACGGTAAATGGGAAGTTAAAGTACGTCAACGTAACAGTGGTAGTGTAAAAACACAACTAGCTGATTATGTATTTATTGGTGCAGGTGGTGGCGCAATTCCACTATTACAAAAAACAGGAATTCCTGAAAGTAAACACTTAGGTGGATTCCCAATCACTGGTCAATTCTTAATCTGTACAAATCCAGATGTTATACAAGCACACGATGCTAAAGTATACGGTAAAGAACCTCAAGGTACACCACCAATGACTGTACCTCACTTAGATACACGTTATATTGATGGTGAACGTACATTACTATTTGGACCATTCGCTAGTATTGGACCTAAATTCCTTAAACAAGGTTCTAATTTAGATTTATTTAAATCTGTTAAACCATATAACATCACAACTTTATTAGCATCAGCAGTTAAAAACTTACCATTAATTAAATATTCAATTGATCAAATCTTGATGACTAAAGAAGGTACTATGAACCATCTTCGTACATTCTACCCAGAAGCACGTGACGAAGACTGGCAATTATACAATGCTGGTAAACGTGTTCAAGTAATCAAAGATACACCTGAAAACGGTAAAGGCTTTATCCAATTCGGTACAGAAGTGGTTAATTCTGAAGATCATACTGTAATTGCATTATTAGGTGAATCTCCAGGGGCTTCTACTTCAGTATCAGTTGCATTAGAAGTATTAGAGAAAAACTTCCCTGAATATAAATCAGAATGGACACCAAAAATCAAAAAAATGATTCCATCTTATGGTCAATCATTAATTGAAGATCCTGATTTAATGAGACGTACACGTCAACAAACTTCTAAAAGCTTAAACCTAAACTATTATAGTAAATAGTAGTTTAATGCATAATAATTTTAAAGGATTGTGAAAAAAATGAAAAAACTATTAGTAGTTTCAGTAATCGGCGCTATCGGTTTTTACGCTTTAAAACGTTATCAAAAACACGTGAATAAAGCACCGAATATCGAATATTAAAAACAACTAACAATTGTAGGGCTTCAATTGAGAGTTTAGAACGACCTTCACTCTTAATTGTAAAAAGACTAATTCGCTTGAGCGAATTAGTCTTTTTTTATATTTCCAATCTTCTTAATCATGCTTCGAATTTCATTACACTTCTCTCAAACCAATTCAAAATACTCAAATTAATAAAATTCATATTTCCCAAAATTCATTCCAACTATATTCCAAATATAATTTTATATAGTATTATTTATATATATTAATCATTACATAAAAATTAGGAGGCTCATATGACAGAATATCTATTGTTATTAGGTGCAGATCAGTTTTTAAGAGAACGTGCTTACGCTGGTGGCAAAGCAATCGGTGATTTTCAAATATGGACAACAATTCAAAATGCAAAATATAAGTACAATGCGTATTTTGATTTTTGTATTGATGCCAATCCTTTAAGCTATGAAGAGATAAAGAAAGAGATAGCATATTATCAAATTCAGGGGTACGAACCAAAAAGCATTGTCTCTTTAAATGATTGGACATTAGAAGTAGCTAATCAATTAAATCGAGACTACGGTTTGCCTTACCTTGAACCAAAGGTTATTAAAGCTTGCAGAAACAAGCACATCATGAAATCCTTATTTGAAAAAGCAGACATTCCTACAGCAAAGTCGATACAATTTAATGATGCAACAGAATTGAAAGAATGTATCAAAGAATTTACTTTCCCAGTAATTATAAAACCAATGGATTTTGGAGGCAGTGGTGGGGTTTACTTAGCAAATAACGAAAAAGAATGCATGGATGCCTATAGAAAATCGAAACAAATTATGGAGACTTATGCTGATACCTTTCATGTGTTTAAAAATAAATTTCTGATTGAAACATTTATTGATAGTGATGACGAAGTTTCAGTTGAAGTGTTGTGTGGTCATCATTTCTATGAGGTCATTACAGTTACTGAAAAATATTTATCTCCCAGACCATGGTTTACTGAAATGGGTCATTTAGTCCCAAGTCACAGATATAAAAATGAAGATATTAAAAAACCTTGCAATCCGCACGTGTCAGACTTTAGGTATTACGCGAGGCGTTGCTCATGTGGAAATAAAAATCAAAGGCGACCAACTCTATGTCATAGAAGCTACTGCTAGACCTGGTGGTGACGCTATAATGGACTTAGTTGAAAATGCTTATGATATGAATCCTTATCAACTCCATATTTCTATGTACATTAATAATAAAGTTAAATCAGCAGATATATTCACACCAAAACGTACGTCTGCTATCGCTTTTATGAAAGCTAAAAAAGGTAAGATACAAAATATTAACTATCCTGATATAGCCAATGATTCTGAAATAAAAAAAGTAAATTTATTAAAGGGGATTGGAGACAATGTAACCGATCCTGAAAATTGGAGCAGTCGTGAAGGACTTGTGCAGTTTAGCTGGCCTGAATTATCGACTACAAAAACTTTCAAACATATTCATAAAGCCAATGAACTCGCATCTAAAATTTTTGATTGTAGTGATGCGCATCATGACTAATTATTTAATAATTACTGCATTATACCGTTTTATCTGTTTAGCCTACCTAATTCTTTGCTTAGCAATTAGAAGTAGAAATAAGATGATGCATCTTACCTCTATAAACGAATCATCTCCACCCAAGTCATCTGTAAAATTAATACATTATTTTATGAGCATGCTGATGTGGCCAATATTGGGAACAATTAACTTTATGCTACCTACGCTTACAACTTATAAAGGCGGTGAAGTTCATGAAGTCGCGCTATTAGACAGTGTTTTAGGTATAGGCATGGCTGTCATTGGTGTACTATTTAGTAAATTTATTTCAAATAAGTGGATGCATTTATTATTCATCCTCAGTATTGTAATCACTATCTCATGGTATGTATTAGAAGATATACTCTTATTTAAATTAGTTTTAATGTTACTATTCGGTTTAACCTTTGGTGGTGCTAGAATTATTTTCAGAAAAATGATTGTTACAACCTATGCGAGCCATACCGTAAAACACATTTATTCCCTGGGAAATGCTTTAGGTCTCCCTATTCTTGCGCTATGTATTTATTTAAGCATATTGAATTTAAATTTAGTTTGGTTACCATCATTTATTTTATTAATTGTATTACTGTTTTTGCTTAAAATTGGACATCATGAAAAGATTTCATCGCATGAAAAATCACCTAATTGAAAAGAAAGATATTTATAACATTGTATATTACTCGCAACAAGAAATTAATGTCGAAAAATTGTTTGATCAACTTTATGGAATGATAACTTACATGCTAATTTCACCTTGTATGAAATTAGCTTTTTTATTGTACATTATCCTACGTTCAGTCTAACTTCAGACAAACCGCATACTTACCTAACGCTTGTATAAGTCTATAGTTACAGTGAATGATCCGCTCCTTATTATCATTCATCTATTGTAAAGACTTTTCAAATATACTCACTGTTGCTATTAATTTTTCTTAGAAACTTTCCCTGTTATTTATCATTTAAAGTGCTGATTTATCAAATCCTACCGCAAATGCCAAATGCCATATCTCTTATAAAAGCACTGTGATGCTTTTCAGATTCATTTGTTAGATCATTTAAAAATTGTTCAATAGAAAAAGATGATTTAACTATCTGACGTTCTTTCATTCTGGTAGCCATGATATCTATAAGCCACTTCAAATCATTATCGTCTGAGGTTTGAATCACTGCTTCTGCGATAAATTCTACAGGCACTACGCCTACTTTTTGAAATAATGTATAAAGTTTTTGACCAATATGAATATCGCTACCTTCACTTTCTACAGTTTTCCATACTAGTTGAATCGCTTTTTGATGCATTGGTAAATTATCTGCGCCTACACCGCTATTAATAGCATCACTTTCTTGAAAACAGAATATACCATTAGGTTTCAAATGACCTCTCAATACATTTAAAGCTTCATATGCACCTGGTAAATACATCAAAACGCTTCTACCCACAATTGCATCAAACTTGCCAATGTCTTTAGGCAAATTATAAATATCACCTTTAATATATTTTACATTCTCAAATTGTTTATTTTCCTCAGCCATATGAAGCATATCTTGGTTCATATCCACACCAATCACTTCACCTTGGTCACCAACTTTATTGGCAACAATTTGAGTAACCTCGCCCGTAGCGCAACCTACGTCCAGTACGCGCATTCCGTTTTGGATCGATGCTTTTTCTAATAATTTAACTATAAAATCATTTCTCTTTTGCATATTTCATCCTCCTAATCTCTGATATATCATTATTTTTATTATTAAAAAATACCGTGAATCTAAAACTTTAAAAATTTTCTTTGTTTTTACTTGAAAAATATATTGCTATACTAAATAGCACATGTATATAATATTGAATAAATACGTTAGCGTTAACTTTTTACACAAATAACAGTAAGGGGACAGGTTAAGTGAACAAAAGTTTATATAAATATGTTTACCACTTTATATCATTATTAATGGCAATTGTATTCATAATGACATTTCATATGACTAAATTACAAGCAGCTGAAACGACTACTAATGAGTACCATGCAGCCAACTATAAATTAACTAAAAACAATTCAATTCAAACAAAGGATACCAAATTTAATCAAAATAACTTATTGGACCATAACAATAAGAAACAAGTTGCCAAAAATATCGTTAAAAACAATAGTATTTATTCATCTTCTAAAAAAACTGTAAATCAAAAAGCACAACCTGCATCACAGATACTAAAGCCTAAAAAACTACAAACAATAACACAACCCATACAAAACCACAAAACACTCGTACAATCGAATACAATAACCAAAAATAATACAAATACTAATGTGAAAGCAATCAAAAGTGAAAAGAAAAAAAAATATACTTTACCAAGACAATTTAAGCAGGTAAAAACGCAAGTTCAATCAATTAAACTTAATAAAACCGGGCAAAAATCTAGCAAAGTAACAGCGAAGAAGCCGCAGGTACCATCAACTTCTAGTAAAGTAACGAAGTTTAAGAAAAGTCCAGTGGAACCATCACCAAAACACAATCAAACTAAAATTCAAAAACCACAAATATTATCAGCAACTGTAAAAAACAAACCATCAAACACACAAATAAAAAAAGCAAAGGCATCTAAAAGTGTAAAAGTTACGCCAAAATCAAGCAAAAAAAAACAGACAAACCTTAACTACTATAATCAAGCGCCAAAACGATGGTCATCCAAGATACCTGGTAGTGATAATGTTCGAGACTTCGGTCAAACAACCAGTGCTTCTGGTATCAATGATGCATTAAAAATTATGAAAGCTTCAGGTAATAAAGGCGTTACTTTAGAACATACAAATGCAAAAGCAGCTAATATTGCAACTGTATTCAATTGGAATCCTACAGCAAAAGCGTTAACTTATGGCACTGGAACTGCAATTGGCAAACATACAATAATAACAGCGAACCATGTCATCAATAATCAACAAGCACATAAACCGATGACACCTTCATCAACACAAAATTTAAGAATAAACTTATTACAAGAAGGTTCAAAAGTGGCGCGCTCTCTCCAAGTAACTGGTGTCAAAATGTTACAATATGGCGATGTTGCTTTAGTGTATACAAATGAAGATATTTCAAAATATATGAAGATACGTAAAATTGCTCCTGAAAAATCGATTACAAATATCAAATCCAATACACCTATTCACTTATATCATTACGGTTTACCAACTGGAAAATATAAAAAAGATCCAATGGGTACTATGTATCATTCAAAAGGTAAATATTCACTCATGGCTCGAAATGTAAATCCAATGGGTTATTATCAAATGATGGCTGAACCAGGGTCTTCTGGTGGATCAATTTTAAATAGCAAAAATGAAATTTTAGGAGTACATGCTTTCAGAATTGATTCAGGAGATTATAAAAAATATCACCTTAATACCATGGCAGAATTAAGAGGCAAACTTCGTCAAGAAGTAATCAAAAATATAAAATAAAGTCTAACCCTGCAATATCTGAAATAGATTGGCAGGGTTAGACTTTATTTTTCTATACTACCTTTTTTACTTGCTATATTTTCGAATACTACTAAGAGTGTGTTTTAGAATAGTGAAGTAGCATACGTTACCTTAGGATACATTTCATTTTAGCTTCGGTGATTTTAGTTGTTTTCACTGACAGATTTACTTTTCTCAAATAGATTATCTAGATGACGTGTAGTCAAGGCAGTATCTTGATTTAGCACTTTAATATCGTTATAAATTGCTTCAAGCTCTTTAAATGAACCTTGTGTTTGATCAATAAGTCCAATGTTCATAACTACTTTCAATAATATATAGGATAAACCTTTAAAATTTTTAAAAATAATAGTCTGTGCTTTCGGTCTAATACGATGACCTTGATGTTCCAACAATTGATACATTTCATTAAAAGCAGCTATTGTTTCCTTTATTAAATCATTCGTGTGATGTCTTTTACTTTGTTTTAGAATAAAAAGCATATTGATTGGTAAAATTGAAGCAGCATGTGACATCAACCAATCTTCAAATTTTGCCTCATATGTTAATTTAATTTTCGTATTTTTAAATATTGAGTTTAGTTCATGTGCGAATGCAATATCTCCATACATATTGCCCACTTTGAGTTCACCAGCATTAAATCTTAAAATCTTAGTATCGTTATCTTCTCTTGAACCACCAGTCATCAAAAAGCCGAATGTGATATGTTTAGTATGATGACTCTGTTGCATTAATGTTTTTTGAAGTAACTTAGGGTTCATGTTATTTCCAACAAAGATAATATTTTGACTTTTATTTTCAGCTAATGTTGGAACCACATTATAAAAATCTGAATACTTCATCGTTACAAAAATCACGTCATATATATCCTGTTCTGAAAGTGTGTTCATCGTTGGTATATATTCAATTGTCGTCTTTCTTTGTAATAAATGTTTAAGTTTTAGTCCTTTTTGATTCAATTGTTCTAAAGTTTTCCCTCGTGCCAACATTGTAACAGTATTTTCTTTAGTATTTAGTGCGTGAGACAAAAATTGACCCTGTACACCAGCACCATATATTAAAATTTTCATATTCTTATCACTCTAGTTTAGTTATTGAACAATTGTTCAATAACTTTAAATTATCATCACTAAACTTTAAACTCAATGAACAATACAACTTTATTGACGCTTAATGAACAAATACTTGAAAATGTTGATGTTAAAAGGAGTTAAAATGGTTAAACGAAAAGAAAAATCTCAACAACTGATTATTAGTAGTTTTGTGGAACTAATCAGAGAAAAAGACTTTAATAAAATATCTATGAATGATATTACTCAGCATGCCAATATAAATAGAGGTACCATTTATTTGAATTTCATAGATAAATACGACATTTTAGACCATGCTATTGATTTTATTTTGAGTGCAACAGTAAATCAATGCAATCTTTACATGGCAAAATCAGAGGATAATGAAAAGGCATTACGTGAAATATTATATGTCATTGACGATCAGTACACTATTTTAAAGACTTTGTTTAAAAGGTCGGATCTTAATATAGTTAAACAAACATTATCAAAGAAAATGCGCGACAACATGAATCAAGAAAATAATGGAATTACAATTCAATTTTTATCATCAGCTGTAGTAGGCGTTATTGTATGGTGGATTGAAGCATCAAAACCATGTGATATTGATACTTTAACAACAGAGCTGTCCGTTTTATTGGAACCCCATTCAAAGCACTTATAATGCTAAAATTGATTGGAGCATAAAGTTTATATTAAATCGTGTTATAAATTGGGAGTCTGGGACATAAATAAATGTCTCAGTCTCTTTATGTATAATAAAAAAGAATATCTAAATCATTAACTAGTCATTTTTCAATGTCTATCCCTATGTCACTCAACAAAAATTAAAAGTTATAGAGTTTATACATAAAATCGATTTAAATCCAAAATAATTTCAACTCTAGTTTAAACTGCGCCTATCAGTTATAATTAGCTGATGTGTGTTATTTTCATTAAGGGGGAGCATGTTGAAGTATTTTGAAGAAATACCTATTATTAGATCTATTGCTACACTATTTATCGTATGTGTTCATCTATCAGTTTCATATACGAATAGCGAAAACAACCATAATATGACCATTCTCGCAGGATATTTGAGTCAAATTGGTCGGCTTGGCACGCCTGTTTTTGCAGTGATTAGCGCTTTTTTATTAACCCATTCTGTATTAAAACGAGGTTTTGATTTAAACTATTTCGCTAAATCACGATTCACCAAAATATTTGTGCCTTATATCATTTGGACTACCGTTTATTTATATTATTTAGGTGTTGTTGAAGTGAATTTAGATAGTAATAAAAACTTTATTAGCTATTATTTATTTGGAACTGGAAATTACCATTTATATTTTATATTAACCGTGTTGCAGTTTTACATATTATTTCCATTCTTACAAAAAATTAAAAAAGGGATTCCCTTATTACTAACTTACTTATTATTTACATTCATCACTATTTTATGGCAATTAAACTATGAACACATTTCAATTGATATACCAGTTATCGGTACTTTTATAACAAGTAGGGCATTCTTACTCAATTGGATTTCTTATTTTATATTGGGTATTATTTTTGCTAAGTATTATGAAGAAATCAATTCATTGATCAAAAAGTATATCAAGTTATTTTTACCTGCCATTGTTGTCGTCTTTATATCTTTTTTATTGTTTATTGATTTAGATCATTTTGTAACCTCATCGCATCCAGCATTTTTATTATATACACCGTTTTTCTTAATATTTTTGATTTATTTTTATTTTTTAATTAGAAAAAATAAATTACTTATGAAAACATTAACTTTAATTGGTAATTACTCTATGGGGATATATTTAGTACATCCTTTAGTAAAATGGCTTGTATTAAAAATTTCAATTTTTGATAATAGAGATAGCATACTGTTATATGGTCTTTCATATATCATTATCGTCGGTTTATCTGTACTAGTTATTCATTTACTTATTAAAATTCCAAATGGAAACTATATCGTACCTGTCCCTAGAAAACCAAAACTTAAAAGTAATCCCACTCAATATTTCAGAAGTAAACCATCATCATAAATTTACTGTTTTCCATCTAATCAAATTCATTTCACTATTAATATAGCGAAAAGCAATATAGCTTCCTTGACACCACACGTAAAGGAAGCTATTTTTTTACTTTGTAGGAGAACGAAAACCGCATAAAAGACGTATTTACTGAAAAATACATTAAGTTGCGCTATGCCCCCACTACTATAAAAATAGTTACTATTCACAAGCTGCTTTTTTAAAATCACCCCAAAAAGAATTGCACAATTTATACAACTTTTAAAAACTATTCCATAATTACTGGTTTTAATAGTATAATAAATAACAAAAGTTAATTGTTATCACAAAACATAAAAAATCATTATTTATATTTACACAACTAGAGGCTAATTACAAAATTTCATCAAATTATAAATCTTATGAACATAGAAAGGGATATGAAATGAAAGTTATAAAAAGTAATAAAGTAACAAATAAATTTAAAGTAAGTATACTTATAAGTACATACAATAAGGAGAAGTTTATTGAAAATACGTTAAATAGTATATTGGCACAGACAATGAATAAAAATGATTTTGAATTAATCATTGTAGATGATTGTTCCACAGATAATACGCTTGATATTATATCTAAAAAGATTGAAAGTTTTTCTAATTATCAATTTGTTCAATTAGATGAAAATTCAGGAACACCTGCCAAACCTCGTAATCTATCAATCGATTTAAGCAAAGGTAAATACATTATGTTTGTAGATGGAGATGATTGGTTACCTTCAGATGCCTTGGAAAATTTATATACGCTTTTAAAATCAAATAAAACTGACTATGCTACAGGTCTTACAAAATATGTATATAGTGATCGTATTGCACGTAGTGGTGTTGCCTTATCTAAAATTGCATATAATAAAGTTGGTTTGAAAAATTTTAGAAAATCATTTTATCATTTAGCGCCTGCTGGTAGGATGATGAAATCTAGTGTTATCAAAAAAAATAATATTCGTTTCCCAGAAATGATATTTGGAGAAGATTTACAATTTTTCGCTGAAGTATTTTTTAACACTAAAAATATCAGTACCACACAAGACGTTGTCTATTGCGCTAATCGTTATGATGAAAATATTTCTTTAGTAAAATCCGAAGCATCTACCGTGCTTAATCGTATAAAATGGCAAAATGAAGCCTACCGTTACTTAACAAAAAAATACAAAAACAATAAAATTTTTGCTAACTTATTATACCGAATTATAAACAAAGATATTTTAGAAGGTAAATTTTATAAAAAAGGATTCATTAAAAATATTGATACATTACTTCCTGTCTTTCAAGATATTTTAAATACGATAGATAATGATTTTAATTCTTTGGACTATGCAGATGACACATTGAATCAACATGCCTTAACGCTCATTAAAAATGGTGACAAAGAAGAGATTATAGACTTTGTTAACTTTTATTTAAAGAAAGACGAGAAGCCACTTTACCTTTCAAACGATAAATACTATTACGTCTATAAAGAAAATAAATATAAAAAAAGAATGCATATCATATTGCAAAAAATAATCAAAAAAGATGAAAACATATTTTTAAAACTCTACTCTAAAAACTCAGAATTAAAATATCTTGAAATAAAAAATAGAAAAGATCCAACCAACTATACAGTTCTAGAGATTAAAAAACATCTTTTCAAAACTGGAGAATACACAGTTCAATTCAAAGCAAATGAACTTTCAAAAGGTAAATTAGCACTGACAGTACTTGATAAAGATTTAAATGGAGCTGCTATTAAATCAGGTATGCAATTCGATTTTTATGAGACTGTTAACGGAAATCTCGGTTATATTAAGAAATGATACTTTTATCCTCCTTATTATAGATTTAATGATACGTCCTAACTATCAAAATAAATCAATCAGTAAAATTTAAAAACGACAGTTATAACCTGTAGTTGAAGCGATGTCATAACACATAGCCAGTAATAAATAAAATACTTATAGATGCAAAAAGGCGAACCCACTAGGATTCGCCTTTATTTATAATATGATCAAATAACAAGATTTGAATTTTCATATTATTTCCCTCTTTTCTACTATTTACTTTTCCTTGAATTTACAACCCAATTGTCTTTCTGATACCTTTTAATTGAATATCTCTCATCGTCGATGCCACTTCTCTCACGTCAATGCTATCTTTATTAGCGGACCAATACTGAAATGTTTTAATTAAAATAACATACAAATATTCTTTCACTAAATCTTCACGTACTTTGGATACATGATGAAGCTCACCTAAATTGATAAACCTTTTACCTATTTCATTCTTTATTTTCATTTCAAAACTTGAGTCTCCATTATGCCCTAATAAAAGTCGTATTGTTTCTGAATATGGCTCTAATGCTTCAAACAATTGTTGAAATACTTCAACATTCAACATATCTTCTTTCGCAAATTGTTGATCTATCTTTTGACGTTCTTCGTATAAATGCGTCAAAATCTCTTCTTCTATCTCTGATAGCAAATTATATTTATCATCATAATATCTATAAAATGTACTTCTTGTGATCTCCGCTTCTTCAACAATTTGATTAACGGTAATTAAATCAAATTTATGTGTTTCTAACAAAGTTACTAAACTGTTTGTTATACGCTTATGAGTTAAAGTAGTCTTCCTTTGATATCCCACATCATCACTCCTATTTTTCAAATATAATACAAAATCATACAAGTTGTTCGATTTCATACATTGTATCATATTTTGTTCTTTTACAAATTCATACAGGATGCTATATTTCCAAAGTATTAATTATCAAGAACTTTAGGAGGCTTGTTTATGTCTACCCAAACAAGTAAAAATATGAACTTAGACATTCATGGACAACAATATAAACCAAAAATCATTATGAGTATTATTCTTCTAGCCACATTTGCTGGTGCACTCATGCAAACGTCATTAGGTACACCTTTACCTACTTTAATGAATGACTTTGATATAGATTTTAGTACTGCGCAACAAGCAACGACTTGGTTTTTACTGGCTAACGGTATTATGGTGCCTTTATCTGCTTTTCTAGCAACCAGAATTTCTACTAAGTGGTTACATGTCTGTGCATACGGTTTATTATTAATCGGCTTAACACTAACGGCTATTGCACCATCACATCACGATGCATGGATTATTTTCTTATCAGGACGCATTGTCACAGCCATTGCAGTAGGGCTGATGATGCCATTAATGCAAATTATTATTATCAATATGTTCCCTATCAATAAACGAGGTACTGCTATGGGCTTAAGTGGCTTAGCTGTAGGTTTAGCACCTGCTATGGGTCCTACATTTGCAGGCTGGATCTTAGATAAAGACCACGTCTTATTAGGTATTACGATTTCTGATTCATGGAGAAATATTTTTGTATTACCAATTATTATTGTAGCCATCGCATTTGTATTGAGTTTCTTTTTTATGAAAGACGTTATACCGAACCGTAAATTGAAATTAGATGTATATTCACTGATTCTGTCATGTATTGGCTTCGGTCTCTTTTTATGGGGATTCTCCAATGTTTCAAGTGAAGGTTGGGACAGTGTGAACTACGTTATCTTACCGATTATCATCAGTGTTATTGTCTTAACACTATTCGTAATCAGACAGCTCAAATCCAAAGATCCTTTCCTAGATTTACGCGTATTCAAATCTAAAGGATTCACTATCGCAACGATTGGTTTGATTGTGGTTACTATGGCCATGTATGGTGTTGAAATGATGTTACCAACTTATTTACAAAATATTCATGGTTTCTCACCTTTTGAATCTGGTTTGACCTTGCTCGCTGGTGCTTTAATGCTCGGCTTTATTTCACCCATATCAGGTACGCTATATAACAAAGTGGGCATTAAGCGTTTAGCCTTTGTCGGATTTTCAATTTTAACTTTATCATCCATACCATTTGGATTTTTAAGTGATCATACTTCACCTACATTAATCCTTGTACTCTACGCGATTCGTATGTTTGGTATTGCCATTTTGATGATGCCTTTAACTACAAACGCTATGGATGCATTAACGGTTGAAAAAGGCACACACGGGACAGCGGTCAATAATACAGCTAGACAAGTTGCTTCATCCATAGCTGTAGCACTATTAACGTCCGTTACACAAAATATTATTAATAACAATATGCCTGCTTCTAGTCTTAAAGATATCGATCCTTTAAAATATGCTGAACAGGCGCAACAAGCGTCAATTGACGGCTTTAATACAGCATTTATCATAGGTATCTTCTTTGCGCTAGTCGGTGTGCTCATCGTAACATTCTTGAAAATGAATTCATCTGAAAGTGAGGAGAAATAATATGATCATAACAATTATTTTAACGCTATGTGTATTTGTTAGTTGGTTATTAATTCCTCATAAGGTTACACGCTATATTTTAGGTTATATTTCCACAGTAGCCTTATTACTTATGATCATTGGTATCACAGCTAACATGACACACCATTGGGGAATGGAGAAAAAAGTAGTCACTTCTGATAAAAAAGAAATCTATAGCGCTGGTTCTAAAGACAGTCCAGTCAATATGTTAATCGCTAACGAGATGGGCAAGAATAGTAATAATTATATTATGGTTTATAAAAATCATTCAGACGATCAAAAAGCCGAGACACATTTTAAACCAAATATGGATAAAGATCATTTATCAGAATCGGTTAAACACCAAGCGACATATGAAGTAAAAGATACTGATAAAGCAACAACACAAACTAAAAAAACAGTTTGGGTTTGGAAATCAGATGTTTATAAATCATTATTTAGCTTTGGACATGACAATCAAGAATTAATCAAAAAAACGACCGTTGTGACAGTCCCTAAAGATACGTGGGTCGTTTTAGATGCTCAGCAAGCAAAACAATTACAACAATCACAGCAAAAACAGAGCAGCGAAGGAAATCAAGCGAAGCAGCAACAACAGAAAAAAGCAATGCAACAGTTAGCAAGTAACTATAAAAAACAACATCCAGAAGCGTCACAACAAGAAATAAACGACTATTTAAATCATCAACAACAAGTTCAAGCAACCAAACAAATTAAAAAAGAAATAGCGAACTAAATTTGTGTATAAATAAAAAGCGTTAAGTTACTCAGCATTGAATAACTTAACGCTTTTTTTATGTCGACGACTAACTTGTGGCTTAATTATGATTTAAGCCATGTTTTTACTATCTCACACCTTTTCTTTGTTTGTTATAACAGGTCATACGGTTAATTCACCTTAGTAAATATCAATCTATATCACCCCCCATATATTTAACATTTTTCTATAATAAAATTCCCCCAAATTTTTAATTTAAATTAAATCGTGTTATAAATAAGAGTCTGGGACATCCATCGATGGTTTCAGAATCTTTTTTCAATTAGGCAGTAGAGGGCTGGACTGAAAATCTAAAATCTCACTTCTTTAAAGCACTCCTTTTTCATGTCATGAAAATGAGTCATTCTTATGCACTTATGCATTTTACATGAAAATTCTAGTGAGACTGATACATGAGGGTTAGCTCAGGTAAACTCTTATACCAGTCATCCTCGCCAGGGAAGTACTAGGGAAGCACTACGAAATATCTATTAAACAATTTGATTTCAGTCCCCACTCCCTAAATATCTAAACAAAGGAGTCGTTATATGCAAGATATCGTATTAGGTATAGATATTGGCACGAGTGCTGTTAAAGTCATTGCTGTAACCAGGTATGGCAACGTATTACAAAGTGTTCATGCACCACTACAAACAAGGCATGTGGCCAACGGTTATAGTGAGCAAAATCCAGATGACTGGTTTGAGGCTACATGCTCCTGCATACAACAGTTAGTACACAGTGAGGCACTCAATCATTATCAAGTGAAGGGCTTATCTTTGTCAGGACAAATGCATAGTTTGGTTATTCTGGATGATGAAAACCACCCCATCCGTGATGCGATTTTGTGGAATGATACAAGATCAACGTCACAATGTAATTTAATTAAAGCACAACTTGGCGATTATGTATTAGACAATCCCGTCTTAGAAGGCTTTACACTTACTAAACTACTGTGGATAAAGGAAAACGAACCTGAGCACTGGCTTAAAACAAACGTGTTTTTATTGCCTAAAGACTACGTGCGTTTTAAATTAACAAGCAAATTAAATATGGAGTATTCCGATGCATCTAGTACATTGTTATTAGATAATCAGCAAAAATGTTGGGCTAAAGAGATTGGCCGACAATTCGGTGTTGACCATATTTATCCTGAGCTCGTGACTTCTGATGCCTTTGTAGGCTACGTCACTAAAGACATAGCTAGACAATTAGGCCTAAATCATGATGTTGCAGTATTTGCAGGTGGCGGAGATAATGCATGCGGCGCGCTCGGTTCAGGAGTGGTCGATGAAAATCAAACGCTGTGTAGCATTGGTACTTCTGGCGTTATCTTAACGAGTGAATCTGACAAGCAATACGACTATAAACACAATATGCATTATTTTAATCACGTCGTAAACGATATGTCGTACGTCATGGGCGTCACACTTGCAGCTGGCGATAGTTTGACATGGTTAAAAAATCATATGCTCCCGCATTTAAGCTATGAACAAATTGTTGCACAAGCTGAATCATCCACATTAGGCAGTCATGGTCTATTATTTACACCATACTTATCCGGGGAACGTACTCCGCATGGTGACGCAAGTATTCGAGGGAGTTTTATAGGACTAAAAACGTCGCATCATAGCAGTGATATCGCGCGTTCCGTGATAGAAGGCATTACTTTTTCTTTATATGAATCCATTAACTATCTACGTCACATGGGTAACAATATTGAACATGTGATATCCATTGGTGGTGGCGCAAAAAGTGACTTTTGGTTACAACTCCAAGCCGATATCTTTAATGCTAAAATTAAAAAATTGAAATATGAAGAAGGACCTTGTATGGGCGCAGCCATGCTCGCTGTCTTAGGTTTAGGATGGTATCCGGATGTAGCGCATATGACAAAGCATTTTATAAAATATGAACATAGCTTTGAACCTGATGCCAAAAGACACGAACAATATATGGCTTATTTTGAATTATATAAAGCTGTTTATCAGCAAACACAAGCCATTACAAGTAAATTACTCGAAATATCTGACGTTGATTAACGCTAAAAATATTTTTCTGGAGTGAGCGCCATAGAGTGTTCAACCAGTTAATTCAATATCGTAATATACACATTTGTTTTTAAGTGAAACTTGCAAAAAGGAATAGAATACGTTAGATTGTAGATAATTATTCAGAAAATTAGTGAAACGTATTATTAAAAATTAAATAGTTTGAGAAACCACTGGAAGTGCCTTGTAAAAGGCTGAGACCGAAGTAGTAACTTAGGAATTCCCTGAACCTGATCCAGTTTGTACTGGCGTAGGAAAGTGGCGTTTAGGTATATTACTCGTTATTTCAACGTCATTTTTCCAGCCGGAGAAGTGACGTTTTTTTAATGAGGTGAATTATATGTTTATAGCCATTACTGAATTTGAAAATTTAGATTCAGACGATATTCAACATTACACAACCATAGCATCCGTTATTGATTATTTAATGATACGTACCCCTATGTCACAACAGCAACTGATAGATTGGATGAATCGCTTAATACAGGCAGGGTTTCCGAAAAATAAAATCATTATTCATAGTCATATTATAGTTTTAGAACAATGCCATTTATCAGCAATCCATTTTAGAGAAGCTGACACACGAATAAAGGATTTTAAAAAGTCACACCCTCATATTCAAATCAGTATGTCGACACACCACGAGGAAAGTGTCAAACAAGCACAAGCACTCAATTTAGATTTTATATTGTTTAGTCATATTTTCAGAACAAATTCTAAGCCTAATCAACCACCACGAACAAAGTCAGAAATTGATAAAGCATTACAGTACTCTATACCAACCGTAGCACTTGGGGGTGTGAATGAACAAACCTTGAATGATTTGCCGAAAGGATTTGATGGGATTGCAGGTATAACGCTATTCAGACGAAAAAACAGAGAAACGATGGAATTATTAAGGGAGCGATGGAATGAATACCAAATTTGATGTCATTATTATTGGATCCGGTGTAATAGGTATGTCGATTGCAAGAGAATTAAGTCAAAAAGGCCTGCGGATAGCCATTATAGATCGCAATGTTCGCGGTATGTATGCCTCTTACGCAGCTGGAGGTATGTTAGGTGCACATAATGAATTTACGGAATCTTGTAGTTTATTTCATTTAGCAAGACAATCTCAAGACATGTTTCAATCCCTTAAAGATCGTTTGCTGTCTGAGGTCGGTCTAGATATTGAATATTTGGAAAGCGGCCTAGTTAAAATGGCAAAAAATGAGACAGATAATCCCATTGTGGAACAGCAATTCCAATTTCTACACCAGCACGATTCGAACACGCAATTATTATCTTCCAAGTCCCTTGAAGCCATTACAGACAATAACGTTCAATCTCAAACTTTAACCGCGATGCTGATACCTAAAGATCATCAAGTCAACGCGAATCAATATACCAAAGCCCTATTACTTTCCTTAGCCAAACGCCATATCCAATTGATTGATCATAGTGAAGTTCAAGCAATTACAAAGCAAAATAACGGCTATACAGTCATGACGCAAAAAGACACGTACCGCGCCGAAAAGGTTGTCGTTGCAGCTGGTGCTTGGAGCGGTCAATTATTAAATCAATATTTTTCCCAAAATCCTGTCACGGGTGTCAAAGGTGAAGTACTCTTAGTCGAACACCCCACGTTAAACCTGCAGACCACCCTATTTATGACAAATGGTTGCTATATCGTTCCAAAAAAGAATCACCGTTATTTAATCGGTGCTACGAGCTATGTTGATGATTATTCTATCGGCGTGACGAAACCCGGAAAACATTGGCTGTGCAAACAAGCGCAACACTACGTACCAAACTTAGCAAACAGTAAACTGATTCATCAATGGTCTGGTATCAGACCGACTTCAACAAACGGTCAACCCATTATGGATGAAGTAGACCATCATTTATTCGTTGTTACGGGTCATCATCGCAACGGCATTCTGTTATCACCACTGATTGGTTTAAAAATGAGTGAATGGATTGAAAGTGGACGCAGACCCACTGAATTTGAAGACTTTTCAATTGAAAGGAGCTGTAAAACATGAAATGCGTTATAAACGGTGATTATTTTACTTTTAATCAAGCAGTCAGTATCCAAGCTATTTTACAAGAATTAGAGTTGGATGCCGATAGAGTCATTGTTCAGCATAATGAAAATTTAGTAAAACAAGCAGATTTTCAAGCAGTAAAGATTAATGATCAAGATTGTCTTGAACTATTAGAATTTGTAGGAGGCGGATAAAATGTTTAAAATTGGTGACTTTGAATTAAAAGCGAGATTATTATTAGGTACAGGTAAGTTTGACAACGAAGCGATACAAACACAAGCGATTGAAACGTCTGAAACTGAAGTATTAACCTTTGCAGTCAGACGTATGAACTTATACGACAAAGCATTGCCTAATCCATTAGCAAAAGTTGATTTATCAAAATTCATTACTTTTCCAAATACGGCAGGCGCAAAAACAGCAGATGAAGCAGTGCATATTGCTAAAATTGCCAATCACGCCGGTGTCTGTGACATGATCAAAGTTGAAGTGATCGGTGATGACGAAACATTGTTGCCAGATCCATTAGAAACCTATAAAGCTTGTGAAATATTATTAAACGAAGGCTATACCGTTTGTCCATATGTATCTAATGACGTGGTATTAGCCAAACGTTTAGAGGATTTAGGCGTACACGCGATTATGCCTTTAGCATCACCAATTGGAACGGGGCGCGGAATCAATAATCCATTGAATCTACGTTATATTATTGAGCGAGCCAATGTACCGATCATTGTTGACGCAGGCATCGGGTCACCTAAAGACGCCTGTCATGCAATGGAGTTAGGTGCAGATGCAGTGTTGCTAAATACAGCCATCTCTAGTGCCAAAGACCCTGTAAAAATGGCTGAAGCAATGAAATTAGGCATTCATGCAGGTAGACTAAGTTATGAAGCTGGTCGCATTCCAGTTAAATACACTGCTCAAGCATCTAGCCCACAAGAAGGCATTGGATTTCTATGAATGAACGCTATAGTCGGCAAATACGCTATCACGATTTTGGCAAAGAAGGACAGAATCGGCTACAGAAGCTCCACGTGATGATTATGGGCGCCGGTGCATTAGGCAGTCATAGCGCAGAAATGCTAGCGCGCATGGGTGTGGGTCAGTTAACAATCATTGATATGGATATCGTTGATGAATCCAACTTGCACAGACAAGCAACCTACGATGAGTCCGACGCAGCCCGTATGGTGCCTAAAGTAGAAGCATTGAAGACCCACCTCAGTCTTATCAATAGCGAGGTAACCATTACCGATGTAAATCAAGAACTAACACCTTCCAATATTGAAGCCGTTTTAACAGAGGCACAACCCGATATCGTTATAGATGGTATGGATCATTTTGAAATCAGATACCTCATTAATGAAGCTTGCCATAAACTGCATATCCCGTGGATTTATGGCGCCGCCGTTGGGAGTAAAGGTACAGTCTTTGGCATAGATTATACAGGTCCTTGCTTAAAATGCATGCTCCAAACCATACCAACGACCGGTGAAAGTTGCGCTATTAATGGCGTCTTACCTCCCGTCGTATCTCAAGTAACAAGCATGCAAGTCTCAGAACTCATTCGATGGGTCGCTGGTGAAGGCTTTTCTCAAAAAATAATGACCTTCGATTGCTTTAATTTAAAATTTAACACATTTAACGCAGAAAATTTAAAGGATCCCCAATGTCCTACATGTATACGTCATAACTATGAGCTACTCCATACACAGCAAAAACAATCTATCGAAGCACTTTGCGGAGATGCATTCTTGTTTCGGTTTGGCACTCAAATCTTTGAACACGTAGACTATCTACCACTCAATGTAACGAAAAGTAATCATTTTGTGAAATTAGCGCATTACGGAGACTATACGATGACCATTTTTAAAGATGGACGTACACACGTATACGGTATTAAAAATCAGACACAAGCCAAAACAGTTTATAACCAACTCTTGAAAGCTATAAAATAGCGCCACGATTTTACTTGTTTGATTTATATTGCGTGTGAAGCACTGGGGAATGATGATTTGTGCGGCATGTCGTTTAGAGCGCGTGATGGGATAAGTCGCATTACTAGATAGGCATGGTGTATGAATTAATTTATGATAAAAATAGGGCGTATCCCTTTATTATTAAAGATACGCCCTACTCTATTTGTTTCAAATAGATGCCAAAAGTATATTAATGTTATTGTGGTTTCGCTTTTGCTGCATGTCTAGCTGCTTTAACATCTTCAGCTGTTTTTCTATTTTCTTCAGCCTCTTTTTTTGTAGCTTCATCACCACACACCACGTGGTCGATTTTATTTTTTAATGCTTCATAGCCTTGTTCAGCAACAAGCACTTTATCATTTTTATGATTTTCATCTCCAAAATATGTTGCATCCATACCTGCATTATGATGAAAATCCGTATTTGTTGCCCCAGGTAACATAGCCGTTACATTAATATTTTTTTCTTTCAATTCTTCTCTTAACGCTTCAGCAAACATAAATCCAAATGCTTTGGACGGTCCATAAACAGTCTCATATGGTGTAGGTAACGTAGCTGATAATGATGAAACGATTAGAATATCACCAGATTTATTTTTGGCCATATGCTGTGAAACCCTTTTAGCCATATGAACCATACCTGAAATATTAATATCAATCAGTTTTAACTCTTCATCTAAATCATTTTCTAAAAATGCTCCGCCAATACTAATACCAACATTTAAAACTGCCGCATCAACAGTACGATTTTTATTTTCAACAAAACGCCAAAAATCTTCTACCCCATCATAAGTTGACGCATCGGCTTGAAATGGATACGTTTCAACACCTAATTTTTCAATTTCTTTTGCAGAATCGTAAATTCTATCACTTGAGCCTGACATTGCAACATCATAACCATCTTTTGCAAATAATTTTGCCAATTCAAAACCTAATCCTGAACTTGATCCTGTTATCAATACGAGTTTTTTATTTTCAACCATTTGAAACGCTCCCTTTAATTTAATATTTATATTTTTATTCTAAAGGTTAAAGTGCACTTTATAGCAAATAATTAGTTTTGACTGTTCTTTTCATATTCCTTTTCTAAATCATTGAAATATTGAAGTTTTACGTCTACTTTATTAAATGCTTTGTCTAACGCTTCTTGTTGCTGTTCTAAAACTTTCTTATGATCTAATAAAATTTTACGCCTAGAGTCAAAATCTTTTTCTCCATTCACGGTCATTGTAATAATTTTTCTTAAATCATTGATAGACATACCCGTTATTTTCAACAATTGCATTAAATCTTTTCTCTTTAATAATTCGCTCATAATATTTTCCACCTTTATCTATATCTATTACTGTAACATTACCATATTGTCAGATTATTATTAGTTTCCTTTTTCATATAAAAAAATGGAAGTAACTAAAATCAATAGTTATTTCCATTCAAAACTTTAGTTTTAAGATAAATAATGTACAATTTTTATCTCTGATTCAACAATTTTATCATTATAAAAATTCGCTTGAATAGCAACTAAGTCATGTTTTTTGAACTGATAAATCTACTACTATATCTTTTTAAACATGGTAAAAACTTCAGCTAAATTATTTATGATATGCTTCTGCTTATCAGTGATTTTGCTAAAATTTTTATATCGCTTAAAAAATAGGCAAGTTAGTATTTAAATAACTCGCCTATATGTTTGCAGAAATATCATTTAATTCAAAAATTATGTTATTTAAATTCTAAACTAATATTAAATGATAGGTTTCTGTTTACAATAGATTTATCAGCACCTTGCTTGGTTCCTCTATTTTTATGGGATGCTTTATATTCCTGAGACTCTTGCCAATGTTTGTAAGCTGCTTCGTCTTGCCAAAACGTAATGATAACATGATGTTCATGTGTACTATGTGGCTTTAGAAATAATAGATTTTCAAACCCTTCAGTATTCTCTAGATGTTTATCTCTATTTAAGAACACACGCTCGAAGTCTGCCTCTAAACCAGGATTAGCATATAAATGGTTTAAAACTGCATAACCATATTGTGGCAAATCATTAATTTGTTCTAATATAGTATAGTGATATGTCACATTAAATCTATTAATAGTTACCTCATTATTATTTTTGTCTAAATAAATACGATGTATTTCATTTTTCAACAAATGAATCACTCCTTTTTATTGGATGATATGTCAAAATTGCTTAAATTTATCCATAACATAATCTCTACTATTTTTATGATTCACGATAGTCTGTGGATAATCTTTTCCAATTTCAATATGATAAATTTCTTGTAACTTGTCTTTATATTTAGTTGGATCATGAATGTATTTACTGCTCACATCATTAAATATTTCTAGCTGTGTTTTAATAAAATACCCTTGCGCATCAAAACGCTCACTTTGACGTATAGGATTAAACATTCTGAAATAAGGCACTGCATCTGTTCCAGTTGATGCTGACCACTGCCATCCATGTACATTAGATGCATTATCATAATCTATCAAATACTGTCTAAAGTACTCCTCCCCCCAAGTCCAATCAATAAATAAATTTTTCGTTAAAAATTGTGATACGACCATTCGTAAGCGATTATGCATATATCCTGTACGATTCAGCTTCTTCATTGCAGCATCAACGATTGGGTAACCAGTTTGACCTTTTTTCCATACTTCAAAATGTGTTTTATTATACGACCATTGCATGTTTCGATATTTTTCAGAAAAAGATTTAGTTGCCGTTTCTGAATACTGTGTCATTAACACATAATAAAATTCACGGAATAGAACCTCTCTTATAAAAGCTTCAAAATTTTTTTCATCGCTCTCATAATCTTCAAGTAAATCATTTATAATTTCACGAATATCGAGTAGTCCATATGCTAAATATTTACCTAATCCACTTACAAAATCCTGCGACACATCGTCAGTCAATTTATCATAATGAGCTATGTCACCATTTAAAAAATCATCCCAAGCTTTACGCGCTAACTTTTCTATATCTTTATTATTTTCAAATTTTAAGTCACTTTGATTTGAACCCTTTTCCGCAATTTGAGACAACTGCTTAAATTGATAACTTTTTTTAGGGGTGTGTACTAAGTCCTGACGATTTGCTTTATAAAAACTAGTAAATACTTTATAAGGCTGTTGCTGTTTATTAAAAGTCTTTGTTGGCTCAAAATAATGATTCACGCGCTGTCCAATTACTGTAACTTGGTGATTTTCGAAAGCCTTTTTTACATGAGGATAGTCATATATTTCTTTGTGATAACTCATAATATCTTTTGCTACTAATACGTGAGATAACGCCAATGTTTCTGCTAATTCACCTAGCTTTTCGTATGTGACAATATAAGGTTGTATATCATGCTTATCTAAAGCATTTACAAATCCTTTTACAACTTTATAGTAATAGTCACGTTTTACTTCTGATGCGTCAGTTAAATCTTCTAAAGGTAAGATAAAATACAATTTATTTATCTCATTTTGATGCTTCACTATATATTGAAAAAGTGGATTATCTTTCGTTCTAAAAACTCTGTTAAGTATGACTCCTAAATGCATTTTACTGCCTCCCAGCTTGTTTCATACAAATTCACTTTATAATTGTCCTTTAACTTAAGATTGTGTTTTCAATCATATACCCGTTTTAACTTTTGTATAATTCACTAAAAATAAAATAAATTTTAATACCTTACATATTATAGGCAACTTCAGGGTATATTATTATCAGAGGTGATTAAATTATGAATAACAAACAATTACAAAATGAAATTGAAAATATATTAAATACATCAAAAATAGGTGTCCTATCTACTGCACATAACAATACACCTAATAGTAGATACATGGTATTTTATAATGATGGACACACACTTTATACTAAGACAAGCATTGAGTCTAAAAAAATTGCTGAATTTAAAGATAATCCCAAAGCTCACGTACTTATAGGTTACGATGAAACGAATAATCGTAGTTTTCTAGAAATTGATGCTAATGTTGAAATACTGAAAGATCAAGAGACTATTGATTGGATTTGGAACAAACAAGATAAGTCCTTTTTTGACTCTAAGGATGATCCAAACTTGTGTGTAATTAAAGTAATACCAAAATCCATAAAAATTATGAACGATAAAAAATTAGACGCACCACAAACCATTACGTTCGATTAGTTAAAAAGGCGAGCCTAGGACATAAATAGATGTCTCAGGCTCGTTTTCAATTTGGCAGTAGGTGACTGAATTGAAAATGCGATTATATCAAGCTTTTTTCAATCCTAGTCATCCTTGCCGGGGTGGGACTACGAAATCTATATTAGAAAATTTGATTTCTGTCCCACTCCCGTTTTTTATATACCATTATTAATATCTTCTAACATAGCATCAACTGTAATTTTAGCACTCGTCAGTACAATTGGCACTCCTGCCCCTGGATGAACACTAGCTCCAGCAAAATACAAATTTTTGTAATCTCTGCTCACATTAGGCGGTCTGTAATAGTTACTTTGCGCTAAAGTAGGCATTAAACCAAAGGCTGCTCCAAATTTAGCATTATAATCTCCTTCAAAATCCTTAGGCGTATAAATAATTTCTGTCACAACTTGCTTTTTCAAATCTTTTAACGCTTTAATCGTAGAAAGCTTATTGTAAATAATATCTTTCACTTGTGTGATTGTTGACTCATCAGACCAATCCGTATCACCTGTTTTCAATTCTGAAACGGGCATCAGCACATAAATACCTGTTTGACCTTCTGGCGCTAACGACTGATCTTCCACACTAGGAGCGTATACATATATTGATGGATCTTGGGATATTTCCCCGGAAAATATTTCATTGATATTATTATCAAAATCCTTTGAAAATATAACATTATGTAACAAGATATCTTCAGATAAATCTTTATCAACCCCTATGTACATTAAAAAGGCTGAGCAAGAATAGTCCATATTATCAATTTTCTGTGTCGTATACTTCTTAGGATGATGTTCATTTTTAATTAAAGATGAAGTAGCATATGGAAAATCAGCAGTACAAATTATTTTGTCATACTTTTCTATATGTCCGTTTACTTTTAGTCCCTCCGCACGCTTATACCTACTATCAATGATAATTTCTTCAACGTTTGCGTTGGTATAAATTTGAGTACCTAATTCTTCATTTAGCGTTTGAAGCGCTCTGACAAAGCTATACATACCACCTTTTATAAAGTGAACGCCAAACATTAACTCTATCATGGGTATAATTGAATACAATGACGGGCTTCGTTTAGGGTCGATACCTATATATAATGTTTGAAACGCTAAAATCTTTTGGATTTTTTCATTATCAACATATTTTTCAATTAAATTATCTGCTTTATCAAATGTTTTGAGTTTCATACCTTGATATATAGTAAAAGGATTATAAAAATCCGTAGGTTTCCTAAACGTACGTTCTAGAAAATATTTTCGTGCTATTTCGTATCTTTCGTATATATCTGTTAAAAAGGACATAAAACCATATGTAGAGTTAGGTTCAATACCTTCAAGCATATTTCTTAATTGAGCAAGATCTGTAGGAACGCGAATTTGATCTGTTTCGCTAAAATAAACATCATATATATGTGATAATTGTTTAATTTCCAAGTAATCATTCATATTTTTTTGAGCGTAATTAAAAACGTCTCGATAAATCTCAGGCATCATTACGATGGTTGGTCCCATATCAAATGTAAAGCCATCTTGCTTGATTTGATTCATCCTGCCACCTATTTGTTGGTTCTTTTCATATAAATCTACTTGGTGACCGTTTGCTGCTAATCTTGAAGCTGCAGCTAAACCTGAAACACCGCCGCCTATAACTGCAATCTTCATAATGTTTCACTCCTATTATATTTCGCACTAAGTTCACGATAAATTTTCATTTTTTTCAATTTACTTACATATACTTTCTTATGCAACGTATAGTTTGCCTTCCTTACTTCCACAAGTATTTCATGATAAGCTATCGCAGCTAATTCGATAATGTAACGTACCTCTTCGTCAAAATAATTAATACCGTTTAATGCATTATCATATAACCTAACTGCCTCTGTAGCGTAACTTTCCCACAGTTCTATATAATTTGGCGTAACTCCTTCATAATATATAGAATGTAGATTAACTCGATATTGAGCTAATTTTTCTACACTTAGATAAATTCTTCCATTTTGAAAATCTTCGCCGACATCTCTTAAAATATTAGTTATTTGCATTGCCTTGCCTAAAGCAATCGCAGCTTCTTCAGCTTGCTCGAAATTATTTTCATTTGATGAAGTTAATATAGGAGTTAACAATTCACCGACAGTACCTGCCACACCATAGCAATACTCATATAAATCTGAATCAGTTTTCATTTCTTTTAAAACTAAATCTTCCTTCACATATTGAATTAAAGATTCAAAAGGTTTTTTAGGTATTGAATATGTATTCAATGTATTACTTAAAGCATTCATAATAGCTGCATCACTTTGATACGCTTGAATATAATCACAATCGCTATAAATCACATCTAAATCTCTAGCTATGCCGTTTAATTGCTCAAGGTCTTTGTATTTATCAATACTGTCATCTATAATTCTGCAAACTGCATAAATAGCCCAAATTGCTTTTTTCCTTTTTAAATCCAAAAAATCAAAGGCATATGAGAACGTTTTTGAATGTTCTTTCATTATATTGTGACAATGGTTATAATCTCTCTCTAATTGATTCATTTATTGACCTCCTCAGTAAGCCTAGAACTTCTTGACATTTGTATAAAAAACTAAGCTATAAATCTATTCTACGACCTTTCCAATATATACGTTTGAATACATTGATATCTAACCATGATTTAAAAAATATCACGACAAAGCATATGAAGAGCAGTGGATGACATAAACTCGCAACGATATTAAAATTTCCTGTTCTTCGAATAAATATATGAAATTGTATCGCATATATAAAATATAGAGTAATAGCTAATAATATATATAACGAGCCTAAATTAATTGAAAAAATTATCGCTAAAACTGTTGTAAGTGAACCAAATAGCCATAAAAATACAAACGTAAGCGTAGACTTTTTAGTTACTTGAGAGCCAAGTGCAAAGTGTTTACTCCAACCCTCTAATAGCGCTTTATATCCTTGAGAATACATTCTAAAATTCACTACGCCTTGGCCTTCATGCAAACTAACTGGCAAACCTTGCTGATTATATGCTTTACTTATTGCAAAGCCTTCAATGATTTGATTTTTAGCTTTCAAATGTCCTTGTGTCAATTTATAATCTTGCTTATTTGTCACAAGGACTGGTCCAAACGCGCCTTGCTCATTATTTGCTGATTTCGTGATTGAAAATTGATTCATACCTACGATTGTCATTAAATTAAAAATCGCCGATATATTTTCATATAGCTTTTTTATCTTGTGATAAGGTTGTATTGACAACAAACCTTTACCACCTTGTAAATCATATTGATTGGCTATATTTTGAATACTATCATCACAAGCAAACTGAACATCAGCATCAACAAACATTAATAAATCATGCGTTGCATATTTGCTACCTTGCCAACAAGCATGTGACTTACCTTGCCATGTAGTATCATTTTCAACAGTATATACGCTCGCACCATAATATCTAGCGACAACTTTTGTCTCATCAGTTGAACCATCATCCATAACAATTACTTCTATTTCTTGCTCTTTACTTATACTGTTAAGTAATTTAGGTAAGTTCTCCGCTTCATTTCTAGCAGGTACAATAACACTGACGGCTGTCTGACCTCTTCCTTTTCCGGAGTTATTTATAATCGCTCGACGCGCATACATACACATTCCACTTATTAGTGATAGTATCGTCAATACTATTGCTATTATATAAAGTATCATTCAGCCTCAACTACTTTCTCCATTAATAATAGCTTCTGCTACTTGCATACCACTCAAAGTAACCATAGGCATACCAGCGCCAGGATTTACAGAACCACCTACAAAGTACAAATTTTTGAAGTACTGACTTTTTTTAGGAAATTTAAAACCTTTATTTTTCTTCTTATTGGATACTACGCCATATATAGCTCCTTTATTAGAATTGTATGTATTTTCTATATCATGTGGTGTCCATACGTCTTCATATACAATGTGCTTTCTCAAATCTTTCAAGCCCATGGACTCTAATTTATCCAATATACGTTCTTGGAATTGCAGATATTCTGCTTCACTAAATGACTTACTCTGAATGTACGGTATGTGTGGCAATATTTTTATATTCTCGTGTCCCTCTGGCGCCTGTGTCTTATCTGTTTTATTTGTATTCACTACATAAATAGTCGGATCTTCAGGCAAAACATACTGGTGAAAGACTTGATCATAATTAACTTTAGAATTACTTGAAAAGAAAAAGTTATGATGTTGAAGCTCTGGATAACTTTTGTCCACACCAAGATGCATGACATAACCTGAACTAGCTGGCTCAAATTTACGTTCCAATTTGTTTATTTGGTTTGCATCAAAATTCAATAAATACTTATAAACAGGGATTACTTCCATATTAGATATAATGTAATCTGCATATATTTCCTTATTACTTTCTATTGTTATCCCTGTCACCTTATTTTGACTATTATAATTGATACGTTTTACAGGGGTGTTAAAATGTATGCCCACACCTAATTTTCTCGCTAATTGTTCCATCGCTTCCGCTAACTTATGAATGCCACCATCTACGTACCACAAACCTTCCTCATGTTGCATTTGAGGTAATAAACTCAATACAGCCGGAGCATCATAAGATGAGGAGCCGACATATTTTATGAAATAACCTAGCATTTCTCTTAAATAAGGGTTATCCACCCTTTTATTAATGGCTTGTTGCATTGTATGAAAATAGTCGAATTGTTTTAAAGCTGAAAACGGACCATGATAACGAATAATTGCAAACATCGTATCTAATCCCTTATCAAAGTAGCTTTTTTCAGCAACTTGATGTATCTTTTGTGCGTAACTAAAAAACGAAGAAAGTTGCTCTATATCTTTATTTGTTAACGATTCATTATTTGTTAACATATCTTCCATGGATTCATATAAATCTAAAATTTGGCCATCTGGATAAACATTTCTAATCTGTAAACTTAACTTACGAATGCTAACATAATCTTCTAGCCTTTCATCACATCGTTGAAATAAGCGTTGAAATACTTTAGGCATGGTTAAAATTGATGGACCGAGATCAAATCCATAGTCATCTATGTCTAACCTATTTACCTTTCCACCGATATGCTTATTTTGTTCATATAAATCCACTTGATAGCCTGCTTGAGCCATACAAATTGCGCTAGCAATCCCTCCCAAGCCACCTCCTATGACAACCACTTTCTTATTTCCCATTTAATCACCTTTTCTTTTTTGTAATTTATTATAAATACGTATTAACTTAGGGCGATTATAGCGCTGAACAATCATACAAGGCACATTAGCTATAATGACATATATAAAATTAATTATTTTAACACTTTTTGACGCTTTAAAAAACGCAATAACAGGAAATATGGATAGCAGATGAACCACCTCTGCACGTCTAGTTTCTAATATAAATCGCTGTATATCATTCATATTTTTAGATAGATCGAAAGTCGCTTTACTACTGATATTAGGGTTAAGATTTTGACCGTCTGGCAAATGATCTTTCCAATATTGCACTTTAACTAATTGTTGCCATAATTGACCCTCTTGTTCAATATTCCAACTTCGAAAATACTTATTATCTTTTTCTAAGAACTTATAACTAATACGAGTACCAAGTTGAGCAATAATCATTTGAACTATAAACCAATATAGCGCAATATATATAATCTTTTTCATCAATTTAATGCTCAGATTTCGCTGTATAGCTTGGGTTATCTTTATTTAAATACCAATTACCAGCTGTTAAATAAGTAGCAAAAGCGCTCCAAAGCATATATGGAACTAGTAAAATGCCAGCAACTTTTTTTACATTGAAAAATTTTACAGTTGTTGTAACTACTGCGCCCAGTAATACAACACTCTCTATCAACGCACTAAAGCGTAATTTATATTTGAAGTATAATATCGACCATAGATAATTCAGGCTTAATTGTGAGTAATAAGCACCTTTCAAAGCCTTACTAGTAGATTTATTAGTCACTAATGCATAAGCTACGCCCATCGTTGTATAAAGTATTGGCCACACAATTGGAAAGACATAGCCGGGTGGTGAAAAAGGTGGTTTAACATTATTTTTATAATCTTTTCTCGCATTTTTCACTGCAAATTTCCCTATAAATTTACCACCTGTAATTGGTGTTATAACTTTTATAATTGTTTTAATTATCTCGTTTGCTTTCATAGTTGATCCCCTCTTTTTTTGTAAAAGTAACTAGCTATTATATCTAATAGCTATAGTTCGGCATTAGACATGTTATTTTTTCTAGCTAAATACTTTTTCAATCCATATACTTTCAAAACAATTGCACCTGTAATAACAATTGGCAAAATAAACTTCTTCATATTAAAGTATTCTCCTTTATTAGTTTTTTGGCTATTAATCTTGAATTTAAAAAGATTCATTACACTTTTATGAACTTTTGCTTGGGTATACTTATATACCCACCAAGGTAACGTCGGTTCATATTCTTGTAACGCTATGATACATGCGTCACTATTAGGTAATCTTCTAAACTCTAATCTCGCATTACCACCATCTGAATCTAAAGCGAAATCTCCACCAACAATTCGATATAAAATTCTCTCGTTATTAGAAGCTTTAAAATCTTTACTTAATAATAGTAAGTCCTTATTTAAACACGGCACACTAATCGTAAAGTTATCTTCGTTAAAATCACTATTAACGACATTTAATGTAATTCTATTTAAAAAATTTGCATATGATTCTGCCAATTGAATCATATTTACATCTTTAGGTAAGACTACCCTTGATATTGCTCTAACATCTTTAATATCGCCCTTACGTGATGACTTCCCTTTCTTTTGTGTCTTAGTTTCTTCTTCCAAGGCATTACGCACACTTTCCTTATAATCAATCTTGCCTATAGAAATGTCTTTCACAATATTTTCATCATTTCTAATCATATCATGAATTAAGCTATCCATTAACGGATAGACCATTTCTTTTGGAACACCTGAAATAAGTTTCACCCAATATTTACTTAGCCAAATGGGAATAATAGGCAAATCTATCGTAGGTAATCGTTTATCTAGTACCTCTGCAGTTTGCTTGAATAGATCTTTATAAGTCATATGACTAGGTCCACCAATATCTATCGATTCGTTCTCATTTGGATTACGCTCTACAATTTTATATAAACCGTCAATCACGTCGTCTATTGCAACTGGCAATGTTGTATTATAAGCCCATTTTGGCAGTAACAGGCCAGGTAATCTATCCACTAATTTTTTTAATATAGGGTAAGAACTTCCTTTAGAGCCTATAATCAAACCCGCTCTTAAAGTACTTACTGGTACACCATATGATCCTAAAATCTGTTCGCACTCTAAACGGCTTCTTAAATGTGGTGATAATTCACTTGTATTAGGTATCAAACCACTCATAAATACAATATGCTGAACTTTGTTATAACTTGCGGCTTTAGCAAAATTATCAGCTAATAATGCATCCATATCTTCAAAGCTCGCCTGCGTCAACTTAGCTGAAGGCATCATAGAATGGACAAGATATATAGCGATATCAATATCCTCCATTACCTCAGTGATTTCATTTAAATCAAACAAGTCAGCTGCCTTCCAAGTAACATTGTGTTCATTTGATTTATTTTCTATATTTCTAGAAATAGCTATAATTTCATAGTTATCTTTTAATTTATTCATTAAGTGACTACCGATATATCCCGAAGCGCCTGTTAATAATATTTTTTTCATATATTTAGCCTCCAAATAGAAAAAGATGAGCAGGTAAACTTTACCTCAGCTCATCTTTAACTTAACGAGCTCACTTGCTCATTATCTTAATTTACAAGAGCTCCAAGTCTCTTATTTAAAATTATACCCTTCTTAAAGCTTTTCAATCTTTATTTATAATAATTAATCAATAAATTTATCAAACCACAAGAATTTGACTAAAAAAGGAATAATCTTACTTGCTTTAATGATGTCACTAGTATAAAAAATTCTTTATCTTTTCCTGTATAATCTGGAATTAGTACCATATTTGCTTTGGTACTATATAATCACTTTCGATTTAATATATATCTTGATATTATTGAAAAGTATTTGAGCAATTTAAGTTTATTTTTACAATGTATCTACTACAACTTTATATTTTAAAAGTCATCATTTTCTATTTTATACATATATTCTTTGGCTCAGGCTGATGTAGATGTATACTTTGGTTCACCGTAATGATTCAATAATTTTTTTTGCTCACTGACTTACCGTCTAATAAGAAGAAAACACCATTCGTTTTATGATTAGAAACCTCGTAATATGTTGGATCGTGTAAATCTTTATTATTTTTAGCTAATGCATTTTTAGTAATCTTGTGATTATTAATCTTGAAGTTATCAGCTTTTTGAGATGTTTTAAAATTCTTATCTAGAATAAAATTACTTTGATTTGCTGTATAACCACTGTAACTATAATAAGGTTTCACAGATTCTTGCGCATGTGCTTGAGTGATATTAAATAATTCGGGCGTTACGAAAAAGCCCAAAACTAAACTACTAGCTAAAATAAAGTTAGAAACTTTTTTCATAAAAACCCTCCCCTCATATTTGTCTTACAGGTCACGTTATTACATTAATGTTACAATGTTGCGATAGCATCACATGATAAAATACATTTTTTATTTCTTCTTACACTCATACACGCAAATTAACTTATGCTTTTCTTAATTTAGAAGCTTATCACTATAGAAAAATTGAAAAGTAAATGTCTGATATGAGCTTATTTAAACAAAGAGCACATAAGCGTTGTCAAGAGAATCATTTGATATACGTCGATTTTAAGTGTAAATATTAAAAAATCGCCTGGAACAAAAGTAATGTTCCAGGCGTGGCTATGATAAGTCTTATAATAGTTTCGCAAGTGCGACCATGACAAATTGTAATGGTAAACGAATGACATGCTGCTTAACACTATCTGTTTCATCTCTTTCATCTTTATAAGAGATGTTCTTACGTGCAGCGTAAATATTTGCAGGAAATACGAGCCAAAGGAATCCTTGTACTACTTTTCTTACGCGTGATCTATTTTTAGCACCGAGTACATAAAAAGCAATTATAAATTCTAATATGCCCGAATACTTAACTATTGCGTGTTTGAAAGGTAAATAGGACGGCACGATTTTTAAAAACATATCTTTATTTTTAAAGTGTGCAACACCACTTTTATAAAACAGTAAACTAAATATGAATCTTACGATGATATTTTTCATAGTCTTCTCTATTCTTCAGCGACTTTGACAACTTGTTTACCAAAATTCTCTCCTGTGAATAACTTTCTAAATGCAGAAGGTAAATTGTCAAAACCTTCATCTATCGTCACTTCAAATTTAATTTTACCTTCAGACACCCATTGTGCGAGTTGTTCGCTTGCTTCTTTAAAATGATCAGCGAATTGTGCTACTACAAAACCTTGCATCAATGCTTGATTTTTAATCAACGTTCCTTGGATACGTGGTCCAATATCGTCTTTTTCATTATTATATGCTGAAATTGCACCACATACCGGAACGCGTGCAAATCGATTTAAGTGTTTAAACACTTCATCAGAAATTGCGCCGCCTACATTTTCAAAATACACATCAATACCATCTGGTACAGCCGCTTCGAGTTGTTGTGCGAAATCATCTTGTTTATAGTCAATGGCCGCATCAAATCCTAATTCATCTGTTAAATATGTTGTTTTCTGCTTACCACCAGCAATACCGACAACTTTTGCGCCTTTAATCTTAGCAATTTGTCCTACGACAGAGCCTACTGCACCTGATGCAGCTGACACGACAACCGTCTCGCCAGATTGTGGTTGACCAATTTGAAGCAATCCTGTATAGGCCGTCATTCCCGGCATGCCTAAAACACTCAAATATAAATGTAATGGTACATCTTTTGATGGCACAGGGGTCACATCGTCTCCATTCACTGTATTTATCTTTTTCCATGGTAATATGCCTGTGACATAATCGCCGACAGATAGACGTTCATCGTTCGATTGTGTGACTTTTCCAACAATATGACCTTGTAATGGCTCATTCACTTGGAAAGGTTGAACATAACTTTTTGTATCATTCATTCTGCCTCTCATGTAAGGATCTACAGATACATAAATGGATTCTACTTGAACCTCACCTGCATGTGGTTCTCGAGTTTCTATTGTTTCAAATCTAAATACATCGTCTTGAGGGATACTTTGTGGTCGTTTTGCAAGTACAACTTGTTGATTATTCATTTATTATTCCTCCAGATATTTAGTCGTAGCGTCTGATAATGACAAATCACCATTGATGATTTGGAATTCGTGACCTTTTAATGTTACATCAGTTAACACAGAAACAAGCACTTCTGCTACATCTTCTCTTGTAATAGACGGATTTTGTACATTTTCAAATTGCGCACTCATATTGAATTGTTGCGTTTCATGATCGTTAGTTAATGCGCCTGGATGCACGATGGTATATTTTAAATTTGAATGTCTTAAGTAGTCATCCGCATAATGTTTTGCAATGGTATATGGTTTCAAGTCGCCTGACGCATCAAACGCTTCTCGACGTGAGTCGTACGTTGATACCATAACAAAGTGTTGACGACCGACGTGTTCACTTGCTTTAATTGCTTTCACTGCACCGTCTAAATCTACTATGATTGTTTGATCGTCACCTGTGCTTCCACCAGAACCGACGGAAAAAAGGATTTGATCATACGGTTTAAATAATTCTATTAATTCATCAATAGATTGTTTTGCAACATCAATGTAAGTTGCATCAATACCATCTGCTTTTAAAACTTCAACTTGTTCTTCTTTTCTAACACCGGCAGTAAAGTCAACGTTTCGTGCTTTGAGTTTGCGTACGAGATGTTGACCGACGCCACCATTAGCGCCAATAATTAATGATTTCATGTGTATCGCTCCTTTATGAAATTATTGATTAGCTAAGATTTTTAAAGCATGTTCAGCAACAGCATGTCCTGATTGAGGATTTTGACCAGTCACAATGCGACCATCTACGACTGCGAAATTGCTCCAGTCATCCTCTTTTTTAAAATGTGCACCGTTACTAATAAATTCGTCTTCTAATAAATATGGCATGTATTCAGTTGTACCATTTGCTTGTTCTTCACTATTTGTAAAACCAGTCACGTCTTTATGACGAACGAGGTAATCGCCATTTTCTTTAATATCGAGTAGACCAGCCGCACCATGACATACAGAAGAGAGAACGCCTTGGTTATTGTAAATACTTAACGCAATGTCGTTAAGTTCTTTGTTATTTCTAAAATCCCAAATCGCACCATGTCCACCTGCAAAGTAAATGGCTTGATAGTCGCTAGAATTAACCTCTTTTGGAGATAAAGTTTGTCCAAATTTGTTCATATAATCATGATCCGTATAGTATTCCCAGTCCTCAGCTCGCATCATTTCAGGGCTAAGACTGACAGGATCAAGAGGCACATATCCACCGTTCGGACTTACGAAATCAACATCATAACCTGCGTCATAGAAATCTTTCGCAAAGTGCGTAACCTCTGAGAACCACGCACCCGTAGGTCTGTCTAAATTATCGTATTTCGCAATGTTTGTTACAACAATTAAAGCTTTTTTCATTGTATTTCCTCCTCATTCATGTTTATATAGAGTACAATATCAGTTAAACCTTGGTTTAAGAGAAAGGATATGCTTACATGAAACAATATTACATTGAATATGTCTCAGATTATTGCAATATACCTA
Organism: Staphylococcus sp. Z5-21; assembly: GCF_056529615.1. NCBI lineage: Bacteria > Bacillati > Bacillota > Bacilli > Caryophanales > Staphylococcaceae > Staphylococcus > Staphylococcus sp. Z5-21. The sequence goes on along the minus strand of NZ_CP096462.1, from coordinate 71,321 downwards.
AAAGCAAACTGCGTTATTACGAGAAAAAGAATATCTTGAAACACATCGACAGAGATAGCAATAACAAGCGTTTATACACAGACGACGATATCGAAATGATTAAATTTATCCAGTGCCTAAGCAATTTGAATATGCCATTAAAAGAAATCCGAAAAAACACAGACATGCTTTATCAAAACCAAACAGATGTCCCAAGCGTGTTACGCGCACACCTAGAATTCTTGAATGAACAACGGAATTTGATCAGTAAACATATCGACTTAATTGAACAAGAAATACAAACTGCCATGACCGAGTGACGAAGGAAAAGGGATGTGTGAATTAAAAGTACGATGAGAAGAGTACGGAGGGATAGTGAATGAATAAGCATAAGGAAATTGTAGATTTTAAAGGTGGAGTGCGTAGATAAAGGGCGATAGGTGGATAGACTATAACGGTTATAATATACCTTATACCTAAAATTACAGAGTACTAAAACTATCTTATCTGCCATCTCTTGACGCGTTCCCCTTGTTAGTGGTTTAGCTAAAAAATCTCATTAAGTAAATGAATTTATATTATTAAAATTTTATAATAGATAAAATTACTGTACTTCTAATTAAATATAGCTAATTCATTTTGTTATCATTATATTTTTTTATTCATCATTACCTATATTAGTAAAAAACCACCTTTTTTCTCAACGAATTATTATAATTTTCTTGTATTCTTTTTAAGTATTGTCTATATGTGAATTCAATGTTCTGTTTGTTTTCATATTAATTGGTAACAAATCTAAAAAATTTATTAATATCTTGATAAAGCGTACTAATTTAATATTCAAATATCAACATTACTTTTTCTATTTCTTCTTTATATTTAAGAAACCCATTGAACATTTCATGCAAATGGTCATTTAAACTATCTGCGTTAAGCGTGAAATATGCTTTTCTTGTATGTATGGCAGTTATAATAGCTACAACACATGCAAAAACTGCAATAATAATCGAATTCAACAAAAATTAGGCGATTTAGCCTCTATAAATTCAGAGAATTAGTAGCCTAGAACCATTGTATTTTTATTAAATTCCCATTCTTAGGATTCACCGCCATCTGTTTATACAGAAAATATTACAAATCTTTAGTTTATATAAAGCGTACAAAAGACATTTCGGTTAAGGCTAATCATACCGTCTTTTTACTTATGATTATTTTTAATTCGATGATGTTAATGTTTTGATTATTCAAATGTTACTTGGGAAAGGGAGACGTATTACGCTACCTCGTTCGCTTAAAATTTCGATTTACATTTGAAAACATAAAAATAACGATTTTCAAAAAGCAGACTATTTCATTAGTTTTCCGTTCTTTTATTTTATCATTTATTTACAAATTTTAACTCTATATGCTTTTAAAGCGTATATTTACTTATAAAATTGTGACAAAATATTGACGGCGCTTTCATTTAGAGCTACTATATATTTAAATTCCCTCACCAACGGTAATTTATAAGTCTCGTATGTAACTTCTTTTTACATAGAAATTTTTTATAATTGTAAGCGCTTCCTAAAAATATCGATTTAAGAAAGGATGATTGTTTTGGAAAATGTTAAAGCAGTATTTAGTAAGTTCTTTGGATTTATACCCCGTGCAATTATCAACATTTTTATCTAATTTATATATTTAAATAACTAATTAATAGAGGTGCTATTCATGAAAAATAGAGAAAACAGATACAGTATTCGTAAATTCAGTGTAGGTGCATCATCCATTTTAGTAGCGACATTGCTATTTATGGGAGGTGGCGGCGGTGCTGCACAGGCAACAGAAACACATCAGAAAGTGGGTACCTCTGAATCAACTTTAGCGCAATCTACTGGTGATAATCAAAAACAAGCTGATGAACAGGAAACACAACAAAACAAAGTTCAATCTAACGAACAAACAGCCTCTACATCGCAGTCAGTAACTAATGAAAATGAAAAACAACAAAATTTACATAATGAAAATACACCTTCAACTTCAGTTAATGATGACACGAATAAATCATACACTAATGAAGAAACAACAAACCGCCTAACTGATCAAACTACAAAAAATCAATCAACTGAAGCTACAGAAGCATCAACTACAGAAACACATTCCGATAACTCTCAATCAGCCTTAACTAGAGAGGATTCACCTTCTCTTGAAAAACAAGAAACGACTAAAAGCACACTTCAAAAAGACACAGAAACTTCAGATAAAAAAGATAACACAACAGAAACATCTACAAATGTAAATCCCACAGCAGAGAAAGCGACTAATCAAGAACTTTCAGTAACACCAACTACTACTGATGAATCAAAAACACTATCTACAAAAGATAATACATCAAAAATAACTGACAATCATTCATCAGAAAAGATTCAATCAGAGCCAACCGAAGAAACTTTACAATCCACGTCATCAAAAGCTGAAGATAATTCAAATGTAAATCACGATTCAACAAAAAATGATAATAATGATGTAGAAACACTGTCTACTGAAAAAAACAATGGTATCATAAATACAAATGCAGCAAAACAAACAATACCAACTAAACAATCAATAGATTCCACTACATCTAAAGAGAATACTTTAAATATTAAAAAGGGAACTATCTCAATCAATGATGCAGCAAATGAAACTGTTGGAAATAAAAGTGCTAAAGATCAAAAAGACTCACCGGCAGAATTAGAGATGTTAGCTAACAATACAGTAGCCACGACAAATAATACGTCTCAACAACAAGGTACGACGGAAACAAAAGACCAAACAAACAAACCTGCTAAGCAAGGTCAATACAAAAATCAAGATCCAATTATTCTTGTTCATGGTTTTAATGGATTTACTGACGATATTAATCCTAGCATTTTATCACATTATTGGGGTGGAGATAAATTAAACATTCGTCAAGACTTGGAACAAAATGGTTATAATGCTTATGAAGCAAGCATTAGTGCGTTTGGTAGTAACTATGACCGTGCAGTTGAACTTTATTCCTATATTAAAGGTGGTACTGTTGATTATGGTGCTGCACATGCAGAAAGATATGGACATGAACGCTACGGTAAAACATACGAAGGTGTTTATAAAGATTGGCAACCTGGCCAAAAAGTACATCTAGTCGGTCATAGTATGGGAGGACAAACTGTCCGTCAATTAGAAGAATTATTAAGAAATGGTAGTCAAGAAGAAATTGAATATCAAAAAGCACATGGTGGTGATATTTCTCCTTTACTACAAGGTGGTCAAGATAATATGGTTTCTTCAATTACCACATTAGGTACACCACACAATGGTACACACGCCTCTGATAAATTGGGTAATGAGGCCATTGTTCGTCAAATTGCGTTTGATCTAGGTAAAAAACTTGGTAATAAATACTCTCGTGTAGACTTCGGTCTATCTCAATGGGGGTTAAAACAACAACCTGGAGAATCTTATTTATCATACCTTTCACGAGCTAAAACTTCTAAACTATGGCAAACAAAAGATAATGCTTTTTACGATTTAACACGCGATGGTGCCACAGATCTTAACCGTAAAACATCACTCAATCCTAATATCGTTTACAAAACGTATACAGGTGAAGCAACACACTCTACATTATCGGGTAAATATAAAGCGGACTATAATCTTTTCTTACCATTCACAGCTACTGCAAATGTCATTGGTAAAGCTACTGAAAAAGAATGGAGAGAAAATGATGGCTTAGTTTCTGTTATTTCATCCCAGCATCCTTTCAATCAAGCTTACACAGAAGCAACAGATACAAATCAAAAAGGTATTTGGCAAGTAACATCTACAAAACATAACTGGGATCATGTCGATTTTGTAGGACAAGATAGTAAAGATACAAAACGTACACGTGAAGAATTACAACAATTTTGGTACGATTTAGCCGATGATTTAGTTCAAAGTGAAACGCTCACTCAAACTCAAAAAGCTTAGTCTTTAATAGGTATTTAGAGAAAGGTGGTTAATCTAATGTCTGGTGATATCTTTCAATTATTTAGTTCTCTTTTCAGAGTAGTTAAAGCATTATTTTTCTAATTTAATATAAGCAAAACCCCCTTCAAATGAGAGAAAAATCATTTCCTTTGGAGGGGTTTTTCATTGTGAAAAAGTATGTATTACATTGTCTATGGTTAAGTAATATTGGATTCAAATTTAATCGTGTCTTAGGGAATATTTTTGTATCATTTTCAACCACTTTAAATGTCTTTAGATTAAACATGTTTCTCCCACAGTCAATATAATCTTTATCCCCATTGAGTTCTTCTGTATCTGAGGGTTTTTGCAATCCATCTACGACATTTCTTAGAATGCTTAATGAAGGCTTATAACCTACAAGCAATACTTATATCATTTTATTTTAGATATCATGCCTTGTAATTCATCTCCATTTATCTTTTGCCACCCGTTAGCTTTGAAAACAAACCGTTCTGAATTAAAGCGTTTGATATGAAAAACCTTTATCATCATTTCTATGAGTACGGTGTCATTGGGTTTCTTCTTAATAACAAAAATAGCTATAGATGTTAGGTCGATAATCCGTATCTTTTGGGATATTAAGTCGTAACTAATCGATAAGTTCGTTATACACAATTTCACCTTGAGCCGTTTCTTCTATTTCATTGTCATTATTAACAGAAATAGTTAGGATAGCAATCAGACCTTGACGGTCAATTGCCTCCTTAGCCACACTTATTATTTTAGTTAGCATTTCGAATATACTGTTCATTATAATATACCTTCAGTTTCTTTTAATGGCGCTACATCGTGTACATAATAATTATCATTATATTGATCAATATGGATTAAATGCTTTCCGTCAATGTAAGATTCATACGTTTTGTAACCCACGCTATAGTTACTACAACGTTTAAGCCAATCATTGATTGACACCTGATTTGTGCTCGCTTGTGTTGAAATATTATGATTCGTATATACAATTTGATTGTTCACTTTAATTTTATATGTGAATTGGTGTTTTACTTCACTTGAAACATCTGTTTGGATCACAAAATGTAACGTAGCTACATATATATTATTTTCTTTAAGTGATGTAATACTTGGAATGTGTAGGCTTTGTCCTCTATCATTATTCATGGTCAACACCTCCTATTTCTTCCAATGTCACATGCGCAAATTCACCATTGAACAATTGGTTAGCTGTATCTTTCATTAGTTGGGCAACATCCTGTGCAGTCTCTTTATCATCACATTCAATCATAATCGCATCATGTATGGGTACGATAATTTTGAACGCTTTTTGTGCATGTATATGTAACCTTAATGGTTTAAATTCAATTTTATCTATATCATTCTTAATACTTTAATAAAATTTGCATATTGGGTAATATCTATATTCTCTATCGCCCCTTTTCTTAACCTAACATCTTCATCCATTATTGCATTAGGTAACTTATCGTCTGACATATTATTCAATAAGACGCATAATATATCAAAAGCTATACCATTAAAATTATATGCAGCTCTTTCACTTTCTCCAGGGTTTTTTTGAAATTTTTTCATATCAATCTTATAAATATCGACTAGTTTATTAATTCTTTTCTGTAACTGCGCCTTATTTTTAAGACCTAAGGCTTTCTCAGATCTTTTTTTGTATACATTTTTTGAATGCTTTCTCTAAAGTCGCTACTATTACACATTATCCATTACTACATTTGAACTATATTTTTTCAAATCATATGCACACAATAATTTTTTGTATGATGTATTATTTTTATTTTCGAATTCAAGTAGATGTTTTTTTAATCTTCTAAAACAATAAATTGGGAAAAATTGATTTTTTGAATTATTTGCTTATTAATTACATCAAGAATTTGTTTGTTCTCTTCTTCTTCTATCTGAAAATATTTTTGCATAAGTTCTGGTACAATTTGAAACTCATATTTAATCGTTTTTGAAGTTCCAATAGCTAGTATTTTTTCACTATTATTTAAATCATCTATATCTTCTGTTATTTCAACTCTAGTTTTACCACCTTTATAAATATCTTTAACAACATTCTGAACCTTACGTATATCCAAGGCAGAAACTGATAGTTCTAAATTGCCTAATGCTTTATATATACTACTATAATCTTCAGTTTTAATTTTATTAATTCTAATAACTTTGTTATTTTCTAGTTGAATATCGTGTTCCACAACCTCTTTATTTTTAGAACCTTCGTCAAACTCTACCAGTAAAAAGTTACTTCTAATTCTTTCAGACAAATCACTATTTATATATACATATTTATAAATAGTTTCTTAAATATCTCTTATGTTTTCATCGTTTATGCTATAACCCAGAAAAATAATTGGATTATGAATAAATAAAGATAATAACTGTGCTCTAATTAGTTCATAACTAGTATTGAATTTATTGTAATCTTCACTAGTTAATACAATTTTATCTGGTTGACTTATGCAGCCATGTATTTTATAAACTGATCCATAAGGATTACTTAATAATATTTGATTACCAATTAAAGGATTAAATTCGAATAAGTTTTCTATCAATTTGTCATAGTTAGTAGTAACAATTGATCCAATATTCTTTCTAGCCTTTTTCATATGAATAAATTCATCTTCAAAATTGATTTTAAAATCTAGTTTCTTAAATAATTTTGATATATAAATTTTAAACCTACTAATATTTATTCCTTTTTCCATTAAATTATAATACTCATCATTGATTTCTTTATTTCCAATTAACTGATAACAGATATGTTGCAGTAGATTTTCCCAACTATAGCTATTATTTAAGTACCTTAAGCTTAATCCAGTACCTATAAATAATACCCGATGATTTAAATACCCTTTAATGAACTCTTCTATTTTCAAAATTATACTTCTTTTCTTTTTGTTATGAACAAATTATTTTTTAGTTTTATTTGTGATAGGCTTCTACTTATCGGTAGATGATGCGGTTTTTTTCTCATTCCCCAATCCTATAGATCCACAAGAACACATAACATAGACAATAATCTATATAGATGGTACTCTATATATTGTAAGGGAGGTATGGTTATGTCTTATCAAGAACTAGCAACAATATTAAAAGTTTTATCTGATCCAAGCAGATTAGAAATAATAGATTTACTTTCATGTGGTGAACTATGTGCTTGTGATTTACTGGAACATTTTCAATTTTCACAGCCTACGCTAAGTCATCATATGAAGTCATTAGTCGATAAGCAATTAGTTCTTTCAAGAAAAGAAGGTAATAAACATATGTATCGACTTAATCATGAAATTTTAGATGATGTTAATCATAACTTAAATCTTATTAATACATCTAACGAACGATGTGTATGTAAAAATATGAAGTCAGGTGAGTGTTAATGACAATATTAGCAATTGTGATTTTTCTTTTAACTTTAACCTTTGTGATATGGCAACCGAAAGGTTTAGATATTGGTATCACAGCTTTAATTGGAGCTATCGTTGCGATCATTACGGGAGTCGTAAGTTTTTCCGATGTATTAGAAGTAACTGGTATTGTTTGGAATGCTACTTTAACATTTGTAGCTGTTATTCTTATTTCATTAATATTAGATGAAATTGGATTTTTTGAATGGTCTGCGATACATATGGTCAAGGCTTCAAACGGTAATGGATTAAAAATGTTTGTTTTTATCATGTTACTTGGGGCAATTGTAGCAGCCTTTTTCGCAAATGATGGTGCAGCTTTAATCTTAACGCCCATTGTATTAGCGATGGTAAGGAATCTAGGATTTAATAAAAAAATGATTTTCCCCTTTATTATTGCCAGTGGTTTTATTGCAGATACGACATCACTGCCCTTAATTGTAAGTAACTTAGTTAATATTGTTTCTGCAGATTACTTTGATATTGGGTTTGTTGAGTATTTTAGTCGAATGATTATTCCTAATATATTCTCTCTGATTGCTAGTATTCTCGTCTTATGGATATATTTCAGAAAATCTATACCTAAAAGGTTCGATACAGAAAATCTTTCAGACCCTAAAAATGCAATTAAAGACCCTAAATTATTTAAGGTTTCATGGATTGTATTAGCAATACTACTTGTGGGTTATCTTGTTAGTGAGTTTATTCAAATCCCTGTATCAATCATTGCTGGTATTATTGCTATTATCTTTGTACTGTTAGCTCGCAATTCCGAAGCTGTGCATACGAAACAAGTAATTAAAGGTGCGCCATGGAATATTGTCCTATTTTCAATTGGTATGTATTTAGTCGTATTCGGCTTGAAAAACGTAGGCATCACCGCAATTTTAGCTGATGTATTATCCAATATTTCAAGTTATGGACTATTCAGTAGTGTTATGGGCATGGGCTTTATATCTGCTTTGTTATCATCAATTATGAATAATATGCCTACAGTTTTAATAGATGCAATTGCTATCGGACAATCGAATGTAGTTGGAACAATTAAAGAAGGTATGGTTTATGCGAATGTCATAGGTTCTGATTTAGGACCTAAAATTACACCAATTGGTTCTTTAGCAACATTATTGTGGCTACATGTCTTAACACAAAAAGGTGTGAAGATTTCGTGGGGGACATACTTTAAAACTGGAATTATCATTACTATTCCAGTCCTATTTGTAACACTCTTAGGTTTATACCTTACACTAATCATATTTTAAGAAAAGAGGCTTTAATTATGGATAAGAAAACAATTTATTTTATATGTACAGGAAACTCTTGTCGTAGCCAAATGGCTGAAGGTTGGGGAAAAGAAATATTGGGTGAAGATTGGAATGTCTATTCTGCTGGTATTGAAACACATGGTGTTAATCCTAAAGCAATAGAAGCTATGAAAGAAGTAGATATTGATATCTCAAACCATACATCAGATTTGATTGATGGTGATATCTTTGAACAGTCAGATTTGGTCGTAACATTATGTAGTGATGCAGACGATAATTGCCCTATATTACCACCTAATGTTAAAAAAGAACACTGGGGCTTTGATGATCCAGCAGGAAAAGAATGGCCAGAATTTCAACGTGTTAGAGATGAAATTGGAAAAAGAATACAAGAATTCAAAGAAACGCTCGTTTAATGTGAGCGTTTCTTTATATTTAAGTCATACATTTTATTAATAATGATTTCATTTCTATATCTTTGATATAATAGTATGCCATTTTCCCATCCTTGTAAAAATTCAGCACGTCTCTTTTATACAGGGCTCTCAAATGATGTGATGTTGAAGCTATACTCAAACCTAATGTTATAGATAAGTCACAAACACATAATTCTTTCTCTTTAATTAGAGCTAATATAATTTTCAGCTTATTCTCATCACTTATCTTTAATAATGTATTGATAAGCCATTGAGTTTTTTCTTCTTTTAAAAATCTTAAAGCATAATTCACTTTTTCCTCATGAACACAAATGACGTCACAAATTTTATTGTTACTCATATTAAGTCACACCTTAATTTATAATATAAATCCTAATATTGTTTGTATGGTTTCATTTTCAATAATAATAAATAAGCCCAATGCTATGTAAATAACAGCCATAATCCAACGACTGAATTTCTCAACAATTTCACCCACACCAGGAATTCTAGCTAGTTTTTGTGCTGTGAATACTAAAAAGAAAATTAAAACTAAAAATACAATTAAGGTAGTCAGTAATTCAATAATATCCAATGCTACAAAATAAGGGACAAATAAACCAATATTATCTGCACCACAACTTGCAATTGTCACTAAAGAAACAGTTCCTACTAATTTGGACAAACCTTTTTCGTTTAATTCTTTTTTTGCTCTTTTTTCACCTTCACAATCATCATAAATAGCAACTTTTATACCTAAGTAGATGGGGATCAAACCTAATAAACCTAATATCCATTTCTCTGGAACATAATGTAACACAAAAGCTAAAAATAAACTGACTAATATGAGGATAATCGATCCTAAATATTGACCTATATAAATATCCCTATATTCTTTTCTAGTCTTTGCTCTAGCAAAAAATATTAATAAAATCACTAATAAATCTACCGCAGTTGCAATATAAAGTATTGCCGCAGTTATAATAGTCTGAACCATAGAGCACCTCATTCAAATATACATTTGAATGAATTGTATCATATATTGCATATCTTATGAATAATAAATATTAGAACCGAAAAGTGACACTTTAACTGATAGTAAGGGGCTGTGTACATACGAGTGATTTATAGAGTCTTTGAGAATACGACTTAAAGCGATTTTAATTTGTCAGTTCATTGCATTTTGTTTTTTTTAACAATTTCACTAATAAGAAGAACCTTATAAAAACCGCATCATTTATGATGCGGTTTTTGGTTAATAAATAGCCGGTTTCAATATGAAACCGGCTAAACAAATTTTATGATTTTTATATATTGGGATAGTAACTACAATAATCTTTTAGCAATATGAACAGTAATTTTAGGATGAATGAATTAACTGATAGCAATCTACATGTATAATACAAATATGTAGCGGTTGGTTTCTTATAATAAATGACTCAATGTTCTTACTAATATGATTACGATTAATAAACGTTAAATTTTTATTTTTTTAAATATCTAAGTTACAGCGGATACTTTAATTTAGTGAAATTAACTTACTCTAGTAGTACTTTTTTAAAAATGTCTTTTCAAAATTCATGAGCTGATACATAAATTTTTCAAAATCTTCTCTAACAAAACAGCTTAATAAAAGTAATTTTATTTCTTTTGTTAAGTTGTTTTTTATTTCTTTTAATAAGCGTTCTCCATTATGCGTCAAACTCACTAATTTAGTACGTTTATCATTAGAATAAACTCGTTGCACATAACCTTTGTATTCTAACTTCTTAACATGTTTTGATGCAGCTGTCTTATAAGTACGTTGCTTATTTGCTAAGTCGTTAATCGATACTTTTTCATTATGCTGAATAAAATACATTGTTTCTATTTGTTCATAAGATAAGTAACGACCTGGTTCCAATTCTTTAACCATGTTAGTAATTGCTTTATTAATATTCGCTGTAGCATCATAGAATTGGTTAATTATTATTTCTAAGTTTCCCTCTTTATGCTCCATATTAACCTTCCTTACTAAACTATCGTTTTTCAACCATCATTGATTTTTTAAAAATTAAATATTACTTATTATAAGCATAATAACTTTATTCCATTACATCACTTTCTTCAGCTTTTTCAGTTGCTTTTCTCATCAGTGGATCAGTAATTGGTTTAAAGATAACACCAATTAATAAAAATCCTATACCAAATAATGAAAGTATTACTAATTTTTTAGTTAAAATTTCAGGTACAGGTCCTCCAACCGCTTCTCTTAAAGCATCTATTGAATAAGAGAAAGGTAAATAAGGGTGAATGACTTGGAAGAACTCTGGTGTAACTTGGATAGGGAAGGTTCCTCCACCACCTGCTATTTGTAGTACAAGGAAGATGATTGCAATTGCTTTCCCTGGATTTCCTAACAATGACACTAAAGTATATACAATTGAAATAAATACAAGTGATGAGAATACTGATATAGCAATAAACCATACAACAGATTCAACTTGCGCTTTCAGTATCACTATATCTCCAATTGATACGATGAGTGCTTGGATAATACCCAACGTGTAGAACAACCCACTCTTTCCTAGATAAATTTCTCTTGTCGTTAGATGTGGCTCTAATGATTTATGTTTATTATCTGTCGTTAATAAACTTACTAGTAATAAAGCTCCTACCCATATTGCTAATGCTGTGTAAAATGGTGTGCTTGCTGAACCGTAGTCTTTCACAGGAAATATATCTTTTTGATCTATATTAATTGGATTTGCGATTACATTAGCTTGTTTTTTCAAATCATTTTTCAATAGGTCTACCATTTTATCCACTGCATCGTCGTCTTCAATCTCATCAAATAGTTTGTTCGCTTTAGCCAGATCTTTTTCAACATCTGGTAATTGATTACGTGCAAAATCTGCCAAATTGTGCAATCTTTCTTTTGCACGTGGTTGATTTGTATCTAAAATATCTACCAAATTATCATAGCGATTAAACAGTGTAGGTATTGTATTGTTCACAGTTGCTGTTGTATCAGATAACTGTTGTTCTAAACCTGGCAAGTCATTTTCAATAAATGATGCTGCGTTAGAAACACTTTGTTTAAATTGTGGATAATAATTTTGAGCAATAGACATTGCATCCATATATCTTTGCTCAATGACTGGTAGTGCACTTTGAATCGTCTCAATTCTATCCTTACCAGTAGTTAAAATACTTTCTCCTGAATTTATAACTTGATCAATTGTGTTTAATTTCGATTGAACAGTTGATAGTTTTATATCGCCGTCATCTAATAATGACATCACATCATTAGATACATCTAATAATTTTTGGTTTAGTTCTGACTTAATATAGTTTCTTAAATCATCTAAGCTACTATTCACGCGTGGAATTTCTTTAAGTAATTCTACTGCTTCTTCTTTACCAGAACTTCCATTCGAAAGTGCTTCACTAAGTTGATTTTGTGTCTTAATTAAATTATTAATTCTATTATTTGCTGATTCTAATTCCTTAATCTCATCAGAAAGATCTACCTTTTCTCTATCTTCAAGCTCTGATAATATATCTATAAACTTTTGATTGGACTTACTTGTTACTTCAAGCCTAGATTTAATATTATCTAAAGTTTCTTTGAAATCTTTTGGCTTATCTGTAGATATAATACCGTAAGTGACATTTTTTAGCGCATTAATATCTTCTTGACTACTTTCCGCTTGTTTGTCGGTATAATTGGATAAAGATAATAATGATTTTGATAGTGAAGCTTCCATTGCGCTTACATCTTCACTACTTATTGCTGTTCCATTTTGATTATTTCCAGCATTGTCGCTATTACTATTACTATTACTTATTTGCGAAGTTTTAATATTTGAATAACTATCTGACCCTTTAGAACTTTGCTGCTCGGTTTCAACATTTTCTTGTAATCGATTATTAGCATTTTGATTTGCTTCTTGTGCATTATCAACGACTTCTTGATAGCCTTCGACACGCTGTTGCACTGCAGGTAAATATCCTTGCGCTTCATTCAGGCCTTGTAACCCTGCGTCAACCCCTGCGCTTGCAAGGTCTACACCACGATTAATTTTTGGAAAAGCTTCTGGTACATCATTAGATGCAACATTCAAGGCATTTTCAATATTTGGCATGTAGTCATTTAATGCCAATATCAATTTAGCTCGCTCATTTAATGTCGGAATGGCCGCATTAACTTGGTTTAATTTATCTGCAGCATCTATAACCTCACCTTTATGATTTCCTAACGCTCTAAATTCATCAGCATAATTGTCAATTTCATCCTGATTTTCATCTAAATATATTATTTTATCAGCAAAATCATTAATTTTAGGTATAGAATCATTAGCTTTAGATACTGCATCTTCAATTTTATTTATGGTTGGAATTTCTTCCTCAAGTTTCACGCCAAGTCGATTTGCTTCATCTAATAATGCTTTTGTTACTGTCTCATTAAATTGTTCATTTGCTTTTTGAACAATGGCACTCGTCCCTGCATTTGTCATTTTAGGCGCAATCGCATTAAGTTTTTGATTCACTTTGTATTCTACATCTGCTTGCTGTGGGTTTTTTCGAAGTGTGCCGGTAATTTGGTGTGTAAACTTCTCTGGTATGTAAATGGCCGCGTAATAATCGCCCATCTTCAAATCATGATCGGCTTTTTTTCGACTTACAAATTGCCAATCAAAGTTATCATCTTTCTTTAGTTTATTGGTAATTTTATTGCCCACGTTCACATTTTTATCTTTAACTGTATCTCCCTTATCCTCATTTACAACAGCCACTTTAATATTTTTAGTATTACCGTATGGATCCCATGTCGCTTCTAAGTTAAACCAAGCATAAAAAGAAGGAAGAAGTGCTAAACCTCCTAAAATCACTAAAACAGCAGGCGTCTTAGCAATCTTTTTCAAATCCATTACAAATAATTTTATTGCGTTCTTCATTTATACACCTCTAAAACTGTATCTATTGATTTTTCTTACATAAATTTAAAATTACTATTTGTTAATTTCATATAAGTTGATATACTGAATGCATTAACAAAGTCTATCCATTTTATAGTTGATACGAATCAACTAAATCTAAGTCTGTTTACAGTGTACCAAGACAAACCATAGTTTGTACATAGCAAAATAATATATTTTAGAAAAGAGGTATTTTCATGAAGCAACAAAAATTATTAGTCTGTTTGCTTTCAACTTCTTTACTTATTCCATCATTTTCTATCAACGATGTTAGTGCCGAATCTTTAGAAAAAAGTGCCACAACTTCTGAATCAAATGACGTGTATAAGGAAAAAGATGAGGAGCAAGCTAAGCAATCACATTCATCAAAAAATGGAAATGATGAAAAGAATAAAGCTAGTGATGAAAAGGAAAATAGTGAACGCAAGAGTAAGTTAAATAGTACAAAAGATGAAAGGACTACAGAAGATATTAATAATAAAAGACATAAAACTTCTGATAATGAATCATCCAACGAAAAAATACCAAGTTCATTTGAAAATTCATTTAATGATTCATCGTCTTATGATAGTTTGAATGTTTTCAAGCCAGAACCTTTTAGGAGTGACAAGGATGGGCTATCTGAATTATTAAATCAACTGTTCTCTAATAATAAAATGAAACAAACTTCTACTATAGAGAATAACGATGTACAAAACGAGAAGAATGACAGTCACAATGATAATACATCTATAGATCAAATAAATCCAAATACGACATATTCGGATGATAGTGACGAATCAAATACTAACAATTTAGAAAAAAATAGTGATAAGGGTTCACTACAAGATGACATTGATGATGTACAGTCATCTGAGAAGTCAAAGAATGATGATATAGATAATAAGTCTGAATCAAACAAACTTCCAATTGATAAAAATCAAAAAAAAGATGATGGTGAGTCAAAACGATTTTCCCAACAAGATCGATCTTATGAAGAAGCAAATAATGATGCTGATGATCTAGACAACAAAGATAATGACACACCTGCTACTGAAAACGATAATGCCAACAGTGATAACGAAAATGCTGATAAATCAGATACAAAATCTGACGATAAAGTATTAGATGCAATTTTAGACGAGTATAGTGAAAATGCTAAAAATAATAAAAAACAATATGATGCTAAAAAAGATGATTTATCAAATGGAAATAGTAAAAGTAAGGAAAATAATTCTGAGAAACAGGCATCTAATACAAATGCTAACCCTCAATTACCTTCTGAATCACAATTAGCTAAAAAAGAAAAGCCAGCTCAATCATTTGAAAACGACATAAAACAATCAAACATCAGATCTACTGCAACTTTCCAACAATTGCCAAATTTATCGGATGATAGTAAAAATTCTAACGATATAACAATTACTGAAAATAAAAACACACGAGGTTTTATTAAATCAATTGCACAAGACGCTCACGACATAGGTCAAGATGAAGATATTTATGCATCTGTTATGATTGCCCAAGCCATATTAGAATCTGACTCAGGCACTAGCGATCTTGCTAGTTCACCACATTTCAATTTATTTGGAATAAAAGGAGCTTATGAAGGTCAGTCGGCTACATTTAATACACTCGAAGATAATGGCAGCCATACGTTTCAAATTTCAGCAAACTTCCGTAGCTATCCAAGCAAAAAAGAATCATTGGAAGATTATGCCAATTTAATCAAACACGGCATCGATGGTAAAAAGGACATTTATAAACCAACATGGAAAAGTGAAGCTAATAGTTACCGTTCAGCAACAATGCATTTGGCTACCACATACGCGACTGATTCACAATACGCGGACAAATTAAATAGTATTATCAACCACTATGACTTAACACAGTTTGATAATAAAAAAATGCCTGATTTAGATAACTACAAAGCGAACAACGATGATTATGATTCAGCTTTCAAACCATTTTCAGAAACAACAAATGACTCTCCTTATCCTCATGGGCAATGTACATGGTATGTTTATAATCGCATGGCACAGTTCGACAAATATGTGAGTGGTGATTTAGGCGACGCACGAAACTGGAATAATCGAGCAGAAAGAAAAGATTATGCTGTTTCTTCAACACCAAAAGCTCACACTGCCGTTGTATTTGAGGCAGGTCAACAAGGAGCAGACCAGATCTACGGTCATGTAGCTTTTGTAGAAAAAGTTAACGATGATGGTTCTATCGTTATATCAGAATCAAACATTAAAGGACTTGGTATCGTTTCTTATAGAACAATTGATGCAGATGCTGCAACTGAATTGAGTTACATTACAGGTAATAACTAGTATGTTTAAATATTCCCTTTATTTTATTTATTAAAGTGTTTAATTTAGCTTTTATTCATTTAAAATACAAATGCTCCATTCAAAGTCCCACTTACTAGTGTTCACTTTGAATGGAGCATTTTAAATATACTATATGAATTAACTCATACTAAAATACAGTATGAGTTAATATTTACAATTTTTCTATTTATTTCGTTTGGTGAACCATATTAATCCACCACCTATAATGAAAAGTAGAATCCCTAATGGAATCGTTGATTTTTTTACTACTGTTCCTGTATCAGGTAAAGAAAAATCACCATTATTGTCAAATAAACCACTTAAAAAGCTACCCGAGGAATCACCTAGAGATAAAGCACGACCAGGCGAAGGATTAGATATATCCTTAATTCCATCTAATATACTGTTTCTATTAAATAAATCGTCAAATAGACTTGGTGTACCAAGTAATTTTGAATTTCCACTTAATTTTCGCATCTGTTCAGCTCTGTCTAACAAACTCCCATCAAATTTATTAGATAAACTTGGCGTATATTTTAATGGTTCAAACAAACCATGCATATCATCTTTAAATTTACTTATGTCTTTATCAGCCTTTAATAGATCATTCAACTCATTATTAATTCCCGATTTCATTAGATTTAATAAGTTATGCTTAGAATCTTCTTTTTTGGCAATAACGTCAGCAAGCGCTTTAGCTTTAGCATCATTTAATTTCGTAGCTAGCATTGTTTCTAAAGCTTTACGTTTATCATGAGATTGGTCCAATATATTTTCTAAAATATCATCACTTGTAACATTGTCCCCAAAATGATGTTTGATTAAAGCTACAATTTGTTCGTTACTAGGATTTTTATGCATTATTTCATCAACGATTTTTGATGTATCTATATGATCAAATTTAGTTAATAGAATTGTTTTAATAAGTTCTTGCTTATCAGATGTTTTATCAAACATAGATTTTAAAATATCATCACTCGTAGTAGTAGATAAGTTATCTAACTCACTAACAACTTGACTCGCGATTTGTTGATCTGTTTTACCTTTTGTATCTATACGTTCTAAAATAGATTGTGCACTCTTTTCATCAAAAGTACCACTAACAATATCTTTTACAGCTTGTTCTTTATTATTTACAGATTGTAAATGATTTAATACAACGTCATTTTGTTTTTTTAGACTTTGTTGCGTTTTTTCTATTTCCTTTTTCAATTTTTCTTTGTTTTTAGCAGATATTGAGTCTCGTTCAGAAAGCTTTGAATCCAATATCTTTAAATTATTTTCTTTATTTTCGACATAATAATCTAAATTATCTTTTACTTTTGAATGGTTTGTCGTAACTTTATCGATGTCTTTTTTAATTTCGTCTGATTGTTGCATTTGATTACTCTTAGTATTAGATGTATCTTTAAATGCTAAACCGTCTTGGTTGTTTTCTTTAACAGCGCCTTCGTCTTTTTCTGAAGCCGTATTTTTATTTTCTTCACTATCATTCATATCTGCTATATCTTTACTTTCTTCATTTAGTTTACCCATATCAACTAAATTGGAAAAATTAACACTATCATCAAACAAATGAGCTGTATTTTGCTTTGTATCTCTTTGATTTAAATTAGCATCAAACGTATTATCTTGCAGACCTTCTTGATCGAACAATTCATTACTATCTTGTTCTTCAATATGGTTAGACTTTTCTTTGACAGAAGAGGCTATATTTTTTTGACCATCTAACTCACTTTTTACACTTTCCTTATCTTCAGATACTTCCTTTTTGTCATTTTCAATTAAATGACTCTGCACTTTATTCTGTTCAATGATTTTATTATCAACCTTTTTTGCTTTCTTCAATATTGCTTCAACTTCTTCTGTACTTTTAGCTTTTATAATTTCATTAATAGAAGCATCTTTCTGACTATCTTTAATGTTTTTTAGTTTATCAATTTTCTCTTTACCTTCTTGAATGCGTTTTTCTAGCGTATTTTCACTATTAGAATGTGTCTCAATATTTAAATCAGCCTTATCTTTTGCTTCTACTGATGGTGTTGAAGTCACACTATATCCCATTAAAGAAGTGCTAATAATGAGGGCCACACTAGAAAATTTAAATTGATGATTTAATCTGGTTTTATTATTTAAATTATTATACCTTAACTTTTTCATTAAATTCACCTTTCTTCTAATTATTCATCTTCATTATATAGGTTATATAAATTTATTCAAATAGCAATATTGAAATACTATCTCATTTAAAGTAATAAATATTGTACAACTCAACTTTTAGCTTTATTTATTATAGGGTTCTGCTTATCAGGTAGTGATGCGGTTTTTAATTATATAATTTCAATTAATAAGGTAATGAACAGTTTTTTGATAAATGTTATTCTTCTAAAATTCTTTTTAATTTACACACTAAAAAATATCCTCCTTAACAATAATAAGTTATTTAAATTATTGATTAAGGAGGATATTTTTATATCTATTTATTTCTCAATTTAGAACTAGATTTTTATCGTGCTTTCAGCTCATTTCCTGTCATCCATTTATGATTTTTAATGATTTTACCATTATCTTTGGATTTGTAATCAACTACGTAAACAGTAGTCTTTTTCACGTTATCTATATTGGCTGTAGCACCTTTCATACCAGACATATGACTTGCTTCTAATTTAACAGTATCGCCCTTACTAAATCCATCTTTAGGTGCATCTTTAATCTCTTCGTTTACGACCCATTTATGATTGTTTACTTTTTCATTTCCATTTGTGGGTTTATAACTTACAACATAGGCATATGTTTTATACGCACCTTTTACAGTAGCTTCTGCACCTTTCATACCTGGCATATGCCCTGCTGTAATCGTTACTTTATCTCCCACTTTAAATTCACCCTCATTAGTCGATTTCATATCTTCTGGAACTTTACTTTCATCATTATGCTTCATATGGCTCTCACTTTTTTGGTCATTAGTGTCTTTATCTTTTTCATCATTATTGGAGCAAGCTGATAATATTAGTAATGATCCTAATATCATAAAAAATAATTTTTTAATCATAATAAAACTCCTATCTTTTATTTTAATTTTAATGTAAAGGCATTAATTGCAACAATAACCGTACTTAGTGACATTAAAATAGCACCTATTGCAGGTGATAAAATCAAGCCGATAAATGCTAAAATACCAGCTGCTAAAGGTACAGCAACAATATTATAACCTGCACCCCACCATAAGTTTTGCACCATTTTTCTCATAGTATTATTTGAAAGGGTCAAGAAATGAATAATATCTGATGGATTACTTTTAACAAGTATGATATCACCTGAATCCACTGCAACATCTGTGCCTGCACCAATTGCTATACCAATATCGGCTCTTATAAGACTCGGCGCATCGTTGATACCGTCTCCGACCATCATGACTTTATTACCGTCACTTTGATAATCTTTTATAATGCTTTCCTTATCTTCTGGCATGAGTTGTGCGTGGACATCACTAATACCTAATTCTTTTGCGACAGCGTGTGCCACTTCATTATTGTCACCTGTAAGCATGACTGGTGTAATATTTCTTGATAGTAAATCAGCTACCATTTGTTTTGAGCTTTCTTTAATTTGATCTCCTTGAGCAATCATGCCAATGACTTGTTGATCCTCAATTAAATAGCTGATTGAATTACCTTGTTGAGCTAATTTAGTAAACAAGTCATCGTCATAATTAAGTTTATGTTTATCAAGATAAGAGACATTTGTTATTTTATATGTTTTATTATCAATTAGACCTTCTAATCCGACACCTGGAATATTATTAACGTCTTGTGGATTAGTAAATGAAACATTTTTACTTTTCGCAAAATCAACAATACTTATAGCTAATGGGTGATTAGATTGACTTTCTAATGAGGCGAAAAGGCTTAATATTGTATCATTACTCAAATCATTTTTAAAGCTCTCATAATGATTCACAGAAAAGTTACCCTCAGTTAAAGTACCAGTTTTATCCATCATTACATAATCGATATGTTGAGCTATTTCTACAGACTCTCTATTTTTAATAATTAAACCATTATGTGCACCAATTGAAGTAGAACGTGCAGTGACTAAAGGTATTGCCAAGCCTAAAGCATGTGGACAAGCAATGACTAACACAGTTACAAGACGTTCTAATGCAAAATCAACATCATTTTGAATGAGCATCCAGACAATAAAAGAAATCACGCCAACACTTACAGCAAAGTAGAATAAATAACCCGCTACTTTATCAGATAACAATTCAGCACTAGATTTATCACTTTGTGCTTGATTAACAAGTCCCATAACTTGAGAAAGATATCCATCTTCTCCCACAGCTGTAACCTTGACTTGTATTGTTCCAGACCCATTAATAGAACCCCCGATGACGTTGTCATTTTGATTTTTTTGTACTTTTTTAGATTCTCCAGTGACTAGGGATTCATCTATAGATGTTTGTCCTTGAACGATAATACCATCTGTTGGAATGCTTTCTCCGGCTTTTACTTCGACGATATCATCAGTCATGATGTCTGATATTTTAACTTCTTCGCGTTGGCCATTATCCATAACTTTAATAGCACTATTAGGTAACAGTTCTGCCATTTTCTTTAAAGCATCTCCAGCATTTCCGACAGCATTCATTTCTATCCAATGTCCTAATAGCATAATTAAAATTAAGGTTGCTAATTCCCAAAAAAAGTCCATTGTATGACCAGTTGCACTACTAAAGTTATTCATATAAAAAGCATACAAGCTATAAATATAAGCTACTGAGATACCTAGGGTAACTAAGGTCATCATGCCTGGTTTTTTTGTAGCAATTTCATCTTTACCACCAGACAAGAACGGTTTACCACCATAAAAGAATAAGATTGTACTTAATATTAACACTACCCATTCAGAACCTGGAAATGTGAATTGAAAAGGTAAGTTAACACCCATCAGTGGCGATAAAAGAATGATAGGTATTGCAAAAATTAATGAAACAAAAAACTTAACTTTAAAATTTCCATGATGATGTGCATGGCCACTATGATGATCATGTGAGGCATGGTTATCATGATGCATTTGATTGGAATGATTCATGTGATTTTGATGATTATGCTCTTCACCATTATTATTCAAATTAACCCCTCCTAATGAAAATGTTATAGTAAAGCTACTTATACTATAACATATACCCACCCAGGGTATAAAGGTTTTCGATTTATCTCCTTTTATGGATTTATATAATTCCGAACATTATATCTACACGTCCTACATTAGACCTTGTCATCGATATTTAAAACAATGTTTTAATTAAAAGATCTAATCTTAACTATCACATGACAATACACTCTAACCAAGGTTATCATTACCAACACAAGTCATATATTAATATTCTTAAAGAAAATAGCGCATTTCAAAGTATGCCTAGAAACGCAAATTGTCTTGATAATTATTAGAGAAGCCAGTAAATGAGTTTATAGTAAACTCATTTACTGGCCATTTTTCTAGTATTTATGCTCACTCTCTTCAAACTATATTAATCATTTTTTGATTCTAATATTCTACGCCACAATAGCTGCATTCTATTAAAGTTACTATATATTCAATCAATTTCAAAGTGAGTTACATACAACCTATTTTTTAGTTTTATTTATGATACGCTTCACAAAAACATAACTGCAATTCTCATAAACCTCATACGTTCCGATACGTTCAAAATACCTTTATGGAGCGGCTGAAAAAACCGCGTCATTTATGATACGCTTCCCCCTATTACTGATTTTGCTAAAAAATAGAATGAACCCTAATAATGAGTTCATTCCATTTTTTCAGTTAACGATTTATACAATTATTGCAGGCGCATTATTTATGGTTATATTTTTACCAGGAAGTTTTAGTGAATTACAGACGGCAAATATGACATCGATACTATCTGTCATTTATTTAGGAGCATTTCCAACTGTTATACCTTACATTGCCTTAGCCTATACGATACAAAAAATCGGTGTGTCAGATGCGACGATTTCATTATATTTAACACCTGTTGTTTCTTTAATAATAGCTTATTTTATGTTAGGTAAAATACCTACTTTATATGCTATTTTTGGTGGTATTATTACATTAATTGGAGTAACTATTACATCAGCAAACGCTGAAGAAAGCGTAGATTTGAAATAGTAATAAAATTATATTAATATAAAATTAACTTTCTACATACCATTTTTACCTATAATAATTAAGGAAATTGTACATATGGAAAAAGATATAATCAATATAATTGAAAGACACAGAAAAGATATACAACTTGATAACAATCAGTTAACTATCAAATTAAAATGTACTCCAATCAATAAAAAAGGTAAAGAGTTATTTAAGATTTTAAATTATGTAATACAAGAAAATTATATTTTAACTTTTGGAAGCAATGAATATGAGTGCTACAAATGGCAAGCATATTACAAAGGGGAAAATATTATAGAAAAATATCTCAATAAGTACCTTGATAACGAAATAGAATTGTATGCTGTACCATTATCAAAAACAAACGTTGATATAAAAACTAATTCTGTTGATATAAAAAAAGCCAACCAAGTTAACGTATTTACTGATAGTATAAACTCAATAAATGCAAAGAAATTTATATATAATGAAGAATTGACAGATACAAGTAATACTGATTTATTAGTCGCTATTAATAATATAGAAAACTCGCTTAACAATTATGAGACACCTAATTACAATGATATGTCTGTAGTTAAACAATTCGCTAAATCATCATCCAATATCGCAAGTTTTGCTGCAGATGTTATTACCATTCTAGGTGTATTTTTAAAATAGAGACTTTTGAAAACCAGAATTATATTGAACTAATGCCTTTTGATTATTACTCAGAATATAGGTTCTATACTAAACAGGACTGATATAAAAATCAGTCCTGTTTTTTGATACAAAAAAGCGCAAAAATCTCTATAATTTAAATGTCCTACCAAATAAACTAAGGAGAGATTATGCGCCTATGAATTATTTATATCAAAAACACTTGGAATTGAAGACCTAATGTTATTTTCGACAATAAACTAGAAGAAATTGAATACAAAGGAGAAAGATTTAAGTGCTATTATGCGAAAGTTACATATATTCCTGATTATTGTGAAAGTTGTGGTGTATGTAACACAAACTATAGTATTGTAAAAAATGGTTTTAAAAGTTCTAGAATAACAATTCCAAAAGTATCTGAAATGAATGCATTTTTAATCCTTAAAAAAACAAAGATTCTATTGTAAGCATTGTTGTTCTTACTTTACAGCTCAAACTAACATCGTTGATGTTGATCGCCACATTTCTAATAATACACGTTTAACAATTTTAGATAAGGCAACCACTATACGTTCTCAGAAATTCATAGCGAAGTCTTGTGGTGTATCTAATTCAACCGTTTCACATGTGATTAATCATGCTGCACAAGATATCAAACATTTGCCATTCAGCACATTACCGAAACATATACTAATGGATGAATTTAAAAGTGTTAAACAAGTAGACAGCGCTATGAGTTTTATTTTTTGTGATGCGACTTCGCATAAAATTATAGATAGTGTAAGAAATAGAAAACTATATTCTCTAAAAATTTATTTTTCTCGTTTTCCTCTCGAAGAGAGAAACAAAGTGTTAACCATTACAATTGATATGTATGAACCATATATGTCCTTGATTAAAGAAGTATTTCCTAATGCTCAAATTATTATTGATAGGTTTCATATTGTTCAAGCGCTGAATCGTGCGCTTAATATGTCTAGGGTTAATCTGATGAATACGTTTAGAAGGAGTAATAGACCTTTATATAATAAATACAAACGTTATTGGAAATTACTTCTAACTCCGTTTGAAGATCTTAACGCCTTTTCTTATCGCAAACTTAAGTTATTTAAGTCTTGGCAAACACCTAAAGGTGTTGTTGAGTATTTACTGAGTTTTGATACAAATTTCCAATATAGCTATGAAGTAGTTAATGAATTAAGATATGGTTTAAAACACAATAATTCAAAAGATTTTATAACTACGCTCAATGAAGTAGAGTTAAACGAAGTATGTTTTAAATTAAAAATAGTCCTAAAAACTTTAAAAAAATACCAACTATATATTGATAATACCTTGAAGTACCCTAATATAACCAACGGCCCAATAGAAGGCATCAATAATAAAATTAAACTTATTAAAAGAATATCATTTGGATATAGAAATTATGATAATTTGCGTAATCGTACCTTACTAACTTCACGACTTTATGCTTCTCCAATCAAAAAAGAGATTAAGCAACCTAAGGTTGCCTAATCTCAAAAATGGTATCAGTCCTCTTTGACAAAGAGCCAGAATATATCACTAAAAGCTAATTAATATTTTTCATATTAGTGAATTATAAAAAATAATGAGAAAAAGCTACATAATATCTATGTTGATATCATGTAACTTTTTCTCATTTTAAATAATCATCCTAATATTAAGATTTAAGAAACTCTATTGTTTTTTCCTTCTTCCTCTTCCTAATAAGAATATACCTGAAATAGCTGCTAAAATACCTCCTAGCAATGTAATATTTTTACTTTCAGTTTCACCTGTTTCTGGTAACTCTTGTTTTTTATTATTATTTTCTTGTTTATCTTCCTTGGAAACATTTTCCTGAACATTATGATTGTAATGGTCTTCATGTTCACTTGGTGTATCTGATGTACTCGATGGATTATTCGATTCGTTCGGTGTTACTGTAATCGTGAATGTTGTTTCTGTCTTATTACCATTCGCATCTGTTGTCACAACTGTTACTGGATATTCTCCTACTTCTGTTGGACTTCCACTAATTGTGCTTGTTTCTGGATCATACGTTACACCTTCTGGTAAGCCACTTACTTCGTTTGTAACTGGTTTTCCACTATTATCTTCACCTTTGATTGTTATTGTATCAATTGGTGTATTTACTTCTTTTTCTTGGTCTGGAATTGCTTCCACCGTTGGTGCTGTTTTATCCGTTACTGTAATCGTGAATGTTGTTTCTGTCTTATTACCATTCGCATCTGTTGTCACAACTGTTACTGGATATTCTCCTACTTCTGTTGGACTTCCACTAATTGTGCTTGTTTCTGGATCATACGTTACACCTTCTGGTAAGCCACTTACTTCGTTTGTAACTGGTTTTCCACTATTATCTTCACCTTTGATTGTTATTGTATCAATTGGTGTATTTACTTCTTTTTCTTGGTCTGGAATTGCTTCCACCGTTGGTGCTGTTTTATCCGTTACTGTAATCGTGAATGTTGTTTCTGTCTTATTACCATTCGCATCTGTTGTCACAACTGTTACTGGATATTCTCCTACTTCTGTTGGACTTCCACTAATTGTGCTTGTTTCTGGATCATACGTTACACCTTCTGGTAAGCCACTTACTTCGTTTGTAACTGGTTTTCCACTATTATCTTCACCTTTGATTGTTATTGTATCAATTGGTGTATTTACTTCTTTTTCTTGGTCTGGAATTGCTTCCACCGTTGGTGCTGTTTTATCCGTTACTGTAATCGTGAATGTTGTTTCTGTCTTATTACCATTCGCATCTGTTGTCACAACTGTTACTGGATATTCTCCTACTTCTGTTGGACTTCCACTAATTGTGCTTGTTTCTGGATCATACGTTACACCTTCTGGTAAGCCACTTACTTCGTTTGTAACTGGTTTTCCACTATTATCTTCACCTTTGATTGTTATTGTATCAATTGGTGTATTTACTTCTTTTTCTTGGTCTGGAATTGCTTCCACCGTTGGTGCTGTTTTATCCGTTACTGTAATCGTGAATGTTGTTTCTGTCTTATTACCATTCGCATCTGTTGTCACAACTGTTACTGGATATTCTCCTACTTCTGTTGGACTTCCACTAATTGTGCTTGTTTCTGGATCATACGTTACACCTTCTGGTAAGCCACTTACTTCGTTTGTAACTGGTTTTCCACTATTATCTTCACCTTTGATTGTTATTGTATCAATTGGTGTATTTACTTCTTTTTCTTGGTCTGGAATTGCTTCCACCGTTGGTGCTGTTTTATCCGTTACTGTAATCGTGAATGTTGTTTCTGTCTTATTACCATTCGCATCTGTTGTCACAACTGTTACTGGATATTCTCCTACTTCTGTTGGACTTCCACTAATTGTGCTTGTTTCTGGATCATACGTTACACCTTCTGGTAAGCCACTTACTTCGTTTGTAACTGGTTTTCCACTATTATCTTCACCTTTGATTGTTATTGTATCAATTGGTGTATTTACTTCTTTTTCTTGGTCTGGAATTGCTTCCACCGTTGGTGCTGTTTTATCCGTTACTGTAATCGTGAATGTTGTTTCTGTCTTATTACCATTCGCATCTGTTGTCACAACTGTTACTGGATATTCTCCTACTTCTGTTGGACTTCCACTAATTGTGCTTGTTTCTGGATCATACGTTACACCTTCTGGTAAGCCACTTACTTCGTTTGTAACTGGTTTTCCACTATTATCTTCACCTTTGATTGTTATTGTATCAATTGGTGTATTTACTTCTTTTTCTTGGTCTGGAATTGCTTCCACCGTTGGTGCTGTTTTATCCGTTACTGTAATCGTGAATGTTGTTTCTGTCTTATTACCATTCGCATCTGTTGTCACAACTGTTACTGGATATTCTCCTACTTCTGTTGGACTTCCACTAATTGTGCTTGTTTCTGGATCATACGTTACACCTTCTGGTAAGCCACTTACTTCGTTTGTAACTGGTTTTCCACTATTATCTTCACCTTTGATTGTTATTGTATCAATTGGTGTATTTACTTCTTTTTCTTGGTCTGGAATTGCTTCCACCGTTGGTGCTGTTTTATCCGTTACTGTAATCGTGAATGTTGTTTCTGTCTTATTACCATTCGCATCTGTTGTCACAACTGTTACTGGATATTCTCCTACTTCTGTTGGACTTCCACTAATTGTGCTTGTTTCTGGATCATACGTTACACCTTCTGGTAAGCCACTTACTTCGTTTGTAACTGGTTTTCCACTATTATCTTCACCTTTGATTGTTATTGTATCAATTGGTGTATTTACTTCTTTTTCTTGGTCTGGAATTGCTTCCACCGTTGGTGCTGTTTTATCCGTTACTGTAATCGTGAATGTTGTTTCTGTCTTATTACCATTCGCATCTGTTGTCACAACTGTTACTGGATATTCTCCTACTTCTGTTGGACTTCCACTAATTGTGCTTGTTTCTGGATCATACGTTACACCTTCTGGTAAGCCACTTACTTCGTTTGTAACTGGTTTTCCACTATTATCTTCACCTTTGATTGTTATTGTATCAATTGGTGTATTTACTTCTTTTTCTTGGTCTGGAATTGCTTCCACCGTTGGTGCTGTTTTATCCGTTACTGTAATCGTGAATGTTGTTTCTGTCTTATTACCATTCGCATCTGTTGTCACAACTGTTACTGGATATTCTCCTACTTCTGTTGGACTTCCACTAATTGTGCTTGTTTCTGGATCATACGTTACACCTTCTGGTAAGCCACTTACTTCGTTTGTAACTGGTTTTCCACTATTATCTTCACCTTTGATTGTTATTGTATCAATTGGTGTATTTACTTCTTTTTCTTGGTCTGGAATTGCTTCCACCGTTGGTGCTGTTTTATCCGTTACTGTAATCGTGAATGTTGTTTCTGTCTTATTACCATTCGCATCTGTTGTCACAACTGTTACTGGATATTCTCCTACTTCTGTTGGACTTCCACTAATTGTGCTTGTTTCTGGATCATACGTTACACCTTCTGGTAAGCCACTTACTTCGTTTGTAACTGGTTTTCCACTATTATCTTCACCTTTGATTGTTATTGTATCAATTGGTGTATTTACTTCTTTTTCTTGGTCTGGAATTGCTTCCACCGTTGGTGCTGTTTTATCCGTTACTGTAATCGTGAATGTTGTTTCTGTCTTATTACCATTCGCATCTGTTGTCACAACTGTTACTGGATATTCTCCTACTTCTGTTGGACTTCCACTAATTGTGCTTGTTTCTGGATCATACGTTACACCTTCTGGTAAGCCACTTACTTCGTTTGTAACTGGTTTTCCACTATTATCTTCACCTTTGATTGTTATTGTATCAATTGGTGTATTTACTTCTTTTTCTTGGTCTGGAATTGCTTCCACCGTTGGTGCTGTTTTATCCGTTACTGTAATCGTGAATGTTGTTTCTGTCTTATTACCATTCGCATCTGTTGTCACAACTGTTACTGGATATTCTCCTACTTCTGTTGGACTTCCACTAATTGTGCTTGTTTCTGGATCATACGTTACACCTTCTGGTAAGCCACTTACTTCGTTTGTAACTGGTTTTCCACTATTATCTTCACCTTTGATTGTTATTGTATCAATTGGTGTATTTACTTCTTTTTCTTGGTCTGGAATTGCTTCCACCGTTGGTGCTGTTGTATCTGTCACCGTAATCGTAAACTCCGTAATTGTTTCATTATAAGTGCTGTCTGAAGTAATAATCGTGACTTTATAGTCTCCAACTTCTTTTGGACTACCACTAATGGTATTCGTCGAAGGATCATATGTTACGCCATCTGGTAATCCATATACATCATTTCTCACCGGTTTTCCACTATTATCTTCACCTTTGATTGTTATTGTATCAATTGGTGTATTTACTTCTTTTTCTTGGTCTGGAATTGCTTCCACCGTTGGTGGTGTCGTATCAGATACAATAACACCTGAAGAGTTACTCGTAGAAGGTGCAGCTTTACCTACTTTATTAGTATTAGACATACTACTAATATTAGATCCAGACAAATTAACTTTACTTTCTATAAATGTTCCTGCAACAAATGGTTTAGAAGTTTTGCTATCAACAACAATAATGTATGGCGAACTTATATTCTTAAGCCCAATCGATATTGTTCCATCAGTATTAAACACTGGTTTATATTGTGAAGTTACATCTGTTTTATCAACGTATTCAGCACTACCACTCTCATTTAAAGTTGTAGCATCATTTACTTTATAAATAGTAATATTAGTATCGTTCTTATTAAACTGACTTATAGTGTTTGGAGATTTACTATTATCTACATACGGCGTCAATTTAATATTAGCATTATTTATAGAGTAGTTTTTAGCGTTTATCGTATATGTTGTATTATATGGATGATAACCTTCTTTTTTTCCTTCTACTTCAGTTTCTTGAAATACAGTTGACGTTGAAGCATCACTACTAAAAGCAATAGTTTTAGTATTTTCAAATATTTGATTCCCAACTTTAAGTTCGAGATTATAATTTCCAGACTTAAGCGTAGTTTTAAAATTAATAATTTGCATAAGTGAGACATTTACTTTTCTATCTTTATACTTTTCTACGTTATCAGTAAATTTAAATATAAAAGAATTTGCCTCTGCATTATATGTACCTTTTGCATAAATATTATTTTCATTTTCACCTAAAAGGATACCATTGTCCCTGTCAGCTGATGTTGGTTTAAGTTCTTTAGGCATTTTCACTTCAAAATAATCGTTTCGCTTCACTTCATTTGGAATATCTAAATCAAAACTGATTGGATATGCCTTACCTTTTGTCCAAGTACCATCTGCGTATTTAACATTAGATACCTTTATTAAATCATTTACATCTTTACCTCCAATAACAGTTGTATATCCAACTGCATTCTTCACAGTAGTTATTTGAGTATTATTTTCAGGTGCCGAATTATTTGCAGTAGTTACTTTTTCAGTTGTTCTATCAGCAGTAATTTTATTATTTATTACATTAGATTCTTCAGATTGTTCATTATTTTCAGCAGTATTTTTTTCTGAATTTGTTCCAGTTTTTTCTTTTAGTTCATCTTGTTCGTCAAACTTCGCAATTTTTTGCACTTCGTCTTCATTCTGTTTCTCAGACTTCGCGTTTTCTTTTACTTCATCTTTGTCCTGTTTCTCAGACTTCGTGTTTTCGTTTACATCATCTTCATTCTGTTCCTCAGACTTCGTGTTTTCGTTTACATCATCTTTGTCCTGTTCCTCAGACTTCGTGTTTTCGTTTACTTCATCTTTGTCCTGTTCCTCAGACTTTGTGTTTTCGTTTACATCATCTTCGTCCTGTTCCTCAGACTTCGTGTTTTCGTTTACATCATCTTCATTCTGGACTTCAGATTTCGCGTTTTCTTCTATCTCTTCATTATTATTTTTATTTATTTTCCTATCTGAAGAATTAGTTTCTTCTTGTTTCGCTGAAACTTCTTGATAATTCTCGTTTGTGTTAATATTCTGTTTTTCATCTCTTCCATTTCCTGTGCTTTCAACATCTTGCTCTGAATTTGTTTTTTCTGGAGAATTTTCTTGTTCTTTAAATGTTGCTTTTTCATTTGTCGTTTCATGTAATCCTTCTTGCTTTTCATCTATAAGTCCATCTACATGTTGAGAATGTTCATTGGCAGTTTCTTGCGTATTTAATTGACTATTTTCTTTTGTTTCATCTATCCCTTGTTTATCATCATTTTTTCCGCTATCTGTCACATGTCCAATATTTGATTGAACATCAGATACCGTTTCAGCTGCCTCTACTTTAGTAGAATGAATGGTAAAAGATAAGCTCAATCCAATTAAAACTGAACCTGCACCAAATGTATATTTTCTAATTGAAAATCTTTGTTTTCCAGTATGTTTTCCCATAAACATCACCTTTTTCTAAATATTTATGTATATTACCATCAATTAAAAAAATTTATCTTTAAATGGTACATCCAATTATACACTTTAAGTAAAAAGATACAACATTTTTTAATGAATTTAGAATAAAAACATTTTAAAAATTTAGAGTATTACTTAGGATTATTAATTTGGCTATCTTCATGTTATTTACCTAAAATTATTTTAATTCATTGGGTCACCTAATACATCATTTATAATACCAGTAATACTTTTCATTAATTTTCCTTTAAATGAGAAAGTCCTTTTTATTCCAGACAAACTTAACCCTAGAGCTATTGTTGTACCGAATATTCCTGAGGCTGCCAATGGGAAAGCTAATGCAACTTTCCCTATTTGCTTTAAAGTTTTTGACGATGTGCTATAACATTTCCATTACCTTTAGTTTAATGTAACTTTTTGTTCTTCAATTTTTTCATTCATCAAGCCATCCCAAATTTGAACAGTTCCATCTTGATCTACAATAAAGGTATATGAACCGTGACCACTCTTATTATTTGCTGCTATTCTCCATAAGCCATCATCTTGTGCTGAAAATTCTGGTTGTTGAAATTTTATAACAGAAGCATCTCCACCATCAGTTTGATTAACAGCTGCTATGACGTAATCAAACACATTATCTCTATTCACTTTCAAATCAGAAAATTCATCTTTATCCGCAGTTCTTTCACTACTTCCTTCGTGAACTTTTACTGTTTGACTAACATCATTCTCTTGCGCTTGACTATTATTTTGACTTTCATTCGATTGATTCTCATTATTAGATATTTCACTAACATTTTGAGAATTATTATCGTCATTCTCTTTTTGCTGAGCTTGTAATTTATTTTTCTCTAACTCTACTTCTTGATACTCGTTGTATCCAAAAAATCCAACAGCTGCTAATATGCCAACAATAGCAATTATTGTTATTATACTTAATAATTTTTTCATGATTTATTCATCCATAATCGCATCGTGTATGGGTACAATAATTTTAAACGTTTTTTTGTTCGCATTGTGCTCTGTACACTTCCAATAGAATGTGTTTAAAAATATAACTCGCTACAGTTTGTACATAGAATGCCATGATACTACTACCTTGAAATGCGCTCATATCATGTTCAATACCATAAGGCATAGGCATCGATTTATTCTCATCGACGTGTTTTTTTAGTTCAATGACTTTTGTAAACTGGCTGACTACATCCAACCATTGCACTTCACTTACATATTGTTTCAACTTGAATTTAGGGCTATCGAAGTTGCCGCCAAATAGAAACGAACCAATAAATGCACGTTTAACAAGTACTCGTTGCTCATCTTGTAATTCTAATTCACTTAGTAATGCGTCATACAGTCCGTCTTTTTGATTCAAAAAGTCAATCAGTTTTGAATCTTGGGTCATGTATGCTACAACTGATGGCTCAAATGATTTAAAGTCAACTGTATACACCTTCTTATATTTTGAAGGTAAAATTGTGCGTTGGACTGCTTTAGGTAAGCCCTGAAGATTAAAATTTTTAGTTGTGATTCGATGTGTTCGTGTACCTATCAACGATAATTGTGTATATAATCGATACGTTCCATTTAATGAATGATCTAATCTATCAAATAACTGTTCGATTTTATCAGAATGTTCATCGTTCTTAGCCTTTTCAAGCATTGTTGATTTTACATCGGGTAATTTATCGATATTAAGCATAATGGGTTCCGATTCAATCTCTTTCTTTAATGCTTCCAATCCTTGATGTACTTCCACATATTGGTCTAACTTAGCTTGTTCATCAGCTAAAAGTGCATTATATTTTTGATCTAACTGCTGGCTGAATTGTTGTTGTAATAGTTGAACGTCATCTTGGTTAGATGATTTGTCCATTAACCATTGCTGTATTTTGTTACTCTGAGTCAACGACATCAGTTTGTCTCTTGTCTCCATGTAAATCTTCTCCTTTATGGTTGAAAGTGGCGCGCTCACTTTCAACTTAAAATTTGTTCAAAACGTTTTGACAAGACAATCTTAATACTAAATAGAGGTCATTGATGAAGTGGCAAAAAATTTCAAAAAAATTCCCACCAAATAAATAAGCTCAATCCCTTTATATGAGGGATTGAGCTTACCAATTATTTATTAATTTTCTACTTAACTTCAATTAGAGCTTTTCCGGTTATTCCTTCTTTTTAACAGTTGATTCTTAAATTGTTTCATTAACATTGCCATTGGGATGTTATTTTCGTGCGTCTTAATCACTTCAATTTCATTATTATATGCATTGTAAAATGATTTATATTCATTAATATAGCCATTTTTCATATCATTATAATGTTCATCCTTATTAATGTATCGGTCTATCAATGTTACAACTTGTTGCATATCATCCATAAAATATTGGAACATTTCATTGCCTATGTGTGAATGATTTTTCTGATTTAATACTGCTGCAGAACGAAAGTCTAATCGTTTACGTAACTCTAGTAAATGCTTTCTAATTTGTTCATCTTCATTAAAAAGCTCAATATTGTCATTAATGACCTTTATCTTATTATCGAAGTCATATTTTTTAGATTGCTTATTTAAGTTTTCCTTTTTGTTAAGCTCTTTATCTATCATTTTCGATACATCTCTAAGGAAATAATGCTCCATATCTCTAAATGTTTTTGTTCTATGATGCGGTTTAGCATTTCTCATTCCCCATCCATCCGCAGCTCGTTGAACTTTATTTAGTATGTTAACTAATAACCAATCTAATTGTTCATCTCTATCATATATGAATGCTTTCTCTTCATCTATATCTTCTGTTATTACATTATCTGTTAACTGATTTACAAAATAATTATTTCGAAAATCATGCTGACTTGACTTTTCACTCGTTTGATTATGTTCATCAATTCGTTCATTATATTTACTTTCTGAAAATGTTGAGTAAACAACTTCATGTATAGCAAGTGCAATTTTGTCACTTAATTCCACTTGTTTATCTATAGGTAATTGACTCATTACTTCAGAAGCTAATTGTAACTTATCGTTTATTTTACTGCCTGAATCAAACACCTTTTTTACATCTTGGTATGCTTTTTGTGCATGTATATGTAACTTTAATGGTTTAAATTCAATTTTATCTATGTCATTCTTAACATTTTTAATAAAATTCGCATATTGGGTAATATCAATATTTTCTATCGCATCTTTTCTCAGCCTTACGTCTTCATCCGTAATTGCTTTTGGTATGTTATCATCTGTCATATTATTTAATAAGACACATAATATATCAAAAGCAATACCATTGAAACTATAAGCAGCTCTTTCACTTTCACCAGAGTTTTTTTGAAATTTCTTCATATCAACCTTATAAATATCAACTAATTTATCAATTCGTTTCTGCAATTGAGCTTTGTTTTTAAGACCTAAAGCTTTCTCAAGATCTTTTTTTGTATATGTTTTTTGAATTCTTTCTTTAAAAGTATTTTTCGTCATAATATCAACTTTCCATTAATTTTTTATATAAATTAAAAATCGGGTGAGTATTAAATATTTCCAAATCTGCAATATTGAGGGTTTCATATCTTATTTTTGCTTCTTGTTTACTCCCTGATGCTATATTTATATACAATACTACTAATTCTATTCAATACCATTTAAATTATATCTTTAAAAGATAATTTAATCTTTATTTTTATTTATAATTTCTATTGTCTTTTCTAAACACATTAACATCCCATCCATTATTTCTTTAACTTTTTGAGATGTAGTGTAATTTCCAACACCAGCTGTAACTATCCCATTTTCACATTTAGTTATTCCTGAAGATATAAATTGTGGATGCTGATTATGTGTAATGTTGTGTCTGTGTTTAGCTGCATCATCAAATTCATTGGAATTACGAATTTTATCAAGTGCATAAAATTTCACTAAATCTTTTTCTTTAAGTTTGTTTATTGCTTTATGAAAACTTATTTCATTCTTTTTTAATTGTATGTCGTAAATATTTACTATAATATGTCCTAACAACTCAAATATGCTAAAACCCTGTAAGAAGAAATATTCAGAAAAGTAATTAAAATTAAATTGTTTAGTATAGTCTTCTTCTTTAAAATCAGGAAAAAGCTCAACTGATTGTCCTTTTGAACCAGGTGACTTATACCAAACTTCATCAGGTATACCCTGATTATAATAGAACATCGTGTATGTATAATTTCGAATTAGTAGATTCATGCGATTAAATAGCATGTTTTTCCAATAATCGATTTCGTAACTTTTTGTTAAATCAAAAAATGAGTCAGTTTTCTCAAAATCAAAGTATAAGTTTTCTAATATAGAGTAATTAAACGGAATCTGATCATGCAAATCATTCATGTTTGCAGATTCAATATGTTGCAGCGGGTGGATTATTATTGTCATTATAGCAAAACTCCTTTTGTATAATACTATTATTTATCAGCTAATTTTTCACACCAAAATATTAAAAATGTAGAACCTAATAAACTCATATATTCAAACTTTTGCCATAATAAAGTGTTTTGCAATATGTCTGATAGGTATATATCTTTATATATAATAAATCCACCTATAAAAAATGTCACAAAAACAACAACAGACTTCACTTTCTTTATATAATCATTCTTATTTTTTCCTATGAATTTTTTATAATAGTACAAGTAAATAAAGGTAACAAGACCAGACAATAAAAATGCCAAGCTGTAGCGTAAAAGTAAACCTAATTGTCCAATTCCAATATGAAATAGCCCGAAAAAATCTTCACTATAACCAGTGAAACCTGCTACTTGAATAAGTATAAAAACAACAAATATAAGAGCCAAAAACCATGGCTTTAAAAATTGAACTATATCTTTAGGTTTAATCAATTTAATTTCTCCTCCTAAGATTTACTCAAAAAATTCATAATGAATATTATTGTTCAACATCGTTTTTTTAGTTTTATTTGTGATACGCTTCGCCGCGCATAATCTTAAACGCACGATAAACTTGTTCTATCAATATCACGCGCATCATTTGGTGTGGGAAGGTCATTTTGCTGAATGATAGTGCGTAGTCGCTGCGGTCTAGTACGCCTTTATGCAGACCGTTGGATCCGCCAATAATGAATGTAAAGTCGCTTTGGCCACGTGTCATACGACTTTCTATTTCTTTTGCCAGATCTTCAGACGTCAACATATTGCCTTTGATTTCTAATGTGATGACTGTGGACTGCTGTTTTACTTTTGCTAATAAACGCTGGCCTTCTTTTTCCTTAACTTGTTCTACTTCTTTATCGCTCATGTTTTCTGGTGCTTTTTCATCGGGAACTTCGATGATTTCTACTTTCGAATAGGCACCTAAACGTTTTTCATATTCTGCAATGGCTTGTTTCCAGTATTTCTCTTTTAATTTACCTACTGTGAGTATTGTTATCTTCATTTTTATCCTCCGAGTTTAGTAAAAAGTATAAGTTATTAGACTTATCCACAAGTTATACACTTATTCACACTATCCCCTCTTATTATAACAGTAATGTATACTGCTTTTTAATAATTTTTACGTTTTATCAACAAAAAAGAAAGAATAACCTGTGTATTTGTGGATAACCCTGTGTATAATGTGGGTATTTCTATGTGAATTGTGCACATCTCTGGATAACTTTGGACAAAACAGTGGATAAGTTGACGGTTGTCTTACATACTTATTCACAAACTTAACCTTTTCTTCATAAAACTCTTGTCTAATCCTTACAAAATGCTAAGTTATCCCCTGGTTATATTTATTCGATTACTGTATATTTAATCTGTGTTAAGACATAGGGTTGTATAACCATGTACGATTTATGATGACGGCTAACAAAAAAACCTATATCTCCTTATGAGATATAGGCTAAATATGAATCTTAAATGATGTCTATTATGTGAGTTCCTTAAGTAGTCGCTAAACTTTTCCAGTTAAGTCTGTTCATATACCAACCAGTACATTAGCTTATGCATTAATAGTCCCTCTTTATACGCTATTCAACATGTCTATTGATGCGCATAGATGACTGGTTTCTAAATACGCTTATATAAAGCTTTTAAAGCATTACTTCTTTATTTATAAAGATTAGTAGTGCTTATGCAAATGCTAGAGCAATTGCATTCTTTTAAAAAACTCATCCTTGCGAGGGTGGGACTACGAAAATATTGGATTACATTAGCTTATACTAATGCATTAAGAGTCCCTAAACATCATAGATGTTAGGGACTCTATACCTTATAACGTATATATTGGTGTGGCGTTGGCTTTGTCGGTATCGCACAGAAGTACTTCTTTTTCTGTGTCGATATCATTTTCGTTAAGTAATTGACCGACGCTCATGCGTGCGAGATCTTTCATATTATTGTCTTGTGATAAATGGGACAGGTAAATGCGTTTGGTACTACCCGTGATGACGTCTGTCATGGCACGACCTGCGTCTTCGTTGGAAACATGGCCCATATCGCTGAGGATACGTTGCTTGGTCTTCCAAGGGTAACCGCACATGCGTAGCATATCCACATCGTGATTGCTTTCAAAGACGAATGCATCGCTGCCTTGAATCATGCCTTTCATGCGATCTGAGACGTAACCTGTGTCTGTTAAAATCGTAAATTTCTTATAGTTATTATGGAAGATATAGAATTGTGGATCAATGGCATCGTGTGACACGTTAAACGATTCGATATCGAATCCGGCTAATGATTTTGTTTCGTATGGATTGAAGATAAATTTTTGGTCCATTGGAATTTTGCTGTCTTTCTTTTCGATGGCTGTCCATGTTTTTTCATTGGCGTAAATTGGCAACTTATATTTACGTGCTAACACCCCGAGTCCTTTAATATGATCCGAATGCTCGTGCGTCACCAAGATACCATTCAAATTTTGTATCTGTTTGTCTATTTGTCCAAATAGTTCTTCCATTTTCTTTCCTGTCAAACCTGCGTCGACAAGGATACTGCCTTTATCACTTTCCACATAAGTGGCGTTTCCTGTACTACCACTCGCTAATACACTCATACGTATCAAGCGATTCACCCTTTCTAATCTATAAACATTGTTTAACGTTATTATTGCTGGGCAGACTACGGTTTATGTGCCGTCAACTTGCCCTCTGTCTAATTAATGCTATTTGTAAAGTGCAATCAGCAACGCTATCATAACTTTTCCTTATATCGTTATAAAAGTTACAAGCATACTGCACTTTTCTAAAATATTAACCATCTTATGATTATCTTCTCAATGATAAATCAACATGATTTCGACTTTTTTTATAATATCTTTTCGCGTTATTTAACTTTTCCATAATACGTTATTAACAGTATTTAATTTTAACATACTTTTGACTTCACTTCTGTGTATATTGTTTATTTTAACAAGCATCTTTTTCAAAAATTCTTAAATAAAACTCAAACAATCCAAAAAAGCACACCTTCAAAAGGTGTGCTTAAGTAATCCACATTATTCTTCAATAATTTTTGGACTGTCTGATACGGCTTCGACATAGTAGGTCTTAATCTTATCGCCGTGTTTGACTTTAATTTCCCAATTGGCTTCGAGTACTTGTACGTTCGGCTCTTTAACAACGGTATAGTAGCCAAGTCGTGCATTGGTTACTTCATCATTCCGCTTCAAGTAACGATTATAATACAGTGCTTCTATGGCGCTCTTAGCTGAGTTCACTTGTTTCTTATCGTTATTCGCACCTTCTGATGGCGCAATCGATTTCATTGCGGTTTGCTTATAGCTCGTTGCTTTACCTTCATTATTGACGTTAAATTCAAGTCTCGCTTTATTATTGTTCATAATTGGATAGTCATGATACGTTTGTTCAAAGGTCACTTTGTCGTTATCAATATTACTCATTTCGTAATTCTTACCTTTATAGACATTGTCTTTGACGTAGGATTTTAATGCGGTATATTGATCATTTCCGACATCGACCGCATTATTGATATCGCCTTTTGCTCTGGCACCGGAATCTTCACTTGAGATCTCAGAGCGTGATTTTGCATAAGATGAAAAATCAAATGACCGTGCAGTCAGTAATTGCATTTTCAAACCTTTAACACTTGGAAGGTTATCAGGAATTGTAATTTCTTCTTGTTTAAAATTCACAGCATTTTCTTCTTCGCTATCATTGATATGCGATTTATTCACCTTATCAATATAAATAATCACTAAGCTAATATTGACTAGAATAAACACGAAAATAAATAAGGTTTTGGCTCGTTTCCAGTTCATTTATTCTAGCCTCCCATCTTCGTATGCACGCCATTCACCGTTATATTGTACATACCATTGTGGTTTAAATTCGCTATTGCGTTGAATTTCAATATCACTTTTATCTGGTTTTTCTTCCATTCTGTAACCAATCGTCATGTTCGTCACATCTTCAAAGTTAATTTCTGGGTTGTTGGCCAACTCTGAACGTACCGTTTCAGCACCAGGCAATTTCGTTTCGTCT
This sequence comes from Staphylococcus sp. Z5-21, assembly GCF_056529615.1. Classification (NCBI taxonomy): domain Bacteria; kingdom Bacillati; phylum Bacillota; class Bacilli; order Caryophanales; family Staphylococcaceae; genus Staphylococcus; species Staphylococcus sp. Z5-21. The sequence goes on along the minus strand of NZ_CP096462.1, from coordinate 31,778 downwards.
CCGCCACTGTCAATTGTGACATTGGCTTTAAGCAATGCACGTGCATAGCTGAAGACGCCTTTATCTCCCCAAGATACTTTGATATTGTTTAAATTTTCATCGTTAAATGTTGGACGACCGTTTAAGAACATTTGATAGGTAAGTTCCCCATTTTTATTATCTATATTGAATAAACGATAATCATCAGTAAAACCACCGTGGTTATTAATATAGTCATAGGTACTTGGTATACTATCTTGCATGTTAGTTGAACGGTTTTCATCTTCTGAGAGGTTAGTATAACGATACTTTTCAGTTTCATCATTATAATTCGCCACACCTGTATTATTGTTATAGGTTGCAGTACTGCTCTTCGTACTACGTACAACGACAGAATCATTGAATAATATAGAGTTCATCGTATCAACACTGATGCGGTTGTAAATCGTATGATATGATTTCATCGCTTCTGGTGCTTTTGGTGCAAAGATATGTGTCGCTCTATCAATCGTATCTTTATTCGTTATGATTTCTGAGTATGGCTGCATTTTTTTATGTTGTGATTGCATCACTTTTTTTAAGTTATTTAATTTTGCGGAAGTGGTCATACGCACAACGTTATGTCTATCGCTACTAATCGCATAAAGTTTCACATTGCCATCTTTGTTATTGTCGATGATAAGTCGATCGAATTTAAAATTATTCGGAACTTTGGCATCGATATTCAGCGCTTGTCCTAAGTAGGTTGCTAATGGCATGTCATAGCTGAAATCAAGTACGAGAAACTCATCCGTTAAATCTGGAATGATTAAGTTGTGGTTGCTGTGCATTTGTTCAGCATGCAATACGCGATGGTTCTTTAATGGCTTTAATATGGTTTCGATATTTTGCTTTGTCGCTTCCATGCCTTCAGTCTGGTCACCTTTAGAGTGAACCACTTGATAGGGTGTAATGATTTGATCCATACCTTGATTCAACGGTTTGCCAATTGAATTGGGCTCATAATCTTTGCTGTTGCTACCTTGGTTATCTACATTGGCTAAATCAGGTGAGAAATTCCAAGTCATATAGGTTAACACGACGCTCATTAAGACAAGAAGGATGAGGATAATCGATTTAATTAATTCTTTACTCCGCATCCCAATCACCATCTTCTAGAACTTCACAAGGAAGTGTAATAAAGATTGACGTGCCTTGTCCTTCTACGCTGTTTGCCCATATACGACCGTTGTGTGCTTCAACGATTTCTTTAGAAATGGCTAAGCCTAAACCTGTACCACCCATTTTACGTGTACGTGCTTTATCTACACGATAGAAGCGGTCAAATATTTTATCTACTTTATTAATTGGAATACCAATCCCATTATCTTTCACACGAATGGTCATACGATTATATAACGTATTCTGTTTCACGTGAAACTCGACACGTTTATCGCCACGAGAGTATTTCATCGCGTTCGTTATGACGTTGTCAAACACTTGGGTCATCTTATCTGGATCGATTTCCGTAAAGATGGTTTCGGTTGGTACTTCACGCACAAATGTCGTATCTTTTGCTGACATTTCATGGCGGTTAATGATTTTATTAATAAACATATTAAAGTCGACAATTTCTTTGGTAATTTGCTCTGATTCATTGTCCATTTTAGATAATTGTAATAGGTCATTAACAAGACGAATCATACGTTCTGTTTCTTCACGTGTAACGGATAGGAATTGTGGTGCTAATTCGCCATCTTTCCAAGCACCACTTTCGAGTGCCTCGATATAACTGTTCATGGAAGTCAGTGGCGTACGTAATTCATGTGACACGTTCGCAACGAATTCACGGCGTTCGCGTTCTACTTGTTGTTGTTCTGTTACATCATGTAGCACGGCAATATAACCTGTCACAAAACCAGTTTCTTGTACAATCGTACTAAAGTTAACCCGGGCAATAATACCTTCATTTTCATTAATATCTAATAAGAAGCTATCATTATTTTCTTGAATTTCATCTAATGAGAAATCTTCTTCGAGTTTAAGCACTTTAAGCATGTGGTCACCGATAATGTCTTCTTTCATTGTGCCCATCATAGTGAGTGCCATGTCATTGACAATGCGCACACGGCCACGACGGTCGGTTGCAATGATACCGTCACTCATATGTGTGATAACGGAATCGAGACGGCGTTTCTCACTTTCGGTATTCGCTTGTGCTTCTTGAACACGTTTGTACAGATTGTTAAAGGCGAGTGCGAGCTCACCGATTTCATCGTTACCATAGATTTTCACACGTTGTGTATAGTTACCTTTAGACATTTCAACGGTTTGGTTCCGCATGTCTGTAATCGGCTTTGTAATGGTACGCGCAATAAAGAAACCAAGTATCACGGTAATCAATAGTGATATCCCTGTACCAACGATAAAGATTTGATTGATATTGCTCAATTGGTTATACACATCATTGATGTCCGCTTCAATATAGACATCACCAATTGTGCCATCGTTTGATGTTTTCACAGGCAGGTTGTATACCCACACACGTTGTTTACCATTACCGTAGTCTTTTAATACGGTATGGCTATTGATTTCACCGAGTGACAGCGCCTTTTGAATGGAATTGTCATTCGCTTTTTGATTAATTAGACTACGCGTAGACTGCTTCGAAGTAGCCATGATAATCTGATCTTTATCTATAAAGCGGATTTCTTCTATTTCTTGTCTATTCGCATACTCATTAAGTAAGTTCTGAACTTCTTTTTGAGCATTAATTGCATTATCTTCGTCATAGACTTTTTCTATATTAATTTCAATTTGTTTCGCGTATTGCGAAATATTATTTTTAAATGTTTGTGTTAATTCTTTTTCTAGACTATTCGTAAAATATAAACCGATAATTTGCATACCGATTATAATGAGTAATACATAGACAATAACCAATTTCGTGTGTAAGGACTGAAAATGTTTAAGCCATTTCATTAATATGTGCCTCTATTCATGTTGTTGGAGGAAATATCCAACACCACGACGTGTCACAATATATTCTGGATGAGATGGATCATCCTCGATTTTTTCACGTAAACGACGAATTGTTACGTCTACTGTACGTACATCACCAAAATAGTCATAACCCCAAACAGTTTGTAATAAATGTTCACGTGTCATTACTTGTCCCATATGTTTAGATAAGTAATGGAATAATTCAAATTCACGGTGTGTTAATTCGATATCATCGCCACGTTTTTTAATAGAGTATGCATCTGGATAGATGACGATATCTTTAATTGTAATTTCATTGGACGCATCATTAACTTCTTGTGCAGGTTGTGAATAATGACGACGTAAGTTGGCTTTAACACGCGCGATTAATTCACGTGTGCTAAATGGTTTCGTCACATAGTCATCTGCACCTAGCTCAAGACCTAATACTTTATCAATTTCTGAGTCTTTCGCTGTTAACATGATAATTGGCATTTCGTATTTTTTACGTACTTCACGACAAACTTCCATGCCGTCGCGACCAGGTAACATAATGTCTAATAACACGATGTCTGGTTCTTCATCATAGATTAAATCGACTGCATCGTTACCATCATAGGCACAAAATACTTCGTAGCCTTCTTTTTTCAAATTAAATTCTAAAATATCAGCAATTGGTTTTTCATCATCGACTACAACAACTTTTCTAGCCATATTTATAAACCTCATTTCTATATTGTAGTACATTTACATTAAATTCTACGCATTTCCCTATAATACAATTTACCATTTATGGCGCGCTAATTCTATTTTTCCAAATAAAAATTTAAAATTGTATATTGTAAAATTATAACATTATCCCGATTAAATGGGTATTCATCGGGTCATCATAGGTATTCCTAGTTTAAACAATCATCCTGTATCATTCGAATTTATTGCTTATAACACAAATAAGGGAGCGCACGCGTCACCTAATATGCATTAGATGACGTATGCTCCTCCCTCTGTGGTGCTTTATATTTATCTAAAACTGTATCATTCCGTTATTTATCACGTGCGTGTCGACGCAACGCTTGTTTCAATGTTGAAAAGCCTCATTGTCATAGCTTACTAATCACTGTAACGGATGCTTAGACACTTTTCTGTTTCTTAACGAATAATGAAAGTATAAAACCAATCACTGTTAATGCAGTGATAAAGAAAAAGGTAAACTGTACGCCATGAGAAAGTATGATTTCTTGGCTTGCATTCGGATTAGCAGCGCCAAATGATTTCATTGCTGTTGTATAAAGTGTAATGGCGATAGCTGTACCAGCTGAACCACCGACTTGTATTAATGTCGTAATGGTCGCTGAGCCATCTGCGTATAAATCGTGTGGTAGTTGATTTAAAGCGTTCGTTTGTGCTGGCATCATCACCATTGTGATACCAAAGAAGAGTACCATAAACGTAAGAATAATGGCCCAAACTGGTGTGGATGCAGAAATAATAAGTGCAAACGTGATTGCAGCGATAAACATTAATAAATACCCGATGATGCCGAAGTGTCTCGCACCAAAGCGGTCAAACAATGAACCGACGATCGGAGACAATACTAAATTGACTGCGTTACCAGGTAATAACGTTAAACCAGCAATCACTGAACTAAATAGTAAGGCGCCTTTTAAATATAAGGGTAATAAGATGCCTGTTGATAAAATACATAAGATCGTAATAAATACCATAGCTGCCCTAAGGACGAACATAGGATATTTAAAGACATTTAAGTTAAGCATTGGTGAGTCAATTTTAAATTGACGTACAACAAAGATGATTAAGGCTAGGATACCGATGACTAATGGTAGCCAAACGATAACATTTTTTGAAGGCCGCTTCTGCCATTGAACTTAATGCGAAGATTAATCCAGCAAATCCAATCGTTGATAAACAAATGGATAGGATATCGATTTTAGGCTTCGAAATCTCTCCTACATTCTCAGTATTTGTAAAAGCTAAACCTAAGACGACTAAATATAACACTGCACTGATCCAGAAGATGTAGTGCCAACTAGATGCGGAAATAATGACACCTGAAAGTGTGGGGCCGAGTGCTGGTCCTGCTGTAATAACCAGTCCCATGATGCCCATAACCGCACCACGTTTTTCAATTGGGAAGATAAGCATCAAAACCGTAACCATAATAGGTAATAAAATACCTGTCCCTAACGCTTGAATCAAGCGTCCCAATAATAGTAAATCGAAGTTAGGTGCAAGCGCGCCAATAACTACGCCTAATAATGATAATAAAATACCTGAAACAATTAGTGTTTTTGTGCTAAACCCTTTAATAAGGTACGATGACGCTGGTACTAAACAAGCCATGACGAGTAAGTACCCTGTCGTTAACCATTGCACCGTTGCCGCTGATACTTTAAAGTCAGCCATAATATCGGTTAATGCCATATTGAGTGCTGTTTCACTGAACAGTCCCATAAATCCACCAATCATTAAGACCAGTGCAAACATTTTCGGGCTTTTTACGTTTACTTGTGTTGCCATTTGATATACTCCTTTTTGATGGTAAATGAAGTATAAGTATAAATGAGAGTGTTAAGTATGGATGAGACAAATCAACTACTGTTTCCATAATCATCGATTGCTTTCTTCTACTTAATTCATCTACATAAGTTATGACTTATTCCTATATTTCCATTGAATTTTTATTATGCTAAGAATGATGCATGCTATATAGAAGATGTTTGATGTTACTCAAGATCCCTTTGTAAAGAAACTTTATGCCACATACCCCTGAATTCAAGCCATCTTTAAGTAACATTGTTTCATCATTATGCGACAATCTTCTATATAAATGCTCTAGCTATTTATGTAGTCGAAAAGATTGACCAACTTACTTTAGCAAAATTTCGCTATTATTGTCAACCTAGCTGACAATAATGAATTGCAAAAAAAATTAGAGTATGTAACGTTGTGTTTATCGTTTTATATACTCTAATTATTCATCTGGCTTATCATTTTCTAATTGCCAGTCTGCTTGTAACAATTGCTCTAAATGTGCAACTTCTGACGCACCGATCACTTGACCAATATGTTCAATAATGTGTTGTTTGTTTTTAATATATTTCTCATAACACATGATACCAAATTCCGTTAAGGTTACACGTTTTTCTTTCTTATTATTGGGCACACTTTCAATTTGAACAACTTGTTTCTGTTCTAATTGTTTCACTGCTTTATGGATTGCCTGACGCGTTAAATTGATCTTATGCGTGAGTTCTGCAAAAGTAGGCTGATCATATTTAATGATCATAATTAAATACCATTCAGAACTACCTAAATGAACCTGAGGTAATTGTTGTGCCGTCATATATTCTACTTTTTGTCTTAAGTCATGGTGTCGATCACTGATGAGGTTAATCAAATCTGTTTCTTCTATATGCTTATGATTTGTCATTTATTTACTCCTCATTTTAAATTTCACTTCATTGTAAAAAAGCTTATTCATTCATTAAATAGATTCCGACCAAAACATACGATAAAGTATTGCTCATCCACCATATTACAATATGATATAAAAAATTATCTAGCAAAACTTATACATTTCTATATTTACGCATAAAAAAACCCATCCTATTGGATGGGTTTATACGGTCTCGACGGGAATCGAACCCGCGATCTCCTGCGTGACAGGCAGGCGTGTTAACCGCTACACTACGAGACCTAAAAATGGTGACTCCTACGGGACTCGAACCCGTGTTACCGCCGTGAAAGGGCGGTGTCTTAACCGCTTGACCAAGGAGCCTGTCTTAAGCACAAAATAAATTATATCAACTCTTATACCGGATGACAAGCTATTTTTTTAATTTTATTAGTATAATTTTCTATATTAATTGTATAAAGTTCAAATACGGTGCTAAAACGCTTAAAAAGTCTGTCATATTGGTATGGCAGCACATTCATTTTTATCATTTCAGTCACTAAAATATGAGAAATTGATAATTTTTTAAAAACTATTAAAATTTAAATCTTTTTTGTTTTCAATACTTTTTGATAAACTAGTTAAATAAAATATGAGGAGGGCTTATGATTGGCTAAGGTATTATTTATTAATTCAGGATCCATTGGACATCTTAATCCTACGATTGCCGTGTGTAAAGAACTTGTGGCGCGTGGTGAAGAGGTGGTTTACTACATTGGAGATCAATATCAAGATAAGCTAAAAGATACGGGTGTGGAAATACGTACACTACCAACAGATGAGATTATACAACGCTTTACAGCATACGGCTCTGGCAATTTATTCCACGTCGTCAACGGCTTATTGAATACTGCGGATGTAATACTTCCAAAGATTTTGGAAGATACGAAAAATGAACATTATGATTATTTAATTTCTGACTCCATGTTTAGTTTTGGTAACTTAATTGCGCAAAAATTACATATTCCTACCATTTCGTCGATTACGTCTTTTGCACATACTGCAGAAACGTTTGAAGTGGCACTCAACTATAATGCACAGGCGTTATCAGAAACAGAAATGAATGACGTAGAAGACACTTTTAATCATTTACAACAGCATATTCAAACAACCTATGGCGTCGAGGTTAACTCACGTTATGAAACAATGAATAATCCGGGCGATTTCAATATTGCTTATATCTTGGAAAAATTCCAAATAAATCCTGAATTATTTGATTCAGGACATTATCGTTTTGTTGGACCATCTGTGATGCAACCACAGTCAACGGATTTTATGAGTCAAGTTGATCAAAGCCGACCAATAGTTTACGTTTCCCTTGGCACGGTATTTAATCAAAATATTGGTTTCTTTAATCAATGTTTTGCCGCGTTAAAAGATCTTGATGTATCTGTCATCGTATCGATTGGTGAAGCAAATAACGCGGCTGACTTTGATACAATCCCTGATAATGTATTATTGAAATCCTATGTACCTCAGACAGAACTATTACAGCATACAGCACTTTTCTTAACACATGCTGGAATGAATAGTACAAATGAAGCATTATTAATGGATGTGCCTTTATTGGCTTTTCCACAAAATGCGGACCAACCGCTCGTTGCGCAACAAATTGAAAATATCAACGTAGGTCAACAACTGAATTCTGAAACTGTCACAACCGAAGATTTGAAAGCAAAAGTTGTGGAAATGTTACAGAATCGCGCAACTTATCAAGCACAGATTAAAAAAATCAAGCAAACACAAGCCTTGGATCAACCTGGTTACGTAACGGCAGTTGATCAAATCCTCACTTTTCGCGATCATCACATAAATCATTAATATAGATAAACAAAAAACCTTGTAGAAGTACCATCCACTCATTGTGTGATGACATCTACAAGGTTTTTATAATATCTAATCTACAATCTTACCATAGTGATTTTAATAGGTTTGTTTGATTACGGTCTGGACCTACTGAGAAGATTGAAATCTTCACGTCACATAATTCAGAAATACGTTCTAAGTATCTACGCGCATTATTAGGTAATTCTTCTAATGAACGACAACCTGTCACATCTTCTGTCCAACCTGGTAATGTTTCAAAAATTGGCTTACAACGTTGTAAGTCTTTCAAGTTAGCTGGGTATTCCGTAATTTCTTTACCGTCTAACTCATAAGCAGTACAGATTTTAACTTCTTTAAGGCCTGTTAATACATCAATTGAGTTAATAGATAAATCTGTAATACCACTTGCACGACGAGAATGACGTAATACAACTGAGTCGAACCAACCTACACGACGTGGACGTCCTGTTGTTGTACCGTATTCACGACCTACTTCACGGATGTGGTGCCCATCTTCGTCAAATAGTTCTGTTGGGAATGGACCATCGCCGACACGTGATGTATAGGCTTTACACACACCGATAACTTTAGAGACGAATGTTGGACCTACACCGCCACCGACAGTCACATTACCTGCAACTGGGTTACTTGATGTAACGAATGGATATGTACCATGGTCGATATCTAACATCACACCTTGTGCGCCTTCGAATAATACTTTTTCGTCAGCTACAAAGGCATCATCTAAAACTTTTGCAGTATCTGTCACGAATGGTGCTAAACGTTGACCAGCTGCATAATATGTTTCAAAGATTTCTTCAAATGTTGGACATGCTTTGCCAAACATCCCTTCGAAGTATGCACCTTTGTATTCTATATTATCTTTTAATAATTTTTCAAATGTTTCTTTATCTAATAAATCTGCGACACGGATACCAATACGTTGTGCTTTATCTACATAAGCTGGACCGATACCTTTTTTCGTTGTACCGATTTTATTATCTCCGCGACGTTCTTCTTCATATTCATCTTGTTTAATATGATAAGGTAAAATAACTTGCGCACGGTTTGAAATGCGTAAATTATCCGTTGAAATACCTCTTTCGTTTAGCGCGTCTAATTCTTTTAATAGTGCTACTGGATCGACAACGACACCATTACCAATAACTGCTAATTTTTCTTTATAGAAAATACCAGATGGTACTAAGTGTAATTTATATGTTTCTCCACCAAATTTAATTGTGTGGCCTGCATTGTTACCGCCTGAAAAACGTGCAATAACATCTGCTTGTTCTGCTAAGAAATCTGTAATTTTACCTTTACCTTCGTCTCCCCATTGTGTCCCAACGACTACTATTGATGACATATGAGCACCTCCAAGTTTTCTCGATTAACCATTACGTATTTTACCAATACACCAACCATATTGCAAACCAAAAATCGAACATTAATTTATTTATATTTTGAAAATTTTGATGGTGTTCAAAGTGGAAAGAGATACAGTTTAAATCCAGTCACACCAAGTATTAAGACCATTTTTTACATTTATAAGGACACATACTTACTGCGAATACACGGCAATAAACACAAACAAAAACCGTACAATGAAATACATATTTGTATTATTGTACGGAAATTAACAAGAAAATTATTTTTTTACCTTATCCAAAATCAGCATGTGCATAATCTATATCTGTAAATTTATTATATTGTTTCATAAAGTGTAACTTAACGGTGCCTGTAGGGCCGTTACGTTGTTTCGCAATAATGATTTCAATTTCACCATTATCGTCATTCGTTTGTGGTTCGTAATTTGAATCATCATCGTCGTCTTCATCTTCGCCACGATTGTAATAATCATCACGATATAAGAAGGCTACGATATCGGCATCTTGCTCGATAGAACCCGACTCACGTATATCACTCATCATCGGACGTTTATCCTGACGTTGTTCTACACCACGAGATAACTGACTCAATGCAATCACAGGACATTCTAATTCTCTGGCAATCGCCTTTAAAGTACGTGATATTTCTGATACTTCTTGTTGTCGATTGTCAGAAAAACGAGAACCACTACCTGAAATTAACTGTAAGTAGTCAATAACAATCATGTCTAAGCCATGTTCTTGTTTCAAGCGACGACACTTTGAACGAATATCTGTGATACGAATCCCAGGTGTATCATCAATAAATATCTTTGTACGTGATAATTTACCTACAGCAATTGTGAAACGATTCCAGTCTTCCTCAGTCATCATACCTGTTCTTAAGCGGTTCGAATCCACATTGCCCGAGCTACAAATCATACGTGTTGCTAACTGATCTGCGCCCATCTCTAAAGAAAAGATCCCTACAGAAAAATGATCTTCATGTGTTGCCACTTTTTGTGCAATATTAAGTGCGAAGGCAGTCTTACCTACCGAAGGACGTGCTGCTAAGATAATTAAATCGTTACGGTTAAAACCCGCTGTCATTTGGTCTAAATCGCGATACCCTGTTGGAATACCTGGCGTTTGACCACTGTTCTGATCTAATAGTTCTGCATTTTCATAAACATCACCTAAGACATCTCGAATGTCTTTAAATCCATCACTTTCACGTGTGGATGATAGTTCTAATATACGACGTTCAGCATCGTTAAGTATCGTATCTAGTTCCAGTTCATCATTATAGCCATCGTTCGCAATACTATCCGCAGTTTGAATTAATTTACGCTTCGTGGCGTGTTTAAACACAATTTCCGTATAATATTGAATATTACGTGTGGTCGGCACATTACTTGATAATTCTGCAAGATATTGAGGACCGCCCGCTTCATTCAATCGTCCTTCTTGGGATAACTGATCCATAATGGTAACGACATCGATATCTTTATTATCTTCATTGAGGTTCATCATTGCTCTGAAAATGTGCTGGTGTGCCCCTCTATAAAAGGACTCAGGAAGTAATACTTCCTGAGTAGTGTTGATTAATTCTGGATCTATGATAATGGCACCTAAGACAGACTGTTCAGCCTCATTACTGTGTGGCATTTGATTTTGTTCGTACATTCCATCCATTCCATCCATTGCGCTTACACCTCATATCTCAATCCGTTATTATTGTTCAACTGTGTGTACACGAATTGTACCTTCAACTTCTTTGTCTAATTTAACTGGTACGTTAGTGTAACCTAATGCATGGATACCATTTGGTAAGTCCATTTTACGTTTATCAATCTTAATGTCATGTTGTTGTTGTAATGCTTGTGTGATTTGTTTGGTACTTACTGAACCAAATAATTTACCGCCTTCACCTGTTTTAGCAGATACTTCGACTTCAATCTCACTTAATTGTTCTTTTAATTTTTTAGCATCTTCAATTTCTTGTTGACGTTCTGCTTCAGCAGCTTTATTTTTTTGTTCTAATTGTTTTAAGTTACCTGGCGTTGCTTCAACTGCCATGTTTTTCTTCAATAAGAAGTTATTTGCGTAACCAACTGGTACGTCTTTAACTTCGCCTTTTTTACCTTTACCTTTAACATCTTGTGTGAATATTACTTTCATGAATTTTCACTCCTACTCATTTGTTCTGTTATAGCTTGTTGTAATTTTTCAATTGCTTCATCAACAGTCACATCTTTTAATTGTGTGGCTGCGTTCGTTAAATGACCTCCACCACCAAGTGCTTCCATTGTTAACTGAACATTGACTGCACCAAGTGAACGCGCAGACATACCTACGACATTGTCTTCTCTTCTTGCAACTACATAAGAAGCTTCTACACCATCTAAACTTAACAGTTCATCGGCAGCTTGTGCAACTGTAACAGGATGGTAGATTTTCTCATCTGAACCATGTGCAATGGCAACACCATTATCTTGTAGTTTCACTGTTTGGATCAATTCAGTACGATTAATATACGTATCAAGGTCATCTTTTAAGAAATGCTGCGTCAAGATTGTATCGGCACCATGTGCACGTAAATAACTTGCCGCATCAAATGTTCTAGAGCCAGTACGCAATGTGAAGTTACGTGTATCTACAATGATGCCGGCAAACATGACCGTTGATTCTAAACGTGTCAGACGTTGTTCTGTTGGTTGATACTCGAGTAATTCTGTAACGAGTTCTGCTGTTGAACTTGCATAAGGTTCCATATATACAAGTAATGGACTCGAAATGAAACTTTCACCACGTCTATGATGGTCAATGACTACTTTACGATTGGCTTTATTCAAAATATTTTCATCGATGACCATTTCTGGTTTGTGCGTATCTACAACGACAAGCGTTGTCTTGGAAGTCATAATGTCCCATGCTTCATCTGAAGTGATGAAACGATCTTTAAGTTCTGGTTTTTCATTTACCGCATCCATAACACGTCGTAACGTCGGATCGATATCAGATTCATTTAAAACAATATAGGCATCTAGATTATTCATCATCGCAAAACGAGATACACCAATTGCTGCACCAATTGCGTCTAAATCAGGACTCTTGTGCCCCATGATAATCACTTTGTCGCCTTCCATTAAGATATCTTTAAGTGCATGTGAGATAACACGCGCTCTTACACGTGTACGTTTTTCCATTGGGTCAGTCTTACCACCATAGAAACGTACATTACCGTTCACGTGTTTAATTGCAACTTGGTCGCCACCACGACCGAGTGCTAAATCTAGGCCAGATTGAGAAAGTTCTCCAAGATCAATTAGATTTTCAGAACCTTCACCCACACCAATACTTAATGTTAATTGCGCGCGATAACCTACGCTCTTTTCACGTAATTGGCTTAAAATACTAAAGTTAGTTGCTTCAATTTCGTTTAAAATATTTTGGTTTAAATATGCCACGAATTGATCCGAACTATAGCGTTTAAAGTAAATATTATGTTCTGTTGCCCATCTACTGATGACGCGCGTAACCATTGAGTTGATTTCTGATTTTTGCGTATCATTCATATTTTGGGTAATTTCATCATAATTATCCAAGAATAATGTCGCTATAATTGGTTTAGATGATTCATATAATTCATTTGTATAGACTTCTTTTGTAATGTCGAAGAAATAAAGCACGTGTTCTTTTTCTGAATAACGCACACGATAGTGGTATTCATTTTCATTAATTTCTATTTCTTGTGTTTTTTCTAATTGTTTTAAGATATTAGGATATACTTCGTTGACTGGGTCGGAAATTACATTACGATTTAAACGTTCCGACATAAATCTATTCATCCACTCTATGTTTTCATTTTCATCTAAGATAATCATTCCGATAGGTAGATTTTTAATTGCGATATTACTACCTTCAGAGATATGACCACTTAAATTGTCCACATAGCTGTCTAATTTTTGTAAAGCTTGTCTTACCATAAATGCTGTCCCTATAATAATAATCACTAATACAATCGTCGCTATACCTGCTACGAGTTGGTTAAAAACAAACCAAACTACAACCAGCGCAATTGCGGTGAGCGTCATAATTACAAATGGTAAAATCAACGCTTTTTTAGTGGATTGACGGTTCATTCTTCCACCTCAAATCATTTTTTAATGATACTTTTTAAGTTAAAACATAAATCGATTACACCCAGGAGACTTACAATATGTGTTAATGGCATTAAAATTGTCCCTATAACCATTAGTAACACAGTAAGTACGAGTGGCATTGATTTTGCTTTGCCGAAAAAGTGAATAACACTTAACCCCTGAATATACATACATAATGATAACACAATTTCAAAGTTTAAAACGATACTTTGGAAAGTACCAGCTTGGCTTGCAAACATAACACAAATCAAGACAATAATATATATCCATAATAATGAACGGCTCATCTGCCAAGCATATAATGGTTTAAATATTGGTGTAGCGATTTTGAATTTACGTAAAATTGGAAAAGTAATAATTAAATTGATTAAAATAAGTAGAAAAACTGCAATGATTACCATACTTGGTAACTGAACTGCCAATTGACGGAATCCCTCTTCGAGCATTTGTTTATACTCGTTACCAACTGAAGCACCTGAAATAACCTGATGCATTTGATCTTTTATTGGGTTCATTAAAACTGTCGCGCTTGGTATCTTATCAAACGTTTGCAGTCCCATAAATGCAATTAATGAAATCATACTAATATATGTAGTCGTTATATATAGTATACGTTCTTTAGATGTTCTTTCTTTTAATAATTGGCCAACAACGAAACTCGTAATGAGCACGAGGACCATGATACTTAATACAAATATATTACCCAGTAAAGTTGTTAATACAACCGTTACGACAGCTGTCAATCCGAATGATTCAATTGATTTATGCCATAAGATAATGCCCGGAATTGTCGCAAACGCGCTCAATACAAGACCAAGCGGTGGTAATATATGCAAAGCCAAAGCGACTACGATTAGCGTTAGAATACTAAGCACAGTTGCTTTAGGATATATTTTAGAAAACAAATTCGCCACTCCCATACTATTTTTGACTATACCCTTTATTTTAACCTCTTTAAAACTTTTATACAATTATTGGCAACCCATTTTATATAGAAGTTCTATTCAGAAAATACACCTTCACTATAATCCTTAGAAATCATTGTTATATATCAATCGCTTCTTCACTAACAACAACTTATTTATATTTCACACAAAAATAGGATGTAACCAACTTGTTTCTCACCTCTATTTAGTAGTAAGAAGACAACCGGCACATCCCAAAAATTAAATCTATTTAGTTAGTTCATTTACGTTTGATTTTATAGACTTTTAAAAAGTGATATAGATTCGGCGCCCAATCATTGAAGTTAAGTAAAAATCCATCATGTCCTACATTGTCAGGAACGAAAAAGTGTTTATGAAATTTAAAGCGCTCGCCGACTGCTCGAACAAGGTCATCAGGATAAAGTAAGTCATCGGTAAAGCCCATTGTCATAACCTTCGTATCTAAATTACGGAATACTTCATCCACATCATCACGTCCTCTATCGACATCATGACTATCCAAGACATCCAGCAGTGTTAAATAACATGCATAATCAAAATGATTCATAAACTTATCACCTTGATGTTTTTGATAGGCGACAACTTGATCTGGTGAAAAGCGTTTATCATAACTTTTAGATGATCGATAAGTTAAGAAACCCAATTGTCTAGCGATACTCATACCATTTTTAGGATCTAAATGAATGGCTTGCCTCGCTATCTCGTTAAACGCTCGACTGTAGGATGATGTTTTATCCGTTGCAGCAAGTATAACGGCTTTATCGACATTAAATTTGCGATTATATAATAATTCAATCGCTTGCATGCCTCCTAAAGAACCACCAATGAGAATATTAATGTGTTCAAATCCTAACGTTTCTATGCCTATTTCAATTGCACGTACAATGTCTCTTAACGTGAGCGTTTGAGGGAAATCAGCATCTGTTAATGCCGAACTTGAACCATACGGACTACCAATTACATTAAAAGTTAAAAACTGATAATCATTGATAGGCATATAGCCCCCATCAATGATACCTCTCCACCATCCTGGTTGATCATTTGTCCCATATGTTAAATGGTTACCTGTCAAAGCGTGACAGACAACAACTAAAGGTTGTCCTTTCAACCCCACATGTTCATAGCGTAGTTTCAAATTAGATATGAGTTCTCCAGATTCCGTTGTAAAAGGCCCTAATTCTAAAGTATCTACCGTATAATTCGTCATGATTTCCCTCCTACTTAATAAAAAACTTCTCACTCATATAAAATAAGTAAGAAGTTATAATTACTTATCATTCGAGTGTATCGTTGGTTTTAGCACCGTACTACACAGCCGGTTGCTGAAGCATCACTAGGCCAAGTCCCTCAGCTTCTCGAAATAAGATTTGATTTTAATTGTATAAAACGAAAGTATGACAGACTAAAAATCGGAAATATCATAATTTTCTAATTATTCTAATTCTAACGGATATCCTGTGTTTCATCAATGATATTCTTTAAAAAAACCATCTCAACAATGCCATAATAATAATCCCACTTAGAATCGTTATCGTTAAACTCCTTGAAACGATGGCAATTACAATCGTAGGTATCATCGTTATCAAAAATGCCATATTGATTGTGTATCCAATTACACCATCTTGTTGGACCAAGACACCATCAATAATCAACGCTGTAAACAATGTAATTGGGATAAAGGAGAGCCATTTGACTACACGTTCAGATAAATGAACTTTAGAAATCATCACAAACGGTATAATTCGAGTCAACCACGTCACAATTCCGCATAAAATAATAATCGTTAACATATGTATCGTTGTCGTCATCGTTCCATCACCACCCCAAGTGCTGCCGTTATTGTAGAAGCTAAAATAATTGCTAAATATAATGGCATAAATAAACTTAATCCCAACATCATCACAATGACACAAATAATCAGAACTAAGTAAATCTTAACTTTTGAGCGCCTGATTGATTCAAATTGGGAGACGGCAAGAAAAATAAACATAGCCGTTATTGCAAAGTCTAAGCCTAATGCGTCTGGGTCATGGATGTACTTACCAAATAAAGCACCAATAATACATGCAATCGTCCAAAAAACATAAGCTGTTATATTCAAACCGTGTAGCCATCGATCATTAATTTTTTCGCCTTTTAGATGTGGTGTCACTGCAACCCCAAATGTTTCATCTGTTACCAGTGTTGCCAACCCAATTCTATTTAGTAAACTATAATCCTTATAGCTTGGCGCGAGTGTCATACTTAATAAGAACATCCTAGAATTGACGATGAACGCAGTTAATACAATTGCGGATATAGGTGTACCTGCAATAACAAGCGCGCAAATTATAAATTGTGCTGCGCCTGCGTATACAAGCAAACACAGTAAAATAATTTCCAACAAGCTAAATCCTGAAGCAACTGCAACAATTCCAAAAGATAAACCCACGCCTGCGTATCCTAACAAGGTAGGAATACACGCTTTGACACCTTGTTTAAATGTTACATGCGCTTCATTTTCCATACACACCCACCCTCTCATGGCACTTCAAAAATAATATATCAATTCTAATACAACTCATTCTAAATGCGCAATATCTTTAGACATCCGTTTGTGTGAGGTTAGACTAACGATTGTCTTAAAAAGCTTAAACACACGTTGTTTATATTTCTCTGAATTTTTAGAAATAATTAAGACATACCTCTAAAATATAGCTGAATTCCGCCTAATCATATTTGCTATTTTATACTTTTTACACCTCCCCTACCCTTTCGATAGTGCACAAAAAACGCATAGGACCTATTGTCGCTACGCGTTTTTAGCATTACTTTCAGTTTTTTATTTAGTCGGACGGATGACTGTTTTACCACCCATAAATGGAACTAACACTTCTGGAATTGTAACTGAGCCATCTTCATTTTGATAGTTCTCAACGATAGCTGCAAAGGTACGACCTACAGCTAACCCGCTACCATTTAAAGTATGCGCTAATTCTGGTTTCGCATTTTTATCGCGTTTGAAGCGAATGTTTGAACGACGTGCTTGGAAATCTGTAATATTTGAACAAGAGCTGATTTCTTTATAATCATTATAGCTTGGTAACCAAACTTCTAAATCATATGTTTTACTTGAACCAAAACCAATATCTCCTGTACACAAGATAACACGGCGATATGGTAAACCAAGTTCTTCTAAAATCGCTTCTGCATGATGAGTCATGTCTTCAAGTGCTTGCCAAGAATCTTCAGGTTTTTCAATACGTACCATTTCAACTTTATCAAATTGGTGTAAGCGAATAAGTCCTCGTGTATCACGACCAGCAGATCCAGCCTCACTACGATAACAAGCTGATTGAGCTGTAAATTTAGCTGGTAATACGTCAGGTGCAATGATTTCATTGCGGTAATAATTCGTTAATGGCACTTCTGCAGTTGGAATGGTATAAAGGCCTTCTTTTTCTACTTTAAATAAGTCTTCTTCAAATTTAGGAAGTTGACCTGTACCATACATAGAATCGGCATTAACTAATTGTGGTACCATCATTTCCGTATAGCCATGTTGTGTCGTATGTTTCGTAATCATGTAGTTCATTAACGCTCTCTCTAATTGTGCACCGTCACCTGTCAAGAATACGAATCTCGCACCAGAGACTTTAGCTGCTCTTTCAAAATCAACCATCTCTAACTCTTCTACTAAATCCCAGTGTGCTTTATCTTCAAATTCAAAAGTTCTAGGTGTACCCCAACGTTTAACTTCTATATTATCTTCATCCGTAGCACCTTCTGGTACATCGTCGTGAATGATATTTGGAATACGAGACAATTTATCATTAAGGTCAACATCTACTTGATTTAAAGTATCATCTAGTACTTTAATTTCATCACCTAGGTTACGCATAGCTGCGATTGCATAGTCTGCATCTTCTTTATTACGTTTTTTCTGAGCAATTTCTCCACTTACTTTATTACGCTCTGCCTTCATTTCTTCGGCTTGACTGATAAGTTGACGACGTTGCTCATCTAGTTCTAATACTTCATCTACTACTTTTGAATCCATACCACGTTTTGCAACTTTTTCTTTAAGGAATTCTGGATCATTACGGAATAATTTGATATCTAACATGCTGCTCATCCTTTCAAATTTCAAAATTTATTGGATAATAACACAAAAAGACCACGTCCCTGTACAAGGGACGTGGTCTACGCGTTGCCACCCTATTTAACAGTCCAAAATTAGACTGCACTCTCACTAAATAACGGCTATAACCGATTGTTCTCATATAGTAGGTAGATTCATATTAAATATGATTACTTGTTCACACTAACCACAAGCTCTCTGAAATCAAAATTCAATATTACTTATCCTACGAACAATAGCATAATTAAGTTAATTTAAATATAGCAAATAACATCAGCTATTTCAAGGGTGACAACGTTTATGTCAATTAAAGTCCCTACATATAAGCAAGATCTTGTAAATATTGCGATACCGCTTCAATATCTTTATGGAACTGTCTATCTTCTGTAATTGATGGTACGATGTGACGTAATTCTTGATACTTTTCATATGTTTTCGGTGATAATTTATCAATATCTTTATATTCAACGGCTTGTAATGCAATAATCGTTTCAATTGCTAAGACACGTCTCGCATTTTCAATGATGTGATAGCCATGACGAGAGGCAATTGTTCCCATCGAAACGTGATCCTCTTGATTAGCTGACGATGGTATTGAGTCAACACTTGCTGGATGTGCGAGTGTTTTATTTTCTGATACTAGGCTCGCAGCAGCATACTGCATAATCATCGCACCACTCTGTAATCCTGGTTGTGGGCTTAAAAAGGCAGGCAATCCATTATTTAATTGAGGATTTACGAGTCGTTCTAGACGACGCTCTGAGACATTAGCCAATTCACTTACACCTAACTTTAAGAAATCTAATGCAAAGGCAATCGGTTGCCCATGGAAATTACCTCCAGAAATAACAAGCGTTTCATCGCCTTCATCAAATATTAATGGATTATCATTAGCAGCGTTCATTTCAAATTCTAATTTTTCTTTCACATAATTAAATACTTGAAAACTTGCGCCATGTATTTGTGGAATACAGCGTAATGTGTATGCATCTTGTACACGTATGTCACCTTGTGTAGTGGTTAACTCTGAGCCATCTAACCAATCTAACATTCTAGCTGCAACATCTATTTGTTCTTGAAAATTACGTGCTTTATGCACTTTTTCATTATAAGCATCTGTAATGCCATTTAATGCTTGATGTGTTAGAGCTGCAATCCATTCTGCTTGGTAACCTAAGGCTTCCGCTTCAATATAATTAATCACACCTTGCGCAGTCATCGCTTGCGTGCCATTGATGAGTGCAAGCCCTTCTTTAGCTTGTAATTGTATTGGGTTACGATTTAATTGATTTAAGACATACCGGCTGTCAACTTCTTCACCTTTAAAAAATACATTGCCTTCACCAATTAAAGCTAATGCTAAATGAGATAATGGCGCTAAATCCCCTGATGCCCCTAAAGAGCCTTGCTGTGGAATCACTGGTACAATTCTGTGATTGATATAATAAACAAGTTGCTCTAATAACGCGACTGTCGTACCAGAATGACCTTTCAACAGAGTATTTAATCGTAAGACCATCATTACTAAAGCAACTTCTTCTGAAAATGGTTTCCCAACACCACAAGCATGTGATCGAATTAAATTTACTTGTAATTGATTGTATTCACCTTTATCAATTCGCACATCACTAAATAATCCAAATCCAGTTGTAATACCATAGATTGTTTCTTTGTTTTCTATAATGTGTTCCACCGTTTGTCTACTTTTCTTTACGCGTTCCAGTGCTTCTTGTGTTACTTCAACGGTATCTTCCTTATTTAAGAACATTTTAATATCATTGATTGTCAACATTTCACCATTAAGTTGTAATGTCATTTCCCCATCTCCTCGCTTATCTATTTTGTTCAATTAATTCGAGTATACGCTTACATTTTCACACGAACAATAGGATTGACCATATCCGTAATATGGTATTAAATTACTGATTTAATGGGATAAAGTCGTATCAAAATTATGTTTTCTAAAATTAATATTTTCTTTACGACTTTGCCTATTGACTAATCTCGAAACCAGGTATAATATTTCTTATTGTATTTATAAATGAGCACATGAAAATAAGATATAAGTAACTTAAAAGAAAATGGTTTTAAAATTCTATAATATAGAGAATATAAGATAGCCAACTTTAACATTTATCATTTTAAGCAGATGCTTATCTTTTTCAAGTCAACGTATTAAATTAACGCTAAATGTTTAAAAGGAGGTTTCAAAATGGAAACTTTATCACAAGTAAGCATTCCAAAACGTAAAGATGAAACACATAAAGGTGATTATGGGAGAATTCTTTTAATTGGGGGTAATGCGAACTTAGGTGGTGCAATCATGCTTGCAGCTCGAGCGTGTGTTTATAGTGGTAGCGGATTAATCACTGTAGCTACACATCCAACAAATCATGCCGCTTTACATTCACGTTGTCCAGAGGCCATGGTGATTGATATTAACGATACTAAAATGTTAACAAAAATGATTGAGAACACGGATTGTATCTTAATCGGACCGGGACTCGGTTGTGATTTTAAAGGCAATAATGCCATCACTTTCCTATTACAAAATATTCAACCATATCAAAAATTAATTGTAGATGGGGATGCTATAACAATTTTTAGTAAATTGAAACCAGACATTCCTACGTGTAAGGTTATCTTTACGCCTCACCAAAAAGAGTGGGAACGTTTAAGTGGTATTCCTATAGAGGAACAAACGTATGAACGTAATCGTGAAGCCGCAGATCGCATTGGTGCAACCATTGTTTTAAAAATGCACGGAACTGAAATCTATTTCAGAGGTAAAGACTACAAACTGCCAATAGGGACACCTGCAATGGCTACAGGTGGTATGGGTGATACTTTATCTGGTATGATTACAAGCTTTGTCGGCCAATTCAACGACACAGAAGAAGCCGTTACAAGTGCTACGTATACGCATAGTTATATTGGAGAACAGTTAGCAGAAAAAATGTATGTCGTGCCACCATCCAGACTAATCAGTGAAATACCTCATGCTATGAAAGCTTTAGAAAATTAAGCCAAAAAAGACCTACCTCATTGAGGTAGGTCTTTTTTATAATGACTATTATCGCATAAAATTACTCTTCTTCGTTATCTTCATTGTCCGCATTATCAATATCTTCATTCACACGGTCCATAAAGTCTTGTCGTACTTCTTGACGATCATCATCATCTGATACATCACTATCTTCAACTTCTGTATGAATGGCGTTGCCTGGTGCATCGTCCTCTATCACAGCTTCACCTTGTTGTGAATCTTGTGCTATTTGTTCAGTTGCATCAGTAATTTCTGAATCGGAGGCAATTGCTTCAGTTTCTGTTTCAGCTTCATCTTCCTCATTTACTTTAGCTACTGTAGATACGAATTGATTTTCACCTAATTTAATCAATCTCACACCTTGTGCTGCACGACCGTTTTGTGAAATATCCTCTACATCAATACGGATAATCACGCCAGAGTTTGTAACAACCATCAAGTCTTCTTCACCAGTCACTGATGTGATACAAACTACATTACCATTACGTTCTGTGATAGTCGCTGTTTTAATACCTTTACCACCACGGTTTGATAATCTGTAATCTTCAACTGGTGTACGTTTACCGTAACCATTTTCAGTCACGACGAGTATTTCATCATCGCTTTCGACTTTTGTAACATCTAAACCGACTACTTTATCGTCTTCTCTAAGTGTAATACCTTTCACACCCGCTGCGGTACGGCCAAGTGGACGTAAGGCAGTTTCAGGGAAGCGAATTAATGAAGCGTGCGATGTACCGATTAGAATATCAGTTTCACCATCAGTTAGACGTACTGCAATCAATTCGTCATCCTGTTTGAAACTAATCGCAATTTTACCGTTTTTATTAATATGTGAGAAGTTACTTAGGGCAGAACGTTTCACTCTACCTTTTTGAGTAGCAAAGACTAAATAATCTTCTTCACTTTCTAAATCTTTAACAGCAATCATCGTACTAATCGATTCGTCATTATCTAACTCAATTGCGTTAACTACTGGGATACCTTTAGACTGTCGAGAAAGCTCAGGCACTTCGTAGCCTTTAAGTTTATAGACACGACCTTTATTCGTAAAGAATAGCACGTTGTCATGTGTACTTAACGTCACAAGTTGACTTACAAAGTCTTCTTCTAGCGTATTCATACCTTGAACACCACGACCACCACGGTGTTGTGCTCTATAAGTTGAAACTGGTAATCGTTTGATGTAGTTATTATGACTTAACGTAATCACAATTTGTTCTTCTGGAATTAGATCTTCATCTTCAATGTCATCTAAACCACCAAGTTGGATTTCAGTCTTACGTTCATCACCATAACGCTCACGGACATCAATCAATTCATCACGAACAATTTGTAATAATTTTTCTTCGTCTGCAAGGATAGATTTCAATTCTTCAATATAAGCAATTAGTTCATTATATTCAGCTTCAATCTTATCTCTTTCTAAACCAGTTAAACGTCTTAAACGCATATCTAAAATCGCTTGTGCTTGACGTTCAGATAATTTAAATTGTTCTTGTAAACTTGCCATGGCAATCTTATCGTTATCTGATTCACGAATAACTCTGATAATTTCATCAATATGATCAAGCGCAATTCTCAAACCTTCTAAGATATGTGCACGATCTAAAGCTTTTTTCAAATTATATTCGGTACGTCTTCTTACAACGACTTTTTGATGTTCTAAGTATTCAACTAAGGCATCTTTAAGTGAAATAAGTTTTGGTCTGCCATTAACTAAGGCAATCATGTTTACACCAAATGATGTTTGTAATGGTGTTTGTTTGTATAAGTTATTTAAGACAACACTCGCGTTGGCATCTTTACGGATATCGATTACTACACGGACACCTGTACGTAAACTTGTTTCATCTCGTAAGTCTGTGATACCGTCTATTTTCTTATCACGCGCTAATTCAGCAATCTTTTCTATCATACGTGCTTTGTTAACTTGGTACGGTACTTCTGTAACAACAATACGTTGACGGCCGCCACCACGTTCTTCTATTTCTGCACGAGAGCGCAATTGTATTGATCCACGACCTGTTTCAAATGCACGACGAATCCCACTCTTTCCAAGGATAATACCTGCAGTCGGGAAGTCTGGCCCTTGTATATCTTCCATCAATTCAGCAATGGTAATATCGGGATTATAACTTAAACTTAAAATACCGTTGATGACCTCTGTTAAATTATGTGGTGGAATATTTGTAGCCATACCAACAGCGATACCTGATGCACCATTAACTAATAAGTTAGGGAATCTAGCAGGTAAGACTGACGGCTCTCTTTCATTACCATCATAGTTATCGATAAAATCAATGGTATCTTTATTTAAATCTCTAAGTAATTCAAGTGTAATCTTAGACATACGTGCTTCTGTATAACGCATCGCAGCCGCACCATCGCCATCCATAGAACCAAAGTTACCTTGTCCATCAACTAAAGGATATCGATAGCTGAAGTCTTGTGCCATTCTAACCATTGCTTCATAAATTGATGAGTCACCATGTGGGTGATATTTACCCATTACGTCCCCAACAATACGCGCAGATTTCTTGTATGACTTGTCTGGTGTCATACCTTGTTCATGTAATCCATACAATATGCGTCGATGTACTGGTTTCAAACCATCTCTAACATCAGGTAAAGCACGTGAGACAATAACACTCATCGCATAGTCTAAGAATGACTCGCGCATCTCACTCGTTATATTTCGTTCATTAATTCTTGATTCAGGTAATTCAGCCATCAAGATATCCTCCTTCAAAAATTCAGTTCATCGTATTAGAAATCTAAGTTGGCATAGACTGCATTATCTTCAATAAACTGTCTACGGTTCTCTACAACGTCGCCCATTAACATTTCGAAGACTTGGTCCGCTTCAATCGCATCATCCAATGATACTTGTAACATGGCTCTATTTTCTGGATTCATGGTAGTTTCCCATAATTGATCCGCATTCATTTCACCAAGACCTTTGTAACGTGAAATCGACCATTTTGGCGTTGGTTCTAACTCAGCTTTAAGTTTTTCTAATTCACGTTCATTAAAGACATAGTATTTTTGTTTACCTTGTGTCAGTTTGAATAAAGGTGGTTGTGCAATATACACATATCCTGCTTCTAACAATGGTCTCATAAAGCGATAGAAGAATGTTAATAACAATGTTCTAATATGTGCACCATCGACATCAGCATCTGTCATAAGGACAATCTTATGATAGCGTGCTTTACTTAAATCAAATTCGCCACCAATACCCGTACCAAATGCCGTAATCATCGAACGAATCTCGTTATTATTTAAAATTCTATCTAAACGTGCTTTTTCAACGTTCAAGATTTTACCACGCAATGGTAATATAGCTTGTGTTTCTGAATCACGACCGGATTTTGTAGACCCACCGGCAGAGTCACCCTCGACGATAAAGATTTCACTACGTGATGGGTCTTTACTAGAGCAATCGGCCAATTTACCAGGTAAGCTTGATATTTCTAATGCTGATTTACGGCGTGTGACTTCACGTGCTTTTTTCGCAGCAAGACGTGCGTGCGAAGCCATGATACCTTTTTCAACTACAATACGGCCTACTTGAGGATGTTCATATAAGAAGCGCTCAAATAACTCGGAGAATAGTTTATCAACGATTTGACGTACTTCAGAGTTACCTAATTTTGTTTTTGTTTGTCCTTCAAATTGTGGATCACCGTGCTTAATTGAAACAATTGCTGTCAAACCTTCACGTGTGTCTTCACCTGAAAGTCTTTCTTTATCTTCTTTGATAATTTTACTACTTAATCCGTAACTATTAAGTACACGAGATAGCGCACGTTTGAAACCTTCCTCGTGTGTACCGCCTTCATATGTGTGAATATTATTCGCATACGTCAACAGGTTTGTTGCAAAACCTTTGTTGTATTGTAAGGCAATTTCAACTTCAATATCATCTTTCGTTTGATGCACGTAAATAGGTTCTTCATGTAAAGGCTCTTTGTTATCATTTAGCATTTCAACATAAGATTTAATACCACCTTCATAGTGATATGTGTCTTCACGAACTTCTTCACCGCGTTCATCTCTTAAAGTAATTGAAATACCTTTATTTAGGAACGCAAGCTCTCTTGTACGTTGTTGTAATGTTTCATAATGATATGTTGTCGTTTCTGTGAAAATTTCAGGATCCGCTTTAAAACGAATGACTGTACCTGTATTATCATCATCTGTTTCTTCAATGACTTTCAAGTCAAATTGAGGTACACCTTTTTTATAACCTTGATGATAAACTTTGCGGTCTTTATACACGTATACTTCAAGATCTTCTGATAACGCGTTGACTACTGATGAACCTACACCATGTAAACCACCAGAAACTTTATAACCGCCGCCACCGAATTTACCACCGGCATGTAATACAGTTAGAATAACCTCAACTGCAGGACGTCCCATTTTTTCTTGAATGCCAACAGGTATACCACGGCCATTATCCGTTACCTTAATCCAATTATCTTTTTCGATCACAACTTCAATTGTGTCGGCATAACCTGCAAGTGCTTCATCGATACTGTTATCGACAATTTCCCATACAAGATGGTGTAAACCTTTTTCTGAAGTTGAACCAATATACATACCTGGTCTTTTACGTACCGCTTCTAGACCTTCCAATACCTGAATCTGTCCAGCACCATAATCTTCCGTGTTGTTCACATCTGACACTGCTTCCACCTTCACTTTCCATTACTTTATAATTTCGCCCTGATTAATGCGATAAAGTTTAGCGTTTTTCATAATTTCATGTTCTATACCGTCTACGGATGTCGTAGTAACAAAAGTCTGCACTTTATGTTGAATAGTGCTCAATAAATGAGATTGACGTGAATCATCTAACTCACTTAATACATCATCTAGCAATAGAATTGGATACTCACCTACTTCAATATTCATTAACTCAATTTCAGCGAGTTTGATTGATAATGCAGTAGTTCTTTGTTGACCTTGCGAGCCATAAGTCTGAGCGTCCATTCCATTCACATTAAAACCTAAATCATCTCTGTGAGGTCCGTATAAACACACACCTCGGTCTTTTTCTCGTTCCATATTGTCATTAAGTATCGTTAAGACTTCCTCTAAGCGTTCCGTCTCACTTTTATCTTTATTTTCTAGTTTAATACTAGGTAAATAGCTTAAAGACAATGTTTCACGTTCATTTGTAATCCCAGAATGGATAGGTTTCGCTAGTGATTCAAGTTCATTAATAAAATGTTCACGTCTTAGCGTAATTTTGAGTGCGTATTCTGCAAATTGTTGGTTTAAGACTTCAAGCATGGTGCTGTCTGTCTTTTGTCCATATTGCAGTTGCTTCAAATAATTATTCTTTTGTTTTAAAATACGTTGATACTGTGACAAATCATTTAAATATACTGCTGAGATTTGTCCAAGTTCCATATCTATAAATCTACGTCTAATCTGCGGTGATCCTTTGACAATATTTAAATCCTCAGGCGCAAACAAAACGACGTTCAAGTGCCCAATATACTGAGTCAGTCTACTTTGTTCTAAGTGATTGATTTTGACTTGCTTACCTTTTTTAGTGATGTACATCGTTAAAGGCATCTCACCATATCTATAACTAAGATCACCCTCTATTTTAGCATAGTCGCTATCGAAACGTATGAGTTCTTTGTCATTAGACGTTCTGTGACTTTTAGCTAGTGCTAATGTATAAATAGATTCTAATAAATTAGTCTTCCCTTGGGCATTTTCACCAATCAATATATTGACATCGGGATGACAATTTAAGGAAATCGAGTCATAATTACGATAATTTTGTAACTGGAGTGTCTTTAATTTCATTCTTCACCTTGATGTAATATCAAAAATGAACCGACTTCTGGTATGACAATGCTATCTCGATGATTTAATTTCTTACCGCGACGCGTTTCACGCTCATCATTGATCATGACATCAAAATCTTGTAAGAACCATTTTGCTTGTCCGCCAGATTCGATAATACCTTCTGTCTTTAGAAATTGCCCTAAAGTAATGTCTCCATCA
The DNA here is from genome assembly GCF_056529615.1 of Staphylococcus sp. Z5-21. NCBI lineage: Bacteria > Bacillati > Bacillota > Bacilli > Caryophanales > Staphylococcaceae > Staphylococcus > Staphylococcus sp. Z5-21. Next base: position 3,857 of record NZ_CP096462.1, on the reverse strand, counting down.
ACAATTACCTCTTCAACCAAATCAATCACTCCATTTCTTTTAAGCTCACTTATATATTATACCTTTTTTTGCGGAAAATTTCATGCAAAATACAGTGAGTAAGCGATTTCTTTTAACTTATTTTAACTATTTTTAGATAATTAGTTTCAAAGTTATTTTTAACGTTGTTTCATATGTCATATTATATCAAAAATAAATACATTATATGGGCATTCTTTACAAATAATATTAATTTTCACTAAATACCTTAATCTGCTTAAAAATTTATGTATGATAAACGGACTATATTTATTTTGCATTTAGAGCTGTTTTAAGACACTTTTATTACTTTTAAGTATTTTTCCCTAAGAAAATGTTCAAAATGCTTATATTTGCCCTTTAAATGTCTTTAATCATGAAATTAAGTAATAACATTAGCAAATTTCTATTTATCTCTTACTATCTGCTTTTAAAATCGGACTTTTTTTTTCAAATAAAAACAGGGACAAACCAGAATTCACTAAGATTTCAAAGGCTTGTTCCTGTTAAGTTGCACTTTTATGAGAAAAGTAATTGCATTAATCTATTTAACAATACGATTAATACGTTCTAATCGGCAAGATGAGTTGTGTAACTGAATCATCGTCTTTTGGTTTTAAAATAAATGGTTTCATTGTACCGAAAAATTCTACTTCCACTTCATCGTTATCAATGGCTTTTAAAGCATCCATCATATATTTTGAGTTGAATGAGATTTTTAAGTTGCCACCATCTACATTACTTGCTTTAACATCTTCTTTTACCGTACCAATTTCTGGTGATGTTGAAGATAATTCTACAAGTTCATTACCTGTACTTAATTTAATGACATTATTGCCGCCTTCACGTGCTAATAATGATGCACGATCGATGGCATGATAGAATTCACCATTATCAATTCCTAATTTAATTTCGTAATTCTCTGGGAATAAACGAGATGTATCAGGATAATGACCTTCTAATAAACGTGAAATAAAGTTTACGTTACCCACTTTGAATAACACTTGATTTGAAGCAAAGAAAATATCGATGTCTTCTTCACTGTCTGACATAATCTTATTTAACTCAGACAATGCTTTACCAGGAATGATGACATTTTTATTTTCTGAGTCATCTTCTAATGCTACCTTTCTTACAGCCAAGCGGTGTGAGTCAGTAGCTGTGCATATTAATTCATTTTCTTGTATAAGCCAGTTGACACCAGTAAGCACTGGGCGTGTTTCTGAGGTGGACACTGCGAAATTAGTCTGTGCGATAACGTTTTTAAGCACTTTAACAGATAATTGGATCGCATCATCACGAGAAACTTGTGGCAATAACGGGTATTGATCTGGGTCTAAACCACTTAAGTTAAATTCAGAATGTCCAGATGTAATAAGTGTTTGGAACTGTTCATTTGTAGAAAGTTTAACTTCTTTACCTGGTAATTTTTTTATAATGTCTACGAAGAAACGACCAGGAAGCACGACTGATCCGGTTTCAGCAATATCAATAATATCTTCACCATCGACTTGTTTAGGAATAGTGATTTCGATTGAGATTTCTGAATCAGAACCAGTTAGTATAACTTCGTTGTTTTTAACTTCAATTTTGATACCAGTTAAGATAGGTAATGTTGTTCTTGGTGAGATGGCCTTAAGTGTGTCATTTAATTGATTAATAAAATAATCTCTTCTTATTGTGAATTCCATCTTTATTAAACTCCTTCCAGTCGTTTATATATTAAATTATATAGGTTTTAAAACAGTAGTAATAGTAGTAGGGCTTGTGGATTAGGGGATAAGTTAATTTTAGTGAACAGTGACGTCGATTAAAGACTGTGGATAACTTGTGCACTGTGTGTATGACTTTTTAACATTATCCACAATAACGTTTATAATCCCTCTATTAACTATTCCTCAAAATACCTACGCTTAATCTGTTATAGTACAGTTTATTTTATTGGTTTCTTATTTCTTTTTCTAAATTTTCAACTTCTTGTTTAAAAGTTTGATCATTTTGTATATCTTTAACTATTTTTTCATGTGCATGAATAACCGTTGTATGATCACGACCGCCAAACTCTTCACCAATTTTTGGTAATGAAAAATCGGTTAACTCACGCGATAAGTACATTGCAATTTGACGCGGATAAGCGATGGATTTTGTTCGTTTTTTAGCGCTAAAATCTTCAATTCTTACACTATAATACTGACCAACAATTTTCTGAATATCTTGTATCGTGATTTTTTTAGATTTAGGTGCTTGAATAATATCTTTAAGTGCTTCAGCTGTTAACTCAGTCGTAATGGGTTGTCCCTGTAATTTTGAAAATGCTAAGACACGTGTTAATGCACCTTCAAGTTCACGAATATTAGACTGAATTTGATTAGCGATGTAAGTAAGCGCCTCAGTCGGAATGTTAAGATTTTCTTCGCCAATTTTTTTCTGTAAAATCGCCATTCTTGTTTCATAATCAGGCGGCGTAATATCTACGATTAATCCCCATTCGAAACGTGAACGTAAACGATCTTCTAGTTTAGCAATTTCTTTTGGAGGTCGATCACTAGAAATTACAATTTGCTTATTTGCTTGATGTAATTCATTAAATGTATGGAAAAATTCTTCTTGAGTCTGTTCTTTATTTTGAATAAATTGAATATCATCAATTAATAAAACGTCGATATTACGGTATTTTTCCCTAAAACGTTCAGTTTTATTATCACGAATAGACTTAATAAATTCATTTGTAAATTTTTCACTAGACGTATAAATAACTTTAGCGTCTGGATTGTTATCCAATACATAATGACCAATCGCATGCATTAGATGGGTCTTACCTAAACCAACACCCCCATAAATAAATAATGGATTATACGCTTTAGCTGGTGCTTCTGCCACTGCAAGACTTGCAGCATGAGGGAATCTATTACCTGGTCCAATGACAAATGTTTCAAACGTATTATGTGTATTGAACTGTTCACCGCCAATGACAGCTTCATCAACGCCTGGCGTATACTTTTTGGCTGGTTGTTCTGGTTGATTTTCTTCTTTTTGCTCACTTGTATGTAAGCTTTTTAGCTCTTCTTCAGTATAAAAGACTGGTGCTATCTCATGACCAATTGCTTCATATAAAGCAGCTTTAATAATTTCTGCGTAATTCATCTTTAACCAATTAGCAACAAAATCGTCATCAGTAACTACAATCGCTTGCTCATTCTGCAGTTTAAACAATTTTGTATCTTTAAGAAATGTTTGGTAGCTTGCACTACTTACTTTTTCTTGAGCCAAGGTTAGAACTTTTTCCCATATTTCTTGTTCTGACATAATAACAAACTCCAACTTTCGTAAATTTTAAAGTTATACACAAAAACAACAGGTACAAATAAAAAGAATCACAGGCTGTTGATAATTATCCACAAGTTACGCACAATCAGTGGATAACTATTACCTAACTGTGATTTATACACAGGCTTTTGTTGTATAATTTATTAATTTAAACTCTGTAGCAATCAATATCTACATAACTTATCCACATAATTATACTTTTTAACAACAACCTCTGTCAAATGGGTGTGAATATGTTCTTAAATGCTGAGGACTCTGTGAATAACATTATACTTATCCACAAATTTGAGGTATAGCGTTGTGTATAAGTGGATAACTTTGAGCAATAGACAGTATACCAAATTTTAAGGTGTTTGTGGGTTTGGGAAATAATTTATAAAGATTGTATGAAAAATGTATAACACAAAATGGATAAATGCAGGGGTGCTGCAAAAGGGGAGTATTTGCATAGACAGAAGCACTTTTGGAGTGAAACATAGTAAATGCTTGATTGTAATATAATAAAGGAAGTG